>CBDCLC010000006.1:0-777580 GCA_965218595.1 Acidobacteriaceae bacterium | reverse complement strand
CGCTCGCGGCGACGCTCGCGCGGCTGCCGGAGGTGGTGCGTGCCGCGGCGGCGCTTCGGGCGGAGCGTTGGCAGGCGCTCTCCTCGGGCGCTGACACCCTGGAGGACCTCTGCGAAACCATCGCCCGTACCCTGGCTGAGCAGCCCCCACCCACGCTCGGCGCGGGTGGCGGCATCCGCGAAGGTGTCTCGGCGGAGCTCGACGAGCTGCGGGAGCTGCAGCGCTCCGGCCGGGGAGCTATCGCCACCATCGAAGCCCGCGAGCGCGAGCGAACCGGCATCGGCAGCCTGAAGGTGCGCTTCAACCAGGTCTTTGGCTACTACCTGGAGGTGACCCGGGCCAACGCCCACGCGGTGCCGGCCGAGTACGAACGCAAGCAGACGCTGGTGAATGCCGAGCGCTTCACCACGCCGGAGCTGAAGGAGCTGGAACGCAAAATCCTGACCGCAGAAGACCGGTCGGGAGAGATCGAACGGGAGATCTTTGCCAGGCTGCGAGCCGATGTTCTGGCTTCGGCGGCGCGCGTGCGGGATGCCGCCCGGCGCGTGGCCGAGCTCGATCTCCTGGCCGGCTTTGCGCACTTGGCGGCGATGCACGGCTGGGTGCGCCCGCAGGTCGACGGCTCCGGTGTGCTTGAGATCGCAGGCGGGCGCCACCCCGTCGTCGAACGGCGCATGGAGGAGGCAGGTGCCGGCCGCTTCGTTCCGAACTCCCTCTTTGTCGAAGCCGCGGCGGAGTCCAGCCCCAGCCTTCTGCTCATTACGGGACCGAATATGGGCGGCAAGAGCACCTATCTGCGCATGGCGGCGTTGCTGGTAGTGCTCGCCCAGTGCGGCAGCTTTGTTCCGGCCGAGCGCATGCGCCTGGGCCTGGTCGACCGCATCTTCACCCGCATTGGCGCGAGCGACAACGTCGCCCGGGGCCGATCCACCTTTATGGTGGAGATGATGGAGACCGCCGCCATCCTGAACACGGCCACCGTGCGCAGCCTGGTTCTGATGGACGAGATGGGCCGGGGAACGGCGACCTACGACGGACTTTCTCTGGCGTGGGCCGTGGTCGAGCACCTCCATGACCGCGTCGGCGCGCGAACACTCTTTGCTACCCACTACCATGAGCTGACGATGCTCGAAGACCGGCTCGCGCGTCTTCGCAACGCCCGGGTGACGGTCAAGGAGAAGGCCGGCGGCATCGTCTTTCTCCACACGGTGGAGCCGGGCGCGGCGAGCAAGAGCTACGGCATCGAGGTCGCGCGACTGGCCGGCATCCCATCCGGCGTGATCGGACGCGCGCGGGAGGTGCTGCGGGTGCACGAGCGGTCCGAGACCCAGCAGGCGCAGGCGTCCGACCTCGCGGCGGCGGTGCCCTCCTCACGCAGATCTCCAGCCCTGCAGCTGGCGATCTTTACCCCGCTCTCCCAGCGCATTGTCGACCGCATCGCGGAGGCCGATGTCGACGGGATGACGCCGCGCGAAGCCCTGGCGCTGGTGGCGGAGCTGCAGCGGGAGATGAAGGGTTGAGCCGCGGCCTGGTCGTCGCGGGCGTGATGAGCGGGACCTCGGCCGACGGGGTGGATGTGGCGATCTGCCGCATCCGCGCCCGCCCGGACGGTACACCGGCCCTCCGTGTGCTGGGCCATCGGTCGTTTCGCTACCCGCGGCCCGTTCGCGAGGCGGTGCTGCGGGCGATGGACGCCCGCGCCATCTCGGTCGGGGAGCTCAATCGGCTGTCCTGGCGGCTGGGCGCGATCTACGCCGGATGCGTCGCGCAGACGGCGGAAGAGCTCGGAGCCGAGGTCGCCCTGGCGGGGTGTCACGGACAGACGGTGTACCACCAGACGCGGGCTGAGCCATACCTGGGCGCACCCGTGCGCTCGACCCTGCAGATCGGCGAGGCGGCCGTGCTGGCGGAGCGTCTCCGCTGCCCGGTGGTCAGCGACTTCCGGCCGGCCGACCTGGCCGCGGGCGGCGAAGGAGCCCCGCTGGTGCCAATGCTGGACTGGACCCTGTTTCGCAGCCGCAGATCCGGTCGCGTGCTCCAAAACATCGGTGGCATCGCCAACCTGACCGCCATCCCACCCGGCGGATCGCCCGAGGATGTCCTCGCCTTCGACACCGGACCCGGCAACATGGTTATCGACGGCTGCATGCGGAGGCTCTTTGGCAGGCAGTTCGACCGCGGTGGCGCGGTGGCGCGCAGAGGTGTGGCCAAACAGCGGGTAGTCGAGGCTCTTCTCAAAGGGAGCTACTTCTCTTCCCCACCGCCGAAGAGCTGCGGACGGGAGCAGTTCGGAGACTCCTTTGTGTCGGCTCTCCTCACGCGCTGCCGCAGGCTCGGCGCGACGGACGCCGATGTGATCGCCACCGGGACAGCGCTCACCGCCGAATCCGTGCTGCGGAGCTACGATCAATTCGTTCGTCCGGCCATGGGCTCAGCCCCGGTGGAGTGGATCGCCGCAGGCGGCGGAGTCCGCAACGGGACGCTCATGCGCCTCCTGGAGGATGGCCTGAAGGGCATGGGCGTCCGGATGCGCCCCATCGAGGAGCTTGGGGTCGCGGCAGAGGCGAAGGAGGCGGTGGCCTTTGCTCTCCTGGCCTGGCTTACCTGGCATCGCCGGCCCGGCAATCTGGTCGCCGCCACCGGGGCCGCGCGTCCGGTGGTGTTGGGAAAGATCTGTTTTGGATAAGCAGCGCGACAGAGCCCGACGCGCTTCGCAGCCGCCTGGGTGCGCCAGGCTGCTTTTGCCGGTGCTTCTGCTCGGCCAGCTTCTTCTGCTCGCCGGCTGCCATCGGCGCCCGGCCGATCCGAACACGGTGGTGATGGCGATCGAGTCGAGCCCCAACAGCCTGGACCTGCGCGTCGGCACCGACGCCCAGTCCGAGCGCATTGGCGGTCTGATCTTCGATGCCCTGGTGCGCAAGGATGAGCACTTCGATCTCCAACCCTCCCTGGCTGAGCGATGGGAGCAGCCCGACCCGACGACCTGGATCTTTCACCTCCGGGACGGAGTTCGCTTCCACGATGGCCGGCCGCTCGAGGCCGAAGACGTCGCCTGGACCATCCGGTCCATGATCGACGGATCGCTGGTGACGGCAAAGTCCGGGGCGTTTGCCAGCGTCGAACGAGTCGACACCCCGGACCGGCTGACGGTCGCCGTTCACCTTCGACGGGCGGACGCCGGTCTGCTCTTCAACATGAGCGATGGTCTGTTTGGCGTGGTTCCGCGCGGCAGCGGGCGCGACTTCGGGGCGCATCCGGTCGGCTCCGGGCCGTTCCGATTCCGGAGCGCGGTCGAGGACAAGGAGGTCGTGCTCGATCGCAACCCGGTCTACTGGGCCGGTCCGCCGCAGATCGCGCGCGTGCGCTTCGCGGTGGTGCCAGACGCGATCACGACCGCGCTCGAGCTCGAAAAGGGCTCCGCCGACGCCGAAAGCAACGCGATCACGCTCGACGAGGTCCATGCCCTTGCCGGGCGGCCGGGTCTGCGGATCGAGACCGTGCCCAGCTCGGTCGTCGTCTACGCCAACTTCAACGTGCAGGACCCTGTTCTGCGCGATCGCCGGGTGCGGCAGGCGGTCGCCTATGCGATCGATCGCCCGGCCATTATTGCGGCGCTCTGGCGCGGGCAGGCGCGCGAAGCAGCCTCGCTTCTGCCGCCCGGCCACTGGGCCCGTGCCAGCGACTCCCAGCTGCAGATGTACCCTCACAACGTCAGGCGAGCTCAGCAGCTTCTGGACGAGGCCGGATATCCACCCGGAAAGGACGGCATCCGCCTCCGATTTACGCTCAAGACCAGCACCGACGAGACCACGCGCCTGCTGGCGGCGGTGCTGCAGCAGCAGATGCGCGCGGCCGGCATCGAGCTCGACGTGCGATCGGCGGAGTTTGGAACCTTCTACGCCGACATCACCCGGGGCGCCTTTCAGATGTACATCCTGCGCTGGATCGGGTCGAACGAGGACCCGGCGATCTTCCGCTACGCCTATGGCTCGGGAGCCATGCCCCCGAAGGGCGGCAATCGCGGTCGCTACTCCAACCCGCAGATCGACGCCCTGCTGGCGGAGGCCGCGGGAACGAGCGACCGCGACCTGCGCCGGCGCGACTACGTGCAGGTGCAGCAGATCCTGGCCGAAGACCTGCCCGGCATTCCGCTCTGGTACCCAAACAACGAGGTGGTTTATAGCCATCGGCTGACGGGGGTGCATGTCCCGGCAAGCGGAGACTTCAGCTGGCTGCGGCAGGTCCGGCTGCGATAGCCTCGGGGGAGTCCGCCGCGGAGCCGCCGCATCCAATCCGATATGACGGAAGAGGTGTTGGAGGAGATCGGCGAGGCCGTCCTAGGCGCGGGCCAGAGATTCGGCCAGACTCCGGGCCCTGCCGAAGAGATATCGGCGGAAACGCAGCCCGGCCTTCCGCTCGTCGGAGATGACGGATCAGCCGCAGAGGAGCTTGACGGCCACGGCGTGGCTCCGGCCCTGCGGGTATGTGAGCGTTGCCAGGCGAGGCAGCGCAGCTTCGGGGCCGCCCCGGAGGTCGCGTATCTGGCGGACGATCTCCGGCGGCGCGCGCAAGGAGACCCGGGGAGCGGTCCCCTGCACGTGCTGGAGGTGGGCTGCATGAAGGTCTGCCCGCAGGACGGAGTGGCCGTGAGCGCGGGGAGGGCGGTGCCGGTCGGTACCGTCGTTCGCAGCTCCCGTGAGGCCGATGAGCTCTTGCATCTTTGGAAGACCGAGGCGGCCGGCAAGGAGCCGAGCTGGGCGGAGCGATTTGTCCCTCGCCGGCGAGCTCTCCGGCGCATGCAGCGACTGGAAAGGCAGGCAGCCGAGCCGCCGGCCAGCGACTTCGTGTAGCTTGGCGCGCGTCCGCCTACCTCGGCCGGACCTCAGCCCGCCGGCAGTTCCCCCGCCGTCACGCCCACCTTCGCTTCATCCACCGTCGCAGGGGAAGGTCGTAGTACTGATCGAGCAGCAGCGCCGAGACGACGAGCGCCACCACCAGCGCCAGGCCGGCCCAGGGTGGGTCCTCGCCGGGCAGGTGCCCGAACAGGGCTCGCCACAGGATGTGCTCGAGGTAAACAAACGAGAACTGCAGCAGGTAGATGGCGTAGGAGGCGGTGCCGAGCACGCCGAAGCTGCCCTGGAGCGACCGTCGCGGCTCGCTGGACGCGCCCGCGTAGACGATCAGCGGCAGCGCAAGGGCGTCGGCGAGCAGGCAGTAGACGACCCGGCCGTGCTCCGGCACGGGAAGGGCGACCACCACCACCAACGACAGCAGCAGCAGCTCGGGCGGCAGGCCGCTGGCTCGTCTGCCATGTCTTCGCCATAGCCGGAACAGAATCATGCCGACCGTGTACGGAAACAAAACCCGCGGCAGCCCCACGGTGAAGAGTTCGAGATCCCAGCCCGCATCCAGGGTTCCATGGCGCAGGGCGGCCACCGCCAGAACGGCGCCCGAGACTGCGGCCACGACCGCCAGGGTTCGCGTGCTGCGGCGCCGGAGAAAGAGGGCGTGGATGACGTTGGCCAGAAGCTCCAGAAGCAGGGTCCAACTGGGGCCGTTGAAGGGATAAAAGCCGGGGTGGTCGCCGCGCCACGGGATGGCGGGAAGAAAGAACGCGTTCAGGCTGAAGTAGAGAGCCGCCCGCTGCCAGGCCACGGCGCTGAGCTGATGTGCCTTCGCGGCCAGGCCGAGCGCAACCGCCACGCCCATGCACAGCGTCAGCAGGTAGATGGGGTAGAGCCGGATAAGACGCAGCTTCAGAAAGCTCCACGTGCTCAAACCGCTGTCCAGCCGCGCCTGGTAGGCGTAGGTGATCACAAATCCGCTGAGAACAAAGAACATGTCCACGGCAAGATAGCCCTCGGGCGGACCGTAGCCGAACAGGAGACCATTGTGGAACAGCACGACGGAGAGCGCGGCAACGCCCCGAAGGGCATCAAGCGTCTGGAACTTGTGCTGGGCGGGCGCTGTCATCGTCGCCATCCCAGCATAGGGTATGGACCCGGCTGCCCGGCGGGTGGGAGGCCTGGCCAGGCGGGCTCAGCCATGGGGTGCGCGGTGCCCACTCGCTGCCCGCGAGGTCATGGAAGAGGTTGATTCCATTGGTTGCCCCCCAGGGATTCGAACCCCGATTGATCGGTTCAGAGCCGACTGTCCTACCATTGAACGAGGGGGCAACAGGTTGGGGCCGCGTCAACGGGTGCGCCGCCGCCTCTGTGAGTCTACGGGTCGAGACGGGGCGGGGTCAAACCTTCTCGGCGGATCGCGCCTCCTCTGCTGGCGTTCTGACGAGGGGCTTGCGCAGGTACATCAGGCCCGCATCCTGGACCGGACCTTTGGGGGTGTACGGAACGAAGCCGAGCTCGCGGTAGAGCCGGTAGGCCGCGGCCATCGAAGAGGGTTCGGTATCGAGCACGGCCGCGCCGAAGCCGCGGAGGCAGGCCCGCCGGAGGGCTTCGGCAACCAGCTCTCCGCCGAGGCCCCTGCCCCGGAAGGCGGGCAGGACAAACAACCGCTTCAGCTCGCAGGTGCCGGCCTCCTCTGCACAGGTGCGAAAGGCGACACAGCCGGCGGGCGCCCCGAAGTGGCTTGCGAGCAGGACCTCGCCTCCCAGCGCGGTGTACGGTTCGGGGAGCGCGCGGATCTCGCGACGGAACTGCTCGAAGTCGAAGTTGGGACAGGTGCCGATCTCGCGAAGGAAGCCGGCGTACCCGCGAAACAGCGCACGCGCGGCCTCCAGTTGCCCGAGATCGCCGCCAGCTTCGACCGGCTCGATGAGCATCATGCGAGCAGCCTACGCCAGCGGAGCCGATCCGTCCCGGGCATCGGTTCCGCTGACCTTTGAACGAGCGTCAGAGCTCCCCGCGAAGCCTGCGCCGGACCACGCCGACGCCGGCCATGAGACCCGTTCCCAGCAGAGCGAGGCTTGCCGGTTCGGGGGTGGTGCTGAGGCGGGTGGTGACGTCGACGAATTCAAAGTTCTGTTCCAAGTAGACGTCATCGACGATGAAGTCGCCGAGGGCATTTAGCTTGATGTTTGGACCTCCCCCTTGAAAGCCACCAGGAATTTGTTCCAAACCACCGACGGAACTGACGTAGAGACTAGAAGCTACAGAACCGTCTCCTCTCGGAGCAAAGCCTGTGAAAACAATGCGGCCGTTGTTGCAGGTAGCGAAGAAGACGCCAGACAGACCGCCAGCGGACAGGACCGAGCTGGGTACCGTGCAAGGCACCCCGTTGTCGTAGGCGAGCGCAGGCGGCGTGGTGGAGGTTGCAACACGGGTGCCGAAGATGTAGGTCGAGTAGAGCTCATCTGTTTCGGAGAGGACTGCCGTCCCAGACTGATCGAGCCCATACGGATAACGGCCGCCAATGTCGACGTCGAGATAAAACGCCTGATACACATCGGCGTGGAGCATTGGCGCGACGGCAAAAGAAGCGAAGAAGGCAAGCAGCAGCTTGGCAAGACGGGCAGAAAAGGTCATGGAAAGAGATCCTCAGAGATGCAGGGGTGTGTTGCACTTCGACCATCCGGGATAGGCTGCACGGCAGGCAAGCAGAGATCGTTGCCGCCACGGTACCTCGCTGCTGGTTTGACCGAGCAAAGGTAATCTCTTCTGAGTTACTGCGCTCCCGGAGGATGTTTCACCAGCCGGGGCTCCGGAGCCGCGGCAAACTCCCGGATGCGCAGCGCGGCTCCGGCAGGGATGTTGCGAGGGAAGGAAAGAGATCTCGCAGCAGGACCTTAGGGCAGGGTGATGAGTCTGGGATGGGGCGGGTAGAGCTGCGGATGGAGCGCCGACGCCAGACAGCTCAGACCGTCGAGCAGCGTGGGCGCGGGGGTGTTGAGCAGCTCATCCGGGATACAAACGACGTGGCGGTTCCGCACCGCGCGGAGGTTATCCCAGCCACGCTGCGCGATGACGCGGGCGAGTGGAACGCGATCTCCGGCTCCGCACCAGGCAAAGACAAGGACGTCCGGATCGGCGGCGGCGACCTCCTCCGCCGTCGTGTGGGCTCCGGGTGTGCCGAGGAATCGGCCGTGCGCGATCTCCACCAGCTCGGCCACCCACGGCTGCGATCGGATGAGCGGCTTGCCCCATTCCTCGCAGTAGACCAGCGGCCGCTCCCTGGCCGTGCCGGTATAGGTGCGGATGCCGTGCGCGGTCGCCTGGAAGGAGGCGATCAGCGTCTCCGCCTCGCCGGCGGCCCCAGTCACCGAGGCGACGAGGCGTATGTCGGCGAAGATGTCCTTCAACGTCCGGGGCGCGAGTGCCAGGACAGGGTAGCCGGATCGGAGAATCGCGCCGAGCGTCTCCATCCGGTACGGCACGCTGGCGATGAGCAGATCGGGCGCGGCCAGCCTGAGGGCGTTCTGGGCTCGTTGCAGCTCTGCCGGGTTGCCGCCAAAGCTCCAGGAGTCCGGAAGCACGGGCAGGTTGCGATCCCGGAGCTCAGGCACAGCTTCCAGGCAGTAGCGCGTGCAGGCGCACAGGCTGCCCAGCTGGCCGAGACCGGCCAGCGTGACGGCAACCGAGGGCTGGAGCGAGGCGATACGCACGCAGATAAGAGTACTGCCCGCACGAACACCACGCGCGACCCGCAGGCGGATGGGCCGTAGAATGGAGCTATGGCAACGGCAGTCACGCCGGTCCGGTCTCGCGTCGGTTGGACACGATCGCGCGCCTGGGCCACACGGTACGCCTGGCTCGTGGTCGGCTACACCGTCCTCGTCATCGTCTGGGGAGCGGCCGTGCGGGCCACCGGATCGGGCGCGGGCTGCGGCAATCACTGGCCGCTGTGCAACGGGCAGGTCATTCCCGTCTCGCCGGGCGTTCACACGCTGATTGAGTTCATCCACCGTATGATGACCGGCGGCTCCACCCTTCTGGTGATCGGCCTTCTGGTCTGGACCTTCCGCTCGACGGTGCGCGGGCAGCGGGCGCGTGTGGCCGCGGTGCTCTCCGGTGTTCTGCTGCTGAACGAGGCGCTGCTGGGAGCTCTTCTGGTCAAGCTCGGCTACGTGACCACCAACCAGAGCGCAGGCCGCGTCGTGATGCTGTCGATTCACCTGAGTAACACCCTCGTTCTGCTGGCTGCGCTGACCATGACGGCGGTTCTGCTCGGCACAGGCAGCTTCCGCCGCCGGCGTCGTGCAGGTAGTTTGGAGTCGCAGCCCGCGCTGGTGACGGCTGGGCTGCTTTCGACTCTTCTGGTCGGCGTCAGCGGCAGCCTGGCCGCGCTCGGCGATACGCTCTTCCCTTCTCCGTCCCTGAAGGCCGCCCTCGCCGCCGATCTTTCGGCGAACGCTCCAGCGCTGATCCGCATCCGGTGGGTTCATCCCGCGAGCGCGCTGCTGGCAACGGTCTTTATTGGCTGGCTGCTGCTTCGGCAGTGGCGAAGCCCTGAGACCGCATCGGCGGCGCGCTGGGTGGCGGGTCTGCTGGTGCTGCAGTTTGTGCTGGGTCTGGCGGATGTGCTTCTGCTCGCGCCCGTGCCGCTGCAACTGCTGCATCTTGGGGGCGCTGACCTGCTGTGGATCGCTCTGGTGACGCTCTCGGCCAAGTCGCTCTCGGCCAGGTCGCTCGCGACCTCGTCCCCACCACAGACCGCAGCCGCGGCGTAGACGGACACCTCCCCCATGACGGACCTGCAGGACAAACTCGACGCCATCACCCAGCGCACGCGCGCCCTCGTGCAAGCCGACCGGCTGGCCGTGTCTGAGCGGTCCACGGCGGAGCTGCTCCACACGGGCATCGAGCAGGGCGTTCTGGCTGCCGGAGCACTTGCCCCCGAGTTCGCGCTGACCGATGCGCTGACCGGTCACCTGATCCGGTCGTCCGACCTCCTTGGGCTCGGCCCCCTGGTGATCAACTTCTTTCGTGGCCGGTGGTGTCCATACTGCATCACCGAACTCGAGACGTGGCGGGATCTCTTCCCGGAGCTGCGTCGACGCGGCGCTCTGCTGACCGCCATCTCGCCGCAGACGCCGAAGCAGAATGCCTTTACCGCCATGCAGCTCTCCCAGGGCTCGGCCGATCTGCCGTTTCCCATTCTGTCGGACCCGGACGCCGGGCTTGCTGCCCGGTTTGGCATCGCCTACACCGTTCCGGCGGCAGAGCGACGCTACTTCCGCTCCATCCTGGTCAACATTCCGCTGGCCAACTCGGGAAAGAGCTACGACACCGGAGACGAAGGCAGCTGGCGACTTCCGCTGCCTGCCACCTTTGTGATCGCCGGAGATGGCCGCATCGTCTTTGCCGAGGCGCACGCCGACTTTCGCGTGCGCCCGGAGCCGGCCGCGGTTCTGGCGGCGATCGCTTCCATCTGATCTCAGCTGATCTCAGCAGACCCACTCTATTTGTGCTCGCGATACCACTCGATCAGGTGATTGGTCGAGGTGTCGTGCTTCAGCTGTGGCTCGTTCGGATCTTCGAGCTCGCCGATGATCCGCTGTGCCAGCACCTTGCCCAGCTCCACGCCCCACTGGTCGAAGGAGTCGATGTTCCAGATGACGCCCTGGGTGAACACCGAGTGCTCGTAGAGCGCGATCAGCGACCCCAGCAGCTCCGGCGTCAGCACCTCGGCCAGGATGGTGTTCGACGGCCGGTTGCCCTCAAAGACCTTGTGCGGCACCAGGTGCTCGGGCACGCCCTCGGCGCGGACCTGCTCCGCGGTCTTGCCGAAGGCCAGCGCCTCGGCCTGCGCGAAGACATTGGCCATCAGGACGTCGTGGTGGCGGCCAAGCGGGTTCAGGCTCTTCGCGAATCCGATGAAGTCGCATGGGATCAGGCGTGTGCCCTGATGAATCAGCTGGTAGAACGAGTGTTGCCCGTTGGTCCCCGGCTCCCCCCAGAACACCGGCCCGGTCTCGTACTGCACCTGCCGGCCGTCGACCGTCACGTGCTTGCCGTTGGACTCCATCGTCAGCTGCTGCAGGTAAGCGGGAAAGCGCTTCAGGTACTGCTCATAGGGCAGCACGGCGACGGTCTGCGCATCGAAGAAGTCCGTGTACCACACTGTCAGAAGACCCATCAGCGCAGGCAGGTTTTTCTCGATCGGGGTCTCGCGAAAGTGCACGTCCATGGCGTGAAACCCTGCCAGCATCGACCGGAAGTTCTCCGGTCCGATCGCGATCATGGTCGAAAGGCCGATCGCCGAATCCATGGAGTAGCGGCCGCCCACCCAGTCCCAGAAGCCAAACATGTTCTCCGGATCGATGCCGAACTTTGCCACCTCCTTCGCGTTGGTCGAGATGGCGACAAAGTGTTTCGCAATCGCCGCCTCCTCCCCGCCAAGCTGCCCAAGCGTCCACTCACGCGCCGTGCGGGCGTTGGTCATGGTCTCAAGCGTGGTAAAGGTCTTCGATGCCACCAGAAACAGCGTCTCCTCGGCCCGGAGGTCGAGCACTGCCTCGGCGAAGTCCGTGCCATCGACATTGGAGACGAAGCGAAACCGCAGATCGCGGTCGCTGTAGTGCTTCAGCGCCTCGTAGGCCATCACCGGTCCCAGGTCGGAGCCGCCGATGCCGATGTTCACGACGTTGCGGATCGGTTTGCCTGTGAAGCCGGTCCACGCGCCGCTGCGCACGCGATCCGCAAATCCACTCATCCGGTCGAGCACCGCATGGACCTCGGGAACGACATCCTGGCCGTCGACCACGATCGATTCCCCGGCCGGAGCTCGCAGGGCCACGTGGAGCACGGCGCGATCTTCGGTGACGTTGATCTTCTGCCCGGTAAACATCGCCTCGGTCCGCTGCTTCAGACCGCAGGCCTCGGCCAGCCTGGCGAGCAGGCTGATGGTCTCGCTCGTGGCCCGGTTCTTTGAGAAGTCCAGAAGCAGCCCGGCGGCGCTCGCCGTCATGCGTTCGCCTCGCGGCGGGTCCCCCGCGAACAGCTGCTGCAGGGTTTGCCCGCGCATCGTCTGGGCGTGGGTCGCCAGCCGCTTCCACTCTTCCCGTTCCGTCAGGGCTATCGCCATGGCACTCATCTCCTTGCCCCGTCTCGGGGTTCACGCCTTCCAGTGTAAGACGGGCACATGAACCGGCCGTGTTTCGCCGGCCTGCGAACGGAGATCGGGCCGATTGGGCCAGACCGGGAGCCTTCGTCGCTGGACCGCAGCTGGACCGCAGCTGGAATCGTGGCTGGACCGGAAAAAGCGCGGGGAGTTTTCTCCGGAGCGACAGCGGAGCGGCCGCCCCCTTGCTCCGGAGCGGCCGCGCGTTTACCGTTAAGTTAGTCCGAACATCGCACACTGCAGTCGTGGCGGGTCCGGGCCGGGGGTCAGCGATGACACAGTCTCTCGACCAGCAGCACAGCGTTCCTCCGTCGCCGGAAGGTACTGTGCCTGCCTCCGATGCTGGCCGCCGCGCCAGGATCAGTCCGGCCGCCGCACTCGATGTGTATGCGGGTGACCCGAACTTCATGACCTCGCTGGCACGCGGCCTGGTCGTGATCCAGGCATTTACGCAACAGAGTCCGCAGATGACGATCTCGCAGCTGAGCCTGCGCACGGGACTCTCCCGCGCAGCCGCCCGGCGGTGCCTTTATACCCTGTGCAAGCTCGGCTTCGCGGGCACGGAGGACGGCAGCCGGTACTCGCTTCGGCCCCGGATGCTCAGCCTCTCGCACACCTACACGGCCTCGAGCTCGCTGGCCGCCGCGGCCCAGCCGGTGCTGGAGCGCATGTCCAACCACCTCCAGGAGTCGTTCTCGGTCGCGACGCTCGACGGCGACGACATCGTCTACGTCGCGCGGGCAAGCGCTGCCCGGGTGATGACCGTGGATCTGCACATCGGCAGCCGGCTGCCCGCCTATTGCACCAGCATGGGACGCATTCTGCTGGCGCATCTGCCGCCCGATCAGACCGAGCAGTACCTTGCGCGCGTGGAGCTGACCCCGCACACCACCCGCACCGTGAACTCGGTGGAAAAGTTGCGGCAGATGCTGCGCAACGTGAAGCGCAGCGGATATGCGCTGTGCGATCAGGAGTACGAGGTGGGCCTGCGATCGATGGCTGTGCCCATCTATGCTCCAAATGGGCGGGTGGCGGCTACGCTGAACCTGAGCGGAAGCGCCCCCCGGCTGTCCATTGTCGAGATGCAGAGCCGGTTTCTGGCTCCGCTCCGGAACGCGGCTGCGGAGATCGGCACCTTTCTCCGCTAAGGAGCCAGCGGCGCGGAGCAGCGGACAAACGCTGCGGGAAACTTCCCTGCCGTGACGCTGACCTCTGACCCCACAGGCAGCACGATCGCCTCCCCGATCACGATGGGCAGGGCCTCCACCCCACCGGTGGAGAGCGCGGACTGGCCAAGGATGCCCGCGAGACACACCGGCTGTTCGGTGGTGAAGTGCGCGGTCGCTCCTGCCTGGAGGTCGAAGCGATCCACCGAGAAGTACTGCTCTTCGATCAGGCGCGTGTAGCCGTTCTTCGGCTGCGGCTCGATCTTGCCGGCGCGCGTGTCAGTCTGCAGGACGGCCAGGCCCTGCTGGAGGTGCAGCTCGCGCGGTCGGCCATAGTCGTAGATCCGGTAGGTGATGTCCGAGGTTTGCTGCGTTTCGAGCAGAACGACCCCCGGACCGATGGCGTGGACCGTGCCAGCGTCCACAAAGACCATGTCGCCCACTGAGACTGGAAGCATCTGCAGAAGGTCCTCCATCCGGCCCCCGGCGACGGCCTGCTCCACCGCGGTCCGGTCCACGTTCCCCTTCAGCCCGAGCGCCACCTCTGCGCCGGGTTCGGCTTCGAGCACGTACCAGCACTCCGTCTTTCCGCGCGGCTGCCCCTGCGCCTGCGCCTGGCGATCGTTCGGGTGCACCTGAACGGAGAGCTTGTCGCTGGGAAACAGCAGCTTGACCAGCAGCGGGAACTCCGGCGTGGCGCCTTCCGGGGCGGAGCGGCCAAGCAGATCGACCGGAAAGGCGCGCACCGCCTCGGACAGGGTCCGTCCGGCAAGCGGGCCGTTGGTGACCCGCGACTCCGGCCCGGTCAGCCAGGCTTCGCCGATCGGCTGCTCGAGATTCGCGCGGTCGTACCAGGGCCGCAGGTCGCGGCGCCCCCAGACGCGCTCGCTGAAGGCGGGCCGCAGAACCAACGCTCCGGGGGTGGTGTTCGGATCAGTCGTCATCGTCGTCCCTCTTCGCCTTCCTGTGCTTCTCCAGCAGGGTGGCCGGAGCCGGCTGGCTACCCTTGGCATCGTGCCACAGAATCAGGTTCAGCTGCCGCGCATCGGCACGGTCGGCGTGCCGGAAGTCCATCTTCGCACTCGCCCGTTCATCCGCCGCCTTGCCCGGGTTGAGCGCCGCCGTGATCCTGGGATTGCTCTGGTAGATGAGCTTGTTCTCCTCATTGCGGTGGTCGGCGGTAAAGGCCGCCTGATCGCCCGGACCGCTGAACTCCGAGGCAATCACCGAAGCGAAGGCGTCGTTGTTGTTCATCGGCGGCAGGCCGAGCACCGCCTCCATGGTTCGGATCATGGAGACGGTCGAGTAGAAGTGGCTGTCGACGAAGGCTTCGCCGTTCTTCGCGTGGGGGGCGTACTTGCTGACCACGAGAGCCAGGCTGCGGTGGGCATCCACATGGTCGGCACCGTTCTGGGCGTCATCTTCGAGGATAAAGAACGCCGTGTCTTCCCAGAACGGCGAGCGCGAGACAGCCTCGACGGCACGTCCGATCGCCAGGTCGTTGTCCGCGATCGAGGCACTGGGGGTGGGGCTCCCCGGGCGGGTTCCGGCGGTGTGGTCGTTGGGGAAGCGAAGCATCACAAAGTTTGGCATGGTGTCGTGCCCGGCCGCGCGGTCGGCGACCCAGCCCTTCAGGTGGCGCAGAAAGACGTTCGCGCGGATCTGGTCGGGCACCAGGAGATTGAAGTCGGCCTGCTCGGGAGCGAAGTGACCCACCAGCTCCGGCTTGGTGGCGACGTTTGCGGCCAGCAGCGGAATCGCCCAAGGCCACTGGTTGGTGCCGCCCCCCCAGATCTCCGGGATGGCCTCGCCCGGCTTGATCTCCTTGCGCTTGCAGGCTGCCTCGACCGTCAGCATGGGACCTTGCTGCGCGGGAACCGCGGCGAGAACAGCCTTCTTCTCG
Source organism: Acidobacteriaceae bacterium (assembly GCA_965218595.1). GTDB lineage: Bacteria > Acidobacteriota > Terriglobia > Terriglobales > Acidobacteriaceae > Edaphobacter. The sequence goes on along the minus strand of CBDCLC010000006.1, from coordinate 762,493 downwards.
TTGCAGAAGGTGGAGGAGATGTACTCCCCAAAGTGGTAAAGCGACTTGCCGTGGCGGGCCAGATCTCCCCACAGATACCCGCTCGACGGCTCGTTGACGTCGGGGATGTGCTGTGCGATCGGGTAGCCGTCGGCGACGACTCCCTCGAAGTCATAGGTGCGCTCGCTGCCGCGGTAGCTCTGCTGCCAAGTCTTTTCGAGGTAGTCGGTGCCGATGGCCGCGTTCGACCACACGTGCCCGTCGCCCGAGACCTCGCCCGAGTCCAGGAAGTTGTCGAGCACGCCGAACTGCAGCGCCAGCCTGTGCTGGTTGGGGGTGATCTGCTCGCCATACATGGTCAGGCTCGGGTCGCCGTTGCCCACCTTGTGCCCGTTCTGTTCGAGATCGCCCAGGATCTGGTCGTAGGTGCGGTTCTCCTTGATGATGTAGATCACGTGCTTGATGCGGCTTCCGCTGCCGGCGCCGGCGAAGTGGATCGCCACCTGCGCCGCCTTCATGCGGTTCGCTTCGAGAACAGCGGCGGTCGACTGCTTGAGATCCCGGTCGATGGCGCTCAGATCAAGGGTGGCCAGCGATCCGTAGAGCAGCGTCCCGATGTAGGTGAAGTCGCGGCGGCGGCGGGCCGGAGGATACCCGTCGACGACCTTTTGAGGAAAGTTGTTTGGGCCGGTTCCCTTGCCTTTAGCGGTCGCGACGTACAGCTTGCCGCCGCTCAGGGCCAGGCTCATCGGCATCCATTCGGTGGGCACAAATCCGTCCGGCTCCACAAAACCGTGCTTCCGGGCGTGACCGGTGAGCTTGCGCGGGCTGAGAACGGCAATGGCATCCGTGGCGGAGTCAGCCACGTAAAGGTGGTCGCCATCCGGGCTGATGGCCAGCGCCTCCGGCTCGGCACCGAAGTAGCTTTGACCCGGCAGGCGCGTGTCGAAGTATCCCTTCACGCCGAAGTGGTCGTGGTCGAGGTCGACTGCGGCCACAGCGTCGCGGTTGGAGAGCGCAACGTACAGGGTCCGGCCGTCAGGGGCGAGCGCAAAGGCGCAGGGGTGGGTGCCGGGGGTGATCGGCTGTGATGGCCTGAGCAGGGGAAGGTGTCGCGCCACGGACCCCTTCGCGAGGTCGAGCTCCACGATCTCGCTCGCATTCCACAGCGCCACAAAGGCACGGCGGCCGTCCGGCGCGACCTGGAGAGCGATGGGGTAGGTCGAGGGCACGGCCGCATTCTCCGCCAGGTCGAAGCGCGTCAGCACCTTGCCGCTGGCGGAATCGACCAGAAGCACGTCGTCGGAGAGATTGTCGGCGATGAGCAGCCGCTCCGGACCGGCACCCGGGAGCACCGCAATGGCGGCCGGGTATGGCACGCCCACCGACCCCAGGGTGCCGCCGATCAGCCGCGTCTGGTGTCCTGGGGCGAGCTGCTGCAGGGGGAGGTGGATCATGCGCTCGGGCGCGAGCCGGCCCCCGTCGAAGCGGTAGACCAGAACACCGCTGCCGGTCTTCTTTGCACCGTCGCCTTCGGGCGAAGTGAGCGAAGCGATGCTGGCGAAGACGTGCCGGCCGTCGGAGCTGAAGGCGAGTCCGGAGTAGAGGGTCTGCCGTGCCTCGAGACCGGTTCGGTCGTCGGGAAAGTCTTCGAGCTTGCCGGTGCCCGTGTCGAGCACCGCCAGGGACTGCCGGTAGCCTGACTCCGCCGTGCCGTAGCCGGCGTTCAGGGTGATGACGTACCGGTGGTCGGGCGAGACCGCGATCGACATCGGCAGGCTGTTCAGCCGCTGCGGGTCACCCGCCACGGGCAGCAGCAGCAGCTTGCTGGTGGGCAGATCGATCGCCTTCGCAGAGCTTGGCCCTGCCGGAGACTGCGCCTGAAGCGAGGTAGCGAGCAGAGGAAGCGCACAGCAGGCGAGGGCCAGGCGTGCGGCACAGGGGTTGGGCATGTCCTCACCCTACCAACGATGCTTGTCCGCCAGCATTACAAAACTCTTACACCCCGCCCGAGCACAGGCTGTTAGCGTTGGAGATGCGAGTATCTCTTCTCGCGAAGAGGGTTGAAAAGCCAAGCATGACTCCCCAGACTACGATTCCGGAACAGACCCCAGACACCATCTCTGCCTCCTTTGGTCAGCCCTACCCGATCCAGCCAGCTGTGACCGATCTCCCCAAGAAGCTGAAGCAGGATCTGCGCATGGGGCGCGAGCACCAGGAAGGCCGCGTCAACTGGATCACGACCATCTTTATGGGCATGTTCCACGTCCTCGCCATCGCCGCGCTGTTCTTCTTCTCGTGGAAGAATCTGATCGCTGGTGTGGTGATGTACTTTATCGCCATCAACGTCGGCATCGGCATGGCGTACCACCGCCTGCTGACGCACCGTGGCTACAAGACTCCCAAGTGGATGGAGTACCTGTTGACCGCCTGCGGAACGATGGCGCTCGAGGGTGGACCGATCTTCTGGGTGGCGACGCATCGCGTGCATCACCAGAACTCAGACCGCGAGGGCGACCCGCACACCCCGCAGGACGGCACCTGGTGGGCGCACGCCGGCTGGATTCTTTCGGGCCGGGCCATGCACTCGGAGACCGCTCTTCTGGGCCGCTACGCTCCTGACCTGACCCGCGACCCCGGCCAGGTGTGGCTCTCGAAGTACCACTGGGTTCCGCTGACCATTGCAGGCTTCCTCCAGCTGGGACTGGGAGCGGCGCTCGCCGCACCGGGTCACCGCTGGGTCGGCGCCATCGGCATGCTGCTGTGGGGAACCTTTCTGCGCACCACGCTGGGGCTCCATGCGACCTGGCTGGTCAACTCGGCCACGCACCTCTGGGGCAAGCGTCGCTTTGAGACCCGCGACGACTCCCGCAACAACTGGTGGGTGGCGATCCTGACCGGCGGCGAAGGCTGGCACAACAACCACCATGCCCACCCGGTCAGTGCCCGTCACGGCCTGGCCTGGTATGAGTTCGACATCAACTACTACGGTATCTGGCTGCTGTCGAAGGTCGGTCTGGCGAAAAAGATCCAGATCGCGCAGTTCGATCCGGCGAGTCCCAAGCCAGCCGGCATGTAGCAGCCTCGCAGAAGAACCGGAACAGAAAGGGCTGGAGAGAGATCCATCTTCTCCAGCCCTTTCTTTCGTCTTTCGTGCGCCGAGGACACCCTCGTCAACCGGCCATGGCCGGGCTGCCGTTGTACTCTGGGACGGACCGGCTCACTCGGCTCGAGACCTGCATGAACCTCAATCGCCGCCGCGGTGCGATCGCCCTGTTCACCGCTCTCGGTGTGTTTCTGATCGGCCTGGCGATCGCCCTGAACATCGGTTGGATCCTTCTGAACACCCGCCGGCTGGCCATCGATATCCTGGGCGTCGTTCTGTTCAGCGTGCTGGTCGCGGGTGTGGTGCTGAACACCGTCTTTCTTCTGCGGGAGATCCGCCGCAATGAGCGGCAGGACAGCTTTCTGAACGCCGTCACCCATGAGCTGAAGACGCCGGTCGCCTCCATCCGCCTGTACCTCGAGACGCTGCAGCGGCGAGCACTCGATGAAGAGCAGCGGCAGAACTTCTACGGCATCATGCTGGCGGACACCGATCGCCTGCTTTCGACGGTCGACCAGGTGCTGAAGGCCGGGGAGCTGGGGCAGCGGGCGCGCCAGCGGAACCGAGCGCTCGTCGACATGGAACGGCTGGTGCGGGAGTGCATCGCGATCCTCTCGCAGCGACACCACCTCCAGGGCGAACCGGTGCGCCTGCTGCCGGTTCCCGGTGCGGTCTCCCTGCCGGTTCGAGGGATCGAAGCGGACCTGCGGACCGCCATCCTCAACATCCTCGACAATGCGGTCAAATACTCTCCCGATGCGCTCGATGTGACCTGCACGCTCGCGATCGCGGACTACAACAAGGTGGTGCTTACCGTGCGCGACACCGGTCTGGGCATCCCTCCCGGCCAGCTGAAACGCGTCTTCAAGCGCTTTTACCGGGTTCCGGGGCGATCCATGGTGCGTGTGAAGGGAACGGGCCTGGGTCTGTTTCTGGTGCGGGCCATCGCCAGGCAGCACGGCGGGGAAGCCACCGCAGCCAGCGCCGGCCCGGGACAAGGCACCTCCATCCAGCTGCAGCTTCCGCTTGCGACGGCCTAGTCCCTCTTCTTAGAGTCCCACTTCGTCCCACGTGGCCACCGCCTGCTGCCAGACGCTACGATAGACCGGTGGAGCCAGGCAGCGGAGCACCGGAGATCGTGCTGGTCGAGGATGAAGAGCACCTGGCCCAGGGGCTGATCTTCAATCTTGAAGCGGAAGGGTACGCCGTGCACCACGAGGCGGACGGCGACCGCGCGCTGGCGTACCTGCTCGACCACACGGCGCCCGGCTGGCCGGAACATCCCGCCGCAGTGCTTCTGGACTGCATGCTCCCGGGCACCGATGGATTTACCATCGTTCGCACGCTGCGCGAACAGCAACGCTACACCCCCGTTCTGATGCTGACGGCGCGTGCCCGGCCGGAGGACGTGCTCGAGGGGCTGGAAGCTGGTGCCGATGACTACCTGCCAAAGCCCTTCGACCTGAACATCCTTCTGGTCCGGCTTCGATCGCTGCTGCGGCGCATGGCGTGGGGAGGCGGGCGGCCGGCTGCTTCTCCCCCTCCACCGCCGGTCCCGGTCGATGAGTACCACTTCGGTCAGCACTCTGTGCGTTTCGATACGCTGGAGCTCTTGGCGCCCGGCCGGACGATCCGCCTGACCCTGATGGAGGCCGACCTGCTTCGCTACCTGACCCAGCGCGAGGAGAAGGTCGTCTCCCGCAAGGAGCTGCTGGAGCAGGTCTGGCGGGTCCACGAAGACACCGACACCCGCGCCATCGACAACTTCGTCGTCCGGCTGCGGCGGTACATTGAAGACGATCCGGGCCGCCCCAGGCACCTCGTCACGGTGCGTGGCGTGGGCTACCGCTTCCTGCCGCGGCCCTGACCCGGGAGCGGCTTCGCTACACTGGGGCTGAGGCCGGAACGGCACGCCATGCGCATCCTTACCCGCTACATCCTTGCCGAGGTCCTGTCGCACACCATCCTTGGCGGGGTGCTGTTTACCTTTGTCCTGTTCATGCGGGACCTCGGAAAGATCCTGGAGCTGGTGGTTCGCAACTCCGCTTCGCTCGGCGATGCCGCCCGCATCTTTCTCTACACCCTGCCGAACGCTCTGCTTGTCACCATTCCCATGGCGGTGCTGGTCGGCATTCTTCTGGGCCTGTCGCGGCTGGCGTCGGACTCCGAGGTGACGGCGATGCGCGCCAGCGGCATGGGGGCGCTTGCCTTTGTGCGCATCCTCTCCCTGCTCTCGGCCGCGGCAGTCGGCGTCGGCCTGTTCAATTCGCTGTATGTCGCTCCCCGGTCGGCGGCGGCGCTCATGCAGCTTGAAGCTTCGCTCAAGACCTCGCAGGCCTCCTTTGAGGTGCAGCCCCGCGTCTTCTACGAAGATTTCAAGAACTATGTTCTGTATATCCAGGACGTCCAGCCGGCCGCCGGAGCGGCGATCTGGAAGCACGTCTTTCTGGCCGACCTGAGCGATCCCGCCAATCCCAGGGTGACGACCGCGGCCGAGGCGATCGTGGTGAACGGATCGAGCGGCTCGGGCGATGCGCAGACCCTGCACCTTCACCTCATCGACGGCACCCAGCACCAGACCTCGGCCGCCGACCCCGGGCAGTACAACATCTCGACCTTCTCCTCGAGCGACCTGCCGATCGAGACCGGCGGCCAGGAGGACACGCGCGTCGGCCGCTCCGATATGCCCATCCTTGCGCTCACCCTGCCCCAGCTGTGGCAGCGCGGGCACGCGGCCGGGCTGAGCGCGCATGAGGCCTCGCTGTATCGCATCGAGTTCAACAAGCGCTTCTCCTACCCCTTTGCCTGCCTTGTCCTGATGCTCGTGGGCGTTCCGCTTGGCCTGGCTTCAAAGCGAGGGGGCAAGTCGACCGGGTTCGTGCTGACGATTCTTCTGGTCTTTCTGTACTACTTTCTGTCTTCGCTCGGCGTGGCGCTGGCAAAGACCGGCAAGCTCTCCGCCTTTACCGGCGTGTGGGGCGCCAACCTCATCTTTGCCGCGGCCGGCGCGGTGCTGCTCTATCAGCTCTCCCGCGGGGGCATCGCTCTCAGTGTTCTCACCTCCGGTTTGACCTCGCTGCGCCGCTGGTTCGCTCCACGGTCTGCGCAGGGTAGTTCCGACCCCGCGGTCGGACCCGCAGAGCCTGCCGCCGCGCCGTTTCTTCCCCCGATCTCGACCGTGCTGCGCCGCGTCCGAACCATCTTTGGGTCGCGCTTTCCTTTGATCCTGGACGACTATGTGGTCAGGGAGTACGCCACAAACTTCGCCCTGGTGCTGTTCTCCTTCGCAACCCTGTTTCTGATCTTTACCTTCTTCGAGCTGATCGGCGATATCATCCGCAACCGGACGCCGCTGGTCACGGTCGGCGATTACCTGCTCAACCTGATCCCGTACATCCTGTACAACACGACGCCGCTCTGTTCGCTGGTCGCGGTGCTTATCACCTTTGGCGCGCTCAGCCGATCCTCCGAGCTGACCGCGATGAAGGCAAATGGCATCAGCATCTTCCGTGTGGTGGTTCCGGTGCTGGTCGTGACGGCGCTGATCTCGGCTGGGCTGTTTGCCTTTGATGAGTCGTATCTGCCAGCCGCCAACCGGCGGCAGGAGGCGCTGCGCTCCGTCATCAAGGGAAAGCCTGCCCAGACCTTTCTGCGGCCGGACCGGAAGTGGATCTCCGGCCAGTCCGACCGGTTTGGCGAGCCGGCGCGCATCTTCTTCTACCAGTTCTTCGACCCGGACCGGAATGTCTTCGCCAACCTGACCGTGTTTGAATTTCAGCCCGACGGGTTTGTGCTGCGGAAGCGCATCTTCGCCTCCTCAGCCCACTGGGATGACCATGTTCAGCAGTGGATCTTTGAGAACGGCTGGCAACGCACGTTTCACGGCGAAGCTGTCGCTAGCTTCAGCCCCTTCACGGTCGAGAGCGAGCCCGCCATCCACGAGCGGCCCGGGTACTTCAAGAAAGAAGACCGGCCCTCTCAGGAGATGAGCTACAACCAGCTTTCGCGCTACATCTCCGACCTGAGCCAGTCCGGGTTTGACACCATGCGGATGCGGGTGCAGCTCAACCGCAAGCTGGCCTATCCGCTGATCACGCTGGTCATGGCGGTGCTTGCCATCCCGTTTGCCCTGTCGGTGGGCAAGCGCGGCAGTCTGGCCGGGGTCGCGGCCGCCATTGGCCTGGCCATTGCGTACTGGGCTACGGCCGGCGTGTTTGAGGCTATGGGCGACGTCAACACGCTTCCCGCCGCGCTCGCCGCCTGGAGTCCCGACCTGCTCTTCGGCATCGTCGGCACCTATCTTCTGCTGCGCACCCCCACCTGAGCGACTCAGGTGGCGAGTGGTCCCACCTCCTCCTTTGCCGGGAGGCCCATGCGCTCCGTAGCCGCGTGGAGGCCGCCACGCTCCCGCAGCGACGACCAGATCGCGCAGATCCACGCCAGCAGAAACATGCCGCAGCCCATCGCCGCCAGGGCGGGCGCCTCAGAGCGGGAGCGGGCGCGCTCAAACCGCGGGCTGTCGGCACCGACCGAGAGCACGTCCTGCCCCGGTCGGGCGCGGCGAAGCTCCGGCCCTGCGGCAGCGGCGGCGATCGCTGTGGATTCAGGCCCAGGCTCGGCCAGGACCTCGCCGATACTGTGGAGCGTTGCAGCCGGCAGGCTCCGGCTGGCGAGGGGGAGCAGGAACAGCAGGCAGCAGAGAAGGATCTTCAAGGCGAGTCATACCTCAGGCGACACAGCGTTGCGAAGACATCATACCGTCGCGGCTGCGGACCCTGGCAACGGGTTTGTGCCACTTCTGTGGGGTGCAGCGCCGTGCGGGCACCCGGATTTGGCACGCACTTTGCTCAGCCCCAACCCTCGCCGTTGAGCCGCGGCCGCCTTGCCCTACACTGAAAGGACGATGCCGCTGAAGATCGCCACCGCCAGCTTCTCGCTGTTGACCTTTGCCGCCGCTCCGGTCCTCCTGTCGCAGAGCAGCCCCGTGCACCACAGCGCGACCCACCACGGCGCGACGCACCCCACCGCTGCCGGAACCCACCGCCGCGCGACCGCGGATAACCCGCCCGGCGTTCCGCCCGTGCATGGCCTGCCAAGAACGCTCTACTCTCTGCGCTACGTCGACACCCTGGTGGGGACGGGGCCGCTCGCCCAGCCGCGGATGTACTACTCGGTTCGCTACACCGGCTGGCTGACGGATGGCACCAAGTTCGACTCTTCCGACGATCATCCAGGCAAGGAGCCGATCACCTTTCCTTACGGAGCACACCGCGTGATCCCGGGCTGGGACACGGGGTTTGAGGGGATGCACGTCGGCGGCAAGCGGCGCCTCTATGTCCCGTACCAGCTTGCCTACGGGGAGTCGGGGCGCCCGCCTGTGATCCCTCCGAAGTCCGACCTGATCTTCGATGTGGAGCTGGTCTCGATGTCCGAGACCCCGCCCGGAGCGCTTGAGCGGACGCCAGCCGTGCAGCCCGCCGCTCCTCCTCCCGCCCGGCCCGCTCCTCCTCCCGCGCGGCCTGCGGTTCCCCCGTCCGGTTCTTCCCCCGGTACGCCTGAGGGACAGCCGCCGCCGACCTCCCCACCGGCCGCCACGAAGCCGAATCCGCCAGGCCGCTAACCGCGTCTGATCCCTATCTGCCATGCTGAAACGCCTCAGGCCGCTCTTTCCCTACCTCCGCCGTTATTGGCGCAGCTTTGCATGGGGCGGCGTGGCCGTTCTTCTGTACAACAGCATCAAGGCGCTCTTCCCCATCGTCATCGGGGGTGCCATCGACGACATGCGCCTGGGTCTCACCCGGGCCAAGATCGTGCACCATGCGCTGCTTCTGCTCCTGATCGCGGCGCTGTCTGCCGTCTTTCTCTACATCACCCGGCAGGTCATCATCGGCGCCTCGCGCGAGATCGAGTTCGACCTTCGCAACGACCTGTTCGCCAACCTGGAACGGCAGTCGGCCGGCTTCTACCACACCCACCGCACCGGCGACATCATGGCCCGGACGACCAACGACCTGAACGCCGTCCGGCAGCTGCTGGGACCGGCCATCATGTATTCGGCCAACACCATCATCTTTACCGCCGCCGCGTTGCCATTTATGCTGCGCATCAGCCCGCGGCTGACGCTGTTTGCCTTCGTTCCCCTGCCCATCGCGTCGGTTCTGGTGCAGTACTTCGGCAATCGCATTCACACGCGGTTTGAGCGCATCCAGGCGATGTTCTCGGAGATCTCGGCCAAGGCGCAGGAGAACTTCTCCGGCGCCCGGCTGGTGCGCGCCTTTGCGCAGGAGGAGGCCGAGGTTCGATCGTTTGAGACCGCGAATCTCGAGTACATCCGGCGCTCGCTCGCCCTGGTCCGGTTGATGGCCATGCTGTGGCCCACGCTCGAATTCGTTTTGGGGCTGTCGCTCATGATCACACTTCTGGTCGGCGGACACGAGGTGCTTCTCCACCACATCACCGTCGGGCAGTTCACCTCGTTCAACGTCTACATGGTGCAGCTCACCTGGCCGATGATCGCCATCGGCTGGGTCGTCAACCTGTTTCAGCGCGGGACAGCCTCGGTGGTGCGGATCAACGATCTGCTGGAGCAGCAGCCCGCGATCGCAGACGCTCCTGGCATGCCCGTGGACGGCAGCCCGATCCGGGGCGAGATCGAGTTTCGGCACCTTCAGTTCGCTTACGTGCCCGGCACACCGGTGCTGCGGGACATCTCGCTTCGGGTTCCGGCGGGCAGCTCGCTCGCGATCGTCGGACCGACCGGCTCTGGCAAGACGACGCTCGTCAACCTCATCCCGCGGCTCGAAGACGCGCCGCCCGGCGAGGTGCTGATCGACGGCCGGCCAGTTCGCGAGATCCCCCTGGCGGAGCTTCGCGCCAGCATCGGATTCGTGCCCCAGGAGACCTTTCTGTTCTCGTCAACGATTGAGGGCAACATTGCCCTTGGCATCCGCCAGGCGACTCCGGAGGCCATCGAAGCTGCCGCCCATGTCGCTCACATCGCGAACGAGATCAAGGAGTTCCCAGCCGGCTTTGCCACGGTCGTCGGCGAGCGCGGCATCACGCTCTCCGGCGGTCAGAAGCAGCGCACCGCCATCGCCCGCGCCGTGATTCGCGATCCGCGGATCCTGATCCTCGATGACGCTCTGGCATCGGTCGACACCTACACGGAGGAGCAGATCCTTACCGGGCTCCGCCGCGTGATGGAGGGCCGAACCACCATCCTGATCTCGCACCGGGTGTCGACCGCGCGCAACGCGGACCAGATCGCGGTTCTCGTCAACGGCCGCATTGCCGAGCTCGGTACCCATGATGACCTGCTGGCCCGTGGCGGCTACTACTCCTCCCTCGCGGAAAAGCAGCAGCTCGAAGAAGAGATCTCGGTCACGGCCTAGGTGCGGTTTACCTGCAGGTCTGGTCCCGAATCGATAGGTCGGGCCTTCAGTTCTGAGACCCTTTATGGATCAATACCTGGGGCTTGCGGCCCGGGCTGTTATGCATCGGGGCTTCAGCCCGAAAGACCCGCGCAACGCCTTCGTGCAAACAGCTCCAAGGAAGCTCTGATCAGCCGTTGCGGCCCGGTAAGAAACGCAGATTCCCTGCGGGAATAACAAGAAAGAAGCGGATGGATCAGAGGCTCCCTATCTCCCGGAGCTACACCTCCGTGCAAACAGCTCCCTACCGCTCTCCCCACTTCAGCTTCTGGCGCATGACGTTGAACAGCCCGTTGGGCTGATGCCGCAGCAGACGCACGCTGTACTGCGACCGCTTGCAGTGGATGTGGTCGCCCAGCTGCACCTTGACAGCCTCCTGCCCATCCACCGTGAGGAACGTCTCGTTCGGCACGCCGACGATGTGCACGCAGACGGTGGAGGTGGACGGCACCACAATCGGCCGAAGTGTCAGCAGGTGCGGACAGATGGGCGTGATGACCGTCGCCGAGATGTTTGGCATGACGATGGGCCCGTTTGCCGCGAGGTTGTAGGCCGTCGATCCCGTGGGCGTCGACAGGATGACGCCGTCGGCGCGAAAGGTTGCGACCAGCTGCGAGTCGATCTCGACGGTGAAGTCTGCCATGCGGGCGATCGTTCCCTTGGCGACGACGATGTCGTTCAAGGCGTCCCAGGAGCCTTCCATGACACCGTCGCGAAAGAGCTCGGCATGCATCATCTCGCGCAGGTCGATCTTGGCCGAGTTGTCGCACCATGCCTCGAGCGTGCCGTACATGTCGCTGAGCGGAATCTCGGTGAGGAAGCCGAGCGAACCCAGGTTGACCGACAGAATAGGCGTTGTGGTGCGGGCGAACGCGCGTGCCGCCGAGAGCAGCGTTCCGTCCCCTCCCAAAACGATGACGAGGTTGGGCGCGTGCTGGGGCATCTGCTCCCGCTCGACCGGATCGGTTCCGTTCACGTAAGCCGAGCTGTCCGGGTCCAGGATGGTCCGGTAGCTGCGTTCGCCCAGCCATCGGATCAGCTCCGGAAGAATGGTGGACAGCTCGGGCTTTTGCGGCTTGGAGATGATGGCGGCTGACAGCATGGGTGCCCCTAGTGTAAGGCAGCAGCGGACCTGCCGTCGGAGCGAAACTCCGCGCGAAGCAGGTACTCGTGATTACCCTCCATGCCGCGGATGGGGGAGTCGATGACCTCCAAGTCGCTGCCACCCAGATCCGCCGCCGCGCCCCGCACGCGCTCGACGGCTCGCTGCCGGGCGTCTTCTTCGCGGACGATTCCCCCCTTGCCGACGCTCTCGCGACCGGCCTCGAACTGCGGCTTCACGAGGATAATGGCCGTTCCTGTCCAGTGCTCGCCAGGAGCTGCCATTGCCCGCACCACCGCGGGCAGAACCAGCGTCGCCGAGATGAACGAGACGTCCATGGCCAGCAGCTTCGGCGCTGGGTGGCCAGGCTCAAGCAGATCACCAGGCTGCAGCAGGCGCGCGTTGGTGCGCTCCCGCAGCCGCACGCGGCCATCCCGTCGCAGCCTGTCCGCGATCTGCCCGTAGCCGGTGTCGACGGCAAGGACGGAGGCCGCGCCGTGCTGCAGAAGGCAGTCGGTGAAGCCGCCGGTCGAGGCTCCGACGTCCAGGCAGGCAAGCCCCGAGGGATCAATGGTCCAGTGCTGCAGGGCTGCTTCCAGCTTCAGGCCACCGCGACTGACGTAGCGCAGATCCTCCCCGAGCAGGCGGAGGTCAATCCCGGCATCGACGGCTGTGCCGGGCTTGCTGACCTTCTGCTCCCGCACAAGCACCCGGCCGGCCAGGATCAGCGCCTGCGCCCGCTCCCGCGAGGCGGCAAGGCCACGGTCGACGAGAAGCTTGTCCAGGCGCACCTTCACAGGGGACCGATGGAACGCATACCGGGCAGGATAGACGATCGACGGGTCTCTCAGAACGGGCGTCGCCGGGAGTCACTTTGGAGCTTCGCTCGGAGGCCGCCGATTAGACCCCGCACCGGGGAACCGTCTAGAGTGGTATGGTTGTGCCGCATAGCAAAAGAGAGCCACCGGACAGGTAACCCGATCGTGTTACCTGTGTCCCCAGGAGAGCGCTCCTCGCGGCAATCTGCCTAAAGTCTGGATGCGTGTACATGTACAGAGACACGGGAGCAATCAACGCGACGCCCTTCTCTCCATTGGATGATGCAGCGCTGTTGCTGCAGGTCCAGCGGGGCGATGAGCACGCGATGGCCTCGCTGTTCGACCGATATTCGAAGGTGGTGTACTCGGTTTCCCTGCGCGTTCTGCGGGATCCGGCCTCGGCCGAAGATGTCTTGCAGGAGATCTTTATGCAGATCTGGCGCAACCCGGACGGCTTCATCGCAACCAAGGGCAGCCTTGGCGGATGGCTGGCCGTGGTCTCGCGCAACCGGTCGATCGACGTTCTGCGCCGCAAGCGCCCGACCGAGATGGTCGATGAGATGGTGCTTCCCTCGTCGTTCAACCTGGCCGAAGAGGCGGAGCGCAACAGCATGATGGACAAGGCCCGCGGCGTGATTACGCAGCTGCCCGTCGAGCAGCGAAAGATGCTCGAGATGGCCTTCTTCGATGGACTCACCCACTCCGAGATCGCCGAAATGACCGGCGACCCCCTCGGCACCGTCAAGACCCGCATCCGCAGCGCGCTGCTTACGCTGAGAAAGGCGTTCAAGGCATGAACCGGAATCAACATATCGATCCAGACCAGCTTGCCTTGTTCGCCATGCAGCTGCTGGACAAGGAGGAGAGCGCCCCGATCCTCATTCACCTGCAACACTGTGAGGCGTGCCGCCATGAGCTGGCGGAGATGCAGGGCGATCTCGCCATCTTTGCCATGACGGCGGACATGCATTCCCCGCCGGCGCTCGCCCGCGAACGCCTCCTGGTGCAGGTCGGGCGCGAAAGGCGCACCTCTCCGCTCGCGGTCGGCAGCACGGCTGCGGCCGAGAGCCCGGCTGCGGGAGGGCTTGCGATCAGCGAAAGGGAGTCTCCGGAGGAGACTGACGCTCCTGCCCGGCGATGGTCGGAGACGACGCCGGTTCCGCCGTTCGACGTCGTCGCCGGTGGACGTCCGTCGACGCCTCCTCCCTCGGGCGTTTCCCGCGTGCTTCCGTGGCTGGGCTGGGCGGTTGCCGCTGGTCTGGCCGTCGCTGCCGGCAATCTGCTGCATCAGCGGGACGCGCTCCGCGGCACGATCGCGACACAGAACACCGAGATGGCGCGGATCTCCAGCGACTCCGCGGCGGCGCAGGAGGTGCTCAACACCCTGACCGATCGCAACGCACAGCGGGTGACGCTGACGAGCACCAAGCAGAAGACCGTGCCCGAGGCGCGCGCCACCTACGTCGCCAGCAAGGGCGCGCTGGTCTTTATCGCCAGCAACCTCGCTCCGCTGGAGCCGTACAAGACCTACGAGCTGTGGATCATTCCGGCCAGCGGCGCCAATCCGCTCGCGGTCGGCACCTTTGCGCCGGACACGGGCGGGAACGCCAGCCTCATTCTTCCCAACCTGCCCAAGGGAGTTGCCGCCAAGGCCTTTGGTATCACGGTCGAAAACCAGGGCGGGTCAACAACGCCGACGCTGCCGATCCTTATGGCCGGCAGCTGACAGCCTTCCGCAGCTCAGAGACGAACGGAGAGCGGTAGGCCACCCGCAAACCCGGTTTGGCAACGACTTCTCCTTGTCTGATCCGGGCGATGTCCTAGGGGTACAGCAGAACCGCGATGTTGTAGCCGGCAAATGAGCCCTGGTCTTCACTGGCGCAGGCGCCTACAGCGGCTTCGTGATACCGCCCGGAACCAAGGCTGGACGCGAGCTCCGTGGGCAGCTCGGAGAGCGTGGACGCGGTGTATCGCATGACGAACCATGCGCGGCGAGCCCCGGCGTAGCCGGTCTCCATGCTGCAGGTTTTGCGGGCATCGATGGATCGGCCGCTTTTGATCGCAATGCCGGAGCGCGACAGCAGGCTCGCCACGGTCTGCTCCTGCTGGTCGAACGACAGCGCGTCGACGGTGCTGGCGAAGTCCTCAACCGCATACACCTGGTGATTGCTGACGACGACGGCGATGCCAACCACGTTGACCTCGGGGTCGAGCAGGTTGGCACGGTGCCCGGGCGAGTGCATCCACAGGTTGTGGATCACCGCGGGATCGCTGGCCTCGGCCACATTTTCCGTGATCAGCGAGAATCGGACGCCCGCCCTGGCACCGCGCTCGGAGAGCTCGGGCTCGCCGGGGAACTCGTGCGAGATGTCGCCGTGGCGTGCCATCTCGAGCGCATGAAAGGCCGCAGCTTCGGAGAGCAAGGGATCGCGGGCCACCGGCGGGAGACCACGAGCCACCCTGTCCTGGTTGGCTTGCGTGATCAACAGATCCTCAGCACCTCCAGCGGGCTGCGGAAGGCCGGCGGCACTCGCGGAAAGGGGAGCAGCACAGAGTGAGAAAAAGGCAAAGAAAAACAGAAAGACAGTGCGATTCCTGAACATCGGAGTCCACCCTGATACATAGAGTTCATCGTCGCTTGGGTCGTGCTGCGATCTGGTTCGAGGGTAGGACGAGGGCTCGGAGGAGTTAATCCCACCTTTGGGGATGAGGAAGAAGCGTTGGTGTGAGGCCTGGGGAAGGGGAAACAAGGGGTGGCCCTGCTCTTTCTGCGGACAGAGTTGGCCGGTCGCTCTCCCGATAGTGGGGAGCACGTCAACAAAGGCAGGGGGA
The DNA here is from genome assembly GCA_965218595.1 of Acidobacteriaceae bacterium. GTDB lineage: Bacteria > Acidobacteriota > Terriglobia > Terriglobales > Acidobacteriaceae > Edaphobacter. The sequence continues at coordinate 747,226 of CBDCLC010000006.1, read as the reverse complement.
GTTCAGGGCAACAGCACAGCGAGAAAGTTTCAGGCCCCGGGAGCAGCAGCCGTGGGAAAGCGCTCCCGCACAGCGGACCAGGTCTTGCGAATGCCGTCTTCAAGGGCGGTGGCGTGGCGCCAGCCCAGCGAATGCAGAAGGGAGACATCCATCAGCTTGCGCGGCGTGCCGTCCGGCTTGGAGCTGTCGAAGGACAGATCGCCGGCAAAGCCAAGCACCCGCGAGACGACCTCCGCCAGTTCGCGGATCGTGACATCTTCGCCGGTGCCGATGTTGATCAGCGGCGGCGTCTCCGGCCGGAGCAGCGAGCCGTAGCGCTCCTCCTCCAGATTCAGCAGAAAGACACATGCCTGCGCCAGGTCCTCGGAGTAGAGCAGCTCACGACGCGGCGTTCCCGTACCCCAGACCGTCACCTCGCGGGCCCCGGAACGCATCGCCTCCGCCGTCTTTCGAATCAGCGCAGGCAGCACATGCGAGTTGTGGAGATCGAAGTTGTCGTTCGGCCCGTATAGATTGGTGGGCATGGCGGCGAGATACCGCGTGCCGTACTGCCGGTTGTAGCTCCAGCACATCTCGATGCCGGCGATCTTGGCCAACGCGTAGGGCCGATTGGTCGGTTCAAGCGGACCGGTCAGGAGGCAGCTCTCCGGCATCGGCTGCGGAGCAAACTTCGGGTAGATGCAGGATGAACCCAGAAACAGCAGACGATCGACGCCAGAACGGTAGCTGGCGTCGATGACGTTGTTCTGGATCAGCAGATTGTCGTAGATGAACTCCGCCGGGTAGCTGTCGTTTGCAAGAATGCCACCCACCTTTGCCGCGGCGAGCACGACGAACTGCGGTCTCTGCTCAGCAAAGAACTGGTCCACGGCCTCCCGGTTCTGCAGATCGAGCTCATCCCGGCTGCGTGTCACCACGCCGGTGTAGCCGCGCGTGACGAGCTCCCGCACGATCGCCGATCCGACGAGACCACGATGGCCGGCAACGAAGATGCGTGCATCGAGGGGCATGTAGGGCAGGGACATGACGCTAGCTCTCTCGCACGTTGTAGGCTTCAAAGCCGTGCTGCCGAACCAGGGCGTCGCGCTCGGCGGACTTCAGGTCCGAGTCCACCATCTCGCGCACTAGTGCATCGAAGCTGGTGCGCGGCACCCAGCCGAGCTCCCGCTTCGCCTTCGAAGGATCGCCCAGCAGCGTTTCGACCTCGGTTGGCCGGAAGTAGCGCGGGTCGACCGCGACGACGACGTTTCCCTCGCGGTTCACGGCGCACTCCTCCACGCCGCTTCCCTTCCAGGTTAGAGACAGATCCAGCAGATCGGCACAGCGCCGGACGAAGTCGCGCACGGAGTACTGCTCACCGGTCGCGATGACGAAGTCCTGCGGCTTCGCCTGCTGCAGCATCAGCCACTGCATCTCGATGTAGTCGCGGGCGTGTCCCCAGTCGCGCTTGGCGTCCAGATTGCCCAGAAACAGCTGCTTCTGCAGACCCACCTTGATGCGTGCCAGACCGCGTGTGATCTTTCGCGTGACAAAGGTTTCGCCGCGCAACGGCGACTCGTGATTGAAGAGAATGCCGTTGCAGGCGTACATGCCGTAGGCTTCGCGGTAGTTGACGACGATCCAGTAGCCGTACAGCTTGGCCACCGCGTAGGGCGAACGCGGGTAGAAGGGGGTCGACTCCCGCTGCGGGATCTCCTGCACCAGGCCGTAGAGCTCGGAGGTCGAGGCCTGATAGAACCTCGTCTTCTTCTCGAGCCCCAGGATGCGGATGGCCTCGAGCAGCCGAAGTACGCCCAGAGCGTCGGAGTTGGCCGTGTACTCCGGCTCTTCGAAGGAGACCTGCACGTGCGACTGCGCGGCCAGGTTATAGATCTCGTCCGGCTGCACCTTCTGCACGATGTGGATCAGCGACGAGCTGTCGGTCATGTCGCCGTAGTGCAGGATGAACCTGGGATGGGGGTTGTGGGGGTCCTCGTAGATGTTGTCGATGCGCGCCGTGTTGAACAGCGAGCTGCGCCGTTTGATGCCGTGCACCTCGTATCCCTTTTCAAGAAGAAACTGCGCCAGATAAGCGCCGTCCTGTCCGGTTACACCGGTGATGAGAGCCTTCTTCAAACCACACACTCCGTCGCCAGCTACATGCTCCGCCGAGCCGCGCCTCCACAGTCTACCGGAGCGCATTTGCGCGGCGCGTGCCTAGAAAGTGTCATTGCCTCCGTGCACAGCGCGCAGCAGCTCCGCTTCGAAGCGCAGCAGCACCTCGCCTTGGGAAAGGTGCCGCACGGCATGGCGGCGGGCCGCGGCGCCCATGCGGCAGCGCAACGCCGGGTCGGCTGCCAGTTGGCGCACGGCGTGGGTGAGCGCATGGAGATCTCCAGACGGGACCACGAGGCCGCAGGGCTCACCCGCGCCGCCAAACTCCGGTCTTCCCTCGATCACGCCTGCCACCTGGGCTCCCTGTTCCGCGGTCGCGACGATGGGGCGGCCGCTCGATAGCATGCCGGTCAGCTTGGAGGGCATCACCAGATCGGCGACGCCGCTTTTCTGCGGCAGCAGATGGACGTCGGCGGCATTCAGCAGATCGCTGAGACGCTCGATGGGCTGCAGCGGCAGCAGCACGACGTTGCGCATCCCTGCCGTCAGGCTCTCCACCTCGGGCCGAAACGCGCCCTCGCCGCACAGCAGCAGGCAAAGCGTCTCATCGTCTCGCAGCGCGGCAGCCAAGGCCGGCAGGATCTCGATGCCCTGCTTGTTGCCCATGTTGCCGGAGTAGAGCAGGACGGTCTTGCCTCCGAGTCCGAGCTCCTGGCGAAAGCTGTTCGCGTCGCTCGGGGCATTCGCCGGGATGGCGTCGACGTCAACCCAGTTTGGAAACAGGCAGACGCGATTCGGGGCCACCCCCTTCTGAAGCGCACGCTCGGTCATCCGGACGGAGATGGAGGAGACACGATCAAAGGCGCGCGTGACCAGGCCTTCAAAGCCGAGGGCGAGATCGTGGAGCAGGCCGCCGGCGGGCAGCAGGCCCAGATCGAAGGCCGCGTCAATCTCGAAGTCCTGGATGTGGAGCCACGACGTCGCACCCGCGGCAAGGGCCCCCAGCAGCGACACCGGAGCCGCAAACAGAGCCGGCTCGACCGACAGCACCGCATCCGGAGCCCAGGCCGCCTGCCCCAGAACGACTGGCAGGCTGGACACTGCAAAGCTGGCCAGGTGCAGCAGACGCCTGGCGCCGCTAGGCTGCCGTGGGATGTAGATAGGGCAGCGGATGACCGTCAGGTTGTCTTCCCGATGCTGCCACGCATACTGATTTCTGAAGCCGCTGCCCAGCTGCCAGGCCGGATAGTAGGGCGGCGCGGTGACGACCCGCACCTGGTGCCCCCGGCGTGCAAGCCACAGGGCCAGTTCGCCGGTGTACTTCCCTATCCCCGTCAACTCGGGGAGGAAGTTGATGCCATGGATCAGGATCTTCAGGGGAGTCGTCTCTCGCGAGCATCGCCGCAGGCATGCCGGCTCTCACATCATGCCACGGCTGGGACGCTGCGACGGACGGTAGCATAGGAAAGCATGTCAGGCGAAATCTCATCTGGAGGGGATGCCCGGCCACCGGGCAGAGGCTTCGGCAGACTGTGGCGAAGGCAGCCGCTGGCCGTCATTGGCGCGGCGCTGCTCTGCCTCTTTGTTGCAGCGGCAGTCTTTGCCCCGTGGCTGGCGACCTTTGACCCGGCGCAGATCGACCTGCCGCATCGCCTGGCGGCCCCGAACGCACGTCACTGGTTTGGAACCGACGAACTTGGCCGGGATATCTTCTCGCGGGTGATCTACGGAGCGCGGATCTCCCTTACCGTGGCGGTGGCCGTCGTCGGGCTTTCCCTGTTTGCGGGCGCCGTAGCAGGCTGCCTGGCAGGACTCTACCAGGGCTGGATCGACGTGGTGATCAACCTGTACGTGACCAATGCCTTCCTTGCGCTGCCTGGCATTCTGCTGGCCATCGCCTTTGTGGCGTTCGCCGGGCCGGGTCTCCCCAACGTCATCCTGGCGCTGGCGCTGTCAGGCTGGGTGAACTACGCCCGGCTGGTGCGGGCGCAGGTCCTGTCGGTCGGCCAGCGCGAGTTCGTCGAGGCCGCACGCGCGCTGGGAGCCTCGGATCTTCGCATCGTCTGCCGCCACCTGCTGCCAAACGTTGTGCAGCCAGTGGTAGTGCAGGCGGCCGTCGGCATGGCCGGTGCGGTACTCGCGGAGGCGACGCTCAGCTTCCTTGGGCTCGGGGTTCCCGCCCCCGCAGCAAGCTGGGGAGCCATGCTCAACGACGGCCGCTCCCACCTGTTCGACGCACCTCACCTGGTGCTGTTTCCGGCCGCGGCCGTGATGGGCCTGGTGCTCGCGTTCAACTTTCTCGGAGACGCGCTGCGCGACCGACTGGACCCGCGCAACACCCGGATGGAGGAGTTTTAGCGGCGGTTTACCTGCAGGTGTCGTCCTGCGTTTCTGTGTCGAGCCTTCAGCCCTCCGGCGTCTGTGTCTATCATGGTGTTCCATGATCCTTGCCGATCCCGAGTACATCAGTCTGGAGACACCGACCGGGCCGATGCGCACCCACATCGTCCGGCCCGCTGCCCCGGGCCGCTACCCCGGCGTGACCTTCTTCTCTGAGATCTTTCAGATCACGTCGCCCATCCGGCGCACCGCCGCCATGCTGGCCGCTCACGGCTACATCGTTGCCATGCCGGAGGTTTATCACGAATCCGAGCCTGCCGGAACCGTTCTGCCATACGACCAGACCGGCTCCGATCGCGGCAACTTCCTGAAGTTCGACAAGACGGTCGAGGCCTACGATGCGGATACAAACGCCGTGCTCCACCACCTCGGCAGCCGGCGCGACTGCACCGGGAGGCTGGGGTCGTTCGGCATCTGCCTGGGAGGCCACCTCGCCTTTCGCGCCGCCCTCCACCCAGCGGTGCTGGCGTGCGCCTGCTTCTACGCGACCGATCTCCATACCCGGTCTCTCGGCCACGGCGACGACTCGCTCGAACGCGCGGCCGATCTCCATGGCGATCTGCTGATGATTTGGGGGCGGCAGGATCCGCACGTTCCACCCGAGGGACGCCGACTAATCCTGGAGCGGCTCAACAGCGTCGGGACGTCGCTGACATGGATGGAGGTGCAGGGAGCCCACGCCTTTCTGCGCGACGAGGGGCCGCGCTACGACCCGGAGCTGGCGCTGCTGCTCTTCCCCTTTGTCTTCAGCCTCTTTGCACGTAAGCTCAAGGATGGCGGCGAGTCCGCCTGACAGTGACGTCGACACATAAGGAGATACCCATGGCAGAGTCCGAAGCGACCTACTCCGCCGACCAGATTGCTGTCGCGGCGCGTGACCTGCGCGATGCAGCGGGCGCGCCCGAGGAGAGGTTTTCTCTCGAGCAGGCGGTCAGCATGCTGTCGGACGAGATCCGTCTCCTGCGCGAACGCGGCTTTCCCGATGAGCGCATCGCGGACCTGTTTCGGTCCTTCGAGATCAACGCCACGGCCGAAGATATCCATAAGTTCTACGGGCAGGCGCCGGAGCGGCTGTAGACGCGCTGCTTATCGCCAGCTGACTGCCAGATGCCAGCGCAGACCCCGTTCGTTCGCCTTGCCGAGCACCTGCTGATACTCCCGCAGCTCACTCAGGACCCGCTCGCCGTCCGATCCAAGCATCTGCGGCTCCCCTTCGAGAGCTTCGACCAGGGCCCGGACGGCGGCATGACCGGCGGCCGGGGAGTACCACTGCGGCGGTGGCATCTTGCGCAGGAGGTCGGCGCTGCCGGCGCCTTCCTCGATGAGCAACGCCATCGAGTTCTCATCGGCGGAGAAGAACTCGATCAGGGGCCGTATGCCGAGCGAAAGTGCCAGCTTTTCGAGCGCGTCCTCATGCCGGGCCAGAGCGCGGCCGTTGACAAACGTGTCGAAGCCGGGGTCCTCGCCTTCGACGACGATGTACATCGAAGCAGCCATGCTCTGCAGTCTACCGTTCACGCCGACGCGGGGAAAGCGCTCTGTGCGGAGCAGATGGTGACGTTCTGGTGTCGCGAACTGCACAGCCCAGGCCTGCGATAGATCACGTCACCTTGAGAGCCAACGGCTCCTCATCTTCAGGGCGCGCGGTGAGCGCGACGAGCACCGCACCCACGCCCACCAGCAGCGCGAGGTCGAGACGCCAGCTCAGAAACCCGAACAGCAGAAACTGGACCGCCCCGGCAGCCAGCCATTGCACCAGGAACTGCAGCGAAAACGCCGACAGATCGATGTGCTGCAGCAGCCAGAACCACAGCACTCCCGAGATCCCCGCCCCCACTGCCGCGGGCAGAAGCGCGCCCACGAGCCTGCCCATCGTCGCGGCGGGAACGCCCGCGAAAGCCCCTTGCGGAGGCGGTAGCAACGCTCCGGCCACGCCTCCCACCAGGGCTATGGCCGCCAGGCCGCAGCCCGCCGTGATCGCCACCGGGCTCCCCGCCAGAGTGCTACGCGCGTAGCTCCAGCTCCACACGGTGGTGGCTGTCCACACGACTGCCAGAAGAAGCGCGGGAACCTCGTTCCATCGGACAGTGAGATCGTCAGCCGGGAGCAGCAGGCACGATGCTCCGACAGCGAGAATGGTCCACGCCACGGTACGACGCGGAACCGGCTCCGACAGGAGACGTAGACCGTTCAGAAGAGCCAGCCAGAGCGACGCCGCCAACAGAATGAGGCCCTGCTCGGCAGCGTGGGCGTAGTGCACCCGGAGCACCCCATCGATGTACGGACGCCGAAGCAGAACTCCGCTGAGCGAGACCAGGGCCAGCAGAAACAGAGCTCCCCAGCTCCGTGCGCGCGGCAGCGTTTGCCCGCGCCAGCGCGCCCACCCCAGCACGGCAAGCGCCGCCAGGGCAGAGGGAAGCGCCGCGGCAAGGAACAGGTTGCCCCGCAGCGATCGAAGCAGTTCGCCCGAAGCTGCCAGGGCAAGCGCAGCCGCCCAGACGGCGAACGCTGCGACCGCTCGCCATGGCACTGCCCGCCCTTGCACGCCGAAGCTCCTCCAAAGAAAGAAGGGAGCTACGCCTCAGCGTAACTCCCCGGTGATTCCTTGCTGCTCTGAACTAGCGATCTCCGCCGCGGGGAGCTCCCCCGTTCGAGCCACCGCCGTTGCCGGAGCTGCCGCCGTTGCCGGAGCCACCGCCGTTGCCGGAGCCGCCACCGTTACCGGAGCCACCGCCCTGCCCTGGCCGACGTCCGCCGCGCCGCCGCCGGCCACCGCCTGGACGGCGCTGTCCACCCGGCCCCGCCGCGCCGGAAGGGCTACCGCCTGGCCGGATGACGGTCTCTCCCATGGGCACCGGAACACCCTCCGCACGGTTGAAGTTGGGCTCATCCTCGCCCTCGTCGTCGAACTCTTCGGTCTCCTCGTCGGTCTCCGCGTACACATCGACGACCGGCTCCGCAGACTCCCGAGCCGCCGGCTCCTGAAGCGCGCCCTGCGACGCCGTACCCGGCGCAGTCTCCGGCAACCCCAGTTTGGCACGTTGCTCCCGCAGCACCGCCTTGCGGGAGAGCTTCACGCGGTTGCCCTCGATGGCGAGCACCTTGACAAGGATCTGATCGCCCTCGCGAAGTTCGTCCTTCACCTCTTTGACGCGATGCTCCGCGATCTCCGAGACGTGAAGCAGACCATCCGTGCCGGGAAAGATCTCGACAAACGCGCCAAACTCGGCCAGCCGGACCACCTTCCCAAGATACGTCTTGCCCACCTCCGGAACCGCCGTCAGATCGCTGATCATCTGGATCGCCCGCGATAGGCCGTCGGCATCGGAGGACGCTACATTGACCCGTCCGGTGTCGTCGACGTCGATCTTGACACCCGTGGCATCGATGATGCCGCGGATGACCTTGCCGCCCGGTCCGATCAGGTCGCGGATCTTGTCGGTCGGGATCTGCATGGTGTGGATGCGCGGGGCAAACTGGCTCTTCTCCTGCTTCGCCCCGGAGATCACAGCGTCCATCGTGTCGAGCAGAAAGATGCGTCCCTGCCGGGCCTGCTCGAGCGCTTCCCGCATGATCTGCGGAGTGATGCCCATGATCTTGATGTCCATCTGCAGCGCTGTGATGCCCTTGCGCGTTCCAGCCACCTTGAAGTCCATATCGCCGTAGTGGTCTTCGGCGCCGGCGATATCGGAAAGAACGGCATAGTTGTCGCCCTCCTTCACCAGCCCCATGGCCACACCCGCGACGGCTCCCTTGATGGGAATGCCTGCCTGCATCAGAGCGAGCGACGCTCCGCAGACGGTCGCCATCGACGACGATCCGTTTGACTCAAGGATGTCCGAGACCACGCGGAGGGTGTAGGGAGATTCGTCCTCGCCAGGAAGCACCGCCTCGATCGCGCGATGCGCCAAGGCGCCGTGGCCGATCTCGCGGCGGCCAACCCCCGTCATGCGGCCCACCTCTCCGACCGAGAAGGGCGGGAAGTTGTAGTGCAGCATGAACCGCCGCTTCTGCTCGCCCTGGTAAGTCTCAATCCGCTGAGCGTCGTCGGTGGTGCCGAGCGTGGCGCTCACCATGGCCTGCGTCTCACCACGGGTGAAGAGGGCGGATCCGTGCACGCGCGGAAGCACACCCACCTCGATGTCGATCTTGCGGATCTCATCGAAGGCCCGGTGATCCGGACGCAGCCGCTCGTTGAGCACCTGCTCGCGGAAGATCGCCTCGCGCAGAAGCTCGAAGTACTTCCCAAGCTTTTTGCCCGCGGCGGCGTCGCCCTCGGGCAGCTCGCGCTTCAACTCTTCCTTGAGCTCCCGCACCTTGGCGTAGCTCTCAAACTTCGGATACTTCTTGGTGTTGAGCGAATCCTTGAGGCGATCGTTGATCTTGGCCTTCAACCCGTTCATGTATTCGGTGTCGAGCTCGGCCTCCGGAGCCTTCCGCTTCGGCTTGCCCGCGCGGCTGACGAGATCGTCGATGGCAGCACAGATCTTCTTGATCTCGCCGTGCGCGAACTCAATCGCGTCGACGACCTTCTCTTCGGGGATCTCCCTGGCGCCCGACTCGATCATCACGATGCCATCCTTGGTGCCGACGACCATGATGTTGAGCTGACTCTGGGCGCGCTCCTCGTAGGTGGGGTTCACAATAAACTGGTCACCGAGGATGCCGACACGCACCGCACCGACGGGGCCGTGGAACGGGATGTCGCTGAGTGCCAGGGCGCAGCTCGCGCCATTGATGCCGAGCACATCGGGGTCGTTTTCCTTGTCGGCCGAGTAGACAAACGCGACCACCTGAGTTTCGTGCTTGAAGGTCTCGGGAAACAGCGGCCGAATGGGCCGATCGATCTGGCGGCTGGTGAGGATCTCCTTCTCGCTGGGCCGGCCTTCACGCTTGATGAACCCGCCCGGAATGCGACCGCCGGCGTAGGTGAACTCGCGATACTCCACCGTCAGCGGGAAAAAATCGATTCCTTCCTTGGGGTCCGGTGAGGCTACCGCGGTGGCCAGCACAGCATTGTCGCCACTGGTGGTGAACGCCGCGCCCGAGGCCTGCTTGGCCATGCGTCCCGTCTCAAACCGAATCTGCTTGCCTCCGGCAAGCTCTACCGTCACATCCTGCATCATCGTTTCTCCTCGCCTCTCGTGTGGGAACTCTGCTTTTCTCTTGTATGGAACCTGGTAAGGGCGGCCAGATAGCCAAAACGCAGCTGGCGGGTGTCCGCACGGGACCCCGGCCAGCTGCGCGGTATGCCTGTCTTACACTTCGGAATGAGCGGAAATCCCGGCCGGCGAACACACGCCCTGGAGACGCCATCCCGGACGGCCGTCCGGAAAGTCCGGGACAGGTCGCGCCTGAAAGGGGTGTCATCCGACTTCCGTCTCTCCGGGTGGGGATCAAACCGGCTTACTTACGCAGTCCGAGCTTGCCGATCACCTCGCGGTACCGGTCCGCGTCGATCTTTTTCAGGTAGTCCAGCAGCCGGCGGCGCTTGCTGACGAGCATCAACAGGCCCCGGCGGGAGCCGTGATCCTTCTTGTGCTCCTTGAAATGCTCCGTAAGCTCTCCGATGCGCTCGCTCAGAATTGCAATCTGAACCTCGGGGCTTCCTGTGTCGGACTCATGTGTCCGAAACTTCTCAATAATCTCCGACTTCCTAGCGGTTGCCAACACAGCGCGATCTGCTCCTCATTCTTCTATCCAGATATTTCTTGTCAGGATACCACCGATCCATCGGGAGGTATCGTTACCGGCCCGAGTTCGGCTGCGAGGCCGCTCCGTCGAGGACGGTCGCGATGGTCCGCTGCGGGTACTTACGCCTTCACGTTTTGCTCAAGAAACTGAAGCGTCCGTTCCCAGGCCAGACCGGCCGCCGGAGCGTCGTAGGAGGCCCGGGCGTCGCAGTTGAAGCCGTGCTCCGCTCCTTCATAGGTGAAGATCGTGACCTCGGGGTGAGCCTCGCGCACAGCATCGATCTGATCGCTGCCGATGTGCGAATCAGCCGTTCCGATGTGAATCATCACCGGGCAGACCGGCTCCTCGGTCGCGACCTTGCCGATGCCGCCAGGGTAGTACGCGACGCAGCAGGCCGGCGTCATCCCGACACCGGGGCCTCGGGTCGCGCTCAGCCAGCTCATAAATCCGCCGTAGCAGAAGCCGACCACGCCGACCGGCGTCGTCTCCCCGCCGAGATGTTTGGCTGCTGCCGCGACATCCAGCAGCGCCGACTTCGGCTCCAGCTGGTGCATGTAGCCAACGGCGCGCTGCATGTCCTCGCCTTCATATCCGAGCTCGACGTGGGGCTCGATGCGATCAAACAGGGCGGGAGCCAGACAGGTGTACCCGGCCGCGGCCAGGCGATCGGCCACGCTACGGACGTGAGGGTTGACGCCAAAGATCTCCTGCACCACCACCACGCTTCCCTTCACCTCGCCCGCCGCCTCGCTCCGATACGCCTGCAGCTCGTGACCGTCACCAGCCCTCAGCTTTACCCAATCTCCCATGACCTTTCCTCCCTCGTCTGTCCGCTTACCTCGCCATGCGCTGCATCTCGCCGGTCCAGCGCACGTACCGCAGCAGCTGACCACGTTCCCTCCATACGAAACGTACAAAATCACGCCAGCCGATCTGCTCCGCCGGCCGCCCCGTGTAGGTCTCCAGACGCCAGCGGACGTACGGACTTCGCCAGGGCGCCAGGAGGTGTCCCGCCGATGCTCGCCAGAAGAACCTCCAGGGCGCTGCGAGGCGAGCAAAACCGCTCCGGAGGCTCACTTTGAAACCACCCCACTTCCGGATGGCCCCTCGGCTCGCGAATGCGACGAGGCGATCCCCCGTCCCATCCTGCCCAGGATGGCGTCCGCCACATGCGCCGCACTCACCCGGTAGCGACCCTCCCGGATCGCCAGGCTGATACGGGCTACGCGCAACGCGCGATCACCGCTTGTCATTCCCTTCAGGTTGGTCCTGAAGCGTAGTAGCTTGCCCAACGGAGCGCCTCCCGAGGTTTCGTCCGTGGTGACGATTCCAGAGGATGTATCGGCAGCTGCGGGGAGCGGACGGCGGATGTCCGTGCCTGAGACATGCATCGTCTAGTCGTCGCCCCGGCCGCTTCCCCGCCCGGCCTTGGGCTCCTGCTGCTGGGCCCTCACCTCTGCCCGCGAACCCTGGTTCCTGCGGCCCCCCTGCATGACGGTCTTCCAAAGAACGAAGCCCACCGCGATGGCTCCAAAGAAGATAAGAAACAGTGCTGTTCCCATACCTGGACAACCTCCTCCGGCGAAGACCGTAGACCCGCTGCTCGCTTCCGCTCCCCAGCCGCTTACCGGTAGTCCATAGGATGCCGGCAGTGACCCCTGCGGTAGACTCAGCCGTATGCCGCGCGGCTACTTCATCACCTTCGAAGGGCTGGACGGCTCGGGCAAGACGACGCAGTTGCAGCTGCTTGCCGCCACTCTGAAGCAGACGGGCTACACCGTCACCACCACGCGCCAGCCCGGGGGAACGGCGCTTGGAGACCAGATCCGCACGCTTCTGGTGGACTCGCGCAGCAACCAGAGCTGCGGCGAGATTGCCCCGGCGGCCGAGCTCGCGCTGATGTTTGCCGACCGGGCGCAGTCGATCGCGGAGGTTCTGCTGCCCTCGCTCGACCGCGGTCACGTCGTCCTTTGTGATCGCTTCACCGACTCCTCGGAAGCGTACCAGGGGGCGGGCCGTCAGCTCGGATCGGACCTGGTTCGGGGCTTGCACCAGAGGCTCTGCGGCGGGCTCCAACCCGACCTGACCCTGCTTCTGCTGCCGCCCCTTGCTGTGTCTCTCGGCCGTGCTCGGCGCCGCAATCTTCGGCACATCCTGGCATCCGGCACCGATGAGAACCGCTTCGAGCGCGAACCCAACGAGTTCTACGAGCGCGTCCACGAAGCCTACCTCGCCATCGCCCGGCGCGACCCGCAGCGCGTGCTCCTGATCGAGGAGACCGGCTCCATCGATGCCATGAAAATCCGGATCGCGGGTGCGGTGATGGAACGGTTGGCCGCCAACGTCGTACAGGCATGACGACTCCGCCGCCCATGCCTGCCCCCTTCGAGGCCGCCACACCGGGGATGACAGAGCCTCCCAAGCCGGCGCGCCGGCTGCCCGCGCCCTACCGTCTGCCGCCCGGTCTGCCGCTTCCCATGCCGTTCTACGCGCACAAGCCATGGATCAAACTGGGCGAGCCGATCCGGCTGTTTGAGCACCTGAAGCGCTGCTACGGACCGACCGCCTGCTACAGCTTTATGGGCACGTGGATCATCTTCACCAGCGAGCCCGAGTTTGTGCGCGAGGTGCTGATCAACCAGGCCTCCGCCTTTGTGAAGGAGCGCACGCTGCAGCGCATGAAGATCCTGCTCGGGGAGGGGCTGATCACCTCCGATGACCCGATTCACATGCGCCAAAGAAAGATCGCCGCGCCTGCCTTTCACCGGACGCGCATCGCCGGGTATGCGGGGGCGATCGCCGACTCCGCACAGGCGCACTCCGGGCGCTGGGAGAGCGGGGAGGTGCTCGACATCAACGATGCCATGCTGCGGCTCTCGCTCGAGATCACGGCCCGCACGCTGTTCGACACGGAGGTCACCCCGGAGGTCCGCTCCATCAACGATGAGGTCAACATCATCATGGGCCTTTATAACTTCCTGGTCGGCTTCCCTGCGCTTGAGCGCTTTCTTCACCTGCCCATACCGGGCGTGGTCAAGTTCCGTCGCTCCCGCGAGCGCCTCAACCGCATCGTCGACCGCCTGATTCGCGAGCGGCGTGCCGAGATGGAGGGCTCAACCGCACGGCAGTATCGCGACAGAGGCGACCTCCTTTCCATGCTCATCGCCAGCCGCTACGAGGATGAGAACCACCTCGCGACCAGCGAGGGCATGAACGATCAGCAGGTCCGCGACGAGGTGCTGACGATCTTTCTGGCGGGCTACGAGACGGTCGCCAATGCCATGACCTGGACCTGGTACTGCCTGAGCCAGAATCCCGAGGCCGAGGCCCTGCTGCATGAAGAGCTCGATCGGGTCCTTGGCGACGAGAGCTCTCCGGGCATGGCTCGCAGGCATCGGCTCCCCACTCTCGCCGACCTTCCCGAGCTCCGCTACACCGAGCAGGTCTTTGCTGAATCCATGCGGCTCTACCCGCCAGCCTGGGCCATGGGCCGCAGGTCCACACGCGAGGTGCGGCTGGGGCCGTACCTCATCCCTGCGGGAGCGCACTTCTTCTTTTCGCAGTACGTCATGCACCGCTCGCCTGAGCTCTTCCCGGATCCGCTGCGGTTCGATCCCGGCCGGTTCACACCGGAGGCGAAGGCCCGTCGCGACAAGTTCGCCTACTTCCCGTTTGGCGGCGGCGGCCGCCAGTGCATCGGGGAGAGCTTCGCCTGGATGGAGGGTGTGCTCGCGATCGCCACCATCGCCTCGCGCTGGCGCATGCGATACACCGGTTCCGAACCGCCGGTTGCGCAGGCCCGCATCACCCTTCGCCCGCGCGGAGCTCTCCCCATGCGCCTGGAGCTTCGCGAGCTTTAGGTCCGCGCCGGAGCAGCACCCGCGGCGGCGGCAGCACCGCCCTCGCCCGGCGCGAGAAAGAGATTGCTCTCGAGCCCGTGCTGGCGGGTGTAGAGATCGTGGTACCGGCCGCCCATCGCATACAGCTCGTCATGGGTGCCGCGCTCCACAATGTGGCCGCCCTCGACCACAAGAATCTGATCCGCTCGCCGGATCGTCGACAGCCGATGCGCAATCACAAAGGTGGTGCGTCCCTGCATCAGGTAGCTCAAGCCGTGCTGGATCATGGCCTCGGACTCCGAATCGAGCGAGCTCGTGGCCTCGTCCAGAATCAGGATGCGGGGGTCAGCAAGGATGGCCCGCGCGATCGAGATGCGCTGCCGCTGGCCGCCTGACAGCTTCACGCCGCGCTCGCCAACGATGGTGTCATAGCCTTCGGCGAAGCGCTCGGCAAACTCATCGACACGCGCGATGCGGCAGGCGTCGAGCAGCTGCGCTTCCGTCGCGGATGGCCGCGAGAAGAGGATGTTCTCGCGGATGCTGCCGTCAAACAGAAAGCTCTCCTGCAGCACCACGCCCAGCTGCTCGCGATACGAGGCGAGGCTGACGTGCGCCAGGTCGAAGTCATCCACCAGCACCCGGCCGCTGGTGGCCGTGTGGAAGGCGCAGATGAGGGAGATGATGGTCGACTTCCCTGACCCGGAGGATCCGACCAGGGCGGTGACCGTGCCCGGCCGCGAGTGGAAGCTGATGCCGTGCAGCACCGGTTTGTCCGCCTCGTAGGCGAAGCTGACGTCGTCGAACGCCACATCTCCGCGCAGGGTGTCGAGCCGCACCGTCCGTGCCGGGTCGCGATCCTCTTCGCGCTCGGAGAGGATCTCGTTGGTGCGGTCGAGCCCGGCGAGGGCCTCGGTCAACTGCGTTCCGATCGAGACCAGCTGCGCAATCGGCGCGATCATAAAGGCGAGAAAGCCGACGTAGGTGACATAGCCGCCCGTGGTCAGGCGCCCGCCCACCACCTGGTGCGCGCCCAGGTACATGATCATGGCGCCGACCACACCCAGGATGGTCGTCGAAGCCAGGCTCATCATTGACTGCGCGGTGAGCGAGGAGATGACGTTGGCCAGAAGGCGCCCCACGCCGCCGGCAAAGACCTGCGATTCGCTGTCTTCAGCGTGGTAGCCCTTGACCACGCGGACGCCGCTCAGCGATTCGGTCAGCCGGCCGGTGACCTCGGCGTTGATCTTGGATCGCTCGCGAAAGATCGGACGGATGGTCTTGAAGGCGCGCTGCAGCACCAGCGCAAACAGCACCAGGATGGCAAAGGTCAGAAGCGTCATCTTGACGCTGAGGATGATGAGGTAGACGAAGGCGAAGATCGCCGTAAGGATGCCGCCGACAAAGTCCACGACGCCGGTGCCGATCAGGTTGCGCACACCCTCGACATCCGTCATGATGCGAGCGACCAGGGTGCCCGTGCGGTTCTCGTCGTAGAAGCTGACCGGCAGCCGGCCGATGTGCGCCTGCACCTGCGTGCGCAGCTCGGCGATGAGCCTCTGGCCCGCCTTTGAAAGCAGCTGCGTGAGCGTGTAGGAGGTGATGCCCTGCAGGATGGTCGCCGCGACCACCACACCGACGATGATGGGCAGCAGCCGCATCTGGTGTTTGGTCATGACGTCATCGATCAGATAGCGGACCGACGCAGGCAGCACCAGGCCGCTGGCCCGGTTGACGATCATCAGAAGAAAGCTGCCGGCCAGCAGCCATCGCCGTGGTTTCACCAGCTTCCAGATGTCCGGCAGCACCTTGCCCAGCTTGGGCTTGGGGCGCGCCGCCGTCAGGGTCGCCGTGGTTGCCCTGCCGGTGCCCCGCATCGGTCGATCAGCCGATTTCATGCCGCCCGAGCCAAAGCCCGGGTTGCCAAACGAAGAGGGCATAGGAGGTTTCTTAAGACTACGCTAGGACCCGCCTGAGCGGCTCAGGCTGCGGTGAGCCGTGTGCGTCGCGCCGACACAAACGAGCGGATGCAGAGCAGCGTGAAGATGAGACACAGAATCGACGTGGCAGCCTTTTCCCACACCGCCACCGGATGGGGAACCGTTGCGCCGCGCAGGATCTGCACGGCCAGGAGGTCGGCCGAGACCGTCCCCAGAAACATCAGCAACGAGATCATCACCGCGACGTGCATCCACAGCGCCCGGCGCTTCGGTTCGGGCGACGTGGCGAGCCCGCCAAAGAGTACAAACAGCAGACCGACTCCACCGGGAATCAGAGCCGTCGGGTGAGAGCTGCCGGTCAACGCAAAGCAGACCACAGCCATCAGGGTGAGCACGATGCCGAGGCCGATCGTAAGTCTTGCCATCAGATAAATTTCCTTGGGTGTTTGGGGACGCTCGGCGGAGTCTACGCCGCAGCCGCGGAGGCCATCTGCTTCAGAACGTCGGCCGGCTTCCACTCGTTGGTGGGATACCAGTCGAGCACCCTGCCGTCTTTGCCGATCAGCACCGTCGAGAGCGAGTGGGTCTTGGACCGGTCGCTCCCCGGCGTGACCCCGACGTCGAAGAACTGCGTCAGTGCGCCGAGCTCCTTCTCTGGCGGCGCGGCAAAGTCCCAGTGCTTGAACTTCTCCTGGGTGTACCGGCCGGTGTAGGCGCCGCCGTAGCTGCGCAGCACGGCAGGGGTGTCGTACTGCGGGTCAAACGAGATGCTCAGCAGATGGGTCTCGGCGTAGAGCCTGGGATCGTGCTGCAGCTGCTGATTGATGTCGGCAAAGTTGTGGCTCATGCGCGGGCAAAAATCGGCCAGGTTGCAGCGCGTATAGATAAACGTCAGAAGCAGCACCTTGCCGCGGAACTGGTGCAGGTCGATCGTGTGTCCGCTCTGGTTCAGCAGCTTGAAGTCAGGAACGATGTCGCCCGGCTTGGGCACATGGTACTGCACCCTGGGCACGTAGTCGGGCCGGGCCTGCCCCGTAATCACGATGTCGGTCAGATGCGGATTGCGGAACCCGTCGGAGTCCTTTTCGGCGTGGATGGTCGCGTTGATACGGTCGCCCGGATGCAGCTCGCTGGCGATGTTGTCGTTGGCGACCTTGTATTCCATCGTCATGGCGCCCATAAAGCCCGGCACCGCGTCGTGATCGAGCAGCACCGAGCTCCCATTCACGCTGACCACGCGGCCGCGCACGGGAAAGGTCTGCTCGTTGCCGCTGCTCGGGCTGTTGCCGCTGCTCGGGGCAGCCTGGGCGGTGGCCCCGGTGGAGTTTGCACCTTTGCAGCCGGCGAGCAGGGGCACCAGGAAGACCGCCAGCAGAAGCCCGGCGGCGCAGGAGCGGGACAGCACATTTCTCACACTCCGATGATAATGGGTTCGGTCTCCCGGCAGCCTGCGAGACCAGGAGAGGGGGAGCCCGGATGTTCGGTGTGACCAAAACCAACACCGATTCCGTGCTGAGCCCGCGGCCCTTTCCCACGGCGCCGCTGATGCATCTCTCGTTCCTGCTCACGGGTCTGGGAACGGCGCTGCTTGGACCGATTCTTCCGCTGCTGACCCGGCAATGGCACCTCAGCGACTCGCAGGCAGGCCTTCTGCTGATGGCGCAGTTCTGCGGTTCGTTCTCGGGCGGCGTCAGCGTCTCCAGGCACCTTCGCCGCAGCCTGGGCGTGGGCCTGGGCGCCGCCGGGGTCGGCATTTTTGGCTTCGCGCTCGCACCTGGACTCGCTCTCGCGTGCCTGGCTCTGCTCCTGGCCGGCTTCGGGCTGGGTCAGGTCATCACCTCGGTCAATATCCTCGCCGGCAGGCGCTACACCGAGCACCGCGCCTCTGCGCTGGCGCTGCTCAACTTCTCCTGGAGCCTCGGCGCGGTGCTTTCGCCGCTGCTTGCCGCCCTCCTGACCCCGCATTTTGCTCTCCGCAGCCTGCTCGGGTGCTTTGCCGCAGGCTTTCTGCTGACCCTCGGCCTCTTCGCCTGGGAGCGCTCAGGGGCACCGGCCGCCGAACAGGTGCGGCACGAGCAGATCGAAACGGCGACCCGTGGATTGACGCGGCAGGTGTTCTTCTACTTCGGCCTGCTGCTCTTTCTCTACGGCGGGTTGGAGACCTGCCTGAGCGGCTGGCTGACGACCTTTGCCCTGCGCTATGGCGACCGCAACCTGCTGCTGAGCGAGTACACGACCACCCTGCTCTGGATCGCTCTCACCGCGGGCCGGGCCATCTCCTCCGGAGTTCTGCTGCGGGTCAGCGTGCGTCGCCTCCAGCGCGCCTCCCTCTTGGCCGCGGCGCTGCTCACTGCGGCTCTGGCCCTGGCTCACTCCGCAGGGCTGATCGCCCTGTTTGCCACATTGCTTGGCCTGTCGCTCGCACCCTTCTTCCCGGCCACCTTCGCCCTGCTCATGGCACGGGAGCCGAGCGCACGGGAGGCCGGCGTCGTGCTTGCCGTCTCCGGTCTTGGAGCCGCCTCGCTTCCCTGGCTCATGGGAGTGGTCTCCACGCGCGCCGGCTCCCTGCAGGTCGCCCTCGCCCTTCCGTTCGCCGCGGCGGTCGCGCTGCTCCTGCTGTCGCTGGTGCCACGTTTCGCGGCGGTTCCGGCTGCTCCTGCCCGCCGCTCTCCTGGCGTATAAACGAACCATGGGGACGATCCGCGGCGTACTCCCCCAGGCGCTCGAGGCCATGGAGCGCGGGGCCACTGTGATCACCGCCAACCAACGCTCGGCACGGTCGCTGCGCCAGGCCTTTGACGCCGTCCGCCACCAGGCCGGCGCGATCCTGTGGCAGGCTCCGCACGCCATCGCCTGGCAGAGCTGGACGGCCGGTCTGTGGCGTCGCCTTGTTCTCGCAGGCGAGGCGACCTCGCTTCTGCTGAGCCGCACCCAGGAGCTGGCGCTGTGGAGGGAGGTGCTGGAGGCAGATGCCACGCTGCCGCTGCGGCTGGGAAAGAGTGCGCTGGCGGAGCTGGCCGCGGAGGCGTGGCTGCAGCTCTATCGTTACGGCCGGGGCTGGCGTATTCTGCTCGGCGACGACCGCTCCGAAGCAGCCGATCTGCTGCGCTGGGCCGAGGCATTTGAGCGCCGCTGCCGGCGAGACGATCTCCTGAGCGCCGCCGGTCTCGAGGCCCGGCTGGCAAAGGCGATCCGCGAAGACAAGTTCAGCCTGGAGGAGCCCTCTCTATGCCTGCTCGGCTTCGATCGCATGTCGCCGGCCCAGGAGGATCTGCTTGCGGCTGTGCGCGGGGCGGGGGTGCAGGTTGAGTCCATCCTGCCTCGGACCGACACCGGCACTGCGAGCCCCGGGAGCCGACAGTTCGTCTACTCGGCCGACACAGCCGGGGAGGAGCTGATCGCCTGTGCGCGGTGGATGCGACAGCAAAGGGAGCTCCGACCCGAGGCGCGCATCGCTCTGATCGTCCCGCAGCTTGGGGAGGAGCGGGTCGCAATCGAGCGGGCTCTCCGGGAGGAGCTGGCGCCGGAGCTCCGCGGCATCGAGGGCTCCGTGGCGCCCCGACCGTTTGAGTTCTCGCTGGGAAAGCCCCTGGCACGCACCGCCAGCGCGGCCGCGGCCCTCTATCTGCTGCAGTGGTCGGCTGGCGCTCTGCCGCTGCGGCGAGTCAGCGATCTGCTGCGTTCGAAGTTCCTGGATGGGAGTGGCTACGGTGCGGAGCGCAGCGCTCGGGCCGAGCTGGATGCGGCCGTGCTGCGGCGGGCCCGGTTGCTTCTGCCGGAGATCAGCCTTCGCCGGCTTCTGGAGCTGATCGAAGGCGAGCCCGCCCGGTCGGCTGGCATGCGCTCCCTCCTCGGTGTGCTGCGGGCGATGGAGCGCAGCGGAGCGGCGATGCGGCAGGTACCCACCGCCCCCTATACCTCCTGGGCGGATCGCTTCCAGGATCTGCTGGCGGCTGCCGGTTGGAACGGCCCCGGCGACAGCAGCTATGAGCTTCAGGCGAGGTCGAAGTGGATAGAAGCCCTGGACACCCTCGCGACCCTGGACTTCCAGGGCAAGGAGGTCCGGTTCGAAGAGGCGCTCGGCGATCTGCGACGGATTGCGGGGGCCACGCTGTTCGCTCCGGAGAGCGAGGACGCTCCCGTCCAGGTGATGGGCCCTCTCGAGGCCGCGGGCAGCAGCTTCGATGCCGTCTGGTTTCTTCGCTGTGGCGATTCCAGCTGGCCGCAGGCGGCGGTCGCCAATCCCCTGCTCCCGTGGAGCCTGCGGCGGCAGCTGGGGGTACCGGGGGGAGACCCGGAGATCGACCGGCAGCTCGCGCAGCAGATCACCGACCGCATTGCGGGGAGCGGCAGCACCGTCGTATTTAGCTTCTGCCGCCGGATCGACCGGCATGGGCAGCGGCTGTCGCCCCTTCTGCGCGAACGGGAGCTCGCGTCGCTGCCTGAATCAGCCATTCCTCCCTCCGCGCGAGAGCACGCGCAGGTGGAGATGGAGCGGGTCGGCGAGCAAATCCCGATTCCTTCCCCGCCCGAGGCCACGCTGCGCGGCGGCGCACGCGTGCTGGAGCTCCAGGCCGCATGCGGCTTCCGCGCCTTCTCCGAGCTCCGGCTGCGGGCCGCCGAACCCGAGCCCGAGGTCACGGGTCTGAACCCTCGGGACAGGGGCACCCTGGTCCATGCCGTTCTTGAGATCTTCTGGAAGGAGGTCCAGTCCCAGGACCGGCTTCGCGCCATGTCCCCGGCCGATCGGTCTCAGCTGTGGCAACGGTGCATCGACGAAGCCTTCGACCGGCTGCCCGTCAAGGGTGAAAGCGCCTGGGGAGCGGCTTACATGGAGGTGCAGCGGACCCGGCTCCTCAGCCTGCTGCTGCAGTGGACGCAGATCGAGCTCCAGCGATCCCGCTTCGAGGTGACGCATCGCGAGACGGAGGCCGAGGAGGTCGTCGTGGGTCCGCTCAAGCTGAGTCTCCGCGTGGACCGACTGGATGCCACCGAAGAAGGCGTCGTTCTGATCGACTACAAGACCGGCGAAGCCAGGCCGAGCAGCTGGAAGGGCGAGCGGATGGACGCACCCCAGCTGCCGCTCTACAGCCTCCTGCCCGCGGCCGCCAACCTGGCCGGGGTCGCCTTCGGTGTCCTGCGTCCCGGCAAGGATATGAAGTTCCATGGCTTTCAGACGAGGGCGGGTCTGCTGCACAATCGCTCCCTGCAGCAAGTCCATGACCTCGAGGAGAAGCGCGAAGACTGGCGCACCGTCCTCCACGGCCTCGCCGAGCGATTCCACCAGGGCGATGTTCGCGTGCACCCGAAGGATCCCGCTCGCACCTGCAAGTTCTGTTCCTTCCGTCCGCTCTGCCGCTTCGAAGCCGCAACCGGCGACGAGGAGCCGGAAGCGGAGGAGCTCTGACGGCATGGGTAAGCTGCTCCGAACCCCTCGGGACACATGGCAGGCAACGAACGGCACACCGGCAGTCCAACGCAGCCTCTTTGAAGACGCCGTCGACGACGCTCCACCCGACTGGCGCGAGCGTCAGCAGGCCCTTGACATCACACAGTCCTGGGTCGTCGAGGCGCCGGCAGGCTCCGGAAAGACCGGGCTTCTGATCCAGCGCTTCCTGAAGCTGCTGGGTATGGGAAGCGTCGCGCAGCCGGAGGAGGTGCTGGCCATCACCTTCACACGCGCAGCCACCGAAGAGCTTCGCGAACGGGTGCTGGCGGAGCTTGAAGACGCTCGACAGGGCACGACTTTCGCGGGTGCCTTCGCGACGGAGACGCGTCATCTCGCGATGGAGGTGCTCGCCCAGGATCAGCGCCTTCAGTGGTCGTTGGTCGAGAATCCGCGCCGCTTGAATATACGCACCATCGATTCCGTGTGCGGGGAGATCACGAACTCGCTTCCGCTGCTCTCAGGCGGCGCAGCCCGAACCATCGCGAACGACCCAGCAGTGCTCTACCGCGAGGCCGCGCACAGGACGGTGCTTCGGCTGGGCAGCGGAGAAGCCCCGATCGACGCCTCGCTCCGCGATCTGCTGCTGCATCGCGACGGCAATGTCGCCGAGCTTGAAGCGCTTCTCGCGAGCCTTCTGGCCTCGCGGGAGCAGTGGTTCGGAGTTCTGCCCGGAGCAGGGAAACCGCTGGCGGACAGCGATCTTGAGCAGCATGTCAGGCCACGGCTGGACCGCGCTCTCGAAGAGGTGGTCCGCGCCGAGCTCGAAGCGCTGCGGAAGCTCTTTCCAGAGCATCTGCTGCAGCAGCTCTCCCACGCGGCCGCGACCATGAGCGCCCTGCCTGGCTATGCGGATGGGCCCTCGCCGATGCGCGCCTGCGAGGACCGGTGGAGCCCTCCGGCGGCCGACGCCGCCGACCTGGAACACTGGCGGGCCCTGCTGCACCTGCTGGTCACCAAAGATGGGCGATGGCGGACAAACCTCGGCTCCAACATCCTCCGGTTTCACCTGCGTCCCCCGGACAAGGAAATCCTGCGTGACATCGTGGCTTCGCTGGGCGGCCACCCTCGGCTGCTCGAACGCATCCAGCGCTTCCCGAAGCTGCCGCCCGCCTGCTTTCCTTCCGACCAGTGGATCGTGGGCAAGGCGCTCTTTCATGTTCTCCGGCAGGCCGTTGCCGATCTTGGGGACATCTTCGAAAGCCGGGGCGAGTGTGACTTTGCCGAGGTCGCCATTCGGGCGCGGGAGGCCCTTGCGGGCGCGGGCGCAGCGAAGCTCCGGACGGGTCCGGGCGGAGGCAGCCTGCAGCACCTTCTGGTCGATGAGGTGCAGGACACCTCCTCCAGCCAGTACCAGATTCTCTCCCTGCTCACGCAAGGCTGGGACGGGACGCAACAGACCGCCTTCCTCGTGGGGGATCCCAAGCAGTCGATCTACATGTTCCGGCAGGCGCGGGTCGAAAGCTTCCTCCAGATGCTCCAGACCGGGCTCCTGGGGCAGCTTCCGCTCGGCGTCATCCGGCTCACCGCCAATTTTCGATCGCAGGCCGGTCTGGTACGGCAGTTCAACGACGACTTCAGCCAAATCTTCGCGGCCGAGGACGCCGGCCTGCCCTCCGTCCCGGCGATCTCGTTCGGGGCCGCCCAACCGGTGCGGGCGAGCTCGGAGACGAGCGAGGGACGGCGCTGGCACCTCCACCTGAATCCCGGAGGCGGCGCGGACGACGAAAGCAGCGATCCGGACGAAAGCAGCGAGTGGGGACCTGCCCTCGCGTGGCAACACCTATCCCGCCACCAGCACGCGCGCACCATCCGCGAGATCATTCTTCGCTGGCGGTCGCGGCCGCTGCCGCCCGGGCGCAGCAAGCTCTGGAAGATCGCGGTGCTGGTGCGAGCCAGGCAGCATCTGCGCGAGGTCGTCACCGCCTTGCGCGGCCGGCCCGGAGAGCCTGCGATTCCGTTCCGCGCGGTCAAGGTGGAGGCCCTGGGCGAGCGCATGGAGGTGCAGGACCTCCTCTCACTCACGCGCGCCCTGCTCCACCCCGCGGACCGGGTCGCCTGGTTCGCCACACTTCGCGCTCCGTGGTGCGGCCTGGAGCTTTGGGAGCTCTACCGGCTCTCCGGCTCGGAGGATCCCCACCTCAACCGCCTGCCCCTGGACGTTCTGCTGGACCGGCATGCCGGCCTGTTGCCCGAAGCGAGCCGCATTCGGCTCGATCGCGTGCGACAGCTGCTTCGGACCGCCGCTGGCCGTCTGACCGAGCTGCCGCTTGCCGAACTCGTCGAGCGCACCTGGAGATCGCTGGGCGGCGACGCCGCGCTCGACGAGGGCGAGATGCAACACGCCGCGCAGTTCTTCGGCCTGCTTTCGCAGCTCGAAGAGCAGACCGGCAGCGTCGATCTGGAGCTGCTGCGGCGAAACGCCGCCAAGCTCTTTGCCGAGACCCCGGCGGAAGAGGGCGCAGTGGATCTCATGACGATTCACGAGGCGAAGGGTCTGGAGTGGGACGTGGTGTTTGTGCCCCAGATGGAACGCCTCACCTCCGCCAATACGCATGATCTGCTCACGTGGGAGGAGCTCCCAGGTTTGCCTCCCGATGCTGCCCCCGTGATGCTTGCGCCCATTCGGCGCCGGGGTGATGTCAGCGAGCCGCTCGGTGAATACCTCCGAAGCCTGGCGCGGGAACGAGAGGCCGCCGAGCGCAAACGTCTGTTCTATGTGGCGAGCACGCGCGCTCGCGAAGAGCTGCACCTCTTTGCCAGCCCGGAGCGGAGCGCAGGCGGCGAGGTCGCCCCCAAGTCAGGCAGCCTGCTCTCCGCTGCGTGGTCCGCCGTGCCGGTCGAAAAGCTCACCCTGGTGCAAGAGGCGATCTCCCCAGCCCCGCGCGTCATCGAATCGCTCGCCGCCTCGGAAGAGGCAGAGCCTGCGGCCGCGGTCACGGAGATCCAGCGGCTGCCCGCGGACTTCAACCCGGCAATCCGCTTGGCGAGCTGCACAGACACGCTCGTGGCGCCGCCACCGCCTCCGCCCGCTGCCCTCCAAAGCATCGACCTGCAACCCGGCTCGCTCCGGTCGCGGTCGGCTGGAACCGCGGCCCACGCTCTCCTGGAGCTCGCATCCGAACGCGTCGCAAAGGGGCACGCCCCCGAGGAGTTGCTGAAGGATCTGCCCGGTTGGAAGGACCGGGCAGCTGCGCTGCTGCGCGCGGGCGGTGTGGCGTCACGCGAGCTCCCCGGCGCGGTCGCGGAGGTGCTGCTGGCCGTGCGCAACACGCTTACCGATGCCGTCGGGCAGTGGCTCTTGCGCGATCACCCGTCGGCACAGACCGAGTGGTCCGCAATCTCGTGGAGGAAGTCGCGCGACGCAATTCGCGTCGATCGCCTCTTTGTCGCCGGGCCACAGCCCCGCTCCACCGGGGACAGCTGTCTTTGGCTCGTCGATTACAAGACAGCCAGCCTTCGGCCGGGAAGCGGCAGCCCCAGGGAGCTGGCAGAGTTTCTGGCAGCGGAGCGCCGCCACTACGAGCCACAGCTGCAACGGTATGCGCAGGCCACCTCAGGCTACGGAGGCACCGCTTCCACTCGGGTCGCGCTGTTCTATCCCCTGCTGCGGGAGTTCGTCTGGTGGGATCCCTTCCCTGAGCCGGACTCCCCGCCGGTCGACCAGGCGGCCTACCCTGCGGTGCCGTTGTGATGCCGCACGTCGGCGCCCTGCACCCAAAAGATCACGTCCTCAGCGATGTTGGTCGCGTGGTCGCCCACACGCTCAAGATTGCGGGCGATGATGAGCGCGTTCAGCGACTGCGGTGTCAGCTCGGGCTTCTCCCGGATCAGGCCGCTCAGCGCCGTGAAGGCGGCGTCGTTCATCTCATCTACCTGGTCGTCCAGCGTCAGGACGCTGCGCGCCATCTCCGCATCGGCTTCGATGAACGACTGCAGCGCGCGTCGAATCATCGCCGCCGAAAGCGACGCCAGCCGGGGGATATCGACCGGCAGATCGATGTTGGCGAAGGCACCCATCTCGCGCACCCGAACCGCGATGTTGACGCCCTGGTCGCCGACGCGCTCGAGGTCCGCGTTGATGCGGATGACCGACAGAATGAACCGGAGATCGATCGCCATGGGCTGTTCCATGGCAAGGAGATCGAGCGCCATCTGATCGATCTCACGCTCCAAACGGTTGATGGACGGTTCGGACCGGAAGACCAGCTCGCACAGGTTCATGTCGCGCGTGTTGTAGGCCTCGATCGATCGCTGGATCGCCTGCTCGGCCATGCCGGCCATCACAAGCAGCCGCTCCTTCAGGTCGTCCATGTTCTGCCGGTAGTTGATGCGGGTCGTCATCAGCCGAACCTTCCCGTGATGTAGTCCTCGGTGCGCTTGTCGCTTGGATTGGTGAAGATCTTGTGGGTCGAATCGAACTCGATCATCTTGCCGTTCAGGAAGAATCCGGTGCTCTCCGCCACGCGCGCCGCCTGCTGCATGTTGTGGGTGACGATCACGATGGTGTACTGCGTCTTGAGCTGAAAGATCAGATCTTCGATCTTGGAGGTCGAGACCGGATCGAGCGCGCTGGCCGGCTCATCCATCAGCAGAACCTCGGGGTCGACGGCGATCGCGCGCGCGATGCACATGCGCTGCTGCTGGCCGCCGGAGAGCGAGGCCCCCGACTTCTTCTTGAGATCGTCCTTGACCTCCTCCCACAAAGCCGCCGATCGCAGCGATCGCTCCACCGTCTCGTCGAGCACCTGCCGGTCGCGAAACCCGTTCAGGCGCAGGCCGGAGACGACATTGTCGTAGATCGACATGGTCGGAAATGGATTGGGCCGCTGAAACACCATGCCCACGCGGCGGCGGATCTCGACCGGCGAGGCATCCTTGTAGATGTCCAGGTCGCCCATCCTCACGGTACCCTCCGCGCGCGCGCTCGGGTTCGTCTCGTGCATGCGATTCAGACAGCGCACAAAGGTCGACTTGCCGCAGCCCGACGGTCCGATGAGCGCGGTTGCGTGGTTCGCCGGGATGTTCAGCGTGATGTCCTTGAGCGTGTGGTTGGTTCCGTACCACGCGTTCAGGTCCTTGACCTCAATTCCGACGCCCACTAGCTTCTTCCCCCCTTGACGCCGCGGCTGGCATAGATACGCACCAGCGTGACCGAGACCATGATCAGAACGATGAGCACCAGCGAACCTGCCCAGGCCAGGCGATGCCACTCGTCGTAGGGGCTGATGGCATACACGTAGATCTGGAGCGGCAGAGCTGCAATGGGCTGTGAAAAGGAGAAGCTCCAGAACTGGTTGCCGAAGGCGGTAAACAGCAGCGGCGCCGTCTCACCGGCAACTCGGGCAAACGCCAGCATGCAGCCTGTGATGATGCCCGGCGAGGCCGTCCGGAGCGAGATCGAAAGGACGGTGCGCCAGCGCGGCACACCCAGACCGAGTGCCGCTTCGCGCACGGACATGGGCACCAGCAGAAGCATCTCCTCGGTGGTGCGGGTCACCGTTGGCACCATCATGATGGCCAGAGCCACGCCGCCGGCGAAGGCGGAAAAGTGTCTCTGCCGCACGACGATCAGCGAGTAGATAGCGATGCCCATGACGATCGACGGGACGCCGTTCAGGACGTCCGCGGTAAATCGGACCGCGTTGCCGAGCGCCTTGCCACGGCCAAACTCCGCCAGGTACACCCCCGCCGCGATGCCAAACGGGATGCCCATCAGGCTGGCCAGGGCAAGGATCATGCCTGACCCAAGAATGGCGTTGGCCATGCCGCCGCCAGCCTCGCCCACGGGCGCGGGCGTCTGCGTAAAGAAGGCCAGGTTCAGCGAGCTGGCACCTTTGAATACCAGGTAGAAAAGAATCGCCACCAGCGGCGCAATCACGACAACGGTCGCGAGAATGGCCAGGCCGCTGACCATGACGTCGCTGGCATTGCGCAGCCTGGTGTTGGTACGGGAGTTGCGCAGCGGAGCCCGTGGTGAGGAGGCGTTCAACATCGGTTGGGAGCTCATGCCTACACCACCCTCGCGGGAGCATTGCGCGTCACCGCCCAAACCATCAGGCGAGCGGCCGCGTTGACGACGACGGTCACAAGAAACAGGGCCAGGCCGATCTCGATCAGCGCCGACATGTACAGGGTTCCGGTGGCTTCGGAGAACTCGCCGGCGATGACGCTCGCGAGCGTATTGGCCGGAGCAAACAGACCTCCGCCGATGCTGGGGTGATTGCCGATGACCATGGTGACGGCCATCGTCTCCCCGAGGGCCCGGCCGAGGCCAAGCATCACCGCCCCTACGATGCCGATGCGCGAGTTGCGGAGAACCCCGATGCGGATCATCTCCCAACGCGTGGCGCCCAGAGCCAGAACCCCCTCGCGCTGCGAGTCCGGAACCGCCTGCATGATGTCGCGGGTGAGCGACGAGATGATCGGCAACACCATGATGGCGAGAATAATGCTCGCCGTCAGCAGGCCAACGCCGAAGTTGGGGCCGCCGAACAGGTGGGTCCAGCCGAAGTACTTCGCCAGAAAGGGACCCAGCTGCTCGCGCATGATGGGCACCAGAACAAAGACCGCCCACAGGCCATAGACGACCGACGGAATGGCCGCCAGCAGCTCCGTCAGGAAGGAGATGGGCGTGCGGAGAGCGCGGGGGCAGAGCTCCGTAAGAAAGATGGAAACGCCCAGGGCCAGCGGAACCGCCATCAGCAGCGCCAGAAACGAGGTGGCCAGCGTGCCGTAGATAAAGGGCAGCGCACCGAAGTTGCCGCTGACCGGGTCCCACGCCGAGCGCGCAAAGAACTTCCACCCAAAGGCCGCCAGGGTGGGCCTGGACCGCACGACCAGGATGAACAGGATAAACAGCACAATCGCAAACATGCTGAAGGCGCAGAGCAGCATGGCGCTCTGAAAGGTGGCGTCCGCGGCCGAGCCGCTGCCCCGGCTCAGAAGATATCGGCGGATCGGCGAAGGCTGCGCGTCGCGTGCGCCGCTCGCAGCCGGCGCAGGCCGCGCAGGTGCGGGCGGAACCGGCATAAGGCTCTCAAAGGTGGGCTTTGAAGCTCGTTGAGTCGTCATTTGGCGCTGAAACACTGGCTTTCTTTCCAACCGGAGATCAACCCTCTTGCTCCTCTGCCTTGCCCGCACATGGCGACGCGTTCAGGTACTTCTGAGACCCGCTCACCGGCGCGCGGGCGATCCGCAAGGCCGGCAGGTGCTCAGCAGACGGCGCACCCTCGCACCGCGCGGACCCGGGTAAGCAGACTTGCCGGTTGGGGGCCATACCACTTCAGTGTCACGAGCCGATGTTACGGGGAGATAAACACGGTGGAAGAAGTCGCGGAAATCTCCGGGGACGCAGGTCGCGGGAGCGTCACAAGAAAGCTGCTGCCCTGGTTGAGCTGGCTTTCCACCCGAATATCGCCTCCGAGCGACTGGACTACGTGGCGCGCGATCGAGAGCCCCAGACCGGTTCCGCCGGACTCCCGGGAGCGCGCCTTGTCCACCCGGTAGAAGCGCTCGAAGATGCGTGGAAGATGCTCGGACGCGATACCCGGACCACCGTCGGCAACGCAAAACTCGACCGCCGGAAACGGCTCCTCCCGGGTAGCCGCCGTGATCCGCACCCGCGCCCCATCGCTGTCGCGCCCGCGGCCGTACTTGATGCCGTTCTCGATCAGATGGCTCAGTACCTGGACGACCGCATCCGAATCCGCAAAGACCGCCTCCGCGGTCACCTCACCGACCTCAAGCACCGCCCGCTCATCCTGCAGCATGCCGCTCATGGCTCGCACCGCCTCCTCCACCAGGTGCTTGGCAGGAACGGCCGTCGGCCGCAGGTCCGCCTCGGCCGATTCGACGCGCGCCATCAGCAGCAGGTCCTCGGTCAAACGATTCATGCGCGTCGTGTTGTTGTGGATGGTCTCAAGAAACGACCTCGCCTGCGACGTCAGCGCTGTTTCGTGATCGAGCAGCGTCTCCACATAGCCGCTGATGGAGGTCAGCGGCGTCCGCAGCTCGTGCGAGACGTTGGCGACAAAGTCCCGTTGTGTCCGCTCCACCTGTTCAATGCGGGTGATGTCGTGCAGCACCGCAACCGCTCCCCCGGCCGGCATCGGCGAAGCGTTGATCTCGAAGATGCGTCCGGGCAGCATGGAGGTGGATCGCCTCTGGCAATGCTCCCGCTCCGCCACCGCAAAGCGAACGCACTCGAGCACCTCCGGGTCGCGGATGGTCTGGACCAGCGCGTGGCCCACGCGCACCACGCTCGAGACCGACGACCCCGGAATGAGCTTCTGCATGCGCTCATTGGTCCACTGGATGCGTCCGGCCGCGTCGACCGCCACCACCGCGTCCTGCATGCTGTCGATCATGGCTTCGAGCTCGTGCCGGCTGCGGGCTGCCTCGGCGAGCGCGTGCGAAACCTCGACCGAGGCACGCGAGATCGCGCGCGCCAGTCCGTCGAAGTCACTGAAGCGCTGCCGCAGATCGCCCGCTGGAGCCTCGGCGATGGTCGCCGCCGAGCGCTGGAGGGGAACGATGCTGGCACGCACTGCGCGGGAGAGAAGGTAGGCGTTCAAGGACGCCCAACCCAGGACCAGGCCGGCGGTCAGCCACCATCCCCGCGGCACCAGGTACATGCGAAGGACGAGAATCAGGGCCATCGCGACCGTCAGGCGGAGAAAAAACGCGAAAAACAGGCTGCGCCGCATCGATCCACCTCCGTTGGCTAAGGTTCTCACGCGATGCTGGGCCACAGGTCTGGACGTGAAGCTGGCCCGCGAATTGGGCCGCGAGCCTTAGCGTGAGTTCAGGCCGTGAGGTTAGGCCGCGGAGCTCTTCGGGATCTCGAACCGGTACCCGGCGCCCCGCATGGTCTTAAGATACCGCGGCGACTCGGCATCGGACTCGATCTTCTCCCGGATGCGCCGGACATAGACGTCCACCGACCGGGGCGTGACGAAGCGGGAGTCGCCCCAGACCGCGTCCAGCAGGTGGTCGCGGCTGAAGACCCGTCCCGGATGCCGCGCCAGAAAGTCGAGCAGACGGAACTCCGTGGCCGTGGTCGTCACCAGCTGGCCGCCCACCCGCAGCTGCATGGCATTGGCATCGATCTCGATGTCGTCGAACTTCACCAGCGCCGGCGTGCTCGGCCGCTCAAACCGCCGCAGCACGGCCTTGATCCGCGCCACCAGCTCCCGCGTGGCAAAGGGCTTGGTGATGTAGTCGTCGGCGCCGAGCTCCAGCCCCTGCACCCGGTCGTTCTCCGCCGCGCGGGCGGTCAGAAAGATGAGCGGCACCACGCTGAGAGCCGGATTCTGCCGCAGCCGCCGGCAAAGGTCCAGCCCATCGCCGCCCGGCACCATGATGTCAAGCAGAAACAGCGCCGGCGCCTGCCGCTCCGCGTCGCTCACAATGCTGCCGATTGCGTGGTACACCCGCACGGTAAACCCGGCCGACTCCAGGTGATACTGCACCAGTCGGGCGATATCGACATCATCTTCCAGCACAAAGATCGTCTGGCTCACGCGACTTGCTTCCCCCAGGATGCCAAGAAATACAGCAGGCGAGATCAGCTTACTCCGGCCATCCGTCTGCCATTGCAAACGGACGATGAATCGAGACTGCGTCGCAGACGGGACCGAGCCTGACCTACGCAGCCTCTGTCCACGCCCCCGGCTGGCGCAGAAGGGACGCGATCTCCTCTGCCGCCCGTTCGCAGGCGCGGCGATCCACATCGAAGTGCGTCACCAGCCGCACCGCGTCCGGGCCGATCGCACTGGCGAGCACGCCCCGGTCCTTGAGCCCGGCGCAAAACGCGGCCGCACCACCGTTCCGCAGACGAAAGATCAGGATGTTGGTCTCCACAGCCTCCGCGTCCATCGTCGCCTCCGGGCAGGCCGCCACCGCCTCGGCCAGCAGCCGCGCGTGGGCATGATCCTCATGGAGGCGCCCGGGCATCTCTTCGAGCGCAATCAGCCCTGCCGCCGCCAGCACACCGGCCTGCCGCATGCCACCGCCCAGAGCCTTGCGGAAGATCCGGGCCCGCTTGATGCTTTGCGCGCTGCCCACCAGCATCGATCCGGCCGGAGCTCCCAGGCCCTTCGACAGGCAGAACATCACGGTGTTGAAGCCGCGGGTGACCGTCGCCACGGGCAGGTTCAGGGCACAGGCTGCGTTGAAGACGCGAGCCCCGTCCAGGTGAACCGGCAGGCCTGCCCGGCGCGCTCCCTCCCAGATCTCTTCGAGCACGGGAAGCGGCGTCACCACGCCACCGGCCATGTTGTGCGTGTTCTCCAGGCAGACCAGGCCGGTCGCGGCACGGTAGTAGATCTCCGGTGCGATCGCCGGCTGGATGTTCTCCCATCGCAGAATCCCTCGCTCGCCGGAGACGGTGCGCGGAACGCAGCCGGCAAACGCGGCAACCATGGCCATCTCCCAGTCCAGGATGTGCGACCGCGACTCGCAGATCACCTCCTGGCCATGCTCGGTGTGCAGCCGGATTGCGATCTGGTTGCCCATCGTTCCCGTCGGCACAAAGATCGCGGCCTCCTTGCCGAAGATCTCCGCCGCCCGGCGCTCCAGCCGGTTGATCGTCGGGTCCTCCCCGTAGACGTCGTCGCCCACCTCCGCGCGCGCCATGGCCTCGCGCATGGCCGGGGTCGGACGGGTTATGGTGTCGCTGCGAAGATCGATCATGCTCTGCTCCTTATGTGCTCTGGAATGTGCTTTGGGCGGTGCTCGCCGGCTCCGGCTCCAGCAGCAGACGGCCGAAGACCTCGTTCGACAGCAGCCGGCCGGCGGGCGTCAGCCAAAGCATCGAGCCGCTGCGATCGAGCAGCCCCCCTTCCACCATATCGCGAATGCCGTCTTCGATTTGGCCGGGCAGATCCGCTCCAAAGCTCTCGCCGATCTGGCGAAGATCGACGCCCGCCGACCGCCGCAGCCCCAGAAAAAAGGTCTCCTCCATCTCCTGTTCCGGCCCGATCCGATCGACGGTGCGGAAAGGCGCCCCGCTCAGCACGGGCATGGAGCTCGGATCGCGAGGCATCGCCGGCCCAGACAGGTACGCCCCCAGGTCGTCCGTGTTTGCAAATCGGACCGCACCCTCCGGCGACCGCAGCATCGAGTGCGCATCCAGGCCGAAGCCGACGTAGGGCTGCCGCAGCCAGTACCGCTCATTGTGCCTCGAATCATGGCCCGGCCGGGCAAAGTTCGAGATCTCGTACTGCGCCAGGCCCGCGCCGGTCAGCACCTCGCAGGCGGTCTCGTAGAGCTCCGCGGCCAGCTCCTCGTCCGGCACCTCCGCGGCCCCGTACCGTCCACCCCCTGCGAGCACCTCCCGGCCCAACCTCGAATCTTCATCGATCTCCAGCAGATAGACGCTCACGTGTTCTGGTCCGAGACCCAGGGCTGCCTCGAGCGACTCCCCCCACGAGGCCGCGGTCTGGTGCGGCAGACCGGCGATCAGATCGATCCCGAGATTCCGGAGGCCGGCTGCCCGCAGCCGTATCACCTCCGCCTCGCACGCCGCTCGAGTATGGAGGCGGCCGACGGCGGCAGCCTCCCGGTCCACCAGACTCTGTACCCCGAGCGAGATCCGGTTCACCCCGGCCTCGAGCATCGCTTCGAGTGTCGTCCCAGAGATCTGTCCAGGCGCGCACTCGACCGTGATCTCAGCCCCGCGCTCGATGGCAAAGCTCTCCCGCAGCCTGCGGAAGACTCTCTGCAGATGCTCCGGCGACAGCAGGCTGGGCGTGCCGCCGCCTAGGTAAATGGTGTCAACGGTGCGCGGCAGCTCTGCCCGAACGTCGTACGCGATCTCGGGCGCGCTCGCGATCTCCTCGCACAGGCGCTCGACATACGCCTCGACCTGCCCTGCCTGCGAGACATCCGAGGCAAAGTTGCAGAAGGAGCACTTCGCCCGGCAGAACGGCACCGAGAGATAGACTCCCAGCGACCGGTCCAATTCGTCTCCCTGCGCCTCTAAATTCATTCTCTTCATTGTTTCACGCAAGATTCCTGGTACTTCGCCCCACGCTCCCGCATCTAGAATGGCGACAGACCCGATGCCCCAGAGCAAAGAAGCCAGCACAAAAGAAGCGCGCGAGAAGGACCGGCCGAAGACCCCGCCGGCCGACGACGACGTCGTCGGCAAGGCCTACGACGGCCGGTTGATGCGGCGCCTGCTCACCTACCTGGGACCGTACAAGCTGCAGACCGCCATCTCCTCCGTGTCCATCCTTTTGAAGGCCGGGAGTGATGTGCTCGGTCCGTTTCTCGTGAAGATCGCGGTCGATCGCTACATGATGGGCGTTCCGCTCGACCGGCTCTCCTGGCTCGCGCGCCAGCTCAGCCCGCGGCCGGCGACCGGCATCACGGAGATTGCCGGCCTTTACCTGGGCGCGCTGTGCCTCTCCTACGCGCTTGAGTTCCTTCAGACTTACCTCATGCAGTGGACCGGCCAGAGGATCATGTTCGACATGCGGCGGCAGATCTTCGGCCATATCCAGCGCATGCAGCCGGCCTTCTTCGACCGCAACCCCGTCGGAAAGCTCGTCACCCGCGTCACGTCGGACGTGGACGCGATCAACGAGATGTTTACCTCCGGCGTCCTCGCCATCTTCGAAGACGTCTTTGTTCTCGCCTTCATCGTCATCATCATGCTGCGGATGAGCTGGCCGCTGGCCCTGCTGACGCTCGCCGTGATCCCGGCCATTCTCTACATCACGGGCATCTTCCGTCGGCATGTCCGCGAGAGCTACCGCCGTATTCGCCACGCCATCGCCCGCATCAACGCCTACATGCAGGAGCACGTCTCCGGCATGTCCATCGTGCAGCTCTTCAATCGCGAGCAGCGTGCCTACGACGACTTCGCCACCATCAACCGGCAGCACATGGACGCCTACAAGGACGCCATCCTCGCCTACGCGCTCTACTACCCGGCGGTGGAGCTGCTCTCCTCGATCGCCATCGCGCTCGTCATCTGGCGCGGAGGCTTCTCGGTGCTCGGGGGCACGGTCACGCTCGGCGTGCTCATCGCGTTTATGCAGTATGCTCAGCGATTCTTCCGTCCCATCCAGGATCTGAGCGAGAAGTACAACATCCTGCAGGCCGCCATGGCCGCCTCCGAGCGCGTCTTCCGCCTGCTCGATACCGCCCCGGAGATCGTCTCTCCCGCCCATCCCATCGCCGGCGACCGCACCGGCTCGATCGAGTTTCGCAACGTCTGGTTCACCTATCAGCCGCTCACCCCCGAGCAGGTCGACAGCCTCCGCGCCACCGACCCCAACACCCCGGCGCCCGACCCTCGCGGCTGGGTGCACGACATCGACTGGATCCTGCGCGGTGTGTCCTTCACCATCGCGCCCGGCGAGACGGCCGCTATTGTGGGCCACACCGGCGCCGGCAAGACCACCTTGACCGCGCTGATGATGCGCTTCTACGACGTCCAGCATGGCGAGGTGCGGATCGACGGCGTCGATGTTCGCCAGCAGGACCTCCGGGAGCTTCGGAAGCGTTTCGGAGTCGTCCTGCAGGACCCCTTCCTGTTTACCGGCTCGGTCGCCGACAACATCCGGCTCGGATCAGACTGGATCACCGACAGGCAGCTCGAAGAGGCGGCCGACCAGGTCAATGTCGGCGAGTTCATCCGGTCGCTGCCAGCGCGCTTCGCCGAGCCCGTCACTGAACGCGGCGCGACCTTCTCCACCGGGCAGAAGCAGCTCATCTCGTTTGCTCGCGCGCTCGCTCACCAGCCTGCCATCCTGATTCTGGACGAGGCCACCAGCTCGGTCGACACCGAGACCGAGGTGCGCGTGCGGCTCGCCCTCGAGCGCATGATCACCGGCCGGACCTCCGTTCTGATCGCGCACCGGCTCTCCACCATCCAGCGGGCAGACACCATCCTGGTGATGCATCGCGGACAGCTCCGCGAGCAGGGCACCCACCAGCAACTGCTGGCCGAACGCGGCCTCTACTATAAGCTCTACCAGCTGCAGTACAAGGACCAGGAGCTCGCCGCCGAGTCGGGCCTTTCGCCGCAGCCCTCCCCCGCCCCGGCTTAGGCTTCGTAGGGGAGACTTGAACAAGTCTCAGGGCGGGCAGATCAGGGCGATCTCCAGGGGCGGCGGTCTCGCGAATCGGGTGGAGGGAACCCACATCTCAGAGACGAGATGTGGGGCACCCGCACCCTCGGACCCATACCTTCGGATTATTCAGAGATGTCGGCCACCATTTGTTGCGTCGGTGATTCGTCCTTTCCTGGTGCCCCAATAACAGGGTGCCCCACGTCTCGCTTTTGAGACGTGGGTTCAGGTCATCGCGCGCTTCGGACCTGAGTGCGGCCTCAGACTCGCCCCCTGACAACAGAAGAGCCCCCGCCAGGCGGAGGCTCTTCTCAGGGTCGAAGCCGCAGACTAGACGGCTTTGATAAAGATGATCACGAACGTAAACAGCGCCAGGGACTCGATAAACGCGAGACCGATCAGCAGAAACAGGAAGATGCCGGGGCGGGCTCCGGGGTTGCGCGCCAGCGCCTCGGAGGCAGAGGCGGTTGCGCGGCCCTGACCGAGCCCGCAGAGACCGGCCGCGAGCGCCATGCCGAGCGAGGCTCCCAGGGGAATCCACTGCGTGCGAGAGGCGTCGCCGGCGGCGGCCGCTGTTTGCGCAAAGGCGGGGGTCGCCAGAATCAGCGCGGCCAGCGTCATAAAGAGATACTGCAGCTTCTTCAACATCGTCGTAGTGCTCCTTCGCTCCCGGAGTTCCGCCGCCAGTGGGTGGTTGATGCTCACCGTGCTGGCACCCTCACGCTGTACGGCGGTGTTGCCAGCGCGAGACGGGAGGACGGTCTCGCACAGAAAGAAAGTCTAGTGATCGTGCGCGGTCGCAAGCGACAGATAGATCGCCGCCAGAACGAAGAACACGTACGCCTGCACGACCGAGACGCCAAGGTGCAGCCCGAGAAAGATCAGGGGCACGCCGATCGGAATCAAGGAGAAGAACGCCAGGGTCACCAGGTCGCCGGCAAACATGTTCGCATACAGCCGGACCGACAACGACAGAATTCGCGCCAGGTGCGAGATGACCTCGATGGGGAACAGCAGCCAGGAGAGCCACCACACCGGCCCGAGGAACTGCTTGATGTACGCCGGGCCGTTCGCCCGCACGCCCTCGTACTGGTAGTAGAAGAAGGTGACGATCGCGAAGCCCAGCGGCACCACGATGTTGGCGGTCGGCGACTCCAGCCATGGCGAGGCCAGGCCGATCAGGTTGCTGATCAGGATAAACAGCAGCAGCGCGGTGAGGTAGCCGGTATAGCGCTCGTGCCCGTGCCCGATGATCTGCTCGCCCTGCTCGGAGACGAACTCGTGCGTCATCTCGGCCAGGTGCTGCACGCCCCCCGGCCGTTCGACGTTCAGGCTGAGCCGGACGACGGCAAAATATACCAGAAGCAGAGTAAAGACCAGCAGCTCCATGACAAAGGCGTTCGTCAGCGGAGCCTGCGGGTGGGCCGGCGGCACATGCACGGCCCGCAGCAGCGCATCGGTCGGCGCGGCGAGGTAGTGGTTCAGAACTCGGGTCAGCGGTAGCTGCAGGGGTAGTGGCATGGCAGAAAAGTTCAGGATGGAAGCGGTCGGCAGGCCGTCCGATTCCCGGTCTAAAGCGTTCCCGCCATCACCAGCCTTAGACCCTCTGCCGTCAGAGCACACACTCCCAGCAGAAGCCCCGCGGCCAGCGCCCAGACCGAGCCATCCAGAGACTTCAGGCTAACATACAGAATCGCCAGCGTCAGCGCCAGACGAAGAAAGAACCCCACCAGCACCGGTCCCATCGGCCGCGCCTCGGCACCGGCGTCCATGCGGGCCATCACAGCGGACATGATGCGCAGCCACTCCCACAGCCCCGTGCCGGAGATCGCCGCGCCGACTGCCAGCAGCGCCGCACTCGCCCACCCGCCACGCCACCACGCCAGCGGCAGAGCCAGTGCCGCGATGACGGCCAACAGCCGGATCGAGCGCAGGATGGTCTGCCGGAAGTCGGCGTCCGTAAAGCTCGCCGCCTCCGTCACGGCTGGCCGCCGCCGTCCCGCTTCATGTATCGCGAGGCCACGCGAACAATCTGAATAAACCCGCCCGCCGCGCCCAGCAGGATGCCGACGATGCCGATCCAGCTCTGGTGAAAATGCCGGTCCAGCCACGAGCCAACGAGCCAGCCCAGCAGACAGCCGAGCGGAAGCGCGATCGCCAGCTGGATCATCGACTCCGCCGTCACCAGGTCGCTGAGCGCGCCGCCTTGTTTCCTTCCGTTGTCCGCCATGGCGAGAACCATTACACCACGGAGCCCCCAGCCCCTGGCGCGCCACTCGTAAGATAGAAGGTACCGACATGAGCGAGACCGAATCCGAGTTTGAGCAGAACCTGTATCAACTGCGCCGCGAAAAGCTGGCCGAGATCGCCCGTCTGGGCGCCAACGCCGGCCTGAACCGGGCCGAGGCCACCTACCCCAATCGCTTCCCTGTCGCCGAAGAGCGGATCGCCTTTGCGCAGGTGCCGGAGCTGCTGGCGCGCTACGACTCCCCGGGCGCGCCGGTCGCGGGCGAGGACCTGGAGCGGGACAGGCCGGAGTTCGCCGTCGCCGGCCGGCTGATGAGCCTGCGCGTGCAGGGCAAGGCCGGCTTCGCGCATCTGCAGCAGGGCGGCGCACGGCTGCAGATCTATGTGCGCCGGGACGACGTGGGCGAGGACAGCTTTGCGCTGTACAAGCTGCTCGACCTGGGCGACCACATCGGCGTGCGCGGCGTTCTGATGCGCACCCGCACCGGCGAGCTGACGCTGAAAGCCCTGCCCCTCGAGGGCAAGCCCGCCATCAGCTTTCTGACCAAGGCGATGGCCGCGCTTCCGGACAAGTACCACGGCCTGGAGGACGTGGAGCTGCGCTACCGCCAGCGCTACGTTGACCTGATCATGAACTCCGGCACACTCGCCAAGCAGGAGCTGCCTCCAGCCAACCACGAGCCCGGATCGAGCCCGGTCACCGAGACGGCCCCCTCAGACGCCCAGCACATGGATGCTCCGCGCAACGTGCGCGAGGTCTTTGAGAAGCGGGCAAAGATCCTGCGCTCCATCCGCAGCTTCTTCGACCGTCGCGGCTACCTCGAGGTCGAAACCCCTATGATGCAGACCGTCGCCGGAGGAGCTGCGGCGCGACCCTTCACGACCAAGCACATTGCCCTCGGCCTCGAGCTATTTCTGCGTATTGCCCCAGAGCTCTACCTGAAGCGGCTGGTCGTCGGTGGCCTCGACCGGGTGTATGAGATCAATCGCAACTTCCGCAACGAGGGCGTCTCCACCCAGCACAACCCCGAGTTCACCATGCTCGAGTTCTACCAGGCATACGCGAACTACCACGACCTGATGGACCTGACCGAGGAACTGATCCGGTCGGTGGCGATGGAAGTGAACGGGACCACGATGACGCACTTCAACGGGCAGGAGATTAATCTTGCGAGGTGGCAAAGACTCTCCATGCGCGAGGCCATCGTGAAGTTCTGGCCGGCAGAGTTCGGCGCAAAACCGGAACCTGCCACGTTTGCGTCAGAGGATTCGCTCTTTACTTTTTTGAAAGCTCGAAAGCACCCCGCCAGGGTCGAGTCTCCTAGTCCAGAACAGGTCCTGATCGATGCGATGAACCACGATCTCACCAACGTCGAGACGTTCATTCATGGAACACCACTGGGGAAGAGCATCGCTGAAATCTTCGAGACCGTCGCCGAACCCCACCTCATTCAGCCCACCATCATCTATGACTTCCCCCTCGCCGTCTCGCCGCTCTCCAAGCAAAAGCCCGACGAGCCCGACTGGGTCGAACGCTTCGAGTTCTATATTGGCGGCTTCGAGGTGGGCAACGCCTTCTCTGAGCTCAATGACGCCGAGGAGCAGCGGAAGCGCTTCGAGCAGCAGCTCGCCGAGCGCGACCGTGGCGATCCTGAAGCTCACGCCATGGACGAGGACTACGTTCGGGCGCTTCGCTTCGGCCTGCCACCGACGGCCGGCGAGGGCATCGGCATCGATCGCCTGACCATGCTTCTGACCGGCTCCCGCTCCATCCGCGACGTCATTCTCTTTCCGCTGATGCGCCCGCAGGCGAGGTCGGCGGCGGCAATGGTCGCGGAGCAGGCGTCAGATACCGACCGCCGGAGCTCCTGAGACGACGTTTTTTAGCATCCGCTTTACCGCCTGCGCCAGCGTCGTCTCGTTCATCGCTGCGACCGCATCCCGCCGCACGCGTTTGAGCAGCGGAGCCAAGGCACCCTCACCGCCCTCGGCCGAGCCGAGCCAGCTTCCGTTGACCGCGCTGTACACATCGCCCAGGCCGATCTGCTTTGCCGGCCGGCCGAGCCGAGCGCCACCCTTCGGTCCCTTGCGCTGCGTGATCAGTCCGGCCCTGTGCAGCAGCAGAAAGGTGCGGCGGATCATGACCGCGCTCTCGCCCAGCTCCGCGGCGATCGCGGCAGAAGTATGCATCGCCTCCGGCGCGGCCGCGAGCACCGCCAGAACGCGCACACCCAGCTCGAAACGCCCGTTCTGTGCCATGGCAAGCAAGCTACCACAGTCGAAAGAGCGGCGTTTCCCGAGCGAAAGCCCGCTCCGGAGCGCAGCCTCCCCGGTCGGGAAAGGCCATGCTACGCTGCAGAACAATGAACCTTCTCTTTGTCGGCGACGTCTTCGGGTCCGCCGGCCGGCACATCGTGCGCGAACACCTGCCGCACCTGATTGAAACCCACGCGGTCGATCTGCTGGTCATCAACGGCGAGAACGCCGCAGGCGGTTTTGGCATCACGCCCGCCCACGCCGAAGAGCTCTTCGACCTGGGCGCGCACGTCATCACCACGGGCAATCACATCTGGGACAAGCGCGAGATCTTTGAGTACATGACCGTCCCCGCCGCCTCGCACGAGCGCGGCCGGCGCATTCTGCGCCCGGCGAACTATGCCGTGGGAACTCCCGGCTTCGGGCTCTACCAGGGCGAGCTGCCAACGGGTGTGCCCTATGCCGTGATGAATCTGCAGGGTCGCGTCTTTATGAGCTCCTGCGACGACCCCTTCCGCAAGGCCGATGAGTTGCTGGCACAGGTCTCGAAGGAGACCGGCGCTCGGGTGATCCTGCTCGACCTGCACGCCGAAGCGTCCAGCGAGAAGGTCGCGATGGGATGGTACCTGGACGGTCGGGTGACGGCTGTGCTCGGCACCCACACGCACATTCCCACGGCCGACGAACGGGTGCTGCCTGGCGGCACGGCCTTTCAGACCGACGTCGGCATGTCCGGACCGTACGACTCGGTGATCGGCGTCGAGTCGGAGCTGGCGCTGCACCGCTTTCTCACCGGGATGCCCGGCAAGTTCGAGGCGGCGAAGGGCAATCCGAAGATGTGCGCGGCGCTGATCGGCTGCGACGAGACGACGGGCCGCGCGACCGCGATCCGCCGCCTCATGCTGGGCGAGTGATCCGCTCTACCAGTCCAGCCAGCGGGGCAGAAGGCCTCCCAGGCGGCCCGCCAGCGTCACCGGAGCATCGCCTTCGCCGGCTGGATTGACAACCCCCTGCGACTCACGGCCGTCGTGCCGGCCTCCCCCGGGTGGGGTCCTCCCAGGTGCAGGATGGTGGTACCGCGAGGACGCAACCACACGGACTGCAGCAGAGCTTCGGCCTTCTCGCCGGTAGACACCATCACCAGGTAGGCTCCCGGCTCCAAGCCGCCCTGGCTGAATTTTCCCAACGCATCCGCCATCAGTGTGTAGCGCAGGGAGTGGGTAAAGCTGTGGGTCGACGGGTTCGAAACCAGCCGAACCACGGCGTGGGCAAGCGGCAGACCGGAGGCGCTCAGGGCAGTGCCCTGCACCTCGGCGGCGGAGGTTTGAGCCAGACCGGACGAACCGGAGCAGAGAACCGAGAGCAGTGATGCAAGACCGAGCAAGGGACGTGACCGGCGAAAAGGATTCATGCATCGATGCTGCGTCCGGCCAGGCGAGGCTGCCATCCCCTGAACGGGGCAGCGGAACCGCCAACCGGGAGCCCGCCCTGGACCTCCGCGTGCTCGTTGCTGGTCGGAGGGCCTCCCGATCACAACAAAAGAGGGGTCAGCCACTGCTGGCCGCCCCCCTTTGCTGCTTTGGTTCACTCCCCCGCGACTAGTGGCGGCGATGCGTTGTCGTGGTTCGGTGCGCCGGAGCCGAGCGGCGCTGCTCAGCCTTGGTCACCACCTCGCCATCGTTCATCACGATCATGACCGGTCCGCTTCCGGCTGCCGAAGTGGAGCTTGCGGCGGTGCCGGTCGAACCGGTGGCTGCCGTGGACGGCGTGGCCGTCGAATCGGCTGGGGCGGCCGTCGAAGCTGCCGTCCCGGCCGGTGCCGCAGCTGTCGCACCAGCGGCCGTTCCGCTCGCCGAAGCGGGCGCCGGGGTATTCCGCGTGTAGCTGGTGTAGGTACCGGTCAGGTCGATCTTCGAGCCCACCGTCGGGACGGTCTTCAGGGGCGACTTCATGTTGAACGTGAAATCTGCTTCCTTCGACTGCACGGCGTCATCGGAGACCGCGACCTGCAGCTGGTCAGGCGTTGCGGCAAGCACCGTCGCTCCCGGGATCTGCACCGACTTGCCCTTGATGGTGTCGAAGACCTTGTCGGCATCGGTGGGCTTGCCGTATTCGAGGATGTACTCCTTGTCGCTCAGCGCCAGCGTCGCCAGGTCAGGGGTCGAGGCGACCGTCTGGTCGGCGATGTCCTGCGGCGAAGGAGCCGGCGTGATGTTCAGCGTGGAAGGCGGGTTCAGATTGCTGGCCGCGGCCGTCTGCACCGCGTCGTAGCCGTCCGCCTTGCCATGAAACTTCTTGTAGCAGTACTGGGCGGTCGGAGCCATCTGGGTCTTGTACGGCTCGGGGGCGTAGGTGACAAAGCGGGTGATGTAGAAGGTGCAGTCGACGTAGTTGGGCGGGTTGGACTGCAGGTAGGCCAGTCCAAGGAAGTACGTATCCTGAAGCACCGGGCCGGGCTGCTGCGTCTGCGCGATGGGAACGGCTGCCAGCTCCTTCTTGAAGTTGTCGATCGCGGTGGCGGTGTCCTTCTTGAGCAGCGCATCGGTGCCGATGG
Organism: Acidobacteriaceae bacterium; assembly: GCA_965218595.1. Lineage (GTDB taxonomy): Bacteria > Acidobacteriota > Terriglobia > Terriglobales > Acidobacteriaceae > Edaphobacter. Next base: position 704,675 of record CBDCLC010000006.1, on the reverse strand, counting down.
CACTGTAAAAGATCGGGTAGGCGCTGTCCTTGATCTTCTGGAAGTCGGCGTCGCTCAGGTCGGCCGGTTTGGTCGCGGCCAGGCCCTTCTGCGCGTAGCTGGAGGCTTCGTCGAGCGCTGCCTGCTTTGCCGCGGGATCGGTCGTCTGGTCCGCCTTTGCCTTGCGGAAGTAAACCTCAAACGTGAGCGCGCGAAGATTGCCCGGATCCACCTGCAGAAGCCGGTCGGCGGTGTCGAGCGTCTTTGCCGGATCGAAGCTGCTGTAGGCGATCATCAACTGCTGCAGCACATCCTGCTTGACCTTGGACTGCGGATAGGCAGTCAGGTACGCCTCCAACGCCGGCGCCTTGGCCTGCGGAGTCGTCTGCGAGACGGCGTTGTTGTAGGCCGTGTACTCGGCCTGCGACATCTGAACCTGGTCGCCCTTCTGGCCGGCTGGCTGTGCGGCCTGCGCGTCCTGCGCCGATGCGACCCGGAGCCCTGGCACCGACACCACCGCGATGGCTGAAGCCGCAACCAGGAACGATTGAATCACTGCCTTCTTCATTCCACACTCCTTGGAGAATTGAGACGTTTGCTTACCGTAGATGCCGCCGGCGGTGGGTCCGCGGTCGGATGCATGTGAAAGCAAATATAGCTGAACCATCGCAGCTTGGGCGAAAAGCTGAGTCACGGCACCGAAGCTCCTGCCCTGGCGGAAGAACCGGGCCCGCGGCAGCCGCGGTCCTTGGGCGAGGAACCAGGCTCCCGTCCCGAAGATCGGACCGCCTTTCCCACAATCCGTTGGGGCACACCGATTGATCGGTCCACCGCTTGGGGGTAGATTGTGGATGTCGGCCCTGGCCCGATCTCCGCCGGCATGCCTGCTGCGCGAAGCTTCGCCGCCGCGGGCCGGTGCCAGTCGGAGGTGCCCGTTTGCTCAAGCTGCGCAAGGTACAGATCCTTGGGTTCAAATCGTTCTGTGACCGGACGGAGGTGCTCCTCTCCGGGGAGGGCATCGCCGCCATCGTTGGTCCGAACGGCTGCGGAAAGTCCAACATCTCGGACGCGATCACCTGGGTGCTCGGGGAACAGTCGGCCAAAAGTCTCCGCGGCGTCAAGATGGAGGACGTCATCTTCGCCGGGACGCGCGACCGCCGGCCGACCGGCATGGCGGAGGTCTCGCTGACGCTGATCGACCCTGACCTCTACGACGGTTCGGCTGGGGCGGCGGAGGAGGATGCGGAGCTCGTCCTGGACGACCGGAGGTCGGCGGATCTGCCCGGGGACTGGGACGAGCTGCTGAACCGTCAGGAGCGGGCAGCCGAGACCGAGGAGGCCGTCGCCGAGGCCCAGCCCGGGACCACCCTGGAAGGGGGGTCCGGCGACCAGGCCGAAGCCGGCGGAGCGTCGGCGCACGCTCAGCCAAACGGGGAGACCACCCGCTCCAACGCCGTCGTCCTCAAGATTCGCCGTCGCCGATTTTCCCGCGCCCCGGTGCGCGCCGGCGAGGTCACGGTGACGCGCCGGCTCTTTCGCAGCGGCGACTCCGAATACCTTCTGAACGGCCGCATCTGCCGTCTCCGCGACATCCAGGACATCTTCAGCGGCACCGGCCTCGGTGGCGAAAGCTACGCGATGATCGGTCAGGAGCGGATCGGACAGCTACTGAGCTCCAAGCCGCTCGATCGACGGGCACTTCTTGAAGAGGCTGCCGGCATCACTCGATTCAAGAACAAGAAACGTCTGGCGGAGCTGCGGCTGGAGTCGGCCAGGGCCAATCTGTCGCGGGTCAACGACATCTTCGACGAGGTCACGCGGCAGATGGGAACCCTGAAGCGCCAGGCCGCCAAGGCCGAGCGCTACACCGCCTTGCGCGACGACCTGCGAGGCCGCCTGCGGGTGGTGTTGAGCAACCGCCTTCGCGAGCTCGACGAGGAGCAGGCGGCTGCGACGGCGGAGGTGAACCGTCTGTCCGGCGAGATCGACCGGAGGGCCGTCACCCTGGCCGAGCTCGACAGCACCCTCAGCACCGCGACCGGGCGGGGCTACACCCTCGACGCCGAGCTTCGGCAGGCTCACACCCAAGCCAACGGCAGCGCGGTGGAGCTGGAGCGCGTGGCGGGCCGGCTGACCTCCAATGCGGATCGCGTTGCGGACCTGTCTTCGCGCATCGAGGCAGGCACAGGGGAGATCGCCGGACTCACCGCGCAGATCAGTCAGATGGCTGCTGAAGCCGCAGAACACCGCCTCTTTCTGGACTCCGCCACGGCCGAAGCGGCGGCAGCCCGCACCACCGCGGAGCACTGGGAGAGGCAGGCCGGTGAGGCTCGCAGGTCGGCCGCCGATCTCGAGGGGAAGGCCGAGGAGCACCGCCGCGGCGCTGTGGGCACCCTGCAGCGGTCGAGCCAGATCCGCAACGAGATAGCTCAGGCCGAAGCCGCGCTTGCGGGGCTGGACCGCGAGGCCGAACGCCTGGCGCGCGAGTCGGAGACCGCTCGCGGGGAGCTGGAAGCGCTTGGCCGACAGCGTGGCCAGGCACGGCTCTCCTTTGAGTCGGTCACCGAGCGCTTTGAACGGTTGGAGCGCGAGATCGCCGGACATCGGCTCGAGATCGAAGCCCGGCGCGGGGAAGAGTCGCAGTCCAGGCGCCGTGGCGACGCGCTGCGCGGCGAGGTGGCCACCATGACCGGCAGGCGAACCTCGCTTGAAACCCTGATTCGCGAGCACAGCTACTCCACCGACACCGTTCGCAATCTGTTCAAAGCCAACGCGGGAGCCGGCCGCGATTCCGGGGGAACACTTGCCCCGATCGGCACCCTTGCCGACTTTCTGGAGGTCGACGGCCGGTTTGAGAACGTCGTCGACGAGTTCCTGCGTGACGAGCTGAACTACATCGTTGTCCCAAGCTGGGAGGCTGCCGATGCAGGCATTGGCATGCTGCAGAACGGTGTTGCCGGGCGAGCGACCTTTCTGGTTCACCCCTCCGGAGACGCTTCCCCGGTCTCGCCGGAGGCGGCGGGCGGCGCCCTGGCCGGACGCGAAGATGTCGTCGCCCTGACGGACTGCGTACGGGTGCAGAACGGCTTCGGGCGCTCGCTCGCCGCGGCTCTGCCCAAGCTTCGCGACGGATATGTCGTGGAAGACGCGGAGACCGCGCGATCGCTCGCCACCGAGCATCCGCAGGCCTTCTTCCTTTCACCCCGGGGCGAGACCTTTCACAACATCACCGTCACCGGCGGCCGGCCGCGGGCGCAGGGACCGCTGGCGCTCAAGCGCGACCTGGCGGAGCTGCAGCGACTGCTGGCCGGCGCGGAGTCCGAGCTGGCCGCAACCGATCTTCGCAGCGCGGCTCTGGGCAAGGAGATCGGCACCCTGACCAGCCGACTCGAGCAGATGGGCACGGAGCGTCGCGAGGCGGAGCGCGAGGCGGCCAACTCGGGAGCCGCGCTGCGCCAGATGGACTCCGAGGCGGCGCGCATCGAACGTCGCCTGGAACAGTGGCAGCTGGCCTCGGAGAGCAATCGCGACCAGAGAAATGGCCGCGTGGACCTCCTTGCGCGGCGCGGGAGCGAAGCCGAGGATCTGGAGGCGCAGCACGCCGCACTCGATGCCCGCTACCACGACCTGCAGACACAGCTGGCGACCCTAAGGGGCGATGGCGAAGCCATTCGCCAGGCCGCTGCCGCCGCCGCCGCCACGCTGGCCGGCCTGGAGGAGCGGCGACGCAGTGCGCAGGGCAGCTCGGACCAGACCGAGCGCCTGCTGGCCGGCCTGCGGCAGCGTACGCACAGCATCGAGACGCAGATGGAGGCCGCGGCAACGGAACGGGAGCGCCGCGAAGCGGAGACAGGCGAGCTCCATGCGCTCCAGGCGGAGTTGACCCGGACGCGTGCAGCCGCTACCGCCGAGGCCGATCGACTGACCACCGAGGCGACCGACCTCCGATCGCACATCGCCGCACTCGACACCCAGTTGCGCGCCCTGCGGGGGGAGGCGGACGATCTGCGGGAGCGGCGGTCGGCGCTCAGCACCCGCTCCGCCAGGCTCGCCTCCGACATTGAACACATGGAAGCGGCCTGCAGGGACGAGCTCTCCGCAACCGCGGCCCAGCTGCGAGAGGACGACGGGATCGAGCGGATCGATCACGAGACGCTGCTGGTGCGCGAGGAGGAGGCGCGCGCGCTCAAGGGCCGGATGGAAGCCATGGGCCCGGTAAACATGATGGCGCTCGAAGAGTTTGAGGAGACCAGCTCCCGCCACACCTTTCTGGAAGCGCAGCGGCGCGATCTGCTTGACTCTATCGAGAACACCCAAAGCTCGATCCGCGAGATCGACGAGGTCTCCCGGGTCAAGTTCGATGAGGCCTTCCGCGTCATCAACAGCAACTTCTCCGCCACCTTCACGAAGCTCTTCGGCGGCGGCGTGGCCATGATGAAGCTGACCGACGAAGGCAACACCGCCGAATCCGGTGTGGACATCATCGCCTCGCCCCCGGGCAAGAAGCTGCAGAACGTCCTTCTGCTCTCGGGTGGCGAAAAGGCTCTCACCGCGCTCTCTCTCCTGGTCGGCATCTTCCAGTTCCAGCCCGCGCCGTTCTGTGTTCTGGACGAGGTGGATGCACCGCTCGACGAGACCAACGTCGGCCGCTTCGCGCGGATGATCCACGAGATGAGCGCGACCACGCAGTTTGTGGTCATCACGCACTCCAAGCGCACCATGAGCGAGGCAGACGTCATCTACGGCGTCACCATGCAGGAGCCCGGCGTCTCCAAGATCGTTTCGGTTAATCTCGGAGGCCGCCGCTCACGCCTGGCGGTAGCTCGGGAGGCGGTCGCCTAGGCTGTATCGACATAGAGCCAAACAGGTTGTCATCACATAGCGAAATGGGTTGTCATCTCGACCGGAACGAGACGGTTTCTCGTCTCGTGGAGCGGAGAGACCCCTGTATTTCGCCGCAGAGGGACAGAACTTCTAGTCGCCAGGGCGGAAAACAGGGCTCTCTCCACTTCCCCTTCGGCTACGCTCAGGTCCGGTCGAGGTGGCAAAACGTGCAGGTGGATCCAGCCTCGATGCCCGTCGCATCGGGTCCCAAGGGGATCGCAGTCCCATCCAGGACAGATCTTGGCACGGGCTCCGCACCGACCGTACTCTGGACTGGTGCACGTCCTGTATATCGCTGTCTGCCTTGCTGCCGTCTCTGCTCTCGTGCTTTTGCTCCGGCAACGCTGGTGGCAGCTCCGGCCCCTTACCCGCCGCCTGGCCCTCGCGCTCTCCTTCGCGGCTATCGCAATGGAAGGGCTTCTTCGCAGCTCCGGCTGGAGCTTTTCCTCCAACTGGGCGAACGGTGTTCTGTACTGGGCCGTGATCCTCGGCTACGAGCTTCTTCTGGCTCGCTTTTCGCTGATGCGGCCGCGCTGGCTGACTGCGACGATCGGCCTCGTTCTGGCACTGCCGCTGCTCTCGGCCAGCATCTTTCTTCCTCTGGGCATTGTCTTTGACCGCACGCCCCACACCGTGGTGCCGCTCGGCCGCGGCCTTTACAGTGAGCGTGTCCGCCTGAACGTCTCTCCCATCGCTGTCTCAGGTGTCGACTTCGACGTGTACACCCGATCGCGCCTGCTCCCTTTCTTTCGCCGCCGCCACCAGGGCGCACGGCTCTACGACACCCAGTGCGACACCGCCGAGACCTCCGCGACGCTTCAACCGGATGGCAAAACGCTGCTGGTCACCTGTCCTCCATGGCCGGGACAGCCGGCGGAGGACGGACGGGTGGTTCTGGTGCGGTTGTACTGACCCACTAGTGCCCTCCTGAAGGCCGCCCGGTGATAGCGTCAAAGAGATGCCTGCCCTGCTTACCACCCAGCTCGGCTCCCTGCCCCTGACCGCCCGCGGCAAGGTCCGCGACCTTTATGCGCTTCCCGACGATCGGTTGCTGCTGGTCGCGACCGACCGCATCTCCGCCTTTGACCATGTGCTCGCGACGGGCATCCCTGACAAGGGCCGCATCCTGACACAGATCTCCCTGTTCTGGTTCGACCATCTGCGCCATGTCGTCCCCAACCATCTGCTGACGGCCGAGACCGACGCCTTTCCACCGCGGCTGCGGGAGTTTGCGGACGATCTGCGCGGACGATCCATGCTGGTGCGCCGCGCAACGATGTTTCCGGTCGAGTGCGTCGCCCGCGGCTATCTTTCCGGCTCCGGATGGAAGGACTACCAGGCGACCGGAGCGGTCTGCGGCATTCCCTTGCCACCCGGTATGGAGGAGTCCGGTCAGCTGCCGGAGCCGATCTTTACGCCCGCGGCCAAGATCCAGACCGGCGGCCACGACGAGAACATCTCCTTCGATACCGCGGTCGCGGTGGTCGGCCCGGAGATCGCCGAAAGGCTCCGTGACCTGACCATGACGCTCTACGCCCGCGCCTCCGCACACGCTGCCCAATGCGGCCTGCTGCTGGCCGACACCAAGTTTGAGTTCGGCCTGATCTGCAACGACGAGGGGAACGACGAGATCGTTCTCGCCGACGAGGTGCTGACGCCCGACTCTTCCCGCTTCTGGTCGGCTGATCTCTGGTTGCCAGGGGGTCCGCAGCCCTCCTTCGATAAGCAGTTCGTCCGTGACTACCTGGAGCGCATCGCCTGGAACAAGCAGGCTCCGGCGCCCGAGCTGCCGGACCGGATCGTCACAGCGACGCGGGCCAAGTACATGGAGGCCTTTGAGCGGCTGACCGGCCGAACCGGTCTCGACACCTGAGCCTGGCCACCTCTCCGGCCGGCCGCCGTACACTCCTAGCGAGATGCGCCCGCCGCCCCATGATCTCGCCAGCCTCACGCCGCTTGACTGGCTTCTGGTGCTGGTCCTCGTCTGGTCGGTTGTGCTTGCCTTTGTGCGCGGTCTGCTGCGAGAGCTTGCTGCCCTGGCGGGGCTCGTCGTGGGTCTCCTGGTGGCCACGCGCTACTACCCTCCCTTTGCCGGCTGGCTCGGCGCCTGGATCAGCTCGCCGATGGCGGCGGACGCCGTGGCCTTTTTTCTGCTGCTCGCTGGCGTGGGTCTGCTCGCGGCCGTTCTGGGTCGCGTCCTCCGCCGTTCCGCGTCAGCGATCGGGCTTGGGCTTCCCGACCGGGTGGCCGGAGCCGCCTTCGGGGCCATCCGGGGAGCTTTGCTCGGCTTGCTTATCGTGTTGACCGCACAGAGCTTATCGCCGCGCCTGCCGGCCGTTCGAGACTCCCGGATCGCGCCGGGTTTGCTCAGCGCCATCCATAGGGTATCCTTCCTCGTACCCCAGGCCCTGCAATCCCGGATCGTCTCCCAAGCACATCCCGCCCGGCTGGATCAAACCGAGCCGCCGGAGCGACAATAAGAGCTCGACGCCGCCCGCCCGGGGCGGGGCTACCGTCACCGAGGAGCTACCACTTGAAGCGCGAACTGCACAGCCTCGTTACCCAGATGCACAGTGCCGGTGTCCCTTACGCGGAAGCTGTCCGGCAGTTCAAACGGCGCTACATCCTGGAGGTTCTGGCGCACCATCGCGGAAACCAGTGCAAGGCGGCCGAGGAGCTGGGCATGCACCGCAACACCCTGAGCCGAACGCTAGCTGAGCTTGAGATGGATACCGCCGCCATTCGCAGCGGCATGCGCCGGCCGCCGTCGAGCGAGCGAACGCTTCTGCAGACCGTCGCGAGTGCTCGCTAGACCTGTCTGGTTCCGTCCAAGACAGCAGCCCTCACAGGTTCACGTCCCCTTGCCTCCGCTCACCCATCGCCGCCGCTTTGCCCCTGCGGAACTGCTGGCCACTCTGCCGCTGTGGATGCTCGGGGCCATGCCGTCGCAGGCGCAGCAGGCGGGCGGCAGACCAGCTCCCTCCATGCCCGCGCAGGTGCGGCGGGTCGACGCGAAGGAGGCCCACCGCGCCTTTCTGGACGGCGGTCGCGCGATCGAAGCAGACGACCTCGCTCTGGCAGAGCAGAAGTTTCGCGAGGCCGTGGACCTGGACCCCAACCAGGCCGAGTACGGCACCGCCCTCATCCTGACGCGGGAGCGCGAGGTGGCCAGCCTGGTGCAGCGTGCCAGCCAGGCTCGACTGACGGGCCACGCCGCCGATGCGGAGGCGCTGCTGGCCCAGGCCCGCTCCATCGCCCCAAACAGCGCGGTGCTGGCGCAGCATGAGCCCGGAGGTGCTGCCGGCGAACCCGTCGTTCCCTCCTCCCAGACGCCCTGGGTGGGACAAGATCCGACCCTGGCAGGGCCGATCGACCTCCGTCCCGATCCGACCCGGCGCAGCTTCCATCTCCGGTCGGACGGACACAGCGCCCTGCAGCAGGTCGCCGCAGCCTTTGGCATCCGCGCCGTCCTCGATGAGTCGGTTCCCGACCAGCCACTGCGCTTCGAGCTCGAAGACACCAGCTACGCCCAGGCGATGGGCATCCTGCTGAAGATGACCGGCAGCTTTGCCGTCCCGCTCGATGGGAGGTCGGTCCTGATCGCGCGCGACACGCCGGACAACCGGGACCGCTTCGAAAAGCTGCTGGAAGAGACTATCTACATCCCCGGATCGTCGCCCGAGCAGATGGCGGAGATCGGCAACCTCATCCGCAGCGTCTTTGAGCCGAAGCAGATCGCGGTTCGCAACAACGCAGGTGAGGTGCTCCTGCGGGCGCCGCGCGAGACGCTGCGTGCGGTCAATCTCATCCTCGCCGATCTGGTGGAGAGCCAAAGCCAGGTGATCTTTGACGTCCGGCTGTTCGATGTGGCCAGGACACGCACGCGCGACATCGGGCCGCGTCTGCCACAGCAGTTTGGCGTATACAACGTAGCCAGCGCCGCCCGCGATATTGTCAACGCGAACCAGAGCATCCTGAACCAGGCGATCGCGAACGGGCTGATCAAGCTGACCGGAAACCCCATTCAGGACCTGATCACCGAGGCCGTCTTTCTGATCGGCTCTGGCGTGGCCCAGAGCTCGCTGCTGACCGATACCCTGGGCTTCTTCGGCAACGGCCTGACGCTGACCGGCGTCACGGCGGCCGGAGGCGCGAGCTTCACGCTTGCACTGAACTCCAGCGATACCCGGTCCATCGATTCCGTGCAGCTGCGTGCGGGCAACCGGCAAACCAGTACTTTTCGCGCTGGAACGCGATATCCGATCATCACCGGCACCTACTCAAACTCGGGCGCGCTGAGCTCTTCGGCGCTGGCCGGAGTCACCGTGAACGGCGTCAGCGCGGCGACCCTGCTGAACCAGTACGCAGGCTCCAGTGCCGGCTTCAACGTGCCTCAGATTCAGTTCGAGGACCTGGGCACGACCCTCAAGGCGACCCCCGTGGTGCAGAAGTCAGGCGAGGTCAGCATGCATCTCGACCTCAAGATTGAAGCTCTGAGCGGAGCGACGCTCGATGGCAATCCCATCCTCGCCAGCCGTCAGATCGTCTCCGACATCACCGTCAAAGACGGGGAGACGGCCGTTCTGGCCAGTACGCTCAGCCGGTCCGAGGCGGCGTCGCTCGACGGCACGCCCGGCCTGGCGCAGCTTCCTGGCCTGAAGGACATCCTCTCCGAGAACAACCGCGTTCACAGCTCGGAGGAGCTCGTTCTGCTGATCACTCCACACGTCGTGCTCCGCAGGACTCCGGAGCTGCTTGGACCGCGCATCGTGCTTACGGAGACTCCCCGAGAGCCAGAGTAGGGGCCGCCTTGACCGGGAGCCAGACGGTGAAGACCGTGCCGTGCCGCTCCCCCCGCCGGCTGCGGACGTGGATCGATCCGCCGTGCTTTTCCACGATGCCCCGGCTCACCCACAGGCCCAGACCTGTGCCCGTGGTCTCCTTGGTGGTCTGAAAAGGCTCGAACAGACGTCCTGCGATCGCCGGGCTGATGCCCTCTCCCGTGTCGGCAACGGTCATACGGACCCCCGGCTCGCCCGTCCGCAGGCAGGTGGCCGGATGCACAGACAGCATCAGCCGTCCGCAGCTCACCATGGCGTCGAGCGCATTGCGGATCAGATTATTGAGCACCTGCCGGATCTCGCCCTCCAGGCAGGTCACGGGCGGCGCACTCAGCAGTTTCCATCTCACCTCGATCTCCCGCGCCATCAGACGTCCGGTATAAAGCGTCATCACGGCACGCATGAGCCCGGCAAGGTCGACCTCCGTCGCACGGCTCTGCTGGCGGTGGAAGCGCAGCGTCTGAAGCGTGATCTCGGTGACGCGGGAGAGCTCGCTCTGCGCCATGACCGCGTACTCCTGCACCTCTTCCATCGTCTCGGCATGCCGCACCAGATAGAGCAGGTTGGTGATCGCCTCGAGCGGATTATTGATCTCGTGCGCGATCGAAGAGGCGAGCTGCCCGACAGCCGCCAGCTTCTCGCTGCGCCGCAGCGCCTCGTCCTGCCGACGCGCCTGGGTCACGTCCGTGTTGATCGCGACGCCACCCAGGATATCGCCATGGAGAAAGATCGGGGCACCGACACTGCGAATCCACCGGTCACCCGCCTGCACGGTCTGGGTCATGGAAGCGCCTTCCAGAGCACCGCGCAGGGTGCGCAGCTCCGCCGGGAAGCCGGACGCGCTCTGATCGCGCGCACGCCGGTTCGATCGCACCTCTCCTTCGCGGGTAGCGACATACACTCCGTGGGGCATACTTTCAATCACCGCGTCGAGCTCCGCCGTCCTTTGGGCCGCCAGCAGAAAAGCCAGGCGAGATTCTTCCTGTTGCTGGCGCAGCTCCGTGATGTCGCGAAAGGTCACGACGACTCCCGCGACCGCTCCATCCACGTCCACTGGTTGCGCCGACATTTCAGCGATAAAGGAGGTGCCATCCTTCCGAAACAGCACGTCCTTGCGCTCACGGAAGGGCCGGTTGCGGCGAAGCACGTCATAAACCGGGCACTCCGCATCCGGGTACGCCGATCCGTCCTCGCGATGGTGATGCACCAGCGAATGCATATTGCGGCCGATCAGCTCGGAGGAGGAAAAGCCCAGGAGCCGCAGAGCCATCTGGTTGATGAACGTGCATCGCCCATCAAGATCCACACCCCAGATGCCCTCGCCGGCAGAGTCCAGAAGAGCCTGCCAGTGCTGTGTCCGCTGTCGGTCGTGGAGTGCCTGGCCTTCCATTCTGCCCCGCGGCGGCGCTCCGCCTCCTGGGTGTGATGCAGCTTGGCTGAACGCGGCACGCGCCCGGGAGCCGATTCGGAGATGCAAGCTCGCTATCCCAATGGTCCCGCGAGCGGCAGGCGGCCGGTAGGGCAAAGCGCGGCTCGCCGCCGTTGACCGGCCACAGCCCTGCCCGCTATACTGCAACCTGTCACGAGCGGGAGTAGCTCAGTGGTAGAGTGCTTCCTTGCCAAGGAAGATGTCGCCGGTTCGACCCCGGTCTCCCGCTCCAGACTTCCCCACCTCCTGTCCGCACCCTTTCTCCCGCGGCAGGGCATCTGCTACAACTCAGATGAGCCGGAGCATTGGCTCACTCCCTCGAGGCGCGGTACCCAAGTGGTAAGGGAGAGGTCTGCAAAACCTTTATGCGCCGGTTCGATCCCGGCCCGCGCCTCCAACCCCCCTCCAATACCCTGGCTCAAGGCTCTCACCTCCCTCCAGGGGGCAGCGCTGCCCACATTAGCCCGCAGCGCTGCCCCGTTAGCCCGTTGACCCCGAGGAATGTCGCACAACCTCTCATGCAAGACTCGGGGAACCAGGGACCACGAGCCTGGGTCATCTGGAGATGACTCTTGCATGGCCCATCGTGTTCACGGCGTCCGGTTCAGGGCCAGCGGATCGGCGTTCGGCACCAAACCGGGTAGAATCAAGGTTTAGACGAAGCGACATAAGGGGACTGGCTCAGCCGCGGAATGCCATTAAGCGAGCAAAGAGGGAGTGTTTCCGAACCGTGGAAGGCATTTCAGGTTCGGTTACGGAGCCCGGAACTAAAACGAGACGCCGTCCTGCAGACGGCAGCGCTTATGTTTCTGGAGCGCGGCTACCAGAAGACCTCCATGGTGCTGCTGGCGGCGCGGTTGAAGGTGACCAAGCCGGCTCTGTACTACTACTTCCGCAACAAGGAAGAGATCCTCGTGGAATGCTATCGGGCGGGGATCACCGACATCGAATCTCATCTCGAGTCTTCGAGTCCGGAAGAGGGCACAGGGCTCGAACGGCTGCGGTCGTATGTGAACGCCTACGCCACCGCGGTGCTGACGCATTACTTCGGCCGCTGCGTCGCGATGGTGGATGACAGCGAGCTTTCCCCAGGCGGGCAGCATGAGGTCCGGGCTTTGAAACGCAAGATGGACCTTGCAATGCGAGGCCTGGTGAAACAGGGGATGGAGGATGGATCGATTGCCTCCTGCAACCCCAAGCTGGCGTCCTTTGCGATTGCCGGGGCAGTGAACTGGATGGGCACCTGGTACAAGCCTGGCGGCGGTCTTACGCCTGATGAGATCGCCGACGAGTTCAGTCGCATCCTGACTGGCGGGCTTCTTCCCGCAACAGGCGGACGCGGCCGCGTTGGGATGAGTTGACCTGGGTCGCTCCCCGGCGCATGGATAGCAGAGCAAAGCATCGCATCTGCCTTCTTGACTTTTTTACCCTGCGGTAAGTATGATCCGTTGGGTCGCGGGGCGCCCGTTCTTGACGCGCGTCGGCGGCGGTTCGATCTTCTTCCCAGGAGTTCATCGCATGGCGTCGGCACCTGCCGCTGTGGTCGAAAGCTTGCCAGGGTCTGACGAGACCAGGACCTCGCGTCAGCATTTTTCCATTCATCGTGTGGCTGTCTTGGGCGCGGGCACCATGGGTGCGCGGATCGCGGCGCATGTCGCCAACGCGGGGCTGCCGGTGCTGCTGCTGGACATCGTTCCTTCCAGTGGGGACCGCAACGCGCTCAGCAGCGGCGCTCTCCTTAAGCTGAAATCAGCCAAGCCTGCGGCCTTCGCCTCAGCCGCGACTGCAAAGCTGGTCAGTATCGGCAACTTCGAAGACGATCTCCCCCGTCTTGCGAACTGTGACTGGGTCATTGAGGCCGTAGCCGAAAACCTTGAGATCAAGCGCAATCTGCTGGAGAGGGTGGCGCCGCATCTGCATTCGGAAGCGATCTTCACCAGCAACACCAGCGGTTTGCCCATCGCAAAGGTCGGCGAGCAGTTGCCGGCGGCGCTTCGGAAGCGCTGGTTCGGAACGCACTTCTTCAATCCACCGCGCCACATGCGCCTCCTGGAACTGATTGCCACGCCCGAGGTCGATCCTGAGGCGCTGGCAGCGGTCGCCAGCTTTGCCGATCGGCAGCTGGGCAAGTCCGTGGTGCCAGCCAACGATGTCCCAAACTTCATCGCCAACCGCATCGGCACGTTCTCTCTTCTGAATGGCATGAAGGTGATGCAGGAGCAGGACCTTTCGATCGAGGAGGTCGACCTGCTCACCGGTGCGGTGATTGGTTGGCCAAAGACGGGCACGTTTCGCCTGGCAGATCTGGTGGGTTTGGACGTGATCGGCAGCATCGTCCGCAACTTCGAAGCGGCCGGGGGCGATGAACGGCGGGATGTGCGTTTGCCGGAGTTTGCCCAGAAACTCCTCGAACGCCAATGGCTGGGCGACAAGACGGGGCAGGGCTTTTACAAGAAGGAGCGGGGCGCAGATGGGAAAGAGGTGCGCTCCGTGCTGGACTGGCACACGCTGGAGTACAAGCCAGCGGGGGTTGTCGCGCTACCCGCGTTGGAGCGCGTCAAAGACATTCGTTCCCTTCCCGCTCGCCTGAAGGCGCTGCTGGCGGGTGATCCTGCCACGGACAAAGCAGCGCGTTTTTATCTGAAGATGCTTCCAGAGCTTTGGGCCTACGCCGCGAATCGCATCGGCGAGGTCGCCGAATCACCTGCGGACATCGACCAAGCGATGCGCATGGGATTCAACTGGGAGCTCGGCCCCTTTGCGATGTGGGACGCGGCCGGGGTGCGCGAGACGGTGGATCGGATGCGCGCTCTCGGCTCCCCTGTACCGGCGGCAGTGGACGCGCTGCTCTCGAGCGGCGGCGAAGGCTGGTTTCGCCATGACGGCTCGGAGTCCATGGACCTTGTCTCAGGCGCCTACAAGGCGGTACCGCACTCCCCCGAGCTGGCCCCGATCGCGAGCTATCGCCGGGCAAACGGCGTCGTTGCCGGAAACGCCGACATCTCGCTGATCGACCTGGGTGATGGCATTGCGTGCTTTGAGCTCCACTCCAAGATGAACGCTTTGGGTGCGGACACGGTGAACTTCCTTACCGAGCAGCTCCGTGCCGGAAGCAAAGCCGTGCGCGACTTCGAGGGGTTTGTGATCGCGACGGACGCCCAGAACTTCTCCGCCGGCGCCAACCTGGCGCAACTGCTCCAGATGGTGCAGACGGGCGCCTGGGATCAGGTGCGGAGCATGATTGAGCAGTTTCAGGCCATGACGCAGGCGATCAAATTTTGCAGCCGGCCCGTCGTTGCAGCCGCTTCGGGACTGTGTCTCGGCGGTGGGTGCGAGGTCGCCTTGCACGCGGCGTTTCGGCAGGCACATCTGGAGTTGTACACGGGTCTGGTGGAGGCAGGGGTTGGCCTGATTCCCGGCGGTGGCGGCTGCAAAGAGATGATGCTGCGTGCCGTCGCCAAGGCCATGGACATCCGGCCTGATTCCCGCGGCGACTCGCCCGAGATCGTGGAAACGCTGCGCAAGGCCTTTGAGACGATTGCCATGGCCAAAGTGTCGACTTCGGCTTTAGACGCACGCGATCTGGGACTGCTGGAAGATGCGGATGCGATCAGCATGAATCGAGACCGGTTGCTCTTTGACGCCAAGATGCAGGCCATGCGGTTCGGAGCCGCGGACTTCCTCGCACCGCTGCCCCGGACAGATATTCCGGCCCCGGGCCGCAGCGTCTTTGCGACGCTGAAGCTGACCGTCTATCTGATGCGGGAGGCGCAGTACATCAGCGAGCACGACGGCCGCATTGCAACGCATCTGGCCCGAGTCTTGACGGGTGGCGACGTCGATCCAGGGACACCGTTGACCGAGCAACACCTGCTCGACCTGGAACGGGAAGCGTTTCTGTCGCTTTGTGGCGAGACCAAAACGGCGGAGCGCATGGAAAGCATGCTGAAGACAGGAAAGCCGCTTCGCAACTAGGGCGGCAACTCTTCTTCTGAAAAAGAAGGAAGGACGTACAGAATGCCGGAAGCCGTTGTAGCCAGCGCCGTAAGGACCCCGGTCGGCAAAGCGCCCAAAGGAACCTTGCGCTTCACGCGTCCGGACGACCTTGGGGCCATTGCCGTGAAAGAGGCGGTAGCGCGTGTGCCCGGGCTCGATCCCAAAGAAATCGAGGACGTCATCATCGGCTGTGCGATGCCTGAAGCGGAGCAGGGCGGCAACGTCGCCCGTCTGATCGCGCTGAGGGCCGGTCTGCCGATCGAGTCGGCGGCGATGACCGTGAATCGCTTTTGTGCCTCTGGCCTGCAGACCATCGCCTTGGCGGCGGAGCGCATTCGCGGTGGCGGGGGCGAGGCGCTCGTCGCTGGAGGCGCCGAGTCCATGTCGTTTGTCCCGTTCAGCGGAAACAAGGTCACGATCAATCCCTGGCTCATCGACAATCATCCGGCAGCGTACATGTCGATGGGTCTGACGGCCGAGCGTGTGGCGAAGCACTACGGAATTACGCGCGAAGAGGCGGACCAGTTCGCCCTGCGGAGCCACCAGAAAGCTCTGCACGCCGTGGCCAAAGGTCACTTCCATGACGAGCTAGTGCCCGTGCCGGTCATGACGACGACGGTGCAGGCTGACGGCAAAACCGAGAACCGAGAGTCGCTGTTCATGGCCGACGAGGGTCCCCGTGCGGACACCTCCCTCGCCGCCTTGGGCAGGTTACGAGCGGTCTTCCACGCCAAGGGCGTGGTCACAGCGGGCAACAGCTCCCAAACCTCCGACGGAGCTGCCGCCGCCGTCATCCTTTCCGAAAGCAAGGCCAGGGAGATTGGAGCGCGTCCGCTGCTGCGCTTTGTGTCCTTTGCGTACTCCGGTTGTTTGCCGGAAGAGATGGGTGTCGGCCCTATCTACGCGATTCCGAAGGCCCTGAAGATGGCCGGCCTGTCGCTCGACGACATCGATCTGTTCGAGCTGAATGAAGCCTTTGCCGCACAGTCGCTGGCTGTGCTGAAGGTGCTTGGCATCGATCAGGACAAGGTCAACGTAAACGGCGGAGCCATTGCGCTCGGACATCCGCTGGGCTGTTCCGGCACCAAACTCACGGCCACCCTGGCTGGCGAGATGAAGCGCCGCGGCGCCCGGTACGGCATGGTCACCATGTGCGTGGGCGGCGGCCAGGGGGCGGCCGGCATCTTTGAAAACCTGCAAACTGAGACCAAGTACCCTGACGGGAGCGCCGCATGATCGCTGAGATGGAAAAGAGTACAGTCAAGCGCGTAACCGGCGGCGGCTTTCTTCTGGAAGATTTGACGCCACAGGACATTTTTACGCTCGAAGATCTTTCCTCCGAGCAGGTGCAGATCGCCACCATGACGCACCAGTTTGCGGAGGAGAAGATCCTCCCGCAGGTCGAGGCGATCGAAGCCAAGCAGTACGACGTCAGCCAGAGGTTAATGCGTGAACTCGGCGACCTGGGCCTGCTCAGCGTGGACATTCCAGAGGAGTATGGCGGCCTGGACCTTGAAAAGGTCACGTCGGCGATTGTCTCCCAGAACATCAGCGTGCTTGGCAGCTTCGCGGTCACCTTTAGCGCGCACGTCAGCATCGGTACCCTGCCGCTGGTCTGGTATGGCACCGCTGCGCAAAAAGCTAAGTACCTTCCCCGGCTTGCCAGCGGCGAATGGATCGCGGCCTACGCACTTTCGGAAAGCTCGGCGGGCTCGGATGCCATGAACATCCGTACCAAAGCGACCCTGAGCGCGGATGGCAAGCACTATCTGCTCAATGGCGAAAAGATGTGGATCTCCAACGCTGGCTTCGCGGACCTGTTCACGATCTTCGCGAAGATCGATGGCGAGAAGTTCTCCGCATTTCTTGTGGAACGAGGCACGGAGGGCCTGACGATCGGGCCGGAGGAGCATAAGCTGGGCATTCGCGGATCGTCCACCTGCCCGTTGATCCTCAGCGACTGCAAGATCCCGGTAGAGAACCTGCTGGGGCAGGCGGGCAAGGGCCACCAGATCGCCTTCAATATCCTCAACGTCGGCCGCTACAAGCTCGCCGCCATCGCTGTTGGAGAGTCGCGCTTCGCCTTGCGCGACGGTATCCGCTATGCCAAGGATCGTGTCGGCTTCAACAAGCCCATCACGGAGTTCGGCCTGGTGCAGGAGAAGATTGCCGACTGCGCCTCGGGCATCTATGCGCTTGAAGCGGCGGTTTACCGCGTGATCGGTTCGATCGATGTCGCGCTGGCGGAACTGGACAAGAACTCCCCTCAGTACACGCAGGAGGTTCAGAAGCGCATTGAAGAGTTCGCGATGGAGTGCTCCATCCTGAAGTTCTTTGGGTCCGAGGTGTTGGATCGCCTGGTCAGCCAGGTACTGCAGATGCACGGTGGGTACGGGTACGTGGAGGAGTTCCCCGCCGAGCGCCATTACCGGGATTCACGCATCAACATGATCTTTGAAGGCACCAACGAGATCAATCGCCTCATCACAACGGGCTGGCTACTAAAGCGCGCCACCGCCGGTACGCTGCCTTTGCAGGGCGCGATCGAGCAGCTATCGGCGGAGTTAGCGTCCGGGCAGGTAGCGGACGCCGGCCATGACAGCCCGATGGGCGATGTACGCGATCTCGTGACGCGCGCCAAGAAGGCGGCGCTCTTTTGCACCGGCCTCGCTTTGCAGCGCTTCGCTCCCAAGGAGCTTGCCGAGCAACAGGAGATCATGGGCGCTCTTTCGGATATCTTTGCCGAGGTGCTGGTGTTGGAGTCGGCCCTGCTGCGTACCAAAAAGATGGCCGGGGCCAACCTGCTCGCGGAGAAGCTTTGCCGTTACTACGCTGGCGCGAGGTCGGTGCATGTCCTCCATCGCGCCGCAGAGCGTGTGCTCGGCGGTGTGGCCGAGGCAGGGTCGCTGCGCGATCACACGGCCACGCTTCGTGAACTCCTGCGGTATCAGCCGACGGACACGATCGCGCTTGGGCGAGAGATCTCGAAGGCCATGGTGAGCGCCGGCCAGTACACGTTGCAGGCGTAGCGCTGACGGCAGCAGCGCGTATTGACTGGTCGCGCTGCGCTGGCCCTGGCCGAGCCCCACCTGAGCTGACAGTTCTGTCGGCTCAGGTGAGGCTCTTCGTCTGCTTACCCCAACAGCTGCTTGGCAATGGTGGCCAGCTGCATGTTGGATGTGCCCTCGTAGATACGGCCGATCTTGGCATCGCGGTAGAGCTTCTCCACGGGGTAGTCCTTCACGAAGCCGTAGCCCCCGAAAAGCTCGACGCATTCACTGGCGACTCGCTCAGCCACCTGCGAAACGAAGTATTTGGTCATAGCGGCTTCCTTGGCATAGGGCAGCCCCGCCGACTTGCGACGCGCCGCGTCGTACACCATCAACCGGCACGCCTCGATCTCCGTGGCCATCTTCGCCAGCGAGAACTGGACTGCCTGGAATTGCACCACGGGCTGGCCGAACTGGCGGCGTTGCTGAGTGTACTTGACCGCATGCTCCCAGGCGCCGCTCGCCAGGCCGAGCATCTGGGCCGCAATGCCGATGCGACCCTCGTTCAGCGTTTCAATCGCAATCTTGTAGCCCTTGCCGATCTGCCCAAGAACATGAGTAGCCGGAATGCGGCAGTCCTGCAGTAAAAGCTCACAGGTAGAGGACGCGCGAATACCGAGCTTGTCCTCTTTCTTGCCCACGGTGAAGCCGGGTGTGTCACGTTCAATCAGAAAGGCTGTGATGCCCTTATAGCCCAGGCTCGCATCCACGGTGGCAAAGACGATAAAGAGACCGGATTCGCCCGCACTGGAGATCCAAAGCTTGCTGCCATTCAGGATGAAGTCGTCGCCATCGGCGCGCGCCGTCGTCTGCAGGGCAAACGCATCCGAGCCAGAGCTGGCCTCGCTTAGCGCATAAGAGCAGATCAGATCCGTGGCCACGCGCGGCAGGTACTTGGCCTTTTGCGCCTCACTGCCCCAGTGCAGCAGGGCGTTCACCGTCAGCGTGTTCTGGACATCGACCATCACGGCCACCGCGGGATCGACCGCGGCGATCTCTTCGATGGCCACGATGGCGCTGAAGAACGACGCGCCCACCCCGCCATACTCCTCGGGAACCTCCATGCCCATCCAGCCCTGCTCAAAGAGCTGCCGTATCAGAGCGGGGCTCATCTGTTGCGCCTCGTCCATCTCCCGGACCAGAGGAGCGATCTCTTTGCGGGCGAACCTTCTCACGGAGTCGCGCAGCAGCTGTTCCTCGGCGGACAGCTGAGAAAGCGGTGCTGGTATCGAAACTTCAGTCTGTTCCAGTGTGGTCACGTTGCGGCCTCCGGCGGTGCTTGCGCGTTATTCTACCGCAGGGTAAATTTGTAGCCCGGTACTAGCATGCGGGTTTGCTACGCGCGAAGGGGCAGCTCCGCGACCGGAAGCCGTCGGGTGCGCTGCGGAGAGATGAGGGAAAAGGCTGATGCGAATCATGGCTGTCGTTCGGCACGTGCTTGATGCCGAAGAAAGTATCAAAGTCAAGGACGGCAAGGTCGACCTGACCGCCAGTAAGCTCGTGATCGAT
The DNA here is from genome assembly GCA_965218595.1 of Acidobacteriaceae bacterium. GTDB lineage: Bacteria > Acidobacteriota > Terriglobia > Terriglobales > Acidobacteriaceae > Edaphobacter. The sequence goes on along the minus strand of CBDCLC010000006.1, from coordinate 684,987 downwards.
ACCATGGACGAGTACGGCGTGGAGCAGGCGCTCCGATTTCGCGACGCCGACAGCGCCGTAGAGGTGATCGCGCTTGCGGTCGGGCTCGCACGTTCAGAGGAAGCCCTGCGCACGGCTCTGGCCATGGGAGCGGACCGCGCCATCCTGGTCGAAACGACAGGGCTGCTGGATGTACTCGCTACCTCAGACGTCGTCGCACAGGTGGCTTCAACGGAGGCGATAGACCTGATCTTCTGCGGTGGTCAGCAGGCGGATTGGGACAGCCATGCGCTGGGTGCGGCAACGGCGGAACGTCTGGGCTGGCCACAAGCCACCTGGACCAACGCGCTTGTGCTCAACGGGCGGGAGCTTGCCGGCACGCATGAGGTGGATACCGGCAGCGAGTCGTTTGCGGTGGCCTTGCCCGCGGTGGTGACCACACAGCAGGGACTGAACGAGCCCCGATATCCAACCCTGCCCAACATCATGAAAGCCAAGCGCAAAGAGCTCCGGCGCGATACGATCGACAGCTTCGGCATCACGTCCAGGATCAAGGTGCTGGGCTCCGAGGTGCAGGTCAAGCATCGCAAGCGCAGGTTGCTGGACGGCAAGGATGCCAGCGGAGCGGCCGTGCAGCTAATCGATCTGCTCCGCAAGGAAGCCAAGGTGATTCGATGATTGTGATTGTGGCCGAGCATAGTGCAGGCAAGCTGAACAGGAGCACCTATGAGATGACGGAGGCTGCCCGTGAATCAGGCCGTGAAGGTCCGGTTGCGATCCTGGTTCTGGGCAGCGGGGTGACGTCAACAGCAACTGAAGCCGCGCTGCTCGCCGATCAGGTGCTCGTTGCGGACCTGCCGGAACTGGCCGGGTACGACGCCGAAGTTTGGGCCAGCGCCGTTGCCCAGATTGCGCGAGAGGGTGAAGCCCACACCGTGCTGATCGGCGGCAGCCGCACCGGACGTGAGTACAGCCCGCGTGTGGCCGTAAAGCTCCACGCGGCGCTGCTGGAGGATGCCACCACGCTGAAGGGCAACGGCGGTGGGCTCGAGGCGGAGCATTACACCTTTCTCGCCCGTGTCACGGAGCGCATCGCCGCAGAAGGCGATGTGATTGTGGTCACGATCAAGCCGGGTGCGTTTGCCCCGGCCAGGCCCAACGCCGAGCCAGCCGAGCAGTACGACGTAGAGCTGCAGCTGCCCACGCGCCGCCTCGCCGTGACGGCGCGCACGGCGGAAAAGCGCGGACGCGTTTCGCTGGCCGAGGCCGATGTGGTGGTCGCCGGCGGCCGCGGCGTTGGCAGTCCCGAGGGCTTTGCGGCCTGCGTGGAGGGGCTTGCGGATCAACTCGGCGGGGCAGTCGGTGCGACCCGCGCGGTTGTTGATGCCGGCTGGCGTCCGTATGCCGAGCAGGTGGGTCAGACCGGCAAGACGGTGCAGCCCAAGGTGTACTTCGCAATCGGCATCTCCGGCGCGGTGCAGCACCTTTCGGGTATGGGCAAGAGCCAGCTGATCGTTGCGATCAACAAGGACGCCGACGCACCCATCTTCAGGGAAACCGATTACGGCATCATCGGAGATGTGCAGGAGATTGTGCCTGCTCTGATTCGCGAGCTACAAGACAAGCGCTAACCTCGATCCTGAATCGCCAGGCATTGCCATGCTTCCCCAGACGCAGAAAGTCCTCTTTGCCATCTTCGCGATCGTCACGGGAGCCCTGGGCCTCTACGGTTTCCTTCGCCTGTACCGTCGCATCGCCCGGGGCCGCCGCGACACCGATGCGCGCTGGAATCACCTTCCGCAGCGCATCGCCTACGCGCTCACGACGACCCTGACGCAGAGCCGCACCTTTCGCAAACGGCCGTGGGTCAGTTTCTTTCACTCCTTCATCTTTTATGGCTTCACCTTTTATCTTCTGGTGAACGTTGTGGACGCTGTGGAGGGCTATGTCCCACTGTCGTTCGCGTCGCTTGGCCTGGCCGGCAACCTTTACGTTCTGTTCGCGGACATCCTGACGGCGCTTGTGCTGATAGGTGTCATCGCGCTTGTGCTTCGGCGCTTTCTGCTTCCCAGCCGGCGCGACTTCCGCTTCAACGAGCGCACAACTCTGCACAAGGATGTGAAGCAGCAATACATCACGATCGACTCCGTGATCGTCTCGGCGTTCATTCTGTTTCATGTGGGAAGCCGGGCCATCGGTGCGGGCGCCAGGATCGCCGTGGATGGGCCAGATCGCTTTGCTCCGTTTGCCACCTTGATCTCGCACCTGTTCACTCCGGAACATGCGCTGGCGTGGCGGATCTTTGGCTACTGGGGCGCGCTCGGCAGTGTGCTGGTCTTTCTCAGCTACTTCCCTTACTCCAAGCACGTGCACCTCCTGATGGCGCCGGCCAAGTATCTGGTGCAGCGAGATGTGCCCTCCGGCGTGCTGCCCGCCGTTGAACTCGACCTTGAAGCGGAGGAGCCCCAGCTGGGCGCCAGGCAATTGGAAGATCTCGCCTGGCCCCGCCTGCTGGATGCGTATGCCTGTATCCAGTGCAATCGTTGCCAGGATGTTTGCCCTGCGACCGCCACGGGAAAAGCCCTCAGTCCGTCTGCGCTCGAGATCAACAAGCGCATGGAGCTGAACGATCTCAGCAGACACCAGCCATCGTTCGAGAAAGGGGCGCCGAGCCCCACGCCACTGCTCCAGTTCGCCCTTTCCCCGGAGGCCGCCTGGGCTTGCACCACCTGTGGCGCTTGTGTCGAGGTGTGTCCGGTGGGCGATGAGCCGATGCTGGACATCATCGATATCCGCCGTCAACAGGTGATGGTCGAGGGGGAGTTTCCCGCACAGTTGCAAACGGCCTTCCGCGGCATGGAACGCGCCAAGAACCCCTGGGGCATCAACCCTGACAAGCGCATGGACTGGACCGCGGGTCTGCGTGTCAAGACGACGGACGAAAATCCCGAGCCGGATGTGCTGTTTTGGGTGGGCTGTGCCGCGAGCTATGATCCGCAGGCGCAGAAGACCGCGCGGGCCTTTGTTCAGCTGCTGCATCACGCTGAGGTGGATTTCGCGGTGCTGGGCAAACGCGAATGCTGCACCGGCGACAGTGCGCGTCGCGCCGGCAATGAATATCTGTACCGCCAGCTCGCCGACGAAAATATCGCCACCCTGAACCAGATCAAGCCCAAGCTGGTCGTCGCGACCTGTCCGCACTGCCTGAACGCGGTAGGCAAGGAGTACAAGCAGCTGGGCGGCGATTACAAGGTGATGCACCACACGCAGTTTCTGGAGTCGCTCGTGGCTGAGGGCCGGCTCCCGGCCGATGCCTCGACCACCCCCGTTGCCTACCACGACCCTTGCTATCTGGGCCGTCATAACGGGGTCTACGATGCACCGCGCAACCTTCTCAAAGTCCTCAGCACGGCGGTGGTGGAGTTGCCGCGAAATCGCGAGAACTCCTTCTGCTGCGGCGCCGGGGGCGCGCAGTTCTGGAAGGAAGAAGAGCCCGGGTCGGAGCGTATCTCCGGCAATCGGCTGCGCGAGGTGGAGCAGAGCCTGGGCGAAGCGCAGGAAAAAGTTCTGGCCGTCGGCTGCCCCTTTTGCAAGAGCATGCTGGAAAGCACGCCCCGAGACGAGGGCTCCGCGCCAGTAGTTGTACGCGACCTGGCGGAGCTTCTGTGGGAGGGTGTGCAGCGGCGAGCGCCGGAGCAGTTTCCGGCGCAACCCGCGGAGGTCGCGCCCCCGGAAGCAGTTCCCGTTGTGGAGGTCATCGCTGCTTCGCTGGGGACTGCTGCCGAAGCCTCAACCGTGATTGAAGCCCCCTTGCCGCTTCCAAACGCGCCGGGCACGGAGGTGGCCACCCAAGCCGCACCGCAGCGAAAGGCATGGGTGCCGAAGGGCAAAGCTGCCCCGGAGCCTTTGCCTGCGGCGGCACTCCTGCCGGAGAGCGCAATTGAGGTCTCCCCTGCGCCCGCCGGCTCGGACGCGAGTGTGCCCGCAGTTGCTGAGGCCACACCAGCCCCTCGCAAAGCCTGGACACCGAAAAAGACGGCAGCCCAGGATATGTCCGCGGGAGCGCAAGAGCTACCGCCAACCAAACAGAGTTCGCCGGCTGAGACGGAAGCTCAGGCCGCCGCCGATCTCGCTCCAGAGATCGATAGAAAGCCGGCAGCGCGCAAGGCCTGGGTGCCCAAGTCGGGTGCGGCAAAGAAGGTCGAAGGAGAAGTCGATTGACGACGCATCCGGAAAATGCAGGCGACGGAGCGGCCGAGGTGCACGCGCGCATCACCGGGGCGTGCGGGAGAATCACCTTGAATCGCCCCCGTACCATCAACGCCCTGACGGCCGCGATGACGGCAACCATCTACAACTCTCTCGTGCGCTGGGCAACCGATTCCTCGGTTCACTTCGTTGTTCTGGACGGCGCGGGCGAACGCGGTTTGTGTGCCGGTGGCGATGTGCGCGCGATCTATACGGCGATCCAAGCTGGACATCTGGAGATGGCGGACGATTTTTTCCGCCTTGAGTACGCCCTGAACTACCTCATCGCCACCTATCCCAAGCCCTATGTTGCGTTGATGGATGGCATCGTCATGGGCGGCGGCATCGGTGTGTCTGCGCACGGCTCGCACCGGGTCGTCACCGAGCGTTCCACGCTGGCGATGCCTGAAACCGCCATCGGCTTTGTGCCGGACGTCGGTGGAACACATTTGCTCGGAACGGCGCCGCACAGGTCTGGTGTCTACCTTGGCCTGACCGGCGCCCGCATCGGTGCCTCCGATGCCATCGCCTGCGGTTTAGCCGACATGTTGATCCCAAGCCCGTCCCTGCTCCCTCTGCTGTCCGATCTTGAAGCGAGCACCGATACGGCTGCCATGGAGCACCATCTTCAAAGCTACCGGGTGCCGACTTCCTCCACCGGCGATCTCCCCCACCAGGGCTGGATCGAGCAGTGCTTCGCCTCGGACACCATGGAAGAGATCTGTCACGCTCTGTCGCAAAGCGAAGAGGACGGAGCACAAGCGGCGCTCCTTGCACTTCAAAGTATGTCGCCGACCTCTCTCAAGGTCACGCTAAGGGCTTTGCAAAACGCCTATGGTGCGAACGATCTCGCCGTGTGCCTGGACCAGGAATATCGCATCGCGCAGGTGTGCGTGAGGAGCCACGACTTCCCGGAGGGCGTTCGTGCCGCTCTGGTCGATAAAGACCGCCAGCCCAGGTGGCACCCACCAACCCTGGAAGAGGTAACACCGGAACTCGTGGCAACGTACTTTGATGGAGGAAACCTGTCGGGCCTGGCGCTACCTCCCGCGTAGCCGCTGGCCTGGAGTTTTGGCTTCGGTCTGCATATTCAAGCGTCCCTCCAATCAGATAGTATGGTCGCGCTGATTGGTTGACCGCAGGGTCAATTAGTCGTGGGGGCCAGTGCGAGCCCCCGGAAACCCCACTCGCACGAGATGAGACGGCTCGCTTCTGCTGCACTCGCCCCTTGCTGAACAGCCCTGAACGACGGAGTTTTGATGAGTGAACATGTTGACGTCTTGATTGTCGGCGCGGGTCTTTCGGGTATTGCCGCGGCGTACAACCTGCAGGTGCGCTGCCCGAAAAAGAGCTACCTCGTTGTGGAAGGCCGCGAAAACCTTGGTGGCACGTGGGATCTGTTCCGGTACCCAGGCGTGCGCTCCGACTCTGACATGCACACCATGGGCTTTTCCTTCCGTCCCTGGGTGGAGGATCAGGCGATCGCATCCGGCTCGTCCATTCTGAATTACCTGAAGGACACGGCCGAAGAGTACGGGATCGATCGCCACATCCGGTACAGGCAAAGAGTCTTGGAGGTGCAGTGGAGCTCCAAGCAGGCGCTTTGGACGGTGCAGATGGAGAGCGGCCCATCGCGCGAGCGGACCAGCCTCACATGCTCCTTTCTTTTTATGTGCACGGGCTACTACAACTACGCGCAGGGCTACCAGCCTGAGTTTCCGGAGATGGAACGCTTTCAGGGCGAGGTCATCCATCCCCAGCACTGGCCCGAGCACCTTGAGTTTGCCGGCAAACAGGTCGTCATCATCGGCAGTGGAGCAACGGCCGTTACGCTGGTGCCCTCCATGGCCAAAACCGCGGGCCATGTCACCATGCTGCAGCGCTCGCCCACCTACATCGTCGCCCGACCAGGCGCTGATCCGACCATCCCGAAGCTGAAGCGCTGGCTGCCGGCGAAGTGGGCGTCCAAAGTCGCCCGCTTCAGAAACATCGCCATGGGTATGTACATCTACAAGATGTCGCGAAAACAACCGGAAAAGCTGAGCGCGATGATCATCGCCGGCGTACAACAGCATCTCGGCCCGGAGTACGACGTGGCGACCCACTTCACGCCGCGCTACAAGCCATGGGATCAGCGGCTTTGCCTGGTGCCCGACGGCGATCTATTTGAAGCGCTCCGCAAGGGCGCCGCGTCCATCGTCACCGACACCATCGAGCGCTTCACCGAGCACGGGATCCAACTCGCATCCGGCAAGGAGCTGCCCGCCGACATTGTTGTCACCGCGACCGGCCTGAAGCTGCAGCTTTTGAGCAACATCTCCATTGTGGTGGATGGCCAGCCCACCGAGTTGTCGAAGACGTTCAATTACCGGGGAACGATGTTCAGCGGCATACCGAACTTTGCACTCACAATCGGGTACACCAATGCATCCTGGACCTTGAAAGCGGAGCTGACCAGCCGTTATGTGTGCCGGGTCATCAACTATATGGATCGTCGCGGCCTGCGTACCGCGGTTCCACGTCCTAACGGCAGCTTCGAAGAAAAGCCGCTGATGGAGCTCTCGTCCGGCTACATCCAGCGCGAGATCGACCGTTTGCCCAGGCAGGGTACTCAGAAGCCCTGGACCCTGCGCCAAAACTATCCGCGCGACATCGTGGACCTTCGCTATGGCAAGTTGAACGACGGCTCGTTGGTGTTCTCCCGGTAAGTTGCGAGACAGCTGTTATTTCCTGAGAACTCCTCCAACGGTTCGGTGAATTACAGGGCAGGAAGCCAATGCTCGTCAAGCCGTAAAAACGTCCGCGCGGAAAGAGAGTGACAACGCTCGCTTTCTGCGCGTATCTTACCGCCTGGCAAGTAAGTTTGGTAGCCCGCGATGCCAGTACCGGAGGCCAAACGCAACATGGCAGAGCCAGCGTTCCACCTGAGGTGTTTCAACCGCAAGCTGGACGTTCAGCAGGCCGCCATACACGCAGGCTGGCAGGGGCAATCGTGGGCAGGTGCTTCTTGACTGCCACCGGGGCACGAGATTTCGTGGGTCGAGATGGAGCAACGGGAGAAAGAGGACGGAAACGTATGATCCGGGACAGGTTCACTGTGCACTTGGCAAGAATTGGTAAGGAAGACGGGGTCTCCCAGCAAGCAAACCGCCAGCGACGCCGAGGACTTTTGGTCGCTTCGCTGGCGATTCTCGGCTCGGCCTCTTGCGCCTGGTCACAGAGTGGCTACGCCACCGGAGCGATGCGCGGAACGGTCACCGATGCGCAGGGAGCGCTGGTTCCCAACGCGAGCCTGACGATCACGGAAAAGGCGAAGGGCACCACGCGTACGGTAAAGACGAATGCAGAGGGCACGTACCAGGCCCCCTCCCTCGATCCGGGAACGTACAAGGTGGAGGTGCTGGCGCAGGGCTTCGGCAGGACCGTCGCTGATCAGGTGACTGTCTCGGTTGGGCAAACGGTGGAATACGACGCGCACCTGAAAGTGGGTACCGCCAACGAGACCGTGGAGGTGCAGGGCAACGTAACACCGGTGATCGACACAACCCAGGCGCAGCAGGCCAACACCATCGACACTCGTCAGGAGGTGAACCTCCCCAACCTGTCGCGCAACTACGCCGCAACCATCTATACCGTGCCCGGCGTGACCGATTCGAGTGCGCCACAGGCGCAGGATGCAGCCATTGGCACCGGGTACCAGGCGTCGGGGTTTTCAATCGGCGGTGGCAATGGACGATCCAACCTGTTCACCATCGACGGTGGTCAGAACGACGCGGGCTCTGGCGCGCAGCGCGACCCGCACGTACCGCAGGACTCCGTTCAGGAGTTTCAGGTGAACCGGAACGGCTCCAATGCCGAGTTCGGGTTCACTGTGGGTTCGGCAATCAACGTCATCACGAAGAGCGGCTCCAACCAGTTACATGGCGACCTCTTTGGGTACTTTCACAACCACAGCACGGACGCAGTGAACTACTTCAACAGCTTCGGTCCTACGGCGGGCACCAAGCCGTTCGAGCAGAGTGCGATCTTTGGCGGCTCTGCCGGCGGTCCGATTAAAAGAAACAAGCTCTTCTTTTTCACATCTTACGAGCGCCAAAAGCTCGACAGCGCCGTCACAGTGAACCTGGTCAACACGGCCCAGGCGCAAGGCCTTCGCGCGCAAACGAACGGCTTTACTGGGACATCATGTCCGGCCCCCGTCACCCAACTTTGCTATCTCACGCAGTTGGCCCAGACAGGCGGGCCTTTGGCGCCGCTGGCTCAAGCATTCCTAGGTTCGCCCGTCTTCACACCCATCAACGATCCGCTCTTCAGCGCTCTGATCACTCCGAACAGCGGCACCTTCAACGGCAACGCGAACAGCGGTGCGCCACAGGCCGCACCCAATCAGAATGGCCGCTACAACAACTGGGTGAGCCGCCTCGACTACCAGCCCAACCAGTCCAATACCTTTATGTTGCGGTTTGGCCTGTCCCGCGAGAGCAACAACGTGACTGGGCCGGGCGGTGTGCCGCGATACACCTCCGTGAACTACGTCTCAGGGGATCAGACCATCACGGCCACGTGGAACCATGTTTTCAGTTCCAATCTGGTTAACACAGTGCGCGCGCAGATCGTGCCGGAGTATAGCGTCACCTCGAACGCACCGCACGGCGGGGCGGAGTTCGACCTTGGCAGTCTCGGAATCGTGGGCACGCCCTTCGATTTCCCCTACAACCAGCGACAGAACCAATATCAGTTCGACGACGACCTTTCCTTGACGAAAGGCGCTCACAACATGAAGTTCGGCTTTTCCTATCGGCCGGTGCAATACGACGTGTACCAGGCCTTTCTGTTCGGCGGTCAGTACCAGTACTTCGACGGAGCAATCCCGATCATTCTTCTGGCCGGCGCGATCAGTCCGGCAGCGCAAACTCCACTTGCGATCTTTAACCTGACGCACGGGTATCCGCTTACCGGTCCCGCCTCGACAAACCTGAGCGGCTCTCAGCTGTATGTGGCAGGTCTGCCTTTGGCGGTGTTGCAGGGGGCCGGCAACGGCCAATACAACGCCACCACAAACCCGGTCGGCCTGTACGGACAGGACTCCTGGAAGGTATCGCAACGCCTGACCCTGAACTATGGTGGCCGGCTGGACATTGACCCCGAGCCGAACGGCTATCCTACCGGCTACTTCCCCTCCCCGCGTGTGGGCCTGGCCTGGGATCCCTATGGCGAGGGCAAGACGGTGGTTCGCGCCAGCGGCGGCCTGTTTACGGCACCGTTGCCATTTATCATTCCATTCACTTCGACCAATCTGAATGGCGATGGAACCCACATCTATGCGAACGCCCTCACTGCGCCTGGCAATATCGCGCAGCTCTCCGCAGTTGGGAGTTTTGAGCGAAGCATAGCGACGCTGGCCAATCCGAATCCCGGACTCACGCAGTCAGAGTACGCCGCGGTAGTAGGGCACCCCATCGCCCCTCCGGGGCCGACACAGCAGGGTGGCGCGTTCTTCTCGGTGGCACCCAACTTCAAGTTGCAGTATTCCATTCAGGGCAGCGCCAGCGTTGCCCAGCAACTCGCTCCGGATCTCTCGCTGGAGGTTGGCTATCTTTACTACGCGGGCGTGCATATCGAGCAGATTCAGGAAGGCAACTTCGTCCAAAATCCGGCGGTTCCCGTCGATCCTTTCGTCGGTCCGCAGTACATCCCCAAGCCCGGCTCGACGTTTGGAACACCGAACGCCCAGGTCGTGCAGAATGACGACACCACCTCCGACGGCCACTCAACCTACAACGCCCTGACCGCTTCCTTGACCAAGCGATATGGTCATGGTTTGCAGTTCCAGGTGAACTACACGTTCAGCAAGGCGATCGACAACACAAGCGACTTCAGCTCGCAAAGCACCCCCTTGCGGCCAGGCTTGTTGTCCCTGGATCGCTCGGTGTCGGCCTTCAACATCAAGAACAGCCTGGTTGCCAATGCGGTCTACACCACGCCGGCGTATCACAGCGGCCAACGTTGGGCCTCGCTGCTCTACTCCGACTTCGTCATCGCCCCGATTGTCTCGCTGCGCGACGGTGTTCCATTCACCATGCTGGTTCCCGCTCTCGCCAATTTAAATGGAACCGGCGGAGCGCACCCGGGCGAAGCGCGTCCTTTCGGGGAAGGTCGCAATCAGGGCATCGGCCCCGGATACAAGAACTTTGATCTTCGTATCTCGCGCGCCATCGCTTTGAAGCGGGACTCCGGCCTTCGACTCGAGGCCATCGCGCAGGCCTCCAACGTGCTCAATCACACCAACTTCACCAGCGTGCAAAACATCTTTCCAAATACAGCCACCACCAACGCGGCAGGCCTTACCGACTCCGCTCTCGTCCCCACGCCCGAAGGCACGGTCGATCTGCTCCACGGACCGTACAACCTCAAGGGCTTTCGTCCAAATGGGCCCGGGCAGTTGACCGATCCGCTGGCCTTCAAAACCGCAGCGATCCCACGCCAGATCAGCTTTGGGCTGGAACTCTCCTTTTGACCGAACAGCCTTCAACGCTTGAACCTACAGCAAGGCAGTCTGACTCGTGGTCCGTCATGTGACCCGGGTCAGACCCAAAGTGAGCAGGGTATGGATCAGAAAGCTTCGAAGTACCTGATCGTAGAAACGGCCTCGAGCGCGGTCTGCAACGCTGTCTTGAACTACGCATCGGCCTGGGCCCTGTTTCATAGCCGCAACCACGTTAACGTGGCCGGAAAGGGTGGCCTCTTTCAAGACTCGCTGGGTGAGACCTTCTTTGTCGTCTGGTTAAGCACCCTGATTCCACTGCTGATCGCGCGTCATCGCCGCCGGGCAGGCTTTCTCCCGGTGCGCAGCGATGTCCCTTCGGTTCGGGCGGACAACGCCTTTCTACGATCCTTTGCGTGGGGAGTCCTGGCTACGATCGCGTTTGCGATCTGCAATTACTTCCTGCTTCCACGTCTTTTTCCAGAGGGCGCCAACTTGCGAGGCGTGCTTTTCTTTAAGACGATCTACGGAACCGTTCTGGGCGCTGTTGCCACGTTTCTCATTCTGCACAGGGCTTTGCGTGAGGCCAGTGCGCCTGCGCTCTCTCCCCGCAAAAACAGACGGAGCGCATAAGACAGCGACGATGCCCTACTTCGGCGACTCCCAACACGAACCTGCCGGAACGGTCTACGAACCGTCTCTTCCGACGATCCGTGAGATCACACCGTACCGGTGTTTGTTCCGGGGATGGCCTGCGCGACCAGCGATCCTCAAACCGAAGGCAGATCTCGCAACGCAACGAACTTTGTTTCCAGGACGCCTATGAACATCCCGCTTACGCCCTTACGGTTTTTGCGCCATGCAGAACGTCAGTACGCCAGCCGCATCGCCGTGGTTTCACGCGGAGAGCGTTTCACGTATCTGCAATTCGGCGAGCGGGTCGGTCGCCTTGCCGGGGCCCTGATGCAGGCAGGCGTTCAGCCCGGCGAACGTGTGGCGTTTCTGGGCACCAACTCGCACCGCCTGCTGGAGGCTTACTACGGTGTGCTGGAGGCGGGGGCCATCCTGCTGCCTTTGAATATCCGGCTCGCAGCCACCGAACTCAGCTTCGTGCTCAACGATGCGGGCGCCTCCGTGCTCTTCGTCGACCCGCAGTTTGTTCCGCTCGTGGAGTCGTTTCGCAAGACCGTACCCAGTATTCGCATCTTTTGTCAGCTCGACGGCGAGATCACAGCCGATTGGCTGCTGCCACACACCTACGACCAATGGATACAGACGGGGTCGCCACACCGCGCCGAGATCAGCCTCGTCGATGAGAACCATGTTGCTGAAATCTTCTACACCAGCGGCACCAGCGCGCAGCCCAAAGGCGTCATGCTGACTCACCGCAACATCTATCTTCATGCCGTCCACGCATGCATCAACCTCGAGGTCGAGAACGGCTCGGTCGAGTTGCACACGATCCCCCTGTTTCACGCCAACGGCTGGGGTATCGCGCACTTTCTCACCATGCTCGGCGGCAAGCACGTCATGATGGACAGCTTCGATCCGGTGGCTCTCTTCAAAACCATCGAGGCCGAGCGCGTGAACCAGTTCAATGCCGTGCCGTTCATGGCCACTGTGCTCGTGAATCATCCCCGTCGCGGCGAGTTTGATCTAAGCAGCCTGCAACGGATCGTCATCGGTGGCGCAGCCTCCTCTCCAACCCTGATTCGCGAGGTGGAGGAAGCCTTTCACTGTGCCTGCTTCTCCGGGTATGGCTTGACGGAGACCTCCCCAGTCCTGACTACCTCCCCCATGAAACCAGAGCTGGAGCTGGAAGGCGAGGAGCGCTACCTGCGGCAGTCCATGACGGGCTTCGCCATGCCCGGCGTCGAGCTGCACATCACAGACGCCGACGGCAACTGGCTCCCGGAGGACGGCAAGCAGTTCGGCGAGTTGATCGCCCGAGCCGACGGCGTCATGAAGGGCTACTGGAACCAGCCGGAACTAAGCAGCGAGGCCCTGCGTGACGGCTGGTTTCACACCGGGGACATGGCCACGATCGACAGGGACGGCTATGTGCTCATCGTCGACCGCAAAAAGGACATCATCGTCAGCGGCGGTGAGAACATCTCCTCGCTGGAAGTGGAAAAGGCCATGCTCGCGCACCCGGCCATTCTGGAGGTTGCCGTCATCCCCGTCTCCGATGCGCGCTGGGGCGAAGTTCCCAAGGCTCTGGTCGTTCTGAAGAGTGGCGCGCAAGCCACGGAGGCCGACTTGGTCGACTTCAGTCGCTCATGCCTGACGCACTACAAATGCCCCAAGAGCGTTCAATTCGTCGATTCCCTTCCAAAGACAGGGACGGGCAAGGTACTGAAGAAGAACCTGCGAGCGCTGTATGAGATCAAGCAGACAGAGATGACGGCGCGCTCCTGAGCGCCATCACCTCTGTCCGGTTCGTTGCGAGCCTTCCGTGCAGGTCAGCGGGCATGGAGGTCACCGATCCAGCTTCAATCCCGCTGAAGCGCGCTCCTTCAGCAGCGGAGCGATGGTGAAGTCCGCGGGCAGCTGATGGCGGAACCGGTCCAGGCCGTCCACCACAGTTTGCAGCCCGATCGTGTCCGCCCAGAACATGGGGCCTCCCGTGATCGCCGGCCAGCCATACCCAAAGACCCAAACGATGTCGACGTCCGAAGCACGCTGTGCGATCCCTTCTTCCAGGATCTTCGCGCCTTCGTTCACCATGGTGTAGAGCGTGCGCGCAATGATCTCCTGCTCGCCGATCTCACGCGGGCGCAGCCCCGCGCTCTCGCGGAAGCCTGCGATGATCTCCGCGGTCACAGGCGAGGGCGTCGGTCGCCGCTTCTCGTCGTAGTCGTAAAAGCCGGCCCTGGTCTTCTGGCCCCATCGGCCAGCGGCGCAAAGCGCATCGCTGAGGCTTTCGATGCGGCCTGGATCACGGTGCCAGCCGATGTCAACGCCCGCCAGGTCCGCCATCTGAAAGGGGCCCATGGGCATGCCAAATGCGGTGTGCACGCGGTCAATCTGCTCCGGGGTGGCGCCCTCCAGCAGCAGCGCGGTGGCTTGATCCTGCCGCGGTGTGAGCATGCGATTGCCAATAAATCCGTAGCACACGCGAGCCACCACAGGCACCTTGCGAATGCGTCGTGCCAGCTCCATCGCTGTCGCCAGTGCGTCTGGCGCCGTCTGCGCACCTCGCACCACCTCCAACAGCTTCATCACGTTGGCCGGAGAAAAGAAATGCATTCCCAGCACATCCTGGGGACGCTTCGTGCACGCGGCCAACTCGTCAATGTTTAGAAAGCTGGTGTTGGAAGCAAGGATCGCGCCGGGTTTGGCAATCTCGTCAAGACGGCAAAAGATACCCTGTTTGACCTCCATGTCTTCGTACACGGCCTCGATGATCAGGTCGCACTCTGCCAGCGCTTGCAGGTCGAGCGCAGGCGTCAACAGGCCCAGGGCCTGCTCCACCTGTCCCGTGGTAAAGCGTCCCTTCGCCGCACTTGCCTCGTAGTTGCTGCGGATCACACCGCATCCGCGGTCCAATGCCTCAGCCGAGGTCTCGACGAGCGTGACCGGGATGCCGGCAGAAAGGAAGTTCATGGAGATGCCGCCGCCCATCGTGCCGGCCCCGATGACGCCCACCTTCGCCACAGACCGCGGGGCGGTGCCCTTGGGCAAATCCGCGATCTTGGCCGCGGCGCGTTCCGCGAAAAAGACGTGGCGAAGACCCTTGGACTGGTCGCCCCGCAAAAGCTCGTCGAACAGGGCGCGTTCGCGATCTAAGCCCTCCCGCAGGGGAAGTTGCGTGGCGGCCCTCACGGCGGCGATGCAGGCTGCGGGGGCGTCCATGCCTTTGATCCTGCGGGCGTTTTCTGCGGCAAATCGCTCGAAGACCCCGGGATCCGGCGCCACCGTCCGCTCGCCGGTGCGTCGCACCCCGGGCGCGTTTCGCGCAAAAGCCATGGCGGCTTCGGCCAGGGCCTCCTCCGCAACAAGCATGTCCGCAACGCCCAGCTCCAGGGCACGCGTTGCGTCAACCGGATCTCCGCTGACGATCATCTCCAATGTGGCCTGAGCACCTGCCAGGCGCGGCAGGCGCTGCGTTCCACCCGCCCCGGGCAGCAGACCCAGCTTCACCTCCGGTAGACCCACCTTCGCGGAAGGCGCGACCAGGCGGTAGTGGCAGCCAAGCGCCAACTCCAGTCCACCGCCGAAGCAGGTACCGTGGATCGCCGCGATGACCGGCTTTTCACTCCTTTCCACCCGATCGATCAGATCGGGCAACCAGGGATCCGCCAGCGTTTGGTCGAACTCGGTGATGTCGGCGCCGCCAGAGAACAGCTTGCCCGCGCCACGGAGGACCACAGCTCGAACCGTTGGATCGGCGGCGGCCCGCTCCATCGCCTCCCACAGTTCCTTCCGCAGTGCAGCGCCAAGCGCGTTCACCGGCGGTTGATTCAGCACTATTTCCAACACGTCTTCATGTAGCTGTACGTTCAGCATAGGAGCCTTTCTCTACTAAGCAGATTGCCCGCCATCCACGGCAAGTATCTGGCCCGTGACAAAGGACGAAGCATCGGAGGCAAGAAAAAGCGCCGCGCCGATCAGGTCCTTCGGTCCGCCGAAGCGACCCAGCGGAATGGCAGCCAACACGGTTGGGCCATGCCGTTCCAGCATGGCGCGCGACATATCCGTTGGAAACCAGCCTGGCGCGATGGCGTTGACGCGGACGCCGTACCTTCCCCACTTCGTCGCCAGATCGCGGGTAAAGGCGATCACGCCGCCCTTGCTGGAGCTGTACCCGATCGCGGGAAGGTCGTCCCCCATGCCGCGCAGCCCGGCGATGGATGCAATATTGAGGATGCTTCCGCTGCCTTGCGCGATCATGTGCCTGCCGACAGCCTGCGAGAACAGAAACGTGCCGGTGAGATTGGTCTCGATGACCTTGTTCCACTGGGCAAGCGTCATCTCTTCCGCCTTCGCGCCCCAGGAGGTGCCCGCGTTATTGATCAGGATGTCGACGCGCCCAAACTGTTGCATGGCCGCGGCCACCACCGCACTGACGCTGTCTGGATCCTTCACGTCGCAGCCCATCGCCAGCACGTCCACGCCGATCGGTCGCAGCGCGTCCGCCGTCTCGCGGCAACGCTCCTCCTTGCGGGCGCACAGAACCAGGTGAACGCCGGCTTCCGCCAGTCCCTCGGCCATCTGCCGCCCCAGGCCAACGGAACCGCCGGTCACTACGGCGATGCGGCCCCGGAGATCGAAAAGCGAATGGGTGGTCATGCGATACTTACCGAGCGGTAAGGTAGCGCATGGGAGCTACCTTTGTCACGCCCGCGCGCACACTAAGGTCCGTATCAGAGTGAGGACAGCGTCTTCAATGGCCGAACGAGCCGACTTTCGGCACTTCACCGAGATCACCACACGCTGGGCCGACAACGACGTCTACGGCCACGTAAACAACGTGCAATATTACAGCTTCTTTGACACCGCGATCAATCAGTATCTGATCCGCTCCGGAGCGCTCGACATCCTGAACGGCCCGTTGCTCGGCGTTTGTGCGGAGTCGCACTGCCGGTACATGCGAGAGCTCGCATTTCCTGATCGGATCGAGGTTGGCTTGCGTGTGGAGCACCTGGGCCGCAGCAGCGTGCGGTATGGGCTTGGGCTCTTTCTCGCGGGCAGCTCCCAGGCAGCCGCCGAGGGCTGGTTTGTGCATGTCTTCCTTGACCGCGCGAGCCGCCGCCCGGCGGACCTCACCGCGGAGTTGCGTCGTGTGCTCGAAACGCTCACCATGGCACCCAGGGAGGCCCAATCGTGAGAATGGAGGCTGCGGTTCTTCGGCAAAGCGGGCTTTCTGCACCCTATGCCGCCTCCCTTCCCTTGCAGCCGACACATGTCCACCTGAGCCCGCCCGGTTATGGCGAGCTTCTTGTGCGCGTCACGGCCGCCGGTTTGTGCCACTCCGATCTGTCCGTCATTGATGGCTCGCGTCCCCGGCCTTTGCCGATGGTGCTGGGCCATGAGGCTTCCGGCATCGTCGCCGAAGTGGGCCCGGGAGTGGATGCGTTTGCTGCAGGCGACCAGGTCATCTTCGCCTTTGTGCCATCCTGCGGGCACTGCAATCCCTGCGCCTCGGGTCACGCTGCCCTGTGCGAACCAGGCGCACGGGCCAACGCGGCCGGGGAGCTGCTCGGGGGTGGAACCCGCTTGCACGACGAAAACGGCGCGCCCTTGCACCATCATCTCGGCGTATCTGCTTTTGCGGAGTACTGCGTCGTCTCGACGCGTTCCGTGGTGCGGGTGGAAGAGCCCCTCGCGCCCGAGATCGCCGCACTCTTCGGTTGCGCCGTGCTGACCGGCGTGGGTGCCGTCGTCAACACGGCCCAGGTAAGGCCTGGGGAAAGCGTCGCTGTCTTCGGCCTCGGCGGCGTGGGCCTGGCTGCCCTGCTGGGCGCACGGGCGAGCGGCGCCTTTCCGCTCATCGCCATCGATGTGAACGAGGACAAGCTCGGCACCGCGCGCACCCTGGGCGCGCACCACGCCCTCAGCGGACGGGATCCGGCCCTGGTGGAAACACTGCGCGAGCTTACCCGCGGAGGCGTGAACTACGCCATCGAATGCGTCGGCAGTGAAGGCGTCTTTGCGCAGGCCTATGCAGCAACCTGCCGCGGAGGCACCACCGTCACCGTGGGCCTGCCCGCGCCAGGCCGCATGATCAGCTTGCCGGCGGTGACGCTGACCGCCGAGGAGCGCACCATCAAGGGCTCCTACATGGGCTCAGCGGTGCCCTCGCGCGATCTGCCCCGCCTGATCGCGCTGTACCGCGCAGGGATGCTGCCGGTGCAACACCTCCTCACCCACCGGTTGCACTTGGGCGAGCTCAACGAAGGCTTCGACCGGCTCGCACGCGGCGAAGCGATTCGGCAGGTCGTGCTGTTCGATTGAGACCTGCCCCACGTTGATTACACCGCCGTGGGTTCGAGGTCCTCAACCCACACCGTCTGCACATTCACAAAGGCATGCGCACCGAAGTGCGAGAGCTCGCGTCCGTAGCCGCTTTGCTTCACCCCACCCACAGGCACACGCGCGTCCGACGCCGTGACCCCGTTGATGAACACGCCCCCGGTCTGTAGCTCGCGCGCCATGTTGCGCGCCAACGGCAGATCGCTTGTCCATAGATTGGCGCTGAGGCCATATTTGCTGGCATTCGCGGCGGCGAGCGCGGCATCGGCGTCGCGCACGCGGGTGAGCGCAGCCACCGGACCAAAGGTTTCGTCCTCGAAGACCGGCATGCCGGGCGTCACCCCCGCAAGCACGGTGGGCGGATAAAAGAACCCCTTGCCCTCCGGGAGCCCTCCTCCGCACAGCACCGCCGCACCCTGGCGCACGCTCTGCTCCACCTGCCGATGCAGCTCTTCGCGCAGATCAGCCCGCGCGATCGGGCCGATGCGATTGGCTCGGTCCATCGGATCGCCCATGGTCAGGGCCTCCGTCGCACGCACAAACTGCTCTTCAAAGCTGTCGGCGATCTCCTCGGCCAAAAGAAAGCGTTTGGCCGCCAGGCAGACCTGCCCGGCGTTGCTGAAGCGCCCGCGAACCGCGGCCGCAACCGCGCGCGGCACATCCGCGTCCTTCAGCACGATGAACGCATCGGAGCCGCCCAGCTCGAGCACGCTCTTCTTGACGGAGCGCCCGGCCTGCGCAGCCACCGCGGCTCCCGCGCGCACACTGCCCGTAACAGAAACGCCCTGGATCCGATGATCCTCAATGACACCTTTCACGTCTTCCACGTTCAGAATCAAATTCTGCAAAGCGCCTTCAGGAAACCCGGCTTCGAGAAATATCTCCTCCAGGGCAAGCGAACTGCGCTGTGTGTTCGGCGCGTGCTTCACAAGAACAGTATTGCCCGCAAGCATGGTGGGAACGCAGAAGCGCACAACCTGCCACAAAGGAAAGTTCCAGGGCATCACGGCCAGAACAGGGCCCATAGGCAGGTAGGAGACGTAGGCCTGCGTGCCGCCGGTCGGCGCGGCCTCGTCGGCCAGCATCCGCGGCCCATGCTCCGCATACCAGTCCGCTGTTTTGGCGCACTTCTCCACCTCGGCTTCGGCTTCCGCGATGATCTTGCCCATCTCCTGCGTCATCGTCCTTGCCAATGCTTCTTTATGGCAGCGCAGGGTGGCGGCCAGACGTGTCAGCAGGCTGGCGCGGCGATGCACGGAGATCTTGCGGAACGCCTTGAAGCTGCTGGCCGCCCGTTCCAGTGCGCGCTCAAGCTCAGCCGCGCTAAACGTCGTGAAGCTCTCAATTGGCTCGCCTGTGGCAGGATTGCGGGTTTCAAAGGTAACCGGATGCATGGGGTTCTCCTCGCTGGACGTTTGCTGCTGGACCGTTGTCCTCAATCAGGGCCGATTGCGACCGAGCCGCTCATGGCTTGAAACCCAATCGCCACGCAAGATAGCGCTGCTGAGAGAAACATCGCCGGCCAGGGCAACGCCCGCGCAGATCTCGGCAAGCTTGTCGCTCTTGCCCGTGCCGTAGCAGCCGAGCAGGTTCAGGCACTCGCGCTGCGTGGGCAGACCCGTTCCGCCCCCGTAGGTAGCCACGATCAGCGAGGGAAGTGTGATGGACCAGTACAGATCGCCATCCGCTTGCAACTGTGCATACACCACGGCAGCGTGCGATTCGGCGACGTTGGCGGCGTCCTGGCCGGTGGCAATAAACAGAGCTGCGAGAGCGTTGGCCGAGTGCGCGCCGTTGTTGGCGGAACCCGCAAAGAACGCGCCGGCCTGTGAGATCTGCCGCATCTGAAAGAGCGCCGCCGTATCCACGCCCATGATGGCTTGCAAACGATCGCGCTTGAGCACAACCTCCGCCACCACACGCTTGCCCCGGGTCAGCAATGTGTTCAGCTGCGAGTGCTTCTTGTCGGTGTCGATATTGCCCGAAAGCACGAAACCGATATGGTCCGAATGCGTAGCCGCAATCCATTGGCAGGCAGCCAGGGTCGCCTTGCCGACCATGTTCTGACCCGCCGCATCGCCCGTGGTGTAGTCAAACCGCAGATACAGCAGGCGACCCACGATGAACGGCGAAATGGCGACAAGCTGGCCCACTCGCGTGGTGGTCTCGGCCGCAGCCTTTACCTCCGCAAAGTGCGCCTGCACCCAGTCGCCCAGGCGTCGCGCCTCAAGCGCGTTGGCGCATTCAAACACAGGCGAGCGCTGCATCCTGTGCCGCACAACGGTGGTCGTTACGCCGCCGCACTCCGCCACCAGGCGCATGCCGCGGTTGTAGCTGGCCACCAGCGTGCCTTCTGTGGTGGCCATGGGAATGTAGAAGTCACCACGCGCATGCTCGCCAGAAACACGCAACGGCCCGGCAAGCCCAATTGGCACCTGGGCGACGCCGATAAAGTTCTCAATGTTGCCCTGCAGCAGCTCCGGGGAGAAGGTGTATTGCGCCAGATGGCTGAGCTGAGCACCCGTCTGGTCCGCGACGAAACTGCGCCGCAGCGCCGCCGCCTCCGGCGTATAGTCGTAGGCCTTGTCTCGGGGGATCGGTATGCGGGGCGGGATCTCGTTCATCGTTGTCCACCGGAGCTAACTGCATGCAGAGACGCCATCAGGGCCGGCGAGTCATGACCGCCTCTTTCCGAAGCTGCGGCTCGATTTGGAAAACCCTCTTGCGCGTTCTAGGCACGCGCCTATACCTTACCGCAGGGTAAGTAATTTCGTCATCCGGTGCTCTCTACAAGCACAGGGCGGAGCCCATGCCAGAGTCAATCGACGGGCAGGAGAACGAGCATGAGAGCGTTGCAGTTTGTTGAAATCGGCAAGCCGTTGCAGTTGGGCGAGATCGCGAAGCCAACTGCCAGTCCGGGCGGCCTGGTGTTTAAGGTGAAGGCATGCGGCATCTGCGGCTCCGACCTTCATGCCGTCGAGATCCCCGGCCTGCTGCAGCCCGGCAGCGTGCTCGGTCATGAGTACGCCGGCGAGGTCGTCGAGGTCGGGCCGGGTTGCGACGGCTGGCAGGTGGGCGACCGGCTCACTGCGGTCCCCGCCAGACCCTGCGGCACCTGTCCCGAATGCAGTGCCGGCAGGTACGCGGAGTGCAGCGCTATTATCGCGCAGGGCTTCGACGCCCGCATGCCCGGCGCATTCGCCGAATACTCCACCTGCATGGCAGGACTCGCGATCAAAATCTCCGATGCCTTGAGCGACCAGCAAGCAGCTCTCGTGGAGCCCATGGCCGTTGGCCTGAATGCGTGGCGTACGGCACAGGTTGAGGCAGGCGCCCCGGTGCTCATCCTGGGTGCAGGGATCATCGGTCTGACCGTCGCCAAGTGGGCCAAATTCTTTGGCGCCGGCGATGTCGCCGTCAGTGAGCTGGTGCCGGCACGACTGGACCGGGCCCGCGCCACGGGCGTCGACCTGGTCATCGATGCCCGGCAGCACGAAGATCCGGTGCTGGAGTTTGAACGGCAAACAGGCCGAAAGCCGCTCGTGATCTTCGAGTGCGTGGGCCGCCCCATGCTCGGCAAGATGATCGCCATGGCTCCCTCCTACGCTCATCTCGTCATGGTGGGTACCGGCATGCAGCCGGAAAGCTTTACCGTGCTTTCGGCCGCGCTCAAGCGTCTGCGCATGAGCTTCCCGTTTGCGTATGTGCCGGCCGACTTCCACTTTGTCCAGCGCATGCTGACTTCGGGCCGTATCAACACAGACGGCTTCGTGACGGCAACCGTAAACCTGGACGAAGCCTCAGCCACGTTCGAATCGCTCGGGAAACCAAACGATGCCTGCAAGGTGCTGATCACACCCTAGTGCCGCACTTCGCTCTGGGAAAGGTGCCATCATGAATCACGAGCCTCTGCTGCTGAAGCCGCCTCAACGTTTTGCCCGCGCGTTGCAGCGCCACGGAGTCGAGTACCTCTTCGGGCAAAGCAACCCACCTGGGCTCACCATGGCCGCGGAAGATCTGGGCCTCGTCCAGATTGGGTACCGGCAGGAGAACGCCGGTGCTTACATGGCGGATGGCTACGCTCGCGCGACCGGGAAAGTGGGCGTGGTGACCGCACAAAACGGACCCGCGGCCACGCTGCTCGTGCCGGGCCTGGCAGAGTGCCTTTCCGCCTCGATCCCCGTCGTTGCCCTCGTGCAGGATGTCGGGCCCGGCACCCTGGACCGGAACGCCTTTCAGGAGCTGGATCAGATTGAACTCTTCAAAGGCGTCTCGAAGTGGACGCGCCGTGTCACCACCGCGGATCGAATCGAGGATTACGTCGATATGGCCTTTACGGCGGCCGCGAGTGGACGCCCCGGGCCCGCGGTCCTGCTGATCTCGATGGAACTTCTCTTCCAGCAGGAAGAACGGCAGGTCGCGCCGCGTGGAGCTGTTCTCGGCCGCTATCCGCTGGACCGCACACAGGCCGACCCTGCCCAGATCGCCCGTGCAGCGGAGTTGCTGGCCGCGGCCAGGGCACCGATCGTCTATGCGGGCGGTGGCGTCATCGGCTCCGGCGCGCAGGACGCGCTGCGCGCCCTGCAGGCACTCGCCGCCCTGCCTGTGGCCACCAGCACCATGGGCAAAGGCAGTGTCGACGAGACGCACCCGCTTTCCATGGGCTGCATCGGCTACTACATGGCCACACGCGGCATGGCCAAGTTCATGAAACCCATGGTGACCGAGGCGGATGTCATCCTGCTCGTCGGCAATCGCACCAATCAAAATGGCACCGACTCCTGGAAGCTGCTGCCGCCGGAGGCGACCTACATCCATCTCGACATTGACCCCATGGAGATCGGTCGCAACTATGAATCGGTACGCCTGCAGGGCGATGCCAAGCTGACGCTGCAAGCGCTGCACGGTGCGCTGACCCAGCAGGATCTGTCCAAACGAGAAGCAGCGCGGCCGGCGCTGCAACAGGCCATCGCCGCCGCGAAACGCAGTCACCTCGAAGAAGTCGCCGGCGTTACCCAATCGGACGCCACACCGATTCGCCCAGAACGCTTCATGGCCGAGCTCGATCAGCAAATGGCGCCGGATCACATTGTTGTTGCCGATGCGAGCTTTTCCTCGATCTGGGTGGCCAACTATCTTACGGCCAAGCTGGAGCGTCGCTTCATCACGCCCCGCGGCCTGGCCGGCCTCGGCTGGGGCTTTCCCCTGGCCATGGGCGCCAGGATCGGTCAGCCCCACAGACCGGTCTTCTCCATCGTGGGCGATGGCGGCTTTGGCCATGTCTGGTCGGAGATGGAGACCGCGCGACGTCATGGCATAAAGATCGTGGTCGCGGTGATGAACAACGCCATTCTGGGCTACCAGAAGCACGCGGAAACAGCTGGCCTCGGGCGCTACACCGGCGTGTGCGACTTCGAAGCTGTAGACCATGCGGCCATTGCCAGGGCATGCGGCATCCGAGGCATCCGGCTGGAGCGCGCTCAGGACATCGCGTCCACCATTCAGGACTCGTTGACCGCGGATGGCCCCGTGCTCCTCGATGTCATCGTTGACCCGAACGCCATGCCCCCGGTGACAGCCTTCAGCGGCCTGCCGAACTATTGAACTAACCCATAGGACACGCAAGAGGAGAGGCCTGTGAATTATTACAATCCGTTCAGTCTGCGCGACAAGGTCATCCTGGTCACCGGCGGCAGCTCCGGCATAGGCCTGGGCACCTGCGAACGCTTTCTGCACGAACGAGCCAAGGTGGTCATCGTCGACCGGCAGCCACCACCGCAGTCGATGGTCGATGAGGGAGCCCTCTATCTTGCAGTGGATGTCACTGATCGGGATGCGGTCCAAAGCGCCTTTGCAACGACCCAGGCCGCTTTTGGCAAGCTCGACTGCATCGTGCACAACGCAGGCAAGCCCGGCAACGGCAAGCACCTCACCGACTCCGATGAGGAGGTTCTCGAAGGTGTCGTCGACCTGAACCTGTACGGCAGCTACTACATGCTGAAGTACGGCCCGGCGCACATGCGCGACGGCGGCTCCATCATCACGACCGCCTCCGTTGCCGGCCTGCAGCAGAACGAAGGCTTCTTCGACTACAGTGCGACCAAGGCCGCGCTGATCAGCATGACAAAAACCACCGCCGTGGAACTGGGACCGCGCGGTATCCGATGCAATGCCGTCGCGCCGGGCCCGGTCAAGACTCCGTTGCTGCCACCGGATCACATTCTCAATGATCTTGCGAAAAACCTCTCCGCGCTGGGGCGCATCGCGCAGGTCGACGACGTTGTCGGTGTGTACCATTTTCTGGCCAGCGACCAAAGCCGCTACATCACAGGACAAACCTTGATCGTCGATGGCGGACGGCTTGCTGGCTACCGGAACGAGATACTGGCCCGCCTGGCACGCTAGGCATCGGCGGAGAGGCCGATCCCAGCCTGCAGTGCCGGGATCGGCTCATCGTAAAGTCCTCTACCCGCTGGGCGTTTGCCCAATCAGATCCGCCGGATTTGTGGCGGATGCCACCAATGCATCGAAGTTCGGCCCTTCGCCTCGGACGACCACGCCGCGCTGATTGGAAAACTCCCGGAAGCCATCCTCGCCATGGTGTCGTCCCATGCCGCTCATCCCTACGCCGCCAAATCCCAGCGCCTTCAAGCCGGCCTGGATGGCTGCGGCATTCACCGCCGCACCACCTGAGCTCGTCTCGGAAAGAATGTGATCGATGGTGGCCACGTCATCGCCAAACACATACACGCCCAGCGGACGGTCCGCCTCGTTGATGCGGGGGATGACCTCCTCCACCTCGTCATAGGGAATCACTGGCAGGATGGGCCCAAAGATCTCTTCCCGCATGATGCGCAGATCGGAAGGCGGATCGAGGACCAACGCAATGGGCATCTGCCGTTTCTCAGAGCGCGCCCCGTCCTGGCCTTCCAGCTTGATCACACGGGTCGCGCCGGCCTCCGCTTCGGCCAGCAGCGCGCCCACTCGATCGAGATGACGCTCGGAGATCATCCCGGTGCACGCTTCCGATTGGGGATAGTTCGGGGCAGCCTGGGCCATAAAACCCTCTGCAATCTGTGCAAACTTGTCCATCTCGCCCCGCGGCACAAAGCAGTGGTCGACCGACACGCACATCTGCCCATTCTTGATCATCTTCACCCCGATCACGGTGCCGACCGACTCCGGCGTCACGCTCCCCGGCAGCAGCACAGCCGGGCACTTGCCCCCAAGCTCGAGCGTCACCGGCGTCAGGTTTTTGGCCGCCGTCGCCATGACCTCGCGTCCAACATTCGAGCTGCCGGTGTAAAGCAGATGATCAAAGGGCAAAGCTGTGAACGCACGCGCCAGGTCCAATCCACCCACAGCCACATAGACAAGCTCAGGTTCAAACGTTGCCGACACCATCTCGCGCAGCAGGGCCGCGCACGCCGGCGCAAACTCCGATGGCTTGAGCATCACGCGGTTGCCGGCGGCGAGCATGTCCACGACCGGCCCAAGGCCGATCTCAAATGGAAAGTTCCACGGAACAATGTTGCCCACCACACCTTTGGGCTGGCTCTTCACAAAGGCCCGCAACACGCCAGCGTACGCCTCGTCCACCTCGCGCGGTTGCGGCCGCATCCACTCTTCCAGATGCTTCAGCGCATACTCGGCCCGCTTGGATACGGGAAGCACCTCCAGTGCATCCGCGCCGCTCGCCGGATGCACACCGAAGTCCGCATTCAACGCCTCCACAATGCGTTCGCGATTGTGGAGCATCATGGGCGGGATGCGTTCCAATCGCTCGCGCCTCGCCGCTAAAGCCGGCTGCCGGTCCTTGCCGAAGGCGCGGCGCTGCGCTGCAAACGCTCCGCGCATCTGTTCAATCGCTGCCGCATCCCCGTGATCTTCTCCGGGCGCCTGTGTCGTCTGTTCCGCTTCCAGCAATGACATGATTCCCTCGCTTGACGCCCAGAGCGGGCCAACACGCGGCCTTTTCCCCGCGCGCGCAGGCCCGCATCGCTGCGCGTGGATGTTCTACATGACCCAACGGTCAATTAGCAAGGTGATCGTGGGGCGCCACCCGCGATAGAAAACACAGGAGCAAACTGGCGCATTCCACACAGGTCGACCCAGGGTGGTGCGGAGCACTAAACAGCACCTCAGCCCGGAACCACTTCAGCGCCTTGGAGGTGTTTGCGCTGACTCAGAGACCCGCGATTCGCCCCGGCGCGCGCCTCCCACTCCCCTTCTCACGGCTGCTGTGCCTGTTGCGCACCCTGCAGGTAGAGATCCACGTTGCTCTTGTCGACCAGGGACGTTCCTGTATCCACAAACAAGGGGTACGGTGCAAACGGATCGACCTGGTAGTTGTGCCCAAAGGATGAGGGTTTGTGAAGGTGAAGATCGGCGAGGTTCTTCAGGCCGACATACCCCATGGTGTAGGGCTTCTGGCTGACTGTCGCCGTGATCTCGCCTGATTTGATCAGGTTCAGGGTCTGTGGATCGACATCCATGGCGATCAACACGCGGTCCGCAGCCTGGTGGCGGCGCAGCACCTCGGCTACCGCCCTTCCGGAGGACGCCTCCAGGCAGACGAACGCGTCAATCTTCTCCTTGCCCGTCTTGCCCAGGTAGCGCTCGGTTTGGTCGAAGGCGGCGTTAGAGTCACCCTTGATGTCGAAGACGTCGACGATCTTGATGTCGGGGTGGTCGGCGAGCTTGTCCTTGTAGCCCTTCAACCGCTCCTCCAGGTTCGGCTGACCGGCATTGGTGTAGAAGACGACGTTGCCCTTGCCGTTCATCTGCTCCACCAGCCGCTGTCCGCCCAGGTGTCCCGCCTCCAGGTTATTGGTTCCGATAAAGAAGAGTCTCTGGCTGGTTGGCGCGTCCGAGTCGACCGTGATCACTGGGATCCCCTGCTGAATGGCCGTGTTGATCTCTTCCCGGAAGAGCCCCGCATCGGCGACTGAGACCAGGATGCCGGCCGGCTTGCCGGCGACCACCTGCTGCATCTCCTTGAGCTCGTCCTGAGGATCGAAGGTGTCCGGTCCGCGCAGCTCCGCCGAGACCCCGTACTGCGCCGCGGCCTTGTTGAAACCCTCGTTCATGGTCTTCCAGTACGGCAGCCCCACGTTGGCCGCGATGAGGTAGTAGTGCTCTTTTGTGGAGTGCTGTGCGCAACCGGCGAGACCCGCCAGCGTTCCCGTCGCGACAGCCATTGCAAGTGTGAACCTGACCCTGCCCATACGAACTCCTCCTTCGGAGATGGACCCAGCGGAGACGTGCTGCCTGCGGCTTCCGCGCACCCGGTCCGATGAGGCCGAATTCTACTCCTCACGCCTCGGAATCGCATCCGCGCCCGGTCGGTCTCCGCTTGTTGAGGCCGTGAACAGCTGTTCCGCGGGCTCTCGCCCGGACCGATCACAATGGGTGCATGGAGATCTTTCAGCAGCAGATCGCGGAGTTTGCGCCCACGCCCGAGGACTATACCCGTCGGCGATGGATCTTTATTCCGTACGACCGGTTCACCGACCGCACCGGTCCGCTGGCCGAGCAGCCCGCCGGGGACTCCGGCATCGTCATCGTCGAGTCCACGGCAAAGGCGCACCGCCGGCCGTACCACAAGAAAAAGCTGGTTCTGCTGATCAGCAACATGCGTCACTTCGCCCTGGAGCAGGGCGCGCGCGGCGTTCGAGTGCTCTACCACTTCTCCCCGCTCAGCCACGGGCAGGCGCTGCGGGAGCTGCAGCGCGAAAGGCGCCTGCCCGAGCTGGTCGTGACCGAGCCCGCGGAGCGCGAGCTGCGGCTCGATCTGGCGCAGGCCGGGCGCGAAGGCCTTCGGCTCCGCACCGTTCCCGATCCCACCTGGCTCTCGACCACCGAGGACTTCCTCGACGTGTACGGACCCTTTCGCACCGGCCGCTCCTACGTCATGGACCACTTCTACCGGCGCATGCGAAAGCAGACCGGCCTCCTCATGCGGCAGGGAAAGCCTGTTGGCGGACAGTTCTCGTTTGACGCCGACAACCGCAGCCCCTATCGCGGCACACCGCCGATCCCCGATCCGCCCACGTTTCCGCCGGATGCGATTACTGCCGAGGTGATCGAGTACGTCGGCCGTGTCTACGCCCACCATTTCGGCGCCATCGAAGGCTTCGACCTGCCATGCACGCAGGCCGGCTCCGACCGGATGTGGACCTTTGCGCTGGAACACCTCCTGCCCCACTTCGGACCCTTTGAAGACGCCATGCGCGACGACCATGGGCAGCTCTTCCACTCGCGCACCTCGGCCTTTGTGAATCTTGCCCGCATGCTGCCCCGGCAGCTGGTCGAAGACGTCGCCGCCCGGGCCGACCAGGGTCTCATCCCGCTTGCCAGCGCGGAGGGCTTTATCCGGCAGCTGCTGGGCTGGCGCGAGTTTATGCGGCACATCCACTCCCAAACCGACGGCTACCGCCTGCTGGGGGTGCCGCCAGAGCCGCAGCCGCGCCCGCAGGAGAGCTCGCCCGATGCCGACGAAGCCGCCGACCCCTACCAGCCCGCCGACCCGTACCAGGGCGCGCGGCCATCCTTCCTGCACGCCAGCCGACCTCTGCCGGCGGCGTACTGGGGTGTTCCGTCCGGCCTCCACTGCCTGGACACCGTCGTGGCCCAGGTGGTCCGCGAGGGTTGGTCGCACCACATCCCGCGTCTGATGGTGCTGTCGAATCTTGCCGTGCTCTGCGGCTTCTCTCCGCGCGAGCTGACCGACTGGTTCTGGTTTGCCTATGTCGACGCGTATGACTGGGTGGTCGAGCCCAACGTGCTCGGCATGGCGACCTACGCCGACGGCGGTCTGACCGCCACCAAACCCTATGTCTCCGGGGCGGCTTACATCCATCGCATGTCCAACTTCTGCCAGCACTGCCGGTTCGATCCGAAAAATTCGGTCACGGCCGACGCCTGTCCGTTCACCGCCCTCTACTGGACCTTTCTCGAGCGCAACCAGGATCTGCTGGAGGCCAATCCGCGTCTGCGCATGCCCTACAACACGCTGAGGAAGAAGCCTTCCTCCGAGCTGGTGCAGCTGCGCGCCCGGGCGGAAGAGGCCATCGCGCACCTCGCCTCCTTCGATCGGCCGGGATACTGACCCTTGGAGTGATCAATTTCTGTTGACTTAGCTACAATCCTTAGCTAGCATCACCTCATGGATATCAACATGCACAGCGCGAAGACCAATCTTTCCCGGCTGATCGCCGCTGTCGAAGACGGTGAGGACGTCATCATCGCGCGGAACGGCAAGCCGGTGGTCAAGCTCGTTCTGGTCGCTTCGGCTGAGCCGAAGGCTCCGCGGCAGCTTGGGCGGCTCACGGGCAAGCTCTCGCTCCCCGAGATCTGGGCCTCGGAGAAGCTGGAGGATGAGATCGCCTTCCTGATGGAGGCTGGCGACGACTTCGACGATCCGCTGACCGGCATGCCCAACTTTGCCGGAACGCCGTTCGCTTCCCTGAGCGAGGCGGCAAACACACCGAAGTCGCCGGGCCGGAAGTCTTCGCGTTGAAGATTCTGCTCGACACGAACGTCCTCGTCTGGACGATCAGCGATGTAGCAAAGCTGAAACCCAAACTCCGGCGGATGCTCTCAGACCCTGAAAACGAACTTCTGGTTAGCCACGTCTCGCTCTGGGAACTCGCCATCAAGATGGGCAGGGGCCGGCTCTCCCAGATGGGTTCTTCCCTTCACCTGGTGGTCGACGAGATGCGGGAGCAGCGTATCGAACAGCTCTCCCTGACGCTCTCGCATCTCTTCCGCCTGGAGTATCTCGAGCCCATCCACCAGGATCCCTTCGACCGCCTCCTGATTGCGCAGGCGCTCACGGAAGACCTCCCGGTCGCCACGGCAGACGCTGCCTTCCGCCAGTACGGGGTCAAGGTCCTCTGGTGAGAGCACGTCCCGCCGCACCGTGGCACGTTGCGGGAGCAATGCGATGAGCCGGAGCAAACCCTCTTCTGTGCAACCCGCTCTTCGAGCTTACTTGCGTGTCAGGTGTAGCTCCCGGTCTTAGGGCTGAAAGCCCGACGAAATCGTCAGCAATGAATCTTAATACCTCTTGGGACCGGGACAGAACACTCTTTCGAAAAGCGGCTCGGGGAAGCGGCAGGCAGGCGGCTTGAGACGAGCGGACCTTGATTCGGGCGCAGTCACAGCGCACCTGCCCTGGTATCTGCCCGAACGCGAGCCGGATTTCCCATCACCGTCGCTCCTGCCGGCACATCCCGCGTCACCACGCTGCCTGCGCCGATCACCGCTCCGTCGCCCACCGTCACCCCGGGGAGAATCAGCGCTCCGCCGCCAACCCAGACCTCCTCGCCCAGCCGCACCGGCCGTCCAAACTCCAGCCCCTGCCGTCGCGTGGCCATGTCGCGCGGGTGATCCGCCGCATAGATGTGCACGCCCGGTCCGATCTGGCAGCCGTCTCCAACGCTGATCGAACAAACATCGAGCAGCACGCAGCCGAAGTTAAGAAAGACTCGACTGCCGAGCGTGATGTTGTAGCCGTAGTCACACCGGAAGGGACGCCGGATGATGGTCCGCTCGCCCACTGCGGCCAGCAGTTCGTGCATCACGGCATCACTCTCACCCGCATTGAACCGGCGAAACAGCCTCTCGGCCCGATCGTGGTCGGAGACCAGCTCCCCATCGAGCGAGTCGTAGAGCTCGCCTCGCAGCATCTTCTCTTTTTCGGTCACGCTCACCTCGCCCCGCAAGTACCGGCGCGGTTGGGATCGCTCTCCTTCTCCGCGTCCATTCGATGCCTCAGCCCGCCTCCCCCGCGCCTCGCCTGCGGCTGGCAGAGCTGCCACCCAGGCTCCGGCACCTACCGGTCCGTCCGCCGTCGCTCGCCAGAGACGCCGCGCAGCTCCAGGGTCGAGGGCAGCTCACGCGGCTCGGTCGCGGCCTCCGCAGCGATCACTCGCCGGTTGCCCGCCCGTTTGGCGCGGTAGAGCGCCTCATCACTCTGGTCCAGCAGATTCTGCCACTCCCATCCACAGCGGTCGGAAGAGCTCACGCCAAAGCTTGCGCGAATCTGCACCGATTCTTCGCGGTACCGGATGCGGAGATCGTCGATCTGCGATCGCAGCCGCTCCGCCACGCTCACCGCCTCCCCCAGCTCCGTGTCCGGCAGAAGGATGCAGAACTCATCGCCTCCCATGCGAGCAATGGAGTCGCGATCGCGCACGGCCGCCTGCAGGGTCGACGAAACCGCCTGCAGCACCGCGTCGCCGCCGCTGTGTCCCAGCCGGTCGTTGATGCCCTTCATGCCGTCCAGGTCCATCGACACGACGGCCAGACGACCGCGCATGCGCCTGCTTCGCAACGTCTCCCGGGTGGCGATTCTCTTGAAGGCCCACCGGTTCAGAAGACCGGTCAGCTCATCGATTTGGGCGCGCCACAGCAGCTCCAGCCGCAGCTTCGCCGCCGAGATAAACATGAAGCCAAAGGCGGCGGCGGCGTTGGCCAGCAGACATCCGATAAGCCACAGCTTGTCCATGTCGGCGTTGGCGGTCCGGTACTGGCCCGATCCGTAGCGCAGCGCGACCGCAACCCGCATCAGGTTGATCAGCGAATAACAGCAGAGCGCCACACCGGCAAAGATTCCCGCCAGCTGGACGCCCTCGCCCGCAAAGGAGAACAGGGCCGAGGCCGTCAGAGCTGCCTGCACCCCCAGCGTGGCGCTGACAAGAAGCGTCGAGACCGGATGAGCAGGAGCCTCGACCAGCACCAGCACAGAGCCTCCAGCGACCACCAGCAGCAGCACGATCTGCAAAGTCCACAGCAGGCGTGCCCGCTCCAGCAGTTCGGCAAAGCTGCGATGCAGCATCGCCATGCCCGCCACCAGCAGCACACCGCTCAACGCAAAGGCAGCAGGGCTATGCAGCCCGGCGCCGGCCACCAGCAGAGCCGACATCGCCAGGCTCTGGCACACATTGGCCCCCGCATACCAAACGGCGGATCGCGATCCCCCCAAAAATCGGGCGTGCACCACCATGACAGCCGCATACAGAAGAAACAGAAGAAGGTTGGCAAAAGCGAGCGTCTGGGAATCCATCACCTGTCCGGGGTCACCCTCGTGTCTGCAGCAAAACAGCCGGCGCCGCGCAAACACACCGATCCGCTCCACAAACACCTGCGTGAAGCGCCACGCTTCTGTAGGTACGAGCGAGGCGTGGCGCTCAGATGCGCTCGCTCAGAGATGCCGCCTGGGATTAGTCGTTCTGCTCCGCAACCCGCCGGGAGTCGCCGCCCGAAGGGAGCCTCTGCCGAACAAAGTCGACGACCTCCTCTGTACAGTACACCGGCGCACGGGTGGGAAGAACCACCTTTCCCCGAAGCAGGCGGAGCGAGACCCCGTTCCAGAGCGGCGCTCCAACCAGACCATGCGGCAGGAGCACTCCATCGGCGCGGTCGAGAAAATAACGGGCTGACGGCTTGAAGTCAGCGATCTCAGGATCGAGCACCGACAGAAACAGATCGGGACGGAGAAACCTCAGGATGCTGTTGGATTCGATGATGACGTCGCCGGCCGCCTGAAGCTCGCGCCGGATGCGGGGCATCGCCTCGGCCAGCATGCCCTGCCGCGTCCGCACCCACACGGAACGGTCTGCTCCCGCGGCCAGGTACCGTCCCGTGTCGGTTCCCGGGTCGCGGCCCCGATCCT
Organism: Acidobacteriaceae bacterium; assembly: GCA_965218595.1. GTDB lineage: Bacteria > Acidobacteriota > Terriglobia > Terriglobales > Acidobacteriaceae > Edaphobacter. Next base: position 652,621 of record CBDCLC010000006.1, on the reverse strand, counting down.
CGGTCACCGCCACCAGGTGGTCGCCGGTATCGCACTCACAGGGCTGCCCATCGGTCGAGCAGACCCCATGCCCAAACTGCGTGATCTTGATCGCCGTCCAATGCCTCTCCGGCAGGGCCGCGATCAGACCAGCGACCACGCTGGTCTTGCCCAGATTGCGCGAATGCCCGCCAATCACCACGATGGCCACCGGAACTGCCCTCCCCTTCAACATCGCCAGGCAGAGACACCGTCTCTGCCTGGTCCAGCTCCAACGAGCTACCCTCGGCGCAGCTTTGCCAGGTCTCGGAGGTACTCCCGAATCGGTCGCGCCGGAATGCCCCAGAAGACCTCCCCCGGTCCGCGAAGCCGCTTTCCGGTCGGAACCCCGCACTTCGCCCCCAAAATCACGCCCGGACCGATGGTCACGTGCTCGGCGATGCCCACCTGCCCGGCCACGACGGCGCCATCCTCGATCACACTTGACCCCGAAACGCCCGTCTGCGCGGCGATCACCACGTCCCTGCCAATGCGCACGTTGTGCCCGATATGCACCAGGTTATCGATTTTGCTGCCGGACCCGATCCTGGTCTCGCCCAGCGCTCCCCGGTCGATAGTGGAGTTGGCCCCGATCTCCACATCGCTCTCGATCCGGAGGCTTCCCTGCTGCGGAAACAGCAGGTATCGACCGGTCTCCGGATCGCGCGCATACCCGAAGCCGGTCGCGCCCAGCACCGCGCCGGCCTGCACCACCACGCGGTCGCCCAGGGTCGTTCCCGCGTGCACGACCACACGCGGACCGATGCGGCAGCGCATCCCCGTGCGAACGCCCTCCTCGATCACCGCGCCGGCCCCGACCGACGTCCCCTCACCCAGTGTGGCGGTGGCGGCGACCACGGCGGTTGCGTGTACCCCGGCCGGACCGGCCTCCTGAAACAGACGGTCGGCTGCGAGCGAAAAGGCATAGCGCGCTTCGGCGACCCACACCAGCCTCGGGTCGGAGGAGGCCGTCGCGTCCAGATCCCTCTCCCGGCGCAGACCGGTGCTGGCGAGGATGGCTCCGGCAGGCGATCCAAGCGCCGCCTCGAGCGCCCGCGCATCGACGGCAAACACCAGGCTCTCCGGTCCCGCATCCGCAACCCCGGAGACCCGCGTGATCTCGCCTGTGGCTCCTGCAGCTGCTTCCCCACCGAGCAGATGGGCGATCTCCGTCAAAGTGGCCATCAGTAGACCGGGGCCTCTCCCGCCGGACGCGTCTTCCATCGCCGGTGCAGCCACAGCCACTGGTCCGGGTAGCGACGGATGTAGCTCTCCAGAACTCCGTTGAACATGGCGGTATTTGCCATGGCGTCCGGATCCGCATCCCCGGTCCGCTGCAGCTCCAGGACCTCGCCAAAGTGCAGGATGTACCCCCCGGAGGCCGTGTCCCAGACCAGGAATCCTGGCAGCACGGCGGCTCCGGTCCTCTGAGCGACGCGCGCCAGCCCGGAAGGCGTGCAGGCAAGCACGCCGAACAGCGGCACAAACACACCCTGCGGCGGGGTCATATTGGTGTCCATCAGGATGCCCACCGTCTCGCCGGCCCGCATGGCCGCAATCAGTCCGCGTGCAAACTCGTCCTTGGGAAGAACCCGGTTGCCATGGAGGCAGCGCACGCGATTCACCAGGCGATCGACCAGCGGGTTGTCGAGCCGCCGGATCACCATGCCCATCGGCCAGCCCATGAGCGAATGGAAGAAGCTCGAAAGCTCCCAGGCACCCAGGTGGCCGGTAAGCACCAGGACTCCGCGGCCCGCATTGCGTGCGGCCAGGTAGTGCTCCAGGCCCTCGTAGCGGATCAGCCGGCCGGCCTGCTCGCGGGTGTACCGCGCCATCCGGGCAAACTCCGCCAGGTGACGGCCCAGGTGGCGATATCCGGAGAGCAGCAGCGCCCGGCGACCTGGCGGCCCAAGCTCCGGAAAGGCGATCTCCAGGTTGCGCTCGCCCACCCGACGCAGCCGCCCCAGAACGAGGTAGGCCGCCACCCCAGCTCCCGAGCCCAGAGCCCTCGCCAAACCTCGGGGAAGCGAGCCAAGGCCGTGCAGGAGGGCTGAGACCAGCAGAAACTCCAGCCTCCATCGAAGGCGAACCCGAAGGCCTCCCGGTCTGTTTGGGCCAATGCGTGCCAAACATAAAGTGTACCTGCCTGGGACTTCCTACCGGGAGGCACGCTGGCTGAAATAGAACGGGCGGAGCAGCTTTTGGCCGCCCCGCCCATTGATGCGTTTATCTGGTGATGGCTAGGAGTTCTTTGCCGCGACGAAGTACTTGGCCACTGTCTTCACGAATGGCTGAGCCTCCGCAGGGGTCGGCTGGTTGCCGCCCAGCACCTGCTGGTACGGCAGATTGGAGCCGTAGAAGGCCCGGGTCGCATCCTCATTCTGCGACAGGACGGAGCCGGTCAGATCGAGCCCTGCGAATAGCCCCTTGCTGCGGGAGTAGGTCAGAAACTCCGAGTTCAGCTTCCAATCGGTTCCCGCCTGCGCATTGCGGCCCACCGGGCCCGCGGCGGCGGCAGCGTCTGCCCCCAGCTTGAACTTGTTCTTCAGCATGTCGCTCATGCCGTTCTGGTTCATCGCCAGAAGCACCAGGTCGGTCGACTGCCCGCCGATCTGGAATCCGAAGCTTCCTCCCGAGAGCTGGACGAAGACAGGTGCGGACCAACCGCGCGAGGTCCGGCAGGTGGCGACACCCTGACCGTACTGCGCCCCCACCAGAAAAGCAGCCTTCTTATAGCTGGGAATGACAACAACGCACTTGGCTCCCGCCAGAATGGTATTGGGGATGCCCTTATCCGGGGCTGCCATGATCTCGTTCAGCACGGACCGGGCATCGCTCAGACGGTCTGAATCCTTCTGCTTGTCGTCATCAGCATGGGCGACTACCGAACTGGCAGCCAGCACCAGGCCACACACTGCAACCGTAAACTTCCGCATAGACATAAATCCTGTATCTCCTAGTAAGAACTGCGAAACGAGCACACGAACAGCGCCGCAATCCAACTCCTACGATGAGGTGGCCCGAGGCGGACGTTGCCCTGCCTGGCAGGACACGTTCAAGGTGGGGGACAACAGCACGGGGGAAGTCCAAAAAAATGGGGGCCGAAGAGTCTGCACCGGTTTGCCCAGGCAGTCTCCGCGGCCCCTCTCCCAGGTCTGTGTTGCTGAAAGAAGCATGCCGCAACAAGGTGATCACCACAAGGTTACCGACGTTTACATACTTTCGTGCCCTTCGTGTTTACGAGATAGTAACCCAGAGCTGGAGAGTTAAGACTTATCACATCAGCAACTTGCGGCTGAGCGCCTGGACACTGAGCGCGGTCCGGTTCGGCACACCGACCTTTCGCAGAAGTCGTCCAATATGTGACTTGACGGTACCTTCGTCGATCTCCAGGGTTCCGGCGATCTCCCGGTTGGAGTGGCCGGCGACCAGGAGGCGCAGCACCTCCTCCTCCCGAGCGGTAAATGCAGGCGGAGCGCTCGGGGGTTCGGCCGCCGGCTCTCCACCGATGGCGGTGCGGGAGGCGCCGACCAGACGCGCCAGCGCCTTGCGCGGTGCCCAGATGGAGCCGTCGAGGACAATATCGAGCGCCAGGTGAATCTCGCTCTCCTGGGCCTTGTGGGTCAGGTATCCCATCGCCCCTGCCGCGATGATGGCGGCGATCGAATCCAGGTCCTCTTCGAGCCCAATCACCACCAGCTTCAGAGTGGGATAGGCCTCCCGGAACGACTCCAGCAGCTTCAGAAGGTGATCCGTGCAGGCAGCGTCGACCAGCACCACGGAGAGCGTCCGGGAATCGAGCGTTCCCGGCCCGGAGAGTGGGACGACGCCGTCGAAGCCGTGGCTCAGAACGATCTGCTCCAACCCGAGCAGACGAAGGGGATCCCGTGCCACCACTCCCGCGAACCGTTGCTCCGTGTCACTCATCGGACCGCAGCTCCCGTGCCCTGCTGAGGAGCACCCCCGACCACCGGGAGGGCCGACCAGCCCGGCAAGGATGCATCTATAGCTTCGGCAGCACAATTCCCTGCTGGTTCTGGTACTTGCCGCGCCGGTCCGCGTAGCTCACCTCGCAGATCTCGTCGGACTGGAAGAAAAGAATCTGGCAGAGCCCCTCGTTGGCATAGACCCGCGCCGGCAGCGGCGTAGTGTTGGAGATTTCGAGCGTAACGAAGCCTTCCCACTCCGGCTCAAACGGCGTCACGTTGACTATGATGCCGCAACGGGCGTAGGTCGACTTACCCACGCAGATGGTCAGGACGTCCCGCGGGATCTTGAAGTACTCGATCGACCGCGCGAGCGCAAAGGAGTTCGGCGGAACGATGACGCTGGGCGCCTGGACGGTCACAAACGAGCGCTCATCGAAGGCCTTCGGATCGATGATGGCACTGTTGACGTTGGTAAAGATCTTGAACTCATCGGAGACCCGCAGGTCGTACCCGTAGGACGAGAGACCGTAGGAGATCACGCCCTCCCGCACCTGCTTCTCGCTGAACGGCGCAATCATGCCGCGCTCCAACGCCTGCTCCCGGATCCACCGGTCACTCTTGATCGACACGTCGCTTCGCTCCTTCGCCCCGGGAACGCGCTTTCCGCATCTGCCGGACCGGCTGCCCTTAGCTTACACAGGCGGCGGGAAGCTGACTGACGCTACGACCTGGTGCTGCAAAGGCCCATGTTTGACAAGGGTCCGGCAACTTCCTACGATGCGTTTACGAGTCCGGTTCCGTCAGGCGCGCCACGACCACGAGGATTCCCTTCCATGATTAAGCAAGGACTTGTACAACGGGTTGTTGAACGAACCGGTCTGCCCCGGGCCAAGGCCGAAGCCGCGGTCGACGCGATCTTCGACAGCATGAAGCGATCTCTGGTGGAAGGCGACCGCATCGAGCTGCGCGGCTTCGGCGTGTTCACCGTCAAACCGCGAAAGACCGGCATCGGGCGCAACCCCCGCACGGGCGCCGAGGTCTCGATCGCGCCCGGAAAAGCGGTTCGATTCAAGCCCGGCAAGGAGCTCCACCTGCTGGACTAAGCGCCTCCGCGCGCGCCGGAGCCTCGGTCACATAAGGTGTACGGCGTCCACATCGATGGTCAGGTTTCTTCGCGGGATGCCCTCTGCCCCGGCGAACCGCAGCATGCCCCGAAGCGCTGCCTGCATCTGGTCGCGCCGGGCGGCTTTGAGCACAAGGTGGAATCGAAAGATGCGCTTCAATCGGACCAGCGGAGCTGCCGATGGGCCCAGCACCCGCACTCCCGCGGGGTCAGCTTCCGCAAACCACCGCCCCAGCCAACCGGCCCACTTCGCGGCCTCTTCCAGGGTGTCGCTCTCGACTACCACGTTGGTCAGCACGGCGAAGGGCGGATAGAACATCCACTGCCGATAGCGCATCTCGCGAGCCACAAAGCCCGGGTAGTCGTGCCGCTGCGCGCAGCCGATGGCGTAGTGCTCCGGGTGGTAGGTCTGCACCAGCACGCGGCCCGGCAGGGTCCCGCGGCCGGCGCGGCCGGAGACCTGGGTCAGCAGTTGAAAGACACGCTCGGCGGCGCGGAAGTCCGGCAGACCGAGGGCAAAGTCCGCGCCGACGACCCCCACCAGCGTCACGCCGTGGATGTCATGACCCTTGGCAATCATCTGCGTGCCCACCAGCAGGTTAATCTCGCCCGCGTGGAGCCGTGCCAAGAGACGTTCCATGTCGCCGCGCGACCGTACCGAGTCGCGATCCATGCGGCCGATCCGGGCGTTCGGAAAGATCTCCCGAAGCCGCTCCTCGCCCTGCTGCGACCCTGCACCGAGAAAGTGGAGGTGCTCGCTGCCGCAGCTGGGGCAGGTGGGGGGCACGCCCCGGCGAAATCCGCAGTAGTGACATTCCAGCCGCTGCCCGGGGCGGACGGCAAGGTCATCCCCGGCGTGCTGTTTGTGAAACGTCAGGGCGACGGCGCAGTTTTCGCACTCGATCTTTTCCCCGCACGAGCGGCACATCACCACAAAGCTGTAGCCGCGCCGGTTCAGAAGGATGATCGCCTGTTCGCCGCGGTCGAGCGTCGCCTGGGTCTCCGCCACCAGCTGCCGGGCAAAGATCGGATCGGCGCCGGTCTCGCGAAACTCCGTTCGCATGTCCAGCAGTTCGACCGTCGGCAGAGGCCGTCCGGCGACCCGCTCCAGCATCTCAACTCTCCGGTAGCGGCCGCGCTCGGTGTTGGCCCAGCTCTCGAGCGACGGCGTGGCCGACCCCAGCACCAGCACCGTCTCATTCAGCTTTGCGCGCATCACGGCGGTGTCGCGGCCATGGTAGCGCGGCGTCTCCTCCTGTTTGTAGCTCGCATCGTGCTCCTCATCGACGACGATCAGCCCCAGCCGCGGCACCGGGGCGAAGACCGCGCTGCGGGTTCCGACGACCACCCGCGCCTCCCCCCGCCGGATGCGGTGCCACTGCCCGGCGCGCTCGCCGGGGGTCAGGCCCGAGTGCAGCAGAGCCACCTCCTCGCCAAAGGCGGCGTGCATCTGGCCGGCCATGGCGGGCGTCAGGCCGATCTCCGGCACCAGCATCAGAGCGCTCCGGCCGGCGCCGAGCGCCCGCCGCATGGCCGCGATATACACCGCCGTCTTGCCTGATCCCGTGACCCCATAGAGCAGGTGGGGCTGGAAGCCGCCGCGATCCATGGCGGCGACGATCGTCGCCAGCGCCTCTGTCTGCGCCTCGTCCAGGGCGTGTTCGTGAGCGTAGGGCTGTCCCGGCGTCCCCACGCCGCCCAGAGCGAAGGTTGCGTCCACCTCCTCGAAAAGGAGCAGACCACGCCTTCGCAGGCTGTCGATGGCACCCTCCGTCACCCCCGCCTGGCGGAGCCGCTCGCGCAGCTCCCGCAGGGGCAGCCGTCCGCCGGCCGCTGTCAGCTCCGCCATGGCGGCCAGCTGGTTGTCGTTCAGCCGAGGCAGCCGCTGGGTGCCGGGCTGGTCCGCTGCCGCAAACTCCGGCGCCAGCACCGCCCACCGCTCCCCCCGCGGGCGTTCGTTCCCGGCGGCGACCGCCTCCCGCAGCAGCCATCGCTTCCGCACCATGCCATCCAGCAGCGGCTTGCCCGCTCCGGTGGCGCTTCGAAGCGCGGAACCCTTGGCCGGATCGCCGTTTTCCAGGTAGTTGAGCACGCGGTACTCGCGATCCTGCGCCTCCGGCGTCAGCCGCGATCGTCGCGATGACCCCTTGGCCGCGCCCTCAAACAGAGCCCTTCGGCCCGCCTCGGCGATCCGGTAGACGACGTGCCGGCGCACCTCCGCTCCCAGCGGCAGCATGCCGCGGAGAACCTCCCCCAGCGGAGCGACGTAGTACCGGGCGATCCAATCCGCCAGGCGCATCAGGTCCTCGGGCAGGGGCGCGGCCTGGTCCAGCACCTGCTGCACCGCCTTGACCTCGAAGCCCTCCGGCACCTGCTCATGCAGCCGCACCACAACCCCGGTGAGCCGCTGTCCGCTGAACGGGACCAGCACCCGTGCGCCCACCACCGGCACCACGCCGTCGACGGCGTAGGTAAAGGTCCGGTCGAGCGGCACGGGAAGCGCGACCTCGCAGAAGAGCGGCATCTCTTCAGCTTAAACCGCCAGCAAGAGCGAGGGGGGAGCACCGGCGACGGCGGGGACGGATCTCGATCGAGACCTCCCGCAGTCGCCCAGCTCCCCCCGTCCGTCCTGTGCTGCCAGTGTCAGTCGGTGGACTTAGAAGATGATCTTGGCCCCGAACTGCGTGTTGAAGGCCTCCCCGGCTCCGATCCCCGGGGACCCGTTGTAGTCGCCGATGGTGTCGTTCAGGGTGAAGTCTCCGTTGACGGCCACGCTCCCTCCGCCTGGAGGCGCGTAGTTGACCCGGTTGAACAGATTGAACATCTCCGCCCGCAGCTGCACCGTCAGCCGTTCGCCGAACTTGGTGTCTTTGAAGACCGAGAAGTCGACATCCGAGTATCCCGGACCGTAGTAGCCGTTTCTGCGGCTGGTTCCGAACTGGCCGACGGGGGCCAGGGCAAAAGCAGCCGGATCAAGCCAGTTCACCCCCGGCTTCTGCCCCTGGTAGCCCTTCTGCGGGGAGGCGATCTGCACGGCGCGGTCGTTGCCCTCGTTGGTGCCGCTGCGGTCGGTTCCGGCGAAGACCGTAAACGGCTGGCCGCCATGGAAGGAGAGCAGGCTGTTCAGCACCCATCCGTTGGAGAGCGCCCGGAAGCCGTGATTGAGCCCCGGAATCTGGTAGCTCACGAAGGTGGTGAAGGTGTTGCGGGTGTCAAAGTCCGAGTTGCTGTAGTCGCCCTTGAAGTTGCGGCTGTCCTGCGGCAGAGCGCCGCGGTAGGCCGTCACCTCGTCCAGGTTGTGGCTCCATGTGTAGACCGTCTGCATGGTCAGCCGGTGGAAGTTTTGCAGATGCAGCTGGAGCTGCAGAGCGTTGTAGTTGGAGGTGCCGATGCTCTCGATCTGGTTGATGTTGCCATACTGCGGATACAGGCTGAAGTAAGGCCGGGCCGCCTGCAGCTGCGACCCCGTGTACTGCCCGGGAGCCGTCTGGTTGATGTCGAGCAGGCTCAGCAGGTGCCGTCCCTGGCTGCCGACGTATCCGATCTGGGCAATGACGCTCGGGGATAGGGTGTGCTCGATATTGAAGGAGAAGTTCTGGTTGTATGAGGGGCGGAAGTTGCGATCAACCGAGAAGATGCCGCAGGGCGCGGCCGGGGAGCAGGTCGCGGTCGTGGGAAAGATGGGAACGCCCGCAATAATGGTCGTCTTTCCGCTGTTCGGGCTGACGCTTGCCACTGGGGAGGGACCGGTGGGATTGCCCTCGACGCCGTTGGGAGCCGCGTTTCCGGGCCGGTTGTCGAGAAACGGATTCAGGTTGGGGCTGTCAAAGTACCATCCGTAGCCGGCTCGCAGCACCGTCGTGTCGTCAAGCGAGTAGCTCGCCCCAACGCGGGGACTGAAGGAGTTCCAGTACTGCCGGAAGAGCGAGTTGATCTCGACGCCCTGGGTCGCCAGGCCGGCGCTGCCGGTCAGCTCCGGACGGAAGACCGAGAGGTTTTGGTACGGGTTGTGAAAGGGGCCGGTGTAGTCGTACCGCACACCGTAGTTCAGATTCAGTTTGGGCGAGATCTTCCAGCTATCCCCGGCGTTCAGGAAGAAGGTATTGACGAAGACCTGCCGCTCCGGATCGCCGATGGTGATCGAGGCCGAGGAGGTCTTGCCGATCAGGAGGTCGGCCAGGGCGTAGCGGTAGCCATCGAGACCATCCGGGTTGACGGCCAGCTGCGGCCCGGTCTGCCGAGTGATGCTGCCGTCGAACTTGAAGGCCCCCACGGCGTTGCGGTGGTAGAACTCGTCCAGCTGCGCCTGCCGGTACTCCCCGCCAAAGCGCATCTCGTGCCTGCCCTTCAGCCAGGAGAGCTGATCGGTCAGGTGACCGGTGATGTCGTTGCGGCCCTCCGGCGGCGTCAGACCGACCTTGTCAAAGTTGGTGATCTGAATCTTGGGGGCGTTGGTGAAGCCCGCGCCCGTGGCGAATCCGAAGCTCTGCACGTTGTAGTTGGTGTTGTAGTCATCAAACAGCTGGTTGAAGTAGTTGACCCCGGCCAGCACCTGGTTGGTGATGTGGGGCGTCAGGATGCGGTTATAGACAATGGCGATGTTCTGCACGTGGATGGGAGCGACCTCGTAGAAGCTGAGCAGCTGCGATCCGACCGGCGCCACCTGGTTGCCCTGGCCCACAAACCAGTGCACGCTCAGGTTGTCCTTGCCGGTGATGTGCCAGTCCACCTTGGCCAGGCCGTCCCAGCTGTAGCCGAACTCCGGATCGGAGGAGTGGTAGTTGTTCTTTACCCCGACGGTATCCCTGGCCAGCAGGTCGCCGCCCCAGAGCGCGTTCAGGGTGCGCTGCATCAGGGGGTTCACCGTCAGGCCCTTGGGCGTAAGAATCTGGTTGATCGCCTGGTTCTGCCAGCCGACGGACGGCTCGGTGGTATTGCCGGACTGCCCAATAACGAAGCGCTGGTGCTCGAAGGTGAGAAACCCGAAGAGCCGGTCGCGCACAAAGGGACCGCCGACAGAAAATCCGGTGTTATAGTTGCGGACCTTCTGCTTGGTGTCGGAGAACGGGCTTTTGGCCGCGAACAGCTCGTTGCGATTGAAGTAATAGACCGTGCCGTGCAGCGAGTTGGTCCCGGACTTCAGGGTCAGGTTGATGGTTCCGCCCGGGTTGCGCCCGCCCTCCGGCCCCGACTGCGTCTGTGCCGAGAACTGATCGACCGCGTCCAGCGGCAGAATGATGCCGGCGATGCCGGAGACGCCACCCTGGTTCACCGCCGGTATGTTGTGCCACAGATCGTTGTTGTCCACGCCGTCGATCTGCCAGTTCATCTGGTTGGCGCGCGTCCCATTCAGCGATCCGTAGCCGCCCCCGGTATAGCCGGCGTAGCCTGCGGTCAGCTGAATCATCTGGGTAAAATCGCGCCCGTTCAGCGGCAGGTTGGCGACCTGCTTGGCCTCGATCACGGTGGTCTGCGTCACGGTTGTTGTGTCGAGCGAGACACTGGCCGCATTCACCTCGACCGTCTCCGACGAGGTCGAAACCCCCAGCTTCACCGGCAGAGTGTAGATGGTTCCCGCCGAGATCATGACCCCACCGACCTTTTTCGTCGCAAAGCCGGGCGACACAATCTCCACCGCGTAGGTGCCGAGCGCCAGGTCTTGAAACAGAAACTCCCCGGCGGAGGAGCTCACGGTGGTAAACACGACGCCCGTGCCGCTATTGGTCGCCGTCACCTTTGCACCTGCGATGGCGGCCCCCGTATCGTCGGTCACCGTGCCGTTCATGCCGCCACGGAAGGTCTGCGCGGCCAGGGGCGAGGGGAGCGCAGGAAGGAGACACAGGATCGCGGACAGCACGTAGAGCAGACAGCTACGCATAGACAGAGATCTCCGGGCAAATACGGGTCTAAACCATCGCACGGATGGCGGTTGAAAGAAGCGGATACAGCTCTCCCGTTCCCCAAAACACCTGTCTTGGTAGAGGGAACACTCGAAAACATCAGCTGAAAGCAATGCGGAAGTGCTGCAGCGAGACGTTACAGGGCGTTGAAAAAAGCTGTTTAGGTTGAGAAGTAGCCCAAACTTACATGGACTGGTACGGCAGTGCAAGCAAAATCTTTCCCGGGGCGTGGGGCAGATCGCAGGGCGAGCAGGCTGCGGCCACCGCCGCTCCGTCGTCACAGTTCCAGTTCCCCGTGTCCTGTCGTGCCCTCGCCGTAGTAGGCTAGTCGGCGGTACGCAGTCGATTCTCGACCGGCACCGTACCAGGACAACTTACTCATGGCCATGATCTCGACCAGCTCCACCAGCAGCAGCGCCGGCGGCTACACCGGCTCCACCGACGTGCGCGCCATGTCGATTGCCACCATGCTGTTCTTTATGTGGGGCTTTCTGACCAGCCTCAACGACATCCTGATTCCGCACCTGAAGGCGATCTTTGATCTGAACTACGCCCAGGCGATGCTGGTGCAGTTTGCCTTTTTCTCGTCCTACTTCATCTTCGCCCTGCCTGCCGGAAAAATCGTGGAGTGGCGCGGCTACAAGCAGAGCATGGTGATCGGCCTGGTCGTCATGGCGGTGGGCGCGCTGCTGTTCTTGCCCGCCGCGCGCGTGGCGCTGTTTCCCCTGTTTCTGGGAGCGCAGGTGATGCTGGCCGCCGGCATTACGCTGCTGCAGGTCGCGGCCAACCCGTACGTCGCCAACCTGGGACCTCCGCAGACCGCGCCCTCCCGGCTGAACCTGGCGCAGGCCTTCAACTCGCTCGGGACCACGCTGGCGCCGTTCTTCGGCAGCGCCGTGATTCTGACGGCGGCTCCCCTGGCGGCGGCACGGCTCCGCGCGCTGGCACCGGCGGCGCTGCAGCAGTACCGTACCCAGCAGGCCTCTTCCGTGCAGCTGCCGTACTTCGGCCTGGCAGCCGCGCTTCTGCTACTGGCAGTCGCGTTCGGCGTGCTCAAGATGCCGTCGCTCAGCTTCACCCAGGAGCTTCGCCCCACCGACCTCGACACCACGCCCACCGGCGACAGCGTTTGGCGGCATCCGCAGTTGCTCTTCGGCGCGCTCGCCATCTTTGTCTACGTCGGCGCCGAGGTCTCGATCGGCTCCTTTTTGATCAACTACCTGAGCCTGCCGGACATCGGCAACCTGACCGAAAAGGCCGCTGCCCTGTATGTCTCGCTCTACTGGGGCGGAGCCATGGTGGGCCGCTTCATCGGTTCGGCAGTCCTGGCACGGGTGCGGGCCGGCGCCGCGCTGGGAGTCGCCGCCCTGGTCGCCTGCGCCCTGGTCGCGCTGTCGATCCTCTCGCACGGCCACGTCGCCATGTTCTCCATCATCGCCGTCGGCCTGTTCAACTCCATCATGTTCCCCACCATCTTTACCCTGGGGCTCGAAGATTTGGGTCCGCTCACCAGCCGGGGATCGAGCCTGATGGTGGCGGCGATCGTCGGCGGAGCCCTCATCCCGCTCGCGCAGGGGAGCCTGGCCGACAGCATCGGCATCCAGCACGCTCTGCTGATCCCGGCCATCTGCTACATCTACATCGCCAGCTTCGGCTTCGGCACAGCGCGTCGGCGGCCGGAGCTCGAGGCAGCCGCGGGCATGCCCCTGACAGATCCGGTGTAGACCGGCTCGCGCACTGCAACTCCACCCCGGCCGCTAGAGACCGGTGACGTTGTAGCCGCAGTCCACATAGGTGGTCTCGCCGGTGATGCCGGCCGCGAGCGGCGAGGCCAGAAACAGCGCCGTGTTGCCGACCTCGTCCACCTCGACGTTGCGGCGGAGCGGCGAGCGCTGCTCGACGGCGTTCAGAATCTGGGAGAAGTCCGAGATGCCGCGCGCGGCCAGGGTCTTGATCGGGCCGGCGGAGATGGCATTGACACGGATTCCCTGCGGCCCGAGATCGGCCGCCAGGTAGCGCACCGCGGCCTCGAGCGCGGCCTTGGCCACCCCCATGATGTTGTAGTTGGGGAGGACCTTCTGCGAGCCGTAGTAAGTGAGCGTCAAGATGGAGCCGCCTCCTGGCATCAGCGGAGCGGCCGCGCGGGCAAGCGCGATCAGCGAGTAGACCGAAATATCATGGGCGACACGGAAGTCTTCGCGCGTGGTCTCAAGCACCGTGTTCTTGATGTTGGGGGCGAAGCCAATCGAGTGGACGACCGTGTCGATGGTGCCGAAGGTGTCCTTGAGCTGGGAAAATACGGCCTCGATCTCGGCATCCGAGGCCACATCGCACTGAAAGAGCCGGCCGGTCTCCCGCTGGCCAAGCTCGTCGAGCAGCTGCTCGGAATCTTTGCGGAGCCGTTCGGTCTGGTAGGAGAGCGCGAGCGTGGCACCAGCCGCGGCGAGCTTCTGCGCAATGGAGTAGGCGATGGAACGCTTGTTGGCGAGGCCGAAGACGACGGCGGTCTTGCCCTTCATGTCGATCATGGTTGCGAGGGTGTGCTCCTGAAAGAGAGTCGAGGGACAGGATAGCAGCGGAGTGGCACCGCGTTCCCAGACCTCCGACACGGAGGGCACGCGGCCGGGCCTCCTGAAATCCAGAGCTGAATTAACCCGGCGTTAGCCTGACGTTAACATCCGCCGTCATCCATGGGGAGCAGAGGTGCAGCGCATGGGCTCACAGGCGGCTTCCCCCGACTTCCAGCAGATGGACGACTCCAAGGTCACGAAGCTTCACATGAAGATCATGTGGATCTCCGGAATGGGCTTCTTCACCGACGCCTACGACCTGTTCATCATCGGCGTGGTGATGGCGTTGCTGAAGCCGATGTGGCACGTGAGCAAGATCGAGGAGAGCCTCGTGACCTCGACGGCGCTGCTGGCGTCGGCGATCGGCGCCATGCTGTTTGGCCGCGTGGCAGACATGCTCGGACGCAAACGGATCTATGGGGTTGAGGTGCTTGTGCTGGCCGCCGGAGCCATCGGCTGCGCCTTTTCCCCGAATATCTGGTGGCTCATCGGGCTGCGCTTCGTTCTCGGCATCGGCATCGGTGGCGACTACCCGGTCTCCGCGACCATCATGAGCGAGTATGCGGGCAAGCGCACGCGCGGCATGCTGGTGACACTGGTCTTCACCATGCAGGCGGCCGGATTGATCCTGGGCCCGCTGTTAGCCTCCGCTCTGTTGGCCACCAGGCTGTCCCATGACCTGGTGTGGCGGATCCTGCTCGGCTTCGGCGCGGTTCCGGCGCTGGCAGTCTACTGGCAGCGCCGGCATCTCAAGGAGACTCCGCGCTACCTTGCCGCCTCCGGCAAGCAGGAGCAGGGCGAATCCGGCGAGCTGACGGGGGGAGAGGAAAAACAGCCCGGATTTGGCGAGGGCTTCTCCACATTGTTTGGAGATCGCCGCCTGCTGCGCTACCTGATCGGCGCGAGCGGAGCGTGGTTCCTGATGGACGCTGCATACTACGGCAACACGGTATCAAGTCCGCTGGTGCTGTCCGCGCTTGGCCACAGCCACACCCTTCTGCAAAAGACGCTGACGCAGCTGGGCATCTTTGCCGTGTTTGCCGCGCCCGGGTACGCCATGGCGGCCTGGCTGATGGATAAGATCGGACGCAAGACCATCCAGTGCCTCGGCTTCGGCATGATGACCCTGATGTTTCTTCTGCTGGCCTGGATCCCGAACCTTGAGAAGCAGGCGATTCCCTTCCTCCTCATCTATGGCCTGTCGTTCTTCTTCACGGAGTTCGGTCCCAACGCGACGACCTTTGTCTACCCTTCGGAGCTGTTTCCGGTCAAAGTGCGAACCACGGGTCACGGCATCGCGGCGGCGACGGGCAAGGTCGGCGGATTCGCGGGAGTCTTTCTGTTCCCGTACCTGATGCACTGGAAGCACCTGGAGGCGGCCGAGACCATGGCAGCGGGCGCAAGCCTACTAGGGCTTCTGCTGACCTGGGCGCTGCTGCCCGAGACCAAGGGACGAAGCTTGGAGGAGATCTCGGGCGACCCGGCCGCGGAACAGTCCGGAGCGAAGCGAGCCGCTCACGGCGGAACAGCGGCAGCGACGGCCTGAAGCGGCTGGGGCGGCTCACCTGATCTCCAAAGGCTAGGCGCGGTTGCTAGAGTTCGTCCGAGCGAACGCTCGTCTCTGACGAGGGGCGAACGTTCTGGAGCAGCTTCCCTGATGCCGTGGTTTCGCCAATCAGATGGAGGGACCCACATCTCAGAGGCGAGATGTGGGGCACCCGCACCTTGGGATCCGCACCGTCGGGTCCGCACCTTCGGATCTTTCAGAGATGTGGGCTACCGCCCTCGTGGAGTGAGTGATTCGTCTTTTCCTGATGCCGTGGCTTCGCAAATGAGATGGAGGGAACCCACATCTCGGAGGCGAGATGTGGGGCACCCGCACCGTCGAATCCGCACCTTCGGATCCCCACCGTCGGATCCGCGCCTTCGGGTCCGCACCTTCGGATCTTTCAGAGATGTGGGCTACCGCCCTGGTGGAGTGGGTGATTCGTCCTTTCCTGATGCCGTGGCTTCGCAAATGAGATGGAGGGAACCCACATCTCGGAGGCGAGATGTGGGGCACCCGCACCGTCGGATCCGCACCCTCGGATCCCCACCGTCGGGTCCGCACCTTGGGATCTTGCAGAGATGTGGGCTACCGCCCTGGTGGTGGGTGATTCGTCCTTTCCGCAATGACGGGGTGCCCCACGTCTCGCTCTTGAGACGTGGGTTCAGGGTCTGAAGCGTGCTTCAGACCTGAGTGCGGTCTCAGAACAGAGGAACTACACCCTCAGGAAATCTGACCTACTGACGCGTGTCCGGCAGGTCGGTGTTCAGGATCAGATCAAATGCTGCCCAGGCATCGTCCGACAGGTTGACCTGCGCCGCGGCGGTGTTCTCTTCGAGGTGCTCGACCGAGCTGGTGCCCGGGATGGGGAGCATCACCGGAGAGCGGTGGAGCAGCCAGGCGAGCGAGAGCTGGGCGAGCGTCAGGTTGTGATCGCGGGCGAAGATCTCGACTGCCTGCCCGGTCTCGCCGAGCTTGCCCGCGGCCAGCGGATACCAGGGCAGGAACGCGATCTCGTGTTCGGTGCAGAAGCGGAGTGTGGGGTCGCTCTGCCGGCGGGTGAAGTTGTAGCGGTTCTGCACGGACACGATAGGGACGCAGCGATGGGCGCGCTCGATCTCCTCGGGCGAGACCTCCGAGAGGCCGATGTGGCGGATCTTGCCCTGGGCTTGGAGGTCCCGCAGCGCGCCCAGGGTCTCTTCGACCGGTATCGCGGGATCGATGCGATGGAGCTGGTAAAGGTCGATGCGCTCGAGCCGGAGGCGGCGCAGCGAGAGCTCAACCGATTGGACGAGGTAGTCGGGGCGGCCGAGCGGTTTGGCCTTGCCGGGGCCGGTGCGGGTCAGGCCGCCCTTGGTGGCGATCACCAGGCCCGCGGGGTAGGGGTGGAGGGCCTCGGCGATCAGCTCCTCCGCGATGTGCGGGCCGTAGGCGTCGGCGGTGTCGAGCAGGTTGATGCCAAGATCGACCGCGCGGCGCAGCACCTGAATGGCCTCGGAACGGCCACGCGGCGGCTCGCCCCAGGCGCCCTCGCCCACCAGGCGCATGGTGCCGAAGCCAAGGCGGTGCACGCGCAGAGGATCGCCGGTGTTGGCGCCGAGGGGAAAGGTGGAGGTCGTTGCCGGACTCATACCCGATAAGATGCGGGCAGACGGGGCTAGGGGGCGATCAGAAACTCGTACTGCTCGTCCGTGAGCGGGACGACCGAGAGCCGGAACTGCCGGAAGAGCACAGATCCGGCAAAGACCGGAGCCGCGCGCAGATCGCTGAGCGGCTTCTCCCGCGCGAGGCGCTTCCCTGGCCGGATACGCACCTGCGGATGGCGCGGGTCGGAGGCGTCGACCGACACGACGGTGGCGGTGCCGATGGCCGCCTTGCCCACATTGGAGTGGTAGATCACCAGATGCTCGCCGGGGTGCATCTCGCGCAGAGTCTTGAGCGCCTGCGGGTTGCTGATGCCATCCCACACCGTCTCGCCGTCCCGGAGGAGGTCGTCGAAGGAGTACTTGTCTGGCTCGGTCTTGAGCAGAAAGGGCATAGAGCAGTTCTGCTGAGCATATCAAGCGGTGGCTCCGGGATCCGGACCCGCTTCAGCCGCCGAGGTCGAGCAGGTGCACCTCCGGCAGGGCACGACCCAGGAAGTGCGAGCCGAGGCGGCGAAACTTGGCGACGGAGTCGGTGGCGTAGAACTCGCAGACCGTCTCCGGGTCTGCCGGGCTGGAGAGCTCCGGCGCCGCCGCGCCGATCTCCGCTGCGAGCGCGGCGGCCGTCGCCTCGGCGGAGTCGATGATGCGGAGCGGACGGCCGAGCTGGCCCAGGGTGTCCGCGATCAGCGGCCGCAGAAGCGGGTAGTGGGTGCATCCAAGCAGAAGCGTGCCGGCGTCCGGAGCCGCCTCGAGAGCCTCTGCCAGGTACAGCCGAAGCACCTCGCGGGTGACCGCCTCGCGCGCCGGGCCGGGCTCACCCGGGGTGCCGATCCAGCCCTCTTCGACCAGCGGCACCAGCAGCGGGCAGGCCTGCTCGACGGCGGCAAGACCCAGATCGGCCAGCGCCGCGCTGTAGGCGTGCGATGCCACGGTGGCCGCGGTGGCCAGCACCAGCACCGTGCCCGGCACCTCCGCGGCGCGGGCGGCGGCCGCCCCGGGCTCGACCACGCCAAGCACGGGGATGGGCAGCGCGGCCTGGAGCTCCGGCAGGGCCAGAGCGGTGGCGGTATTGCAGGCGATGACCAGGAACTCCGCTCCCCGCGCCTGGAGAAACTGCGCCGCCGAGAGGGCGTAGCGCGCGACCGTCTCGCGTGACTTCGATCCGTACGGGAGCCGGGCGGTGTCACCCAGGTAGGTGTAGCGCGCCCCCGGCAGCAGCGGCAAGAGCGCGCGCAGCACCGTCAGGCCGCCGAAGCCGGAGTCGAAGACGCCGATGTGGGGGCCGCTCATGGGGTGCGAACGACGTCGTTGCTGGGCTGCGACGGCTGGATGGAGGTGTCGACGGCGGGGTAGGTGCGTTCGAGGTCGGCGTGGCCGGCGAGGGTCTCGCGCGGCTGACCGTCGACCAGGAAGCGGACCTCCGTCAGATCGGGAAAGTTGGCATGGAGCGTGCCGACGATCGATCGGACGGTCAGGTCCTCGACCTCGATGCCCGACGGGTGGTTCTCGGCAAAGGAGCTGCGGAGATTAATGATCGCCAGCATCCCCGGTGGCTCGGCCTCGTCACGCGGCCGGATCGAGCCTCCACCGGCCGGATTGACGATGGGAAGCTTCAGCAGGAACACATCGTCGACGGCCGGTCCGCTGGCGAGAGGGTGGGTGGAGCCGGGCAGGGCGTAGTCCGACAGAAGGTGCTCGAGCAGAGCGCGCGCCCGGGTGGTCGGCTCCTCGGGAAGCGCGTACTGGCGCTCGACGAGGGCCACCGAGCCCTGGGCGTCGTTGGCGAGCGCGACCGGGGTCGACTCATCTCCGGAGGAGGTGGGGGCCGCGATGGGCGTGTTGTCCTCCGGTGCGGAGAGACGCTGCTGCGCCTGTTCACAGCCGCGCAGAAAGATCACGGCCAGAAGGCCGATGCCGGCGATCAGCGCCCAGAAAAGATAGCTCTGGTACCGCGGGATCTCGGGAGAGAGCCGCGGCAGCGTTGGCAGGCGCAGCCGTCTCATCGGCGATCTCCCGGTGGCGGGGTCGTCTGGGATGCCGGCGGGGTCGCCGGCGGAGGTGCGGTTTGGGGGTTCGATGGCCGGGGCCGCACCACCGGGGCCGCGGGCGATCGCCGCTCAATCGGAGCTGGCGGGGTGCGCCGGACGACCGGAGCCGGTGCCACGATGAACGGCGCCGACGGCAGGTTGGGATTCCGATTGGCGGGCGAAGCAGCTGCAGGAGCCGGAGCCGGTGGAGGAGCGATGTGGACCGGAGCCGGAGCCTGCGGCAGCAGCGGCGGCTCCGCACGAGAGCGCCACAGCGACAGTGCGCGGGCAAGAGCGGTGGCGATGCGCTGCTGGTACCCGGGGTCGGCGACGGTGTCCGGGCCGCCGGCGAGGCGCGGCGGAGCGACTTCGATGGCGATCGCCGGGCAGGCCAGGCTGTCCAGCGGACGCACGGAGGCGTGGGTCAGGTAGACGGGAACGCCCGCCTGGCGCAGCTCCACGCCCACCAGGTTGGCCAGCCGAAGGCTCTGCGGTACCCAGATGGCCTGCGCCGTCGCCCACGGCTGCACCAGGGTGGAGTACGGCGCGTTGGGGTCCGGCGGCGAAAGCGTCGACGTCACGATGTGGACACCGGCCCCGGCTGCCGTCGCGTGCAGCAGAACGCAGCCGACGGCGCGGGAGTGGTTCGCCATCCCCGCGCGGGTGTCGATGCTCGGGGCCGGCGGCGCCTGGGCGTTCGCGCCATCGGCTGCCTCACGGGCGGCCACGACGTCCAGGCCCTGCTCCGAGGCCAACTGCGCCTCCACCCGCGTGGCGAGTGCCAGGTCCAGGTCTTTTTCGAGCAGCCGGTCGCCGATACGGGCGCCATCGTCCGAGCCGCCGTGCGCTGGATCCAGAAATAGGGTGTTGCGGTTGAAGTAGAGGTGGGGCGGCTGCGGTGCCGCCGGCGGGGCGGGCTGGGCGGGGGCTGGCGGTGCGGCCGTCTGGGGCTGCATGGCTGCCGGCAGGGGAGCGCGTGCCGAGGCGGTCAGCAGCAGCGAAACAAGTGCGAAGGACGTTCTCAAGGTCGATGGGCGGTGCCTGGATGATTGTACCGACAGCGGTGTCTCTCCCCTGCCGCCGCGAGATTTCGCTCAGTCAAGGGCGTAGATGGCCAGGCCGCTCAATAGCTTGGGGTAAAAGTCGGTCGACTTCTGCGGCATCACCTCGCCCGAAAACGAGACCTCCTTCATCTGCTCCAGGGTGACGGGCTTGGTCAGGAAGGCAATGTTGGCACTGCCGTTCTCGACATCCGCGATGGCCTCGCTGCTGTCGCGAACGTACCGGATGTTGCGGAGGTCGCGGATCGATTCCGGATCGAGACCGAGGAGGTGCTCGAGCAGAATGCGGTGAAGCTGCACGACGTCGATCTGGCGCTGGCGCGGGGACAGATCCCCGAGAAAACGGGCGACGGCCTCGGGTCTGGGCGTCAGCAGGTAGTTGCCGTCGACCGCCACGGCGAGGAAGGCGGTGCCGGGTGTCCGGTTCAGCACCGCAAGGTCGGGCGATTCCAGCGGCTGGACAACGAAGAACTCCGAGGCCGCGGTCATCAGGTCGGGCGAGGAGAAGTTCGGAAGATCGAAGAGAACACGATGCGTGGGAAGGATGGTGATGCCGGGTGCGTCCATGTTGACGAAGGTCATCATCATGGCGGCTTCGGGAAAGGCGGGCCGCGGCAGCTGACCGTGAGGGGTGGAGTCGGCGGCGACCGACGGGCTCTCCTCTTCCTCCTCGTGAGCGGAGATCTGGCCCGATCGGAAGGGCAGGTGCAGCTGTGCGGAGCGTTCCTTCGCGTAGGCCA
Source organism: Acidobacteriaceae bacterium (assembly GCA_965218595.1). GTDB lineage: Bacteria > Acidobacteriota > Terriglobia > Terriglobales > Acidobacteriaceae > Edaphobacter. Next base: position 632,061 of record CBDCLC010000006.1, on the reverse strand, counting down.
CGGAGGTCTCGTAGCGGTGGTGGCCGTCGGCGATGATCAGCTTCTTGTCGCGCATGGCGGTGACGATCAGGTTGATGAGGCTGGGATCGGCGACCTTCCAGATGCGATGAATTACGCCGTACTCGTCGGTGACGGAAAGGTCGGCCTGGTGGTCCGATTCGAAGATCAGCCTTTCGGCCGTGAACGCCGGATCGGAGTAAAGCATATAGATCTGCTCGCAGTAGGCACGGGTCGCCTTGAAGAGGGCCAGCCGGTCGGACTTGTGCTTGGGAAAGGTCTGCTCGTGACGGTAGACCACGCCGTCCTCGTAGTCGTAAAGGTGGCCGAGTGCGATAAAGCCACGGCGTTCCTGCACGGTTTCGGTGCCGGGGACGGTGTAGGTCTGGGAGTAGCCGTACAGAGCCGGCTCGCCTTCCTCGCGCAGAACACCGTCGGCGCGCCAGTCGTGGAGGCACTCGGCCGCGCGGGTGTAGACGTTGTGAGCCTTCTCGCCCGCGGGCAGGAACTCCTGAGGCTCGGTGTCGTTCGGGCGGCGTTTGCCAAGGATGATCCGGACGAGGTTGTACGGGCTGCGGTCGTAGTAGCGCTGCTGCATGGCCGGCGAGATCTTGTCGTAGGGCTGGGTGACGACGTCTTCCATGCGGACGCGGCCGGTGTCGTAGCGAAGGGCGCGGAAGGGATAGATCTGGGCCATGCGGAGCGAGGTCTCCCGAAGAGGTCGTTGCCTGGATTGTACGTGGCCAGGCCAGAACCGGCGGCGATGCAGGCGCGGGACGCCGGCTACGAAAGCCGGGAGAGCGATTCCTCGATTTCACGGAATCTTCCCTGTTTTTGCGCTTCCAACACATTCCCCGGCGGGTGTAGTCTGCGATGTTACCGGGAAGTGGTGTTCCGGCAGGCGGAGCCTCGGCGCAGATCGCGCGCTCGGGTCCCTTCCGATCGGCGCCACTTTTGCGGAGATGGGGGCCAGGGATGCGATTTGGATCGGGGGAGCCGGAGAGCAGAAGGTCGGATGGAGCAATGCCACCCGCACAAGGCTGTGGAAGACGACGGCTTGGAGCCGCTTCGCTGCTTTTTGTCCTGTTGGGGCTCGCGGCCGGGGCGCGTGCGCAGGAGAACCCCCTGGGAGAGGTGCACACGCAGACGCCCCCACCGGCGCCCAAGTCCCCCGAAGAGAAGAAGCCGGTCATTGAGGGAGCGAACAACGCAGCAGCGCTTGCGACCTCGCGGCGCAACAGCAGGATCCGCGTCGACGTGAACCTGGTGCTCGTCCCGATGACGGTCACCGATCCCATGAACCGCCTGGTGACCGGACTCGACCGGGAGAACTTCCAGATCTTCGATAACAACCAGGGACAGATCATCAAGAGCTTCTCCACGCAGGACGCGCCGGTGACCATCGGCATCATCTTCGACCTCAGCGGCAGCATGAACTCCAAGTTTCTGCGGGCACGAAGGGCGCTGAGCGAGTTTCTGCGGACGTCCAACCCGCAGGACGAGTACTTCGTCGTCGGCTTCAATGACCGGCCCGCCGTCATCGTCGACTACACCTCGGACATCGATGACGTCGACGCCCGCATGGTGATGTTGAAGCCGCAGAACCGCACGGCACTGATCGACGCGATCTACCTTGGAGTCAGCAAGTTGAAGGATGCCAAGTACGACCGCAAGGCCCTGCTCGTGATCTCGGACGGCGGCGACAACCGGAGTCGCTACACCGAGGGCGAGCTGCGACGCGTCATTCGCGAGAGCGATGTGCAGATCTACTCCATCGGCATTTTTGACCAGTACGCGCCGACGACCGAGGAGCAGCAGGGGCCGCTTCTGCTCAGCGACATCTCCGAGATGACGGGTGGCCGCCTGTTTCAGGTGCGCGACATCGCCGACATGGGAGACATCGCCTCACGCATCAGTGCGGAGCTGCGCAACGAGTATGTGGTTGGGTACCGGCCCACCAACCTGAAAGCTGACGGGAACTGGCGTAAATTGAAGGTGCGACTGGTGCCGCCCGCGGGACTTCCGCCGCTGACTGTGCACAATCGCCAGGGGTACTATGCACCTTCGGAGTAGAGGCTGGTCGGCTTGGCTCTTGCTGCTGCTGTTAGGGTCTTCGGTGATTGCGGCTGCCCAGCAGCCTGCCGCACCTCCCTCCCAGCCCTCGCTCACGGTCGATCGTGACCCCATCCCCTCGCCGGACGCCGAGGCCGCGCCGGCACCTGCGGCCACCGCGCCCACGGGGTTGAAGAACGGAGCTGCGCAGGCGATCGGACGGGAGGCAGGGCGGTACACCCTGCGGGAGAACGCTTACGAGGTCCGTCTAAATGCAACGGTGCTCGACAGCGCCGGGCGATCGGTTCTGGACTTGAACAAGGACGCGTTTCACGTGTACGAAGATGGCGTTCCGCAGGTCATCACCTCCTTTCGTCACGAAGATCTGCCCGTCTCGCTCGGCATCCTGATCGACAGCTCGGGATCGATGTACGACAAGCGAGCTGCGGTGGAGCAGGCGGCGCTCGACCTGGTGAAGCTCTCGAACCCCCAGGATGAGGCGTTTCTCGTGGACTTTTCCTGGGAGGCGTTTATCGACCAGGACCTGACCAGCGACATCGGCAAGCTGCAGCAGGGGCTCAGCTACATCAAGTCGAGCGGCGGCACCGCGCTCTACGACGCTCTGGTTGCCAGCGCCGATTACCTGACCAAGAATGCCAAGCATCCCAAGCAGGTTCTGCTGGTGGTGACAGACGGTGAGGACAATGCCTCGACGGCGTCACTCGAACAGGCGATCCGGCGCATTCAGGACCTGGACGGACCGGTGGTCTATTCCGTCGGTCTCCTGTTCGGCGACGACACCGACAAGCGCGAGGCGCGGCACGCTCGGAGGGTGCTTGAAACGCTGGCCGAGCAGACCGGCGGAGTCGCTTACTTTCCGCGTTCCCTGAAGGAGGTCGATCCCATCTCCGCCGAGGTGGCTCAGGACATCCGCACGCAGTACAGCATCGCCTACCGATCCACCAATCCGCCGCAGAACGGCGGTTTCCGCCAGGTGCACGTGGACGCCAAGGCAAAGGGCTACGGGCGCCTGCAGGTGCGTACACGGACGGGCTACTATCCGCGGGTGAGCGGCGGCGGCGCGTCGAGCGGTGCGGCAGCAGCACCGGCGGCGGCAGGCGCAGGCGGACAGCGGAAGTAGACCCGGAGCTCTACCGTGAACGCCTGGTCTCGCTCTTCCACAGGCGGATGCTGACGCCGGCGCTGATGCCGTAGGGGTGGAGGCTGCCGTAAGTAAACTGCGGCCAGCTCTGGTACTCAAAGTCGATCAGTCGCAGGCGCGCGCGACCGTCGGCGATGCGCCACTCCAGACCGGCACCCGGGGCGACCACGAAGTAGTGTCCGTCGGCGTACCGGTAGGGAAAGTGGAAGACCCCGAGACCTCCCAGCACCTTGACGTAGGGGGCCAGGGATCGCGAACTCAGGCCGATCTTCGGACCGGCCAGGTAGGTCGTCTGCGAGACCTGCGCCTCCTCATGGAGGTGCAGGGTGCGGTACTCCGCTTCGGCGCCCATGCGCCAGGTGGGGCTGTAGTCCGCGTATGCGCCGTAGCCCCCGATGCGGCGCAGGCCGTAGTCCGACTCGAAGCCCGAGGCAAAGACGCCCACCGAGACGTGACCGCCCGGGCCCGTCGCCGTGGGCAGCGCCTGCGCCGCGGCCCGGGGTGCGACCCGAAGCAGCGCAGCGACCACAATAACGAGGGTCAGGCCGAAGCCGCGGTGCCTCACTGGGTCACCGTCAGCGTGACGGTCTGGGCGACCGTCATGCGCGACTTGGCGCCGGTGGCGGTGATGTTCAGGGCGTACTTGCCCGGCGGAGTCCCGTTGACGTTCAGGGCACCGCAGCCGCTCATTCCGGCGACGGTTGCCATCAGGCAGAGCATCAGGACGAGACCGGCGAGAGGCCGGCGGCGGCGAGCCCGGAAGAGCAGGAGCGACGCAAGCGCGCCTACCGGAAGGAAGCAGAGCATGGCGCCGGTGCCCGGAGTCGCCACGTTCCTGGCCTGTGCCTGGCCACCCGCGGTCAGCGGGGTGCCGGTATCGAGCACAACCGTCGCCGTCGCCGTGCCGTCGGCGTTGAGGGTGACCTGGTCGTTGCTGAAGGTACAGGTCGCGGCGAACGGCAGGCCGGAGCAGCCCAGGGCCAGCACATCCTGAAATGACTTGACGGAGGCAAGCGTCACCGTCAGGGTCGTGTGCTGCTTCTTCTGCATGCTGACGTCGCCCGGGTTGACGGTCATGGTGAAGTGCGAGCTGGGGTCAACCTGCACGCCTGAGCTGGGGGAGTTCGACGGGGCATACAAGGTGTCTCCCCCGTACGCCGCAAGCGCGGTATACACCCCCACCGAGGGCGTCAGGTTCAGGGTTGCGACACCGGACGGGTTGACGGGAGCGCTGCCCAGGGTAGTCTTTCCCGCGGTAAATACGACGGTGCCGCTGGGCGTCGCCGGCCCTGAACCTGTGACCACCGCGATCAGGGTGACGGTCTGGCCCTCGATGGCCGTGGTCACGGAGGTGGTCAGGCTGATCTGGGTGGGACGCCGGGTGACGTTCTGCGCAAAGACGTCCGAGCTGCTGGTAAAGTTCTGCTGGTCGCCGCTGTAGTTGGCGATCAGGGAGTGCTGGCCCGCGGCGAGCGACGAGGTAGAGAAGGTAATGGTGCCGTCGGACGCAAGCAGACCGCTGCCGACAGTGGCTGTTCCATCCTGCAGGGCGACCGTCCCGCTGGGAATCCCCACGCCGGCGTTCGTCACCCGAATCGTAAAGGTGACCGGATCAGCCGTGAGGACGGGATTGGAGCTGGACACGACGGTGACGGAGGTGCGCTGCAGCACCAGCTGCGAGAGTGCCGGGGAGGTGCTGACGAGATCGTTAGCATCGCCGCCGTACACGGCGGTCACGGTGTGGGGGCCTGGCGTGAGAGTCGAGGTGGTCAGCGTGGCAATACCGGCTGCGGAGAGCGTCGTGTGTCCGAGGTTGACCGGACCATCCTGGAAGGTGACCGAGCCCGTCGGAGCGCCGCCCTGGCCTGTGACGTGGGCGGAAAACGTGACTGGAGCTCCGGAGGTCGAGGGGTTGACGTTCGACGACAGGGTGACGGAGGTCCCGGCGTTATCGATCGTCTCCACCAGGCCCGCGCTGGTGCTGGGCTGGCTGGCGTTGTCGCCGCCGTAGACCGCGACGATGGCATGCTGCCCGACCGAGAGAGCCGCTGTGGAGAGAACGGCTGTGCCAGCAGATGTCGCGGGGGAGGTGCCGAGGACGTTGGCGCCTTCCTGGAAGGAGACGGTGCCGGTTGGGATGACACCGTTCGCTCCAGTGACGGTGGCGGTGAGGGTGACGGACCGGCCCGCGATCGAGGGGTTGGCGGAGCTGACCAGAGCCGCGGAGGTGCTCTGCAGCACCGCCTGGGCGAGGGGGGCGGCCTGGCTGCCCGAGTGGAAGCTGTCGCCGGAGTAGACGGCAGTGATGGTGTGGGTGCCGGGCCCCGAGACGGTGAGGGGCGGCAGCGAAGCCTTGCCCTGGCCGTCAAGCGTCAGCGTGCCCAGGCTGGCAGCGCCGTCCCGCAGCAGAACGGTTCCGGCGGGCTGGCTTCCGGCACCGGTGACGGCAACGCTGTAGGTCACCGTGTCGCCCACCGCGGCTGGGTTGTGGCTGGAGACGAGCGCGACCGCGCTCGATGCGACCTGCACGACCTGTGCGAGCACAGAAGAGTTCGCGCCAAGGTTGCTGCTGTCGCCGGAGTAGGAGGCGGAGATCAGGTGTTGCCCGACCGTGAGCGTGCTCATGGTTACCGTGGCGACGCCGTTCGGCGACAGCGGCGAGGTCTGCAGCACGGCTCCACCGTCGCTCCAGGTCACGGATCCGGTCGGCGTGTTCACACCCGACTGCAGCATCGTCCTGAAGGTGACGGGAGCGCCGCCCTGGGAGGGATTGCTGTCAGAGGAGATCGCCAGGGTCGGGCTGGCCTTGACGATGGTCAGCTGCTGCGGTCCGGAGTTCGAGGAGGTGTCGTTTGTGTCGCCGATGTAGGCCGCAGTCAGGGTGTGCGGACCCAGGGGAAGCGTGCTGATGTTGAGGGTCGCAACACCGGCTGAGTTGACGTTGGCCGTGCCGAGGGTTGCGCCACCCTCAAGAAAGGTGACGTGGCCGCCCGGCGTGCCGCCGTTGCCGGCAACCGTGGCTGTCAGAATGACGCCCGTGCTGACCGTGGCGCTCGAGCTGCTGAGTGCGAGCCGCACCTCGGTGCTGGCCTGCTGCACCGCCTGCTGCAGAACCGCCGAGGTGCTGGCGGCGTTTGCGCCATCCCCGGAGAACGACGCGGTCAGCGGGTGGGTTCCCGGGCCCAGCGTGCTGATGGGAAGCGTGGCCACGCCCGAGCCGTTGAGCGCCGAGGTGCCGAGCACGAGCGCGCCATCGCGGAAGGTCACCGTTCCGGTTGGGACCGCGGACGACCCGCTGACTGCAGAGGAGAGCAGGAGGACCGCACCAGCGTAGGCCGGGTTGTGATCTGACGTGATGGTAGCCACCGTGGTGGGCTGTACCACCTGGACCAGAACGGGCGAGGTGCTGCCCGCATCGTTGGCGTCACCGGCATAGACGGCCGACAGGTTGTGGGATCCGAGCGAGAGCGTGCTGAGGGTGAAGCTCGCGATCCCGGCGGCGTTCAGGGAGCTGGTGCCGAGCGAGCTGGTTCCGTCCAGGAGCCGTACGGAGCCACCCGGCACCCCGCCGTTGCTCATGACACGGACCGCGATCTGAACCGCGCTGCCCTGGGCCGAGGGGTTGGGCGAGGAGGTGACGGCTGTGGAGCTTGTTGTCTGCTGAATGGTCTCGGCGACCGTGTTCGAAGCGCTGCCTGCGTCGTCGGTATCCCCGCCATAGGTCGCCGTGAGGGTGTGCGAGCCGACAGCGAGCGTGCTGACCGGCAGACTTGCCGTTCCATCGGCGGCAACCTGCTGGGAACCGAGGTTGACGGTTCCATCATAAAAGGTGACCCGGCCCGTGGGTATGCCGCCGTTGCCTGTGACCGATGCTTTGAGCAGCAGGGTCGTGGTGGCGACGGCCGGATTAGCGTTGGTGGCCAGGGTAGTGGCCGTGGTCGCCTGCTGCACCGCAAGCGAGAGCGACGCGGTGGTGGGAAGGCTGTTGCTGTCGCCAGCGTAGACCGCCGTGAGCGCGTGCGTCCCGGGGGGCAGCGTAACTCCAGCGAGGCTGGCGACGCCATGCGTATCGAGGGTGCCCTGCCCAAGGCTGGTGCCGCCATCCTTGAACAGCACGCTCCCGGTTGGAATGACACCTGGACTGGTCAACGTAGCGGTCAGCACCCCAGGTTTGCCCGCCGCCAGGGGAGTCGGTGCGGCAGACAGCGTGCCACTGGTGGTTGCCTTCTGCACCTGCTGTGAGAGCGTGACGGAGCTGCTGGAGGCGTAGTCCTGCGCACCGGCGAACCGGGCCGACAGGCTGTGAGCGCCAACCGCAAGGCTGGAGACATTGAGCGTGGCCGCGCCGTTGCTGATGGCGCTCGAGCCCAGCGAAACGGAACCATCGAAGAAGCTTACGTCGCCGGTTACGGGGTCGCTGGGAGCAGTCTGCGCCGGGGAGACGGTCGCCGTCAGATGCAGCACCGTGCCCGAGTTCGAGGGATTGGCATCTGAGGCCAGCGTGGTGCTGGTGGCGATCTTTTCAATGGTCTGCGTGTAGGCCTGGTAGGCGCTGGTCTCATTGCTGGCGTCGCCCGAGAAGACCGCCGAAAGGGTGTGCACGCCCACCGGCAGGGTCGAGTTCGGCAGGGTGGCCACTCCGTGGCTGTCCAGCGGGGCGGAGCCGATCAGCGTCGCACCCTCCTGGAAGGAGACCGTGCCGGTCGGGACGCCGGCCGAGGCGCTGCTGACGGTGGCAATCAGACTGATCGCCGTGGAGTAGGGAACATCGTTGTTGCTGCTGCTGAGGGTCGTACTGCTCAGCGATTTCTGGATGGTCTGGGTGACCGCGGCGGAGACGCTTCCGAGGTCGTGACTGTCTTCGGTGAAGCTGGCCGTCAGGATGTGATTGCCCGCCGCGAGATTGGACAGGGTGAAGGTGGCGACGCCGTTGACCGGCGTGGCGGAGGCGATGGCCGAGCCGCCGTCGAGCAGGCTGACCGTTCCCGTGGGTGGACTGGAGGCGCCGCTGACCGTCGCCGTAAAGGTGACGGGCGCAGTCACGGTCGCGGGGTTGGCGGAGGAGCTCAGTCCGGTCGTGGTCGCGTCCTTGACCGTCTGAGTGATGGCCGGGGAGGTGCCGGGCGCGTTGTTGTTGTCACCCGCGTAGGCGAGAGTGATCGAGTGCGACCCGACGGTGAGCGTGTTGATGCTGAAGACAGCTCTGCCCTGGGCGTTCAGCGCTGCCGTTCCCAGGGCGGTGTTGCCGTCGTTCAGTGTGACATTGCCCGTCGGCATGGTCCCGGCGCTGGTTACCGAGGCCGTGAAGGTGACGGTGGCCCCGGTCGCCGAGGGCGAACCGTCGCTCTGAACGGCGACGGTCGGGGGGTCGAGACTGAGCACATTGCCGACCAGCTTGAAGGTGCCCGGGGTGTTGGCCGCGTCGGAGTTGATGACCACCTTGCCGGTGACGGGGTTGCCGGTCTGGGTTGGAGCGAACTTCGCGACAACCACGCAGAATCCGTCAACCACGATCGGCTGGGTGGTGGAGCAGGTGGTGTTTGCGGTGTCGACCTGTGAGTTTGAGGCGGCCTGCACCGAAGTTATGTTCAGAGGTGCATTGCCGTTGTTCTCCAGGCTCTGGTTCTGAGGCGGCGAGACACGCTGCACCCGGATGTCGTCGAAAAATCGCGTGGCGACGTTGCTCGAAACCTTGCGAATGCGGTTGTTCAGCAGGTCGGCGATGTAGAGATTGCCGGGGCCGTCGATCGCCAGGGTATAGGGTCCGTAGAGGCCGGCCTGGTCGGCGGGGCCGCCGTCCCCCGCAAAGCTCTTGCTGGCGTTTCCGGCGATCGTCGAGATCACGCCGTTGATCCGGCCTACCTTGCGAACGACGCTGTTGCCGGAGTCCGCGATGTACAGGTTGCCGGCCGCGTCGATGGCGACGCTGGCCGGCTCGTTCAGGTGTGCGGAGGCTGCGGGGCCGCCGTCGCCGCTGTAGCCCTGGTATCCGGTGCCGGCGACGGTCGAGATGTTGCCAGCAACGTCAACCTTGCGAATGGCGTGGTTGTACTGGTCGGCGATGTACACCTCGCCGGCGGACGAGACGGTGACGCCCCAGGGGGTGTTCAGACCGGCCACGAGGGCAGATCCACCATCCCCGGTGTAGGTCGTGGCGCCGCTGCCGGCGAAGGCCGAGATGACGCCGTGGACCAGATCGACGACGCGGACGACGTTGTTGCCGGTGTCTGCGAAGTAAAGGTGTCCCTTGCCATCGAGCGCCAGACCGTTAGGCCCGCTCAGGCGCGCTGCGGTGGCGGGGCCGCCATCTCCGCTGTAGCCCTGCTGACCCAGCGTGCCCACCACCGTGCTGATGAGCCCGGTGGTCGCGCTGACAAAGCGGATGGCGTGATTGCCGCTGTCGGAGAAGTAGAGGTTGCCGGCGGCGTCCAGAACAACGGAGGTCGGTGTGCTGACGGAGGCGGCGGTCGCCGCTCCGCCATCTCCACTCTGCCCGCTCGATCCGTTGCCGGCGTAGGTGGAGATGTTGCCGGTCGCGGCATCCACCCGCCGGATGCGGTTGTTGTTGGAGTCTGCAATGAAGAGATCCCCGGCCGCGTTGACGGCCACCCCGTAGGGAAGAAAGATCGGCGCCGTGGTCGCCGGTCCACCGTCACCGCGATAAAGCCAGGAGTCGTTTCCGGCCACCGTTGTGATCTGCCCGGGCACAAACACGAGCAGCGGACCGCTGGCCACGGAGTTCATGGTCGCCATGCCAAGCACGTTGCCGGCCGCATCCGTGAGCACCACGGCACCCTGACGCTGTCCGGGGAAACGCGGCTTGATGTTGATGGTCACTTGGCAGACCTGGCCAACGGTGACGGTGCTTCCGGCGGCGCAGGCACCGGGGTCCGCGAGCAGGAAATCGAGATTGGGCAGACCATTCGTCAGAACAGCCAGGTTGCTGACCTGCCCACCGGCGACGATCGTGACCTGGACCGGGTACGGTCCGCTCAGCACGCCAACAGCACTGGCAGGAAGCGGACTGGCCCCGGCCAGATCGGCGGCACCGGCCAGGCTTAGCAGCAACAACAGGAGCAGAAGGGACGCGCGCACGCCGGAAGAGGCGAAGCTGCGAAAGCGGGACGAGGCCGGAGGTGTCTGGAGGCGATCGAAACCGAGATAGGGAAGCTTGGGAAGCATGATTTGCCTTATGCTGCGGATTGGCACCGGAAGAGCGTCCTTCGTCCGAGGGGAGAGAGACCGATCTCCACTCACGATGTGCCGAGCCTAGAGCCGGGCGGCGGGAGGGGAAATGGCACTGAAGTCGTATAGGGTTAGAAATCGGTGTGAGAGCCGCGACCGTCACAACGACGATGCTGGCCTCTTCTCGATCGATCGCTGTGCCCGGCTGCTGGCACTTGCTGTCGCTCTTCTGTCCTTCGGCTCGGTGGCGCAGGCGAGCCGACAGCAGCTTCCAGCCACGCCGCCGGAGATGACTTCTCGGCACTTTGTCGTAAGCGTCGACGGTCAGCAGGTGCCTGCCTTTCACGCCGCGGCCAACTACTACTTTCTCAACTTCGAGGCGCGACGCCATGCCAGGATCGAGGTCACGGCGGATCAGGACGGCTTCTGGGATCGCGGGGTCGAGGTGCAGCCGTGGCGCCTGGGTATCCGGCCAGAGCATTCAGGCCGCACCATTCGCTTCACCCTCGATGGACCGCAGAAGATCTCCATCACCCGGCCACACGACTTCCTTGCCGGGGCCGAGATGCTGTTTCTGTTCGCCAATCCCAAGGAAGACCATTCTCCGAAGGCAGCCTCGAGCTCGCTGCGGTACTACGGTCCGGGCATCCACCGCGAGAACATCGACGCGGCAAGCGGGGACAACATCTACTTCGCGCCGGAAGCGGTCATCCTGGGATCGCTGAATCTGTGGGATGTGCACGATGTGCATGTCTTCGGGCGCGGCGTGATCGTCTATGACGGTCCACAGACCGCAGCCGATGACGACAGCTGGCGCAACAAAAAGAACTGGCACGCCATCGTGATGCACGACGCGCGAAACATCCGCATCGAAGGCATCACATGTGTCGTGCGCAGCCGCACCTGGATGATCCAGATGAAGGACTCGCGCGGCATCCGGTTCGACAACATCAAGGTGATCGGCGGCAGCGAGAGCAACGCCAACCAGGACGGCATGGACTGGCTGGGCGGCGGCGACACCGTGGTCTCGAACAGCTTTTTCCGCGCGGCCGACGACATCTTCGCCATGCAGGGCAACTGGGAAGGCTATACCCCGGCCGAGATGGCGATTCCGGGTCACGACGTCAGCAACATTACGGTCGAGAACAGCGTGGTGTCCACCAGCATCTCCAACGTGGTGCGCGCGGCGTGGCCACACAAGAGCTTCAACAGCAATCACTTTGTCATGCGCAACATGGACGTGTTGCACATGGGCCTGGGCGGCTGCTTGGTGCCGTTTGCGCTGCTCGAGATCTGGGCCGACCCCGAGGGCACGGGCCACCACAGCGATTACGAGCTGGACAACATTCGCATGGACGACTGGTACTCGCTGCTGCAACTGCGTCAGCCCGCGCCGGGGATCTCGGGAGTGAAGCTGCGGGACATCTTCGGCATGGAGACTCCGTCGCTGGTGCCTTCGGCGCTGCTGGGCAGCGTCTCCGGGGTGCAGCTGGACAACGTAAGCCTCGCAGGACAAGTCGCCACAAAGGACGGTGACGTGCCGCTGGACGTGACCGGAGGCGCGAGCGAACCGGCGTTTGCGGCCGGGGCTGCCAGGGCTTCGTTCACCTACGGTCCGGGGCTGGTGCGGCCGGGGCAGAAGGTGCGCTTCGAAGCCGCCGAACCCGCCGGTGGCGAACCAAAGATCGTGCATTACGAGTGGACCTTTGGCGACGGCTCCCGTGCCCACGGTCGCACGGTGCGGCACAGGTTTCCGGATGACCAGGGAACGCTGCGGGACGGCTCCGGACGGTTTCGCGTGCTGCTGCACACGACAGATGCGAACGGCCGCAACAGCTGGAGCTACCAGCCGGTGGTGGTGGCGGAGTCAGCACAGCCGGCCGTTGCCGGCGGAGGGACGCAACCCGGGCTGCAGTACCGGTATGTGGAGGCGTCCGAGCCCACGCTTGAGAAAGAGGACGCTGTGCCGGCGGCTAAGTCCGAGGGCGTCGCTACCGTGCTTGATCCCAGCGTTCGCCGGCGGTCCGACAACTACGCCATCGCCTTCTCAGGATTTGTCGACGTCCCCGCCGGCGGTGGCTACAGCTTCGTCCTGCTCGGCAACGACGCGGCCTCGATCGCCATCGACGGCCGTCTGCTGGCGAAGAGTCCCAAGCCCTGGCCGCAGGTCTGCGGATCGGTGGGCAATTCCGTGCAAACCGCGACGGGCTCCATCAGCCTTTTGGCGGGCCGGCACCGCATCGAGGTGAAGATGACCCACACCACGGGGCCGGATGGATTCCGGGTGCTGTGGCAGGGGACGAACCGGCCGCTCGCGGCGATTCCGGCCGAGGCGCTCTCGCACTGAGCCCCCGGGAAAAGCTCTTGCACATCGACGTCCCGCGGCGTAGCGTGTGAGACCGCCAAGGAGGATCCCATGGCCAAGACTCCAACGAAGTGCGCCAACGCCCCGTGCACCTGTGTCTGCATGGACGGTAAGAAGTTCTGTTCCGCCTCCTGCGAGGACTCGCGCAAGGTCACCAGCCTCAGCTGCCACTGCCCTCACGACGAGTGCAAAGGACACTGAGGCTCTGACAAATGCCGGCCTAGTAGATCGCGGCCTGACGATTCCAGGTTCGCTCCTCGGCCGGGTCGCGGGGCTCTGGCGCTACCCGGTCAAGAGCATGGGAGGTGAGCCGTGCCCATCTCTCGACCTCACCCTGACCGGTGCCGCAGGCGATCGCCGATTCGCCTTTGGGAGCTCCCGCGCGCCCGCGGGCAAGCCGCTGCTCGCCTCCGACGAGCGCGCGGCCATGCTGCTCTTCCAGGCACAGATATCGGCGGAGGGCAGCGTGGAGGTCGTGACGCCGGAGGGCAGCACCTTCCGTGTCAGCGATCCCAGGCTGCTGCAGGAGATCGCCGCCAGTCTCGCTCACCCGGCTGAACTCCTGCTCCGCAGCTCCGAAAGGCCGATGACGGATGTTCGCCCGTTCGCGCTCCACTCGCTCGCGACGGCGGTTCAACTCAGCACCGAGCTGGGGTCTGACGGCCACGGCGAGGAGATCAGCCAGCGCCTGCGATCCAATCTCCTGATCGACTTCGCCGGCGGCGAGGCGTTTCCCGAAGACAGTCTCCCCGGCCGATCGCTCCGCCTCGGCCCAACGGTGGAGCTCCGCATCTCGGAACGGATCCCGCGCTGTCGCATGGTGGCGCTCCACCCGGTCACGGCAGAGCTCGACCGGGCGATCCTGAACCACATGGCGCGACAGTATGGCGGTCGCGCCGGCGTCTACGCGAGCGTGCTCACGCCGGGGACGATCACGGTGGGGGACCCGGTGATGCTGATTTAGGAAGTCTCTCGAACAAGTCCGCTTTTACCAGGAGCCCTGCTCTTTGGTTATCATTCCCGCAGGGAATCTACTTTCCGAGCCGTAACAGCAAGCCGGTTCAGCCAGAGGTCTAACGCGGGCCTTCCGCCCGCATTCTGATGTTGCCCCGCAACCTGGGGCTTCGCCGCAGGCTAGGTTAGCCCGGGCCTTCGGCCCGCATGGGCGAACCGTACGCAGCTCGAGCGAAACTGCCGCACAAAGCCTGTGATCGAATCCGCTTAGAGCAAGAGCTCTGCTCCCTTGTTGCCGCTCCCGCAGGGAATTTACGCTTCTTCCCAGGCCGTAACCGGTTGACCCGATCTCTTTTTGCATCATCGGCCTCGCTGCACCTTCGGAAGAGCTGCCGTAGCAGTCACCTAGGGCCGCCGAAAGACGACGCCACCCTTCATCACGAAGCGCACCCGGGTGGTAGCCGAGATGTCCTTCTCCGGATCGCCGTCCACCGCGATCACGTCGGCCCAGTAGCCGGGCTTCAGCTCGCCGATCTCGCCGGACCAGCCCAGCAGGTTGGCACCGTTCAGCAGGTCGGCGCGCAGCACATCGGCCGCCGGCATGCCGTACTGGACCATCAGCTCCAGCTCCCTCGCCTGTGTCCCGTGCGGAAACGGACCCACATCGCTGCCGACGGCGAAGGGAACCCCGGCCGCCATCTGCCGCTTGAACTGCGCGGCGTGGTATTCCAGCTGGCGCTTTTCCCGCTCCTTGGCCGAGGGCGAGCTCGCCGTCTCCATGAAGTACTCGCTGATGGCGAAGGTGGGTACGGCGTAGATCCCCTTGGCCTTCATCATCGCCATGGTGCTGTCGCTGAGCTGATAGCCGTGGTCGATGCTGGCCACTCCGGCGGCCGCCGCGTATCCGGTGCCCGGCTCACCGGTGGCGTGCACGGCGACACCGTGCCCCGGTGCGGGCACGCCCGGCTTCGCTCCGGGAAGCGCCGCGCTCAGGCGCGCGGCCTCGGCGACCGCGGCCTGGAGCTCCGCCTCCGTGAACTGGTACGGCACGCGAAACCCGTCGTTCCCGTCCTCCACCTCCCTGTTTGTCTCGTAGATCTTGGTGAAGTCGGCGCCCTCCTTGCGCTGCTCGCGCATCACGCGCACGATCTCCTCGGCGGAGTTGGCGCGGTCCGCGTTTGACAGCACGTGCTGCTCCGGGTTGAAGCCGTTGGCGTCCTCATGACCGCCCAGGATGTCGATGGCGTTGCAGCTCATGCGCATGTGCGGCCCGGGAAACATGCCGCTGTCGATCGCGTCGCGCACAGCGTTCTCGGCGCAGCCCGCGCCCTCGCTGCCCATGTCGCGCTCGGCGGTGAAGCCCGCCTGGAGATCGGCGCGGGCAGCCTCGGCCGCCATCAGCACCCGCTGCGGAACGCTCTCTTCCACCGTCTGCAGGTCCTCCGCGCCGGGATGGAGGAACAGGTGCACGTGCGCGTCGATCAGCCCTGGCATCAGGGTTCGGTCGCCAAGGTCGATCACCTCCACGCCAGACGGCCGCGAGACGTGCGACCCCGCTTCGGCGATGTGGTCGCCCTGGATCAAAACTTCGCCAGGCGAGACCGTCCTGCCCGCGGCCACGTCCAGCATGCGCGCGGCATGCAGCACCACCGCCTGGCCGGTCGCCGCCACCTGCGCCTCCGCCGCCGCGCACCAACACGCCACCACCCCAACTGCCACGCCTGCCAGCAAACTTTTCATCGTGGCAGCAGCATACATGGTCCCCGGCGGGCAGCATCCAACGCTCGGGACCCACCTGCGGTTCGAGAGAAGGAGTTTTCGCCCATGAAGGCCACCTGGCAGCCCCACCAAGAGCACGGCAAGCTGAGCACGCACGACCGGCACGAGCTGCCGGACTCCGCCTATGCCTTCCCCAAGGAGCGCAAGGAGCCGATGACCGACGCCTCGCACGTGCAGAACGCGCTGGCTCGCTTCGACCAGGTGAAGGGCGTCTCGGACAGCGAGCGCGATCAGGCCTTTGCCAACATCCGGGCGGCCGCGAAGCACTTCAAGGTGGAGATCGAGGAGAAGAGCTGGCACGATCTGGGGAAGAAGCCCCACACGCACAATCCGGCTCACGACAGCAAATAGACCGTCATGCGGGAGGGGGGCGGTTTAGAGCTCCCGCACGACGCTTCGCGCGTCCTTGTCCTCGCGCACTCCCGCGAACTTCGCGTGCCGGAGGCTCGTCTCGCCGCTCCACTCCAGAAACTCGACCTCAAGGACGCGCTCCGGCCGAACCCACACGCAGGCCTTCATCTTCTCCGCGTTCAGTCCCTCGCCGCCCCATCGGCTGGTGACGGTCTGCGGTAGGTTCGCAAAGGGGCATTCCGGGATTTCCGAGCCTCGGATCAGAGGAAAGATCTGCTCCCGCAACTCCGGCGTAAAGCCCGCCTGCAGCCGGTTGACGAACAGCAACTCCGAGCCGCGATAGAACCCGACCAGAAGCGCGCCAAAGCCGTGAGCCCCCGGCACGTAGCCGCCGACGACGAACTCCAGCCGATGATTGAACCGGTGCTTGATCCAGGCACCCGAGCGCTCGCCCGCTTCGTAAGCGCTTCCCTTCTGTTTGGCGACGACGCCCTCGAGGCCCTGCTCTCGCACTCGTCGCAGCAGCGCCGCCACGTCTGTCTCGGAGGCGCCGTCGATCCACTCGACGACGGGCACCTGCGCCGACCGGCCGGCCACCTGCTCCCCCAGCAGGGCTTTGCGTTCGGTTAGCGGCAGCGCGGTGAGGTCGCGTCCCGACAGCCGCAGGAGATCGAAGGCGCAGTAGCGCACGCGCTCCGCCTCCTTGCGGAAGAATTGCAAGAGGTTGAAGGAAGGCCGGCCACGGTCGTCGAGCGCCACCAGCTCGCCATCCAGAACGGAATCGTCCGGTAGAAACGCGGAGATGGCGTCGGCGATGTAGAAGAACTTGCGATTGAGGCTGTTGCGGTTGCGCGTCAGCAGCGTAACGCCCTCACCCGCGGGGCGCACGGCCTCGATGCGAAATCCGTCGAGCTTCACCTCGAAGATCCACTCCGCGCCGCGCGGCACGGACTTCGCGGGCTCGCACAGCATCGGCTCGATGAAGCGGTCCTGAGCTGCCTGCAGATCCTCCGCTTCGGAGTTTGCCATGGAAAGCTAGGATGCGTGTCGCCCGCCCCCAGCCTGCGCTCGGAAGATCTGACCCAATCCGCTGGGAGCAGGAGTTCTGTTCGTTTGTTTCAGCGGTTGAGTCAAAGGCGAGACGATAGCGCGGGCTTTCAGCCCGCAGGTCCTGGGTTGCCCGGCAACCTGGGGCTTCGCCCCAGGCTAGATTAGCGCGGGCTTTCAGCCCGCAGGTCCTGGGTTTGCCCGGCAACCTGGGGCTTCGCCACAGGCTAGATTAGCGCGGGCCTTCAGCCCGCAAACTCTGGTTTTCCCCGTCAACCGGGGGCTTCGCGCCAGGTTAGATCGTATCGACACATACCATTTGTCATCTCGACCGGAGCGCAGCGAAGTGGAGAGCCCCCTGTATTCCCGCCCTGGCGATTGGAGTTCCGGTGCCTTCGCCGCAAGATACAGAGGTCGCTCCGCTCCACGAGATGAAAGCCGTCTCGTTCCGGTCGAGATGACACCCTCCTTGCTATGTGTCCATGCACCTTGGGGCAGCGCGGGCAGCAAGCCTGCAGGGGCAAACCCGCCCAGTGGGAGCCTGCGTCTATCTCCGAGCCGTCACTGTTGATCAGAACTTCCCGAGCCGCGACCCTCAATAGAGCTTTCCTAGCCTGCCTTCTCCGTCAACTCCGCCCACCGCGCATAAAGGACGTCACTCTGCTCCTGAGCGCTCTCCATCTCAGCCAGGGCTGCCGTCAACGCCTTGCTGTCGATCGCGACCGCAGGGTCCTCCACCCGCTCCCGAGCCGCGTTCAGGCGCTCGTCGGCCGCCTCGACCGCGGCTTCGATGCCGGCAAACTCCCGCGCCTCCATGTAGGAGAGCTTCTTCCTTGCGGCGGGCGCGGACCCGTCGCCGCCTGCGGCCGCTTTGCCCGCAGCGCCGGGCGCGACCGCTTCCTCGACCTTTGCTCCGCGCCACTGCTCCCACTGCGAGTAGTCGGCGAAGCTCTCCGCGCCGCCGCGCCCGTCGAGCCCCAGAACCACGGTCGAGACGCGATCGAGCATGTACCGGTCGTGGGTTACCAGCACCAGCGCGCCGGGAAATTCGAGAAGGCTTTCTTCCAGAATCTCCAGCGTCTGGATGTCGAGGTCGTTGGTCGGCTCGTCGAGCAGCAGAACATCCGCCGCTTCGAGCATCAGCTTCGCGATCAGCACACGGGCGCGCTCCCCGCCGCTCAGCCGCTCGACCGGCTGGTTCAGCTGCTCGCTGGTGAAGAGAAATTTCGTGGCGTAGCTTGCCACGTGCACGACGCGCCCCTGGTAGACGACCGAGTCCGAATCGGGAGCGAGCGCGCGCCGCAGCGTCACGCCCTCGTCCATCTCGCGCATCTGGCTGAAGTACACCAGCCGCAGCGAGCCGGCGCGCTTCACCTCGCCACGCACCGGCACGATCTCGCCGGTCAGAACGCGCAGCAGCGTCGTCTTGCCGCTGCCGTTTGGTCCCACCAGGCCGACGCGGACGCCATTCGTCACCAGCAGCGAAAGATCGTTCAGGATGGTTCGGCCGCCGAGTTCGACCGATACCCCGTCCAGCTCGATCAACCGTTTCGTCTGCCGCTCCGTACCCGCGAACTCGATGGCGGCCGCCGCGGTCTGCTGCCGAGCATTCACCTCCTTGAGCTGCCCGATCAGCTCATGGGCGTTGCTGATGCGCGCCTTGGCCTTGGTCGCCCGCGCCTTGGGGCCGCGCCGCAGCCACTCCACCTCCGTCTTGACCCGGTTGCGCAGAGCGTCCTGCTGCCTGGTCTGGGCCTCGAGGTACGCCTCGCGCGCCTCCAGAAACTTCGAGTAGTTGCCCTTCACCCGCAGGAGTCCGCCGGCGTAGACCCGGCTCAGCTCCACTGTCTCGGTCGCGACGTTTTCGAGAAAGTAGCGGTCGTGGCTGACGATGACCGAGGCGAACGGGGCCGACCGCAGCAGACCCTCGAGCCACAGAATGCCGGCGAGATCGAGGTGATTGGTGGGCTCGTCCAGAAGCAGCACATCCGGTCCGCTCACCACGGCCTCGGCGATCGCCAGCCGCTTGCGCCAGCCGCCGCTCAGCCCGGACGCCTCGTCTTCGAGCCGCGGAAATCCGACGCGGCCGGAGGTCTCGCGCAGCCGCCCCTCGCGTTCCGCCTCCGGGACGCCGGCACGATCGAGAGCCGCCGTCAGGACGTCGCGCACAGTTACTCCAGGCACGAAGTTCGACTCCTGCCGGATGTACCCGACCCGCGCCCGCTTGCGCACCGCCACCTCGCCCGCGTCCGGCTCCAGCTCGCCTGCGAGCACCGCCAGAAGCGTCGATTTCCCGGCGCCGTTGGGCCCGATCAGCCCGATCCGGTCTCCTTCCGAGACCGCAAACGAGATCTCCTGAAATAGCGGAACCGCGCCGAATCGCTTGGACACATCCTGTGCATTCAGAATGGGAGGCATAAGGGAAGTGTACCGTTGCGCCCTCTTCAGGCCGTGGACGCCGTTCACGCGCCGTTTCCACGGCCGTGCTACCGTGGCAGCGATGGACGCTCCCCCGAGGACCCACATGGCTCACCTCTCCTCCGTCGCCCCGGTCCTCCTCACGCTTCCGGATGCGGGCATCGCCCCCGTCTACGACCTGCTTCGCTCCGCCAACAACTCCATCGATGTGACCATGTACGAGCTCGTGGACACCGCTGCAGAGCAGATCCTGGTGGATCAGGCCGGCAAGGGCGTGAAGGTATGTGTCCTGCTCGACCGGAACCTCGAAGGGCGAGCCAACACCCCGGCCTACACCCTGTTGCAGGGGAATGGAGTCGAGGTCGTCTGGGCATCAAAGCTGTACGCCGCCACCCACCAGAAGACCATCACCATCGATCGGGCGCGCTCCGCCATCATGAGTCTGAACCTCACCAGCCGTTACTACGCTGACACGCGGGACTTTGCTCTTCTGACCAGCGACCCCGCGGACGTCGGCGCCATCCTTGCCACCCTGGACGCGGACCTCGCAGCCACTGCGCTCGCTCCGCCGACCGGGACGGACCTGGTCTGGAGCCCGACCGACGCAACAGGTGCCCTGACGGAGTTGATCGGCTCCGCCCGGCAGACACTCGACGTCGAGAACGAGGAGATGAGTTCACCCAGCATCGTTTCGGCGCTCGAGGCCGCGGCGAAACGCGGGGTGCAGGTCCGCATCACCATGAGCCTGAATCCGGCTTACACCCCGGAGTACACGGCGCTGCTTGCCGCGGGCGCCACGATCCACACCTACGCTCAGACCGCGCCGCTCTACATCCACGCAAAGGTCGTCCTCGCGGATGCCGGTCTGCCTGGCCAGCGTGGGTTTCTTGGCTCAGAGAACTTTTCGACTGCCTCGCTGACCCGGAATCGCGAGCTTGGACTTCTTCTGACCGACCCGGCCATTCTCGCGTCACTCGCCGCAACGCTTACTGCCGACTTCGCAGGCGCCCAGCCGTGGTCGCCGCAGGCCGCGCGCGCCGCCATCAACGTGCCTGTTCGCAAGCCTTCCTAAGGGACGCGGCGGGCACGGGACAGGCAGCGACTCAAGTGCAGACGGCCTCAGTCCAGGTCGAAGTCGCGCAGCGGCTTCTCGGTCAGGGGGCTTTCCTTGGCTCGTTTCACCGCCTCGGCGAACTTCTTGGCCAGCACATCGTCCTTGTTCTTCTGCGCCTCCACGCTTTGAGCGAAGATGGAGTCACGCCGCGCATCCTGCTCCCGCAGCGCGCGTGCCGCCTCGCCGAAGTCCTCAAACGTCTTTTTGCGCGGAGCCGGCGTGTGCGCGATCACCGACCGCGTCACCGGGTCCACGGTCAACATGCCGCCACAGTCCGGACACATCACCTCAAACGGCTGATCGGTCTTGCTCATCCCCGGGGCACCCCAACCCCGATTCTAAGCGGGAGGTCCCGAGCCGCGGGAGGACTCGACCGCGTCCGGAAAACCGTGCATCATCCTCCTATGCACCGATTCCGCATCGCGGCCCTGCTGCTTCCCCTGGCGCTGCTGCCGGGCTGCCACCGCGGCTACAAGGCGCCGGTCCTGCCGCCGGCGCTGGCCGCGAAGCTGACGCCCCACCCGACGCCGCACTGCACCAGCGCCGCCGGCCTGCCGGACCCTGCGTGCACCCCCGGAGCCCTGCGCGCAGTCGCTTCCGCCGATCTCTGCAAACCGATTGACCCTGAGCAGGCACGGCCTCCGCTGCTGTTCACCTACGACATGAAGAAGCAGCAGCTCACCGAGTATGGCTACACCGACAAGAACCTGGCTGACTACGAGGTGGATGTTCTGATTCCCCTCAGCCTGGGCGGCGACGCGACGAACGCGCAGAATCTCTGGCCGATGGCTCGCACCGGCTTCTTCAACTCGTTTCAGAAGGCGCAGGTCGAAGACTGGCTCCATCGCGAGGTCTGCTCGGGAAAGATGCCGCTTGGCGAGGCGCAGCATGGCGTCGCCACCAACTGGAAGCAGTACCTTGGCGTGGCGACCACCGGTGCCCCGCTCGACTCCGGCGTACCGCCTGAGTAGGACTGCGCTAGAGCCGGACGACGACGTGCCCCGGACATTGGTGGGCAGCCTCGGCGATCAGGCGGTCGATCAATCCTTCGCCGTACCGGGCGACGAACCACACGCCCGCCACGAGACGCTCCTGCGGGTGTCCGTTGGGAAAGACATGGGCGGTGATCGCCTCGGCATGCCGCTTCAGGCTGGTCTCCTGCTCCAGCTCGAAGCGCGCTGCCATGCGCCGCAGCCGGTTCATCTGGTAGCGCATCTTCGAGGCTGACACCGCCGCCGATCGGCCCAGCGACTCATTCATCGACCCCATGTAGCCGGTAAGCGCATCGAGCTCCGCATCCATCGCCTGGCCCGCAGCCGCCAGCCGCCGCTTCCCTTCGATCGGCATAACACGCGCGCCCAGGCGATGCGCCAGATGGTCCGCCGTGGTCATCGCATCGGGCAGCTGAACCTCATGCCGCTCCATGGCCGTCGCAATGGCGGGCTCGAGCAGCGTCGCCGAGAGCCGTGGAAGAACGGGGGTGACGCGCCCCAGAATCGCCCGGTAGAGCACCTCGCTCTGGGCGAAGTAAGCGATCTCCGCCGGACCACCGATGTAGGCAGCCGTCGGCAGAATCGTATCCTGAAAGACCGGCCGCAGCAGCGCATTGGGGCTGATTCGCTCGGGAGCCTCCGCCAGGATTGCTAGCAGATCGTCGGAGCTGTAGGCCCGCCGTCCCGCCTTCCAGCCGCCCTCGGCCGTGCGCCGCAGCGCCTGCCGCTCGGGCCGGCCACCCACCTCGGAGATCAGAAACAGCAGGCTCATCTCGGGCGCTACCTTCACCTGCGCGTGGAAGCCCCGCGCTTGCAGCTGCTCGCTGCGCCGCAGCAGCGCCTCTTCGAGCGTGTCGGCGTGCTCGATGGCGTAGCGGAGTGTCGACGCACCCAGCCGGTGGAACTCCCGTCCGGCGGCGTCCATCACAATCAGCCCCTGCCCAGCAAACAGCTGTGTCATCAAGCGCGCAAAGGCACGGCCCAGCGTCTCCCCCGGACGGTAGATCTCGCGCAGAACTGCCGCCTCCGGAGCATGGTCCATCCGATCGGCAGCGCGGTCGAGTGCCCCTTCGATCCCTTCCGGCAGGACAACATTGCCGACCGGCTCGGCCAGGGTGCCGTCCATGCCGGCGCGCACGATCTCGAACTCTGTCTTGCCCAGCAGACCGGCCCGGTCGACCTCCGGAAGATCGTGGTCCTCGGTCGCGAGCCAGAACACCGGAACGTGATCGATGCCGGTCACGCGCGTCGCCTCCCGCGCCCGCGCGATGGCGGTCGACGCCTTCAGCAGGGTCAGCAGAGGTCCGCCGAACAGTCCGACCTGCTGCCCGGTGACCACAGCCCGTGCGCCGGCGCGCAGACGATTCACACTGTCGAGAACATCCCCGCCCACACCGAACTCGATCTGCTGCCGCTCCAGGACGTCGGCAAGCTCCGGCCGTGGCGCAGGCGCGGCGGCGTAGATGCGCGTTCCCCGCTCAGTCGCCCCGTGCATCCACTGTCCGGAGAACGGTTCCCCACCGTACCATCCACGTATGTCCGCGTCAGACCCCGCACCGGCCATACCCAGGTACTCCCGGTAGAGGGCAGAGACGTGCGGCAGGATCGTGATGGGGTAACACTCAGGACTCATGAATCGTCGACCTTCCCTGTCGCTCGCGGGCGCGGAACCGCCCCGATCGCGCTTCGCCGTTGCCTTGCCGGTGCATCTGTTGGATGCGCTCCCCTGCCGTCCGTTGCAGGATGATACCGTAGCGCCATGAGTGTCTCTCGAAGCCGGCAGACTGCCGCTCCAGCACCCGCCAAACCCCGCAAGACCAGGCAGTCCTACACTGGTCCGCTCGTGCCCAGGTCCGCCAAAAGCGGCAAGCTGCTCGCGTCGAAGGAGGCGTACAAGGGCAGGATCTTCTCCGTCTTCTCCGACACGGTGCTCGAGCCCGGAGCGACCCAGCCCCACACCCGGGACGTAATCCGGCACAGCGGTTCGGTGGTGATCCTGGCGCTCGACGAGCGGCAGAACCCGGCCGATCCGGACGTCATGTTGATCCGGCAGTACCGCCACGCCGCCGGGCAGTACCTGATCGAACTTCCTGCTGGCCGCATCGACGCCGGCGAGAAGCCGCTCGCGGCCGCCAGGCGGGAGATGATCGAGGAGACCGGATTCCGTGCCCGGCGATGGACCTCGCTGGTCAAGTACTTCGCCAGCCCGGGCTTTCTGGGCGAGTGGATGGTGATCTTTGTCGCCCGGGATCTCGAGGCGGGCGAGGCGACCCCGGAAGAGGACGAGCGGATCGATCTGCTGCCGACCCCGCTCTCCAAAGCGATGCAGATGGTGGCCGACGGCAAAATCCACGACGGCAAGACGCTGATCGGACTCTCGCTGGTGCAGGCGGCGCTTGCCGCCGGGCGGCTGTAAGGCCCATGGAGGGCTCTCAGCCGGATAGCGACTCAGAGACCCTCCCCTCACCCATGCTTCGCAGGAGAGACGGAGCGGGGCTTCGGAGAGGTGGGCGGTCTCGAGAAAATCGCCGGCTTGTTTTCACCCCTTCACATATAATGTGTACGATTTTGTTGATTGCTGACCCGGGCGGACAGCGACTCGCCCCTCCGTTCGGCTCTAAACGGGTTAGTCTCACGCGCGTGGTGGACTCCGAGCCTGCAGCACGCCTAAGGCTGCAGCCGGGCGCTCTCGCTCCGCAAAACTCAGGAGGAAGAACGTGGCCCAGTACAAAGGAACGGTGAAGTGGTTCAACAATGCCAAGGGATACGGATTCCTGGGGCGGGAGGGCGGCCCGGACGTTTTTTGTCACTACAGCTCCATTCAGCTCGACGGCTACAAGACTCTGAATGAGGGCGATGAGGTCGAATTCGACGTGATAGAGGGCAGCAAGGGACCGCAGGCCGATCAGGTCGTGCGCAGCAAGACTGGTTTATAAGCTGCTTCTGCCATCATAGGACTTAGCCGCCAGTCCACGGCCGGTCGGCACTTGCCTATGGATAACATCACGCTCGCCCGCCTTCTCGACGAGACCGCCGCTCTTCTGGAGATCGACGGGCAGGACCCTTTCCGCGTCCGTTCCTACCGCCGGGCAGCTGAAGCGGTCGAGCAGCAGACGTCTCCTCTCAGCACCCTCGCTGCCCCGGACGCCGACCCAAAGGCGCTGCTCGCCATTCCACAGATCGGCAAGGGCATGGCGCAAAACATCCGCGATCTGGTGGCCACTGGCACCATGCCGCTGCGCTCGGAACTGCTCGAAAAGTACCGGCCAACGATGCTGGAGCTGCTGCGCCTGCCTGGCATGGGACCGAAGACCGTGGCCCTGCTGTGGTCGGCGCTCGGCGTCGCCGACATCGACCAGCTGGAGGCAGCCGCAAAGGCCGGCGATCTCCAGAAGCTGCCGCGCATGGGGCAGAAGTTTACCGACAAGCTGCTGAAGGGCATTGAAGATCACAGGAAGAACTCCGGCCGCTTCCGCATCGACCAGGCCACCGACTACGCCGATCGCATCGCCGCGCTGATCCGCGAGTTCCCCGGCATCGACACCATCACTCCGGCCGGTTCCCTGCGGCGCGGCAAGGAGACGGTGGGCGACCTTGACCTGCTGGTCACCGGTCCGGCCTGCGAGCCCGACCAGGTGGCCGCCGCCGTCGAGCACGTGGCCAATCTGCCGCTGATCGACAAGCTGCTGGCCAAGGGAGCGAACAAGGTCTCGTTCACCCTGCGCAACAACCTGCAGGTGGATGTGCGCCTGCTGCCGCGATCCTCCTACGGTGCCGCGCTGCAGTACTTCACCGGCTCCAAGCACCACAACGTTACGCTGCGACAGCGCGCCATCCGGCGCGGGCTGACGCTGTCGGAGTACGCTCTTCTGCGCCTTGAAGACAATGGGATCATCGCCGCCGAGACCGAGGAGGCGATCTACAACGCGCTCGAGCTCGACTGGATCCCGCCCGAGCTGCGCGAGAACTGCGGCGAGATCGAAGCGGCCGCCAGCCACACGCTGCCACGGCTGATCACGCGCGAGGACATCTGTGGCGATCTCCACGCCCACACCCACGAGACCGACGGCGCGTGTTCCATCCGCGAGATGGCCGAGGCCGCCCTGCTGCGCGGTTTGCGCTACCTGGCGATCACCGACCACTCCAAGAATCTGGCGATGACCAACGGCATGGACGATCGGCGCGCGCTCGCCCACACCGCCCGGGTACGCGCCATCGACGCCGAACTGCAGGAGGACCTGCCGGAGCTGCGGGAGGCTCTCACCCGCGACACGCCACCGGCAAACGGCCGCATCGCCAGGCTGTGGAACGCCGTCCAGAGCTCGTTCCGGCAGCCCGGAGGCGCAGCGTACAACCCGGTTCGCTCGGCAGGCGGCGTCGTGAGCAGCCCCTCCGATCTCCTTCCGCCGTCCTTCCGGCTTCTGCCAGGCGTCGAGGTCGACATCCTGGCCGAGGGCCAGCTCGACCTGGACGACAGCACCCTCGCCCAGCTCGACATTGTGGTCGCCAGCGTGCACTCGAAGTTTGACCTGCCCGCCGCAGCCCAGACCGACCGCATCCTGCGCGCGCTGGAGAACCCGCACACCCGCATCCTGGGGCATCCCACCGGCCGCAAGCTGCTGCGGCGCGACCCGTATGCGCTGCACCTCGACCCCATCCTGGAGCAGGCCGCCCGCCTCGGCGTCGCGGTCGAGCACAACGCCGCGCCGGCGCGTGCGGACCTCCACGACCTCCACCTGCGCCGGGCAAAGGAGCTCGGCTGCAGGATCGTCGTGGACACCGACGCGCACGACACCCATGAGCTCGACCAGATGCGCTGGGGTGTGACGCAGCTGCGCCGTGCCTGGCTTCGGGCGGAGGACGTGCTGAACACCCGGCCGGATGCCACGGCCCTGTTCGAAGGTCTGCGACCGAAGCCCTAGGCCGGGAGAGCTCTGGCCGAACCGCGGCGGGAAGGTGTGCCCGGCGGCTAGGGTCTGCGAGCTCCGCTCAGCCGGCCATCACGATCCGGGCCTCACGATCCGGGCCTCACGATCCGGGCCTCACGATCAGGGAAAAGTCCGCAATGCGCGAAAGGTCCGCCAGAACCCGCGCAAGCAGCGCCAGCCGGTTGGCTCGCAGCTGCTGCTCCGGTACCATCACCATCACGGCTCCGAAGAAGGCGTCTACCTCCGGCCGGAGGGTGGCGATCTGTTGCAGAGCTGCCTGGTAGTCGCCCCGCGCCTGCATCCCCCGAACCTCCGTGGCCACGTCGGCAGAGCGCTCCGCCAGCCCCACCTCCTCCGGTTCCAGCAGAAGCGTCTCGTCCACCGCGTCCGGGATCGCGATCCCCTTCTCCCCTGCCTGCTCGAGGATGTTGCGCATCCGCTTGAACGCGGCGCTCACGGCCAGGAAGTCCGCACCATCCTGGGCTGAGCGCACCGCCGCAACCGCCTCGGCGCGCGCGACGGCATCCCGGACGCGGTCGGCCCCTGAGGCGAGCACCGCCGCCACGACGTCATAGGCATGTCCGCGCATGTCGCGCAGGTAAAACTCCAGACGCTCCCGGAAGAAGGCAAGCACGCGGGCGGCCAGCTGCGGGCTCACCCCCTCCGCCGCCCCGGCGATCTCGCCAAGCGTCAGCGGCAGCGTGCCCTCCGCCAAGATCTTGACGACACCATTGGCCGCCCGGCGCAGCGCGAACGGGTCCTTCGATCCGGTCGGTTCCGTGCCCAGGCCGAACATGCCGGCGACCGTGTCCGTCTTGTCCGCGATCGCCAGCAGAGCTCCCTCGACAGACCGCGGGACGGCGTCCTCCATCGACACCGGACGGTACTGATCGTAGATCGCCACGGCGACCGTCTCGCCCAGGTCCTGTGCCCGCGCGTACAGGCCGCCGACGATCCCCTGCAGCTCGGTAAACTCCTTCACCAGATCGGTCGTCAGATCCGTCTTGCTCAGGCGCGCGGCCAGGTCCAGGGCATCGGCGTCAACAGCGGCTCCGCGGTTGGAGACGATCTCGGCCAGTCTCCGCGCCACCCCGCGCACGCGCTCGGACTTCGCGGCGTAGCTGCCCAGGTCGCGTTGAAACGTCACCTGCTCGAGCAGCGGCTCGCGCTGCAGCAGAGGCAGGCGCTGGTCGAAGCTCCAGAAGAACTGCGCATCGCTGAACCGGGCTCGCAGCACCCGCTCGTTGCCGTGCCGGATGACCGCCTCGCTGGCCGCATCGGTGGCCGTATTCAGCACGGCCAGGAAGTGCGGCAGCAGCCTGCCCTCGGCGTCCTCCACGGCGAAGTAGCGCTGATGGTCGCGCATAACGGTGACCAGCACCTCCTCCGGCAGATCGAGGAACTCCGGAGGGAAGCTGCCGAGCACCACCGACGGCCACTCTGTGAGCTGTGTCACGATCTCGACCAGGTCCGTGTCCTCGCGCCAGCGAGCGCCCTCAACCGTGCGGCAGACCCGGTCCAGCGCCTTGCGGATGCGCTGCCGGCGATCCGGGATATCGGCGACCACAAAGCCTCCGAGCAGCTGCTGCTCGTAGGTCTCCGGGCTGAGGATGGAGATGGGGGCGTCACCCGCCAGAACGCGATGTCCGTAGGTCACGCCATTCGATTCGACACCGCCAAAGCTGATCGGCACCGGCCGGTCTCCCAGAAGCGCCGCCATCCAGCGCACCGGCCGCACAAACCGCTCCGGCTTGCCTTCGCGCCAGTACATGGATTTGGGCCAGCTCATCTGCGACAGCTCCTGCGCGACGCCCTCGCCCAGCACATCGATGGCGGTGCGGCCTGGGCGAACCGCGGTGGCCGCGCAGTACTTCCCCTTGGGCGTCGCGACGGTGCGCAGCGCCTCGACGGCCACGCCCGATTTCCGGGCAAAGGCCATGGCAGCCGGCGTCGGCTGGCCGTTCTGGAAGGCCACCTTGACCGACGGTCCGAGCACCTCCTCTGCGAGGTCCTGCTGCCGCGTGGCGACGTCGCGGACCAGCACCGCCAGGCGACGCGGCGTCCCAAAGCTTCGGCTCCGCGCCGGTGCTTCGACCAGCCGCTCGCGCTCGAGCAGGCCGGTGATGCGCCGCTGCAGGTCCTCGACCCCCGCGGCAATCATGCGGCCCGGAATCTCCTCCAAGCCAATCTCAAACAGGAAGTCCGGCATGGTCTACACGGCTCCCGCGCTGCCTGGGGCAGCCCCCGCCAGCGCGGCGGCATCGCGGGCCACAGCCGCACCCTGCGCGACATACAGCCGGGCCACGCCGACGACGAGCGCCCGGATGCGCGCCATCACACCGACCCGCTCGGTCACGGAGATCGCTCCGCGTGCATCCAGCAGATTGAACAGGTGCGAGCAGCGCAGCGCCAGTTCATATGCGCCCAGCACCGGAAATCGTCGCCGCGCCTGCTCGCCCTCAGGGGAGCTTTCCATCTCCCCGCCGGTCAGCTCACGTCCACGATCGAGCAGCGACAGGCACTCCGTCTCGTAGAGCTCCAGGTGCTGCCACAGCCTGGGGACGTCCGCATAGTCGAAGCCGTAGGCGGAAAACTGCTCCTCCTCCGGCAGGCGAATCTCCCCGTACGTGACCTCGCGGCCTCGCGTCCCCGACCAGTCCGGCTCACGCGCCCACACGATGTCGTAGATCGAGTCCACATCCTGCAGAAATCCCGCGATGCGCTCGAGCCCATAGGTGATCTCACAGCAGATCGGGTCCAGGTCCATGCCGCCGCACTGCTGGAAGTAGGTGAACTGCGTGATCTCGAGTCCATCCAGCATCACCTGCCAGCCCACTCCCCACGCGCCGCCAACCGGCCACTCCCAGTTGTCTTCTTCGAACTTCAGATCGTGCTCGCGGAGGTCGATGCCGATGGCCTCGAGCGATCGGAGGTAGAGCTCCTGGATCTCGGCCGGCGGCGGCTTCAGGACGACCTGCAGCTGTGTGTGGCGAAACAGCCGGTTGGGGTTTTCGCCGTAGCGCCCGTCCGCCGGCCGCCGGCTCGGCTGCGCATATGCGATCCGCACCGGCCTGGGCCCAAGCACACGCAGAAAGGTGTCGGGCGACATGGTGCCGGCGCCCACCTCCGCGTCGTAGGGCTGCTGCAGCACACATCCGCGATCGGCCCAGAAGCGCTGCAGACCAAACAGCAGCTCCTGAAACGTCAGCGGCTCCCCTGACTTGCCTGTATTCATTCCCCCTAGTGTAGCTGCTCTACACTTCTTACTTACGGTTGATCGGCGCGAGCGCACTCTGTGTGTGACCATCGCGCCGCGTGATCGGAAGAGCCTCCAGAAACTCGCGTCACGCGCAGATAGCGCTGCCCTACCGCAGCACCGCCGCGCTGCGCAGCCGCCGCTCCAAATGCCGCTCCAGGATCTCCAGGCTGAACCGCCGCAGGTCGGGCAGGCGCTCCGGCGGCCATGGCTCGTCGGAGATCGCGCGCAGCGGTGTGCGAAAGATCCTCCATGCGGCCGCGACTGCCTGCGCCGACAGCCCCACGCTGCCAGGCCGGCGATCCTCTCCGCAGGTGACGCCATCGCTCGCACCCGAATACCACACGGTGCCGCCGCGCAGGTCCAGGCCGCACACCGCGCAGTGGCCCAGCTCCGGCATCCAGCCCATCAGCCGGTTCATCCACAGGCAGAAGTAGGTCACCGGCAGCCACACCCGCGTCGTCTGCAGATCGTCCAGCACTGCCAGCGCCAGCCGGAAGACGGCGTCCTCGGGCGCGCCCTCCGGGAGCGCCTCTTCGAGCACCTCGGCCACGAGCTCCAGGCCAGCCGTCCGTGGGTAGTCGATCGGCTGCAGCAGTGGCGACCAGAGGATCTCGAAGGAGTTCATCTGCACCAGCTCCTGCTTCGGCCGTTCCGCGTAGCTGGCCCTCACGTGTGTCATGGGCTCGAGCGCGCCGCCAAACCGTCGCCGCGACCGCATCGCATGCCGCGCAACGCCCTTGATGCGTCCGTGCTCGCGGGTAAAGAGGCTGACCAGCAGATCGGCCTCCTGAAACGGCCAGGTCCGAAGGACGAGGGCCTCGTCGACCCGCTGGATCACGCGGCCCTCTGTCACGCTCCGGTCCCTTTCGCTGCAAAGCAAAGCGCGCGGCCCCAGAGCGGGACCGCGCGCCGAAGCTGCCGGAGATCAACGGCCAAAGTGGGCTGAGTTCTTCTCCTGAAAGGCGGCCCACTTGTCGGGCAGGTCGTCCCCGGCGTAGATCGCCGAGACCGGGCACACGGGCACACACGCGCCGCAGTCGATACATTCGACCGGGTCGATAAAGAGCTGTTCGACGTCCGAGTAGCCGGTCTCATCCTTCTTTGGATGAATGCAGTCGACCGGGCAGGCATCCACGCAGGCCGTATCTTTGGTGCCGATGCAGGGTTCCGCGATTACGTACGCCATCTGATTCAAGCTCCTCTGGAAAACTGATGCTTCGTGGCTGATCTTTGATCCCTATCCTAGCAGGAACCCGCGCCGGGGTGCCACGCTCCGCCGCGGCCCACCGGGAGCCCGTCAGCGTGCCGACCGCCGGGCGGCAAACTCGGCCGGCGTGGGAACGGGCTCGATCTCCCGACCGGCAAAAAGATTGGCGAACAGGTGTTCCATCTCGGGCGCGATCTGCCCATTGGTCGCCAGGGTTTCGCGGCTGTCGAGCGTAAACGTCCCTCCATCAAAGTGCGTGACGCGACCGCCGGCCTCACGCACCAGAAGCACACCGGCCGAGGTGTCCCACGGATTCAGGTTGAACTCCCAAAATCCATCCAGGCGGCCGCAGGCGACGTATGCCAGGTCAAGCGCCGCCGAGCCCGCCCGGCGCACCCCGTGCGAGCGCAGCGTGATCTGCTGATACAGGTGAATGTTGGGATTGCCGTGGCGCTTCTGCGACGGAAACCCGGTGGCGGTCAGCGACTCCTGCAGCGTCCCGGTCGCCGAAACAGAGATGCGCCTGCCGTTCAGAAAGGCACCGCCACCCTTCTCTGCCGTAAACATCTCATCGCGCAGGGGGTCGTAGATGACGCCCGCGACCAGCTCGCCATCGGCGTTGCCGGGCAGTCCGGCCGGCCGCTGCTCGCATCCGAGAACGACGCAGAACACGGGAAATCCATGGGCGAAGTTGGTGGTGCCGTCGAGTGGATCGACATACCATCGAAACTCCGCGTCCAGCGCCTCGCGCGTGCCCTCCTCGCCAAAGATGCCGTGGTCCGGAAAGGCCGATCGCAGCCGCTCCCGAATCAGCTGCTCGCTGGCACGGTCGGCCTCCGTCACCAGGTCGACGTCGCCCTTGTACTCCGCCGTCACACCGCGCTCGTTGTAGCCGCGCAGCAGCGATCCCGCTTCGCGCGCGATGCCCATCGCCGTCTCGATCAAGCCGTAGCCGCTCACTGTCTTCGTTACCTCGCCTCGGAGGAGTAGTAGCCCTTACGGTATCGCAGCCGATCGCTGGCGGCGAGCGCTTCCCGCGTCAGATCCACGTGGATGTGGCGGAAGGGACTCTCGTCTCCCTCCTGCGGGCGCCTGGGAGCGTAGTAGCCGAGCACATACTGCGTCCGCAGATCGTCCGAGATGTGCTGAAAGGCGGGCAACAGGTCCCGCGGGTCCTCGACGTAGTAGTACCTTCCCCCGGTGTCGTCGGCCATCTGGATCAGCGCGTGCTCGCCGCCGGTGTTGCGTCCGGCGTCGGCCGCGACCGGCACGATAATGATCGGAAAGATCATCACCCCCGCGCGCTGCGCCTGCTCCAGAGCGGCGGTATAGCTGCCGCGCCTGGTGGTGTCGGTCCCGTCGGTGATGAGCACCAGAACACGTCGCCGGCCCGCGTCCGCGCGAGTCTCGCCCAGCCTCTGCGAACCCAGGTAGACCGCATCGTAGAGTGCGGTCTCATCACCCCGCAGCAGCTCGTTCAGGCCGGCGTCGATGCGTTTGCGCTGGTTCGTGAACGGCACAATCTCGCGCACTGCGTCGGAAAAGTCCATCAGGTCGATCTCGTCCTGATCGCGCAGAAGGCCCTTCACAAACTGGCGGGCGGCATCCTTCTCCAACCGCTCATTTCGCAGCACGCTTTCGCTCGTGTCCAGGGCGAGCACGATCGAGAGCGGCGTCGCACTCTCTCGCTCAAAAACGGAGATCGGCTGCGGCTTGCCATCTTCGCTGATGCGGAAGTCACCCTTGACAAGCCCGCCCACCGGGAACCCCCGGCTGTCGGTCACATTTACGGCCACCGAGACCAGCCGCGATTGCACGCGGATGGTCGGGAACTGGGCGTCGGGCTGGGGAGCCGGCGGTGGAGAGGGTCTGCGAACGACGGGAGCCTGCAGCAGCGAGGCGGTAAAGAGCACAGCAGCGGCCAGCCTCATGCGCGGCTTTGCGGCCCACTGGCCGGCGGCACAATCTCCTCCGGAAACGGCTCGCCATCCACCCACACGGCGCCATCCTCAAACTGCTCGCGCTTCCAGATCGGCACCGTCTTCTTCAACGTGTCGATGATCCAGCGGCAGGCGTCAAACGCCGCTCCGCGATGCGCCGAGGCGACGACGACCAGGACGCTGGTCTCGCTCACGAGGAGACGTCCCAGACGGTGAACGACCGCGACATCCCGCACACCGAAGCGGCTGGTGGCCTCCTCGGCCAGACCGCGCATCTGCGCGAGCGCCATCTCCCGGTAGGCCTCATAGTCCAGGTGCAGCGTGCGCCGCCCGCGTGTGTTGTTGCGGACGATCCCGTCAAAGACGCAGACCGCTCCATCTTCCCCGGCCTTGATCTCGGCCAGGATCGCGTCGGTCGCGATCTTCTCCCCAACGATCTCGACCCTCATCGGCCCCCACTCACGGGCGGCAGCATCGCGACCTCATCGCCCTCGGCGAGAGCTGTGGACCGGCTTGCGTACACCCGATTCACCGCCACGGCCAGCCTCGTCCAAACCTCGCTCTCGATAGACGTTTCGGCACGCAAAACAGATAGAAGATCACCGACGGAGGCGCCCGCCGGCAACTCCAGCGCACGCTCGGGATAGCCGGCGAGATCCTTGAGAACACCGAAGAGCAAGACGCGGACCTGCATGCCCTCAGAATACCTGCCGCGGGTGTCCGCAGGCAGCTTCGCGCAGGCCCGGAGTTCGTCCCTCCAGGCGCAACGTCGTCGTGGCCAGCCTCCGGCGAGCCGCCGCAGCCAACTCCGCTCAGCTTGACGAATCCTTCTTCGTGGTCCTGGACGCCGCCTTCGGCTTGGACTTCTCACCGGCCGTCGCCGACTTCGATTTAGCCTGCTTCGGCGCCGCCTTCCACCGTCCGCCCGGGGTCTTCACCTCGCCCTTGGACTCGTGATACTTCGTCAGCAGCTCCGAGCCCTTTCGGGCGAGCTTCTTCTCATCCGCCCGGCTCTTCGGAACCGGCTCCCCCCAGGCGGCCGCCTCAAGCGCCTGGCGCGTGGGTTCGCGTTTCTTGTCCGCAACCGGACCCTGTGGGTTGGCAAAGTGCCGCCGCAGAAACGATCCCTTGCGCAGCATCTTCTCCGGCGTATCTGTCTTGCCACGCACGCCGGGTCTCAGGTTTCCTCCCGTCGCCTTGTTGTAGACGCTTCGTCCCTCCGGCGTCAGCCCGCCCTTCGGGTCCTTGCCGCTCTTCGGCAGCGACACCGATCGCCGGCTCGGCGGCTTCTCCGCAGACGTCTTCTTTGCGGAGGTCTTCTTCGCCGAGCTCTTCGTCGTTGAAGCCTTCTTTGCGGAGGTCTTCTTCGCCGAACTTTTCTTCGCCGGAGCCTTCGTTGTCGAAGCTTTCTTTGCGGAACTCTTCTTTGCCGAACCTTTCGCTGCGGAACTTTTCTTTGCAGTCGCCATGAACCCTCCCCGGTGAGCAGTGTGACGCATCCCGGCCACTTCGATGCCGTCTCATCGCCCACAAAAAGGAGAGGGGCTCCCGCAATGGGAGCCCCTCGGCGACTCGCGTGGGACCGCGGACGTTTCTAGACCGCTGCCGTCAGCACCTCCTCGCGTACCGCGTCGTCCTGTGCTGCCTCCCGCCGGGTGTGCGGCAGGGCCACCGCCAGCACATCCTCGATGCGTGTGGCGTAGTGAATCGTCACACCTTCCGTCTGATCGGCCGTCAGGTCCTCTTCGACGTTGGTGCGGACGTCCGCCGGCAGGATCACGTCGCGAACCCCGGCGCGCTTGGCCGCAAGGAACTTCTCCTTGATGCCGCCGACCGGCAAGACATTGCCGCTGAGCGTGATCTCGCCCGTCATCGCCGTCAGCGGATGCACCGGCGTGTCGGTCAGAAGGCTGACCAGTGCCGTCGCCATGGTGACGCCGGCGCTCGGCCCGTCCTTGGGGATCGCGCCCGCCGGAACGTGGATGTGGATGTCGATCTCCTTCAGAAAGTCCTCATCGAGGCCCAGCATCTGCGCGTTCGATCGGACCCATGTCAGCGCCGCCTGCATCGACTCCTTCATCACATCGCCGATCTGGCCCGTGATGGTGAAGCCGCCCTTGCCCTTCATGCGGTTGGCCTCGATAAAGAGCACATCGCCGCCCGCTGGCGTCCAGGCCAGGCCGACCGCCACGCCGGCGCGCCTGGTCCGCTCCGCCAGCTCGGTGTCGACCCGCACCTTGATGCCGCCAAGGAACTCGTGCACCACCTCGGCGGTGATGACAAAGGCCTTCGCGTCCTCACCGGTGCCCAGCCTGCCCTCCGCGATGCGTCGCGCCACCTTGCGGCAGACCGTGCCGATCAGCTGCTCCAGCCGCCGCACGCCGGCCTCCCGGGTGTAGTGCCGCGCAATCAGGCCGACGCTCTCGCGCGGAACCTCGATCTGCTCGGGCTTTAAGCCGTTCTCCCGGATCTGCCGCGGAATCAGGTACCGCTCCGCGATCGCGACCTTCTCCTCCTCCGTGTAGCCGGTCAGCTCGATGATCTCCATGCGATCGAGCAGGGGCGCCGGGATCGGGTCCAGCTGATTGGCCGTGCAGATAAACAGCACCTTGCTCAGGTCGAACGGCTCATCCAGGTAGTTATCCCGGAAGGTGTTGTTCTGCTCGGGATCGAGCGTCTCGAGCAGCGCACTCGCCGGATCGCCGCGGAAGTCGCGGCCGAGCTTGTCAATCTCATCCAGCATAAAAACCGGGTCGTTGGTTTCGACACGCTTCAGGTGCTGGATGATCTGGCCCGGCATGGCACCGATATACGTCCGGCGATGCCCGCGGATCTCCGCCTCGTCGTGCATGCCGCCGAGCGAGATGCGGCTGAACTTGCGGCCGAGCGCCTTCGCAATCGATCGGCCAAGCGAGGTCTTGCCCACGCCCGGAGGCCCCACAAAGCACAGGATGGGTCCCTTCATATCGGGCTTCAGCCGGCGCACGCTCAGGTAGTCGAGGATGCGATCCTTCACCTTCTTCAGGCCATAGTGATCCTCGTTCAGAATCTCCTCCGCATTGAGGATGTCGACCTCGCCCGCCGTCGACTTGGACCACGGCAGCACCGCCAGCCACTCCACGTAGTTGCGCGTCAGGCTGTAGTCGGCGGCCATGGCGTTCATGCGGCTGAGCCTGCCCAGTTCCTTGAGCGCGTCTTTTTTCACGTCCTCGGGCATGCCCGCGTTCTCGATCTTCTCGCGCAGCTCCGCAATATCTTTCTGGGTGTCGTCCTGATCGCCCAGCTCCTTCTGGATCGCCTTCATCTGCTCCCGCAGGTAGTAGTCGCGCTGCGACTGCTGCACGGAGTCCTGCACCTCGCTCTGAATCTTGTTGCGCAGCTGCTGGACGTCCAGCTCTTTCACCAGGTGCTTGTTGAGCTCCTCCAGCCGCTTGCTGACGTCGGGGTTTTCAAGCAGCGCCTGCTTCTCCGCCGTGGTCAGAAACGGCAGGTTGGCGGCGATGAAGTCCGCCAGCCGCGCTGGCTCGTCGATGTTGATGGCGATCGTCTGGAGGTCGTCCGAGAGCGTCGGCGAGGCGCTGACGATCTGCTGGAACTGGCTGACGACGTTGCGCTGCATCGCCTCAGCCTCGGAGTTGGCCTCGGGCATGATCTCTTCGATCGGCTCCACCTCGGCCGTCAGAAACGGCTCGGTCTGGCGGAACTCGCCCAGTCGCACCCGCTCGTTGCCCTCCGTGAAGACGAACAGGCTCTGGTTGGGCATCTTGACGACCTTGTGCACCGTCGCCAGGGTGCCGACGGCGTACAGGTCCGTGCCGGCGGGGACGTCCTGCCGGGCGTCGCGCTGCGCCACAACCAGAATCTTCTTCTCCTCCCCGAGCGACTGGATCAGTTGGATCGAGCTTTCGCGACCAACCGTCAGGGGAAGAACGGCGTGGGGAAACAGAACGGTGTCGCGCACGGGGAGCACGGGCACGGGCCGGCGCGAGCCCTCCCCTTCGCTGGTGGTGCCGCCCTTGCTGGCGGTCGGCCGGATGATGCTTACGAAGTCGTTTGGCATGTTGAGTGTCCTTCTATCAGGTTACTTCTATCAGATGCATCTACCCCGCTCCCGGTCGCAGCCTGATCGCCTACCCTGCCGACCGGTACCGCCCCAGCTCCTTCACCATGCCCGCTACGCTGCGGAGCCGGTCGACGGCCCCGGTCACCTGGTCTTCGTCCGCGGTCTCAAAGCGCAGGTCGACGTAGAAGATGTACTCCCACGGGCGCCCCGGAACCGGTCTTGACTCGATCTTCGAGAGATTCACCCCGGCCGAGGCAAGCACCTGGAGCGCCTCGACCAGGCTCCCGGGCCGGTGCTCGATGGCGAACGCCAGGCTCACCTTGTTGGGCGGCGGCTGCGGCGCCCAGCCTGCGATCTGGTCCTCCGGCAGAAGCAGGTGGAAGCGCGTGAAGTTTTCCGTATGGTCCTCGATGCCACGAACCAGGACATGGCCGCCGTAGACCTCCGCCGCGAGTTCGGGCGCAATGCCGGCGGCGTCGGAGGACGGTTCCGCGCAGACCTGCCGCACGGCCCCGGCAGTGTCGTAGAACTGAACAGCCTCCACATGCGGGTGCTCGGCCAGCCAGCGCCGGCACTGCCCCAGCGCGACCGGGTGTGACAGCAGCCGGCGAATCTCGGCGAGCCGAACCCCCGGGGCCGCGATGATGTTGTGCCGGACCCTGAGCAGACTTTCCCGCACGATGCGCAGAGGATGACGCAGCAGCAGATCGTAGTGTTCGGCCACGGAGCCGTGGAGGCTGTTCTCGATGGGCAGCACCGCACCGTCCACCTCTCCAGCCAGCACCTGTTCGACCACCTGCGCGGAGGTCGCGCAGGGCACAATCTGCTCCCCGGCAAGCATCTCCGCGGCAGCCATGTGACTGTTGGACCCGAGCTCCCCCTGGATGGCGAACTTTGCTGGCATCAACGACCACGACCCCTTTTCTTGATAACTGGCAACCTCACCGGGTGCTCCGGCAACATAGGAGAGGGACGGTTTCCCGGGACGGCATATACCAGGGCCACATGCGGCCAGAAGGACCGCCTGTCAGGAGAAGGACACATGCTTTGGACGATCGCAATCATTCTTTTTGTACTTTGGATTCTGGGCTTGGTGAGCAGCTATACCCTGGGCGGGTGGATCCACATCCTCCTGGTCCTCGCAATTATCGTAATCATCTATAACCTGATCGTGGGCCGCCGCGCCATCTGACACAAGTTGTAGATACGTAGATACAAGGAGAAGCTATGAACGAGAGCAACGTCACAGGAAAGCTGGATCAGGTCGCCGGCAAGGTGAAGCAGTCGGTCGGTGAAGCCGTTGGAAATCAGGAGATGGCGAACTCCGGGACGGCCCAACAGGTAAAGGGCAACGCCAAGGAGGCGTGGGGGGATACGAAAGACACAGCCCACGACGTAAACGATCGCACGGCAACATCCGTTG
Source organism: Acidobacteriaceae bacterium (assembly GCA_965218595.1). Classification (GTDB taxonomy): domain Bacteria; phylum Acidobacteriota; class Terriglobia; order Terriglobales; family Acidobacteriaceae; genus Edaphobacter. The sequence goes on along the minus strand of CBDCLC010000006.1, from coordinate 593,825 downwards.
ATAGCCGCGCGGACCAGGATGCCGACCATGCGCGGGACAACGTGACCTCCGCCGCCCACAATGCCAAGGTCGGCATTGAAAACAAGCTGGACGAGCTTCGGGATCGCAAGTAGCGGGTCGTCGCTCGTCGTCTTCGGAAGGACTCGCTTCGGCGGGTCCTTTTCGAGCTTCCGGGGCGGATCCTCAGCGTCGCAGCAGGATCGCGGTCGCAAAAAAGCAGAAAAACAGCACCGAAATGATGCCGTTCAGAGTGAAGAAGGCCGCGTTCATGCGGCGGAGGTCGTCGGGAGATACCAGGGTGTGCTCATAGAGCAGAAGCCCTGCGACGACAACGACCCCGGCAAGCGCAATCCATCCCAGCCCGAATAGCGACACCAGCCAGACCAGAAGCAGAAGCATGCCCGCGTGCATCGAGCGCGCGGCCAGAAACGCTCCGTGGAGGCCGAACGCCTGGGGCACGCTGCGCAGACCCACCTGGCGGTCGTGCTCGATGTCCTGGCAGGCGTACAGCACATCGAATCCCCCGACCCACAGCAGCACCGCTCCGGTCAGAACGAGGATACGAGGGTCGAGCGTGCCCCGGACCGCGATCCAGGCAGCCGCCGGGGCGATGCCGAGCGCGAGTCCCAACACCAGGTGCGACCACCGCGTCAGCCGCTTCATATAGCTGTAGAGCAGCACCACGGCCAGCGCGACCGGCGACAGGATCAGCGTCAGGCGGTTCAGCATGGCCGAGCCCAGCAGAAAGACACCGCAGGAGACGATCACAAAGCCGAGAACGAACCCGCGCCCCAGCAGACCGGCCGGAAGCGCGCGGGACGCGGTGCGGGGATTGGCTGCATCGATCGCCGAATCCGCCCAGCGATTAAAAGCCATGGCCGCCGACCTGGCCGCGACCATGCAGACGACGATCCAGAACAGCACCCGACCCTGGGGCCAGCCGCCTGCCGCGAGCATCGCGCCAGTGAGCGCGAACGGCAACGCAAAGATCGAGTGCTCCCACTTGATCATCTCGAGCGTGACGGCCGTGCTGCGCCAAACGGAGGAAACCATGCTTCTATGCTAACCGGCCGGTGCGGATGCGAGGCTCAGCAGGGGAAGCTCTGATCAACTGTTGCGGCTGGGAAACAATGCGGATTCCCTGCGGGAATGACAACAAAAAACAGGGCTTCTGGTGTAGGTGAATGGATCGAAGGTAGCCTAGCGGTACCGTTTGCGCAGCTTGTAGACGATCGAGAAGACGCCGGTCTCATCCCGCGTGGCCACGATGGACTGGTTCTGGTCGAGCGCGTACTGCACCGAGATCAGCTGCTGGGCGGAGGAGTTGACGCTGGTCGCGAAGGTGACCGAAAGCTGCTGCGAAAGCTGCTGCTGCACCGTGATGCGCGCCGACGAGTTTCCGAGCGTGCCCACAAATGCCGGGTCGATCTTGACGCTGCCGCCGCCGAAGAGCTTCGACACACGATTGCTGACGGTGGCGTTCAGAGCTCCTCCGAGCAGTGCGCTGGTCGTCGGGTCGGTGCCCGCCTGCACCTGCTGCTCCTGGTAGAGCTGCGCCTCTTCCTGGGTGCGGCCAAGCGCCAGCAGAGCAAAGACATCGGCTTCACTCAGCGGCGGCTCCGAGCGGTAGGTCGGCTTCAGGTTGGAGGTGGTGCCGTGAAGGCTGATGGTGATGTCGTAGTTCTCCACCCGAGCCGTCACATCGAGATCGATCAGGGGATCGATGCGTACCGGATTGGTGAAGTAGATGGTGCCGCGCTGCACCTGGTACTTGGTCCCGGCGAAGGTGGCGCTGCCGTCGGTGATCTGGATGCGGCCAAGCACGGACGGCTGCGCTACCGTACCGCGCACCGTCAGGTCGACGGTGCCGGCAAGCTTCGCATAGGAGTTCTGGAAGTCGAGCTGCGGCGAGCTTTGGACATGGATGTCCATGCGGATCTTGTTGGTGATCGCATTGGGATCGGGCGGCGCGCTGACCCCGCCTGAGCCGGCAAAGGCGGCGAAGTCGACATCCGGGCCGACGCCAAAGCGCGTGATCAGAACGTTGCCGCTGAGCAGCAGATTGTCCTTGCTGCCCTGCAGACGCAGGCTGGTGTTGGCCGTCGTGCTCAGACCGTAGAGCCGCACCCGCGTCGCGTCGGCGGTGGCCGACAGATCGGCGTAGAGGCCGTTGCGGTAGGTCAGGAAGCCGCCAACCTTCAGCAGGCCGCCGCCGGTCGTCGCGGTCAGGTTCCGCACCTCCAGGCGGTCCTCGTTGAAGGAGAGCCGGCCGGTCAGGTTGGTCAGGCCGTTGGGGATGCCGTCGTACGCCAGGTCGACCTTCTCCAAGTCGATGTTTCCGGTCAGCACCGGGTGCTTCAGGCGGCCGCCCACGACGACCTGGAACTGCACCCGGCCATCCGCCGAGACGTCGCGGTCAAAGGTATGCAGCAGAGCCACGTTGACCGACCCGCTCGAGGTGAGGTTCAGCTCGCCCCCGCGCGGGTTGCTGACCCCGAGCACCTGGGCCGTGCCCCCGGCCCGCAGATCCGTATCAGGACCGGTGAGGTGCAGCGGCGCCAGTGTGGCGAGCCCGTTCTGCACCGCAATCCGCACCGGCCCGTCCGCCTTCAGCTCGTACCCTTGCACGGTGACGTCGAGCGGCTGGAACTCCGCCGTTGCGGTAAGCAAGGCCGGCTTCTTCGCCGGTCCGTTCACCGTCACGACGCCGTTGATCGAAGACTTCGCCTGCAGCGTACTGGTCGAGAAGGCGGACATGGCCTTGCCGATGTCCAGGCCGGTCAGGGTCAGCTTCGCTTGGGTCAGGTAGTCGCCTGTGAGCGCGGTCTGCCCGGCGAGAGCGACCTTCGTGCCCACCAGGTTGGAGTCGGCGGTGTAGAAGACAGTGGAGCCCTGGCTGTGAGCCTCCGCCGTCAGCTGTCCCAGCGCCTGGCCGTTATAGGTCGCATCAGCAAGCTTCAGATCGGCTCGAAGCCCGGGCTCCTTCACGGTGCCGTTCGCGTCGACGCGCAGACTCAGAACGCCATCCGCATTGACCTTCTGCTGCTGCACCAGCTTGAACTTTGACAGCCGGAGGTTGTCTCCCTCGAGGTGCGCGTGGATCCGCTCGGAGGCAAGATTGTAACCGCCGTTGCCGGTGATCTCCATGCCGTGGAGCCGAAGCACGATGCTGCTGGCCTCGATCTGCTTGCCCGCCACCGTCGCCTGGACGACGGCACTCTCGTATGGCTCCCCGTAGGCTTCGCCGTTGGTCAGGGTGACCTGTCCGCCGCCGGAGAGCGCCTTCAGCGTGCCCGCGGCATGGAGGTTGACGTTCATGATTCCGGTCAGGTCGTACTTGCCCGCCTGCCCAGCCAGCTGCAGCACGTCTGTCACCTGCGCGTCGGTCAGCTTCGCCTGCGCGTCGATGGTGGTTCCGTCGTCCCACACGTAGGAGACCACGCCCCGTCGCACGACACGCCGAGGCTTGAAGGCACCCGAGACGTTGAGCACCGCGCTCTGGCGTTTGATGGTGGAGTTGGCGACCGTGACGCCGGAGGCGGTGTACTCGGCATCGGCGACAACGGAGTCGATCAGCACATCGGTCTGGGCGTTGGGCTTGAACTCGATGTTGGCCGCCTGCAGGTGACCCTTGACGTCGATATCGCGGATGGGCCCGCGCGCGGTTCCGTTGAAGGAGACCGCCCCGTGCAGCACCACCGGGAGCGCCGCCGTGCCTGATTTGCCCTTGGAGCCGGCGCCCAGGGACGCGAGCAGCTGGTCGAACTCGCCGAGGTCGGTCACCTGTGCATCGAGCCGCAGGTTGGTTCTCGGATCGTTCTGGTTCAGAGCCACGGTTCCACTGGCATCGATGGTGGAGGCGGGGGTTTGGAGCAGCGCCCGGCGCAGCGTAACCGTCTCATTCGCACCCTCGTAGTGCGCCAGCACCTGTCCGCGCACGGGGATGTTGGCGGTCGCGTAGCGGGGTCGCACTCCGGTAGGAGCGAACTGAAGGTCGGCATCCGCCACGAGCGAGTCGGCGATCCGGGCCACCGGACCGCTCCACTCTGCGTTGACCGGACCGCTGATCGTCGTGTCGAAGCCCAGGTCGTGCATCTTTGGCGAACCCGCGATAGCGGTGAGAGCGCGCAGGGGAATGTGGTTGACCGTGAGCTTCAGGATGGCGTGCGCAGGCTCGACCGGCGGCAGCGTGACCGACTGCACCGGCTGCCTGGCACCCGCGCCGGTGGCGACCTTGTTGGCGGTCTCGGCCGCGGCGACCGTGGTGGCCGACTTCGCCGGCGTGCTCGGCGGCACCTCCCCCAGCCAGTTCGAGACGCGCAGCTCGCCCGTGGCGCTGCCACCGCCGGCCAGGTACCCGGTCAGCGTGGTCAGCAGAAGCTCGGTCGGCGTCACGTGCAGCTGCGCGCTGGCGTTGAAGTTGTGGAGGCGGATGGAGGCGGTGTGATAACCCGCGTCGTGCAGTTTGACGCCGCCTACCAGCAGGTACCCGGCCGTGCACTCCGGGCTGGGCGGAAGCGTCTTCAGGCTTGGGCTGGCGGCGTCCTTTGGGTGGCTGCGCTGCCAGAAGTGCGGCTTGCGCTGCGCCACAGCAGGCTCCACCTGGCAGTTGTGACCGCCGACGTGCAGCTCCACAGATCCGGCGTCCAGCCCCTCCACGCCGCCAAGCACCGCGATCTGCGGCAGAGCCAGCGATCCATCGACGTTGGCCCGCCACTCCGGCTTGCTAAAGTGCTGGATGGCGGCGGTCGCCTGCAGCTCGGAGTTCGCGCCCGTGCGAAAGTCGAAGCGGTCGACCGAGGCCATGTCGCGGCCCAGCTGCGCCTCCAGATGCAGTCTGGACTGCGCCACAGGCTCCTTCGGCACCTGCGTCCGCAGGTTGTTCAGGTCGATCACGGCTCTGTAGCGATCACTCGACGTGACGTACTTCACTGTTGCCTGGAGGTCGCTCGCGTCCGCGTCGAGCGGAATCGCCTTGTCGTTCACCAGGACCAGTCCGTTGACCAGCTCGGCCTCTTTCGCCTGCAGGTCCAGCAGCGTGTCCTGCAGCGGCTCGGTGCTGGTGCTGGGCTTCCTGGGTGTGGGCTGGTTGGTCTTGCCGTCCTTGTCGATGATCAGGTGAACCTGCGGCTCTTCCACCCGCAGCAGGTTGAGGCCGATGTGCGACTGCGGCCCTTTCCCCACGGTGTGCGAGAGGATGGTGTTGATCTTCAGGTGAAGCAGCAGCTTGTCGGCGCGCAGGTAGGGGGCCTGCCTCGGAGCTTCCAGGCCGTGAATGACCAGGTTGTCGACCTCGATCGCCAGGTGCCACAGGTCTACCGAGATGTGACCGATCTCGACCTTGCCGCCGGTCGAGTCTTCGAGCACCTTCACCACCTCCACGCGAACCCGGCGATCGAAGTCCGGTGTCTTCGAATACCAGGTGAGCGCGATCAGGAGGACGGCGACCAGCAAGAGGAGCAGCAGCCCGATCCAGGCGAAGCCGCGCGCGATCCGCACACCGAGCGAGCGTCTCCGCGGCTGGGGAGACTCGCCCGGAGCGGGTGCTGGCTGGGGCGTCGTGATGCTGGGCGGCTGATCGCTCATGAGGGCGCCCCTTCGAGCGCCGAGGCGTCCTCCGAACTCATAATGCGAACGCTGCCCTGTGCCCTGAGCGACTTGAGCCAGTCATCCATCAGGCTGCTGACCTGCTCCTGCAGCAGCACCTCGCGGATCTGCTTGGCGACCGCCTTCACCTCTGGCGGCGCGACCTTCAGACGTTTGTACTCCGGCAGCAGAATCTTGTCGTAGTACGCCTTGACGTCTTCCTGCGGAATGCGGATGCCGCCGCGGAAGCGCAGATCGATGAACTGAAGCACCTCCATCCGCTCGCGCCAGCGCTGCTTCAGCTCCTCCGGGGAGAAGCCCTGGGTGTCGAGGTACCGCTTCCAGCCCGCATCCGTTTCGCAGTGGAACTCAGCCTTGCAGGCGGGGATCTGTTTGCGCAGAAGGGCGATCTGGGCATCGACTTCGGCGTCCGAAATCGGCTGCAACGCCTGCAGCTTGGCCTGCTGCAGGATCAGAGCCCGATCAATCAGACGTTCGAGCGCTCGCTTTCGGGAGAAGGTCTCATTCGGCTCCACGGTGGTGCGGAAGTTGGCGAAGCGTCGCTCCTCGTCGAGATCGCTGTCCAGGATCGGGGCCTGGTTCACCACGGCCACCACGCGGTCGACCACCTCCCCCTGCTGCTGCGGGCCAACGGTGGTGGCGGCCTGCGCCAGGGCGGCGGGCGAAGGCCCGGCACAGAGCCCGGCGAGAAGCAGCACCAGAGCTGCCGTCTGGAGCGACGCCGAGCGAGACACCTTGGAAGAGATGGGGACCATATGGCTAGAAGCTCTGCCCGATGCTGAAGAAGAAGTTGAAGCGGCCCGAGGTGGTCGAGTGGGGCTGGCTGTTGTTGAAGTCGTAGATCACGGGATAGATGGTCGGATTGAGGTTGACGCTGACGTCGGCGCGGATGGGACCGACCGGCGTGTTGTACCGCGCCCCGACACCGACAGCGTGCGAAACATAGTTGAAGCTGCAGATGCCCGCCTTGCGCGCGACCACAGCGGCGCTCGAAACGTCGCGGCAGGTGCTCTCGTTCGGCTGGTGAAACCGGCCGATGCTCGGGAACAGATCGCGGGCGTTCTGAAAGACGTTGCCCATGTCGTGAAACACCACGAAGTTGATGCTGCTGCCAACCAGCGGCAGAGTCGGCGGCGGCAGGCGCAGCTCCAGCTGGTTGAGAAATGCGGCCGTGCCGCCGACCGGGTAGCCGGTCTGCAGGTCGCGCGGTCCGGCCTGGTTGATGCCGAAGCCCCGGTGCGACGAGGCTCCCCCTTCAAACAGCCGCTCGGGCAGGGGAACGGCGGCGCAGCTTGGGTTTGCGTTCAGCAGATCTCCCGTGCAGGCAGGGCTGCCCGCGTTCGGATTGGCGCCAAAGCTGTTCTCGAAGCCGAACCGCGTGTTGCGCGCGAACACGTATCGCTTCTTGCCAAACTGGTAGTAGCTGGAGTTGCTGATGTCCACGCGATTGAAGCTGGTCTTGGAGCCCAAGGCACCCGTGGCGAAGAACTCCTGAAACGAGGTGTAGGTGCCCTTGCGCGAGTCGAGCGGCGATGGGGAGCGCGTGTCGTGAAACCACGTAAACCCGGGACCGCCGACACGCACCGGCTGCGACAGCTGCGGAACCAGGTTGGCGGAGACCTGCAGGTTGCTCAGCGTGACCCGGCGAAACTGCAGGTTGTAGATGAACGTGTCCTTGCGCTGATACTTCTGCGTCACCCGGAAGTCGCCCTGCAGCGTCGCCGCGGTGAACGTGGTGACGTTCTGCACGTTGGAGTAGCCGCCGGTGGCGCTGGCCGCGAAGCTGGGATTGTTGAACAGGTGCGGCGTCTGGTAGGTCAGGGTTGCGATGGTCTCGAGCAGGCCGTAGGCCGTGTGCAGGGTCAGCGACTGATCCGTGCCCCGCAGATTGATGCGCGAAACATCGAGCGAAACCCGTGGGCTGACTCCCTTTTTGCCGTTCTGCGAGTACTGCGCGGCTGCCTCGGCCGGCGTGATGCCGAGCAGAATCTGGGAGGCGGTCGAGATCATGCCGCGGCTCGGCGTTCCGGTCTGCGCCTCGAAGCCGAAGCCATAGGTCACATCCCAGCGCTTGGCCTCGGTCAGCTGCACCAGCACATTCTTCTCCGGTGTGTGGCCCTGGGGATTCTGCACCGAGGCCACGACCTCGTTGAAGAGCGCCAGGTTGTAGAGGTTGCGCTGGGTTTCGAGAATCGCACTCTGGTCCAGCGGATCGCCGGTGTGCACCGTCACCTGGTTTTCGACCACGCTCCTCCGGGTCCGCTGATCGCCTGAGAGCAGCACCTTGTCAATAAAGACCTGCTGCCCTTCGATGACGTTCAGGGCGACGTCGGTACGCTGCGGGTCCTGCTTGTCCACCGTCTGCTTGACCTCGACCTTGGCCTGGTCAAAGCCGTTGCTGATGAAGTAACTCAGCACCGCGTCACGGTCGCCAGAGAGCGTAATGAGCGAGAAGGGCTGTCCTTGCTGCGCGTTCAGCAGCTGCCGGACGTTCTGCCGGCGAGCCGGGTCGACGCCCGCGAGCGTGATGCTGCCAAACTTCTGCTGCTTGCCCTCGGCGACATCGTAGGTGACGATCACCTCGCCGACCTTGAGAGCCTTACCATTCTTGCCCTCGTTCTGCTGCTTGATGCCGGCGGTCACCTTGGCGTCGCTGAAGCCGTTCGCGCGATAGATGGCCTCAATCGAGCTGGTGTCCGCATTCACCAGCGCCCGGCTGTACTTCCCGTTGCGGAGGTAAAGGTCGGACTTCTGCACGCGCAGCCGCTCCCGCAGGGTGTCGTCGCTGAAGTACTTGTTGCCTCGCAGGTTGACGCCGACCACCTTGTATCGCTGGCCGCGGTTGGCGGTGTAGAGCACGCGCTCGGAGGAGGTTCCCTCGCCGATAGTCCGGACGTCGACCTGCGCGTCGAAGTATCCCTCCTGCTGCATGTAGTCCTTGATGTTGTGCAGCCCCTCGTTCACCAGGTCGTTGTCGACCGTGCCCTCCTCGAAGATGGGGACCAGCAGCTTCAGCCGCGACTTCGAGACCTTGATGCCCTCGACCTCGACCTTCACCACCGGACCCTCACTCGCATTGAAGGTGTAGTGCACCAGGTTGGTCGCGGGATCGTACTTCTGGCTGGTCAGAACCACGGTTCCTTCCAGCCGGTTCGCCTTCTGGTACTGCGCCCGCAGCGCGTCGAGCGCGTTGCTGGTGGTGTCGCGGCCGACTTTGCTGTTGCGCTTCAGCTTCCCCTTCTTGCGGAAGTCCTTCTCGGTCAGACCGGGATTGTTGCCGGTGATGGTCAGATCGCCCACGCGCGCCTGTGGTCCGATCTCCACGTCGAAGCCGACGTTGACCTGCTGGTTGGCCGAGTCGATCTCCGTATTGGCGATGATCTTCGGCTCAAAGTATCCGTTGCGCTCGAGCGTGTCGCGCAGGCCTTCGACTGCGGCGGGGACCTGGGGGGCGGTAAATGCGGTCCCGGGCTCGAGCTTCGTCGCATACTCCAGAAGCGCGGCCAAACGTTCGATCTTGACGTTGTTGATCTTGACCCGGCCGACGAAGTACTGCGGCGATCCGGAGAAGATGAGCGTCACCCGGTCGCCGGAGCGAGCGGCCCGCACCGCAATGTCACGATAGCGACCGCTCATAAACAGGGTCTGCGTGCTTTCGCGTACGGCCACCGGATCGAGCGGCTGGCCGACCTTCTGCTTCAGCAGGGTGGGCAGCGTTTCCCGTGCATCAAAGGTGACGCCCTCAAACAGGATCGCCTCGACCGGCAGACCTTTGAGCTGCCAGATGGTTGGCCGGACGGGCTCGCCGGAGGTCGAGGAGCGTACAACGTCGGTGCCCTGCTTGGCGGACGCGGGCTGCTGCTGCGAGGACTCAGGGGTGTTCGGCGTTAGCGGCGATGGGGTCTGCCCGGCGGTGCCCGCGCCGGTGGTCGTCGAAGGAGCCGGCGTGGTCTGGGTAGACGAAGGCACCTGCGCCTGCAGCTGCGCAGGCGGCCACAGGCCCAGCAAAAAGGCCGCAAGAGCGAATGTGCCGGCGGAGTTCAGACGCCCACCCGTCGCCTGCCTGTCTTTTGTTTGGCCCAGCAGCAACACCCAACCTCTCCTGCTTCCCGTGCCGACCATCTCCGCAGGCCGCGTGCCCCACCCGAGGGGTTCTCACGGCTGCTTCCTGCCTCAGCGCCGTCGAACGCGCCTCCCCCGGAGTTCTGGCTGCGCCGGCCTCTTCTCCAGGGCCTACCGGGTGCATCCCATCTCCGGGCGTTCAAGATCTATAGACTCTATAGTACAGACTTGGGGGCGGGGAAAGACCCCCTTGGGGCACCGGCAACGCAGAGGTGCGCCCGCGCGCACATCGCCCCCAAAAACCCCCGGAAGCCTGAGTTGAGCCATGCAGCAATCAAAGAGTACGCATACAGGGAACGCGAGCGCAAGCCTCGTGGATGTGGCCTCCCTGCCCCCGCCGGAGCAGGCGCCGCTTCCGCCACTCGAGGAGGAGCGCTACTCCCGGCAGATCCTCTTCCCGGGCATCGGCCGGAGCGGTCAGCGGAGGCTTCTGGAGAGCCATGTCGCCGTCGTCGGCTGCGGCGCCACCGGGGCGGCCGCCGCAGCCCTTCTGGCCCGCGCCGGCGTGGGGCAGATCACCCTGGTCGACCGGGACTTCGTCGAGGTCTCAAACCTCCAGCGCCAGATGCTGTTTGACGAGGCCGACGCCCGGGAGGCGCTGCCAAAGGCAGAGGCCGCCCGGAGAAAGCTTCTGCAGCTCAACTCCGGCGTGACGGTCCACGCGCACATCGCGGACCTGGTACCGGGAAACGTCCGGCAGATCCTCGATCCGGCCCATCTGATCCTCGACGGCACCGACAACTTCGAGACCCGGTACCTGCTGAACGACTACGCCGTCGAGCAGGGCAAGCCGTGGATCTACAGCGCCGCCCTGGGGGCGTATGCCGCCACCATGAATATCCTTCCAGCGCCTGCCCCGGACGCACCCGGGCCGCCCGCATGGCAGCCGACCTGCTGCTTGGCCTGCCTCTTTCCCGCGCCACCCACCGGCTCGGTCGAGACCTGCGACACCGCGGGCATCCTGGCCATGGCGGTCAACCTGGCGGCCTCCCTTCAGGTCAGTGAGGCTTTGAAGCTGCTGACCGGCCAGCCGCAGCAGATGCGCCGAACTCTGCTTTCAGTTGACCTGTGGCCGGCGGACGGCTCGGCTCTTTCCCGGTCGGAGATCGCCTCCGGCACACCCCGACCGGACTGCACGGTCTGCGGGGACCGGCAGTTTCGCTTTCTTGCTGGGACAGCCCGTCCGCACATCACCCTGTGCGGCCGAAACTCCGTCCAGATCCACGAGCATCAGCGTCCGCTCGACCTCGACGAGCTCCGCCGCAGGCTCTCGGGCAGCACCGACCTGACCGGACTCCAGTCCAATCAGCTTCTGCTTCGGTTCCGCCGCGGTCCGCACACGTTCACGGTCTTCCCTGACGGCCGGGCTTTGATCCAGGGAACGACCGATCCGGCCGTCGCCCGGTCGCTGTATGCGCGCTTTATCGGCGGGTAAGGAGCTTCGGCGAGCGAACGGCGGTCCGGCAGGATTGAAGCAAAACGGCTCCAAAGGAGCGACACACAACCTTCCGGGACTCGCCCCTCCCCGCGAGTGTGGCGTAAAGCATTTCGTGCGTTAGGCTGGTGAGAGCGCCAGCCCCGGCCCGACCGAAAAACAGCAGGGGCAGCGCAAATGCATCTCCAAGGCCTATCTCCTATGACTCAGACAAAAGCTTCTCCCGGTCTTTTCAAACGCAACCCCCCGATCGCCGGGGAGGCCGAAGCGATCGAAAGCGCGAAAAACGGCGACGCCGAGGCGTTTTCCAAGCTCTACGCTCTCCACAAACGGCGTGTCTACACCCTTTGCCTGCGCATGCTGGGCAACGTCTCCGAGGCCGAAGACATGACCCAGGAGGCGTTTCTTCACCTGTTTCGCAAGATCGGATCGTTTCGCGGGGAGTCGGCCTTCTCGACGTGGCTGCATCGCCTTACCGTCAACCTGGTGCTGATGCATCTTCGCAAAAAGGGGCTAAACCTGGTCTCTTTGGAGGAGACGATCAACCCGTCCGAGGAGGACGCGCCCAAGCGCGACTTCGGCAAACGCGACCCGCAGCTGACCGGCTCGGTCGACCGGGTGACGCTCGAACGCGCCGTCGGTTCCCTTCCCCCCGGGTACCGCATGGTGTTCGTTCTGCACGATGTGGAAGGGTTTGAGCATAACGAGATTGCCACCATGCTCGAGTGCTCGACCGGAAACAGCAAGTCGCAGCTGCACAAAGCTCGCCTGAAGCTGCGCGAACTTCTGCGGCAATCCGACCACAGCCCGCAGGACGTTGCTCTCAAGGAGGTTCTGCAATGAGCGGACAACCCTGGCCCCTGAATCCGGCGACACTCACGCCGGTCGAGTTTGAACAGCACCTCCCCGAGCTGTTCGCCAGCCACCACGGCCGGATCAGCGATGATCCGGAGCTGCGCGGATTTCTCGACGCCAACCCAACCTGCGCCGCGCTGGTTCGCGACCTGGAGTACATCGCGGACGCCGCAAAGAGCCTTCTCGAGAGCTCCGAAGAGGAGGAGCCGAGCGACGCGGTCTGGCAGAGCATCCAGAACAAGCTGAAGAGTGCGGCTTCGAGCGAAGATCCGCAGTAGTTCCAGATTCCATGCAGAAACGGGTTGCAGGATGCCCCTCAACGGAGATAGGCTGACCGTTAGATGAATGGATTTCGCACCTTCGGCTATTACTGGTGGCCCTCTGCGGCCGAGCGGTGGCGTCCCTTCCCCTAAGTTCAAGAGACCTCCACACGATCGAGCCGCGACCCCAAACGGGTTGCGGCTCTTCTCTTTTTGGACACAGACCTGAGAGACAGAACCATGATTCCGACGCTTGCCGATACTCTATTGGAGATGCCGCTGGAATCTCCCACCCCCCATGCCGCCTCGCCCGAGGCTGCCCCTCTGCCCGACCTGCCGCCCGAGGTGCGCCGGCTGGTGCTGACCGGCTTTATGGGTGCGGGAAAATCAACGGTCGGCCACCTGCTGGCTGAGGGGCTCGGCTGGCGGTTTCTGGATCTTGACGACCATATTGAGCAGCGCGCCGGGGCCACGGTGCCGCAGCTTTTTGAGCGGCATGGCGAGGCCGGGTTCCGGCGCCTGGAATCGACCGCCCTGGCCTCCGCTCTGCGCCTGTCCGAGACGGTGATCGCGCTTGGCGGAGGCACGCCGGAGATGCTGACCAATCGCCTGCTTCTGGAGCAGACGCCCGGAACCCGGATGATCTTTCTCGAGGCCGACCTCCCTACGCTGCTCGACCGCTGCTCCCGGCAGGGCACCGGCCGGCCGGTTCTGGCGCAGCCGGAGCTGGCGCAGACCCGCTTCCACGAGCGCCAACCCTTCTACCGGAGGCTCGCGCAGCACACGATCGACACCTCCCACATCTCCCCGGCTGAGGCCGCACACGCCGTTCTCATCGCGGTCTGCGGCTGATCCTGACCCTGCGACCGGACCGATCCGGGCCGACCGGATGGAGTCAACGCCGGCGCTGCTATGCTCTCCCTTGTGCCCGATCTTGCCTTCTCCCAACCGGCCCGACGCAACCTGCTTGCGCCCATTCTGCTGGCCGTGGCGGTCCTGGCGGCCGTCTTCTACGTTGTGCTGCACACGATTCCGCACGGTGCCGCGCAGGCGAAGGTCACCCGCGTCGAGACCTACGGCAGCCATCTGGTCTTTAAGGCGGAGTCGACGGTGGTCGGCCGCGACTCCGCCGAGGACGTCTTCTACGCGGTGGCGACGGTTCACATCACCAACGGCATGCACGTGCCGCTGTTTCTGAAGGACTTCACCGCCACCCTGACCCCCGGCTCCGCTGACCCCGCGGGATCGCAGCCGCTGACAACGAGCGCGGTCGAGCACCCGGACCTCAGCAATCTGTTCACCAGCTTTCCGGCGGTTAAAGCGCTCGCCAGCCAGACCGGCGTGCCGCCGCTTCTGCGCGAGTCGCAGGTGGACCCTGGCCGATCCGTCGACGGCTACATTATCCTGCACTTCCCCATCACGGAAGACACCTGGAAGCACCGCGCGGGTGCCACCCTGACGATCGACACCTACCACCAGCCCTCGATCAAGGTTCCGGTCCCGCCGACGGGCGCAGGCGTCCCGGCGGCCGCGAAGCCCTGACCCGGCATGACACGCCGACGATTTCTCGCCAGCCGATGGACGGAGGAGACCGCCACCCTCACCGGGGACCAGGCCATGCATCTTGCGCGGGTCCTCCGCGCCGAGCCCGGACAGGTCTTCGACGTCGTCGCCGACGGTGTTCCGCGCCGGGCAGAGGTCACAGAGATCCTCCGGGCCGGAGCCGACGGAGAGCCGGAGGTCCACTTCCTTCTCCATGAGGCGCTCGCCGCCGACGCTCCCCTGCCACTGCACCTCCTGCTTGCGATCTTCAAGTTCGATCACCTGGAGTGGGCGCTCGAGAAGGCGACCGAGCTGGGCGTCGAGCGCATCTCGCCCGTGGTCGCGCGCCGCACGGAGAAGCATCTTGCCCAGGCTGCCGGCAAACGTGTCGAGCGGTGGCGTCGCATCGTGCTCGAAGCAGCCAAGCAGTCTCGCCGCAGCGCCGCTCCGGAGGTCCGGGACCCGCAGCCGCTGCGGTCCGCCCTCGCGGCGGACGCGAGCTCCCTGCAGCTTCTTCTCAGTGAGATGGAAACATCGACCTCGCTGGCGGAGCTTCTCCGCGGCAGTCCGGACCGGGATAAGTACAGTCTTGCCGTCGGTCCGGAGGGGGGTTGGGCGCCGGACGAGCTCGACCTCTTCGCCCGGCACGGCTGGCAGCCGGTGACGCTTGGTCCACGCATCCTGCGCGCGGAGACCGCCGCCATCGCGGCCGTCAGCATCGCTTCAGCACTTCTCTGAATCTCCAAACGGTTGCTGCTGGTCTCCGGGACGGTGAAGCCTGCGGCCGGGGTGCCCTGTCATCACAGCCCCATCGTCACAATTGGCTCGGCAGCCGATGCATTCGTGACGGCCCACTCATGCGCAAAAGTCGCGCATGAATGGGGCACCCACGGGCAGATGTTTCCGGCCTGAGCCGGGTGCCCTATTCATCACGGTTCCATCGTGATGAGTGGGGCGTGGCAGCCGATGCATTCGTCGCGGCCCACTCATGCGCAAAAGTCGCGCATGAATGGGGCACCCACGGGCAGATGTTTCCGGCCTGAGCCGGGGTGCCCCATTCATCACGGTTCCATCGTGATGAGTGGGGCGTGGCCTTGCTACTGCAGCATGACCTCCGCTCCCTTGCCGGTGTCGGGAACCGTCACCACAACCGATCCGTTCGGTCCCGCCGAGCTCCGCACCGGCTTGCCGCCGACGGTCGCCTTCGCTCCGGAGCGCGCGCCGTACACCTCGATCGCCAGCTCCTTCCACCATGGCTGAAAGCTTCCCTGGTGTGCCCCCACCTTCACGGTGACGGCCCCGCCCTCGGTCGAGCAGGTCGTGTCCATGCGCAGAAACTCACCCTTCGTGTAGGCGAAGCTGGTGCCGTCGTCCTGGTAGACCGTTCCGTGGCAGTCCGGACCGGCGTAGACCCGCAGCGTCAGCGGACCCTGCGGGCGCTGATCGGTGTTCTGCACCAGCGGCTGCCGCGGCAGAATGGCACCTCCGCGCACGTAGACCGGGAGCTCGGTCAACTGCGGCGTGATCAGCAACGGGTCGGTGTGCGTGGCCTTCCGAGGCGCCACGGGAGCGACCCCGGCTGGCTGACCGGCGGCGCCCGGCGTGCGCTTGGGCTGCAGCGACTTGGTCGTGTGCCTGGGCTGGTTGGTGTCCGCCAGCGGCTGCTCCGCGTCGCGGACCTCGATGCCGTTCGCCTGCCGGTCCACCCGGGCGCCGGTCCAGTAGTCGTACCAGTCGCCCGGCGGCAGCTGCACGCGATAGGCGTCCAGCTCGTCCGGGTAAGGCGCCGGCGCAATCAGCAGATCGGGGCCAAAGAGAAACTCGCCACCGGCATCGAGATCGATCGGGTGACCATCCTTGGCCGCGTGGGGGAACTCAAGAAACAGCGGCCGCACGATGGGGATGCCGGTGCGCGACATCTCCTCGGTGACGGTGTAGAGGTACGGCAGCAGACGGTAGCGCTCCTCGATAAACCTGCGCCGCGTGGCCTCCTGCGCCGGACCGTGCACCCATGGCTCCTGGTCGGCGGTGCCCTTGGCGGTGTGGTCGCGGTCGATCGGCTGGAAGGCGGCGATCTCCATCCATTTGGTCAGCAGATCGGGCTGCGGCGTTCCGGCAAATCCGCCCACATCGGCCCCGCTCATGCCGAATCCGCTCAGGCCCAGGTTTTCGAGCTGCGGCGTCGTCTGCCGCAGGTGGTTCCACGTCGAGCTGTTATCTCCCGTCCACGTGGCGGAGTAGCGCTGGCCGCCGGCGTAGCTGGCGCGCGTCAGCACAAACGGCCGCTGGTCCGGCTTCAGCTTCAACAGACCCTCATAGGTGCCGCGCGTGTTCTCCATGCCGAAGACGTTGTGGATCTCCAGGTGGTCGGCGGTGCGGGTGCGAAAGCCCGAGCCCTCGATGCGGTGCTGGACGTCATCTGGCATCGTCTTCGAGGGCACGTCAAACAGCGCCGGCTCGTTCATGTCGTTCCAGAAGCCCGCGATGCCCTCGGCATAGAACTGCTTGTAGAGCGTGCCCCACCAGGCGCGGCTGGCATCCTGGGTGAAGTCCGGAAACACGCTCGGACCGGGCCAGACCTTGCCCGAGAAGACCGATCCGTCCGGATTCTTGACGAAGTGATCGCCCGCCGTGCCGGAGTCGTACGGAGCGTAGCCCTGGTCAGGCAGCTTGGCGATGTGGAGGTCGGTAATCACGACCACGTGGAACTGCTTCTTCGCCAGATCCGCGATCATCTGCGAGAAGGCCGGAAAGCGCGCCGTGTCGACCGTAAACGGCCGGTTGTCCTTCTGGTAGTCGATGTCCAGATAAATGGCGTCGGCCGGGATGCGGTCCTTACGCAGGCGGTCGGCGATCTCCATCACCCGCTGCTGCGGGTAGTAGCTGTAGCGCGACTGCTGGTAGCCGAGCGACCACAGCGGCGGCAGCGGCGTGGTACCAGTCAGCCAGGCGTAGGTCTCGACCACCTGCTTCGGCTCCGGCCCGTAGAAGACGTAGTAGTCGACCGGGCCATCGGTCGAGCCGAAGCTCATCGCGTCCGGCAGCTCCTTGCCGAAGTCGAACGACGATCGATACGTGTTGTCCATCAGCACGCCCACGGCCCGGCCGCCGCGCATGGAGAGGAAGAACGGGATGCTCTTGTAGATGGGGTCGGTCGACTCCTGCCAGCCGAAGGTGTCGGAGTTCCACAGCTGAAAGGCCTCGCCGCGGCGATCGAGCGGGCCGGGCTTGTCGCCCAGGCCGAAGTAGTGCTCGTCCTCGCCCATGCGCTTGGTCAGGCGAAACTCACCGCCATGAAACTCGATCGGCCGCAGGTCCTCATTCAGCAGATTGCCTTGCCTGTCCGCGATGCGCAGAAAGCCGGTGTGCCGGTCGACCGTGACCTGAAGCTTGTCCGTGGTGAACCCTGCCGCGTCACCCCCGAGGTCGCTGGTCCTGGCGCGCGCGGCACGCGCCTCCGGCAGCACCGCCCAGGAGGCGTCCTCCGGCTGCTCGCTACCCTTCCAGACGCGCACGCGGATCACGTCCGGGCGCAGCGCCGTCAGCTCCATCGTGGCCCCAGCAAAGTGGATACGCTCGCCACCCGGAACCGCGTCCGCGCCGGTCACCCGATCAAGCACCAGCACCGCTCCTGTGCCCGGCATCGACTTGGGGATCGTGGTCTGGGTCGCGGTCTGGGCAGGGGTCTGGGCAAGGGCGAACGGGCAAAGTGCGGACAGCAGGACGACAACAGCGGATCGAGCGGCGGTGGCAAGAGGCATAGACCTTGAGAGTGCCATGCCGGACCACACCGCGCAAACAATTTGAGGGGAGCTTACTTCAGCCGCTCCACGCACAGACGCGCCGGAAAAGCCTCGAAGACCCGCGCCGCGCTCACCCCTGCCTCGGCCAGCAGCCGCTCCCAATCCTCCGCCCGGAACGCCCGCCGAAAAGAGGCCGGAGCATCATGGCGCACATACCGGTGCCAGCGCATCAGCCGCACCAGCACACCCACCCAGCGGTACGGCCGCTCCGCGCGATGGAGATCGTTGATGAACCAGGCAGAGCGGGCGGTCGCCTCCATCCACCGCAGGAAGTGGACGATCTCCGCATCCCCCATGTGGTGGGTGACGAGCGAGGAGATGATGCAGTCCGGCGGCGGACCCGGCAGCTCGAAGGCGTCGCCTGTGATCCAGCGGATCGCCCCTTCCGGCACGCCGGCTCTCCGATCCGCCTCGCGGGCGGCCCGCGCGGCATACGGCTGCAGGTCGATGCCGGTCAGCTTCAGGGCGACTTCCCGGCGCTCGCCCCATCGCCAGATCTCGCGCAGCATGTCGCCGTAGCCTGAGCCCACATCCAGCACGTGGATCGGCTCCGCACCGGCGCCGCGCCGCCGCGCCAGCCGCTCCAGAAACCTCAACGTCGGCCGGTAGGAGCCGGTCATGCGATTCAAGTGCCGCAGGCTCCTCAGACACTCCCGCAGATCCTCGTACGACTCCGGATCGTCCATCCGCTCCGGCAACTCGGCCGGATCGGCACGCTTGCTCAGGTCCACCCTGGGCGCGTATCCGGCCCAGCGCGCGAGAGCCTCAAGCCACATGAAACTGCATGGTCTCCGCGGTCAGCCCCGGGCCAAAGCTCATCGCGCAGCCGGGCTGACCCGATCGCGCCGAGCGCATCAGCTCCTCGAGCACAAACATCACCGTGGCCGAGCTCATGTTGCCGTAGCGGCACAGCACCTCGCGCGAAGCTCCGAGCGCATCCTTTGCGAGCGCGAGCCCCTGCTCGACCGAATCGAGCACCGACTTGCCGCCCGGGTGCACCGCCCACAGCTCGATCTCCTCCGGCCGCATCGGCCCGGTCACCTCGGCGGCGACCTCGCGCAGCGACCGGCCGATCGCGCCCGGCACCTTGCCCGAGAGCAGCATGTCGAAGCCCAGCTCGCGGATGCGCCACGTGATCAGGTCGCGCGTCTCCGGAATGACCACCGCGCGGAAGCTGTCGAGCCGCAGACCCGTCTCCTCCCCGGTCACCAGCGAGGCCGCGCAGCCATCGGCAAAGACCAGAAACGACAGCACCTGTTCGAGATCCTGGGTCTCCTGCAGGTGCAGCGTGCACAGTTCCAGGTTGACGACCAGGACCTTGGCCCCGGGCTCCGAGCGCACGATGTGCCGCGCTACCTTGAGCGCGTTGATGGCCGCGTAGCAGCCCATGAAGCCGATCATCGTCCGCTCGACCGCGGGCGAAAGTCCAAGGTGATCGACGATGTCGAAGTCGAGCCCCGGCGCATACAGTCCCGTGCACGAGGTCACCAGAACATGCGTGATCGCTCCGCGCTCCGCCTCCGTGAGCGCCAGCCGGTCGAGCGCCCCCTGCGCCAGCCGCGGGGCGAACTTCTCAAAGATCGCCATGCGACGCGTCGTGCCCGGAAACCGGCCGCGCCGGTAGAACTCATGCGCGTCGACGTCGAACTCGTTGGTGACCGGCACGGGCGAGAGCACCGAAAAGCGCGACTCGATGCCGGACCGCGACGCCATGCGATGGAATAGGTTGCGGACGCGGTCCTGCTCCAGCATGCCTCCGGCGAAGCTCACAAAGGCGTTGTGCACATCGTGTTCCGGAACGGCGGTGGCGATGCGGTTGAGGTAGGCGTGCGTCATGCGAAAAGGCTCCCGGGTCCGTGCCGCAGCAAACTGCCGCATACACAGCATACGTGCAGGGTGGCATCTCCGATTTGCGGCGCCAGGACGGGGTGAGCGCGAGACGGTATCTGGCTGGACCGAACCAAAAAACTCCTGGCTGCGGGTGCCCCACATCTCGCCTCTGAGATGTGGGTTCCAACCCATAACTGCGGGTGCCCCACATCTCGCCTCTGAGATGTGGGTCCCCTGCACCTCCAGGATTCCTCGTCCACCCCGGCATGCTACCGTCGGAACCATGGAAGAGAACCCCTACGGCAAACACCTGGAAGGCCGAGACCCGGTCGAGATCATGACGGCGACTCCGGCGCGGCTGGGAGAGCTGCTCTTTCCCCTGAGCCCGGAGCAGACCGGCACCCGGCCCGGTCCAAACAAGTGGAGCCTGCGCGAGCTGGTGGCGCACCTGGCCGACTGCGAGCTGGCCTTCGGATTTCGGCTGCGCCAGGCACTGGCTCCCCTCGGGCAGGGCATCGGCGCACCCCGGCTGCCCGTCATCCAGCCGTTCGACCAGGATGTCTGGGCCACCCGCTACGCGCCGTATGACCTCGAGACCGCCATACGGACCTTCAACACGCTGCGTGCCTGGAACCTCCTGCTGCTCACAACGGTGACCGATGCCGATCGGGAACGCACCGTCACTCATCCCGAGCGCGGCGAGCTGCGCTTCCGCACCCTCGTCGAGACCATCGCCGGCCACGATGAACACCACCTGCGGCTGCTCGAAGGTCTGCTGAAGAAAGAGGGTGTGCGGGCGGTGCCCTCACCCTCCTAGGCTGGGTCGACACATACAGCCGAACAGGTTGCTATCTCGACCGGAACGAGACGGTCTTTCGCCTCGTGGAGCGCAAAGACCCCTGTATTTTGCCCGAAAAGGACAGAACTTTCAGTCGCCAGGGCGGAAATACAGGGGTCTCTCCACTGCGCTGCGCTCCGGTCGAGATGACAGAACGTAGGTGTCGATACAAGGCCGATGGGCTCCGGCCGCTGACCTATTCTTCGTCCTCCGCAGCTCCCGCCGTCTCGTCGCCGTCCAGCTCCATCCGCGCCGCCTGCACCTTGCCGGACGGCCCCTCCGCCAGCACGAGGATGCGACCTTCGGCGGCATCGAGCTCACGCTTGCAGGCCCCGGAGAGTTGAACGCCCTGCTCATACAGGCGAACGCTCTCTTCAAGCGACAGCTCGCCTTTTTCCAGCCGGTCCACCACCGCCTCCAGCTGCGTCAACTGCTCTTCAAAGCTCGGCATCGTTGCGCTCTACTCCCCTTCCAGATCCAGCACCTGAGCCGCGGCGGTGTATTTGCCGAAGGGCGCGCTCACCTGCACCCCCTGCACCTCGGATCGCACCTCGGCCAGCATCTCTCGCGCAATCCGCACACCCTCGGCCCGCGCGGCCTCCGGGCTGGCCGAGACCGCCATGCGGTTCAGAATCTCCTCCGGCATGCTCACCCGCAGATCGTTCTTCATGAACTGCGCGTTCTTGAGGCTGGTCAGGGGCCAGATGCCGGCAATCACCGGAATGCGAAACTCCTCGATGCGCCGCAGAAACTGCTCCAGCAGGCGCAGATCAAAGACCGGCTGCGTGATGCAGAACTCGGCCCCGGCCTCGACCTTGCTGGCAAACCGGCGGATCTCGCCGTCGATCTCCGGCACACCGGGGTTGGCCGCGACCGACACGGTGAAACCGGTGGATCCCCCGATGGGGTTGCGGCCGATATCGAGACCGCGGTTCAAACCCTCGACCACACGCACCAGGCCGATCGCGTCCACGTCGAAGACCGCGGTTGCATCGGGGTAGTTGCCGAGCTTGGGCGGGTCGCCGGTGAGGCAAAGAATGTTGCGCAGGCCAATCGATGAGGCCCCGATCAGGTCGCTCTGGATGCTGAGGATGTTGCGGTCGCGGCAGGTGTAGTGCAGCACCGTCTCGATGCCGACCCGCTGCTGGATCTGCACGCACAGGCTCGACGCGCTCATGCGCGCGCTGGCCCGGGGACTGTCGGGAACGTTGATGGCGTCCACCCCCAGGCGATGGAGGTAGGCCGCACCGTCGATCTCCTTCGAGCAGTCCACCCCTTTGGGCGGCACGATCTCGACCAGCGTGGCGAAGCTGCCGCCGGCGATCAGGGCCCCGAGGTGGGATCGCTCGGCCAGCGGCGGCGGTGCGACGGCGCTCTCGACCGGCGCGGCCGCGGGCGAGCCAGCTCCGGTCTCCGTGCCCGCCACCTGCGCATCCAGCGCCCGCAGCGCCCCACGCATGGCGCGGATGTGCGACGGCGTGGTGCCGCAGCAACCACCCACCAGGCTGGCCCCGGCGCGCAGAAACCGGCGGGCATAGCTGGCCATGTACTCCGGGGAGCTCATATAGATGGTCCGGCCGTCCACCGACCGCGGCGTTCCCTCGTTCGGCATGGCTGCCAGTGGCAGCTGCGTCACGGCCCGCATCCGCTCGACGGTGCGCAGCACGGCTCCCGGACCGGCGCTGCAGTTGCAGCCGACAGCGGTCGCACCCAGCTCGGAGAGCCGCTCGGCGACCTCCTCCGGCGTCGCCCCGTCCCGGCAAAGGGACTCCTCATCGACCGACACCATGACCAGCACCGGCAGCTCCGGCGCCTCGGTGCGCGCAGCCCGGAGGGCCTGCTCGGCCTCGAGCAGCGTCGGCATGGTCTCAAGCACCAGGAGGTCGACCGGCGTGCTCGTCCGTCCGTCGGGCGTCTCCGTCCGTCTCCCGGGTGGCTGCACCACTCCCGGGCTCGCGACCAGCGCGCGAATCTGCTCGGCAAAGGCTTCCCGCGCCTCGGGGAGGCTGACGGTGCCTCCCATGGGTTCGAGAACCACGCCCAGAGGACCGACCGCGCCGGCTACAAAGGCGTCGGTCGCCTGCTTTTCGCGCAGCTCGTCGACGCACTCGCGCGCCAGCCTCACACCGGCCTGGTTGATCTCGCACAGCCGGTCGCGAAGTCCGTAGTGCTCCAAACGGAAGCGGTTCGCACCAAAGGTGTTGGTCTCGATCACCTCCGCGCCCGCCTGCAGGTACTCCGTGTGGACCGAACGCACCATCTCCGGCTGCGTCAGGTTGAGCTCGTCGTAGCAGCGATTGATAAAGACGCCGCGGGAATAGAGCATCGTTCCCATGGCACCGTCGCACAGCACCGTTCGGCCGGAGAACAGCCTCTCAGCCGCATTGCTCCGCTGCGTCGTCTCTTCCTCAAGCGCTGCCATAGCTCCCCTCAACCCTCGATGCCCGTTGCGATGCCCGTCCGGTCCGCCGCGCGGCGTGACTCTTTTCATCCTATCGTCGGGTGCGTTGCGCGCGCGGCTGGCCGATGCCGCGGGCGAGCAGCCATGGACCATTTTGCTATACTTCTCGGGATCACACCGCCTCCGGTTCCATCGGCGAAGGCGTGTTCAGGCTGGAGTTTTTTCCTTTGAAAGTTAGCCGTCTCGCCCGCATCGCGGCGCGCCTCATCCGCCGGTCCGCCTCCTCTTCGAGCTCTGTCGCTGCCCCTCTGGTCTGGGGCGTTCTGCTTTCGGCCCTGACGCTTGGCCTGTCCGCGTGCGCCAAAGATTACTACCGGTTCCCGACCTATACCTTTGCCAACCGGCCCATTCCCCCCAGCCGGCTGCAGAACCGCGTCATGGTGGCGGTCACCGAGGGTGGCGCCGGAGGCAATCTGCAGATCCTGGACGGTCTGCGCGACATCCGCAGAAACGTCCAGAACACCATCCAGTCCTTTTCGATCAGCGGCTACAGCGGTGCCTATCCCAGCCTCATTTTGAACTTCCCGGAGCAGCTGACCGGCTATGTCTTTTCTTCGACCGACGGTACCCTGCGGACGGTGAACTATGGCACGGAGAGCTCCCCGAGCGTCACCGCGCAGTTTCCCTCCCTTTCCACCTCCGTCGCCGTCACGGCGGATGGGCAGCGCATCTACTCGGCCGAGGAGACCGCCGGCATCCTGTTTGTGCAGGACAACAGCATGGGCCGGAGCTTCGCGCTCAATCTTCCCAACGTCTACAAGGTCGCGGTCAACAGCGGCGACACCGTCGCTCTCGCCATGGTGCGTAACTCAAACTCGCTCTACCGCATCCTGAAGCTGAACAGCAACCAGGCCTATCCCCCCGGAGCGATCGACTGCCAGCCCTACACCCTTCCGGTCTACTGTGTGGTTCCTGTTCCTGGCACCTACGATCACCCGCTGGATGTCAGCTTTTCACTCGACGGCACCACCGCCTATGTCCTGAACTGCGGCCCGGAGTGCGGTGGAACGACCGCCAGCGTCTCCATGCTGCAGCAGTCGCCGCTGACCGTCTACACCATACCGACCTCCCTGCCCTACCCCAACCCGGTCACCCGCACCATCCCCGTTCCCGGAGGCGTGACCACGGCGCTCTCGGACGGCAACACCTTATACGTCGCCGGACAACAGCTTCAACCGGATGGTCTCTTCGCCGGAAATCTGTCGACGATCAGCCTGGCGACGAACACCGTGACGGGCAAGTACTCGATCTCGGACGGCTACCACTCGAAGCTGCTCTTTGCCGACGACAACACGCTGTGGGTGGGATCGCAGCACTGCGGCAACGGCGAGCGTGCCAAGCTGGGTTTGAACTACAACTGCCTGACGCGTTTCGACCTCGGCGCGCAGACAGCAAGGATCATCCCTGACGTCACGCCGGGTGGCAAAACCCAGGTCCCGTACCCGAACGAGAACAATAATGCCTACTACTACGGCGACCTGACAGGGCTCTGCTGGGTGCAGAACCTCCATAAGATCTACACCGCCTACGGAGGCCAGGTGCACGCCTTCAACACCGCCGACGGATCCGAGATCGATAACTTCCTCATCACTGTCCAGGGCACCGCACTCGATGTCGCCTATATTGACGCCATCACCAACTCCTCAAACTGATCCTGCCCGGGCGCGCGTGCTCGATGTGCTTGCCATCGCGGCCCACCGCGACGATGTGGAACAGACCTGCGGAGGAACGCTGCTGGTGCAGCGCGCCCTGGGCTGGAGCACCGGCGTCCTCGACCTGACCCAGGGGGAGTCCGGAACCCGCGGATCGGCCGCCGAGCGGGCCCGGGAGGCTGCCGAAGCTGGCCGCCTGCTCGGCCTTACGCACCGCGAAGCCCTCGATCTCCCGGACGGCAACGTCCAGAACACCCACGAGAACCGCCTGAAGCTGGCAGCGGTGCTGCGCCGGTTGCGGCCGCGGGTCGTCATTCTGCCCTTCTGGCAGGGACGCCATCCGGACCACTACACCTCTGCCACACTCGGCTACGAGGCCTGTTTTCAGGCGGGCCTGGCGCGTTTGGAGATCGCCGGCGGCGACCCTCCGCACCGGCCCTACAAGATCCTCTACGCCTCGCTCTACGCCGACGTCCGGCCGACCTTTGTGGTCGACATCTCAGCGCACATCGAGCAGCGTCTCCAGGCACTGCTGGCCTATCGCAGCCAGTACGGAGACCACGCTGAAGGCGCCGGGCTGTTTGTGCCACTGGAGGAGATTCGGGAGCGCACCTTCGCTACCGCCCGGCACTACGGCCTGCTGGCCGGGGTCCGCTACGCTGAGCCCTTTGTGCAGAAGGAGGTGGGGCTCCAGGCGGACCTGCTCCAGCTTCCGGTGCAATCCATCTGATCTTCCGGAGTCTGGACTATCTTTGCAGGGGTTGGGCATCATACTTCTACGATCGCGTTACCGGCGGGGGAACATTGACCATTTCCCTCTCGCCGGTCATGGATGCAATCTGTAGACTATTGCGAAGAGCAACCCCCAGGGACGCAACCGTATTCCCCAACCTGCGATTCAACTGCTTTTCCGAGAGGCTCATCCGTGGATAACAAGAAAACAATGTTTGTTCCGACCCGGCGCTCGTTTCTGGCTGGTGCGGGCGCGCTCGGCGCGTCGGCCCTCGTGGCCGGCTGCAGCGACAACGGAACCGTCAACGCCGGCGCACCCGGTCCCTCCCCCACCTACCCGGCCGTTACCTTCGGGGACAATGACATCCTGAACTTCGCTCTGAACCTCGAGTACCTCGAGGCGGAGTTTTATCTCACGGCGGTCACCGGAACGGGCGTTCCCGCTGCGGACGCTGGAGCGAACCCTGGAAGCGTGACGGGCGCGAAGGCCGTGACTATCAACGATCCCGTCATGAAGCAGTTCTTTGTCGAGATCGCGCAGGATGAGCTGAACCACATCCGGGTGCTCCGGGCTGCCATCACCGCCAACAGCGGAACTCCCGTGAGCCGTCCTGTGATCGACTACACGGCGGGATTCAGCGGTGCTGCTTCGGCGGCGGGGATCGCGAGCACCTTCAGTCCGTTCAATGACGCCGACAGCCTCGCCGTGGGAGCCTTCACCTTTATCGACGTGGGTGTGGCTGCCTACACCGGCGCCGCTCCCCTGCTGACCAGCAACAAGATTCTGGACACGGCGGCCGGCATCCAGGCCGCGGAGGGTTACCACTCCGGCACCATCCGGTCGATGATCGCCGGCATGGCCGCCGCCGGCGGGTCCAGCAACTACCTGACGATCGCCAACCAGATCTCTGCCCTGCGTGCCAAGCTGGCCAACGGGAAGGACACCATGCTGAGCACCACCAGCGTGGTCTACGCCGATTCCAACGCGCTCGGCTGGGCCCACACCGCCTCCGAGACGCTGCATATCGTCTATGGCACCGGCGGCGGCGCAGGCGTCAAGTCAGGCGGCTTCTTCCCCCAGGGACTCAACGGCACCCTCTTCACCACGACAGCTTAAGGACACCGGACTCCATGGCAAATCAAGAGACAAAGCAAATTGACTCCATTATCTCCAGCCGCCGTGCCCTGCTCGCGATGGGCGGAGCGGCGCTGGCCGGCCTGGCGCTGACCAAGACCTCGGCCGCTCAGTCCGCGTCCTACACCGATAACGACATCCTCAACTTCGCCCTGAACCTCGAGTACCTGGAGGCGCAGTTCTACACCCTTGCCGTCTCCGGCAAGACTATCGACACGCTTGGCATCGGAATCGGCGCGGGAACAGCCTCCGCCGGCACCGGCACCGTCGTCACCAAACCGGGTGGTCCCGCCTCCTGCAAGGTGCCCTTCACCAACTCCGTGATCGCGAACTACGCCCAGGAGATCGCCGGCGAAGAGCAGAGCCACGTCAAACTGCTTCGCTCGGCGCTCGGCAGCAAGGCTGTGGCCATGCCCAACCTGGACCTCTACAACAGCTTCAACACGCTGGCCGGGCTGCTGGGCATGGGACCGTTCGATCCCTTCGCGAACGACGTCTACTTCCTGATCGGCTCCTACATCTTTGAGGATGTGGGCGTCACGGCGTATCACGGAGCGGCTCCGCTCATCGTTGACAAAACCAATGTGCTGCCCCCGGCTGTTGCCATCCACGCGGTCGAGGCAGAGCACTCCGGCATGGTGCGATTCACGCTCTACAGCATCGCCATGGGCAACATCGTGGTCCCAAGCTTCAATCCGTCAAGCCTCGATCTCGTGGCTCTGACGCAGAAGATCTCGGCTGCCCGGAACATGCTCGACATGGTCGCCTACACCGACGACTATGGTCTGCCCACGATGCAGGTTCCGCTCAACTCCAGCGCTGACAGCACGCTGGCCGCTGGCTCCACCGCCTACACCTCCGGCATGATCTTCGACATCCCCACCATGGCGGTCGCTGCCTCGGCGAAGACGGCCACCACAGCTGCCGTGTCGGGCAACAACAACAACGCCGGCCTCGGCTACTCCCGCACCACCGGCCAGGTCATCAACATCGTCACCGGTGGCAGCGCCGGCATGACCGATCCGAAGACCATGATCACCAGCGGAGGATTCTTTCCCGCTGGCCTCAACGGCTACTTCCAGACGGGCTACACCGCCTAGGCAGCCGGGCAGAGAGCCTCACGACAAGTCAGTTCAGGCACTATCCGAGCGGTTTTCCTGCAGGTGTAGTCCTGAACTGATATGTCGGGCCTTCAGCCCTAAACCTCTATGGATCGCAACCTGGGGCTTGCGCCCCAGGTTATGATATGTCGGGCCTTCAGCCCGAAGAGGCGAGAGCTACACCTCGATGCAAACAGGCACTATCCGAGCGGCTCACGGCACACTTCCGTGAGCCGCTTCTTTTTGCGCCCGATGGCAGACCGGCCCCTGCGCCTAGCGTGAGTTGGAGGACTACCTTGCCGGGGAGGCGGACTTTGCCGCGGCCACGGCGGCCGAGCCGTCCTCCTTCGCCTGGTAGTTGATGATCTGCTTCAGCGTCTCGTAAGGAAGCTGCGTCAGCGGAAGCAGGTGTCCGTTGACCGCCAGCATGGGCGTCTGGTCGACGCCGACCTCCGTGCCCAGCCGAATCGACGACTCCACCGCGGCCCTGGTCGCGGGTGTCGCGGCACACGCCTCGATGGCCGCCGGCGGCATGCCGGCCTTGGTGATGGCGTTCTTCAGCGTCTGGTCGCCATCTTCAGCCGTGAGCCCCTCCTGCGTCGCATAGACCGCCTCGGCATAGGGAAAAAAGGCCTCGTTGCTCTTCTGCTGGATGCAGATGCCGTCGGCCGCGGCCTTGAAGGCAAAGGGATGGATCTCCGTCAGGGGAAAGCTCTGGTAGACGATGTGCGCGCCGGGGAAGTCCTTCACCAGGCGGTCCATGATGCTCTGCGCCTCCTTGCAGTGCGGGCACTGGAGATCGGCGAACTCGACCAGTTCGAGCGCCTTGCTCGACGCCCCGCGATGCGCTCCATCGGCGTTCTGCTCCAGCAGCAGACGTGCGTCTTCAAACGGCCTCGCACCGAAGCTGACGATGCCGTCGCCGGCGATGGCGTGCTTGCCGTCCGGCGTGACAAAGAAGGAGGAGGTCTGGACCTTGGCGTTGGGCCCGCGGTCCGCGACAAACACCGTCACCTTGCTGACGCCCGGGGCCTGGGTCGCCTGGATGGCCGCCACACGCCAGATGCGCGTGGGATCGTAGCCCCAGATCGCTCGAAGAAAGCCATCGACCGTCGCAGGGGTGGGCGACTTCGCCGTGAAGTACTTGGGATCGGTTGGCGGAAACGGATCTGCGGAGGCCGCCGGAGCGGCACCTGCAGCCGGGCTGGCCTGCGCTGCGGAGCTCTGGGGGGTCGGAGCACTCGCAGCCGGCTGTGTCTGGGCGGAGGCTCCGCTGAGCAGACCGGAGAGCAGGGTGGCCGCTGCGGCAACGAACATCACACGTATCACTTGGGATCTCCTGCCGAGCGCAGCCGCGGGACGACGCCCACACTTGCTTCGGCTCTCTTTTATTACACCTCAACCCGGACCGCGATGGGAAACCGCCGCCCCGGGCCGAACGACTTCGGCGTGACCTTCAGCACGGGAGCGGCCTGCTTGCGCTTGTACTCGTTGCGTTCCACCAGCCGCAGCACCTGTTGCACATAGGCAAGCTCCTGCCCCTGTTCGCGGGCGATCTGCTCTGCCGGGCAGTAGCGCTCGACGTAGGCCGCCAGCATGGGATCCAGGACCTCGTAGGGCGGCAGCGAATCGGTATCCATCTGTCCCGGCCGAAGCTCGGCGGAGGGCGGTTTGGTCAGCGTCGCCACGGGAATGATCTCCCGTTCGCGATTGGCATACCGGCTCAGGGCGTACACGCGCGTCTTCCACACGTCGCCGATCACCGCCAGACCGCCCACCATGTCGCCGTACAGGGTGGAGTAGCCCGTCGCCATCTCGCTCTTGTTGCCGGTCGTCAGCACCAGGGGACCGAACTTGTTCGAGACGGCCATCAGCAGGGTGCCGCGGATCCTCGCCTGCAGGTTTTCCTCTGCCAGGCCGAACTCGGTTCCGGCAAACAGGGGATCCAGCGCCTCCATAAACCCGGAGAAGATGTCGTGGATCGGCACCGTCTCGAAGCGGATCTGGAGGTTGGCCGCCAGCTGCCGGGCATCGTCCACCGAGCCGCCGGAGGAGTATTCGCTCGGCATCCCCACACCCATCACGTTCTCCGGCCCCAGGGCATCGACCGCGATGGCCGCCACCAGCGCCGAATCGATGCCGCCGCTGAGCCCCACCAGAGCCTTCTTGAAGCCGCACTTGCGCAGGTAATCGCGAGTGCCGAGCACCAGCGCATCCCAGGTGGCGGGGATGTCCGCTTCCGCGCTGAAGCCCCTTGCCGCCGGATCGGCATCCATCGCGGCGTCGCGGCTGTCTGGGCTCGCCCCGGAGGCCGGCGCGCGTGCCGGCGCGTCGGCTTCGGCCAGGTCGCCGGTGTCGAACAGCACCATGTCTTCCCCGAAGGACGCCGCCTCAACGACGGTCTCGCCGTCCGGCCCCAACACCTGTGAGGCTCCGTCGAAGATCAGGCTGTCGTTGCCGCCGACCTGATTCACCATCGCCACCACCGCGCCATGCGCTCTGGCGAGCGCGGAGAGCATGCGCCGGCGCAGCTCCCGCTTGCCCGCCCAGAACGGCGAGGCGGAGATGTTGAGGATCAGCCGGACCGCACCGGGCGCGTTCTGCTCCGCCCACTGCCGCATCAGATCCTCCACGGGATCGACAGGGTAGAGCCTCCGCGGCCAGAACCCCTTGTCGTTCCAGGCATCTTCGCAGATAGTGATCGCCAGGGTCTGTCCGCGGAGGGAGCAGAGCGCCTGCGACTGCGCCGGCTCAAAGTAGCGCTGTTCGTCGAAGACATCGTAGAACGGCAGCAGCCGCTTGGCCTGAACAAAGGCGACCTGCCCACGATCGAGCAGAACGGCCACATTACGGACGTGTTTGCCCTCCGGTTCAACCGCGGGCGCGACCGATCCGCAGAGGATCGCTGGCCGGCCCTCCGCCGCGGTCCAGCGCGCCAGCTCACAGACCGACTCTTCGGCCCGCGCAACAAAGGATGGCTTTTCCAGCAGGTCGGCCGGCGGATACCCGCAGACCGCAAGCTCGGGAAACATCACCAGATCCGCCCCGAGATCGCCGGCGCGGCCAGCGAACTCCAGCATGACTGCCGTGTTTCCAGAGAAATCGCCTACGGTGGGGTTGATCTGCGCCAGCGCAATCTTCACACCACCAGTCTACCGTCCGGCACCGAGGCCGCAGGGCTCAGCTGCCCGTCCCTTCCAGCACCACGCCGATAGTTCGCGCCAGAATCTTCAGGTCGAGCCACAGACTCCAGTTTTCGACGTAGGCGGTGTCGAGCGAGATATAGCTGTCGAAGGAGGGATCCTGCCGGGCCTCCACCTGCCACAGGCCAGTGATGCCGGGGAGCACATCCAACCGGCGCAGGTGCGACAGGTCGTACTGCTGCACCTCGGAGGCGACCGGCGGCCTTGGACCGACCAGACTCATGTCGCCGCGAAGCACGTTGAGAAACTGCGGCAGCTCATCGAGCGAGTACTTCCTCAGCATGCGCCCGATCCGCGTCACACGCGGATCGTTGGTGATCTTGAACAGGATGCCATCGCGTTCGTTGCGGTGTTCGAGCTCCGCTTTGAGCCGGTCGGCGTCCTGAACCATGGTCCGGAACTTGTAACAAACAAAGGTTCTCCCTTTTCTTCCAATGCGCTGGGCACGGTAGAACACGGTTCCCGGCGAGCTGGTCTTGACGGCGATCGCGATGGCGACCGTGACCGGCGCCGTCACGAGCAGGGCCAGGCTGGCCAGCACGATGTCGAGCGTCCGCTTGAGAACAAAGGCGCCGACCGGAAACTCCCGCCGGTGCAGCGGGATGGTGGGAAACTGCCCGATGTACTCGACAGGGGCGTTCCAGGCGAGGCCGTCGTAGAGGTCGGGCACCACACGGACATCGATGCCGGCCGCCCGCGCCTCCTCGACCAGGGCGACGACCACCTTCTTTTCAGCCGGAACCGAAAAAAAGATCTCATCGACGAAGAGGGAGCGGGCAAGCGCCAGGCAGTTGCGCAGGTTGCCGATCACGTCGGCGTCGCCTGACTCGGCCTCGTGTTCGGTGAGGGCGATAAACCCCTTGAAGCGGAATCCCAGGTGCTGGAGCGACTCCAGGTGGTTGCGCAGAGCATGTCCGACGCGGCCCGCGCCGACGATCATCACGTTGCGAGTCTCAATGCCCTCGCGATATCGGCTGTAGACGATCCTTCGCCACACGGCCCGGCGCAGGCAGATCATGATGCCGGTAAACAGCACCATCAGGCCGACCACGATGCGCGAGATGGCGATGCCACGGGAAAGATACAGGGTGCCGCACAACAGCAGACCGGCGGTCAGAACGGCTTGGATCGTCATCCGCTGCTCGTGGAGGCCGCTGCGATTCTGAATGGGGCCATAGATGCCGTAGGAGCGCGTGACCAGCACCAGGCACAGGGAGAACCAACCCACGTACACGGCCAGCATGGGCGGAGTCGTGTTCATCAGGTGATACAGGAGAGATAAATTATGCACGCCCGCCGGCATCGACACCCGAATCCGCAGCGCAATGATGCAGGCGACCACGGCAGTCAGGGTGTCGAGTGCGGCCCAAATCACACCCGTGGTCGATGGCCGGCGAAACAGGCCGACCTCCGAGCCGTAGACGCGGCGATCTGCACCGTGTGCGCCTCTCCGTCCGGAGACGACCACCTGCTGTAAATAGTCGGGGGTGGCCACTCAGGAGATCCTCGCCCGCACCCGGTTCCACCATGCCGGGGCCGTACCTTGTCTCGGCACATGAGTGGCGGGAGAGACCCACGCGTGTTCCGGTCCAGGACGAAGGGGAAGCGGCGGCCCGGGGAGGGGGGTCAACTCGTCCATAGAACCTCATCGCTGGCGCGAGACAGGCAATCCAGCCGAACCGGAACCTGGTACCAGAATACGGTCGTCCGTCGCCCGTGGCAACCCAAACCTCGGGCCCGGCGGCGGACCTCACACGCTCCCAGGCTGGCTGGGTTCAGGATGGCAGCACCAGGGCGTCCAGAGTCAAAAACTCCTTGAGCACCGGGTCGTCGCTTCGCTCCATCTCCTCCATGGTTCCGAAGAAGCGGGCCTTGCCTTCATGAAGAAACACCACCCGGTCGGCCAGCTTTCTGGCAAATCGCATGTCGTGCGTGACCACGACGCTGGTCAGGTGCAGCTGCCGCTTCAGGCGTTCGATCAGGTCGCCGAGCAGGTGAGCCATCAGGGGGTCGACCATCGTCGTGGGCTCGTCGTAAAGCACCGCCTCGGGCTGGCTGGCCAGCGCCCGGGCAATCGCGACCGAGCGCTTCATCCCGGTCGACAGATCGCTCGGCAGCAGGTCTTCCATCCCGGCCACGCCCACCATCTCCAGCAGACCCTTGACCACCTGAAACATCTGATCCTCTTCGAGATCACCCCGCTCCCGCAGGGGAAAGGCGACGTTCTCCCCGACGCTGATCGAATCGAACAGAGCTCCATTCTGAAAGACCATGGAGACCTTGCGCCGGATCGCCTGGAGCTGCTCTTCCTTCATGCCCACGATGTCTTCGCCGGCCACCTGGATCACGCCCGAGTCCGGCTTCAGGAAGCCAAGCAGCATCTGCAGCGAGACCGACTTGCCGACGCCGGATCGCCCCAGGATGCAGAGGGTCTCCCCGGCGTTGATGGAGAAGTGCACATCCTGCAACACCACAAAGTCCCCGAAGGACTTCGAGACCCCTTCGAAGGAGATATAGGGAGCCTGATGATTGCCCTCCGTCGGGAGCTCCTCGGCGGCCGCCTCGTTCTGCTGCGCCGCCTGCTCCATGAACTCGCCAACCAGGGGAGCGACATCGGCCGAGACGCCTTCGGTGAGCGAGTCGCGCTCCTCCCCGGGGCCAGTCCTGGGGGAGTCCGCGTCGCCGACATGGGCCGATCCGGGAGCGCTGCTGTCCTGAACCGGCCGGCCTCCGTCGCCCGAAGGCGCGTTTTTCTGCTCGTGCAGCACCTGGCCGCCGGCCGCTCCGTTCGCAGCTCCTTTGTCGTCCTGCTCCGCCATGGCTCCCTCTTCTGACGCGCGTCGTCAGACCCCCTCTGATCTTCGCATGCACTCCGCTGAGTGGCTAAAGGGCAGAACGGCTCCCCACGCGATCCTCTGCCATCTGGAACTCCTCCGGGGTGTTCAGGTTCGAGAACCACAGGCTGGAGATCTCGCGCTCGGACGGTGAAGGCGACCAGCCGTTGCCCCGGTGGCCGACGCCGACGCACACCTTGCCAGACGTGATCTGGCCACCCGTGATCTGGCCAGCCGTGATCTGGCCGGTCGCAATGTCGGTGCGCTCGAGCGCACCCTTGCCGAGCTGGGCTGCCGCCCGCTCCAGCACGGGCCTGAGCTTCAGCTCGCCCGCGGAGATCGCCTCCGAGAGCGCGGGGAGGACCTCCCGGTGGACCCTGCTGACCAGTGGCTGAGCGTTGCCATCCGCGATCGCGAAGCAGACTCTTGCCGCGCGACAGGCCGGGGAGCTCCACCACCCGGTCAGCTCCGCCAGCAGGGCCGCCGGCAGCAGCGGCATATCCACAGGAAGAAAGGCGGCAAAGGCGCTGGGAAGATCGCGAAGCGCCGCCTCCATGCCGCCGATGGGACCGCACCCGGGGTGGAGATCCCGGATGGAGCGAACTCCCTGCGGAGGAGTGAGTGCACCGACCACCACTACCTCGCGGCAGATAGGAAGGAGCTTCGCGCAGGCAATCTCCAGCAGCGTGCGGCCGTCGAGCCGGAGCTCCGCCTTGCCCGTGCCCATGCGCGAGCTGCGTCCCCCGGCGAGTACGTATCCGGTCAGGTCGCCGAAGAGCTCAGGCATCGGCGCCGCTGCCGACCCGTTCCAGAAATCCGATGATGGACGCGATGCCCAGGTGGAAGTTGCGCAGGTTGAACTTCTCATTGGGCGCGTGGAGGTTGTCGTCCGGCAGCCCAAAGCCCATCAGCACGCTGGGGGTGCCCAGCTCGCGGGCAAAGTCACCGACGATCGGGATCGATCCACCCCCGCGAACAAAGACCGTCTCCTGGCCCCAGACCTCGCGCATGGCGACCGTCGCAGCTCGCACATAGCGATTGTCCGTGCTGACGACGATGGGCTCGCCGGAGTGGATCAGCCGGGTCTCCACGGTCACTCCTCGGGGCGCGATCGCCGCGACATACTCCTTCAGCTGCCCGAAGGCCTTCTCCGAGGTCATGGCCGGAACCAGCCGGAGGCTGACCTTCGCCTTGGCTCGGGCGGGGATGACCGTCTTCGCACCCGCGCCGATGAAACCTCCCGGCATGCCATGGACGTCGAGGGACGGGCGGGACCACGTTCGCTCAAGTACGGTATAGCCCGGCTCGCCGGTCAACTCCGGGGAGCCGACCTCCGTCACGCGGTAGTGCTCCTCGTCGAAGGGCAGCGCCGCCCAGGCGCGCAGCTCGTCCTCGCCCGGCCGCTCCACCGCGTCATAGATGCCCGGAATCAGAAGGGTGCCGTCCTCAGCCTTGAGCCGCGCCAGGATCTGCGCCAGGGCGAGGAACGGGTTGGGCGCGGCCCCGCCGTACATCCCCGAGTGGAGGTCCGTGCGAGCCCCCTGGACCTCGATCTCCGTGTAGATCATGCCGCGGAGGCCGACACACAGCGTGGGCAGGCTGGGCGCAAACATCTCCGTGTCGCTCACCAAGGCGACGTCGGCGGCGATCTCGTCCCCATGGCCCCGGACGAATGCGGCGATGCCTTCGCCGCCCACCTCCTCTTCCCCCTCCAGAAGAACGCGCACGTTGACCGGCAACCTGCCGTTGCCCGCCACCAGCAGCGACTCCAAAGCCTTGACATGCATCCACATCTGGCCCTTGTCGTCGACCGCCCCACGGGCGTACAGGTTTCCTTCGCGCTCCTCAGGTTCAAAGGGCGGAGAGATCCACTCCTCGATCGGCTCGGCCGGCTGCACGTCGTAGTGGCCGTAGCAGAGCACCGTTGCCCGGTCGCCCGCATGGAGGTGATCGGCGTAGACGAGCGGGTGGCCGCCAGGATGCGCCGCGGTCGCCGTCTCGATGAGCCGGACATGCTCCATCCCGATGCGCCGGAGCTCCCGCGCGCAAAACTCCGCCGCCCGCCGCACATCCGCAGCGCGCGCCGGGTCGGTCGAGACCGACGGGATGCGCAGCAGATCCTTCAGCTCTTCCACAAATCGATGCCCCTCCCGCTCGGCAAACTCCGCTGCCGGGCTATGGGGCTTAGCTGCGTCCTGGTCCGTACCCGGTCCCAGTGTGTCCATACCTGACCTCCTCTCTTTCTCGCGATCCCCTTCCGCTGCTAAGACCGTCTGCGAAATGGAATGGTCACCGTTGTAGCCACCTCAACCGGTCGCCCGTCTACCAGGTAAGGGTCGTACCGCCAGCGCCGCACCGCATTCAGCGCGGCGCCCCGCAGCGCTTTGTGTCCGGAGATTACATGCGCCTCCCGGACGGCTCCGGTGGGCGAAATGTCCAGAGCGACAACGACGTCGCCTTCCACGTGAAACAGATCGGCCAACCCTCCCGGGTAGACCGGCGGCGCGCCCGAGATGCGCTGCCGCTCCATCACTGCCGGGGCCACCTTCACCCTGCCGAAGGGCCCTGTGCTGCTGTCGGGAGATTTGGTTCCGGTCGCGCCCTCCGGCCTGACCCTCAGGACCGGCGCAGCGTTGCCCAAACTCCCAGGGGCGACCCGCTCGACCGGAGCGGGCGGTTCGGCCGAGGCCACCTGCGCTCTGCCAGGCTTCTTTAAACGGATCTCTCGCGACGGAGGTGTGGCGGAACCCGTCCGTTCGCCTGTTGCACTGGCCACGGGAGAGGAGGAGCCGGTCCGAGCGGATGCCGCATCGCGGGCGAGTCCCGAGTCTGCGGGCAGATCTGCCGATGGCTTGCCGGGTAATCCGGCCAGGGTGGCGCCGTCCGCGCGGTTGCCGTCCGGGACCGCCGCTGTCGTATCCAGCGGAGCCTTCGACTCCGCACCCACACGGCTGATGCCGAGGTGGCTCGGGATCTCCCCATGATTCAGCCACAGCAGAACCAGCGGAATCAGGCCAAGGAGGATCAAGAGAAGAATCAGCAGAGCGCGACCCACGCGAGGCGATCGTCGACCGGGATGCCGCTCGGCCGGGGCGGGCAGACCCTCATTCTCCCAGGTGGCTCTCTCCCGTCCGGCGAGATCCCGGTCCGCGAGTTCGCGATCGGCGGAGTGCGGCCGGGTCGTCTCCTGA
Source organism: Acidobacteriaceae bacterium (assembly GCA_965218595.1). Taxonomy (GTDB): domain Bacteria; phylum Acidobacteriota; class Terriglobia; order Terriglobales; family Acidobacteriaceae; genus Edaphobacter. The sequence goes on along the minus strand of CBDCLC010000006.1, from coordinate 557,225 downwards.
ACCCTCGCGTCAGGGCCGGGCAGGTTTCGGCCGTGGGTATCGGGCTCTCGTTGCGGGGTGTGAAAGGGGCGCGACTCGGGGGCAGCCGGCAGGGGGACAGCCGTGTGCGATCGGCGCTGCTCTGGTTCCGTCCACTCCGGATCACGCCGCTCAGGATCCCTCCACTCCGGATCACGCCGCTCAGAGGTTCTCCACTCTGGGCCGGTCGGCTGGGGATCGGGCGCGGCAGGATCGGGGGCGTCTGGAGAGGTGAAGGGGGGCGCCTCCGCGGTTTGGGGCGCGGTCTCCGAGTGTCGCCACGTCTCTGATTCCGGCTGTCGCCACGCTGGCTCCAGCGCGCGCGATTCGGTCGTCCCCTCCGAGGGCTCGATCTCTGGTCCAACAAGAGCCGTCCAGCGGCGGTCCTTTCCGTGCAGGAAAGGCTCCTGGGCCTCCTCCGGGGCGGGTTCCCCGGGCGGAGCGAACTCCCTACGAGGGTTCGAGGGAACACCCCAAACCTCCTCCCCGCTCTCCCACCCCGGGCGAAGCTCTCCCATCCTGTCCCCAGGCGCGGGCGGCGCTTGAGGGACTTCAACCGGGGGAGCGGGAGGAGCGATCTCCCCGCCGGGTTCGAGACGAGCGAGGCGATCTTCGATGGCCGCCAGGTGCAGCTTCATCTCGATCGAGTTCCGCTCCATGCGCTCGAGGGTCTCCTCCAGTCGGGACGGCGGGGGTGATGGAGGCGGAGCCTCCGAGTCGTCGTCGGCCTCCGGAGAAACGGCAAAGAGCTGTCCACCTCCCTCGGACGCTGCCGGAGGGTTCTCCGGGTACGGCTCGCCTCCGGCTTCGGTTTGAGGAAATCGTCCGTCGCGCCCTGCTTCCTCGAATCTTCTCGCCTGCGGCATGCAACCTCCTTGGAACGCCATCTCTTCGTCCGGCTACGGTTCACCGACTCGCAACAACCGCGTCTCGAACTCAGGCGAAGCCTAGAACCGGGTGGGGCACGTAGTCCGCCTCGAGGGCAGCTATCTCCTCCGGCGCCAGCTTCACCTCCGTCGCCCGCAGAGCCTCGTTGAGATGCTCCGGCTTGCTGGCTCCGACAATGGGCGAGGTAACGCCGGGCTTTGCCAGCAGCCACGCCAGGGCGAGGGTCGCCATGGGGAGGTTCTTCGCCTTCGCCAGGTGTTCGAGCCGTTCCACGACCGCCCGGTCCGTCGCTTCGGTCGCCGCATACATGGTCCGGCCAAAGGTGTCGGTCTCCGACCGTTCCGTCGTCGCCGTCTTCCACCGCCGCGCCAGACGGCCACGTGCCAGCGGACTCCATGGCAGCACGCCGACGCCCTGGTCGAGACACAGCCCGATCATCTCCCGCTCCTCCTCCCGGTAGAGCAGGTTGTAGTGGTTCTGCATGCTGACGAACCGGCTCCAGCCGTGGCGGTCGGCGAGAAACAGCGCCTTGGCAAACTGCCAGGCATACATGGAGGACGCGCCCAGGTAGCGTACCTTGCCCGCCTTAACCGCATCGTGCAGCGCCTCCAGGGTCTCCTCGATCGGCGTGTCCGGGTCCCAGCGGTGAATCTGGTAGAGATCGATGTAGTCGGTCCCGAGCCGCCGCAGGCTTTCGTCCAGCTCAAACAGGATCTCTTTGCGGCTCAGTCCCTTGCCGTTCGGCTCGGATCGCATGACACCGTACATCTTGGTCGCGATCACGACGCTCTCCCGGCGGACGTTCGCCTTGAGAAAGCGCCCCAGGACCTCCTCGCTGGCTCCGCTCGAGTACACATTCGCGGTGTCGAAGAAGTTGATTCCGGCGTCGAGCGCCTGCCGGAAGAACGGCTGGCTTTCCTCTTCGCTGAGCGTCCAGGCATGCCGTCCCGGGCCCGCGGCATCGCCCTCCGGAGCCTTGCCGTAGGTCATGCACCCCAGGCAAAGGCGCGACACTTCAAGCCCGGTCCGTCCCAAACGTACATACTCCATGTTTCGTCTTCTCCCTGGCTCCCTGGCTTTCCCGAACGGATCTCCCGAACGGCTCACTCCTTGGATGCTGGCAAGCGCACCGCACTGTTCTCTGAGACACGGCTTCCGCCGCGCAGTCGTGCTCGAACCTGGCTAGGCACCCGGCAGGGCGAGAGCCAGCCCGGGAGCCTTCCCCCATTTGTGTTAGCCGCTGCCCGCGCCGATGCCGTAACATGGAATGTGGCGCTGGTGCGCCCGCTCGATCCATTCCTCGATGAAGCTTCGCTCGGCCCAACTCGCTCTGCTGGTTCTGCTGTTTTCCTCGCTCAGCGTAGCGGAAGCCTCCGCCTGCCCGCTCTCCGGCGAGTGGGCGGCCATGACGGCAGCGCTTCGGCTCTCGCCCGGCACCGTGGCCGCTTGCCTCTTCGATGGGCAGAGTTCTTTCCCAGGGGACGCCGTTCGCCTGCGTCCAGGGCCGCTTCCCGCAGCGCACCGGAGTGAGCTCCGGCGTGTGTGGCCCATGCGACAGGCCGCCCAGGCCGCCGCCGCAGTGCAGGCCTCCTCTTCCCTTCACGAGCCGTCGCGCGCCTAGGCCAACTCCGACCGTCAGGTCCTGCAGCCCACCCCGGCAGCCAGGGCCTTCTCTCCCGCGCGCCACGTGTCACCCCAGAAGGAAGCTCCCCCGTGATCAACTCCGTTATCTCCAAAGTCTTCGGCACCTCCAATGAGCGCGCCATCAAGCGCATGATGCCCGCCGTCGCCCAGATCAATGCTCTCGAAGCCACCACCGAGGCGCTTACAGACGACCAGCTGCGGGAGAAGACGGTTGAGTTCCGCCGCAGAGTCGCGGAGGCGGTGGCCAGGGTTCCGATGCCCGAGGACCCCATCGAGGCCCGCTCCACCGAGGTCCGCGACGCGGTCTACCAGGCCGAAAAGGCTGCGCTCGATGAGATCCTTCCCGAGGCCTTTGCCGTCGTCCGCGAGGCTGGCCGCCGCGCCGTCGGCATGCGCCACTTCGACGTTCAGCTGATCGGCGGCATGGTGCTCCACTCCGGCAAGATCGCCGAGATGCGCACCGGCGAGGGCAAGACGCTGGTCGCGACGCTTCCCTGCTACCTGAACGCGCTGGCCGGCCGCGGCGTCCACGTGGTGACAGTCAACGACTACCTGGCCAAGCGCGATGCGGAGTGGATGGGCAAGATCTACGGATTTCTCGGTCTGTCGGTCGGCGTCATCGTCCACGATCTCGACGACGCTCAGCGCCGCGCCGCCTACAACTCCGACATCACCTACGGCACCAATAACGAGTTCGGCTTCGACTACCTGCGCGACAACATGAAGTTCGACCTGAATGAGATGGTGCAGCGCGGGCAGTACTACTGCATCGTCGACGAGGTGGACTCGATCCTGATCGATGAGGCGCGCACACCGCTGATCATCTCCGGACCCACCGACCAGACCACCGACAAGTATGCCAAGGTCAACGTCATCATTCCCTCGCTCGAGGCCGGCGAGCTGATCGAGACGCTCGAGACCAAGACCTGGTCGGGCGACTTCGTCGTGGACGAGAAGGCCCGCGCCATCACCGTCACCGACGAGGGCTGGGAGAAGATCGAGGGGCTGCTCGGCATCGGCAACATCGCCGACCCCGAAAACTGGGATTTGAAGCACCACGTCGAGGTCGGCATCAAGGCGCACCACCTCTACAAGCGGGATGTCGAGTACGTGGTGAAGGAAGGCGAGGTCATCATCGTCGACACCTTTACCGGCCGCCTCATGCCCGGGCGGCGCTGGTCCGACGGCCTCCATCAGGCGGTCGAGGCCAAGGAAGGCGTCGCCATCCGCAAGGAGGACCAGACTCTCGCCACCATCACCTTCCAGAACTACTTCCGCATGTACAAGAAGCTCTCCGGCATGACCGGCACGGCCGAGACCGAGGCGGCCGAGTTCGACAGCATCTACAAGCTCGACATCGTCGTCATCCCGACCAACCGGCAGATGCGCCGCCTTGAGAACCAGGATGTCGTCTTCCGCACCGCCAAGGAGAAGTACTTCGCGGTCGCCGACGAGATCGCCCGTTTGCACGAGCAGAAGCAGCCGGTGCTGGTCGGCACGACCTCCATCGAGAAGTCCGAGCTGCTGTCGGAGATCCTGAAGCGCAAGGGCGTCCGGCACGTGGTGCTGAACGCGAAGTTCCATGAGAAGGAGGCCGAGATCGTCGCTCAGGCTGGTCGCTTGGGCATGGTGACGATCGCGACCAACATGGCCGGCCGCGGCACGGATATTCTGCTCGGCGGCAACGCCGACTTCATGGCCCGGCAGGAGCTGGTGCGCAAGAACCAGGCCCGCGCCCTGTCCGTGGCCGAAGGCGAGATCCACCCTGTCGCTGCCACCGGCATGGTGCGCTTCTACTACTCCGGACAGGAGTTCGAGACCACGGAAGAGGCCTGGAACGCCGCCACCGCGACCCACGCCGGGGCTGCCCAGGGAGAGCACGACGCTGTTATCGGCGCCGGCGGACTTCACATCATCGGCACGGAACGGCACGAGAGCCGCCGCGTCGACAACCAGCTGCGCGGCCGCGCTGGCCGGCAGGGCGATCCGGGCGCCAGCCGCTTCTACCTTTCGCTTGAAGACGACCTGATGCGCATCTTCGCCAAGGAGTGGGTCGGCACGCTTCTGCAGAAGCTCGGCATGGAGGAGGGCGTGCCGATCGAGAGCGGCATGATCTCACGCCGCATCGAGGCTGCTCAAAAGGCCGTCGAGTCGCAGAACTTCGAGTCGCGCAAGCATGTGCTCGAGTACGACGACGTCATGAACAAGCAGCGCGAGGCCGTCTATGGCCTGCGCCGGCAGCTGATGGAGGGGGTCGACCAGCGACAGCTGATCACGGAAGACTACGCCTCCACCATCCTGTCGAACCTGCTCGACCAGTCTGCCCCGGAAAAGGCGCACGCCGATGAATGGAAGACCGAGGAGCTCTTCCAGGCGCTTTTTGATCAGTTTGGCGCGCAGTTTGGAAACGAGATCGACACCGGCACCGTGAACCGGCATGAGCTGGGCGAGACCATCTTCGAGAAGCTCGGCAGCCGCTACGGCATCAAGGAGCAGATTCTGGGCCCGGACGCCATGCGCTACCACGAGCGGGTCGTGATGCTGTCGGTGCTCGATGGCCTGTGGAAGGATCACCTGCTCGCGATGGACCACCTGAAGGAGGGCATCGGCCTGCGCGGCTACGCCCAGCAGGACCCCCTGGTCGCCTACAAGAAGGAGTCCTTCGACATGTTCGAGGCCATGATGCTGCGGTTTCAGGAGGACACGGTACGCCACCTCTTCCGCATGCAGATCATCGGCCCGGATGGCGTGCCGATCGAGACGGCCGACCAGCTGGCGGCGCTGCAGCACCCGCCGCTGCCGGATCCCGCCGCCCCCCAAGCTCCCGGCGAGCCGGCCTCCCTGCCATCGCCCGCCAACGCGCCTTCCATGCCGGTCAGCCGGCCCGCGGATGCGCCGGCCTCGGCCAGGGAGCTGCCACCGCTGCAGAGCCAGCCCGCACCGCAAAAGGCCTCCTCCCGGGCACCGTCGACCACCATCGACGCCCTGGAGCGCGAGTTCGAGCGCAAGAAGCAGCGCGAGCTGGACCACGCCCGCATGGCCGGCGCGGCGAACGGAAACGGGAACGGCAACGGATCGGCTCCGCGCACGGCAGGGCAGAAGGTGGGCCGCAACGACGAGTGCCCCTGCGGCTCCGGCAAGAAGTACAAGAAGTGCCACGGGGTCACCGCCTGAAACGGGCGCCTGCTCGCCACCGCTGTGGTCGTTGGGGGCTCCTGCACTGGTGTGTCGGGCCTTCAGTCTGTATAGACACGTACGCTTTGTCATCTCGACCGGAGCGCAGCGAAGTGGAGAGATCCCTGTATTTCGCCTTGGCGACTGGAAGTTCTGCCCTTCTGCGGCAAAATACAGGGGTCTCTCCGCTCCATGAGACGAGAAACCGTCTCATTCCGGTCGAGATAGCAACCTGTTTGGCAATATTTCGATACAGCCCTAAAGCGTTGATGGATCGATACCCTAGGGCTTGCGCCTCAGGGTATGACCTGTTGGGCCTTCAGCCCTGAAAACGAGAGCTGCATTTCCAGGGAAGGTCTGGTCGACTGTTGCGGCTCGGAAAGTAACGCAGATTCCCTGCGGGAATGACAACAAATTAGCAAACTCTTGCTGCAAGCGGGTTGACTGGCCGCGGAGTCGGAGGTGCCATGACTGGAGCCGGGGCGGGACTCAGGGAGATATCCTTGTGGCCGTTGCCAGGATCGAGGAGCAGAGGCTCGAGCCTGAGCGCACCGGGGCGCCGATGCACCGGCCCTACTCGGCCCGTTCCAGGTCGTCCAGCAGCAGCTTGGCCTTGGTCGCCAGGGTCTTGGCACCCTGCGCATCGCCGGACTGGAGGGCATCGCTCGCCTGCTTCCAGAAGTTGCGGATTTGGCTGACCTCGACTTTCTTCCGGCTCTGGGTGGCGGCCGGAAGCCCCCGCAGCCGGCGATCAGTGGTGATCAGCAGGTCCCGAGCCTCCTTCCGCGCCTCCGGGCTCTGGCCGACGCCTCCGGGCGTAAGATCCCCGAGGCCGGAGACTCCTGCAGGATCGGTGCCCGGAGCTGGCTGGGACGGGGTTGCCTCGGCTGTCCCGGCGGGCACCTGGTCCCCAGCCGCCGGCGCTGTCGCCGTCGGGGTGGGGGTCGCCCGAGCCGGTCGTCGCCGGCGGCGTTTCGGTTTGGGTGCCTCCGTCGCCACCGGCACGGGTGGCAGCGGTGCCTTGGGCGTCTCCAGAACTGGTTGCCTGGTCTCCCCGGAGGGTGTCTCCAAAGGGACCGGCGCCTGCGGCGCCAGAACTACGGGCTGCGGCTTTACCCGTTTGTGGAACAGGCAGCCGCTCAGGCCGCTCATCACGATGCCGCTCATCAGGACCGCTGCCACACGATGAGCTGTTCTGCGTTTTCCAGTCACAACCCCTCTCCGTCCTGCCACGTCTCTGCGGATGCCGCCCCGCCACTCCGACGCACCTCCGGCACCGGCATGGGCACGGGAAGCGCAGGCAGACGCACCGTAAAGGTGGTCCCCCGCTCCGGTGCTGCCGGCTCCGGATTGGAGCGCACCTCCATGGCACCGCCATGCATCTGCAGAATGCGATAGGTGGTCGCCAGGCCGATGCCGCTGCCCTTCGCCTTGGTGGTGAAATACAACTCGAAGATACGCGGTAACACCTCCATCGCGATACCCTCTCCTTGATCGATCACCTCAATTACGGCAAACTGCTTCTCCCGGTGCAGCACCACACGCATAATGCCGCCCTCCGGCATGGCCTGCATGCCATTCAAAAGCAGGTTGAGCAGCGCCTGCCGAATGAGTTCGGCATCAATCCGCACCATGACCGGCTCCCGTGGCATTTCGGCTCCGACGATCACGCCGTTCTCGCTCATCTCCGCGCCGGTCAGCTCGATGACCGAGGCGACGACGCCGCGCAGGTCGCACTCGTGCAGCGTCAATTCCAGAGGGCGGGAAAAGTCGGCGAGCGTCTGCACCACGCGATCGAGCCGCTGCATCTCGCCTGCCAGGATCTCCACATGCCGCTGTGCTCCGAGGTTTGCCTCTCCGCCATTCAGGGAGAGCTTGCCCTTCAGCAGCTCAAGGTGAACCACCATGGCGTTGATGGGATTTTTTACCTCGTGGCCGACCCCGGCCGTCAGCCTGCCAATGGCGGCGAGCCGGCGCGAAACCTCGAGCTCCTGCCCGAGCTGGGCGGCACTTTCGGTGTCGCGCAGCGTCACCAGCGTGCCCATGGCACGACCGGTCCCCGCATCCTCGTTCAGGGGATCGAGCGACAGCTCGACCTGGCGGCCATCTTCGAGCTGCAGGGGAGCGCCGCTGACATGCTGACGGTCCTCGAAGCCCGCCAGCACCGCGCGTCCGAGCGCCGTGCCGGGGTCGAAGATCTCTTCCACTGTCCGCCCGACGAGATCCCGCTCCGGCCGGTCCAGGAAGTGTTCGACCGAATCTGAGACCATCACGGCGCGGCGGTCCGCGGAGAACATCAGCATGCCATCCCGCAGCTTATCGAGCACCTGGTTCAGGTTGGCCTGGAGCGCGGAGTATCCGGCCTCGGCCGACCGCATCTGCTGCCCCAGCCGATCGATCGAACGCGTCACCCGGATCACCGCGTCGGAGCGGGCACCGGCCGGCTCAGCCGCCGGCAGGTCCTCCTCGTCCTGATCCTCCGCGACGCCCATCTGTTCCAGCTTGCGACTGATCTGCTCGATCGGGCTCAGGGCCACGTTCGCCAGCAGGCCGGCGGCGATCATCGACGTGATCCCGGCAAGCAGGGCAAAGATGGCCGCGGCGCGCAGCCACGGTTCATAGGAGGCCCGCAGAAAGGTCGAGCGCACACCGACGTGCACCACCAGGAAGGGTCGCCCGTTGCGGTCGAGCGACTCCGAAAGATTCAGCACCCTGGGCCGGCCGAAGACCTCGCGTGTCTGCAGCCAGACGCTGCCATCCCGCACCCGTCGCAGCGGCGCCCGTGGTGGAGCCACCTGACCGACAGCGTCCGGGTCGGTGCTGACCAGGACGAGACCGCGCGGGTCGGTCACGCTGACGTCCTGCACGGTCGGGGAGTAACGGACGATGGTGCTCATCACCTGGGTCAGCGACGGGTTCTGCCGCAGGGCCTGGGTGACGGCACTCATCAGGGCCGCGTCCGACCGGTCTGCCGGAGGGTCGGCCCGCAGCTCCTGCTCCAGCACCTGCAGCGTCACCATGACGAGCTGGTGCGCCAGCACCTCGTTGCTCGACACGGTCTGCTCGATTCTCTGGCGCAGCAGCTCGCCGACAAAGATGGTGGACATGACCAGAACGACGGCAAAGGTGAGCCCGGTCGCCGCCGCCACGAGCTTTGTCTTGAGCCGCACGGCGAGGCTACTCCGTCCCGTCCGCCGGATGATCCGCGGCCGCGGCGTACTCCTTGAGCTTGTTTTGCAACGTCTTCGCGCTGATGCCCAGTATCTCTGCGGCACGGGTCTTGTTGTTGTGGGTCGACAGCAGCGTCTTCAGGATGAGCTGCCGCTCGGCCTCGTCGACGGTCGTACCCACCTCCACCCGAACCGAGTTCTGCTCCAACCGAAGCCGCTCGGCCACCGTGGTGTCCTCCAGAAGCACACCCCCGCTGGTCACGGCACGAGACCCGGCGCGGCTGGCGGGGGCGGGGGCAAAGCCTGGCTGGCCGAACTGCGGCGGCAGGTGCTCCACCCGCAGCTTGCCCGTCCCCGCCAGAATGGTCGCTCGCTCGATGGTGTTGCGCAGCTCGCGCACGTTGCCAGGCCAGCCATAGCTCAGCAGGCGATCGAGCAGCGCCGAATCCAGCCCGGAGACCGAACATCCGTGCCGCTCGTTCATCTCCGCAATCATCCGTTCGGCGATACCCGCGATGTCCGACAGGTGGTCTCGCAGCGGCGGCATCTGGATGCTGAAGACGTTGAGCCGGTAGTAGAGGTCGCCGCGCAGCTCACCCGCAGCGACGGCCTGCTCCGGATCCTTGTTGGTGGCCGCGACCACGCGCACGTTCACCGGTGTCTCCACCTTGGAGCCCAGCCGCCGCAACTTGCGGTCTTCCAGCACGCGCAGCAGCTTGGCCTGGGTTGCCGCCGGCATCTCGCCGATCTCGTCGAGCAGCAGAGTTCCCTCTTCGGCCAGCTCAAAGCACCCTGACCGGCGCTCCAGCGCTCCGGTAAATGCTCCCTTTTCGTGACCAAAGATCTCGCTCTCGATCAGGGTCTCGGGGATGGCCGCACAGTTCACCGCAACAAACGGCTTGTTGCGCCGGGAGCTCAGGTCATGCAGGCTTCGCGCCACCAGCTCCTTGCCGGTTCCGCTCTCACCGGTGACGAGGACGCTGACATTGGACGGCGCAACCCGCTCGATGAGCGAAAAGATCGCCTTCATCTGCGGAGAGCTGCCGACCAGGGGACCCAGGGCCCCAGTCTGCTTCATCTGCCGGCGTGTCGGCTCCAGCTCCGCCTCTGCATCATGCTCGCGGGTGGCGCTCTGCAGGATCGCCCGCAGCCGGACCGGATCGATCGGCTTCGGAAGGTAGTCGAAGGCGCCCATGCGCATCGCCTCGACCGCACTCTCGATCGATCCCTGGGCCGTCAGCATGACGACTGCGATCCGCTCCGGCAGCTCCGCGATTCGGCTGAGGAGCTCCATGCCGTCCATGCGCGGCATCTTCAGATCGGTGACAACAATGGATGGGCTCCACTGCAGGACGCGGTCGAGGCCCTCGGCCCCGTCCGCGGCACCTTCGGTCCGGAAGCCCCAGCTCTCCACGAGTTCGGTCAGGCCGGTTCTCGCGTGAACCTCGTCTTCGACGATCAGTACCTTCTCCAACATCCTGCTCCGACCTTCCCGCGGCATCTCTCGCAGCATTGCTCCCAAAAACAGGACCCCTGACAGGCTCCGGTGAGAGCAGCGCGGCGTACCCTGGCGCAACGACCAGTGTAACTGCCAGGGCTCCTACCTGGCAGGCTTTGTCTCGGCCCCGGGAATGAGGGATGCCCTGTGCCCGAGCCTGCGACGGGAGCGGCGATCGAGCAGAGGAAAAGATCTCTCTCCAAAGGAAGCAATGTCTTGCCGCATCGCAGCAATTGTTCCTCCCCGGCGCTCCGTCTGCGCCAAAATGCGGCAAGATGCGATGGTTCTTACGTCGCGATGTGATGCACTCTTGGCACGCGGCTTGCAGGGGTGAACAGCGCATTGCAAGAGGACACCCCTGATGAACTCTCCTGCCTTCCTTCTTCTGCTGCTCTCCTTGATATCGTCCTCGCTTCTTGCTCAGTCGCTGAGCCACCCCGCCGAGTTGCCGGCAGCGGCGGCTGCAAGCTCCACTGCCCGGTCGTCGACCGGTCCTCAACGGCTCTCTTCCCCGTCGGAGAATGGGGCCAAGGGCAAGGCAGCGCCAGACCGGAGCTCCGCGGCCGCCCCGAGCCACACCGGTAGCTCGCCCGTGTTCTCGGTCGGCAGCATCACCATCGCCCCCAACCCTGGCCCACCGAGCAGGAGCAGGAAGACGGGCGGCCCGGGCAGCGAGCGCAGACCATTGCGCCGGCACAGGCGAGTGGGTGTGACGGTTCCGTTGCGAGCCTTCTGCCGCATCTGAATTCCCCCGGCCTCGCCGGGTTGCGGCTGCGGGCTGCGGCCGGTCCGGCTCCGGAGGAGGAGCTTGTTTGCCCCCGATCCGGCGCGGGGTCGTATGCTGTTTCCATGACCCTGCCTCTCGAGATCCCCGCGGAGCAACTCTCCGCTGCTCTCCAGCAACCCGCCCCACCGACGCTCCTGGACATCCGGGAGCCCTGGGAGGTCAAGACCGCGTCCATTCCCGGCTCGCTCTCGATGCCCATGGGCGACGTCCCCTCCCGTGCGCACCAGGAGCTCGACCCGGACCAGCCGATGGTGGTGATCTGTCACCACGGGGCACGATCGCTCAATGTCGCCCTCTGGCTGCGACAGCAGGGCTTTGAGCGCGTGCAGTCTTTGGCGGGTGGCATCGACCATTGGTCGGCGGCGATCGACCCTTCCGTTCCGCGCTACTGAACCGCGGAAACGCCGGCCGGGTCGCCGATCGGGTCGCGCCAGACCGGCAACACACTTCGGAACGGAGCGATGACGTGCGCCGGCGCGTCTTCCTGAGCCACCAAACCTCCCCCTCTCCGGCATCGCCGGTCTTCCTCGCGCTCCCATCTAACCGCGCATGCCCTCACGCAAAGCCGCCGCGACGGCCATTGGCGCTGACCTCGCGATCGCCGCCGCCAAGATCACAGCGTTTCTGTTGACGCGCTCCTCGGCGATGCTGGCCGAGAGCATCCACTCGCTGGTGGACGCCGGCAACTCGTCTCTTCTTCTGGTTGGCATCCATCGCGGCGAGCAGCCTGCCGATGAGACCCACCCCTTTGGCTACGGGAAGGAGCTTTACTTCTGGAGCATGCTGGTGGCGCTGTTTATCTTCTTGATCGGCGGCGGTCTGTCCGTCGCGGACGGGGTGTACCACCTGTTCCACCCCAACCCCATCCAGGACCTCCTTTGGAGCTACGCGACGCTGGGCGTGGCCGCCTGCTTTGAGAGCTACTCGCTCCACGTTGGCCTGCGCGAGTTCCGCGCCTCCGAGGGAGTGGCGGCAAGCTGGCGCACGATTCACGCCTCCAAGGACCCGGCCGCCTTTACCGTCATCTTTGAGGACTCCGCGGCGCTGCTGGGTCTTCTGACCGCGTTTCTGGGCACACTCTCCGGCCAGCTCTTCGGCTGGGTGCGTGCCGACGGGATCGCCTCGATCCTGATCGGATCCCTCCTGATGGCAGTCTCCGTGCTGCTGATTGTGGAGAGCAAAGCTCTGCTGGTGGGGGAAGGCGCCGATGTCAGGACGCTGCGCGAGATCCGCCGCCTGGCCCAGCAGGACCCGGCCGTCGAGCGCGCCGGCTACCCCATGACGATGTACTTCGGTCCATATAACGTTCTGCTGACCATGAACGTGCGCTTCCGCGACGGCCTCTCCCGTGAAGGCCTGGAGGGCAGCATCGACGGGATCGAGGCCTCCATCCGGAGCCGATTTCCGCATGTTCGTCACATCTACATCGAAGCCGAGTCGATCGAATCCAAGCGGCTTCTCGATGCGAACTACCCCAGCATGACCGATCTGCCACCGCAGCCACGCTGACCGGGACTAGGGAGCCGGAGTCTTCCGCGCCCGCGGATGCGCGCCGTCGTAGACTCGCTGCACCTGACCGACTGTCAGCTGGGTGTAGCGCTGCGTGGTCGAGAGCCGCTCATGGCCCAGCATCTCCTGAATGGAGCGGAGGTCGGCGCCCTCCTCCAGCATGTGCGTGCCAAAGGCGTGACGCAGCGTGTGCGGATGGACGTCCGCCGGCAGACCGGAGGCTTGTGCGATCGCCTTCACGATGCGCCCCACGCTACGCGTCGTCAGGCGGCAGTTGCCACGCATCCGCAGGTTCATCAACAGGGAACCCTCTCGCTGCAGCAGACCCTTGCCAGCCTCCTGCAGCCGGGCCGCGCGCTCCGGCAGGTACGCCTGGAGAGCCGCCGCCGCCTCGTCGCCCAGAGGAACGTACCGCTCCTTCTTTCCTTTGCCACGCACCAGCACCACCTCATCCTCCCAGTGAAGGTCGGGCAGGTTGATGCCGACCAGCTCGCCATTGCGAATGCCGCAGCCGTACAGCAGCTCGAAGATGACGCGATCGCGCGCCGGCCAGCGTGCCGCAACGTCCTTGTTCGCGCTCCCTTGAGCCTCTCGCGCGTCGAGCGAGTTCATCACCCCGTTCAGCTGCTCCATGCTGGGCACCCGCGGCAGGTGCTGCGGCCGTTTGGGCGTGCTGACCAGCGTGGCCGGATTGCGCTCCACCCGGCCCTCCCGCGCCAGCCATTTGAACCAACTGCGGATGGCTGCCAGCGCCCGGGCCGCGCTCGCCTTGCTCAGCCCGCGCTCATACAACAGGTGCAGGAAGGCGCGAATGTCCGTGTGCTCAACCGACCCGACACCGCTGCCAGGCCCGAGCCTCCGTTCCAGGAATCCGGCAAAGCCCTCCAGCTCGCGCCGGTACGCGCGCAGCGTGTGCTCGCTCGATCCGCGCTCCACCCGCAGCACCTGAAGGTACGCTTCGGCCAGCAGCCGGAACTCGCTCGCGGGCTGGGCCAGCTCGGGTGCCCCGGCGACCGGCTCCGACATGCCGCCGGCTCCTTCGTCACGCCGGTTCATGATCAGCCGCCCGCCGTCGCGCTCGCGGATGATGTGCCCGGTGCACCGCCTTCAAGCGCCCGAGCGCAACGTGCGTATAGACCTGCGTGGTCGCGATATCGGCATGCCCCAGCAGCGTCTGCACGCTGCGCAGGTCGGCGCCGTGCTCCACCAGATGCGTGGCGAAGCTGTGCCGCAGCGTGTGCGGGCTGGCGGCGGAGTTGGTCGCCCGCACCATCTCCCACACCCACTGCCGGGTCAGCGGACGCCCGCGCACACTCAGGAAGAGCGTCCGCTCGATTGCCACGATCTTGCGCGTTCCGGCGGCTCGCACCAGGTCCGGCCGGCCGCGCGTCAGGTACTCCGCCAGCGCCTCACAGGCAGCCTCGCCCAGCGGGACGATCCGCTCCTTGTCGCCCTTGCCGCGCACCTGCACCCGCGCCTCCGGCAGCTGCAGATCCTCGACTCGCAGCCCGCAGATCTCCCCCACGCGCAAGCCGCCCGCGTACAGCAGCTCCAGAATCGCGTGATCGCGCAGCGAGAGCGCGTCCGCGCCATCCGAACGCGCCGCCCACCCCGCGCGTTCGAGCATCTCGCGCACCTCGCCCTCCGCCAGGGACTTCGGCAGCACCTTCCAGCTGTCCGGAGTGGCGATGTTGACGGTGGGATCGTGACCCACGCGCCGGTCCAGCAGAAGCCATTTGTAGAAGCCCTTGAGCGCGCTCAGCTTGCGGGCGACGGACCGTGACTGCACCGCGTTGCCGCGCAGCCGCGCCAGAAACTCGCTCACGTCGGCCTGCCCGGCCCGCGTCAGCAGGCCCGCCCTGGTGTCCATGTGCTCGGCAAACTGCAGCAGGTCGCGGCGGTAAGCCTCGACCGTCGCCGGCCGCGAGCCTTTCTCCACCTGGAGATAGCCGCAGAACTCCTCGACCATCCGCGCGTTGCTTGTGTTCTCGACGGCCATTGAGGGCCATTCTCCCAAAGCCGAGGCTCGCCCGCGAGTCGCTCAACAGTAACCCTGTACCGCCCTGGGCACGCACCCACGCCGTCACTTGCTAAACTTGAGTTCAGACCAGCCATGTTTGAAAACCTCAGCGACAAGCTCCAGCGCTCCTTCAAAACCCTTCGCGGCCAGGGCACCATCTCGGAGGAAAACGTCTCCGACGCCCTGCGCGAGATCCGCACCGCCCTGCTTGAGTCCGACGTGAACCTTGATGTCGTCAAGCTCACCGTTGAGCACATCCGCGAAAAGGCCATCGGCGCGCAGGTGGCCACGTCGCTTTCTCCTGCCGAGCAGCTGGTCAAGATCGTCTCCGACGAGCTCCAGAACATCCTCGGCCGCGATACCGCGCGCTTCAAGTTCGCGCCGCAGCCGCCCACCGTCATCCTGATGGCCGGCCTGCAGGGCTCCGGCAAGACGACCACCTCCGGCAAGCTGGCGCAGTGGCTCAAAAAGGGCGGCCACCGGCCCATGCTGGTCTCGGTCGATGTCTACCGGCCGGCCGCGCGCGAGCAGCTGCGCGTCGTCGCACAGTCGATTGGGGCGCAGATCTACGAAGGCAGACTCGACCCGGACACCACGCACGGCACCCCGGACGTGCTTCGCCTGGCCAGGGAGGCGCTGCGCGACGCGCGCAACTTCGGCTGCGACATCCTTCTGGTCGACACCGCCGGCCGCCTCGGCATCGACCAGCTGCTGATGGATGAGATGGCCGCGCTCAAGGCTGACCTGAAGCCGTCGGAGATCCTGTTTGTCGCCGACGCCATGACCGGCCAGGACGCGGTCAACTCCGCCAAGGCCTTCAACGACCGGCTCGGCATCACTGGCGTCGTGCTGACCAAGATGGATGGCGACGCTCGCGGCGGCGCGGCGCTTTCGATCCGCCACATCACGGGCGCGCCGATCAAGTTCCTCGGTACGGGCGAGAAGCCCGACGCCTTCGAGCCCTTCCACCCCGACCGCATCGTCTCCCGCATCATGGGCATGGGCGACATCGCGACGCTGCTCGAGCGCGCGGAAGAGAAGCTTGACCGCGGCAAGGCCGAGCAGTTCGCCAAAAAGGCCCTCTCGGGCGACGGCTTCACCCTGGACGACTTCCGCGAGCAGCTCCGCCAGATCAAGAAGATGGGCTCGATGAAGTCGATCCTGAAGATGCTGCCCTCGGTCGGCCCCTTCGCCGGCATGGCGCAGGCGGCGGAGAACGTCGATGAAGGCCAGTTCACGCGCGTCGAGTCGATCATCAACTCGATGACGAACAAGGAGCGCCAGGACCACGAGATCATCAACGGCAGCCGCAGGAAGCGCATCGCCGCCGGCTCCGGCACAAGCGTGCAGGAGGTCAACAACCTCCTCCGCCAGTACGCTCAGATGAGGAAGATGTTCAAGAGCCTGGGCGGCGGTGGCGGCATGAAGGCGCAGCAGAGAATGATGAGCCAGATGCAGGGGAAGCAACGCTTTGGGCGGTAGCTCTCACTTGTTGGCACTGATCAAAGCTTCTGGAGATGTCCGTGGCGAAAGGGGGAACGCGCGTAACTACCCGCTGAAGTACTATGGCGTGACTTCAGCCCAAACCAGAAATCATATCCATCGGTGAGGGCAAGTGCTAAGCTACGTCTCGACTTGGTTTGGAAGGTGGAACTCTACTTTGCGCATTCTGCGTCTTTCGGTGTTCTTGATAGCCTGCTTTATCGCGGCGACGCTGGTCGCGCGAGCCGACACTCTTGACTTTGCAGTCACGATGAATCAGCAAAATGGAATTTCGGTCTTCCCGTTAGGTACGGTCTTCACCGGCTCCGCTCACTACGCTGGCACTTGGAGTCTCAGTGCGGACGGCACACCGCCCGCGATCGATGCATTTGCGTTCGACTATCCTTACGCTCCGAACTCATCGGTCGATTATCGAGCCCTTCTGACGTTCCGACTCTATGACGGAGTTGACGGCTATCCTTACCTCTTTGTCGTTTATCTTGACCCCGCCGTCCCTAATGGCTCCTTTTCCATTCTGCGCGACACGTTTAGCTTGTTCAATCCGTTTGATATCACGCCAAACTCTTTTCGTTACACCCCTTAGCGAAACTGGCTCGGTCGCCTATAACACGATGAGTGACGTTCAGGTAGCCACCCCTGAGCCGGAGTCCTGGTTGCTGATGGGCACAGGCCTCCTCTGCGCAATTCGTCTCTGTCGACTTCGTTATGGAGTAACCAGGTTTTAGATCCCAGAGCGGGCTGATTGAGTCCTGTGCGGGCGGGCCCGCATGACGGCTTGACTCGATCGTAGCGAAGCGTCCATGCTCGAGAGTCACTCGCCATGCGCGGAGCACCAATCAAAAACCGATACTACCCCAAGCTTGCCCAGAGCTGGGCGCCGCGTGTCGGGCGCCCCACCTCATGACAGTCTCACCGCCATGAGGTGGGACATCAACCGGGAGGTCGACCACTCGTCAACTCCGCGCCCAGGCGCCTCTGTATAGTAGCGATATCAGAAACCATGCTGAACGACCTCCAAATCGGAGCCGTGTGGGAGCGGCAGATCGCGGCGGAGACCCGCGCGCTCTACTTCGCGGAGCTGGCCAGCACGTACACCAGGCAGAAGCAGGTGATCAGCGGAGCCTCGTTCTTTCTGGCAAGCGGCGCGGCAGCGACCCTGATTGCGAGGGCTCCTGCCTGGGTTGCGATTGTCCTCTCCTGCATCACCGCTGCCATCACCGCGTACTCCATCGCGCGCGGCCTGGACGGGGCGACCCGCACCATGGCAAAGTTTCAGTTCTCCTGGAGTGAACTGGCCGCCGGATACGAGGCCCTCTGGAACACCACGTATCAGGACGATGCCGTGAGCCGCCTCGAGCAGCTCGTCTCAAAGGAAAACGAGCTCTCCAGCCAGGCATCCACCGAAGCACCGAACAATCAGGAGCGGCTCAGCTATTGGCAGGAACAGGTGTTTAAGCAGCATCACCTCACTGCCGCATGACGCGTTTGCCTGATTCCACCCGCGCGGGCTGGCCACCCATGCCCCGTCCCATCCCTCCGCCACCAAGACCACCGCCGCCGCCGCCACCTCAGTCTCCGCCGAGGAAGTAGCACGCGCGAGTCCTTTTGCTACCGGCGGCGACATGGGATACCGTCGCCTCTGGAAGACTCCCCGGACCTACTTTGCCGCGCGTGCCGCCGTGTGCTTCGGGATGCGCGTGACCGAGCCGTTCGGCATCACGATGTACTTGTCTCCGGTGACCTCTTCGATGTAGGCGTTTGAGCTGCCGGGCACCCTGGTCACCTCGCGGGCGTCGGTCTGGCCGGGGGCGGTCAACACAAAGTGCTTGCCGTCGCCCTCGTCCTGCACGGGAGACTTCCCTGTTGCGGCGGGTGCGGGGGTGGCCGCCGCCGCGATGGCGGGAGTTGGGGCCGAGGCTGGCGCGGAGCCTGTGAAGGCCTCGATCTTGCCCGTCTGGCGAAAGTGCACGTACTCCGGCCCCTTGATGCCGGCGACGCACTGAGAGTAGGCGTCCAGGCCCACCGACTGGCTGGTTCCGGTGGTGCTCGCAACCGCTTCGCTGTTGCGCTCCGTGCGCTGGGTGGCTCCGGTCGCGGCCGCGGTCTGCGCGCCGTTGTTGTTGTGGTAGCCCCACCATCCACCACGACCGCGGGAGATGGCCGAGGTCACAGCGCCGGTGGCCCCGGTGACCGCGCCCTGCTTCATCTTGTCATTGTCCTGGCCGTGCTCGCGCTTGTGCAGCGTGTCCTGCTCCTGGGCCAGTTGACTGCTCGCCTGGGAGCGGCAGTCGGCAATCTGCTGCGAGGAGATGGGCATCATCTCCATCGTGATGCCGTCGGCGGGGGCAGGTGCGGCCTGCGGCGCCTGGGCGATGGCAGCGGTGGCGGCACAGGCAAGGCCGAGACCGATCAGAGACGTGCAGAGATGCTGGGCATGACCGCTCCTTCAAAAGAGGGAATTTGTTGGCTTACGCCACATACGGGGCCCGGGGGGAGTGGCGCCAGTTTACGCGCACTCCCTGCTCTCTCCAAACAACTTTCTTCGAAACTCCTCGGATCGGGTGTGCGGCCCCGGCTACGCCGTCAGCCGCCGCAGCGACCGCACCGCCAGTGCGACGGCGGCCGAGTCGCCCGTGATGGCGACCGGCAGGTCTGGCAGGCCAGCCCCTATGGTGAAGCCGCGCCGGGCGTAGAAGCCTCCATAGGCTCCGGCTGCAGCGCCGAGCGCGCCGAGCGCCACGCCACTCACAACTGGCCGACGGAAGGCGGTCGCGACGATCGCTCCGATCAGGCCGCCGAGGATGAGACGACCGGCGAGCGGCACGGGTGCGGTGCGGTCGGGCGTGCTGGGCAGCTTATCGGCGATGTACTCGCCCAGAGCGGCTGCGCTGAACAGACCGACGGCAGCCGGGTGCGCCATCCAGCTGGCCCAGGTGCCTTCGACCGGCAGCTTACCCAAACGGGCGAACCAGGCCGCGACGGCCATGGGGGTGAAGGACCGGAGACCGGTGCTGACCCCGAGGAGCGGGGTGGCGAGGTGGGCGACGGCGGCGGACGGTGGCATAAGTTCGGCTCCTGGACGATGTGGTCTTTGGTCTGGGAGGTAGGATGCGAAGGGGCGGCGAAGAGAGCCTTCGCTCGGAGCCGACCCGGGCAGCCACGCGCATCCCGTCAAAACTAAAGGCGCTTTGCTACCCTTGGGTGCAGGTTGCCCTGCTCCCTCGCTTCCGTCCGCCGATGCCCTCCAGCCTCCCTGAACTGATCGCCGCCGACCTCTTCCGCTACACCGGCCAGCTGGGCCGGAGGGCGTTCTGGCGCGCCTATCTTCACGACCCCGGCTTCCAGTTCACCTATCACCTGCGACAGGTGGCGCACTACGCACCGCGGCGGAGGTCCGCCGGGCTGCTGCCCTACCTTTGGCACCGGGCGCGACTTCACCGCTGCCGCTTCCGTTTTGGTTTCGACCTCTCGCCGACGACCGCGATCGGACCGGGGCTGTACATCGGTCACTTCGGCGGAGTTGTGGTCAGCCCGGCTGCGGTTCTGGGAGCGAACTGCAACCTGGCCCAGGGAGTGACCATTGGAGCGACGAGCCGGGGATCGAAGATTGGCGCGCCCGTGCTGGGAGACCGGGTCTGGGTGGGTGCGAACGCGGTTCTTGTGGGCAGGATCAGGGTGGGCTCGGACGCCCTGATCGCCCCGGGAGCCTACGTCAACTTCGACGTTCCGGAGCATGTTGTGGTGCTTGGCAACCCGGGCAAGATCGTCGCGGAGACCGGTTCGGCAGGGTACGTCAACCGCGTGCTGGAGCGTTCGTCGCACCGGCCGGCAGAGCCCGCCTGAGCCGCCCCGTCCCCGGGGCCGGCTTCAGTGCAGAAGACTCTCTTCGCTCGACTGCAGCCGCACCATGCGATCGATCGCATAAGGCGCCCTTTGCTTGGCGGTGTGGAAGTGCCGGACCTGCAGCTCGCCGAGAAGGCCGATGCCCAGCATCTGGATGCCGGCGAGGATCAGCACACCGGCGATGATGAAGATGGGGCCGTGCTGATCAAGCACGTGGCCGCCGGTGGCGAGCTTCAGCACAAACATCCAGAGCGCCAGCGCCGTTCCCGTCAGCATGCCAACCGCGCCCACCGTTCCGAAGAAGTGCAGCGGCCGGGTCATGTATTTGAGCAGGAACCGGATGGTCAGAAGATCGAAGAAGACCCGAAAGGTCCGCGAGATGCCGTAGTGGCTCTTTCCGGCGAGGCGCTTGGGGTTGGAGATGGGAATCTCGCAGATGGAGGCGCCGTACCAGCTGGCCAGCGCCGGGATGAAGCGGTGCATCTCGCCGTAAAGCGGTATGTTCTGGATGACCTCACGGCGGTACGCCTTGAAGGTCGTGCCAAAGTCGTGGATGTCGACGCCGGAGAGTGTGGCCATGAGCTTGTTGGCGGCGCGAGAGGGGATGCGGCGCATCAGCAGGTTGTCGCCGCGCTCGGAGCGCCATCCGCTGACCACGTCGTAGCCCTCTTCCAGCTTGGCCAGAAAGCTCGGGATCTCGTCCGGATCGTGCTGCAGATCGCCATCCATGGCCAGCACAAACTCGCCCTGGGTGTGGTCGAAGCCGGCCGCAAGCGCGGAGGTCTGGCCGAAGTTTCGCCGCAGTTTGATGATGAGGACCCGCGAATCGACGGCGGCGATCTCCTCCAGAAGACGGTAGGTGCGGTCGCGGGAGCCGTCGTCCACAAACACCAGCTCAAACGTCTCCCCGACCTGCTCCATCACGGACTTCAGGCGGTCATAGAGAGCGGTGACATTGGCCTCTTCATTGTGGAACGGAACCACTACGGAGTACTTCGGCACAGGGTTCATCTTACGCCTCCTCGCCCACTGGCAGGCACCGGGTGGGGCTGCACCCTTTCCCCTGCCTGGACCATTCCCTACGGGACCATCGCCTATTCGATGTTCCGGGTGTCCTCGCGATGCGACTTCTGTGGGAGTTGCATTGCAGGGGAGGGGCACCGATCGCCATAGCCCAGCGCGTGGCCGCTGCAGTATTCTAGGCCGTAGCTGATTCGAGCGAGCCCATGCTGCTGAAGCGAGCCATCTTCGGAGTCCTTGCCCTGGTCGCCGGGGTGTTTGCCTACATCCTGTACAACACCTTCGACTCCGGTCGGAGCTCTCACGCAGGTCTCGGCGGAGCGGTCGCCGCCAGCGTCGTGACCCCATCCGACAACCGGGTCCAGAGCACCCCCGAGGAGACTCCGCCGCCTCCTGCGACTGCCGGCGCGGCGACCTCTGAGCGGCTCGCGGCTGAGCCGGCAGGCGAATCCGGGCCAGCGGCCTCCCGGTCACGGTCGCCTTCGGGCGAAGATCTCTCCGGCGCCGCGGGCGACAGCCTCCACGCCAACCCTCCCAATGGCACGGCCTTCGGCGGCAAAGGACCGTTTCAGCTCTACCGTCAGGGTGAGCTGACCTGGCGGCTGAACACCGAGACGGGCGCGACCTGCGTCATCTTCGCGACGGAAGCGCAGTGGCGACGGCCGGAGATTTATCGATCGGGCTGCCGCGGACGATAGCTGCCTCGTCTGCCGATGGCCCTTGTCAGCGCAGCTTGTTTCGTCTTCGAGCATGGGCCGGTGCAGCGGTAGACGACCGAACGGTGAGTGACGTTTCAACCCACATCTGCCTGCCGGGTAACTCGGGCGCCGGCGTCATGGACTCCAGGGCCTCCACGCAATGCTCCGCCAGGACCCTGCGCGAAAGATGGACCGTGGTCAGCGGCGGGCTGACGGCCTCGGTGAGAAAGATATCGTCGCAGCCCACGAGCGAGATCTGGCCGGGCACGTCGAAGCCCAGCGCGTGAGCGGCACGCAAGGCGCCAAAGGCGGTGAGGTCGTTGATGGTGATCACTGCCGAAGGTGGTGCCGGCAGGCCCAGCAGAGCGCGCATCTCGCGCTCACCGCCGTCCATACGGTAGTTGCCACGGCGGATCAAGGAGGGCTCCGCCGCGAGGCCGATGGAGGCGAGCGCTGCGCAGAAGGCGCCGAGCCGCAGGTGCGAGACGGCCAGCTCCTCATTTCCGCCGATAAATCCGATGTGCCGGTGACCGAGCTCGAAGAGATGCGCGACCGCCAGCTGCATGCCGTGTTCGTAGCGGAAGCTGATGTCACTGGTTCCCGGGCTGACGCTGCGCCGATCCACCGTGACCATGGGGACCCGCTGGAGCGCGGTCTGATCCTGAGGGCCGAGCTCCTGCTCGGAGGCCATGACGACCAGGCCATCGACCTGCCGAGCCAGCATGCGGCGCAGTGACTCGCGGGTACGGCTTCGGCTGAACTCCGTGTTTGCCAGCAGAACGCCGCGATGCCGCTTGACCAGGAGAGCCTCGAAGTCTCGCAGAAAGGCGAAGAAAAAGGGGTTGGTCAGGTCCGGAATGATGACGCCGTAAGTGTCGCTGCGGCCGTACTTCAGGGTGGTGGCTGAGATGTTCGGAACGAAGCCGACCTCGTCGAGCACCCGCTGCACCCGTTCCGCCGTCTCTGGCCGAACGAGCGGAGACCCGCTCAGGACCCGCGAGATGGTGGCAACGGAGACGCCGGCCCGCTTGGCCACAGAGCGCATATTCAAGGTGGAAACCTCGGCCAGAGAGGGTGACGGGGGGAGAGCCCGGATCACCCGAAGCGCGTCAGCAGGAGCTCGCTGCCGCGAAAGGAAGCTGTGCGAAGTATACGACCGGACGCTTCGCCCGGGGCGTTCGCGGGACACTTCCAGTGTGCTGGAACGGGGGTGATCCGAATATTGCTTGACACGTCATAGACGTTCCGGATAGGTTTCTCCCGC
The DNA here is from genome assembly GCA_965218595.1 of Acidobacteriaceae bacterium. Lineage (GTDB taxonomy): Bacteria > Acidobacteriota > Terriglobia > Terriglobales > Acidobacteriaceae > Edaphobacter. Next base: position 534,189 of record CBDCLC010000006.1, on the reverse strand, counting down.
CCGATGTAAACGGATTCATCGGCAGACAAAAGAATCCCGGCAACTGCTCCGGATTCCATCGCACGCGCCCGGCAACATCTTCTGGAGGACCACCCGCATGAACGCAGCACAGATGAAGTTGTGCCCACCGCAGGGAGGGGCGAGCCGTACGCTGCTCCTTCTGCTCTTTCTGCTTCTTCCCTGGATCAGCCAATCGGCGATCGCCCAGGTGGATCAGGGCTCGGTCGCTGGAACCGTCACTGACGTGGAAGGCGCCATCATCCCGGGTGCACAGGTGACTCTCACCAACGTCGACACCGGCTTCGTTCTGAACGACAAGACCGACAGCACGGGCGTCTACACCTTCTCGCCGATCAAGATCGGCACCTACTCCGTCAAGGTCTCCTCCCCGGGATTTGCCACGGTGCAGCAGAACGGCATCAGCGTCAACGTAGGCACACGGACCCAGATCAATCTGCAACTCAAGACCGGTGCCGTCTCGGAGACGGTCGAGGTCACGACCGCCGCTCCCCTGCTGCAGACCGCCGATAGCTCGACCGGCCAGGTGATCAAGGCGCAGACGATCGTCGACACGCCGCTGAACGGCCGCAACTACGTCTTCATTGCGCAGCTAACGGCCGGCGTGGCCCCGGGCAACGGCTCCCGAGGAGCCGGCAAGGGAGATTTTTCGGCCAATGGACAGCGCTCTGAACAGAACAACTTCCTGCTCGACGGCGTGGACAACAACGTCAACGTCGTCGACTTCTTCAACGGAGCGTCGTACAACGTCAAGCCGCCACCCGAGGCGTTGGCCGAGTTCAAGGTGCAGACCGGAGCCTACAGCGCCGAGTACGGCCACTCCGCCGGCGCGGTCATCAATGTCTCCGTCAAATCCGGGACCAACAGCGTCCACGGCTCCGCCTGGGAGTACATCCGCAACGACGCCTTCGACATTCACCAGTGGCAGGACGCGCCCGGCGTGGTTCCCAAGTACCGCCAGAACCAGTTTGGCGGCACGATCGGTCTGCCCATCTGGAAGGACAAGCTGTTCTTTTTCGGGGATGCGGAGGCCAATCGCATCATCTTCGGCGAGACGAGCAATGTGACGGTACCGACGCTGCTGATGCGCCAGGGAAACTTCTCCGAGCTGTTGAATCAGAGCCTGCTCACCGGCGCCAAGACCCAGCTGGTTGAGCCCAACTCCGGATCGGCGGCCAGGCCCCTGAGCTGCAACGGCGTCAACAACGTCCTCTGCCCAAGTCAGATCAACCCGACAGCGCTCAAGATTCTGAATCTGTATCCGCTGCCAAATCGCAACAACGGCACCATCACCAACAACTACTTCTCCAGCCGCAACGCAACCGATAACACCACGCAGTTCGACATCCGCGTGGACTACAACGCGACCCAGCACGACCAGGCGTTTGTCCGGGCCAGCTACTCGAACGACCCCGGCGTCCGCGCTCCCCTGCTGGGGCCGGTGCTGGATGGTGGCAGCTTCGGTGACACCGGCACGATCGTCAACCTGGGTGAGGCGATCGCGGCCAGCGAGACCCACATCTTCAACGCCAACCTGACCAACGAGGCCCGCTTCGGCTACAACTACGGCAACTTCGGGTTTCAGCAGCCGAACGCCAGCAACACCGGTCTGGCGGCCAGCATCGGGCTGGGTGGCATTCCGGGCGGAACGCTGAATGGCGGCCTGCCCAACGTGGCCGTGGGCGGCATCAACAGCTTCGGTTCGCCGACCTTTGCCGTCACCAACGAGTACCAGAACGTCTACCAGATTCTGGACAACGTCACCAAGGTGATCGGCCGGCACACCATCCGGACCGGCCTCAACTTTCAGCACATCCGCTTCTCGACAACGCAACCCACGCAGCCCCGGGGCAGCTACAACTTCTCCGGCAAGTTTACGAGCGCGCCAGGCGCAAGCCCGATCCGGAATGCGGATGGGAGCGTCAACACCAACTACTCCGGCTTCGGAGTTGCCGACTTCCTCACCAACAACATGGACACGGGCGCCATCTCCAACATCTTCACCTCGGATGACAAGCGCTGGATCAGGGCCGGGTATGTGCAGGATGACTGGAAGACGACCGACCGGCTGACGCTGAACCTGGGTCTGCGGTATGAGTATGCCCAGCCCTACCAGGAGCGCCACGACAACCAGGCGGCGTTTATCGTCACCGGCACCGCACCGGGTGCCGGCACCGGCATCTACCGGCTGCCCAGCTCCAAGCGCAATGTCGCCCTTGCGCCTGCGTTTACCACTCTGCTGCAGCAGAACAACATCCAGCTGCAGTACACCGACAACCACTTTCTGGTGCAGCCGCAGAAGTCCAACTTCGCGCCCCGCTTCGGCTTCGCCTACCGCGTGACCGACAAGCTGGTGCTTCGCAGCGGCTATGGCATCTTCTTCGGCGGGCTCGAGAGCACCGGGTACTACCCGAACCTGGGGGAGAACTACCCGTTTGAGTTCGACTCCAACTTCAGTTCCACCACGCTCCACGGTGCCTGCACCCCGGCGAACTGCCAGAACAACGGCCTGACGCTGGAGAACGGGTTCACCACGGTGATAGCGGCGGGGCTTCAGAACGCCCTCTCGACACCGAGCCTGCGCGGTTCCGATAACCAGGTCAGGACGCCCTACAGCCAGCAGTACAATGTGTCGACCGAGTACGCTCTGACCAACAACCTGTCCGCGAGCGTCGCCTACGTCGGCTCCGTGTCTCGCCACCTGGTGGTGTTTCCTGACTTCAACGCTTCGGCCGCACTTGTGGGACCGGACGACAGCAACACCGCTGTCCGGCCGTTTCCCGGCTTCGGAGGAACGGCCTACAGCGCCTACCTGGGATCGTCCAACTACAACTCTCTCCAGACCAAGCTGGACCAGCGCTTCCACGATGGTCTGAGCTACCTGGCGACCTACACCTATGCTCATTCCCTCGACGATGCACCAACGCCGCTCGGCTCGACCGGCGATGCCAGCTACCGAAACGCTCTGCTGACCGGCATTGGCGCGGATTACAGCAACTCACCCTTCGATGTGCGGCACCGCGTCACCTTCAACGGCTCCTACGAGATTCCGTACGGGGTGGGGCGTCGCTTCGGCAATCACCAGGGCATCCTCAACCAGCTGCTCGGGGGCTGGACCAACAGCCTCACCTTTATCGCACAGACCGGTCAGCCGTTCAGCCTGAATACCTCCATCTCTACCGCAAACGGCGCAGGCGCTCACCCCATTCAGATTGCGGACCCATACAAGGGCGGCGGCGGAGCCGGTTGTCCAGCCCAGGTAAGGACCACAATTCACTGGTACAACCCGTGTGCGTTCGTCAACCCGCCACCCAACACGGCCATCCCCGACGGATCTCGCATCACCGGCTTTCAGGCGCTGCAATACCTCGGTGGCCGGCGCAACATGATCTACGGTCCGGGCTATGAGCGGATCAACGGATCGCTCTTCAAGAACTTCACCTTCTTCCACGAGAAGAACTTCCAGCTTCGCGCGGACTACTTCAACCTGCTGAACACACCCGCCTATGGCAACCCGGATGGCAACATCGGCGCGCAGGGCGGCAAGATCACCTCCAACCGCAGCCTGGGGCAGTTCTACCCTGACTCGCGCTTCTTCCAGTTTGCTGCCAAGATCAACTTCTAGGCAGACGGCCTGGACAGTTGCTTTGGTCGCAACCACACCGCTGCCGGAGACGGATGCCGTCTCCGGCAGCATAGAGTCGCCTCCGGCAGCATAGAGTTAAGCGCGATGTCTTCCCTTCCCCGATCCTTGTATCTGCTCGCCGCATTGGCCCTCGCGCCAGGCTGGAGCGCGCTGTCCGCCGCTGCAGTCCAGAGCAAGGATGCCAGGCCCCAAACTCCGAAGACGCACACCGCGGGTCGGCACGCGCCGGGCAGCGAGAAGTTGAGCAGCGAGGACCAGACCACCCTGAACGCCGCCCTGTTGGCCTATAACGCGGGGAATCTCGGACCGGCAAAGGGCCCCCTGCTGCAGTTGGCCGCACGGTATCCCGGGCAGGCGGAGATCCAGAGCGCCGCGGGAATGGTGCTGGCCGAATCCGGCGACTCAGCCGGAGCCATTCCCTACCTGAGACAGGCTCTCGACCTCGAACCCGGCAACTCTGCCCTTGCAGCCAATCTGGCAGTGCTGTATCTCCAGGAGAACGAACCGGCGAAGGCGACGCCGCTGCTTGAAGAGGCGTGCCGGCGCGATCCCGCCAACGCCGAAGATCGCCTGGCGCTGGCGCACGCCCTTCTGCAGACGCACCGGTCAGGCGAAGCAGCGCAGGCGTTCGCGGCTGCGAGCCGTATTTCCACGGCAGGAAACGTCGCCGGAGCCGATGCTGCCGACCTCCACCATGACTGGGCGCTCGCTCTGATGGAGGCTGGGCGAACCGCCGAGGCGAAGCAGGTTCTGCTCGCAGCGGCCGACGCAGACCGGTCTGCCCCTGTGCAGGAGCTGCTGGGAGAGGTGGAAGAGAAGCTTGGCGATTACGAGAGCGCAGCCGGCTCGTTTCGACGCGCCGCCGAGATCGACCCGAGCGAACCCAATCTGAACGCCTACGGGAACGAGATGCTGCGGCACTGGACCTTTGCGCCGGCGATCCAGATCTTTCGGTTTGCCGTGCAGAAGTTTCCTCAGAGCAGCCGGCTGCAGATGGGTCTGGGCGTCGCCCTGTTCGGCAGCAACCAGTTCGCGGCGGCCGCCGGTGTCTTCCAGGGCATGGTCGCCAGGGACGCCTCGAATACGGCCGCAGCCGACCTCCTGGGACGCAGCTGCAGCGCCCAGAGCGGAGCGCCGGAGGCAGCCTGCGCCAGCCTGTTGACGCTGGCTCGGCAGCACCCCGGCAATGCGCCGCTGGCGCTCTACGCGGCCATCACGCTTCTGCACCAGAGCTCCGAGGCGCAGCAGCTTTCGGAGGTGCAGGAGCTGCTGCGGCAGGCGCTCCGGGCCGACCCCAGGCTGCCCGAGGCCTGGTACGAGATGGGCGAGCTGCAGCAGACCCGGGGCGACTGGCAGGCGAGCGCCACCTCGCTCGAGCACGCGATTGCGCTGCGGCCCGCCTACGCGGAGGCGCACTATCGGCTGTCGCGGGCCTATGCCCACACCGGCCGCCACGGAGAGGCTCAGCAACAGATCGCCCTGCAGCAGCAGAGCTCCGGGCAGGAGAAGGCCGCGCAGGAACGCCGGATGCGGGAGGTGATGGTATTTCTGACCAACTCCCACTGAGCTCGCAGATGCTTCGCCTGGCAGCCCGCCAGGGCCTGGGGCGGCGAGAGTTCCTCCGCGGAGCGATTGGGGCGGCCGCGGCCAGCCGCATGGTCTCGTTTGCCAGCGCACAGCCGTTGCGGTCTCCCCGATCGCCGAAGGCGGTGGTCGTCACCTTTGGCGGCGGAGCCCGCGATGCCGAGACCTTTGCCCCGGAGGGTCAGCGCAACATCCCCCACCTGTTGACGGATCTGATTCCGCAGGCGACCTTCTACACGCAGGTGATCAACCGCGGCATCCTCGGCCACTATGTCGCCACGGCCTCGCTCGCAACGGGCGTGTATGAGAGCTTCAACAACTTCGCCGCCGTGCAGCCGCGCAACCCGACCATCTTTGAGTACCTCCGGCACGATCTCGGCCGGCCGGCGGACGACGCCTGGGTGGTCGCACCGAGCAACGGCTTCGGAGGCATTGGGCAGAGCTCAAGCTCCCTTCTGGGAGCTCATCTCGGGGCCAGGGTCATCCTGCCCAAACAGCTTCTGGCCGCTGCCGTCGCGGGCGAGCCGAGGTCGAGCTACGAGTATCTTCTGCGCGACAGCTATGAGACGCCGCTGTTTGACCCTTCTCCCACGGGCTCAGCCTCACAGGTCGAGCTGCACCACACGGCCGATCTCCTGCAGATCTCCGTGGAGCAGTTTCGCGCGCACGCGCAGAGCCTCACCAGCCCCGACGAGTTGAGTGTGTATATCGCGCGGCAGCTCATGCGCAGGATGGCGCCGTCGCTGCTTTGGATCACGCTGCACGACATCGACATCGCGCACTCGGGTGCGTTCTCGCTCTACCTTGAGGGCATTCGCCGCTCGGACCGGCTGTGCGCGGAGATCTGGCAGGCGATCCAGGCTGAGCCCGAGTACAAGGGCCGGACGACGATGTACATCCTGCCCGACTTCGGCCGCGACTCCGACGAGGACGCGGGTGGCAATGGATTTCAGCACCATCGCACAGGTGACGCGCTTTCGCGCACGACATGGATGATGGTGCTCGGCCCTGGTGTGCGCGAGAACACTGTAGTCGATCGTCCGGTTGACTCGCTCGACCTCGTCCCCACGCTCGCCGCGCGCTTCGGCCTGCATGCCCGCACGGCACAGGGCCGGCCGCTCCACGAGGTGCTCTGACCGTGCAGCCTTCCGCCCCTACCGCCAGCAGCTTCGCCGGGTACCCGCCGGAGGCACGCAAGCTGGCCATCGCGCACCTCGCCCTGCTGCGGCAGCTGCCTCTGCCGCTGCTGCCCATGCTGCTGCGGCAGGTCAGCACCTATGACTGGCAGTTTCCGCGCGAGCGGACGCGCCTGGAGGCGCAGCTTCGATGGCTTGGTTCAGCCTCCCCGGAGACACTGAAGACGCTGACTGCGCCGTTTGCCGCGATCTCCCTTCCGCGCAGCCTGGAGGAGATGGACTGGGTCGCCGACTCGCCCGGGTACATGGAACATCTGACCGCCACGTTGTGGAGCACGCAGCAGATGACCGCCTTCCGCGCGGCGGCATCGGCGTATGGGAAGGCCGCGCCCGCCCAGGCGGGCAGCCCCATGGGCAGTCCGACACGGCTGACCGTGGTTGTGCTTGCAGCTTCGCTTGGGGCCGCTCCAGCCGCGGAACCGATCTTCGGCAAGCTGCGGCGCGAAGGTGTTCTGCTGACGGCGGTCGATCCCAGGCATGGCCTGGAGACGCTCCAGGCACACGTCGCGGCGCGCAGGGTGGCGTCCCCCCGGAGCTTGGCGCACTGGTGGATCGAGGGGGCGGCCGCCACGGACCCGTTGCCCGCCGGGACCGGCGTGAGCTACGTCTCCTACTCCGCGCTCGAAGCCGCCCGGCAGCACCTGCTCTCGCGCGCCCAGCAGGCGATGCGATCCGGGAGGTCCGGTCCGGAGGAGCTGCGCAGCCTCCTCGCCCGCACCGGCCCGGAGCAGCTTGGGCTTCCGGAGGACGACCCGGTGCTCTCGCGATTCAAGCTGTCGTTGCTGACCGAAGGCTCCGGCACACAGATCTTCGCAACCACCTTTGTGCAGTGGGCCGCGCGCGAGTGCCTTCGCCGCGCCGAGCCTGAGACGCTGCTGCTGCGCTTCACACCGCGGCAGCGGCAGCGAGGCCTGGACGAGCTGCTGGGCGGCGCCACCGGGGGCGCGCCCGACGCGGCCGGATCGCTCGTCGACGCGATCGAGGCGGCACACCTGACATGGATCAATCTGCTGCGCCTGCCGGAGCCGGAGCGCGTCCGCTTCCTGGCGTGGCAAGAGGGGGCGAGCTCCGCCGTGGTCATCGGCCCCGGACTTCCACGAGGCACTACCTCAGGTACGCCGATGGGCATGGAACAGGTGCTCCGGCTGCTGCTATGACATCTTTTTCGCACATTCGCCCGAGCCACTCCTTCCCTCTCCGCCAGGAGCTCCTGCCATGATGAGATCGCGTCTCGCCCTCTGCCTCTGCACCGCCGCCGCCCTCCTTTGCCCAGGCACATCCGCCCATGCCTCCGAAGCGCCGCACCTGGCGGAGCAGAATGGACGCCATGCTCTGATGGTCGATGGCGCACCGTACCTGGTGCTTGGCGCGCAGATCAACAACTCGAGCTCCTGGGCCTCCACCCTGCCGCAGGTGTGGCCGGCGATCGAGGCGATGCACGCCAACACGGTCGAGGCGCCGGTGTACTGGGAGCAGATGGAGCCGCAGCCCGGCAAGTTCGACTTCACGACGGAGGACATGCTGGTCCAGGGGGCGCGACAGCACCACCTGCACCTGGTTCTGCTGTGGTTTGGCACCTGGAAGAACGGCAACATGCATTACGTGCCGCAGTGGATCAAGACCGATCCGAAGACCTATCCGCGCGTGATCAATGCAAATGGAGAGCCGATCGATGTGCTCTCCGCAGGCTCGCGCGCGAACCTCGACGCGGACAAACGCGCCTTCACCGCGCTGATGCACCACCTGGCTGAGATCGACGGCAGCGAACACACGGTGCTGATGGTGCAGGTGGAGAATGAGTCCGGCATCGTCGGTTCGCCGCGCGACTTTTCACCGGAGTCTAACCGTGAGTTTGCCGGGGCCGTTCCAGCCGACCTGCTCCGGGCCACCCACAAGACCGCCGGCACCTGGAGCGAGGTCTTCGGTGGAAAGGCGAACGAGACCTTTCAGGCCTACCACCAGGCACGCTACCTCAACGAGATTGCGGCGGCGGGAAAGCACGAGTTCAACATCCCCTTCTACTGCAACGTCTGGCTCTCCTACCCGGTCGCTGCGCTGCCGGAGCGCCAGGTGCCGAACCCTGGCATCGGGTACCCTTCGGGCGGTCCTGTGCAGGATGTGATCTCGCTGTGGAAGGCGTTTGCCCCGGCCATCGACATCATCGGCCCGGACATCTACTCCGACGATCGCAGCTTCTACATCGATGTTCTGAAGACCTACGCGCGACCCGACAACGCGCTCTGGATTCCCGAGACCGGCAACGCCGATCGCTTCGCGCCGTACCTGTTTCTCGCCTTGAACTATGGCGCGATCGGATTTTCCCCATTTGGCGTCGATCGCACGGGCTGGACCTACTCGGGCGACAAGGGTCCGGTGGCGGACACGGAAAACTACGCCCTGCTTGCGCCCATGGCGCGCGAGCTTGCGAAGCTGAACTATGAGGGCAAGCTGAAGGCAGCAGTCGACGCCCCGGGCGAAACGACGCAGGAGCTGAACTTCGGCAAGTGGCAGGCCTCCGTGCGCTTTGGATTCCCCCAGCCCGACGGGCAGCCGCCGCCGGGCACGAAAGATCACTCCGGCCGCGCGCTTGTGGCGCAGCTCGGACCGGACGAGTTCCTCGTCACCGGGGTGGAGGCCAGTGTTGCCTTTCATGTGCCCGGCCGCCTTCCCGGTCTGCGCATGCAGATCCTGAGCGCGGAGGAGGGCACCTACGAGAACGGCACCTGGCATCCGTTGCGGCTGTGGAACGGCGACCAGACCGACCGCGGCCTGAACTTTCACCAGCACCCAACCACGGCGGTGCGCATCCGCCTCGGCACGTTTTAGGAGCTCGCTCTCGCATGAATCCTGTCGGCTGTCTCCTCCGCTGCGCTGCTGTTTCCGTGCTCGCCACCGCTGCTCCCGCCGCCCTGCCGCAGCAGGCACCCCCGGGCGCGACCATGCCCGACATCCTGTATGGCGCGGCCTACTACAACGAGTACATGCCCGCTGATCTGCAACCGGGGCGGCTGGAGAAGGATGTCGCGCTGATGAAGCAGGCCGGCATCACCGTCGTGCGCATGGGCGAATCGACGTGGAGTCTGTGGGAGCCTTCGGACGGGCACTTTGAGTATGCGTGGATGGATCGCGTGGTCGACGCCATGGGAAAGGCCGGCATCAAGGTCATCCTGGGGACGCCCACCTATTCCATGCCGGTGTGGATGGCCAAGGCACATCCTGAGTTCTATGCTCGCCCGCTCGGTGGAGCGCAGGTCCACTACGGCATGCGCCAGAACATGGATACCGACAACACCAGATTTCGCTTCTATGCCGCGCGCGTCATCACCAACCTGGTCTCGCACTACAAGGACAACCCCGCCGTGATCGGATGGCAGATCGACAACGAGACGGCGTCCTACGGTGCCTCGAATCCGGATGTGTACGCTGGATTTGTGGAGCATCTGAAGCAGAAGTTCGGCACGACCGACGCCCTGAACAAAGCCTGGTACCTGAACTACTGGGGGCAGGACATCAACAGCTGGGACGATGTTCCGCCGCGCGACAACGCGACCAGCACCAGTTACAAACTGGAATGGTCGCGATGGCAGCAGATGCGCGTCACAGACTTCCTTGCCTTCCAGGCTGCCCTGGTGCGGAAGCATCGCCGGCCAGACCAGTTTGTTACACAGGACTTCGGCTCCATGATGAAGGCCGACGTGAATGAGTTCAATGTGGCCAAGGTGATCGACGTCGTCGCCGACAACATCTACCACGGCACGCAGGACCACATGGATGGCGCCTTTCAGGCGATGCAGGGAGACTTTTCCCGATCGCTGAAACATCAGAACTACCTTGTCACGGAGACGAACGCGCAGACCCTCGGGTGGGATTCGGCGGCGCAGTTTCCACCCTATGACGGACAGCTCCGTCTCGACGTCTACACGGACCTATCCTCGGGCGCGAACATGGTGGAGTACTGGCACTGGCACTCGATCCACGCCGGCCAGGAGACCTATTGGAAGGGCGTCCTGAGCCACGATCTCGAGCCCAACCGGGCCTATGCCGAGGTTTCGCGCACCGCGCACGAGCTCAGGAAGATAGGCCGGTCGGTCGTCAATCTCCGCATCCGGAATGAGGTGGCCATTCTTTACAGCGTCGACTCGGCCAATGCGATCTCGTTCATGCCCTTTGTGCGGGAGGGCAGCCCCGGTTGGGTTCCGGGCAAGGCATCGGGAACCTACAACAGCATCGTTACCCAGCTGCACCACGCGCTCTACAACGCCAATGTGGGATCGGATTTCGTCTTTCCGCAGGACCCGGACTTCCGCCGTTACAAACTGCTGATCGTCCCTGCGCTCTACTCGGCTGATGATGCTCTTCTGCGCAAGATCTCGGACTACGTTCACGGGGGAGGCCACGTTTTAATGACCTTCAAGAGCGGCTTCACCAACGAGAGCTCCGCCGTCCGCCACGAACGCGCGCCCGGCCCGCTCGCGCAGGCAGCTGGATTCACCTACCAGGAGTTCTCCAGCCTGGAGCACCCGCTCGCCCTCAAGGGCGATCCGTTCCACGTCCCCGCAGCGGAGAACACGGTAAGCGCATGGGCTGAGTTTCTCCAGCCCACCACTGCCAGGCCTCTGGCCTTCTATGACCACCCCTTCTTCGGCCGCTGGCCCGCCATCACGCGCAACACGTATGGCACGGGCACCCTCACCTATGAGGGAACCATGCTGTCGGACGCGCTGCAGCAGCAGCTTGTACTTTCCAGCCTGAAGGACGCCGGGATTGCCGCCGACACGGCCCTTGCCGGTGGTCCCGTTCGCATCAAGAGCGGCGTCAACGATGCGGGCCACACTCTTCATTACCTCCTCAACTACTCGTCTCAGCCTGAGACGGTGATCTACCGATTTGGAGCGGCGCGCGACCTGCTGACCGGACACACGCTGCAGTCAGGAGCCCGGGTCACACTCGCCCCCTGGGACCTGGTCCTTGCCGAGGAGACAGCGACCGCACCCGCAAGCGACCACAACGAAGCAGGCATAAGATAGCCACAGACAACCGGAGACCCCATGGATCGTAGGAACTTTCTGAAGACGGGCGGCACCGTTGTGGCGGGAGCCACACTTGCCAGCACACCGCTTGCACTCGCCGAAGCAAAGGGCCTGGCCGCTGGCCGAACGGTGAAGCCCATCAACCGCAGGTGGCGTTACAGCCCGAAGGCGACCGCTGCCGCGCACCAGCCCGGCTTTGATGATTCCGGCTTCAGCCAGGTCGTCATTCCCCACAGCAACATTCCCCTGCCCTGGCATGGTCTGAACGATGCGACCTATGAGTTTGTGTCGGTCTACCGGCGGCCGCTGAACGTGCCCAAAGAAGCCGCGGGCAGGCGCGTCTTTGTCGACTTCGGCGGGGCCATGATCGCCTCGACCGTCTTCCTCAACGGCCAGCAGCTGGGAGAGTACAAGGGCGGCTACACGCCGTTCTCCTTTGAGATCACCCAGCACCTCCATCCCTCCGGCAAAAACCTGCTGTCGGTGCAGCTCGATTCGACCGAGCGCAAGGACATCCCGCCCTTCGGATACGAGGTGGATTACCTGACCTTTGGCGGCATCTACCGCGATGTCGCGCTGCGCATGGTGCCGCAGATCTTTCTTGAAAACATTCACGCCCAACCGAAGGATGTGCTTGGCAGCAGCCCATCGATGGATGTCGCCTGCTATCTCGACCGCTCCGCCGGGGCGCGGTCTGGCGCGCTCTCGGTCAGCGCCGAGCTGCGCGATGGAGACCGCGTACTCGCGCGCGGAACGCAGAAGCTTCCAGCCATGCCTCCGGTCACGGAGCACCACGAGGCCGACGCCGACCAGGCCCTTGGGGCTGAGCCTTATGACGCGGCAAAGGACGGTCCTGCCGCGACCGTGACGCTGACCGGCTTCGCGGGCAAGACGAAGCTGTGGGACCTCGATCACCCGCAGCTCTACACCGTCCATGTGCAGCTGCATGAGGATGGCCGCGTCATCGACGAAGACTCGCGCCGCATCGGCCTGCGCGAGGCCACGTTTACCGACCACGGATTCTCGCTCAACGGCAAGATCATCAAGCTGCACGGACTGGACCGCCACCAGACTTTTCCCTGGGTGGGACAGGCGATGTCCGCCCGCGGCCAGCGGCAGGATGCCAGGATCCTGCGCAAAGACCTGAACTGCAATATCGTCCGCACGTCACACTACCCGCAGTCGCCGCACTTTCTTGACGCCTGCGACGAGCTCGGGCTGCTGGTGCTCGAAGAGATCCCCGGATGGCAGCACATCGGCGATCTTGCCTGGCAGGACATCTCGGTCGACAATGTGCGCCGCATGATTCGCCGCGATTGGAACCGGCCCTCTGTCATCCTGTGGGGCGTGCGCATCAACGAGTCGCAGGACAACCACGACTTCTACACCCGCACCAACAACCTGGCGCACGCGCTCGACACCGGCCGGCAGACCGGCGGCATTCGCTTCCTGTATAACTCCGAGTTCCTCGAAGACGTCTTCACCATGAACGACTTCGGCTGGCCTCTGCGCAAGCCCAACCACCCTCGCTATCTGAATACCGAGTTCGTCGGTCACACCTACCCGACCAAGACCATCGACTCGCTCGAACGCCTGCGCGAGCACACCATCCGTCACGCGCGCGTGCATGACCAGCTGGCCAGCGATCCGCAGTACGCCGGCGGCATCGGCTGGTGCGCCTTTGATTACACCACGCATGCCAACTTCGGCTCCGGCGATCGCATCTGCTACCACGGCGTGATGGATATCTTCCGCACGCCCAAGCCCGCAGCGGGCTTCTATAAGTCCATGGTCGAACCCGAGCAGGAGATCGTGCTTGAGCCGGCCTTCCACTGGGCGCGCAATGATGAGTCGGTCGGCATCACGTATGCGCTGATCTCGTCCAACGTCGACCACATCAAGATGTACACCGTCAACGAGCACGGCGAAACCCCCGCGGGCGAAGGCGACCCCGACCGCAAGCAGTTCGCGTATCTCAAGCACCCGCCCTTTTCGATCCGGTTCGACGGCAAGGCGTTGCGCCACGAGACCTGGGGCGACCTCCGATTCGACGGCTACATCGGTGGCAAAAAGGTGATCTCAAAGACCCTGGGCGGTTCAGGCGCAGACCACCGCTTCGTGCTTCTGCCGGACGAGACGGAGCTGGTCGCCGATGGCGCCGATATGGTGCGGGTGGTGCTGCGCTCCGAAGACGCCTTTGGCAATGTGCGCCCTTTCGCCGCCGATGCCATTGCGCTGACGCTGGATGGACCGGCCGAGATCGTCGGCGAAAATCCCTTCGGCCTGATCGGCGGCACCGGGGCCATCTGGGTTCGCGCCGGCGAGAGGCCCGGCGTGGTGACCCTGTCGGGCAAGCACCCGTGGCTGGGCACCTCGACCGTCAAGTTCACCGTCAAGCCATCGGAAGAGGAGATCTGACGCGGAACGGACGTGAGACGCTCCCCCTGGCGGGGTCAGCCCCGCCAGGGTCTGCTCGGTGTCATCGGCCGCTGCCCTGCAGCACCGCGACGCCGTACTGCGGCAGGCTGACACTGTGAACCGTGGATCCGTTCAGGACGTCCTTCATGGCCTGTGGCAGGGCCACGGTTGCGGGCTCCGGGTTGTAGTTGGTCAGGATCACGACGTGCTTTCCCGCGCCGGAACGGATCGCGACATCCACCCCCTCGGGCACGCCCGGCAGCACCTCCGCGATGCCGCTCTGCTCGAGCATCCACTTTGCTGCCGTCGCCATGGTCTGGGGGTCCAGCGCCGCGCCGATGTACGTGATGCTCCCCTTTCCAACCTTGCGCGTGACGGCTGCGGGCTGGCCATCCAGCCATCCGTTGCTCTTGCCGTACCGCATCAGAACCGTGGTTTCAGGATTCTTGACGCCGATCTGCTCCGCCCAGAGGGGGCTCTCGCCGGTGCCCCACTGACCCTCGACGGGAACCGGCTGAATCAGTGCGTAGAACTGCTCGACCCGCGCTCCCAGCAGGTCCGCAAGCGGTCCGGGCTGACGCTCGGGCCACAGGCTGTTGTCCTCATCCTTCATGGCGCTGCGCTGCCCAAGCACGAGATGGCCGCCGCCGCGCACGTACGCTTCGAGGTGCTTCGCCGCCTCTGGTGTGACGAGGTTTAGCGCCGGCGCCACCACCAGCTTGTAGCGATCAAGCGGAGCGGTGTCCGACACGATGTCGACCGAGCGCACCAACTGTCGCAGCGGACCGTAATAGCTGACCAGATTCGTCACCGGATCGAAATTCTTGTTGTGACGCTGCCAGTTGATCGCCCACCGGCTCGGGTAGTTCTGCAGCAGGGCCACCTCGGACTCCACCGTCGTGCCTTCGAGCGCCGGTGCGGCTTTCTCAAACTCCGACCCGATCTGCTGCACCTCCGTGTAGAGCGGCACCGGCGTGCCATCCGCCCCCACCAGCGTGCCGTGGTACTGCTCCTGCCCGTTCAGCGCGCTGCGCCACTGCCAGTACTCGACCGCCTCGGCACCGTGTCCGATGTCGTGCCACGCCATCGCGCGCACCTCGCCCTTGTTGAGGGCGTTGTTCACCGAAGCCCAGTTGACGAATCCTGGCTGTGTCTCCATGACCCAGTAGTTCTTGCGGAGAAATCCGCGCGTCAGGTCGTGTGTCGCGCCGTCGCTCACTGGGTTCAGGTGCCCCTCGCCCACGTAGTCGTCCCACGAGGCGAAGTCCAGGTCCTGCTCGACGGTGTAGTGATCGTATTTGTCGTAAAAGCCCATGGTGTTGGTCGTGATGATCTGCCGCGGCTCGGAGTTTGCTCGCAGAATCTTGACCTGCCCGCCCACGTAGCTGCGCCACACGTCGGAGACGAACTCCTTCCAGTTCAGCAGAAGGCCCGGGTTGCCGCGGCTCTCCTCAATCGGGATCTGCCGCCAGTCGCTGTAGGTCTCGCTCCAGTAGGCCGTCGTCCATCGTGCGTTCATGTTGTCCAGCGTCTTGTACTTTGCCCGCAGCCAGTCCTGAAACTGCGTGCGCGTTCCGTCGTCGAAGCTTTCGGTGCCGATCTCGTTGTCGATCTGCCAGGCGATCACATTGGGATCGTGGCCGAAGCGCTTCGCCATCTGCTCGTCCATCCCGCCCAGCAGCTCACGGTATTTGGCGTCGGAGAAGTTGAACTGCGTGCGATTGCCGTGCTGGTCCTTGCGACCGTTCTCCATCGTCCGCAGCGTCTCGGGGTACTTCTGCGTGAGCCACGCGGGCGGTGTTGCCCCGGGCGTGCCCAGAACGATGGCAATGTGGTGCCGCTCGGCCGCGCGAATGGCGTGCTCCAGCCAGTCCAGCGTGTAGTGGCCCTCGCTCGGCTCCATGCTGCTCCAGGCGAACTCGCCCACGCGCGCGAAGTGGATGTGCGCGTCCTCCATCAGCTGCAGATCGGCGTCCCAGCGCGACTCCGGCCACTGCTCGGGGTACCAGGCCGCTCCCAGCAGCAGGGCGGGGCGGCGCGGCGCGGGAGGCAGCGGAGCCTGTGCCACGGTGGGAAGCACAGCCGCGAGCAGAAGGCACGAGAACAGGGGCAGTCGGATCAAAGGGGTAGCTCCTTCGGTGCGGGCGGATGGACGTTACTCGGATCTGCAGAACGATAGCGCGTTCAGGCCACCGCATGCACGCAGATTCGTTCTGGTCTTCGGCGGCCCTGCTGCGCTACCCTCCTCCTGCGCCGGAACACACGCTCCCTTCTGTTCTGGCAGAGCCTTCCTGGAGACAGATCCACCGATGCCACGACGACGCCCCGCGCTGCTGATGCTGCTTGTGCCTGCTCTCGCTTCACTCCCGGTTCTGGCGCAGGTTGCCGTCCACGCCGACAGCAGCGAGCGCGAGTGGCGGATCGACGCCGGACAGATGTCCTACGTGCTCGGGGTCAACGACGAAGGCATGCTGCAGAGCCTCTACTGGGGACCGAAGCTGGCCGCTGGTGCGACGCTGCCCCCGGCCAGGATGCAGCCGGAGCACGCCTCCTTCGATGGCCCCATCAACACCACGCCGCTCGAGTACCCGGCCTGGGGTGAGGGTCTCTATAACGAGCCCGCGCTCAAGGTCGATTCGCCGAACGGCGACCGGACGCTGATCCTGAAGTTCAAAGACGCACAGGTCCACGATGGGCGGCTGGAGGTGACGCTGCAGGACACCGTTCAGCCCGTCGCGGTCCACCTGTTCTACCAGGCCTTCCCGGAGGGTGTGCTGGCGCGCTGGTCGCGGGTCGAGAACGCCGGCAAGGCGCCCATCCGCGTCGAACAGGCCGCCTCCGCCACGTGGAATCTGCCGCCAGGCGAGGGCTACGAGCACAGCTGGCTGACCGGAGAGTGGGGCGGCGAGTGGCAGCTGCACACCGCTCCCGTCGAGACCGGCATCTCCGTGCTGGAGAGCCGTCGCGGCAGCACCTCGCACCAGGCCAACCCGTGGTTCGCGATCGGCCGAACCGGGGAGACGACCGAGAGCGCAGGTCCGGTCTGGTTTGGCGAGCTCGGATGGAGCGGCTCCTGGCGGATGACGACGGAGGAGACCGCGCAGGGACTGCTTCGCATCACCGCCGGCTACAACCCGTTCGACTTCGCCTATACCGTGGCCCCGGGCAGCTCGCTCGAGACCCCACGCTTCTACGCTGGCTACACCGCACAGGGTCAGGGCGGCGCCTCACGCATCCTGCATCGATTTCAACTTCATGAGATCCTGCCGACCCACCCCGATCCCAGGCCCCGGCCGATCATCTACAACTCCTGGGAGGCGACGGAGTTCCACGTCAGCGAGACCGGCCAGATCGCGCTCGCGGAGAAGGCAGCAAAGCTTGGGGTGGAACGCTTCGTCATCGATGACGGCTGGTTCGGCGAGCGCGTCAACGACCATGCCGGCCTGGGCGACTGGACCGTAAACCGAACCAAATTTCCCAATGGTCTCAAGCCCGTCATCGACCGTGTTCACGCGCTCGGCATGGACTTCGGTCTGTGGGTCGAGCCCGAGATGGTCAACCCGAACAGCGAGCTCTATCGCCAGCACCCGGACTGGGTGATGAGCTTTCCCGGCCGGCAACGCACCGAAGCCCGCAACCAGCTGGTGCTCAATCTGGCCCGCCCGGATGTGAAGGCGTACGTGCTCGGGTTTCTCGACCGGCTCGTCTCCGAAAACGATATTGCCTTTCTCAAGTGGGACTACAACCGCAACTGGAGCGAGCCGGGCTGGGACAGTGCGCCGGGCAGTTCGCCCGAGCACCCAGACGTTGAGGCGCAAAAAGGGATCTACGTCCGCTATGTCCAGAACCTCTACGACATCCTGGCGCAGCTACGCGCCAGGCACCCAAAGCTCGAGATCGAATCCTGCTCGGGTGGCGGTGGCCGGGTTGACCTCGGCATCCTGCGCTACACCGACGAGGTCTGGCCTTCGGACAACACCGATGCCTTCGACCGGCTCAGCATTCAGTACGGCTTCACCCACGCCTATTCGCCGGAGGTGATGGTGGCCTGGGTCACGGATGTGCCCAACTTTCTCGATCGCCGGTCCATCCCGCTGCAGTTTCGGTTCCTCACCGCCATGCAGGGGGCACTCGGCATCGGCGGCAACCTGAACCGATGGACCCCGGAGGAGATGAGCACGGCTCACCAGCTCACGGAGTTCTACAAGGGGGTCAGGACGACTGTTCAGCACGGCGATCTTTATCGTCTTGCCAGCCCGGCCGGCGGTGGCCCGTCGCAGGTCGAGTATGTCGCCCACGACGGCTCCCAGGCCGTGCTCTTCGCCTACCTTCCCGCGCAGCACTACGGCACACCCTACCCTGTGGTGCGACTCGAAGATCTGAATGGTGACGCGAGCTATCGCGTCCGTTCGCTCGATCCGTCGAAGTACACCGGCGAGCCGGTCGTGAGCGGCTCCGTGCTGATGGGTGCGGGGGTGCAGCTTCGGCTGGCGGGCGACTACGACAGCACGGCGCTGGTGCTGGAGCGGGTGACCGGCGGCACGCAGCGTTAGGCTGTATCGACATCTACGTCTTGTCATCTCGACCGCAGCGCAGCGCAGTGGAGAGACCCCTATATTTCGCCCCGGCGACTGAGAGCTCTGATGAGCCGATTGCGGTTTCAAAGAGAGGAAGATGACCTGCGGACATGACGACAGGTGAGCAGAACGTTGGCTCGGAGCGGATTCGATCAGAGCGACTCTCTCCCTACCTTCGGCTCCACGGAGAACCAGCGGCACGCCCTGTGCATGTGCCTCTGCGGATCACCAGAGAACACTCTGCCCAACCATCCGGAATCCTGCTAAGGTGAGTGCGCCGGACTTTGATCCCGAGGAGGCAGCTCGGGCGCGCGAGGCTCCTATGCCGCAGTACATTCTGTCGCTCGATCAGGGCACCACCAGCTCGCGCGCGATCCTGTTTGACGGGCGCGGCGCCGTCGCCGGAGTCGCGCAGCATGAGTTCACCCAAATCTACCCGGAGGGGCAGACCGGCTGGGTCGAGCACGATCCGTTTGAGATCCTCACCTCACAAATCTCGGCTGCGGTTGAGGTGCTGGGCCGCGCTGGCGTTCGCCCACGCGATGTCGCCGCGCTCGGCATCGCCAATCAGCGCGAGACGGCGGTCGTCTGGGATCGAGCGACCGGCAAGCCGGTCTACAACGCCATCGTCTGGCAGGATCGCCGCACGGCGGATCGCTGCGCGGAGCTCGTCCGCGACGGTGCCGAAGAGGAGGTCCGCCACCGCAGCGGATTGCGACTCGACCCTTACTTCTCCGGGACCAAGGTGGCCTGGATTCTCGACCATGTCCCTGGCGCACGCGCGCGTGCCGAACGCGGCGAGCTCGCCTTCGGCACCGTCGATACCTGGCTGATATGGAACCTGACCAGCGGGGGCCGGCACGTGACCGACCGCACCAACGCCTCGCGCACGCTGCTCTACAACATCGTCGAAGACCGCTGGGACGACACTCTTCTGCGCCTGCTCCGCATCCCGCGAAGCATGATGCCGGAGGTGGTCTGGTCGACCGAGCGCATCGGCCGGGTGACGACGACGCTCGGTCTTGGAGAGATTGAGATCGCCGGCATCGCGGGCGATCAGCAGTCCGCGCTCTTTGGCCAGCACTGCGTTCGGCCGGGCGACGCCAAGAACACCTACGGCACCGGATGCTTTCTGCTGCAGCACATCGGCAGCGAGTTTCGGCTGAGTGAACATCGCCTGCTGACCACGCTCGCCTGCTCGCTCGACCGCAGGCTTGAATACGCGCTCGAAGGCTCGGTGTTTGTCGGCGGAGCGGTGGTGCAGTGGCTGCGCGATGGCCTCGAGATCATCGACCAGAGCCCCGCCATTGAGCCGCTCGCCGCGTCCGTCGCGGACAGCGGCGGCGTGGTCCTCGTGCCCGCCTTTACCGGCCTGGGCGCGCCGCACTGGGACCCTTACGCCACGGGTCTCCTTGTCGGTCTGGGCCGGGGCACAACCCGTGCGCACATCGCGCGCGCCGCGCTTGAATCGATCGTGCTGCAGGTGGGCGATGTGCTCCAGGCCATGAACAGCGACACCCCGGCCCCGCTGACCGAGCTGCGCGTCGACGGGGGAGCCGCCGCCAACGATCTGCTGATGCAGATGCAGGCCGACCTGCTCGGCGTTCCGGTCCGGCGGCCGGCGTCGATCGAGACCACCGCGCTCGGAGCGGCTTACCTGGCGGGCATGGCGGTCGGGTTCTGGTCCGGAACCGACGAGATCGAGCGCAACGAGGCCGCGGGCACCCTGTTTGAGCCGCAGCTGCCCCGCAGGGAGGCGGACCGCCTGCGCGCGCGCTGGAACGACGCGGTCCAACGCGCTAAAGGATGGAACGTGCCGCGATGAACCGCGATCGCATGCTCGACGAGGTTCGCGCCCAGGGTGACACCCCCTGGGACATGATCGTGATCGGCGGCGGTGCCACCGGCGCGGGCGTTGCCGTCGACGCCGCCACGCGCGGCTATCGCACGCTTCTGCTGGAGCGGGAGGACTTTGGCAAGGGCACCTCCAGCCGATCGACCAAGCTCGTCCACGGCGGCGTGCGGTACCTGGAACAGGGCAACGTTTCGCTGGTCATGGAGGCGCTCAAAGAACGCGGCCTGCTGCGCCAGAACGCACCGCACCTCGTCCACGAGCTGCCGTTTGTTGTGCCCAACTACTCCTGGTGGGAGGCGCCGTTCTACGGCATCGGCCTGAAGATCTATGACCTGCTCGCAACTCGCTACAGCTTCGGCCGGTCGCGCGTGCTGTCGCGAGACGAGGTGTTGACGCGCCTGCCCACCCTGCGGCAGGACGGCCTGCGCGGCGGCGTCATCTACCACGACGGCCAGTTCGACGACACCCGCCTTCTCACCCACATCGTGATGACCGCCGTGGACCACAGTGCCACCGTGCTGAACTACGCCGGCGTCACCGGACTTCATCGTGACGACGACGGCTTTGTCGATGGCGTCGCCTTCGTCGATGGCGAAACCGGCCAGCAGTTCTACCCACGCGCGCGCGTGGTCGTCAATGCAACCGGCATGTTTACCGACGATCTGCGTCGCATGGCCGAACCCGAGACCGCCGCCCTGGTCAAGCCCAGCCAGGGAATTCACCTGGTGCTGCCACGCGAGTTCCTCCACGGCGACACCGCCATCATGGTGCCGCACACCAGCGACGGCCGCGTCTTGTTTGCCATTCCCTGGCACGGCCGCACCGTGGTTGGCACCACCGACACACCGATCGACGCGCCTTCGTACGAGCCCAGACCCTTCGAAGAGGAGATCCGGTTTGTGCTCGACACCGCCGCCGGGTACCTGAGCCGGCCCCCGCGCCGAGAGGACGTTCTGTCGATCTACGTCGGCATTCGGCCGCTGGTCAAGCCCGCCGGGGATGACCGCGCGCGCACCGCCTCGCTGTCGCGCGACCACACCATCCACATCGACGCGAGCGGACTTTTGACGATCGTTGGAGGCAAGTGGACCACCTATCGCCACATGGCAGAGGACGCCGTCAATCAGGCGGCGACACTTGGGGATCTGCCGGAGGTCGGCTGCCGCACGGCGGAGCTTCACCTCCACGGCTGGGCTGAGCCGGCCGGCAAGCTGGGCGAGCTCGAGGTTTACGGCTCGGATGCCGCGGCCATCGAGGCGCTCGCAGCCAGCTCGCCCGAGCTGAACGAGCGTCTCCATCCGGCGCTGCCCTATCGCAGAGCCGAGGTGGTGTGGGCGGTGCGATGCGAGATGGCCCGCACGATCGACGACGTGCTCGCCCGTCGCACCCGCGCTCTGCTGCTCGACGCCACGGCCGCCATGGCGTGCGCGCCGGAGGTGGCCCGTCTGATGGCTGCCGAACTCGGCCGCGATGAGGCCTGGCAGCAACGGGAGGTGGCCAGCTTCCGGGAGCTTGCCCGGCAGTACCTGCCCAGCTTCCCCTTTCCCACGCAACCCCTGAACAGCCCGGAGGCTGATCTGAAGGAGCGATCGGCATGATCCTGAACCGCGGTCCCCTGCTCGGCGAGTTTATGGGCACCTTTGTGCTGATGCTGCTCGGCAACGGCGTCTGTGCCGGAGTCTCCCTGCGCCGAAGCAAGGCTGACGGCGCCGGTTGGATGGTCGTCACAACTGGCTGGGCCTTTGCTGTGCTCTGCGGCATCTTCACCGCTCAGCTGTTTGGCTCAAGCGATGCGCACCTGAACCCCGCCTTCACGCTCGCCTTCGCCATCAAGGGGCAGACCTACGGAAAGCTTCTGCCGTACGCCGCCGCGCAGATCTCGGGCGCGCTGCTTGGAGCCGTCGCGACCTGGATCTTCTACCTCCCTCACTTCCGCCTCACCGAAGACCCTGCCGCCAAGCTGGGCGTCTTTGCCACCATTCCGGCCATCCGCAACTACCCGGCGAACCTGTTCTGCGAGGCTCTCGCCAGCTTTGTGCTCATCCTCGTCGCCGGCGGCATGAGCTCGCACCTGGTGCTCACAACCGGCGCCGCGGCCGGGCTCAGCCCTTACCTGGTGGCCTGCCTGATCTGGGGCATCGGCCTGTCGCTAGGCGGCACCACGGGGTATGCCATCAACCCCGCCCGGGACTTCGGCCCGCGTCTCGCCCATGCCCTGCTTCCGATCCACGGGAAGGGCACCAGCGATTGGAGCTATGCGTGGGTTCCCTTTCTTGGACCGCTGCTGGGTGCTGGTCTCGCCGGCTACGTCCTCTTTCTGCTCCACGCGTAGATTTTCTTTACCCCAACGTAGATCGTTTCGACGCCAACGTAGATCGTTTCGACCTCACGGATCCTTGCTATCCCATCCCGGTGTCCGCTCATACACTCTGGGGAAACTCCCCTGTTCCCGCGGACGTCTTCCCCGGAGCCAGCATCAACATCTCCTGATCTGCTTTACGGAGCGCCCGCCTTGATGTCTGAGAACACCCGTACCAGAAGCAGCTTTCCCGCATTCTTCTTCGGGATCTGTTTCACTCTTCTGTGCCTCTTCGCCGGGGGCTGGTTGTATTTCAAGGTGGGTCACCCGCCGGTCGCAACCGCCGACAAACCCTTCCCCCTGGAGCGGGAGATCGCGCACGTGGCGCTGCATGCCCGCGTGGATCGCGAGTTGCAGCAGCCGCCATTCCAGGCATCTCCTGCGGTGCTGGAAGCGGGCGCGCACGTGTACATGAGCCACTGCGCCAGCTGCCACGGCACCCCTGGACGCAACGTCGCCTACGCCAAGTACATGTTTCCGAAGGCTCCCCAGCTGTGGCAGAAGCACAAGAACGGAGTCGTTGGTGTCAGCGACGACGAACCCGGGAAGACCTACTGGCTGGTGGAGAACGGCGTCCGCCTCGCCGGCATGCCCTCCTACAATCACCTGCTCTCCAAGGAGCAGATGTGGGATGTGTCCCTGCTGCTGAAGAACGCCGATCAGCCGATGCCGGAGCCCGTTACCTCCACGCTCGCCGCCCCACCGAGCGTTCCGCTCACCACGCAGTAACAGTTTCGCCTGGGGCGCTGGGGAAAGAGGCGTCTACAATCGCCTCCATGCCCTCACGTCGCAGATTTCTTTTCTCGGCCGCCGCCGTCTCCGCTGCGGCACGCCTCCAGGCACAGGCGCGCACAGAGGAAGGCTCCAGTGCGCTTCCGGCACCGTTGGCCTCGTTGCCCGACCGCAGCACCGAAGCGAAACCGATCGCCTATTCGGAGCGGCAGCACCGGCTTGACCGCGCCCACGAGCTGATGCGCGCCCACGCGATCGACGCCATCGTCATCACCACCGGCACCTCGCTGAGCTATTTCACCGGACTCCGCTGGGGGCAGTCGGAACGCCTCTTCTGCTGGGTTCTTCCCAGCCGCGGTACCCCGTTCATCGTCTGCCCCGCCTTTGAGGAGTCCCGGGTGCGCGAGCGCATGCACAGCAACCCGCCGACGCTCGCCGCAGAGACGCGCATCTACCCCTGGCAGGAGGATGAGGACCCCTACCTGCTCGTAGCCAAAGCTCTGCGCGATACCGGGATCAGCACCGGAACCATCGGTATCGAGGAGCGCACGCAGTTCGTCTTTGCCGACGGAATCGCCCACGCCTCGCCCACCCTGTCCGTCCGCAGTGCCACGCCGGTCACCGCGGGCTGCCGTTCCATCAAATCACCCGCCGAGCTTGCCCTGATGCAGCTGGCCAACAACATCACTCTCGCGGTCTACAAGGCGACCTGGCAGAGCCTCAAGCCGGGCGTGACCAATCGGCAGGTCGAAAGCTGGATCGAGGCGGCCTATGCCCGGTCCGGTTTTCCGGGTGAAGCCTCCTGCCAGGTCGGGGCCAACTCTGCCTCACCCCATGGCACGCTCCGGCCGCAGACGATCTCCGCCGGCGAGATTATTCTTCTGGACGACGGCTGCCTGGTCGAGGGCTACCAGTCCGACATCTCCCGCTCGTTTGTGCTGGGGCATGCGACCGCCGAACAGAAGCATGTCTTTGAGGTCGTCCACCGCGCCCAGGCCGCCGCGCTGGCCTCCGCGCACCCGGGCGTCGAATGCCAGGCGATCGACCAGGCCGCGCGGAAGGTCATTACGGCCGCCGGATTCGGCCCGGGCTACCGCACCTTTTCCCACCGTGTGGGCCATGGCATCGGCATGGACATGCATGAGTGGCCATACCTCGTCGGCGGCAACACCACCCCGCTCGCGGTCGGCATGTGCTTCTCCGACGAGCCCGGAATCTACCAGCCCGGCAAGTTCGGCATTCGCCTGGAAGACGACTGGCACGTGACAGAAGAGGGTGGCAAGTTTTTCACGCCACAGAGCCCCTCGCTCGAACACCCGTTCGCCTAGGGGAGCGCCGATCGACTCTTGCGGCTCGGAAAGAAACTCAGATTCCCTGCGGGAATGACAACAAACGAGCAGAACTCTTGCTGCAAGCGGGTCTCATCAGAGGCTCCATAGACCCTGTCTCCAATCCAGCACGTTGCCGTATCCGTCTGCTCTCAGCGCACGGCTGGGTTCCTGAGCGACAGCCGCCCGAGCCGAATCGACTCCTGACGCCCAATCACTCCCGTCATCTCGACCGAGGACGCGTCTCACGCGTCCGCAGTGGAGAGACCCCTGTATTTTCGCCTTTTCTGTCCCAGACACGAGCCGAAGAAAGTGATCTTTCGCTTCGCTCGGGACGACAGACGCCGAAGGGAGAGCCATTGCAGGAGAGCCAGGCATCTCATCGTGGCCGATGTTCTCTTGCCATGCCTGCTCCGCTTGCAACTCCCCTATCTCCGTGCCAAAAACGCCCCGAGCGCCCGAAAGCTGGCGGCGGCGGAGATCGTCTCGCGGTGGTCCGCCCCGGGGATAACGACAAACTGCTTCTTCTTGGCTGGGCTCGCCTGGAAGACCTCCCTGCCCTGAGCCACCGGAACCAGACTGTCATCACGGCCGTGGAGCATCAGCAGCGGCGCCCCGGCGTTGCGCTCGCCGGCCTTGCGCACCATCGCCACCTCGTTGAAGGCCTGCTGCGCTCCTTCATCCGGCTTCAGCGACCGAGCCACCTCCGGCGAGATGCCCAGCCGAATCGCGAACAGCGGCAGCTCCTCATCCGCACTGGCGAAGGCAGAGGTCAGCACCAGTCCGCCCACCTTGCGCTCCGCCGCCACATGGGCCGCGATGGCCGTCCCGAGCGAGTAGCCGTAGACGATGACCCGCCGCCCGGGATACTCCCGCACCATCTCGTCATACTCCGCCAGAGCGTCGCTGCGGAAGGCGTCCACATCCGCTGTGCCCTCGCTGAAGCCGTAGCCGCGGTAGTCGTACACCACGACCTCGGCTCCGGTGCCGGTCATCTGTCGATAGAGCTGGTCGGCCTCCGCAATGTCCATGATGTTTCCGTTGAAGAACAGGATCAGCGGCACATCCCGGTCGGCGGCCACGCCCGCGGCGTTGTGGGTGGCTCCCATCGCCGACTCCACCTTTCCAAGAATCGTTCCGCTGTCTCCCTGCTGCCTCCGTGCGTCAGCCCGCGCCTCCCCACGGGGGCCCGGCTTGTAGTCCCAGCCGCGAAGCGCCACTCCGCCCACCTCGATCTTCATCCGGAAGCGGTCCGGAGCGTCGGTCCACTGGCTCAGCGGGGCCGAAGGCGGGGGCTGGGGAATGACTCCGTTGGCGGGCAGACCCTGTCCGAAGGACGGTGCAGCCGAGACGGACATAACGAGCAAAGACGAGGATGCAAGGGCAAACGCGAAGATCCGCATAGGTAATAGATGCGGAAGCCCAGGCAGGAAGTCCAGGGGCGGTCAGGTGAGGTCGTCGGTGTCGAAGACGGGAACCTTGCGCCCGAGCGCGGAGGTATCCCGTACCTCCGTCACCAGGCTTTCGACCACCTGGTTGACCTCGTCCACGTCCGCCGCGGCCACCATCACCTTCGGCTGCTCCGGAGTGCGCAGGCTTTCAAGCAGAACCGTCGCGTAGGCCACGACCACCCCATCCTGGTTGAGGCCCTCCGGGGTCTTTGCCTTGATGCCCACGTCTCCAGCCTTGATCTCCAGAAGATCGGCCACCGACTGCCGGAGATCGCCGGCGATCGGCACGATCTTTGGACGCTGGAGCACCAGCACCGTGTCGAGGTTCACGATCCGGTAGCCGGCCGTGTGAATCTCCTCCATCGCCGTTCGGAGAAAGAGGCTGGACGCCGCTCCCTTCCAGCGCTCATCGGTCGGTGGAAAGAAGGTGCCGATGTCGCCCGCGGAGACTGCGCCGAGCAGAGCATCCGTAATGGCATGGAGCAGAACATCCCCGTCCGAGTGACCGGCCAGCCCTTCGCTGTGTTCAATGCGCATGCCGCCCAACACCAGCGGCACGCCCACCTGGTAGGAGTGGGAGTCGTAGCCGAAGCCGATCCGCACACTCATCGCGTCACCTCCGTCATCCTTGGCCGGGTCCGCGCCTGTTGTTCGAGATAGAACTCAGCCAGCTCCAGATCGCCCGGCTGCGTGATCTTGAAGTTCTGCGGCGATCCCGGAACGACGGCCACCGCCACGCCGGCGCGCTCAAGCAGACTTGCCTCGTCAGTCCCGGCGAAGCCGTCCGCCTCCGCTTCGGCAAAGGCGCGGCGCAGGGGACCAGCCAGTGCCCCCTGGGGGGTCTGGGCCTGCACGACTCGCTCCCGGGGGATGGTCGCGGTGATGATCGCGCCGTCGGAGGTGCGCTCCACCTGCTTGATCGTGTCCACCGCGGGCAGGCCGACGATCGCCGCCCCGTGCCGGAGGATGGCATCGATGGTCCGTTCGATGGTGGCGGGGTCGACCAGGGGCCGGACCGCGTCATGCACCAGAACGATGTCGTCGTCCGAGCACGGAAGCGCCGCCAGGGCGTTGCCGACGGACTGCTGACGGTGCTCGCCGCCTTCGACTAGGTGCACGCGCGGCCCGAGATCCCACGCCGCCAGGTGGCTGTGGACGCGTTCCCGCTCCGCCGCGCGCACCGCGATGCACACGGCATGCACCCGCGGTACCGCCAGAAAGGCGCGCACCGCGTGCACCAGAATGGGCACTCCGGCGAGGTCGAGGAACTGTTTGGGCGCAACCCCCGCCGCGCCGCCCGCGGCCATGCGGGTGCCGATCCCCGCGGCCGGAAGAATCACATAAACGTGCATAACGGCTGGAGTATACAAGATTGGCCTCCCTTCCCGTGCCGCACCTCGCCGTCGATGTGCTCCGGTACCCTGCGGCCGGTAGACTGGGCAGGCGATGGCCGCCTCCGCACCCCAGCTCGCCTTCAACCGCCAGCACCTCCGGCCCGGAGATCGCGTCTGTGTGGCGGTCTCGGGCGGGGCAGACTCCGTCGCCCTTCTCCGCGCCCTCCATGCGGCGAACGGCGCCCCCCGCGAGGCGCTCGGGGTTGGCCTCTCGGCCGTCCACGTCCAGCACCACCTGCGGGGAGCCGAAGCGGAGATCGACCTCGAGTTTGTGCAGGATCTTTGCCAAACCCTGGCCGTTCCCCTCCATGTGGAGCACGTGGACGTGCGCGAGCAGGTGGCCCGCACCGGCGAGACCACCGAAGAGGCAGCGCGCAGTCTGCGATACGGCGTCTTTCACCGCCTCATCGCCTCCGGCGAGGCCGATGTAGTGGTGACAGGACACACGCTGGAGGACCAGGCCGAGACGGTGCTGATGAAGCTTCTTCGCGGCGCCTGGACCGCTGGTCTCGGCGGCATCTTTCCGTGTCTCGACGTCCCGTCAACGGCGAACGGGCCCGGAAGAAAGGGATGGATCGTTCGTCCTCTGCTGGAAACGCACCGGAGCGAGGTTGAGGCCTACCTCGGGGAGCTGGGGCAGAGCTGGCGCGAGGACAGCTCCAATACCGATCCGGCCTTCACCCGCAACCGTCTCCGCCACACCATTCTGCCGCTGCTTCGCGAGGAGAACCCCGGCCTGGACCAGACCCTGGGGCAGCTTGCGGCCGTCGCCCGGGACGAGGAGGCGCACTGGCAGGCGGAGATGGCCCGCCTTCTGCCGCAGCTGCTGCTGCCGGGCAGGCCAGTCCGGGGTGGAGGCCGCGCTGTCGGCACGTCGCCAGGCGAGGCGGCGGTTGCGATCGAGCTCGATCGGCTTCGCAACCACCATCCCGCGCTGAGGCGGCGGGTGCTGCGAGCGGCGGCTCTCCAGATCGGGGGAAGGCTCTCCTTTGCAGAGACCGAGCGCCTGCTGGCCCTCTGCGGCTTTGCCACGGCCCCGGGGGTGGCAGCGCGCAACGGAGCCAGCCTCACCCTCGCCGGAAACCTGCGCGCGGAACGCTCGGTACGGGAGATCCGGCTGCTGCGAAGGGATCCCCCGGCTCTCACCGGGGAGGCATGATCCGGAGCGATCGCACGGACATGGCCGAGCCCGATGACATCGTCCGCCTCCCCCGATTGTGGGATCAATAATCCCGAACCCGCGGCGTGAATCCTGCAGGTTCAAGATAGAATCAAATCCACCTGACTCGTGAGGCTGTCGGGGAGCGCCCGGATCGGATGGCGATCCCCGACCTTCCTCGATGCTCTCCGTCTAACGATGTGAATGGCCCCGCGGTGTTCCTGCACGGTGGAGCCGAGCCTGAACCAAAGCGGAAGAAACGGACCGCTCAGGCCGGAAATGAGGAAATGAGATTGAACTCGACGGTCAAACAGATTCTGATTTGGGTGTTCATGATCACCTGCCTGGTCTTTCTCTGGCAGTTTGTCGTCAAGGGCAACGGCATGAATCAGGAGAAGAACATCAGCCTGACACAGCTGCTGAACGACGCCGATCAGGGCAAGATCAGTGAGGTCGTGGTCAATGGCACGGAGGTGACGGGCCACTATCGCGACGATAAGAATCAGTTCCACACCACGATTCCGGCCAACTACCCGGACATGTACAAGACGCTGCGCGACCACGGCGTCAACATCACCATCAAGGACCAGAACTCCAACGCCTGGCTCGGTCTGCTGATCCAGCTGGCTCCATTCGCCCTTCTTCTGGGATTGTGGTTCTTTCTGTTGCGGCAGATGCAGTCCGGCGGCAACAAGGCGATGAGCTTTGGCAAGAGCCGTGCCCGGCTGCTCTCCATGCAGCAAAAGAAGATCACCTTTAAGGATGTCGCTGGCGTGGACGAGGCCAAGGAAGAGCTGAAGGAGATCATCGAGTTCCTTCGCGAGGCTCAGAAGTTCCAGCGCCTCGGTGGCCGAATCCCCAAGGGCGTTCTTCTTGTCGGGCCTCCAGGCACCGGCAAGACCCTGCTGGCGCGCGCGGTAGCGGGCGAGGCCAATGTCCCGTTCTTCTCCATCTCCGGCTCGGACTTCGTGGAGATGTTTGTCGGCGTCGGTGCCTCCCGCGTCCGCGACCTCTTCGAGCAGGGCAAGAAGAACGCCCCGTGCATCATCTTCATCGACGAAATCGATGCCGTGGGACGTCACCGCGGAGCAGGTCTCGGCGGCGGACATGACGAGCGCGAGCAGACGCTGAATCAGCTTCTGGTCGAGATGGATGGCTTTGAAGCGAACGACGGCGTGATCCTGGTGGCGGCGACCAATCGTCCGGATGTGCTCGACCCGGCCCTGCTTCGGCCCGGCCGCTTCGATCGCCGGGTCATCGTCGATCGCCCGGACATCCGCGGTCGCGAGGAGGTCCTTCGCGTGCACTCGAAGAAGGTGCCCATGGCCGACGATGTGAACCTCAACATCCTGGCCCGCGGCACCCCGGGCTTCTCGGGCGCCGACCTGGCCAACATGGTGAACGAGGCCGCTCTAACGGCAGCACGCTACAACCGCAAGAGCGTCCACATGTTCGACTTCGAGGCTGCCAAAGACAAGGTCATGATGGGCACGGAACGCAAGTCCATGCTGCTGACCGACGAAGACAAGAAGGTCACCGCCTACCATGAGGCCGGTCACGTCCTGGTCGGTGCCATGCGGGAGCACTCGGACCCGCTGCACAAGGTCACCATCATCCCCAGAGGCATGGCCCTCGGTGTGACGATGCACCTTCCCCAGGAGGATAAGCACTCCGTCACGCGGGACTACCTGGAGACGCAGCTTGCGGTCTTCATGGGCGGTCGCTGTGCCGAGGAGATCTTTCTCAACCAGATGACCACCGGCGCCGGCAACGACATCGAGCGCGCCACCGGTCTGGCGCGGCGCATGGTGTGCGAGTTCGGCATGTCCAAGCTGGGTCCGCTCACCTTCGGCAAGAAAGAGGAGCAGATCTTCCTTGGCCGCGAGATCGCGCAGCATCGCGACTTCTCCGACGACACCGCCAATGAGATCGACCTCGAGGTGAAGAACTTCGTTGAGGCCGCCTACAAATCGGCCTACACGATCCTCGACACCCACCACGACATCATGCACCGCATGTCCAAGGCCCTGCTGGAGCGGGAGACGCTCGATGCGGCGGAGATCAAGATGATCATCGACGGACAGGAGCTGCCGCCGGTGAGATCTCCTCTGGCCCAGGCCGGCAGCGGCGACGGCAGCGAACCGCAAAAGGTGCTGAAGCCGGAGACTGGACGCAAGCCCGGCTACGGTGAAGGCCAGCCCTCCCCAGCCTAGAAGCGCGGTTTGTGCAACGGTCAGAAGAGGGCGGCCTTTCGGCCGTCCTCTTCGTGTCTACGGAGCTGTCTTGCCTCTCCTCATCCGGTTACGTCCCGTTGGCCTGAGGATCTGTCCATACTCTTAGGCCTCAGGCGCGCGGCGCCATCCACAGCTGCAAGTCCTGCTCCCGCCAGCGCAGCGATGGCACCCGCGTCTAGTAGCATCAGAGGTGATTCGCACGATCTTCTCCATGCACCCTCGCCGCCTGCTCTCCACCGCGTTCCTCCTGCTCACCGGCTGCGGATATCACACCCTCGGCTCTTCCGCGCATCTGCCGCCCGGCGTGACGACCCTCGCCGTGCCCGTCTTTGCGACGCGTGCCCAGAGCTACCACACCGAGATGGCCTTCACGGAGGCGATCGTTCGGGAGCTGCATACACGCACCCGGTACCGCATCCTGAATGGTGAGGGGGCCGACGCCGACGCAGTCCTGCGGGGCACCATTCTGTCCCAAACCGTGGTCCCGCTCACCTATGATTCGGCGAGCGGCCAAACCTCGTCCTACCTTCTGACCGTCACAGTCAAGGTTGTGCTGACGGCGCATGACGGTCGCATTCTGTATGAGAACGATGCCATCAACTACCGGTCGCAGTACCAGTCCACCCAGGACCTGAGCGGCTTTATTCAGGAGGACGCCCCGGCCGTGCAACGGCTGGCGAACGGCTTCGCCCAGACCGCGGTCTCCGACCTCCTGGAGTCGTTTTGATCTCCCCTCAGCTGTCCAAGCTGCGCAGCTTTGCCTCACTGGCCCGGTTCACCGCCGAGGTGCAATCGTCCTCGGTCCGGCCCGGCTATGTGCTTGCGGGCGACGAGCTGTTTCTGCTGGATGAGTGCCGCAAGTCGGCGGTGCGGGCGCTGGCTCCTCCGGAGATCCGGGAGTTCGCCCTTCACGACCTCGACCTGGCCGAAACGAGCCTCTTCGAGATCCTTGCGCTGGCCCAGACTCCCTCCCTGATGGCGCCGTCCCAGCTGATCTTTATCCGCAACCTGAAGCTGCTCTACGCGCGCGGATCGAAGAAGGAGGAGTTCGCGGCGATCGAGGCCTACTTCCGCTCTCCCAATCCCGGCGCCACCCTCATCTTCCTCGCGGATCATCTTCACATCCCCACCGACCTGCGCCGGATGGATCTGCAGGACAAGGAGCGCTTCGACCGGATCCGGGAGACGCTGGGCGACGTCAGCGGCGTGGTGGAGCTCGCAGCCGTGAGCGTGGAGGATGCGGCGCAGTGGGTGATCGAAACCTCCGGCGAACGCGGGGTGCTGTTTGAAGTCGAAGCGGCGCGCGAGCTGGTCGATGCACTCGGTGCCAACATGATGCTGGTGCAGAGTGAGTGCGAGAAGCTGATGCTCTACGCCGATGGCCTGGCCCGCCTGTCCGCGACGGGCGCGGAGCCGAAGCCACGCGTGACCCCTGCCGAGGTGGAAGCGATGGTGCTCGCGGCCAAGCAGCGGTCGCTCTATGAGCTTACGGACGCCATCTCCGCCCGGGACCCGCCGCGTGCCGTGCTTCTGCTGCACGGCCTTCTGAACCAGGCGGACAGCGGGGAGGAGGCCGCGATCGGCCACATCTACATGCTGGCCCGGACCTTTCGGCAGATGCTGGTGATCCTGGAGAAGAACGTCCGAGATTCACGCTCCATCTGGCAGGCGCTGTGGCCCGGCTTCCGCATGCCGCCGTTCGCTGTCGACGATCTGATCCGGCAGGCGCACCGGTACCGCTCCCGCGGCGAACTGAGCCGCGCTCTCCGGCTGATCGGACGCGCGGACCTCGATCTGCGCTCCTCCCCTGTCAGCAAGCGGCTGGTGCTGGAACGGCTGGTGCTGGCGCTGGCGAGCGAAGCCGGATCTGGAGCTCACCCACGCTCTGAGCTGTTCGTGACGGAGTAGGCTGTACAACACGTACGTTTTGTCATCTCGACCGGAGCGCAGCGAAGTGGAGAGACCTCTGTATTTCGCCCTGGCGACTGGGGCAAAACTACAGGGTTTCTCCGCTCCACGAGACGAAAAACCGTCTCCTTCCCGTGAGAGACCACCCTGTTTGGCTACATGTCCATACGGAGTAGCGCCATGAACTCCTGTCTGAGGCGAGATCGCATCTCATCGGGAATGAGAGAGACAACGTCACAAAGGGAGACAGCATGAGAGTTCTTGTGATCGGAGCCGCTGGCAGGACCGGCTCCGCCATCGTGGACCAGGCGCTCGCCGCCGGTCATCAGGTGACTGCGTTTGTTCACCAGCCGGACGAGTACACCGCACCGGCCGGTGTGGCGGTCACGGGTGGCGATGTGCTCGATGAGGCCGCGGTCGCCGCGGCCGTTCGCGATCAGGATGCGGTGCTGGACGCGGTAGGTGGTCACCTGCCGTTCCGCGAGACCACGCTTGAGACCAACGGCGCCCGATCGGTGCTGGCAGCCATGCGATCAGCAGGTGTGAAGCGGCTGATCATTCTCTCTACCATCGGCGAGGGCGCGAGCTCCGCCAACGTGCACGGATGGTATGAACACCTCGTCATGCCCACGCTATTGCGCGGGGTGATGCGCGACAAGGCCGGCATGGAGCAGGTGGTCGGGGCCGCGGACGACCTGGACTGGACCATCGTTCGGCCAGCCGGTCTCAAGGACGGTGACCCCAAGGGACAGATCAACATTGTGACGCCGGAGAGCGGGGACAAGGTCACCTTCATCACACGGGCCGACGTTGCCGCCTTTGTGCTCGCCGAGCTCTCCGAAAACCAGTACATCCGGCAGGCAGTCGGCATCGCGAATCCCTGACCCGGGCCCGGCAAAGGCGCAGGCGCCGTGCCTCTTCGGCGCGCAGCCCGTCAACCTCGGACTGCGGAACCGCCCTCCCGGCGCTTCCAGACGAGGTACAGGCCCCAGGCCGCGGCCGAGCAGTTATCCATCACCCGGCCGTCCAGAAGCATCTGCTCGAACTCCTCGACGCGCACGCGGTGAACGGTCATGTCGTGCTCCTCCGGGTCGCGATCGGTCGCACCCTGCGTGAGCCCCTCGGCCAGAAACACATGGTGCTCCTGACGCATGGCCCCGTACGCGATCCAGAGCGGCGCGAGCAGCGTCATGCGCTCGGCGAGAAGGCCCGTCTCTTCCCTGAGCTCGCCTCGAGCCATCTCCTCCTTGTCCGCGGCGGGATCCTCCCAGCCGCCCTGTGGCAGCTCGAAGTAGGTGCCCTGCACGGTGTAGCGAAACTGCCGCACGAGCGTGACGAACTCGCCCTCGGGGGTCCGCTCGATCGGAAGGATGATCGCAGCCGGATCCTTGTCCATGACACCGTAGATCCCGCGCTTGCCGTCGGAGCGCTCGATGACGTCTTCGCGAACGCTGGTCCACGGATTGCGATAGACCTCCCGGCTGCTGACGGTGCGTATGCTCACTGGGCAGCCATGGCCTGGGAGGACGCGCCCTCCGGGCTGAGGAACTCGAGGTGCGAGGGGTACTTGGACGATCCGAAGATCGAGATCGTCTCGGCCTTGTAGGAGTCTGCCGGCGCGGTCATGATGTTCGGAACCCAGGTCTGCGGATTGCGGTCGTAGAGCGGAAACCAGCTCGACTGCACCTCCACCATCATGCGGTGCCCCTTGAGAAACGTGTGGTCCGCTCCATGGAGGCTCCAGCGGTACTCGGCAACTTCGCCCGGTTTGACCGGCTCCGGATGCTCGAAGCTCTCCCGGTAGCGGCCGCGCAGGATCTCGTCGGAGATCATCAGCTGATATCCGCTCATGGGCGCTGCCGCATCGTCGGGGTAGACGTCGATCAGCTTGACTACCCAGTCACCGTCCTCGCCCGTGGTCGCGGCGAAGAGATCCGCCACCACGTCACCCGTGACCGTCAGGTCATGGTCGAGGACCGGCGTCTCGAAGTTCGCCAGGTCCTTGCGCCCGCTGACAAATCTCTGGTCCTCGACAAGCCACGTCCGCCACTTGGAACCCTTGCCGTAGGTCGCCTGGATGGGACGGTGGCGGTACGGAACCGGGTTGGCAGGGTCGGCCACGTAGCTCGCCGCCTTCGTGTCATACTCTCCTGCTGGCTGGTCGAAGCTGAGCCGCCCCTTCGGCAGGAGGAAGAGCTTCTGCGGCTCAAATCCTACCTTCGGCGGCCACACGGGATAGTGTTCCCAATGATCCACGCCCGTGCGGAAGCTCGCGGTATTTTGCAGATCAAACCCAGCGCGGCCTTTGAGGTACTTCTCGAAGTAGGGTGCCTCGATGGTCTTGCGATACTCATCGCCCGTGGGCTGGCCGAACTCGACGGCTCCGAGCCGCGCCCCCGGTCCCACCCATCCTCCGTGGTTCCACGGCCCCAGCACCAGGAACACATCGTGCTTGGTGTCGTGCGGCTCAAGCGCGGCGTACTCCGCCTGCGGTCCCCACATATCCTCCTGATCGCACCAGCCGCCCACCTCAAGCGTCGGCACCTCCACCCGGTGGAGACGTCGCTGAACGGCCATGTCCTGCCAGAACTTGGTGTAGGTGGGCTGGGTCAGAAACGCCTTTGCCGTCGGCAGGCTGGACATGCCCGCGGCTCTGGCTGCTCCGGCAAAGTCGACGTGCTGCAGGAAGAAATCGTAGGTGTCACCGCTCGATTGCACCACGGAGTCCGTCTTCTGCCCCTCCAGCTCCTGCACGTAGTCGAAGCCGTAGGTCTCGCGGAAGGCTCCGTTGTGAAAGAAGTCGTCTCCCATCCAGACGTCGGTCATGGGGGCCTGTGGGCTGATCGCCTTGACGGCCGGGTGCGCATCGATACCGGCCATCATGGCCAGAAATCCCGGGTAGCTGACACCGACCACCCCGACCCTGCCATTGTTGTTGGGGACATGCTTCAGCAGCCAGTCGATGGTGTCCCGGGTGTCCGTCGTCTCGTCCACATCCTTCTTTGAGTGGTGATCCACGACCGGCCGATTCATGACGAACTGTCCGCCGCTCTCGTACCGTCCACGGATGTCTTCGTAGACGAAGATATATCCGCTCGCCGCCAGCTCCGGCTTGGAGGCGTTGACCGAATCCGAGGTGTTGTTGTCCGTGCCGTAGGGCGTGCGCTGCATCAGGAATGGCAGCTTTTCGCCGGAGCTTTCTGAACCCGCCGGCCGCAGAATGACCGCATGCAACTCCACCCGGTCGCGCATGGGAATCATCACGGCCTGCTTGCTGTAGCTGCGGAAGTGATTCAGCCGGATGCCCTCCTGGCTGAACCGCACCTCCTCGCCGGAGCGCTCTTTGCCACCTTCGGGAAGGCCGGTGACCACATGCATGCCGGTCACCCGGCCGTCGGCGCCATGGGTGAACAGGAGATGGCGATCGGTTCCCATCTCATCCAGCTCATCGGGCGCGACAAACCTGAGCTCGTGACGCGCGACCCGCTCGCCCTCCGCGTACAGGCTGCCGCCGTCCAGGTAGATGGACGTGACCCGCTCCGGTTCTGCGGGATTCCGGTACTGCCCCACGTAATCGCCCGGCTGAAAGCCTGTGGCGTTCTGACCCCAGGCGCAGGCCAGACTCAACAACAGAGCGGGAAGCATCTTCTGTCCCCAGGACAAGCTCTTCATATTCGGAGTTCACCCCTGAACGACACGCTGGCGCAAAACACTGCGGAGCCCGCGCCGCCCTTCGCTTCGCTGCCTAGTTTCCGGTCAAATTTCCAGGGCTGGCCATGCACTGCCATCCCTGCCGGTTGTGTGATCCGTCGCAGAACGGCCGCTTTTCGCTGAGACCGCAGCGGCACAGGGAGACCGCCGGTTTTCCCGCCAGATCCCATTCCTTGCCGTCCGCATCCTGCAGCACAATGTGGCCTTCTACCCGCAAGGGACCGTTTGGCCGGACGGTAATGCGCACCGGTGTGCCTTCTGCTTCGCTCATCTCTGCCATGCTTTGCCTCATCTCCCGCGGACCTGTCCGAGTATGGCCAGCATAGCAAACGGGGGAGCTCGCTACACGGCCGCCCCGTACTCCTTCAGCTTGCGATAGAGCGTGGTTTTGCCGATGCCCAGAAGCCGCGCGGCTTCGAGCTTGTCGCCCTGCAGGTGCTCGATGGTCGTCAGGATCATGCGGCGCTCCATCTCGGCGATGGGCACTATCTGCTCGATTCCCGGGGCGGACGGGGTGGGGGTTCGCCGGCGCTCCACAATCCCTGCCGCGGCCCGGCGCTGTGAATCGTACTCCTGCAGCTGCGTTGGGAGGTCGCGCAGATGGACGATGGGGCCGGAGGAGAGCAGGCAGGCGCGCTCGATAGCCATCTCGAGCTCACGCACGTTGCCTGGCCACTCGTAGGCGCGGATGGTCGCCAGGGCGTCCTCGGCCAACACAAACTGCCGTCCCGTGCGCACCTGGATGCGCACGACGATCTGACGCAGCAGACCTGGAAGATCGTCATGCCGCTGCCGCAGCGGCGGCACCTGCAGCTTCACCATGTTCAACCGATAGTAGAGATCCTTGCGGAACTGCCCGGCATCCACCATTCGCTGCATCTCGCGGTTCGATCCTGCGAGGACGCGCACCGTCAGCGGCCGCTGTTCCGAGCTGCCGAGACTGCGCACCTCCCGCGCCTGCAGGGCGCGCAGCAGCATCGTCTGGAGTTCGGGCGGGAGCGCCGGCACCTGCCGGAGGTACACCGTTCCACCCTCTTCCCCGCACAAAACCCCGCTTGCCTCGAGCCGACCGCCCGGCTCCGGCTCACCCGGCTCGCCAAACAGCTCGCGAGCAATGGTCCACGGAGCGGAGGAGCTGCAGTCGACTACCAAGAACGGGCAGCCAGCAGACGGTCCGCGAGCGTGGATCAGCCGGGCCACGCTCTCCTTTCCAGAGCCGCTTTCGCCCATAAGAATCAGCGGATGTTGCGACGAGGCGACCTTGTCGACGATTCGCAGCAGCTTCGCCATCTCCGGGGAGTCGGCGACGAGGGGCCCGGGGTTCTCCCATTGGCGCTGGGGGGGAGCTCCGGTGGGGTAGTCCGCGAAAGGCTCCGGTACAAGCGCAGCGTCGATCATGCTTCGGACCTCACGTTCTGGCCGGCGGTCATCGTTGAGACGGGATGCGCGGTTCGCCGGCGGGAAGGGGCTCTGACCGTTCCGCCCCAGCTTGGCCGCCGGGTCACTGGCCAGCTCAGCATCACACTTGTTCCCGCGCCGAGTTCGCTTTCCACCTCCACCGAGCCCCCGGTGCTCTCCGCCAGTTCGCGGACAATCTGAAATCCAAGTCCGTGCCGGGCCCCGGACGGAGGGGGTTCGGGGTCGAACAGCTGCCGCACCGAGCTCCGGCTCATACCCCGGCCGCAGTCGCGCACCGTCAGCAGCATGCGCATCCCATGCGGTTCCCTTTCGCGGCTGGGGGTGGCCAACAGCGTCACAGAGATGGTTCCGCCCCGCGGCGAAGCCTCCGCAGCGTTCTTCACCAGGTTGACCACCATGCGCTCGAACGCCTCGCGCGGAACGGCGACCGGTGCATAGGCCGAGGGCGCACAGAAAAACGTCACTGGCCGGCCGGCGATCTTGCTGAGCAGGCCAAGGCAATCGAGGACAGACTCCGGCAGGACCAGGGGATCGATCTCCGGAGGCACCTCCGCCTCCGCGTTCTCCGCAGACACACCCGTCGTGGCTGCGACCAGCCGGTTGAGCAACACCGAACTCCGGTCGCTGAGGAGATTCAGCTCGCCGGCGAGGTGCCGGTGCTGTTCAGAGAGCACTCCGGGGGCGGACATGACCTCGGCAAAGAGCCGCAGCGCACTCAGCAGATTGCCGGCGTCGTGAGCCAGACCCACACCGTTCGCGATGCCGGACCGTCGCGCGGGCACATCCCGGCGCGCGCCTCCACTGCGGCCTGTACCGGAGGCCTTGTGTGGGAAAACCATCTGAGAGATCACGGTGGGCCCTCCCTGCGACCTTCCCTTGGCCTGGGCGAGTGCGGTTCTGCTCTGATCTGCCTGCATGGAACGAGCTCCGGTCATTACTCGTCTTTGTACGCAAGCGCAACCCGGTTCGCCAAGGGTCAGATGACGAACTTTCGTTGTATTCCCACCCGGGTCTGGAGCTTCCGCAGCGTGTGGGTTTGCGAGGGCCGAGGTGCCGTCGCCGTATACTTGTCCGGATGGCAACCGCACCCCATGCGTCTTCCCACTTCCGCGCAGACAATCGCGAGGCAGACAGGCTTCGACCCACCCGCATCACCACGGGTTTCGTGCAGACCGCCGAAGGGTCCGTGCTGATCGAGGTCGGCCACACGCGCGTTCTGTGCAACGCCACCGTGGAGCAGGGCGTTCCGGGGTGGCTGCGCAACTCAGGCCGCGGCTGGGTCACGGCCGAGTACGGCATGCTGCCGCGGGCTACCCTGACCCGCACCGCGCGCGAAGCCGAACGCGGCAAGATCGGCGGCCGCACCCACGAGATTCAGCGGCTGATCGGGCGATCCCTGCGGTCCGCCGTGGATATGAAGGCGCTCGGCGAGCGCACGGTCATTCTCGACTGCGACGTCCTCCAGGCCGATGGCGGCACCCGCACGGCAGCCATCACCGGAGCATCGGTCGCCCTGGCGATCGCGCTGCAACGCTTCGTCGAAGCGGGCACGCTCAAAACCTCGCCCCTGCGGGAGATGGTGGCCGCAACCTCGGTCGGCATCGTGGACGGGGCGACGCTGCTCGACCTGGCCTACGAGGAAGACTCCCGCGCGACGGTGGACATGAACGTTATCATGCTCGCCTCCGGCGGCCTGGTGGAGACCCAGGCCACGGCGGAGAAGGACTCCTACAGCCGCGATCAGCTGACCACCATGCTCGATCTGGCGGAGACCGGCATCCGCGAACTGGTGAGAGTGCAGCAGGAGGCCCTGTCCCAGGCCTCCTGAACCGCCTCGATCTTCCCTCCGCCTTACTTCGGTGGGAAGTCGCTCAGCATCTTGTCGATGGCTGCATACAAATTCGACGTCTTCTCTTCCGGTGAACTGCTCAGCGACCGAGAGGCGGTACCGCGCCAGACCAGCTGCTTGGACTGGTTGTTATACATGTCCAGGACCAGGGTGCCGACCTTGTAGTTCACCACCTGTGTGGTCTGCGAGCCCAGGCCAAAGCCACCGTAGTAATAGCCAAACCGAGGGCCGTCGTAGAAGGTGCGGTAGTACTGCCGCTGATGGCTCGCACCCACGGCTGTGACCTCCAGGTCGCCACCCGAAGACGTCATCTGCAGCCCTTTGGACTCCAGGTCTTTCGAGACCTCGTCCTTGATGCGTTGCTCGTAGAGCGGATTGTCGGTCTGCACACGCGCGAAGGAAAAGGTCTTGAACTGGGAAAAGTTTGCCGTGTGATCGTAGTCGGTGTGGACCGAGGCAGCCGGGCAGCCAGCGAGTCCCGCCGTCAGCACCACGGCGGACGCAAGGGTAAAGAGCCGTTTCATAACATCTCCTGGGTCAATTTGGTCGATCTCTTGGATTGGTCGAGCTTCAGGATTGGTCGATCATTCGGACGTCCCCCGGAAGGGCGCAAGTCCACCTATCCGTACAGTGCATCCGCTCTCAAGCCGGTTGTGAGCGGAGCAGCCCCTGCGCGCGGGGGAGTCACCATTTCCTCTCCGTTGGATGCAGGGAACGCTGGTTGGCGAAGACGCACAGTTTCGCCACACTGATCTGAGCCGGCGTGGACCGCCCATCCGCTTTACCTCATGGGGACTCGCGGTCCGTTCATGCGCTCCCTGCGCGCTTTCGCATCACCCAGGTCGTCATCGATCGCCGCCCCTGGACCACGGTCGTCTTGAGCGGATCGAGCAGCTCACCATGCAGATCTTCGGTCCATCGCATCAGCGCCGCTTCTCCCGGGAGGTACCGTTCCACGCCATCCGGCGAGAGGAATCGTCCCTCACCGAGCGCTTCGTGCTGCATGCCGATCGTCGTTGCCAGGCGGCAGAAGAGCAGACCTCCTGGCCGCAACACGCGCATCATCTCCCGCAGCATCGCCGCGAAGTGCCCGTGGTTGCGCGCGAAGTGCAGCACGGCACTGCTGATCACGACGTCCATCGAGGCGTCGGGCAGGCTCATCGCTTCCACCTGCTGCACCTGTAAGTTGCCGGCGGGCAGGCCGGGGGCGAGCGTTGCGGCCATCGATCGCACGGCGGCGATTGCCTCGGGGTTGGCGTCCACACCAAAGACCTCGAAGCCGTTCTGCAGGAGGTACACCAGATTCCGCCCATCGCCGCAGCCGGCATCCAGCACCTTTGCACCGGCAGCGATGCGCCCCCGCAACATCTGATCGAAGAGGTAAATGTCGATCGGTCCGAACTGTTCCACAAGCGACGGCATGGATGTCCCTATCCCAACACGGCGCGCCCCGCCGTTCAAGACAACGCGCCCGAACCGCCCGAGGCAGAGCCAGCCTGGGCAAGAATTCCCACAAGGACGGCCACGGGCATCCAACCGCTTACAGCCTCGGGGGATCATAGCCAGTATGAAGCTAACACCAGGAAAGATCGCAGGTCTTCGAGCCGTCTCCAACAAGCGCGGAGTCATCGCCGCCGCTGCTATGGATCAACGCGGTTCCTTGCAAAAGTCGCTCGCGGCCGCCCGCGGCGGTGCCATCTACGGCCAGGACATCGGAGACTTCAAGACTCTGGTCACCGAGGTCCTTAGCCGATACGCCTCCGCGATTCTGCTCGACCCGGAGTTTGGGATGGAGGCGATGAAGCACCGCGGCGATGCCGGTCTGTTGCTT
This sequence comes from Acidobacteriaceae bacterium, assembly GCA_965218595.1. Taxonomy (GTDB): domain Bacteria; phylum Acidobacteriota; class Terriglobia; order Terriglobales; family Acidobacteriaceae; genus Edaphobacter. Next base: position 492,490 of record CBDCLC010000006.1, on the reverse strand, counting down.
GCCTACGAGAAGACCGGCTACGACTCCAACATCCCCGGACGCATGCCCGACCTGCTGGAAGACTGGAGCGTCCGGCGTCTGAAGGCGGCCGGCGCCGACTGCGTCAAGGTGTTGCTCTACTACACGCCCTTCGAGCACACGGATATCAATGACAAGAAGCATGCCTTCATTGAACGCATCGGCTCGGAATGCGTGGCCGAAGACATTCCTTTCTTTCTTGAGTTCGTCGGCTATGACCCCGACGGCGGGAAACCCGACACGCTCGACTTCGCCAAAAAGAAGCCCTCGATCGTCTCCGGTTCGATGGCCGAGTTCGGGAAAGAACGCTACAACGTGGATGTCCTGAAGGTCGAGGTGCCGATCGAGATGAACTACGTCCAGGGAACGCGCACCTTCAAGGGCGAGGTTGCCTACACCCGCGAAGAGGCGCTGCAGCACTTCCGCGACGCCGAAGGCATGACCCACAAGCCGTTTATCTATCTTTCGGCGGGCGTCTCGAACAGCGTCTTTATCGACACGCTGGAGCTCGCGGCAGAGTCAGGCGTCAAGTTCAATGGGGTTTTGTGCGGGCGGGCCACCTGGCAGGATGGCGTGGAAACCTACGCCCTCTTCGGTCCCGACCGGTTCAAACAGTGGCTCGAAACGATCGGCGTGGAGAACATCGAAAGGGTCAATCAGGCGGTCGACGCGGCCAGTCCGTGGTACCTGAAATATGGCGTGAACAGCATGGACGAGCTGGCCTAACGACTGTTTGGCCATGCAGATCGGTCAACGGGATGCCCGGTCACATCGAGGGCTTGCCTCACGGTCTACTCCCACTCGATCGTCCCCGGAGGCTTGGACGTGATGTCGTACACCACGCGGTTGATGCCGCGCACCTCGCTCACGATCCGGCTGGAGATCGTTCCCAGGACCTCGGCCGGCAGCGCCGCCCAGTCGGCCGTCATGCCATCCTCGCTCTCCACCGCGCGAATTGCGACCGCGTTGGCGTAGGTGCGCTGGTCGCCCATGACGCCCACGCTCTTGACCGGCAGAAGCACCGCGAAGCTCTGCCACACCTTTTTGTAGAGTCCGGCGCGTTTGATCTCCGACACCACGATGTCGTCTGCCTCCTGCAGCATCGCGACCCGCTCGGGGGTGACCTCGCCCAGGATGCGCACCGCCAGCCCCGGACCTGGAAACGGCTGCCGGTCGAGGATCTCGTCGGGCATGCCAAGGTCGCGGCCGATCCGCCGCACCTCGTCTTTGAAGAGGTCGCGCAACGGCTCGATCAGCTTCAGCTTCATCTCCGCCGGCAGGCCACCCACGTTATGGTGACTCTTGATGGTGTGCGAAGGTCCATGCACGCTCGAGGATTCGATCACATCCGGGTAGAGCGTGCCCTGCACGAGCCACGCGACCTCCTCCCCCATGCCCTTCTCCGCCTCAAAGATGCGCCGCGCCTCGTCATCAAACACCGCGATGAACTCGTTGCCGATGATCTTGCGCTTCTGCTCCGGATCGACGACACCCGCAAGTTTGCTCAGGAAGCGCTCCGCGGCATCCACGGCGACGACCCTCAGCCCGAGTCCCTCGCGCATCGTCCGCTGCACCTTGGCGAACTCGTTCTTGCGCAGCACGCCATTGTTGACGAAGATGCAGGTCAGCCGGTCGCCCAGGGCGCGCGCCACCAGCACCGCCGCCACGCTTGAGTCGACCCCACCGCTCAGGCCGCAGATGGCGTGACCTCCTCCCACCTGTGCGCGCACGCGCTCCACCGTCGCCTCGATGAAGTGCTCCGGCGTCCAGTCTGGCGCGGCTCCGCAGATGCCCAGGACGAAGTTGCGCAGCAGCTCCGTTCCCTGCCTCGTGTGGGCCACCTCCGGGTGGAACTGCACCGCCCAGATGCGCCGCTGCTCGTCTGCGATGCCGGCCAGCGCATTGGCAGTCGCCGCCGTTCGACGAAAGCCGGGCGGCAGGGCCAGCGCCTCATCGCCGTGCGACATCCAAACGTCCAGGCTTTGGGGCAGGCCGGCAAACAGCGGCGTCTGTTCGACGATATGCACCGTAGCGTGGCCATACTCGCGTCGCGGGGCTGGCTGCACCCGGCCGCCGAGATGGTGCACGATAAACTGCAGCCCGTAGCAGATGCCGAGCACGGGAACACCGAGCTGCAGCACGCCAGGGTCGGCCGCCGGAGCATCGGTGTCGTACACCGACGACGGCCCCCCGGAGAGCACGATGCCGATGGGCGACATGCCCCGGATCGCGTCGAGCGAGGCCGTGCACGGCATCACCACCGAGAAGACCTGCAGTTCGCGGATGCGGCGGGCGATCAGCTGCGTGTACTGCGAACCGAAGTCCAGGATAACGACCGTCGAGGTGCTCACAGCCCCAGTGTAACTTCGCGGCTGACGGCACAGGTTCGGCGATCCTGGACCCCTTCTACCGCGAGTTGCCGGTGGAGCCGGTGCTGCTGGCGCGCGCCGAGCTCAGCAGACGGAAGGTGTACACCGAACCTGAGGGCAGGCCGTTGCCGTTGCTCAGAGTGTTGAGCGCGCCGAGCGCCGCACCGAGGGCACCACCGTTGTTGTTGGCGGTATCCTGCCCGGACTGGCTGTCCCGCGCGCTGTGAACCGCGTTCGAGCTGAAGGTGTACCTCTCGCCATTGACGGTCATGCTGTCGAGCTTGACCGAGAGCGGATAGGTGCTGCCGGAACGGATCGCCGCGACCTTTGCCTTCATCTCCGTGCCGGCGGGTGCGACGGTCGTGCCGTTGACAACAAGATCATTCACCAACGTGGCCGGGATAATGTCTCCCTGCTTGACGTTATTGGAGTCGACGGCCTGCTCCAGGCGCACCTGAATCTGCGTTCCAGCCGGAATGGTGACGCGACGCTGCCCGGAGCTGTTCTGGCCGTTGTTGCCGTAGCTGTTTTGGCCGTTGCCGTTGGCGTTCTGGCCGTTGTTGTTGTAGTTGTTTCCGTTGTTGCCGTAGCCATTCTGGCCGTTGTTGCTGTAGTTGTTTCCGTTGTTGCCGTAACCGTTCTGGCCCTGGTTGTTGCTGTAGCCATTACCGCCAGAGGCATTGCCCCCGTTGCTGACGAGGAACTCCGCGCTGCACCCTCCGCTGACATAGATGCCGCGCCGGTTATAACCCCAGGTTGAGCCCTGCTGACAGACGCCGTTGCTGCGCTCATGCTGCAGCAGAACGCCGTTGCGGGTGTCTGCGCGGCACTCCTGGCGGGCGTTGCCGTTGGAGGTGCAGGTAACCGTGCTCTGTGCCGCAAGCGGAGCGGCGAGGGAAGCGAGAGCCAAAAATCCTAAAACAGTGCGCATGGAAGAACTCCTTCGCGGCCTGATTTGGGCTCCAGCGAATCGCGACCGGGTTTGGAGCTCACGCGCCCTTGACTTCAAACCGTACAGAAGGGGACGGCAACGGGTGTGCGATCCGTAGGCCTCTGTGGCCGCATGCAGTTGGATGCGGAAACTCCTGCTCCCGGGGCAGTTCTCCCCATGCTGCGACATGGCATGCAGCAGGCAGGCCACTCTTGCTTCAGAAGATCTGGCGCACCGGTCCTCAGCCTCGCCGCGCCCCTTCAGCAGATCGGTTCGAGCTCGCCCGGGTCTCTGCTTCCGGTACCTCATAGGCGCGCCATAGCTGCAGGTATCCGATCATGCGGCCCACGTGAAAGAAGTCGGACGCGACGAAGTAGACGACCGTCACTACGGCGGTCCAGAACACAAGAAAAGTGGTCGTCGTCACGCTCTCAAACGGCAGCGGGGTCGCGGAAAAGACCATCGCCAGCACCAGCAGCGCGATCTTGACGATGCCCAGCACCAGGTTGATCTCGACAAGCTTGGTCCGCAGCGGGCCAAGCCGCAGCGCATCCCGCAAGCTCTGCCCCGCGCCGGTGCCACGGAGCATGGCCAGCAGAGGAGCGATGCCCAACGCCCAGCTCACCACCGCCCACAACGTAAACAGCCCCAGCGTGCCCACGATCGAGACCGCGCAGTACAGCAGCAGGTTGGGCTCGCGATTCGCTTCGATCGGCCCCGTCACCAGGCTGGCGCCGGCCGCGTGCACCAGCAGAAACCAGAGCGCAAAGCTGCCGCCCAGGGCTGCCACACGAAGGGCCTGCAGTGCCATGAGCGTGAGCGGACGGCTCTTCAGGGAGGGGTCGGCGCGCCGCAGCACCACCGTCCGGCCGAAGGAAGAGACCACCACCCACACGGCCAGAAGCACGGGCAAAAGCCAGCGCGCGGCACGCAGCACCGGCGGCAGCAACAACGCGGTGGCAATGGCCAGCTTCTTGGCTGCCCCCACGGGATCGACGACCGTGATGTTCTCCAGGCCGAGCCGCGACCAGTCGTAGTTCGGACCGGTCGTTGCCAGCAGAATCTGTTGCAAACGGCGACCCACGATCCACAGCACCGGAACGCCGAATGCCCAGCGCCACAGCACCTCAAGCGCCGTGACCGATGGGTGCTTCCAGCACCACGACATCGTGCCGACAAAGCTCTGGGTTCCGCGCACCGCCGTCTCCCCCGTGCGCGCGACGGCAGGCACGTGCGGCACTAGCGCACCACGAGGTTGACGAGCTTGCCCTGCACCACGATCGTCTTCACGAGCGTCTTTCCGGCCAGCCTCGCCTGCACCTTCTCATCGCTCAGGGCTGCTGCCTTCAGCGCCTCCTCGTTACTGCCGACAGCGACCTTAACGACCGTGACCAGCTTGCCGTTGGTCTGCACCGGCACCTCCAGCTCGGACTCGCGCGCCAGTTCCGCATCCGCGACGGGAAAGGGCGTGCGGAAGACCGTGCCCGTTTCGCCGATCTGTTCCCACAGCTCCGCAGCCAGAAACGGCGCAAAGGGCGCCAGCAGCAGAACCAGGCTGCGAAAGACCTCGGCGATGACCGGAGGCGGGATCTCGCCCGCGTCTATCGCCGCCTCGCGAGCCATCGTCTCGTTGACGAGAATCATGATCGACGAGATGCAGGTGTTGAAGTGCCAGCGCCCGCTGAAGTCCAGCTCGATCTTGGCGATGGTCTGGTGCAGCACGCGCAGCAGATCCCGGCCTGCGCCGCCGACCCCGCTTGCTGCCGGCGTGCTGGGGCCGGCATCTCGAACCACGGCCGCATACCTGGTCACAATCCGGTAGACGCGCGCGAGAAAGCGGCTGATGCCGGCGACGCCCTCCTCCTGCCAGTCCAGATCGCGATCCGGCGGCGCCGCAAACAGAGCGTACATGCGAGTCGCGTCGGCACCGTAACGCGCGATCATCTCGTCGGGGCTCACCACGTTGCCCCGCGACTTCGACATCTTGGCACCGTCCTTGATGACCATGCCCTGGGTAAACAGCCGCGCGGCGGGCTCGCTGTTGCCGATCAGGCCGATGTCGCGCATCATCCGGGTCCAGAAGCGCGAGTAGATCAGGTGCAGAATGGCGTGTTCCACACCGCCGATGTACTGATCGATCGGAAACCAGTAGTTCGCGCGTTCGCTGCCGAACGGGGCCTCGCTGTTGTGAGCGTCTGTGTAGCGGTAGAAGTACCAGCTGGAGTCCACAAACGTGTCCATGGTGTCGGTCTCACGCCGCGCCGGACCGCCGCAGACCGGGCAGACTGTCTCGACAAAGCTGGGGATCTTGCCCAGCGGCGATCCACCCTCCTGCGTGATGGCGACCTGCTCCGGCAGAAGGACAGGCAGGGCAGACTCGGGCAGCGGCACCACGCCCCCGGGCGCCACGCCGTCGTGCCCGCGCTCGCAGTAGACCATCGGGATGGGCGTGCCCCAGTACCTCTGCCGGCTGACGCCCCAGTCCTTCAGGCGATACGTCACCGTCGCGGTGCCAAACCCGTGCGCCTCGGCGTAGGCAGACATCTTCGCTTGCGCCTCCAGGCAGGCCTCGCCCGTCCACTCGCCCGAGTCGATCAGCACCGACTCGGCCTCGCCGGTGTAGGGCAGCTTCAGATCCTCGCCACCGACGTCGACGTTGGGCGCGACCACCCGCCGCACCGGCAGACCGTACTTCTGCGCGAACTCGAAGTCCCGCTCATCATGCGCCGGCACGCTCATGATCGCGCCCGTGCCGTAGTCGGCCAGGATGTAGTTGGCGACCCAGATCGGCAGCCGATCGCCGTTGAACGGGCTGACCGCGAAGCGTCCCGTGGCAACCCCGTGCTTTTCGATCTCTCCCAGATCGCCGCTCGCGCGGGCAGCCTGCTGCTGCGCGATCATCTCCTCGACCTGCCCGGCGAGCGTGGCGTCCGCCGCCGCGAACTCCTTCGTCAGAGCGTGCTCGGGGGCCAGCTGGATGGAGGTTGCTCCGAAGATGGTGTCCACGCGGGTCGTGAACACCCGCACCTCTGCCGAGCTGCCCTCGACCGTAAACGCGACATGCGCGCCTTCGCTGCGGCCGATCCAGTTCGACTGCATGGTGCGCACCTTTTCGGGCCAGCCCTCCAGTTCGCTTAGCCCTTCGAGCAGCTCCTCGGCGTACTTCGTGATGCGCAGAAACCACTGGGTCAGGTCGCGCTGCTCGACCGGCGTGTCCTCATGCCGCCAGCAACAGCCGCCCACCACCTGCTCGTTGGCCAGCACGGTCTGGCACCTGGGACACCAGTTCACCTTGCTCTGCTTGCGGTAGGCGAGGCCGGCGGCATACATCTTCACGAAGAACCACTGGTTCCAGCGGTAGTAGTCCGGCAGGCAGGTGGTCAGTTCGGTCGACCAGTCGTAGCTCAGGCCCAGCCGCCGCATCTGCCCTCGCATTGCGGCGATATTTGCGAGCGTCCACTCGCGCGGCGGCGTGTGATTCTTAAGCGCCGCGTTCTCGGCCGGCAGCCCGAACGCATCCCAGCCCATCGGGTGCAGCACGTTATGCCCGCGCATCCACATATACCGCGCCAGCGCGTCGCCAATGGCATAGTTGCGCACGTGGCCCATATGGAGCTGGCCGCTGGGATAGGGCAGCATCTCCAGGCAGTAGTACTTCGGCTTTGTGCTGCCGGTGCCTTCGGCGGCATAGAGCGCCGGATCGGCGTCCCACCGCGCCTGCCAGAGCGGTTCAATCTCGGCCGGGTTGTACCGTTGTTGCAGCTCTTGTTCGCTCGTCTGAGTCTCGTGCATATCTCATTCATTGTAAAACCGCCGCGCGGGGAGCACTGACCGGCCGCTAGAGCCGGTACACTGACTAGGCCATGGTCAACGCCAAAGAAGCAGTCCGGACTGCAAACGCCTTTGTCGCCGACCTGTTTCCTGAAGGAAGTGATCTCCGGCTGGAGCAGGTCGCACCAGAGGGTCCAAGGTGGGAGGTAGTCTTCTCGTTTCACATTCCCGAGAAGAGCTCTCTCCTGCTGGCGCTCGGCCAGAATCAGCGCGTCTTCAAGTCCGTCGAGGTTGACCGGGAATCTGGTGAGCCGATCTCCATCAAAGTATGGAAGATGTAGGTTCATACACCGAGCTTCTCCTGCAAAGGTTCCGAAGCCGCGGTGTTCTTTTCGACACCAACCTGCTTCTTCTGCACGCAGTCGGCTCTTACGACGCGAGCATTGTTGAGCGGCATGCCTTTGATCGTCTCTCGGCATACGACTTGACCGACCTGCAACTGCTGCGACGGCTCATGTCCCTGTTCACAGCCACCGTGACAACACCTCACGTCCTGGCTGAAGTAAGTAACTGGATCGGGTATTTGCCTCGCAATCAGAAGACAGCTTGCCTTGCTCAATTCAAGGATGCCTTTTCACAGTTCCGGGAGCTGGCGGTCGACAGTATCGCCACGAGCACACACACACGCTTCCCACTGCTTGGCCTGACCGACACGGCCATCGCCGAAGTTGCGCAGCAATACCTTGTGCTCACCGATGATGCTCGCCTCGTAGCCCATCTCAACTAGATGGGATTGGACGCGCTCAACATTAACCACCTGCGTTTGGCACTCTGGGTTCGCGAGTAGCCCTAACCCGCCGCCAACGCCCGCAGCACACCGACATTGCGCGCCTCATCTCCCGGTGCGTCGACCGGCGTCTCCGCCACAAACGCCGCGTGCGCAAAGCGCGTGTCGTGCAGCAGTCGCCGAAATGTCGCCGCGCCGATGGTGCCCTCGCCGATGTGGTCGTGCCGGTCGAGCTTCGATCCGCGCTCGGCCTTCGCATCGTTGCAGTGCCACACCTTCACGGCGTCGAAGCCCACCGTACTCTCGATCAGCCGTGCCGTCTCCTCCCAGCCCTCGGCCGAGACGATGTCGTAGCCCTTCACATGCAGGTGGCAGGTGTCGAGGCACACGCCCAGGGGAGCACAGGGCTTGAGCGTCTCGACCATCTCGGCCACCTGCTCAAGCGAGCCGCCGAGCGAGAACTCCGCACCCGCTGTGTTCTCGATCAGCACGCGGAAGTTGCGGTCCTGCCAGGGCAGACCGTCAAGCGCCCGCTCGATGCCCTGCTCGGCCAGCCGCAGCCCCTCCTCGCGCGTCAGCCCCTTCCAGCTGCCCGGATGCAGCACCAGGAACTCCGCACCCCAGGCCAGCGCCCGCTCCACCTCGCCGCGAAAGGCCGCAACGGCGTTCACTCGCACCGACTCCGTCTGCGAACACAGGTTGATGAGATAGCTGGCGTGGATCACGAGCGGCGAAACGTCGTGCTCGGCCCGCAGCGCCCGCATCTTGTCCCCGTCCTCAGGCTTCACCGCCGCCGCCCGCCAGGTGCGCGGACTCGAAGAGAAGATTTGAAAAGTGTTCGCCCCGGCCTCGACTGCCCGGTTCACCGCCGTCCAGCAACCGCCCGCCGTCCCCAGGTGCACGCCAATCCTCTTTTTCGCCATGGACCAAGGCTATCGCAGCCATCCTCGAGCTCGCGCGAGACCACCCGGTAAGATCAAAGGATCCCTGAGGAGCTGTCTTCATGCCGCAACAACCGCAATCGTTTGCCAATCACGTCAGCCGCGACGCCCGGCACATGCCAGCGCTCGCCCTGCTCGCTTTGAACGTCGTCGTCGCCCTGATCTGGGCGTTTGTCGCCCACAGCCCTGGCCTGCCGCTGCGGATGTGGGTCGTGCTGATCTCAGCTGCGCTGCTCGTCTCGAGCCTCAAGGCCCGCACCAACGCCCTGCTCGTGCAGGATCGCGTCATCCGCCTCGAAGAGTTACTACGCTACCAGGCAGTTCTCTCCCCGGAACAGGCCGCTGCAGCACAGGCCCTGCCGTTGAACCAACGCATCGCCCTGCGCTTTGCGCCCGACGCGGAACTGCCGGAGCTGCTCGACCGCACCCTCGCGGAGAACCTGTCTCCCCGGCAGATCAAGCAAGCCATCCAGAGCTGGCGCGCCGACTTGCACCGCGTCTAATAGACGTCGCGCTGGTACCGTTTTTCCTTTTTCATCGTCGCCAGGTACTCGTTCGCCTGTTCCAGGGTTCCGTCTGAGCCCTTCGCGATCGCGTCCAGAAGCGCCAGCTCGACATCTTTCGCCATGCGACTGGCGTCGCCGCAGACGTAGAAGTAGGCTCCGCGCTCGAGCCACTCGTAGATATCGGATGCATTCTCCTGCATGCGGTCCTGCACGTAAACCTTCTTCGCCTGATCGCGCGAGAACGCCGTGTCGAGCCTCGCCAGCAGACCGTCGCGGTGCATGGCCTCGAACTGTTCCTGGTACAGATAGTCGAGCGCGCGCCTCTGCTCCCCGAAGAACAGCCAGTTCTCGCCGGTCTGCCCGGTCACCTGCCGCTCCTCCAGGAACGCCCGGAACGGGGCGATGCCGGTGCCCGGACCGATCATAATTACCGGCGCCGAGGTGTCTTCCGGCAGCCGGAAGGCGGCGTTGGCATGGAGAAAGATGGGAAAGGTCGAGCCCACCGGCGCACGGTCGCCCATGTGCCCGCTCGCCAGCCCCTGCCGCTTGCGGCCGTGGGTCTCATACCGCACCACGCGAACCGTCGTCTGCACATTGTCCGGGTGCATGGCCTGGCTCGACGCGATCGAGTACATCCTGGGCGTCAGCCGCGAGACCACCTGAAACAGCTGTTGCGGATCGGTGACGACGCCGGGGAAGTCCGAGAGCAGATCCACGAGCTCGCGGCCGTAGCAGTACTCCTCGGCTCGGGCCTTGTTCTCAGTTCCGGTCATCGCCTTCAGGCCCTCGTTCGCAGGCGCGAGCTTCGCCAGCTGCGTCACGCTGCCGCGGGCCAGCGTGCCAATCTGCAGCCGTGTGCGCAGGGCCTCGTCGAGCGAGATCTCGACCTTGTAGTGGTCGAGCACACGCTCCGAGCCGGTCAGCTTCAGCGCTTCCAGCACCTCCTCGACCGCCTCGCGCCGGTTCTCCGGGATGATGCCGACCGCATCCCCGGGCGTGTAGCTCATGCCTGGCTCGATGGCGAGCTCGATGTGCCGCGTCTCTTTTTCGGAGCCGTCGGCCGTGAGCAGATCGTTTACCAGCACCTCGGCTTGGTAGGGGCTGTTGCGGGTATACTTCGTCGCGTGGCTCGCAGCCGGCGCGGCCGTCTCGGTCAGGGTCGCATCAGTCATGGCAATTCGTTAAGGCTAGCACGCACGGGCAGCCAGAGACCGCTCAAAACGGCAGCCGAAGGACCAGTCCGGTGCTGAGCTGTTTGGGGTAGAAACTTGAGCCCAGGCCGCTCAGGCCGTTGTAGCTGAACTCCACCACGCGCCAGTCCAGCCGGGGAAAGAAGGTGAGGTCCACGCCACCGAGGAGCTGGTAGGCGAAGTGACCTCCGCTGGTGCGCGCCACGCCTTGCCCGGCAGTCAGGGCACCGTAGCCGCCCAGAGCCTCAACATACGGCTTGATGGGAAGGATGTGGGGAGTCACCGCGAATCGCAGCCCGGCCTGCAGAGTGGTGAGGCTTTCGTTCGTGTTCGCCCCCCTGCTGTCGCCTCGCCGAAGGAACGAGCCGCGAACATCGTAGCCGAACGCGACCAACCCCAGGCCGTTGTCGTGGTACAAGCCGACCGTCGGTCCAAACATCCGGGAGGTGTTTGCCGCCGGGATCCCGGCCTCGGAGAACTGCCCATAGATCCCTGTCTGTGCCCTTCCGGCGGCCGGAAGCAGAACCAGCAATAGGACGAACACAAGCAGCCGAAGCCCGCTCCAGGAACCTGTCTTCAACGTCGGTCTCATCCTTTCAAGTGTAGCCATCTCCGCCCGGTCGCCCCATGCGGAGTCCGAGACTGGAACCCGCATCTCCAACCCGACATCGGAACATCACTGCGGAAGAGAACGCCGGAGCAGGTCCTGCCGCTACGCGTCGACCAGACTCCACACGACGGACCACGGCCCCAGGCTGCCGTCCTTCCATCCCGGCCCCTGCTGCCAGAGCACCTCTCCCCGGGGCTGCGGGGACTTCCACGCGCGCTCGCCCACGTTCACCCCCAGGCAAAGCTCGCCGCCGCCGTTAAGCCGCCAGCGAATCGCCAGGGTTCGCGGAGCGACCACCTCGAAAGAGGACTGGTCGGTGCCGATCCGCAGCAGCAGGGGCGCAATCGTTTCGCGGCGCACCCGCAGCGCACTCCGGTACCAGTCGAGCCATTCGCTGTGCTTCGGGTCGGCCATCTCTTCCCAATCCAGCTTCGCCGAAAGGAAGGTCGCCTCCGCCTGCGGGTCGGGCACCTGATCGAGTTCGCCCGGGCCGCAGTCCTGCTGGGTCTCGGCGAACTGCTTGCACCGGCCCTCGCGCACCTGCCGCGCCAGGTCTCCCCGGTAGTCGCAAAAGTACGGGAAGTGCGAGGTCGCGCCCCACTCCTCGCCCATAAACAGCATGGGCGTCTGCGGCAGAAGGAGGTAGAGCGAGGCCACCGCGCGGATCGCCTCCGATTTCGCGAGCTCGTGGATCCGCTCGCCAAAGATGCGATTGCCGATCAGGTCGTGGCTCTGCAGAAAGGCGACAAAGGCGCGCGGCGGCACGTGGATGGAGGCACGATGGCCCGGGTCGCCCTTCCGATCCTCCTCCTGGGCAGCGATGACGAAGCCCTCGGCCAGCGCCTTGCCCAGCTTGCCCGTCTCGCCCCCGGGATCATCGTCACGGAGCCACTCCGGCGAGCTGGCGAAGCCGATCAGCCGCTGCAGATCGTGGTTCCACTGGGCGCTGTAGTCCTCGGGACGGCCCTCGGCGTCGCGCACCAGCCGCTGCGCGACGTTGTGCTCTTCCTCGAGAATCAGGTGGATCTGCCGTTCTGGCGCCGCCGCCCGTACCCGCTCGGCCAGCTCGTCCAGGACGTGCTTCGGGCTGGCATCGATGATGGCATGGGAGGCATCGAGCCGCAGCCCGTCCATCTGGAACTCTTCGATCCAATAGATCGCGTTATGGATGATCAGCTCGCGAGTCTCCTCGCAGCACTCCCCGTCGAAGTTCAGAGCCTGCCCCCAGGCGGTCTCATAGCGATCGGTCAGGATCTCGGGAGCATATTCGAGCAGGCAATTTCCCTGCGGTCCGAAGTGGTTGTACACGACATCAAGAAAGATCTGGATACCGTGATCATGCGCGGCCTCGACCAGCGCCTTCAGGTTCTCCGGCCGGCCGTAGGTTGAGTCGGGAGCGTACAGCAGAACACCGTCATAGCCCCAGTTCCACCGGCCGGGAAAGTCGCCGATCGCCATCAGCTCGATGGCCGTGACGCCCAGCTCCCGCAGGTGGTTCAGCTTGCCGATCGCCGCCCGGAAGCTTCCCTCGGGCGTAAAGGTGCCGACGTGCATCTCGTAGATCACCGTCTCCGTCCACGGCCTGCCGCGCCAGCCGGTCTGCTTCCACCGGTAGGCTCCCGGGTCGATCACCTCGCTCGGACCCTCGGCGTCCTCGGGCTGAAAGCGCGAGGCCGGGTCGGCCACACGCCGCCCATCTGGCAGAACGAACTGGTATCGCGCGCCCGGTCTCACGTCCAGAACGATCCGCTCGTACCATCCTCCGCCGGCCTGCTCCATGGGCTCAGGCCGGTCGCGGCCCTTGATCGCGAGCGCGAGCGAGTCTACTTCGGGAGCCCACAGCCGGAAGCGTACCCCACCGCCCTCCAGCAACTCCGTCCCAAACGGCATCCGGTGAACACACGACCGAGTGCCCCCTTCCGTTCCCCCTCTGTCGCGATCACCCACGTAGCCGGCCACCTCAGCACAGTCTGAGCACACCTCCGGCCCGTGGGTTGTGTCCGCCACCGGCACCACCGCCTTCACTGGCGGCTGCAAGCGCTGTGAAGCCCCCGCTCACAGCCTTGCAGCCGACAGTCCACCCACCCACCCCGGCGTCGCGGTGCTGGCCGGCATTCCAAGACAGCCCAGCCCGTATTCGCCTTATCTTCGCCCTTTCCGTGCCGGTTGTCCAGTTCGACTGCACCCTCCCTGGTGCAGCCGTCGTTTGGTGACGCTGCGGAAGATATGTGCTCTCAATCACTTCGCGGAACCCGGAAATCTTTTTGGTTCACGCCGGAGCCCTTCGGCGAGCTTTTCTAGGGACCTCTTCCTAACCGCTCGCCGCCTCCGTTGTCTAATCCGGCACATGGGCAGGACGGCGAAGGAGACCGAGGTGGAGGCCATACGCACCGTGCTCGCAGGAGATCGCGAAGCGTATCGCACCCTTGTCGATGCCCACTACCGCATCGTCTTTCGCACCGCCTTTCGCATCACCGGCGACCTCACCGACGCCGAAGACGTCAGCCAGGAGACCTTTTTGCGCGCCTATAACCGGCTTTCCACGTTTCGCCAGGACAGCAGCTTCGGCACCTGGATCACGCGCATCGCCATCAATGCCGCCATCAACCTGGTGGAGCGGCGCGAGCGTGACACAGCCGGCCGGGACCCGGGCACCTCCGATCTCCTGGCGACGCTGCCGGATGGCGATGCCGGCCCGGAACGGATCCTGCTCTCGAACGAATCCGCCAGGCTGCGCTCCGCCGCCATGCTCTCGCTTACCCCCATGGAGCGAACCGCCTTCACGCTCCGCCACATGGAAGACCTGCCCATGGCCGAGATCGCCGCCGCGCTCAACGTGCCGGCCAACTCCGCGAAGCAGGCGGTCTTCCGGGCCGTGGGCAAACTGCGCCGAGCCCTCGCGCCGGTCGCCGGAGCCGTGCGATGAACTACCCTCACCCTCCCCCGCTTCACCCGACTGAAGACGACTTGATCGCCTCCCTGCTGCATGAGACGGACAGGGAGACTGAGGTGCGCCAACACTTTGAGAGCTGCCCGACCTGCGCGGAGCTGGCGGAACATCTGGCCGAGACCCTGCGCGTCTTTTCCGGCGAGCCCGTTCCTCCGGTCGACCTCGACCATGCCTGGCAGCGCCTGCGCGGTTCCCTGCCGCCGGTTCAGACTGCCGTCGGTCGCCCGCGTCTGAGCCGCTTCCGTATGCTGTGGCTGCCCGCCTCCGGCCTGGCGGCGATCGCGGCCGTCGCTTTGTTGCTTCCAAAGCTCCATCCCAGCCGCTCCGGGCGGGCAGCCGAGCTCCACCTCCAGCGCCCTGGTCCGCTGAGCGCCCAGCCGTCCGACCCCGCGATGGCCAACTATCTTGACAACGCCGAGCGCCTTCTGACCGAGGTAAACCACGCCAGCGGCCCGCTCGACCTCGCCACGCGCCAGCAGGCCAGCACGCTCCTCCTCCACAACGCGTTGTATGTCCAGCAGGCGAAAGGGCGCGGTGACCTGGCCGAGGCCGCCGTTCTCGACCAGCTTGGCCGCGTCCTGACCACGCTGCAGCATCCGCCTCCCCCCGCTTCGCACGGCTGGCACATCCGCCTGGAGATGAATACCGACGGCCTTCTGCTCGACATCCGCATCCTTCGCCAGAACGACGCAACCCAGTAAAGGACATCTCGTCATGCCCAGATCCCACGCAAACCGCTCCCTTCTGCTGTTGTTTGCCGCCTTCGCGCTGCCGCCCGCGCTCCACGCCGCCGCCCCCGGCCCGCCCGCCCAGAGCAGCGAGGTGGCCTACTCCGCGGGAACGCGCGCCATGAACGAGCACCGCTGGAGCGACGCCATCGCCGCCTTCGACCGCGTCGCCGCCGGCAAGGGCAGGCGCTCGGACGCCGCACTCTACTGGAAGGCGTACTCGCTCGACAAGCTCGGCAAGGCGCAACTCGCGCAGGCGGTCTGTTCGCAGCTCCGAGCGGCGTCTCCGGAGAGCCAGTGGAACCAGGACTGCGCGGTTCTGTCGATCAACCATCTGGGGAACCTCGTCCTTCCCAAGATTCCGGATGTGTCAGGACTGGCAATCCCACCCATACCGCCGATTCCAGCGATCCAGCCCATCGACACCGCCGCCCTGTACTCAGGCGGGGAGACGACCCACGATCCCAACGCCGACATCAAGATCCTGGCGCTCAACTCGCTGCTGAACCGCGACCCCGCCCAGGCCATTCCGCTGCTTCGCGGTGTGCTCACCGGCGATCAGAGCGACGCCGTCAAGACTCGCGTTGTGTTTGTGCTGGAGCAGAGCCGGTCGCCCGAGGCCCAGGCCATCCTGCACGATGTTCTGCTGGGCAGGATGGGACCCAGGCTCCAGCGCAACGCCATCCAAAACGCCGCGGTCTTCCAGGGCAAGCGAATCAACGACACCCTGGCGGAGGTCTACCGCACCACCGACGACCCGCAGATCAAGCGCTCCGTCATTACGGCGTTTTTCATCTCCGGCGATGACACCCACATGGTCGAGATCACGCGCAATGAACGGGACCTGAACCTCAAAAAGGCGATCGTCTCTCAGCTCGCCCTCATGTCCGGCAAGGCGGCGACCGACTACATGATCGAGCTGCTAAAGTAACCCCGCCCTCCGGTTCGTATCGTCCAGACTGCCCTCCGCAGGAGAACTCCGATGCGCTCTCTCACCTTCGCCCTCTCCGCCCTCCTTCTTCTGAGCCCGGCCGCGTTGGCCGGCCAGCAGTCGCAACTCGAGTCCCGGACCGAACCAAAGATCCTCCATGCCGAACTCACGACGCGCGCCGTACGGGGCAGCCTCGCCGCGGAGGTGGAGGCGTCGAAGCGCACGGTTGCTCCGCACTGGATCGGCTACAGCGTTCCCCAGCTTCCCGGGCTGCACCTGAGCGGTCACCAGGGAACGGCCTTTCTCGAGCGAAAAGGCTGGTACGGAGGTCCTGCGCATACCGAAGCGGAGGCAGCTCAGGGCTGGTGTGCCATCCTGCTACGTCTGAGCGACGGCTCGGTGAATCAGCTGCGGGTGGAGCCAGTCTCCCGCGAGATCGACGCCGGCGGAGTTCCGTTTCTGTGGCTCACGGGCGTCGACCCGGCCAGCAGCATCGCCTTCCTGAAGCAGCTTGCCGTCCCCGGACACGTGGAGGACGCCGCCGTCTTCAGCATCGCCGCCCATGCGTCCGAGGCAGCGCTTCCCGCCCTGGCCTCACTCGCGACCTCGCAGCAGCCGCAGCAGCTTCGGCAGCAGGCTGCCTTCTGGCTGAGCAGTCAGCGCGGAGCGGCGGGCCTGCGCGTCCTCACCGACCTGGCCCGGACCGACCCCGACGCCGAACTGCGCAAACAGCTCACCTTCGACCTGACCCTGTCACCCGACCCCGCCGCGCTGCGCGAGCTGGTCCGCATGGCGCACGAGGATCGCTCCCCCGAGGTGCGTCAGCAGGCACAGTTCTGGATGGCGCAGCAGGCCGGCAAAGCTGGCGGCGGCCAGAGCATCGGCGACGCGCTCCGGAGATCCTCGATCTGCGATCCGGACGAGGGCGTTCGCAGGCAGGCCGTCTTTGCGCTCTCGCAGCTGCCCGGCAAGGAGGCCGCCGCACAGCTCATCACCGTCATCCGCAGCAGCCACGATCCCGAGATCCGGAGACAGGCCCTCTTCTGGCTGGGTCAATCGCGTGACCCGGCGGCGCTGGCCTTTTTGACCGAACTCTTGACCAGCCCACCCCGGCCATAGCGTGTCCAGGGTGAGCCCCGTCCCATCTACGGCGATCGCTCCTGCGGGTCTGACCCGGCCTGGTTTCACGACAGCAAAACACCTCCCGCCCGGCCCGGCGGCCTCCCTGCGCAGCCCACGCATCGGAGTACATGAAGGCCACATTGGGGTGACAGATGGCAGAGACGATGGCCGGCAGCCTGAGCGAGCTTGCCGATGGCGCAAAAAGGATCGTCTCGGTGGGCGATGCGGAGGTTCTTCTAATCCGGACCGGCGACCGGGCGGTCGCCGTGCAGGCGAGGTGCCCGCACGCCGGAGCGCCGCTTGAAAAAGGAGCGGTCCGTAACGGCCGCCTGGTCTGCCCGTGGCATATGGGCACCTTTGCGCTGCCCTCCGGCGATCTGCTGGAGCCCCCTCCCATGCAGCCGCTCCAGACCTTTCCGGTTCGCATCGAGGACGGTCGAATTTTCGTCAGCTCCACCCCGAATCCGACTCCGCAGCCTGCCACCCCCATCGGCGGCAACGCTCGCACCTTTTTGCTGTGCGGGACCGGGGCCGCTGGCGCCATGGCCGCCACCTGCCTGCGACAGGCGGGCTTCTCCGGACGGCTGGTCGCGGTCGATCCTGTGGCCGATGAGCCGGTCGACCGCACCCAGCTCTCCAAGATGGCGCTAAGCGGCAAATCACCGCTCAGCAAGGCGCCGCTCGGCACCTTTCAGCAGATCGAGGCCGAACGCAAACACACCCAGCTCACCCGCCTTGACAGCGCAGCGAGAACAGCCACGCTTGAGGACGGCAGCACGGTAACCTTCGACGCTGCGCTGATTGCAACAGGCGGCGCCCCCGAGCGTCTGGAGGTCCCGGGCGCGGAGCTCGCCCATACCCTCCGTCACACCGCCGATGTTGAAAAGATTCTTGCCGCCGCCGAAGGCGCCCGGAACGCCGTCGTTGTTGGCACCAGCTTTATCGGGCTCGAGGCTGCCTCTGCGCTCGGGCAAAAGGGCCTGAGTGTAACTGTGACCGGCCCGGACAAGCTCCCATTTGAAAAAAAGCTCGGCCCGGAGATCGCGGAGGCGCTGGTCGCCTTCCATCGCAGTAAGGGGACACAGTTCGAGCTCGAAAGTGAGGTGATCCGGATTACTGGCGATTCGGTCACCGTGCGCTCCGCCGCCGGCGACACGCGGGAGCTGCCCGCAGATCTTGTCATCCTGGGCGTGGGCGTCACCCCCAGTCTCCACTTCGAGCACGACCTGCCGCTTGCGACAGAAGGCGGCGGCATCGCCGTCAGTGCCGACCTCGAAGCCGCGCCGGGGGTTTGGGTGGCCGGCGATATCGCCAACGTGGAAGGCACCCGCATCGAGCATTGGCGCCTGGCCCAGCAGCATGGCATGACGGCCGCCCGCCAGATGCTGGGCAGCGCGCAACCGTTCGACGGTGTTCCGTTCTTCTGGACCTTTCACTTCGGCAAGCGGCTGGGGTATCTCGGGCACGCCGAGCAGTGGGATCGCATCGTCTACGAAGGCGATGTTCCGGGCCTCGACTTCCTCGCGTTCTATGTCCAGGGCGAGCTGGTAGAAGCTGTGCTGAGCTGCGGCCGCGACCACCAGACTGCCGTTCTGGCCGAGACGATGCGCGAGAAGCCGACGCTGGAGCAGGCTCGGGCGGCCCTGCGCTGATTGCCGCCTCCA
The DNA here is from genome assembly GCA_965218595.1 of Acidobacteriaceae bacterium. Lineage (GTDB taxonomy): Bacteria > Acidobacteriota > Terriglobia > Terriglobales > Acidobacteriaceae > Edaphobacter. Next base: position 473,972 of record CBDCLC010000006.1, on the reverse strand, counting down.
CGCTGAAGCTCGAAGAGGTCTCCGCTCAAGAGGGAGCGGACGGCCAAGCCGTTGGCGCGGGAAGCAGCCCCGGATCTCTTTTGTTGACGCGCCCGGCGGGGCGGCATGTACCCTCGAACACCAGGGATCGGCTCCGGTCCGAGGTCCCGTTCGAAAAGGAGCATCGCCCCGCGTGTCTGCCCCCCTGCGCCTCGCCTCCGCCCTGCTGACAACTCTTCTGCTGATTGCTCCCAGGGCCGCCTCGGCGCAGGAGATCTCCGCGCCCTTTCAGAACCACCTGATGCCGGAGCCCGCGTCGCTCCAAACCAGTGGCGGTGCTTTTGCGATCAGCTCGCACCTGACCGTCGCCCTCCCCCGCGCCCACTCGCCTGCGCTCGAAGCCGCGGTACTGCGCACGCTCAAGCGGATCGAAGACAAGACTGGCCAGCCGCTGCCGCGTGCCCTTGCACCGGAGGGCAGCTCCGCCACGCTGACGGTCGCGGTCGCTTCCGGCGGACCCGCCGTAATCGCGCTCGGCGAGGACGAATCCTACACCCTCACCGCGACCTCAGACGCGATACGCATCCAGGCACCCACCTCACTCGGTGCGATGCACGCCCTTGAGACCCTGGTCCAACTGGTCCAGCCGGGGGGCTCCGGGTATATCGTTCCAGCGGTCACCATCCGCGACCAGCCCCGCTTCGGCTGGCGCGGTCTGATGATCGACTGCAGCCGTCATTTCGAGCCCATCGACGTGCTGAAACGCAATATCGACGCCATGGCCGCCGTCAAGCTCAACGTCTTCCACTGGCACCTGACCGACGACCAGGGTTTTCGCATCGAGTCCAGGGTCTTTCCGAAGCTGACCGCCATGGGCTCGGACGGCCTCTTCTACACCCAGGGAGAGGCGCGCGAGCTGGTCCGCTACGCCATGGATCGCGGCATTCGCGTGGTGCCGGAGTTCGAGATGCCCGGCCACTCCGCCGCCTGGCTGGTCGCCTACCCGGAGCTCAACAGCGGCACCGAACCCAAGGGGATACGCCGCGAGTTCGGCATCTCCGACATCGCGCTTGACCCCACGCGTGAGGAGACCTACCAGTTCCTCGCGAAGTTCCTGCGCGAGATGACCACCATCTTTCCCGACCAGTACGTCCACATCGGAGGCGACGAGACTCCGGCTCCGGACTGGAAGTCCAACCCGCGCATCCTGGCCTTCAAAAAGGCGCACAACCTGAAGGACAACGACGCCCTGCAGGCCTACTTCAACGGGCGCGTGCTGAAGATTCTGACCGGCCTCGACCGCCGCATGGTGGGTTGGGACGAGATCCTCAACCCCGCCCTGCCGAAGAGCATCGTCATCCAGTCCTGGCGCGGCGAGGCATCGCTCGCCAAGGGGGCCGAGCAGGGCTACCAGGGCGTGCTCTCCGCGCCGTACTACCTCGATGCCATGAAGCCGGCCGGCGTCCACTATCTCGCGGACCCGATCCCGGCGGACACCAAGCTCACGCCAGAGCAGCAGAAGCTGATCCTGGGCGGCGAGGTGTGCATGTGGGCCGAGCAGCTGGACCGGCGCACCATCGACTCACGCATCTGGCCGCGCACCGCCGCCATCGCAGAGCGTTTTTGGTCGCCGCGCGATCTCCGCGACGTCGACGGCATGTACCGCCGCCTTCTGCCCGTCTCGCTCGAGATCGAATCGCTCGGACTTCATCAAATGACCAGCGAAGCACGCGGCCTGCGCAGCCTGGCCGCCTCGGAAGACATCTCGGCGCTGCAGACCTTTGCCGAAGCATTTGAGCCGGTCAGCTTCAGCGAGCGCTACCAGCAGCAGCACACCTCGCAGCTGACGCCGCTGACCAACTTCGTCGACGCAGTCCGCCCGGACCCTCCTGTACGGCACCAGGTCGAGCTGGACACGCGCAGCCTGCTGGCCGACCCCAAGGCCGGGTCCGCTGCGGCCAGGGAGGCACGCGCTCGCCTGCAGCAGCTCTTCCAGGCGCTCGCTGCTTCCGTGCCCGAGGTGCAGCAGCAGATGCGCACCTCGCCGCGGCTTCAGCCGATGGGAACGCGCGCCGGCCAGCTGCTCCAACTCTCCCGCATCGGCGAGGAGGCGATCAGGTATCTCGGCGGCACCGAGCGGCCGGCTGCTGACTGGAAGTCCGCCTCGAAGGCAGCGATTGCTGCGGCCCGGCAGCCCTCGGCGATCGTGCGGTTCACCTTTCTCGATCCCCTGGAGGCCATGATCGACGCAGTGGAGTAGATGGAAGGGGCTGCTCTGGTCGACTCCGGACACCTCCTTCTTGCATTGATGACCGATGGTCATATAGTATGACCGCTAGTCATCAAGGAGGAGGAAACATGGCCGATCGGAATGGGCAATGGGCTTTGGTCACTGGAGCATCCAGTGGCCTGGGGAGGGAGTTCGCGCGATCCCTGGCGAGGCGGGGGTGCAATGTGATTCTTGTCGCACGGCGCCTGGAACCGATGCAGCAGCTTGCAGAGGAGCTGGAGCCATACGGTGTGCAGGTCATCATCGAGAGCCTCGATCTCAGCGCGGTGACGGCCTGTGAGGAGTTGCAGCGGCGACTCGACGGGCACGGCGTCGAACCAGACATCCTGATCAACAACGCAGCCTTCGGGATAAGTGGAGAGTTTGTTGAACAGGAACCGAAGCGGCTGCAGGAGATGCTGCAACTCGACATCCTCAGCTTGACCGGACTCACGCACCAGTACGGCAAACGGATGGCGGCTCGCGGGTCTGGTTATATTCTGCTCGTCGCCAGCCTGGCGGCGTATCAGCCTGATCCACTCCTCGCCGTGTACGGCGCGGCGAAGCATTACGTGCTCGCTCTCGGGGTCGCCCTCCATGTAGAACTCGCGCCAAGGGTCGGGGTCACCGTCGTCTCGCCGGGCCTGATGGAGACGGAGTTCAATCAGGTCTCCGGTTTCCGGCCGAAAGCATCCCTGCAGGCATCGATCGTATCCCCGGCGAAGGTGGCGGAGGTGGGATTGAACGCCATGTTTGCCAGGAGGTCCAGCGTGATCGTGGGCAAGATCAACCGCTTCGCTGCGTTCATGAACCGCTTTACCTCTCGGCATCTCCAGGCCAGACTCACGTATCGTCTGTCCAAGTGAAGCGATCCATCCCAGTGAAGCGATCCATCACACCCCGCGCACATGCCTCGGAGGACAAGGCGGAACGGCGCGCGGCCATTCTGACGGCTGCAAGCCAGCTGTTTGACACGACGCAAGGTGCCTTGCCGACCGCAGCACAGATCGCCTCTGCCAGCGGCTTGGCGAAAGGTACGGTGTATCTCTACTTCCGCACGAAAGAGGAGATCTTCGCCAGCCTGCTGCTGGAAGAGTGGGGTGCGGTGATGAAGCAATGCAGGCAAGCCTTTGAATCGACCAGGGGAGCGCGTCGGGTGAAGATCGACGCGTTCCTTTCGAGCCTGGTTGCGCATCTCGACTCGCACCCAGGGCTGCTTCGGCTGGACGCCCTGGCGTACAGCGTTCTCGAAAGGAACATGCCCCACGAAGCTCTGGCAGCGCACAAGGCCGAGTATCTGTCCAGGATGAGCGACACCGGCAGGGTGATCGATGCGGCGTTGAAGCTGCCGGAGGGACGGGGGCTGCAGCTCCTGATGCGCACCTACGCTATGACCAGCGGCCTGTGGCAGTCCTACCAACACGCAGACGCAACCCTGCAGGCAGGTGTCCCCGTCATGCAGAGCTTCGCTTCAAAGCCGTTCGGGGAGGAGCTGCACGAGGCTCTCGCAGAGTATTGGCGCGGCGCCGTTACGTAGATTAAGGCGGCCTCGTTCTAAAACCAGACCCAACTGGCAAAGCGCAAGAGCGGAGGGCGCCAGTGTTGACCTCGGAAGAGACGAGATCCCTCGATTCCGAGGCGCAGGCTAACGGTGCCGACGCCCGACTCGCTGCAGGGTTTGATGGTGGGCACAGCAGGATTCGAACCTACGACTTCCACCGTGTGAAGGTGGCACTCTACCGCTGAGTTATGCGCCCACGGAGATCGGGCGCGCCCGCAGACCGGGGGCCTTCCTCTCGGAGATGCATTCATGCTAACACCCCTGACCGGCGAGTCGCACTTCCCCGGGGGTGGTGTTCCTGCAGCCTGGCACGCCGATTAGAATAGACCGGCAATGGCTGCTCCCCTTCGCGACCGCGGACCCGCAGTTTCGCCCCCGACCGGGGCGGACCGAGATGCGCCTGAAGCCGCGCAACCTCTGGACCAGACTGGGGTCGAAGAGAGTATGGCTACGCTGGCGGTCGACCCAGGAGTGTTCGCGCAGGTGCCGGAACGGGCTGCCCGGGTACCTGACGGGGAGAAAAGAAACTTCCGTGAGATGGATGAAGCAGCCATCATGCTCGAGATTCGGTCGGGCAATCTGGAGGGCTTCGACTTCCTTCTCGCGAAGTATCGCAAGCCGATGATCGGTTTTATGTATCGCATGGTGCACAACCAGGCAGTGGCCGAGGAGCTCGCCCAGGAGGTCTTTCTGCGCGTCTACCGGTCGCGCGAGACCTACCGCGCGGAGGCCCGCTTTTCCACCTGGCTGTATCGCATCGCCACCAATCTGGGCGTCAACTACGCCCGGGACCATCGCCGCGAACGCACCGCGGCGACGGTGTACCTGGACGAGACCGATTCCGAGACAGGGACGACTCCGGACCTGCCCGACATGACCCCGGGGGCCGAGTCTCGCCTCATGCGCGACGAACGGCTCCGGGAGATTCGCGAGCACGTGCTGGCGCTTCCCGAGCGCCAGCGGACCGCCGTTCTTATGCATAAATATGAGGAGATGGACTACCGTCAGATCGGCGAAGTGCTGAAGCTGTCCGAGTCCGCCACCAAATCACTTCTGTTCCGTGCGTATCAGACCCTTCGCGAGAAGCTAAAGGGTTACGTGTAACGCATTGCCCCGCCTTGAAGAGGCGGACAACCGTAAGAAAGGCAACTCTGATGAACTGCGCATCCTGCCAGAACGCTCTTCCAGACCTCCTGCTTGATCCGGGCTCCGCCGTCGCCCGGGCTGCGGAACCGCACCTCCGCGAGTGTCCCGTCTGCCTGGAAGAGCTGACGCAACTCCGTTCCACCATGCACCTGCTGGACGCCTGGCAGGCACCCGAGCCGACACCCTGGTTCGACACCCGGATGTCGGCACGGCTGCGGCAGGCACAGGCCGCGCCGCCCGAGACGCTTTTGGAGCGGCTTCGATCGACCGTCCAGTTCAGCACAGGCCGTCACCTCCGGCCAGCGCTCGCCGGGGCTCTGGCCGTTGTGCTGCTTCTTGGCGGCGGCACCGCGGCTGAACTCTCCGGCGTCTTGCACAAGACGCCGCAACAGGCATCCTCCACCGTCCAGGACCTGCAGATCCTCGACCGGAACGACCAGGCGCTGCAGACGATGGATCAGTTGCTCAACGACGACGGCTCGTCGGACGATGGCGGTTCTTCGGGCTCGCCCGCAAGCTAGCCCGCGTGGAGCGGACCTGGCACGAAATGTAGCATGGGAGACGGAACTCTCGATTTACCAGCAGCAGCAGCAGCAGCTCAGATCACAACTCTTCGCTATGCCGTCGCCTCGACGAACCCGGATTTGTCTCGCCACGATCGGCCTGTCTGCGATTGCGATCGCGCTTAGTCCGTCGGCCGCCCCTGCCCAGGGACACTCCGGCAACCGCGGCACTCAGAACCGGCTCGGCCCACACCACGATCAGCACCTCGCGCAGTGGATGGACAGCCACCGGTCTCTGCCCCTTCCCCAGCAACAGAAGGCTCTTGAAGGGGAGCCCGGCTTCCATGATCTTTCCCCCGAGGTGCAGCAGCGCATGCTGAACCGGCTGACCCAGCTCAATGCCATGTCGCCCGCCAGGCGGCAGCGCATTATCGACCGCACCGAAGCGCTGGAACGGCTCGCCCCGGAGCAGCGGCAGCAGTTTCGCTCTGCCATGTCGAGTCTTGCCAGCCTGCCTCCGGAGCGTCGACACGCCGTATCTGAGGCCTTTCGCGAGCTCCGGGCCCTTCCTCCAGGGGAGCGCAGCGAGCAGTTCAGTCGCGATCCGCGCTTTCAACAGGGCTTCTCCCCGCAGGAACGCGCCACCCTGGGCAATCTGCTGGCGATCGAGCCGTTGCTTCCCCCGCTCCGCCCGAGGTTGGCCCCGCAGCAATCGCCGGTTGCTCCCCGTCCCTGACACCATTTGGTGGACAGGCCACCGCGCCGTCTGACCCAGGTCAGAGTGAGCCTCCCGTCCAGAGCTCCAGCCCCCTTCCCGCTCCTCTCGCACGGCAATGTCTCTTGACCGTTCGGCCGTCCTGGCCTACCCTCAAGGCGGTGCCTGCTGCCTCCAAGCCGCTTCGCTGTTGTTGCCGGACCGCTCCCGTGGTTCACCGCGACAGCAGGTCGGCTCGATTCTAGGCCAGCTGTCTTCCCTTCCGTTCCGCAGCCTTCCCACTCATCCAAGCCACCCTTCGGGAGTCGCCGCCCATGTTCGCTGCCCTACGTTCCGCTGTCGCGTTTCTGCTGCTTCTGGCCCCCGTGCCGGCTGTCTTGCTGGCGCAGACCTCGCCTGTTGCGGCATCGCTCCCTCGCCTGACGGGCACATGGACCGGTACCTCGGCCTACCGCGGTCAGCAGGTGCCCGTGACCCTTCAGATCTCCGGCCCGGCCGACCATCTGCAGGCAGCCCTGGTCAACGGGCCGGGGGGTGGGGGGGCCACCGGTCTCGATCGCTCTCAGGCCTCCTCCGTCCAGCGCGACGGATCGCACCTCCTGATCAACTTCAACTACTTCAACAACACCCTGGACCTGGCCCTGCAGCCTGACGGCAAGCTCACCGGCAGCTTTGGGCCGCCGCCCGCGCCCGATGCCCCGGCGCGCATCCCGGTCGAGCTCAGCCATGGCTCCCGTCCGGCGCCCGCCCGCGGCGCACCCCGGATCACCGGGCCGTGGGAGATCGCGGTTCACTCCAGGAAGGGCGAAGCGGCCTGGACCATGCAGGTCCATCCTTCCGGTCGGCCCGGCGAGATCCGGGCTGTGATCCAGCGGATCGACGGCGACACAGGATCGCTCTTTGGCCTCTGGAACGGCACATCCTACCTGGTTGGTCACTTCAACGCCGAGGGTCCGTCCTTCTACTCCCTCACGCCGCGAGGATCTGAGCTCCGCGTCACCAATCTGCTGGCTTCGGCCGCAAACAAGCCGATTTCGACCGATCTTGTCGCCAGGCGGCCCGCCGAGGCACGCCGCGAGCACCTGCCCGCGCCGACCCGCTCGACCGACCAGACCTCCCTCAAGAACCCCCAGGCGCCGCTCCGATTCTCCGGAACCACCCTCGATGGACGGCACGTCGACCAGAACGACCCCTCGCTGCGGGGAAAGGTCATCCTGCTTGCGATCGGCGGATCCTGGTGCCCCAACTGCCACGACGAGGCACCCTTTCTCGAGTCACTCTACCGAACCTACCGGGACCGCGGCCTGGAGGTGCTGGACCTGGACTTTGAAGATGCAGGGCAGCTCAAGAACCCCACGCGCGTCCGAGCCTTTATCGCCCGCTACGGCCTGACCTATCCTGTGCTGCTCGCGGGAACGACCGACGACCTGAACACCGTCATCCCAGGCGTCGTCAACCTGAACTCCTGGCCGACCAGCTTTTTTATCGGCCGCGATGGCCGCGTCAAGGAGATCCACGCCGGCTTCGCCGGTCCGGCAAACCCACAGGGGAACGCCGCTCTGCGGCAGGAGATTACGGCACTCGTAGAGCGGCTGCTGGCGCAACCGACGCCGGCACACCTGGCACGGAGATAACCCGTGCGGGCCGGCTGCGGCTGCTTTCTGCTTCTCCTCAGAGAAGCGCGCGGGCAGGTCCCCACTCGCCAGGGCGGGGTGCGGGCCTTCGCCCGCGCGATGGGAGATCGACCGCTCCCGTCAAGCTGTATCGACATAGAGCCAAACAGGTTGTCATCTCGACCGGAACGAGACGGTTTCTCGTCTCGTGGAGCGGAGAGACCCCTTCGGCTACGCTCAGGGTCAGGTCGAGATGACAAAACGTGTAGGTCGATACAGCCTAGGCCATCAGCCAACGGGTCATGGGATCGGCCGCTACGCGAAGCGAGACGCTCTGAATCTCGTCTCCCACCACCTCGCACAGCATCACAGCGTCGTTGTCCAGGTCCTCCGCCGATCGGAGAAAGCAGGTCAGCAACCGCGAACCACGTGCCGCGTCGTCTCGTTTCTCATCCGTCATGATGATCGCCCCCCAAAGAGTTCACGGGTTTCATCCCGTGTTCACATGGGTATAAAGCATGTTTCTGAGGAACGCATCCCCCATTCGCAGCAGAAGGAACCCCAAAGGTAACAGGCGCACGGGCAACCCGCCGGTCAGTTCTTCAGGAAGTTCTTCGCCAGGAACAGCACATTGGCAGGTCGCTCCGCCAGCCGGCGCATGAAGTAGGGGTACCAGGCGTTTCCGAACGGCACGTAGACACGAACTCCGAAGCCCTCCCGGACCAGTCTTCGCTGCAGGTCGCGCCGCACTCCATAGAGCATCTGGAACTCAAACGCTGACGGCGCTACGCCCTGCTCCCGCACCCACGTTCGCATGCCGTCAAGGATGCGCTCGTCGTGGGTCGCCATGCCGCAGAACACGCCGGAGGAGGCCATGCGGTGCATCAGCTTAACATAGTTGGCGTCCACGTCGGCCTTGTCCGGAAACGCGATGGCCGCGGGCTCCTGATACGCGCCCTTGCACAGGCGAATGCGGATGCCCTGGGACAGCAGCCGCTCGGCGTCCCGCTCCGTGCGATACAGATAGGCCTGCAGAACCGTGCCGACCCGGCCCGACATGCCGGGCCGGGCGTGGAGACGCTCCGTCACAGCCAGCGTCGCCTCCGTGTGACCGCTGCCCTCCATGTCGATGCGGATGAAGGAATCGATCGCGGCCGCGTGCTCCACCATGCCGCCGACGATCTCCTCTGCCAGCTGCGGCTCGAAGTCCAGGCCCATCTGGGTCAACTTCACACTGACATTGGCATCCAGATGTCGGGCGCCGATCGCATCCAGCAGGCTATGGTAGACCTCCGCGCTCTGCCGCGCCTCGGCGGCCTGGGTGACACTCTCGCCCAGCGAATCGAGACTGACCGACATCCCCTCGCTGTTGAGCCGCTCACACGCACCCAGCGCCTCGGCAACGCTCATCCCGGCGACGAACCGGCTGGAAAGCCGCTGTCCGAGCACCGATCTCTCTGAAAACGCCCGCGCCTGCCGGTTTCCGCTGAGCGCAATAAATCCCGATCGCAACATGGCCCCCTCCCCAGCTTGATCTTATTCGTGGCGTTCGCCAGTTGAGGGTGCCGCACACCTTCGCGGGGTCACCAGCTTCAGCGCCGTGCCTTTACTGCCGCACCTTGATCGCTCCGGCAGCCGCGGGTGTGGCCTCCTGGTCCACCTGCGGAGTCACCATGCCGCTGGTGTCGGTCAACGCGGCGATATCCCGGTCGTAGCGGCCTGCGAGGCTGTTGCCGCGGATCAACGCCATCTCTTCCAGCATCTTCATGCCGTCCTTCAGATAGCTGATCCGGCTTCGCTCGTCATGGCCCCACGTCACCGCGACCTCACGAACGGTGTACCCCAGTTTGCGCGCGATAAACAGGATCTCCGGGTCGAAGCCCCATCGCTCGATCCTTTGCAGGCGAAAGATCACCTGAGCCGCCGGCCGCTTGAACGCCTTGAAACCGCACTGTGTGTCCTCATACGGCAGCCCCATCACCAGGCGGGTCACGCCGTTGAAGCATCGCCCAAAGAAGCGCCGGTAGATCGGCTGATGCTTGGTCTGCCGCTCCTTGTCCAGCCAGCGCGATCCGATCGCCACATCCGCGCCGTCTTCGAGGGCGGCAAACAGCCGCTCCGCCTCCTCGATGGGTGCCGAAAGGTCTGCATCCGTAAACATCACAATGTCGCCCGCTGCCTGCAGCAGACCGTTCCGCACCGAATATCCCTTGCCGCGGTTCCCGGGGTTCTGCACCAGGTGCAGGCGGGGGTGGCTCCTGCTCCACCGCTCCACGATGGCGCTGGTCTCGTCCTTTGAACCGTCATCGACGACCAGCACCTCGGCATCCCAGCCGCGCTCGTCGATGCAGCGCAACACACGGCCAAGCGCCGTCTCGATGCGGGCGCACTCGTTGTACGCAGGAATAACGATGCTGATGTGAGGATGCGCCATCGTGCCAGTTGCACCTTTGAGGAGTTGCGATGGCAGCCAGGGTGTGAGTGCCCGAAGCCGCGATTCATCGTACCGCAAACATTGGACGATTGGCATGCAGCTTTGGATACCGGGCCGAAGCGCACGGTCGCCCGCCTGCTAAACTCCTGACCATGCCGGAAGAGTTCGTCCCGCCGCCCCCGACCGACCCTGCTCCCCACGCTGTTCCGCCGCCTCCCCCGACCGCCGCTGCAGGGTTTGTCCCGAACTTCGGATATCCGCCGCCGCGTGCCCCGTACCTTCCACTCCCTCCGGCGCCCCGGCGCTCCGCCTGGTTCTACATCGCCACCATCGGGGGTTCGGTTGCCGCGGTGGCGCTTGTGCTCTGGGCCCTGGGCTGGGCCACCATGCGCTCGGCCATGCATCACCCCGCCACGGGTGCCTTCTCGGGCAGCTCCATTGCCGTCATCGACCTTTCGGGCGTGCTGCTCGAACCCGACAAGTTCGACGAGGAGCTGCGGCGCTTCGCCGACGACTCCTCCGTCAAAGCCATCATTCTTCACATCAACTCCCCCGGCGGCGGCGCGGCTGCCTCGCAGGAGATGTACCACGAGGTCGTGCGCGTCCGGAGAGAGACCCACAAGCCCATCGTCGCCTCCATCGAGTCCGTCGGCGCCTCCGGTGCCTACTACGTGGCCAGCGCGTGCGACCGCATCTACGCCAACGATGCCTCCGTCGTCGGCTCGATCGGCGTCATCATGGAATGGACCAACTACGGCGACCTCATGCGCTGGGCCAAGCTGAAGTCGGTCGTCATCCATGCCGGCGAGCTGAAGGACGCGGGCGACCCTTCGCGCGACATGACACCGAAGGAGGCGGCTTACTTCCAATCGCTCGTCGACAACATGTACTCGCAGTTCGTCCACGACGTCGCCACCGGCCGCCACACCACGGACAGTCGCATTCGCCCGCTCGCGACCGGCCAGGTCTGGACGGGCCAGCAGGCACTGCCGCTCGGCCTCATCGACAAGCAGGGTGGCTTCCGCACCGCGCTCATCGACACCGCCCGCTCGGTCAGCATCTCCGGCGAACCCACCGTCGTCCGCCCCGCGGGAGCCCGCAAGGGACTTCTGGCTCTGCTCACCCAGGGCGATGCCGACAACCTCTTTCCCAACCCCACCCGCCTGCTCGACCGTGCTCCGGGCTTCTACTTTCTCTGGAAGTAGGTCGCTGCGGCAGCAGGCGGCGCTCCGTCCCCACGCCTGCCGCAGCGCAACTTCTGCGGCCGTCAACCCGTCTACAATCAGAACGTAGCCCGTCCCCCCGTGAGATCCGCCTCCCCGTTTGCACGAAAGGACCCTCTCCGATGACGAAAGCTGACCTGGTCGACAAAGTCACGGCTCTTGGCGATCTCACCCGCCGCGATGGGGAGGTCATCGTCGATACACTCTTCGACGCCGTCATCGGGGCTCTCCGGAGCGGCGACAAGATTGAGATTCGCGGGTTCGGCTCCTTTCGCACCCGCCAAAGGAACGCGCGCACCGGCAGAAACCCAAAGACCGGCGGACGGGTGGATGTGCCCGCCAAGCGCGTCCCCTTCTTCAAACCCTCGAAAGAGCTTCGCGACACCGTCAACCGGCGAACCGGCGGCGGTGAGATCACCGTCCAGCTCACGCCCAAGGCCGAGGGCGAGATCGCAGAAACCGTCGATCCACATCACCCGCCGCCCATGTAGCCCGGCGCAGTTGCAAGAGCAGGCGATTGGCTCGCAACCGGGAGCTGGACTGTTCAGCAAAAGGTAAAAATGACATCGATCGTGCCCCTTCCACCGCACGTTTCCGAGAAGCCCGGTAAGGCTCCAATGATCCCGCCGATGAAAGTGACGGATTACCTCGTCCGATACCTCTACCAGCGCGGAGTTCGAAGCGTCTTCGAGCTCCCCGGCGGGATGATCACCCATCTGCTGAACTCGCTCTTCGAGTTCGAAGCCATCCGTGTGGTCAGTGTTCACCATGAGCAGGCTGCCGCCTTTGCCGCCGATGCGGTCGGGCGGTTGACGGGAGTTCCGGGCATTGCGCTCGCAACCAGCGGCCCGGGCGCGACCAATCTGCTGACCGGCATTGGGAGCTGCCACTTCGACTCCTCGCCGGCGGTTTTTATCACAGGCCAGGTCAATCGGCACGAGCTGCGCGGCACCCGCCCGATCCGGCAGCTCGGATTTCAGGAGAGCGATATCGTCGCCATGGCCCAGCCCGTCACCAAGGCTGCCTGGCAGACGCTCGACCCACAACGGATCCCCGGGGACCTGGACAGGGCCTTCGAGATCGCGCTGTCCGGACGGCCCGGGCCGGTTCTGCTGGATATCCCCATGGACGTTCAGAACTCCGTGATCGACTCTCCGCCCCCGATGCCGGCTGCTCACGAGCCGCGCTCGCCGGCTGGGGCAACCACGGGCTCCGACGGCAGCCGCGACGGAGCGCCATCCCCGATCGCGCCGGCCACCTGGCCGCTGCTCCAGGACGCGCTCTCCCGCGCGCAGCGGCCGCTGATCCTTGCCGGTGCGGGTGTGCGCGCCGGAGACGCCGTGGCGGAGTTCACCCGCTTCGCCGAGATGCTTGGGCTGCCCGTCGTGAACTCGCTTTTAGCGGTGGATCTGCTGCCCTACCGCCATCCCCTGCGGGTCGGCATGATCGGCAGCTACGGCAATCGGTGGGCGAACCACGCGCTCGGCAGCAGCGATCTTCTGATTGTGCTCGGCAGCCGGCTCGACATCCGGCAGACCGGCAACGACACCGCCTTCTTCAAGGGCGAACGCACCATCTTTCACGTCGACGTCCACGCCGGGGAGATCAATAACCGGGTGCTCGGCTGCATCTCCGTTCACAGCGATCTGCGCAGCTTCCTCGGGCAAGCCCTGGATCGCGGAGCCGAATGGAACGGGGGGCGCTGGACAGCATGGCAGGACGAGATCGCAAGCTGGCGCACGCAGTACGACGACCAGATGGAGCTCCATGCAGCCGAAGGCATCAACCCCAACCGCTTCATGCATGAGCTGTCCCGGCGTTCCGCCGCGGCGGGAGCCTACCTCGTCGATGTCGGCCAGCACCAGATGTGGGCGGCGCAGTCGCTGGAGGTGGCTCCGGGCCAGCGATGGCTCACCTCCGGTGGCATGGGCTCCATGGGCTTCGCCCTCCCCGCGGCCATCGGTGCCGTCACCGCCGTCCATCCTCGCCCGGTCGTCGTCATCGCGGGCGACGGCGGCTTCCAATGCAATCTGCAGGAGCTGCAGACGGTCGTCCGCAACCGGATGCCGGTCAAAATGGTGATCATGAACAACCGCGCGCACGGTATGGTGCGGCAGTTTCAGCAGAGCTACTTCAAACAGCAGTACCAGTCCACTGTCGTCGGCTACGATGCTCCGGACTTTGTGCGGGTCTCGGAGGCCTTCGGCATCTCCGCGCACCACCTGCGCGACGAGGCCGGAACCGAGGAAGCACTCGACTTTCTCTGGAACGACCCCCTGCAGCCGTGCCTGCTGGAGGTGGAGATCGACACGTTTACCAACGTCTACCCCAAGATCGCCTTCGGCCACCCTCTGACCGAGATGGAGCCGCATGCCGGGCCGATCGAGATGAAGCCCGGCAACCGTTCCGACGCCCCGCTCTGATGGCACAGGTTGACCCTCTCGAAGAATCGTCGCGATCAATGGCGAACCCAGTATTCCGCAGGCTGCCGTTGCCGATGCGTCTGTTCATTACTCTCAACATCAGCCTGTCAATCCTGGCCGGTCTCGGCTTCTGCTACAAGTTTTTTGTTTTGAAGCAGCACTACCTCGGGTATCCGAGTTGGTGTCACTTTTACTACTGGCCGATTGGCCGGCAACCGATGTTTCCTGATGTGATCTGCTTCGTTCAGCGGTTTCACCATCTCCACACGCCGGCATTCTTTTCAAGGGATCCGCGGGTGATTGGCATCGAGCCTCCCTTCGAATATCCGGCGGCCGCAGCGTTTCTGTACGCTCTCGTCTACCTGTTTCCCGATCCCGCCCAGGTGTACGTCTCCTTTGTCGTGATCTCTTTGGTTTTGCTTGCGCTGCTCTTCGGAAGAGCCCTGCGCAAGTCGGGTGCTCCGCTCGCGGCTACCGCCACGTTTCTGGTAGCCTCCCTCCTGTTCTCCTATCCTTTCTGGTTCGAGATTGGATCCGCCAACATGGAGTTCTGCATCTTCCTTCTGCTGCTGGGGGGGACTGCCGCATTCTGCACCAGGCGTCCCTACACCGCGGCGGTGCTGTATGGCGCGGCCGCGGGCATGAAGATCTTTCCTTTCGTCTTTGTCGCGCTGTTTCTCGCTCGCAAGCAGTACCGGCAGATCGCGGTCGCGGCCATCGTAGCCGGCGTGCTCAACCTGATCGGCCTGCGGATGATCTCACCCTCGATCGGTTTCGCCATGCATGGAATCAGCGCCGGTCTGGCCGCAAACCGCCAGTTCTACATCCTGACGGTGCGGCGGCTGGAGACCTCCTTCGATCACTCCCTCTTCGGATTGGTGAAGCGGATCGCCGCGGTCTTCCACATCTGGTCGGTGCCCCAGACGCTGCTTACCGCGTACCTTGCGGTCACGGCGCTCGGCGGGCTTCTTCTGTACTTCGTCCGCATCCGCAAGCTGCCGGTCCTGAATCAGATCACGTGTCTGTACCTGGTCGCGGTGCTGTTCCCTCCCACCTCGCATGACTACACGCTCATCCACCTCTACGTGCCATGGGGGCTTCTGATCCTCTACACCCTGCACCGGATCCGGACCGAGGGCCGCGTGCCAAAGGTCATGGGAGCGTTTGTCTGCCTGGCGGTCGCGTGCTCGTCGGAGAACGAGCTCACCTTTCACCAGATGGGCTACTCCGGGCAGGTCAAATGCGTGGCGCTGATCTGCCTGTTCTTGCTCGCGCTCAAAGACCGGTGGGAGTGGCCTGCGCTCGAGGCCAACACGGACGGTCCAGCAGAGTGGTCGGCCGCGCGATGAGAACCTCCGATGCCTGGCAGCGAGTCAACCGACACGCGGTCTGAGGGTTCCCGCTGGAGCTGTTTGCATCTGCGTATAGCTCCTGAATCTTAGGGCTGAAAGCCCGACATATCACAGCCTGGGCGCAAGCCCCAGGTAGCGATCCATAAAGGGTCAGGGCTGAAGGCTCGACACAAGAACTCAGGACGACACCTGCAGGTAAACCGCTCTATGCTGAGGCGGCGTGGATCTGCAGCAAAGCCTCCAAATTTGAGCGCACCGGAGCGCATCGACCGCCTACGGAAGGCGACCCGGCCTCACTCCTCCGCAACGATGCCGATGGCGCTCAGCATGCGCCCGGCGAAGCCGCGCTCCGCGCGATGGGAGAAGTATCGCCGCTCCCCGTGGTCATCCCGCGTGCACGCCGTGCACTCACCCAGCATGGTGATCTGCTGCGATGGCACACCGGCATCGAGCAGCTGCCGCCGGTTCGCCTCCGCGAGATCGAGGTGGATCTGCGGTCCGATGTTGGAGTGGCCCGGGGCGCGAGCCGTCAGAAAAAGCAGCGGGTACCGGTCGCGCACCGGGTCCGAGTCGTACACCTCGGAGAAGAGCTCTGGAGCGTACGCAAACTGCGACTCGAACTCATGCTGAATCTCCTCGCCCACCGCATAACAGCACGATCCGATCGCCGGCCCGACGGCCGCCATCAGATCCGCGGGACGCGACCCGTACTCAAGCCGCATCGCACCGATGCCACGCTCGACGATGCGTCCCAGCGTGCCCCGCCAGCCTGCATGAAACGCCGCCACCGCGCGCTGCCGGCGGTCGGCGACGAGCACCGGCACGCAATCCGCCGTGCCGATCCCGAGCAGCAGCCCGGGCACATCGGTCATCATGCCATCGCCGCGGCAGATCGCCCGTCCGTCGGGGGTCGCCAGCTGCTGCCCGCCGCTGCGGAGCACGCGAACGACGCCGGAGTGGACCTGCCGCAGCGTCACCAGCTGCATCGGTGCCCCGGGGGAGACCAGGCCGACGAACTCGGCGCGATTGCGGCCCACCAGCTCCGGGTCATCCTCCTTTGTCCACCCCAGGTTGAAGCTCTGCCCACCGTAGACGGTCGAGACGCCGCCCGCCCGCGTGCTGAAGCCGTGACGCAGCCAGCTCAGAGAGCCCCAATCGGCGGCGGCAAGGAGAGACCGGGGAGACGCCGGAGGCGCACCGCTTCGGTCGATCGGAGGTGGCCGCCGCACCCGCTCCCCGCCCATCCAGCTGCCGTTGCGAGTCGATCTCCGGCCGTGCTTCAGACCGGCGGACGCGAGCACCTCATCCACCCCGCCGATCCCCGCCTCACTGCCGTTTGAACTCACAGGGACGATTCTACGATCCTGCCCACGCAAACCGGCCAGGGAAAGGCTCCCGTCGGCTGGCAACCCGCGTCTAAACAGGAACTTTGCGTCGGTGAGTGGGGAGACGATGCCCCGAACGATCCGCCCTCGCATGGGAGCCCCCATGAGATCGCTCAACCAACAAAAGCTCCGCTCCCGACTCGCCAAAGTCTGTGTCGCCATCACCGGAGATACCGCCGAGGAGATGGTGGAGCGAGCAGCCGCCGTACTGCCGGGGAGCTCCTTTCTGGAGTTCCGGCTCGACTCCCTTTCGCAGCCGGTCTCGGCTCTGCCTGCGATCCGGGCTCTGCTGGCGAAGCACCCCAACCTGACGGCCATTGCCACCTGCCGCCGCAGGGCAAACGGAGGCCGCTTCGACGGCAGCCTGGCTGACGAGCTGCACATCCTGGGGGAGGCCGGCGGGGCCGGGTTCCACATCGCGGATGTGGAGCTGGAGTCGGCCGAGGAGGGCGGAGCGGAAGCCCTCGAGCCTCTGCGCCGATCCGGCCTGGCTCTCCTTGTGAGCTACCACGACTTCTCCGCAACCGGCGATCTCCAGGCCATCTACGCCCGCATCGCCCGCTTCCAGCCGGAGTTCGCGAAGATCGTTCCGACGGCCCGGGCCCTCACGGATAATCTTCGCCTCATCCAGCTCCTGGAACACGTCGGGACAGAGGCGGAGGTGGTCGGTCTCTGCATGGGGAACGCCGGCGTCCTCTCTCGCGTGCTGGGTGTGCGCGCCGGTGGCGCCTTTACCTTTGCCGCCGCAGCGGTGGGCAGCGAAACGGCGCCCGGCCAGATGGACGCCCGGACCCTGAACGAGGTCTACCGCATCGATCAGATCGACGCGGCCACCAGGGTCTACGGTGTGGCCGGCGATCCCGTGCGCCACTCCCTTTCACCGCTCATGCTCAACACGGCCTTTCACCGCGACACCATCAACGCCGTCTACCTGCCGCTCGAAACAGCGGCCATCGACGATCTGCTGGAGCTGGTGCGGCAGACCCCGATCCACGGGCTCAGCATCACCATGCCGCACAAGCGCACCATCCTGCCGTACCTCGAGCGCACGGACCCACTCACCACGCGCATCGGCGCCTGCAACACGGTGCTGCGCGCGGCGGATGGCAAGCTGTACGGCTTCAACACCGACGTCGCCGGCATCACCGGTCCCCTGGAGAAGAGAATGGGGCTTCGAGGATCGCGCATTCTGGTGCTCGGAGCCGGTGGCGCGGCTCGCGCGGCCGTCTTTGGGCTGCGTGAGAAGGGGGCCGAGGTCCACATCCTGAACCGCACGCCTGCCACGGCGTTGGCGCTTGCCAAAGAAGCTGGAGCCAGCGTGCTGCCCCGTGAGCGGCTCCGGAACGAGCACTTCGATGCGATCGTCAACGCCACGCCCGCCGGCATGCACAGTGTCAGCGCGGAGTCGCCGCTTAGCGCAGAGGAGCTTCGCACCAGCCTTGTCTTCGACCTGGTCTATCGCCCGATCGAGACTCCCCTGCTCCGTCTCGCCCGGCAGCGCGGCATCGCCACCGTTCCCGGGGTGGAGATGTTTGTGCAGCAGGGCGCACGACAGTTCGAGATCTGGACCGGTCGGCCGGCTCCAGACGAGGAGATGCTGCGCGTCGTCCTGCATGCCCTGCGCCAGCCCGATCTACCTTCTTCCCGGGAACCTGTTTCTGACGCAAGCGGGGTCGAGACGCAGGCAGGCCCGGGCGCCTCGAGGGACTCCGCTCCCAAAGGGAAGAAGCTCCCCGCCACCAAAGCGCAATCGGCAAAGGCGAAGAAGACCGCCAGGCAACGGTCGGCCAAATCGCTCTCCCCGGGATAAATCTGTTTGCATGGCGGTGTAGCTCCCGGTGCTAGGGTTATCGGCACATACGGTTCGTCATCTCGACCGGAGCGCAGCGAAGTGGAGAGACCCCTGTATTTCGCCCTGGCGACTGGACATTCCGTCGCCCGCGGCAAATACAGAGATGTAATCCGCCCCAGCACTGCGGTGCGGGTGCCCCACATCTCGCCTCTGAGATGTGGGTTCCCTCCACCTGATTCGCGAGATCACAGCACCATGGAAAATCTGCTCGAGACTCGGGCTAAAAGGCCCGACGTGGAGACTCAGGTGCGAACTGCAGGGAAACCGCTGTAAACGTCCGGTCTATCCACCCGCTCGGTCGACCACCTGTTCGGAGAGGTCTCCGGGAGACCCGGGCGGCTACGCCTCTCGTCCCTCGACCGAGACCAGCTTGGCCTCGGCCTTTCGCTCTCGCGCGTTCGCGGCATCGTAGACTTCCCCGTCGTCTCCCGCGTTCTGCCACATCGTCTGCGCCTCGCGCAGCTCGACCTCCACCTCGGAGCGATCGATCTCGTCCGGGCGCTGGGCCTCCTCCGCCAGGATGGTGACGCGCTCCGGAAGCACCTCGGCGAAGCCCCAGGCGACAAAGAATCGCTGATCCCCCTGCGGGCTGCCGTGGAGACGCACCTCGCCCGCGCCGAGCTCCGTCAGCAGCGGGGCATGCCCGTAGAGCGCTTCGAGATAGCCGGTCATCGCCGGCAGCTCGACCGCGTCGGCGGTCGCGTCCAGCAGAACGCGATTGGGCGTGACCAGCCGGACTGCCAGCTTGCCATCGTGATTGGAGGGAGTCTCTGCCATCGTCCTAGGCCATCTGCTTCATCTTTTCGGCCGCAGCCATCACGTCCTCAATGCCGCCCTTGAGATAGAAGGCCTGCTCCGGAATGTCATCGTGCTTGCCCTCGATGATCTCCTTGAAGGAGCGCACCGTGTCCTCGGTCTTCACGTACGCGCCGGGGATGCCGGTGAAGATCTCGGCCACGTGAAAGGGCTGGGAGAGGAAACGCTGCACCTTGCGCGCGCGGGCGACTGTGGTCTTGTCCTCTTCTGAGAGCTCGTCGATGCCAAGGATCGCGATGATGTCCTGGAGGTCCTTGTAGCGCTGCAAAATGCGCTTGACGCCCTGCGCCACGTCGTAGTGCTCCTGCCCGACGATGCGCGCCGAAAGGATGCGCGAGGTCGAGGTGAGCGGATCGACCGCCGGGTAGATGCCCAGCTCCGAAAGGGGACGGGAGAGCAGCATGGTCGCGTCCAGGTGAGCAAAGGTGGTCGCCGGCGCGGGGTCGGTGAAGTCGTCCGCCGGCACGTACACCGCCTGCACAGACGTGACCGAGCCCTTCTTGGTCGAGGTGATGCGCTCCTGCAGCTCACCCATCTCGGTCGCGAGATTAGGCTGGTAGCCGACCGCCGACGGCATGCGCCCGAGCAGCGTGGAAACCTCGGAGCCGGCCTGGGTGAAGCGAAAGATGTTGTCGATAAACAGCAGCGTGTCCGCACCCTCGTTGTCGCGGAAGTACTCGGCAACGGTGAGTCCGGTCAGAGCGACGCGCAGACGCGCCCCCGGCGGCTCGGTCATCTGGCCGTAGATGAGCGCGGCCTTGGAGTTCTTGAGCTCCTTCAGATCGATGACGCCCGACTCCTGAAATTCATACCAGAGATCGTTGCCCTCGCGGGTTCGCTCACCCACGCCGGCGAAGACCGAAAATCCGCCGTGCTTGGTGGCGATGTTGTTGATGAGCTCCTGGATGACAACCGTCTTGCCGACGCCAGCGCCGCCAAACAGACCGATCTTGCCGCCTTTGAGAAACGGCAGAATGAGATCGATCACTTTGACGCCGGTCTCAAACATCTCCTCCGACGTAGACTGCTCGTCAAACGCCGGCGCCTGGCGATGGATCGGCATGTGAACCTCGGCGTTCACCGGGCCGAGTTCATCGACCGGCTCACCCAGCACGTTCAACACGCGACCCAGCGTCGCACGGCCCACGGGAACGGTGATGCCCGAGCCCGTGTCGATCGCCTTCATGCCGCGCACCATGCCCTCGGTCGCTTCCATGGCGATGCAGCGGACGCGGCCCTCGCCGATGTGCTGCTGCACCTCGACGACGATGTTGAGGGGCTTGGGGATGTCGAAGCCCTCGCTCGAGATGCGCAGGGCCTGAAAGATAGGAGGCATCTTTGCCTCCTCGAACTGCACATCCACGGCCGGGCCGCTGATGGAGATGACTTTGCCGATGTTTTCTGCCATAACTCTCTTTCCTAAGCTTTAGAGCGCCGCCGCACCGCTGACGATCTCGATGATTTCCTTGGTGATGGCCGCCTGCCGCACGCGATTCATGGTCAGCGACAGATCGTCAATCATGTCGCCGGCGTTGCTGGTGGCCGCGTCCATGGCGGTCATGCGCGCGGCGTGTTCGGCGGCTACGCTTTCAAGCAGCGCGTGAAAGATCTGCGTCGCGACGTAGCGCGGCATCAGGTGCCGGAACAGCCGTGCCGGGTCCTGGTCGAAGAGGTAATCGACCTCGGAGGTGCCAAACTTCTTTGCCTCGGAGTCAACCACCGACTCTTCGGGCTCTAGAACGGAGACGCCGGCTGTCTCGGCTGCCTTGGCCGCGGCTTCCCTCTGCTCGTCGGACATGACCTCGGCCGCGGTGATCTCGTGTGATCCCAGTTTGCGGATTGGCAGCAGCTTTTCAACCACGACCCGCTGCGAGATGACCGACTTGAACTCGTTATAGACCAGGTAGACGCCGTCGATCTCCGCCCGCTCATAACGTTCCACGATCGAATCGCTCAGCTTGGTCACCGAAGCGAAGTCTAGCTGGGTGAGCAGGTTAAAGTCTGTCTCGATGACCTCGACCGGCTGCGCGCGGTGCCGGATCGTCTCATAGTGAGTCGAGAGATCGTTGTCGTAGTGCTCTTCGGTTCGCTCGTACTGCGCGGCCGGATATCGGCGGCGGTAGGTGTCTCGCGCCTTGCGGCCGATAGGCTCGACGTCGACGTTCTGGCCGTCGGCGCTTCGCGCATCGATAAAGCCTTGCGCGGCCTTGGTGATGTTGGAATTGAACGCGCCCGCAAACCCTTTGTCGCCGGCGATCACAACTACAAGAACACTCTTCTCCTCGCGCTCGGCCAGCAATGGGTTCAGGATCTCGCCAGTCTCCTGGTCGTAGAGATCGGCGCGCCGCACCAGGGACTCGAGCACGTTGGTCAGCATCTGCGCATACGGGCGCGCCGCCAGGGCATGCTCCTGGGCTCGGCGCAGCTTGGCCGCCGAGACCATCTTCATGGCCTTGGTGATCTGCCGCGTGTTCTTGACGCTGCGGATGCGCCGCCGGAGATCCAGTACGTTTGCCATAGATCTTTAGGCCGTCACCGGCTGAGCCGTGTTGGAGGTCTGCTCGGCCGGTGCGCCGGCTGCGCCCGACTTCGGCTCCGCCCCGCCCCCCTCCGCCTTGTGGTGGCCGGCCAGAAAGTCTGATTTGTACGCCTTGACCGTGTCGGTCAGACGTCCCTTCAGCGCGTCGTCGAGTGCCTTCTTCTCTCGTATATCTGCAAGAACCGAGTTTCCTTCGGGGCCGTCCAGGTACTCGTAGAAGCCATCCTCAAAGGCCCGGAGGTCGCCAACCTCGACGTCGTCGAGCAGACCGTTGGTTCCAGCGAACAGGATCGCGACCTGCTTCTCGAAAGGCAACGGCTGGAACTGAGGCTGCTTCAGCAGCTCCGTCAGCCGCTGCCCTCGGTTGAGCTGCTGCTGCGTGACCTTGTCGAGGTCCGAGCCGAACTGCGCAAACGCAGCCAGCTCCCGGTACTGTGCCAGATCGAGCTTCAGGGTCGAGCCGACCTGCTTGGTCGCCTTGGTCGCCGCCGCAAACCCGACACGCGAGACCGACAGACCCACGTTGACGGCAGGACGAACACCGGCGTTGAACAGATCGGTCTCCAAAAAGATCTGGCCATCGGTGATCGAGATGACGTTGGTCGGAATGTACGCCGAAACGTCGCCGGCCTGGGTCTCAATGATCGGCAGAGCGGTCAGCGAACCACCACCGAGCTTGTCCGACACCTTGGCCGAACGCTCCAGAAGCCGGGAGTGGAGGTAGAAGACGTCGCCCGGGTAGGCCTCGCGCCCTGGTGGCCGGCGCAGCAGAAGCGAGATCTCGCGATAGCTGGCGGCGTGTTTCGAAAGATCGTCGTAGATCACGAGCGCGTGCCTGCCGCTATCGCGGAAGTACTCGCCCATGGCCGTCGCCGCAAACGGGGCAAGGTACTGCATCGGCGCGGGCTCTGAGGCGGTCGCGGCAACGACGATGGTGTAGGCCATCGCTCCGTACTGCTCCAGCGTCTGCACCACCTGCGCAACCGACGAGCGCTTCTGCCCGATGGCGCAGTAGATGCAGATCAGATTGTTCTTCGCCGAATTGAGGATCGTGTCGAGCGTGATGGCGGTCTTGCCCGTCTGCCGGTCGCCGATGATCAGCTCGCGCTGGCCGCGGCCGATCGGGATCATGGTATCGATCGCCTTAATGCCCGTCGCCATGGGCTCGCGCACCGATTGGCGGTCGATCACGCCCGGCGCCATGCGCTCGACCGGAAGCGTCTGATCGGTGTTGATCGGGCCTTTGTCGTCAATCGGCTGGCCGAGCGCGTTCACCACGCGGCCGATCAGCGCGTCGCCTACCGGCACGCTCATGATCTTTCCGGTGCGCTTCACCTGCTCGCCCTCGCGGATCTCCGTGTAGTCGCCGAGAAGCACCGCTCCCACCTGGTCCTCGTCGAGGTTCATCGCCAGCCCGGCCACGCCATGCGAGAACTCAATCAGCTCGCCCGCCATAACCTTGTCAAGTCCATGGACGCGCGCGATACCGTCGCCGAGCGAGGTGATGGTTCCCACCTCGTCGACCTGAAGGCGCTGCTCGTAGTTCGCGATCTTGTCGCGAATGATCTGCATGGTCTCATCTGCTCTGATCTGTGCCATAGCGTCCTATCCGTTGTTCCCTGTGTGTCGCTGATTCGTTGTGTATCGCCCAGTCTTTGCTCAGGCTCTTCTGCCCACGCGCTCGGTGACGCCGTTCAAACGCTCGCCGCGCCCACCAGGGTCCGTTTCATCTGCTCGAGCTGCCCACGCAGGCTGCCGTCGTATACCGTCGATCCGATCTTGACCACCGCGCCACCCAGAAGCTGCGGGTCTTCGGCATAGGTGGCACGGACGCGACCTCCGGCCAGCCGTGCCGCCTGCTGCTCGAGTTCGGTTCGCTCACCCTGGTCGAGCGGATGCGCGCTCAGGATCTCGACCTCCGTGATGCCACTCTGCTCGTCGGCCAGGGTCGAATACTCCGTCAGAATATCGTGCAGCTCGTTCAGCCGGCCATGCTCGATGATGACCGCGATGAAGTTGCGCACCTGCTTCGACAGGCCCAGCTTCTCTGCCAACGCATCAAGCACCGCCAACTTCGACTCGTTCGGGATCGATGGGTCGGTCAGAACCTCGCGGAGAGGCTGGCTCGCCGCAAAGGTCGCCGCAAAGTCGCGGAGCTGCCCTTCGGCGATATCGGAGTTGAGGCCGTCGGCCGCAGCAACCTGCGAAAAGGCTCGGGCGTAGCGGAGCGAGAGCGCCGACATCAGTTCTCCTCCGCTTTGCTGCCCAGGCGTTTGGCAAAGCTCTGCACCAGCAGACGGTCCGTCTCCGCGGAGACGACCAGCTTCTTTGCCGCCTGCTCAATCGCAAGCTCCGCCGCATATAGCTGCAGCTGTCGCTGCGCCTGTGCGGTCGAGGCCGCGATCTCGCTCTCAGCGGCCTCCAGAATCCTGGTCTTTTCGTCCTCCGCGGCTGCTCGAATACGCCCTTCTTCAGCGGCGGCGTCGCGATCGAACTGCGCCCGCATGGCGGCGATCTGCTCATCGAGCTTGCCCAGCCGGCCCTCGACGCCCGTCAGCCGGGCGCTCGCCTCCTCGGTCGCCGACCGAGCGTCCACCAGCTGCTTCTGGATCAGTGTGCTGCGGTTGCGAAAGGTCTTGGGAACAACCTTTGCCAGAAACCATCCCACCAACCCGGCGAGCACCAGCAGGTTGAACAGCTGAAAGACGACGGAGGCCTGCTCCGCGTTTAAGCCGACCTTGCGGCCAAGGTAGCGCACCGTCGCCGAGTGCCGGTAGAGGATCGTGTCATCCTCTTCCTGCTCGCTTCGCGCGGCCGCGGGCGTGCTCCGCTCACCGCCGGCTGTGGTCCCGTGCGCCGGCGTGGATGCCTCCGTCTGCGCAACCGATGGCTGTGCCGGCAGACCCAGGGCCGAACACAAGACGGTGGCGACCAGCAGACTCCGAAAGGGGGCGGACTTCACCGTGCCTCCTCCTGGACAGAGACGCCGGCCGGCAGAACCGCTGCCAGAATGCGCGAGCTCAGCTCCGAGCTCGAGCTCTCAATCTGGGCCCGGGCGGCGCCGGCGCCGCGCTCAATCTCAGACTTCGCCGCACCGACCCGATCCCCCGCCGTCCTTCTCACCTCGCCGAGCATCTGCTCCCGCTCCGCGTTCCACCCCGCGATGCGATGTTCACGTTGCGTCAACAGCTCCGCCCGTGCGCTGCGCAGCTTGTCCTCATAGACAGAGGTCTCTGCTTCGGCGGCGGCGATGGCGCCGCGCGCCTGCTCCACCGCGCCCGTGGTTCGGGCTCGACGCTCGGCCAACACCCGGTCCAGCGGCCGGCGCACCAGGGCCTCGTACGCCAAAACCAGCAGAATGAACAGGATCATCGTCGGCACGGAGCCGAGCACAAGTTCGCCGAGTTGCTTCAGAAGAACTTCCATAGATTCAGAGATGGAGCAAGAAGCCGGAAGAGAAGACCGCCCTCAGGGGAAGAGCGCACCTGCCATGCGGAGCGCCGAGCCCTCTGACCTTGCTCCTGATGCGCTCCAGTCGTCAGGCTTAGCCCTCTGTGTTTTAGCAAAGCGGTCGCGGGGGTGTCAACCGAAGGCGCCGATTACCGCGCAGCGCTTCCGGTAATCGGCCGAGGACCCTAAATTCGCGAGACCGTCCGAAGTTCTTGCTTCCTCCCCCCGCTCCCCACCGCTACACTGGACCTATCAAGACCCATCTCTGGGTCGCATGGACCGTGTCGCCTGGGGACTGCAACTCCGCTCCCCCGCCGCACGGTCCTTGTTGCGCTTCCCCCTAAACAGAAGGGCGTCAGACGGCGGAGCTTTCGCGAGCAGCAGCGCTGGCGGTCGAACCGGATTCGTCTCCGGAACCAGCCACAGGCAGACGGCTCCGAAATCGGCGATAGCGCCCCATCAGGGACTGCGGACCGACGGCATCAAGGTACACCAGATTGCCCTCGAATCGTTGCCGCAGGATGGTGCCCCCGGCCTCGATCGCCGCCAGCACACGACCCTCGGACTGCGGAATGCGGAAGCTCTCTTCGACCAGGGGATCGGCCGTCAGGCGCGCGTCGATCGCTTCGAGCAGAGCTCCCAGCCCCGTGCCCTCGCGAGCGGAGACCAGCACCCGGTCAGGTCGATCCATGCCCCTCTGCTCGGTCTCCGAGAGCAGATCGATCTTGTTCAAGACCTCGACGACGGGCTTTCCGGCGACATCGAGTTCGCCGAGCACACGCTCCACCTCGAAGCGTTGCTCCGCCAGCAGGGGGCTGGAGGCGTCCTGCACGTGCAACAGAAGCTCGGCGCGCTCCACCTCTTCGAGAGTCGCCCGAAAGCTCGTCACAAGCGTGTGGGGCAGGTTGCGGATGAAGCCTACGGTATCGGACAGCAACACCTTGCGCCGCGAGGGCAGGCGCAGCTGCCTCAACTTGGGGTCGAGGGTGGCGAACATCCGTGACGACTCCAGAACGCCCGCCTCGGTCAGTGCGTTGAACAGCGAGCTCTTGCCCGCGTTGGTGTACCCCACCAGAGCCACAACGGGCACGGGAACCGCCTCTCGCCGCTGTCGCTGCTGCCGGCGGGTGCGCCGCACCCGCTCCAACTGAAGCCGGATCTGATCGAGCCGGAGATTGATCCGGCGCCGGTCGGTCTCAAGCTGCGTCTCGCCCGGTCCGCGGGTGCCGATGCCGCCGCCCAGCTGACTCATGCTCCGGCCCCGGCCTGCCAGTCGCGGCAGCTGATACTCCAGCTGGGCCAGTTCCACCTGCAACTGCCCTTCGCGGGTCCGCGCGTGGCGGGCAAAGATGTCCAGAATCAGCTGCGTCCGATCGATCACCCGGCACGGCATCGCGGCCTCGAGATTACGCAGCTGCGTCGGGCTGAGGTCGTGGTCGAAGAGCAGCAGACTCGCTCCGGAGGAGGCGGCGATGCCCCGGATCTCTTCGATCTTTCCCTTTCCGATCAGGGTAGCCGGGTCGGGACGGAGGCGACGCTGCCGCGAGGTCGCCAGCACCTCGGCTCCGGCGCTGCGGGCCAGCTCCTCGAACTCGGCGAGGGCGCTTGCGGAGTCGAAGCTCGACTCCCTGCCCGGTTCCGAACGGACCGAGAGCTCCAGATCCAATCCCTCTTCCGGCGAATCGGCATTCCCGGTGGGGAGCCACGCGACACTGCGGGCCAGCCGTGCCGTCGGGGAGAGCCGGGGCTGCTGCGCTGTGAACTCGACCGCCACCAGAATGGCTCGTTCGGCGGATGAGGAGTTCGCGGAGGTCTGAGTCAACGCGCCTGCCTGTCCCCCAAGAGCATCACCAGCCTCTGCGCGCGAACCAGCCGATCGCCTTGGCAAAGCTCAGTGCCCGGGGCTGCTTGTGCCCTCGGTCGCGGAGTTTGCGACGGGGTGGGCGGTGCTTCCGACCGCTGCAGACGATCGCATCTCCGGCCGGCCGTCCGCGGTGTGAGGCGCGCGGCCGCTGACCACGGTCGAGATGGCGTGCTTGAAGATCAGCTGCTCCTGGCTGTTGTTCTCGAGCAGCACCGAGTACTTGTCGAACGAGCGGATGCGCCCGGTAAGCTTGACGCCGCTCACCAGATAGATGGTGATCGCGCTCTTGTCCTTTCGCACTGTGTTGAGAAAGGTGTCCTGTATGTTCTGTGCCGGCTTGGAATCCATTTATGCCGATCTCCTCTTTCCTGATCTCCGCTTTCGGTGTCCTGGAACTTCGAATCGCTGATTGCTGCTGCACTTCTGTTGCCTGATCATCTACGGGGGACCTCTGAACTGTATCGCGGCTGCGATGCGACGGCAACTCTGGAACTCGCATCCGCCACCCCCTGACGATTTACCATCGGAGATGTGATCGAAGCCACGGCCACACCCATTGTGATGCTGGATTTAGCCCGGCAGTTCCTGCCGCTTCGGCAGGAGATCCTGGCCGCGATCACAGCGGTCTGCGACTCCCAACACTTCGTTCTGGGCGAGGCCGTCGCGGAGTTCGAACAGCATGCGGCCGCTACGGTCCGTACAGCGCACGCGGCCGGCTGCGCGAGCGGCACCGACGCTCTGTGGCTGGCGATGGCGGCTGCCGGAGTGGGTCCGGGAGACGCGGTCCTCACCACGCCCTTCTCTTTTTTCGCCACCGTCAGCTCCATCCTGCGCTGCGGCGCCCGGCCGGTGCTGGCCGACATCGATCCTCGGACCTTCAATCTTTCGCCCGCGGCGGTTGAGATCGCGCTGGCGCAGCAGGCAGGCGCTAAAGCCGTGCTGCCGGTGCACCTCTACGGGCAGTGCGCGGACTGGGACGCCTTCCGCGAGCTCGCCGCAAGACACGGTCTGCTTCTGATCGAGGACGCCGCACAGGCCTTTGGAGCCTGCTGGCGAGACACCCCGGCCGGAGCTTTGGGCGATGCGGCGGCGTTCTCGTTCTACCCCACAAAGAACCTGAGCGCCATGGGCGATGCCGGCCTGGTCACGACCGGGTCGGGCGAGATCGACGATCGCGTGCGCATGCTGCGGGCGCACGGCATGCGCCGCCGCTACGTGCACGATGAGGTGGGCTGGAACTCGCGGCTGGACTCGATCCAGGCAGCGGTACTTCTCGTCAAGCTGCGCCACCTTCCCGCCTGGAACCAGGCCCGGCGACGTATGGCCCGTCGCTACGATGAGCTCCTGCGGGCCACAGGGCTTGCAGCGGACGCCGGCAGCACCTCGACCGCCGACGGCATCGTGCTGCCGTACACCGATCCGCGCGCAACCCCCGTCTTTCACCAGTACGTCCTCCGCGCCCCGGATCGCGACCGGCTCCGGGCCGCCCTGGCCCACGCCGGCATTGGCAGCGAGGTGTACTACCCTGTGCCGCTGCATCTGCAGCCCGGCCTCAGCGATCTCGGGTATCGCGAAGGGCAGTTTCCGGAGAGTGAACGAGCCTCCGCCGAGGTGCTGGCTCTGCCCATCTACCCCGAACTGCGGGAGGACGAGCAGGATCGCGTGGTGGAGGCGATCGCCGGCTTTTACGGCGGCTAGGGAAGCTCTGATGAGTTGGTCGCGGCTCAGAGAGAAACGCAGATTTCCCGCGGGAATGACAACAAAGCCCGCAGGGCTGAAGGCGCGACATAACAAAATCAGCACTGCGCCTGCAGGTAGACCGCTTAGCCGGCGTCGCTCCGGGCCGCACCCGCGACCTATCGTCGCCGGCGACGGTCTCGCTTCGGCTTCTCTTCGACCGGATTGGGATGCGCCTCCTCCGGCGGGGTTACTCCCGGGGGCAGCACCCGGCGGACGGTATTCCCCTCCAGACGGTAGGTCTTCTCAATCGTCTGGCCGGGCGTGATGGCGCCCGTCACCGGGTTCGGAATGACCGGAGGGGAGCTCGCCGCCAGCACCCGCAGGTGAAAGGTCGGCGCGGGCCCCGCCGCGGCTGGCTGTTTGCCATAGGGATCGGCCTCGCTATCCACCTTCACCGGCAGGTATCCGGCGATGTTGCGTTGGCGAAACGCCGTCTCGTAGCGATGCTTCTTCGCGTTCCAGATAAAGACCCGCACCTGGTCAAAGTCGTAGGTCAGCCCGGATTTGTAGGGGCTCAGAACGGTCACGTACTCGGGGATATTCTTGTTGTCGCCCACCACCTCCGGGTCGAACACCGTGGCGAGCACATAGGCTCCCACCAGGCGCTGGCCCTCGGCATACCGGGTCAGGGTGTCGGGCGCGTCGACATCGATCATGCGGCTCAGCAGCCATCCGGTGCGGCCGGCCTCATCACGCACCAGCCACCAGTCCTCCATCGGCGGCGGCTCCGGAGCCTGGGGACCACTGCCCGCGGCCGCCGTCGAGGAGGCCGAGACCGATCGCACCGCGGCATGCGGGGAGGCGCCCGGGCTCTGCTTCGGCAGGGTCGCCCGCCGGATCAACGTCAGCTTATCCCCTTCGGGAAGCCGGAAGAGATGATCGCTCTCGCGTCCCGGCGCCGCATGGAGATATACCTCATCCCGAACCACAGCCGACGCCACCGGCGTGTCGGCCTTGTGCTCGTCGCGTAGCTTTTCGAACTCGTCGTAGGTGGTCTGCGGCGCGGTCGTCTTTTCGTCGATCCAGCCGGTCTCGCCCTTGGCGGTCTCCACCCGGAGAAACCTGCGCCCGTGCTCCAGCACCCGCAGCCGGTCCCCATTCTCCACCGTTCCCGTGCGGTTCGAAACGGCCGCCACGCGATCCCGGAGATACGTTTGTTTCGCCGTCACATACACGTACTCTCGCGAGAGCACCGGCTTGCCATGACCGCATCCGCCCAGCGAAAGCAGCAGCGGAGCCACCAACGGCAGAAGAACCGACCAGCAGAGGCGGCGGGGAGAGGATCGAGGGCGGTACATCATCGAATCCTGTCCGCCCCGGGAGATACGCCGTGCTGCTGCCGTCCAATGACCCACGCATCTATGCTACGCGATCCCGCGGCAGGGAACCTCCCGCTCCTCAGCTCACCGCGTCAAGCGCGCAGACCAGGCCGGTGAGCCAGGTCTGCTGGCTGGACCAGATCAGTGGGTCAGGGCGACGGCCGTGGGCTGCGGAAGCTGGGTCGCATCGTCTCCGGTGGCCGCCTTTGCCGCCACGACCAGCGCACCCGGGACACTGGCGCTGAAGCTATAAAGGCTCAGGTCGGGCGAGCCGCCGAAGGCTGCCGCCGCCAGGTACTTGCCCGTGTTGTCGAGGCCGAGCGCGGTGACGCCGGTGCCGCTGGCGAAGGGGGAGCCCGCCAGCGCCGCCACCCCGCCGTTGCTCGCCGAGGTGTACCCGGAGACGGTGCCGTCGCCCCGGTTGGCGACGTACACATACTTCGAGGCGGAGTCCAGCACCACATCGTAGGGTTGAGCTCCCGTGGCGAAGGGCGACCCGCTCACCGCGTTCAACACTCCCTGCGCGCCGATGCTGAAGACGGCGAGTCCCCCGCCCTGCCCGCTGCGGGCGACATAAAGCGTCGTCCCGGCGCCATCGACCGCGACCGCGTTGTCGCTCACCAGGGCCGACCCCAGCGACAGGTACTGCGTCTGCTGGGCGTGGCCGTTCTGCGTGTCCAGGGAAAAGACGGCGTCTCCCCCCGTGCCCAGGGCGGCAAACAGGTAGTCTCCAGCCGGCGAGACTCGCACCGAACGCGGCACCACCTGGTTCCCCCCGGCCGTGTAGGTTGCACTCTGCTGCGCGGTAAGAGCCCCGGTGGCCGGGTTGATCTGCCACTCGTCCAGCACCTGCTGCAGGCTGCTGAGGCCGAAGAGCCACTGCCCGTCCGGAGAGATGTCCAACGAAAGCTCCGGCGCAAGCACGGCCGCCACCAGCGTGGGGCTGGAGAGCGAGCCATCGGCGGCAATGGGAAAGGCGTAGATGCCGGAGGAGCTCGAAAGGTACAGGAACCCGTCGTTGCGCGAGACCGTGAGAGCGATGGGCGTGACCGACAGCGTGTAGGGCGATCCGGGCAGCGCGGTCAACGTCCCCGTGCCGATGGCGAAGCCGCTGATGGTTCCCGCCTGGGAGTTGAGAACGTAGACCCGATTCGACCCCGTCGGAACCGGTGTAGGGCCGCCGTTATTGGTCGGCTTGACAAAGAAGTTGTCGCAGCCAGAAAGGACCAGACCCAAAAAAGTCAGCAGCAGGCCCACACCCCAGCGCAGCTTCGATCGACGTCCTCTCATGCGCTTCCGCTTCCTCCCGTGCAGGCGATCGGTTCCGGACAAAGCCCCCCGGGGTTGCCGGCCAGACTTCAGTTCGGACGGCCACGGCCGCCACGGCCGTCATGGAGATCAAGCGGCTGCCGCTCCGCGCTCTCCCCCTCGGCGAGCGTCTCGTGCCAATGGCTGATCGAGCTCTCGCCGGCCTGCCAGCAGAGCATCACCGGCTCCCCGTCGATGATCGAGGGCAGGTCAAGCAGACCTGCCTCCAGGTTGTGCACCTCCGCTCCGATCTCCTCGATCTCCTCGATCGTCTCCCTAACCTTGGACAGCGCCACCTCGCGCTCGGCACGCCGGCGAGCCGCGGCCGGGATGTCGACCCACGTACCGCCGTTGAGGAAGATCTGCTGCGCCAGCTGGTTCATCTCCCCTTCGAGCTCGCCCGCGCGGGTAGAGAGCGTCTGTGCCTGCCGCAGGAGCGCCCCAAGGACCGGAAGCATGGTCTGCGCCTCCCCCAGGGTAAAAAGTTTCGCCATCGAGTCTCCTT
The DNA here is from genome assembly GCA_965218595.1 of Acidobacteriaceae bacterium. Lineage (GTDB taxonomy): Bacteria > Acidobacteriota > Terriglobia > Terriglobales > Acidobacteriaceae > Edaphobacter. The sequence goes on along the minus strand of CBDCLC010000006.1, from coordinate 441,976 downwards.
CTGCGCGGGGCCGGGCGGTGCGCGGTCCGGCCCTTGCCTCAACCATGTCGGCCTGAAGATTTAGACGGCGCCGAGCTTCTGCCGGTTCCGGTGCTGGACACTTCTTTCCAAAACGGGAACCAGGCGCGGGTCTCCGCCAAAGGGGCCCGCTCATCCATTTGTTCCCTCCCATCGTAAGCCGTAGTATGAGAGCTACGTATGCCGAGTCTCGGCGATAGCGCCTTTATCTTCGTTCTGGCCCTGATCCTCTTCGGCCCCAAAAAGCTGCCGGAGCTGGCGCGCCAGCTGAGCAAGCTGATGGGTGAGTTTCGTCGCGCCTCGAACGAGTTCCGCATGCAGATGGAAGAGGAGCTGCGCATCTCCGAGCAGGACGAGAGCCGCAAAAAGATTGCCGCCATCGAGGCCGCTCACCCCGTCCACACCGCCGAAGACAACACCATCGCTCCCCCGGCAGCCGGCGTCGTCGTCCCGCAGGGCACGACCATCCTGTCGACCGCTCCGCCTGCGGATGCGGTCTCCTCGGGGGCGCCCCCGGCCGAAGAGACGCCGATCCAGGTAGACGGCCAGCCCATCTCTGCGCCGCCCCCAGCCGATGCCGTGCCGATCGCCACCTCCGGCGATCTCCGCCTGATGCCGCCCAGCACCGGTCTGCCGGTCGGCCGCTCCGCTTCGAGCTCGGGCATCGCGGGCGTCTTCGACGCCATCCCCCAGCAGAGGCAACCGGAGCTCGACGAGACCCAGACCGACCGTGATTCCGCTGCCGGCGCTCCGCCGCCAGGTGCCTCGGAATCCCACCCAGGAAAGGGCGGCGATCCATGGCTGATGTAATCGATAACGTCCGCGCCGCCGTCAGCGACCGGGTTGAGCTCCCCGGCATGAGCCTGATGGAGCATCTCGCCGAGCTCCGCACCCGGCTCATCCACTCCGTCATCTACCTCATCATCGGATTTGCAGTCGCCTACGCCTTTCACGAGCGGCTGTACGGGTTTGTGCAGGCGCCGCTCGATCAACTCCACATCCCGCTCAACTTCACCCACCCGACCGACGGCCTCAATCTCTACCTGAAGACGGCCTTTGTCGGCGGAGCCATTCTCGCCTCGCCGTTCATCCTCTACCAGGTGTGGCTGTTTATCTCGCCTGGCATGTACGCCAATGAGAAGCGCTACGTAGTGCCGTTTATGGCTGCCACCATCGGGCTCTTTCTCACCGGCGCCTGGTTCGGCTACCGCTATGTTCTGCCAGGGGCCATTAAGGTGCTGGTGCTGGACTTCGGCAAGCGATTTCACCCCATTCTCACCATCGACGACTACACGGGATTCTTTCTCGCGGTCATCCTGGGCCTGGGCATCACCTTTGAGCTGCCGATCCTGATCTTCTTCCTGGCGCTCTTCGGCATCGTCGACGCCAAATTTCTCATCAAGAACGTCCGCTACGCCGTCCTTGCCATCTTTATCGTCGCGGCCATCATCTGCCCCACGCCAGACCCCATCGGCATGACGCTGTTTGCCACGCCCATGCTTGCGCTCTATCTGGTCGGCATCGGCGTTGCCTTCTTTGTTCATCCGAATCGCCGCAAGGCCAAGGAGGCAGCAAAAGCATGAGACCGGCTCCCCGATCGATCGCGACGGCGACGGTGCTTCTGCTTCTGGCCCTCTGCCCCATGCTGCGGGCCCAGCACGCAGCCGCCCGCTTCAACGGCGAGGCCGCCTTCCACCTCACCCAGCAGTACATCGACGCCGCACCCAAGCGCTGGGTGGGCTCGCCCGGTCATGCCAGGGCGCAGCAGTTCATCCGGCAGCACTTTGCCCCGGAGATCGCCAAGGGTGATTTCGTCGAGGACAGCTTCTCCGCCTCTACCCCGGCCGGCCTGCTGCCCATGACCAACTTCATCGTCAAATACCCTGGCAAGCGGCCCGGCATCATCGTCATCGCCTCGCACTACGAGACCAACTACCCCCTGCGCGACATCAACTTCGTGGGTGCGAACGACGGCGGTTCGACGACGGCGCTCTTGATCGAGCTCGGCAGCTACCTGCGGTCGCATCCGCCGGATGGCTACTCGGTGTGGCTGCTCTTGGACGACGGCGAGGAGGCAATCCGCTCCTGGTCGAGCTCCGACTCGCTCTACGGCACCCGGCACCTCGCCGCGAAATGGGCGCAGGACGGCACACTGGGGCAGATCAAGGCATTCCTGCTGGCGGACATGATCGGCGACAAGGACCTCAACATCGATCATGACGACAACTCCACCCCGTGGCTTCTGGAGATGCTGAAGACGGCGGCCAGGGACACCGGGCACTCGGCCTACGTCTTCAAGAACGAGACGGCCGTCGAGGACGATCACCTTCCGTTCAAACAGCGTGGCGTGCCGGTGCTGGACATCATCGACCTGGACTACGGTCCGCCCACCCGCGAACACCCGGAGGGGGGATACCACCACACCGCGCTTGACACCATGGACAAGCTCAGCCCGCGGTCGCTGCAGATCGCCGGCGACCTCTTCCTGGAGATGATCCGTCTGATCAACCAGCATGGCTGAACGGCGCGCCCGCCCCGCACGCATTGTGCTCTCAACTGGCGCATCTGCCGCACAATAGAGCCATGGATAGCAGCACACCGGTCTCGCACTGGATCGGATTTCACGTTCTCCTGGTGCTCCTCCTTGGCGTGGAGTGGATCTTCTCCCGCCGAGCAGCGAACCGCCCACCTCGGCAGGACCGTGCCTCGGAGCACCGTACGGCAGTCTTTGCGACCATTCTTTGGGTCGGTGCGGCGCTCCTGTTCGCCCTCTTCGTTCTCAAGACGCTCGGTGGCGGAAGCGCGATCGAGTACATCTCCGGCTACAGCATCGAGGAAGCGCTCTCGGTCGATAACCTGTTCGTCTTTCTTCTGCTCTTTCGCGCCTTCAGCATTGGGGAGCCAGCTCAGCCAAAGGTGCTCTTCTGGGGCGTGGCCGGCGCGGTGGTCCTTCGAGGCGCGTTTATCGTCGCCGGCATCGGTCTTCTGCAGCACTTCCATTGGATCAGCTACATCTTCGGAGCGATCCTGCTGGCCGCGGCCATCCGCCTGCTGATGCCCGAAAAGAAGAAGCGGGAGGGGACGCCGCGGTGGCTGAGCTGGCTCTCCCGAATTCACCCCGTCAGCATGCGCCAGGATCGCTTCGTCGTGCGGGAAGAGGGCCATCGCCGCGTGACCGTTCTTCTGCTTGCCCTGATCGCCATCGAACTGACCGACGTCGTCTTTGCCCTGGACTCCATTCCGGCCGTGCTCTCGGTCACGCGCCACCCCTTTCTTGCCTACACCTCCAACATCATGGCGGTCATGGGTCTGCGGTCGCTCTTCTTTCTGCTCACCAACCTCCTCAGCCAGATCCGATTTCTGCACTACGGTCTGGCGGGTGTGCTGGGGTTTGCCGGTTTCAAGATGGTGGCGGCCGCGCATGTGGAGGTCGGCCCGCTGCTCTCGCTGGGCGTCATTGTGGGCATCCTGGCCGTCACCGTCGCGCTGTCGCTGGCGGTCGGACCGAAGGGCAGCAAGCGCGAGAGTGCGGCGTAGACCGGTCCGGGGGACGGGGGACTCGGCTACGATGGATCTACTGTGCCCTCGATCGACCTCACGACGCCGTCGGCAGCCTACCGGGTTACCATCGGGCCGAATCTGCTGCGCACCCTCCGTCCTCGGCTCTGCCGCCTGACGGAGTCCCCGGGCAGGCTTCCCCGGCTGTTTCTTGTCACCTCGCCCGAGATCTGGCGGCTGTGGTCGGCCGAGGTGCTCGCCTCCTTCCGCGGTCACGAGGCCGAACATCCGGTCGTTCTGCTGGTGCCCCCGGGCGAGCAGCACAAGCGGCTGCGCACGGTGGAGCGGCTGCTGGAGCAGATGGCCGCAGCCGGTGCCGATCGTGGATCGGTGCTGCTGGCGCTCGGCGGTGGCGTCCTCGGCGACATCACCGGCTTCGTGGCTGCCATCTACATGCGCGGCCTCCGCTACGTGCAGCTGCCGACCACGCTTCTGGCGCAGGTCGACTCCGCCATCGGCGGCAAGACCGGCGTCAATCTGGGCGCCGGCAAGAACCTGGCGGGCAGCTTTCACCACCCCGTCGCCGTTCTGGCCGATATCGGCACGCTCCGGACGCTGCCCGCGCGCGAGCTGCGTGCCGGCCTTCAGGAGGCGATCAAAGCCGGGGTCATCGGCTCGCCCGAGCTCTTCCGGCTGCTGGAGCGCCGCGCGGAGTCCATCCTGTCTCCAGAGGACCCGGACCACGCGAAGCTGCTGACCCGCGTCGTCACGGCCAGCGTCCGCGTCAAGGCGAAGGTCGTTGCAGCCGACGAGCGCGAGCAGGGCCGCCGCATGGTGCTCAACCTCGGTCACACCCTCGGCCATGCCATCGAAGCCGCAACCCGCTACCGGGTGCTGCTGCACGGCGAGGCGGTCGGCTGGGGCACCCTTGCCGCGCTCGAGCTCGCGCGCGGCCGCCGGGCCATCGCCAGCCGCGACGCCGACCGCATCGAACATCTGGTTCTCCGCTACGGTCCGCTCCCGCAGTTCCGTGCCCGCGCCGAACGCCTGGTGGACCTCACCGCAAACGACAAAAAGAGCCTTTCCGGCACGCTCTCCTTTGTGCTGCCTACCGGCATCGGGTCGGTCGCCATCGTGCGCGATGTTACCCGCGACGAGCTTCTGGCGGCTGCACGCGCCATGCTCGACCGGGTCGAGCGGGCCGGCCAGGCGTGAGCTCCCCGGCACCGGAGCACCTCCGCACCACCGGCGCGCGGGTCGCCGGTGAGGCCGACGAAGGAGCGGCCGCCTCGCACGTGCAGGCGATGTTCGACGGGATCGCGCCGACCTACGACCGGCTGAATCACCTGCTCTCGGCCGGTCTGGACCGCGGGTGGTGGCGCCGCGCGGCGGGGGCCTTTGCCGAGGTGCTGGCACGCCCGGAGACCGCGGCCGTCGATCTCTGCTGCGGCACCGGCGACATGACCGCCGCCCTGCTCGCCCTTCGGCCGTCCGGCGCGAACGCCACCCCCGTTCTGGGAATCGACTTTTCCGCGCCCATGCTGGATCGCGCCCGCGCCAAACACACCGGCGGCAACGCCCATTTTCTCGAGGCCGATGCGCTCCACCTGCCGCTGCCGGACAGCTCGGTCGATCTTGTGACGGCGGCCTTTGGATTCCGCAACCTGGCCAACTATGAGGAGGGCCTGGCCGAGCTCCACCGCGTTCTGCGCCCCGGAGGCCAGATCGGCATCCTTGAGGCCAATCAGCCGGAGGGTCTGGTGGGCTTTGGCTACAACCTCTACTTCCACCACATCCTTCCCCGCCTCGGAGGTCTGCTCTCGGGCGATCGCGCGGCCTACCGCTATCTCCCCGCCTCGGTCGAGCGCTTTCCCCGGCCGCCGCGCATGCTGGCGATGATCCGCGCGGCCGGCTTTCACAACGCCTCCTGGACGGGCTACACCCTCGGCACGGCGGGGCTCTTCCGTGCCACCAAGTGAACGGGAGCACCCCCGCCGCACCCCCGCCGGCGATGTACCATCTCAGCCATGAGCGCGACCGCAACGGCACACGAGAGCAGCGAATCGGCGAAGCATTCGGCCGCGCTCCGCTCCGTCTTCGCGGCGGCAGCTCTCACCGCGCTCAAACTGCTGACCGGATTTCTGTCCGGATCGCTCGGCATGATCTCCGAGGGCGCGCACTCCTCGATCGACCTCGTCGCCGCCTTTCTCACCCTGGTCTCGATCCGCGTCGCCGATCGCCCGGCGGACGAGGAGCACAACTACGGCCACGGCAAGATCGAGAGCCTCTCCGCGTTCGTGGAGACCGGTCTGATGCTGCTCTCCTGCCTGTGGATCGTCGTCGAGGCGGTGCACCGTCTCCTTCACCCGGCCCAGCTCGATCTGCGGCTCTCCGTCTGGCCCTTTCTTGTGCTTCTGTTGTCGATCCTGGTTGACCTGTGGCGCGCCCGCACGCTGCACCGCGTCGCCCGGCAGTCCCGTTCGATTGCGCTCGAAGCCGATGCCGTTCACTTTTCAACCGATATCTGGTCTTCGCTCGCGGTGCTGGCCGGCCTCCTTGCAACGCTTGCCGGGGAACGACTTCACCTTCCCATGCTTCGGGTGGCTGATCCCGTGGCGGGTATCGTCGTCTCCGGCATCATCCTGCGTGTCACCTACCGGCTGGCACGCCGGACGATCGACACGCTGCTCGATGCCAGCCCATCGCCCCAGGGAGACAAGCAGACACGCCGGTCCATCCTCAACGAGCTCTCCGGCATCCCGGGGGTCGTTCACGTCGAACGGCTGCGCCTGCGGCAGTCCGGCGCCAACATCTTCGCCGATCTCTCGCTCGGCATGCCGCGAAACCTCACCTTTCAGCGCGCCGAGCAGATCACCCACGCGGCCACCGGCGCGGTGCGACGACACCTGCCCGGAGCCGATGTCGTCGTGCACTCCATCCCCACAGCGACCCTCGCCGAAAGCGTTCATGACCGGGTCCGCGCCGTCGCCGCCCGCGCCAACCTGTCCATTCACGACGTCAGCCTGCGCGAGCTTGGCGGGCAGCTGCACCTGGAACAGCACCTGGAGGTGGATGAGACCATGCCGCTGCGGCGCGCGCACACGCTGGTCACCGATCTTGAAGCCGACATCCGGCACGAGGTTCCGGAGATTGCCACCATCCTGACCCACATCGAGAGCGAACCGGCGACCATCGTCCGGCCCGCCGCGCTCGAAGAAGACCGCCAGCTGGAGCTCCGCCTGCGCCGTGTTGCCCGCGGTTATCCCGAGATCCTGGACATCCACAACGTGCTCGTCATGCGTCCACAGAACAGCCCCGTCAGCACTGCCGCCGGGCGCACCGAAGCGGACGCCGGGCGCGTCGAGGTGACCTGCCACTGTACGCTGCCCGACGACCTTCCCATGGCCCGGGTCCACGAGGTCATCACCGAGCTCGAGGGCGCCTTTCGCCTGGGCTCGCCCGAGGTGGGACGGCTGCTCATCCACCCCGAGCCCGCGACCGACAACCGGCGCTGAGGCAGCCTCTGATCAAACCCGCTTGTGCAAGAGCTCCTGATGCTGTGACCTCACGAATCGGGTGGAGGGAACCCACATCTCAGAATCGAGATGTGGGGCACCCGCACGCTCACTCTGACGCTCGGATCTTCCGGGATCTGGGCGGCGGTTCATCCTCCAACGCCGCAGCGACAGGGTGCCCCACGTCTCGATTTTGAGACGTGGGTTCAGGGTCTTCGCGCACGCCTCGGACCTGAGTGCGGTCTCAGCACAGAGAAACCACACCCTCAGAAAAGGTTCTCTTGGCACAGATTTCCTGACGTTGTGATCTCGCATACAGCGTGGAGGAACCCACATCTCAGAGTCGAGATGTGGGGCACCCACACCCTCGGGTCTTGAAAAGATGCGGTCAGGGATTTCTTCTTTTCTAACGCCGCAGCGACAGGGTGCCCCACGTCTCGACTTTGAGACGTGGGTTCAGGGTCTTCGCGCACGCCTCGGACCTGAGTGCGGTCTCAGAACAGAGGAACCACACCATCGGGAAAAATGCTCTTGGAGCAGATTTCCTGATGCTGTGGTCTCGCGAATCGAGTGGAGGAACCCACATCTCAGAGTCGAGATGTGGGGCACCCGCACGCTCACTCTGACGCTCGGATCTTCCGGGATCTGGGCGGCGGTTCATCCTCCTCTAACGCGGCAGCGACAGGGTGCCCCACGTCTCGACTTTGAGACGTGGGTTCAGAGGCTCGCGCGTGCCTCGGAACTGAGTGCGGTCTCAGAACAGCGGAACTACAGCTTCAGCAAAGAGCAAGCGACCCTCGCTGCCGTTTGCATGAAAGCTTGGGTCCGGACCGGCGCGCACGTCTCCCTCCAGACCGGCGTCCTGACCGGGCCCATGTACTCTGAAGAGCAGCATGAGCCTCCGTCGCGTCTTCACCATTCTGCTCACCGGCATGTCCATGCTGACGGTTGCGCTGTTCTCCGGCTTTCTGGCCATGCGGCTGGCGATCCATGGCCGCGAGGTCAAGGTGCCGAACCTCACGGGCATGTCGCTGGCCGAGGCCAACGAGAAGACCTCGGCGCTGGGGCTTGCGCTTCACCTCGACAATCGCTTTTACTCCACCATGACGCCCTCTGGCCGCATCATCTCGCAGTTTCCCCTGCCCGGAGCGACGGTGCGCAAGGCCTGGGACATCCGCGTGACCGAAAGCCTGGGGGCGCAGCAGGTCTCCATTCCCGATGTCGTCGGCCAGGCGGAGCGGCCCGCCTCGCTCGCCATTCGCCGGCTGTCGCTCGATCTCGGCGCCGTCGCCACCATCGGCGCACCGGGCGAGCCGGGCATCGTTCTGGCGCAGTCGCCGCCGCCAAACGCCGAAGGGGTCGACCGTCCGCGCGTCTCGCTGCTGCTCAGCCAGCCGGGAGCGACCGTCCCCCAGGCCTACCTGATGCCCCAGCTCACCGGTCTGCCATTCTCCGCGGCGGCGTCGCGCGCGCGGCTCCTGGGGCTGCAGCTTGTTGCCATCGCCGACCCCAACGCACCGCCCCCGGCGGCTGTCCCACCCACACCGCCGCCGGGCGTCCCCGGCACCGGCCAAAGCACCGCTCCCGCAGCCTCCGGCGGCGCATCCGAAGGCGGGCTCGCGGGAGTGGTCACCGGGCAGTCTCCCCTGTCCGGCCACCGCGTCCTGCGGGGCGAGTCCGTCCGCGTCATCCTGAGCGCACGATAGCTCCCGTCAGACAGCGATACCCGCGCCTGACGCTCCATCCCCAGCGCGCCCCTCTCGAGGCGCGCCTCGTCTCATGGCAGCCCGCGCCGGCGCTCCCGATCCTCAGCCTCGTTCCAAGATTGCGGCGTAAAAGCCGTCTCCGGGGTGAGTTCCGGGCAGGGTACGCAGGTCCCCGTTCCGCTGAGCCGAAGCTGGAAGCGCCCCCTCTCGCAGAATGCCCGCCTCGGCAAGCCGGCCGATCGGGTCCGCGACCGGTACCCGGAGGAGACCGAGCTCTCTCGCGGTTGGCTCCGCCACCGCCTCGCACTCCTCCGGTTCGAGCGAGCAGGTCGAATACACCAGGCGACCGCCGGGCGCAAGCCGGCTCGCAGCGGCGCGGAGCAGCACTCGTTGCCGGTCGGACTGGCGACTGAGATCTCCGGGCGCGAGCCGGTGCCGAATCTCCGGGTTGCGCGCCAGCGTTCCCGTGCCGCTGCACGGGACATCGCATAGGATCAGGTCAAATTCGCCATAGCTCTCGGGCAGCTGCGCCGCATCGGCGACGGAGAAGATAATCGGGGAGAGGCCGGAGAATCGCAGCCGGTCTTCGGTCAGGCGAAGGCGGCGCGCGCTGATGTCCGTTGCCAGGAGCTCCGCGCCGGGAGGCAGCCGGCGTCTGAGAACCGCGGTTTTCCCGCCGGGTGCCGCGCAGCAGTCCCACACCCGCGGAGCTCGCCCGGCAGTCTCCGGGGCAACAGCCGCTGCCAGCTCCGCCACCAGCCGGGATCCGTCGTCCATCACCGGCATCGCACCCGGCGGAACCGCTGCGCCCAGCTCGGCGTCGGCGGCATCCCATGCCACCCCTGCCCTTCCCGCGCCTTCGCCGTCCCTGGGCGCACCGGCTTCGTATGCGAACAGTTCGCCCTGGGCCGGCTCACGCCCGCCGGCCTCGCAGATCCGCAGTGCCGCCTCGCGGCCGTAGCTCCGCACCCATCGCTCGACCATCCAGAGCGGATGACCGAGCCTCTCGGCGAAGGCGGCCGTCGACTCCCACAGCGGCAGACCGGGCGCCGGCTCCTGCAGCAAGCGCCGAAGCACCGCGTTGACCATCCCGGCGGCCTGCGGCTGTCCCGCCCACCGGCACAGCTCCACGCTCTCACTGAGCGCGGCGTGCGGAGGGATGCGGTCCAGGTGCAGCAGCTGAAACGCTCCCATCCGCAGCGCCAACAGGGCCTCGGCGGCGATCGGCGCCTCCGGACGCGCCAGAAGCCGGCGGATACGGGCGTCCAGCGAGATCTGCCACCGCAGAATCCCCAGCACCAGCGTCGTTGCCAAGCCCCTGTCGGCAGAGCTAAGGTGGTCCAGGCGCGAGGAGTGCAGCAGATCGTCGCTGTGGCCGCGCCCCGCACCGACCAGCTGAAGGACGGCAAAGGCGGCCAATCGCCCGGGCGAGATCTCCTTCGGCGCAGCGGCCGCCACCCCGGGCTTGCCGCTCTGCAAGGAGGACCTCTCCCGTTCCGGCTTCGGACTGCCTGCCCTGCGGGCATCCGGTCGCGCGGCTCCCGGCGAGGGCGGCGGCGGCTGGCTCGCACGCTCCTGGCGCTTCTTCCCTCCCCGCTCAGCCAAGCCGTTCTCCCCGCTTGACCTGAAACGCTCTGGCGAACTCCGCCCCGGGCATCCGTGGCTTGCCCTCCATCTGCACCTCGTCCAGGATCAGTTCGCCGCCGTCCTGGCAACCTGCCCGGAGCTCCCCGTCAATCAAGCCGAGCTCGCCCGCCCCCAGGCCGGCCGGCAGCCCGGCGAGGCGCAGGCGCTGCAGCAGAAAGCGTTTTCCCCGCAGGCTGGTGTAGGCGCCCGGCCAGGGCGTAAACCCTCGCCAGCGATCGTAGATCGTCTTTGCGGGCCGCTCCCCGGGGTTGGCCAACCCGTCCTCGCGGGTCAGGATCGGCGCCCCCGAGGCGAGCGCATGGTCCTGCTCAACGGGAACGATTTCCCCGCTCGCAAGCCGGCGGAGCGTTTCGACCAGAAGCGCTGCTCCCCCCTCGGCCAGGCTCCGGTAGAGATCTTCGGCCGTCTCGTCAGCGCCCACGGGAACGGCGTGCGCCAGAAGCATCGGCCCGGTGTCGAGCCCTTGGTCGAGCCGCATGGTCGTCACCCCCGTCGTGGTCTCGCCGTTTGCAATCGCCCACTGGATCGGCGCCGCTCCCCGATACTTCGGAAGCAGGCTGCCGTGAACGTTGATACAACCGAACGGGGGCAGATCGAGCAGCCATGGCGGAATGATGCGGCCGTAGGCGACCACGACGACGGCGTCCGGCCGGATCGCCTCCATCCGCGCCCGGAACTCCGGTTCGTGCCGAATCCGCTCCGGCTGCGTGAGCGGCAGCTGCCTTTCGAGCGCCAGCCGCTTGACGGCGGAGGCGAGCGGCACCAGGCCCCGGCCCGCGGGCCGGTCCGGCTGCGTGACCACAAGCAAGACCTGGTGGCCGGCCGCCAGCACCGCTTCGAGCGACCGGGCTGCAAATTCGGGCGTGCCGCAGAAGACCAGCCGCAACTAGACCCCTCCCGGCCCGCCAAGCCATTGCGAGAACCGCACCCTACCACTCCCCATTTTTCTGCAGCTTGCGAATCTTTCGCAGGGCCAGCTCACGCTTCAGCCGGCTGACCCGGTCGATAAACAGGATGCCGTCCAGGTGATCGATCTCGTGCAGCAGAGCACGGGCCAGCAGCTCTTCGCCCTCCACCTCGAACCACTTGCCGGTCACATCCTGCGCTCGAACCTTGACCCACGCCGCCCGCGCCACCTTTTCCCGGATCTCCGGCAGGCTCAGGCAGCCCTCCTCCTCCACCTGCTTGCCGTTCACCTCCACGACCTCCGGATTGATGAGCACAAGCTTGTCTGCCGGATTCTTCTGAAAGCTGACGTCGATCACCGTGATGCGCTTGGAGATGTTGATCTGCGGCGCCGCCAGCCCAATGCCCTGGGCGGCGTACATGGAATCGAACATGTCTTCAATCAGCTGCTTCAGCTCGGGCCCAAACTCCGTCACCTCTTCGCCGCGCTTCGCCAGCACGGGATGCGGATACTTCACCACCTCGTAGATCGTCAGCTTCTTTGCCACACCTTGCTCGCAGTTCCCTTATCGGCAGATCTGCCGAAGACTTTAGCCCCTGACAGAAGACCTGACAGCAGATTAGTACGCCCGGATCTGAGCGGCATACCCATCGAAGTTGCGCCGGAGCTCCCCCAGGGAGTCGCCGCCAAACTTCTCGATCACCAGCCGCGCCACGGTAAGCGCGACCATTGCCTCGGCCGCGACCCCCGCCGCCGGAACCACGCACACATCCGACCGCTCATAGGCGGCTTTGACCGGCTCCCGCGTCTCGAAGCTGACCGACCCGAGCGGCCGGCGCAGGGTGGAGATCGGCTTCAGGTAGCCCCGCACCACCACGTCCTCGCCGTTCGAGATGCCGCCCTCGATTCCGCCAGCGTTGTTGCGCTCGCGCCGGAAGCGAGTAAACCTCTGGCCGTCGCCGTCCGCCCCGGTCTCGCCGGAGTATCCGATTGCGTCATGGACGTCCGATCCCATGCTGCCGGCCGCCGTCACGCCGCGCCCCAGCTCCACCGCTTTGACCGCCTGCAGGCTCATCACCGCCTGGGCCAGCAGGCCGTCCATGCGCTCATCCCAGTTCACGTGCGTTCCCACGCCGGGCGGCAGGCCGTGCACCACCACCTCGAAGATGCCGCCGACAGTGTCTCCGGTGCGAAGGGCGGTATCCACCTCGGCCTTCATGCGCGCTTCGGCCTCCCGGTCCACGCAGGCCAGCAGCACCTCTTCCCGGTCGCGAAGGCTGAAGATCTCCTCCCAGGAGGCGTCGCGACCGAGCTCCGACTGCCCGACCCGCACCACGTGGCTGGCGACCTCAATCCCAAGCTCCGCCAGGAGCATCTTGGCCAGCGCCCCGCAGGCCACGCGTGCCGCGCTCTCCCGCGCACTCGCCCGTTCGAGCACATAGCGAGCATCGGCGAAGCCGTACTTCAAAGCTCCCGGCAGGTCCGCGTGGCCGGGCCGAGGCGAGGCGACCGCCTTATGCTTCTCCGGATCGCCTGCACCCACGGGAAGAATCTCCTCCCAGTTCTTCCAGTCGCGGTTCGCCAGCGTCATGGCCACCGGACTGCCGATCGTCTTGCCATGCCGCACGCCGCTCAGAACGTGCGCCACGTCTTTCTCAATGCGCATGCGGCCGCCGCGGCCGTAGCCCTGCTGGCGCCGCCACAGCTCGTGGTTCAGAAACTCCCCGTCGAAGGGCACACCGGCTGGGAGGCCGCTGACCATCGCCACCAGAGCCTCGCCATGGCTCTCCCCGGCTGTAGCAAATCGAAGCATCGTCACTACGAATTCTAAATGCGCCGCTGGAATGGCTGAAAGTCTCCGGGCGGCACGGCTGCCTGGCAAGGTCCGCACCGCCGGTCCAGCTCTCAACGGCATCGGTGACGCGTCGTGGGCGGAGGCGCATCTACCCCGGGGTGGGAGCCGGACCGGCACGGCCGCGGCACCCAGGTGCTTCCATCTGCAGCCGCCCCTCAGGATTCAAGAGCTCTCCGCGCCCTCGGGCCGCTTGGCCTGTTCGCGCACATCGAACTCATGCCGTAAGCGCGCGATTGTCTCCTTTTCCCGCGTGTCGACGGTCAGCGGCTCCACATCATTCAGCGCCCGCCTCAGCTTGCGCATGACGAACCGGTCCGTGGCTCCGTAGATGACGATGTGGCCGAGCGTCTCGTCCATGGCCTCGCACAGGTCGGCCGCTCCCAGCAGCAGGCGAACGGTCCCCGTGCTGTCTCGCCGGGCGTGGTTGACGCGTGGCTGACGCGCCATCTCCACCAGGCCGGCGGTCAGCTCGTCGATACCGTTGATTGCGGTAAAAGGGTCGTTGATGCCGGGCGAGAGCGCCCGCACCACCACGTCCGTAAGCTGCTGAAACTGGTACCGGATGTCCTGGATCGCGGTCCGCTGCCCACCGACATAGAACGCCCCCTTGATCTCGTGCCGAGCCTTGTCCGGCAGGTGATCCTTGCCCCAGATCACACCGATCCGTGTATCGCGCACGATGTGGTCGCCGGGTTTGACTCTCACCTCGATCAGCACGTCCTGCTCGGCGGCCTGATCGAGCAGCGTATCGAGGTCCACCGTCTGCAGGTACCCGCCCTTCTCCAGCCACAGGTCCGTGCTGGCGCCCTGCCGCAGATCGGACTCGACCAGCGGAGTGGGTCCCGGCTCGCCGGTGCCAGCCGGGTACAGCTTGGGAATCTGCTTCCCGAGGTCTTCGGCGATCACCTTCACGATGTGCGCCGCCTGGATCGAGGTGGAGACGTGGTGGATAAAGTAGATCAACAGCACCAGGCTCGCGAGCGACAGCCCGATGGCAACCGTGACCGCGATCGCTGGAACAAAACCGCCGGAGTAATCCGATCCGCGGATCGTCCGGACCACCATCACGCTGTATAGAAAGGTGGAAACAAAGGTGCCCAGCAGCATCTGGGTGACGCGGTCGCGCATGAAGTTCCGCAGAACCCGCGAACCGTACTGCTGCGAGGCGATCGAAAGCGCGACGCTGGCGAGCGAAAAGGTGACGCTGGCGGCGGTGATCATCGATCCGGCGATGGTGCTCAACAGCGATCGCGCACCCTCCGGTCCGCCGGTGTAGGCCCATGGCAACGACGCTTTCATGCCCGGATCGACTCGCTGATCGATGTACAGCAACAGCAGAGCCAGGCCAAAGGCCAGCAGCAGCATCACGATGGGAACAAACCAGAAGCCTGTCTGGATGGCATCAAGAATCCGCGTGAGGCGTGCTCGCATGCCTGCTCTGATGCGGACCGTGTCGGCGTGGAGATCAGCCCTTCAGGAACTCGCGCGAGTTCAGCAGCGGCCGTTCCATGCTGCGCACCCACTCGGTCATCTCGCCGCCGCCCTTGCCGGCCGCGGTGGCGGCTTCAAACTCGCCGCGCATGGTCTGCATCTTGGCCTCGAGGTCGTCGAGCGCGCTTAGCAGCACCGCCTCGGGCGTCATCGGCAGCTTGGGGCTGCCAAACTCGTAGCGGCCGTGGTGGCTCAGAATCATGTGTTCGACAAGGATGCGGAGCCGCTCGGGAAATCCGGGCAGACCGGAGACCTTCTCCGCCAGCATGCGCTGCGCGACCGAGATATGGCCGATCAGTTGGCCTTCAAGCGTGTAGCCGAAGCTGACCGCCCAGCTCAGCTCGCGAAGTTTGCCGATGTCATGCAGGATGGCGCCGGTGACGAGCAGGTCGGGGTCGACCTCCGGATAGGACGGAGCCGTGGCCCGGCAGACGCGAACCAGCGTCAGCACATGCTCGAGCAGGCCGCCGATCCACGCATGGTGGAGGCGCTTCGCGGCAGGAGCACGGCGAAACGCCTGTGCAATCTCCTCGTCGTCGAAGAACGCATCCAGCAGACGACGGAGATCCGCATTCTGGAACTCCGCGACATAGCCGCGCAGCTCCGTCCACATCTCGTCCACGTCAAAGCTGGTCGCAGGCAGGTAGTCGGCCGTCTCGATCTCGTTCGCAGCTGCGGAGCGCATCCGGGTCAGCGTGATCTGAAAGCGGCCCTGGTATCGCGAGATCTGCCCCTGCACCTTGACGTAGCAGCCCTCGCTGCAGGTCTCGACCGCCGTGGCAAACTCCTCCCACATGCGCGCCTCCATGGTGCCGGTTTTATCAGAGAGCACCAGCGCCAGGTATTGCCCACTGCCCTTCTGCCGGTCGCGCATCTGCAGCGAGGCCAGCGCGAAGTAGCTCGTCACACTCTGATTTTCGAAGTGCACGGCATCGCGGACGAAAAAGTCCTTCATTGTGTCAGCCTATCTCTTCCCGGATCGCGTTCCAAAAGCAAAGGCGGAAGCTCTCGCCCCCGCGCTGCCCCTTTGATCCGTCAAGCCGTCTACTGCGGTGTTGGTGGGGTGTTCGTGGGTGCCGCCGGTGGCGTCGTCGGTGGTTGCGGCGTGCCGTACGGAGTGGTCTGCGGAACACCGCTCGGCGGCAGCGGCTGCCCGGTCGAGTTCACCCCCGGCGGCGGTGCGGAGACCGGCGGAATCGTCGTCCGGTCCGAGGTGGGTGCCGTTCCCGGCAGGCTCTTCCCGAGATCCGGGTTCACCGTCGGGGAGACCGGCGGAGGCGGCGCCGGAGCCTGCCGATCCTGGATGCGATCCTTCGCCACGCCCTTGGTGCGCTTCTTTTTCTTCTTCTTGCCCGTGTCGCCGTTCAGACCCAGCGGAGCCGCCTGCACCTTCTGCGCCGCCAGCTCGTCAGGCGTCGGTCCCTCGGGCGTCGCAGCCTTTTTCTCGTCGATGACGGCCTGCTTGGCCTTGACCTTCTCCGCCTTGACCTCTGGCGCTCGCGCGCTGAATCGCGTCTTTCCGGTCTCAACCGGCTTCGGCGCAAGCGGATCGGGGTCGGAGGTGGAGGAGATCTGCGTGGAGGTCTGATCCGGCGCGATCGCCAGCCCGGGAGCGGCTGCCTCGCCGCTCGGGCTCGACAGCGAAGGTCCGGCTCCCGCGCCGCTGGCCGTCTGCTCCGGTCCGGGCGGAAGCGCGTTGCGCGGCGCCTGTCCGTACCGGATCTTTTCCCGGCGAATCTTGCCCCGGCGCTGCTTTGCGGAGACAGGCCGGGCGCTGGTTCGCGACTTCCCAAAGACTGCCGGAGCCGCCGCCACCGTCGTGGCAGAGTCCGCGCCGGCAGCACCCGCCTTGAAACCCGAGGCCGCAGGCGCAGCCTTGGCCTGGCTCAGGCGTCCGGAGCCCTCGTACCGCCGCTTTTCGGCCGCCTTCTTCTTGGGGACCGGCGCAGCATACGCCGTAAACACCGGCCGGGTCTCCTTCGCGCTGGCTCCGGAGTCGACGTAGCCGGGCTCGATCTCAATCGAGGCATCTTCGCGCAGCTTTGTGAGGTAGGCGCGCAACGCAGGTTGCATCTCCTGCATATACATCGCCTCCTGCACCTGCGGCTCCACCTGCTTCAGCGGAGCCACGCCGGCCTGCTGGTGATCCGTGACCTTCAGAAGAATGAAGCCCTGCTTGGTCCGGATCGGCGCCGTGATCTGTCCCGCCGGCAGGCTGAAGGTGGCATCTTCCAGCACCTTGGCCAGGCCGCCCCGTTTGAACACACCCAGGTCGCCTCCCTGCTTCGCCGTCGGTCCGCCGGAGTACTCCTTGGCGAGGGCCTCGAAGTCTCCGCCCGCCTTCACCTTGGCATCAATCAAGTCCGCCTTTTCCTTCGCCGCCGTCACCTGGGCGTCGGTCGCGTTCTCAGGCGTGGGCACCAGGATCTCGCTCAGGCGCACCTGCTCCGGCTGCTCGAACTCCGATTTGTGCGCCTCGTAGTAGCTTTGCTCCTCGGCCGGGTTCAGCCGCAGGCGCTGGCCCACCTCGTCGCGCACCACCTGCTGGGTCAGCACGTTGTTCCGGATCTGCGCCTTGAAGTCCTCAAAGGAGACGCCCTGCTGACGCGCCGCCTTTTCCAGGTCCTCCATGGTGTCCAGGTGGTTCTGCTTGCGGATCTCGTCCAGCCGCCGGACCACCTCGGCATCGGCGTTCAGCCCCAGCTCCTTGGCGCGGCTCAGCAGCAGCTGCTGGTCGATCAGGTCGCGCAGGAGGTCCTTTTGCCGCTGCTCGCGGTCGGCTGGACTCGCGTTGTTCTGGTTCAGCTCCTGCACCAGCTGCTGCTCGGACCGCTCCACGTCGCTGCGGCTGATGATCTGGTCGTTGATGCGGGCGACCACGTTCTCGACCACGCTTCCACCGGGACTGATGGCAGCCGGTGCCGGCAAGGCGACCGTCGCCGCGGCGGGAGCCGCCGCGTATGGACTCTGATATCGCGGGGCCTGCGCCCAGCCCGGCACCGCCGTGCAAAGCGTGCCAGCCAGGACACTCGCTGCCGCCAGCACACCACAGGTCAGATGCGAGACACCCCAGGTCAGCTGCGAGCTTCGCTGCCCGCGCCCCCCTAACCTTAACTCATGGATCCTCTTGCTCAAACTGTCTCCCATCGATCGCCGCGCCCACGTCCAGTCGGCCGGCATCTGTATTCCGGCCCCCGCTGCCAGCCTGCTCCGGAGCAGCTCGGAAGCGGTACCTTGGCCGTTGGACCTCCGGGTCTTCTGCTCGTGATCCGGACCCGTCCATTTTACCGCCCGGGGCTGCCGGGAGGCGAACTTGCCCATCCCCCCAACTGACCGTCATCTCGACCGAAGCGCAGCGAAGTGGAGAGACCCCTGTATTCCGCATCGGCTGCCGATCCGCCTCAGTGGAGCCTCTGGATCGCTGTCACGGCTCGGGAAAAAACGCAGATTCCCTTCGGGAATGACAACAAAGAGCAGGTCTCTCGGTACAAGCGGGCTGTGTTCAGAGGCTCCCTCGGGCGAGCCTTCGCGTCCCAAAGCGAAGCTTCACGCCAGGAACCTGCTTCCAAGCCGGTGCTATACTCCGTCCAACCCGCGGCTTCCCCGTTGCTTTCCGGAGCCCAAGTGCACCTCGAGGTCATCCAAAGCCCATGGCTCCACGCACCCGCCGCGCCCTCGTCTCCACCACTGTCTTTCTGGCCGCCTGCGCTGCCACGGGAGCCGTCGTCAGCCAGCGTGTCGCTGCCCAGTCTGCCGGCGACGAATCGACCCTGCGGGATTCGCTCCACTCCTTTACCGACGCGTACTCGCTGGTGGAGCAGAACTACGCGGAGAAGATGAACACGGACCGCGCAGACAAGGCGATCTACGACGGTGCGATCCCGGGCATGCTGCACGTGCTCGACCCCCACTCCAACTTCTACGACCCCAAGGCCTACGCGCAGATGCGCGAAGACCAGCACGGAAAATACTACGGCGTCGGCATGACCATTCAGCCGCAGCCGGACAAGGCCGGCGCGACCAAGATCGTCGTGGTCGCCCCCTTCGAAGGAACGCCCTCCTTCCGGGCCGGCATCAAGCCTGGCGACGTGATCGTGTCCATCGATGGCAAAAGCACCGAAAAGATGGACTCGCTCGCCGTCGCCAACCTGCTGAAAGGGCCGCGCGGAACGCACGTGAAGGTCACGATGGCGCGCGAAGGGGCACCAAAGCCGCTCGTCTTCGACCTGGTCCGCGATGAGGTCTTTCATCCCTCGGTCGACCTTGCCTTCATGATCCGGCCTGGCATCGGCTACATGCACGTGACGCAGTTCATCGAAACCACCAGCCGCGAGGTCGCCGACGCCCTCGACAAGTTCAGCAAGCAGGGGGATGTGCGGGGCGTTCTGATTGACCTGCGCGGCAACCCGGGTGGTCTGCTGAACGAGGCCGTCGAGATGAGCGATCAATTCCTGAAGAAAGGCCAGATCGTCGTTTCGCAGCGTGGCCGCGCCTTTCCCGACCAGGTCTACCGCGTCTCCCATGGCGAGACCGGACCCCGTTACCCCGTTGTGGTTCTGGTGAACCGGAATACGGCGTCGGCCGCCGAGATCGTCTCCGGCGCCCTGCAGGACCACGACCGCGCCCTGATCGTGGGCGAGACGACCTTTGGCAAAGGCCTGGTCCAGACCGTCTTCCGGATCACGGACGACACCGGTCTGGCCCTGACGACCTATCACTACTACACGCCATCCGGTCGCCTGATCCAGCGCAACTACAACAATGTCTCGCTCTACGACTACTACTACGTCCGCGACTCCAAGACCGAGCCCTCCAGCAACAAGGACCGCGAGGTCAAGCTGACCGACTCCGGGCGAACGGTCTACGGCGGCGGCGGCATCACGCCGGACGAGAAGATCCCCAACCCGAAGTCGACGCGGGAGCAGGACATTCTCCTGATTCACAATGCCTTCTTCGACTTCTCCAAGCACTACCTGGCCAACCACACCGTCGGGAAAGACTTCGTGGTGGACGACGCCGTGATGTCCCAGTTCAAGGACTTCCTGAAGGCAACCGACATCGAGTACACCGACGCCGATCTTAACGCGGTCGGGGACTGGGTGAAGTCCAACATCAAGGCCAAGCTGTTTACCTCGCAGTTCGGTATCACGGAAGGTCTGCGGGTCAGCGCGCTCTCCGATCCCCAGATCGCAAAGGCGGTGACCTACATGCCGGAGGCGCAGGCGCTCGAGGAGCATGCTCAGCCGGGAGCCAAGACCACCACCGTCGCCGAGCGCTAGCCCATAGCGGCATATACGTTTTGTCATCTCGACTGGACCCTGAGCGTAGCCGAAGGGGAAGTGGAGAGACCCCTGTATTTCGCCTATCGACTGGAAGCTCTGCCCCTCTGAGGCGAAATACAGGGGTCTCTCCGCTCCACGAGACGAGAAACCGTCTCGTTCCGGTCGAGATGACAACCTATTGGGGTGTACGACAACCTGTTTAGGTATGTGTCGATACAGCCTAGCCGCTCCGATTGGAAGACGACATGGCCCGGAGCGTCACCGCTCCGGGCCACACACTTTTATGGCTTCGCCGCAGCGGCCGGCAGAGCCGATCCCGGCTGGGCGTTCAGCATGGCAACCACTCCGTTGATGAGATTGGTGACGTAGCCCGCATCGACCGTGAACCCGGCCTGCGAGAACAGCGTGATGACCGGCTGCTCGACGAGCTCGAGGACGTCGGCCAGCTTCTGCGAGTTGGCCGCCGAGCCGAGCTCGGACCATCGCTGCTGCACGAGAATCACGGCATTGCGCACCAGCGTGACCGAGGCGGCAAAGGCAGCGTCCGCCGGAGCGGTGGCTGGCACCAGCAGACCTACCAGCGACGAGATCGGGATGGCGTACTTCAGCACATCGGAAAGCAACACGTTCGCCACGTGGCCTGCCTTCTTCAGAAATCCTTCAAACGCCTCCATCCGGGTCCCTGCCTTCGATATGGTTGCTGCTGCCGGGGTGGGAATTCCCTGTTCTGTATTGCTCACTGAGCACCTGCTCCTTCTCCGCTCGGTTGAACGGTGGTGGTCTGGCTTTCGGAGGAGACGACTCGCGCCGTGTTGGGTGTCTGGAGCTCATGCGTCCGGGAGGGTCCGCCCACCAGGATGCCCGCCCCCAGGCCCATGAGGTTGTTGATCAGGCCCGTCATGGCCAGAAGGACCGCGGTCTTTGTGGACGGGTCAAACCTGCCAAACAGGAAGGCAAACACCGCCAGCGCGACCGCGTTTTCGACCACAATCAGCGCGACCAGCTGCCCGGTGCCGGAGCTGTCCCGCGTAATCAGTTGCATCTGTCTTCCCCCTGTTCCGTTAAAGTCAAACGGGCTCCTCAGGAGGAGCCCGGTGTCGATTTGCTTGTTTTCCCGGTGCTGGATCGGTTTGCGTAACGGGGTGGAGCGCGGGCCTTCAGCCCGCCAAAGAACGGATTCTCTACAGCTTTGGGGAGCCTCCGATCAACACCCGCTTACGGCAAGAGTTCTGCTCGTTTGTTGTCCTTCCCATAGGGAATCTGCGCTTCTTCCCGAGCCGCAATCGCGAACCAGAGCTCGCTTGGGAAGTTCGGGTTATTCCGCCGAGCCTTCCTGCTCTCAACGCGAAAGAGCCGCCCGTCTCCGGGCAGCTCTTCATTGATGATACGTGTTTGCCGAGCAGATCACGCCAATGGCGCAAGGCTCTGGAGACTGGAAGGTGGAGCGGGAGACCGGGATCGAACCGGCGACATTCAGCTTGGGAAGCTGACGTTCTGCCACTGAACTACTCCCGCCTGAACCCTGATCATAGAGCCGCCGGAAAGGTGTGGCAAGCGAGAGCGCTCCGGATCAGCTCACCGGGAACCGGGCGGAGCGCAAACACAGCAACGGCGGAGAGGGCCGGGTTGCGCCTTCTCCGCCGCTGCTGTGCCGTGCCTGCTTCTACTTCGTCGCGCAGCTCAGGGTTGTGCCCGTCAGCGTGCAGGTCACTGCCACCTGCATGGTTGTGCTGTAGGCCGAGGCCCCGCCACCGGCCGCTCCACTGCCGGAGTTGCCTGTGGTGGTGACCGGTGCCACCGGGAGCGATGGCGAAACGACCGGTGTGGTCAGGAACTCATAGGCCCCGATGCTCGGTGGAACTCCCCAGTTGGTCCCGTCCAGGTCCTTGGTGAGACCCGCAATCGGCATCCCCTTGCCGATGGCGTTGGACGAGAGCAGCGTCAGGTGGGCGTCGAAGTTATCCAGGCTGGCCTCGTTGCGGAAGACCGGTGCGGAGACCAGGAAGGGGTTGGTCGAGACACCATCCGAAGGCTGCGTGCGCATGTTGTAGTAGATGTTGTTGCTGATCTTGCTGAAGTGCCGCTTTTCGCCGCCGTCGGTTCCGGTCGGGGGTGCCTGTCCGCTGTTGTAGTTCGGGTCGGAGTAACCCACCATCAGGTTGTTCTCAAAGGTGATGTTGGGCGTGTTGCAGTCGTTGGTCGGCGCGTAGAGGAACGAGTCGGTGCAGGCCGAAACCTCGAAGACCGCGTCGCCGGCGTAGCCGACAAAGGTGTTGTTCTGCACCACGTAGTTGCCGCCGCCCGCGTTGTCGCCGCGCTGCACCATCTGGATGCCGGCGCCGGCACGGCAGAAGTCCGAAAGACCCGCGTTCCAGGTGCCGCCGGGGTTGTCGGCGATGCCTTCCGACATCCGATGGCAGTTGGTGATGGTGAAGTTGTTGCGGACCAGCGTGCTGGCCATCGGGCCCAGCTTCCACTGCTGACCCATGTTGCCGTAGAAGGTGGAGTTGGTGAGGACGATGGTGCTTCCGGTCGTGTGCAGGATGTCCAGGCCGTCCTGCGTGTTGTAGCGCACCAGGGCGTGATCGATGGTGAAGTCAATCTGGGTATCGGGCGTTCCGACACCATCGCCGTAGCCGATGTTGCCGTCGTCATAGCAGTAGCCGGCGGGGAAGCCAGGGTGCACGATCGGGTACTCCTCGATGCATCCGTTGCCCTCAACCGTCACATAGGACCAGATCATTTTTCCGTTGACGCTCTTGGTGCCGAAGCCGTCGTCGAAGTTCCATCCGGAGAGCCCGTTGAAGGCGATTCGCACCCGCGACACGTTGAACAGACCACCCACAGCGCCCCAGATGCCGTTATCGCGGAAGCCGTGGATGTCGAGGTCCTGCAAGGTGATGTCGTGGGTGTTCTGGTCGGTCAGAATGCCGGATTTTGCGAAGTCGCCGTAGTTTCCGTCGCACGGCTCAGGCAGGACGCCGGTGTGAGAGCACTGTGCATGATCGGTGATGTCCAGGCACGCGAGCTTGACGAAGCTGCTGCCGCGCAGATTGAAGACGCCGTTGACGGTGAAGCCACCGTAGAGCGACGTCTTGGTCTTGCAGTTGGCGTAGTTTTCGCCGAGAAAGGTCGTTGGCGCGGTCGCGCTTCCGGCCGGCGGAGGCGGGATGAAGGAGTTGTCCATGGAACATCCGTTCGAGAAGTTCGCGCAACCCTTGAAGGTGTCCTGCCCAATGCGGTACGGTCCGCCGTGGATCAGAACGGTGTCGCCGCCAGCGATGGCCCACTGGTAGGCCTGGTTGCCGCCGCTGCTGTACAGGTAGCGAGGGTCGTTGAAGGCGCAGTTCTGGTTGACACCCTTGCCGGGGTACGCGGTATCCGATTTTCCGTTGCACTGCCCGTTCTGGTTCTGCACGGAGAAGCGCGAGCCACCGTCCGGACGCACATACCAGTTGGTTGTGGAAGCCACCGCCAGCGCGGGAGCCACAAGACCTAACGCGAGGAAAAGGACGATCATCAATCTCTTCATGGGAAGCAACAATCTCCTGGCAAACGTGGAACCCGAGTTCTGGCGGTGTGGTCTGCCGGTGAACTTCATCCCGTCGCAAACACAGTGTTGCGCAGAGCCGCGGAAGGGGACATACAACTCGGCCGAAGTGGACATGCAACTGAGCGGAAAACGTTGTACATATCCCGTTCCTTGCCTCTGACTCCTTCGGGGGACGCGCAGAGCGACTCGCTCCGAAGAAGAAAACCGGGAAAACAGGAGAGAATGAGAGCTTTGGTGGAGCTGAGCGGGATCGAACCGCTGACCTCCTCGTTGCGAACGAGGCGCTCTCCCAACTGAGCTACAGCCCCACATCTGCCAAGTGAACTGCTGTACCTCGCCACCCGCGAGCCCTGGCAGTTCCCGTTTGCATTTGAAGCCAGTGTAGCAGAGCGAGGCAAACTCACGGACCGGTCCGCGAAACAATCGACGGCTCCCCGGAGCCTGCGGAGGGGGCGATCAGGCCGGTCACCGGCGTCTCCGCGGCGAGGGGTTTTTCGACGATGTGCCAGGTCTCCCCCGCCGCGTCGACTGCCACCTTCAGCACCTCGAGGCGCAGCCTGGATCCGCTGCGGGCCACCGCCTCAATCTGACCGGTGTCGCCGGGCCGAAACTCCGTCCGGTCCAGGCTGAGAGCGAAGATCGGCCGCCCATGCCGCCGCTCCTGCTCGCGCACGTCCGTCACGGTGGCCTCAAAGCGCCTCAATTCGCGGCACCGGGCGCGTGCTTCGACAGCAGCTCGCTGAGGGCTTCCATCTCTTGCCGGCTGCCCACGCAGAAGCCGGTCCGCTGATGGATGCGCTCGGGCTGGACGTCGAGCACGCGGTCGGCTCCGTTTGTGGCCACGCCGCCCGCCTGCTCGGCCAGCATGGCCAGCGGATTGGCCTCGTAGAGCAGGCGCAGCTTGCCCTCGGGAGCCTTGCGCGTGGGCGGGTACAGGAAGACGCCGCCCTTCAGCAGCGTGCGGTGGAAGTCCGCAACCAGGCTGCCGATGTAGCGTGCGCTGTAGGGCCGGCCGAGGCCGCCCTCCCGCAGCCGGGCGAGGAACTCCGTGTAGCCCTCCGGCCAGTCCGCGCGGTTGGCGTCGTTGGCGCTGTAGTAGGGGCCGTGATCCGGCATGCGGAGGCGCTCCTGGCTTAGAACAAACGCACCGATGGAGCTGTCCAGGGTAAAGGAGTGAACGCCGTTGCCGGTGGTGTAGACCAGCACCGTCGATGGGCCGTAGAGCACATAGCCGGCCGCGACCTGCCGCACGCCGGGCTGCAGGAGCGATGACTCAAGCGAGCCGTCCGCGGGCGGAAGCCGCCGAAGGATGCTGAAGATGGTGCCCACGTTGACGTTGACGTCGATGTTGCTCGAGCCGTCGAGCGGATCGAAGACGACGATGTACTTGCCGGTCTCCGGATCGCGGTTGAAGGTGACGGGCTGCTCGTTTTCCTCGCTCACCAGAGCGGCCACGCTGTCGCGCAGACCCAGGCAGTGCAGCATGGCCTGATTGGCGAAGACGTCGAGCTTCTGTTGCTGCTCGCCCTGCACGTTCTCCGCGCCGGCCGCTCCGTAGAGGCCGGTCAGGCCGGCCGACCGGATCTTCGCCTCGATCATCTTGGTCGCGAGCGTGATGCCGCTGAGCAGCCAGGAAAAGGTTCCGCTGGCCTCGCGGCCGGTCGCCTGGAGCTGTGCCTGCTGCTGCGTCAGGATGTGCTGCTGCACTGTGGTGATCATCGCCATAGCGGTGTGGTCCTCTGGGTCCATGCTAGGCGGTTTCGCTGGAGGTGTGTAGCGCGGGCCTGCAGCCCGCAGTGACTCTTTGCGCGGCTACCTGGGGCTTCGCCCCAGGCTAAAGTAGCGCGGGCCTTTAGCCCGCGGATGCTGATCCTCTACAGCTTGAGCAGATCTGCCCGTTAAGGAAGCTCTGATCAACTGTTGCGGCTTGAAGAGAAACGCAGATTCCCTGCGGGAATGACAACAAAAGAGCAGGACTCTTTCTCTAAGCGGACTGATCAGAGATCGCCTAAGTCGGGAGCTCCAGAAGATCGGCCTCGCGCACCGCTCCGTTCTGAATCAGGAGCGTCTTCAACTCCCAGGGCCTGAGCGGCACATGGTGGTCGAGCCTCAGCAGCCGGCTGCGGAGGTGCGCCGCCGTCTGCCTTCCCGCGCGCTCCTGCAGCCGCACGACTGTCGCGCCACCGTCGATTGCTTGTTTGACGGCCAGCACCTCGACCGTTGCCGGTCCGATCTCGAGAAACGACTGCTGACGGGGCTCGGTGCCGGTGTGCCGCGAGTCGAGGACGTACTCCGCGGGAGTTTTGAGGCCCAGGACCGTGCGATCGAGGTGGAGGTCGGCAACCTTGCCCTGCCCTCCCGTTAACCAAAGGACTCGCTCCTGCCGCCCCTGATCCTGCCAGGCCTGAACACCGTCCTGCTCGACCGGGTTGGGGTTATGCCGGGCGTAGGGCGCGGACCGGATCAGGATGGTGCGCAGGAGGCCGTCTTTGCAGCTGCAGCTGTAGAGCGACCGGTTCATGAGCGCCAGCGTGTAGGTCGCCCCGTTGCGCTGCCCTTCGAGCGCGATCCACTCCTGGTACGGCTGCTCGTTGCCATCGGCGGCGCGCTGCAGCACCGCGCCGGGCACCTTGGCGAAGACGGCCGGCGCGGGGAGCCCGACCGGCACCTCGAACTTGAGGATCTGCTCGTGCTCGTGCCAGTCGATCACGAAGCGAAGCTCCGCCGCGTCGACGCCGGCGAACTCGGCGACGTCGACCGTGATGGTGGAGCTGCGCCACCTCAGGTGCTGGCGCGTGACGCGGGTGACCGGACCGTCCTCGACGACCTTGGAGGAGATAAACTCCGGCCGGCCGATCTCATGGTCGAAGGCATCGACCCCGTGCGCCCAGGTGTCGCTCTTGTCTTCGATCACCACCAGGCCGAGCCCGCCCGACAGCAGCTCCGTGCCATCCGCGGCTCGGAGCGAGCTCAGGCCAAAGCTGCGCTCCGAGACGGCAAATCGCTTGGGGAACGGATACGCGGCCGGGGTGGCGCCGTGGTCGAGCGTGTAGACCTGGTAGCCGCAGGCCGGCAGATCGACCCACGCGGACAGCCGCGGGTAGAAGTCGGTCATGCTGTCGGAGGGCCGCTTCTGCAGGGGCGACTTCGTCCCGTCGGGCGCCCCGAGCGAGAGCGGCTCGACCATGCTCTCGCGCGCGTAGGGGAACTCCAGCAGGCAGCGGCGCGGCCAGGGAAGGGGGTTGTAGGCGAAGACCGCTCCTTCAGGCACGTCGTGGAGGTCGACCTGGCGAGCCAGGGCGGCGAGCCGCAGATGCTGCGCCTCCAGGGCGAGCTCGCAGGCGTAGCCGATGCCGTCGCGCGCGTCCTGGTAGTCGGAGAAGAGCGAGGTGCCGGCCAGAATGTCGTGAAACTGGTTGAAGAGCACGCGATTCCAGCCGTCGGCGAAGGCCGCTTGGGGATAGGGCGCGCCGCCTCCGCGGAGAGAGGTAAGGAGCGCGACCGACTCCGCGGTAAACATCCCGTGCTCGGCCCGCTGATTCTGAAACTTCTGCCCGCTGCCGGCCGAGTAGCATCCACGCGCGTGATGCTGGAGATCGCCTCGGACGACCGGAAGGTCGCGCATCGCCGGCGAGCTCTCGACGGCGGCGAAGAAGCTTCGCACGGTGCTGAAGCGGAGCTCCGGCAGGGTCGGGTCCGCCTGCAGGTCCAGTACCTTCTTCAGCTGCGCCCTGGTGACGGCGCCGCCGTGGTCACCGACGCCGAGAAAGAAGGCTCCGTGCTCCATGCCTGGGGGAAAGGCGTGCGCCGCCGAATCGCGGATGTGGTCGGCAAACCAGTCGTACGAGCCGTAGATGTGGTAGGTGAGCACGCGCGAGCCATCCGGACCTTCCCACCAGAAGAGCCGCGGGTAGTCGCCCTCGTGCTCCTGCGGGCGCATGTAGACGTAGAAGCGATAGCCGGCGTGCTGCAGAAGGGTGGGCAGGCCGGCGGCGTGGCCGAAGCTGTCGGGGTTGAAACCTACCTCCACGTCGACGCCCAGGGCGCGTTGGCAGTAGCGCTTGCCGTAGAGCGAGTGCCGGGCGAAGCTTTCGGTGGAAGGGATGTTGCAGTCCGGCTCGACCGGCCAGCCGCCGACGACCTCCCACCGGCCCTCCCGAATGCGGCGGAGGATTTCGGCAAACATCCGGGGGTCCGCCTGCTCGACCCACTGGTAGTGAACCGCTGAGGAGTGGCTGTAGCAGAAGCCAGGGGTCTCGTTCATGCGGTCGAGCGCGCTGCGAAAGGTGGTCAGCACCACGTCCACGCTGTCGGTCCAGGGCCACAGCCATGCGGCATCGATGTGCGAGTGCCCAATGATGTGCAGAACGGGCCTCGATGGCTCCAGAGCTGCAGCGCGGGTCTGGGCGTTGGTCTGGGCGCTGGTCTGGGCGGAGCCTGGCGCAAGTGGCATCGCCGTGCCGAGAAGCGCTCCCGCGCCGCCGGTCAGAAATTCTCTGCGTGAGACTCCGCCCTGCCCGGACGCGGTCTCTTCCGGCTGATCGGCCATGCCTTGCCTCACCTTCGGATGGTGAACGAACTGGTGGCCCGGGCAGGAGTCCAACCTGCGACCTTCGCGTTAGGAGTGCGCTGCTCTATGCAACTGAGCTACCGGGCCACGTCTCGTCAGTGTATCGCGCGGCTCCGGCAGGCGGCCCGCGCGGTAGACTGGGAGACGGGGTTCAGGAGATAAAGCATGCCTCAGATCACGCGGCGCAGATCGGTCACGGTCAACATCGGCGGGGTACGGGTCGGCTCCGATGCGCCGGTTGCCGTGCAGTCGATGACCAACACCGACACGGCGGATGTTGAGAGCACGGTCCAGCAGATCGCGGCGCTCGCCCGCGCCGGCTCCGAGCTCGTGCGCGTCACGGTCAACAACGACGACGCCGCAAAGGCGGTTCCGCACATCGTGGACGCGCTGGCAAAGAAGGGCTGGACGACGCCGATCGTCGGCGACTTTCACTACAACGGCCACCTGCTGCTGCGGAAGTATCCGGAGTGTGCGCGCGCGCTGGCGAAGTACCGCATCAATCCGGGCAACGTGTCGATCGGGCGCAAGGATGACGACAACTTCCGCACCATGGTCGAGTGCGCGGTGGAGAACGGGAAACCGGTGCGGATCGGCGTGAACTGGGGATCGCTCGACCAGGCGCTGCTGACGCGGATGATGGATGAGAACTCGCGCTCGGCCCGGCCGATGGAGGCGCGCGATGTGATGCTCGAGGCGATGGTGGTTTCGGCGCTCGACAACGCCGCCGCCGCCGAGCGCTACGGCCTGCGGCGCGACCAGATTATTCTCTCGGCCAAGGTTTCGGGCGTCCGCGACCTGATCGACGTCTACACCGAACTTGCCCGCCGCTGCGACTACGCGCTGCACCTGGGCCTGACCGAGGCCGGCATGGGCATGAAGGGCGTGGTCGCCTCGACCGCGGGCCTGGCGCCGCTGCTGCTCGCCGGCATCGGCGACACCATTCGCGTGTCGCTGACGCCAACGCCCGGCGGCGACCGGTCGGAGGAGGTCCGATGCTCGCAACAGATTCTGCAGTCGCTCGGCATCCGGTCGTTTATGCCGCAGGTCACCAGCTGCCCGGGCTGCGGCCGCACTACTTCCACCTACTTCCAGGAGCTGGCCGAGCGCATCCAGGGCTACCTGGTGGAGCAGATGCCGGAGTGGAAGAAGCAGTACGCCGGGGTCGAAGAGCTAAAGCTGGCGGTGATGGGCTGCATCGTGAACGGCCCGGGCGAATCGAAGCACGCCAACCTCGGCATCTCACTGCCCGGCACCTTTGAGGAGCCCAAGGCGCCGGTGTACGTCGACGGCAAGCTGTTCACGACGCTCAAGGGCGATCGCATTGTGGAGGAGTTTCAGGTGATTCTGGACGAGTATGTCGACAGGCGGTATGGGCAGCAGGTGGTTGAGATTTAGGGCGGCTGAGCCGGAGGGGTAACGCGGGCCTTCAGCCCGCATTGTCTAAAGCTGCAGCCGATCTGCCGCCCGGAGCTCTGCCAGCGGATAAAAGGTGCCGCGCCAGCGCACCCCGCCCTGCGCGAGCGTAATCAGCATCGAGCGCAGCATCGAGTAGATGGTCAGCCCCACGCCCACCGGGTAGAGCCAGAAGGTCCAGGCCGGAACCCGGCTGTAACCGGCGATCTGGTGGTAGAGCCACGCGATGGCCGCGAGCGTGAGGACCGAGGGCACGCGGGTGGGCGCGTACGCCAGCCCGAGCAGGGGCGGGAGCGTCATCGCCAGGAGGCCGCAGCACCCGGCCAGCAGCCGCCACGGTTCGAACTGGAAGAGCGCGAAGATGTTTTTGGTCAGCACGTCGACGACGCCCAGCGCGCCCGGCGCCCAGTGCACCGTCACCAAGCCCGGGCCAAAGGCGATCCGCTGCCGCAGGCCGGCTGCCTTGATGCGCTGGCCGAGCGTCAGGTCTTCGAGGATGGCCATGCGCAGCGGCTCCAGGCCGCCGATCTCTCGCAGGGCGCTTGATCGCAGCAGCGCAAAGGCGCCCACGCCCAGGGCGTCGCGCGTGGAGCTCGGATCGGAGACGCGCCACAGCCGCACCGCCCACGCGCCCATCACCTGAAAGAAGCCGAGCATGATCGCCTCGCCCGGGCTCTTGGCCAGGGGCGTTGGCAGGAGGATCAGGTGATCGGCGCGCTCGCGAACGGCGTAGCTCAAGGCGCGGCGCAGAGCATCGGGCGCGAAGTGGACATCTGCGTCGGTGAACAGCAGCCACGCGGAATCGCTCGCCTGCTCGGCCAGCGCGATCGCCTGCGCCAGGGCATTGGTCTTGCCCAGCCAGCCCTCGGGCAACTCCTGGACGTGCAGCACGCGCAGCCGGCCGGCAGCCGTGCCCGCGAGACCGTCGAGGATCGCGCCGGTCCGGTCCTCCGAGCGGTCATCGACCGCGATCACATCGAGCGCGGCGTAGCTCTGCAGGAGCAGCGACTGGACGCAGGAGCCGACTGCGGCCTCCTCGTTGCGCGCGGGCACCACGGCCGTCAGCTGCGGCGAAGCTTCGGGCTCGGCATCGAACTCCGGCCGGTGCAGGTCGGGCACCTGCCGGAGCCCGCGCGCGGAGCTGATGGCCTTATAGCCCCACGCTGCCGCCAAACCCCAGGCGCCCAGGCGAACCGCCCAGCCCAGCGCACCCCTGCCAGCTGCCTTTCGCATCAGAACGCCCCCATGGCTCTGATTCTAGGCGACAGCTTCCGCCGGGATCTGCTCGTGCAGGGGCGGGGCGTACCTGGCACCCAGGAAGAAGATGGCCGACCCGATCACCAGCGTCACCAGCGTCGATCCGAGCCCCACCGCCAGGTTCGAGTGATCGGAGACCGTGCCGATGATGCGCGGCGAGATGGCGTCACCGAGCGCGTGAATGACGAAGAGCTGGCCGGCGAGCGCGGCCGCGCGGATCTCCGGCCGCACCGCGTTGACCGTAGCCGCGTTCACCGGACCGGTGCCGAGGAAGATCAGAAAGATGGCCACAGCGAGGGCCGGTACCGTCATCGAGCGCGGGCCGAAGAAACAAACCACCGCCGGCGGCAGCGCCAACGCGGCCGAGATGGCGGGCACCAGGTAGAGCGCCCTGGAGTTTCGTTTGGACCACCGCTGTGCGACGACGCCTCCGACCACGGTTCCGCCCAGACCCGCGACCACGGTCACCGCGCCCATCAGGAACGCCGCCGAGCTCTGCGACCGACCGTCCATGCGCTGCAGAAACGATGGCATCCACCACGAGATGCCGCCGACCGAGAAGGTGATGGCGGCGTAGCCCAGGATGGAGCAGAGATAGGCTGGGTTGCGCAGCAGCGAGACCGCGGTCTGCCGGTTCAGATCCGTCTTGCCGGCCTGCGATCCGCCCCGCTTCGGCTCGCGCATGAAGAAGGCGATCAGCAGCGCAATCACGGCGCCTGGAACCGCCGAGGCGACGAAGCTCATCCGCCAGCCGAAGCGCGCGCCGACGGTGCCGCCGATCAGATACCCCAGAGCGGCGCCCACGGGGATGGCCACGTTGAAGATGGTGAGGACACGGTTGCGCTGGTCCTCGGGGTAGAAGTCCGACAGCAGCGCCGGGGCAAAGATGCCGAAGCTTGCCTCGCCGACGCCCAGCGCCGCGTGCCGCAGGTTGAGCGAGTCGTAGGAGTGCACCGACGCGGTGAAGAAGTTGATGCCGCTCCAGAACAGGGCCGCGATGACGATCATCGGCTTGCGCGGGAACCGGTCGCCGAGCCATCCGGTGATCGGCGAGGTGAGCATGTAGGCGACCATGAACCACAGCGTCAGCGAGCCGATCTGCGCGTCCGACAGATGAAACTCGCCCTTGACCTGCTCCTGCACGCCCGGAAGGATGTAACGGTCGATGTAGTTGACGAAGTTCAGCGCGGTCAGCAGCACCAGTGCCGTGGTGGCACCGGCGCCCGATGCCGCGCTCCGCCTGCCGGACTGCCGATGCTCGATCTCAGCCATGTTGCGGATGAGCATAGCAGGCGCGCTTGACGGGGATGTTCCGCCTCAACTGCGGTTCTGGATCGCGCGCTCAAACACTGCCACGTACTCTGCCGCGGGCCGCTCCCAGGTGTACCGCTTGCGCATGGCGCGCTGCATCATCGCGCCCCAGCGCTCCGTTTCGGCAAAGACCGCCAGAGCCCGGTCGATCGCCTGCAGAAACTGCGCCGGCTCGTAGCCGTGAAACTTGAAGCCGTCGCCGCCGCCCCCAGGCTGCTCGTCGACGGTGTCGTCCAGACCGCCGGTCGCCCGCACCACGGGGATGGTCCCGTAGCGCAGGGCATAGATCTGGCTGAGGCCGCAGGGCTCATAGCGCGAGGGCATCAGGTAGAGGTCCGCGCCGGCCTCCACCTTGTGCGCCATGACGCGGTCGTACCGGGTTTGCACGCGCATCCTGCCGGGGAAGCGCTCCGCCAGGCCGCACAGCAGCCGCTCGTAGTACTCCTCTCCGTCGCCCAGGACGATCAGCGCGACCTCGCGCCGCATCAGGTCGTCGGCGATGGTCGCCAAAAGGTCCAGCCCCTTTTGTGTGGTGAAACGCGTGACCATGCCCAGCAGCGCCGTGCCCTGAGGCAGAGCTCGCAGATCGAAGGCGTGCAGCAGGTCGCGGCGGCACTCCCGCTTGCCCGTCAGGTCGCTCTCTGAGTAGTGCGCCGCAATGTTGGGGTCGGTCTCCGGGCTCCAATCGGCGTAGCTGACGCCGTTCAGGATGCCGGTCAGCTCCGGGCTGCGCCACTGCAGCACCTGCTCGAGACCGTTGCCGAACTCCGGAGTCTGGATCTCGCGCGCGTAGGTGGGGCTGACGGTCGTCAGCGCGTCGGCGTACACGACGCCGCCCTTCAGGAAGTCGACCTCGCCGCGCTGCTCCATCCGTTCCGGCGTGTACACCTCAGCGGGCAGCAGCAGGGTTTGCACGGTGGAGGCGGGAAACCAGCCGTGGTAGCCGGCGTTGTGGATCGTCAGCACCGTGGCGACGTTGCGCAGCAGCGGGTCGAAGTAGAAGAGCGTGCGCAGCATCACGGGCAGGATCGCCGCCGGCCAGTCATGCACGTGAAAGACATCCGGAACGCCAAGAATCTTGGAGGCTTCGAGCACGGCCCGGCAGAAGAGCCCGAAGCGCTCCGCATTATCCGGGTAGTTGCCCGCGGCGGTCGCGTAGATCTCTTCGCGATCGAAGAACTCCGGGCAGTCGATAAAAAGATGCCGCACACCTTCGACGACGCCGCCTTCCAGCACGCGCGCGAAGCGGTTGTACGCCGAAAACGGAACCGTGACACTGGCCAGCGCGACCGGCAGCTGCGGCAGCTGCTTGGAGACCTGCCGGTAGAACGGCACGTACACCGTGACCTGATGGCCCATGCGGGCCAGCTCGCGCGAGAGCGATCGCACCACCTCCGCCAGGCCGCCCGTCGCTGCCCAGGGCGCACACTCCGAGGCCGCCATGACGATGTGCATCGCTGCTCCCTTCCCCCAAACCCGTAAGTGGTTAGTCTATAGAAGCGTGGCGGTCTCGCCCGCGCAGCCGTCGCATGCCCAGCCGCCGCAAGCCCAAACTCGGACAGAACTTCCTGGTGGACGACCGCGCGCGGCAGAGCATCGTCGATGCGCTTGGCCCGATCGGGAGTCGCACGGTGTTCGAGGTCGGACCCGGCCAAGGGGCCCTCACGGACCTGCTGGCGGCACGCGCAAAGAATGTGATTGCGGTTGAGCTCGACCGGACGCTTGCCCCGGCGCTTGCCGAGCGATACGCCGGTCAGCCCCATGTGCGCATCGTGGAGGCGGACATCCTCACCACCGATCTCGCCGCGCTGGTTCCGCCGGGTGACACGGTGGACGTAGTCGGCAACCTGCCGTACTACATCACCTCGGACATCCTGCTGACGCTGTTTGCCGCCGGACAGCGAGGTCTGCTTCGCCAGGCCGTTGTGATGATGCAGCGCGAGGTGGCCGAGCGGGTTGCCGCGGGCCCGGGCAGCCGCGACTACGGCATGCTCTCCGCTACCACCGCGATGAACGCCTCGGTGGAGCACCTGTTTACGCTGCCTCCAGGTGCCTTTCGCCCCCAGCCGGAGGTCTACTCGAGCGTCCTCCGGCTTCACTTCGCGCCGCGCTTTGCCGAGCTCGAGGTCGAGCCCGGACCGTTCACCGCCTGGCTGCGATCCGCCTTTGCCCAGAAGCGCAAGACGCTCGTCAATAATCTGCGTGTCGCGGGTTACACGCCGGAGGCGATCTCGGCGGCCTGGCCCGCGGAGCTGCCGGCGGATGTTCGTGCCGAGGCGGTGCCGCTGGAAAGCTCCGCCGCGCTGTTTCGCACGCTCGGCACACAGCAGAGGTCGTGACAGACTCTGCCCGGAGCGCGGGGGGAGCGCTCGAGCACAGCGGAGGCCTTCGCATGCAGGACCTTCAGGCGGAGCGGCTCTGCTGACCTCCCCGGGGCCGGTCCTGCGCCTCAGGGGGCGTCGCCTGGGTCCGTTCGAGCAGCCGCGCCGCCCGCACTCGTACCCGCTCGATCAGGTCGGTGTCCCTGCTGATCGACTCAAGCACCGGAGCGATCGTGCCCAGCTCGAGTGCCTGGCCGGCCGCGGCCTCCGTCTGCAGCGTCTCCATCTCGGCGTCCAGACCGAGCCGGTCATAGCGATGCCTCCACTCGAGCCGGCGGCCCTCTTCAAGCGTCTGCTGGATGCCCAGGAAGAGCTGCGTCAGGTTGGAGACACCCTTGTTGTCGGAGTAGTTGTAGACGCAGGATCCGGAGCCGTCCGGACCGCGGTAGCTCAGCGTCTTTCGTCCCGTGTCGGCCAGGTTCTTCGCCCTGGAGTTGCACTGCCCGGTGAAGAAGTGATCGGCCCGGGCGGTCGCAAAGATGCGCTGGACGGCAGGCGCGCTCAGGTGCATGTTCTGCTGCACCTCGCCGGTCGCCGAGGAGGCCGCCTCGACGCCGTACCGTTGGGAGATGGGTGCGGCCACGCCCTTCGCGGCGTAGTGCGCAGAGCCGTCCTCGTGGACGGTGAGGACGTACTGCGGAACCGGCATGCCGGGCCGCTCGAAGGCAAAGGTCACTTCGGCGGCCGGACTGGCTGGGTTGGCCGCCTGCGCCTGTGTGGCCGGAGCTCCGAACAGCACGGCCGCCACTGCCAGCCAGCTCGCTCCTGTCCAGCGCCTCAACCCAAGCAGCGTCAACGCCGGCCGCCTTGCACTTCCATCGTCCGGGTCAGCGTTTGGGCGGTGTGGAGGTGGCAGATCGCGATCGCGAGCGCATCGGCTGCATCCGGAGACTCCGGCGCGCAGGGGAGCTCCAGCAGCCGCGTCACCATGAACTGCACCTGCTGCTTCGCAGCCAGGCCATAGCCGACGACCGAGCTTTTGATCGACAGCGGAGCGTACTCCGCGACCGGCAGACCGGCGCTCGCCGCCGCCAGCATCGCCACGCCGCGCACCTGACCCAGCTTGAGCGCGCTCTTGGCGTTGGCGGAGAAGAAGACCTCTTCGATGGCGACGACCTCGGGCAGGTGCAGCGCCATCAGCGCCGAGAGCTCCGCATAGACCTGCATCAGCCGCTGCGGCGTCGCTTCGCGCCGGTTCAGACGGATCGTTCCTGCCGCGCAGTGCACCAGCCTGGGCAGATGGGCGCCGGTATCCAGCTCCACCACACCCCAGCCGGTGTACTCGGTTCCGCAGTCGACGCCAAAGACCCGCATGGGGATGAGTCTACCGGAAGCGCGCGGCAGAACCGCCGGCTG
The DNA here is from genome assembly GCA_965218595.1 of Acidobacteriaceae bacterium. GTDB lineage: Bacteria > Acidobacteriota > Terriglobia > Terriglobales > Acidobacteriaceae > Edaphobacter. The sequence continues at coordinate 406,213 of CBDCLC010000006.1, read as the reverse complement.
CAGAAGAGATGTCTAGTGAACGCCAACCGTGATCCACAGCCAGAGCAGGAGCGCAAAGAAGCCCAGGGCATCGCCGGCCATCGCCGCGCCCGCCGCAATGGCGACGGCGACCGGCGACCGCAGACGGTACACGGAGTGGAGCGTCCACGCCCCCAGGAGCACTGCGACGATCTGCAGGGCCGCCGCGATCGCGCCGAGCGTGGCTCCGGTCGCGTCCAGCTTTGCCGAACCGGCCCAGCCGTGGCCTGCCAGGCCATACCTGCGTTCGAGCGCGAGTTGCAGGAGACCGACTCGCATGGCCGAAGCCAGCTCCCACACGGAGGTGCCCCAGATGGCGACGGCGGCACCCAGCCCGACCGGGCCCAGGTGCCTGGAGGCCTGCGGCTGGCGCAGCCACGGGTCTACCCATCGATCGGCCACGCGCTCCCCCGGACGCGGAGGTTCACCGCGAGATGCCCTCCATGGGCGAGCTTGCCGAGGCATGGAGCCGCTTCGGCATCCTTCCCGCCAGAAAGGCCTGCCTGCCGGCGAGCACGCCATGGCTCATCGCCTCCGCCATCAGCACCGGATCGCTTGCCCCGGCGATAGCGGTGTTCAGCAGCACCGCGTCGTAGCCCATCTCCATGGCCAACGCTGCGTCCGAAGCCGTCCCCAGCCCGGCATCGACGATCAGCGGCACCTCCGTGATGAGCTCGCGCAGCATGCGCAGCGTGTGCGTATTGGCTATGCCGACCCCGGTTCCGATCGGCGCTCCCAGGGGCATCACCGCCGCCGCTCCGGCGTCGATCAGCCGCCGCGCAAAGACAATGTCGTCGGAGGTGTACGGAAGCACCGTGAAGCCCTCCTTCACCAGAACGCGAGTGGCTTCAAGCGTCGCCGCGACGTCCGGATAGAGCGTCGCACGGTCGCCGATGACCTCGATCTTGACCCAGTCCGAGAGCCCCACCTCACGCCCCAGCCGGGCGGCGCGGATGGCCTCCTCGGCCGTGTAGCAACCGGCCGTGTTGGGCAGAAGAAAGTACCGCCGGGGATCGATAAAGTCGAGCAGGGACTCGGAGCTGCGATCGAGGTTTACGCGCCGCACCGCGACCGTCACCATCTCCGCGCCACTGGCCTCGATCGCCGCCTGGGTCTCGGCACCGTCCTTGTACTTGCCTGTTCCCACGATCAGCCGCGACTGAAACGCCTGGCCCGCAATCACCAAAGGAGTCATGTTTGCCCTTCTCCCGTTTCCGCTCGTTCCATCGCAAACCAAACCACCGGAAAACGCAAACGGCCTGCGCTCGGAGGTCGAGCAGCAGGCCGTCTGGCGGTGATCTGTTGAGATTGACCTGAGGGCATCCTTCTCTTTGGATGGGCCTCGGCGGGGAGTTTCTAGCTGAAAGTACGAAACCGCCAGGTCTAGAGCAGAATGCCCTAAGCCTCAGTCACCTCACGTACGTTGATGCAACTGTTACTGTCAGATTTCATAGGCTGGATCATCCTCCTTTCCCGTGTAAGAAGAGAGTAAACCGGATTCGCACGGGGTGCAAGCCCTTGCATGGGGACGCATTCCTCGCCACGCCGATGATGCCAGGCTGACCCTCTTCTGCTCATTTCAGAGCCAAGAAAAACAGCTGCGGGAATCGCGGCCTGGGAGAACCGCGGCGTCTTCATCCATTTAGCCTTAGTGTACTCTGTCTTTTTACCTATGTGTCGGATGAGATCTTTACTTCGCCTTGCGCTTATCTGCTGTGTTGCTTCGCCGGTCTCCGCGCAGGCCAGCAGCCCGCTGGCATCTCCGCTTCCTGAAGAGCCCCCGCCGCAGGCTGCTGCTGCTACTTTCTTTCCCCACACGGAATCCGGTCGATATCTTGTTTCCGGGCAGGTCAACGTCATCTTTCAGGCGCATGCGCCGTTCCACTCTCCCTACCAGGGGCCGAACAGTCTGCTGCCGCGCGGCGAGTACAAGCCCTCCATGGTGGGAACCCTGTTCCTGGGCTACCAGCTCCGGTCGAACCCGGCCTCCGACACGGACCTGATCGTTGACCTCGAAGCTGCTGGCGGCCGCGGCGTCTCCGAGGCGCTCGGTCTGGCGGGGTTTACCAATCTGGATGTGGTCCGCAACCCTTCCCTGGGCTCCACCCCCTACGTCGCCCGGGCGCAGCTGCACCAGACCTTCGGCCTGAGCCACACGCTGGTGGAGGGCAGCCGAACGGTGCTTGCCCTGGCGACGCGGGTTCCCGACCGCCGGATCGAGTTGCACGTCGGCAAGATGAGCCTCCCGGACTACTTCGACCTCAACAGCGTCGGCTCGGACTCCCATCTGCAGTTCCTTAACTGGACGGTCGACAACAACGGCGCCTGGGACTACGCCGCCGACACCCGCGGCTACACCGAAGCGGCCGTGGCCGAATACACCGATCACGCCGTGACACTGCGGTACGGCGCGGCGCTGATGCCAAAGGTCGCCAACGGCATCGATCTGGACTGGGATCTGCGGCGGGCTAGCGGACAGAACACGGAGTTCGATCTCCGGCAGCCGCTATTTGGCCATCTTCTGCCGCCGGTCCGGCAGGGAGCCGTTCGTGTGCTCGCCTTTGTGAACCACGCGAACATGGGCGTGTACCGCACGGCCAATCGCAACTTGCTGCTTGGCCTGACGTCCTCGCCCGAGATCACCGCGCACCCTCGGCAGACCACCGTCAAGTATGGCTTCGGCCTGAACTTTGAGCAGGAGCTCACCGCCGATCTCCGCGTCTTCGGCCGCTTCGGATGGAACGAGGGGCAGCACGAGAGCTTTGCGTACACGGAGGTCGACCAGACGGTCTCGTTTGGCGGCGACCTGGCGGCGCGCCGCCTCCCCGGCCTGCGTCTGCGCGAGCAGGACAAGGTGGGGCTTGCTTTTGTCTCAAACGCCATCAAGCGCGACCACCAGGCGTACCTGGCGCTCGGCGGCCTCGGCTTTTTGCTCGGCGATGGACGCCTGCACTACGCCCGCGAGGATATCGTCGAGGGCTACTACAACCTCCATGCCTGGCGCGGGCTCTTCTACGCGCTCGACGCCCAGTTCATCGAACACCCCGGATACAACCTCGACCGCGGCCCGGTGCTGGTTGAGGCCATTCGGCTGCACGCCGACTTTTAGCTTTCCTGCTTTGCGGGCAGGCGGCGCAACCTTCTTCAGGAGGTCGACCTATACTCGAGAGGATGCCGACGCTGCTCGCCTTCGCCCTGCCGGCCTTCCTGCTTGGCCTGCTGCTTGGCAGCTTCCTGAACGTCGTCATCACCCGGCTTCCTTCTGGCGGCAGCGTCGTCCGGCCGCGATCGCGCTGCCCTGGCTGCGGTCACGGCGTTCGATGGCACGACAACATTCCCCTCGTCAGCTGGATTCTGCTGCGGCGTCGCTGCCGGGACTGCCAGGAGCCCATCTCCTGGCGCTACCCCGCCGTCGAGCTGCTGAGCGGCCTGTGGCTCGCCCTCGTCGCCATCCGCGCCACCCCTTTGCTCAATCCCCGGCTGACGGCCGAGGGTATGGCGACGATCGCCGTTTCGGCCCTCGCCACCGGCATCCTTGGCCTGTTGCTGATCGCTCTGATCGTGATCGACTGGAAGCACCAGACTCTGCCCGATGCCCTGACTCTGCCCGGCATCTTCGCGGGCTTCTTTCTCGTCTGCGTCCAGGCGGTGTTTCTTGGGCCGGCGGAGGACCAGGTGATCCTGCACCGGCAGATCAACCTGAACAGCCCGGGCGCGGTCAACGTGGGCAACGTCTTCATGACCGGAGCCGAGGCCGTCGTCGGCGGCCGGCTGGTTGCCATCGCCGCGGCGGCGCTTCTGCTGCTGGCCATTCGCTGGATCTATCGCGCACTGCGCGGGCGCGAAGGCATGGGTCTGGGAGATGTCAAGCTGCTGGCCATGATCGCCGCGCTGCTTGGCTTCTGGCCTGCCGTGCTCGCGCTGTTCTTTGGCGTGCTCGCCGCCAGCCTCCTGGGCACGGCTCTGCTGCTCACGGGCCGCGGGGGAGCCGCCACCCGGCTTCCGTTCGGCTCATTTCTGGGCGCGGGGGGCCTCGTCGCGGCGCTGTGGGGCCCACAGATCATCGCCTGGTACAGATTGCTGCTGTAACCATCGACCGGACTGGACAGGGCCGACATCTTTCCTTGACACTGCCCTACCCCACCCCTAGTCTCGAAAGGAGATATGCAGCCCGTCCCCTACATCTGGAACTACCTTCCGCTGGTGCTGCAGATCCTGGCCGTAGTCGCCTTTGCCGGTGGCATGGTTGGGGCGTCGTTTCTGATCGGCAAGCACAAGAACTCCCGCACCAAGGCCGGCGCCTACGAGTGCGGCATGGACCCGGTCGGCGATGCGCGCGGACGCTTCTCGGTGCGCTTCTACATGGTGGCCATGTTGTTCATTCTGTTCGACGTCGAGGCGGTGTTTATGCTGCCCTGGGCGGTCATCTTCCGGCGCCTGCCCGCGCTCACCGGATCGCGCCTGTTCGGCTTTTGGGAGATGCTGGTCTATCTCGGCTTCGTCGCCGTGGGCCTTTTTTACGTCTGGAAGAAGGGCATCCTGGACTGGGCCGAAGACCGGGGTGACCTCTAATGGCCGACCCGAAGGAGCCCACCCTCGCACCGCGCGTCACCGGCATCGATCCGGTCCGGGAGGCGCTCTCCGCCATCTCGGAGACGCCGCTCGGCAGAGCCGGCCTCGTTGCGCTCGATGCCCTCGGACCGCTTGCGCAGGACGCGAAGTGGGACCGCAGCGAGCTGACCCTGACCGTCGCGCGCGAGTCGATCGTCGAGGCGGCGCGCACGGCCCAGAGTGCCGGTTATAACTTTCTCGAAGATGTTACGGCGGTTGACTGGTACCCGTCCGAGCCGCGCTTCCAGATCACCTATCACATCCTCTCGCATGGCCTGAAGCAGCGCGTCCGGCTTATCGTCCTTCTGAACGGCGACGACCCGAGCCTCAGCTCCATCACCGGCGTGTGGCCCTCGGCTAACTTCTACGAGCGCGAGGTCTTCGACCTGTTTGGCGTGCACTTCAGCAACCACCCCAACCTGCGCCGCATCATGATGCCGCTCGACTGGCAGGGCCATCCCTTGCGCAAGGACTACCCCGTCGAAGGATACCGATGACTCCCACCGCCGCTCCCGACCTCCTTATCCCTGGTGTTCGCGACGTCGTCGAAGACTCCGAACGCAACAACGCCGCCGACGCGGGCGACCCCATCTCGGACCAGACCATGGTCCTCAACATGGGGCCGCAGCACCCATCGACGCACGGCGTGCTGCGCCTGGTACTCGAGATTGATGGCGAGACGGTCGTCTCCTGCGCTCCCGATATCGGGTACCTCCACACCGGCATCGAGAAGACCTGCGAGGCGAAGTTCTACCAGCAGGTGGTTCCGCTGACCGACCGCATCGACTATCTGTCGCCGATGACGAACAACCTGTGCTACTGCCTGGCGATCGAGAAGCTGCTGGGCCTCGAGGTGCCGCCGCGCGCCCAGTGGCTGCGGGTCCTGCTCAACGAGCTGACACGCATCTCGTCGCACCTGGTCTGGCTGGGCACCCACGCCATGGATATCGGCGCGCTGACCGTATTTCTCTACTGCTGGCGCGAGCGCGAGGACATCTCGCGCATCTATGAGAACGTCTCCGGGCAGCGGATGATGAGCTCGTACTTCCGCATCGGCGGTCTGTCGCTCGAGCCGCCGCTCGACTTCTACCAGCAGGTACGCGACTTTCTGGAGATCCTTCCAGCACGCATCGACGAGTACGAGAACCTGCTCACCGGCAATCCCATCTGGATGGGCCGCCTCAAGGATGTGGGCTACCTTTCGGCCGCCGACGCCATCGCGCTCGGCGTCACCGGCCCGCCGCTGCGCGCCTCCGGCGTCGACTGGGACCTCCGCCGCGACATGCCCTACACCGGCTATGAGAACTTCGAGTTCAAGGTGCCGGTCTCGGACCGCGGCGACGTGTGGGCGCGCTATACCGTGCGCATGGAAGAGATGCGGGAGTCGCTCAAGATCTGCCAACAGGTGATGGAAGGCTTGCCGATGGAAGGCCGCATCACGGCCGACTCGCCCAAGATCGTGCTTCCGCAGCGGGAAAAGATGAAGACCGAGATGGAGTCGATGATTCATCACTTCAAGATAGTCACCGAGGGCTTCGCGGTTCCGGCGGGCGAGGTCTTCCAGGCGGTCGAAAGCCCGCGCGGCGAGATGGGCTACTACGCGGTCTCGGACGGCACCGCCAAGCCCTACCGCGTTCACATGCGCAACCCCAGCTACGCCACGCTGCAGGCGCTCGAGACGATGTGCAAGGGGCGGCTGCTGGCGGACGTGGTGGCGGTGATCGGATCGATCGACATCGTGCTGGGTGAGATCGATCGGTAGCATGGATGCCCGCTCCGCTTGGTCCATGCGAGCCGGGGCCCCGGGCCTGACAGGAGCCTACAGACTATGACGATCCACTCGGCCTGGCTCAAAGGAATTGCCGCTGCTCTGCTGTGCGGCTCACTTGTCATGCTGGCCAGCGCACAGCAGCAGACCGGCAGCATCGTGCCGCCTCCCACGCACCCGGAGGCCCTGCCCGCGAGTGATCCCCTGCTGCACGCGCCCGCCCAATGGACCGCCGTCAGCAAGACTGCGATGGGCGTCACCGGAGATCTCCTCGTCCGCCCGAGGAGCGTGGCCATGGCGGGGCACACCATCCCGCTCGCCTTTCTCCATACGCTGGCGGGGGCGCCCCTGCAGCAGGCTGCGGCCCTGTTTCCTGTGCCGGTCAACTCCCGGCTGCGAGGCGCGCTCTACAAGGTCTCCGTTCCCGCGACCACATCCTTCATGCGTCGGAACACCCTCTGCGGCAAGCAGCGCACCACTTTTTTCGTTCTGCTGACCGACGGCTCAGACCTGCAACTCGCCATGTTTGCCGGCAGGAATGAGCCGAATCTGAGCGCAAATGCGGTGGCCAACTCGACCGAGTTCTGCGGAACCTACAGCTACGCCGCGGCCACGGCGGCCAGGTAGGCGGCGGCCCCGGAGCGTCTCCTATGACCCCCGCTCTTCATCGCGAGCTGTGGACCTCCTGGGCTTCGCTGCTCCGCTCCTACAGCTCGCTCCACGGGCTCAACGCAACGCACCACGCCGTCGTCGAAGCTGGTGCCGCCGAGATCGTTCTCCGCGTCGACTCGCGCGCTCTCCGCTTCACCCCCACTTCCCTCACCGGCACCACAGGACAGCGCCAACCTTTTTCACTGAACGAAGATGGAACTGTTAAGATCAATGGAGACACCGAAGAGATGGATCTGGCAGCGGAACGGCTTGCCCGAGAGATGATGCAGAGGTGAATCGAAGTCGGTCAAATTCGTAAGGGGGCAATCCGAGATGAATAATATCCAGCTCTATCTGAGCATCGGCATTCCAACCTTCACGGTGATTCTCGCCTGGTTGGCGAGCCGCGCAGATATGAACCGCCTCGGGGACCGGCTCAACGCACGCATCGACAAATTGGATGATCGAATCGACGCCATGAGCAAATCTCATCATGATGACATGAAGATGCTGATGGGATACATGGTTCCGTTGCATGAGCGTATGGCAAAGCTGGAAGCACGCGACTAAGGATACGAACCCTAATGAGCCAAATCGCCCATTCCATCTTCTCCCCCGAGCTCGCCGCGCGCTTCGACCACCTGGTCACGATCTACCCGATCAAGCGCTCCGCTCTCGTGCCCATGCTGCTCTACGCGCAGGACGAGGTCGGCTATGTCTCGGAGGCCGCCATCCAGGAGATTGCCAAGCGGCTCGACCTGTTCGATCTTGACGTCCGCAACGTGCTGTCGTACTACTCCATGCTGAGAACCGAGCCGGCCGGCCGCTACAACGTGCAGGTCTGCACCAACATCTCCTGCATGCTGCGCGGCGGCTACGAGATTCTCGACCACTGCAAGGCCAAGCTCGGCATCGGCCATAAGCAGGTGACCCCGGACGGCATGTTCTCGCTCGAAGAAGTCGAGTGCATCGGCGCCTGCTGCTGGGCGCCGGCGATCCAGGTCAACTACGACTTCCATGAGGACCTGACACCCGGGAAGCTCGACCAGGTGCTTGCCGAATACCGCGCGGGCCGCGGCCACAACGTAGCACCTGGTGCTCCCGACCCACCCGCAGCAGCAAAGGACGGCCAGTAAATGCCAACCCACGTCACCCACCCCGACGAAGTGATCGTCCTCAAGCGCCGCTTCGGCCAGGGCGCTCGCAATCTCGACAAATACATCGAGCTCGACGGCTACAAGGCCGTGCAGAAGGCGATGGACGAGGGTCCCGAGTGGATCATCAACACGATGAAGGCCTCCGGCCTGCGCGGCCGTGGCGGCGCGGGATTCCCGACCGGGCTCAAGTGGTCCTTTGTGCCGAAGCAGTCCGAGAAGCCGAAGTACGTTCTGGTCAACGGCGACGAGTCCGAACCCGGCACCTGCAAGGATCACGTGCTCTTTCTCCATGACCCGCACGCGATCATCGAGGGCACCATGATCGCGGGCCTCGCCATCGGCGCCAAGGTGGGCTTTATCTACCTGCGCGGCGAGTACCGATACCTGCTCGAGATCATGGAGCGTGCCGTCGCCGACGCCTACGCCAAGGGCATCCTGGGCAAGAACATCTTCGGCCGCGATGGCGTGGACTTCGACATCGTCACCCAGACCGGCGCGGGCGCCTACGAGGTCGGCGAAGAGTCCGCCCTGATGGAGTCGCTTGAAGGCAAGCGCGGCGTTCCCCGCATCAAGCCCCCCTTCCCTGCCGTGGTCGGCCTCTACGGCGGCCCAACGGTGATCAACAACGCCGAGACCATCGCCAGCGTCCCGCACATCCTCCTGATGGGCGGCGAGGCCTACGCCAAGCTCGGATCGGAGCGCAACGGCGGAACGCGGCTGTTCGGCATCTCCGGCCACGTGGAGCGGCCGGGTGTCTACGAGCTGCCCATGGGCTACAACCTCCAGAAGGCGATCTACGAGGTGGCTGGCGGCGTGCTCGGCGGCAAGAAGCTCAAGGCAGTCGTCCCCGGCGGCAGCTCCTGCCCGGTGCTTACCGCCGACGAGATCGACGTCGGCCTCGACTTCGACCAGATGGCCAAGGCCGGCACCATGCTGGGCTCGGGCGGCATCGTGGTGCTCGACGAGACGGTCTCGATCGTCGAGTTCGCGCTACGGACCATCAAGTTCTACCAGCACGAGAGCTGCGGCTGGTGTATCCCCTGCCGCGAGGGCACCGACTGGATCAAAAAGACACTCACCCGCGTCTACCAGGGCGGCGGCTCGACAAGAGACGTCGACAACGTGCAGTACCTGGCCGAGAACATGATGGGCCGCACCTTTTGCCCGCTCGGTGATGCGGCCGCCATGCCGACCATCGCGTTTGTGAAGAAGTTCCGCAAGGAGTTTGAAGACTACGTCGCCGGACGCCGCGCCGGGGTGCCGGTCATGAGCGAGGAGCATGACCTGGTCGGAGCCGGGCACTGAGGATCGATGAAGGTCGCGACGCGATAAAGTTGATCCAGCAGGACGGCTGGTATCTTTACGCTCAGCGAGGCAGCCACCGGCAGTATGTGCACGATCAGAAGTCCGGACGGGTTACTGTTCCCGGTCACCCGTCGGACGAGCTGAAACCAAAGACGCTTGACAGCATTCTCAAGCAGGCAGGTCTGAAATGAAACGCCGATACATGGTCGTCTACGAGAAAGGGAAACGGAACTACTCTGGTTTCGCTCCAGACCTTCCCGGCTGCATCTCCACCGGCAAGACGCTTGAAGATATGCGGGCCATGATGAAGGAAGCTCTTGAGTTTCACATGGAAGGGATATGCCAGGACGGAGATCCCGTTCCGGAGGCAGTCACCACTTCCATTGAAATCCCATTCGAACAGGAGAGCGAGGGCGTACTCGGCTATTTTGTCGAGTGGATCGACATCACCCTTCCGAAGACCCAGTCCCAAACTCGTAAGCGCGGGCGGAAAGCTGCCTAGAGGCCCTTAGTGATGCCAGACGTAACCTTTACCGTAGACCGCAAACAGATCACCGCCCCCGCAGGCACGCTGCTGATCGAGGCCTGCAAGACCGCCGGCATCGAGATCCCGGCCTTCTGCTACTACCCCGGCCTGTCGCTGCAGGCAGCCTGCCGCATGTGCGTCGTGCGCATTGAGAAGATGCCCAAGCTGCAGACCGCCTGCACCACGCCGGTCGCCGAGGGCATGGTCATCCAGACCGAGACGCCCGAGATTGCGCAGGCGCGCAAGGCCACCCTGCAGCTGCTGCTCGGCAACCACCCGCTCGACTGCCCGGTCTGCGATGCGGGAGGGCAATGCGAACTGCAGGACATGACCTTCAAGTACGGCGCCGCGGACTCGTTCTATGCCGAGCCCAAGAACCACCGCGAGGAGCAGAAGTGGTCGCCGGTCGTCTACTTCGACCGCCCCCGATGCATCCTCTGCTACCGCTGCATCCGCATGTGCGGCGAGGCCATGGATGTCTTCGCGCTGGGGGTGCAGAACCGCGGCTCGGCGTCGGTGATCGCGCCCAACATCCCGGCCGCCGAGTCGCTCGACTCGCTCGCCCACGTGGACTGCGAGCAGTGTGGCATGTGCATCGACGCCTGCCCGGTGGGCGCGCTCACCTCCGGCACCTACCGCTACAAGACCCGGCCATGGGAGATGAACCACGTCTCCACCATCTGCACCCACTGCGGCGACGGCTGCAAGACCACGCTCGGCGTGCGCGCCACCACCGACGGCACCGAGATCATGCGCGGCGACAACCGCGACAAATCCGGCATGAACGGCGACTTTCTCTGCGTCAAAGGGCGCTATGCCTTCGACTTCGCCAACTCCCCGGACCGCATCACCACGCCGCTTGTGCGCCAGCCCGACGGAACTCTGAAGTCCGTGAGCTGGGAGGCCGCGCTCGACCACGCGGGCAAGCGTCTGCGCGAGCTTCGCGACGCACGCGGCGGGCGCTCGATTGGCGTGATCGGATCGAATCGCACCACCAACGAAGAGAACTACCTCCTGCAGAAGTTCGCCCGCACCGTGCTTGGCACCAACAACATCGACCACCACCGCACGGCGGACTACACCACCTTTGCCGAGGTGCTCGCCGAATATCCGGGCCGCGCCGCCTCGCAGCGCGACAACGAGACCGCGCCGGCGGTGATGCTGCTCGGCGGTGACCCTTCAAACCAGAATCCGCTCACAGCATGGAATCTGCGATCGGATGTCCGGCTGAACCGCGCCCGGCTCTACCTCGCCAACCACGCCGAGAGAAAGCTGCGCCGCCAGGCCAGGAGCTTCTTGCAGATTCCCGAGCTCGGCTACTCCGCTCTCACGGGCTTCCTTGCGGGCGACGACTCCGCCGCCGGTGCCCTCACCGGCTCCGACGACACCACCGCCGCGCACGAGTTCCGCTCCGCAGTCCGCGCAGAAGCTTCCCTCCTCGTCCTGATCGGCAATGAGATCCGCGGCAACGATCTTCGCCGCCTGCTCGAGTTCGGGGTCACGCTGCCGAATCGCAAGTTCGCCCTTCTGGCCGACTACGTGAACTCCCGCGGCGCAGCCGACATGGGCCTCCTGCCCGACCGCCTGCCTGGCTACACGCCGCTCGGCAACTCCAGCTTTGGCGAGTACGGCGCACCCGCCGGAGCCGATCTGTCGCAGCCTGGGCTCGACCTCCTTGCCATGTTCGACGCCGCCGGCCGGGGTGAACTTGCTGCGCTCTACGTTGTGGGGAGCAATCCGGTCGCGCGCTACTCAGTTGACCCCGCGGCCCTCAAAGACACCTTTGTGGTCGTCCAGGACATGTTTCTGACCGAGACCGCCGCGCTCGCCGACGTCATTCTGCCGGCCGCGAATCTTTACGAGAAGTCCGGCTCGGTGACCAACTCCTACGGCGACCTCCAGCTGGTCTCGAAGGCCGCCGACCGCGCCGGCGTGCGCTCGGACTTCGAGCTCATCGTCCGGCTCGCCGACAAGATGGGCGCGCACATCCCCACGCTGGTGCCGTTCGGCAAGGGGCTCCGCGCCGACCTCGGCCAGAGCCGTGGCGCGCAGTCCGGCGAGGCCGACCGCCACGCCGTGTGGCTGGTCGCCAACAACCTGGAACCGCGCGTCAGCCCCTTCGACACCTTTGCCATCACCGACGAAATCCAGCGCCTCGTCCCCGGCTACGGCAGCATGCTGCGCCTGCAACTGATGAGCGCCAACGACCAGCACCTCACGCCCGCCGCGCCCGCCGGCGGCCTGGTCCAGATCGAGACCTCCAGCCGTCGTGACCTCGTGTTGCCCGCCGGTGACAGCCTCTTCACCTCCGGAACCCTGGGCCGCTACTCCGCTATGCTCGGCGACCTGCGCAACTTCGAGGGCCGCACCCTGCCGGTTCTGGACCAGACCGCGGCAGATTAGGCTGCCGCCGGCAGCTCTCCGCTGTTAGCCTCTAGCAAGCCGGTCGCAAGGGCTGCGCACATTCGGGGCCTTTCAGCCCCAGCCTGGGGCGCAGTCTCCAGGCGCAACGCTTCACCGTACCCCACCGTAGACGAGGAGACGCAGCTGGAAACTGGCCCGATGACCACGCACACCCCATTCCTCACCTTCTTTCTGCTCTCGATCGCCAAGGTGGCCGTTGTTCTGGTCATCACGCTCTCCTGTGTCGCCTACACGGTACTGCTGGAGCGCAAGCTGCTGGGCCGCATGCAGAACCGCTGGGGACCCTCGCGCACCGGCCCCTTTGGGCTCCTGCAGCCGCTCGCCGACGGCATTAAGCTCTTTCTTAAGGAGGACCTGCTTCCGCTCGCCTCCGCCAAGCCGCTGTTTATCGTCGCGCCTATGATCGCTCTGGTCTGCGCCCTGGTCTCGATCGCCGTGGTTCCCTTTGGGCCCTTCTTCGCGGTGCGCGGCGTCGACCTCTTCGACATCTCGAACGTCAACATCGGACTTCTGGTCATCCTCGGCGTCACCTCCATCGGCGTCTACGGCATCGCGCTCTCCGGCTGGAGCTCCAACAACAAGTTCGCTCTTCTCGGCAGCCTCCGCGCCACCTCGCAGATGGTCTCCTACGAGCTCGCGCTCGGCCTGTCGCTGGTCGGAGTCGTGCTGCGCGCGGGGTCGCTCAACCTCCGTACCATCGTGGCGTCCCAGTCCGCGCACGGCCTGCTCTCCTGGAACATCTTCGGCGGTCCGGCGCGCGTGCTCAACGGCCATGGCGCGGCCGTTTGGACTATCGTCGGCGGCTTTCAGATCGTCGCCTTCTTCACCTACATGCTCTCTGCCTATGCCGAGACCAACCGCGCGCCCTTCGACCTGCCCGAGGCTGAATCCGAGCTCGTCGCCGGCTATCACACCGAGTACTCCTCCATGAAGTTCGCCATGTTCTTCATGGCCGAGTACGCCAACATGATCACCGTCTCCTGCGTGGCCACGCTGCTCTTCTTCGGCGGCGCCACCTCCCCCTTTGGCCACCTCTTCCCCGCCTTCGGCCCACCCCTCGTCCAGAGCCTGATCGCGATCCTGTGGTTCGTGGCCAAGGTCTTCTTCTTCCTGACCCTGTTCATCTGGGTCCGCGCCACCGTCCCACGCTTCCGCTACGACCAGCTAATGAGCTTTGGCTGGAAGTTTCTGCTGCCCGTGGCCATGCTGAACATCGTGGTCACCAGCCTGGTACTGGCGCTGCACGGCTAGACTGGTCCGTGCTGGGACGAGGGGAAGTGCAGGTACGCCTCGTCAGACTGGCCGATTAGTTCCGCAGTTAGACCTGAACGTGGAGTGAACCCCCACATGAGAATGGCCTTTGGCGCAAAGCTGAAACAGACCTCAGTTGTCGTGGTCGTTGCGATTCTCTTCATGGCCTCACATCGCGCTGCTTTCTCCCAAGGCTCACCTGCTGTCAATCACGCCAAGATCGGCCTTGTACTCGAAGGCGGGGGAGCTCTCGGGCTCGCACACGTCGGCGTGATTACCTGGTTTGAGGAACACCATATCCCCGTCAGTTACATCGCTGGCGCCAGCATGGGAGCTCTTGTGGGCGGTATTTACGCAACGGGCCGATCTCCCTCCGAAGTCCGCGAGCTTGTGTCCTCCGTCCCATGGAATACCGTACTGCGGGTCAAGTGCCTTTCCCGCAACTCACCTTTCGCCGCAAACAAGACGACTACTCATACCCTGGCACCATTGAATTTGGATTGAAAAAGGGCCTGCAGTTCCCCTCCGGTCTCAACTCGGGGCAAGAGGTTCATTCATCCTCGACCGCGTGGCACTCCCTTACTCGACCATGAAAAGCTTCGACGATCTGCCCATTCCATTCGGCTGCGTCGCGACAGACCTGTTAACCGACAAACCTTACATCTTTACCAGCGGCTCCCTCTCCACTGCACTTCGTTCTACCATGTCGCTGCCAGGCATCTTCTCTCCCGTGCACGCTGACGGTCAGGTCTTCGCCGATGGTGGATTGCTCGACAATCTTCCGGTAGATGTCGCGAGAAAAATGGGTGCGGATCTTATCGTCGCCATCCATCTCGAGACTCAGCCCATGGAGGCGAATGAAACGCAATCCGCGTTTGGCGTTCTTGGCCGGTCGATCTCCGTCATGATTGCAGCAAACGAGATGCGGAGTATGGAAAAAGCGGATGTCTTGGTGAGTGTCCCTTTGAACAAGTTCGGCCCCATGGAATACAAGGACGCCGATGCCATCATCCAGGCCGGATATGATGCTGCCGAGGCGAAAGCCGCGATCTTGTCCAAGCTGTCGGTGGATGACGCCACGTGGCAACGATACCTCGCTGAACGTGCAGCACGCCGTCGTCAAGCAGTGGTTCCCCAGTTTGTTGAGGTCGCCGGCACAGATCAACGCAGCGCAAAGGCGATCGCCAAAAGCTTCGACTCGGTCATTGGCAAGCCAATCGACAACTCTGCGGTTCAAAAGAAGATTCTGGAGATACAGGGGGACGGACGTTACTCGAGTCTTGGCTACACAATGGCTGAGAGGAACAATCAGCCCGGTCTGCTGATCAACGCTGACGAGAAGTCCTATGCCCCTCGCATCGTCCGGCCGCAGATCACCCTGGATGGATCTCAGTACAACAATGTCCTCTTTAGTATCGGCGGGCGGCTTACCTTCCTGAACGCCGGCAGTTACGGATCGGAACTACGCAACGACGTGATCGCGGGCTCTAACTATGGGCTGCACACGGAGTACTACCATCCTCTATGGGTCGGCAGCAGATGGTTCGTCGCTCCGCGAGGACTCTTCGAAAGCACCGAATTCAACGCGTACACGGACAACGGCAGCCTGGGATCGATCTACAGAGTGCGACAGGCAGGCGGAGGAGTCGACGTCGGCTACACGATCGGGCGCAGCGGAGAGATTCGCGTCGGCTACGAAGCAAGCAATGTCAGATACTCACTCCAGGTTGGTGAAAAGACCGAGCCTACTGTCGCCGGGCGTGAGGGATTTTCCAGATTCAAGTACACGTTGCTGCATACCGACGATCCCGTCATTCCAACAACCGGCCAGTTCGTCAATTTCAGGACGCAGTGGTTCGACGCGTATCCCAGCCCGAGCAGTCTCCTGACCATACCGGGTTTTCCGCTGACGCAAGGCAAAATCACACAGTTTCTACCGGTAAACGACCGCGACACCATTTTGCTCTCCGCGGCCGGGGGCACAGTGTACGCCACAGACACATCGACCATCGGACTTCCTGTTTTTTCCCTCGGCGGGCCAACGACCTTCGCCGCTTACGGCACCAATGAGATTCTCTCAAACCAGTACGTCGAGGCTCAGATTGGAGTTCTGAGGGAACTGAAGGAGTTACCGCCTCTGCTTGGAAACAAGCTCTATCTCCAAGCCCGTTTCGATATCGGCCGATTCCAAAAGGTCGGGACCGGGCTGGGAGAGCCAAGTCAATACCGAGTCCCAGGAGATATCTCCGCAGGCATTCTAGTCAACACGATTCTGGGCTCCATATCAGCAGGCGGAGCCGTTGGGGATGCGGGGCATCGCCGATTCTTCTTTAGCTTCGGCCGGGTGTTCTAGGAGCTTCTCAGACCAGGACGTCCCACTTCAGCTTGTCCTTCCGATGCTTCGCCGGACCTTCCGCAACGGATGTGGCGTTACGGTCGCTTTCACCAGAGTATCTGTCCGACGTGTTGCAAGTGTAGCTAAACGCGACATCCTTCGTTCTATGGTCAGTCGCCGAGAGGGTTAGCTCGTTGAAAGCACCGCTGTTTTAGCTGCCGCCAAGGTCCGTCAAGCCGCCCCCACCAGGAACTGTTGCTGTTATCGCCATGAAGGTGAAGGTGTAGTCTGCGTGCCGTTCATCTGTGGTGATCGTGACGGAGACGCGTTTCTCTTGAATCCGCAGCCGACATGGAAGGGCTGAAGTTGCCCTGGGGTCAAGAAAGGCTCGTCGCTAATGCTGCGCAGAGAGCGAGGTGGCGAGACAAGCGAGAACCACATGAAGCGCCGATTTCATGAGGCAACACCTCTGTAAGAAGCGAAATTATCTTCACCTGAAGAGGCTGCGGAGCGCTGAGCTGGCACTCGATCAGGGGCCGACGGTCACCGCATCTGCGACACATTGAGCAAAGTCATCCGGCACGGATGGAGAAAGCTTTTTTATCCACTGCACCACGGTTGCCTTCTCAGAGGATGTTGCATGACCTCCCCAAACCTTGTGGTAGACCAGGCCGCTCTTTTCCTGTGAAAAAAAGAATACGCCCTGTTCCACCCCAGCTGGAGTCGCCCACACGGCCGTCCAGTTCTCCATGGTGAGTGACTTTTGTATCGTGATCTGCGCTGGGGGCTGCCACTTCGACAGATTGCTGGAGATGGAGCGTGCATACATCTTCCGCTCAGGCGGCGTGAGCTTCATCGAAGCTGTGGCACAGGGCGCTGAAGCGAATGCGGATACAGAGCGCGCCAGCAGGAGACTTATCAGAACGATCTTAACCATGTACCCCTTCCGGTCTGGTAGAAGCGAACGTATACTTCCGATCGGGTTTCCGATCACTTCGAGTTAATCACAAAGCGCACCACGACCCCGTTTACATAGGTCACCTCCACCTGCCGCTCGCCGCTCACATACGTCATCACCTGCGTCGACATCCCGTTCGCCGTGGTCTCGCTCGTCTGCTTGCCCTGGCCCAGCAGCCCGGCCACATCGTCCATCGTCATTCCCTGACGTAGCTGCCCAGTAGCCGCCGGGGATCCACTCGCACTCCCCATTCCATCCGTCGATGACCTGGCAGACGCACCGCCTGTTCCAGAGCCATCAAAGCTCACATACCCGGCCAGCAGCTGCTCCACACCTTCCGCCGAATCCGCCTCCACGGGAATCTTCCCTGACCACCGCAGGTTGAATCGAGAACCCCCACCCGCCCGGTCAGAGGCCACCTGCTCCGCCCGCGCTGCGCTCGCAATGTCCGCATCCCGCTTCTTCGCGTCGTTCGACCGTTCCCGTCGAGCCCGCTCCCGATCCAGGTCACGCTGCAGGTCGCGCTTCTTGTCGTAGTCGTCCGTTTCGGAGATCTGCTTCTCTAACGACTTCTCATAGTCGCTCTCCGTTTCCGGCTTGTACTCCACCGTTGTGCGCGTGTCATCCCGAATCGTGCCGAATCCGCCACCGTTGAGCTGCACCTCGATCATGTCGTTCTTGCGCACGACAGACGTAATCCGAGCCGTATCCCCCTTGCGGATCGCGATCCCGTACTCCTTGATGCGCGATCCATACTCCTTCCAGTTCATCGGCGACGGCTTATCAAAGCGGAGGTCCACCCCCTTCTGGCTCCCCGGCATATCCAGCTTCAGCACCACTTCCTTCCCGTTGAGCGCCGATTCCAGCGAGCCACCCCCCTGCGCAGCACGCCCTACACTCGGCATGAGAAGTGCTCCGCACACCACTACAACGGTCGTCAGTTTCATCGGCTTACCTCCAGCAGCACCAACCAGGTCCAGTCGGCGAAGATCAAATTGTCAGCGATGTTGATTCCACCGCTGGCCTTCCCACTTCCGATTCGGCCACCTGAGCGGTGCGTCGCGGCAATGGCTGGCATCGTGTCTGGAGCGATGCGCTGCTGGCCAGGCTAGCCTTCCAGTCGGGGCGTTCGTCGCTTTCCTCCCCGCGGCTCTCACTGCGGGGTTTCTCGGCCTCCCGGCGCTGCCAATTGTTGACATATTCAAGAGCGTGTCGCCTTGGACGAAGGCTGTAACCTCCGTTCCCTTTGGGATCTCGACCGACTTGCCGTGCATCAACAGGAAGAGTGGTGCTGCGGGGTAAAACACGATGGTCGTCGCCGCCATGGCCCCGGTCATCGCACCCACATGGCCACCGCCGTTGTTTTCCCGCACGGCTCGCAGTTTTATTCTTTGACCATTGGCCGATCGCACGCTCTCTATGCTAACGTCCAGCTTTCCCCCACGTCCCATGCGTCTCTTTGGCACCGCGTTCGTCACCGTTGCCAAGGCATTCGCGCCTTTCAGGATCACCGGCACGCCTTGGACATCTACCTGATCTACTACCTCGAACGGCACCGACTCTCCCTTTTTCTCCTTCTCTGACGAGATATCCTCCGTAAGCCGCAGCTTCACGGGTGTCCCATCCAGCAGCGTGTTAGGTAGGGGAGGTGTCGCAGGGGCTGTAGTCCCGGGTGTCGCAGGGGCTTGTGTCGCCGCCTGCAAAGCGAACGAAGGATGATTCAAACCTAGAAGGAGCATCAAGACAATAGCGGCTGGTTTCATGCGAG
The DNA here is from genome assembly GCA_965218595.1 of Acidobacteriaceae bacterium. Taxonomy (GTDB): domain Bacteria; phylum Acidobacteriota; class Terriglobia; order Terriglobales; family Acidobacteriaceae; genus Edaphobacter. The sequence goes on along the minus strand of CBDCLC010000006.1, from coordinate 387,441 downwards.
TGATCCTCGGGACAGGAACCTTGAGACGAGTCGTTTCTAAGGCTTATCTGAGGGGCCGTTGCGTTGTTTCTAAGGCTTATCTGAGGGGCCGTTGCGTTAATGTTGAGCGCGCCGCAAAAAGCATCACGTTTTCCATCCCGACGTAGCTCAGGGAACGCTGAATGCTCCCCAAGAGTGCTGAGCTGGTTGATCGGATTCCCCACCACCAGCAGAGTGGGTTCGCGGTGCTTCCATGGTAGCGTTTGTGCGACCTGACGCTCGCGTTTGCACAACTTTTTCGTAGCCATGGGGGCAGCTTCCAGCATCGGTTCGTACCGCGGCGACATGGATTTCGCCAGGATCGAAGCTGCGAATGTGGGTCACAGATATCTTCGATCGGCCTCAGAGGACGTAACTACGGCGACATCTCAGCTACAGGCTTCACTCCTTACTGAAGATCTTCGCAGTCACTCACCGCGACAGCGATCTCCTCCTCATCTTCCAGGATGACGCTCGGTGGTGCGGATTAGGAATGTCCCAGTGGGAACGCTCTTCCGAGTGCCTTCGAGCGGCCGGCCTACCGATCCAGCGCCCCGAACATCTCTGCCACGTCCAGGTAGATCGGCGTCCCTGCAATCTCCAGCCGAGTCCCCTCCACCCGCTTCATGCCCGCCTGCGTGTAGGTTGCCGCCGACCGGTCCATCGGATCGACGATCCACAGGTGCTCCACTCCCATGGCTACAAAATCATCCAGCCGTCGCATCACCCGCCCCGGCCGATCCTCCGGCGACAGGATCTCAAGGCACAGCAGCGGGGCCGTCACCCCCACCCGCTCCACCGGCGCATCCTGCCGCACCACGCAGATGTCCGGCAGGCGCACCCGGGTCTTCGATGTGCGCGTCCTGAACTCGGTCAGAACATCGATCTTCCACTCAGCGCGGTGCGTGAAAAACCAGGACCCAATCGCAATCTGCAGGAAACTGTGATCCCGCTCGCCCATACATTTCTCCTCCAGCAACCCATCCACAAACTCAACATCCGGCTCATAGCTGGAGCGGAGGTACTGCTCAATCGAGATCAGCTGCGGCACAGCGGGTGCGGTCGCCATCGGTCCCTTCCTCTCTCCTCAACAGGATGCCCCCCGAGCCCGCCACGGCGCAAGGGATCTCCCGCACCACCGCAAACCATGCCGCGCGCCCACCATCCTGCTTTACAATCAGTGGGACCGAACAGCTTCCTTCAACACCCAAGGCGCAACCGACGACCTATGCAACTCGCCCTCTTCCTCATCTTTGGCGCGCTCGCCGCCGGCGCAGGCCTCAACCTGCTGCTGCAGCGCCACCCCATTAGCAGCGCGTTGTCGCTGGTTGTGGTCATGATGTCGCTGGCGGTGCTCTACTGGTCGCTCGGCGCGGAGTTCCTTGCCGCAGCGCAGGTGATCGTCTACTCCGGCGCCATTATGGTGCTGTTCACGTTTGTGATCATGCTGCTGAACGCCGGCGAGGAGGAGCGCACGCACGGCAGCCGAGCGGCCTACCTGGCGGGATTCCCGGGTGCCGCCGCCATCTTCTGCCTGCTGGCGTTTGTGTTTCTGTCGGAGCGCAAGGCGCTCGGCGCGGCCAGCCTGGGCGGATATCTGAACAACGCCGTCTCCAACATCACCGAGATCTCGTCGGCGCTCTTTACCCGGCTTCTGCTGCCGTTTGAGGTCACCAGCGTCCTGATCCTGGTCGCCATTCTTGGAGCCGTCGTGCTCGCCCGGAAGGAGCCGTAGCGCCGCCGATGGTTCCCACCTCCTGGTACCTCATCCTCTCCGCCGTCCTGTTTTCGATGGGCGTCGCCGCCTTTCTGATCAAGCGCAACGTCATCTCCATCTTTATGTCGATCGAGCTGATGCTGAATGCCGTGAACCTGGCCTTCGTTGCGTTCGCTCACATGTGGCACCGCGTCGACGGCCAGATCTTTGTCTTCTTCGTGATGGTCGTCGCCGCCGCCGAGGCCGCCGTCGGCCTGGCCATCATCATCGCCATCTTTCGCACGCGACGCACCCTCAACGTCGATCAGATCGACCTGCTGAACTCGTGAGCCCGATGCCTGCCTCGTACCTCTGGTGGATTCCGTTTCTTCCGTTTCTCGGCTTTGTCCTGAACGGGACTCTGGGCCGGCGGCTGCCGCGCGCGGGGGTCTCGGCTATCGCGCTGCTGTTTACGGCGATCCCGGCCTGCCTGGTGGCTTGGCTGTGGGCCACCATGCTCGGTGGCGGCGCGCCGCTCTCGCTCAGCACCACGGCGGGCGACTGGATCAGCGTCTCCGGCTTTCATGTCCCATTCTCACTGACGGTTGACCACCTGACGCTCCTTATGCTGGGCGTCATCACCGGTGTCGGCTTCCTGATCCACCTCTATTCGGTCGGCTACATGGCGCATGACGAGGGCTTCTGGCGCTTCTTTGCGTACCTGAATTTGTTCATGTTCTTTATGCTCGTGCTGGTGCTGGCGTCGAGCTTTCTTCTGCTCTTTGTCGGATGGGAGGGCGTCGGCCTTGCCTCCTACCTTCTGATCGGCTTTTACTTCAAGAAAGACTCCGCCGCGAACGCGGGCAAGAAGGCCTTTGTCGTCAACCGCGTGGGCGACTTCGGATTTCTTCTGGCCATGTTTCTCCTGATCGCGCACTTCGGCACGCTCACCTTCTCGGAGGTCTTCGCCGGCATCGCCTCGCACCCCGCCTGGCATGGCGGCATTCTGACCGCCATCGCGCTTCTGCTGGTCGTCGGAGCCACGGGCAAGTCTGCGCAGATTCCCCTCTACGTCTGGCTGCCGGACGCCATGGAAGGGCCTACGCCGGTCTCCGCGCTGATCCACGCCGCCACCATGGTCACGGCTGGCGTGTACCTGATCGCACGCTGCCACGTTCTGTTCGACCGCTCGCCGTTTGCGCTCGGGGTCGTCGCCCTTGTCGGCGCGCTCACGGCGATGTTTGCGGCCGTCATCGCCGTCGTGCAGCACGACATCAAACGCGTGCTCGCCTATTCGACGATCTCGCAGCTCGGCTACATGTTTCTCGGCTGCGGCGTCGCGGCCTACGGCGCCGGCGTCTTTCACCTGCTTACCCACGCCTTCTTCAAGGCGCTGCTCTTCCTAGCGGCCGGATCGGTCATCCACGCCCTCAGCGGCGAGCAGGACATGCGCCTGATGGGTGGTCTCCGGCGACGTATCCCCATCACCTTCTGGACCATGACCATGGGTGTCTTCGCCATTGCGGGCATCTGGCCATGGGCGGGCTTCTTCTCGAAGGACGAGATCCTCTTCCAGACCTTTGTCAGCCCGAACCCCATCGGCAAGCTGCTCTGGTTTGTCGGCCTCGCCACCGCCGGCCTGACCTCGTTCTACATGTTTCGGCTGTGGTTCAAGACCTTCTTCGGGCGCGAGCGCTTTGACGAGCACCGCCTGGGTCAGCCCCACGCCGATGCGCACCCCGGCGCCGGCGAGCACGACGAAGGCCAGGTGGCGCTCCACGCCGGCGTGCATGAGTCGCCATGGATCATGCTGCTTCCGCTCGTCGTTCTGGCGATCCTCTCCCTGGTCGGCGGATGGGTGGGTGTGCCCGCGGCCCTCGGCGGCCACAATGAGATCGAGCACTTCCTGGCGCCGGTCTTTGTTACAGCCATCTCGAACACCGGCGTCCTTACCCCGGCGGGAGCTCCGGTCGAGGCGCCCGCCTCGCACGGTCTCGAGCTCGGCCTCGCTGCCGTCTCGCTGCTGACTGCGTTCGCCGGGCTCGCGCTCGCCTGGCAGTTCTACTACCGCAGACCGGGAACGGCCGCCGCGCTGGCACGCCGTTTCGCCCCGGCCTACCGTTTGGTCGATCACAAGTTCTATGTCGATGAGATCTACAACGGCATCTTCGTCCAGGGTCTGCAGGTGTTCACGCGAGTCTTTCTCCTCGCGCTGTTCGACAAGGTCCTGGTGAACGGCTTTGGCTACGGCGTTGCCGCGGGAACCTCAGGCCTCGGAGGCCTGGTGCGCCGCGTGCAATCGGGAAACATTCGCTCCTACGCCGGCTGGCTCGCGCTTGGCGCTGCCGCCGTCCTCGCCGTCATGATCTGGGTGCGCTGAGCCATGAACTTCGACCACATCATTCTCACGCTGATCCTGGCCGTCCCCCTGGCCGGAGCCCTTCTGCTCGCCGTTCTGCCGGACCGTGGCAGGACGATGCAGTGGACCGCGCTGGGGGTGACGCTGCTGACGTTTTTGTGCACGCTGCACCTCCCCGCGCACTTCAGCTATCTGCTTGCGCACGACACGGAGGCTCGCTTCCAGTTCGTCCAAAACGCTGAGTGGATCGCACCCGCCATCCGCTATCACCTGGGCGTCGACGGCCTGTCCATGTGGCTGGTCGTGCTCACCGGCTTTCTGGCTCCGCTAGGCGTGCTTGCCAGCTGGAATGCGATCAGCACCCGCCGCAAGACCTTCTACGTCCTGTTTCTGCTGCAGCAGGTTGCCATGCTCGGCGTGTTTGTCGCGCTTGACCTGTTCCTCTACTACGCTTTCTGGGAGCTGTCGCTGGTGCCGATGACGCTGCTTATCGCCACCTTTGGACGCACCGAAAACCGCCGCCGCGCAGCCCTCAAGTACTTCCTGTACGCCTTCATTCCGTCCGCCATTCTGCTGGTCGGAATCCTGTGGCTCTACACCCGCACCGGCACCTTGCAGCTGCCTGCCCTGCAGCAGATCGCCGCGGCGCATGGCATCTCGGGCAGCTCCACCGCGCTTCTGCTCGCGTCGCTCGCCTTTTTAGTTGCCTTCGCCGTCAAGGTTCCTGTCTTTCCCCTGCACGGATGGCTGGCCGATGCCGTCGCCGAAGCTCCCACCGCCGCCGTCATGGTGCTCGCCGGCAAGCTCGGCCTGTACTCCACGCTGCGCTTCGCCTTTGGCATCTTTCCCGAACAGATGCATCGCCTGGCTCCGCTGATGATCGCGCTCGGCGGCATCGGCGTCGTCTATGGCGCTCTGCTGGCGCTGGTCCAGAAGGACCTCAAGCGCCTGGCCGCCTTCGCCACCCTGGGCGCGCTCTCCTTTATCGTCCTCGGCGTCTTCACCTTCACCGTCTCCGGGCTCTCGGGCGGTATCTTCCAGATCGTCTCGGAGTCGATCTCCGGGGCCGCACTCTTTCTCCTGCTCGGCTTCCTGTATGAGCGCTACGGCTCCTACGACATGCGCGACTTCGGCGGGTTGGCCCAGCGGCTGCCCTGGATGGTGAGCTTCTTCGTCATCACCGCGCTCTCGCTCATCGGTCTGCCCATGCTCAACTCCTTTGTGGGCGAGTTCCTGATCCTCGCCGGCGGCATGCAGTCGATCTTCGGCCACCACGTCCTCTGGACCGCGGTTGCCACCTCAGGCGTCATCCTCTCGGCCGCCTATATGCTCACCGCCACGCAGCGGGTCTTTTATGGTGAGCTCGGCCTGCGCTCGGTCGAGATCCCTGCCCCCGACCTCCAGCCGCGGGAACATTTGGCCATGTGGCCGCTGGTCATCCTCTTCCTTGTGCTGGGCACCGCTTCGCCGTACTGGATGCGCGCCATCGACACGGCCGGCGTCCGCCTGGCCGCGACGCTGCCCCAGCCGCAGCGCCCGGTGAAGGGTGTCGAGGCCCTCACCTCGGGCGTCGGCCCCACTCAGTGCGCTCCCATCGCCGAGGGTGCGCGCCGGGGGCAGGCTGCTGCCTTCGTCGATCCCTGCCTGGCCGCCGCCGCCCTTGGCAAACCCGCTCCCGCGCTCAGCAAAGGAGCTCGCTACTAGATGTCCGCCAACCTCGTCTCCCTTCTGCCTGAGATCGTCCTTACGCTGGCCGGCGTCGCCATCATGCTGGTCGAGCCAGTCCTGCCGGTGACCGCCTCGCGCAAGCCGCTGGGCTGGTTTGCCATCTTCAGCACGCTTGCCGCCGCCGGGGCCACCTGGTTCCAGCTCACGCAGGTCGGAGCCGCCGGTGTCCTCCGCGCCTTCTCCGGAACGCTTGAGGTCAGCACCTACTCGGTCTTCTTCCACTTCGTCATCGCGGGGGTGGTGCTGGTCACGCTGCTCGGCTCGCTCGACTACTTCGACGGCAGCCCCGCCCCCGACGGCTCCCACCGCTCCGGTCACGCGGGTGAGTACTTCGCCCTGGTCCTCTTCGGCACCGTCGGCATGATGCTGATGACCTCCGCCGTCGAGCTCCTGGTCGTCTTTATCGGCCTCGAGATCTCGTCCATCACGACCTACATCCTGTGCGGCTTCCGCAAGGGGCAGGCCACCGGCTCCGAGAGCTCCATCAAGTACTTCCTGCTCGGATCCTTTGCCACCGCCTTCTTTCTTTACGGCATTGCGCTCAGCTTTGGAGCGACTGGCTCGACCGACATCGCCGCCATCGCCGCCGGTCTGGCCACCACGGCCACGCCGCGACTGGCGTTTCTTGCCGTCGCCATGCTCGTCATTGGTTTAGGCTTCAAGGTCTCCGCCGCGCCGTTTCACGTCTGGACCCCCGACGTCTACCAGGGGGCCCCGGCTCCCGTCGTCGGCCTGATGTCGACCGCGCCCAAGGCGGCCGCCTTCGCGGTTCTGCTGCGCATCCTCTTCTCCGGCTTCCATGCGCTGGAGCCCCGCTGGTCGGTTCTGATGTGGATCGTCGCCGCGCTCTCCATGTGCGTCGGCAACCTGGGCGCGCTGCGGCAGCGCGACGTCAAGCGCATGCTCGCCTACTCTTCCATCGCGCACGCCGGATATCTGCTGGTCGCGTTCACGGCCTTTCCGCGGGATGGCGTCGCGGCGGCCATGTTCTACACCGCGGCCTACGCCGCCATGAACGTCGGCGCCTTTGCCTGCCTCACCGCCGTCTCCGGCTACGAGGAAGGCGCGCGCACCCTCGACGACTTCACGGGTCTCGCCCTGCGCCGCCCCGTCGTCAGCGCTCTGCTCGCCTTCTTTCTCCTGTCGCTGATCGGCATTCCGTTTACCGGCGGTTTCTTCGGCAAGTTCTACGTCTTTGCCGCCGCCCTCCACGCCGGCCGGGTGTGGCTGGCCGTCGTCGGCCTGCTGAACTCGGGCGTCGCCTGCTTCTACTACCTGCGCCTGCTGGCCGCCATGTACAGCCGACCGGCCAGCGAGGCTGCCCGCAGCTCAGCCGCCGCCGCCGACCTCGCGCCGCAGTCCTACCTCGCCGAATCCGGCAGCGCCGCCCACCCGCGGCCCACCTTCGCCGGCCCGGTCAGCGTTCCGGCCGGCATCGGCCTGGGCCTGGCCGCCGTGGCCACGCTCCTTCTCGGCATCCTTCCCGGTCACGCCCTGTCGCTTGCCCAGCACGGAGCCGCGGCATCGCTCGAAGCTACGCACTCCACCACCACCGAAGCCGCGCGGTAGGCGCTGCCCTCACCCACGCTGGCCCGCCGCCGCCTCCACCACCAGCTTCGCCACCCGCTTTGCCCGGGCCTCAGGCGTCTGGTAGCAAAACACCGCCATGAGGTGCTGCCGCCGGTGCGTGAGGCTCATGCGACTCCATGCTGCCTGCGCCCTGGCGTTGCCGGCGAGCGCGCGCGCGATCAACGGCGGCAGCTCCCACTCGGCCTCCATCGTCGCCAGCAGACGTTCGGCCATCTGCATCGCCCGGCGCTCCCGCGCGGCGTCGCTCTTCACTCCGGCGACCCACTTGCCGATCTCCCGCCGGGTGTACTCGCTGAGCCCGTCGTACCAGGCGCGGAGCCCTGCTTCCTCGTCCAGCAGCACCGCCAGAGCATCGGGCAACTCTGCCGGACGCTCTTCGAGGTCTGGCCATAGCCGGAGCTCCGCGGTCGTCCCCAACGCCAGACCGGCCTCCCTCTGCACCGCCCGGTTGACCAGGAGAACGAAGCGCCCCGGCATGGCGGCGTCCGGACAGAGCGACGTTCGGAAGCGGCAGCCGTTCACCTCGCCGGCCACGCGCAACCGCACCATCCCCGGCCAGGCCTCATGTGGGTCAAACGGCACCCGCACGACGGTCCATCCCAGGGCCCGGCTGCCGTGCTCGAGCACGCCCCGAAACTGTCTTGCTCCCGCCGCTCCCGGCTCTTCCATAGCCTCTCCGACAGGACGAATCTACACTAGCGGTATCGCCGCCCGGTCCAACCCGCGCCTCTTTCTCTCCGCCGGCGAGGCCTCGGGCGACCTCTACGGCGCGCAGCTCATCCGCGCCGTTCGCGCCGCGTTGCCCGAAGCCGAGTTCACCGGTCTGGGCGGACCGGAGATGGCGGCCGCTGGTCAGCAGCGAGCGGTTCGCGCCGAGGACGTCGCCGTCATGGGCATCACCGAGATCCTGCGGCACATCCCCCGCATCTACGCCAGCTACCGCCGCCTGGTCCGGTCCGTCCGCTCCGCCCGGCCCGATGTCGCCGTCCTGATCGACTTTCCCGACGTCAACTTCCGCCTCGCCCGGCACCTCCGCCGCGCCGGCGTTCCGGTCCTGTGGCTGGTCAGCCCGCAGCTCTGGGCCTGGAAGCGCCGCCGTCTGCGATGGGTGCAGCAGCGGGTGGACCGCATGTTCGTCATCTTTCCGTTTGAAGAGCCCTTTTACCAGGCGCGAGGGGTCGCGGCGGAGTTCATCGGACATCCGCTGGCAGAGCTCCCTCACCCTGAGATCTCACGCGCAGCCTTCGCAGCCAACTTCGGCCTCCATCCCGCCCGGCAGTGGGTGGCGCTTCTGCCCGGAAGCCGCCGGAAGGAAGTCCTGGCCAACCTCCCGGCCATGCTCGGGGCTGCCAAGTTGCTCGACCAAAACGTTCCCGGGCGCTTCGACTTTCTGCTGCCGGTCGCTTCGACGCTCGACCCTGGCTGGGTCGCGGCGCAGATACCCCCGTCAGCACCGCACCTGACCCTGGTTCCGGACGCCCGTGAGGCCCTCCACCACGCGCGGGCCTCGGTCGTCGCCAGCGGCACTGCCACGGTGCAGGCTTTGCTGCTCGGAAACCCGTTTGTCGTCGTCTACCGGGTCAGCCCGCTCACGCTCACGCTGGCCCGGCGGCTCGTTCGCTATCCGGCTGAGATTCCGGCCACTGCGGATGCGCATGGCAACCTGCCCATCGCCATGCCCAACCTGCTCGCCGGCTGGAGGCTGGTGCCCGAGCTCCTGAACCAGCAGTTCACCGGCAGCGCCGTCGCCGAAGCTCTGCTGCCGCTGCTGGACGACAGCCCGGAGCGCGCGGCGCAGGTCGAGGGTCTTGCAGCCATCGCCGCCGGACTCCGCTCTCCGCTGCCGGGCGGCGCCACCGCAGCCGTCGCGGCACACATCCTGTCGCTGCTCGGCCGCACCGCCGGATAAGTCCGATTCGACGTTTCGGCCGTCTAAAGAGTGTCGAGCGTGCGCTTTGCCGCTCCATAAGGATCTGACTCGCGATGACCCGATCTCCTCTGCCCTCCCTGCGGAGAGGCCTCGCCTCCCTCCTCGGCTTCGCCCTTGTGTTCGCCGCCGCGTGCACCAGGGAGGCCAGCGCCGCGCCGCTGCGGCAGCCGATGGAGGTCACCGGCTACGTCATCACCGCCGACCTCGAACCCGCGACCAACCGGCTCTCAGCCACCGCCGCCGTCACCTTTACCGCGCTCGAAGACCTGACCAGCGTCAACTTCGAGCTCAACAGCGGCCTCGCGATCTCGAAGCTGACCGATGCCGCTGGAAAGCCGCTCGTCTCCGATCGCGTCAGCGCCAACGCCGCGGCCGTACGTGTCACGCTTCCGCAGCCGATGCTGAAGGGCACCAGCACCACGTGGAACTTTGAGTACGCCGGCGCCCTGGTCGGTGCCGAGACCAGCCCCGTCGAGGGCATCAAGCTCGCCGCCGTCGCCGACCCCATTTCGATCCTGCTCTATCCTGGCCGGTGGTTTCCCATGACCGGGCTCTACACCGACCGCTTCACCGCCGAGATGCACATCCGCGTGCCGGCCGACGAGCGCGCGATCGGCAGCGGAGCCGGGGTCGCCGCTGTCAAGAGCCTGCCGAACCATCGTTCCGAGTACACCTTCAACTGGGCCAAGCCGGGCTTTCCCGGAACGGTGATCGCGGGCAAATTTCTCGACCCCATCACCGCCCCGGGCATCAACAACATCCGCGTCTACGTTACGGACAAGCACAAGAAGAGTGCCGTCGCCGTCGCGCAGCTGGCCGCGAAAGAGTTTGAGTTCATGAGCAGCACCTTTGGCCAGCCGGAGTCCGGTCGCATCAACCTGGTCGAACTGCCGGACGATTCCATCTCCGCGACCTGGGCCCCCGAGATCGCCGGTCTCCAGGGCAGCCGCATGGACGCGCCCAAAAATGCGACACGCCTGCTGGCCAACACACTCGCCCATCAGTGGTGGGGCTCGGAGGTCTCACCCGCCACGCTCAACGACGCCTGGATCACCAACGGCATGAGCCGCTATGCGGAGCTGATGTACGTCGAAGACACGTCGGGCAAGACCGCCTTCGAGTCCGCCATCACCGACGTCAGCGCGGGTGCGCTCGCCTACGACACCATCCCGCTCTCCAGCGTCGGCCGCCTCGATCCCTTCTCGCCGCAGTTTCAGTCGCTCACGCTCGAGAAGGGAGCCATGGTCTTTCACATGTTGCGCTGGGAGATGGGCAACGACACCTTTCTGAAGTTCCTGCGCGGCCTGCTGTCGCAGTACACCGACAAACCCCTTCGCAGCTCCGACGTCGAGACCGTCGCTCAGCAACAGTCCAACCTGGAGCTCACACCCTTCTTCTCGGAATGGGTCGACGGCACCGGCGCCCCCACGTTCACCAACAAGTTCACCGTCTATCGGCTGGGGAACAACAAGGGCTTCCGCACGGTGGGCTCCATCGATCAGGATCTTGACCTCTTCCGCATGCCGGTGGAGTTGCGGGTCGAGACCGACGGCCGCACCGAGGATCGCAAGATCGAGGTCAGCGGCACCGATTCCCAGTACTCGGTCGAGACCTTCGGGCGGCCGAGAAAGATCTCGATCGACCCTGGCAACTGGGTGCTCAAAAGCACGCCCGACCTCGCGGTGCGCGTCGCCGTGCTGCGCGGGCAGCAGGACGTAGCGCAGGGCGATCTGACCGCGGCCCTGACCGAGTACCAGAAGGCGCTCGACGCCAACAAGACCAGCTCGCTTGCCGCCTATCGCATCGGCGAGGTCTTCTTCATGCAGCGCAACTACCAATCCGCCGCCAACTCCTTCCGCGACGCCCTGCGCGGCGATGGCGACCCCAAGTGGACCGAGGTTTGGAGCCACATCATGCTCGGCCGCATCTTTGACGTGACCGGACAGCGCGACCGTGCGGTGAACGAATACCGCCTGGCCGTTCAGACCAACGACAACACCCAGGGCGCCATCAACGAGGCACGGGCCTCCATGCAGAAGCCCTACAAGCGGGAACGCACGGACAACTAGGGCGGTCGGTCCAGGGCCGGTTCAGCGCCGGGCGCTGCAAGACCTCAGTCCTCGGCCTTGTCCTCGATCGTCAGCATCTGCAGCACCAGCGGCGGCTCGATCATGCAGTCGAGCCGAGCGATGGAGGCGACGGCGCGCGTCACCGTCGAGGTCAGGCACGGCTCCGTGGTGACGACAAACGGCAGACGGTGCTTGGGAAATCCCGGCCGCTGCAGCAGCGAATCAATGTTGGCTCCCGCCTCGGAGAGCGCGCCGGAGATCGCCGACACGATGCCCGGCTTGTCATCGACCGTAAACCGCAGGTACTGCGGTGCAAGGAACTCCCCCGTAACAGACCGCCGCTCGACGGGCAGACTGACCGTCGTACACCCCTGCGCCACCGCCAGAAGGTCGCTGACAACAGCGACAGCGGTGGGATTGCCGCCCGCACCATGGCCGGAGAAGACGACCTCCCCGCCAAACTCCCCCGACGTCACCACCATGTTTTGCGTCCCGTGCGACCACGCGATGGGAGACGAGAGCGGCACCAGCATGGGAGCGACCCGCGCATGCACCAGCTCCCCTTCGACCTGTGCGCGGGAGATCTGCCGGATGGTGCAGCCCAGCTCGCGCGCGTACTGGAAGTCCACCGCCGAGACCGGCGCGATGCTCTGCGTCGCCACCGCGTCCACGTCGAGCTCGGCGTGGAGCGCGATGCGCGCAAGGATGCAGAGCTTGGCGCGCGCGTCGAAGCCATCCACATCGGCCGAAGGATCGGCCTCGGCGTATCCGGCGGCCTGCGCCTGCCGCAGCACCTCGGCGTAGCCGGCACCCTGCTCCATGTGGCTGAGGATGAAGTTGCAGGTGCCGTTGACGATGCCGGAGAGCCGTGTGATGCGGTCACCCCCCAGCCCCTGCAGCGTGGCCGGAATGACGGGAACGCCGCCGGCGACCGCGGCGTTGAACCGCAGCTGCACCCCGCGATCGGAGGCGATGCGCGCCAACTCCGTTCCGCGATACGCAATCATCTGTTTGTTGGCCGTGACGACCGACTTGCCGCGCCGGAGCGCCTCACCGACCCAGCCGGTGACAGGATCGAGGCCGCCCATCGTCTCGACAACGATCTCCGCGTCCGAATCCAGAATGGCCTGCGGATCGCTGGTCCAAATCACGTCCGGGGGCAGGCAGCTGGCCAGCTCCGAGCCGCGCTTCCGCTCCACATCGCGATTGAAGACGTACGTGATGCGCAGGTCGGCGAACTCCCGCGCCGCCAGCAGCCGCGCCACCGACGATCCGACTGTGCCGAAGCCCAGGATGGCCACCCGTGCCGCGCTCAATATTTGATCCTGTACGGACTTTGCCGCCATGCCTCGAAGCTCGCCTGAGCTGCCTCAGGCAGCAGAGCTTCGGACGGGATGCGACGCTGCGCCGGCGACAGGCAGACCTCGCGGTAGAGCACCGAGTCGTCGAATCCTGCCTGCGCCGCCTCGGCGGAGCTGCTGCCGAAGAAGATGCGGTCGATCCGCGCCCAGAAGATCGCCGCCAGGCACATGGGGCAGGGCTCGCAGCTGGTGTAGATGGTGCAGCCGGTGAGCTGAAAGGTGCCCAGCACGGCGCAGGCGTTGCGAATGGCGGTGACCTCGGCGTGGGCCGTCGGGTCATTCGATGCCGTCACCCGATTGGCTCCCGTGGCGACCAACTTTTCCCTGCGCGTGACCACCGCGCCGAATGGACCTCCGCCGCCGGAGCGCACGTTCTCCGTGGCAAGATCGATGGCCTGCTGCATAAACCTGGGATTGCCCGGCATGGAACCGCTGATCCTGTTTTGGCGCTGCGATCACGCCAGGTAAGGGGATAATCCAGATTATGGCACAGCTCTTCCGCTCCAGCCGCATCGTCACACCGGAGGGGATGCGGGCCGGCGCGTTGCTGGTGGAGGCCGGCCTGATCCAGGCGATCTGCGCGCCAGGTGAGGTCCCTTCGGACGCGGAGCTCCATGAGTGCGGTGACGATGTGCTTCTGCCCGGCCTGGTGGACACCCACGTCCATGTGAACGAGCCCGGCCGCCGTGAGTGGGAGGGCTTCGCCACCGCGACCGAGGCCGCGGCAGCCGGGGGCTACACCGCTCTGGTCGACATGCCGCTGAACTGCCTGCCCGAGACCATCACGGTCGCCGCGCTTGAAGCCAAGCGCCTCGCCACCCGTGGGAAGTGCCTGATCGACTGGGCAACGTGGGGCGGCTGCGTCAACGGAAATGCGGCGGATCTGGAGCCGCTCGCCAAAGCCGGCGTGCCCGGCTTCAAGAGCTTTCTGATCGATCCGGGCTGCGAGGGCATGACGCTGATCGACCCACCGCATCTCGAGCGGGCTCTGCCCACCCTGGCGCGGCTCGGTCGGCCACTGCTCGTCCATGCGGAGCTGGCCGCTCCGATCGAGCTCGCGACCGCAGCTCTGGCCGAGGCGGATTGGCGCTCGTACGCGACCTATCTAGCTTCGCGGCCCGACGACGCGGAGATCGAGGCCATCCGGCTGCTGCTCCGTCTCTGCCGTGTGTACCGCTTTCGGTTACACATTGTGCATCTGGCAACGGCGCTGGCGCTTCCGGAGCTCCGCGCAGCGAAGGACGAGGGTCTGCCGGTGACCGTCGAGACCTGCCCCCACTACCTCAGCTTCGCCGCCGAGGAGATCGCCGACGGCGACACGCTGAAGAAGTGCGCCCCGCCCATTCGAGGCCGCGCCAGCCGGGAGGCGCTGTGGGACGGGCTCGCGGATGGCACCATCGATCTCGTCGCCACGGATCATTCGCCGTGCCCGCCCGGCATGAAGCACCTCGCGGAGGGCCGCTTTGACCGCGCCTGGGGTGGCATCAGCAGCCTGGCCGTGGCGCTCCCGGCGATGCACACGGAGGCGCGCCGCCGTGGCGTGGGGATCGAGCTCCTCGCCCGCTGGATGAGCACCGCACCCGCGCGTCTGGCCGGGATATCCGCCAGCGCCGGTGCGCTCGCGGCAGGGCGCGAGGCCAGCTTTGTCCGCTTCGACACGGAGGCGCAGTGGACGGTCACGCCCGGCGACCTCCACACGCGTCATGCCATCTCGCCCTATGTGGGCCAGCCGCTGCAGGGACGTGTCCGCGCCACCTATCTTCGGGGCGAGCCGGTGTGGCGCGACGGCACCTTCTCCGGCAACCGTCGCGGACGCGAGTTCAAGGTAGGATCACCCACATGAACGGGAAGCTCGCGTACTGGAACCAGCTCGCGCCGGCGGCAGCCGCGGAGGCGATTCTGCCCTGCTGTGGATCGGAGGCGTGGGCGCGCGAGCTCGCCGCACATCGGCCGATTGACTCGCCCGAGCAGCTTCTCCGCCGCTCCTGCAGCACGTGGTTTGCATTGCCCCCGGAGGCCTGGGAGCAGGCGTTCCGCAGCCACCCTCGCCTGGGCGAACGACACGCCTTCTCTTCCGCGACGGTGCAGTCGCTCGCCTGGTCGGCCGAAGAACAGGGTGCGGCCAGCGCGGACTCTTCCACCGAGCGCGCAGAACATCTGGCCCGTGCCAACCGGCTCTACGAGCAGCGCTTTGGACGGGTCTTTCTCCTGTGCGCCAGCGGCAAGACATGCGCTGAGATGCTGGCGGCTGTAGAACAACGCATGGGCAACGATGCCGTGACTGAGCTGCAGATCGCCGCCGAAGAGCAGTGCCGCATCACGGAGCTCCGGCTGTGGCGATGGCTCGGTGAGGAGACCGCGTGATGGGCATCTCGACCCATGTGCTCGACACCTCGCTCGGCCGGCCGGCTGGGGGCATCGAGGTCGCGCTGGACAGGGAGGAAGCTCGCGATCTCTGGACGGAGGTCGCGCGCGGAGTGACCGACCGCGAAGGACGGGTGGCCCTGCTGGGGCCGCGGGAGAGCGCACCTGCCGCCGGGGTGTATCGCCTGCACTTTGAAACCGGAGCCTACTTCACCGCACGCGGCGCAGATGCGCTGTTCCCCTTCGTCGAGATCGTCTTCAACGTGCTCGCCGGCGAGCCGCACTACCACGTTCCCCTGCTGCTCTCCGCCAACGGCTACACCACCTATCGAGGGAGCTGACCCTGCCATGATCGAGCTCGTGGAAGATCGCTATGGAAAGTCGCGGGTTCGCCTGCTGAAGGTGCTGCGCGACCGGCCCCTGCACGAGGTGCACGACTGGACCGTCGAGGTGCTGCTGCGCGGCGATTTTACCGCCGCCTACGCCGAAGGAGACAACTCCAGGCTGCTGCCGACCGACACGGTCAAGAACACCATCTACTCGATCGCGCGCAGCAGCTCCGCGACAGCGATCGAGGAGTTTGCCATGGAGCTGGCCGGCTTCTTTCTTCGCCGCAACCCCAGCCTGCGGGCGGTCGAGGTGACCGTGGAGAGCGGCTTGTGGAAGCACCTGAGCATCGATGGCGAAGACTACCCAAGCGCCTTCATGCACGGCAGCGGCGAGCTCGCCACGGTGTCGGTCCTTGCCGCCCAGGGGCAGGCGCCCGTCGTCCGCTCGGGCGTTCGCAACCAGGTGCTGCTCAAGACGGCCGACTCCGGATTTCAGAACTTCCACACCGATGAGCTGACGACACTGCCCGAGACCGCCGACCGTCTGCTGGGAACCGCCGTCCGGGCCAGCTGGGTCTACCGCCACGGGGAGCTCGACTGGGCGGCGGCGCGCAGCTGCATTCGGGAGACGATGCTGCGCACCTTTGCCCGGCACAAGAGCCAGTCGGTGCAGCACACGCTCTATGCCATGGCGGCCGCCGCGCTCGACGCTGCACCCGAGATCGACAGCATCGAGCTCGAGATGCCGAACCGGCACGCCAACCTGGTGGACCTGTCGCGCTTCGGGCAGGACAACCCCAACCAGATCTTTGTGCCGACCGACGAGCCCCACGGCTCCATCCAGGCACGGCTGCGGCGCAGGGTCGCATCCGAGTGACAGCAGATCCGTACAGCACGGGCGCCGATCGCGCCATCGCGCGCTGCCGCCAACTCGCGCTTCTGACCGATGTGCCCGGCGAGACCACGCGCAGCTTTCTGTCGCCCGCGACGCACGAGGTGCACCACTGTCTCCGCACCTGGATGGAGGCTGCCGCCCTCGCCACCCGTGTGGATGGCATGGGCAATCTGCGCGGTGTCCCCGCCGCGGCGATCGCGGGCCGGCCGCGCGTTCTGCTGGGATCGCACCTTGACACCGTTCCGAACGCCGGTGCCTTTGACGGCCTTCTCGGGGTTACGCTGGCGATCGAGGCAGCAGAAGCGCTCTCCGGGGAGTCGCTTCCGTTTGATCTCGAGGTGATCGCCTTCTCCGAAGAGGAGGGCGTGCGCTTTGCCCGGCCATTTCTCGGCAGCCTGGCAGCTGTCGGACAAGGTGAGGAGCTGCTGACACTGTCCGACCGCGATGGCATCACGGTCGCCCGGGCACTCGAAACGTTCGGGGTGGACCAGTCCGCTGCAACCACCCTTGCACCCGAGGCGATCGCCTACCTGGAGATCCACATCGAACAGGGTCCGGTTCTGGAGAGCCTCGGCCAGCGCGTCGGCATTGTGGAGGCCATCGCCGGCCAGAGCCGTCTTCTGTTGCGCTTTAAGGGCGAGAGCAACCACGCCGGCACCACGCCCATGCACCTTCGCCATGACGCCCTGGCAGCTGCGGCAGAGTGGATCTCTGCGGCCGAAGCCGTGGCGGCAAGGACCGCCGGTCTGGTCGCCACGGTCGGCCGTGTTGAGGTCCACCCCGGAGCAAGCAACATCATCGCCGGTGAGGTCGTCGCGACGCTCGACGTGCGACACGCCTCGGACGCGACACGCCTGGCCGCCGGCGAGCAGATCCTGATCGTAGCTCGCGAATCCGCTGCTCGCCGCGGTGTGGCCGTCACGATCGAGCCAAAGCTCAACCAGGCGGCGGTCCGGATGGACGGTGCGCTCGTGGACCTGCTCGATCGATCCGCAACGGGCATGAGTATGGACGCTCCGCACCTGGTCAGCGGCGCGGGGCACGACGCCATGATCCTGGCCGCGCACCTGCCGGCGGCGATGCTCTTCGTCCGCAGCCCGCGCGGCCTCAGCCATCATCCGGGCGAGTCTGTGCTTCCGGAGGATGCCGAGGCTGCCCTCGCCATCCTTCTCGCAGCACTTCGCGAGCTCTCTCCCGATGGAGCGCACCGCCATGCATGAACTTGGACACACCCGCAGCCGTCTCCGCCCGGATCACCTGCTGGTCAGTCCGGACAGCTTCGTCCGCACGCCGCTGCCAGGCCTCACAGGAGCCTTCGCCATCGTGCACGCCGCGCCCGCGCTCGGCGCCAGCTTCGCCCAGTACACGGTGGAGTTCGCTCCGGGAGGAGGCACCCTGGCCAGCACTCCAGGCTTGCAGCGCTTCGTCTATGTCGTTGAGGGCCTCCTGTCGCTCGAACGCACGGGAGGCGCCAGCACTCTCGAACCCGGAGGCTACGTCTACCTCCCTGCGACGGCGGATTTCACGCTTCACGCAGACGGCAGCGCGCAGGCCGTGGTCATCGAACGCGCAGCCCGGCCGTCGAACGGCGATGCTGCAGAGCTCCTCACCGGTCATGAGCGCGAGGCCGCGCCCGTTCCGCTCCTGGGCGACCCAGCCATCGAGGTCCGCAGCCTCCTGCCCGAGCATCCTGCACTCGACTTCGCCGTCAACCTCATGACCTATCAGCCTGGCGCGTCGCTGCCCATGGTGGAGGTGCACGTGATGGAGCACGGCCTGCTGATGCTCGAAGGCGGCGGCATCTACCGTCTGGGCGAAGCGTGGTACCCGGTGCGCGCCGGCGACTTCCTCTGGATGGGCCCGTTCTGCCCGCAGTGGTTCGGCGCGCTCGGCAAATCACCCGCGAAGTACCTCATCTACAAGGACTGGAACCAGCACCCTATCTCCGGGGACACGCGATGATCGCGGCAGACACGCTGGAGATCGACGGCGATCGCCTCGCGCGCGAGCTGGCCGAGCTTGCCCGCATCACCGATGCCCAACCCACCTCGGAGGGCACATCGGTCACCCGGGTCGTGTTTACCGGGCGCGACCTCGAGGCCCGTGGCTACGTGCGCGAGCTCGCGGAAGCAGCGGGTCTCTCGATGCGCGAAGACGCCGTGGGCAACACCTTCTTTCGCCTGGAAGGAGCTGACCCTGCACTTCCCCCCGTCGCCACCGGGTCGCACATCGACGCCATCCCGCACGCCGGCATGTATGACGGAACCGTGGGTGTGCTCGGCGGTATCGAGGCGTTGCGCGCCATCCAGCGAGCCGGCCTGCGACTGCGTCGTCCGGTTGAGCTGGTGCTGTTCACCGCCGAGGAGCCGACCCGTTTCGGAGTGGGCTGCCTGGGCAGTCGCCTGCTCTCAGGAGCCCTTGCTCCCGAAGCTGCCGACGCTCTGCTCGACGACGCGGGGGAGACGCTTGCGCAGGTGCGGCACGCGGCAGGATTTCGCGGCTCGCTCGGGCCAGTCCGTCTGAGCACAGGTCACTACAGCGCCTGGATCGAGCTCCACATCGAACAGGGGCCGCTGCTCGAGCGGAGCGGCATACCTCTCGGCGTGGTGACCGGCATCGCCGCTCCTTCCAGCTGCCGCTTCACCCTTGATGGCGTTGGAGGTCACGCAGGAGCTCTGCTGATGCCGGACCGTCGCGACGCTCTGTGTGCCGCTGCGGAGTTGATCCTGGGTGTGGAACGCATGGCGCGGGGAAGCGGTGCCCTGGACACCGTCGCGACGGTTGGGACCTGCGAAATACACCCCGGCGCCATCAACAGCGTTCCCAGCCGCGTCACACTCAGCCTCGACCTGCGCGACACCGATGCCGCTCGACGCGATGCTGTGCTCGACGCCATTACGATGGAGGCCCAGGCGATCGCCAGACGCCGATCCGTCCGCATCGAGCAGCAGATGCTGAACGCCGATCCGCCAGCCGCCTGCTCGCCTCACCTGATCGCCACGCTGACCGAGACCGCGGCCAGCCTCGGAGTCCCAACCATGCCGATGGTCAGCCGCGCGTATCATGACTCCCTGTTTATGGCGCGCGTTGCACCGATCGCCATGCTCTTCCTTCCGTGCCGTGGCGGCGTCAGTCACCGTCCCGACGAGTTTGCCTCTGCGGAGCACATCGTCCTCGGCACCCGCGTTCTGGGCGCGAGCCTGGCGAAGCTGGCAGCGGTCTGAGGCACACGGAAGCCGGAGTGCTATTCCGATCGGAGAGCCACGCTTCTGCGGTCTGAAGCTCCGCGCTGCACCCCTGCTTGGAAGCCGGCTCTAAACCTCTTTGCATCGAGGTGTAGCTCTCAGAAGTTCGGGCTAAAAGCCCGACATATCACAGCCTGGGGCGCAAGCCCCAGGTAGCGATCCATCACAGACTTTAGGGCTGAAGGCCCGACATACAGAGCCAGGATCAGACCTGCAGGTAGACCGTACTAAAAGCTTACTGACGCCTGCAACTGCAGCCGCTGCACCGCGGCGTTGGAGGTGAAAGGGCCGTTTGCCAACTGCAAAGACTGGCCAAAGTTGGGCGAGGTCAGCACACCGACCGGCGGGCTCAGGTCCGCGTTGTTGAAGACGTTGCGCAGCTGCGCTCCCAGGGTCAGGTTGTATCGCCGTCCGCTGCTCGTGCCGGAACCGCCGATGCCGAAGCCGCGTCCTCCACCGCCACGGCGGCCCTCGCCCGGACCACCGCCACCCTCCTGACCGCCACGGCTTTCGCGGACAATCTTGGGTCCAAAACCGATGGTCTTCGTCGCCCGGAGATTGAAGGTAAACAGGTTGGGACCGGAGCAGTAGTTGATCGGGATAGGGGTGTAGTTCGTGCCGGCCGCCGGGATGCCAAAGCTCGTCGCATTCGTGCAGCTGGCTGAGTTCTGGCCGGGAAGAAAGACCGGCCGGTCGTTGACGATGCTGTCGCCATTCAGGTCCTGGCCGGTGGTGATGTTGTACGGCTGCCCGGACTGCGCGATGACGAAGGGGTTGAGCGTGATCAGCTTCGGCAGGTTGATGCTGCCGCCGAGGAACAGCCGGTTGCGCACGTCGAAGTTGGCCCGGCCATAATCCGCGCCAATGTTGCCCGGCTTCGAGGGAAAGTATCCGGCTCCGTTGGTGTCCGCCTTGGCGAAGTTCAGGCTGTAGAAGCCAAACAGCGACACGCGGCGACGGCGGATGTTGAAGTTGGCGTGGATCTGATTCTGCCGGAAGACACCCTCCGACTGGAACTGGTAGGTCACGGGCAGGCCGGTTGTGGTCGAGGAGTAAGGCCGGCCGATCGCGGCCGTGTTCTGGCTCAGGAACTCGTGCACTCCGACTGCGTTGAGGTAGTTCACGCTCACCGTCGCGCCCCGGAACGGCTGCAGATCGAGCCCTATGGCGCTCTGCATCGTGTAGGGAGTTCGCAGCCTCGGGCTCTGCGTGTAAGTGGTGTTGTTGGTGAAGCTGCCGCCGGTGTAGCAGGCGGAGATGTTGAGCGGAGAGCAGCCGGTCGTGCCGATGTTGCTCAACGTCAGCTGCGTCTGCACGATGCCGTTCTGCCGGTAGGTCGTCAGGATGTTGCCCAGGTCAAAGCGGTCGTAGAAGATGCCGAAGCCGCCGCGAAGCACCGTCTTCGGCGCGCCCTTGGAGGTGCCCAGGCCGTAGGCGAAGGAGACGCGCGGCGCCAGGTCATGGTGCTCGGAGATGTGGTTCTGCGTCTCGTACCGGAGGCCGTAGCTGATGGTCAGGTTCGGCTTCGCCTTCCAGTCCGTCTCCGCGTAGACGCCCAGGTCGGACATCCAGGCCTCTACCTTGGGCACGTTGATGCGCGTCAGGGTGAAGTTCTGCACGTTGTTCGCCTGGTAGGCCGCCAGGCTGCTGTAGGAGAAGACGCCATTGGTTCGCGCGCTGGTGTTGTTCGCGTCGCGAGCCGAGCGCAGGCGGCCGCCAAACCGGATGAAGTTGCTCTTGAGCTGCAAGGAGGTGTAGTTCTGCACCTCGAAGTAGTCGCCATGATCGCTGCTGGTTCCACCGCTCGAACCGCCCGTGGTGAAGGCATTCTGCACCGTCACGGTGGGGGCCGTGCTCTGCGCCACATCCGCGCTCCGGTTGCGGCGGTACTCAAAGCGGGTCTCGTTGATCAGGCGTGGGCTGACCACCTGCGTGTCGCTTACCTGCAGTTCGTTCTCGTTGCTGTTGCTGTTGTAAGCCGTCGAGGGCAGGCTGAAGGAGCCAAGGCCGTTGTTGATCTCGTCGTTCTGCTCATACTGGTACCGAACCGTCAGGGTGTTGCTGTTGCTGAGCGCCAGGTCCAGGCGCGGGCTGAACTCGGTGCGAACTCTGGGCGCCGTCGTAGCCGTCTGCAGCTGCTGGATGACGCATCCCGGCGTCGCCACCGGACAGATAGCCGCCGATCCGTTGTCGCCCGCGTTGCCGGCCGGAGTCAGGATGGTGCCGTTGAAGATGGAGTTGTCCTGAATGTTGCGGTGCGATCCGGAGAGCGTGAACGACGCCTTCGGGGTCAGCGAACCGGTGATGCTGCCGAACATAAAGATCGTGTGATACCCGGGCTGGGAGATGGGTGTCTGGCCGGGCGACAGGAAACGGTTCAGCACCGGGTTGCCGGTGTTGAAGCTCGAATCGTTGCCGTCGATCTGGTAGTTGCCATGCAGCTTGTCGGTGCCGGGCTTGGTAAAGACCTCCACCCTGCCGAAGCCGAGCCGGTCGTACTCCGCCGAGAAGGGATTGCGGTTGATGCGGATCTCGCGGATGGATGATTTCGGCGGCAGCTGCCCACCGGTAAAGCCATCCACGTAGATCTGCCCGCCGTTCGGTCCGGCCGACGGTCCGGCCAGCGCCGTCAGCTCGGAGGAGAGCTCATCCGGATCGTCGGCCAGCGCATCCAGATCCTTTCCCTTGATCGTTGTCGCGCTTGCGTTGCTGTCCGGGTCGACGCTCAGTTGGGTCGCCTGCGCGTTCACCTGCACCTCGGTCGACTGCTGCTGAATGGCCAGCTTGGCGTTGATCACCATCTGCTGTGCTGGAGCGATCCTCACCCCGGTGCGCACGAAGCTGGCAAAGCCGGAGATGGTCACCGTCACCGAGTACATGCCCGGTGGAACGTCCCGCAGGGTATAGGTGCCATCCGCGCCGGAGGTCGTCAGCAGCGCCTTTCCCGTCCCGGGCGTCAGCGTCACGGTGGCGCCCGGGATCACGGCGCCAGTGGGATCGGCGACCACCCCGCGAACGATGGCGCCACCGCTCGGCTGGGCCCACGCAGCAAAGGAAACCGACAGGCAGAACAGGAGCAACGACAGCTTGCAGCGAAGGGACATGGGTACTCCGGAAGAAATCGGAAAGAGCAAAGGGCTGCGGTTTACTGACTACCCGCATCCGCGGGTGCCTGGTCGAGGCTCCAGGGGGAGAGCGTCACGGGCGTCTCACCGGGGGACGCGCCCGCGAGCAGCCCCTGCGCGCCACTGAGCAGATTGATCGCCGTGATCTCGGAGCTGCCCGGGACCACAGGTGCCCCAACCAGCAGCACGGACTCGCCCGGATGGAGGTCGGCGACCGTCTCACGCGGCAGCCGCGCGATCATCTGGGCCAGGTCGGCGCCCGCTGCCCGGCGGCCTCCAGGCTGACCGGTTGCGGCCGCCGCCGGACGCGATGTGTGCTCCGCACCCGCGCCCCCGGTGGAGTGTTCGCCGGCCCGCATGAGCATCGCCGCAGCTCCTTCCGGGAGACGGTGCAGCGACGAGTTCGCGGTGAAGTGGACGATGACCGTGCGCCTGGTCGCGAGATCCTTGAGCGTCGCCGTCCCGGCACCGGCGTTCACTGCCGTCAGCGTACCGGCCAGATTTTCAAAGCTGCCGCTGACGATCTCGTCCGCCTCCAGGCTGCCTCCGTCGGCGGAGCGTGTCCCGCGGACACGCATCTGGTCGCCGGTGTGAATCTGCGTCAGGGTCCCCAGCTTCGCATCCTCAAACCGGACGGAGTCGCCCGCGTACCGGCGAAAGATGGTCCTGGGCGTCGTGCTGATCGAAACCATCTTTCCACCGGAGGTGATCTCGACCTTTCCAGTCGCCGGATCGACCGACTTCACCACGCCTCCAGCTCCGTTTCTCTGCCATTCCTGCTCTTCCTTCGCGTGCTGCTGCTCGATATCGCTGGCCTTCATCAGGATCACGCGACTTGCCGTCAGCTCGCCGGCAGCGGCGCCCGCCGGTCCGGCGACCAGGACGCGGTCGCCGACAGCCACATCCGCAAGGCTGATCTTCTGGGCCGACTTCAGATCCGTGCTCCCCGGTGGCAGCTGCAGAACCCGGGCATCGCTCGCCACCAGAACGTGCACCGAGGCACCCGCGTCGGTCTTGAGGGTGACGTCAGCTCCGGAGATCGACACCACCGTACCGATCTGCCGGGTCAGTGAGGCTCGAGGGCTGCCCTGCGCCACCAACGCCGGCGGATTCGCCAACATCGCCGGCAGGGCGAGCGCCGCCGGGACCACCGGCAGACCCGCTAGCACCCGCGTCCTCCATCTCCCTTTCAGCTTCAGGTAGCGCATCGCCGCCACTCCTTTGTCCGCGGACTTCTTAGGCCGTCAGCCTCAGAAGACGGCTCCGGGGGACGAAAGTTTCCCCTGTCCGTAGAAAAAGAGAGCCCGATCTGAACGCCCTGGGAAGAGGCAGGTCGCCTGCCTAGGGCCAGAGCTCCACCGAGTGGATCGCCTGCCCTTCGCGCGAAAGGATCGCCAGCGTGTCCGGCGGCAGCACAACCTTGCCGTCCCGCTCCTCCACCTCCGGGCTGGAGCTGAGCACCACGCTCGATCGCTTCGGCATGTCGAAGCTGTGTTCCTGCTCTCCGAGATTCAGCATGACGTCCACCAGGTTGCGGCGCATGTGCAGCCAGCGCTGCTCCGAGTTGTAGTTCAGCCGCACATGCCCGGTATCCCCGTCGTTCAGCGAGGGAGAGCACCGGCGCAGACGGATCAGCTGCCTGGTCCAGTCCAGCATCTCCTCATGCTTGCCCTGGTGGATCTCGGCCCAGTTCAGCTTGGAGTTCTCAAACGTCGCGTCGCTCTCCGGGTCCGGAATCTCGTCCTCGTTCCACCCAAACGCGGCGAAGTCTCTCTTTCGCCCGATCGAGACCGCCTTGGCCATCTCCGGGTCTTCGTGGTGCGCGAAGTACTGGAACGGCGCGGAGGAGGCAAACTCCTCGCCCTGAAACAGCATGGGCAGAAACGGAGCCGTCATCACCAGACCCGCGGCGACCTTGGCTCGCTTCATGCCGACGATGTGCTCAATGCGGTCGCCGATGGCACGATTGCCGATCTGGTCGTGGTTCTGAATGAAGCCGATAAAGTGGTGCGCGGAGAGATCCGTGACGGGCCGTCCGTGCGACCGGTCGCGATACACCGAGTACTGCCCGTCGTAGGCGAAGACGTCGGTCAGCGTCTTGGCCAGCAGCTCAAACGAGCCGAAGTCGTCGTAGTAGCCCTTGCCCGACTCCGCCTTGTGCAGCACGGTAAACAGCGCGTGGTGGAAGTCGTCGCTCCACTGCGCGTCCATCCCGTATCCGCCGGCCTCCCGCGGCCGCACCACATCGGGGTTGTTCAGGTCGCTCTCGGCTATCAGCACCAGCCGGCGGCCTACCACCGCCGACATCACCTCCACATCGGCCGAAAGCTGCTCCATGAAGTGGATCGCCGATCGATCCATGTACTCGTGGGTCGCGTCCAGCCGGAGACCGTCGCAATGGAAGTCGCGAAGCCACATCATCGCGTTGTCAAGAAAGAAGCGCCGGACCTCGTCGCTGCCGCCCTCCTCGAAGTTCATCGCGTCGCCCCACGGCGTAACGTGCTTGTCGGTCAGGTAGGGCCCAAACTTGTTCGCGTACGCTCCGACCGGGCCGAAGTGGTTGTATACGACGTCCAGCACCACGGCCAGCCGGTGCTGGTGGCAGGCATCGATCAGCCGCTTCAGACCATCGGGACCACCATAGGTCTCCGTCACCGCAAACATGCCCACACCGTCGTAGCCCCAGCCAAACTTGCCGGGGAACTCGGCGACCGGCATCAGCTCAAGATGCGTGACGCCGAGCTCCACCAGGTAGGGCAGGCGCTCAATAGCCGCGTCAAAGGTGCCGGCCTCGGTGAAGGTGCCGATGTGGATCTCGTAAAACACGGCGCTCGCCAGCGGCCATCCCTGCCAGCCCCTGTCGTTCCACTTGTACGCCGCCTGATCGTAAAGGCGAGATGGCCCGTGAACGCCGTGCACGGCCTCGAGACCGCGAGGGTCGGGCAGCTCGGTCAGGTCGTCGTCCAGCAAAAAGGCATAGTCATCACCGCGGCTCGCGTCCTCAATTGTTGCGGACCACCATCCACGCTCGCCTGCCTCCATCGGGTAAAGTCGCCCGCGCACCTTGACGCGAACCCTGTTCTTCGCCTTTGGCGCCCACACCTGAAACTCATGCATTGTTGCGATCCTCCAGGATCAACAGTGCCACAGGAAAGTTGAGAAACAGCTCCGCCAGGCGCAGGTTCCCGCCGCTCACGGCCTCGCCGGTCAGACGGTTGCGCCAGCGCCCCTTGGGAAGCTCGATCGATGTATCCTTCCAATCGCCGGCCAGCGACAGGGGAAGCCGCGGAACCACGGTCGCCGACCGGCCGCCGCGCAGAAACGCAAGCACATGCCCGTGCCGCTCACCGTGCGCCTCGAGCGGCTGGTAGGTGCCGTTGGGGCCAAAGGTCTCCGGCCGATCGCGGCGCACATGCAGGCCATGGAAGACCGTCCACAGCTTCGGCAGCCCGTCGTCCCATCGCTTCAGCACATCGGCTGCCGGCATCCGGCCCAACTCCGCCAGCAAACGCCGGCGCAGGTCATAGTCCACCGGCCGGCGATTGTCCGGATCCACCAGGCTCAGATCCCACAGCTCCGAACCCTGGTAGAGGTCCGGAACGCCCGGCGAGGTGTACTTCACCAGCGTCTGCGCCAGGGAGTTGATGCGGCCCGCGTCACGCACGCGGCCGACCGCCGCCTCCATCTCCGCAAGAAACGCCTTGTCCGCATAGAGCGCGTCGATAAAGCCGTTCAGAGCGTCCTCGTACTCCACGTTGTTGGCCACCCAGGAGGTCTGCTGCTTGCTCTCCCGCATCGCCTTTTCCATGTAGGGGTGCAGCCGCTCGGGCGAGATGGGCCATGCACCGATCATCGTCTGGTAGAGGAAGTACTCCGAGTTGCGATCGGGGTACAGACCGCGACGGTACTTCGCGTTTGCCTCCGACCATCGCTCCACAGTCTCTGCGAACTCAACCGGCATCTCCGACAGCACCGCCAGGCGCGCGCGAACGTCGTCGCTGCGCTTGGTGTCGTGCGTCGAAAGCGTCGTCATCGTCTGTGGGTGAGTGGCCTGCATGTGCGTGTTGTAGGCGTGGAAGTCCTCGACCGAGAGGCCGTCCCGCCCCGGATCGCCGCCCACCTCGTTCAGGCCGATCATGCGGTTGAAGCAGTAGAAGGCCGTGTCCTCGACGCCCTTCGCCATCACGGGACTGGTGAACTGCTGGAAGCGCAGCACAAACTCCGTCTCAAGCTTGCCCCCGACGGCGAGGGTCAGAACATCGTGCATAAAGTCGAACAGGCCAGGGTCGATGTCCTGCCGGTTTGCCTTGGCGCACTCGGTCGCGGAGGCGATCGCGCGCCGGTCCTCGTCCGCGATCTCCTCGCGGCCAGGCATGACGTAGGTGCGGTAGATGCGAAAGCAGGCAGCCAGTTCGCGAATCGCGCGACGGATCTCGGCCCGCGTAAAGTCGCGCTCGTTTCGGTTCGACTCGCAGATCTCGACAAACAGGCTCGCCAGACGGTTGACGTCGCTGCCCAGCGCCTCCTGGCTGATGCTGATCTTCTTGTCGTGCGCAATCAGGTCGAAGTCGGTCGGCTCGCCGGTGAAGCTGCCGTAGCTCGCGCGCAGCTTCTTGAGGCCCGCAGGGTCCACCAGCACACCGCCTACGGCGTTCATGAAGTCGTAGCCACTGGTGCCTTCGATCGGCCAGCTTTCGCGCAGGAACTCCCCGGGCTCGAGGATCTTTTCCCCGATGATCCAGCCGTCGGGAACATGTTCCCGTAGCCGCTCGAAGTACTCGAGCGGGTCGCGCAGACCATCCGGGTGATCGACTCGCACCCCATCGAGCACACCCCGGCGAAGCCATTCGACCAGCAGTGAATGGGTCTCTTCAAAGACGTGTTCACGCTCCATGCGCAGGCCGACCAGGGTATTCACGTCAAAAAAGCGCCGGTAGCCCAGCTGCTGATCGGCCGTCTTCCAGAACGACAGACGGAAGTGCTGCTGGTTCAGAAAGTCATCGAGGGCATCCTTGTTCGCGTTCAACTCCGTCGTCGCCCGATCGATGGCCTCGCAGATGGCGCTCTCCCCCGCGCACAGCTCTCCCAGCATACGTTCAAGCACCGTCTGGTCGCGGTGCCGTGCCAGCATCGCCCGCCTGTCCCACGACTCCGGCTCCGGCAGGCGGCTGAGCGAGGCGGCGATAAAGCTCAGCGTGTCGGACTTCGCGTACTCCGCCGCGCGCGCGAGCACCACCGGCAGCGTCGTCGGGGAGACCGGCAGCGTCTGGCCTGCCGCCTCGACCACAAACCTGGCTCCGCGGCGGCTCACCGTGATGCCGCCCGACTCAAGCACACGGCCGTACTGATCTGCCAGCACCGGCACCAGCACCTTGTCGCGGAGCCGCTCCTCTTGCGGCTGCCAATCGATATCGAAGAAGGAGGCGTAGCGGCTCGCGGCGCCGTTCTCGAGCACATCCCACCACAGCCGGTTCTCCTTGCCGAGCGACATGTGGTTCGGAACAATGTCGAGCACCTGCCCCAGTCCGGCCTCCCCCAGCGTGCGGCAGAACCGCTCATGCGCCTCGCGGCCACCGAGCTCCTGATTCACCCGTTGATGATCAACCACGTCGTAGCCATGCATGCTTCCCGGCGCGGCCTGGAGGTAGGGCGAGCTGTAGACATGCGATACGCCGAGCTCGCGCAGATACCCTGCAATGGCCGAAGCGTCGTCGAATGTGAAGTTTTTGTGCAGCTGTAAGCGGTAGGTCGAGAATGGAATGCGGCGCATCAACAGCCTGTCTTTGCGTTGGGGATGTCCCCCAGGGACACCGTCGTGATTCTGAAATCGTGCGGAAGTCTGTTTAGAGTCTGCCGCCGCACCCTGGGGTTGCACCTGGAGCTCAGTCACAACTTCCTGTCGAGGACTCCGGCGACCACCTGCCGCTCAGCACAAAGGCCGCGTGCACCAACGCCAGATGGGTGAGGGCCTGCGGGAAGTTGCCCAGCATCTCCCCCGTCTCCGGACTGTACTCCTCCGAGATCAAGCCCACGTCATTCAGAAGCCCCAGCAGCCGATCGAAGAGTTCGCGCGCGTCCTGCTCCCTGCCGATCAGGTAGAGCGCGATCACCAGCCAGAAAGAGCACGCCAGAAACACACCTTCGCTCCCCTTCAAGCCGTCTTCTCCCGTCTTGTAGCGCTCCACAAAGCCACCGCGCATCAGTTTTCGCTCGATCGCCTCCACCGTTCCGATCACGCGAGGATCATGCGGAGGAAGGAACCCGGAGATGGGAATACGCAGCAGAGAGGCGTCGAGCTCCTTCGATCCGTAGCTCTGCACAAAGCTGTTCAGCTCCTTGTCGAAGCCCTTTTCGCAGACCTCCTTGTGGATCATCTCGCGGTTCTGCTTCCATCGCTCCACATCGCCATCGCCGCCGCCGTCGAACTGCTCGCGATGCCGGATGGCGCGATCGAGCGCGACCCAGGCCATCACCTTGGAGTGCACAAACTGCTTTCGTCCGCCGCGTGTCTCCCAGATGCCGTCGTCGGGCTGCTGCCAGACATGGCAGAGGTGGTCGATGATGGCCGACTGGATGGCTCCCGCGTCGACGCGAATATCGCTCTCCGCGTCGGGCGTCTGCGAGAGCGCGGCAGCCACCTCGCCAAAGACATCCAGCTGAAACTGGCTGACCGCGGCATTGCCGACGCGAACCGGCCTGGAGTTCCGGTAGCCGGGCAGCCAGGTCGCTTCCCACTCCCGCAGCATGCGCTCGCCGCAGATGCCGTACAGGGTCTGCAGCTGGTCGGGCGATCCGGCCACGGCGCGCAGCAGCCACTTTCGCCAGGCGATCGCCTCCTCGTGAAAGCCCGCGCCGATCAGCACCAGCAGCGTAAAGGCGGTGTCGCGCAGCCAGCAGTAGCGATAGTCCCAATTGCGCTCGCCGCCGATCTGCTCCGGCAGGCCCATGGTGGGCGCCGCGACGATGCCGCCGGACGGCCGGTAGGTCAGCGCCTTCAACGTCAGCAGCGACCGGTCGACGACCTCCTTGTATTCTCCCGCAAAGGTGCTCTTGCCAATCCAGTCGGTCCAGAACTCCTCCGTCTGCCGCAGGGCCACCTCCGGCTCAACCGGCTTCGGGGGCGCTTCCATCGACGACGAGCTCGTCAGAACGAAGTGCATCGACTGCCCTTCGTGCACCGTAAACTCGCTGACCGTGGTCAGACCTTCGCCGTGGAGCGGCGCCTCCGTGCGCAGCACCAGCATGTCTGCGCCGGCGACCGCTCGCAGGCCGTCCGGCATCTGGGTCACCCAGGGCACCCGCATGCCATACTCGAACCGGATCACGAGCTCCATGCGCAGATCAACCGATCCCCGCAGGCCACGAACGATCCTCACAATGTCCGAACGCTCCCCCCGCGGAGGCATGAAGTCCACCAGCACCACCTCGCCTCCGGGCGTCGCGAATCGCGTCTCGACGATGAGCGTTCCCTCCTTGTAGCGGCGCCCCGCGACCGACCCCTCCGACTTCGGAAAGATCTTCCAGTAGCCGTGATCCACAGTTCCCAGAAGCGCGGCAAAGCAGGCGTTGGAGGAGAAGGTCGGCCAGCACAGCCAATCGATCGAACCTTCGCGGGAGACGAGCGCCGCCGTCTCCAGATCGCCGATCAGCGCATAGTCCCCAATGCGCGCCTGGTGGAGCTCCTGTGTCCGTTCCGCGCCTGCGGTCGGGGTCGTACCGTGCGTCTCACTCAACTTTGTTTCCTCATCGGCATCCTATCGCGGAGCCCGTTCTGCAACGTCCTCGCGGAAGAGCGCATCTTCCCTAAGCAAGCAGAGGCTGCTTTTCTGTGCGTTTCGCCCTTTGGATGCTTCCCGGCAGCCCGATGTTCCACCAGGCATCCGGTACGCAGTTCTCAGGCGCACGCTGGGAACCGAAACATTTTGGCAGGCTAAAGAAAAGGAATCGCGGCAGATTGATGAAACCACTTGAAGGTCGCAAGCGCGTCATCGTTGAGGATCTCCGTCCGGAGGTGGACTGCGGCCGGTATCCGGCAAAGCGGATCCTCGGCGATCTCGTCGAGGTGACCGCGGCCATCTTCTGCGACGGCCACGACCACGTCGCCGGTCGCCTTCTCTTCCGTCATGGCGGCAAGGGAGCGTGGCAGACCGCCCCCATGCACGCCCTCGGCAACGATGTCTTCGGCGGCAGCTTCGTTGCCGATCGCATCGGCACCTGGGAGTTTTCTGTCGAAGGCTGGGTCGACCATTTCGACACCTGGCAGTCGGACCTCCGGAAGCGCATTGCCGCCCAGCCCGATCCCGATCTCCCAGGCTCGCCCGGCATCCCGCAAAACATTCCCCTCGCCCTTCGCTCCGGAGCCATTCTGCTGGAAGAGATGGCCG
The DNA here is from genome assembly GCA_965218595.1 of Acidobacteriaceae bacterium. Classification (GTDB taxonomy): domain Bacteria; phylum Acidobacteriota; class Terriglobia; order Terriglobales; family Acidobacteriaceae; genus Edaphobacter. The sequence continues at coordinate 356,348 of CBDCLC010000006.1, read as the reverse complement.
CCCGCGCCGAGGCCGCCGACGCACAGCTGCTGCAGCAGGTCGTCGTCTCGCTGCGCTGGCTCGCCGATCAGGATGCGCCCCGCTACGAGTACCCCTTGGCCGACGAGCTTCTCGTGCTCTCGCAGCGCTACCCCGACCTGTCTCGCAGCACACGCTTCAACCGGGACCTTGCCCTTTGGGTCGATCGCGAGCGCGCCCGCTTTTCCACCTGGTATGAGCTGTTTCCGCGCTCCACCTCACCCGTTCCGGGCCAGCATGGCACCCTGCTCGACGTCGAGGCACAGCTGCCGCGCGTCGCCGCCATGGGATTCGACGTGCTCTACCTTCCGCCCATCCACCCCATCGGCAAAGCCTTTCGCAAGGGACCGAACAACAACGTGGTCGCGGCCGAGGGCGACCACGGCAGCCCCTGGGCGATCGGCTCGCCAGATGGCGGCCACAAGGCCGTCCACCCGGAGCTCGGCACGGTCGCCGACCTCCAGCACCTGGTTCAGGCGGCGGCGGCTCACGGCATCGACTTGGCGATGGATATCGCCTTTCAGTGCTCGCCCGACCACCCCTGGGTCGCCGAGCATCCCTCCTGGTTTCAGGTCCGCCCCGACGGATCGATCCAGTACGCGGAGAACCCCCCAAAGAAGTACCAGGACATCTACCCGCTCAACTTCGAGTCCGACGACTGGCGCGGTCTGTGGGAGGAGCTGCTCTCCGTCTTTCAGTTCTGGATCCGTCGCGGCGTTCAGATCTTCCGGGTCGATAACCCCCACACCAAGAGCCTGCACTTTTGGGAGTGGTGCATCACGGAGATCCACAAGGATCACCCCGAGGTCATCTTTCTGGCCGAAGCCTTCACCCGTCCGCACCTGATGTACGCGCTCGCCAAGGGCGGGTACACGCAGTCCTACACGTACTTCACCTGGCGCACCACCAAGCCCGAGATCGAGCAGTACATGGAAGAGCTCACGACGCCACCGGTCGCGGACTTCTTCCGTCCCAACTTCTGGCCCAACACACCGGACATCCTGCCGCCCATCCTGCAGCAGGGCGGCCGGCCTGCCTTTATGCAGCGCATCATCCTGGCGGCGACGCTCGCCGCCAACTACGGCATTTATGGGCCTGCCTACGAACTCGGCGAGAACCTGCCGCTCAAGGCAGGCGGCGAAGAGTATCTCCGCAGCGAGAAGTACGAGATCCGCGAATGGGCGATCGACGCGCCGGACTCCATCGCCCCGCTCGTAACGAGGCTGAACGCCATCCGCCGGGAGAATCCCGCGCTCCAGCGCAACGAGAGCCTCCACTTCCACCCTGTCGATAACCCGCACATCCTCTGCTACTCGAAGTCATCGGCCGGCAATCTCATCCTGGTTGCGATCAATCTCGACTCCTCTCAGGAGCAGGGCGGATGGATCGACCTCGACCTCAAGGTCCTGGGCATCGAACACCATGAGAACTTCGATGTCGAAGACCTCCTGACCGGCACCCACTACACCTGGCGTGACCGTTCGAACTACGTGGCGCTCCGGCCTGAGGTCATGCCCGCGCACGTCCTCCGCGTCACCCGCTCAAACCAGCACACCACGCTCTCGGCATAGGCGCGGTCAACCAGAGAACCCTGAGGAAGAGAACGCGAGTGAAACAGCCCGGCAGCGCCACCGATCCACTCTGGTACAAAGACGCCGTCATCTACGAGCTCCATGTGCGTGCCTTTGCCGACTCGAACGCCGACGGCATTGGCGACTTTCAGGGTCTGATCTCGAAGCTCGATTACCTGCAGGACCTGGGCGTCACCTGTCTGTGGCTGCTTCCCTTCTCTCCCTCGCCCCTGCGCGACGACGGCTACGACATCTCCAACTACACCGACGTCAACCCCGCCTATGGAACCGTCGAGGACTTCCGGGAGTTCCTCGACGCCGCCCATGAACGCGGGATGCAGGTGATGATCGAGCTGGTCATCAACCACACCTCCGACCAGCACCCCTGGTTCCAGGCCGCCCGCCACGCTCCCAAGGGCTCGCCCGAGCGCGAGATGTACGTCTGGTCCGACACCGACAAGCTCTACTCCGGCGTCCGGATCATCTTTACCGATACCGAAAAGTCCAACTGGACCTGGGACGAGGTCGCCGGGCAGTACTACTGGCATCGCTTCTTTTCGCACCAGCCGGACCTCAACTTCGACAATCCCCGCGTCATGGAAGAGGTGCTCACGGCCATGCGCTTCTGGCTCGACATGGGGGTCGATGCCCTCAGGCTCGATGCCATTCCCTACCTGGTCGAGCGCGACGGCACCTCCTGCGAGAACGTTCCCGAGACCCACGACCGGATCAAGGCTATCCGGGCCGTGCTCGATCGCGAGTACAGCAATCGTGTCATCCTGGCCGAAGCCAACATGTGGCCGGCCGACGTGCGGCCTTACTTCGGCGACGATGATGAGTGCCACATGGCGTTTCACTTCCCGCTCATGCCGCGCATCTACATGGCCGTCCGGCAGGAAGACCGTCTGCCCATCACGGACATCATGGCGCAGACGCCGGACATCCCGCCCAACTGCCAGTGGGGCATCTTTCTTCGCAACCACGACGAGCTGACGCTCGAGATGGTCTCGGACGAGGAACGAGACTACATGTATCTGGCCTACTCGGGCGACCCGCGCATGCGCATCAACGTCGGCATTCGCCGCCGGCTGGCGCCCCTGGTCGACAACAACCGCCGCCGCATCGAGCTGCTGAACTCGCTCCTGCTCTCCTTCCCCGGAACGCCCATCATGTACTACGGCGACGAGATCGGCATGGGCGACAACATCTACCTGGGCGATCGCAACGGCGTTCGCACGCCCATGCAGTGGAACTCCGACCGCAACGCCGGCTTCTCGAAGGCCGTGCCCGCCAAGCTGTACTTCCCCGTCATCATGGACTCTATCTACGGCTACCAGGCCGTCAACGTGGAGGCGCAACAATCCGATCAGTCCTCGCTGCTGCACTGGATGCGCAACATGATTGCGCTCCGCAAGCTCTTCCAGGTCTTTGGCCGCGGCACGCTCGAGTTTCTCCATCCTGAGAATCGCAAGGTGCTGGCCTACATCCGTCACCTCGACCGCGAGGACGGATCCGCCGAGACCGTGCTCTGTGTCGCGAACCTTTCCCGCTTTGCCCAGCCGGTGCAGCTCGATCTCGCCCGCTGGGCGGGCCGGCAGCCGGTCGAGATGCTCGGCTATGTGCCGTTTCCGGCCATCGACCACACCGGCTATGCCATCACGCTCGCGCCCTACTCCTTCCTCTGGCTGGAGCTGCAGCCTGCACTCAAGCTGCCGGAGCCGGTCGAGATCGCCGTCGATGAGCCTACGCTGGCTCTTCTGAACCAGAGCTGGGAGGGTCTGCTGGGCGGCACCGGCATCGACGTGCTCGAGGAGCTGCTGCCCAACTACCTGCAGCGGCAGCGCTGGTTCGGTGCCAAATCCCGCAACATCAGCTCGGTCCGCATCCTTGACTGGGTCGAGATCCCGGACAGCGCCAGCCCCCGATCCGCCGAGCCCGCCATGAACGCCGTGCTCACGTTTCTGCAGGTGAACTACAGCGAAGTCGACGCCGCCACCGGCCAGGGAACCAGCGACTCCTACCAGCTTCCGCTCGCCGTCTCGACCGGAGCCGCCATCGATGCCCTCCGCGCCTCGGCGCCCGCGACTATCCTCGCCACCCTGAGCACCGCGAGCGGTCCGGCTGCCGTCTACGACGCCGTCGCACGGGAGGAGCTGCGGCAGGCGCTTCTGAGGACCATCGAGGAAAACGAGTCGGTGCCAACGCTCTCCGGGCGCATCACGGGGCAGCCGAGCGCGGCCTTCTCCGAGGTTCGCGGCTCCGAAGCGCTTCCCGCGCGCGTCGGATCGGCCGAGCAGTCGAATACCTCCATCCTTTACGACGGCAAACTCATCCTGAAGCTCTTTCGCCGGCTGGAGCCGGGCGAAAACCCGGATACGGAGATCGGCCGATTCCTGACCGACGTCGCCCACTTCCCGCGCATCGCTCCATTCCTCGGCGACATCCGCCTTTCGGGCTCGGGCGAGGCCGCCACCGAGTCGACCACCCTGGCCATGCTGCAGGGTCTCGTTCCCAACGAAGGTGACGGCTGGAAGTGGTTCCTCGGGGAACTTTCCCGCTACTTCGAAGACGTGTTTCACTGCCCGCTTCCCGAGGCCACCGGCCAGGCTCCCTCGTTCGAGGACCCGGGTCCTCCCAACCTGCCGCTCGCACGGGAGCACGCCGGCCTTTCGCTCGACGCCGCCGCCCTGCTGGGCAAGCGCACCGCGGAGATGCACCTTGCACTCGCGACCGAGACCGACGACCCCGCCTTCACCTCCGAGCCCTTTACCGCAGCCGACCTCCAGGCAGACGCCAGCCGGATCGACCGGCAGATTCACAAGAGTCTCGACGCCCTCAAGCGCGGCATGCCGCAGCTGACCGAGCTGACCGCCGATGCGGCCGCGCTCATCCTCAGCCAGCGCATCGAGCTGTTTGCCCGGGCTCAGGCCATCGCTCCGCTGCCGCCGGACGAGGCCGGCCGACGCACCCGCATCCACGGCGACTACCACCTGGGCCAGGTGCTGCGTTCGAAGAACGACTACGTGATCCTGGACTTCGAGGGCGAGCCCGCGCGATCGCTGGCCGAGCGCCGTGCCAAGCAGTCGCCGCTCAAGGATGTCGCCGGCATGCTGCGCTCCTTCTCCTACGCCGCCTGGGCGGGCCTGGCCGACTTCGCCCAGCGCCGCCCGGAGGATGCCCGGTCGCTCCACCTGTGGGCGCGCCTGTGGGAGAATGCGGCGGCCGGCGAGTTTCTGTCTACCTACCGGTCGACCATCGCAGCCAATCCGGGTCTGCTCCCCGAACCACCGGCGGCACAGCTTCTGCTCAACGCCTACCTGCTCGAAAAGGCCCTCTACGAGCTACTCTATGAGCTGAACAACCGTCCGGCGTGGGTCCACATCCCGCTCTCGGGCATCCAGGCCTTGCCCAGGTAAGCCGATCGTGGCTCGCCGGAGCGGGCACCCTTTCACTTGGGCAGAGCGCCGCTCGGACAGACCGGAGATACGTAAGACTCGATGGCCACAGCTCACACCGCTTCCGCAACCGTGCAGGCCGCCGCTTCCGGAGGCGGCCCGGACCTGCTTGTCAGCGTTCCGCCGCTTCCCGGGGATGCCCTCCGGAGCACGCTGCGAAACGTCACAGCGGCCTTTCCGGACCGGTCCGTGACCCTTGCCAGCCCGGACGTGCCGCACGATCTTTCGGACCAATCCGCCGACCGCACCGGCGGTCCACGGGTCGTCACCTACACCCCCTCCGCCCCTCCGTCCGAATCCTGGCTGCTCACCTCCGCGAACTTTCGCAACCTCGCCGTTCTTGCTCGCGAGTACCACGCCGGCACCTCGCTTCTGCTCGGTCCGGAGACGCAGTCGCTCTCCCCCGAGGCGCTCCACAACCTGGCACAAGCCGTCGCCGGCGGGGCCGATGTGGCCGTGCCCTTTTACCATCTCCACGCGCGCGAGGCCCTGGTCAACTCCGCCATCCTCTATCCCCTCAGCCGCGCCCTGTTCGCCACCGCAGCCCGGTTTCCCCTGGCTATTGATCTTGGCCTCTCCTTCCGCGCCGTGGAACGGCTGAGCAACGTCTCCGGCCATGGAGGAACCATCGTCTGGCCGATCGCCGAGGCAGCGGCAGCCGGCCTCACCATCGTGGAGATTGACGCCGGGCAGCGCGTCATCCCCACCCCACCCTCCGGGGATCTGAACGCCGTCCTGGCAGAGATCGTCGGATCGCTCTTCGCGGAGATCGATGCGCGCGCCACCTTCTGGCAGCGCTCCCGGCCCATCCAGCCGCTGGTCAGCCGCGACAGCGCCCTTCTGCCCTCCTCCGAGCCGGCAGCCAACATCCAGCCGATGATCAACTCGTTCCGCAACGCCTACACCAACCTCCACGAGATCTGGTCCATCCTTCTGCCGCCGCACACCCTTCTCGGCCTCAAAAAGCTCTCGCTCGCCGACCCCGCCACCTTTCACCTTCCGGACAGCCTGTGGACCCGCATCGTCTATGACTTCACCCTGGCCTACCGTCTGCGCACCATCAACCGCGGTCACCTCATGGGAGCCCTTACTCCCCTGTACCTCGCCTGGGTCGCCTCGCACCTGGTGCTCATCGGCAACTCCGGCGCAGAAAACATTGCGGCCGAGCGCCACATCGAAGAGCTCGCACGTAACTTTGAACAGGATCGTGCGTACCTGGTCTCGCGCTGGCGCTGGCCAGACCGCTTCAACCCCTGAGTCCTCCACCCTGCCTTCCGACCTCCGCACCGGCGTCCACGCCGGAAATCAGGAAAGAAAGGGACCTTCCGATCATGTGGCAACAGATCAACTTCGCGCTTCAAGACTCCGCTCATCGAGTCCTCGTTCAGCTGGCCAGCTTTCTCCCAGGCGTGATTGCGCTGCTTGTGGCGGTGCTTATCCTGTCGCTGCTGGGCGCCGGAGTCGCCTATCTCCTGCGCCTCGGCCTGGAGGCGGCGCACTTCGACGAGCGCCTCGCCCGCACTGACACCGGAACGCCACTCTCCGACTGGTCGCCCGCCAACAGCCCCAGCCGCCTGATCGCGCGGCTCGTCTTCTGGGGCTTTGTGGTCCTCGGCATCATCATCGGACTGTCGGCCTTTGACGCCTCGTACAGCAACAACTCCGCCGTCTCCGTCATGCTTCTGCCCTACCTGACGCACTCGATCGGCGCCATTGTGCTTCTGTTCGTCGGCACGATCCTTGCCCGATTCCTGGCCCGCTCCGTCCTGATCGGAGCCGTCAACGCGCGGCTGCAGTACGCACGCTTCCTCTCGCTGGGCATCAAGTGGCTGGTGCTCGTGCTCACCGCCGCCATGGTGCTCGATCACCTGGGCATCGGCGGCACCATCATCGAACTCGCCTTCGGCATCCTGTTCGGCGGCATCGTCCTCACGCTCGCCCTTGCCGTCGGCCTCGGCTCCCGCGATATCGTCAGCCGATCGCTTGAACGCAACGCCGACCGCCTGCCCCAGTTCGACCGGCCCCAGCCCGATCCTGCCGCCCACCCGGAGCCAGCGGAGGCTCTGCGCCACTTCTAGGGAGCTCCTAAACCATCTGCTCATACCGAGAGCGCTGCTTTCTTGTTGTCATTCCCGCAGGGCATCGGCGTCTCTTCGCGAGCCATGACAATGGATCAGAGGCTCCGAAAAGCTGTTTGCATGGGGTTGTACCTCCCGTGGCGCGGGCTGAGAGCGCAATGCATCACGGCCTGGGGCGCAAACCCCAGATAGCGATCCGTAACGGCTCTAGACTGTATCGACACGTACGTTGTCATCTCGACCGGAGCGCAGCGAAGTGGAGAGACCCCTGTATTTCGCCCTGGCGACTGGAGCTCTGTCCTTTTGCGGCAAACTAGAGGGCCCTCTCCGCTCCACGAGACGAGAAACCGACTCGTTCCGGTCGAGCTACCAACCTGCTTGGCTATGTTTCGACACAGCCTAGGGCTGAAAGCCCGGTGCATAACAGCCTGGGCGCGCAAGCGCCAGGGAACCATCCATAACGGCCCTCAGGGCTGAAGGCCCGACACATAGACTCAGGTCCATACCTTCAGGGAATCCGCTGCATCATGCAGCAGCCGTCCCCTGCACCCTGACGAGCAGATCGCGCGTCCAAGCAGGAAGAGCCCACAGAGACTCCGACGAACTCCCCCCTCTCCCAGCTGACTCTCAACGCAATCGGCACGCCCAGCACCAGGAGAAATCTGCGATGGCAACAGCGAAATCCAAGCCCCGTTTCAGCACCCAGTCGTGCACGCCGCTTCCCGGCAGTGACAAACCGGCCTTCGCCGGCGCGGAAGGCGGGGCGCGGAGCTCGCGCGCCTCCATCACCGTCTCCGTGATTGTCCGCCGCAAAGCACCTCTCGACCTGAAGGCCCTGGGCGGGCAGCGGCTCACGCGCGCGCAGCTGCGCCAGCAGCATGGCGCCGACCCTGCCGCCGTCAAGCTGGTGCAGGCGTTCGCCAAGGAGTACGGCCTGACCGCCGATCTGGTCAGTGCCGAAACACGCGTCGTCTCGCTCACCGGAGCCCCCGCCGCCATGGAGCGCGCCTTCGGTGTCCAGCTCGCCCAACACACCTCGGACGGACGGACGTATCGTGTTCGCGAAGGCGCAATTCAGCTGCCCGAAGAGCTCCAGGGTGCCGTCACCGCGGTCCTTGGCCTTGATAACCGGCCGCAGGCAAAACCGCACTTCCGCCTCGCCAAAGATCAGCCGGAGCCCGGGGAAGGCCGCATCGTCGCCCGCGCCACCGGCACCTCCTACTCGCCGGTCGATGTGGCGACGCTCTATGGCCTCCCCAGCGGCTCCGACGCCACCGGGGAGACGATCGGCATCATTGAGCTGGGCGGCGGGTACCGTACGACCGACCTCGGCGCCTACTTTAAGTCGCTCGGCCGTCCCGTTCCCAAGGTCACCACGGTCTCGGTGGATAAGGGCAAGAACCAGCCCAGTACGCCGGACGGCGCCGACGGCGAGGTGATGCTCGACATCGAGGTCGCCGCCGCAGTCGCGCCCGGCGCCAACATCGCCGTTTACTTCGCGCCAAACACCGACCAGGGCTTCATCGACGCAATCGCCACCGCGGTCCACGACACCGTCAACAAGCCATCCGTCATCTCCATCTCCTGGGGCGGACCGGAGTCATCCTGGACCCAGCAGGCCCTGAACGCTCTTGACCAGGCATGCCAATCCGCCGCCGCCATCGGGGTCACCATCGTGGTCGCATGCGGCGACAACGGCTCAACCGACGGAGGGTCCGGAAACAACGTCGACTTCCCCGCCTCCAGCCCGCACGTTCTGGCCTGCGGCGGCACCAAACTCGTCGGCGCAAACGGCGCCATCACCTCGGAGACCGTCTGGAACGAGCTCAGCAACAACGAGGGCGCGACCGGCGGGGGCGTGAGCGCCTTTTGGGACAAGCCTGCGTGGCAGAGCTCCGTCAACGTCCCCGCGCCCGGCAGCCCGGGTCTCTTCGGAAAGACCGGTGGCCGCGGGCTCCCGGATGTGTGCGGCAACGCCGATCCGGCGACCGGATACGTCGTCCGCGTCGACGGAAAGACCCTCGTCATCGGTGGAACCAGCGCCGTCTCGCCGCTGTGGTCGGGCATCATCGCCGTCGCCAACGCCCGAAATCGCACCTCCGCCGGATTCCTCAATCCCCAGATCTACGCCAGCAAGGCCAAACCGGGCTTTCGCGACATTACCGAGGGCTCAAACGGCGCCTTCCAGGCCGGCCCCGGATGGGACGCCTGCACCGGCCTGGGGTCGCCAAAGCTGCCGGCCCTGCTCGATCTGCTTGCGCCAGCCGGCACCGCGCCGAAGAAGGGCAAAGGAAGCAAAGGCGCACCGCCAGGCAGGAAGTAGAGCTGATTGCAGTAGGGTTTGGCTCACGGAGCCATGTGGGTTGACCCTCGGTTCTTAGGGCTGAAAGCCCGACATATAACAGCCTGGGGCGCAAGCCCCAGGGTAGCGATCCATCAAGGCTTCCAGGGCTGAAGGCCCGACAGATGGCGTCAGGATGACACCTGCAGGACCGCTCTAAGGAGCCTCTGAATCACTGTCGCGGGTCGGGAATGACAACAAAGGAGCAGGGCTCCCGCTATAAGCGGAATGTTTGGAGGCTTCTTCAAGACTTCCTTCACCCATCCACCACGAGCCCCAATCGGCGCCGCCCTCCGGATAACTGAGCCACCTCGCGGCAGGATCTCCCACATCAGGAGATCGTGGTCATGGCAGCTTCGGTAACAACCGGGTTCGCACCCTGGCTTTCGCTCACCACGGCGACCCCATGAAAGTGCTGCCGCAGCTCGGGAAAGGCGGCTAGCAGAGCCTGGGCCGCGCCCCCGTTCTGCGCCTGCCGCGCTGCTTCATCGGCCCCGGAGGTTCCGCTCAGGTGCAGCAGAACATCCGGCCGGTCAAACCCTCGCGAGTCGTCGAGCGCCAGTGCCGTCACCCGGTACTCCGACCCGTTCTTCGCCTTCAACACCATCGCCGTCTCCGCGCTGACACCCTCGCTCAGCACCGGCGGAGCCGCGGCTGACCGCTCTTTTGCGAGCTTTTCCAGGTGCGTGCTGTCGACAAAGGCCGCCGGCCGCAGCAGATTCTCCGCCGCGCTGAAGTCCAGCCACGCCGTCATGGACTGCTTCGCGCCTGCAGCCTCCCGCGCCTGCCGCCAGTACCACAGGCCGTCATGGCCGGCCATCGCGGTCGGGGTTGGATAGATGCCTGCCATCAGCCACCGGCCGTTCTCCTGCCGCAGCAGGTACGAGATACGGAACGGCGTCGCGGCCCCAGCCACCTCCACCACGGCAAATCCGTATGTGCCCGGCACAAGCCCCGGAATCAGGAAGTCGGCCTCCGCTTCGGACCTGTTCAACGAGCAGAAGAACTGCGCCTCCGAGGTCCCGCCTCCCTTGGCCGCGGTCGCATCCAGCAAATACACCTGCTCGACCACGGGAGAGCCGCCCTTCAGCTTTGGCGCCGTCGTCGTCACAAGATAGGTGACCGCGCCGAAGTCCTTCTGGAGCTCCGGGGTGGTCTCCCCTCGAAGTTGCGCGCTCGCGCTCGCCACCACCTGCCCGGTCAGCGATCGGGCCGCCGCGGCCAGGGCGTCGCGGGTAGCCGGGTCCATCTGCGACTGGGTGGTGCAGGTTTCAGCCCACAGCGCTCCGGCCAGCAGCCATGGCAGCAGCAGCGCCGCGCCGGTCCGGCTTCCACCCCAAACGCTCATCCGGTTCCACGCCTCCAACCAGCTCTGACTCGTGCCGTCCGCCCCACGGCCCGGCTGTCTCGAAGTGTAGCGCAAGGCGTGGCTGGCAGCTCCGTGCCGGCGTTGGCCGCCACTCGCGGACTTCGTGGTCCCCGGCCGATAACTCCCAGCCTGCCGACCGCGTCCAATCGAAACATGAGGAAGTCGCGCGTGGCACTCGGATGGATCGTAGCCGCTGTTCTGCCAGTCGCCCCTGCTGTGGCCTGGAGCCAAAGCAGCCTGGTGTCTGTCCCGGGCAGGCCCGCCCCGGACACCCCGGATCACCACAGCAGCGTGCGCTACGCAGGTGGCATGCTGACCGTCGCGGCGAACGACGTCTCGCTCGACCATCTCCTCGGCGAGATCGCCCGGCAGACCGGCCTGAAGGTCAACGGTTCAGTGCGCAGCGATCACGTCTTCGGAACCTACGGTCCGGCTGCGCCCGGCGCGGTGCTCACCTCGCTGCTCGACGGCACCGGAACCAATGTTCTTCTGGTGAAAGACAGCACCGGCGCACCGTCCGAGCTGATCCTGACCCCGCGCCTTGGCGGACCGACGCCGCCCACGCCAGCCGTCGCGCAGAGCTCACCGGAAGGGGACACGGACCCCGGCGAGCCAGGAGCACCTTCCTTCCGCAACCCCCGTCCCTATCTGCCGTCCGCCGGCCGGTCGACGCCGGTCACGGTCGGTCCGGACCTCCACCCGCCCGCGTCCCTGCCCACCACCAACAACTCCAGCTCTCAGACGATCGTCTTCCCACCGATCAACGCGACCTCCACCCCTGCGACGGCGACCACCTCCAGCGATACCACGCAAGAGAAGCCCGAAGGGGTCAGAACCCCGCAGCAGATCTTTGAGCAGTTGCAACGTCTGCGGCAGCAGCAGGAGCAGATCGCGCCGCCCGCCACGGCTCCCGCCTCTCCACCGCGGTAGAAGGAACACCGCGAGAGGGCAAGACCGAAGCCGGTCACCTCCCAGGACTAGTCTGTAACGACAGATAGCCAAACAGGTTGCGAGCTCGATTGGAACGGTACGGATGCTTGTCTCGTTGAGCGGAGAGACGCCTGTGTTTTCCCGCAGAGGGACAGAACTTCCAGTCGCCAGGGCGAAAGACAGGGATTCTTCCATTCGATGCGCTCCGGTCGAGATGACAGAACGTATACGTCGATACAGCTTAGGCCGCGGGACGAACCGTGGCCGGTGCGGCGCTCTGTCGCTGCTGCTGTACCTGGCGGGCGTGGATACGGAAGACGTGAAACATGGCCAGGCACAGGCCGTAGGCTCCCAGCACACCGATCGCCAGGGAAGCCAGGATGGAACACGCCAACACAATCGAATCCACATCAACTCCCTGCGGACCTGCCCTCCGCTCTCCCTGGCCGGTCCCGTGTCGATTGTCGCAAACAGCTCCTGCCTTACAATAGGCAAACTTCCCCGGTTAGTACCGCCCTGGATACCCCCGGCCGCCCGGATGCCCCACTCGATCTGAGCCCAGGTGCCCCGTTTGCCGGCGCGTCCATGCCGTATTCTTGTTAGATGCGCCTCCTTCCCGCTTCCCGCAGCGTGAAGGAGCCCGCCTCCACCTCCATGAGCCTCACGCACATCACCGTTCGCGGCGCACGCCAGCACAACCTCAAGAACATCTCGGTCTCGATCCCGCGCAACACCCTCACTGTTGTGACCGGGCTGTCCGGCTCCGGAAAGAGCTCGCTTGCCTTCGACACGATCTACGCCGAAGGCCAGCGCCGCTACGTTGAAACCCTTTCGGCCTACGCGCGGCAGTTCCTCGACCAGATGGAGCGGCCGGACGTGGACGCCATCGACGGCCTGTCACCCGCCATCTCCATCGAGCAGAAGACCACCTCGCGCTCGCCCCGCTCGACCGTCGGCACCATCACCGAGATCTACGACTACCTTCGTCTCCTCTGGGCGTCCGTCGGCCAGCCGCACTGCCCCAACTGTCACCGCCCCATCTCGCGGCAGTCCGCCGAGCAGATCGTCAGCCGCATCGTCGAGACCGCCGTCGCGCGGCTCGCCAAGGGCGCTCAACCCGAGCGCATCACCGTGATGGCCCCCGTCGTGCGGGGACGCAAGGGCGAGTTCCGCGAAGAGATCGAGGCGCTCGACCAGCAGGGCTTCCGGGTGCGCATCGATGGCGAGATCACCGCGATCACCGAAGGCATGCGGCTGGAAAAGCGCAAGAATCACACCATCGAAGCCATTGTTGACCGCATTATTCTCAAGCCTCTCCCCGCGGACGACCCCGCTGCCGCGCCGGAGAACGCCAACCCGGCGCTGGCCACGCCCTCCGGCGAGCCCACACCGCCGCGATACGACACCAGGCGTCTGGAGACCTCGGTCGTCAAAGCCCTTGGCATGGCCGGTGGCCTGGTCCTGATCGGCATCCAGGACCCCGAAACCCGCGCCGTCAGCGAGACGCTCTACTCCTCCTCGATGGCCTGCCCGGACTGTGGCATCAACGTCCCCAAGCTCGAACCGCGTTCCTTCTCCTTCAACTCCACCTATGGCGCCTGCCCCGAGTGCCATGGGCTGGGCTCCATCTACGACTTCGACCCCGCCAAGACCATCACCGACTGGTCCAAGCCGCTGCTCGATGGAGCGATGGGCCCGGGCTCCGCCTCCACCTATCTCCTCCGCCTCATCAAGCTCGCCGGTGACAAGTACAAGATCGATCTCAAGCGGCCGTTCTCCGACCTGCCCAAGCCGCACCAGGACCTCCTGCTCTACGGCCCTCCCCGGTCCGAGGCCGCGCGCACGGGATTTCACGGCATCTTCGCCTACCTCCGCTCCAACCTCGAAGAGACCCGATCGGAGGGTTACCGCGAGTACATGATGCAGTACATGTCCGCGACCACCTGTCCGGTGTGCAAGGGCCGCCGCCTCCGTCCGGAGTCCCTCGCCGTCACTCTCCCTATCGGCACACCGGCAGAAAACTTGAGCGCAAACGGCAATGGCCGCCACGCCGCTTCCGAGAATGGGACCGGGCCGCACCGGCAGGACCTCTCCATCGCGGAGTTCACTGCCCTGCCCCTGGACCGCGCGCTTGTGGGCGCCCGCTCCATGCAGTTCACCGGCCGCGACCGCCTGATCGCCGACCGCCTCCAGCGCGAGATCATCGAGCGGCTTGAGTTCCTGAACGCCGTGGGCCTCAACTATCTGGCGCTTGACCGCTCCGCCGCAACGCTCTCGGGCGGCGAAGGCCAGCGTATCCGGCTCGCCACGCAGATCGGATCGCGCCTCCGCGGCGTCCTCTACGTGCTTGACGAGCCGTCGATCGGCCTGCACCAGCGCGACAATCAGCGCCTGATCGCCGCACTCGAACGCCTCCGCGACCTCGGCAACACCGTCCTTGTCGTCGAGCACGACGAGGACACCATGCGCAAGGCCGACTACCTGCTCGACCTTGGCCCGGGCGCCGGCAAAAACGGCGGGCACCTCATTGCGGAAGGTACCCCTGCCGAGGTGATGGCGAACCCGAACTCCGTCACCGGCCAGTACCTTTCCGGTCGCGTCGACGCCCTCAGCCGGCCGCCCAACGCCGTCGGCGAGACTGGCCCGCGGCCCCTGACCGGCAACTGGCTCACGATCGAAGACGCCCGCTCGCACAACCTCCAGGGCGTCACCGCGCACCTCCCGCTCGGCGTCATGACCGTCGTCACCGGCGTCTCCGGCTCTGGCAAGTCCTCTCTCGTCAACGACATCCTGTATCGCTCGATGGCGAAGGAGATCTACGGCTCCAGGGAAGAGCCGGGGCAGCACGGCCGCGTCATCGGCGTCGACCAGATCGACAAGGTCATCCAGATCGACCAGTCCCCCATCGGCCGCACCCCGCGTTCCAACCCCGCCACCTACACCGGTGTCTTCACCGCCATCCGCGACCTCTTTGCCATGCTGCCGGAGTCCCGCGAGCGTGGCTACAAGCCTGGCCGCTTCTCCTTCAACGTCCCCGGCGGCCGCTGCGAAGCCTGCCAGGGCGAGGGGCAGCGCCGCATCGAGATGAACTTTCTGCCGGATGTCTACGTCCTGTGCGAGGTCTGCAACGGCCGCCGATACAACCAGGAGACCCTTTCGGTCCGCTTCAACGGCTACTCCATCGCCGATATCCTCGATCTCCCGATCTCAGAAGCCGTTCCCATCCTGGCCGACATCCCCAACGTTCACAATCGTTTACAGACCCTGGTGGACGTCGGGTTGGGATATATCCACCTGGGCCAGTCCGCGACCACGCTCTCGGGCGGCGAGGCGCAGCGTATGAAGCTCGCCCGCGAGCTTTCCAAGCGCCAGACCGGCAAGACCCTCTATCTGCTCGACGAGCCGACCACCGGCCTTCACTTCGACGACGTCCGCAAGTTGCTCGAGGTGCTCCATCGCCTCGCCGACCTCGGCAACACCGTCGTCATCATCGAGCACAACCTCGACATCATCCGCAACGCCGACTACCTGCTTGACCTCGGCCCCGAGGGCGGCGAGGGCGGCGGCCGCATCGTCGCGCACGGCACGCCGGAGCAGGTCTCAACCGTCGCCGGATCGCACACCGCGCGCTTCCTCCGCGACTTCTTCTCCAGGCACCCTGCGCAGCCCACCACGCTCGATCCGGCCCGGTCTTACGCAGGCCCCCAGCCCGACTCCATCCGCGCCCAGGCCGACGCCGCCCGCGCCCTGAGGCCCAAGTTCGTCAAGCCAGAAAAGAAGACCGGCGTGCCCACGGGCCGTCCCAGCGCGTCCGCAGGGAAGCCGAAGAAGTCCCCCGGCAAGAGCCCGGCCAAGTCAACTGCTCCTGCGAAGAAGGCGGCACGCCGATGAACCCACACCTCCTCCGCACCGCCGACGGGGAAGAACCCGCTCTGCCGCCCCTGAACCCCGCCTTGGTGGAAGGGGATGCCATCGTGCAACCGCCCCCCGACCTCACACCCAACGAAGCCCCCGGGGAGGCGCCCACCCGCATTCCGCACCTTGGCCATGCGCTGCTCTTCTTCGCCCTCACCCTCGCCTTTCTTCTGCTGGCCCAGGCCGTCCTGTTCCTGCATCACCCGGCCACGCGCGTGGCCATCCCGCCCGTCACGCGGTCTCTTCCGGAGGCGGCGCCGCATCTCCAGCCCCGCTCCCTTCCGAAGCTGCTCGTCGACCCGCGCCTGGCGCTGGCGGCCGAGGGCATCACCTTTGCCGCGACGCTTGCCGTCTCCTTCTTTGTGTTTCCGCTGCTCTGGCGACGACCGTTCCTTGCAGGCATCTCCTGGAACGCCCCCGCGGCGGCTCGGAACGCCTTGCGCCTCATTCCCCTCGGCATCTTTCTCTCGTTCCTCGTCCAGGCTCTGTCGGCTCTGGTGACCGTACCCAAGGCCCTCCCGGTCGAGGAGTTCTTCCGCACCGCTGCCGACGCGTGGGCCGTTACCGCCTTCGGCATCTTCGTCGCACCCATCTTCGAGGAGATCTTCTTTCGCGGATTCCTCCTGCCCGCCTTCGCCATCGCCTACGATTGGCTCTCGCTGCCCCGCACGCCGGCCGCCCGCGAGCAGTGGCATGCCTCGAATGCCCTGTCGACACCCGCGCTGTTCTTCTCGGCCATCTTGACGTCGGTCCTCTTCGGCCTGCTGCACGGCAAGCAGATCGCCTTTACCTGGCCCATCATCGCCCTGCTCACCGGGGTCGCCCTGGTGCTGGCCGCCGTGCGGATCCGGTACCGGTCAGTGGCTGCCTCGGCGCTGGTGCACGCCAGCTATAACTCCGCGGTTTTTCTCTCGGGCCTGATCGCCACAGGGGGGTACCGCCACCTGGAGAAACTTGCCCGGTAGAGCATGCACATAGCATGCACATGTGCTATTGTATGGGTATGGCGACTGCTCCCCAACCGATCACCTCCCGAACCGTTGTCCTGTTGCGCCCTGAGGAGCGCAGGCACTTGGAACAGCTGGCCGCGTCCGAGCACGTGTCGGCGGGCGAGGTGATTCGACGGTCGTTGTCTGCGTATGAGAAGCAGAGCTCGGCCACAGAGCAGGAGGCGCTTGCGGCCATGCTGGCGGAGATGAACACGGCGCTCGATGGAGCTCTCTCCGCGGTGAGGTCCGCCCGCTCCGAGATTCGGGAGAACCTGAGAAAGATCGAAGAGATGCAGAAGGCACGTCCGTGACGCTGCTGACCGACGCTCTGGCCACGACCAAAAAGATCCTTCTGGTCAGCGAAGAGCTCGACCGGATCTCCGAAGATTTGAAGAGCCTTTCCGGCGCGGTCGCGGATCACGAACGGCGGCTTATCCGGATGGAGACCGTGATCGAGATCGCAAAGAGCGGAGCCCGTCTTTCGCTGCCTGGCAGCTGAGACCCTGGGACGTATCGACATATACGTTTTGTCATCTCGACAGGAGCGCAGCGAGGTGGAGAGACCCCTGTATTTCGCCCTGGCGACTCGAAGTCCTGTCCCCCCGCGGCTAAATACGGGGATCACTCCGCTCAACCAGAAACTGTCTCGTTCCGGTCGAGATAGCAACCAATCGCCTGTGCGACACCGGCGTCCCTGGTCACTACAATCGCAGCCATGCCTGAAGCTTCCGACTCCCGCGCCCTTCTGCTTCGCCTTCTTGCCCGCATCTCCTTCCGCGTAGGGGACTTCACCCTTGCCTCCGGCCAGCATTCGGACTTTTACATCGACTGCCGGACGACGACGCTGCATGCCGAGGGCGGCCGGCTCACGGGAGTGGTTCTCCACGAGCTCATCCGCGAGCATCTTCCACATGTGCAGGCGGTCGGCGGCCTGACCATGGGAGCCGATCCTCTGGTTTCGAACACCGCTTCGGCCAGCGCGGCGTACGCCATCTCCCAGGGGCTCGACCCGCTCGCTCCTGGCGTCCATCTCGTTCACGGGTTTCTGGTGCGCAAGGCGGAGAAGGCCCACGGCACCGGCCGGCGGATCGAGGGATTTCTGCAGCCCGGCGCTCCAGTGGCCATTGTGGATGACGTCTGCACCACCGGCGGCTCTACCCTGGCGGCCATCGCCGCCGCCCGGGAGGCCGGCATGGTCGTCGCCGGCGTGCTTTGCCTGGTGGATCGCGAGCAGGGCGGACGTCAGGCGATCGAGGCCGTGCTCGAGGGCGTTCCCTTTCTTCCGCTCTTTACTGCGGAGGATGTCCGCAACGTCCACATGGATCTCCACAAAGAGCCCTCCCCGGCATGACGCAACCGGCAGACGCGCTCCCACCAAAGCAGCATTTCTCGGCACCGTTGCCCCGCGTAGAGTCGCAGCATTGCCCGCCGTTCAGAGGCAAAGCCGGACGGAAGCACCCTGCCGTACTTGTCGGACCTGAGCACTGGCGCTCGCTGCGAAGCCCGCGTCGAGCGCATTCTGTCTTTCTTCTCCTGCCCCACATCGGGGGTCGGCCGCATCGCCAGTCCGGGTGCCGCCGACCCCCTTGCCTTTTGCCCCTTCCAGCCATTCGCCCAGGAGGTCAGGCGCCTCCCCCGGCAGCCTCCCTTCGTTAGACTGGTGAGGACATGATTCCTACCCTTGAATGGCTCCCCACCGGCGTCAACTTCCTCGACCAGACCAGGCTTCCGCTGGAAGAGACCTATGTGCTTGCGACCACCTACAAGGAGGTCGCGCGCGTGATTCGCGACATGATCGTGCGTGGCGCCATGGCCATTGGTGTGGCGGGGGCCATGGGCGTGGCGCTCGGCATCGATCGGTCCACCGCGACATCGCTCCCCGATCTGACGGCCGAGGTTGACGTCATCTGCCGCACCCTGGCGGAGACCCGGCCGACCGCCGTCAACCTGTTCTGGGGCATCGGGCAGATCCGCGATCTGTACCATCGCCTGGCCGCGGCCAATACGCCCCTTCCGGAGATCCGGCGTGCCGTCGTCGCCCGTGCCCGGGAGATGTATGACGAAGACATCCGCAACTGCCGGCAGCTGGGGCAGTTTGGCGCGGAGCTGCTGCCCCGGCGAGGCACCGTGCTCACCCACTGCAACGCCGGCGCTCTGGCCGCCTGCGGCTACGGCTCCGCGCTGGGCGTGATCCGGGCGGCGGTCGAGCGTGGCGCCGAGATCAGCGTTCTGGCCGACGAGACCCGGCCCTATCTCCAGGGCGCGCGCCTGACCGCCTGGGAGCTGATGAAGGACGGCATCCCCACCACGGTGCTTTGCGACAACATGTCCGCCCACCTGATGAGCCAGGGCCGCATCCAGGCGGTCATCGTCGGGGCCGATCGCATCGCCGCCAACGGCGACACCGCCAACAAGATCGGCACCTACGGCGTCGCCATCCTGGCCAGGGAGCATGGCATTCCCTTCTATGTAGCCGCCCCGTTCAACACCATCGATCCCGCGACCGCAACGGGCGCAGGCATTCCGATCGAGCAGCGCGACCCGCGTGAGGTGACCCACTCCAACGGACGGCAGATGACCCCCGACAACGTCGGCATCGAGAACCCGGCCTTCGACGTGACACCCGCCAAATACATCACCGCCATCATTACGGAGCGCGGTGTGCTGCGGGCGCCCTTCACGGAGTCGATCGCGGCGGTCAGCGCCCCGGAGCCTGCCTAGGTGGCCAGGGTCTGACCGGAACCCGTTTCTGTGCGGCTGCAAGCTGACATCGCGAGTCGGGGAGGAGGTCGGGGCAGACCTGGCACGACAAATCCCGGGCAAAGGTAGCCTCTCGCTTTGAGCCGGGGGTTCAGAACCCGGTCACCGCCAGCATCAGCTCCGTCGAAATCCCCGTCTCCGCAATCAACAATCTCCCGCCCGCAGCTTGATCTCTCGCATGGGGATCTCCCCCGGCCGGGCCCCTCGGCCTCGCGCGGCTGTTCCGGAACGTCCTATGCTGGAAGCAGGTGCTGCCGCTCATCCTCAACCCGCGCTTCCGCTCGTTGCGCCGTGGAACCGTTCTGGTGCTGGCCGCCTTTGTCGCAGCCCTGTTTCTTACTGACTTCCCCAACAACCGGCAGACCGTTCTGCTCATCGTTCCGGCAGCGGTGGCTGTGGCCGGCCTGATTGACCACGTCCGCTGCATGCAGACCCGATGGAGCTGGTATCACGGCGGCGTGCTTCTGCTGATCTACATGGACCTGATGGTGGTCAGCATGATCCTGTTCTTCCTCTTCTACCCCTCCCTGCAGGTCTTCTTCAAAGCACATTAGGGGATCTCTGAGGGAGTCCGCCAGGGAAAGAGTCCTGCTCTTTCTTTGTCCTTCCCGCAGGGAATTTGGGGTTTGTCCTTCCCGCAGGCAATCTGCGTTTCTTTCCCATCCGCAACAGTTGATCAAGAGCTTCCTTGGAGCGCATCGATCTCCAGGGCGGGTTGTAGCAGAAGGACTTCGCTACAATGACCAGATTCCCAGCTCTCCCGGAGGCCTCCCGCCCGTGCTCAGGCACCTTTCCGCCCTCCTTTTGCTCGCCCCCGTCGCCCTCGCGGCAGCACCCGTCACGCAGCACCCCACGCCCGAGACCGCCGGCTGGTGGGCAGAGACCACGGCACTCTCGAACGACGCCATGGAAGGCCGCGACACCGGCACGGAGGCGTATGAGCGGGCCGCCCGCTATGTGGCCGCGCAGATGCGGGCCGCCGGTCTCGAGCCCGCCGGCGATCACGGCTCCTTCCTGCAGCGCGTGCCCATGGAGGAGGTTGACCTCGATCCGGCGCGATCCTCGGTCGATCTCCTCCCCGCCACAGCAGGGTCGGCGAGCACCACGCCGCTTCGCCTGCTGGATGAGATTACCCTTTCCCCGCATGCGGGCATGCCCGAGCGGGTGGAGGGTCCTGTTGTCTTCTGCGGCTACGGTGTGCCCGCCGCAGGCCCCAGTCTCCAGGGCAAGGTGGTGGTCTACTTCAACAACGTGCCGGCCGGGTCCACGCGAGAGAGCTTCGTTGCCGAGCGCTCCCGTGCCCTCGCGCACTCGGGCGCCGTGGCAATCCTTGCCATCGACAACCCTGCCGCCACCGAGCCCTCGCATTGGCCCGCCGCCTACGCCCGTACGGTTCGGCTTCGCACGTCCGCCGCGACGCCGGGCGACGCACCCCTCGCCATGCGGGCGAGCGAAGCGGCTGCGGCCCGGCTCTTCCGAGCGTCCGGCGTCGCTCCGGCTCCGATCTTTCTCCGCGCGGAGCGAGGTCTGCCGCTCCCCGCCGTCAACCTCGCCGGCTCCCTTCGCCTGCACCTCGCCCTCACTCAGAAGAGCATCTCTGCCCCCAACATCCTCGCTGTCTTCCCCGGCTCGGACCCGAAGCTCCGTGGGGAGTACGTCGCGCTCTCCGCTCATCTGGACGGCTACGGCTTCGGCACGCCCGTCCACGGCGACCGCATCTACAACGGCACCCTGGACGACGCCGCGTATGTCGCGACCCTGATCGAGCTCGCACGATCCGTCAGCCAGATGCCTGCCGCGCGGCGGCCCCGGCGATCGCTGCTGTTCTGCATCTTTACTGGCGAGGAGAAGGGGCTGCTCGGATCCGCATGGTTCACCCAGCACCCCACGGTGCCCATGGCGCAGATCGTCGCGGACCTGAACCTCGACCAGCTCCGACCCATCTTTCCCCTGAAGATCCTCACCATGGAAGGCATCGCCGATTCGACCCTCGGAGCCACCGCACGCCGGGTCGCGAGCTCCAGCCACATCGAACTGCGGCCGGACCGCGAGCCTGAGCGCAATCTGTTCCGCCGTGCCGACAACTACAACTTCGTTCGCGCCGGTGTGCCCATCGCCTCGTTCATCTTCGGCTACAACGAAGGCACACCCGAGCAGCGCGCCTACCGCGACTGGTATGCCACCCGGTACCACAAGCCGCAGGACGACCTGACGACGCCCATCGACTGGGAGGCCGCCGCGAAGTTAAACCGCTTCTTCAGCGATCTTGCCCTGGCGGTCGCGGACGCGCCCGACCGGCCGCAGTGGTCGCCGGCCAGCCCCTATGCACCCGCTTCGCTGCCAGCCCGCCCCGGAGCCCGCCTTCAAAAACAAACCGGAGCCGCCCCCACCGGAAGGTGAGATGGATGACTTTGCCCGGCAGCGGAGAGCTGCGCATCCTGCTGGTCAATTCACCGCAACGTCGTATACTTCCGCTGTTCCCACTTCTTCTCCCAGATCGAGGCACACAGCATGCTTAAAGGATTTCGCGACTTCATCCTTCGCGGCAATGTCATGGACCTTGCGGTCGCCGTGATCATCGGCGCTGCCTTCTCCGCCATCACCAACTCGCTCGTGACCGACATCATCACGCCGCTGATCGCCGCCATCGTGGGCAAGCCCGACTTCTCTGCCCTCACCTTCACCGTCAATGGCGGCGTCATCAAGTACGGCCTGTTTCTGAACGCGGTCATCTACTTCTGCATCATCGCCTTCGTCATCTACTTCTTTCTGGTCCTGCCCACGCAGAAGCTTTTGGCGCGTGTGATGGGTCCTAGCGTCAAAATCTGCCCGCAGTGCCTGACGACGATTCCGGCGGCCGCGACGCGCTGCAGCGCCTGCACCCAGCCGGTCTAGAACGAGATGACAGAGATCGCGGAGGCTGGGCAGCCGTGGCTCGACGTGCTGGAGCTGGCCGAAGTACGGAGCTCGTCCGAGGATGCGTTGTTTCCCCTGGCGAACCTGTTCGCGGCCGCTCCCAGCCGTGGCTGGCGCGCGGCCGAGCCCGGACCGCAGACAATCGTCCTCCGCTTCCGTCAGCCGCAGACGATCGCTCGCATCCGTCTTCACGCGATCGATCGATCCTCCGAGCGAACGCAGACCATCACGTTCCGCGCGGGCTCCGGGGCGGATCCCGGTCCGGACGCCAGTTCCGGGGAGACAGCTCGCGAGATCGCCCGGCTCACCTTCGAGTTTCAGCCCCGGGGTTCGACCGAGGAGTTTGAGGATCTGCCTGTCGAGCTCTCCGGCGTGACCACGCTTGAGCTCGACATCGACCCGGGCGTGCCCGGAACGGGGCAGGACGCCGGCAACTACGCCACACTTACCTCGCTGCAGCTCGCCGCGGGATGACGGTCGGCGTACTCTCCGATACGCACGGCTTGATGCGGCCGGAGGCGCTGACCGCCCTTGCCGGGGTGGACCACATCCTGCACGGCGGCGACGTGGGCGACGTGGCGGTGCTCACCGCGCTTCGCCGCATCGCTCCCGTCACCGCCATCCGCGGCAACGTCGACCGCAGCGGCCCGTGCGCGGACCTGCCCGCCACCGAAGCCGTGGAGCTGGGCGGACATCTGCTGTATCTGGTGCACGCGCTTCCGGACCTGGACCTGAACCCGGTGGCGGCCGGGATCTCCGTCGTGATCAGCGGACACTCCCACGTGGCGGCGGTCGAGATCCGCGGTGGCGTGCTCTTTCTCAACCCGGGAAGCGCCGGCCCGCGGCGCTTCCGGCTGCCGCTCAGCGTTGCCCGGCTGGAGCTCCAACCGGGGTCCCCGCCCGCGGCGGCGGTACTTCCCATCCTGTGATGGTCCCTTCGGGCGACGCTTCCCCTCATAGAGCAGTTTTCCTGAGGGTGTAGTTCCTCTGTTCTGAGACTGCACTGAGGTCCGAGGCACGCGAAGACTCTGAACCCACGTCTCAAAAGCGAGACGTGGGGCACCCGGTCATTGTGGCATCAGGAAAGGACGAATCACCCATCCACCAGGGCGAATCGTAGACCTCTCTGAAAGGTCCGAGGGTGCGGGTCCGAGAGTGCGGGTCCAAGGGTGCGGGTGCCCCGCTCTCGACTCTGAGATGTGGGTTCCCCTGCACCCGATGTGCGGGACCACCGCATCAGAAAGCCTGCCTGTAAACTACCGACCGTCGAACCGGACCGTATCCAGGATGGCTTCCATGCGCGCCCGCACCGCCGCGATCTGGGCGTCGGTGATGGTCTGGGCACCGGAGACCTCGCCGCCGCAGAAGGTGTTTAGAACCAGGTCAAAGCGCAGGCAGCTCTTGCCCCGGAGAGCGGTGTAGATCTCGTCGCGAGATTCGGTGCAGATGCGGCCGTGCTGGTCGTAGCCGTGGGCGAAGGTCACACCGCCGATCCCGCGCTGACCGGTGCTTCGTGGCGCCTGGCTGACCGCCTGCCCGGCACAGCTCGCGGCGTTGGCGGAGGGCACGACGCTGAAGTAGAAGAAGGCTCCGGCAAAGGTGGAGGCCGGGTACGGATTGAACGCCAGCTGCGCGACCTCCCGGAGCTGCGCCCGCGGCCGAAGGGATCGCACGTCCAGGGCAAAGGTGCTCAGCTCGCCGTCTGTCCGGGTCGAGTTCCAACCGGCCGGAAGCGAGAACGAGACGCCATAGCGGCTGTCGTGAAACCCGCGCGCGGGCGGAAGACGGCCGGTCTCCGCTCCGGGCTGTGCTGGCTGCTGGGCAAGCAGCATGGAGGAGAGGAGCAGGACGGACAAGATGGGGCGTGGCAGCACGGGACTCCTCAGGTGGCCGATCCGACGGATCGAAGGCGCGGGTTGACCAGCGTGTAGGCCAGATCCGTCAACAGATTGACCAGGACATAGGTGAGGCCGACCGCGAGCAGCGACCCCTGCACCAGAGCATAGTCACGATTGGAGATCGCGGAGATCGTCAGGCGTCCGATTCCTGGCCAGGAGAAGATGGTCTCGGTGACGATGGCCCCCGCCAGCAGACTTCCGAACTGCAGACCAAGGATGGTCAACACCGGCACCAGCGCATTCGGCAGCGCATGGCGCAGCACCACCGCGCGTTCCGGCAGACCCTTGGCGCGGGCGGTGCGGATGTAGTCCTGCCCCAGCTCTTCGAGCATGGAGGTGCGGACGATGCGGGTCAGGATGGCGGCGAGCGACAGACCGAGCGTAAAGGCGGGAAGCAGCAGATGCAGCAGAAATCCACCCATTCCCTCCCCCGGCGCGCCCGCTCCGGAGACCGGCAGCCAGCCCAGCCGGATGGAAAACACCAGAATCAGGATCGGCCCCAGGGCGAAGTTCGGAAGCGAAAGACCGGCCAACGAGAGCACACCCAGGCTGCGGTCCGGCCACCGGTCCCGCCCGAGCGCCGAGACCACCCCCGCCGGCACGGCAAACAGAACTCCCAGCAGAAGCGACGCCGCCGTGAGCGCCAGCGTATACGGGTAGCGCTGCAGGATGAGGTGGGTCACGGAGTCGTGAAGCCGCACCGATTGCCCCAGATCGGCGTGCGCCAGACCGCGCCAGTAGCTCCAGTACTGCTGCGGCAGGGGGGCATCGAGACCGTACTGGTGGCGGAGGCTCGAGATATCGGAAGCCGTGGCACCTTCGCCCAGCATCTGCACGACCGGGTCACCCGGAACCAGGTGAATCAGCAGAAACACGGCGGAGACGACCACCCACAGCACCGGCAGGCCGAGGGCGACCTGCCGCAGCGCACGCCGGAGCGAGAGCAGGCGGACGGGACCGACGTGGGATCGGGGAGAGCTCTCGGTCACGAGGGACCGGTCCCCTTGCCTGCACCCGCCAGCTCCGCCCCTTCGGCTGTCTGCTCGACGCGCACCCGCGTGATCCTTCGGTTCGACATCGCCTCGACCACATACCGCCGGCCGTCGCTCTCGACCGCCTCGCCTGGCTCGGGGATGTGGCCCAGCTGTGCCAGAAGAAAGCCCGCAAGCGTCTCGATGCCAGCCTCCCTCGGGAATCGCCAGTGGAGCTGGTTGCTGAGATCGCGCAGGGGGCTGGCTCCGTCCAGGATCATGGCGCCGGCCGCGGAGAGCAGCTGCACCTGGTGCGGAGCGACGTCGAATTCGTCGTTCAGCTCGCCGACCACCTGCTCCAGGATGTCCTCCGCGGTCACCAGGCCAGCCGTCGATCCGAACTCATCGACCACGATGGCCATGTGCCGCCGCCGTCGCTGGAAGTCATCCAACAGCTCCAGCGCGAGCTTGGTCTCGGGCACCACCAGCGGCTCCCGCATGATCTGCCGCAGCGTCACAGCGGGCTGCGCCTGCCTGGGACCGGTCGCCGGCCGCAGGAAGTGCATCAGCCGCGAGATGTCCTTGGAGTACACGATGCCGATGATGTTCTCCGGACCGCCCTCGGGGTCGTACACCGGCACCCGGGAGTGCTGGTCCTCGACCACGCGCGCGCTCGCCTGCTCCACGGGCAGGTCCGCCGGAAGCGAGACGATCTTGCCGCGAGGGGTCATGATCTCGCGCACCGCTACCTCGTTCAGCTCGATGGCCCGGTGAATGATCTCTTCCTGCTCGGGCAGCAGAAGGCCCATGCGCCGGGTGGAGGTCGCGATCATCTTGAGCTCTTCGGGCGAGTGCGCCCCACCTTCCCCGCGCAGCGGCACACGAAACAGCCGCAGGACAAAGGTCGCCGAGGAGTTCATCAGCCGCACAGCCGGCCGGGTCATGCGAATAAAGACGTCCATCGGACCGGCGACGGCCAGGGCGATCTGGTCCGCACGCTGGAGCGCCAGCGCCTTGGGAACCAGTTCGCCCAGCAGCACCTCAAAGTAGGTAATCAGGCCGAAGGCCAGGATGATGGAGAGCACCTGCACCGGCCGGTGGGCGGCGGCGTTGACTCCAACGGCGTGCAACGCGCGGAGAATGAGCTCCGTAATCACCGGCTCACCCAGCCAGCCAAGCGCCAGGGCGGCAAGGGTTACGCCGAACTGCACCGCCGGCAGAAACTCGTCCAGGTTGCGCTTCAGGGTCAGGGCGGTGAGCGCACCCGGCCTGCCGAGCGCCAGCAGCTGCTCCACCCGCGTACTGCGGATGCTGACCAGGGCGAACTCGGCCGCTACAAAGAAGGCGTTTGCAAGGATGAAGAACGCGACCAGGACCGTCCGAAATAGCACCCGTTCCAACATCTGCAGGGTGAGTCTAGCATCGGACCGGCGTCCTTACATACACCAGGCCAAACACAAAACCCGGAGCGCCGAAGCGGCTCCGGGTTGCATGGACCTCGTCTTAGGCGGAGAGGAGGTCTTTGGTGTGGCGAAGTTCAGGCGGTCGCGGAGGTTGGCTGCATCTCCAGCACCTTGGCCACAGAACGATCGATGTTCTCCCTCGGCACCAGACCCACAATCTGGTCGGCGACCTTGCCGCCCTTGAAGAGCAGGAGTGCGGGGATACCGCGAATGCTGTATCGCGAGGGCGTGACGCTGTTGCCGTCAACGTCCATCTTCATCACCTTCAGCTTGCCCTGATATGAGGTCGCGATCTCGTCCACGATCGGTGCCAAAGCCCGGCACGGGCCACACCACGCGGCCCAAAAGTCCACCAGCACCGGTTGATCCGACTGCAAAACTTCCTTTTCGAAGGTGCTGTCGTTCACTTCACTTACAAACTGACCCGCCATGGCATCCACTCTCCCTTTGTCGACCGCCGGTGGAGCTGCTTCGCTCCCGGACTCAATTGATTAGATGCAGGGCGGAACCTCAGGTTTCAACCCCCCAAAAGACGAAACGCCCGGACCCCTCGAAAGAGGTCAACGGGCGGTGTAGCAGCCCTCCCCAGAACTGTCTACATGCCAAGAGTGCCAAGGGAATCGAAGTTCGTAAAGGAATCTTCGGTAACACTGTAGTCATGTTACTCAATCAAGGCCTCGCAGTCGGCTCGGAATCACATCCCGCGGAGATCGTTCCGGCTCCCCGGAGCGTCCGCAAGGGCTCCTGGAACGATGCGGGCTTCGAGCAGCTCCCCGAGGTCGCGCCCGGCCGCGAGCTCGACTGCCTTCCGCAGATCCTCGGTGGCCTCCCCATCGGTCAGCACAAGCACCGCCGGCCCCGCGCCGCTCAGCGCCACGCCAAGCACGTCCTTACGCTCCCGCAGCGGCAGCAGGCGGCCCAGCAGCGGGCAGGCATCGGCCCGATAGGGCTGGTGGAGACGGTCTTCCATGGCGAACGCGAGCAGGTCGCCGCGACCGAGCGCAAAGGCAGCCGTCAGAAGCGCGGCGCTGCCCAGGTTGGTCACCGCATCCTGGCGGGAGTAGCCTTCGGGCAGAAGAGAGCGCGCGTGATGGGTGGCGAGGCTCACCCGCGGAAGCGCCAGAAGCACCCGCCACGGCAGGTCCGCGCCGAGCGTCGCGCTGACCACCCGGCCCCCATGCGTCGACCGGGCGACCGTCATGTACCCCAGCAGGCAGGCGGCCACGTTGTCCGGATGCCCCTCCCGCCGGCAGGCTTCGTCGAGCATCTGCTGGCCGCTCCAGCGCAGCTGGCCGAAGTGATTGGCAAGCAGCACGCCGGCGCAGATGGCCGCGGCCGACGATCCACAGCCCATGCCCAGCGGAATGCCATTGTGGAGCGACAGGGCAATCGGCGGAGCGGCGAGGCCCATCCCGCCGAGGACCTCGGAGTATGTCATCAGGAGAAGATTGTTCTCCATCCGGCCACAGAGCTCCGCATCCCGGCCGGTGGCCGAGAGGGACATCTCCGGGGCGGCTTCGGCCTCGACCGACAGCGAGAGCGAGAGCGCCAGGCCCAGGACATCAAAGCCGGGACCAAGGTTGGCGGAGGTCGCCGGCAAGCGTGCCCGGAACTTCGCCCCGGAGCCCCCCGGGGCTGTCACACCGTAGCTCCGGCGATCGTGGGGTCCAGGTGGCGAAGCACAACGTCCGGCTCCGCCTCCACCACGACCGGGACGCGCCGCATCTCCCGGTGCCGGCCGAGCTCGGCGGCGGTCGCTCCCTCCATCTCCTCCGGCCGCAGCAGAGCTCCGCGGTGGTAGTCGATGGTGTACTCCGGATCCTTCAGCGTGTGCCCGGTCAGGATCAGCACCACCCGGTCTTCCGTGCCGACCCGGCCGTTGGCGATCAGCTTCTTCAGGCCTGCCAGGGTGACCGCCGAGGCCGGCTCGCAGCCGATGCCTTCGGCGCCGATCTCCGCCTTTGCCAGGGCGATCTCCTGCTCGGAGACCTGCTCACACCAGCCGCCCGTCTCCGCCAGCGTCGCGACCGACTTGCGCCAGCTTGCGGGATTGCCGATGCGGATCGCGGTCGCTCGCGTGTCTGCCCGGACCGCCGTCATGTGGCGGCCGCCGCTCTCTTCCATGGAACGGAAGAGCGGATTGGCTCCCTCAGCCTGGATGACGCTGATCCGTGGCAGACGTGCGATCAGCCCAAGCTGCCGCATCTCCTGAAAGCCCTTGCCCAGCGCGGCTCCGTTGGCCAGGTTGCCGCCAGGCACCACGATATGCTCCGGAACCTGCCAGTCGAGCTGCTCCATCAGCTCAAAGGCAGGGGTCTTCTGGCCTTCCAGGCGGTACGGGTTGACCGAGTTCAGAAGATAGATCGGCAGCCGCCGGATAAGGTCACGCAGCAGATGCACGCAGCCGTCGAAGTCGGTCTTCACCTGCAGCGTCACGGCGCCGTAGTCCATTGCCTGCGAGAGCTTGCCCCAGGCGATCTTGCCCTCGGGGATCAGCACCAGAGATCGGAGCCCGGCCCGCGCGGCATAGGCCGCCATCGCCGCCGAGGTGTTGCCGGTGGAGGCGCAGGCGACCCAACCGTACCCTCGCTCCACCGCCACCGAGAGCGCGGCGGTCATGCCGGTGTCTTTGAACGAGCCGGTCGGATTCATGCCCTGGTGCTTGGCCAGCAGCCAGTGGATGCCGAGAGACTGGGCCGTTCGCGGAAGATCGTAGAGCGGCGTGTTTCCTTCGCGCAGCGTCACCGCCTGCTCGGGCCGTTCCAGAATCGGCAGCAGATCGCGAAATCGCCACACGCCACTTTGATCGATGGCCTGACTGGAGGAGCGGCGCTCGGCCCACAGCCAACGGAGAGCGCTGGAGTTGGGGGTGCAGCTGTCAGGGGACGACGACCCTGCCGACCAGGGATAGACCACCTCAAACAGCTCACCGCAGGCCGCGCACCGGAAATCATCGGCGACCGCCTTCGGAGGCATACGATCTCCGCAGCCGGTGCATCGAAGCTCGTGTGATTCGGCGCTCATCCTCTCTAAGGTATCGCACTGGCCGGCGGCACTCCCTTCTCTCCTTCGCGTCTCTGCTCCTTCTGATAGGGTGCGCCGGTCTTCTCGGACGCACCGCCAGTGCCGCCCCCGCGACCGGGGCGAAGGAGCTGCGGGTGGCCGCGGCGGCCGACCTCCAGCCGGTGCTTCCCGCGCTGGCCACGGCCTACCAGCAGACGACCGGGGTCAAGCTGGTGGTGAGCTTCGCCTCTTCCGGAGTTCTGACGCAGCAGATACTGAACGGCGCTCCTGTTGACCTGTTTCTGGGGGCGGACTTCGTGTTTCCAGAGAGGATCGTTGCCGCCGGTCTCGCCGACTCGCCCGCTCCCGTGCCCTACGCTCATGGAAAGCTGGTACTGTGGGCCCGCCGGGACTCCCCCCTGCAGCCCATCTCGGTCGACCGGCTTTCGCAGCCCGAGCTCCATTCACTCGCCATCGCCAACCCGGAGCACGCGCCTTACGGCCGGGCGGCCGTCCGCGCACTGGAGCGGCTGAAGCTGTATGGGAAGCTGACGCCCCGCCTCGCCACCGCGGAGAACGTCGCGCAGGCGGGGCAGTTCGCGCTCTCCGGCAATGCGCAGGCTGCCCTGATCTCGCTGACGCTGGCCACCTCACAACGCTACAAACAGGTGGGCTCCTATGTGGTGGTGCCAGACATCTACCCGGAGATCCGGCAGTGTGCCGTGGTGCTGAAAGGCTCCGACCGCAGGGGGGAGGCGCACGCCTTCCTCACCTGGCTGCTCTCGTCCAAGGTGCAGGAGCAGCTGCCGAAGCTCGGCCTCGAACCCGTGCACTGAGTGCGCCTGGCAAACAGCCGCACCCGCCTCCGATAAACTGCGCAACATGGGTACGGTGGCTCCGCTCGATACGGCAGCTCTGCTTCTGACGCTTCGGCTGGCCGCCACGACCACCGCTCTTCTGCTGCTCGTCGCGGTTCCGCTTGCCTGGTGGATCGCCTCGGGCAACGGACTTTCCCGCGCGGCCGTGCAGGCTCTGGTGGCCCTGCCCCTGGTACTGCCGCCAACCGTTTTGGGCTTCTACCTGCTGGTGGCGCTCGGCCCGGCAACGTCTGCCGGCCGGGCCCTGATCCGCCTCACGGGCCACCCGCTTGCCTTCTCCTTCTCCGGACTTCTGATCGGATCGCTGGTCTACAGCCTTCCATTCGCCGTTCAGCCCCTGGTCGCGGGCCTGCGGGAGCTGGATCGCGGCGTTCTGGAGGCGGCCTCCGCCGTGGGCGTGCCGCCGCGACGCATCCTGCTCCACATCGTTCCCCCGATGATCCGTCCTTCCCTGCTGACCAGCGCTCTGCTTGCCTTCACCCACACCGTCGGGGAGTTTGGCGTGGTTCTGATGCTTGGCGGCAACATCCCGGGCCAGACCCGGACGCTCTCCATCTCGCTCTATGACCTGGTCGAGGACGGAGACTTCGCCGCGGCCAACCGGACGGCGCTCCTTCTGGTCGGCGTGGCGCTGCTGGCCCTGCTGCTGATCTATCTCCTGCCCGGTCAGGTGCCCCGACAGCGAAAGCCAGGGGCCGATCTCTTTGCCTGATCCGGCGCACCTGGAGGGCAGCCTGCGGCACCGCCTGGGACCGCTCCGGATCGACTTGACTCTGACCCTGCGGGCACCCTGGACCACGATTCTGGGCGCCTCCGGCAGCGGTAAATCCACGCTGCTGCGAGCGATCGCCGGCCTGGTGCAGCCGGGGGAGGGCCATCTTCTTCATGGACCCGAGCAGCAGGTGCTGCTCGACACCCGGCGCCGGATCAGCCTGCCTCCGCACCTTCGGCCGGTCCGCATGGCCGGGCAGACCGCGCGGCTGGTGCCGCACCAGAGCGTTCAGGAGAACCTTGCCTTTGTGCTTGACCAGCGCGGCCAGGATAGCTCTGGACGGACGCTGCTGGGCGATGCCCTGGACCTGTTTGGGCTCGGTCCGATGCGCGGCCGCATGCCCCGCGAGCTCAGCGGGGGTGAGGCCCAGCGCGTCTCGGTCGCCCGGGCAGTGCTTGCGGCAGCCGATCTCCCGACCGGCGCCCATCCTCTGCTGCTGCTGGACGAGCCCTTCTCGGGGCTGAACCCGGAGCTGCGCGATCGGCTCGCGCCCGGGCTCGCGCACTGGCTCGCTCAGCGGCGAATCCACGTTCTCTCGGTCTCGCACGATCTGCTGGAGACATTTCTGCTGAGTGTCGAGGTGATCCGTCTGGAGGCGGGCCGGATCGCCGCCCAGGGGCCTGCCGCCACCGTGCTGGCCGAGGATCGGAGGCGCGCGCTCGATGTGCTGTCCGGCAGGAACGGAGTCCCTTGAGCTACGTCGGGAGGACCTGAGCTACGTCGGGCGAATCCGCGGCAGCTCCACCGGCTCCTGTTCGAGCGCCACACCGAAGCGTCGCTCGACCTCTTCGCGAATTCGGTCGCGCAGCGTAGCGATCTCGCGGTAGCTCGCGCCCTCCCGCGCTACCAGGGCCAGGCTGTGGCGCGAGGAGATCGCCGCCCGGCCCAACTCGTAGCCCTTCGCGAAGCCAGCCTGCTCGAGCAGCCAGGCTGCTGGGAGCTTCACCCGCCCGTCTGCGGCGGGCCAGTGCGGCACCTGCTCCCGGGTGATCCGGAGGGCCTCCGCGATGCGGTCGAGGGTGTCGGCGGGCACGACGGGGTTCTTGAAGAAGGACCCCGCGCTTCGGCAGTCGGCGTCCCCTGGCGTCAGCAGCATGCCCTTGCTTTGGCGGATGGCCCGGACGGCATGGTAAACCTCGATCGGCGCCGGCTTCGTCTCGCCAAAGTGCCTCCGGAGATCGGCGTAGCGCAGGTCGGGCCGCGCCGCAGGATCGAAGCTGAAGTTGACGGCCGTAACGATGTACCGGCCGCGATGGGTGGTGTTGAAGATGCTGCTGCGATACCCGAACCGGCACTGCTCGGGGGTGAGATCGACGAAGCCGTCGCATGCGAGATCCAACGCCCGAACGCCCGAGATGGTCTGGGCGACCTCCTGCCCGTAGGCTCCCACGTTCTGCACCGGCGTGCCACCGACCCGGCCGGGGATGCCGGCCAGCGATTCGACCCCGCTCAGCCCCGCGCGGCAGACCTCCAGCACAAATTCGTCCCAGTCTCGACCGGCCGGGACTCGCATCTCGACCCGGCCGTCGCCCGGCAGCAGCTCCGTCGGTCCCTGGAGATCGACCTGCAGCGCCAGGCCGGGAAAGTCGTCGTCGGCTACCAGAAGATTGCTGCCGCCGCCCAGAACAAAGATCGGCAGCTGCCGGGTGCGCGCCCAGGAGACCGCCTCCCGCAGGCCCGCTTCGCTGCCGATGCGCAGGAGATAGCGTGCGCGGCCGCCGACGCCCATCGTCGTCAGGGGGCCGAGCGGAACGTTCTCCAGCAACTGCATGTCTTCCGGAAACATGTTTTCGACCTTACAGGAATCAAAGACTGGCACGCTGGACAACGGCACCATAGAATAGATATGGCTCGTATCCGTGGGCACAAGGAGATTCGATGTATCCAGAGATCATGGTGATTCCAATGCGCGAAGAGCTGACCCGCGCTGGTATTGGGGAGGCCCGCACCGCGGCCGAGGTCGACTCGGCTCTCTCCGAGAAGGGCAGCACGATGGTCGTCGTGAACTCCATCTGCGGCTGTGCGGCGGGCAAGATGCGCCCCGGCGTCCGGCTCGCGATGCAGCACGGCAACCGGCCGGAGCACGCGATCACCGTCTTCGCCGGGCAGGACCGGGATGCCACCGAACGCGCCCGCAGCTACTTCGGCGGACATGCCCCCACCTCGCCGGCCATCGCCATCCTGCAGGACGGCAAGCTGGTGTACCTGATGCAGCGCTCGGCCATCGAGTCTTCGACGGCGCCGGCGATCGCGCAGGAGCTCCAGCGCGCCTTTGACACCTACTGCGCCGCCACCCCGGCGTAGGCCAGTCGGAAGCCTCTCAGAAGCAGTGCCTGGTAACGCCGGATCGGCTGCTGATCCGGCGTTGCCAGTTGCCTGGAGCTACCAGAAACCTCCTTCCGGCGGGCGACCGGTCTGCCGCGACGTTTTCGCCGGCCGCATGGGGAAGCGAGGGGAGCTTCGCTAAGCATCTCTGATCAATTTAGCCTATGGAAAGACTCCTGCTCTTTGCGTGGAAAGACTCCTGCTCTTTGTTGTCATTCCCGCAGGGAATCTGCGTTTCGTAGCCGAGAGAGTTTAATCAGAGATTCCCTCAAGTTTTCTCCGCATCGGCCGATACAGCAAGCATGAGCAGGGCTCCCCATATCGCGTCCCCCACGATCGGCACCCGATGGGAGGAGCAAAGATCGCTCCTTGACGGCAGCAGCGCCGCAACGGAGCGGCTGCGATCGCAGATCGCTCGCATCGCACAGCACTTCCGGACCGCCGTCATCACGGGGGAGGCCGGCAGCGGAAAGAAGCGTGTGGCGCGGGAGCTCCATCGTCTCGCCTGCGGAGAAACGGCCCCATTCGTCGTGGTGGATCTCCGCGAGCTCGACCGCCGGCCCCCCATCAGCTCCCCTTTTCAAACCGATACCCGCTCCTGGCAGTCCCTCTTCCATACGGCGGAAGGCGGGATGCTTGTCCTGACTCATCTGCCCACGGCCTCGGCCCCGTTGCAGGAGGCGCTGGCCTCCGCGCTTCGCGATCGACCGGCGTCCCTGCGCATCGTCGCCTGCGCTGACGAGGAGCTCCGCGGACTGGCCCGGGCCCGGCAGCTGCGGCAGGATCTCTACAGCCTGCTGGCGTCGGTCGAGATTGCGGTGCCTCCCTTTCGGGAGCGCCTCGACGATCTGCCGGAGCTCGGGGCGTCGATCGCATCCGCGATGGCGGCCACCCACTCCGTTGAGCCTATCCGCCTGTCTCCGGAGGCCCTGTCTTCGCTGAGCTCCCAGCCCGGCCTCGCCAGCATCACCGAGTTTGAGGAGCTCCTCCGCGAGCTCACCCTTCAACATCCCGGCAAGCTCATCGACGTAACCCACCTTCCGTCCTCGGCCTCGCCTGAGGCCGGCGACCCGGTGGACGAGGGGGCGCTGCTTCTGCAGGACGCGGTAAACGCCCACGTCCTCAAGGTGCTCCGCCACTGCGAGGGCAACAAGGTGCGCACGGCAGAGCTCCTGGGCATCAGCCGGTCGACCCTGTATCGCATGCTCGAGCAGATCGGCCCGGCCTGGAGCCGCCCGGCGACCGCAGGCGGCGTGCCTGCTTCGACGGCAGACCGGTCTGATAGCGTCTCTCTATGAAGGCACAGGCCACGACAGCGCAGGCGGGGGGAACGGCAGAGGCGACGGGCGGCGCCGGCGATCTCGCCCGGAGGCAGATTGCGGTTCTCGGCGCGGGCAAGATGGGCGGCATTCTGCTGCAGGCGTTCCTGGCGAAACAGCTCTTTCGGCCCGATCAGGTTCGGGCTACTGTGCACCACCGGGAGCGGGCGAGGGCTCTCGAGCAGCGCTTCGGGGTGCGGATTTCCACCGAAAACCGTACGGCTGCGGGCGAGGCAGACGTCCTTCTTCTTGGGGTCAAGCCAGGCCAGGTCGCTTCGGTCGTGCGAGAGATCAGCCCCATGCTCACCTTGGGCAAGTTGATTATTTCCTTTGCGGCCTCGGTCGAGACTCGCGCCATCGAAGACGCCGCCGGGATCGACGTTCCGGTCATCCGCGCCATGCCCAACACCCCTGCCGCCGTGGGGGAAGGGGTGACCGCACTCTGCGCCGGGCGCTTCTGCACGGCCGAGCACATGGAGCTCGCGCAGGAGATATTTCGCGCCGTCGGCCAGACGGTAATCGTCGATGAAAGGCACATGGACGCCGTCACCGGCCTGTCCGGCTCGGGACCCGCCTTTCTCTACATCATCATCGAGGCCCTGGCGGAGGCGGGGGTCAACGTCGGCCTGCCTCGCGACACGGCAACTCTGCTGGCGGCGCAGACCACCCTTGGGTCCGCGCGCATGGTGCTCGAAACCGGATCGCACCCCGCGCTGCTCAAGGACGCCGTCACCACACCGGCCGGGTGCACCGTCGACGGCATCCTCGAGCTCGAAGAAGGAGGCCTGCGCGTGACGCTGATCAAAGCGGTCAAGCGCGCAACGATGCGGGCGCGGGAGCTGGCCGGCTAGAGCCGATCCGGGCGAGAGCAGGAGCAGATGAGCATGCCTCTTCTTCTCGTTTTACCTCGCGAACGGGAGCCGTGTTTCGGATCCCGGCATCGATTGCAGCGACCAGAGCAGATTTCCTGATGCTGTCGTCTCGCGAACCGAGTGGAGCGGAACCCACATCTCAGAGGCGAGATGTGGGGCACCCCGCATCCTAAGACCCGACCATGCCCTCGGATCTTTCGGAGATGTGGGCGCCCACCCTGGTGGGTAGGGGATTTGTCCTCTTCTGATGGCGCGGTGACGGGGTGCCCCACGTCTCGTTCTTGAGACTTGGGTTCAGGGTCATCGCATGCTCACTGCCGAGGGAATACGAAACAGAACCCTTGCCCCAAGCAAGTTCCATCAGAGGCTCCGTAGATCCGAGAGTTACACGTCTATGGTGGGAGCTTTATTCGACCGGCAGCTTCGCCCGGTATCCGTCGCGCGTCACGACCGAGTACTTCAGCGGCTTGCCCTTCTCGTCCTGCATGCGCAGAGGATGGCCTTCGGCGTCGACCAGCATCACCTTGACCTTGCGGTAGCTGCCGTCGTTGCTGGTGTTGGTCGGCGTGTAGGTCAGCACATACTGGTTGCGGATCGAGTCGTTGATCTGCGAGAAGATATCCGGAAGCGCGCCCTGGAAGAGCGGATTGAAGCTCAGGCCGCCCGTCATGGAAGCAAAGGTGCGCATCTGGTTCTCCGCCTGGAGGTAGTCCAGGCGCGTGATCGGCCCCAGGCCGCCGCGCGCGTCGGCCAGCTCGCGGATATAGGCGCCCGTGCCGATGGTGAAGATGGTCACGTTCTGGGTTGACTTGATCTTGGCCAGCATCTTGTCGAGCGTGAGCTTCGAGAAGGTGTCGCGGCCGGTGCCGATCAGGATGATGTACTTGCGACCCTCGATGCGGCTGACCCGGTCGAGCGTCTCGTAGAGCGCGTCGAAGAGGTCGGTGTCGGAGAAGCCCGGGATCACCAGCGTGCGCAAGGCGTTCGCGACCACCTCGCGGTTGTTGGTGAAGTCCGTCAGGATGTGTGTGCGCAGATCGTAGGTGATGACGGCAACGTAGTCGTCCGGCTGCAGCGTGCGGAAGAAGCTGGCCGCGGCGTTCTGCATGTCGTAGATGTAGTAGTAGCTGTTGGAGGCGAACTCCAGCAGCATGACGGCGGTGATCGGCGTCTTGGCCATGCGGACGCTGGTGATCTTCTGCGGCACACCATCTTCCAGCACCTCAAAGTTTCCTGCCTTCAGGCCGGGGACAAACTGGTGTGTCTTGTCCAGAATGACGTTTACGTCGAGGTTGACGATGGGGACGTCGACCCGCAGCGAGTAGGTCTCGTTATTGGGATTCTTGACGCGAGGCTCGGCGGGGGCGGCCGGCGCGGCCTCCTCTTCCTGAGCCTCCGGAGTCTTCGGCTTCAGAATGATGGGCCCGTTGTCGGTCTGCGGACCGGCGTCTTCGGAGTTGTCCGACGGGGGCGCGGGCGGCTGCGCGGGCGGCTTCTGCTGCGCGGGAGGCTTTTGCTGCGCGGGAACCGATGCGCTGCCAGCCGCGAGGCACAGAAGCGACAGAAAAACGAGACGGGGACCGGGACAAACACGCATGGTCTGAGACTACGCTCCGTGAGCGAGTCGGCTCCGGCCGGCTTCGCCTGAGCGATCCTTCCGCTTGGCGGGATGGAGGCGCCTCTCCCCCGGGGCTGGACGATCTGCTCTAATCTGTAGACGTGTACCTCCCCCGAAGGACGCTGCGCTGCCTTACCCTCGCTGCCGCGGCGATCGCACTCGCGCCCGATCTCTACCCCCAGGCGACCTCAGCGGCAGCTTCGCCGCCATCGGGTCCAACCACGTTCTTTCCCCTCGCGGAGGTTCACCGAGGGCTCCATGGCACCGCCTGGACCGTCTTCGAGGGCGTCACGCCGGAGCCGATGGACGTCGAGATCCTGGGCGTGCTCCGTGGCGCGCTTGGACCGCGGCAGGACATGATTCTTGCCCGGCTCCACGGGCCCAAGCCGGAGTACACGGGCGTGGTCGCCGGCATGAGCGGCAGCCCGGTTTACATTGACGGCAAGCTCGTGGGCGCGCTCTCCTACCGCATCGGCCAGTTCAGCCGCGAGGCCATTGCGGGCATCACCCCCATCCAGCAGATGCTGGAGGTGCGCGACCTTTCCGACCGTCACGCCGCCACCCCGAATCCTCACCCCGCGACCTCCGCCGCGGAGGCAACGACGGCGACGGCTGCCGGGAAGGCGGCTGTCGAGCCGATTGAGACCCCGCTGGTCTTCTCCGGCTTTTCCCGCGAGGTGATCGACCGTTTTGCCAGCCGTTTTACCGCTGCCGGCCTGACGCCGGTCTCCGGCCTGGGCGGCTCCGACCCGGCGGCCGCGCCGACGCCCCCGCTGGTTCCGGGCAGCGCCGTCAGTGCCATCCTGGCCGCGGGCGACCTTTCGATCGCCGGCACCTGCACGGTGACCTATGTCGATCCCAAACAGCTGCTCGCCTGCGGCCACCCCATCACCCAGTACGGCGCGGTCAGCCTTCCCATGACCAAGGCCGAGGTGGTCGCGACTCTGCCCTCGCCGCTGAACTCCTTCAAGATCGTCAACACCACGGAGACGATTGGCGCGTTTACGGAGGACCGGCAGTCGGCGATCTTTGGCCGGCTGGGCGAGACCGCCCGCATGATCCCGGTGACGGTCGCCATCACCCCCGCGCCGGGGTCCTCCGAGCTGCCCCGCACCTACCACTTCCAGGTGCTCAACAACCCTCAGCTCACGCCATCGGTCATGCTGGTCTCGGTTTACCAGACGCTGCAGAACACCGACCTGGCCGCCGCCGAGCTCAGCTACCAGCTCCGCGGCAGCCTGGACGTGGCCGCTGAGGCGGCGGGAGCGCCCGAGCTCCACGTGCCGCTCGACGGCATTCTGACCCAGAACGACTTCAACCCGGCCGCGATCAACGCCGCCCTGTTCCTCAACGACCGGTTCAGCAGGGTGTACGGCAACGTCTCGGACCCGCCGCTCGTCCGATCGGTCGACCTCCACTTTCAGATCCTGCCGGGGCGGCGCACCGCGGCCATCGAGGCGGCGAGCGCCGACCGGGCGGAGGTCAGCCCGGGAGAGACGCTGGCGATCGACTGGAGCCTCCATCCTTACCGCCAACCCGTCCAGCACATGGAGGCGCGGGTCACCCTTCCCCCCTCGCTCGCGTCCGGTCCGCTGCGGCTGCTGGTCAGCGATGGCGCTACTCTGGACCGGCTGCTCAGCAGCTCCGGGCCGGCGAAGGACAGCTCGCTTGCCGACACGGTGCGGCAGCTGCGGGAGACCCATCCGGACGACCAGGTCTACGTCAGCGTGCTCGACCACCAGGCGCAGGCCGTGCTGGCCTCGGGCTCGCTCACCGACCTCCCAATCTCCGTCGCCAGTGTTCTGGATCCACTCAAGACCACGCGCTCGATCCAGCTGAACGGCGAGAGCGTCCGGACGCTGGCCGCGCTTCCAGCCGCCTACGCCGTCACCGGCTCCGAGGTCGTTGACCTGGTGGTGCGCTGACCGTGAATCTCCCGTTCCCCTCGCCTGCTGCCCACGCGACCTCCGAAACCGTATCTGCTGCCCGCCGCAACCGATGGTTCGCGCTCGCTCTCTTTGTGGTGCTCGGCGGCGGTGCGGCCGCTGCCCAGGGTACGAAGCTCTGGAAGGTCGACACTCCGGCGCAGATGGAGCGCGGCACCGCCCAGGGCACGACCATCTCGACGGATGGCGTTCTGGCAGCGGGACCAGCCACCTCCCTGCTTTGGAGCGCGAACGAAAACCTGGTGTGGACGCTGGCGGCAGGACCGGGGGACGCAACCTACGCCGGTCTGGGCGGCACCACGGCGGGCGCGGCGACCGTGCTCCGGATCGACCCCGGCGGCTCCAGCAAAACTCTCTTCAAGGCTCCGGAGCTGGGGGTTCAGGCGCTGCGGGTTGCCCCGGACGGCAGCCTGCTGGCGGCCACCTCGCCAGGTGGAAAGGTCTACCGCATCTCCGCCGCCGGTGGAGGCACGCCGGCTGTCCTGTTCGACAGCGCCGCGGTGCCGGAGAAGCCCAAGTACCTGTGGGACCTGGCGGTGAGCCCGTCGGGAGAGATCTTTGTCGCCACCGGAGCTCCGGCCGCCGTCTACCGCATTCGACCCGGCGCCGCCAGGCCGGAGCTGCTGTTTCGCACGGCTGACAGCAACATCCGGTGCCTTCTGCTGGCGGGGGATGGAACGCTGTTTGCCGGCTCGGACGACTCCGGCGTGATCTATCGCATCAACACGCGCACAGACACGCACGCCGGGGGAGCGAAGCCCTTCGCCGTGTACGCCGCACCCAAGCGCGAGATCACCGGGCTGGCGCTCGCGCCCGACGGAACGCTCTTCGCCGCCGGCGTGGGGGAGAAGGCGGCGCCGGTCGCATCCGGTCTGCCACCGCTGCCGGTGACGGGTAACACAGGCATCTCGGTCACGTTTTTGCAGCCAGGCGCGGCAGCCTCGCGGACACCGGTCGTGCCGGGCGGAAGCGAGATTTACCGCATCGCGACCGATGGCACGCCCGAGACGCTGGCCGCGCTTCCGGAGGACATCGCCTACGCGTTGACCCTGCGGAAGGGGCAGCTGCTGGTCGGCACCGGCAATCGCGGCCGCATCTATGAGGTCGACACCAGCCCTGCACGGCGCGGCAGCTACACCGATGTGGCGCACCCCGGAGCCATGGATGTGCTTGCGTTCACTGATCGTGGGGCCGACCTGCTCGCCGGAACCGGCAACAGCGGCAGGATCTTTCGATTGGGCGACCACCCCGCCGCCGAGCCTGCCTACACCAGCGAGGTCTTTGACGCTGGAGTCGCCTCCACCTGGGGACGAGTGGAGCTCAACCCTGAAGCACAGTGCGCCAGGCTGTTTCTGCGGGGCGGCAACGTGCCCAACCCGGTCGAGGGGTGGGGGGACTGGACGCCCGTCGACCCGGCCACGGGGACGGCCAGGCTGCCGGTCAGCCGCTACCTGCAGTGGAAGGCGGAGCTCGCTCCGGGGGCACGGCTCCGATCGGTCGGGGTGAACTACCTGCCGCGGAATCTGCCGCCGGTCGTCGATGAGGTGGTGGTCGTGCCAGGCGCGCGCGTCGCCACGAATCCGGCGGCCGCCACGCCCGCCACCATCCAGGTGGTGCTCCCGTCGCCCAACTCCGTCGCCCAGGCCATCAGCCTGGCCGGCGAGACCGGCAACGCTCCCCTGACAGCGCAGAAGGACCGCACCGCCACCACCGTGCGCTGGTCGGCCCACGACGGCAACGGCGACGATCTGATGTTCAGCGTCTGGTTCCGTGGCGAGCGGGAGAGCAACTGGCACCTGCTTCGGGATCACCTGTCCGAACGCTTCCTCAGCTTTGACACCTCGCTTCTGCCTGATGGCGAGTACCGCCTGCGCGTGGTCGCGAGCGATGCCCCCGACCACGTCGACAGCGACACCCTGACCGGCGAGCGATCAAGCGCACCGTTCACCATCGACACGGCTCCTCCCGTGCTCAGCAGCGTCCTGGCGACGCTTGTGCCCGGAGCGCCACCGCAAATCCATGTGCAGATTCACGTGCGGTTCCAGGCGCACGACGCCACCTCGCCCATCGCCCGCGCGGAGTACAGCGTCGACGCCGGTCCGTGGCAGTACCTAGAGCCCGTGGGCAAGCTCTCCGACTCCCAGGATGAGCGCTACGACTTCACCGCCGGTGTTGCTCCCCCTGCCCCGGGCGCCGCCGCCCCCGCCGACCCGGGGCAGCACCTCGTCGCCGTCCGGGTCTACGATCGCTTCGAGAACATGGCCAGCAGCAAGCTGGCGGTGCGATGAGCGAGCTCCGCCGGCGCATTCGCTCCCGAGCCGGCCTCCATGCGCTTTGAGCTCTTTGTCGCCCTCCGCTACCTGCGCGCCAAGCGCCGGCAGGCGGTGGTCGGCGTCATCACCGTCATCTCGGTGCTCGGGGTCACCGCCGGTGTGGCGTCGCTGATCATCGCGCTCGCGATCACCAATGGCATGCGGCGCGACCTCCAGGAGCGCCTGCTCGGCTCAACCGCGCACGTGGAGCTGATGCGCGTGGCCGCCGACGGCATCCGCGACTGGCGGCCGCTGCTGGCCCGCCTGCAGCAGCTGCCCGGCGTTCGGGCGGCGGCTCCGGGGCTCTACGGGCAGGTGCTGATCT
The DNA here is from genome assembly GCA_965218595.1 of Acidobacteriaceae bacterium. Taxonomy (GTDB): domain Bacteria; phylum Acidobacteriota; class Terriglobia; order Terriglobales; family Acidobacteriaceae; genus Edaphobacter. The sequence goes on along the minus strand of CBDCLC010000006.1, from coordinate 314,304 downwards.
CGCGCGGAGCCCGCAGCGGAGGAGCGCTCGTCGAGGGCATCGTTCCCGCCGATCAGAGCCGCGTGGGCGATCTTCTACAGCGGATCGTGGCCGGCTCCGCGGCGGAGCTCGAACCCGGCCCAGCCGCGGAGCTCGAATCCCGCCCCGCCGCCATTCCGCCGATCGTCATCGGCAAGGACCTGGCCGAGACGCTGGGAGCCTCCGTCGGCGACTCGGTGCTGGTCACGAGCCCGCAGGGCGAGCTCACACCGCTCGGCCTGGTTCCCCGCTACCAGCGCTTCCGCGTCATTGGCATCTTTGCCTCGGGCTTCTACCAGTACGACTCTTCCTATGGATTTCTGCGGCTCACGGACGCCCAGCGACTCTTCTCCGAGCCTGACCTCATCTCTGTCATCTCTTTCAAGCTCGACGATCTTTACCGCGCCCCGGACCTCGCCCGGGAGATCGCCGCCGCTGCCGGCAAGGGCTTCGAGACGACCAACTGGATGGAGCAGAACCGCGAGCTGTTTCGCGCGCTGAAGCTGGAGCAGGTGGTCACCTTTGTTGTTCTGGCGCTTATTGTCTGCGTGGCCGCGCTCAACATCCTGATCGCCCTGACGATGCTGGTGATGGAGAAGACCCGGGACATCGCGGTTCTGATGAGCTTTGGCGTGCGCTCGGGCCAGATCCGCCGCATCTTTATGCTGCAGGGGCTCTTGATCAGCCTGGCGGGCACGGCCCTGGGGCTGGTACTCGGCTACGGCCTCAGCTGGGCCGGCGGGCACTACCGCTTCATCCACCTGGACGCGGCTGTCTACTCGCTCGACTACCTCCCGTTCGCCCCGCGCTGGACCGACGGTGTTTTGGTCGCCGCCGTCAGCCTGAGCCTGAGCCTTCTGGCGACGCTCTACCCGTCGGGCTCCGCTGCGCGCATCCTGCCTGCCGAGGCGCTGCGGTATGAGTGAGCCGCTGAGCCGGAATGAGCCGCTGCGCCCCGGCGAAGAGAGGGCCTCGCCTCTGCTGCGGGCTGAGAAGCTCTCGAAGACCTATCGCACCGGCAGCCGCACGATCGACCTCTTTCGCGGTCTCGACCTCCGCGTGCCGGCCGGGGAGATGGTCGCGATCGTGGGGGAGAGCGGCACCGGCAAGAGTACGCTGCTGCACCTTCTGGCGGCGCTTGACCGCCCAACTGCCGGCGAGGTCTGGTTCGGCGGGCAGCCGCTCAGCCGGCTCTCCGGCCGCGAGCAGACCGATCTGCGCAATCGCTCGATCGGCTATGTCTGGCAGTTTCACTATCTTCTGCCGGAGTTTACGGCCGTCGAGAACGTCGCCATGCCACTGCTGGCGCGCGGTGTCGACCGTCGCTCTGCTCTTCTGGCGGCGCGTCGCTGGCTGGGCGAGGTCGAGCTCGCCGGCCGCGAAGACCACCGCTCCGGCGAGCTGAGCGGTGGCGAGCAGCAGCGCGTCAGCCTGGCGCGCGCCCTGGTCACGGAGCCGGCCGTGCTTCTGGCCGACGAGCCGACGGGCGACCTGGACGAGCGGACCGCCGAGCTGGTGTTTGGGTTGATCCAGCGGCTCCATGCCGCGCACCGGCTCACCAGCGTTCTTGTCACGCACAATCTGCACTTCGCCCGCCGCTGCGACCGGGTTCTGCGCCTCCACCGCGGCGACCTGACGGCGCTCGAACCGACGGCGGGAAGGGCGGTCGGGCAGTTCTGATGGATTCCGCTCGCAAGCCTGTTGCCGGGGATCCGCGCCGGCTCAGGGTTGGCGGGTGCGGATTGGAGGACCTGATCCGGACGCTTCCGGGCCCCCGGCGACGCTTTGTCCCAGAATGGAACGGCTAGGGTACCTCAGACACTTCCACCCGGTGCCCGGTGCTTTGTTTCGCGGCTGCGGGAGGATTACACTTGAGGTACGGATAGCTGCCAGAGGGGCTGGGCAGCCTGAGTGTTCCGGGAGGTGGTGACCGGAACGTTGTTGCATACAAGGAGCCGGGACGGTCTGACGGACCGGCCTCGACCAAGGCTCGAAGGGGTGACGATGTTTGAACGCTACACAGAAAAGGCTCGCCGGGTGATCTTCTTCGCGCGCTACGAGGCCAGCCAGTTTGGATCACCTTACATCGAAACCGAGCACCTGCTGCTGGGGCTTCTGCGGGAAGACAAGGCGCTGACCAATCGATTTCTGCGGTCGCACGCGTCGGTTGAGTCCATCCGCAAACAGATTGAACAACACACAACGGTGCGGGAAAAGGTGTCGACCTCGGTCGACCTGCCGCTTTCGAATGAGTGCAAGCGCGTTCTGGCCTACGCCGCCGAAGAGGCCGAGCGCCTGAGCCACAAGCACATCGGCACCGAGCACCTGCTGCTGGGCCTGCTGCGCGAGGAGAAGTGCTTTGCCGCCGAAATCCTGCAGGAGCGCGGTCTGCGCCTGGCCGCGATCCGCGAAGAGCTCCAGCGGACGACGCAGGAGAAGGCACCGGCGCAGGGCAAGCAGAGCGGCAACCGGCAGGAACAGAGCATGCTGGCCGAGTTTTCCCGCGACCTGACGCAGTCGGCCGCCGACCAGCAGCTGGACCCCCTGGTGGGCCGCGATACGGAGGTCGATCGCGTCATCCAGATCCTCTGCCGCCGGACAAAGAACAACCCCGTCCTGATCGGGGAGCCCGGCGTGGGCAAGACCGCCATCGTCGAGGGCCTGGCCCAGAAGATCGCTGACGGCGAGGTTCCCAGCTTTCTGGCCGATAAGCGCGTCCTGGCGCTCGACCTGTCGCTGATCGTCGCCGGAACCAAGTACCGGGGGCAGTTTGAAGAGCGCCTGAAGACCATCATGAAGGAGCTGATGGAGAACCAGAACTCGATCGTCTTCATCGACGAGCTCCACACCCTGGTCGGTGCGGGCTCGGCCGAGGGCTCGCTCGACGCCGCCAACATCCTGAAGCCCGCTCTCAGCCGCGGGGAGATCCAGTGCATCGGAGCCACGACGCCGGCCGAGTATCGCAAGTCCATCGAAAAGGATCGGTCGCTCGAGCGCCGTTTTCAGGCCGTCAAAGTGCCGCCCCCAAACGAGGAGGATGCGGTCAAGATCATCGGCGGCATCAAGGACAAGTACGAGAAGTTCCATGCCGTCAGCTACACCGACGAGGCCATCACCTTCTCGGTCACGCACTCTTCGCGCTACATCCCGGATCGATTTCTTCCCGACAAGGCCATCGATCTGATCGACGAAGCGGGAGCGCGGGTGAAGCTGCGCCAGACCACCCTTCCGGAAGAGCTCACGGAGGTGCAGAAGCGCATCAAGTTCATCGTGCACCGGATGGAGAGCGCTATCGCGAACCACGAGTTCGAGAAGGCGCGCTTCTACTCCGACGAAGAGCGCAAGGAGCGCGAAAACCTCCGCGCCCTGCGCGAGAAGTACCACCTCGATGATTCCTCGGCCGGCATCGTGACGCGCGAAGACATCGAGGACGTCGTCAGCCGATGGACGGGCGTACCCATCACCTCGCTCAAGGAGGAGGAGACGCAGCGCCTTCTCCGGGTCGAGGAGGAGCTGCACAAACGCGTCATCTCGCAGGATAAGGCGATCTCGGCCCTGTCGCGAGCCATTCGGCGCTCTCGTGCGGGCCTCAAGAACCCTGCCCGTCCCATCGGCAGCTTCCTGTTTCTCGGCCCGACCGGCGTCGGCAAGACGGAGATGGCCCGCACGCTGGCCCAGTTCCTCTTCGGCTCCGAAAAGTCGCTCATCCGCTTCGACATGTCGGAGTTTATGGAGAAGCACTCGGTCTCGAAGCTGATCGGTTCGCCTCCGGGGTATGTCGGCTATGAAGAGGGCGGCCAGCTGACCGAGCGCGTCAAGCGTTCGCCCTACTCGGTGGTGCTCCTTGACGAGATTGAAAAGGCGCACCCGGATGTCTTCAACCTGCTGCTGCAGGTCTTTGAAGATGGCCAGCTGACCGACGGTCTCGGAAACACGGTCGACTTCAAGAACACCATCCTGATCATGACCTCAAACATTGGTGCCAAGCACCTGATGAAGCGCGAGGGGCTCGGCTTCCAGTCGAGCAAGGACGAGATGGTGCTCGAGAAGATGGAGGAGCTGGTCAAGGGTGAAGTCAAGCGCACCTTCAACCCGGAGTTCCTGAATCGTCTCGACGAGGTGATCATCTTTACTGCCCTGTCAGACGCCGACCTGATGCAGATTCTGGAGCTGCTGGTGCAGAACCTCAACAGCAACCTGGTGCACAAGGCGATCACCATCTCGGTCACGGAGGATGCCAAGAAGTGGATCCTCGACAAGACGGTGACCGATCGCAGCTACGGTGCCCGGCCGTTGCGGCGAGCGCTCCAGCGCTTCATCGAAGACCCGCTCTCGGAGGCCCTGATCGCCGGCGGCATCGTTGAGCGGCCCGCGTTTCTCGAGGTCTACCTCGACAACAACCAGCTGTTCTACCGGCCCATCTCGGCCGATGGAGACACCAAGCTGGACGGCATGGCACTCACGGCCGTGTAAAGCAAAGAGACTGCAACGAAGCGTAGGGAAAGGCCCTGGATTCGTCCAGGGCCTTTCGTTGTTCCCAGAGCCGTAGAGCGAGGCAGTACGTTGCCGCTCCCGAGGACGACCCGGGTTTGCTGCCGTCTCTGTGCTCCGCAGATACTCGGGGCCTGCGCCTTAGGCTAGAGCGGTTTACGTGCGGGTATAGCTTCCAGCCTTTGGAGCTGAAGCCCGACCTCTAACAGCCTGGGGCAGAGCCCAGGTACTGACCTAGAATGGGCTTTTAGGGCTGAAGGCCCGACAGAGGAAGTCAGGACTCCACCTGGAGGTAAACCGCGATAGCCTGTTGTAGGTCGGGCTTTCAGCCCAAGAAAAAGTGGAGCTACACGCCACCCAAACAGCTCTGGAAACGGACCGGTTGCCGAAGAGGTCGCGGAGGCGTTGGGGAAAATGACCAGGATGAGCGGTGGAAAGCGATCGAGAGCGGGCTCCCGATCGGAGGCTTTCCTAAGATTGTCTACGTATGGCAATAGGGTGTCGTCTCTACAGGAGACGAGACGGCTTTCCGTCTCGTGGAGCGGAGAGCCCCTGTACTGCGCGGCGGCATAGAACTTCCAGTCGCCAGGGGAGAATACAGGGGTTTCTCCACTTCGCTGCGCTCCGGTCGATATGACGGGTGGTAGGTCGCTCCGGTCGATATGACACGTGGCATGTCGCTGCGTGCGAGATGACACGTGGCACAGGTCGGGACTCGCTATGAGCTTTTCTTCGCCGAGCTTTTCTTCGCCGACTTCTTCTTAGCCGAGCTCTTTTTAGCCGATTTCTTCTCGGCGGATTTCTTCTTCGCTGCCTTGCTGACAGACCCCCGCTCCTTTGGGTCGGGAGACTTGCTCTTGGCCTGCTCGGCGCGCTTGCCTCCCTGCTTGATCTGCTCCTTGCGGGCCTTCTCGCGATCCACCTCTTTGCCGCCGTTCTTGCTGGCCGGCTTCTTGCGGCAGCTGCCCTCTTCGTGCTCGCCCTTGCCCGGTACCGCTTCAAACCCGGGCCAGCAGCGAGAGTCTTTCGCGTAGGCCTTGCCTTCCGACTTCTTCGAGGAGCTCTTGGACGCGCCTTTGCCCTTGCTGCTCTTCGACGTGGACTTCTTGCCCGAGGTCTTCGAGGACTTCTTCTTCGTCTCTGCCATGGGTGGATAGGAAGCAGGGGCCCGAGGCTCCGTTGCGCCCCCGCTTGCTTCGCTTTCACCCTATCAACGTGGGGCCGTCCGCTTCTCCGCAGTCTTGCAGCGGCGATGCGCTGCTATTCGTTTGCGTTTGCATTCCCAAAGGTCTTGCAGCTGTCGATGGTGCCGCCCTCGAGACCGCGCTTGAACCAGTACTGCCGCTGCGCGCTTGAGCCGTGGGTGAAGTTGTCGGGCGCAACTGCCCGTCCGCTCATCCGCTGCAGATGGTCGTCGCCGACCGCCGCCGCCGCCTTGAGTGCGCCGGCTATGTCGTCCGGGTGCACGATATTGCGCTCCTCGGTCGAGTGTCCCCAAACCCCGGCAAAGCAGTCGGCCTGCAGCTCGAGGTCGACCGAGAGCTGGTTGGCCTCGCTCGGGTTCTGCTCCTGCAGCCGGTGCACCTTGCTCTCAATGCCGAGCAGATTCTGGACATGGTGGCCGAGCTCGTGGGCGATCACGTATGCCTGCGCGAAGTCTCCCGTGTCGCCGCCAAACCGCTTCAGCTCATCCCAAAAGTCCAGGTCGATGTAGACCTTCTGATCCGCCGGACAGTAGAACGGACCCGTCGAGGCCCGCGCCGTGCCGCAGCCCGAGTAGGTGGCGCCGCGGTAGAGCACCAGCTTGGCGTGCCGGTACTGCTTTCCATCTTCGGCAAAGATCTTTGTCCAGGTCCGCTGCACGTCGTCGAGAACGAAGCTCACCAGCTGCGCATCCCGGTCCTCGCCCGCGGGGTGTGCCTGCGGGGAGCTGCCCGCCTCCCTGGGTGCGGTCGCCTGCCGCGCCGGAGCCCCGCTGCCGCCACCCGAAATATAGCTGCCCAGAAAGTTACGCCCGGTGATGAGGCTGAGCACCAGCAGAACCACAAAGCCGATGAGCCCCAGGCCCCCGCCGCCACCGAAGGAGAACCCGCCGCCGCCACCGCCGGGAGAGTCCCGACGGTCCTCCACATCGCTACTCATGCCCCCAGGCGTCCAGTCCATCCCATCTCCTCACGATCGGAGAGCCGATCAGTCCGTCCGTTATTCTACGTTCCCCGGAGGAGAAAACAGTTGCACACAGGCAGACGATCCCTGTTATTGACCGAATCGGCGAGGTTCCCCGCTCGGTGGCATGGCCGGAGGCACGCCGAGCAGGCATTGAGTAGCGTCCACCTGCCGGACGCGGCGCAGCCCTACCTGACTCGGACGCTATTTCCGGAGGAGTTCAGCAACAGTGGTGATTGGCCGGCATGATACGACTTCGCAGTACCATGAGTAAGGTTGAGGTGATCGCTTGTTTTGCTTCCTGATACACGGGTTGACCACATCGCTGGTTGCATTGCTCCTCACCGGAGGCATAGCCTTTGCCGGCCAGTCAGCTGGGCAGCCTGCGTCAACCAGTGGAACTCCAAAGGTGAGTCTTGCCGATGTGATCCGCGACCTGCCGTACTACAGCGGCCCTGATACCGCGATGGCGTATGCGGAGGCGTTTGAGAACGCGACCGCTGCGGAACGTGATGCTGCAGTTCCAACCTTGATGAGCTGGATCAAAGATAACCGGCCTCAAGTGCGTGCTCACGCTCTTCTGTCGCTCAGCTTCCTGTACATGCCAAGCGGAACATCTCGGGTGATCACTTGCAGCAGGTACCTTCCCGTAGACGATGTGCCGATAGTCGCAGCGTATCTGAGGGATTCAAATTCAAGGGTGCGAAACGCTACCTTCCTTGCGCTGGAGTCAGTGGAGACTTGCGGGCACGGCCTCGATATACTGGTCCACTTAGTTCTGTCGATGCTGCGCGACCCAGATATCCTGACCGAGTACCCGGACCCGTTTTTTCTCGAAAGTGAACAACGCACGCTTGCACAGATGTCGCCACAGCAGCAGGCAGAGCTCAAAGCTCAGCATCGCCCGGTCATCAAGCTGCCAGCAGAGGGTCCTATTCTCCTCTCCATTCTTACGACCCCGGCGCGGAAGCCGTCGGCCGAAGTGGATGATGCGATGGTCGCGTTTCTTGACCAATCGGACCAGACAAAATCCACTCTCGGTGACTGCCTTCATACGTTGGCGCTGAGCGACGCGAGCGAACGGGTCAACGATGAAGCAATGCAGCGAGTCTTTGCTCAGAAAGCCATGACGGTTTATCTCCTGCAGTTCGTCGCGGAGATGCGGCTAACGCCCACTCAGCTAACCGTGCAGAAAGAACGTCTCGTCGCGTTGTCGAAGGATGAATCGGCGCATCCAGAGTTGCGCAAAGCGGCCGCCAGGGTAGCCGCTTGCTGGAGTGGTGATCGCAGCGGCCGTTGCCAACCGTTTATCGAAGAAATAAGGGCGGAGAACAACAGGTCGGCCGAGCAACAATAAATGCAAACTACTGTCGGATAACTGTTCCCCTCGTAGCTCCCGTTCGTTGCGTCGACGGTCCTCACAACCGCCGACGTGGGAAGGTGGCGGCATTCCACCCCTTAGGAGCCTCACAGGTCGGCTGCCTAACGAGAGCCGGTCTTAGAACTTGTGGACTGCTTTTCAGCGAAACCTACGAGGGCGAGGGCACCTCTTGACGACGGAAGGAAAACAGCGCAACCAGGGCGGCGGAAATGCCTGCAGCAGCGCCGATCCCGAGCGCCCAGCGTGGGCCGAAGTGACTTGCCACCCATCCGACCGTGGGCGCACCGATTGGGGTTCCCCCGAGTGCGACGCCGACACGCAAAGCCATCACCCTTCCGCGCATGGTCGGTTCGGTTGAAAGCTGCATCAGGCTGTTTGTGTTGTTCGTGAATGTCAGTCCGGCCGCCCCGATCACCACCAAAGCGGCGGCAAACCACCAGTACCCAGGCGCGAACGCAGCCAGGACGAAGCCGAAGCCGAAGACGGCGGCGCTTACCAGAAGAGCTGCCTGTCGTGGTCGAGCCTGTCTGGCCACAAGCAACGATCCTGACAGAGTGCCCACAGCCATGATGGAAGAGAGCAGCCCGAATCCGCGTGCATCGGTGTGGAAGACATCGACGGCCATGGTGGAGATGAAGATGGGAAAGTTCAAGCCAAAGGTCCCGATCAGAAACAGCATGAGGAGAATGGCCCGCAGGTCGGGCCGCCCCCACACATAGCGCAGGCCTTCGACGAAACCGGACGCGGTGCGATGGGCGCGTGCACTGGCCTTGAGCTCCGATCGACGGAAGAACGCCATCGACAGAAGAACAGCGGCAAACGATATGCCGTTTATCACGAAGGCCCAGCCGATGCCGGTCTTCGCGATCAGCAGACCGGCTACAGCGGGCCCGACCATCTGGGCGGCGTTGTACGACATGGCATTCAGGGCCACAGCGTTTGGGAGATCCGCATCGCCGACCATCTCCGCCACAAACGTCTGACGGACCGGGGCGTCCAGAGCTGCGGCGGAGCCTGACAGGAAGGCCAGCAGGTAGACATGCCAAAGCTGGACTGCGCCCGCCAAGGTAAGAACGCCCAGAACGAGAGCCAGGAAGCCCATCGTGCCCTGGGTCACCATCAGCAGCCTGCGCTGGTTCAGACGGTCCGCCGCCAGCCCCGTCCAGGGCAGGAGCAAAAGTTGCGGGGCAAACTGCAGGGCCATGACAATGCCCAGCGCGGTTGCATCGTGGTGAGTCAGTCGCGTCAGCACAAGCCAGTCTTGAGCGACACGTTGCATCCAGGTGCCGATGTTCGAGACCAGGGCGCCGCCCGTCCACAGGCGAAAGTTATAGCTTCGCAGGGACCGGAAAGTACTCGAAGTTCCTCCCCTCATGAACGGGAAGGCGCATCGCCGCCATACAAGTGACCGAAATGACGTGCCAGCTGCAGGCTGATCCCCAGCGCACCGAACCCGAACGCGAGGACGTGACTCGCATTGCGGAGATGAAACGCTCCCACACGCACGGTAAGGAGATAGGAGAAAACCACGTTGACGAAGCCCCAGAGTACGTTGACCGTTGGCGAAGAAAGCCCCTTGCCTGGCGGCTTGGCGAAGGGAGTCGGAAAGGAACGGCCCATGAGGCCAGCGACCCAGTGTGGAACAGCATTTGCCGCGAAGAATCCGCCGAAGAAGTACGCCACAACAGCAAGCCAGTTCATCCTTGCACCCTCTTTTCCTGCAGCATGGCGATGATCTCTTGCGCGGATCCCGTCTCGCCGACACGAGGAAAGACATTCTTGACGGTGTAGCTGTGCGACTCTTCGCGAGAGTCCGTCATCGCATCGAGAGCGAGCGCGACGTTGAAGCCCAACTCATAGGCCTGACGGGCCGTCGCCTCGACGCCGCCCGAGGTGGCGACCCCGGTCACCACCACCTGCGTCACTCCACGCTGTCGCAGTTGGATCTCGAGATCCGTGTTCGAAAAAGCACCCCAGCTCCGCTTGGTCACAAGGAGGTCACCCGGTTGTTGGCCCAGTTCCGGCAGCAGATCGGTCCAGTCCTCAGCAAAGGTCAAGTTACTGCGCGATCCCTGTTCTGTTCTGCCTGGAGCTCGCCCTGCCACATTGACCAGCACCACCGGCAAGCCTGCAGCGCGAAATGCATGGAGCAGCTCCCGTGTCCTGTCGAGGACACCGGTGGGAGAATGCACGAACGGATGATTGGCTAGACCTTTCTGCAGATCGATCACGATCAGCGCAGCTATGGAATCCATGGCGGTTATGGACATCTTTGTATCCCCTTTTCACGTGATTCTGTTCGGGCAAAGCGCGTCAGTCTTCAACGATGCGTGTCAGCAGATCAAGTGCGGTGCGAAGCTTTTCCTGCTCCCGCAGGGAAAGCCTCTGCGCGATCGTGCTCGTCAACCAGTCCTGCCTGGCGGCTCTGCCCTGGCGAAGCCACTTCAAGCACCTGGGCGTGAGCGAGATCAGCATCTGCCGGCCGTCGCCTGGGTCGGGTGTCCCCCGCACCAGATCGGCTTCGAGCAGTGATCCAACGGCAGCGCTCATCGACTGGTGCCGTATACCTTCCGCCCGCGCCAGAGCGGCTACCGTGGCGGAACCCTCTTTTTCTAACCGCATGATGACGGAAGCCTGTGAGGGCGTGAGGTCAGCTCGACCGCCGTGTTCCCGGAAACGCCGCTTGAGTTTACTGACGACCGCACGAAGTTCCGATGCAAGCGCTGCCGTCAAGTCCGGTTCCTGCAGAGGCACGTCCTGATTCACAGGACCAGTGTGCCACATCTACAGGTTGACTGTACAGTTTTACTGTGCACTCAACCACCCTAACTTCGCCAAAGCTAACGCTACTCTCAGCAACCCCAGCAACTTCGGCCGAATCACCGGCACAACCGGATCAAGCGTTCGCATCTGCCTGCGCATCCGCGGAACCCTACTGCGGCACGTCACCGTCCGAGTCCATCGGCGCCGAACTGTCTTCGGCCAGACCTGCCCAGCCTCCAGTTGCGCGACGGGCCACACAGTCTAATTACGCCCTGGTCCAATCCGCGATTGTGGAATACCAGGCCGGGATGCGCTCGATCTTTAGGTCGGCAATCATCTTTTCGAACTCCGCGCGATACGGCTTGCTCATCTGTTCCTTCATAAACGATTCGGGACTCTCGTTCCAGACCTCGTAGTTCTTAATGCTTTCAGGGTCGCGCATATCCTGCACCAGAGAAGCGTCGACGAAAGCATCCTCCGTCACAATGTGGGTGAAGACCTCATTGAGGTTGGCAAGAAACTCCTGCCTTGCGGACTCAACGACGCGGAATCGAACAACAAGCGTGAGTCTGTCTTTCATAACGACCTCCTGTGGGTGGCAACGGCGTGTCTGCACGCCCGTATTGATGGGCCCCTTCGAACCTTGAGTGGGTTGATCTCATGCGTGTCACTCTGGCCAGTTCGCCATGATTTGATCGATCACCTTGTTCAGAACCTCGGACGAAACACCGCTGCTCGACTGCACCGCCAGTCCTGAGGCTAATGCAGAGACGTACTGCGCCAGAGGACCGGGCTGCCATGTGCCAGGAAGGTTCCCTTCACGCTTCGCTCGGCGGAATCGTTGTTGCAACTGTCTCGTTCCCTCATTCCGAATGGAGGCGAGCTCATCCTGGATGGTGCGACTCGTCACACTGCCGACCAGGGCTCCCTGGACCAGCAGGCAACCTGGAGGTGCATCCGCCTCGTCTCGTACCCCTCCCGTCAAGCGCAGCCAGGCCTCGGCGACTTCTTTTACCGTCGGCCGGTTCAGGGCTGCGCTGTAGTCTTTCGTACGCAGGCGGAGGTACATGCGCAGAGCCTCCCTCAGCAGACCTTCCTTATCCCCGAAGGCGGCGTACAGCGTGGGCTTGCTGATCTCCATCGCCTCCGTCAGGTCCGCAAGCGAGGCACCCTCGTAACCCTGTCTCCAGAAGACCAGCATGGCCGCTCTCAGCACGGTCTCGCGATCAAACTCCCGTGGACGGCCCGGAGAGCGCGTTTCGATCCTGGTCGGCATCGTGACTCCTCCTGCTTTCGATGCGCTGCCGCCAGCCCTGGACACATTTTGTACCGCAGTGGAAAATAACTTGCATCCGCGCGCCTCCCCCTTGCGTCTTTACCTTGCGGTACAAAATACATTTCACGGAGACAGTCTGCACATGAGCACAGCACAAACGACAAAGCCTGGAACGGCGGTGGTGACCGGAGCCTCGGCCGGAATTGGTAAAGTGTATGCGGAGCGGCTTGCAAAAAAGGGTTACGATCTGTTCCTGGTGGCCCGGCGCGCGGATCGCCTCGAAGCGATTGCAAAGGACTTGTCCCAGCAATATGGCGTCCAGGTCAAGACGCAGGCGGCGGACCTTGGCAACGCGGCTCAGCTCGAAAGCGTTGCGACGGCGATCTCCGGAAACGATCAGATCACCTTGCTGGTCAACAATGCGGGCACATCCTTTGTCGGCCCTCTGGATAGCGCGACAGTCGATCAGCTAAACACCCTGGTGAACATCAACATCATCGCCCTTACCCGCCTGGCTATGGCCGTGCTGCCGGGCTTCAAGAGCCGAAACCATGGTGCGCTAGTCAACGTTGGATCCGTTCTTGGCTTTGATGGCTATCCCTACACACCGATCTGCGGTGCAACCAAGGCCTATGTGCAGAACCTGTCCAAGGCCCTTCAGGCTGAGCTCGCCGGCACCGACGTGGTGGTCCAGCTCGTCGCGCCGGCATCGACCGTCTCCGAGATCTGGGATGTACAAGGCTTTCCCTTGTCCAACATAGATCCGAGTATCGTGATGTCTACGGAAGACCTGGTCGACGCAGCGCTCGTCGGCCTTGAGCGAAAGGAAAAGGTGACTGCGCCGTCTGTCCAGGACGAGGCGGCCGTAAGCAAGTACTTCGAGGCAGGATCAGCACTCTTCACAGCGTCGCAGCAGACCGGCAAACCGGCTCCACGGTATACCAACCAGTAAGGCGTGCGGGGGCTGGGTCACCAGCCCCCTTTCTCTGCCGTCTCCACAAACAGGCCATCGGCACGACGAGCAGCAAAAGTGTTCTCCGAGACGCGTTGGCGACAGTCGTTCAGCATTCTGGCTGAAGCAAGTGTCTCGGGCCTTAAGACGAAGACCTTGACTTGAGTCTTCCTCGGACATTCTGCGTGCGTGCCACATCCAGGTCCCGTGAAGCGAAGAACAATACGGCAGCGCAACTGAGCGAGAACAGTGCACCGAGCATGAAGGCAGAGGTGAGGCCAGCGGAATCAAACAGCCTGCCACCGCCGAAGGCTCCGGCCACAAGGGCGATCTGAAATACGGTCATACCCGTGGCCGAAGCAGGCTCGAACTGGCTGGGCGCCGCGTGGAAGGTCCAAAGCTGGGTACACACGGGCAGTGCGCCGAAGGCGGCTCCCCAAAAGACAACAGCACCCACGCCGGCGATGGCATCTCCGTTACAAACGGCGGCGGTCAGGATTGCAAGGCCCAGGACCAGCGATACGCCGAAAAATGTCTGCCGGAGGCCGTGCGACGCGGCATGTTCCGCGAGAAAGGTGCCGGCGATTCCCGCCACGCCATTCACCACAAGTGCCCAGGCGATACCCGCCGAACGCAAGTGAAGCACCTCCGAGAGGAACGGTTGCAGATAGGTGTAGGCCGCGAAATGTCCGGCTGCGGTGAGGGCGGAAGCGAGAAATCCTACACGCAGAGCGCGTATGCGGAAGAGCCCGAGGAGCGATGGAAGCGAAACGGGTTCGCGACCCGGAAGATCGGGAAGAACCGACATCTGTGCAAGCACGATCAAAGCGGCGACGGCACCGACACTTGCAAAGGCGAACCGCCACCCACGCATTGCACCAAGGGCGGTGCCGGCGGGAACGCCGACGACAGTGCCTACCGACACACCGGACAGGATCAGAGCTGTGGCACGCGATCCCGAACGCTCCGGAACAAGGCGGCGTCCGGCAGCTACAGCGAAGGTCCAGAAACCGCCCACGCCGATGCCAAGGAGAAGACGCGCGAGCAGGATTCCAGCAAAGTGCGGGGACAGCGCGACGATCGCATCCGACACCATGACGAGTGCAGCGAAGCCGATGAGCAAAGCCTTGCGGTTTCGGTTGCCGGCGAACACGGTTGCTGCAGGCGCGGCGACTGCTGCGACGAGACCCGGAAGCGCGATCATCGTGCCGCCCGTACCGACGGAGACGTGGTTGTCGGCGGAGATGCTTCCGAGCAGACCGATCGGCAAGAACTCCGATGTGATGACGACGAATGCTCCCATGGCGATCGAGAGAACGGCAAGCCACGAGTGGACCCGGTCTGAAGCGGTGCGGAGCTGAAGCATCACGTCGTCTGTCCTGTTGGGGAGGCCGTTGCAGGCTCTGGACAAACCTGCTGCAGGTGCAGCTCAATTTGCAGCAATGGCTACGAAGGAACCGAACCGTCCAGGCTGAACCACGGGCCAGGCTGCGTGACCCTTGCGTCAATGCCGAGTTCCTTACACTTGGCCCCAAGTCGCTGGAGTGGATGTTGCGTTTCGACGTACATCGCTTCCTGATTCAACGATCCGTAGTGCATCGGCACGACCGCTTTGGCCCGGAGGATGTGCGCGGCGATCGCGGCTTCTTCCGGCGTGAGCGTGGCTTCGATGGGGCTTGGCGGCTGGAGCTAAGGCCAGTTGCAGACCGGCGCGTTGACCGGCAGGAACGCGAGATCAAACGGACCGTATCGATGAGCGATGCGCCACCAGGAGCCGTGGAACAGCGTGTCGCCTGCATGGAAGATGCGTTGCCCGCCGCAGGCAACGATCCAGCTGATCTGGGGATCGCCGAAGCCGTCGACGGCAGGCGTGGACGACACGCGAAATGGACCGATGGTGCGTTCCTCCCATGCGGGGACGATCTCCACCGTCAGTGAGTGATGGGGGAACTTGTCTTCTGCAAAGGAGGTCAACTCCACATCGGCTGCGTTGCCGGACGCCGGCTCCGGCCGAAGGACAGGCGCGTTGATCCGCAGTGCGGCTGCGAGCGCGTCAGGGTCGGCATGGTCTGCGTGAAGATGTGTGAGAAGCGCGGCCGCGGCGCTACCGGGGCGTGACGATGCGGGGAAGACTTCGTCAGGGCTCCGTAAGAAAGGCGCCATTGGCAATTTGTCCTGAACGTAATCGATGACCAGCGTCTCTCCATCACATTCGATCTCGACGCCGGCCCATCCCAACCTGCGAATCTGCATGGTGTCTTCCTCGGGATCTGTTCTAGTAGGCGACCGCAATGCGCGCCCGCGTGTGCTGAGGCTTTTCCACCTCGTCGAGCATGGCCACGGCGTAGTCCGCAATGGAGATGCGGCTTTCGCCGTTGCTGTCCGTAAGCAGCTGGTCTCCGCCGACGCGATACTTTCCCGTCCGCTCGCCTGGTGCGATCACAGCGGCAGGGCTGACAAAGACCCAGTCCAGCTCGGGCTCTGCACGAAGTTGGTCGAGAACATCCGCCGTGCGTAGCGCGCCTTCTTTCCACTCCTGGGGAAAATCTGGTTGATCGACCAGGCGCTGCCCCGGTGCAACCTCCAGGGTTCCGGCACCGCCGACCACCAGCAGGCGAGGAACTCTCGATCGCTTCGCCGCCTCGAGGATCGACCTGGCGCCCGTCCCGGTCGCGTCCTTTCCCGGATTAAAGGCGCTGATGACCACGTCATGACCGGCGAGCAGTTGAGCAAGCCTGTCAGCGTGTGTGACATCCCCTTGCACCGTTGTCAGACCGGGGCGGCCAAGGAGATCCGCGGTGCTGCGAACAATGGCCGTGACGTCATGACCGCGTTGGAGGCTTTCGGAGAGAATGCCGCTTCCAATAAATCCGGTGGCTCCGATAAGAGCGATTTTCACAGTGACTCCCTTTATGTGATCCGAACAGGCAAGTGGCTTGTCCGGCCCTCGGCGCTTTGCACGGGCGTGAATTGGTGCGCGGCGTGAGACATATTCAGAATACGCACAACGCTTACTTTGCGTAAGTACGTACACAAATGTAAGCTCATGTCATGAGCAAAGGCCGCGGTCTCGCGAAGGTTTCGCAATCGATCCCAAGAGGAGATGTGTGTAGCGGAGACTGCCCGACACGCAGTGTGCTCGACCACGTCACGTCGCGATGGAGCACTTTGATTCTGGTCCTGCTGCTCGAGAAGACGCACCGCTTCAGCGAACTCGCTCACCGGATCGGTGGCGTCAGCGAGCGCATGCTCGCGCACTCTCTTCGGGCCCTGGAGGCAGATGGGCTGGTACTGCGGGTGGTCTATCCGACGAAGCCGCCGAAGGTGGAATACAGCCTGACAGAGCTGGGCCGTGAGCTCGCCGCTCACGTACGTTCCCTGACGAACTGGGTCGAGGAAAACGTTGCGCGCATTCTCGATTTTCGGCAGTCGAAGTAGCCACGACAGGAGCATGGGTCGTCGCGTCGCCCAGCCAAGACAGCGCGGTGTGCGGATAGCGGAGAGCTTCTCCCCTACGCGTTCCCTTCTGGACTGTAGTGCGTCCTAAGACCTCCGTTCTTGAACGGTGGTGTGATCTACCGGGATGGTGGCGCAAGAAAGAATGAGCTGGTGGCGCGCAACATTCTGGTCACGGTCGCCACGCGCCCGTCCGGAGAGATGGCGAATCCGGCCGTGCTCATCTGGGAGGAGGGCGCACACGCTGTCAGGTGCGCGGCGGTCTGAACATGCTTCGACTCAGGATCGATGCGGAGGATCTCCGAGATGGACAGGTCTTCCCCGGACACCGCCACATAGACGCTGTGATTTGCGACCTCGACACTGTTCAGAAACGTCGGGTGACCCGGCAGGCGGAGCACCTCTTCCGTCGTCTGGTCGAGAAGGCTGTGCCGCATCAGAGTCAGCTCAGGACCACGTCGTAACCAGTAGAGCCAGTGACCGTCTTCGGAAGGGACAAAGCCGGTCGCAGCCTCCACAAAGAGCGGCTCCGGCCGGCCGGATCCGTCCGCTCGTGCCCTCCAGATTCGGGGTACGCCATCGTCGTTGGAGGAGAAGTAGATAAAGCGACCCTCAGTGCCGTACACCGCGCCAAAGTCGCGATTCCGCGTGGAGGTAATCTCCCGCATGGTCTTCGACCGCAGGTCCAACACCACAACATTGGTGGCTCCATGTTGTCGCAGGCTGAACACAATCGATCTCCCGTCCGGCGCCCATGAGGGGAAGAAGATCAGCCCCGCGCCAGCCAGGTGGGTCAGCTGCACCGGCGCCGCTGATCCTCTGTTCAGTCGCTGCAGCCACAGCTCATTCCATCCGCTTCGCGTACTGAGAAAGGCCAGCGCCGATCCGTCCGGTGCATAGGCCGGTGACCCCTCGATGGCGTTCGTCGGTGGCAGCACCGGCGTGGCCGGCGATCCGTCGAGCGATTGGGTCACCAGCCCCATCTCGACTTCGCGGTGAGCGACGAGCAGACCGCGCACGGGCGACAGCGCAGGGGAAACCGCATCGAAGCCCACCGGTGTCACGCGCCGCGGACTACCGCCTGACACGGGCATGTTCCAGATCGCGAAGACCGACGTCGGCCCACGCTGCGTTCCAAACAGCAGCGACGCTCCCCTGCCGGTCCACGCAATGCCGCGGACTCCTTTCGTATCGAACGTAAGGCGCGTCGCAGCCCGCTGCTGTTCCCCTTCGGACGGCACCACATACAGATCGCCGAGCCCACCCCGCCGAAAGGCGACCGACTCGCCCTTTGGAGAAAACTTCCCGTCGAAATCTCCACTGACGTTCACAGGAGGTGAGGTCAGCGGGCTGCGCTCCCCCGTTGCCAGGTTCACTCGCACCAACTGCACCGGCGTCGACGGGGACGTCTGCTCACTTGTCAGCAGGAAGCGACCATCCGGCGACCAATCCAGAGTCGGCTGATCGATCGCCAACGGCCAGAAGTAGCTGAACCGGCCAACGGGCGCTGTGACGTGCGTCTGAAGATTGACGCGCAGGATCGCGAACTGCCCGTAGTCCAGGTCCTGCACAAAGGCGATCTCCTTGCCATCCGGCGACCAGACCGGTCGTGCCTCCTGTCCCTTTCCGTTGGTCAGCCTCACCGGCGCGCCACTGCTCACACCCTTGATGTAGATGTGGGACGGCTGCTTATCCTGCGCTGCAGCGAAGGTGAGCGTTCTTCCATCCGGCGACCAGGCCGGGTCTTCCGCCAGGCCACCGATGCCGTTGAAAGGCCGCATCGAACCGAATCGTGGGCCTGTCGTCGCTGTTGTCCAACCCAGCGCCAGACCACGAACAACATGAGCAGCCCCCCGACCAACCCGACCGGCAGCCAGAACCTGCGACCGTGTGCCAGCTTTCGCTTCGTCGCATCCGTCGCCGCATGCTGCTGCTCCGGCCTCGCTTCCCCGGTGCTCTCCGCTTCCCAGTCGGCGAAGTCCATCTTTCGCTGCGGCAGCGCCCGAACGATGCGAGGAACATACCCACCCTTCGGCAAGTTGATCGTGATCGGATCTGCTGTCCCCACGGTCTCGTAATAGAGGTCCAGCTTTTCCCGAACGCGGCGCGCGTGTACCCGAACGATGGGGTCGCCCTTGGGATCCTAGTCCGCCGCTCTTCGAAAAACCTCAACCGCGATGGTTGTCTCTTTAATCTGAGACGGGTCGCCCTCCAGCAGACGGTGCACACAAAAGGTCAGGAACTGCTTGGATCGCTGCGAGCTGACAAAGGCCGGCGACGCAGAATGCGCTGCAGCTGCGCCTTGACCTCGGCATCCTGGATCATGGAGCCAACGATACTTACGCTCTGTTAATGTCGGTTGAAGGCGTGTAACCCCTGGTTTTACCCCTTGTTACTCCACGACACGTCGATCACGACCGAGGCGGCTGCCACATTGAGGGCATGACTCTTCCGCGACGTCTCCGCTTCGCCTCCAGGCTGCTCCTTCGCACGAGCGCCGTCCTTTTCTGCCTAGGCGTTAGCGCGATGACGTGCATGGCGCAGAGCAGTTCGGTCAACGGGCACGTCGCCGATTCGAGCGGCGCGCCCGTCGCGAACGCCGCCGTCGAGATCACCAGCGACACCAGCAACGAGATCCGTCGGGTCAACACGAACGGCCAGGGCTACTTCCTGTTTCCGCCGCTTGTTCCAGGAACCTACGTCCTCCACGTCAGCTCGCCGACCTTCAACCGCGTGACCCTGGACCACGTCACGCTCGAGGTCGGAAGCCCCCGCACCATCGACGTCACACTCACGCCCGCAAGCCAATCGCAGGAAGTGACCGTGACCGCCAACGCCCCGGAGCTGATCACCGACACGCCCGAGCGCGGCAACGCCATCGAAAGCAAGTTCGTCGAGAACACGCTTAACATTCGCAATCCCCTGCAGCTGGTCAACTTCGCCCAGGGGGTCACGGCGTACAGTGGCGAATCCGGCAACAACGACGTCAGCCAGGCCTTCACCAACACGTTCCGCATCAACGGCGGCAAGCTGGCCACCACCGAAAGCCTTCTCGACGGCGGTGCCAACACCACCGCATACGACTACAACGCCGTCGCCGATGTTCCGCAGGTCGATGCCATCCAGGAGTTCAAAGTGCTTACCACCGCCTACAACCCCGAGTGGGGTCGCACCAGCGGCGGCGTAGTCACGTTTGCTACCAAGCCCGGGACCAACACACTCCACGGCAGCGTCTTTGACTATCTGCGCAACAGCCTGCTTGATGCCAACAGCTTCAACGCTGATCTTGCCGGCATTAAGAAGCCGCACTTTCAGCGCAACCAGTTCGGCTATGCCCTCGGCGGCGCTGGCGCTCGCAGCGCGTCTTCAGGAGACCAGGGGCGACACCCCGCAGGCCGTGGCGCTGCTCCGCTCCGCCATTCTGCTGGCACCGGACAACGTCGACAACTACCTCGATTTTGCTGACATTGCCTTTACCCACAGATCGTTTCAGGTGGGCATCGACATGCTGAACGCCGGACTCCAACGCAAGCCGGAGGCGGCCCCGCTGTACGTGGCTCGGGGGGTGCTTGAGGTGCAGCTGGCCAAGGACGACGCGGCCATCGCGGACTTTGAGCAGGCCCACCGGCTCGACCCCAAGCTCTCCTTCGCCGTCGATGCGACCGGCATCATGCAGAGCCAGCGGCATCGCAACGAGCAGTCGCTGACGCTCTTTCGGGAGCAGGCCAAGCGGCACCCCGAAGACTCCCTCCTGCAATACCTGCTCGCCGAACAGCTGTCCGGCGAGGCTGGCGGCGGCGAGGCGAATCTGCCGGAGGCCATCGCCGCCGCAAAGCGTGCTACGGAGCTTGACCCAAAGTACGTGGCGGCACACGATCTGCTGGCGGTGCTCTACCTGCGCGCCAAGCAGCCTGCGATGGCGATCGGGGAAGCGGAGCTCGCGCTGGCTCAGGACCCCGACGATCAGAACGCGCTCTACCAGGAGATCATGGCCCGGCGGCGATCCGGCCACACCGCGCCTCTGGAGAAGCTGATCGAGCGTTTCAACCGGGTTCGCCACGCAAACGAACAGAAGCAGCAGCAGATCGATCGTTCCGTCTGCAGGAGAGCGCGACGCCCTGACGGGCCCCCGGGAACGGACCTTCAGGGCAGGCGTGGCGTTGAGCCAAGCTGTGATTCAAGCCCGCAAGCGGCCGCTCAGACCCAGAAGTTGGAAATCACCTTCTGCTGATTCGTCTTCCTCTTCGGTCCAGATCAGCCGCGCTCGAACCCATCGAAGAACAATCCACAGGACGGCCGTCACGAGGATCGGTGCAAGGAGCCGTCGTAAATCATTTTCAGCGCGCACTTCAAGCCAGGCTATGCCGAAGAGCAATGGTGGGAGCACTCCGATATAAAGGGTCAGTACAGCCGGCAGGTTTGTTTTGTTGGGAGACCGTGGCCTGGTGAAGGGGGCACCCTTTTGAGCTACGAAAAAGCTCTCGACCAACACCACGCAAAAGCAGGCTCCCCACACACCTTGCACAAGCAGTGGGCGCCATCCCCAGTTGAGGCAACCGCAAACAATCTCCATCACAGCAATGAGCAGCAAGCCAACACCTGTGACCCAGCGCCGTGTCGCCTGGACACAAGCCTGTGGGTCCACCCCCGCCACGCGGAAGATCCAACGTGCAGGCAGGATCTGCGGCACGGCGAAGGTGGTATGCAGTCCGGCGACGGCCCAGAACAACAAGAGCGGTAGCACCGCGTGCAGTCCGAAGCTCGACAGCACGAGATGTCGTGCGTTGTCTGCTCCTGCAACTCCAGCAGAACACGAGGCTGCCAATGCCAGCCCAACTCCACAATAGATGGCCAGGTACACCTGATACCGGCTATTCCGGCTCATCGTCTTGCCTACGAAGCTGAAGATGGCCCGTTCTGTTGGTCCCGAACTCAAGTGCGTTTGGAGGTCGGCCCACCACCGCACAGGACGAAGCGCGCGAGTGGCTTCGCCCTGAATCGCCATCCGTTGCATCCGGATCCACGCCATGGGGTAAAGCAGCGCTGCGGTAGCGACCGAGATGCCAACCGCCAGCCATGCCCTGTGGGCGGCCTGCTGTGCGAAGGCCTGTGCAGACGGTCCATGAAGAAGGCGCTGATACATGCCCAGAAACCAGAGTGGTGGAACGTATTGCGCTGCTACTCCCGGGTGTTCAAGAACGGAAGCCATCCCATCACCAAAACGTGCATAGACAAGGATGAGCAGAGCGAGTGTCGCTGTCCCAAACACCTGAAACAGCCATAGTACCCGCCGAAACAGCGCAGGCGGCAGGATCCATAGAAGGACCGCACCCAGACCTACTACTCCTGAAACAGCAAAGACGCCGGCGAGACCAGCCGCTACACCCTGTGCCCAAACCATGCGCCAGAACACCCCTTTGCTGACAAGTGGCAGCATGAAGATTCCGAAGAGGTTGGAAGCGATCAGAAACAAGCCCATGAAGCCACCGAGCGCCAGAGCTTTTCCTAGAAGGAGTTGCTGCGGCCGCAACGGCAGAGGCGCGAGCACAAGGAAATCCAGACGCTCCGGAAAGAGCATCTCCCACTCAAAAATGGCTACGCCAGCCATCGTCACAAAGGAAAAGAGAACAAAGAAGTACTGATCTTCCAGCCTGCCCCATGTCGATCGTTGCGGATAGGAGTTCTGCAGATAGAAGGCAAACATCAGGCCCGGAATCGCAGCCGCTGAAAGCGCTCGCACCACTGTGGTGACGGTCTCTCCATCTGAGTCGAGCACATCGTTGTCAAACAGCCTGCGAAAGAAGTGCTGGGCGAGTCTGACCTGGACACTCGATCTAAGCATGGTCCAACCCCATGACGCTGACGACATCCCGAGCGATCTGTTCCGTGTCGCTCTGCTGCACCAGCTGAGCAAAGACAGTCTCGAGGCTTGGCAGATTTGTCATCGCCGTGAGCTGTTCCGGCGTTGCGTCCGCAACGATCCTGCCCTTGGACAGAACGATGACCCGGGCACACACCCGTTCCACCACCTCCAGAACGTGAGAGATGTAGAGAACGGCTTTCCCTTCCTTTGCCAGCAGGATAAGCAGATCCTTGAACAGCCGAGCGGAAACAGCATCAAGCCCGGAAAGTGGCTCGTCCAAGATGATCAGGCGGGGATTATGGATCAGGGAAGCCGCGATCAGGACACGCTGTCGCATTCCTTTGGAGTAGTTCGCCATGGCTGCATACTGGGCAGCCTCCAACCCCAACAGGCGGAGCATCTCCGTAGCCTTGGTCTCGATGAGTGCTTCCGACATCCCTCGCAGCCGACCGGCAAGCTGCAGATATTCCATGCCGGACAGGTGTGTATATACATGGGCCTCCTCGGGCACATAGCCCAACTGCGCACGATAGCCCTGCAGATCGTCTCGTATGTCGCGGCCGTCAAACAACACCTTCCCGGAGGTCGCTTCAATGAGACCGATGGCGATCTTCACCGTGGTCGATTTGCCGGAGCCGTTGGGTCCCAGGTAGCCAAGCACCTCACCGGCGCTCAGCGCGAAACTCACGTTCTCAACCGCCGGAAGACTGCGGTAGCGCTTGGAGATGTTTTGCAGCTCAAGCATTAGCTCACCTATGTAGTGAACTATTATGTGGTAGAACACTACATGGGTCAAGTTCTGCTGCACCCCGATTGCGAAGGTCCTCTATGCCTCCCCGTCTCTCCCACAGCGCGGCGTTGATTCTGAAAGCCCTCAGCATAGGCTATCGGTTCGGTTTCGACATCATGGCGATCACGGGACTTCCAAGCGGAACCGTCTACCCTGCCCTTCGCCGGCTCGAACGCGATGAGCTGGTTTCGTCGCAGTGGGAAGCGGAGTCGGACGTCCACGGATCAGGCCGGCCCGCGCGACGCTACTACGAGATCACCTCTCAGGGGAAGGCCGCTGCAGCGGTTGCGACAGAACGCTATCCCTTGCTGGCTCGCCTCGTCCCGGAGAAACACGCATGACAGTATCCTCTTGCTGGCTGGAAGACCGAGCACTTCGGGTGGGCCATCTTCTCGTGCCTGTTGACCTGCGAGCCGAGTGGCTGCGCTCCTGGCAGGCGGAGCTCTGGTATGAGCGAAGGCAAGGCCGCAATGATCTCTCGCTGGGCCTCATCCGGGATGCAGTCTGGCTCCGCCTGGACCGTTGGCGGCAGGCGCTCATGGGAACAGCTCTTCTCTGTCTCTTCTGGCTTCTGGCTCTCGCTTGCGTCGCCGCACTGCCTATCGCTGTCTTCGTATTTGAGGGTTTAGTTTCAAAGAACCTGCTGGTTCAGCTGCTGCCGCGATTCGCAATAGCGTCTGTGCTCACTCTCTTTGTCAGCTATGCGACTTCGTTTGTGACGGTCTCTGAATCGAACTCCGGCCACAGCCGACGCTGGTTGCGAGCCTCGGCCTTCCACGCGGCCAAGGTACTCTTGCTGCTCCTTTCGGCAGTTCTGGTCAGCACCGACATCTGCCTCCCGTTAGAGCTTTACGCATCGTTCGCCGCGATGCCAGTGGAGCTCCTGGCGTTTGTAGTCCTCACGCTTCTCGGATTACGTTGGAACTTCCTCGACAGCCAGGCTCGCTGCAAGCAATGCCTGCGTCGTCTCGCGCCTCCACAACGGGTGGGTCGTCCCTCGTGGAACTTTCTTGACTACAACGGAACAGAGCTTGCCTGTTTCGACGGACATGGTCTTCTTACCGTCCCCGAGCTCGAAACGAGTTGGTGCAGATCAAGTGCCTGGATATCGCAACAGGCATAAACGGAACTGTTCAGCGGGAGATGACCAGCCTTGAGATTGTGGATGACTGCGTACGGATCCGCCCTCGAAACAGGCAGTTCCGGAAACTGTAAAGCTCATGTTGAAGCAATCCTGCTTGAGTAGAAAGTGCGCGGGGAACCTCGCAAACTGAAGGAGTAGATAACTCCTGACCTATGAGCATGCGTCCAGGCATTTAGCGGAATCTGTGCCCCTGTGAGAACATACGGACGCCGCGGGAATGGTCGCGGAGCGAAGCCGTATCGCGCAGGCCTCCCGAGAGGCCCCGGGGCAAAGAAGCAGGGACAAACCATGACAAGCAGAAAGACCGCCATCGTAACCGCTGCCGCCGAAGGCATCGGAGCAGCCGCTGTCCAGGCCGTCGCAGGGTTGTTTTCCGTCATGTTCGTCGCTGTCGCTGTGGGACTCACCTCGTTCGCAGCATCTGGTACCGCCACCGCGAGTACGCGGGGCGATGCCCCGACGGCGCGTACTGCTGTTGACCCCAGCGCGCTGGTCAACCAATTCATCGGCACCGAGAACGAGGGCTGGGACATCCCTGCCGCGGGTGAACCGTTCGGAATGGTGCAGGAGGCCCCGCTGGTGCTGAACTGGCCTGGCACCCACGGCAACAACTGCGACTCCCCGTCCGCGGCGAAAATCTACGGCTTCAGCGAGTCCACCATCAACGCGTGCGGCTTCAACTACATTCCGCTGATGCCCACCACGGGAACGATCACCTCATCGAACCCGTCGGACTATGCTGCGGGCTTCACCCACGTCCACGAGCAGGCGCATCCTGACCACTACCAGGTGCTGCTGGACAGTGGCGTTCGGGTAGATTTGACCACCACCACGCGCACCGGCTGGCAGCAATACACCTTCCCGCGGACGAAGGAGGCGAACGTGCTGTTCAACGTTGGGGCGAGGGCGTCCAGCTCCGAGATCCATATTGTGGGCGACCGGACCATTGAGGGTTGGGCTGAGTACCGCGATCGCAAGGTTTTTTTCGTAGCGGAGCTTAGCCGCCCGTTCACGGCGTTTGGCACATGGAATGGATCGCAACTCGCCCCGGGATCGCGCGATGCTGCCACTCCCGGTCGAGGGTTGAACGGCGGCTGGATCAGCTTTGACACAACCAAGAACGACGCCCCGGTGGTGGTCAAGGTGGGGCTGTCATTCACCGGGATGGCGGGAGCCCGCAGGAACCTCGAAGCCGAGACGAAACAGTTGGGTTTTAACTTCGATGCGGCCCAGGAGGCATCGCACCAGCGTTGGAATGCCCTGCTGAACCAGATCAAGGTCACCGGCGGTACGCACGACCAGCAGGTCGTTTTCTACACCGCGCTGTACCACTCGGTGCTGGACCCGAACGTGATCGGGGACGTCGATGGTCAGTATATGGGGTTTGACGGCAAGCTGCACACGGCCAAGGACTTCATCCCTTACAGCAACTTTTCCCTGTGGGACACCTTTCGCACGCAAAACCAACTGGTCGAGATGCTGACCCCGAAGGTCGCGCACGACATCGATCTGTCGATCCTGGAGATCGCCCGCCAGGATGGGTGGCTCCCACGCTGGTTTCTGGGAACCCGGGAGGGCAACATCATGACCGGCGACCCGATCACCTCGTTCCTGGTCGAGGGCTGGTCCAAGGGGCTGCTCTCGGGGGAGTACGCCGAGGAGGCGTACATATACATTCGCCAGAACGCAACGGAGGTGCCGCCCCCCGATCTTCCAATGAACGGCCGCGCCGGGGCTGGGTACTTCGACCGGCTCGGCTACATCCCCTATGGGCTGAAAGTGACCTCGACGGCCAACTGCTCCACCGAGGGTGCCGGCGCCTCCTGCTGTCCAACTCATGGCAACGACAATGACTGCTACTATCCCGTTTCGTCCTCGTTGGAGTACGCAGCGGCCGATGCCTCGCTGGCGCTGATGGCGAAGGGACTGGGCCACACAGAGGACGCGCAGATGTTCGCCCAACGGGGCCAGTCGTACCACAACTTGTTTGACAGGAGCATCGGGTTCTTCCGCCCACGCACCGTGGACGGCATCTGGCTGAGCCCGTACGACACAGGCACAGGCAAGCACGCCTTTCACGAGGGAGATCCGAGCCAGTACCAATGGCTGGTACCCCAGGACCCCGCTGGGCTGGTCAAAATGATGGGTGGGCGCAAAGCGGCCACCAGCCGGCTGGACCAGTTCTTCGACTACCCCGGCCTGCTCGTCAACCCGCAGAGTACCGCGGCGCATGTGTGGGTCAGCGACCCGTATAACTACTACGGCCCGACAACGTATGACCCTGACAACGAGCCCAACCTGCTGGCCCCCTACATGTACGCGTGGACCGGCCGGCCAGACAAGACGGCAACCGTGGTACGGGCCGCGGAGACCCTCTACACGACCGCCCCCGGAGGGATGACCGGCAACGACGACATGGGTGAGATGTCGGCGTGGTACGTGATGTCCGCGATCGGCCTCTACCCGATGATGAGCGGCTCCAACTTCTACGTCGTAACCACCCCTCTGTTCCCCCACACGGTCGTGCGCCTCGGGGACTACGAGAACAAGCAGGGCGGCACGCTGACCATCTCGGCGCCCGGGGCCAGCATGAACATGCGGTACATCGCCTCCGCCAGGGTGAATGGCAAAGCCTGGAACCGGGATTGGGTTCACCAGACCGACGTCGCCCACGGTGGAACAATCGAGTACGTGCTGAGCACCTCACCCACTGCCTGGGCCACGGCTGAGGAGGATGCTCCCCCGTCCGTCGACTCGGAGACGAGCACCGAGCGCCAGCTAAGCGCGCAGATCTCGCCGGCAGAGGCGGTGGTGGAGCCCTCCGCGAGCAACTCGTCCAGGCAGACGCTCACCCTGGCTCTGCAGGCTACGACTCCCGGCACGTCCCGGGTGCAGGTCGTCGCCACTTTGCCTCCGGGATGGTCGGCGTCGACGGCTTCCACGAGTGTCATGGTGGCCTCCCACGGCCTTCCCACCCAGGTGGAGATTCCGCTGACAATTACCGCTCCGGCAGGCACCAGGCCCGGCGCCTACAAGGTCTCGGTCACAGCCAGCATGCCTGGAGCCGCACCGGTTCAGAAGCAGACAACGATCTCGGCCCAGGGACCCGTTCGTTGCGCCACTGAGACGAGCACCTCGTGCGCGGTCGACCTCAGCGGTGCCTACAACCAGGACGGGGTGGCCACACAGGCGGACCCGAGGCAGGGCAACTTCGACGGCCATGGCAACAGCTACGCCGCCGACCTGCTGCCCCAGCCCGGCCCGGTCACCTTCGGCGGGGTCACCTACCAGGCGCCGGCGACGACGGGCACGGCCCAAAACTTTATGAACGTCAACGGCCAGGCCGTCGTCTTGCCGGCTGGCCGCTACAGCCGGCTCGACATCGTCGGCGCCGCCAGCAATGGCAGCACGGGTAGCGATGGCCTCACTGCCATCGTGACCTACGGGAACGGCAGCACCGCCTCAGTCCCGCTCCAGTTCACCAGCTGGGAAAGCCGCCATACCGACTTCGACAACGGCGTAGCCCTCCCCATGCCATACCGGCTCGGCGCCGGTGGGAAGAGTTCGGCGGCGGTATCGCTATATCACACGGCCCTGCGGCTCGATCCACACCAGCAGATCCGCGCCATCTCACTGCCATTTCGATCCGTTCCCATCTGGGTCGCACCCGGATTGACGGGAATCGCATGGGACCATGACAGCGATCTTCACATCTATGCGATGACGCTCCAACGCGCGGTCCAGGCGCAGCCGAACGGGATAGAGAAGGGTCCTCAGAAAGAGCCAGGGAAGGCACAGAAGTAGGGGGTTAGGAATACGTTGCCAGGCTGGGTGCACATACATGACGGCAAAATAGAGGCTGGTTTACCTTCGAATCGCTGCGTGGGCGAGAAGGCGCGCATGGTGGGGAGAGTTCCAGCATAAATCTGTGTCGCCGCAGCAGAATCTCTGCTACAAAAGTTCGAGCTCTCACGAATAAGTAGGCAGTCGAACAACGATTCGTATTTCTCCCATGGAGTAGCGAATGCCCCTTTCCAAGCGTTGTGTAGCCGAATTCTTCGGCACCTTGTGGCTGGTATTCGGCGATGCGGAAGCGCCGTCCTGGCGGCCGCATTCCCTGCTCTCGGCATAGGTTTTGTCGGCGTGTCGCTTGCCTTCGGATTGACGGTACTCACCATGGCCTACACGCTGGGCCATGTGTCCGGAGGGCACTTCAATCCCGCCGTAACCCTCGGACTAGTAACTGGCAAGCGCTTTCCGATCAAAGACTTCCTCCCATACGTCGTGGCATAGGTAACAGGTGCCGTCGTAGCTGCGGGCGTGCTGTACATCCTTGCGAGCGGCAAGGCGGGGTTTAGTACCGCCGGAGGCTTCGCCTCCAACGGGTATGGTCTGCACTCACCGGGCGGGTACTCTCTGCTGGCATGCCTAACTGCGGAAGTCCTGCTGACGATGTTCTTTCTCTTGATCATCATGGGGTCCACCGACAAGCGGGTGCCGAACGGCTTTGCGCCAATCGCGATCGGGCTCGGGCTGACACTGATTCATCTAATCTCCATCCCTGTGACCAACACTTCTGTAACCCGGCGCGCAGCACAGGCCCGGCGCTCTTTGTCGGCGGCTGGGCGATTCAACAGCTTTGGCTGTTTTGGCTGGCACCGCTTGTGGGCGGCGCTCTTGGTGGTCTTGTCTACGAGTTCCTGTTCAGCGAGTACAAGGAAGCTCCTGTCTTCACGTCCGAAGAGCAGGACATCGCAGACGTTCGCTAAGGCCCATGCACAACCGCATACCACTTGCTGGCTGATGAAACGCACGCTCGACGAAATAGAAGACGAATAAGCCCCGACAAAATCGGGGCTTATTCGTCTTTCGATCAGGAGAGAGGAGTAGACGGCCGGCCTGAGATCGTCCGAAGGTTATTGAGCTTCAACGGGACTGCCTTCTGCCCGGAGTGCCCGGAGAGCCCGGATGCCTCTTCTCGGGTATCTCGGCAGAGATCACTTTGCGGAGCCAATGCGCCCCTGAGCACACTTCGTCTCCCGAACCCTTCTTTCATGGCATCTTGCAGTTAGCGTCATGCCCCACGTCGGCATGATGGCGCGTCTCTGCCTTGATGCGGTCGAAGAATCGATCGCCACGCCAGGTGACAAACCACCTTCCCCGCTGTGCGAACAACATCAGAGCGTCGAACGCATCACTGCCCTCTCTGCATCGCCCGCGATTGTATTAGTGGCACTTGGGAGCACTTGGCACCTTCCAAATGTCCGGCCCGTGTTCCGCGATCCGGTGCTGCTCGTAGGTTTCTTCTCGCTCCGCGGGGAAAACGCGACCCGGCAAGGCGGCTGATCAAACTGGTGTCAGGCCATGCTTCTAACTTTCCCAGGTAAAGTGCCGGAAACGACCATTCACATCGGCATCTGCATGTCACAGACGGACGGAACGCAAACTTCCGCACCGCAATGCGGGCAGTGTCCGCCTTGGGCTGGACCGAGCGATGCGGGTCGAAGCGGCCGCGGACTTTCGGCGCCTTCCATGCCACCCGTTCAATGTCCGGGGTGAGCTTCACGTTTGCTCCATCGCCGAGCACAGAGCCACTTTTCTGCTGTAACCGCATAGCGCAGGGACTGAGAATGCCAGATGCGCGGTCCAGCGTTCCTTCGGCCACTTGGGACGGAACACTTTGAGGACGACCTGCATGCTGCCGCCGCTGATGCCCATGCGCACATGCTCCTCCGATGGCCAGCGCCTCCGCGCCAGCGGGCGAGGAGGCACATTTAGTCATCGTCGTCGACGCTGTCGCTCTTAGGGTATGGCGTCCTGCCACGTTGAGCGAACCACAGAATACGGTTCTTCTCCGATTCGCTCCCTTTGTCTTCAAGGAGGTACTCCGGCTTCGTGCTCTTCACGGCCATGTCGCGTGCGTTGCCGCGCAGCTCCGCGATGGGCGTATTCATCGTGTCGAGTGCGACGTTGGTTGGGCGCGCAGTATACGGGGTCAGATTAGGCGTGGCCTGAAATGCAGCAGTCATCGGTGTTGCCATGAGGTCAAACTGGGTCATAGGGGGAGCCCGAGGATAAGTTCCATGGTGCGCAACATGCTGTTCTGGTTATAGAACGTGCTGTCGACGGTGCTGCGGCGCGTGTAAGGGCTGATGACCAGCCTTACGGTACGGCGGCCATCGACGTGATCGAGGCCACTCTGTGGATCGTCCTCGATGACGAAAATAGCTCTGTCCTTCCAGAACTGGCTCTTGCTGATTGCCTCAACGATCTGTCCAAGCGCAAGATCGTTGTCAGCCATCATCGCGTTGGGTGTGGGGAAACCTGGTCGCATACCAATTGTGTGGTCCTGGCCGAAAAGGATCAGCGTGAAGGACGGCAGATCACCGCTGGCGTCGAAGCCGGCCATCTCCTTCAGCAATGCCTTGGATCGGGCCACATCTGGAATGCTGAGATCGAAGCCGGCATAGTTCGGGGATAAGAACGGTCGCAGCGGGGCCAGGTGCGTCTCCGCAACGACAGTTGCAGTGTGACTGCCCGTCATCGCATCCAGGTACATGTCGCGACGCCACGCAGCAGGCGAGCCCTTCGATGAGATCACCCGCGTCGGGTAGTTCACGAACTCCCCAAAGTCGCGAAAGGTGAGACCCTTGCGCAGCACCTCGTCCCAGATGAAGCCGGACGACGCGAAGGCCAGTGGATCGGAGCCGTCGAAGGGGTAGCTGCGCCCGAACCCGCCCGTGCTTCGCTCCGTATAATCCGTCGTCATGCCAGAATCTGTCCAAATGTGGCCTTCGGCGCTAAGAGCTCCATTGCAGTAGAAGTTATCGTTGATCGGAATCGTCTCGATCTCAGCGGAGTTGCGCACGACACCGACGGCACTGCTCTCGGTTGCAACCAGCGGCGCCTCGCTCGTCACGGTGACGCTTTGGTTCGCGCTCGCAACTGCCAGTTCCAGATTTACCGCCGAGGTTCGACCGACCTCCAGGACCAGACTTTGGGCCCTCGTCTGAAAGCCGGAGATCTCGGCCGAGACCACGTAGTGCGCCGGCTTCAACGGTGGGGAGTTGTAGTGGCCTGAGCTATCCACGACGAGCACCCTCTTAACGCCGGAATCAGCATTGGTGATCGTCACTCTGGCCCCGGCCAGAGAAGCCCCGCTGCTGTCGGTCACTGTCCCACTGATCAGGCTGGTATCAACCTGGGCGCTCGCGGAACCCGGCAACAAATTCGATAGGACCGCGCACATCGCAAGCGCGCGGAGGATGCTGAGGTAAACGTTTTTCATAGTCGGGCTATCCAGAAGTCGGCTCGCATCCCCCGGGGGGTCACCTTCATGCATGCGGTCGGTCCATCCGCACCGGCAACTTGCGCTCAGACTAACCCGGGTGCTCCCGCATTCCTAGAAAGCTCGCTAATGGATTCCAAGCAAAAGTGGCCTAGCTCGCCCGAAATCTGCAAGTCTACGATCGTGCCGGTTTCTCAGCGGGAGGCACTCCTGACACTTGCGCTGTTCGAAGAGAAGTTTTCGTCGCTTTTTAACATACAAAGGACGGAGAGACCGGTTAGCGACCGTAGTCTGAAGCTATGGCAAGCTCAATCGGCGAGGGTCTATTTTCCGATGTGCTGAATCTGGGCTGGGTGTGCAGATATTTCACCATAGCCGACATCTTACGTATCCAGAGCACAGCCATAATGAGGCCGCTCTGGTGATCTGTACCCAGGGTACGGTCGAATCAACCCAGTTCGGGAGCTGCGAGGTCCTCTACGCCGATCAGGTCCTCTTTACCAACGTTGCTGTTCCCCATGCGAGCCGCTACTGCATCGATGGCAAACCTTCGCGCGGCGTCACGATCGAGTTCAGCCCGGCTGTCTTGAAGCGACTCGGCTACTCATGCGCTTCCGGATATCTACAGGCGTATTTCGTAGGCAAGCTCTACATGCCACAGGCTGCAGGACTGGCGCGGCGCATCGAGGAGGAGGCTTCGCATGCCAATCGAGACACGGTACTGATGGTGACCGCTATAGCCCGTCAGATCGTCGCGCATGTGCTTCGTGAGTGGCCCCGTCCGCTGGTTCTGCCGTCTCCAGACCGCACCGTGAGCTATCTTCCCCGGCACGAGCTCGTCCGTTCCATCGAACTGATGAACGTCATCCCTTCGAATGAATTCAACATTCCTTACCTCGCCCGCAAGCTGCATCGCAGCACATCTACCTTCTCGCGCCTGTTCGTCCGCTCGGTCGGCGCCAGCCCTCACTCTTACTACCGTGCGCTGCTACTTGAGCATGCGGCCGATCTGCTGCTAAGCACGAACCAACCGATAAAGCAGGTTGCATTGGAACTCGGCTTAATAGCCTGAGCCATTTCTCAAATAGCTTTCGGGCCTGCTGGGGCACGACCCCTAGCTCGTACAGAATGCAACGCGGGGAGCCTGTCAACTCTAAGAGTCAGGCTCTACCCTATCGTTTCTCAAATCATTGTCGTAGCTCCCTTACATGATTCGTCACAGTTTTTGCGCGCGTGGGAGCGGTGACGGCTGCGGTGAGAGCTGTGAACTGGAGCGTACCGGCTGATTGACTGTACCTTCCAGTCCAGCAGCTATAGCCATCGCGCGGATCGCGAGCCAGGCTGGCGGTTCGGGTCGAACCGCGCAACGATGGGTAGACCTATGGACTCTGGTAGATGCCGAGGTAGTTTTCATTGACGGAACGAGCATCGAGGGCGTTGGACGGGTCAGGAAGCAATGTGGGGGCTCCCACTTCCCGCCGAATGGCTTGTTGCAGCAGGGGTACAGTGTTGCCGTACTGTCCGAGATCGGTCCTGAACTCTTGGAGGTCCGCATACCGGCTTCAAGGCGCGCGCACGAACCGGCCAAGCATCGGGTTTGAGTGGGCGTCTACAGCCGCAAGAAATGTTCCCCTCGACGAGTTGGTCGCCATGGCTCTCCGGCGCAGTGCCTTGCGGCGTCATTGTACCGAAGCGGCGCCGGTACACTCGTTGGCGGGTATTCCCGAGAGGGCTAGAAGTTTCACTTACGAGATCGGTTTCGCTGAAGGTGTGTAGCGCAGACCTTCAGCCCGCAAGGACCGTTGCCCGGCAACCTGGGGCTTCGCCCCAGGCCAGATTAGCTCGGGCCTTCAGCCCGTGGACGCGAGTCCTATACACCTTGAGCAAATCTGCCCTAGGGTGTATCGACATATCGGTCGAGGTGTATCCATGAGCAGGCGAGGGCGACGGTGGCCTGGTATGCGGCTCTGTTCTTGCAGTATCTGGTGGCGAGCCTGCGAAATTGCTTTAGCCGGTTGAAGCATCGCTCGATGCGGTTGCGGAGCTTGTAGAGGGTTGGGTCGTGCGGACGCTGTACTTTGCGATTGATCTTTGAGGGGATCACCGCTTCAGCGCCGATGCTTTCAATGGCAGCGATGATGAGGTTAGAGTCGTAGCCGCGGTCGGCTATGACGATTTCTGCCTGGCGGCCAGCCAGCAGGGGCAGCGCCTCGGCAAACTCGCCTGCCTGGCCGCCGGTGAGGCGAAAGCCGACGGGCTCGCCAAGGCCATTGGCCAGCAAGTGGATCTTGGTGCTCAGTCCACCTCGGGAACGCCCCAAAGCCTTGTCTTCGCCCCCTTTTTGCGGCCCGTGGCCGCTTGCTGGTGAGCCCGGACGATGGTCGAATCCAGCATCAGGTATGGGTTCTTGTGGTCGGCGACCAGATCGTCAAACAGCCTGTCCCACACGCCGCGGTCGGCCCAGCGCAGGAACCGTTTATGCACGCTCTTGTACTTGCCGTAACGCTCCGGAAGGTCGGCCCAGCGCATGCCGGAGCGGATCACCCAAAGAACACCGTTTACAAAACGTCGATTATCTTCCGCCGGACGGCCCACCGTGCCAGCACGGCCCGGCAGCAACGACTCCAACCGCCGCCACTGCCCCTCGCTTAACTCATACCGTAAACTGCCCATCCTCCCACTGCACCAAATCCTGTGCAGAGGCGGAAGTGAGTATGTCGATACACCCTAGCTATGAGTCACGTCAAAACAACACGTTATGACTTGGTGCCGGGAGGGGGGTCGAACCCCCACGAGGTTGCCCTCGGCGGATTTTGAGTTGCTGGAGAAAACCGCAAGTCTAACAAAACAAACAATATGTGACCGTAATGCAGTGTAGGCGTAAGTAGTTGAGCGACCGTAATTTAGTGCAAATACGCCTTCTGTGGAAAAGCTGACGAGTGTACCGCTGCTGTACCTGAACGCGAGCCGTTCTGCTGTCTCGGCGAAAGCATGTGTCAATTGGGCAGCTAATCGAACCGGGAGAGCTAGATCTCGTCAGGCGGAGTCGCTGGGTAGCTTGTCGGGAGGTCGCCCTCTTCGATGTCGACATTGAAGTTGTAATCGAGTTTTGGAAGCGTTGCGGAATGGACGTTATTGTCGTTGTAAGAGCGGAGATCAAGCTCAAGTTGCTGACAGTCATTCAAAGCCATGTTCCGTATAAGTGCGCAGATAACTGCATATGAGCGGGCGGAGCCTGAAAGATTGAGTACCACCGTGAACGTCTTTTAGGACCGTCCTGAGTCTGAACCTCGATTGGAATTGAGTGATTCTTGCGCACTCGGCGTTCCTGCGGATCAGTGACGTATTCGCTCTTCAAGTGACGCGCTAGATCGCGACGAAGCACTTCTTCCTGCGTTATGATCCGGGGCACAATAAGACCGATACTGATCGCCCATGGGGAGATGAGATGAGGCTCAACAGCTGAATCGGCATTCGGGTGCGCGAGCCGGTACTGATCAAGCACGTAGTCCAGTTGCGCTTTCTTCTTCATTCGCTTCGGCGTGGGTAGTACCTTCATCTGTTCACCTCATTTGAATAAAGCAATTTGGGCGACACACTGTGTCCCCAGCCATCGGTCAGAGCCGTCCGGGTCGCGAGCTCACGAATTTTCACAATCAGCTTTCTATGCGAGCTATATCCAAGCTCGCCACGTTTTTGGAGCTGACCTAGCACAATACCTGGATGCATCTTCACTCGATTTGAAAACTGGATGATGCGCGCTTCTTGGTACAGGGGAGCAACACGCCGAACGAACGAATTTAGTTCTTCGCTCGGAATCAATAAGTTTGAGGCAAAATGATCAGCCCTTCTTTCAGCTTGGGAATCTCCTACTCGAAAACCTTCTTCTCCAAGGCTGTCGATGCTGTCGAAGGAATAAGCATCACCAGCGATTACATGCCCAAGTTCGTGAAAGAACGTAAACCAAAAATTGTCGTTTCTGTCAAGGCGCGCGCTCATGGCTATAGCCGGTGAGCCATCGATCCAAAATGTTGCTCCGTCTAGCCTCGCCCCCGCTAGAGGCTCTACGATCACAAACCTGATCCCATATTCCGCCAGCATCTGCGGCAGTCGTTTCACCTCTTCCGGGTAGGCTGCAACGATACGGAGCCGTTTAGCTAGATCAGAAAGGCGGCTGCAATCAAACTCTGCGACAGGGAGGGCCGTAGCTAGTTGCCTGGCTCTGAATGCCCACGCCTTTTCTCTCGAAGAGAGCTCTGTAAGCGGATCGCTTTTGCGAGCGGCAACCGGAAATGCAAGCTCCTCGTTCTCCTGCGGCCCAACAAAGGCTTCCAGCTCACGCTCCAACACGGAGGTGTCTGCACTGACGGCTATCCAGCCCCGCTTCTGCATCTCGCGAATGGGTAGTTCAGCAAACAGTTTTGCTCTTCTTCCGATTTCCTCTATGGGAGCGTCAACAAGAGACAATTCATACTGGCCACCTAATCTGAGCCATTCTTCAGGAGAATCTCCGAAAGCTGCGGAAAACACCACCGCGATCTCTGGCGAAATGCCGACCGTACCAGCAATGATCTTGGCGATTGTTGCGCGGCTCTTGCCTGTTATTGCTGCGAATTCATCCTGGGTCCAGCGAGCCGCCTCAAGTTTCTTCCTCAATACTGCGCCGGGATGTTGAACTGAGCTCACGTGTCAATGTATAACACATTTACACAATCGCTCCTCGTGAGGAGCTGGGTACCTCTGGCGGCGCAACCAGCCGGGAGCCTTATTCATCCACTTCGAAATCGTAGGTGCTGAACTTGAGCGCGTCGCAGTTCTCGCGAACGGTGCGTTGCACGGCTTCGTCGAAACCGGCCTCAGACTGCGCTTGAATCTCCACTGTGATCTTAATTGTCCCCTCTACGCGGGTCGTAAATTGCTGAATCACCTCGTCAACTATGTCCGCGAACTGCTTCTTCGCCAGCAGAGGGTCGAGTGTAGCCGTGCTATAGAACCGCTTACGAACGGATCCCCTGGGCTTCGGATCGCCCAGCGGGGTTACTGTCTTCGATGCTGTTCTGGAAGAGGGCTGTGGGCCTGGAACTCCGGGCTGAAGGACGGGGGCCGGTAAAGCCTGCTTTCTCTCTTTGTCATACGAGGCTGCGGCGGCTGGCTCGATCAGCAAGTTAGAGTCGAGGTGGATCATCGTGCGGACGCCAAACGTGAACGCCTGGTACTTACCTTCTCTTTTCCCCTGAGCGATGCCGAAGAAATCTTCGCTGGCAGCTCCTTCAGCAACTGCCGCAGAAAAGACGTTGCTGTCTTTGAGGCGAGGCATGTAAAGAAATTGACACGTCTTCTGCCAAACATCCAAGGCATTCACATCGGTGACGCCGTCCTTCCAGAACCAAGCCCGAAGAAGACTGTCCAGGTGCACCGGAGCCCAACCGTCAATCACCAGCTCGTTCTCCTTTAAGACACGTTCAATCTCCTGAGAAAACGAAGTGGAGCTCGTGTTGAGAGCAAAAGGTTCCCAACGCATCGGCTGGATGCCGCCTCGTCCATCCGGTTCCTCCAAGGGCGCCAACAGCCATCTGTACGTCTCTCGAATGCTGCGATTTGCAGCCTCCGAGGCGCTGTCTCGGCTGCGTTGCGCTTGTGTGCTCTGGTAGGTATCCAGGTTCAATGCTCTTTCCTGGACGTCTTTGGTGATGGAGTCCCAGGCCTTGAACGTACACACCAGATCGTCCAAGCGCGCCGTGGCTTCCGCATCAGCGGCAAGAAAGAGCAAGCGATTTCGCTTGATGCGAGGCTGCTCACCCTTCTTTTCTAAAATGTTCAGGGCTTCCTTTGTCGCCAGAGGATTCGGCCCTTTGCTAAATGGAACTGACGGCGGAAGGACCACAAGATGCAGACCCAAGTCGTCGGCGATGTCACGGCTTTCGCTGAAGACATGAACGCCGATGCGAGGAATGGCCTGGATCAAGCCGCGAAGACGGCTCTGAATTTCCGGCAACAAGTGCTCCTTACTTTGAAAGCGGCGCTTGCGATCCTCCATCTCACGGCGCAAGTTGGGCCGCACATCGAACCAGAAGCGGTTGTTAGCCGAGTTGAGGTAATGGAGCCGGTCAGCGATACGGCGCAGAGCATCTTTGTAGATCCCTGCACTCTGGCCCGGCTGCACCACGCCCAGCAGCGTACGCTCCGTGTCGATGCCCCGCACGGTTTGGTCTGATGTGGTGGGAGCGCTGCCCAGGAACACAGTCCGCGCCAACCGCCGGCAGGCCTGCACACTGCCAAAACGTGCGTCCTGCGTTTCGATCTCCATCGTCTCTGAGCGTTCGCCGTCGATGTCGCCCTCCACGACAGGGTCCCATCCTTGTGGCAGGTAGTAGATCAGCTCGTTACGTGTGTCCGCGTCATACAGTGGCAGGTTGCCGGGAAGGATGAACGGATCGTTGTTGCCGTCTTTCCAGAGGCGATGGATCACCTTCGCCATCAGTTTCAGCACACCGCGGGTGCGCTGGAAGTTGTCGAGCGAAGACCAGTCTTCGTACAGCCGGTCGAAGACCTCGGGATGGATCGGGTAGGCGCGCATCATGCGCTCGACATAGCGTCCTTCGATCGTCTCCTTCGGCAGGTCTCCCCGGTTTTCGGCGTAGTAGTCGGCGAACGTTCGACAGGTCTCCAGCGCTTGTGCATCGTCTGAGATGGGCGTGAACAGACGGCGACGAACGATCTCAAACGCTTCCTCTGTCCCAACCGGTTTCCAGAGAGCATGGACACGGCCGACGGTCTTCTCCAGGCTCGCCAGAGAGAGAGCCCCCTCCAGACGTTCCATCGCTCGCTGGCCACGGGCGCTGCCCGCTTCGGAAAGCCTGGAAGCAGGCAGGGAGATCAGCAGCATGGCGCGCGGAACGCCTTTGAAGGCCTGCGTCAGATTCTGGATAAAGGTGAGATTGGAATCAAAGGTTCCGCCCGGATAGCTGCGCCCGTCCTCGAACTGCCGCAGGTACGCCACCAGCTCATCGATCAGGACCACGACCGGCTGGTGCGGCTGGAGCAATGCCTCGATCAAGGATGCGTCCGGTGCGGTCCCATTCTCGTCGCTTTCGGCGACCTTGGCCAAAGCCTCCGCGCCGCCGAGCTGCCAGGCGAACTCGCCCCAAAGCGTGCGGCGGATGCTGTCCCCGGTGCGTTTGGGCTGGCTTGCCGAGAAGCGGGTTCCATCCAGCACCACGATCTTGGCCTTGGGCAGATCGGTGACGCCGGCGGCGTCCAGCAGCGGCGAGATGCCCGCCAGTCGGCTCGCGGGAATACTGCGGTTCGCCAGATGGTAGACCGCGAGCATGGTGTGCGTCTTGCCGCCACCGAAGGCGGTCTGCAGTTGCACCACCGGGTCGCCGCCTCCGCCGGCAAGCCGGCGAATGACCGAATCGAGCAACAGTCGCATGCCTTCGGTGATGAAGGTGCGCTCAAAGAAGAGCTCTGGGTCGCTGTACTCCCTGGGCGCGGTGCCTTCATGCACCTTCGCCAGGTCGGCGGCAAACTCCGCCTGCTGAAAGGTCCCCTTTAAAACGTCCTGGTGCGGTACTGCGATCTCACGCCACGGCTTCATGCTCTTCTTGCCCCAAGTCTTGTTTGTCATCCCGTAGGGATTTGCTTCTTTGGTTGTCATCCCCGAAGGGGATCTGCGTTTGTTCTAACTCGAAAACAGGTCTGCCTGCGTCTCGACGAAGCCGTGCTCCTGCGCGGCAACTTCAATGGCAGCCCACGATCCAATCAGTTCGTTGTAGGTGCGGGCGTCGTCGGCTAGACCCTTTCGCTCGCACAAGGTGTAAAGCCGGTAGCTCAGGGTGCGCACCGGTCCGCTCACAGATGGCATCCGGGCCAGCAGAGCTCCGGCGGCTTGCTCGCCCCTGGCGTTCAGGGCGTGGATGAGGTGGTGCAGTCCCTCCCACACCGGAGTCGCGGCGCCAGACTGGGTCCGGGGCTGGGGCTGCCAGCCATCGGCGAATTCCGCCGGCCGCAGCAGTTGAACCGTTCCCGCGCCGGAGCGCAGCACACCGGCCCGGGCCAGCGCTTCCACGCCGGTACCCTTGGCGCGGGCCGCGACATCCGCCTGTCCATAGAGACCGGGCTTCCAGTAGTTGGTCTCAAACCACTGCAGGCAGAACTGCGTCTCCGGGTCGAAGTCGTCTTCGGCCAGAAAGCGATTGATCAGCTGCAGCGCCGTCTTCACGCTCATGGGCGTGCCGTCCGCTTCGAGCACGGCTTTATAGCGGGAGAAGATGCCCATACCCGGGCCAATGATCGCCTGCGAAAGGTCGACGGGAGCCACGGGAGAGTTCTCGCCACCGCGGGTCATCTCAGTCAGCGCGTCGGGCAGCGTGGCGCGCAGCTCGCGCAGGAACTGCTGACGGGAGATGGTTGCGGCGTCGGGATCGCGCTTGCGGCAGACGAGGATGATGGACGAGGCGAGAGCGTTCGTGCCGGAACCGATCATCCGATTGCCAAGCTCCGTTCGCATCGGCCATGTGCCGGTGAGTGCGAAGCCTGAATGCAGCACAGCACCAAGGAAGGTATTCCACCCGGTGCTGGAGGTGCTGTCACCCGTACTGGTATCGGCTTGCTTGAATGCGTAGTAGATGGTGACCGGGAACGCTGGATGGGAATGAACGGAGAGGTTACAAAGAGCTTTCGTCATGCCTTCGAGGAAGAATCGCTCTGCTTCCGTTTTACCGCCATGTCGGTACGGAGTGGCGACGAGCTCATCCTGTTTCGGTACAACGAGAGTGCTGAACAATGAGGGCAGGACCGATCGCAATGTACGTCGGAGCCAAACATAGAAAAAATCGGACAGATCGGCATATCCGATATTGTCGTAGTAGGGCGGGTCTGTGGAAACCAGCTTGTACGAGCTAATCGTCTGTGTAGCCGCGTCGCTTTGCGAGGCGAACCCAAGGGAACTTGCGGGCAATTTTGCGATTGCCTTTTGCACCCACTCAACATTGAAACACCAGTTACCACTCGAATCAGAAAATGGACTGCCTTCAGCGAAGTCCCAGGTCATGGGTATCGCTTGGCGCGCAAAAGTGTTTCGCAGCGCTTCCATCTTTGGGCTGCTGTCCCATGAGCAGATCGTCGATCCGCGATCCGCAGACCGATTTACAGCGAAGGCGAGCAACACTGCAACTGCCTGACCATAGGCGAGGGCGCCGGAGCCGCTTTGGTCTAGGGGGGTGGGGTCTGGGGAGAGGCCGGCGGCGAGGGCGTCTGCCTGGCACCGCTGCATGGCTTCGCCCACCAGATCGGAGAACGTGTTCAGCGCCACCAACTGCCTCGGCGTAAACAGGTCTCCGTAGGTCTTCAGGCCATACATAGGAGGCGAAAACCAGCGCGGGTTCTCCGGCATAGCGAGATCCGGTGCCCACGCCGGCGTGGTTGAACCCGCCACCCTCTCATGCTCGGAATAGGGAGGGAGATACACCCGCCCGGATCGTCCTTCCGCAACAATAGCCATCAGCCTGCTGCCCATCCGGTGCGCTTGCGCTTCGCTGTAGATGTGAGCAGAGTCGATAGCACCATTCGACATCAGGCATTTGAAATTAGCGCCTCGTGCGAGCTTTGTTCCGTTTAGAGCCGACTCCGGCGGCTTGCCCATCCGCACCTCAAACCGGTATGTATCGTTCTCCACCACCGGATGCACATACGCCTCCTTGCCCGGCTTCGAAGAGAGCACGAAGGTGGAGACCAGCGGCACATCCACATGCGAGTACGCCGGATTGGGTGACTTGACGGTCCGCGCCCACAGCCAGGCAATCACAGTGAGCTTCTGCCCGACGAGCGGCTTCAGGTCGGGACGGGCAGTTTCGGGATGGCCAGGTAGACCGTCGGCCATCTCCGCCGTCACTTCGACCTTGGGATACAGGTGCCCGATGCGTTTCTCGGCCTCGGCGCGCATCCAGGCGCCGTAGCGGCGCACATCTTCGGCCAGCCCGGTGGCTCCGGGCCAGTCCTTTCGTCCGAGACTGGCGTCGCGTTCGCCGGGCGGCACCGGACCGATGGGCGCGCGGCCGGCGAACCGCGGCGGAATCTCGATCATTGCCTTGTTGATGGTGACCGCCACCGGATTGAGGTCCGAGGCGTAGCTCTCCAGGCCAAGCCGCTGTGCCTCCAGCGGAATGGCGCCGCCACCGGCAAAGGGATCATGGAACGCAGGCAGCTTTTCGGGATCGAAGAGTGTCGCGGCCTCCGGGTGGTTGCGGTTCAGCTCACAGGTCTCTCGCCAGCTTCTGCGAATCTCCGCCTGCGCGCGGCCGAGCACCTCTTCGTTGTTGGTGTTCTCCCAGACGACCAGATCTTCGATGATGCGGAAGAGGCGCTCGCGCTCTCTGGCCGCTTCGACCTTGTTGACTCCGCGGTTCAGGTGGCGCTCATAGCCGGGATCGTTGACGAGCTGCGCGAAGAGCACGGCGCGAGCAGCGGCCAGCGGCCGGCGCGCCCACCAGAGGTGCAGCGTGCTCGGATGCCCATGGCGAATCGATTTCTCGCGCGCGGCGGCGATGTTGATCTTGTCGAGCGGCAGGGCCACTTCGATGAGCTTGCGCGGACTCTTGACCGCAACGGTTTTGCTAGGTGGCATCGTACCTTGGTTCCGTTGGGGTTTCCGTAAGGGCCGGCTCTGCGCGAGACAGGAGAGAGCTCAGGTCAAGGTTGACGCTGGTGGTCGCCCAGTCGGGCTCCTGCGTGAAGGGACGGCGAATGTAGTGCGGACCTTCAACGGTTTCGCCGTCCACGAGGACGACAGCGAGCAGGAACTTGTCTTTCTGGTTCAGCCCATAGAGGATTTCGCCCTTGGTCACGGTGACGCTGTCGGCCCCAAGCGCGCGGCCCTTCACCTCGATGTGCCGGGGCGGCGGCAGCGGGCAGCCCGGACGCTCGGGCGGTTGGCTGGTGACATCCCAGCCGCACTTCTCGGCGGAAACGTCGTACACGTCATGGCCGAGCGCCCGCTCCGCATCCATGACGGTCTGCATGGCGATCCGCTCAATGCGTTGGCGTGCGGCGGCATCGACGCTCCAGATGCCTGGCGACACTGGCTCGCCACGGCGTTGCGCGAGCAGGCCGGCCGGGATCACGAGCGCGCCTCCAAGGATCACCGGCGTCGCGGAGCTGACCTCCTTCATCGCCAAAAGCTCCTTCTGCCGGGTCTCCAGACGTGCCGTCAGTTCATTCAGGGTGCGGTCTACGTTGTCGAGATTGACGCGGGGCACCTTACCGGCAGCGATCTCGTCCTGAATACGCAGACGACGATTTTGCTGATGGTTGATCTCTTTGACGAGCCGCTCGCGCACCGCGGCAAGGGTGCGGTCTGCCTGGATCTGTACTCGATCCCGCACGACCTGGAGATGCTCCGGGGCGAGGTGCTCCGAAGCCTGCCCGATCGCGAGTTTTTCCAAATCCTGTTTGATCCAGGGCGCATTCAGTACGTCCGGCACAAGCGCAACGTCCGCCTCACTGGCAGGCTCAAGGTCAAGATGCGGCGCCCAACCCGCGTTCGTCGGCTGCCCGTTCTCGCTGATCTCGACGAACTGGATGCGACGGGAGATCGTCCGCGCCGCGTCACCGCCCTGACGCACGGAATGATCGACCAGGAAGAGCACACGAGGCTCCGTGCCCATGTCGGTCGGATCGATGAATACAGCGCCTTGCTTCAGCTTTGCTCGGCTCTCTTCCAGCAAGAGGTCTGTCACAGCCTGCATGAGGGGGTGTGCGGGATGAAGCAAGCTGGCCATGGGCGCGCCAGGGCGCTCTGGAAGAGTGATGAACTTCTTCTCGAAGCAGATGCGCTCGTACCGTGTCGTGACGGGATTCAGGTTGCGGCGGTCACGCCCGGCAAGCTGCCGATCCCGTTCACGGATAAGGGCAGGTACGTTGCGGATTTCGAAGCGGCCCTGCTCGCGCGGCTGAAGCTCACCACCGAAGTGCTTGAACGCCTTCTGGAAATAAGAGCGGATGAAGTAGGGCTGTAGTTTTCGTGCTTCGGCCTTCTCCATCTCCTCTTTCACCGTAAAGAGACGATGGACGTTCATCACCTCCTCCGAGAGTGCGTTCCGGTGCAGGATCGCGTTCAGGTGCTCGGTATCGAGAGCACCTTCCACCCTGTCGAGCAGCTCGGCACGGCGCGCGGGATCGTCGCCGAAGCGGATTGCTTCAATGAGCAGGTCCTTTAGACTCTTCTCTTCAAAGACCTCGCCGAGAATGTCGAAGACACGACCACCCAGCGCCTCCCGCTCAACTTCGAGTTTCTCGAAGAGCCGGTGGAAGACATCGCCCTCCCGGGTATCCTGGGCAAGCATGTTCCAGAGATGACAAACCTGGGTTTGCCCGATGCGATGGATGCGACCAAAGCGTTGCTCGATTCGGTTCGGATTCCAAGGCAGATCGTAGTTGACCATTAGATTCGCGTTCTGGAGGTTTACCCCTTCACCGGCAGCATCCGTTGCGAGAAGGACCCGTACACGGTTGTCATTCCGAAAGAGTTCTTGCACCTTGCGACGTTCATCGCGATGCACACCACCGTGGATGAGCACGACGGCTTCCTCGGAACCGAGCAAATTGCTGATCTTTCGTTCGAGGTAGTGCAGCGTGTCCTTGTGTTCGGTAAAGATAATCAGCTTTCGCTGGCTTCCCTCAGCATCACGCATCTGCTGCCCCTGCAACAGCTGTGAAAGTTCGTCCCATTTACGGTCCTGATTCGAGTTGCGAAGCAGCAGGGCTCGCTCTTCGAGATCAGCCAACACGACGAGTTCCGCCTCAAGCTCCTGGACGGTTTGGGCAGCTGTCGCAGCGTCCACAAGCTGCTCTTCGAGAGCTTCAAACTCCTCAGACTGTAGTTGATCCTCAGCGTCCCAAAGATCGTCCGGAAGTCTGGTGGAAAGCTCCTGTTGCATCACTGCGTTTCCCCGGGCGCGAAGTCGCTCGTCTTCCAGACGCCGCTTCATTTTTGCGTGTCGACGGCGAAGCGACTGGTAGATCGCTTCCGGGCTAGAAGCAAGGCGACGCTGCAGGGCCGCTAACGCGAAGCCGACAGTACCT
Organism: Acidobacteriaceae bacterium; assembly: GCA_965218595.1. Taxonomy (GTDB): domain Bacteria; phylum Acidobacteriota; class Terriglobia; order Terriglobales; family Acidobacteriaceae; genus Edaphobacter. The sequence continues at coordinate 269,636 of CBDCLC010000006.1, read as the reverse complement.
CGCCGGTTTGTATCGGAAAGCCCATCAGCCCTGTTCATCTCCCCGCGCACGTAGCTGGTGACAGCGTTGTAAAGCGCTGCTTCTGCACTGGAGAGCTTGTACGAAGCCGTGTATGCCCTTCGGAGAGGAAAGAGACGCGTTCCATCAAACCGGAGCATGTCCTCCTTGACCATCCTGCGCATGATGTCGCTGGGGTCCACTTTGTGGACACCATCGCGAAACTTGCCATAAAAGCGGTCAGAATCGAGCAGAGAGAGGAAGAGCTGGAAATCGGCCTCTTTGCCGTTATGCGGCGTGGCCGTCATGAGGAGAAAATGGCGAGTGATGCTCCCCAAGAGCTCTCCAAGTTCAAAACGGCGGGTCTTATTGACTTTGTTTCCGTAATAGTTCGCTGAGAGCTTGTGAGCTTCGTCCACGACCACCAGGTCCCAATGAGACAGACGCAGGCTCTGCTGCAAGTCTTCGTTCCGCGAAAGCTGGTCTACGCGAGCGATGAGGAAATCGGATTCTTCAAAGGGATTGCCATGAAGGGATTGTTCAACGTGCTCGCGGGAAAAGAGCGTAAAGCTCAGGCCAAACTTCTCAAACAGCTCATCCTGCCACTGGTCCACCAAGCTCCCAGGCGCCACGATCAGGATGCGCGCAGCGTCAGCGCGCATGATCAACTCCCTGATATACAGACCGGCCATAATCGTCTTACCCGCTCCTGGATCGTCTGCAAGGACGAAGCGAAGGGGCTGCTTCGGCAACATGGATTCGTAAACGGCTGTGATTTGGTGCGGCAGTGGCTCGACATTGGAGGTGTGAACCGCCATCATGGGATCGAACAGATGAGCCAAGTGGATGCGAAAAGCTTCCGTCGCGAGCTTGAATTCCTCACCTGAAGCATCGAAGGCCCATGGGCGTCCCGCGACGGCTACAGAAAGATTCGGCTCATCCGTGCGGAAGAGCATGCGCTCCAGAATGTTCCCACTAACGCTCTTATAGACGACCGTTACAGCATTTTCACCAGCAAAGTCTGCCGCAATGACGCGAACCGGAGCCAGCGGGTCTATGCCCGCGATGACAGCATTCTTTCTTATATCTTCAAGTCTAAGCATGTATGGCCTAGTCATTCTTGGTCTCGTTTTCGTCGAAGCTGATCAATCTAGATATCACCTGAAGGGCTCGGTTCCTTCGTTCAAAATGGCAAGGTAGGGCTGGTAGACGAAGAGTCTGTGCCGTTCGCGTCCGGTGACCTCGCGCAGAATTCCGAGACTCTGCAAGTGTTCAAGTGATTTGGCCACGGTGGGCGCCGAGATGCCGATCTTCTGTGCAGCAGTGGGTATCGAAACGATAGGGTTTCGCTGCATGTGCTGAAAGACTCGCAGCACCGAAGCCGCCGGACGGCCGAGTGCCTCGATCTGGCGCTGATGTTCTCCGAAAAGGTTGACAATCTGTCGAGCGGCGGCGGCCGCTTGATTGGCCGTATCGCGGACGCCCGTGAGGAAGAAGTCCAACCATGCTTCCCAGTCGCCGTGGGTTCGCACGCGGTCAAGCAGTTCGTAATATTCAGAACGATTGGCCTTGAGGTAGAGACTGAGATAGAGGATCGGCTCTCGAAGAGCATCTCGCGCACAAAGCAGGAAAGTAATGAGAAGCCGGCCAAGCCTACCGTTACCGTCTAGAAACGGGTGGATTGTTTCGAACTGAACATGAACCAGGCCAGCTTTCACGAGCAACGGAAGGTTCGGCCGTTCCTCGTGGAGAAACAGTTCAAGATGGCCGAGGCACTCCTGGACCAGTTCGGGCGGTGGTGGTACGAACGCTGCATTCCCGGGTCGGTTCCCACCAATCCAGTTTTGACTTGTTCTGAACTCTCCCGGCTGTTTGCCGCTGCCCCTTCCCTTCGACAGCAGAATCTCGTGGATCTCCCGGATCAGTCGCAATGACAGCGGAAAGCCTGCTCTTAAGCGTTCAAGACCGTATGTCATTGCTGCAACGTAGTTTGAGACCTCCTGAACATCCTCCAAAGGCGTTCCTGGCGCTTCGTCATTTTCAAAGAGAAGGAGATCCGACAAGGAGGATTGCGTACCCTCGATCTGAGAGGAGAGGACGGCCTCTTTTCGTATGTATGTGTAGATGAACAAAGATAAATCGGGCAGCAGCAATGCCAAGCCATCTAAGCGGCCGACCGCTTGATTCGCTTGCTCTAGGAGCACCTGAAAGCGATCAAGTTCAATGGGGGGCACAGGTGGCAACCTGGGCGGCACGAACGCATGGACGACCTCCCCTTGAAAGCTCTTCGTGACGTAACCGCCCAAACGAGGGTTGGCTTGAGGCTCTGACACAAAATCCTTTCGTTAGGAAACCCGCAACGAAAGGATAGCGCGGAATGTTTTCGTTAGCAACGTCGGTATCAGTCGCCCATCTCAGGTCCCAGGCGACCAGCGAGGTAATTCTGCTTGGACCTCTTGGCTATTTTCTCAGGCTGACGGAGCTCCTCTTCTACCGCTCTTCCCTCAAGACGAGTCCAGGATACCCTCCGGTCCGCGAAGTAGGTTGACTCTCGATCTCCGCGAGCTCCGAAGGCAGCCTCCGCCGTCCTTTTCGCATAGAGCTCCCAATCCCGGCTCTCGCCGGCTCTCCCGCTTCCAGAGTGGTCAGCCAGTTCACGGGTGACTGTGAACAAAGTGTGACCAGTGACACGCATCCGTACTGCGATCATCCAGTCCAAGCGCGATCGATTGCGAATCTTCAGGTTTTCTGAAATATCTTGGCGATGCACTTCGTAGGGAGTGGGTGAGGATGCCTCGCCGGCAGACGCCTGCGCACCCTTTTCTTGCCGGGTGATCGCAGCGCGTACCGGCAGGTTCTGGATTCGAAAGCCATGCTCCCTGGCCAGCTCCGCGCAAAGGACTTGGAATTCAGCTGGCCCGGTAACGGTAACAACGCCCCACTTCTGCGAGGCTACCTGCAATGCTGCCAAGACGGTAGCGCGGTCTGTCCTCTGATAGATGTCGATCTGCTTGCCTCGATTGACGAAGCTGAGCATTTCTGGACGGCCTTGGGCGTAGTAGCCGACAGATAGCTTGTGCTTGCCCGCAACGTGTTCAATCCGTGTTTGGAAGTTCCGAATGTCATGTCGCGCGGGTTCATCCGTGCCCTCACCAGACAAGCTCGCTAGTTCCGGTAAGGCTTTCCTGTATCGCCAGAGGTCTGCCAACTGGTCTTGACCGGCAGCCCTGAGAAACTGTTCGTAAGTCGGCCGGGGACCTAAAAACTTTCGCATCACTTCGCGTTCTGCTTCCTGTTCCGAGGTCAGCGCGGCTTTGCGTCTTGCCTGGTCTGCAGCCATTAGGCTTCTCGCTACGTTGAGTGAATCACCATACCATCTCCCACCGGCGTAGAGGGCTTCTCGCTCACCCCGAAAACTCGCGATCTGCTCTTCTCTTGCACCTCGCTGGGAGGTTCGTAGGGCCCTCTGCGCCTGATCCCTCTCCAATCTGTGGGTCTCAAGAAACGTGCGATACTCCTGCCATCGATTCCCCTTTTCGGCGCGCAATGGCTTCAATACCTGGGCAGTAGGTGCGACAGCCACCTTCTCTGCCGTGGGCTCCAACGGTCCAAAGCGTTCCTCCATCCGCTTCCTACTGAATTCCCGCCCGATTGCCGAGGCCTTTACCGCAGTTTCACCGAGCCAGACCAAAGCCCCGCTACCTTTTAGCTCATAACGAAAGCCTCTCGCTGCCAAGGCGGAATGGACGTCACTCCAGCTTCGAGCGGATCGAAGTAGCTTCGGAACCTCTTCCATCGCGATACGCTCGGTCGATTTCGCTCCAGTCGCATTCTCGAAGTCACGAGCCTTTGTACACGGTCCAGATACGCCCTTGTCCCTGCGCTTCTCACCCCTCCCGGTCTGATAGACGGCGTTCGTTTCCTGTTCCCAGCCTTGCCGCTGGACAATTTCAGCCAAAGCCTGGTGAGCACGATCGATGCTCCAACCGTTGTCGGCGACGCGAAACGTCTCCGGGTCTGTCCGATTAAGAACGATATGCAGGTGAGTGTTTTCCGTGATGCTATGCAGGGCACAGATTGCTTGATGATCGACTGACATTCCGAGATATCGCTTCAGGATCTCGACAGCTTCCCGGCACTCTGCGGCACTCGGCTGCTCACCTGCCTTCCAGCTAAGAAGCCAATGGTCAATCGGATCTTTGCTCCGTGTTGCCTCTTCAGCGAGGGCAATCATCTCGGCCCGCTGGCCTTGCCGTGAATTTGTCAGAAAGTCACCAATGGCAAAGCGCAGCTCCAGTTTCTCCGCATTCTGCGCCTCGATGTAATCGAGCAGGCTGCCAATGCGCGTTGCCTTAGGCAAAGGAGTTCTTGGATTGGGAATCTTCTTGACGATCATCGTGCCAGTCTCTCGATGGCTTCACGGAGTGCCTGGATGGTAGCAATACACTCTGAGGTCACGCCGGTCTTGTCCAGGAGCTTGTTCATGGTGTGCTTCTGGAGCCCTCCCAGACGGCGCAGCTCCCGAATCATAGTCAGATCAGACGCAGCTTGCACCGAACGTCCCAACGCCCGCCGGCGGACCAGTTCGCTCACGCTGAGGCCCGCGAGGTCCGCAGCCTGCTCAAGCTGCTCGCGTTCGGCGCTCGTCAGCCTCAGCTCAAAGCGCGAACTGGCTCGCTCTCGGGATCGTGGACGGAACGGCATGAAGCTCCTTACGCGAAGCGTGCCCGGTTCAGGATGAGCCCACACTGCGACAAGCGAAGCGCGGAGCATATTGGGCGACGGGTTGGGAGAACCATGCGCAGCATGTGTACGGACAACCCGCATCCTGTACGGCTCTGTTAGCACGTCGTTCGTAAAGCAGAAGAAGTGCTCAACGGTTCGTTCCCAAGAGTCAACGTAGTGCGCTCAAATTATTTTTGCAACGGTTCCTACGCCTACTTACGGAACACTGCTGAACTCTATGACAAGCTACGGAAGCGCCTGCAATGATGCCGTTTTTGTAAATCGGATCAAGTGTTACGGTACTCATGAGAACCCCGCCGTAACGCAAAGGATGGGTAATGGCAAAGTCCCAAGTAGTCACAGAAGAAATGATCGAAGCGGCTCTCTTGCTGCTGGATAAACGTATCGCTGAACCACCTTCGCCAGCGCTCACAACTTATAGCAGGCGGGATGCGTTTCTAAAACTCAGAGGACGAGCAAAGGAGGCATTAGCCGCCGGACACTCCCTCGAAACAGTGCTCGACGATCTCAAGGGAATCGGCATCGGTATGACGATCTCCACCGCTCGTCAGTATTTGAAACCAGGGCGTTCGACAAGGAAACAGACAGGTACCTCATTACTGCCAGACTCCCGTAACGCGAGACCGCCGAAGCCGAAGTCTGTTGAGGAGCCAAGCAAGCTCAACGGGACGTTCACAGTAACGGAAGACGAAAAGAATATCTAAGGAGAACGCTATGGCTGGTGCAGTTTGGATGGTAAGCGGGTCGAAAGGCGGCGTGGGAAAGAGCATCGTTTCCATGGCTCTTTCGCATTACCTGTCAAAACGCGGGGAGGGAGTTCTGCTTGTGGAGGCCGATACTGCTAACCCCGACGTAGGTAAGGCTTACGGAAAGAGTTTGGAGACTGTGTACCTCAACCTGGACGAAAGGGATGGCTGGATGGATCTCGCCAACCGCCTCGCGGATCACCCTGAGCAGACGGCCGTAATCAACACTCCAGCCCGAAGTGGCGAAGGTGTAAAGCTCTATGGATCACTTCTGTCGAGGTCGCTGGCCGAGCTCGATCGAGCCTTGGTAACACTATGGATCATTAATTCACAGAGAGACAGCCTCCAACTGCTACGTGAATATCTGGATTCGATGGAGGGTGGCACGACCTACGTTCTGCGAAATTTGTATCACGGTGCCGAACGCAAATTTGAGCTCTACAACACTTCGAAGATCCGGGAGACGATTGAAGCGCGTGGAAAGACGTTGAACTTCCCTGACGTGGCAGATCGCATCTCAGACCAACTGCATAGCGACCGTCTCACAATCGACGCCGTCATCGCGAACTCTCCTTTGGGCAACCGGGCAGAGGTAAACCGTTGGGTAAAGGAATGTGCCGCAGTCTTTGAACAGGTCACGGTATGAATGTCGAAACCGCTTTTCTCAAGATTTACGGAAGAGAAGCAAAGCCAGAGGAAACGAACCGATTCAATCGGCTGGCGAAGGAACTCGACATACGGGAAAACGACGCGATATGGAGCATGGTTTTCTTGCTCGGGCATCACCTCGAACTGACAGAAGCGATGCCGGAAAAGATGAGTGCGTCTACGAAACGTTTGCTGGACTCATTCAATGCCGCTATTTCTAAACGTGGCGAACTGGCTGAAACGGAGCTAAAAGCAGCAAGAGCTCGTATCGAGGAGTCGGTCAGTGTCGCGGTAGTGGCATCGGCTGAGAGGGAGATTGCGCGTGCTGCTCAGACCGTTGCCAGGCACACTGCCGCCAAGAGTTGGCTTCAGTGGCTGGGAAGTGCAGCGGTTTTAGGAATGCTGATCTTGGCAAGCGCCTTCTACTGTGGGTATAGAGACGGGAAAAGTGTCGGGTATGCTTCCGCTTTGGACGGGAAAACAGCTGCAAGTTGGGCCGCCACTCCGTTGGGACAGGCGGCCTACCATCTGGACCAGAACGGCGACTTGATCCACATCATCCCGTTGTGACCGTGACGGCTGGAGAGTCTCAACCACGAGGTCAGGCGCGAAGAATTGTTTTGCACGGCCAGGATTTGATGGAGAGATAGTCGGATGGCGACTTCCGTAGGTCAGAGTCGGCACCACCCAAATGCAACCCGGTGCGTCGAAATTTCTATGATCGTCTTTACTCGGGAAGAGGCCGTTGCCGACGCTCTCCAGTCACTTGAGATCGAGTCCCTCGATCCTGGACAGAAGGCGCGGAGACTGGCTGACAGCTATGCTCGTGGCCGCATCAGCCATGAGGATCTGTGCGTTGCTTTTGATCAGTTGAGCAAGCAAGAACGACCGGAACACTGAGATGGACCCTTACGTTTACGTGGGAACTCGGGTCTTGAAGAACAAGGGGTGCCTCCGGGCGCCGGAGGAAGCAGCGGCATACGAAGCTCGTATGGTCTTTAAGCGTTTACTGGGCCTCTATGCAGATCCGTCTTCCGGTCCACTGAACACCGATCATCTCCTCACCATCCATCGCACACTCTTTCAGGTTGTCTATGCATGGGCTGGCGAGCTACGGCTCGGGGACATGTCGATAGCTTCTTACAAATTCTGCCGGGCGGAGTTCCTAATGAAATCGCTTGCAGCACTTCTTGACCAACTGACAGGTGAGCGGTACTTGGTGAATCTGTCGCCAGATGCATTCTCAGAACGAGCCGGCTACTATCTGGGCGAGCTGAACGCGATCCACCCCTTCCGCGACGGCAATGGTCGGACTCAGCGGGAGTTTATCCGGCAGATCGGCCTCCGTGCTGCCCACAAGGTTCGGTGGGCACCAATCACTCGGTTTGAGATGGTCGCGGCCTCCAAGCTCGTGGCGACTACTAGGAAGCCAAATGCGTTGGTCATCGTGATGCGAAAGACGCTGGGCCTCAGCCCATTTTGAAAGGGTCACCGTCTGATCTCGTTCTACTTGGTCGCTTCTCAACCCTACATACCCGGAATTACAGGCAAACCGTTTCGGCACAAGAGTTCCGGGTCAGGGCCGCGAAGCGCCGCGGTTAGCGGGCCGAAGGAGCCTTGACGCGGAAGTCGCCGAAACGACAATCGCCCAGTCCGGGCATGTAGGTTTCGGTCAGCTCTTACCCTTAAGCCAGTTGGTTTGTCTTTACCTCGCTGTCTCGGAGAAGAACCATGCGTGAACTCTTCGTCGGCCCGCTTCAACTTGCTCAGCTGAAGCTGCGGGAGCGTTTGTGGCATCACGACGGCAGGAAGTGTCACTGGTGCGGACAAATGACGCTCTTGTGCCTCGAACCGGTCCATAATCAAGCAACTATAGATCACATCGTCCCTCGATGCCGTGGTGGCCCAACTCGTGTTGAGAATTGCGTCAGCGCCTGCTTCACCTGCAACTGTAAGCGCAATCGTGAAGATCAGGCGCGGCCCGATCATCCGAGCAATGGATCGCGTGTGACTGGTTCTCGTTCCGCTTAGCCGAATCGGGCAGCGGGGCTTCTGACGAAGTTAGGAGAAACGTGACGGGAGTCCACTCCTCACCAGTCCACTTTGCATTGTCTCAATCAGCTCGTCGAGCTCTTTGAGCAGGTCACCCTGCCCATCCACCAAAGCTCGACAGATGGTGTAGATCAGGAAGTACATCATCGTCGGTTGAGCGAGGGCATCGGTGACCGCATGTAGTCGCCATCGAAACTCGATTAGAGGGTGGCCCAGCGTGCGCCGGCCCTGCATGAACCGGGCAAACTCCTCAGCGGCATGGATCGCTATCTTCTCCGAGTTGGACGCTTCTGGATGCTCCCGTTCGTACTCCACAAGGCCTTGAACAAGTTGCACAAAATCCTTGGCGTCCATGCGCTCGGCCGTTCGGCTGAGTTGCTCGAAGCCTGCCCTGAGCCTCTCCCGTGTCATGCCGTCACTGATTCGACTCTTGGAACTTCTTCATGCTGATAGCCATAGAAGCAGAAACAGCACTTTGACAGATGATTCCATTCGCCATCGCCTCAGCTGAGGCAGGATCGGTTTTGAGCGAACACACACCATGGTCGATAAAGTTGGGTAGGACTGCCGGATGAGACTTGAAGAAGCCGTCCACCAGCAGCGGATCGTAAACGCCCGGAGACCTCTCGAACGGTGGGCCGCCATCCTTCGTATAGAGGTCGATCACTGGGCCATGTGGCTTTGACGCGCGACAGCCCGTGAGACTACCGATTACAAAGATCGCTACGCTTCCTGTCAGAAACGCTTTCCGCTGAACCCATCGCCTACCGGCTTTGTTCGCCATTGCGGGCCCTCCCAACGTCATTACACACCTTTGGTTTGTGTTAGGAAAGCCCCTCATTCGGAACACTCGGGAGAGTGTCCCTCCTCCGCCAACAATTCGGCCTCAATCTGAGACGGCTTCGCCTGCAGCAGGATTGGACACAAGAGCAGATGGCCGAACGTCTAGGCACCTCGGTGAACTTTCTCAGCTTCATGGAACGAGGGCTGAAGGCGCCCAGCTTCGAGAATTTGGAACGGATTGGCGAGGTCTTGCAGGTGGAAGTCGCGGAGCTCTTCCGCTTTCCGAGGTCGTCAGGTAGTGTCGGTCAGCGTGTGCAGCGAAGGACGCACGGGTCTAAACAGCTCGGCCGGCTTCAGCGCTCGTAGCGATCTCAGTCTATCGACTGGTGAAATCCACAGCCGGTGGCTCACTCCTCCTGCTAATCATCTTGTTCTTCTTGAACATCTTGCTACCTATATGCAGCCGAAATCATACCCGGAGGTCCCCCATTCCATACCAGGAGGTCCCCTTTTCATACCCGGAGGTCCCCCTGACGTATACCCGGAAGTCCCCTCAAAACACCTCAGATCAACAGCTCTAGCGTGCAAAAGTGCTCGGCATCGGACCAGCCGCTCACGGAGCGGGCCGAGGTGCGCAGGAAGGCTTGGACAACGAGAGTTCGCCTGGACTAGCCGGAGACGACTTTGCGGCGGCTTGCCTCAGCCGCAAGAGTCAGGTACCGGCCTCCTGTGGGCGGCCCGACGATTAGCCCGTTAGATTCGGCGGATGCTCTCAGCTCGGGCCAAAGGGTTCGCAGCGCTCGTATGGCACTCGCGAACCTGGCCCTGATACGTGGAAGGTTTGTATCCGCTTGCCAAAGCTGCATTCGGAGTTCCCTCCAAGGAATCAACGAGGTCGATCTGGCGGCGAAGCAGCGCCAATAAAGGAACAGCACCATGTCCTGCAACTGCGGTTTACCGCGCGTAGACGGATGATCTCCGCTGGCACGACGACCGGATGGGCAACGAGTTGATCGAAGAACTCCGAATCTATCTCCAGCCCGAAATCCAAGTCCGCGTTCTCGCCGCCGTGCTTCCGGCTTCCGTGCTCCCCGTCATGGGGAGTGATCGAAGCTGGAAGGCGCGAACGCCGGATCACTGGCATGATCTGGGAAGCAGAAGCACCTTGGCCGCTCCGCTCCACCCCGATCGTTAGGCTTCGAACACGAAGGTACCGCTCTCTTAGGTCGCGCCGGTTCTTCCCACCTTGCTGCATGCCCATCGCTACAAGGAATTGGCTGGCCGTCTTCCAACTGACAAAAGGGGAACGTGCTTTCACGGCTCTGTCGAGCAGAAAATGAAGCAAGCTGCGATCGCTACCGTAGGGGAGCCCTGTGTCCAGGCTTGAACTGAACGTGACTTTCAGCCTTGTTCCATCCGCAAGGCGAGCACTTCGGGTGATTTTGCTGAGCGAAGTTGGTTGATACGGCAAACCGCACAGGATCAGTGCTTGGGCAACTTGATAGAGTTCGCCGCTGAGCTCATCTTGCCGAGCAAGGGCAACTACCTCAACCAGCCGCTTGGCGATCCGTGGCGAGCAGCGCTCAGACTCCGGGACGCGGAAGCCGCCGGCCTTCAAGATGGATCTGACATCCTCCAACGATGTCTACTCGACCACGACGATGGCTGCGATCTTCGGAGTAGAGAAGTAGACACGCTTGCCGAGGCGGAGACGCGCAGCGTTGATGCTATCGGAGAAGGGACTCGGAGTGCGGAGCGTGATCCGGAGACCCTCGACCGAACGGTTGAGAATCTTCGCTAACTGAGCCAAAGTGATGAGTGGCCCGTACTGGTTGTATAGAAGCTCTGCCGTTGACACCGTAATCTACCCCCGCAACTGCTTAGGGCTACGGTAGGTCGGCAAGTGCGTTCGAGTGGAGGCAGAATCTGGAGCTTTATTTTTTCCGGTATTGGCGGAACTGGTGGTCCTCGAACGACAGCTCTTGGTTAAGCCCAGGCACAGCGCTACCAGGCCTCTCTGATGTCTGAGCTGCCACTCTTGCCTCCAGCATGGCAAATCTTCTGCTAAACGGGGTCATCATCTCCATGGCCGCTACCTGATTTGTTTTTCTCAGGGTTGAGAAATCTTTCCCAAATCGACCGCCAGTCCCTCGCTTTCGTAAGCAATACTTATGATTCGCCAAACCTCCTCGTTGCTGACCTGGCGTCCGGTGATCTCGATACCTTTCTTCAGGTCTAAGAACTGCAGGACTAAGTAGGCGATCCATCTCTCTCGCTGTTTCTCGAAACGCTCATCACGCTCTTGAAAGGCGTACCCCGTTTGAGCGAAGAACTCTCTCGATTGCGCCAACGCAGTTCTAAACTGCGTGACGAGCAGCTCATCTGAAAGCATTGGATTTATGGTCAACATAAGGGCTTGAGGTACGATCGTCTGCGACGCGAAGATCGGCTCATCGAAGCGCTCCTCACGGTGGGGTAGCCTCCTTGCGTCGCCGTCCTCGTGATCGGGCTCAGGTAGCCTACCTTTCAAGAAGTGACTTCTCCTCCTCTCAACAAGCATCTCTATTGTGAGTTCTGTTCCTGTTGTCTCACGATCAAGTTGAGAGAAGTACGATTGCGCACGCTGCCGAAAAGCCGGTTCAAACAGCGCCTCGTGTTCAAAGAGCTCGCTGACTGTGGTCGGCCTCACTCCTAGCAGTCTAGAACTTGTGGGCCAAAGAGCCTCGGCGTACACCGTCAGGTTGAGAAAGCCTAGCGGAAAGTCCAACGCTGCGATATCGTCTAGCGTTGCAATCGGTCTGAAGCAGAGCTGTTCAAAGAGCTTGTAAGAGAAGTCGCTCTTGCAACGCTCACGTTCCGCGCCCTCTCCGATATCCGCGAGTTCATGCAGCATTCGCCGACAAGCGAACTGGAAGTACCATCCAACTTCATCCAGATCATCTAAACCCGCATATCTCCCGACCTTGAACCATTCCGGAACCAAGCTGGCAGTCTGATTTTGGGGATCATTGAACATTTCTGCCTCTATGAAACTCGTGCATCTACTCTGCTCCCCTTATGTTCTTGACTGACTTGATCGAGACGAGACACGAGATCTTCGGCCCTCAAATGCGTGTATCGCTTTAGCATCTGCATGGATTTGTGCCCACTGATAGCAGAAACTTCCTGATCGGAGAGGCCGGCTTCGACGAAGCGACTGACAGCTTCGTGACGAAGGTCGTGAAAGTGAAAGTCTTTCAGACCCTGCTTCTTCTTGATCTCTTGCCATATCCGATCAAAGGCATATGGCCCGCGAGTGCCTTGTCTCCCAGGCTCTCCAAAGAAAATCAGATCAGTTCCCGCCGGCCGTATCGGATGATCCAGCGCACTCTTGAAAAGCTCGGCGGCCGTCGTAGTTAATGGCACGGTGCGAGGATGCGTGTTCTTCGTCTTCAGCAAGCGAACGATACGCCGGTCGACTTCGACCTGCGCTCGGCGCAGCGTCACAATCTCGGAGGTCCGCATTCCCGTTTCGAGGGCGATGCGCACGATCCAGCCGAGCATGGGATTGGAGTGGGCATCTACGGCCGCAAGGATGTTCGACTCTTCTTCAGAAGTCATGCGCCGGTTGCGCCCTGGGCCCGGCGCGGGTCTGCGGATGTTCATGACCGGGTTGGAAGGCAGTCCTACACCCCACTCTTTGATGGCAACGGTATAGAGGTGCCCGAGGAGTGCAAGATCGAGGCGCACTGTGTTGTTCGCCCTCGGCTGAGGCTTGCCCGTCGGACCGATACGATCTTCGCCGGCCAGCCGCATGTCTCTGAACTTCGCGATGAGCTCTTGGTTGAGCGCCGCGAGCGAATACTTGCCAAGGTGCTTAGAGAGGATTCGGGCGCGCTTCACATCGGCAAGCTGAGAGGTGGCGCGTTTCGTTGGCGCGACCTCAGCAAGATATCGCTTCAGGGCCGCTTCGACGGTCATGCGATCCGCTGTGGCTCGCTGGATGTAGGCTCCCCGCACCATCTCGTCTTCGCTGCGGCGTGACCAATCCTCGGCGTCCCGTTTTGTGCGAAATGTCTTCGCGGTTGTCGGCCATCCTGCCTTTCGGATGACCGCCTTCCATGCGCCCAATCTGGTTTTGACTAGAGTAGCCATTGCTCTCCGGGGCGTCGCTTTGCAGCGTCACTGTACCCAGATTGTACCTAGGAGGGTTTGGTACAGTTGCGGAGAGGCTCTTCAGCACGGCCCAACAGCTTCCGGTTACATACCTAAAGCCTTTAGATCGTTCCTCTTATACTTTGGTGCCGGGAGGGGGGGTCGAACCCCCACGAGGTTGCCCTCGGCGGATTTTGAGTCCGCTGCGTCTGCCAGTTCCGCCATCCCGGCGTCTTGTTTCCCGAGCCGTCCCGCCGCCCACCAGTGCTGCAGAAAACCGCTCCGGCAGAGCCTCAGTTTATCGCATCCGACGCAGGCTGATGCGAAGGCGCCCGCAGATCTGCGCTTCGGCGTGCTGAGGCTACTGCACCTTTCCTTTCGGGCGCAGCTGGCCGAGTTCGACGGCGCACGCGATCGCGTGGGTGGCGTGGAGGCGGAGGTTGTCGGCGGCCAGCCAGAGCCACATCCGCTCCGAAGCGCCGGTCTCGCTCGCGCTCCGGACGCTGACCGAAATGCCTCGCTGGCCGACCGATTCGACACAGTTTGGCATCTCGCCGGCGTCCGGCGTCACCTCCATGTGAGCTCCCGCAAGCGCCTGGCGAAGCTTGTCCTCGGCGACCGGAGCATTCAGCTCGACCAGCAGCGAGACGGCGACGCCATGAAACACCGGGGCCTGGACCAGCTCCAACGCCAGCTCCGGCAGATCTCCGCCGGAGATCAGGCGATAGTGCAGCGCCACGCGCCGCCGGACCTCGGCCAGCAGCTCCGCCACGGCGTCCGGTCCCAGCTCCGGGACGAGGTTGAAGGCCACCTGCGCGTCGAAGTGTGCCTTGGGCACGGTCTGAAACGAGAGCAGACCGACCGTCTGCTGATGGAGCTCGTCCAGGCCGGAGCGGCCCTCTTCGGAGACGGGCAGAAGCACGGTCGCGGCGGCGCTCCGGAGCGGAAACGTCCGGCTCAGCCGCGCCAACGTGAGCGCCAGCATGACCGCCACGGGATGGGCGGGAACGACGGCGGCTGTGGTCAGGTCGAGATCGGCATTCGTGCCGTGTCCGTTCGCGTGGAGCTCTCGCCGCACCCAGGGCGCCCGCACCAAAACCTCACGCTCGCCGTCGAGCGCGTAGCTCAGGTCCAGCACGGCAGCTCCGGCTCGCCGCGCCTGCTGCCAGTTCCCTCGCGTCAGCGCTTTGGGACCGGTGAAGAAGACGAACTCCAACCCCTCAAACGCACCCTCCTCCAGGGCCCCGACAACTGCCGGCTCCTCCCCTACGGCCGACAGCTGGCCTGCAGCCTCCTCCTCATCGAGCAGCACCACGCCCGCCGCGGCCAGGGCAGACTCCGGCAGCTCCTCCGCAAGCTCCTTGCCCATCATGGAGGTCGCGCCGGCGATTCCCAGTCTTTTTGTACCCACTGCGCTCATACTTCTCCTCCTCGGGGCCTGAGCCCATATCTCTGCTCCGGTATGTGGAGTCGACCTAGCCTGCGGTTGAGAGCCGTCGCCGGTTCCGTTCCCAGCGGTAAAACAGCCGCGCCAGAACTCCTGAGACCAGGTACGCCAGCGCGATCGTGATGAGCACCTGCTCGGAGAAGAGCACGATCAGGGCTCCGCCCAGCGCCAGCAGAATCAGCAGCCGAAACGGATGGCGGGCGCGCAGGGTCAGCTCCTTTCCACTCCAAAAGCGCCATCGGCTCACCATCAGCAGACCGGTTGCCAGCACCAGCAGCATCCACACCAGGGCAAGCCACGGGCTGTCGATCGGCGATCCGTTGAAGCAGTGGATCACCGACGCGATCACACCCGCTCCCGCCGGTATGGGCATGCCGACAAAGTACTTGCGCCCGGGATGGCCCGGGTTGCGCGGTTGCGGGTTGTTGCTGATATTGAAACGCGCCAGGCGGCTGGCTCCGCAGATCAGAAAGACGAAGCAGACAAAGACGCCGAGGTGCAGCAGCTTGGCGTGAAGTCCGGACCCAGGGCTGGCGGGCAGCATGTGAAAGCCCCACATGTAGGCCAGAAGGCTGGGCGCGACTCCAAACGTAATCACATCGGCAAGCGAATCGAGCTCCTTGCCGAACTCGCTGGTGGTGTGGGTCATGCGTGCGATCCGGCCATCCAGACCGTCGAACAGGATGGCAAAGCCGATCGCCAGGGCGGCCCGGTCAAACGGAAGTGGGTCCGCCGCCGACCCGGCAATGCACTCCGTAATGGCGTAGTAGCCCAGGGCGATGTTGCCCGAGGTGAACAGCGACGGAAGGACGTACATGCCGCGGCGTCGGGGCCGGTGCGGTCGAGCTCGGGCGTCCGGGGCGAGTGCCTTCCCGGTCATTGGCCGCCCGCGCGCACGCTGGCCAGCACCGTTGAGCCGCCACGCACCCGCATCCCGGTCTGCACCCGCAGTTCGGACTCCGCCGGCAGCAGCACATCCACGCGCGAACCGAACTTGATCAGGCCCACCCGCTGTCCGCGCGCCACCTGCTCGCCCTCTCGCACACGGCAGACGATGCGTCGCGCCAAGAGTCCCGCGATCTGCTTGAAGCCGACCTCGTAGCTTCCCGTGTCGATCACCACCAGCGTCTGCTCGTTGTTCAACACGGACTCGGCCTTCATGGCGTTCATGAACTGCCCTTTGCGGAACTCGACGGTCTTCACCGTTCCGCCCACGGGCGCGCGATTCACGTGCACGTCGAAGACGTTCAGAAAAATGCTCAGCCGCAGCCGGCTTCCCAAAGCTGTCTCGATCCACTCCGCCTCGGTCACCAGGCCGTCGGCAGGCGAGACGATCAGCCCCGGATCAGCCGGGATCTGCCTGCGCGGATCGCGAAAGAACCACAGAAAAAACAGCATCAGCAGAATCGGGATCAGCAGCAGCCAAACCATGTGGGTGGTCCACCAGAGCACCCCAGCAACCGCCAGCAATCCAGCAGCGTAGAAGAATCCATCTCGAACCATAGTCAGGTCTTATTATAGTTGGGGCCGGTGCCCCCCACCGGTCAGAGCTCGGCGATCATCAGCACCGCGTCGTCCGGCGGGTCCTGATAGTAGCCGGGCCGCCGCCCAACCTCGCCAAAGCCGCAGCGCCTGTAAAGCATCTGTGCGCCCACGCTCGCCTGCCGCACCTCCAGCTCCATCCGTTCCGCCCCGCCCGACCTCGCCCACTGCATCAGCCGCTGGCACAACAACTGTCCCACGCCCGTCCTTCGACTGCCCTGATCGACGGCGACGCTCTCGATCTCACCCCAACGCTCCTCGCCCGCACCCGCCAGAGCTCCTACCGCAAACCCCACCACGGTGCCCGCGCGCTCGGCCACGATGAGGCTCCGCCGCTGCTCCGCCGGTGGCCCCCCGAGCATCGCCCGATACCCCGCCGGGGCCCAGTGCGGCGCCTCCGGGGCCGACCGGTCGAGCGCGAGGATCGCTGCGACATCCGCCGGGCCGGCCGGCCGAACGACTGTCTCAGCCGTCGGCATGGGCCGACACCCGGTCCGTGATCCGGTCTGCAATCCGGTCCGCCATGCGGGCCTTGATCTCGGCCTCCGTCCGGCGCAGGTACAACGCGTCGAGCTCCGCTGCGTCATCGAACTCTCGCCTGAGCAACGCCGGCAGGCTTACCCGCAGGGCATCGGCTGCGTCCGGAGCCGCTAGCAGAGTCACTCCGGCTCCCGGCAGCCGGTCCAGCACCGCTCTTTCGCAGGCGACTGCAACCCCTGGCTCCCGTTCCAGGGCTGCTCGCGCCTCCTCGGGTGTGGCCAACCGCTCGTCCAGGCAGCTGCCGTTCCGGTAGCTTCCGCAGAACAGCTCGCCTCGCCCCGCGTCGAGCAGCGCCCACACCGTTTGCTGCCGGTCTCCGGCCAGCGAGGCCAGAACCCGCAGCCGCGAGACGCCGATCAGCCCCGCCGATCCCGCCACCGCCAGACCCTTGGCCACGCTCAGGCCGACGCGCACACCGGTGAACGACCCCGGCCCCCGAACGACGACCACGGCCTCGATCTCTCCGGCCGTTGCCCGCCCGGAGGAGCCAAGCGCCATCCCGATCTCAGCGACCAGCCGCTCGGAGGCGCTTCGACCGTCGATCTGCCGCGCCGCCACAATCCGCAGCGGGCCACCCTCGCCCTCGAGCTCCGCGACCGCCACACTGGCCGCGGCCCCGCATGTATCAATGCCAAGAACCAGCATGCCGGTCCTCCCCTGCCCTGCGGCTTACAGCAGAGTACCGGAGGCGGCGTTTCGAGATCGGCTTCACCCATCCCTTGGGCCATAGGCTAGTCTGCCGGGGAGGCATCTAACCGCGCATGGAAGGCTTTCAGAGCGGTGGCCGCGCCATCCGCGTCGAGTTCGCCCCTCCTCCTTCGCCCGGCCCGCACCCGGCGGTGCTTCTGCTGCACGGCTCCGGCGGAAACACCGGATTCTGGCTCCAACGCTTCGCCCCGTTCGCTTGCCAAGCGGGTCTCGGCCTCTTTGCGGTGCACTACTTCGACCGCACCGGAACCTCGCGCGCCAATGCCGCGGACATCCTCGATGGCCACCACTTTCCGCTCTGGGCTGAGACCATCCGGGATGCCCTGAGCTTCCTCAGCCGGCACCCAGCCGTCGACCCCGCTCGCATTGCTCTGGTGGGCGTCTCGCTGGGCGCGTTTCTCGGCGTCGCCGTCTCCGCGACCGACCGCCGGGTACGCGCCCTGGTCGAGATCTCCGGCGGTCTCCCCTCGCCATTTGCCCCCGATCTCCCGCGGCAGTTCCCACCCACGCTGCTTCTCCATGGGCAGGCCGACACCGTCGTTCCGGTCGCGCAGGCGCGCGATCTGGATCTGGCACTCACGGATGCCGGAGTTCCCCATCGCTTGCGCGTGCTGCCAGGCGAAGGCCACTGGCTCTCCCCTGCCGGCCAAGCGATCCTCCTGAGCGAGGTGGGGCTCTTCCTCCGTCGCCACCTTGCCCCCACCGCCCCACCCACTTCCACCGTTCCGACCGCCGGAGCCCGCCCATGACCTGGATCGTCATCCTGATTGCCCTGGCGGCAGGAGCCGCCAATCCCTTCCAGTCCGGCACCAACGCCGAGCTCAACAAGCAGCTCGGGCAGCCGATCATGGCGGGTCTGTGGGTCTACCTTTCCGGGTTCGCCGGTCTGATGCTGATCCAGGCCTTTGCCCGCCAAAGCCTCCCCGACGCCTGGAACAAGGCCGGATCGGTGCACTGGTGGGCCTGGGCAGGCGGCCTGATCTCGATCGCCGCCACCATGGCCGGGCTCACGCTGGCGCACCGGCTTGGCTCCGGGCTGTTTACCGGGCTGTCGCTCACCGCGTCGGTCGTTACCTCGGTGCTGATCGACCAGTTTGGCCTGATCGGCTTCAAGCAGCACACCGCCTCCCCGGCCCGCCTCGCCGGCTGCGCTCTTCTGATCGCCGGCGTCTGGCTGGTGGCCCGGTTCTGACCGTTCCGGCCCGGCGCTCCCCGCTCTGCGGAGCGACCGGCGATGCCCTGATAAACTGACCCTCTCACGCCATGCCTCCCTCAGACCCTCAGGACAGCACCCCGAGCATCCCCTCCGAGCCGCCAAAGTACTACGTCACGACGCCGATCTACTACGTCAACGCCCGCCCCCATATCGGTCACGCCTACACCACCATCGTGGCCGATGTGCTGGCACGGCGGCACCGCCTGCTGGGCGACGAGACTTTATTCCTGACCGGCACCGACGAGCACGGGCAAAAGATTGAGCGCTCGGCCGCCGCCGCCGGTGTTCCTCCGCAGCAGTTCGCCGACCAGGTCTCCGAGGCCTTTCGCAGCCTGTGGGAGCGCATGGGCCTCACCTTTGACCGCGAACGGTTCATCCGCACCACCGACCCGGCGCACCAGCGCGGCGTGCAGCAGCTCTTCCGTACCCTGTGGGAGCTCGGTCACATCTATCTCTCCTCCTACACGGGCTCCTACTGCGTCTCGGACGAAGCCTTTGTGGATCTGCCCGCCGGCACGCCGTGCCCGGACTGCGGCCGCCCGCTTGAGACCGTCACGGAAGAGAACTTCTTCTTCCGCCTCTCGGCCTTTCAGCAGCCGCTGCTGGACCTGATTGAGTCCGGGACGCTCGCCATCACGCCCGACAGCAGCCGCAACGAGGTCCTGTCGTTTCTGCGCGGCGACCTTTCCGATCCCAACCAGCTCGCCCAGACCGCCTCCGGCGCCCCCTACCTTCCCGGCGCTCTCAAGGACCTCTCCGTCTCCCGCTCCTCGTTTACCTGGGGCATCCCCGTCCCGGAGCCCGCCGCTTCGCTCACCCAGCAGCCGCACGTGATCTATGTCTGGCTCGACGCGCTCGCCAACTACATGACCGCGGTCGGCTACGGCGACCCGGCAAGACAGCATGAGTTTCGAAAGTGGTGGCCCGCCGACCTCCACCTGGTCGGCAAGGAGATCGTCCGCTTCCACTGCGTCTACTGGCCCGCGTTTCTGCTCGCGCTCGATCCGGCTACGACCGCGAAAGTCTCGCCCACAAGCGCGATTTCAGAACCGGATGCCCCACGTCTCGCCTCTGAGACGTGGGACTCCACAGAGGCCTGGGCCACGCCCGAGGCCGAGATCAGCCCCGAGGAGCACGGCCTTCCACCGGAACCTGCACCGGGCACGTCAACGATCGCTCCGGGTGCCCCACGTCTCGATGCTGAGACGTGGGCTTCCACAAAAGCCTGGGCCGCCGATTGGCTGCCCAAACAGATCACCGCCCATGGCTGGCTGCTCTTCGACCACTCCAAGATGTCGAAGTCGAAGGGCAACATCGTCCGCACCGAGACCATCCTGGACGCCTTCGGCCAGGAGGTCTACGCCAAGCAGTTCCCGGACTCCACCAAGGCCGAGCGGGACCTCTTCGCCGCCGACGTGCTCCGCTACTACCTGCTGCGCGAGATCCCCTTCGGCCAGGATGGCTCCTTCTCCTTCGAATCGCTGGTCACCCGCTACAACGCCGACCTGGCGAACGGCTACGGGAATCTCGTCAGCCGCGTGCTCAGCTTGATCTTCCAATTCTGTAACCGCACCTCCCCCCCAGCCGGGGTCGCACACGTACCGCCACTTCGAACTATGGGAGGAGATGCAGAGCGGGCTACGAGGTCGTTTCCCGAGATGATCGCCTTCACAGAAGCAGCGGGGAACGCCTTCAATCATTCGCTCACAGGCCTGGACCTCGCGGGGGCGGCAGAACACACGACGAACCTGATTGCCAGGACCGATGCGCTGATTACCTCCAACGCACCCTGGAAGTTGCTCAAACAGATCCAGTTGGCGGATCAGACCGGAGACTACGGAGAGCTTGAACCCGAACATGCGCAAGCACTTCTGAAGCTCGAAGCGATCCTCTACACCGCCACCGAGTCCATCCGCATCCTTACCGCCCTGCTCCACCCCATCCTCCCCTTCGCCACCGCCAAGGTCTGGGCGCAGCTCGGCCTCGGCTCCATCGAAGACGCGGCCGCGCGCGGCGATCTCCGTAACCTCGAGTGGGGCGGCCTCCAGCCCGGCACCCGCCTCGGCCCCCTCGCCCCCATCTTTCCCCGCGCCGACAAGTCCCTGATCGAGACAATGACTGACATGGAAGCTCCGAGCACCCCCGCCCCGCGGCCACGAGACCTCACCGGCGTCAACGACGCGCACGATGCTGCGCACCCCGACACCTCGCCCTTTCCCGAAGCTCCAATCTCGAGTGTGGCCGCGCCCCACGCCGCGGCGCTCACCGGCGAGACCTCCGCGGGAGCCCCCGTTCCTTCCAGCAGCACCGCGCCAGGGGCTGGACCGCGCACGGGCACCCTGCCGGACGAGGCCTCCGTCCCGACCGTCGGCGGCTCCTCCTCCCCGAGCCCTGAGCGCCCCGGCACACCTCCACACACAGAGGCCGCAGCCTCGGGCATCTTTGCTCGCAGCCCCCAGGCTCCGTCTCCGAGCTCGCCCGACCCCGGTGCCACCGACTCCACCATCACCATCGACGACTTCAGCAAGGTCGAGCTCCGCGTCGCCGAGATCCGAGTCGCCGAGCGCATCCCCAAGGCCGACAAGCTCCTTCGCCTTGAGGTCGACCTCGGTCCGGAGCTGGGTACGCGGCAGATCCTCTCCGGCATCGCCGAGTGGTACACGCCCGAAGATCTCCTCGGCCGCCGCATCGTCGTCATCACCAATCTGGCCCCGCGCAGGATGCGCGGGCTGGAGTCGCACGGCATGCTTCTGGCCGCCTCCGGTCCGGAGGTCGACGGCAGGCCCGGCAAACCCATCCTGGCCACCATGGCCGAGGAGATCCCGCCCGGCTCGCGCCTGAAGTAGGCCGCGCCCCCCCAACCATGCTCATCGACTCCCACTGCCACCTGGACTTCTACGCCGGCGACCTCCCCGGTTTGCTCGACCGCGCGCGCGCCGCCGGACTCGGAGCCCTGCTCGCCATCGGCATCGGCGATGGACCCGCGACCATGCACCGCGCCCTCGAGATCGCCCAGCGCGAGACCTCCCCCGGGCTCCGCCTCTACGCCTCGGCCGGCATCCACCCGCAGGAGGCCGCCACTACCGCTCCCGAGGCTCTCGATCGCCTCCGCGAGCTCGTCGCCGACCCGCGCACGATCGCCGTCGGCGAGATCGGCCTCGATTACTACCACCTCGACAACCCCGATCCTGAGGTGCAGCAGGCCGCCCTCATCGCCCAGATGGAGATCGCCTCCGCTGCCGGCAAGCCCATCCTCATCCACCTCCGCACCTCGGAGCTCGCCACCCCGGAGGCGCAGCGGCGCTTCGCCGGGGCTGACGCGACGGAGGACCTCTTCCGCCTCGTCCGCGAGCACTGGAGGCCCACCGGCCTCCCCGGCGTCATGCACTGCTTCTCCGGCACGCCTGCCGACGCCGCGCGCGCGCTGGAGCTTGGCTTTTACCTCTCCTTCGCCGGCAACCTGACCTACCCGCGCTCCACCGGCATCCGCGAGGCCGCCACGCTCGCCCCACTCGACCGCATCCTGGTCGAGACCGACGCCCCCTTTCTTGCGCCGGTTCCGCACCGCGGCGAGCGCAACGAGCCCGCGCTGGTCATTCACACGGCCGCTCTGCTGGCAGAACTCCGCGGTCTCGCTTCCGAGGAACTTGCCGCCATCACCACCGCCAACTTCGGCGATCTGTTTCCCAACGCCCGCACACTGCGATAATGGCTTTGGACACCCACAGCCGGGAAGGACACAGACACACCATGGCAGCAGCCGAGAACAGCTTCGACGTCGTTAGCAAGGTCGACCTCCAGGAGGTCAAAAACGCCATCGACCAGGCGACCAAGGAGGTCAATGCCCGCTTCGATCTCAAGAACTCCAAGTCCAAGATCGACCTCGAGGGCACCGACGCGATTCAGCTCGCCTCCCAGGACGAGTACACCCTGAAGGCCGTCATCGAGATCCTGTCGCAGAAGCTGGTGAAGCGCGGCGTCTCGCTCAAAAATCTCGAGTACGAGAAGATCGAACCCGCCGCCAACTCCTCCGTGCGGCAGAAGATCAAGCTGAAGCAGGGCATCGAATCCGACACGGCGAAGAAGATCACCTCGCTGGTCAAGGACTCCAAGCTCAAGGCGCAGGCCTCCATCCAGGGCGATACCGTCCGCATCACCTCCAAGGACCGGGACACCCTGCAGCAGATCATGGGTAAGCTGCGCTCCGGCGACTTTGGCGTGGAGCTCCAGTTCACCAACTTCCGCTCCAACTGAACCCGGTGAGCGGACCCGGCAGATCGTTGATCCGGTTCAACAAAGTTCACAGGTCCAGGCCGTGCCAGACACCCCAGGAAGCTCGGGAAGACTCCTAGCTTCAGTGAGTACGCTCTCCATCACGAGTGCCAAGGAGGTCTACGACCTTCTGCGCGACGACCTCCACCTGATCGAGAGCGAGTTTCGCGACCAGGCCGCCTCCGAGGTCGAGGTCGTCACCGACATCGCCACCTACCTGATCGCCGGCGGCGGCAAGCGCATCCGGCCCATGCTTCTTCTGCTCTCGGTCAAGGCGCTCGGGTCGAACTCACCCTCCCGCATCCGTCTGGGCGCGGTTGTCGAGATGCTCCACACCGCCACGCTGGTGCACGACGACATCATCGATGAGGCCGCCACACGCCGTGGCCGGCCGTCGTCGAACACCACCTGGGGTAATCCGAAGTGTGTCCTGGCTGGCGACTGGCTCTACATGCAGGCCTTCTCGGTGGCGCTCGAGGAGCAGAACTTCCACATCCTCCAGCTGCTGATCTCGCTCACCCAGCAGATGGTCGAGGGCGAGCTGCTGCAGATGCAGAAGCTCGGCCACCTGATCAATGAGGAGGAGTACTTCGAGCTGATCTTCCGCAAGACGGCCTGCCTCTTCAAAGTGTCGATGCAGCTGGGAGCGGCGATCCATGGCTCGCCCGAGGCCGTCGAAGAGCAGCTGGGGGAGTACGGGCGCAACCTTGGCCTCGCCTTCCAGATCGTCGACGACGTCCTGGACCTGACCGCTGCCGAGTCGGTGCTGGGCAAGCCGGTCGCCTCGGATCTGCGCGAGGGCAAGGCGACCCTCGCCATCATCCACGCGCTTGAACGCGGCACGGGCGCCGAGCGTGAATCCATCCGCACCGTGCTCGCCGACCGCAACTTCTCCCGTGTCTCTCACAAGGAGATCCTGGAGATCCTGAACCGTCACGGATCGATCGACTACGCCATGGATACAGCATGCGCCTACGCCGAGGCAGCCCGCCTTTCCATCGCCGATCTCGTCGCCTCGCCGGCCAAGTCGGCGCTGCTGTGGATGCCGGGCTTCGTGACCACTCGCGACCGGTAGCTGCGGATCCACACTTTGCCGCGATGTGATCTCCGGACCAGGGCGGCCTGCACGGGCCTCCCTCGCCTCAGCCTTCCAGCGCCTCGTTGACATCGCGAAGCAGATTGCGCAGGTAGCTGCGGCGGTTCAGCAGGTCCACCATGGCGTCGCGGACGGCGGCCCGCGCGGTCTGGTCGCCGGTATCGACTGCTGCATCCCAGCGCGTCCACAGCGCCTCCAGCTCTCTCTGGGTCTCGGCCATCTTGCCGTCGAACTCCCGTTGACTGGCCTCCAGCTCCGCTCGCAGGCCAGCATCGTCTTCCCCGACCTGTTGATTCATGCGCAGCTCCTGCAGCTGCATGTTCATCTCGAAGACCTCTTCGAGTAGATCGGGGGGCACACTCTGCTTTTTCTGATCGCCGGTGGCGCGCGCGGCATCGGTCGCGGCGCGGGACTGCTCTTCGAGCTCCACGCCCTCGATCGAGAGCAGGTACTGCGTCCGGGCGATGGGGTCCTTGAGCGTGCGATACGCGTCGTTCAGCTCCGAGCTCGCGCGCAGCGCTGCCTCCTGCTCGGCGAGTGGCCTGGCGGCGAAGCGATCCGGATGCAGCCGGCGCGATTGAAGGTAGAACTGCTTTTCCAGAGCGGCAGTGTCGAGGTGGAGGTGGGGCGGCAGGGAAAAAAGCTCGAAAAACGTCATGCGGAGAAGCTGGAACCGCAGCCGCAGCTCTTGGTCGAGTTCGGATTGATGAAGTTGAAGCCCTGGCGCATGAGCGTCTCTTCAAAGTCCAGCACCATGCCCGCGAGATACAGAAAGCTCTTGGGATCAACAAACAGGCTCACCGGCCGTGCGCCCGAGGGATCATTCGGCGTCTCGACACCCTCTCCAAAGCGATAGACCCGGTCCCGATCGCGCGCCTGCGAGTCGAAGCGGATGGAGTAGGACAGCCCCGAGCAGCCACCGCCGGTAATGCCGACCCGCAGACCGCCCTGGTCGGGAGAGACGTTCTCCTTGGCCATGGCGACCCGGATCCGCTTGAGCGCATTGCGCGTGATGCGGATGCCCTTGGGGCTGGGAGCGCCCGTGACCGAGTCCGGCTCCAGCACCGCCATTCCGGCCAACGGATCCTTCGACATGCCCGATTCGCCACCCGCGGCGTGCTGCCGGTCGCGTTCGGCCGCCGTCTGAAGCGAGACCATTGTCATCGTTTTGCCTTCCCAACACCCTGCCATCCAGACAAACCGGAGGCAGAAAAAGGGCCGGCGTCGCCGAAGCAGCCGCCGGCCCTCGGTTTCGCGTGGTTTAGTGAGCCGCGACTGCTGCGGGCATCTCGGCGCCTTCGGCGACGCCGTTCTTCTTTTTCCAATCGCCGATTGCGGCGCGAATCGCATCCTCAGCCAGCACCGAACAGTGGATCTTCACCGGTGGCAGCGCCAGCTCCTTCACAATATCGGTGTTCGAGATGGTCAACGCCTCGGAGACCGTCTTGCCCTTCACCCACTCGGTCGCGAGCGACGAGCTGGCAATGGCTGATCCGCAGCCAAAGGTCTTGAACTTGGCGTCCTCGATCACCTGCGTCTCGGGGTTGACCTTGATCTGCAGGCGCATCACGTCGCCGCACTCCGGTGCACCGACCAGGCCGGTGCCGACCTCGGTCGAGGCCTTGTCCAGCGTGCCAACGTTTCGGGGGTTCTCGTAGTGATCCACTACCTTGTCGCTGTATGCCATGATCCTGTCCTCATTCCCTTAGATGTCCCGACGCCCTGAAACTATCCATCTTTATCGTAGCGCAGTTTGCTGGCCGCGTCTGAAAGGTTCCGAGGGCCGATCCCGATGCGCTGTTCTCAAACTTCAGCGCGTTTAGCGCGCACACGGAGCTGGCCCCAGCGATGCTCGTCGCAGCGTCGAAAGATCGCGCTTCATCAGCGACACTCGCCCGCGCACATCGCCCAGCATGGCGATCCGGTTAGAAACATCGCTGATGGTCGCCCGAACCGCCGGGTCATTGCTGGAGGTCAACACGGCGAACTGCGACGCTCCCCGCCCTGCGGAGAGCCGCCCCGCCCTCGCCCACTCCTCATGCAGCAGGTCCAGCCGCGTCGGCCGCCCCGCTCCACCCTCGCCAGGTGCCGCATGGAGATACCGCAGCACCGCCAGCGGGTAGCGACCCGGGAGCTTCGGCGCGCCATCAAGCAATGGCGCCAACATGTCGGGCGTATTTCGTATCGTAGCGCTCGGCCCGCTCTGCCGTTTGGCCGCCAGCAGGGACAGAATCGTCGACGCCGCCCCCGCTCCCACACCCACGGCATCGCCCGTGTTCTGCGCCTTGCTGCCGAGTGTGGTGAACTGGGTGGCGCTGACCACCGCGCTCAGCCCGGACCCCGTCAGCAGCGCCGCAGTATTCAGCCGCGCCACGCTCTTGTCGCGCCGGCTCTGCAGCTCCGCGCGCATCTCGGTCAGTTCGCTCTGTTCGTTGCCCAGATCGGCCAGCACGCTGTCGGCGTCGAGCGACGCCGCCTGGATCGACTCGACCAGATCTTCGCGCTCGGTCAGCTCCTTCATCGTCGCCGCGGCCTCGCAGGGACGCGCGGCCCGCATTGCACTTACCTCGGCCAGCAGGGTGTCAAGGTCCAGCAGCCGCGCCATCTGTTTCGCATCCGCGGTCAACGCAGCGGCCGACATCCCCGGTCCGGCAACCGGAGCCTCTGCCGATTGCGCCATGGCATCGCCGCAACCGGAGATGACCACGGCCCAAACGGCCGCTCCCCACAATGATCGGGTCCAGCGACGCCGCCCACCCGTTGCCGCGAAACCTGTCCATGCCTCCAGTAGCCGAAACGCGCGCATGTCACCTCCTCACGCCGGGCTCTGTCTGCTTGTCCTGCTCGGGATGCGCGAAGTTGGCTACCGTGCTGCCCAGCACCGAAGCCACCTCGGGCAGCTGCGGCTTCTCTGCCTGCGCCAGCAGCAGCGACACCTGCCACATCTCCGTCTCGCTCAGATTGTGCTGATAGGACGGCATCCCCGTCAGCCGGATGCCGTTGGCGACCTTCCAGTACGTCTCGCCCGCGGGATCGTCGCTGACGCCCACAACGTCGCCGTGCCTATGCTTCTTCCATAGCTGGGGCGCGCTTGGGTATTCATTGGTCCCGATACCGCTGTCGTTACCAGGCGATCCATGGCAGAAGGCGCACTGGCTGGCGTAGATGTGCGCTCCGCTCAACAGATTCTCGGGCGTAGCCGCGATCGGCGAGGTCTGGATCTCGCGGTCGATCCGCGCATTCAGAGGGATGTGGATGATCGCTGCCTCGTCTGGAAAGGGCTTGTCGGAGACGGCGACCGGCGGGTGCCCGTACCGGATGTACAGGTAGATGGCGCCGCCGACCACGGGAAACGCCAGCAGAAATCCCGAAAGGAGGCCGAGCAGGAGCCCGTGGGAACGTCGATCCGAAGGTGAAGTCACGGGCAGAGTCTCTCTCGATCAAGACTCTAGCATGGGCGCTTCGCGTTGAGGCAAGCGCATCGGGCTTCCTTGTCGCGGTCCTTTATGCCCCGCTCGAAAGAAGCCCGAAATCTTCAACGCTGTCGCCTGTGGCCTGCCTTCAGTGCGCCGCCCACTCGATCTTCGTCAGGTCGATGCCTTCCTTCACCATCTCGTAGAGCGGGCTGAGCTCGCGCAGTTTCGAGACCACGTCGATCAGCTTGTCGGAGACGTAGTCCACCTCCGCCCGGGTGTTGAAGCGACCCAGACCGAAGCGGATGGAGGAGTGCGCCACATCATCGCCCAGCCCAAGCGCCTTGAGCACGTAGGAGGGCTCAAGCGTGGCCGAGGTGCAGGCCGAACCCGACGAGACGGCGATGTCGTTGATGCCCATCAGAAGGCTCTCACCCTCGACGTACACAAAGCTCATATTCAGATTGCCCGGCAGGTGGTGGTCCATGTTGCCGTTCACGTGGACGTAGTCGAGCGCCTTTTCGAACTTGTTGCGCAGGTAGTCGCGCAGGTCGTTCAGTCGCGCCGCTTCCTCCGCCATCTCCTGGCCGGCAAGCTCACAGGCTTTGCCCAGACCGACGATACCCGGGACGTTCAGCGTTCCCGACCGCATGCCGCGCTCGTGGCCGCCGCCGTCGATCTGTGCGGAGATCTGCACCCGCGGGTTGCGACGCCGGACATACAGCGCCCCCACACCCTTGGGTCCGTAGATCTTGTGCGCGGTCAGCGAAAGGACGTCGATGTTCATCGCCTGCACGTCCACTGGAATCTTGCCCACCGCCTGCACCGCGTCGGTGTGGAAGATCACACCCTTCTCATGGCAAAGCTTGCCAATCTCGGCGACCGGCTGCACAACGCCGATCTCGTTGTTGGCAAACATGATCGAGACCAGAATCGTCTGGTCATCCATCGCCCGCTTCAGGTCCTCGAGATCGATCAGACCATCGGCCTGGACCGGCAGATAGGTCACCCGGTAGCCATACTTTTCAAGGCGCTTGCAGGTGTCGAGCACCGCCTTGTGCTCGGTCACCTGGGTGATGATGTGGTTTCCGCGCTCCTTGTACATCTCGGCGATGCCCTTGATCGCAAGATTGTTCGACTCGGTCGCGCCGGAGGTAAAGATGATCTCCTTGGCCGAGGCGTTGATCAGCCTGGCGATCTGATCGCGCGCCTTGTCGACGCCCTGCTCGGCCTCCCATCCAAAGGAGTGGTTGCGGCTGGCCGCGTTGCCGAAGGTGCCGGTAAAGTACGGCAGCATCGCCTCAAGCACCCGCGGGTCCATCGGCGTGGTCGCGTGGTTATCCATGTAGATCGGCAGCTTCACGCCCGGCGGCAGCGTTCCCGGTGCAGCTGCCGTCACCACCACTCCGGTCTGGCTCATCTCGTTGCTCATACTTTTGACACTCCTGTGAAGTCGAACTCCTGTTTACTCCGTGAAACTTCGGTCGCGGCCTAGAGCCCAATCGAGACCAGGCCACCTGCAACCGGCGCGCCCGTCGAACTCTCAGCGGGATCGATCAGGTCGGCGATGCGGATGCCGCTCAGCAGCTCCCGTATGCTGTCGTTGACCTTGCGCAAGGGTTCTTTGATGGTGCAGTGCCCTACCAGGTCGCAGGTTCCATGGATCGTAATGCAGCTGGTGATAAATAACGGACCGTCGATCGCCCGTATGGCTTCAAATGCATTGATCTCTTCCGCTGGCCGGGCCAGGGCATATCCCCCGTTGGTGCCGGCGTGCGAGACCAGGATGCCGGCCCTGGCGAGTGTTTGAAGGATCTTGGCCAGCAGCTGGGCTGGAATCTGGTACGCCTCGGCAACGTCCTTTGCGCTCTGGGCACCGTCTTTCGTGTGCTCGGCCAGAAACTTGAGCGCCATCAGCCCATAATCCGCTTTTTTCGTCAGACGAAGCATGGCTGGCCGATCTCCCAGGGGCAGCCGACGACCCCCTCGGACGGACGCCCCCACACTCCCGAGTGTACGTCCCGCGCGACAGGGGGCGCAACCATCCGCGAGGCTTTGAGCCCGGATCAATCTGCCGCTTCATCGCCCCAAATATTTCGTTGACAAGCCGCACAGAGCCGGGCAGAATCCCAGCCATCGACCTGTCCAGCCCCCATGACCCCCACCTGCAAACATCCCATCGTCAAGATCGTCGCCCGCCAGGACGACGCCGAGTTCGTCGAATGCCAGCACTGCGGGGACATCTTCGACGCCGCCGAGTACGAGGACATGGCCGTTGAAGAGCGGGAGGGCCTCGCCGGCGGCGACGGCAGCACCGTCGTCAGCTCGGCAACGGACGCGGCCGAGTAGGCCAGCCGGGAACGCGACGGAGTAGCCCGGCCGGTTTCCCAGCAAAGCTCCTGAAGCTGGGTTCGCCCATGCGGGTCGCAGGCCCGCGCTCTTCAGGGTGCCTTTGGTGGAATCCGCTTGCAGCAAGAGTCTTTGCCAACTGCGGGCTGCAGGCCCGCGCTACCCTTAGCCTGGGGCGAAGCCCCAGGTTCTCCGGAAAACCTCATACTGCGGGCTGAAGGCCCGCGCTACACCACGTTGGCCGAACCGGCTTGGTCCAGCAAACGTCTGAAAAACGTCCTTACGGCTCAGGACAAACGTTGACTCCGAGGGAGTGACACCGAAAGAGCCTTCCCTAGGAGATATCGGCATAGAGCCAAACAGGTTGTCATCTCGACCAGAAAGAGACGGTTTCTCGTCTCGTGGAGCGGAAAGACCCCTGTATTTTGCCGCTGAGGGACAGAAATTCCAGGCGCCAGGGCGACATACGGGGCTCTCTCCACTTCCCTTTCGGCTACGCTCAGGGTCCGGTCGAGATAACAGAACGTACATGTCGACACAGCCTACATCTCAGGCAACGAGAGCTTCGGCGATCCCATCCTCTGCAGGATCACCCACCCGTACCAGGCCGCCGATACCGGAGCCAGCACCGCCACGGCCAGCAACAAGCGGTCGCGGATCGGACCCCACGTCACAGGCGAAAACACCCGGGCGCAAAAGACGCTGGTGAGGCCGAGGATCTGCACCGCGGTGCTCAGCTTGCCCAGAAGGATAGGCCGGAAGTCCCGGGCTGCATCGGTGAAGAACAGCAGCGCCGCAATCGAAAGGATGCCGATGTCGCGGCCAAACACCAGCGCCGTAACGTACCGGGGGATCAGGTGGACGTGGGTCAACACCAGAAACAGCGAGCTCATCAGGATCTTGTCGGCGATCGGGTCGAGATACAGTCCAAGCCGGGTCCTCTGCTCGAGCACCCGCGCCAGCAGACCGTCGAAGCCATCGGAAAGCCCGGCAAGCAGCAACAGCACGAACGCCGTTCCGAAATGGCCGTCGAGAATGCTGATCAGAAGAAACGGAATGGTCAGCAGACGCAGCAGCGTCAGCAGGTTGGGGGTCGCGCGGAGCTGGTCAAGGACGGACACGAAGGAGGCAGGTCCTGCTCATCGTAGCGCACCGTTGCCTCCCGTGCGGGTTGCGGATACACTGGAGGGACGCATAGAGGCGCGTAGCTCAGTTGGTTAGAGCGCTACCTTGACACGGTAGAGGTCTCCGGTTCGAATCCGGACGTGCCTACCACTCCCGGACAGAAGAGATCGCTCCACCCCTTCTCTCCCGGATGGTCTGCGAATCAGGATCTGGAGCAAGCTTCCATGGCACAAAAGTGTGAACTGTGCGGCAAAGGGCCGCAGTTCGGAAACAACATCTCGCACGCCCACAACACCACGCGCCGTCGCTGGAACCCGAATCTGCAGCCTGTCAAAGCCAAGGTGGAAGGTGGCAGCCGGCGGATGAAGGTCTGCACCAGCTGCATCAAGGCCGGCAAGATCGTCAAGGGCTAAGAGACCAGGTTGCTAAAGCAGAGAGCAAGGGTAGGGGTGCCGATCGAAGATCCGGCATTCCCTACCCTTGCTGTGTTGCGTGTCCGAGGTCGCCCAGACCGGATCACGAGATTCGCTGGTTATTCTTTGAAGCCCAAGGAAGCGCTGTTGATGCAGTAGCGCAGCCCCGTCGGGTTCGGCCCATCTGGGAAGACGTGCCCAAGATGCGCGCCGCAGCTGGCGCAGGTCACCTCCACCCGGCGCATGCCATACGTACGATCCTCATGGGTTGCGATCGCCTCCGGAGATACGGGTTCAAAGAAGCTGGGCCAGCCGGACCCCGACTCAAACTTCGACCCGGACTGGAACAGCGGCGCATCGCACGCTGCGCAGTGGTACACCCCATCCTTGTGATTGTTGACCAGGGCGCCCGTGAATGGCCGCTCCGTTCCCTTCTCCCGCATCACGTGAAACTGCTCGGGTGTCAGCAGTTCCCGCCACTCCGCGTCGGTCTTCTCAATCTTGGGTCTCGCCGGTGCTGTCACGGTGTTAGCCATCTGTCGTTTCCTCCAGTAGAGATTGGATGCCCCGCGGCGCCCGACGACGCGGATCAGGCCTCCGGGCCGGCCGCCGCGATCGCCTCGATCTCCACCAGGGCCCTCCGGGGCAGCTCCGCCACGGCAACCGTCGAGCGCGCGGGAGGGACGGCTCCATCCCCGCAGCCGAAAAAGCGTCCGTAGATCTCGTTGACCGTCTGGAAGTCGCTCATATTCGCGAGAAAAATGGTCGTCTTAACGACGTGAGCCGGGGTCAGACCGGCAGCATCCAGCACCGCCCGCAGATTGGCCAGAACTCGTTCGGTCTGCCCGGCGACCCCGCCCTCCACCATGCCGCCGGTCTCGGGATCGAGCGCGATCTGTCCCGAGGTAAACAGCAGGCCGCCCGCGAGAATCGCCTGCGAGTAGGGGCCGATCGCGGCGGGGGCGTCCCGCGTCGAAACAGAGGTCTTGGCGCTGGTGGGCATACCGCGATTCTGCCCCCTCGGCCTCGTCCTTCGCAAGCCTTGCGACGGAGTGGTCCGGCGTCCTGCTCTCCTTCGCCTTTTCCGGAGCGGTCGCCCGGGTAGCGGCAAGCCGTCTGCCGGGACGAAGACAGGAGGAACGCCGCGAAGGAGCCGATCTCAGCGAGGTGCGCTCATCGAAGCATCGGCAAGCCCGCTCAGAAACTCGCGCAACTCCAGTTCGCAGTCGCGCAGCGCCTCGTCGAGCGGCCTCATGCGGATCGCGGGGAACTCCCGTTGCAGCTTGCCGATCGCCATGCCGGCCGCCAGCGGTCGCGGCGCACGCTGCCCGAGGTCGCGGGTGGGGACCGGGTCCAGAAGGTCGGTGTCCAGACCGAGCGCCGCGGCGATCCGGAGAGCGAACTCCATCCGGCTCAGCAGCTCCGGCCCGCACACGTGGTAGATGCCGGACGCTCCGGCCTCCACCAGGGCGACCGAAGCGCGGACCAGGTCGCGATTGTAGGTGGGCGTCGAGACCTGGTCGGAAGGAACCCGCATCCGGCGACCCGCGCCCAGGTTGCGCATCAGGCTGCAGAGGTAGTTCTTCCCCCGCCGATCCGGGCCGTAGACCACGGTGGTCCGCAGCACCAGCGCACCCGGGTGGGCCGCCAGCACCGCCTGCTCGCCTTCAAGCTTGCTGCGTCCATACACGCTGATCGGCCGGGCAGGATCGGTCTCCGTGTACGGTCCGGGGTGCCGCGGGTCCCCATCAAACACGTACTCGGTCGAGTAGCAGAGGAACGGAACTCCGCGCCGGTGAGCGTAGGCGGCCAGCACCGCGGGACCGCGCGCGTTGGTGCGCCAGGCCAGATCGGCGGAGTCCTCACAGCGCTCCACATCCGTCATGCCGGCGACACAAAAGATCGCCTCCAGAGGGAGATCGGACAGCAGATCCTCCGCCCCGGCCTGGTCCAGCGTGGCCAGGTCGAGCGAAAGGAAGCCCTCTGGCGCTGAGGGACCTGAGCTCGATGGCAGAGCGTATCCCGAGCCACGGCGCACCTCCAGCAGCTCCAGCAGCTGAGCCCCTACCTGGCCGGTCGCGCCAACCACCAACGCCCGGGAGCTCTGCGATCCAGTCACCATCCCTATGCAGATGAGCGGAACGAGCGGAAAGGTTCGCCCACGCCGTCCGGAGACGCATCACTCCCGGTCAGAAGCTCTCGATGAGGGTGAACCGCGGGAGCCATCTCCGGGATCTGTCCCGTCGACCGGAGCTACATCCGTCGCGCTCTTCCTAGTTGGCTTCATGGGGCGGACTCGCCAGAACGGCGTACAGGTCGAGACTGCCGACCGGCGTGGACGCCTGCAACTGCTCGTCTCCATCCAGGCCAAAGAGCCGATTGAACGCCGACGCGCCTTCGGGCGCAAGCGACACGCTGGCCTGCTGAACAAGAATGGTGCCGCTCTGAGGCTGGAGGGGCAGAGGGAGACCGGACGGAAGACCCAGTGCAAACAGTGCGAGACGGCCTTGAACCACGCCATCGACAACGAACAGGGTGGACAGGACAGGGCTGCTGCTGGTGGTATCCAGGAGCCAGCTGATCAGTTTGATTTGGTGTCCGTCCGCAAAGATCACCAGTCCGCTTCCAAGGCGGACCTCGCCTGCGAGGCTGGTCAGATCCAGGGCACCGGTGAGAACCGGAAGCGAGACCATTCCGGTCTGCAGGGGCGTCGAAGCAAGGTCATCCAGATGGACGTCGGCTCCGGCAAGCAGCTGGACGAATGCGGGATCGACCCGCATGGCGACGCGCCCGCTGACCACATCGGCCGTCTGTTGAGCGTGGAGGCAGAAGGGCAGAAGGGCAGATGCAAGTGCCAGGTACGTGAGACAGCGAATCATAAAAACCTCCCGGTCTTCGCCGGTGTGTGACCGCATACAGTGCGGTCTGCAGGAAACGGATTGCAGCAGATTGTCGAAACAGTGGAACGGAGGTCGGGCTACCTTCGTTCAGGTCTGGACCGGAGCCGAAGCCCCGGTCCAGGCACAGATTAGGTGATGCTGGGCGCGACAAAGACGGTGTACTCGGTCTCCGTGCCGGCATTGGAGCCGGTCGGAACGGCATTTCCACCGATGAGCGTATTCAACTGCATCGCGGTCGCGGCAGCGATGTTGATGTAGATGCCATTCAGGGAGGTGGTCCCGGCGTTCACAGGCAGGGGAACGGTGATTCCTGGAGGCGCCGAGAGCGTGAAGACGGGGATGCGGCCCAGGATCTTGCCGTTGATGACATAGAGACCGGTAATCTCCGGGGTGGAGGAGTTGGTGGTGTCGATCACCATGTTCTCGACACGAACCACATTGCTGCCGATCTTCAGCATGATGCCGCCGGTGTGCAGGACCTCGCCCGCACCGTTGGTGACGTCGAGCGATCCTCCGACCGAGGTCATGGTCAGGCTGTTGTTCACAAGAGCGTTGCCGTTCAGATCGGTAATCGAGATGCCGATGCTCTGAACGTTCTGGATAAACGTGGGGTCGAAGTTGATGGTCAGACGGCCGTAGGCGATGTCCTGCGCCTGGGCGTGGAGCATCATGGGAGCTGCAGCGACCGAGAGGGCGAGAGCAAGCTTGGGGAACAGGTTCTTCAAAGAAGGTCTCCACACGGCCGGACGGCACGGCTCGTGTCTGAATGGTCCAGCGGACTTGGTTCGCTGGAACGTGATCTGCCAGTGGCGGGGGGGACGGCTCAAGAGGAACCCTGCCAATGAACATCCTTGCTCAAATGACACATGGTAGCCATACCCCGTTTGCGGGATTGCCACCAGGATCAAAATACCAGTTCAGCCTGTCCATTCCGCTCCCATCTTCAACTCTCCTTGTGATTCCCCTGGGTGCGGCCGCCCGTCTGCGAAGATGGGAGCCATGACTGCCCCGAAGAGCTCCGCCGCCCCGCCTCTTCCCTTCTCCAGGGCTTACCCCGCTGCCCGTCGTTCCGACACCGTCGGCCGGTACTTCGGAACGGCCGTGCCGGACCCGTACCGCTGGATGGAGGACCTGGACGCGCCCGAGCTCGCCGCGTGGATCGAGACCCAGAACGGCCTGACCCGGCAGTTCGTTGACGCCGTGCCAGAGCGTGAGTCGCTCTCCCGACGGCTCTTGGAGCTGATGAACTTCGAGCGGATCTCGCCGCCGACACGCCATGGCAGCCGCTACATCTACAGCCACAACTCCGGCCTGCAGAACCAGAGTGTCGTCCTTTGGCAGGAGGGCCTCGACGGTGCGCCGCAGGTGCTGCTCGACCCCAACACGATGTCGGCCGACGGCACCGTCGCGCTCTCCGGGCTTTCCGTCACCCGCGACGGGGAGTTGGCCGCCTACTCGCTGGCCGAAGCCGGATCGGACTGGGTGCGATGGCAGGTTCGCGAGATCGGCACCGGCCGAGACCTGCCGGACGTGGTGCGGTGGTCCAAGTTCTCCTCCGCTGCCTGGCTCCATGACAACTCCGGCTTCTTCTACGCGGGCTACGGTGTGCCGGCGCCGCCGCCTGGAGACGACGCGACCACCTCGCCGGAGACGACCGAAGCCAGCGAGCACGGCACCGCCGCTCTGACCGCGGTAAATCTCTTTCACAAGGTCTTCTTCCACAGGCTGGGCACGCCCCAGAGCGAGGACCGGGTCGTCTACGACCGTCCCGACGACCCGGAGCTGAACGTCGGCGCTTCGGTCACGGACGACGGGCGTTACCTGCTGCTGTACGCGACGCGGGGCACCAGCCCCAACAACGAGCTCGCCGTGCGCGATCTGACCCGGCCCGACCAGCCGCTACTCCAGCTCATCGACCAGGCCGACGCCGCCTACCACCCCATCGGCAACGACGGGGCGACGCTATGGCTGACGACCACGCTGGACGCCCCCAACGGCCGCGTGATCTCGCTGGACCTCGAGAACCCCGCGCGGGACCGCTGGCGCACCGTCATCCCGCAGACAGCGAACCACCTGGAGTCCGTCTCCCTGGTGGGCGACCAGCTGATCGCCTCCTACCTTGAGCGCGCGCAGAGTCTTGTCGAGCTCCACGATCCGCGGTCAACCGAGCCGGGCGGGGGGCTTCTCGAGCGGCTCGCACTGCCTGGCATCGGCACCGTCGCCGGCTTCTCCGGTGAGCGCACCCACACCGAAACCTTTTTTGCCTTCACCAACTTCACCACCCCGGGCACCATCTACCGGCTGGACCTCCAGAACCGCGCCATCAGCCTGTTTCGCGCGCCGGAGCTGCGCTTCCGACCCGAGGAGTTTGAGACCCGGCAGGTCGACGTCACCTCAGCTGACGGCACCAGCCTGCCCATGTTCGTCACCCACCGTCGCGGCCTGGCGCTCGACGGCCAGAATCCCACACTGCTCTACGGCTACGGCGGCTTCGGCATCTCGCTCATGCCGGAGTTTTCCGCCGCGCGCGTGCTGTGGATGGAGCTCGGCGGCGTCTTTGCCCAGCCCTCGCTGCGTGGCGGCGGTGAGTTTGGCGAGACCTGGCACCAGGCCGGCACGCGGCACAACAAGCAGCGCGTCTTCGACGACTTCATTGCCTCGGCCGAGTGGCTCATCGCGCATCGCTACACCTCGCCCGCGCACCTGGCCTCGAACGGAGGCTCAAACGGCGGTCTGCTGGTGGCGGCCTGCGCGCTGCAGCGGCCGGATCTCTTTGCCGCCGTCGTCGCTCAGGTGGGGGTGCTCGATATGCTGCGCTTCGATCAGTTCACCATCGGCTGGGCGTGGAAGCCCGAGTACGGCTCGCCGTCAGAGGACGAGGCCGACTTCCGCTATCTTCTGGGCTACTCGCCGCTGCACAACGTGCGGCACGGCGTGCGCTACCCCGCCACGCTCCTGATGACCGCCGACCACGACGACCGGGTCTTTCCGGCGCACTCCTTCAAGTACGCGGCCGAGCTTCAGGACGCCGCCGGCAGCTCGGAGGACCCCGGCGGACCGGTTCTGCTGCGCGTCGAAACTCGCGCCGGCCACGGAGCGGGCATGCCGCTCTCCAAACGCGTCGAACTCACCGTGGACCAGTACAGCTTTCTTCTGCGAGTTCTCGGTCTTCAGGCCGAAGACTCCCGAAGCGAAGGTCGAGACTAAGACCCGCGAGCTCCGTCCCGGCTCAGCCGCTCGCGACTGCCTCGGAAGGACTTGGGCAGAGGCCGGGATCCTCCGCCGCGCCTCGCAGCCTGGGTGAGGCAGCGATCGTAACCAAGCAGGTTGGTGTCTCGACCAGCACGACACGGTCTCTCGTCTCGTGCAGCGGAGACCCCTATATCTTTCCGCGGAAAGGACCGAACCTCCAGTCGCCAGGGCGAAACACAGGGGCGTCTCCACTTCCCCTTCGGCTACGCTCAGGGTCCGGTCGAGATGAGAAAACGTCCACGTCGAAACAGCCTAGTACACCTCGATGCCACTGATCTGCGGCGTGCCCGCGGCGCCAGTCTGGAGCTGCACCCGAATCGCGCCGGACGGATCGGCCGTAGCAGTGACCTGCTCGACCAAGGCGCCATCTGCCTCACCGGCTTCGGCGGCGATGTCGAAGTCTTCAAGAGCAACGGAGCCGTTCAGAAGGACGTTGAAGCGGCGCTGACCGGGTTGGACGGAGGGTGACTCGGCGAAGCGAAGCCTCAGATTATAGGTCCGGTTCGGATCAAGGCCGGTGATCCGCTGATCGAGCTCGCCCTGGTGGTCGCTGGCGGAGAGGCTCTCCACGATCGGACCTCCGGTTCGAGTCGCGTCGACGGCGGCCTCGGTCGTCTTTGCCTCCCCGGACGCGGCGATCTCCACCAGGCTGCCGTGGGCGAAGCCGAAACGGCGCAGTGCGACCGGGCGCAGGACCATGCGGGCGTAGGAGCCATAGCCGGCGTTCTGCATCACAGGCGAGACGATCACGCGCTTCCGGTTCCAGTCAGGCGGTGCGATCCGGGCGAGATCGACGGTAAAGGGCTGCCCGGTGTTCATGCCCGGCTCAAAGATAGCCTGGTCGGGAACCGCCGTGGCCTCGCCCCACGGAAAGGACGAGGTCCGGGTGGGATCGTAGAGACCGTTGTGAAAGAGAACGCTCCGCGTGTAGGTGCCGTTGGTCGATTGGAAGTCGAGCCGCAGACCGAAGATGCTGTTGCTATCGTTTTTGGAAAACGGACCCTGCTTGGTGACATCGACGGTGAAGCGATGAACGGGGTTGTCGTAGACGGCGCCGGTGGCGACGACGCCGAAGTCGCTGGTGCTGGTCGTCGTCGCCATGCCAAGGCGGGCGATGGAGGTGCGCGGGTCCAGGTCGGCGAAGGAGTCGTCCTCAAAGGTAAAGATGCGGTTGAAGAAGTCGTACTTGGTTCCGACCCGGGTGCCGAGGCGATCTTCCTGGAGCAGGGACCGTCGGCTTCCATCGCTCAACTTCACAAAGGCGACGCTCTCGGCTTTGACGGTGATCTGCTGCGCGGTGCTGTTGCCGGCGACGCGCCACCGCCGGGAGACGGCAAGGTCTTCCGGTGCGCCGTCCAGGTAGCTGGCATGACTAGCGTCGATGAGGTAGAGCTCGGCCACGCCGTTGCGAAACGGCAGGTGGTTCAGTTGAACGGTGACCGTAGCATCCGTTGTTCCGGTGTTGTAGAGCACCATGCCGGCGTTGTGCGGGTCCGCGCTGGCGATCGCCCCGACGTGGTCGGCCACCGCCG
Organism: Acidobacteriaceae bacterium; assembly: GCA_965218595.1. Taxonomy (GTDB): domain Bacteria; phylum Acidobacteriota; class Terriglobia; order Terriglobales; family Acidobacteriaceae; genus Edaphobacter. Next base: position 230,725 of record CBDCLC010000006.1, on the reverse strand, counting down.
GCGTCACCGGCGATCGATCGACCGGCATCATGCTCTGGTAGATCCTGTAGGCGTTGTAGAGAGCCTTCCGGTGGAGGTCGTCGGTGAGCATGCCGAGCGAGTCATCGACCCACTGCGCCCAATAGACCTTGACGGCGTCCGAGATGCTGAGCAGTCCATTGACGTCGGCAAAGAAGCTTGCCGCGGCGGGATGTCGGCTGACCGGCTGATCCTTGCCAAAGGTGGTGTAGGAGTTGTACTCGGTCAAAAACATCGGCTCGGTTGGGGTGAACACCACATCGCCGTTATGCCCGCGCAGGTTGTCGAGCTGCGCCTTGTAGTTGGCATAGGCATGGATGGAGACAAAGTCGGGGTGCTGCGGCCAGATGGTGTCCAGGTAGGAGAGGTCGTAGGCTGCCGCCGGGCCGCCCACCGGGGCGTCGGGGTCGCCGGCCCGCACCCCCTGCTGCCCATACCGGAAGACCTGACCGTAGCTGGTGCTGTCGCCGTGGAAGAAGACCTTGCCGCCGTTGCCGTCGGGGAGGTCGGGCTCGTTCCACTGCTCGTAATAGATGCCCGGGATGTGCTCGTGCCGCAGCAGATGGCTGGAATAGGCGGTGTTGACGCCCGACCACGCGGGCAGGCTGTCCGGGACGTCCTTCCAGGCGTCGGCGGCGGAGTCCGGCTGCAGCGGCAGGGGATCGTAGGTAAAGGCCAGGAGCGGATGCGTGCCGGTACGCTTCCATCGGCGAACAAGGCCATCGATCGACGAGAAGTTGTACCGGAGACCGGTGGCGGTTCCGCTCACCTGGTCATAGGCCAGCGCGCCGGGCTTGCCGATGCCGATCTCGTAGCGGAGGTCCTGGACCTCCGCCTCCCGGAGAAAGCGGGACGAGCGCTCGATCGTCTGTTGCGTCTTGAGTGGCGTCTGGTAGACACCGATCTTGTCCTTCAGCAGCGGGCCGGAGGTCCACTGGGAAAAGTCAGCCGTAAACGTCTGGGCGGGGGCGGCGAGACTGAGGAGGAATGTAGCTGAAACCATTCCGACGACTCTGCTGAGCGGGCTTGGCATGACACGCAGCTCCTGAACTCCTGGCAGTTTTGAGGCTGATCCAGGCTCGTGCGTGGCGACTCTACTCTGCCCCGCTACGCACGTCAAACCGTTGCGTCTGTTCCCGAAGGTCCATTGCACTTCCGCCCTGGCGATCCGGGACTCAATATGGCCTTTCCCATCCGCCCCTGCGCCATCTGCTCCGAGCAATTCGCGGCAAGGCCAACGCCCTCACCGCGCCGCCATCCGCGACCTCCTCTAACCCGGCAAGGAATCCCGCTGTCAATCCCAGAAAAGTCGCTTGCCTCCACGTTCGTTCGCCCGTAGTGTGGTCCGGTCACGCTCGGACGACACTTTCTGCCTGGACGGTTTCCACCCATGAAAGATTTGCTTGCGACCACCCTCGTTTGCCTGCTCGCAGCCGGAGAACCCACATTTGCGCAGCAGTCCGCTCCCGCTGCACCAACCGTCACCGCACCTATGCCTGACAGCGCGTCTCCAGCTACAACCAACACCCTGATGGACGGCACCGCCATCAAGCTTCGCATCTCCGAGACCCTGTCCTCGGAAAATGCCAAGGTCGGCCAGCAGGTTCCCTTCGAGGTCACCGAGAACGTCGTCGTCCAGGGCGTCACCGTCATCCCCAAGGGATCTCCCGCCATCGCCACCGTCACTGAGGCCGAACCCAAGCGACGCATGGGCCGCGGCGGCAAGCTCGACGTCAACATCGACAGCACCCGCATGGCCGATGGGCAAAGCGTTCAGCTCCGCGCCGTCCGCGAAAACAAGGGCGGCGGCCACGTTGGCGCTATGACCGGTGCCATGGTCGCCACCTCCATCGTCTTCTTTCCCGCCGCCCCCCCTTCCTGCTCATGAAGGGCAAAGACATCACCATTCCCAAAGGCACCGAGATCACCGCCTTCGTGCAGGGCGATACTCATGTCGACATGGCCCGTTTCACCCCCGGCGGCGCCCCAGCCGCGCCCGCATCCAATCAGGCCGCCAGCCTCTCCGTCGAGAGCTCGGTTCTCGCCGCCGACATCGAGATCGACGGCAACTTCGTCGGCAGCACCCCCTCCACCGTCTCCGTCGCCCCAGGCCAGCACACGATTGTCGTGAAAAAGAAGGGCTACACCGATTGGACCCGTACCATGTCCATCTCCGGCCCCAACATCCATATCCACGCCGACCTCGAACAGACGACCGCCACGAAGTAGCGATCTCAGGCCGCGCAGCCCGTAAAACGCAACCGAGGCTGCGCGGCCGCTAAGCCTTTAGCCGGTCGTACCCCCGCCATCGCCACACGGCGACCGAGACCGCCCAGCTGAGCAGAAACAAGCCCACCACCATGTAGCCAAGCGCGCCGAAGCTGCCGTTGAGCACGCCGATGGCCCTCCAAAAGCTTCCCGTCGCATGGATGTGCTCGGCGACGAGACCCAGCGCCTCGATGCCGCCGACCACCACCGCCACCAGCACCGACACACCCGTGATGGTCAGGTTGTAGTAGAGCTTCCGGACCGGCCGCACAAACGCCCATCCATACGCCCCAAGCATCAGCAGGTTGTCGGCCGTGTCCACCAGGCTCATGCCGGCGGCGAATAGCGCGGGAAAGACGGCGATCGACCACAGCGGCAGGCCGTGCGATGCCTCCGCCGCCGAGATACCCAGAACGCCGATCTCGGTGGCCGTGTCGAAGCCCAGGCCGAAGAGCAGACCCAGCAGGTACATGTGCCATGGCCGGCGGATCAGGCTAAACATGGGGCGGAAGATCCGAGCAAGCAGGCCACCGCCGTTCAGCAGCAGGTCGAACTCATCCTCGCCGGCGGGCTCCCCTCGGCGCACCCGGCGAAAGGCGCGCCAGGTCGACCGCATCACCACCAGGTTGACCGCCGCGATGGCGAACAGGAAGCCGGACGACACCAGCGTCCCGACGAGGCCGCCAATGGCACGCACGGCGTCCACGCGATGGGTGAACGCGACCGCGGCCCCGGCGATCGCCATCGACCCCACTACGACCACCGTCGAATGGCCGAGCGAGAACAGAAGGCCGAGCGAGACAGGTCGCCGCCCCTCCGCCATGAACTTGCGCGTCACATTGTCGATCGCGGCGATGTGGTCGGCGTCGACCGCGTGCCGCAGCCCCAGGCTGTAGGCCAGCAGCGCCGTCCCCAGAAGAACCGGGAATCGGTGAAACGCGATCGCCGCCCACGCCCAGCCGCCCACGTTCATCAACAGGAGCAGACCGGCCACGGCAAGCACGCGGCCACGCAGCGAGCGGGACGCCTCGGGTTCGATCGCAGCCAGCAGGGTTGCCATGGTTCCGTTCCTCTACTCTACCGGTTGCAGGCGCCTGCTACCCAGTCAGTCCCGTCGCCATAGCGTCCTGCCTCCCCCGTCTGTCTGTCTTGAGATGCGGTGGCGGGCGTCGCGCCCGGGGCGGCGGTGGGTTCGGTGAGGGCCCACGAGAAAAAAATCCGAACAGTGTGCGGCGGGGCCGGTCTGTAGAGTTGTGTGCGCAATCGGAAGCAAGGACGGACGGGCGGTACTCCGGCGGGAGAGAAAGGGCGGCGCTCGATGACGAACCTTCTTCAGCTGGCGCTGCCGCAGCCGTCCGAGGCGGCTGCTACGACGAGGGCCGCCGAGGCTCGGACGATCTTTGCCGAGGTCGTCGAACGCGATGCGCGGCTCTTGTTTCGCATCGCCATGGGTGTGCTCCGCGACGTGGAAGACGCCGAGGACGCCGTGCAGGAGACGCTGGGCAAGGTTCTGCGCCTCAGCCGCTGGCACGGGGCGGACGACCTCCGGGCTTCCTGCCCAAGCAGCCCATCATCCACCAGAACAGATGGACCGGCTCGGTCTCGCTGCCGGTCGGCAGGACCGAGACCGTCTTCTCCTCCGACGACGTGCTCTCGAAGCGCACCCTGGAGATCGACATGCTGGTGACCCCCGTCCAGTAACGCTCCCCCAGGGGGGAGGCAGGGCGCTCTCTACAATAGAGCCCGATGCCGACCACCCTTCGCTCCTTCGCAAAGATCAATCTTGGCCTGGCGATCGGCCCCCCCAGGCCCGATGGATTTCATGCCCTCTGCACCCTGTATCAGACGCTGGCGATCTTTGACCTGGTCACCGTCACCGCACGCCCGGTCGCCGGCGGCACCAGCCATATCCGGCTCACGTCGAATCACCCGCGGGTGCCGCTCGACGGTCGCAACACGGCCTGGAAGATGGTTGAGCTGGCGCTTGGGCAGCTCGGCCTAGCGGCGGAGGTCGCCGTGCATGTCGACAAGCGTCTGCCCATCCAGGGCGGCCTGGGGGCGGGCAGCGCCAACGCGGCAGCGGCTCTGATCGGGCTTGAGCGGGAGCTGGGCCGGCACGGCATCGCCCCGCTCCCGGGTCCGGCGCGCCTCCGGGTCGCGTCGGCCGTGGGCTCGGATGTGCCGCTGTTTCTGCTGGGGGGAGCGACCCTCGGCCTCGGCCGCGGGGAGCAGGTCGTGCCCCTGCCCGATCTCCCGCGGACGCCGTGCGTGGTCGCCGTGCCTGGCGTCGGGGTGTCGACGCCGGCAGCCTTCCGTGCCTGGGATGCGAGGGTCGCGGCCGTCTCGCCGCAGCCCGGGAGCCCCGGGCCGGCAACCCTGCCTGGCTCCTCCCCCCTGACTTCCTCCTTGACTTCCGCATCGCCTCCCGGTAGGCTAGACGAGTTGAGCCTTGCTTACGCCTCTGCCTTTGCCCCGATTGAGGGGTCAGGGTCGGCCGGCAACGGCATCTCCGGTATCGCCTCCGCCACTAGCCCCGAGAGAAAACTGGGCCGTCCCGAGTCAGAGCAGGGACATCTGGGCAGAGCCGATCAGGAGGGGAACCCACTTCTCTCTCTTGTCCGCGCCGGGATCGAAAACGACTTCGAACAGGTCGTCTTTCCGGATCACCCTCCCTTGCGCGAGATCAAGAGACAGTTGCTGGGCCTCGGAACGGAGGGACCCGCCGTATATGCGGCACTCTCCGGCTCCGGGTCGGCGCTTTTTGGTCTTTACCTGACCGAAGCGGATGCCGGGCTGGCTCAACAGCGCGTCGGCAGTGCAGGGACCGAGACCCTCCTCACGGAGACCTTGCCTCGGAGCCAGTACTGGCCGACAATGTTCGCTGAAGCAGTTTGAGTGGATTGGACTTCCGGGAGACCCGCAGCCTGCAGCATGGCGGCCCCAGGGGGACAGCAAACTCGGCCTGTCTGGGCGATCGACTAATGGTAGGTCAAGTGCCTTTGACGCACTTTGTCTAGGTTCGAATCCTAGTCGCCCAACCAATAGCCGGCCGTCCCATGGAGGCGACAGGCTTCAGAGGCAATCCTACCGTCGCCGCCAGATGGCGGAAAAGGCGCGGAAGGGGTACCCGACAGAGGCGAGTCTTGCCACGCGGCAACGAAGGGATCGCGTGGGAAGGAAACAGGATGGCTGCCGCCGCCCGGAACCAGCGGCCCAGAGTTTGTTTTTGTGGAAGAACACGTCGTACCAGAGGTAAAGGAAGCGGTCTTCGAACCAAAGATCTCTTGCACCACGCGGTACGCCGGGCTTGAACCCCGCCCGGTGAGTACGAAGCAAGCAGCGGAACTTTTCAAGGTCAACCAGCCTGGAGCGTTTCAACATGAGCCAACCCGACATGACTGCTGTTCTCTCCCCTTCCCCATCGTTCGAGTCGGGGGATGCCACCGCCAAACCAGGCGTGGCTCCCCTGACCTCCTCCCCTGACTCCGTTCCATCGAACGGTGCCCAGGGCGGCAGTTCGTCATCGCCCCGGCCGGTCCCCGACCGCCGCCGGGCCGGCAAGCTCAGCGAGGACAAGCGGTTCAAGATCTTCTGCGGAACGGCCAACCAGCCGCTCTGCGAGGAGATCTGCCGCTTCCTCGGCGTGCCCCTGGGCGAGACCCGGCTGCAGCGCTTTTCCGACGGCGAGGTCCACTTCCAGCTGCTCGAAAACGTGCGCGGCGTGGATGTGTTTCTGGTTCAGCCAACCTCGTTTCCGGTGGACCAGCACCTCCTGGAGCTCCTGATCATGATCGACGCGCTCAAGCGCGCCTCGGCCGGCCGCATCACCGTGGTCATGCCGTACTACGGCTACGCCCGGCAGGACCGCAAGGACCGTCCCCGCGTTGCCATCACCTCGAAGCTCGTCGCCGACCTCCTGACGACCGCCGGCGCCAACCGGGCGCTTCTGGTCGATCTCCACGCGGCGCAGATCCAGGGCTTCTTCGATATCCCGGTCGATCACCTGTTCGCCTCCCCCGTTCTGGTCAGCTACTTCCGCGATCTCCACCTGCCGAATCTGACGGTGGTCAGCCCGGATGCGGGCGGCGTCGAACGGGCGCGCTTCTTCGCCAAAAAGCTGGACGTGCCGCTGGCGATCGTCGATAAGCGCCGAACGGACATCAACGTCACCGAGGTGATGAACGTCATCGGCGACGTGCGCGGCCGCACCTGCCTGATCCTGGACGACATCATCGACACCGCCGGAACGCTGGTGAAGACGGCCGACGCTCTGCTTGACGAGGGCGCCGACCAGGTCTACGCCTGCGCCTCGCATGCCGTGCTCTCCGGGCCGGCGGTCGAGCGCATCCGCAACTCGCGGCTGGCCGAGGTGGTCGTCACCAACACCATTCCCCTGCGCCCGGAGGCTCAGGGCGTGGACAAGATCCGGGTGCTCTCGATCGCCGGTCTGCTTGGCCGCGCCATCGAGAGCATTCACATGGAGACCAGCGTCTCGACGCTCTTCAACTGACAGCCGGGGCTGTTGCCCCGGAAGTCGAACGCAGCACTCACAAAGGGAGCGCCTGTCGCGTGCCCGAAAGGACCTGGAACCAGTTATGGCCAATGCAGTCGAAGCCGTCGTCGCCACGCCGCGATCCGGCAAGTTCAACAAAAACGCCGCCCGCCGCGTGCGGGTCTCCGGCCTGATCCCCGCTGTCGTCTACGGGGCGGGCCAGCCGTCGACCGCCGTCACCGTCGATCCCAAGCTGATCAACCGCATCCTTCACTCGGAGTCCGGTCACAACACCATCTTCGACCTCCGCATCGAGGGCAGCGACTCCGGAAAGGCGATGATCGTCGACTGGCAGCACGAGCCCATCAAGGGCAAGCTGCTGCACATCGATCTGAAGCGCATCGCCATGGACAAGGCGATCCAGGTCTCGGTCCCCGTCTCTCTCACCGGCACGCCGGTTGGGGTGAAGATCGGGGGTGGCGTGCTCGACCAGGTGCTGCGCGAGGTGGAGATTGAGTGCCTTCCTGGCAACATCCCCGATCACATCGACGTCGACGTCTCCGGCCTCGAGATGGATGGCATCCTTCGGGTCGCCGACCTTCCGCACGGTGGAACGCTCAAGTTTCTGGCCGATGAGGACGCAACCGTCGCCCACGTCACCGCGGTCCGCGAGGACACGGCCGGTGCCGACGCCGCGGCACCCGAGCCCTCAGAGCCGGAGATCGCCAAGAAGGGCAAGACGGAGGCGGACAGCGCCTCCGCGGGCGCGGACAGCAAGGGCGGAAAGAAGTAGGGGCAGGTCGGCGTGAAGCTGGTTGTCGGGCTCGGCAATCCTGGGATTGAGTACCAGTTCACGCCGCACAACGCCGGCTTTCTGGCCATCGACCGCATCGCCGAAAGCTGCGGTGCAGTGCTGGCAAACCGGCGAGGCCGGGCGTTGACGGCAAAGGTCCTCCTGTCCGGACAGGAGGTCCTGCTGGCGAAGCCCGAGACCTTTATGAACGAGAGCGGTGTGTCGGTCGCCGCTCTCGTCCGGGAGCTCGACCTGTCGCTGCCGACCCCCGACCTGCTCGTGCTCTACGACGAGCTGGCCTTTCCCTTGGGCGATCTGCGCATCCGGGAGCGCGGCTCGGCCAACGGGCACAACGGGGTGAGGTCGATCTCCGGTGCGCTTGGCACGGAAGAGTGGCTCCGGCTCCGGATCGGGGTGGGCGTCAGCGGACCCGCTCCCGGGGGCGGGCAGGAAAGGCGGGCCGGGGGCAGAGACTATCTGCTCCGGCCCATGCGCAAGGCTGAGCTTGCCGTGCTTGACGGCGTGCTCGACCGGGTTCAACAGGCAGTCGAGGTCATCCTTTCGCGAGGAGCCGCGGCGGCCATGAATGAGTTCAACCGCCGGGAAGTCTGACGGCAAACCTCCAGACCGGCCGATGTCCCCTCGAAGGGGGATGTTGGTCCGGTGCGAAGCAGAACTTCGCGGAAAGCAGGAATCACGTGGCGAACAGCCGAAGCTATGAACTGATGTTTATCGTCCGTCCGGACGTCGAAGAGGCCGATCTGGACAAGCTGATCGAGGGCTTCTCCGGCAACGTCACCGCCGGTGGCGGCGAGGTCAAGAGCGTGGAAAAGATGGGCCGCCGCCGGCTCGCCTACACCGTCCAGAAGTTCAACGACGGCTTCTATGTCCTTATGACGATCGCTGCCGAAGGCTCACTGATCACCGAGATCGAGCGGCGCCTCCGCGTCTCCGAGCCGGTGATCAAGTTCCTTACGGTTCGCATGGACGAGGAAGAAAAGCGCCTGGCCAAGATCAAGGCGCACCGCGACAGCCATGTGAAGCGGAGCACGCTGCCGCAGGTCTCGGCCGAAGCCGCCGATCCTGCGCCTTCGCCGGTTGCGACCGCGACCCCCGAGACGCCGGTGGCCGCGGCCACAACCGCCGCGGGTGCCGACGCTCCGGCAGAGCCGGTTCCCGCCGCGGTCTAGGGCGCGCACCCCACCGTTCGCGGAGGTGCGCTATCCGGCTTCCGCTCTTCTGCACCGGCTTTTCCCGCCTCCCTCTGGCCACCGCACTCGGCCGGAGCTGCTCACAGACTTCGTTGCGGGTCTGGGGCGGGCCAGGCACAACCAGCTCCTCTGAAAGGAACTTTTCCCATGGCTGATGAGAGTACCCCCAACACCCCTGACACCTCGTCCTCGGCTCCGGCGGCGGCGTCGTCCCCCTCGCCCCGCCCCTCCGGACCGCGGCCTCCCCGTCCCGCAGGCTCGGGCGGACGCAAGTTCTTTCGCCGCAAAAAGGTCTGCAAGTTCTGCACGGAAAAGATCGACACCATCTCGTACCGTGACGTGCGTCTGCTGCAGCAGTTCGTCGCCGAGCGCGGCAAGATCATTCCGCGCCGCCTGACGGGCGTCTGCACCCGCCACCAGAGAAAGCTGAGCCAGGCCATCAAGCAGTCGCGCAACATCGCCCTCCTGGCGTTTTCGGCTCGCTTCTAAGCCCCACTTTGCAGCGAGGACGCGTGCCGTCCCTTACATGAATCGGAGAACATTCGCATGGAAGTCATTCTGAAGGAAGATGTGAACAAGCTCGGGCATCGCGGCGACGTGGTGCAGGTGGCCGACGGCTACGGCCGCAACTACCTCCTTCCGGGCAAACTTGCCATCGAAGCGACCCCGGGCAACCGGGCCGTCATCGAGCAGATGAAGGCCTCGGCGGTCCGCAAAGCGGTCAAGGAAAGGTCCGACGCCGAGCAGCTCGCGCAGCAGATGACGCAGGTGGAGCTTCGCTTTGAGCGCAAGGTGGGCGAAAACGATCAGCTCTTCGGATCGGTGACCTCGGGCGACATCGCCCAGGCGCTCGAGGCGCAGGGCTTCCCTATTGATCGACGCAGGATCTCGCTCGAAGATCCGCTGAAGAGCCTCGGGGAGTACCACGTTCCGGTGAAGCTCTACAGGGATGTCACGGCGCACGTGAAGGTGACGGTCGCGAGTGACCAGCCCGAGACAGCGCTCGCGAGCGCCTGACGGCGGAACAGGCCAGGGCAAGGCGATCGTCTTCGACAGGGAGGCGATCGCCGCTCCAGCTCCGCGGCGGCTCGCTCCCGATGGGGAAAGGTAGACTGGGCATCACACTCGACATGGCAGACTCTCGCGTCGTCGGCATCGATCTCGGCACCACCAACTCGCTGGTCGCGTTCATGGAAGGCGCCACCCCGGTCATTATTCCGGGGGAGGATGGCGATCGCCTCGTGCCGAGCGTGGTGGCCTTCGAGAACGGCCAGGCGCTTGTCGGCAACGCCGCGCGGTCTGCCCTGCTGCGCACCCCGGACCACGCCGTGTACTCCGCCAAGCGGCTGATGGGCCGCGGACCGGCCGAGATCACCTCCGAGCTCCGGATGTTTCCCTTTCGCCTGGCCGAGGGAGCCGAGGGAGCCGACGCGACCCCCGAGAGCGTCGTGCGTCTCCGCGTGGGCGACCGGACGCTGACGCCGCCCGAGATCTCCGCCTACGTTCTCCAGCAGCTCAAGCGCAACGCCGAGCGGTACTTCGGCCTGCCGGTCAGCCGTGCCGTCATCACCGTTCCGGCGTACTTCAACGACGCCCAGCGCCAGGCCACGAAGGATGCCGGCCGCATCGCCGGCCTTGATGTCCTGCGGCTGGTCAACGAGCCCACCGCTGCCGCGCTCGCCTATGGCCTCGACAAGCAGCGCGACGGCGTGATCGCCGTCTACGACCTCGGTGGCGGCACCTTCGACATCTCCATCCTCAAGCTCCACGAGGGCATCTTTGAGGTCATCGCCACCGGCGGCGACACCCACCTGGGCGGCGACGACATCGACAACCTGCTGATCGTGGTGGCGCTGGACGACATCCGCGGCGATCTCGGGCTCGACCTCCACACTGACTCCGAGGCCGTCCAGGCGATCCGCCAGGCGGTGATTGAGGCAAAGATCGCGCTCTCGACGGCCGACTCCGCCCGCCTCGACATCGCCCTTCCGGGCGGCGCACGCTACCAGCGCGAGATCAGCCGCGACAGCTTCAACCAGCTGATCCAGCCAGTGATCGCCCGCACCGCCGGTCCCGTGCGACAGGCCCTCACCGATGCCGGTCTCCCGGCCTCCGCCATCGGCGAGGTCGTTCTGGTGGGTGGCTCCACCCGCATCCCCGCCGTCCGCGCCCTGGTCGATGACCTGTTCGGCCTCGCGGCGCGCGGCAAGCACCCCCACACCGAGCTCAACCCGGACGAGGTGGTCGCGCTTGGAGCCGCCGTGCAGGCACAAATCCTGGCCGGCGGCTCCCCCGCTACCGAGGACCTGCTGCTGCTTGACGTCACCCCGCTCTCGCTGGGCATCGAGGCGCTCGGCGGCGTGGTCGCGCGCGTCCTGGAGCGCAACTCGACGGTTCCGGCCTCCGCCACCGAGCACTTCACTACCGGCGTCGACGGCCAGACCAACGTCGCCATCCATGTCGTCCAGGGCGAACGCGAGCTGGCCCGCGACTGCCGATCGCTGGCCCGCTTCGACCTCAGGGGCATCCCACCGATGATGGCCGGCCTGGCCCGCATCGAGGTCAAGTTCCTGATCGACGCCAACGGCATTCTCCGCGTCTCCGCACGCGAGCAGCGAAGCGGCCAGGAGGCCGAGGTGGACGTCAAACCGGCATACGGTCTGACCGATGAGCAGGTGGAGTCCATGATTCTCGACTCCTTCGATAATGCCGAGGCAGACCTGGAGGAGCGACAGATGATCGAAGCGACCAACGAGGCGGAGACCATCCTTGCCGCCGTCGACAAGGGAAAGAGTGACCCCGCCTGGCAGGAGCTGACCGGCACCGAGATCCAGACGATCGAGGCTGGCGTGATGGAGCTCAAGGCCTCCATCAAAGGCGGCGATCGACGGATCCTCCGGCAGGCGATCGACCGGGTGGACAAGGCCACACGCCGCCTGGCCGAGCTGATGATGGACTCCGCCGTGGGCGGCGCCATGAAGGGCAAGACCATGCAGGGTGCGGGGGAGGAGATGGGCGAAGGTCCTACCGCACCGCACCCCTTCGCCCAGGCCGAGATCGTCGAAGCCGCCGAGCCGGTCGAACCCAAGCCGCTGGAAGACCCCGTGCATGGCAAGGGCTCCGGCGACCCGAAGGAGTAGATTTGGCAACACCTATGTCAGAGACCCAGCCAGCCCCCACCGCCTCCACGGGCATCGACCGGAGCCAGCCGCCAGCCGAGGGCATGGTGCGCGTTACCTTCGAGCCGGAGGGCCGCACGGTCGAGTTCGCCTTCGACACCCTGCCCTACGACGGCCACGGCCGCCCCATGTCGCTGCTCGACGTCGCCGAGAACTTCGGCATCTTTCTCGACCACGCCTGCGGCGGCGTCTGCGCCTGTACCACGTGTCATGTGCACGTCACGACCGGAGAGGCTGGCCTGAGCGAGGCCGAAGACCTCGAGCTCGACCGCATGGAGACCGCCGCCGACATCCAACTCAACTCCCGGCTCGGCTGCCAGGCGGTGATCGAGCGGCCCGGCGCGTACGTCGTCACCATCCCCAAGTGGAACCGGAACTACGTCCAGGAAGGCAAACCGGCGCATGGTCCGGGCAGCTAGTGGTTTAGCCAAGGCATAACGCGGGCCTTCAGCCAGCGAGTCTTGAGTTGCCCGGCTACCTGGAGCTTTCCCCCGGCTGAGGTAGCGCGGGCCTTCAGCCCACGAGGCACATCTTCAGCAGAACTACCCCGAAGGCGCCCGACCAACTCCGATTGTAGAAAGAGCCCTGCTCTCCTGTTGTCATTCCCGCAGGGAATCTGCGTTTCTTACGAGCCGCAATGATGAATCAGACCCTTCTAGCCTCGAGGGTGGATAACGCGGGCCTTCAGCCCGCAGATCTTGAGTTGCCCGTGACCTGTGGCTTCGCCCCAGGCTAAGGTAGCGTGGGCCTTCAGCCCACAAATGCTCAAAACTCCCATGCCTTCACCGAAACTGCCGGAGGAGCTGCGTTACAGCTTGACGGCAGTTTTCGCACGGCTATGGCGCCACGAACCAGGTGGGCCAGTCTCATCAATGGAGCTCTCTGATGATGATAAAGGGTTCGCCGATCCGGGCTGAAGGCCCGTGCTAACCCAGCCTGGGGCGAAGCCCCAGGTTCGCCGGGCCACCCAGACATGCGGGCTGAAGATCCGGGCTACCCAGACTGCGGGCTGAAGGCCCGTGCTAACCCAGCCTGGGGCGAAGCCCCAGGTTCGCCGGGCCACCCAGACATGCGGGCTGAAGATCCGCGCTACTCTAGCCTGGGGCGAAGCCCCAGGTTCCCCGGGCCACCCAGACTGCGGGCTGAAGGCCCGCGCTACCCCAGCCTGGGCGAAGCCCCAGGTTCCCGGGCCACCCAGATTGCGGGCTGAAGGCCCGCGCTAAACCGGCCTGGGGCGAAGCCCCAGGTTTCCCGGGTCACCAGACTGCGGGCTGAAAGCCCGCAGTACCCTATGCTTGGGACGAGACCCCAGCTGACTCGCAATTCGAAACCCCTCAACCCCACACATCTTCAGAAGCAGGAGAAACCGTCTATGCCGCGCGAGATCGAATGGACCGACACCGAAGAGATCGGCATCCAGCTACAGGAGAAGTACCCAGGGATCGACCCCTACACCGTCCGCTTTACCGATCTCCATCGCTACGTCACCGAGCTCCCGGGCTTTACCGGTGACCCCGCGAAGTCCAACGAGTCGATCCTCGAAGCCATCCAGATGGCCTGGCACGAGGAGTGGGAGGACGCGCAGTAACCCCGGGGCGAACAGCGGTGCCAGGGAAGGCTCGCGCACCGGTCCGCAGCCGCGTTTCCGGCGACTGCGGATGGTATACTGAAGCAACGGGAAACCCAAAGAAAACGCTGTGTTTAGGCGTATCTTCGAAAGCTCCTTGGGACCGCTTTCATGCGATCCATCCCAGGCGGTTCGGGGCCCGTTCCGGAGACCCGATGGCCACAACAGCCCTGCCCGCCGAAGATCTGCTCAACACACCCCTCGAGAACCCCACCGGCGGCGGCTACTCCGCCGAGAACATCACGGTGCTTGAAGGTCTCTCCGCGGTGCGGAAGCGGCCGGCGATGTACATCGGATCGACCGGGGAGCAGGGACTGCATCACCTGGTCTATGAGGTGGTCGATAACTCGGTCGACGAGGCCTTGGCGGGGTATGCCTCACGCATCGATGTCACCATTCACGTCGACGACTCGATTACGGTCGTCGACGATGGCCGCGGCATTCCGGTCGACAACAAAACCATCAACGGCGTGACCATGCCCGCGGTTCAGGTGGTTCTCACCATCCTGCACGCCGGCGGCAAGTTCGATGCCTCCAACTACAAGGTGTCGGGCGGCCTCCACGGCGTCGGCGTCTCCTGCGTCAACGCGCTCTCGGAGGAGTTCGACGTCGAGATCTGGCGCGACGGCTTCGCCTGGGAGCAGAACTATGCGAAGGGCGACCCCGTCAGCCTGCTGCGCCGCATGGGCGCGACCGCGCGCAAGGGCACCAAGGTTCACTTCCTTCCGGACAAGAGCATCTTCTCCGTCTCCGAGTACAACTACGACACACTGGCCAATCGGCTGCGGCAGCTCGCCTTTTTGAACAAGGGGATCGAGATCACCCTGACCGACGAGCGCACCTCGGACAGCAAGACCGGCGACAGCAAGGCGCAGTCCTTCAAGTACACCGGCGGCATCGCCGAGTTCATCAAGCTGCTGAACAAGGGCAAGCAGGTGTTGCACGAGAAGCCCATCTACATGGAGGCCGAGCGCGACGGCGTGGCCATGGAGATCGCGCTGCAGTACAACGACGCCTACTCGGAGACGGTCTTCTCCTTCGCCAACAACATCAATACCGTCGACGGCGGAACGCACCTCTCCGGGTTTCGCACCTCGCTGACCCGCACCATCAACTCGGCCGGGCAGGCGATGGGGCTGTTCAAGGACGTGAAGGAGAATCTCTCGGGCGACGACGTGCGCGAGGGTCTGGTCGCGGTGGTCTCGGTCAAGCTCTCGCAGCCGCAGTTCGAGGGCCAGACCAAGGGCAAGCTGAACTCCGACATCGCCGGCACGGTGCAGGCGTTCGTCAACGAGCGCCTGGGCGCGTTCTTGGAGCAGAACCCGCCGGTCGCCAAGCGCATCATCAACAAAGCCATCGACGCTGCGCGCGCGCGCGAGGCCGCCCGCAAGGCCCGCGACTTGACCCGGCGCAAGGGCGCGCTCGACGGCGGCGGCCTCCCTGGAAAGCTCGCCGACTGCTCCGAGCGCGAGCCCGACCGCTGCGAGCTCTACCTGGTCGAGGGCGAATCCGCCGGCGGCACCGCCAAGCAGGGCCGCGACCGCAAGTTCCAGGCCATCCTTCCGCTCAAGGGCAAGATCCTCAACGTCGAAAAGGCCCGCTACGACAAGATGCTCGGCCACGAGGAGATCCGCGCCATGATCACGGCGCTCGGCTGCGGCATCGGCAAGGACGACTTCGACATCAGCAAGCTGCGCTATGGCAAGCTCATCCTGATGACCGACGCCGATGTCGATGGATCGCACATCCGAACGCTGCTTCTGACCTTCTTCTTCCGCCACATGACGGAGCTGATCCATCGCGGCCACGTCTACATCGCGCAGCCGCCGCTCTACCGCATTAAAAAGGGTAAGTTCGAGCAGTACATCAAGGACGACCGCGAGTACGTGCAGGTGATGGTCAAGCGGGCCTCGGACGGCATGATCATCCGTTACGGCTCCGGCGACGCCGCCGGATATCTCGAGGGCAAGGAGCTGACGCGCTTCATGTCGCAGCTCAACGACTACCTGGGCTTCTTCGACAAGGTGAATAAGCGTCTGCGCAACGACGAGGTGACCCGCGCCTTTGCCGAGATCTTTGCCAACGAGGGCAAGGACCCGGCACGCCGCGCCGACTTCGAGACTCCGGCCAAGCTCGAGGCCATGCGCTCCCGGCTCCAGGCGCTCGAGCGCGACTGGCAGTTCAAGGCCGTCTCCGAGGTCGACTTCGACGAGGAGCACCGGCTCTATTCGGTCAGCTTCACCGACGCCCAGGGCGCCGAGCGCCGGCTGGACTGGACGCTCGCAATGGCTCCGGAGTCGCGGCAGCTGCTGGCCAAACAGGCCCAGCTCGGCCCGGCGCTGGTCGGTCCCTTCCACATCGAGTACGCCGCGAAGCAGGTGGCCGCTCCGGGCTCGCAGGCCGCGCTCGACGAGGCCGACGAGGCCGCGCAGGAGGAGGGCGTCAACGACCTGATCGCCGCCGCTCCCGGCACCGCGGCCGAGGCCAAACCCGGCAAGCGCACCGGCAAGGCCGCGCAGGACCCGGTCGAGAAACGCACCGCGCGCGAGGTCTTCGAGTACGTCATCGAGCAGGGCCGCAAGGAGTACCAGGTGCAGCGCTACAAGGGCCTGGGCGAGATGACCGCGCCCCAGCTGTGGGAGACCACCATGGACCCCTCCCGCCGAACGTTGCTGCAGGTCAAGCTCGAAGACATCGCCGGCTGCGAGGAGATCTTCACCACCCTGATGGGCGAGGATGTCGAGAGCCGCCGCAGATTTATCGAAGAGAATGCCTTGGACGTCAAGAACCTCGACATCTAAGGCGAGCCCTGTCCAGTGCAGGGCACCTCATTCTCAGAACGCATATTTCTCTTGATCAGGGAGCAAGGCCGAGCGGCATGCGACGGGCAACTTCATCAGCGCGCTCTTCGAACCACGCGAAGGAACGTGTGAGCGAGAAAGCTCTCAGCAAGATAATGCAGAGCTTGGAAGAGTCAGAGACATACGTTAGGGCGAGCGCGAAGGCGTCAAGATCACGTGCCGTCCATGGATGAGAGGAGCATCCGTAAGGGTGAGGATGACCCAGGCGGCGTTCTCGGACCACTTGACGACGGAAGTCGACCTAACCCCATTTCTCAGCCATTCATAGCTGGAGATTTCTTCGGGGCTGAAGGACACAGTTTGCGAATCAAAAGGGGCGGTTGGCCCACCCATCAACCAAAACAGCGACGATCTCAGGTCATAGTCCAAGGTCATGCCTCCCCCATCGTGCAATCCGCAGGTCAGCGACACGCAGAATCAACAGTTGTGCCGATTATGGCAGTTCTCCTGAAGGTGTAGAGCGGAGCCAACGCTGCCCGCGCCAGTTTTCCCAATAAAACTGGCATGCGTCCATCTTCGACAGGCCACAGCATCAGGAGAACTGGCCTAAAGGTGTCTGTGCGAGCTGTTTTCTTACTCGATCACCTCGGCGGGATAGATACGACTAGGCTAGCGGCCTTCCTAACATCAGCGCTTGGGCCGTGATCCGCAAGACGTTGTAACGCCGCGATGGCTAACGAGGAGGTCGTGGCATTTGAACTGTTCGCAAACTGCTTCAAGTCTGAGACCGAAGCTACAGTAGCTGTGCACTCAAGGCCCGAGACGATAACAGAATCGACACCCAAGCCCTTGTTGATCAGCTCCGGCGCGACAGAGCCGATGTTATCATCGCAGTTGCTTACGAGAGCCTTGGCAAAGACTAAACGCTCACCGAACTTATGCGATTGGACGATCACGCGTGAGTACTCGTTGTCCTGATTCTCTTGAGCCTCCTTGGAGTACGGAAGCACTGTTATTGAGAATCGCGATGATTTATCGTATGTCACCGCCGCGCTGTCGACATTCTTTAGAGACAGCTTCAGCGAGTAAGCTCCTGGAGCTTGAAAGGTATCGGGTGATAGCAGAACCATCTGTTCAAAGTTCACGCCGCCCGAAAGCTGAACTGTATCAGGAGCCCTGAAGTCTTCCGGCTTAGGAAAGTCCACTTCGCGATCGCCTCTTGGACCGTTGACAGTTACGCGTAAACCGTTTGTCCTACCCGGGCCGAGATCGACGAGTCTGGCAACAGGCGAGTTGAGGCGAATGGTAATGATAGCTGCTGTACTCTGGACGATCGTGTCTGTATTAACCTCAACGGACACGATTAATTCGTTGCCGGCCGCAGGCTGAGCAGCGGCTATACCGGCACACGCTATCAAGGATAGAGCAAGTATCTTACTTATCATATGCAGCCCTCAAGGGAGCGGGTTGATGGTCGCGCTGGATCCGCTTTTTGTTACCGTATACTCCCAGGGTCCGTCTGGCTTCTGGTTAACCTGGCGACTTATGCTGTTTTTCATAAAAGGGTAGTATTGCCCATTATTGTAATTAGAGCAGGACCGTTGGTAGACCTGCGCCGCCGTGAACGTATTAACTTCGTATGGATCGAGAAGTCCTGGATTGCTGTGGTTATCCTGAGCCATTCCTTCGGTTGCCGCCACGCTAAGGGGGAAGGGTCAGGGACGAGTGTGCTGGGCTATAGTGGGGGAGCCAACTAGTTTAGGCTTCAAGGGCCGGTTTATGGGTGTTGCATCTACTCACCGTCGTCAGTGGCTGTGGGTTTCTGGGACGCGGGACCCTATCCGCGTTACCAGCGCTTGGTCTAGCAAACCTACAGCTTTGCTAGACCAAGCCGGCCCGGACGAACGATCCTCCGTGAGAACCCGCACTGCATGCGGCAGAAACGGTCGCCCTGGACGCTCCGTCAGCTGGCGAGCAGATGAAAGGATGGGAGCAGGTGACCCACTATGCGCTCCGCATCATGCCGCCGGCCGGGGACGAGGAAGGCATGTCCTCCGCGAAGAACCGCAGCAGCAGCGTGTCGCCATCGACCTCCGCCTCCAGGTTCTCCAGCGACGGTGTGATCCAGGTTGCGTCCCTCAACTCCCCGGCAGGGTGCGTGCCCAGCACACCCAAAACGCGGCAACCGGCCGCGAGACCCGCACCGACACCCGAGGGGGCGTCCTCGACGACGATGCAGTCCGCCGGCGCAAACCCCAGCATGGCGGCTCCTCGCCGGTAGGGCTCCGGATCAGGTTTGCCGCGCTCCACGGAATCCGCGCTGATGATGCGATCCGGTACAGGGAGGCCCGCCGCCGCCAGCCGGCCCAGCAGCAGGCGACGTGTGGCCGAGGTCACGATCGCCCAGCGCTCAGCTGGCAGGCTCTGGAGCAGCTCGCGCACTCCGGGCAATACCCGCAGGTCGGCGGTGTCGGCGATCTCGAGGTCCTCGATGACGCGTAGCCCCTCCGCCGCATCGACATCGGGCCGCAGACCCCGGATGATGTCGATGGCCCGTTGACCATGCGGCACCTGGAAGCTGTCGGCCTCCGGCACTTCGTAGATGTGGCACCACTGTCGCCAGCAGCGCACGACGGAACCGATGGAGCTCACCAGCACGCCGTCCATGTCAAAGAGCAGACCGAGGGTGCGTACCTCCAGGAGATCGCTCAACGGCGCTCGCCCTGCAGCACGAACTGCTCCGCCGCGGCGAGCACCCGTTCGACAGACTCCGTCGAACAGCTCTCGCAGTAGACGCGCAGCAGCGGTTCTGTGCCGGAGGCACGCAGCAGAAGCCAGGTCTCGGCCGCGTTCGGCCTGCCCTGGCAGTCGGGGTTGCGCAGGTAGAATTTAATGCCGTCGAGCGTCTCCGTCCGCTCGACCGGCATTCCGGCGAACTCGCCCCGGACCGCGTGGGCGCGCTCGATCGCCGACTGCTTCAGCTCCTCGTTGATGTGCATGTCGATGCGCCCGTACTGGTGCTCGCCAAACTCATCCTGCAGCGCTGCGACCAGCTCGCCCAGCGTCTTCCTCTCGTCGGCCATGACGTTGGCCAGCAGAAGGGAGTTCAGCATGCCGTCGCGCTCGGGGAGATGCCGGCTGATTCCGACGCCGCCCGACTCCTCGCCGCCGATCAGGATCTCCCTCTCGAGCATCAGGTCGCACACATACTTGAAGCCGATGCCGTGCTCATGGAGCTCGCGGCCGTACTTTGCCGCAATGCGGTCGAGCATCCTGGTGGTGTTGAAGGCTCTCGTTACAGCACCCGGCCAGCCCTTCCGGTCCAGCAGCCACTTCAGCAGAATGGCGAAGATCTTGTGCGCATCGACGACGTTGCCGTGCTCGTCGACGGCTCCGATGCGGTCGGCGTCGCCGTCCGTGATCAGCCCTGCGTCGCAGCCCTGGGCGACGACCGCCTGCTGCGAGGCGCGGATGTGCGGAAGAATCGGTTCGGGGTTGATCCCCGGAAAAGCCGGATTGCGCTCGCCGCGGATCTCGACAAAGGGTATTCCTGCTCGGGCAAAGATGCCAGAGACGATGCCGCTGCCCGCTCCATACATGGCATCGAGCAGAAAACGGTAGCCGGAGGCGCGAATCGCTTCGAGGTCGACAAACTGCTCAATGGCCCGGACGTAGTCGGGCACAAAATCGGTCTCATGGATCGTCGCCGGCGACTCGGCGTGCGGCAACGGGCGGCCGAGATAGCCTTCGATGGAGCGGATGATGGCGGGGCTTCCTGATCCGCCGTAGCTCGCCTTGTACTTGACTCCGTTCCACTCCGCCGGATTATGGCTGGAGGTGATCATGACGCCGCCCGCTGCGCCGCGCTCCCGCACCGCGAAGGAGAGTGCCGGGGTCGGCGTGACGTCGCTCGCCAGCAGGACGGGAATGCCAGCCCCGGAGAGCACCTCGGCAACCACACGAGCGAAGCTGGGGGAGCCGAAGCGCGTGTCGTACCCCACACAGATGCCGCGCCCGGGTTGCTCGTGTTCGAGGACGTAGTGGGCGATCGCCGCAGCAGCCACCCGGACGTTGGCAAAGGTGAAGTCGTCGGCGATGATGCCCCGCCAACCGTCGGTGCCGAACTTGACGGCGCATGGGGCTGTGGCCGAACCCTGCTCGGCGGTCGCTGGTCTCTCCTGGATGATGCCGATTGCGCTCACAGCAGTTCACTCCTTCCCGCCTCGGCCAGGGCCCGTGTCACCGCACCGACCTCCTGGGATCGCTCCCGTGTCGTGACGAGCACGGCATCTTCGGTGACGACGACGACCAGGTCGGCGACGCCGAGCAGGGCCACCGTCCTTTCGGGAGCGTAGACATAGTTCCCTCCAGCCTCGATCGCGAGCCCGTTGACCGCGTCGAGCACGTTGCTTCCAAGCGTCTCCGGCTGTTCCGTGTAGCTGCTGTGGTGATCGTAAAGCGCATTCCACGAGCCCAGGTCGTTCCAGCCAAAGTCTGCCGGCAGACAGTAAATCTCGGCTCCTCGTTCCCCCTTCGCGGACCTTGGCTCAAGCACCGCGTAGTCGATGCTGATGCTCTGGCACTCTGGATAGACCCGGGCGAAGACCTCCGGAAACTGCGCCGTTCCGTAGCTGGCGGCGATCTCCGCCAGCCGAGGTGCAATCGCGGGGCAGTGCTCCCGAATGGCGTCCGCCAGGGTCTTGGCGCTCCAAAGAAAGATCCCGCTGTTCCAGGCGTAGTTTCCCGTGGCGACAAAACCACGTGCGCGCTCCGCGTCCGGCTTCTCGGTAAAACGCCGAACCCGGCGGACGGGAATCCCGCCGGTCGGCACCGCATCGGCCGGTAAAGCGGCCCCAAGCTCGATGTACCCGTAGCCTGTCTCAGCTCGCGTCGGAGGCACCCCCAGCACAACGATGCGATCGCCGCTCGCCGCAAGAGCGATCCCGGCCTGCACGACCTCGGTGAAACGCTCCCCCTGTCGCACCACGTGGTCCGAAGGAAAGATGCCGATCACCGTCTCAGGCTCATCGCGTTCGAGCAGAAAAGCCGCCAACGCGCAGGCGGGCGCGGTGTTGCGTGCAGCCGGCTCACACAGCAGATGTTCGGCCGGGAGCTCCGGCATCTGCCGGGCGATCTGCTCGACAAGGAGATCGTTGGTAATCACCCAGATCGAGGCAGCATCGGCCAAAGGGAGCAGACGATCCATCGTCTGCTGAATCATGCTGCGTTCCCCGTCGAGTGCCAGGACCTGCTTGGCCCTCGATCGACGGCTGCGCGGCCAGAAGCGGGTTCCGCTGCCGCCGGCAAGAATCACGGGGGCGAACTTCAGCGCGGAAGGGAGCGCATGGTTAGACATGAGCCCATCTTAGGGGGTTCGACCTGGGAAATCGAGCTAGATCAGCGAACCAAAGTAATTCTTCATGCGTTCTATTCCCGTTTTGGCAACGGCATCCGAGACCGCATAGGAGAGCCGGATATGGTCAGCCGTCCCAAAGGCCTCGCCCGGTACCGCCACCACGTGCGCTTCGCTGAGCAGACGTGCCGCAACGTCGGCGGCCGAGCGCAGGCCGCCGAGGCCAAAGAAGCTGGACACATTGGGGTAAACGTAGAACGCGCCTTCGGGCACCGTGCAGGTGATGCCCGGAATGGTCGCGAGGCCTTCCAGCACACCGTCGCGCAGCTTCCGGTAGTCGGCACGAAACTCCGCCACACACTCTTGCGGTCCGCTGACCGCAGCGACGGCCGCCCGTTGCACCATGCTGGCCGCGTTGGACGTGCTCTGCGACTGCAGCTTGGCCATGGCCGCGATCACCGGCTTCGGGCCGAGGGCAAAGCCTGCCCGCCATCCGGTCATGGCATACGTTTTCGAGAGCGAGCCCAGAACCACAATGCTGTCCTTGCACTCCGTCAGCGAGGCTCCGCTGACGATCTGCCCCGTGTAGTTCAAGTAGACGTAACACTCGTCGAGCAGCAGGTAAAGGCCGCGGCGGTGCGCCAGCCGAACGATGGCCTCAAGATCTTCAGGCGCGACCACCGCACCGGAAGGGTTGGAGGGCGAGTTCAGAATGATGGCCACCGTCCTCGGCGTGATCGTCGCCTCAATCATCCGGGCCGTCAGACGAAAGTTTTCGGCCTCGCTGGTCTCGACGGTCACCGGCTTGCCCCCGGCGTACTGAATGATGTCTTTGAAAGACACCCAGTAGGGCACGGGCAAAATCACCTCATCGCCGTGGTCGACCAGCACCTCAATGGCCTCAAACAGCGCCAGCTTGCCACCGGCGGTGAAGACGCACTCTTCGGGCGCATAGTTCGTTCCAAAGTCCGCCGCATGCCGGTCCACGATGGCACGCCGCACCTCCGGAAACCCGGCCACATTGGTGTATCGGGTGAAGTTCTGCTCGATGGCCTCAATACCCGCCTGCTTGATATGCGGCGGCGTGGGGAAGTGGGGCTCTCCGGCCCCGAAGTCCGCGAGGTCGATTCCTTGCGCCTTCAACTTCAGCGCTTCCGCCGTGATCGCGAGGGTCGCGGAGACCTCGATACGGTTCACCCGATGGGAAAATACTTTGACTGCGGGCAGGCTCATGCGCTCCAGTTTGGCAGATTTCCCGCGACGGGGAAAGCTGGGACAAAGTCCGGGGCGCAACGCTGCGGCTCGCGGAGATGTCCCATTCCGCGGCATGGAGGGGGCCATTGAGCTGCCGAAACGCGTCCAAACCCCTGTGACCTTCTGTGCCATGTTGCTTCCGGACCTGATCAGCTCGCTGAGCGCGGGCTCGCTTCACGTGCTGCTCTACTCCTTCTTTACGGTCGGCGGCGTTGCGATTACCCCGATCTTTCTGCTGAAGGCCGCGCTGTTTCTCGCGATCCTGATCACCGTCTCGCACTTTCTGCAGAAGCTGGTGTTGTCCCGCCTCTTTCGCCGCCTCAGCATCTCTGAGTCGCAGAAGTTTGCCCTGGGCCGATTCACCACCTATGCGATCTTTCTCGGCGGCCTGCTGGTGGGCTTCCAGTCCCTGGGCGTTAATCTCAACTCGCTGCTCGTCCTTGGCGGCGCGATCGGCGTCGGCGTCGGCCTGGGTCTGCAAAATGTCGTCTCGAACTTTGTTGCCGGCATCATTCTGCTGGTCGAGCAACCGCTTCGCATTGGCGACCGTGTGGAGACAAAAGACACCCTGGGAGACGTGGTCCGGATCGCCGCGCGATCCACCTGGATCCGCACCAACGACAACGTCATCATCATCGTTCCCAACTCGGACTTCATCAACAACCCGGTCACGAACTGGACTGCGAACGATCCCGAGGTGCGCATCGGCGTTCCGGTCGGGGTTGGGTACGCCTCTGATCCAGATCTGGTGAAGAAGATTCTGCTCGAGGCCGCGCACGAACACCCCCAGGTGCTCGACAGCCCGGTCCCGGACGTCATCTTCACCGACTATGGCGACAACAGCATCAACTTTACGCTGCGCGTGTGGACCTCCGCCCGGGCGCACACGCCGCTTGTGCTGAAGTCAGACCTCTACTTCACGCTGTTCAAGCGCTTCGCCGAGCACGGGATCGAGCTGCCCTTCCCGCAGCGAGACCTCCACGTGCGGTCCTCCGATATCCCCCTTCCCTACCCCGGTCCCGACAAGCCGGACGAAGCACCCGATCCGGGACCAGCCTCCTAGGCTGTATCGACATATACGTTTTGTCATCTCGACCGGACCCTGAGCGTAGCCGAAAGGGAAGTGGAGAGACCCCTGTATTCTGCCCTGACGACTGGAAGTTCTGCCCTTCTGCGGCAAAATACAGGGGTCTCTCCGCTCCACCAGACGAGAAACGTCTCGTTCCGGTCGAGATGACAACCGATATGGCTATATGTCGATATCGCCTGGGCCGCTATGCCACTTTCGCGGCCGGCCTCGAAGGCCTTTGCACGAAAAGCTCTGAGACGCGGCTCGCGCGGCGGCAAGATCCCGAATGATCTACCGTGTTGAGCTCTTCGCCTTGAGCCGGGCGAAGACACTCGGCGGCACCAGGGTGGAGACATCTCCCCCCAGCTGGAAGACGTTCTTGATCAGCCGCGAGCTGACATACGTATACTTCTCCCCCGGCATCATGAAAAGCGTCTCCAGTTCGGGGTCGAGCTTGCGATTCATCATCGCCATCTGCAGCTCGTACTCGTAGTCGCTGATGGCCCGAATGCCGCGGAGAACGGCCTTTGCGTCCTGCTGCCGGGCGAAGTCGACCAGGAGACCGTCAAAGGTCGCGACCGAGACGTTGCCAAACCCGAGCGTCGCTTCGGTGATCATCTCCTGCCGTTCTTCGACCGTAAACAGCGGGACCGCCTTTTCGCTGTTGCGAAGGATGGCGACCACCAGATCGTCGACGATCTTGGACGCCCGCGCAATCAGGTCAAGGTGACCGTTGGTCAACGGATCAAAGGTGCCAGGATAGATTGCCTTGACCGTGTGCATGCATCAGCAGCATACGGCAAACCGTGCGGCGTTAGCCTGCTTCAGCGGCCGCGGCCGTTCCGCACCACCTCCTGCGCCTGCGGCAGGCCATTGACCGGCACCGGCGGCAGCTCCTCAACCGCCGCGCCGCCCCCTGGAACCGCGATGTTCAGCTTCTTGCGCAGCTCCGAGTCGATGCGGCTGAAGACGTCCCTATTGTCCTTCAGGAAGGTCCGCACGTTCTCCCGTCCCTGCCCGATGCGCTCCCCCTGGAAGGAATACCAGGCACCGCTCTTGTCGACGATGCCGTTTGCGACCGCCAGGTCGAGCGTATCTCCTTCGCGCGAGATCCCTTCGCCATAGAGGATGTCGAACTCGGCATCCCGGAAAGGGGCGGCGACCTTGTTTTTGACGATCTTGACCTTGGTGCGAGAGCCCACCACCACATCGCCATCCTTAACCGCTCCGATGCGCCGGATGTCGATGCGCACGGAAGAGTAGAACTTCAAGGCACGGCCGCCGGTCGTCGTCTCCGGGTTGCCGAACATCACGCCGATCTTGTCTCGAATCTGGTTGATAAAGATGAGGCAGGTCCGTGACTTCGAGACCGTTCCGGTCAGCTTGCGGAGCGCCTGGCTCATCAATCGCGCCTGCAGACCCATGTGCGAGTCGCCCATCTCGCCGTCCAGTTCGGCCTTGGGCACCAGAGCCGCGACCGAATCGACCACGAGGACGTCGATCGCACCCGACTTCACCAGCGCCTCGACGATCTCGAGCGCCTGCTCGCCATAGTCCGGCTGCGAGACCAGCAGGTTGTCGACATCGACCCCCAGCTTCTTCGCATAGGCCGGGTCGAGGGCGTGCTCGGCATCGACAAAGGCAGCCAGGCCGCCCTGCTTCTGCGCCTCCGCAATGATCTGCAGCGTGATCGTGGTCTTTCCGGACGACTCCGGACCGAAGATCTCGACCACGCGGCCGCGGGGCACGCCCCCCACCCCAAGCGCCGCGTCGAAGGAGATCGACCCGCTCGAAATAACAGAGATGGGGACGATCGCCTCCTTGGAGCCGAGCCGCATGATCGACCCTTTCCCAAACTGCTTCTCAAGCTGCGAAAGTGCGGTGTCGATTGCTCTGCTGCGGTCGTCTGCCACGGGGAAGGCTCCTTATTCTGCGCAACTTTCTGCGCTGTCAGGTGGGATGGTAGCACCCTGGAAAGGCGAACACAAGGCGAATAACACTATCGTCGTAGGAGGTCGATCGGCGCCCGGACATCCTCCACGCGGAAGTGCCCGGCGAGGGCCGGATAGCGCTCGGCGACCGCCTGAAACATCAGCCACGCCACCCGCCGGTAGCTGTAGTGCCCGGCCGGCCCTGATCGCAGCTCTGCCATATAGAGCGCCTGGGCGAAGTCCATCTTAAACATCGACCGGCAGCGCAGGCCCAGCGGAAGAACGTAGCACGCCGAAGGCTCGGCTTCGGGCACGTCGGCCTCCCGCAGACGCCGGAACGCCCCCAGGGCACCCTCCATCGCCGCCCGGTACTCTGTTCCGAGTCCAGCCTCAGCCAGAGTAGGCTGCCCGGGAAACTCCGGCAGCTCGTAGCCGTGCGCATCGGTGTACCCCTGCAGCAGCTGCACGCAGCGGCGGTGCCGATGCATGTCGCGAAAGCCGCCGATATCCATCAGGATGTCGAAGCGGAGACCGCCCCCGGCGGAGAACGCCCGCAGCAGCTCGTCATGCGCTCCGCGGTGCCGCCGTCCCAGCTCCGTAGTCTCCGCGCGCCCGCCGGCCGTCATCCCGGCCACCTCCGATCGCAGCTGACGGTAGGGGTAGTGCGTGTGGGGGTACAGCAGCGAGGTGGCGATCTCCACCTCCAGCGGTTCGTCGTCCAGCAGATCGACCACCGGCGCGGGATCGATGGATCTGCCGCGCATCAACTCCGCCGCGGCTTGGGCGAGGTCCTGCCGGGTATCCAGCAGGTACGGGCTTGGAGCGGCGTACTTGACCAGGGTCGGGGCGCTGCGGACCGGCCGGGCAACCGCCTCCGCCAGATCGGCTGCGGCTCCCCCGCCTGCTTGCTCCGCGATGCGCTCCCGCATCGTCTCCGTTGACCGATGCTGCAGATTCCAGGCAGGTTCGCTCGCGGCGGCACGCATCCGCTCACCCATCCGCCGGACCTCGGCGAAGCGGCTCGACAGCAGGCGGGAGACCTGGGTTTCAAGCGTCCTGGCGTTGGTGATCTGGCCGAGCGAGGTGTTGGTCGCGAGCGGCAGGACGTAGCGCGCGACATCAAACGCCCGTGCCTTCAGCGTCCGATCGTAGCTCTCGGCCGACATCGCCTCCGGCCGGGGGACGCGTTCGCGCAGGGCGGCCTGCATCCCGCTGCCCACCCTGTGATAGGCGGCAAAGAGCGCCTCCACTGTTGTGGTGAAGCCGGCGGTCTCGGAGCCGAGATCCGGCGTATGCCAGCCGGAGCGGCGAAAGTCCTGGTAGCGAGTCGATCGTTCCTGACCGTCCCATCGCTGCTCGTCGACGACCTCAATGGCGGCGAGCAGGCTGAGCCGCTCGATCGCCATGGGAATATGGGCGAGGTCGGCGATGGAGCGGTGGCCGTACTGGAAGTAGAAGGTGTTCAGGAACTGCTCGGCACGCTGCGCGCTGATCTCTGCCAGCGACTCCCGCAGCGACATCGCCGACCGCGAGTACCTGGCCATGGCGTAGGCCAGCACCTCGGGGTCCGCGCCGTGGATGGCGTAGACGTCCGGCTCGCTGGTGGGGCGCTCCGGCGGCGCGGCGCTCGGTTCAGTGTCAGGCATCGCCCACCAGCATACCGGCTGGCCATGGCCGGGCCGGGCCGGGCTGTGGATTGCTGGTTCGAAACCGGAGCCGGAGCACCTTCCCCTTCCTTCCGGACGTTCCCCTTCCAGACTCCGCACTCAAGACTCCGCAGCCCGGCGAGCATCTACCCTTCCATGGACCGTGTCCTGCAGACGGTGGCGCACCGGCCCTACCCCCTGCCCCGGCGGCCGTGGCGCCTAGCGCAGCGATGGAACGACCTCCTGTTTGCCCACTGGCCGGTGCGGCCGGAGATCGTCGCTCCGCACCTTCCCGGCGGGCTCGAGCTCGACCGGCACGATGGTTCGGCTTGGCTGGGTGTGGTGCCGTTTGTGATGGATCGTGTGCGAACCCGGGTGGTGGGGCAGGCGGCGCTGGGCGTTCCCGGAGCCCGCGCCTTTCCCGAGCTGAACCTCCGCACCTACGTCCGGTCGCGCCGGTCCGGGCGGGCGGGGGTCTACTTCTTCTCGCTCGACGCGGGCAGCCTCCTAGCCGTCCTCGGCGCCCGTACCCTCTTTCACCTGCCGTACTTCTGGGCGCGGATGCGGGCAAGCCAGGAGCCCGACGGCTCCGTTCACTACACCAGCGAGCGGCGCCTGGGCCGGACGAAGGCGGCCTTTAACGCCCGCTACCGCGGCAGCGGCGAGGTCCGGCAAAGCTCCCCGGGGTCGGTCGAGGCCTTTCTGACGGAGCGCTACTGCCTCTTCACTCCCAGCCGCGGACGCCTTCTGGCCGGCGACATCCACCACCTGCCCTGGCCACTCGAACCCGCCGAGGCCGAGTTCGCCCGCAACGAGCTGGACACCGCCAACGGCATGGCTCTGCCCTCCGGGACAGCCCCCCTGCTGCACTTCGCCCGCGAGCTCGAGGTGTATCTCTGGGCGCTGCGCGAGGATACTTCCCGCGAGAAACCATGCCCACCTCACACTCCAGATCAGTAGATGCCACATGGACAGATATCGAAGTGCGGTCTACTGGCCAGCACTTCGCTCGGTCATCGTTGGAGATGGCAGGGCAAGGCTTACTCAGACTGTGAAGATACTGGTAACTAAAATTGCGGTGCATGATACCGACATCGCGACAACTACGAAACAGTAGCGAAGGCCACGAAGATGGGAGTCCTCACGAAAACATTGTTCTGCATGGCGATGATGGGAAGCGTGACGCTCTGTTTAGCGCAGGCGCCCCCTACCCTCAAACAGGTTTTCAAGCAGCATGGTTCTGACACGACGCCAGCAGCGTCGCTTCTCCTGATCGCCGCTGCGAGTTCCGCGCCGAACCTCACCAGGGCAACCTACATTAAAGCCGGCCATCTCTTTGCGGGAACAGTGGGCGGGTCTTTCCGGGAGATTCGCGCGCGAGGTGGGAAGAAGGAATTCCCTATGTGGTCGCCCAGCGGATCGAGATTGGCTTACCTTGCGGAGTCCGGCCGTCCACAGTCACTCGGGGAGATCAGGATCGTCACAGCTTTCGGTCAAGAGGAGGTCACCATCCCCATACAGTACGGGGCAAACAGTGGCCCCGGAGTTCAGTATGTGGAGAGCTTGCAGTGGATTACCCGCCATCGTGTGGCCGTGAGCGGTACCTTGAATCCGTCGACGGTCGAGACGCTCCTCTTCGACATCGCTACCGCAAAGCTTGTCACTGTTCTCGATGACGATATGGGAGGTGCCGTCTTCTCGCCTGACGGTCACCATGTGGCGTTGATCACCGGCGCTCCGCACTTCTCTCGGGCGGAGGATCGCCGGCCCGTTCTCACCATAGACCAAGCAAAGGTCTTTCCGGAGAAGGGCGAGCACGTCACCCTGCTGACACGTCCGGTCTGGTCGCAGGACAGTTCCAGGTTGGCGATCGCCGCGGAAGACTCTGCGACGAAGAAGAGATATGTCTTTCTCTGGAAGCGAGGCGGCGAGGGCGAGCGGATCCCCTTTGCCACGCAGTCAGGGGAAGATCAGGAGATTCATCTGTCCTGGGCAGGGCAGAGCTTCTATCTTGTCGCTGGCAACACCGTGCTCGGGTTTCGCGATGGGCGCGTACTCTCCGGCCTACCGCCCGGCGGGTCCATCAATTATCAAACATCGGGCATTGTGCGTTTTCGCACCCTCGCCCGGCCCCTGGAGGCGGTCGGCGCCCAGGACATAGATTTGTGGTGTTCCTCCTGCCCCATCGCTCTGCTGCCGTTTGGACAGGGGCTCCGCGTCCGGCCGGAGGAGATGGCAGGCGAAGGCAGGTAGCCCGCTTCGGAGAGCGGCACCTCCTCAGGGAATGGTCTGATTGGAGCAGGGGTGTGGACCTTCTCGAGGGTTGTGGCAGACAAATCACCCGCCAACAGGGGTCAAGCACCATGCACCAGGAGCAGCGATCGACCGACGTATGCCGCTGGAATCAGCGATCGTGTGCAGCACGGCCACACCGCTACACCATTGCCCGGAGCTGCCTTCTTCCAGCCACCGCCATGGCCGCCGTCGCGGCGACCGTCAGCAGGCACCAGGAGCAGACGCGTTCAAACCGCGTTACCTGGCGGACGGTGTTGAAGGCGGCGTTGGCGGTGTCGATCGCCAGCTTCGGACCAACCAGCGTTCGGGCCAGGTCGCTTCGGGGGGCGAGCAGCACCAGCGCCAGCGTTGCCCCATAGCTGCCCATGCCAAGCACGCTGTCATGAATGCCAAACGGCTTGCTCATCTTGGAGGTCACAATGCGATCGGAGTTGAAGACATCGCTGTTCGGGTCGGGCAGGTGACGGATCACGCGAAACTGCCGCAGTGCCACAGGGATCAGGGATGCGATGGCAAGACCGGTCGTGATAGCCAGCCCCGTGTCGATGCCCGGCTTCCTGCCGGACGGCGGAAGCGCGTTGCTGAACGACCGGCTGGCCACTGCCTCACGGAAGCTGACCACCTTGTCGATGGAACCGGCAACGCGCAGCTCCGGAAGAGGCTGTCGCTGGCCGACAGGAGACTCGTCCGTCTGGGGAAGGCGAATAATAGGCGCACTCATGGAGATCTCTCCGATACAGTTTGCAGCTTGGGAATCTACCGCTTTTTTGCCAGCAGCGTGCCACCGGCAGCGACCAGCGCCACCGCGCCCAGAGCGAACCAGTGGCGGTGAAGCGTGACAAAGACCTCGGCCGAGGTGCGCGTGGATCGGTCGGCAAACTTGCCACGAGCGCTGTGTGTGCCGGGAACGTAGTTGTAAAGGTTGTTGGGTGCGTCCGGATTCCGCGGCTCGTCCCCGATCTGCTGCGACTTGTACCCTGTCTTACCCAGGTACCAGTCCAGGATGCCGGGGATGAACTTCTGCCCGACGATCGCCTCCACCGTCGGTGTTCCGACCCAGTACTCACGGCGCGGGTTTTTGGCGTATCCGGCGGCGATGACGACCTTGGCGGCCAGCTCCGGCTCAAAGATCGGCGGCACCGGCTGGGTGTCGTCCGGCATGCGGTTCTTGACCCAGTCGAACTGGGTGGTGTTCATCGCCGGCATCTGCACCACGGTGATCTTGATGTTGGACTTGTCGTGCGAGAGCTCGCACCGCAGCGAATCGGTAAATCCGTTGATGGCGTGCTTGCAGGCGCAGTAGGCGGATTGCAGCGGAATCGACCGGTACGACAGGGCGGAGCCGATCTGGATGATGGTGCCGCGATCCCGCGCGAGCATGCGCTTGTAAGCCGACAGCGTGCCGTGCACGAAGCCGAGGTAGAGCACATCGGTGACGCGCTTGTAGTCGGCCGGCGTCATCTCCTTGACGGGCGAAAAGACGCTGACCATGGCGTCGTTGACCCAGACATCGATGGGTCCAAGCTCCGCTTCGGCCCGGTCGGCCGCCGCCTCAACCGCGTCCGCGTCCGAGACATCGGTGGGGATGGTGATGACCCCGGAGCTACCAAAGCGCAGGCACTCCTCCCGCGCCGCTTCGAGCGCCTCGGGGTTGCGGGCCAGCAGCGCCAGCTTGGCACCCTTCTTCGCGAATCCGTGGGCGATGGCCCGGCCGAGCCCGGCCGAGGCCCCCGTCACGACAACCACCTTCTGTTCCTGCTCCGGCATGCGCGCGCTCCTTCGGGTTCACTCCGTTGGATGCAGGGGCGGCGTCGACGAGGATCGATCCTGGAGGACGGAGGCGGAGAATGATCGGAAAGACGAGCGCCCGTTAGCCCGCCACCAGGTCAGCCGGGCTAACGACCTCCAGCTTGGGAAAGGTGCCGCGGAAGAAACGCAGGTCGCGCGTCAGCAGACGGTCCGCCTCGATCTGCGCGTGAGCCGCAATCAGGAAGTCCGGAAGAATGCGGTCCCGCGTGCCGCCGCGGCTGCGGTACTCCAGGTAGAGCTGGCCTGCGGCATAGGACGTCTGCCGGTCGAGAACATCCACCAGAAATCCTAAGTGGTCAAGCAATTGGTCAAGATTGATCCGAAGAGTGAATCGGGAGGACAACTCGGCGTAACAGACAACGGAGATGCGTAACGTGTCTTTTCCGGCTACCGCTTCGAGTGCGGCAGCGGCGAGGTCAGAGTCACTCTGCGATCCGCTCAAGAGGTCGATGAGCACGTTGGTGTCGACTGCCGTCGTCACCGGCCTCGGATCTCCGCGATCCATTCATCCGTCGATGTGTACCCGTCGGCAAGAAACTGCTCGCGAAGAGCTCCCTTCCACCTGCGGATGCCTTCCTCAAACCTTCGCATATCCTTCTTCGGCTTCAACGTGAGGACATTGCCGTCAAGCTCGAACTCCACGGTCGAGTTCCTGTCCAGGTGCAGCGTGTCTCGAATCCCCTTGGGGATGACGACCTGTCCGCGCTGCCCCACCCTGCTCTCAAATTTCATACCTGCAGTATGAATTACGGAGGGACCGCCGTCAAGCACTCGGGGGCCCAGTCGGAGGTCTCGCCCGGATCAAACAAACGGCTCAGCAGGTCATCCTGACGTTTCGATCCGGGTTCCCTGATGGAACAGAAGCTGCCAGCGCTCCTCGCGGCAGATCCAGATCGAGGAGCGCAGTACGGAGCTGCCGTGTGCCCGTATCGTTCGATACGTCGCCAGAGCCAGATTTGGAGCAAGCTGCCTGCATTCGAAGTCTCGGAGCATGGTGGAGGAGGGGCTGCTCTCCACGCGCAACAGCGCAACGATCTCCTCGCGGCCAAACACCCGTCCCGAGGAGCCGAACTCGCGAAACTCCTCCGCCAGCAGGTGAGTCACAGCCTCCGGCTCGTTCCGGGTCGATGGAGTGAGGAGCGCTAGCTCGAGAGAGCGGATGTGATCGGCGAGATCCACGGCAGCCCTCCTTCCGGACGCGCGCGAATGGAATCTACCCGATCCCGAGCTTCTTCCACATCCCATCGACCCTGGCCCTCACCTCGGCCGGCATCTCGAGCATGGGCGGCCATGGCCGGGTGAAGCCCTCGGCCGGCCACTTGCGTGTCGCATCGATGCCCATCTTGGAGCCGAAGTTCGGCAGCCTGCTGGCGTGGTCGAGCGAGTCGACCGGGCCCAGGGTGAACTGGATGTCGCGCTCCGGGTCGATGTTGTTTGAGGTGCGCAGCGTCACCTCGGCGAGATCGTGCGGATCGCAGTCCTCATCGACCACGACGATGCACTTGGTAAACATTGCCTGGCCCAGCGCCCAGATGCCGTTCATCACCTTGCGCGCGTGGCCGGCGTAGCTCTTGCGGATCGCCACGATCATCAGGTTGTGAAAGACGGCCTCGGGCGGCAGGCAAACGTCTACGATCTCGGGCAGGGTCAGCTGCATCAGCGGAAGAAAGATGCGCTCCACCGCCTTGCCCATCCAGGCGTCTTCCATGGGCGGCTTGCCCACCACGGTGGCAGCGTAGACCGGCTGCTTGCGATGCGTGATGCAGGTGACGTGGAAGACCGGATAGTCCTCGGGCATGGTGTAGAAGCCGGTGTGGTCGCCGAACGGGCCTTCGGTGCGCAGCTCGGCGAGATCGACGTAGCCCTCCAGGATGTACTCGGCATGGGCGGGCACCTCGAGGTCGACGGTCTCGGCCTGAACCAGTTCTACGGGCTTGGATCGGAGAAAGCCGGCGATCAGGTACTCCTCGATCTCGGGCGGCGCGGGCACGATGGCCGAGAAGGTGACGGCGGGATCGGTGCCGATCGCGACCGCGACCTCCAGGCGCGACCCACGCACCTGCGAGACAGTGTGCTGCGGCATGCCGGAGCCGGCAGCGGCATGGGTGGTGCCGCCGGCCGTGCGCGCCATCAGGTCGACCGCTTCGGCGGCCGATCCGGTGCCCGCACGGAGCCGGTCGCGTAGCTGTTCGGCGGCGTTCTTCTGCCGTTGCCAGTGCATGCCGGTGGTGTTGCGGTCGTAGACCTGCATGCGGTACATGCCGACGTTGCGCTTGCCGCGGGCGCCGCCGGGGATGTCCGGGCCGCGTGTCAGGACGCAGGGCAGCGTAATAAACGGGCCGCCATCGGCCGGCCAGGTCGTCAGCACGGGCAGCTTCGTCAGGTCGACCTGGTCGCCTTTGAGGATGACCTCCTTCGATCGCGCCTCCGAGCGGGGGATGCGCCTGGGGAAGAAGGAGCTGACCTGCTTCAGCTTTGGCAGCAGCTTGAGCTTGTCCATGAGAGAGGACGGCGGAACCGGATGGATGAGGTCGCGAAGCCGTTCGGCGACCGCGTCGAGCGACTCCGCGTCGAGCGCCAGGTTCATCCGCCGCTCGGAGCCGAACTGGTTCATCAGAACGCGCGCGCCCGGGTGGCCGACCACGTTCTCAAACAGCAGCGCCGGTCCGCCCCAGGGCTTGCCGTCGCGCCGCAGCTTCGCGGCGCGGTCGGCGATCGCGGCCATCTCGAGGTACGGGCTGACCGGCTGCTTGATGCGGCGAAGCTCGCCAGCGCGGTCGAGCCGCTCCATCCATTCACGAAGATCCTTGTAAGGCACTTTCCTGCTTCTCCTGAGTCGATGGTACGCGGTGCCGGTCTGCCTGCGTTGCCCCGGTGAAACTTCCTCACACCCGCAGAAAGATGCGCTTGCGCCACAGGATCAGGTTGGGAACGAAGCAGATCAGCACGTAGACCAGTGCAAACGCGAGCGAGGTGTTGACGGTCGAACCGGACCGCGCGAAGACGTGGTGGTAGGTCCAGGACATCACATTCGCCGGATGGGCGGGCGCCCACGCATCGTGCACTCGGATGTTGACCAGCACCTCCACCAGCAGCTCGGCAAAGGCATACGCCGTAATGGCATTCGATCCGAAGACGAGCCATGGCCAA
This sequence comes from Acidobacteriaceae bacterium, assembly GCA_965218595.1. Taxonomy (GTDB): domain Bacteria; phylum Acidobacteriota; class Terriglobia; order Terriglobales; family Acidobacteriaceae; genus Edaphobacter. Next base: position 195,829 of record CBDCLC010000006.1, on the reverse strand, counting down.
AGCGCGGCACGCGCGACCGGCGATCGGTGCTGCAGGCGCAGCACGTCGACCAGCCAGTAGCAGAGCGCCAGCCCCAGCAGGCTCAGACCGGCTGCGTAGAGCACGTAGGAGCTGGTCCAGAGCTTCTTGTTGATGGGAAAGATCAGGTTCCAGAGCCGCCCGGAGGCGAGGCAGAGGACGGAGCCAAGCAACAGACCGCGCAGGCACGCCTGCGGGGTAATAGACCGCGGCGTTTGCAGCTCCGGAACAGTCTCCACCCGGCCGAGCCACAGCGCCGTCAGGCTCCCGATCAGCGTCGTCGCGATCGCCGGCAACGTGCTCAGCAGGCCCTCGGGATCGCGGGTGTGCTCATACAGCACGCCGGTGTGCAGCGTGCGCTGCGTCCAGGCGGTGATGGCGCGATCCCACACGGCGGCCAGGTTGCGGTCGGGGTCCAGCAGCGGCACGTTGTGCGCCGGCACGCCGAAGCCGGGCACCGGGACGAATCGCATGAGCAGCCAATAGCCGATCAGCAGAGCCGCGGTCACGCCCAGCAGCGTCGCGGCCCGGCGCGTCCACAGGCACAGCATACCCACGACGAAGTAGCAGATGGCGATGCGCGTCAGCACGCCGTAGAGACGAAGGTGCGTGAGGTGAAAGAACGGGAACGCGGCGATAAAAAGATCGATCAGAAAGATCGTCACGGAGCGCCGAACGATGTTGCGGGCCAGACTGGCGCGGGAGGCGCCACGTGCCAGGCGGGTTTTGAGTGACAGGATGGTGGACAGGCCGACCAGAAACAGGAACGTCGGAAAGACCAGGTCGGTCAGCGTAAACCCGCTCCAGCGCGAGTGGTCCAGCTGCGCATAGGTGCGCGTCCAGTCGCCCGGGTCGTTGACCAGGATCATCAGTGCGATGGTGAGGCCGCGCAGAACATCGACCGCCAGAACGCGTTGCGGCGGAGCCTTGGCGGCCAAGGGAGAAACTCGAGGTGCATCTGCCAGGGGTGCGGGCATGCTGACCATCATCGCTCATCCGCCCGGACGCGACGGGCGGGTATTTCGCGAGCGACCGCCAAAGTACAGGCGATCTCCATGAAGCCGGCGAGTTCAGGCGACTGCGGGAGCTCCCGTTCGCGAGCGTGAGTCCACCGTTGGCTCCACGTACTCCTCGAGCGGATACCCCAGATCGCGCCATCCCTCAAAGCCGCCAAGCAGCGGTCGCACCCGGTAAATTCCCAGCCGGGCGAGCTGCCGGGCGGTGTTGGCGCTCGTCTCCTCCGATGGGCAGGTGCAGTACAGAATAATGTCCCGATCGCGAGGAAGAACGTCGGCATGAGCAGCCAGCTCGGACGGCCCGATGCGCAGCGCTCCTGGCAGCACACGCGGGTCGGGCAGATAGTCGAGCGGGTGGCGTAGATCGACGATCGTGGGTGCGATGTTGCCCTGTGCGGCGGCTGTGTTCAACATCGCAAGCAAGTCGCCGGGCTCAATGCGCGAGGCCCGCAGATCCAGCAGAAAGCGCCTGTTTTTGTAAGCCCGCCAGATCATCAGAGACAGCACCAGCAGAACAAAGATGGCGAAAGCAAACTGGCTGAGGTAGTGGAAGAAGCGCTGCGATCGCTGGGCGACGTCACCGAAGAACCGGCCGGCAAGCAGGTACGCCTCAGCCCAGATCACCGAACCGGCAAGATCGTAGAGCAGAAATCGCGAGTACGGCATCCCTGTCTGGCCCGCGATTGGTGCGGCAAGCGTCGAAAGCCCTGGAATGAACTTGGCAAACAGCAGAGTCACGGCACCCCGACGCTGGAAGTAGCCCTCCGTGCGCGTGACGCAGGTGGAAGCCTCGAGCGAGAGCCGGCACAGCAGCCTCAGGACCGAGTTGCCGAAGCGCCGTCCCAGCAGATACCAGGCGGAATCGGCCACAAAGCACGCCAGAAGAACCGCGGGCAGAGCGTACGCCGCGTGAATGCGATGCGTCGCGGAGAGCGTACCCGCCGTCAGCAGAAGCGGAATCGAAGGAATGGGCAGGCCGAGCTGCTCCACCAGCACCCACAGGAACAGGATGATGTAGGCGTAGTGCACGAAAAAGAGAAGCGCAATCGGCATGGGAGCACAGGGTACACCCTGTAGATGACGTCAGAAGGGCTTGGTTGCTGAGGATTTCGCGGGCGCTCGTATGCCGGCCAAAACTCAGGAGGTTGAAGGTCCAAGGCCCGGAGTGAAGACCCAGAAGTTTCCAAGACACCGAGGCCGGATCCGCGGATCCGGCCTCGCTCCCACTCAGCCTGTTGCCTTACTTGATGTAGACCTTGGGAGTGACCGAGAATCCAGCTCGCAGCGCATAGTCGCCGTTCTCCTGCTGGAGATTGGTGAAGTTGATGCGAACCGGGATGCGCTGCACCACCTTGACGTAGTTGCCCGTGGCGTTTTCAGGCGGGAACAGGGAGAGTCGCGACCCTGTGGCACCGCCAATCTGCGCCACCTTGCCTGAGAACGTGCGGCCGCCAAGGGCATCGACCGAGATCTTGACGTCCTGGCCAGGACGCATCTTCTCCAACTGGGTCTCCTTGAAGTTGGCCGTGACCCACAGGTCGGTCAGGGGGATGATCGTCAGAAGCGACTGGCCGACGGAGAGATTTTCTCCGATGTCCACATTCTTCTTGTTGATGATGCCCGTAGCCGGAGCACGGATGTGGGTGTAGCTCAGGTTCAGCTGTGCCTGGTCCACACGCGCCTGCGCCTGCTTCACGTCGGCCTCGGCGGCGGTAACGCGCGCCTGCTGAATCGCCACCTGTTCTGGCCCATTCTTGCGCGCCTGCTCCTGCTGAAACCGGGCCTGCGCCAGGCGTTGCTGCGCGGCGCGCGTGGCCTCCTGCTGCGCAATCACGGTAGACTGCGCCTCCAGCACGGAGGCGTTGTTGGCCGCTGCCTGCGCCACCGCAGCGTCGTACTGCTGCTTGGAGATCACGTCCTTCTGCACCAGCGGGGTGTAGCGGTCGACGTCGAGCTGTGCCTTCACCGCGTTGGCCTTGGCCTGCGCCACACGCGCCTCCGACGCCTGCGCCTGCTTCTGGGCCTGCGCCACGGAGGCCGTGGCGCTCGCGACATCCGATCCACTGGTGCTGAGGGTGGTGCGGGTCGTGGTCGAGGTCACCGGCACATTGACCGTCGCCTGCTTGTAGGAAGCCTCCGCGCTGGCCAGGTTGGCCTTTGCCTGGTCGAGTGCGACCACGTAGTCCTTCGGATCCACCTCGGCGATCAGGTCTCCCTGCTGCACCTTGGTGTTGTCCTCGATGTACACCCTTGTGACCTGCCCGGCGACCCTGGAGCTGACCTGGTACAGGTTGCCATCCACCTGAGCATCATCGGTGTCCTCGTAAAAGGTCGTGTGCCAGTACCACAGGCCGCCGCCGATCAGGATGAGCAGGACGACCGCGGCAATGATGATGTTGCGGCGGCGTTTCTTGGCAGGGTCATCCTTCTTCTTGTCGTCGTCCTTGTCCTTGCCGTTCTTGCCCTTGCCTTGATCTCCACCCTGGCCGGCCGCCTGGTCTCCCTCGCCGGCGCCCTGCGGTTTGATCTGGACGGTGCCGGAGATCTGTGCGGTCTGGGGCTGCTGGCTATCGCCATCGCCATCGCCGGTCTGTCCGTTCTTTTGATCCTGGTCCTGGTCTGCCACCGTTACTTTCCTCCGAGATAGTCTTTGTAGTTGGTCTCCGCGACGCCGATGGCACGCGCCAGTGAAAGTTTGGCGACGTTGTGCTGGTAGAGCGCGCTGATGTACTGATCGTTGGCCTGTTCACTTTGAGCCTGGGCCTGCGAAACCGGCAGGTTATCCGACACTCCGGCCCGGAACCGCTGCTGGGCCTCAGAGAGCGCCTCATTCGCCAGGTCGACGTTGGACCGGGTCGCCTGGACCAGCTTCGCCGCGGCCTGGATGTCCAGCAGGCTCGACCGGATGTCGGCGTTCACCTGCTGCGCCTGATCGGCCAGTTGCGCCCTCGCCTGCTCGTACTGCGCGTCGGCCACGGCCTCCAGACCACGCGTCTGCGCGATCTGCAGGATGGGGGCACGGACCTCGCCGGTCGCGGTAAAGGTTCCGTGGGAGTGTCCGGGCGTCGAGCCGATATCGCCATAGTCGCCGCTGATGTTGGCCGAGGGGTACTGGCTGGCGGTGGCGGCCTTCTTCGAAGCTTCGCCCGCGCGCACCTTCTCTTCCAGAGAAGCGAGGTTCTTGCGGGTCTTCAGCGCCTGTTGAAACGCCTGTTCGGCATCGACATCGTTCAGCGGAGCGTACGGCACCTCGGTCACCACGCGGAAGGCCTGCCCCAGCGGCAGGCCGATGGTGCGGGCAAGCGAGATCTTGTCCTTGTCCAGCTGGTTCTTCGCCGAGATCAGCGTCTGCTCTTCGTTCTGGTAGTCCACCTGCGCCCGCAGCACATCGATCCGGGGACTCACTCCGGCATCGTGCGAGGCAACTGCCTGGTCGAGCGTCACCCTGGCCGTCGCGAGCTCGGCCTCGACCGCCGTGATGCGCGCCTGATCAGCAATGCAGATCAGATATGCGTTGCCGACGGTGTACACCACAATGCCGCGCGCATCCTCCGCAGTCAGCCTGGCCGCGTTTACGTTGTGCCCCGCGGCGATGAAGTTCTGGATCGTCTGCAGATTCAGAACGCTCTGCGTCAGGTAGGCCCGGAAGTCGACCACCTGGTAGGGACCGATGATGGGGTTCAGCCCCGGAAACTTCAGACCGAAGGCAGCCAGGTTGACCTGCTCGACCTCGATCGAGGCCTGCCCGTTGATGGTCGGAAGCAGCTGCTGCAGATCCTGCAGACGCTGTCCCCGCGAGCTCCCGATATCGGTCGTGCTCAGGATGAGGCCGAGATTGTTGCGGAGACCCCGTGCGATCGCGTCGTCAAGGGTGAGGTCGATCGTGGTTCCGGTGGGTCTGCCCTGAACGACTGATCCCTGGTACGAGCTCTGGTTCGGCTGCGCTCCGTTTGACCCGGAGGCCCCGTACAGCAGCTGCTGCCCCTGCTGGACGGAGATGCCGGATGTTCCGGAGGTGGTCGAGCCGGAGCTGCCGGCTGCGCCCGAACTGTTTCCGCTGCCGGTGCCGGAGGTGGCCTGCGCCAACGCGGTGCCTGGCAGCAGAAGGCTCGTGATGATCAGAAGCGCAGAAGTGACCCAGGGAGGTTGCGCTGGGAAGATTTTGGTCATTCCTCTGATGGTACCTGCCTCTTTGGAGGTGTGCGGCATCGCGGGCGAAGCTGGGCCCGACCGTTATGGAGATGCCTTTCCGTAGAATGGATGCGGCCAGAGTTCCAGGCTCTTCAAAATCTTTGCCCGGCCTAGGTCGCCGGTCTCCCCCACCGGCCGGGCCTCCTCAGGGGGAACAGGAGCTTGCATGGCAGATAGCATCGGTGTAGCGGTCGTTGGGTTCGGTCTGGCCGGGCGAGTCTTTCACGCGCCGTTCGTTGACGCGGTGCCCGGTCTCGATCTGCTGGGCATCGTCGAGCGGCATGGCGATGCGGCTGCCAGGGCCTGGCCGGGCGTGCGTGTCTTCCGGTCCGTGCAGGAGGCGCTCGACGATGCAGCCGTCAATCTGGTGGTAGTCGGCACTCCGAACGAGACCCACTTCGAGATCGCCCGTGCGGCGCTTCGGGCCGGCAAGCATGTCGTCGTCGACAAGCCATTCGCCGCCACGGGCGCCGAGGCTCGCGAGCTGATCGACATCGCCTCGGAAAAGCATTTGGTGCTGGCGCCGTTTCACAATCGCCGCTGGGACGGTGACTTCCTGACCGTGCGCAAGCTGCTGCAGGAGAAGATCCTGGGCCGCGTCGTGACGCTGGAGTCGCACTTCGACCGATTTCGGCCGGTGCCCCGGGCTGGAACCTGGAAGGAGGCGAGCGGCAGCGCCAACGGAATGCTGATGGACCTCGGCCCGCATCTGGTGGACCAGGGGATCGCGCTCTTCGGTGTGCCGGAGTGGATCGAGGCCGAGGTGCGCCGCGACCGGGAGGGTGGTGCGATCGAGGACGCCTTTGACATCACGCTGGGCTACCCTGGCCTGCGTTACCTGTGCCGCGCCACCATGGTCGCTGCCCTTCCGGGTCCGCGTTTCCTGGTGCATGGAACCAGCGGCAGCTACCGGAAGTGGGGGCTCGATGCGCAGGAGCCGGCGATCGTGGCCGGAGCCCGGGTGCCGCCGGTCGGCTCCCCGGAGGTGTGGCTTGAGGAGCCGGAGTCCAGCTGGGGAGAGCTGGTCGTCGCTCCCAACCCGGAGCGGCCCGACGATCTGCAACGATCGCGCCTCCGGACCGAAGCGGGAGACTACCGGCTGTTCTACAGCAATGTTCGGGATGCGATTCAGGGAACTGCCGCTTTGGCGGTTGAGCCCGAAGCCGCCTGGCAGGTGATCCGCCTCCTGGAGCTGGCGCGGGAGAGTTCGGCTGCCGGACGGCGCATCCCAACCCGTGGCCTGGCTGTCTCAGCGTAAAAGTCCCTCGGGTATCCAAAGCGGAAGAAGGGCTGCGGGATCACCCGCAGCCCTTCTTTTACCCAACCTGTGGAATCGCTATCCTAGCGATCCCGGCGAGCAGCTCCGGTCTTGTCGTCGACGACCAGTTCCTCCGAGCGAACCTCGCCCGAAAGATCCTTCACATCTTCGACGGTGCGCTTGCCGACCGAGACCTCTTCGCGCACAAACGTACCCTTGTCCACGGACGCACGCTCCTCGCTCAGAGGAATACGGATAGTCTCGCCCTCGCCGATCGTCCCGGTCGCCTGCCGGTCGCCCGAGACCGCGTGACGCTCAATCACCAGCTCCTCACGCTGCACGGGAACCTGGATCGTCTGCTGATCGGTGTGGACCTCCTTGCGGAAGGTGACCTCGCCGGTGTTGACGCGGTCCTTGTGGACCCGAAGAACCTCGCCGAGCAGCTGGATCTTCTTCTGGCCCGTCACGTTTTCGTTGTTCGTGTCCGAGTACTTATAGGTGCTGGCGTTTTCGCCGAGATCCGCTCCGTTGTCGAGCAGGATGGCGCGCGCCTGATCGTTGCGATCCCCTGCATTGACCGTGACCACGGCACCGTTGTCGCTGTTGCTGAGGCGGTCGCCGAAGTAGCGAGAATGCTGCTCAGGGACGTTCATGCCGGAGAGCGACCGGTTGAAGTCCTGCGCATAGTAGTTTCCACCAGGCGTGACCTCGCGGCTGGCCAGGTCGCCATCGCGACGCTCATCCGCGTACGGCTCCACGTCGCCACCCTCGAAGAAGTTCTTCACCTTGTCCCAGACGCCCTCGGTCTCCTGCTTGACCTTGGTTCCGGTGCTCTCGCCCGTGGTGTTCCGGGTGTTGTAGTCGTTGTTGTAGCGGTGCGCCATGCCGACATGCGCCGAGGTGAAGCCCGCGTCCCGAAGAGCGTCGACGGCGTTCTGCGCATCGGTCTGGTTGTCAAAATAGCCCACAATGGTTCCGGTCGTCGTGTTCGTCTCGTTCATGGAGTTTCTCCTTCGTTCGTTTGGGGCGCGTGCGGGAGGGGCGTCCGGGGGATGGGTTGAGGGAGAAGGCCTGCGGATCGATACCTGCAGCTCACTCCCGGGATGGTTCGAAGTTTGTCCGCTGGCTTATAGGATGCGAAGTGGACACCCGTCCGTGCGACCCAGACCAACTTATTTTGCGGTAAGCAGCTGCTGCCCCGTCCCGGCAGGCGGACCACCTTCCGGCAAAGCCTCCCAGGCCACCGCCTGCCTCGCCACTGCTTCCCGGGCTGCGTCCCCGGCTCTGGATAAGTCTCTTTGGCTGCTCTCGCGCTCAGCTCTGCTGCCCGTAGGTCGCATCCTTGCCGTGCTTGCGAAAGTAGTGCCGGTCGAGCAGCGCCTCGGAGACCTCCTCCGCGTTGGCCCGGAGCGTCAGCGTCCGGTACGCCAGGCGTGCAATGTACTCGAGCGCCACGGCGCTGTGCGCGGCCGCCTGCGGATCCTTGCCCCAGGCAAACGGGGCGTGTCCTGCGACCAGGCAGCCAGGAACGGCGAGGGGGTCGAGCGGCCGCCCATGGTGCTCGCGCGCCGAGTTGCCACCGGTCGCGATCGTCGACAGCGCATCCATGCCGGTCGTCTCGTGCGCCACGGCAGACTCCCGACCGTCGCGAAACCGGCGGACGATGGCCACGCCCGTCTCGTGCACATACCTGTCGCCCAGGGCGCTGTCCGGCAGGGGATCCGTGCAGGGCACCGCACCGTGGAAGTAGTCGGCATGGGTCGTGCCCAGCGGAGGAATCGGCAGACCCGCCTGCGCAAAGGCCGTCGCAAACTCCGAATGGGTGTGGACCACGCCTCCGATCGACGGGAACTCCCGATACAGCAGGGTGTGGGTGTCCAGGTCCGAAGACGGCCGCAGATCGCCATCGACTATCTTGCCCCAAAGGTCCGTCACCACCAGGTGTTCCGGCCGGAGCTCGCTGTAGTCGACCCCCGATGGCTTGATCGCGACCAGGCCCTGTTCCCGATCTACCCCCGAGGCGTTTCCAAAGGTAAACAGGACCAGGCCGCGCCGGACCAGCTCCAGATTGGCCTCCAATACCTGTTCTCGCAGCTCCCTCAGCATCATGGCAGACCTTCTCCCCCGTCCCCGCCCGCCTGTCCGTTCCCGTGGCGAGTGCCCCACCCCCCGCTCTTTCAGCAACCAGGCGAGGCTGATCCTGGAGGGGGTCTGAAGCGCAACGACTCTTCGAGCATATCGCCACGGCGGTCCCGTGCGGCGCGCCCGCGTCTCCGTGCCGGGCTGACGCGGTAGAGTTGAGAGATGGCAGATGAGGCAGCTGATCACGGCCGCGCGCTTCCGCTTGGGTTCCTTTGGGGCGCGGTCAAGGCAGGCATTAAGGCGAGCGGCAATACCGACCTGGCCATGGCAACGGTTCCCAGGGGCGGGGTCGCCGCAGCCTGTTTCACCCGCAACGTGGCCGTGGCGGCACCGGTCGCGGTAGGCCGGCGGCACCTGCTCGCGACCGGCGGCCGGGTGAACGCGGTTCTGGTGAACGCCGGCAATGCCAACTGCGCCACCGGCCAGCCGGGCATCGACGCCTGTGTCGAGACCTGCGTGGCCGCGGCCAGGCTGACGGGCTGCATCTTTGACGAGGTCTTCCCCTCCTCGACCGGCATCATCGGGGTGCCGTTTCCCACAGAAAAGGTGACTGCCGCCCTTCCCGCTCTGGCGAGCTCCCTGGGCGACACCCCGGAGCACGCGGAGCAGTTCGCCCGGGCGATCCTGACGACGGACACCCGTATGAAGGTCGCCCGCGCGGTGATCGACGTCGACGGTGTCGATGTGCGAATTTTTGGCGCGGCCAAGGGCGCAGGCATGATCCATCCGCAGCTTGGTCCGGCTGCGGGCTCGGCTGCGGAAGCTGCGGCGCCCCACGCGACCATGCTGGTGTATCTCTTTACCGATCTCCAGGCCGAGGCCGCCGACCTGCGCCGGCTGCTCGAACCGGCGGTCGACCGCAGCTTCAATGCCATCTCGATCGATGGCGACACCAGCACCAACGACACCGTGCTTCTGCTGGGGAGCGGAGGGAGCGGCGTCGCGCTCGACGATCGGCTGGCCGAGGCCTTCGAGAATGCGCTGAAGCTGGTCTGCGGATCACTGGCCCACCAGATTGTGGAGGATGGCGAGGGCGCAACGCACGTCATCAATCTCGAGGTCACCGGCGCCGAGACCGAAGAGGACGCCCGGCAGGTGGCCGAGACCATCGCCACCTCGCTTCTGTGCAAAACGGCCTGGTCGAGCGCGGATCCCAACTGGGGACGTCTGCTCGCGGCCGCGGGACGCTCCGGTGCGGCGCTCGACCCGGATCGGCTCAGCATCCACATCGGCGACCAGATCGTCTTTGCCGACGGCGGACGCGCCCCCGGGTACGACGAGGCGGCCGCCCATCGCGTGATGCTCGACCGCGAGTACACCATCACGCTCGACCTGGGGCTTGGGGGGGCGGCGTTTCGCTACACCACCTGCGACCTGACGGCCGAGTACGTGCGCATCAACGCGGACTACTCCACCTAGAGGAGTCCGGGGTCGGCCGGGCAAGAGGATGCGTGACGACCTCGGCCCTGGCCTTATATGGTTAGAAGCGATGGCTGACCGGACGGCCTGCGAGCTGCCCGGCAGAGATCGGACTGGGGTGGCACGATGGCGACAAAGCTCGAAGAGGCGCAGAAGCAGGACCTGACCGCCGAGGTGGCGGAGTGGATCGAAGCGTTTGACGAGGTGGTCGCCTCGGACTGGGAGCAGGGCGCCGAGCTGCTGGAACAGCTGCGGCAGCGCGCCCGTGAGGCCGGCGTGCCCGTCACCGGCGAGGTCACGACGCCCTACCTGAACACCATTCCCAAACACGACGAGGTGCCCTACCCCGGCGACCGGCAGATGGAGCGACGCATCGAGGCGCTGATCCGCTGGAACGCCATGGCCATGGTGCACGGGCAGAACAAAAAAGACCCCGGCATCGGCGGCCACATCGCCACCTACAGCTCGCTCGCGACGCTGCTCGAGGTCGGCTTCAATCACTTCTTCCGCGCCAAATACCAGGCAGCGGACGGCTCCGAGCAGCCCGGCGACTTTATCTACTTTCAGGGCCACGCCTCCCCCGGTGTCTACGCGCGCGCCTACCTGGAGGGCCGCTTCGACGACAAACGGCTGGCGAACTTCCGTCATGAGCTGCGCGACTCACCCGGCCTGTCCAGCTACCCGCACCCGTGGCTGATGCCGGACTTCTGGCGCTTCCCGACCGTCTCGATGGGCATCGGCCCACTCAATGCCATCTACCAGGCGCGGTTTATGCGCTACCTCGAAAATCGCGGCCTGATTCCGCCGACCGACCGCAAGGTGTGGGCGTTTGTGGGCGACGGCGAGACCGACGAGGTCGATACCCTGGGCGCGATCTCGCTGGGCAGCCGGGAAAAGCTCGACAACCTGATCTTTGTGGTTAACTGCAACCTTCAGCGGCTGGACGGCCCCGTGCGCGGCAACAAGCGCATCATCGACGAGCTCGAAGGGATGTTCCGCGGCGCCGGCTGGAACGTCATCAAGGTCATCTGGGGCTCGGACTGGGATGAACTCTTCGCCCGCGACCACCAGGGTCTGCTGCTGAAGCGCATGGAAGAGTGCGTGGACGGCGACTTCCAGGCCTTCAAGGCCAAGGGCGGGGCTTACCTCCGGAAGGAATTTTTCGGCAAGTACCCTGAACTTTTGGCGCTGGTTGCCGATAAGACCGATGAGCAGCTGGCGAGGCTGCACCGGGGAGGCCACGACTCAGGCAAGATCTACAACGCGTACAAGCGGGCGCTCGACCACCGCGGCGGGCCGACGGTGATCCTGGCCAAGACGGTCAAGGGCTACGGCCTGGGCTCGACCGAGGCGCGCAACGCCAGCCACCAGGAAAAGAAGCTGACCGACGAGGGCGTCGCGGCGTTTGTGAAGCGCTTCGACATCCCCATTCCGGAGGAGGCGGCCAAGGACGGCAAGTTCTTCCGCCCAGGCGCGGACGCGCCCGAGATCCAGTATCTGCAGGGGCGCCGCGCGGAGCTGGGCGGCTACCTGCCCCGGCGCGACGCGCCCAGGACGCTGGACTTCCAGGCGCCCGGCCTGAGCGCGCTGGGCGAGTGGACCGGCGGCTCCAAGGGCCGCGAGGTCTCGACCACCATGGGCTTCGTCAGCCTCTTGCGCGGTCTGCTGAAAGACCCGAAACAGGGCAAGCTGATCGTGCCCATCGTGCCCGATGAGGGCCGCACCTTTGGCCTCGAATCCGTCATCAAGCAGGTCGGCATCTACGCGCCCGAGGGCCAAAAGTACACGCCGCACGACGCCGACATGCTGCTGAGCTACCGCGAGGAGAAGAGCGGGCAGATCCTCGAAGAGGGCATCACGGAGGCGGGCTCCATGGCGTCCTTTACCGCCGCCGGCACCGCCTACGCCAACTACCAGCTGCCCATGGTGCCCTTCTACATGTACTACTCCATGTTCGGCTTCCAGCGCATCGGCGACATGGCGTGGGCCTTTGCGGACTCGCGCGGAAAGGGCTTCCTGATGGGCGGCACCGCCGGCCGCACCACCATGCTGGGCGAGGGGCTGCAGCATCAGGACGGCCACTCCATCGTCCTTGCCAGCACCGTGCCCACCTGCGTCACCTACGACCCGGCCTACGTCTACGAGCTTGCCGTCATCGTGCAGGACGGGCTCCGGCGCATGTACGAGAAGGCCGAAGACTGCTTCTTCTACATCACCATGTACAACGAGGACTACAGCATGCCGGCGATGCCGGAGGGCGCCGCGGAGGGCATTCTGCGCGGCATCTACAAGGTCAAAGCTGCCGAAGGTGGCGAGGCCCAGGTGCAGATCTTCGGCTCCGGACCGATCCTGCGTGAGGCTCTGCGCGCAGCGGAGATCCTGGCCGACCGCTACCAGCTCGCCGCCGAGGTGTGGAGCGTCACCAGCTACAACGAGCTGCGGCGCGATGCGCTCGCTACCGAGCGCTGGAACCGCCTCCACCCGGCCGAAAAGGAGCGCCAGCCCTACATTCTCGAGGCTCTCGGCGCGGCCAAGGGCCCGATCGTCGCCGCGACCGACTACATGAAGGTCGTTCCGGACCAGCTCTCGCCCTGGCTCGGCCAGCGCCTCGTTACCCTGGGCACCGACGGCTTCGGCCGCTCGGACAATCGCCAGCACCTCCGGCGCCACTTCGAGGTCAGCGCCGAGGCGATCGCGGGAGCGGCGCTCTCCAGGCTGGCACGCGACGGCAAGATGAAGCCCAAGGCGGCACAAAAGGCGCTCGCCGACCTCGGTCTGGACACAGAAGCAAAAGACCCGGCGCGGGCCTGACCGAGGCCAACCAGAAGATTGTGAGGTCAGGTGGCAACACGTAAGCAGACCGCGGCCGCCGCCGAAAAGACCGGGCGCAAGGGCGAAAACCCGCTCCTCCCGAACCGGGTTCTGCTGCAGATGTACCGGGCGATGCTGGCGGCGCCCACGGCAGCCTCCCCGCAGAGACCCAGGCGAAGCCGTCCCGGCTCCGCTCTTGACGGTCTGACCGCCCCGCGGGCCGCCGTTGCCGTCTCACTCCGAGCCGGCGATCTGGTCAGCTCCCCTCCCGGCAGCTCGTTCGCGTTTCACCCGGCGACCCTCCTTCCCGGACCAGCCGATCCGGCCGCGCGCGTCTCCATGGCCGTCGGGGCAGGCCTGGCCCTGCGCCTCGCGCCCGGTCTCCGCCGAGCGTCCGGAAGAGGCTCCGGAGCCGTCGCCGTCTGCCTGATCGAGAGCTCCGATCTTTCCTCCGCCATGTGGCGCCAGACCCTGCGCTTCGTCGCGGAACACGAAGTTCCTCTCCTCTTGATTGTTGCCCCAGGTAAACGCCCGGGCTCCTCCGCGTCGTTGCAGGCGACCTCCACCAGCGCGGGAGTTCCGGCCTTTCCCGTGGACGCCGAGGACGCCGTCGCCATGTACCGGGTGATTCAGGAGTCGCTGGGCCGGTTGCGCGCGGGAGACGGGCCTGTGCTCATCCAGGCCGTGCGATGGCAGGGCGGTCCGGACGGCGATCTCCCGGCCGTCGATCGACTGCGGGCGCAGCTGATCCAGCGCGGACTTGCCGTACCAGAACGCGCCTGAGCCGCGCGCCGCGAAGCTTGACTGACCGATCCTTCTGCCGATGCGACGGGTTACACTGCTCGGGTAGGTTTTCCCAGGTTTCGAGGTGCATTTGAGGACGTTGACCACTGCGATCGTTGCAGGCCTGGCAGCCTGCCTGTCGATTCCGGCTCTTTCGCAGGAGCCCACGCCGCCTCCACCGCCGCCCAGCACACTTCCCTCCCCTGAGGCGCAGCCCTCGAGCCAGGCGCCTTCCATGCCGGCCTACCGTCCGGACCAGAACACCCCGCCGGCTCTGCCGACGATGCCGGTGCCCAGCCGGGCGGCCGCCCCGCAGGTGATACCCGCCCCCCCGCAGGCGCCGTTTGTCGCCTATCAGCCCTACGGCGTGCCGGACGAGGACCAGCCGGCTGATCACAACGGCTCCACCTATATTCCCGTCGATAGCTGGATCTATCCCGCGATGACGCGGCTCTACTCCCTCGGCTACGCGGATACGGAGTTCCTGAGCATGCGGCCGTGGACGCGCCGCAGCGTGCTGCACATGCTGCAGGACTCCGAAGACGACATCCTTCATGGCGACAGCATGGAGGCGCAGCAGATCCTGGCGGAGCTGCTCGAAGAGCTGCAGGCGGAGGTGCCTTCGGGCGATCGTCCGCGCGGGGCCGTGTATGGCCTCTACTCGGCCTACGACCGGGTGATGGGTATCGGAGGGCCCATCCTTCGCGACAGTTACCATCTTGGACAGACGATCGCCAACGATTACGGCCGCCCCTACCAGACCGGCTTCAACAACCTGCTGGGGTTCGAGACCGTCAATGAGTGGTCGCGGCTCTCGCTGCACGTGCGTGGGGAGTACCAGCACGCCCCCTCGGCTACCGGATACTCGCAGGAGCTTTCCGCCTACCTGTCAGCGCTGGACCTCATCCCGTATGAGGGGGCCAACCTGCACCAGGCGACCATCCCCACCGGTCCCATCCCCGCCTCGAACCCGTTCCGCCTGGTCGAGGCGACCGCGTCGGTTCACCTGCTCAACCACGAGATCTCGGTCGGCAAGTCCGATGCCTGGCTCGGCCCGGGACAGGGCGGGTCGCTGGCCTGGTCCAACAACGCCGAGAACATCTACTCCTTTCGCGTCAACCGGGTGGAGCCACTGCACATCCCGTACGTCTCCGCTCTGCTCGGGCCCATTCGGTACGACTTCTTCTACGGCAGTCTAAAGGGTCACACCTATCCCAACGACCCGTGGGTGCACTCGGAGATGTTCGCCTTCAAGCCCACCTCCAACTTTGAGTTCGGCTTCCAGCGCACCATCATCTTCGGCGGCAAAGGGCACGCACCGGTCACGTGGCACACCTTCTGGAGAGGCTTTTTCGACATCAATGACACCACGTCGGCGGAGAAGGAATCCCGCAACGACCCCGGCGCGCGTTTTTCCTCCTTCAATGCCTCCTACCGTCTGCCGTTCATTCGGAACTACGGCACGTTTTATGTGGATGCGATCTCGCACGACGATGTGACGCCCATCTCGGCGCCTCGCCGGGCTTCCTTTCGCACCGGGCTGTACCTGTCCCAAATCCCTCGCGCGCGCCATCTCGATCTCCGCGTGGAGGCGGTGCTGACTGATCCCAAGGTATCGGTCAGCTACGGCGGCCGCTTCGCCTACTACGAGATCATCCAGCGGCAGGGCTACACCAACAAGGGCTTCATCATGGGCGACTCCATCGGCCGTGAGGCCAAGGGCGGACAGGCCTGGCTGACCTACCACATGGGAGCCGAGCAGTGGGTGCAACTGGAGTACCTGAACAAGAAGAATGCCAAGGACTTCATCACCTATGGCACGACGCAGAATCAGTTCAAGGCGACGGTAGTCAAGCGGCTGCGACCCGACGTCGAACTGAAGGCGTGGGTTCAGTACGAGCGCTGGAAGGCCCCGCTCTACAAGACAGGAGCCCAGAACGACACCGTCGGCGTCGCGCAGATCACCTTCTACCCCAAACTCCACAGCTCCGAGGACCGGTAGAGCGGTTTGTGTCAATGGAGAAGCTGGCGAACACCCGCGCCAGTTTCGCTCTGGAGAAGTGTCCTATAGCGCTGCGAAATCATCGTTTCAATGAGTACAGGAGAGGTCGAGAGACCTCGCTGGTCGTTTGCCAAGGAGAAAATACCAACAACGTTGCGCACGCCTACTGCTAACCTGATCCGCATGATGCGATGGCTCTGCACGATCGGTGTCCTTGTGATCTCGGTGAGTGTCTGTCATGGCCAAACGATTAAGCATGCTGAGTGCGAGGCAAATGGAACCTTGCAGCTGATCTACGCTGACGGAACGACAAAGCAGCAGCCCAAAGAACCCCGACAGGTGGGGTGTGACAGCGCTACTGTCGCAGACGACAGAAGCACTGTTGGATGGTCTGTTCTGTTTGAGAATTGTTGCACCTCTTATCCAGTAGCCCTCTCGGTTGCTGTCTTAAACCATGGACGACAAAGGATCTTCCGGGCCGAGCAGGCGGTTTGGGCATGGAGATTCGTCAGCGGCGGCAAGAGGCTTGCCATGCTGTCTGGGCCTGTTCATGGGAACGCGGTGAAAGCTATCTTGTATGACGTCCAGAGCGGACGGCGATTAGCCACGTGGGACGGAAGCGGAGAGCCTCCAGTATGGGCGACTCATTGGAAGAAAGACTTCGGCCCTGCTTCGTAGGTGACGCGCTCCACAGATTCGAGGACCGGTAAGGACGCATCCACGCGTGACCGGCAATCTCGCACGCCGGACCTTAGGCGGAGGCGCCCTGCGCGACCGCCGGCTGGTGCTGCCAGCCGAGCGATCGGCGGCGCACCTCATGCAGCACCATGTGAGGAACGGTAAGCACGCTGAGCAGAACAAACAGCGCGGAGCTCGCGTGGTCCAGCCATGAGGGATCGAGCAGCAGAGCTCCGCCCAGTGCCGCCAGCGTGATCACCCAGGGAAGAAATCCGCCCCGCAGATTGCGCAGAAGCCGACGGGGAGAGAACGTTCCCCGCCGGTCGCTGCTGCTCTCCAGCAGATGCTGCGGCGTGTGCCAGATGCAGAAAAAGACGGCAAAGGCCATCAGGGGCGGGCACATGTAAAACAGCAGAAGCTCTTCTCCCATCAACAGGGTTGCCGTGGCGGCAATCCGCCAGGACCTCCGCCGGACGGCGTCCGTCCACACACCGGCCAGGGCAAAGGCCACGAGTGGCCACAGGCTGTTGCCCGCTACGGCAAGGATGTGGCGCGCAGCCGGCGCGTGGCTGTGTGGCTCCCTCAGCATGCCGGCAAAGATGGGCAGCACCTCCTCCGCCCGCCAGTGGCAGGCCGCGGCGATGGGAAGGGCTCCCTGCGCAAACAAGCCGACACCGGCCCAGACAGGGATGGCGCCCTCGCTGCGCTCCGTGCCGAAGTGCCAGGAGGCATACAGCAGAAAGAGGGCCAACGCGACCGCCGGCAGAGTCCACCAGAGCAGGGCACCGGCAGCCAGCAGGACGGCGTACATGCCGAAGAAGACGACCCACCAGCGCCGGTGCAATCGCGGCCACAGCAGATCGTGCGCGGTCACTCCGTCGTAGGCTCCATGCCAGATCGCCAGCGCCACCGCGGCGAAAGCGACGCCCATGACGGCGGGCGACGACCCCAGGTGCAGGCGCCCCGCCACGCAGGCGGCAAGCACCAGAATCGAGAAGATCACAAGGAGGCGATCCTGCGTTTGCCCTGCGGGTCGAGTTCCTGTGCGGATCATCGGGCGCCTCCGCTTCCGAGCGCCGCGCGCAGAAAGCCCGGCGTGGCAAGCGCGGCGGCCACCCGCCCAACCTCCGGCAGCGAGCTCTCCTCGGAGAGAAAACGAATCAATCGGTCGGCGGGAACCCGCCTGAACAGACGCAGAAACAGCTCCGGAGCGCACCCGGGTTCGCGCTCGATTGCCCGAAGAAACAGCCGGTCGAGCGTGCGGAACACCGCAGGCTCCGCCGCTATCGGCATCGGTCCTCCCTCTGTGAGCGCCTGGGCCAGCAGCCGGCTGTGGCGCTGAATACGCAGAAACGCGTACCCGCTCGAGGGCTTCGCTCTGCCTCCGCGCAGACCGATGGCAACGCTTCGGGTCTCACTCCAGGTGGGAGAGGACTGCGGTCGCACCTCGGGAGCAAACATGGGCAGGCATCCCGACTCGCGATACAGGACCTCGAAGGCCGCGCCCCCGGTCAGCTCGGCCAGCGCAGCTTTCAGCGCCGCACCGGCATCGGCCGGTGGCAGGCCAGGGCAGTCGAAGTAGGTCTGCTCTACCAGGGCCTCGGTCGCCGAAAACGGCAGGGTGTACAGGAACGGCACGCGTCCTGAACGATCCGCCGGCTGAAATTCCATCAGACCGACGGTTTCGGGGGAGAAGCAGGGGCGCTCCGTGCGAACATGCCATCCCGCGAAGCGCTGCAAGAGACCCGGAGCCCCCGGGGCCGGAGCCTCCGGAAGAGGACGCGAATCAAAGATCCAGCCGGCCCGGATCTCACCGGCCGAGGTTTGCGCACAGACACCCATGGAGGTCGCCTGGAAGCTCTCCACCGTCGCTCCGAGCACCAGTTCGCAGTTCGGAGCCTGCCCGACTCGATCGAGCGCGGCGGCGTAGAAGCGATCTGCCGGCAGGTGCGCGTAGGGGTAGAGCTCCGACGACTGGACGACGGCGTCTCCGCCGCTGCTGACCTTCCAGGCGTTCCACCGGTGCGTCACGGCTGTGGAGAAGGGGTGCCGCGAGCTCTCCCAGAAGCACCAGGTACGATCCCGAACGTACTCCCGACGTGGCTCCACGAGGGTGATCAAGCCTGGATAACCGGTGTCAAGCAGCGCCACCGCGAGGCTCAGACCGGCACACCCGGCACCCGCGATCAACACAGCGGTGTCGGGCGCTGCGGCCGTCACAGCCCCACCCTGCCCAGGCGCAGCTCCTCCCGGAGCGGCGCCATCAGCTCACGGACGAAAGCCGGCGACATCCTGCCTTCTCGCCGTGGCAGAAGCAGGCGGACGGCGGCCCGGGCCACCAGCAGCAGCTTGCGGGGCAGGCTGATCACGGTGCGCCGGCGCCAGGAGGCCGGGATGTCCGCGAGCACCTCGCTGCCAATCTGCCGGTAGCACAGCGCGGCCGCCAGAATGCTCCAGCGGGTGCGCCAGGGCAGAGCAGCCATCCCGGCGAAGGCAACGGCGTAGAAGCGTTCCGCCAAGGCCAGAAGGCGCCGCGTGGCCTGGTTCAGGGCGATCGCGGCGGCGGTCTCTCCCCCGATTGCTCCGCGCACCTCCGCCGGCGAGATCCACTCCGACGGAAGATAGATACGGCCGTTGCGGAGGTCCTCGGCGACATCGCGGGCGATGTTGGTCAGCTGCATGGCAATGCCCAGCGAGATCGCCGCGGACCGGCCGCTGGGGTCGGCTCCAAGCAGGTCACACATCATCAGCCCGACCGTGCCCGCGACGCCGAAAGCGTAGCGCAGAAGATCGTCCACCGTCCCCGGCTGGCGCTGCTCGAGGTCAGCGAGCGCCGCTCGCACCAGCGCCGCAGCGGCAGGGGTCATGACGGGAGATATTGTGGCAAGCTCCTCATCCCAGCCCAGCCTCGCCGCCGCCGAACCGCCGCTGCGCAGGCTGCGTTCGACCGCCCGAAGCTCCTCCAGCCGACTGGCCACCGGCTGGCCTGGCTGATCGGCAAGATCATCGACCGACCGGCAGAAGCAGTAGAGCCGCATTACCGGGGCGCGCCTTTCGGAAGGCAGCAGCCGCGAAGCCAGGTAGAAGGTCTTGCCCGCGGTCGCCATCCGCGCCTCATCGCTCTTCCGGGCTGTATCGATCGCGATCGTCCCGGTCATGGCTCCGCCTCCTCCAGCTCCCGTTCGACCGCCGGCTGCGCGGGAGCACCAATGTGCGAGCGGGCGGCGGAGCTCAGGATGGAAGGAATGTAGTGCTCGAGCACCTTGGCGGAGCACAGCACGCCGGGCAGGCCGGCGCCTGGATGGGTCCCGGCCCCGACCAGATACAGGTTACGCACATCCTCCGATCGGTTGTGAAAGCGAAACCACGCCG
Source organism: Acidobacteriaceae bacterium (assembly GCA_965218595.1). Lineage (GTDB taxonomy): Bacteria > Acidobacteriota > Terriglobia > Terriglobales > Acidobacteriaceae > Edaphobacter. The sequence goes on along the minus strand of CBDCLC010000006.1, from coordinate 176,139 downwards.
ACTGCAGCAGGGTCGGCTGAATCGAGAATCCGGTGCCATGCTCGGTCAGCAGCTGCGACCGGAAGTGATCGGGAGTCACATAAAAGCTGACCTCGATCGCGTCGCGAAGACCCGGGCAGACAGTCGACTCCAGGATGTCCAACACACGCTCTCTCACCCACGGCCCCTTCACGCTCCAGTCGATCGGCGCCTGCAGGTTGGGAACCGGGGCCAGGGCGTAGAGCGACTCGCAACCGGGCGGCGCCATCGAGGCATCGGTCCGCGTGGGCGCGTGCAGATACAGGCTCAGATCGTCGCTGAGAACGCCTGCGTCGAAGATCTCCGACAGGAGCTCGCGATACCGTCTGCCTAGAAGAATGGTGTGATGGGCAAGCTCCGGATACTGTCGCCGGACTCCAAGGTAAAGCACAAACAGCCCCATCGAGTATTTGCGCGAGTCCACGCGCTGGTCGGTCCACTTCCTTCGCCACTCGGGGGCGACGAGCCGCTTGTAAAGCGCGGGTGCATCGGCGTTGCTGACGACACAGTCCGCCAGAATCCGTCTGCCGTCCGCCAGGTCGACTCCCTTTGCGACGCCATCTTCAATGGCGATCTGCCGCACGGGTATATTCAGGTGCAGACGAATTCCCTGCTCGCGCATGAGCCGCACCAGTGCCGCCACCAGCGCCGCCGTTCCACCCATCGCGAAGTGCACGCCCCAGCGGCGCTCCAGGTGCTGAATCAGCGAGTAGATCGACGTCGTGTGGAAAGGATTGCCACCAACCAGCAGAGGCTGGAAGGAGAAGACGCGCCGCAACTGCTCATCCTGGAGGTAGTGCGAGACAAACTCGTAGACCGAACGGTCGCTACGCAGGCGCGCCATCTGCGGCAGAATCTTCAGCATGGAACCCAGCTGGTCGAAGGGTTGATCGCCCAACTGCTCGAAGCCGATCCTGTAGATGCGCTCGACTTGACTTAGCAGCCGGGTGTAGCCATCGACATCGCCCGGCGCAAACTCGGCCACACGGGCAATCAACTGCTCGGTCGTTCCTCCGTAGTCAAACGTACGGCCGTCGTCGAAGCGGATGCGGTACCAGGGCGTCAGCTCACGAAACTCGATGTATTCTTCCCGGCGCCGGCCAAAGAGAGCAAACAGCTCGTCAAACAGAAATGGTGCCGTGATGACCGTGGGGCCAGCGTCAAAGGTGTAGCCTTCCCGGTGATAGACGCCCGCCCGGCCGCCCGCCACGGCGTTGTTATCAAATACGTCGACATCGAGACCGGCATGCCGAAGTCGTAACGCGGCCGCCAGGCCACCGAAACCAGCACCGATGACGACTGCCTTGCCGAAGTGCTTCATAAGAGAATGGAGCGGAACACGGAATGAGGCGCCGCTGAGCCGGCCTGACGCGCGGGCTGGCTCAGCGGAACGTTTCTACTTGACGTACCTAGGCGTACTGCAGCTTTCCAGCTGTCTTTCTGGCCATCGAAACGGCCCAAAGTCCATAGAGCACCTTGGCCGACAGATCGAGGCAGGTAAACAGAAGAGCGTCCACACCGGCACTCCAGAAGCGAACTCCCTCCTGGCCAAGCAGGAACACCACGGGGTAGGCAAACCAGATCAGGGCCAGAACGGAGGCCTTGCTGCGGTAGTCCGAGCCCTTCGGATTGTCGGTCTCCGACATCGCCTTCAGCGGCCCAAACAGAATGGCATAGATCGCCAGGAAGCCGAGGCAGCTTAGACCGTAAAAGCTCCATTTGAGAACAGGGTTGTCGGTAAATCCGGCGACCAGGCCGGTTACGATCATGTACACGTCGGAACCAAGCAGACCAGCGATCAGCGCGTACGGCTTCTTTGCCTGATTGAAGATCGCTCCGCTGGCAAGACTGAGAAGCAGGAGCGGCGTAGTGAAAGCCCAGTCAATATACCGGCCATAATAGAAGACCCGTCCCGAGCCGAGCGTCATCTGCCCGTAGCCCAGAGTCATCAGCCAGTAGAGCGAGAGCGCAATCAGAGGCACAAAAAAGTGCATGATCGAATCTGACTGTTCGCTTTCAGTTCGATTCTTCTGCATGGGAAAGAATAGAAGAAGGACGCCGATCGCCATGCCGATCGTTCCTATCTTGAGCCACAGTTCAACCACAGCAACACCTCCAGGAGAGTCCTGGAGGTTAGGATGCAAACTCTTTACACTTCCAGCTCAGATTGTTCCCACATCCGGTCAGAAACACCATGTCTGGCAACTCTTACGCCAGCCCATGAGCAGCATCAAACAATGCGGCCGCCGGTTTTGACCGGAGACAGGTCACCGGCTGCTGAGCGACCGAAGCTGCATCTTGACGCTGAGCTGGCCCGAAGCTGCAGCTTTCCATTGGCTCTGTTTCGGTGTGTCGGTCCTGCTGGTTCTAGACCGCAGATCCAGCAGTCGCCTGCTCGCCCTGTGCCGACACTTCGGCACCCGGCTTGGACTGCTTCCGGGACGCTGCGCCTCCCGAGCTCTTCCCCGCCGCCTTGGCTGCGCCCCTCGCTGCGCCCTTCGTGCTGGCGCCAGCATTCTTCGACGGCCTGCCCGGTCCGCGACCGGACGCGGTCTTCTTCGAGGCGCTCGAAGATCCACGCGCGCCCTGGCGTGCCCAGCGTGCCCGTTGTGCGTCGGCGATCCTGGCCCGGGCCTCAGGCGAGAGCACGCGCTTCTTTCGCGCAGAGCCTGCCTTCTTCTCCGGAGCGGAACGGGGGGCGCGAGTAGCACCGCTGCCGGTGGACTGAGCGTCAGAAAGCAGATCGCGGACTTGCTGAAGCCGGGCGATCTCCTGGTCGAGAGCTGTGACTATATCTTGAGTGTTCATAAGTTTTGACCTACATCATAACGTGTTATTTCAGGAGCGAGCCTAGGACTTGCATAAATTTTTTGCTTCCGGCAGACATAAGTTCGGCGTCCCTCTTACTCCCGAGCTCCAGGATGGATCTGCTGCGGAGCGCGCAGCTTCACCTTTCCCGATCGACTGCGCACCTGGAAACGCACTAACGTGTCGGACTTGTGGGCAACTGCATCCACTGTGACCACGGAGGTGCGCGCAATGGCTTGATCGAATCGCTTGAAGAAGGGAGCAAAGGAGACCGGATTGAACGTTCCCTGGAAGTACGCCGTTCCCCCGGTCCTCTCGGCAAGCTCGGACAGATAGCTTTGTCCGCTGAAGCTTGCAGCGCGTCCGCCGATGCCGGCGTCGGTGTAGTAGATCGAGTACACAGGGGCGCCCGAGCGCTGTGCGTCGGAGATCGCCTTTTGCACATACGGGCTGTACTGATTCAGCGGAGAAACGCTGCCGTTATACAGGTCCACTCCGTTCGTCACCATCAGAACGAATCGCGCCACGGGTTCCCCTGCCGCCTGCCGTCCGCCCATGGCTCCAGGAGCCTGGGGCTCGCCTTCCCCGGGCCAGTGCTTCACAAAGTCGGAGAGCGAAAAGTAGGGACTCCCACTCACCCCCGCTGCCCCGAAGGGTAACCGGACCTGAGCCGCCGCCGCAGCGTGATCGGTCAGGAAGCCACCTTTGCTGACCACCCTGCCGTTCTGCATATATCCCACCAGAACGCCGGTACCCGCGGGAAGTCCATTAATCCAATCCTTGATATCGGAGATCTGCCGTCCAATGGACCCGCGCAGACCGTCATCGATCATGAGCGCGATCTGCACTCGCGCCGGATCGAGCGGTGTCACACTTCGTACCGCGGTCTTCTTTCCATCGACCTCCGCCACGAGATCGGCAGGCTGCGGAACGGTGTGGTGCGAAGCCGGGGTAACCAGCACCTCGGTCGGCACCGGGCCCTCCTGCTGAGCGTACATCGCAGGCGGCACAAGTAAGGTGAGTGAGACAGCGGCGCGAACGATAGCTTTCAGTGTCAAGAGCAGCTCCTTCTTTTCCGGTCGGGATGATGTCGCTTTCGTTCAGAAGACATCCCGGCCACTTAGTGAGTTAGATGGGCGGCCGCCCCGGAAGCTTCTCCGCGTCCCGAAGATCCCTTTCGCAGGACGCAGAAGGCCGTCGCCCGGGACTTTATTGGCGGTCCTCCCCTGCCTGCAACAGCAGCTTTCCCGTGGTCCTGCGCGCCTGGAGGTCGCGGTGTGCCTCGGCCGCCTCTGCGAGCGGGTACGTCGCATCGACTCTGACGTCGAGAACGCCCTCAGCAACATCGTGGAGCACACTGCCAGCGCGCGCCTCCAACTCCGGCCGCGTGGCAACGTAGTCCTTCAGGGTTGGCCGCGTGACATACAGCGAACCCATGGTGGAAAGCCGAATCAGGTCAAACGGCGGCACCGCCCCCGAGCTCGCGCCGAACAGCACCAGAAGACCGCGCGGGCGCAGGCACCGCAGGGACTGCTCAAAGGTCGACTGGCCGACCGAGTCGTACACCACCGGCAGCCCCTGTCCCTCGGTCAGGCGTCGCACCTCCTCGGCAAAGTCGTTCTCCGTGTAGAGAATCACCTCGTCCGCCCCGGCCTGGCGCGAGAGAACAGCCTTTTGGGTGGTCGATACCGTGGTAAGGACGCGAGCGCCGAGCCGCTTTGCATATTGGGTCAGCAGCAGACCTACCCCACCGGCTCCGGCATGGATCAGGACGGTGTCTCCCCGCTGAATGGCGTAGGTCGAGTGCGCCAGATAGTGCGCCGTCATGCCCTGCAGAAGAACGGCAGCAGCCTGCTCGGTTGAGACGCCCTCCGGAATCGGCACCAGGCGACTGACCGGTGCGGTCGCCATCTCCGCATAGGTGCCGGCGACCCCTGTCCAGCAGACGCGATCCCCCACTTTCAGGCCAGGGCTGGGTGCGTCGTCGCCCGGCGGCCCGAACGAAACGATGGTTCCGGCTCCCTCCTGCCCGAGCGTGTAGGGCAACTCCGCCGGATACCGGCCCTCGCGCAGGTAGGTGTCGATGAAGTTGATGCCTGAAAACTGGACTCGCACCAGGGCCTCTCCCGGTCCAGCGACCGGGTCGGGCAGGTCTTTTAGCTCGAGAACTTCGGGTCCGCCGGTATGGTCGATCTGAATAGCGCGCATGATGAGTTAGTTGTCAGGACCGGGGCGGGCGTTGTGAGCGCTCACTCGCGGTAACCGATGCCCCCGTGGGATCATCAGAGAAAGACCACCGCCTCTGCAGGAGTTCGCCCATGCCCGACCGAAACGATCTTCCCCTCGCGATCTACTATGAGCAGCCGAACTGGTTCAAGCCACTGTTTGCGGAGCTCGACCGGCGCGGAACAAAGTACGTGAAGCTTTCGGCTGTCGAGCACACCTACTCCCCCGGGGAACACTCGGAGGAACGGTACTCCCTTGTGCTGAACAAGATGAGCCCGTCGGCCTGGAACCGGGGGCACGGGGACACCATCTTCTACACGCTCGGCTACCTGGAACACCTGGAGGCGCGCGGAGTTCGCGTCATCAACGGAACCCGCGCCTTTCGCTCGGAGCTTTCGAAGGCCGGGCAGCTGGTGATGCTTGACCGACTGGGGCTGCCCTACCCCCGGGCAAGGGTCATCCATCGCGCCGGGCAGGCGCTGGACGCCGCCGAGGGGCTGCGCTGGCCCGTCGTGGTCAAGCCCAACATCGGCGGCAGCGGCAGCGGGGTGAAGCGCTTTGACTCCCCCGAGGCTCTGCGGAACGCTATGAACGAGCCGGACGGTCTGGTGCTTGGCATGGATACAACCGGCCTGGTGCAGGAGTTTATTCCGGCACGCGGGTCGCACATCATCCGGGCCGAGGTGCTGAACGGCCGGTTCCTCTACGCGATCAAGATCCACATCACCGGCGAGACCTTTGATCTCTGCCCGGCCGATATCTGCAGGACACCCACGGGCGCAGAGCTGAGCCGAACGGCTTGCCCGGTGGACGCTCCGAAGTCCGGCCTGACGGTCGAGGGATATCAGCCCGATCCCGAGGTTATTCGGGAAGTGGAGCAGCTGATGGAGGCAGCGGGGATTGAACTCGGAGGCGTGGAATATATGGTGGACGACCGCGATGGTCAGCGGCTCTACTACGACATCAACGCGCTCTCGAACTTTGTCGCCGACGGCGAGAAGGTCGTCGGCTTCGATCCCTTTGCGCGGCTCGCGGACTGGCTCGAAGCCGAAGCCGAGGCGGTTCGTCACGCCCGCGCCCACGCGCCAGCCGCTCCGGAGCGCGAAAGCCTTGCGGGAGTCCGCTGATGCGCTATGGCTACTGGATGCCGGTCTTTGGCGGCTGGCTGCGCAACGTCGAAGATGAGGGCATGGCCGCGACCTGGGAGTACACCCGCGACCTCGCAGTCCGGTCGGAGGGCTGGGGCTTCGACCTGGCGCTGATCGCCGAGCTGAACCTGAACGACATCAAGGGCATCGATGCGCCTTCGCTCGACGCCTGGTCGACCGCGGCAGCGCTGGCCGCCGTGACCCAGACCCTGGAGTTGATGGTCGCGGTGCGGCCCACCTTTCACAACCCGGCGCTGCTGGCCAAGCAGGCCGCCAACATCGACAACATCTCGCATGGCCGGCTCACGCTCAACGTCGTCTCCAGCTGGTGGAAGGACGAGGCCTTCAAATACGGCGTGCACTTTGATGAGCACGACGACCGCTACGCCCGCACCAGCGAGTGGCTGGATGTGGTCGACGGGTGCTGGCGCGAGCAGGGCTTCTCCTACCAGGGACGCTACTACGATGTGCGAACGAACATCCTGGCGCCCAAGCCCGTGCGCCGTCCCCGGCCCACGCTCTACGCCGGTGGCGAGAGCGAGACCGCAAAGAACCTGATCGCGGCCAAGTGCGACGCCTACCTGATGCATGGCGACTCGCCGGCGGTCGTCGGCGCCAAGATCGCCGACATGCGCGCTCGACGCGAAAGGGCCGGACTGCCGCCGATGACCTACGGGATCGCCGGGTACGCTGTCGTTCGCGACTCCGAAGAGGCCGCGCAGAAAGAGGTCGCTCGCATTACGGACGTGCAGCAGACCGCGCGCGGCTATAGCAACTACCAGCAGTGGCTGGCGGGGTCTCAGCTGGAAACCGCCGTCTCCCTGCGGGACTACTCGGTGTCGAACCGCGGTCTCCGCTCCGGATTCGTGGGTACGCCGGAGCAGGTCCGGGAGCGCATCGCGGAGTTCGCCGAGATGGGCGTCGATCTCCTGCTGCTGCAGTCCAGCCCGCAGGCGGAGGAGATGGAGCGCTTCGGCCGGCAGGTCATCGGATGAGGCTTCGCCATCTCCTGGCAGCAGTCTGCTTCCCTCTGCTGGCGCTCACGCCCGTCCTGCGGTCGCAGACTCCCTCCTCCTGGACCACACCCTTTCCTCCCTTTCGCATCGCCGGCAACCTCTTTTATGTCGGCAGCCAGGACCTCGCCTCCTACTTGATCGTCACCCCGGCCGGCGATGTGCTGATCAACAGCAATCTCGCCAGCTCTGTGCCGCAGATCCGGCATGGCGTGGAACAGCTCGGATTCCGCTTCAGCGACATCAAAGGTGCTGCTGATCAGCCACGCCCACCGCGACCACGCCGCCGGAAGCGCCGGGATTCTGCGACTGACCGGAGCGAAGTACGAGGTGATGGAGGGCGACGTCCCGGTGGTGACCTCCGGCGGCAGGGCAGACTTCGCCTACGGCCGGTCCGCTTCGTCGCACTACCCGCCAGCCAAAGTAGACCGTGTTCTGCACGACGGCGACACCGTACAGCTGGGCGGGACCACGCTGGTGGCTCATCGCACCGCGGGGCACACGCGCGGCTGCACCACGTGGACCTTTGAAGTCGCCGATGGCCGTCGGACCTACCATGTGGTGATCGTCGGCAGCGTCAGCGTCAATCCCGGATACAAACTTACCGGGAAGGGTAGCTATCCCGGCATCGCCGAGGACTACCGCGCCACCTTTCGCACGCTGCGCAGCCTGCCGTGCGACATCTTTCTTGGGTCGCACGCCAGCTTCTTTCACATGGACGAGAAGTACAGGGAGCTGGTCGACAGCCACTCCAACCCGAACCCGTTTGTCGATCCGAAAGGCTACCAGGCGTTCGTCGCAGACAGCCAGAGCGCCTTTGAGGCGGAGCTGCAACGCCAACTCCGAGGCGGCAGGTAACGGACGAACTTTTTTGCGAAGCCGGGCTTTCTGTGGCGCTCAACGATTCTGGGCAAACTGGAGGTGGCTGTCAGAGTTCTTGGACAGCCACCGGCACAACGCAACCGAGATTACGACCAAATGGAAGCAGTGCGCGCTCCACTCAGCGGTGCGCGGAAGCAGCACCGCCTGCGTGCGCTCCGCCGCCACCCCCGCCGGTGTATCCGTGACCACCCGTGAACCCACCTCGAGACGTGGACGTAGGCGCTGGCGCGGAATGACCCCCACCTGCCCCGGGATACGTGACGCCGCCGGGGCTATGGTAGCCTCGTCCTCCCACGAATCCGGCGTTCTGGCCAGACCGGTAGACTCCCCCACTCCCGCCGTAGTAGCCGCCGCCGTAGCCATAGCCATAGGGCAGCCCGCCCCCGTACAGGTACGACGGAGAGTAGAAGCCATAGCCGAACGGACTGGGGTACAGGCCGCTGCCCGGCAGATAGGTGTAGCCGTAGAGGCCAGAGTCCCAGAACCAACCCGGGTTCGCGACCCTGCCGCCGGAGTAGCTCATCGCGACGCGCTGATTGGCCTCGCCCAGATACTCCGACCGCAGGCTGCTCCAGCGATACAGGCCTTCGTTCTTGGCCTCATCCTTGTCGAACTTCTCGGCCTTCGCCATCTCGGTGTTGAGTTGGAGCTCGCGGCCGCCCTTGACCTCAATGCCCTTGACGCTGCCCTCCGTGTGGAAGACCTTGGCCTTGCCCTTGAGGACGCGCACCGTGCCTGCATCTGCATTGAATGCGTACAGTCCGTTCTGCAGCAGCTGGGTCTGTGCCGCACCTTGATCCACCAGCAGCAGATTTTGCTTATAGATCTGGTCGACCTCCACATCCGCCCGTCCGCGAAGCAGAGCGACCTCCGTGTGGGTCAGGTTTGGCGAAACCATGCGGACCGTGGAGTTCTCTCCCAGTCGCAGGAAGACACCGGGGGTCAGCAGGATCTCCGCCCGTCCCTGCGAGGTCGCCAGGGTCTGACCTGACCTCAGGCCGGTCTTGCCGACCGAACTACGTGTGATGGCGTTCCCGTCGACCGAAGCATAGCCTTCGATATAGTTCAGCGTTCCTGGATGGACCGAGTAGGATGTCTGACCCAGGGCCGTGCCGACCAGAGTCGCCAGGGAGAGCAGTGCGAGTGTTGTCGATCGTGCCATACCATCACCTCACTCTATTGGATGTGTTGCGGGCGGCAGATGATGCGACCACAGCATACGCCCAGCGCCCAATGGCCGGCCAGGGACAAAATCCAGGAAAACTTTGAGTCAGCTGGCGGCTCCGAAGGGAACGCAGATTCCCTGCGGGAATGACAAAAAAACGGGCAGAACTCTTGCTGCAAGCGGGTTCGATCGGAGGCTCCCTTAGGGGATCGGGGAGAGATCGCCTGCCAGCGCTGTCGGCCGCCGCGAACGGCCCCGCCAGGCGGCGAAGACAGGTGGAAGAGGCAGCCCGGACGGCGCCTCTCCCACCTGCCTTTCTGGACTGCGGAAGCTTACGCCCGCAGCTTGCGCCGGAGGGCTCCCGCGAAGCCGGCCACGCCGGAGCCGAGCAGAAGCAGGCTCGAGGGCTCGGGGGTCTGCGCCGCGCCGACAAACTCCTGCGGGATGCCATTGGTCCAGCCCGTCTGATCGGAGGTCGGCTGGAAGAGCGTGAAGCCCGAAAAGAAGCCGGAGTTGATCAGCATCTGGTCCGAAGCCATCGTGAGCGCCGTGGTGGCCAGGTCCTTTGCTCCACTGGTAAAGGCGCTGTTGCCGCTGACATCCGACGGATCCAGAATGCTCCAGGCGGCGTACTGGATGTCGGCATCGGAGTGGACGCCACCAATCTGGGAGAAGAGCCATGCATCCGCGCGGTAGGCGGTCGAAGCGGAGGACGAGTCGAGCGCGAGCGAGCTGGCCGTGACCTGCCAGGTCTCACCGTTGGTGACCTCGCGGTTGTAGTCGATGCACATCAGCGAGGTGTCTGCCGAAGAACCGTTGACGTGGAAGACATAGGGGTAGATGAAGAAGCCGCCCGCACTCTGGCCGGCCGGCGAGACAAACGTGAGGGTATCGGCAGAGGCGGCCAGCGGCGCGACGGAAAGGCAGAGAAGGGCGGCAAGGGAGGCAAGGACGTTCTTCATGGCGAAAGGTGCTCCTGAAAGGTTTTGGCTGTTTCCAGCCGTGCAGCTCTTCGGCTGTACATTGCAAGTATTTGCAATATCTATGCCAAACGCTGCAGGCTCCGAAACACCGCAATTTCAGCAGCTTTGGGGGCACATCTCAGGCGAATGGGGCCTCACACCGGTGCCGCCACCGCTGAGAGGAAAACATCTTCCACTTTGCAGGGAAGAGGACTTCCCTCCAAAGCGAATGTCTCCCTCTCTGCCCGCTCTAGCTTCCCATCCGGCTTGTCAGCATCGATTCCCGCTCATCGCCCCGGACTCGGACGGTGCGGCGAAGCCGGGCAAAGAATGCTTCTACCGCGGCAAGCGCCGCGGCGGACCGCCACGAAGGGCATGTGATCGTCACCTGCGCCTCGGAAAGGCCGGTGACCGCGAAGCACAGCTCCGGACGGTAGACGCAGGTCGCCAGGTCGGAGATGCTGAGCGCTTCGGTGGGTGTGCACAGAATGGTGCGGGGCGGGGCCATGCGGTCCACCATGCTGAGGACCTCGAGCTTCGATTCGAGCTCGTCCGGAACAAAGTCGATCACCAGGCCGGCTGTGCGGACCGCGTCTTCGACCGTCGTCACCAGCCGCAGGGTTCCCGGCCCACGCTCCGGGTCAAGCTCCCGCTCCGCCTGCCGCAGGCGCGCCGGCAGCACGTCCTCGAGCACCACATCCAGCCCGGCCGCAACACAGGCGCCGGTAAACTCGCGGCCGGCTGGACCGGCGCCGATGATGCCGATCGTCTGGATCGCCGGAACGGTCTCGATCGTCGGAGTCACCTCCACTCCCGCGTCAGCGAGGGGCTCGGGCGGCTGCTTCACTTTCCGCTGGAGACCGCCGTCACCACCGACTCGTAGCTCGGCTCTGCCTGCTGGATGTGCTCGGAGACGCGCTGGCGCTCCTCCGGGGTCAGCGACGGCAGCACGGTCAGGATGCGCCGCAGCGTCACCGAAATGTCATCCACATAGTTCATCGTTCGAATTGCTTCGCCGGAAAGAGGCATTCCATCTCCTAAAAGGTCGTCTCAGCTCAGTCTAAACAATGGACCCAAGCTCTGCTCGCAGGTGGGCCTGGTCGCTCGGCTTGCCGGCCCCGCTGCCCTCGATCGGCTCCTCGAATCCGTCGCGGTCGGTCATCTCGGTCAGCGCGGCCAGCTGCATCGAAAAGTCCGGGTGCAGGGCGTCCATCTGGTACCGCCAGGTCCAGTTCCCTTCCCCGGCGGCCGGCTTGTTCATGCGTGCCTCGCTGCCCAGGTGCAGCACATCCTGCAGGGGAAAGATGCAGATGTCGGCGACCGACCGCGCTGCGGCCCGCATCATCGCCCACACGATCTCGCCATCGTGATGAATCGTCTGCAGGTAGTTCTGCACGCCGGCGCGCTCCCACTCCGTCGCGTCCTCCTGCCACCAGCCCAGGGTCGTATTGTTGTCGTGCGTGCCTGTGTACGCCACCGTGTTGGGGACAAAGCGGTGCGGCAGGTAGAGGTGGCCGCCGCGATCGGCGAATCCGAACTGCAGGATCCGCATGCCCGGCATGCCGAAGTGCTCCCGGAGATCGTCGACCTCCGGCGTAATCAGGCCCAGGTCCTCCGCGATAAACGGCAGATCGCCAAAGATCTCGCGCAGGCGGTGGAAGAGCGCCTGCCCGGGCGCCTTCACCCACTGCCCGTTGATAGCCGTCTCCTCGTCGGCTGCGATCGACCAGAAGGCCTCGAAGCCGCGGAAGTGATCGAGCCGCACCATGTCGTAGAGGCTCAGCGCGCGGCGAATGCGCGCCACCCACCAGTCGAAGCCGCGTTCCTCCAGCAGACCCCACCGGTAGAGAGGATTTCCCCAGCGCTGCCCTGTCTTCGAGAAGTAGTCCGGCGGCACGCCCGAGACGCGCACCGGAAGGAGGTCGTCGTCCAGCTGAAAGATCTCCGGGTGGGTCCAGACGTCCGCGCTGTCGTAGCTGACAAAGATGGCCACATCGCCCATCACCCGCACATCGTGCTGCGTGCAGTAGCTATGGAGAGCGCACCACTGCTCGTTGAAGAAAAACTGCACCGCCTGCTCCACCGCCAGATCGTGCCCGCTGTCGGTCAGCAGCGAACTGAGCGCGTCGCCCTTGCGGCGGGCGAACTCCTCCGGCCACTCGTGCCAGCTGGCGTAGCTGAACCGCCGCCGCAACACGCTGTACATGGCATAGTCCACCAGCCAGCCGGCGTTGTCGGTGCAAAACTTCTGGAAGCGCATCCGGCCTTGGTCATTCACCTCGTCGAGAAACTTCGCCGCCGCCCGCTCGATCAGGGGCAGCTTCTGACGCGCGACCTCGCCAAAGTCCACGTTGCCGTTGTGTCCCGGCAGACCCTCGATCTCCTCGCGCCCGAGCCAGCCATCGTCGACCAGACGCTCCAGGCTGATAAGCAGGGGGTTGCCTGCAAACGCCGACAGAGCCGAGTAGGGCGAGCTTCCGTAGCCGGTTGGACTGAGCGGCAGCACCTGCCAGACACGCTGCTTGCTCTGGACCAGGAAGTCGACAAAGGCGTACGCCGCCGGTCCAAAGTCCCCGATGCCGCCGTAGGACGGCAGCGAGGTGACGTGCAGCAGAACTCCGGAGGTCCTCTGTTTGGTTGCGTCTGGCATCCGCTCTCCTCGATGGGCTGCGGGTTTGGCCCGCGAATCTTATGGATGCAGAAACGGCAGAGCTCGCCGCGTCCTGATGGCTGCGAGCGGGCCTGGCGCTGACCGCGGAGGGGAGTGCGTCAGCTGCCGACCGGAGCTGTGCCGGCAGGCTTTTTGGCGTAGCGGATGGCTCCGCTCTTCTGGTACTTGTCGGCCAGGGTGCCCAGATAGACGCGGAAGATCTCGTCATGCTGTGCGCTCAACAGCTGCTCCCTCGCCTGAGGAAAGTCTTTGGCCATCTGCTCGGGCGACGGCTCCTGCTTGTCGAGCACCGAAAGCACAACGCCTACGCGGCCGCTGTCGATCGGTCCCGAGATACCTCCCTTCGGAAGGCTGAAGGCCACCGCGCCCGGGCCGCTCATCGATCCGAGCTCCGGCACCTGGCCCTCCTTGCCCACAAGGTCGCTGGTCTGCACCGGCACGTTCATCTCCGCCGCCGCCTTGCCCAGGTCGTTCAACACCTTGGCCCGGTCATCGAGCTTTGCGGTTTTGGCGCGCAGCAGCTCGGGTACCTGCTGCTCGCGGAAGTCAGTCAGAACATGATCCTTGTAGGCGGCAAACTCGGGCGCGTGCGAGGGCTTGATGTCCTGCACCTGGAAGACAGCGAAGCCATCCCCGGTCGAGACGGATTCGGGCTCGGCGCCCTTGTTTACGGCAAAGGCCTTGGTCAACATCTGCGAACCGTCTGCCACGCCGGCAACGACGCCTGTACTCGGGATGTAGTCGGTCGTCTCCAGGCGCAGCCCCTTGGCAGCGGCGGCCTTCGCGAGGCCATCCTTCTTCGCCGCATCCACCAGCTGCGAGGCAAAGGTCTGCTCTGCCGCGCCGGCCCTCTGCTGCTCCAGCACTGGCAGAATCTCAGGCTTCACCTCCGCCAGGGATTTGGTGTGGGCCTGCTTCTTATCCTCGACCTGCAGAATGTGGTAGCCGAACTGCGTCTTGATCACCCCCGAGGTCTGCCCGGGCGAGAGGGAAAAGGCCGTCTTGTCGAACTCCGGCACGGTCTGGCCGCGAGTCAGCCAGCCCAGCTCACCGCCCTGCACCTTGCTTCCCGGGTCGTCGGAGTTCTTCGCGGCCAGCTCGGCGAAGTTGCCGCCGCTCTTGATCTGCTTCAATAGGTCTTCCGCCTTGGCCTTGGCCGCGGCGTCCTTCTGGGCGTCCGCCTCCGGCGGAACCGCGATCAGGATGTGCCGCACCTTCACCTCTTCCTTCACCTTGTACTGGTCGAGATGCTGGTTGTAGTACGCCTGCAGTTCGGCGTCCGTCACCTGCGGCTTGCCACCCGGCAGGTTGTTCGCGTCAAAGGTGGCGTACTCGATCTTGCGGGTCTCCGGAATGGCGGTCGCGTAGCGCGCCGCGTTCTGCTTGAAGAACTCCTGGAGCTGCGCATCGGTCGGGTTGATGGTCTTGGCCAGATCCTCCGAAGAGATCACGGCATATTGGAACTTGACCTTGGTTCCCTGCTGCTGCACTGCCTCGCGCACGGCGTTGTCAGAGACCGTCACGCCGCCCGTGATGAGCGCCTGCAGCCGGTTGAGCTCCATGTCGTTTTTGACCTGCGTCTCGAAGTCCTGGCGCGAGGTTTGAAATGCCGACTGAACGAAGTTGATGTAGGCGTCGTCGCCGATGTAGCTGCCGTTCGGAAACAGGTACTGCGCAAAGGGGCCGGTCTGCAGCTCGCGCCGCAGGTCCTCGTCGCTCACCTGCAGGTGCATCTTGTCGGCCTGCTGCTTCAGGATCTCGCGCTGCACCAGAATCTGCCCCGCGCGCTGCTGCATGTAGGGCATCAGAAACTCCGGCAGGCGCTGCTGCTGCAGCTGGCGGCTGGCGAGCTGATTGACCTGGGCCTGCGGAATCGGATCGCCGCTCGAAAACCTGCCCCAGAAACCCGGCTCCTTCACCGTGGCATAGACGTTCGCGTCCGATCCGCCCGAGTTGTCAAAGATGCCCGGCACAAGCGTGATGACCATCGTGACGATGGCGGCCCCGATGATCAGGGCGAACAGGACCTTGATGACGCTGTTGTTCTGCTGCAGAAGTCGAATCATGCTGAGGCGGTTTCCCTTGAGTCTTCGCGGCCCCGAGCTTCGGAGAGCGGTCGCGTGCCCGGAGTTTTGCCGGCCGGCGGCACCCGTTTCGCGCGGGACTCAAGCCATGGGCAGGGCAGGCCCAAGTATAAATCAGCGGCGACAGGCGGCTTACCGGTCGCCGCTGCAGCTGTGCAGCCCGCCTAGTACCGCGTGTATGGGGAGGGCGGCGGGGGCGGCGGAGGTCCGCCCGGACCGTACCCCCCGGGAGCTGTTCGGCCGAGCATCCGCCGCGCTGGCGCGACCCCGTAGCTGAGCCGATCCATCTCCGCCTGCGAGACCGTGGTGAGCGGAACAGGCTGGGTCAGGTGAAAGATCAGAATTGCCTCTGCTGGCACCATCGCCTGGCCGCCGCCACTGGCCGCAGACGTGCCCACACCGGCGGCTCCCCCCAGGCCGGCACCGACCGCAGCACCCGGGCCGCCACCGGCCACCGCCCCGATCACCGCGCCCAGGGCACCCAGGCCGATCGCACTGCCGACGGTCCGGCCCGTCTTGTCCGCGCCAAAGTTCGACCAGCCGTCGGTCGAGATCGGGTACTGACGGCCGGCCAGGGTCACGCTGGTCAGCGTCAGGCTCAGCTCGCCCCGGCCCTTCAGCGCTCCCGCGCGGTGGGACTCAGCCACCACGCCCTGCACGCTCGCCCCGCGCGGAATGGCCACCGCGCCGTTTGCCACCACATCGTTCAGCACAACCGCGTCGAACGGCGTTCCCGGTTGCGTGTTCTTGCTGTCAAAGCCCTGATTGGTGCGGACCCGCAGCACGGACCCGCTCGGCACGACTACCGGCTGACCGCCAATCTGCCCTCTGCCCACAGAACGCTGCCCGGCGTAACCCGGCTGTTCCTGCGGCGTGTAGGCACCGGAGTAGCCCGGCTGCCCAGACCCATAGCCCGGCTGCCCCGGCCCATAGCCTGGCTGCCCATTCCCATACGGAGGCTGTCCCGGCCCATGGCCTGGCTGCTCCGCAGCGTTCGGCCGCGGCTGCTGGGGGTTGGGGTATGTCGAGAGGGGACCAGCCTGCGAGCCGTTGTACGGCCGCTCGACCGGAGACTGCTGCGCCCCGTTCTGACCCTCACCCGGGATGTCTGCAGAGGTCTGCCCGGCCGACTCGCCTCCTACCGGAGACACCTGGTTGACGCCTGCCGGCGACTCCGCCTGCGATCCCTCGGGAGCCGTTGTTCCGTCCGAGAGCAGAACACGTCTGCCCTCGCCGGCTGCGGTTGCCAGGCGGCCGTCCTGTACGTCGCTTCCAGCCGCTCCCGCAACCGGAGCTGAGGCGGCCGCCGATGCCGCTGCGGGCTCGCCCGGAATCGTCAGCTCGTCGATCACCTTGGTGACCCCGGCTGTTCGCGAAACGGCCGTTTCGACCGCAGATCGCGTGGCTTCGTCCTGCACCGTCCCGCTCAGCGTGACCACACCGTAGACGGTGACGGAGTTGACCTTCTGATTCGTCAGTCCAGGCACACGGGCAAGCGCCCGGAGCACATTGGACTCGACCTGCGCGTCGGGCACCTGCGCCCGTCCCTCATCGGTCTGCGTTTGGGCCTGTGCCGAGGCCATCGCGATCGCCATCACCGCCCAGACGACGCCGTGCCGCACACGCCGTCCCTGTTCCGCCGCACTCCTGCTGGTCGTCATACTTCGCCCTCGATCCGGTCCTGTTCCGACCGTCACCCTAGAAGGACGCGAACCGCGAAAGAAAGTTCCGGTCAGGAGAGGAGGAAAAGGCAGGAGAAGGTGAGGAGGAAAGAGGCTGCCGAAAAGAAAGTGCCCCAGCGACCAATAGCTGTCGCTGGGGCAGTGGAGGGGTACGCTGGCACCGCTCCACAAACTTCAGAGTCACTCGCCGACGCGCGGACGGCCAGGTCGGCGGCGCTCCTGGAGCGGAGGCTAGACCACCGTGATCGAGCCGTTCACTCCCTCGGGGAAGAAGCCGCCCGAAGAGGTTCCCGGGTTGCTGTTTCCGTAGACGATCGACAGCACCTGGCTGGTGGTGCGGACGATGGCCAGCGCCTGGTTGTCGGTGGTGAAGTACTGGCTGCCGACCGGGGGCGGAGGAACATCCAGGCTGTCGACAGCCTCGGTCTTGACCCGGTTCTCCGCGTTCAGCAGGCGCAGGTTGCTGGCATGGTAGGCCTCGACCAGCGCAATGCGCGCGCCATAGCTCAGAGCGGCGCTGCTGAGCAGGCCCACCGCTCCGCCGTAGGCCGAAACGCCCACGTCCTCGAAGTCGCGAGCGAGCGTGATGAACTGCTTGTAGTTGGCGAATCCAATGCCGAGCGCGTCGAGGTTGATCGACGGCTTGGCGATGGCGTTGCTTCCCAGCAGCTCGCGCAGAAGAAGCACGTGTGTTTGCTCATCGAGCGTGATCTGCTTGGCGATCGCGCGCAGGCGGCCCGAGAACTCGGCGCCGTCCGGACCGGACTCAAACATCACCTTGGCGCCACCCTTGGTCGGACCGGCCGTGCCCACACCGGAGGTCGGGATGCCGACCTGCTGCAGGGTCATACCGTAGAACGCCCGCGTGTAGAACTCCGCCTCCAGGTACTCAAGGTTGAGCGCAAAGTTCAAAACGGCGATATCGGTCGTCGTCAACATGCCGGTCATGGCGGAGGGCTGGACCGCCTGGGCCCTGCTCTCGGTCGAACCCAGCAGCGCCGCGCCCGCAACGCCCAAACCCATCATGCCCGCGCCCTTCAGAAACCGGCGCCGGTCGTTCGCGGCGGCGGCCTGTTCCAGTTCCGCGGTTTGCTTCGGTTCCTCAGTCTGCATCTGCTCCATCGTTGTCTGCTTCATCACAAACCTCTCCCAACCAGGTGAACGCCCCCTCTTTCCGCGGGGCGGGGTGAACCGCGCAAAGCTCCCAATGCGAACCGGCCTGGGGAGGTGAGGGGGCGCCTCGGTTCGCTGAGAGAACTTCAAAATCTGCCTGACGAAATGTGCGCCTTTTCTGGCTTCCTGCGCGCCGAACGATGTCCAAATCAATCAGAGAAAGCAAGGAAACAAGTGACTACAAGCTCACCGCAGCTCAGACGTACTGGGGCTTCTACGCCAGACTCTAGGTCGTGGATTGGCGGCGTGGAATAAATTTCTGGAGAGTTGCCAGACGTTCGTAACCTACTCGGAATCCGGGGTAATACCCCGCCGGTCCGCGGCCTCGCCCGGGCTGCCCAGGCTGTCCCATCTCGCCCGCTTCTCCGCGATGCGGTACGCTAGGCACCATCCCACAGATTCAGAGGCCAACTCCTTGCCGGGTTCTGTCCGCTCACCCCTCGTTGCCGCTGCTGCCTGCCTCCTTACCGCCACCGTGGTGGCGCAGACCGCCAGCATGCCTGCCCCGCCAGCCAAGGTCTTCGGCTACCGCGACTTTGCCGCCCAGGCCAAGATCGACGCGAGCTTCCTGGCGGTTCCGGACGCAAAGCTCGCCGGGCAGCACCTGAAGGTGCTAACCGCTGAACCCCACTGGGCCAGCTCGCCTGAGGACTACAAGACCGTCGAATACGTCGCCAGCAAGTTCAAGGCAGCGGGGCTCGAGACCGCCATCGTTCCCTATCGCGTCCTGCTCAACAGACCCGCCAGCATCCTTGTCGAGGCGTTTGACCGAAGCGGCAAGCGGATTCTGAAGGGACCGACCCCCGAGCACGTCGACCCGAACGATCATGGCGGCGACCCCTTCCAGAACGACCCCCGGCTGCTGCCCGCCTTCAACGGATCCTCGGCCTCGGGCGACGTCACCGGCGACGTGGTCTATGCCAACTACGGCACACTCGCCGACTTCAAGTACCTTGCCGCCCACAACATTCCGGTCAAGGGCAAGATCGTCCTGGTCCGCTACGGCCAGAACTTTCGCGGCGTCAAGGTCTACATCGCCCAGCAGTTCGGAGCCAGGGGCGTGCTCATCTACTCCGACCCGGCCGACGACGGGTACTTCCGCGGGGACATGTACCCCGCCGGACCCATGCGTCCCGAGACAGGCGTCCAGCGCGGATCGGTGCAGTTCCTGCCCATCTACCCGGGCGATCCCGAGACCCCTGGGGTCGCCTCGACGCCCGATCTGCCCGACTCCAAACGCCTGACCCCGCAGCAGACCATGGAGCCCGGCGGCGACCAGCCCTCCATCCCCGCCAACCCGATCTCCTACCATGACGCCACGCCCATCCTCGAGGCACTGGGCGGACCCAACGTGCCGCATGACTGGCAGGGCGCTCTGCCCTTTGCCTACCACGTGGGCGGCGCCGGCGACGTTCGCGTCCACATGGACCTGAAGCAGGACTACCAGCTGCGCACCATCTGGGACGTGATCGGAACGATCGAGGGCTCGGACCCGGAGGCAAAGAACGACTGGGTCGTGGCCGGCAACCATCGCGATGCCTGGACCTTTGGTGCGGTCGATCCCAACTCCGGCACCGCCGCCATGCTTGAGTCGGTGCACGGTCTCGGCGATCTGCTGAAAGGCGGCTGGAGGCCGAAGCGCACCATCAAGATCTGCTCCTGGGACGCCGAGGAGGAGGGTCTGATCGGCTCGACCGAGTGGGCCGAGGCGCACGGACCGCAGCTCGCCCATGCTGTCGCCTACTTCAACACCGACGTCGGCGTCTCCGGTCCGAACTTCAACGCGGCGGCGGTGCCGTCGCTGAAGCAGTTCCTGCGCGAGGTCACCAGGCAGGTGCCCAGCCCGCAGGGCGGAACCGTCTACGAGGCCTGGCGCAGAGACCAGGAGGAGGGCCGTGGCCGCCGCAGCGCCGCCCCCTTCGCCGGCAACCGCGAGGGCAGCTCCCCGGCAAGCTCCGACGTTCGTGTCGGCGACCTCGGCTCCGGATCGGACTACACGCCGTTTATCCAGCACCTCGGTGTGCCCGCGACCGACATCGGCTCCGACGGACCCTACGGCGTCTACCACTCCGCCTTCGACAACTACAACTGGTTCATCAAGAACGCCGACCCCACATTTGTGTATGAGCAGCAGCAGGCGCGCGTCTTCGGTCTCGAGATTCTGCACATGGCCGACGCCGACATCCTTCCCTACGACTACCAGGTCTACGGAAGGGAGATTGTCCACTATGTGCAGGAGGCGCAGAAGCGCGCGGAAGCGGACAAACTCGATCTAAACTTTGCCGCCGCCACGGCAGCGGCCCAGCGCTTCGAGGCTGCAGGCACCGCCGTTCTGCGCCGCCAGCAGAGCGAACCCAGTGATGCGAACAGTCTGAACCAGGCGCTTCGAAGCACGGAGGAGGCGCTTCTCAGCCCCACCGGCCTGCCCAAACGGCCCTGGTTCAAGCACACCATCTACGCGCCGGGTGAGTTTACCGGATACGCCGCGGTGGTCATCCCGGGGGTAAACGAAGGAATTGATGTGCCGGACGCCTCGCGCACACAGACCCAGCTCGGCGTCCTGGCCGATGCCCTGAATCGTGCGGCGGAGGTGCTCGAAGACGCCGCCAGGAGGCCCTGACGAGGAGCAGGGTGCGCCTGAATCCATCCGGACGCACCCCGTGCCACATCATGAGTTGCCCGGCACTCCGCCGCGATGGGACCAGGCCGTAACGAAACCTACCTCTTCGGCGTGAGCGTCGACACCTCGACCGTCTCCACCTTCTCCGCCATGCCTTTGGGAAGGTCTCCACGCTCCTCCTCCGCCGGGCTCCTGTCGGAGTAGCGCATCTCGCCCTCCGCGTACCCCGGACCGGACTCCAAATCCGAGACGTCCGGTCGCTCGCTCTGCTTTTCTCCGCTATCTGCCATGGTCGTCTGTCTCCCTTCCCCGGTCTGACGCGAACGTTGCCCCCTGCAGTTGCGCGAGGGCCGTCACTCAGCGGTCGGAGCAGCTGCTGCCCCGGGGCGCGCCTCGGCTGCCGGGCCGCACGCCATCCCCTGAAGGTTGTACCTGCGCGCCTGAAGTAACTATGTTCCTCCGGCACCGAAGCGCGGATGATTCTTGGAAGAGAGACGGCCTAAGCCGCCCCCAATGAAGGAGCAATCCCCACCATGCTGCATGACCTCGTCCTTGCTGTGGTCTTTCTTGCCATGATCATTACCCCTGCTCTGCTTGCCATGCGCTCCGAACGCGAGGAAAAAGACGCGCTGTGATTCAGCCACGTCCCTTGCTTCCAGCGAGGGACACCTGCAGCCGGCCCACGCCGCACAGGATCCTGCAAAGGTCGGCAGGCATGGCCTTCAACTTCAGCATCGTCAAGCTGGAACGGCCATCTTCCGGAGCCCCTGCTGCAGATTCCCCCCGTCGCGATCCCGTCCGCGGCACCCTCCGCTTCGACCGCACCGCCTCTTCCATTCGCAAGCGCGCCATCTCCTCTTCCGCAGCCTAGAACGCAGCAGAACGAAGGCCGGCCCAACCAGGGCCGGCCTCTCTTGTTTCTCCACCGCACGTCTCGTCATGGAAGCACGCGCCGCCACTATCCCCGGAGCGCCATCTGCTCGGACACGATCTGTGTCAGGTCCTGCTTCTTCAGCCCGTGCACCTCTTCGTTGAACTTGTCCACCTTGGAAGACCAGTTCATGGAGCAGAACTTCGGCCCGCACATGGAGCAGAAGGCCGCCTCCTTGTAGTAGTCGTCCGGCAGCGTCTCGTCGTGCATGCCGCGCGCCGTCTCCGGGTCGAGCGAGAGCGCGAACTGCTTGTCCCAGTCGAAGGTGTAGCGCGCATGCGAGATCGCGTCGTCCCGATCGCGTGCGCCAGGACGGTGCCGCGCAATATCGGCGGCATGCGCGGCGATCTTGTAGGCGATGATGCCGTCCTTCACGTCCTTTTCGTTCGGCAGCCCCAGGTGCTCCTTGGGCGTGACGTAGCACAGCATCGCCGCGCCATGCCATCCGATCATTGCCGCTCCGATCGCCGACGTAATGTGGTCGTACCCGGGAGCGATGTCGGTCACCAGGGGTCCGAGCACATAGAACGGCGCACCCCCGCAGAGCTCCACCTCCTTGTCCACCTGCTCCTTGATCTTGTCCATGGGAACGTGCCCGGGACCCTCGATCATGACCTGGACATCCGACTCCCACGCCTTGCGCGTGAGCTCGCCCAGGGTCTTCAGCTCCGCAAACTGCGCCTCGTCGGAGGCGTCGGCGACCGACCCGGGACGCAGACCGTCACCCAGGGAGTAGCTCACGTCGTACTTCGCCATGACCTTGGTGATCCGGTCGAAGTTCTCATAGAGGAAGTTTTGCTTGTGATTCGCCGTCATCCACTGCGCCAGAATGGCCCCGCCCCGGCTCACAATGCCCGTGATCCGCCTGGACACCATGGGGATGTACTGGATCAGCACGCCGGCGTGGATGGTGAAGTAGTCCACACCCTGCTCGGCCTGCTCCTCGATCACCTCGAGATACAGGTCGATGTTGAGGTCCTCGACGCGCTTGACCCGCGAAAGCGCCTCGTAAAGCGGTACCGTTCCGATCGGCACCGGCGAGTGGCGCAGAATCGCCTCGCGAATCATGGGGATGTCGCCACCGGTCGAAAGATCCATCACCGTGTCCGCGCCATAGTGCACGGCGGTGTGCAGCTTGCGCAGCTCCTCGTCCACGTTCGAGACCAGCGCCGAGTTGCCGATGTTGGCGTTGATCTTGCACAGCGATTCGACACCGATCGCCATCGGTTCGAGCTCCGGATGGTTGATGTTGGCCGGAATGATCATGGTGCCCCGGGCGATCTCGGAGCGCACCAGCTCGGGCGCAACCTTCTCCCGCTGCGCCACGTAGAGCATCTCCTCGGTCAGCCGGCCCTGCCGCGCGAAGTGCATCTGGCTCATGTTGGTGTCGCCGGAACGCGCCGCCTCAGCCTTGCGGTTCACGATCCAGTCCGCACGCCCCGTCGGCACGCGATATCCATTCCCTGCCGTCGTCCCCTGCTCGTGCCCGAATCCCTGTGCACTCATGCGCGCTCCGCTCCTTCATGTACCCGGTCGATGTGCCCCGGTCTGTTTGCCGGTCTGTTGCCGGTCTTCGAGGTCGGCTTTCAGGCTTGCTCCGCGGCTTTCCAGCTCACCCGTGGCCAGCTTCGGTTTCGCGGCCATCGCTGAAGTATACCGAAGGAGCGGTGCGTGATGCCCGCAGCGCAGGCAGCGTCGAGGTGGCTGAGCAGAAGCAGGAGTTTCACCCTCACAAACAAACCCAGGCGCCGGGAAGGCATCCTATGGAATAGAGCGGTTACGCGAAGACAGGTTGTCCCGCTCGCGGTCGTGAAGCATTTCGCATACGAAATGCGTATGCGCTGAGCGCGTTTCTCACTGCTGATCAACATGGCTGGTCGTTGCACCTGGATCACTGGATACCGATCCTCCGACCTCCGATCCGCGCTCCCAAACCGAAGAGAGGAGCAGTACCCATGCACATTTTTTCTGACAACATCGAGAGCTTCCGCACCCTGTACACCACCAACCTTCAGAAGGCCTACGACATGGAGCAGAAGATCGTGAAGGCGCTTCCGGACCTGATCAAGAACTCGTCGAACCTCGATCTTGCCTCGGCGTTTCGCACGCACCTGGAGCAGAGCAAAGGTCACGTCACCAAGGTAGAAAGCCTGCTCAAGAAGAACACCGGCAAGGCCTCTACCATGACTTGCCAGGTGATCGACGGCCTGACGAGCGAGGCCTCGGACACCATCAAGGATGTGAAAGATGCCGATGTGCGCGACATTGCTCTGATTGGCGCTGGACAGCAGGTTGAGCACCACGAGATTGCCGTCTACGGAACGCTTCGCGCCTGGGCCAAGGTGCTTGGTCTCTCCGACGATGCGACGGTCCTCGAGTCGATCGAGAAGGAAGAGTTCCAGGCAGACGATCTGCTCAGCAAGATCGCGCAGAGCGTCAACACCGAGGCTCCCGTCAACGCCTAAGGACGCCTGGCTCAGCTCCTGCTGAACCGGCCAAGACCCTCAGGAAAACAGCCGCTCCCCACACCCGTGGGCGAGCGGCTTTCCTTTTGTCAAACCCGCAGCCTGCCATGGGCACGCCCGCATCGTGGGTCGGGCGTAAACTGGAGGAGTTGATATGCCGAGCAACCCTCCAAAGCGCAATCCGACCGCCATCATCGCAGCCACCGTCATAATTCTGGCGACCATCGCCTGGCTGACGTTTACGGGAACCCGCGACAACAAGAGCTATTACGTCACCATCGCGGAGCTGCAGCACCTGGGGACCCGGGCCTACACGCGCCACCTCCGCGTCGCGGGCAACGTCGCTCCGGGCAGCATTCACCGCAACGGTCCACGGGCCGACTTTAACCTGCTGGAACAGGGCAAGCTGCTCCACGTCGTCTACGACGGCTCCGAACCACCGCCGGACACCTTCAAGGACAACGCCCAGGCGCTCGCGGTGGGCATGTACGGCCGGGACGGTGTCTTTCACGCGACGCAGATCCAGGCCAAGTGCGCCTCCAAGTATGCTCCCGCGGCTCCCAAGCCGGCCGTGACCACAGCCTCTGCGGCTACGGCCTTGCCGCCTCGTCAATAGCATGCGCTCCGTTCCGGCATGACGGTCGCGACGCCCTCCCCAGGCAGCCCGCGAGACACCCTGGAGCACAGCCCTGCCGCCGTGCTGCAGTCCGTTTCGAAGCTCTTCGGTCAGTTCGTCGCGCTCCGCAATCTTTCGCTCACCCTGGCGCAGGGCACCAGCACCGTGATCCTGGGGGAGAACGGCGCCGGCAAATCCACGCTGCTGCGGCTGCTCGCCGGTCTGCTGGAGCCGACCCGCGGAACGGTCTCGGTGTTTGGCGAGGACCCCCGGAACAGCCGCTCCCGCATCAGCTACGGCAGCCACAGCTCGGCGCTCTACGACGAGCTGACCGCGCGGGAGAACCTGGACTACTTTGCCGGGCTCCACCGTGGCTCCGGTCCGGGGTGTGGCTGCGCGGTCAATCCGGAGATGGCGCTGCGGGCGGTCGGGCTCGATCCTGCGCTCTCCCGCCCCGTCAGCCAGTACTCCCAGGGCATGCGCCAGCGGGCATCGCTCGCGCTCGCGTTGCAGGCGGACCCGGACCTCCTTCTGCTGGACGAGCCGTTCTCCAACCTGGACGCCGGGTCCGCCCAGGCGATGGTCGAGCTTCTGCGCGACTTCCGCACCTGGAGCTCCCGCACGGGAGGAGCCGGCCGCACCATCGTCATCACCACCCACCAGGCGGCGCTCGCCATGCCCCTCGCCGACCAGGTGCTGACCATGCACCGCGGCGAGATCACCGCCATTGCCGCGGGGGAGAGCCGATGAGCGGCAGCCCTCACGCGCCCGAAAAGACGAACGCCGCCCGCCTTCTGGACCGGCTCGGCATCGGCTATGAGCTGCGCGCCTACGAGGTCGACCCGGAAGACCTGAGCGCGGCGGCCGTCGCCCGCAAGATCGGTCTTCCGCTCGAGCAGGTCTTCAAGACGCTCCTGACCACGACCGCTGCGGCGGAGCACCTGTTTGCCGTGATCCCGGGCGATGCCGAGCTCGATCCGCGGAAGCTGGCCGCGGCCGCCGGGGCCAAAAAGGTCGAGCTCGCCGCGCTGAAACAGGTGGAGCCCCTCACCGGCTACGTCCGTGGCGGCGTCACCGTGCTGGCGGCCCGCAAGCCCTTCCCTGCCTTTGCCGACGAGACCCTCGAGCTCTTCGACGCCATCTCCGTGTCGGCCGGGCAGCGTGGTCTGCAGCTGCTGCTGGCGCCGGCGGACTACCTCCGTGCCACAGGGGCGACCGTGGCCGACCTCACCCGGGCGCGCGAAGCTGCTGCCGGTTCGGGTCCGCAGCGGTGAGCTTTCTTCGACACGCGGTGCTGCACCTGCGCAAGGACCTCCGGCTGGAGTGGCGCTCCCGCGATTCGATCAACGGCGTCCTGTTCTTCTCCCTTCTGGTGGTCGTCGTCTTTTCGCTCGCGTTCGACCCCACCGCGAACCCCACGCTGGCCCGGGCCATTTCAGGTGGCATCGTCTGGGTCGGCCTGCTCTTCGCCTCGGTCACAGCTCTGAACCAGGCCTGGACGCGCGAGCAGCGCAATGGCGTTCTGGACGCCCAGCGCCTCGCCCCGTCGCACCCCTCCGCGCTCTTTCTCGGCAAAGCCATAGCAAACTTCCTGTTTGTCGCCGCGGTGGAGCTGGTGCTGGCGCCCGTGTTCACCATCTTCTACAACCTTCACCCGCTCGGGCGAACCAGCCTGCTGGCACTGATTCTGCCGCTTGGCACGTGGGCCCTGGTGGTGAACGGCACCTTCTTCGGCGCGCTCAGCCTGCGTGCCCGCAACCGGGAGCTGCTGCTGCCGCTGCTTCTTCTGCCCATCACCATGCCGGCGCTGCTGGCCATGATCCAGGCCACGACCGGCGTTCTGACCGGCGAGCTCGACCCGCTCTACATTGCCAGCTGGATACGGCTGCTGGTCGCCTATGACGTCATCTTTACTACCGTCTGCCTGCTGCTTTTTCCATACGTGCTGCATGCCGAGTAGCCCCGGCCGCCAGACTGGCGGTAGACTGAGCAACATGGGCGTGACCCCCGAGAGCCGCAGCCGACTCCCCAGCCTGATCGGCATCGTCTGGTGTCTGGCCAGCCTCGCCGTGCTGGCCGAAGGGTTTCGCCAGGCCATCTTTTTGGCGCCAACAGAGGCCACCATGGGCGACATCCAGCGCATCTTCTACTGGCACGTTCCCATCGCCTCGGTCAGCCTCATCTTCCCCTATGTCAACCTCCTTGCCTCGCTCGCCTACCTGGCGCTGCGGCGCCGCAACCCCTTTGGCGCGCTGACCGCGGACGCCCTGGCCACCGCCTCGGCCGAGGTCACCGTCCTGTTTGCCTCACTCGTTCTGATGACGGGCGTGCTTTGGGCGAGGCCTGTCTGGGGTATCTGGTGGACCTGGGATGCGCGGCTGACCACCTATCTGCTGTTGTGGCTGCTCTACGTCAGCTATCTGCTGGTCCGTCGCTTCTCCGCAGGCGGCCAGATGAGCACCCTCGCCGCCGTGCTCTCGGTCTTTGCCGCCATCGATGTCCCCATTACCTTTATGTCTATCCGGTGGTGGCGCACGCAGCACCCTTCCCCCGTCCTGACCGGCGGCGGCTCGCTCGACCCGTCCATGCGTCCCGCGCTCTACTGGAACTTCCTGGGATGGGCGATGTGGGGCATCTTTATCGCAGGCTTCCGTTTCGCGGTGGAGCGGAGACGGCAGCAGACCGAACAGGCCAACGCACTGCGCGCGATCGAGGCCTCGCTGGAGATCGCCCAATGACCTGGCACGACCTCCTCAATCTCCACACCATCGAGCACCGCCATCTTCTCTACGCATACGGTGCGGTCATCCTGCTGCAGGGCGCTTACTTCGGCTCCGTGCTGCGCTCCTGGGTTCAACTGAAGCGGTCCAGCCGGTAGGTGGCTGCCCGGCTCCTGGTCTCGCGGGTCGCTCTCGCTCTGCTGCCTGGCCTGATTGCCCTCGCCGGCTGCCATCAGCTGGGGCTGCCAGCGGCGCCCGCCGGATACCGTGAGTTCGCCTACATCAGCAATGGCGGCAACGGCACCGTCAGCGTTCTCGACCTGGTATACCTTCGGCCGGACCGGACGCTGCAGGTTGGGACCAACCCGACCGGCATCGTCGCCAACCCCGTGCGCAACGAGGTCTACGTCGTCAACTCGGGCTCGAGCTCGGTCTCTGTCATCGATGTCGACAGCAATCAGGTGGTGGCGACCATTCCCGTGCACCGGCTGCCGTACTTCATCTCCATCGACCGCGAGGGCAAGCGGGCCTATGTCGCAAACAGCGGATCGGACGACGTCAGCGTGCTCGATCTCGCCGCGCGCCGCGCGATCGGGAGCGCGGGGGCGGGCAGCCAGCCCGGGGTGGCCAGGGTCTCACCGGACGGCCGGTCGGTGGTCGTCAGCAATCGCGGCAGTGGATCGGTCTCCGTCTTCTCCACCGGGGCGGGCACCGCATCCGGCGATCCGCCGCTGAAGCTTCGGTCAGTCTTTGCGGGCTGCCCCGGGGCGACGGATGTGGCCATCCTGCCTGACTCTTCCAAGGCCTTTATCGCCTGCACCGTGGCGAACCGCGTCATGGCGGTCCGGCTGGCAGCCGCGCCGGGCTCCTGGGATGCGAAACAGAATCCAGCCCTGCTGCATGACGCCATGCTGACGCTGCTGGACGTGGGCAAGACACCGCTGCACCTCACCCTGAAGCCGGACGGCGGAGAGCTGTTCGTCTCAAACTTCGGTTCAGGCAGCATCTCGGCCATCTCAACCTACACCAACGAGGTCGAGAACACGTTTCCGATCGGCAGCCAGCCGGTGCACTCGCTGGTCAGTGCCGACAACACCACCCTTTGGGTCGCGAACTTTTCCTCCGATTCGATCAGCTCCTACAGCATCGATGACGGCCACATGCTCGGCAACGTTCGCACCGGGTCCGGGCCGGACTCGCTCGCCTTCTCCCCGGATTCCCAGCTGCTGCTGGCGGCCGATGCCCATTCGGGCGATGTCGCCATCGTGCGGCTGCAGAGCAAGCAGGGTCCGGGACTGTTTACCATTCTTCCGGCAGGGCCGTCGCCGAACGAGATTGCGGTCAAAGCCTACCAGGGCAAGCGCTGAGCGGTTTCCCTGCGGGTGAAGTCCTGAGTTTCTATGTCGGGCCTTCAGCCCTGAAAGCCTTTATGGATCGCTACCTGGGGCTTGCGCCCCAGGCTATGGTATGTCGGGCCTTCAGCCCGAAGAGCCGAGAGCTACACCTCGATGCAAACAGGTTTAAGCATGCCGGGGCCTCGCCTGGAGCCGCTTACACCTGGCGTGCGAGAACCAGCGTGATGTCGTCCGGCTGCTCCTCGGCCCCGATCCACGCGTCCAGCGCATGCATCACCTGGGCGGAGATGACGTGAAGTGGTTCGGACCGGTAGCGTTCGACCACCTCCAGCAGACGGTCCTCGCCGAAGTCGCCGAAGTCGTTCTCTGGCTCCGTGACGCCATCGGAGTAGGCCACCAGAAGGTCACCGGCGGCGAGCGTCAGGGTGCCCTCGTCGTAGTGCATGCCGTCAAGCAGACCGACGACGGTTCCGCCGCAGTCCAGCCGGTCGACCGAGCCGTCGCCGCGCAGCAGCAAAGGCGGCAGCTGCCCCGCGTTGGAGTAGGTCAGGCGCCCTGTCGCAGCCTCGTAGGAGGCAAGAAACAGCGTGGCGTACTTTTCCGGCTGGGTGCTGCGGTAAAGGTGCCGGTTGAGCATGGCGAGGATGCGTCCCGGGGACTCGAACAGACCGTCGCGGACGGCCGGTGCACCGTAAGGATTAGTACCTTCGTGCTCGATCCGCTCCTCGCTGGCAAACCGGTAGGCGCGCACGGCGGAGTGCAGCGTCGCCATCAGCAGAGCGGCCGAGATGCCCTTGCCGCTGATGTCGCCGATGGCGATGCCGACGCCGATTTCGCGGCCGGACACGACGCCCTCGTGCGCGCCCTCGTGAAAGCTGATGAAGTCGTAGTAGTCGCCGCTGACCGAGCGCGCGGGCCGGCACACGCCATGGAGCTCCAACGTGGGGAGATCGCAGTTCGCGCGCGGAAACAGGTTGGCCTGCACCTCCTGCGCAATCGATAGCTCGTTCTGGAGGCGCTCGGCCTGCTTCTGCTCCGCCAGCAGGCGCTGCAGCGATCCGGTCATGCGGTTGAAGGAGCGGCTCAACTCGGCGAGTTGATCCCCGCGCGTGACGCCGATGCGATGAGAAAAGTCGCCGCGATCGACCGACAGGGTGCCCTGGTAAAGGTCCGAGACGGAGGCCGTGATGGTGCGGCTGAGGCGCAGCGCCATGGAGAGCGCCACGATCTCGATCAGAGCGAAGACGACGCACAGCAGAAGCAGGCCGATGCGGATGACACGGGTGGTGATGCCGCTGATGGAGCCGCCAAAGAGCTGCCGGTAGAGCAGCGATGGCCGCGAATCCACCTCGACGGGGATGTTGTCTGGCTCGCCCGTATCCCAGTTGACGATGGGCAGCGTGGACTGGAATCGCACCCGGAGATCCAGCACGTTGACTCCGGGCGGGTCCACGCCCCCGAAGACCGTCGAGCTCTGCCTGATGTCACGCGTCAGCTGATCCCCGGCGCGGGCAGGTGTGGCCTGGCGCAGGCTGCCGGTGGAGCGGGTCGTTTCGGGGTTTGCGCCTGGCCCGAAGGAGTCGCCACCGGTCATAAGCGCGACGACCCCCGCCCGGCCGATGCCCTGGGCAAGCTCCGCCATCAGACGTTCGTCGATCGGCAGGGCGCGCAGAACACTGAGGCGCTGGCCGTTAGGAAGCCGGCTCTGGAGAACATCGACCAGAAACAGCCTGCCGCCATCAAGCACAAGCCCCTGGAAGGTGTGCCGTGGCAAATGCGACGCCCAGGGAGGAAGCCCCAGCGACCGCTGTGGCGCTGCCTCCCCGGTTGGCGGGTTGAGAGCCTGGCCGTCCAGAAAGATGACGCGACTCTCCCGGGGGGAGCCGTCGCGCGCAGCCGCGGAGGCGGGTGGAAGGGCCAGGGTGTCCGAGCTGACGTTCACTCCGCCGGCACGCCCGGCAGACTCGAGCAGCCGCATCATCAGACCGCCGTTCTTCACGGCAATGCGGTCGAGCTCAGCCTGCAGGCGGGTTTCGACCAGGTGGATGGAGAACTGGCCTGCGGCAATATAGGCGGAGATCAGCACCAGGGTGACAAACAAAACAACCGGCGCCAGGCCGATCAGCAGATAGGTCAGCACCAGTTTGTTGCGCAGACTCCACAACAACCGCTGCCGCAGCAGCCGCCACACCAGCGGCGTTCCGACCAGGAGGAGAGCGACGGCCAGAAGGAGATCGGCGGCCAGGAAGAAGCTGCCCGCCGCACCCGGCAGAAGCCGCAGCGCCGCGCAGAGCGCAACCGCCAGGGCAAGTCCCGCGACCGCTCGCGGAAGGCCGTGCGGAAGCTGGTCCAGGCGAATCCCCGGCAGCCTGCGGCTTATGGGCATGTCGCTTCCCCCTTGGCAGCCTCCCGCGCCAGGCCCACGGTATAGCGGGTCGCTGAAAAGTGCGCTCCGGCCAGCAGCAGCAGGCCAGACAAAAAGGCCCACATCATCAGGCCGACCGAGATATAGAACGGACCGTAGATGTTGCGGAAGTCCAGCCACGGCAGCGCAAGGATGTAGAGGTACTTGGCCAGCTCCCACAGCACACCCACGACGATGGCCGTCGGCAGCACGGCGCGCGCCGGCACCTTGCAGTAGGGCAGCACCCAATAGATGAGGAAGAACAGCAGGATGCTGGCCAGAACGGCGACAATCTTCAGAAATCCTCGCGAAATCACGGCAAAAACAACGTTGTTGACGTGCCCGAAGAACACCCAGGTCAGCACGGACTTCTGCCCCGCGGTCAGTGCGACCGATCCCATCGCCAGCAAACCCACGGCAAAGGCCAGCCCCAGCGAGACCAGCTGATTGTGCACGTAGGAGCGATTCCTGCCGGTGTTCCAAACCTGATTGAGCGCGACCTCCAAAGGCAGAAACACGCCCGTCGAGGTGATCAGAAGCATGGCCAGCGAGACGATCTGCGTGCCGCGCCGGGGCTGCGCCACCAGCTGCATGTTGCGCATGACGAACTCCTGCCCGGTGGGAAGAAAGTTCTTCATCATCTCGACGACGACGGAGCGCATGGTGTTCGAGTGAAAGACGCGGTCGCTGAGCGACAGCAGCAGCACAATAAACGGAAACAGGGACAGGATGGAGTTGGCCGCGACACTGAAGGCGTAGGTGTGGACCTCCGTGCGGCTGAGATATCGCAGCAGCGACATCGGCTCGGGCTGGGTGATGATCTTGCCTTCGGCTGATGCGATCTCGGGCTCGTCCGGGTCGACCGGGGGACCGGCCTTCTCTTCACGGGGAAACAGGATCGGGGACATGGCGTGCGCTCCGAGCCGGGGTGTTCCCCTCGGACGTAGCTGCGATGGTAGCAGAACAGGCCGGGGCCGCCCCCAGCCGATCGAGCGCCCAGGCAGCGGTCTCGCGCAGGACGATGTCCTCTCCCTGAGCCCAGGTCTGCAGATGCTCCGCAAAGCCGAGCTCGCCGCTATTGCCCATGGCAATCGCCACATTGCGCTGCATCCGCTTGCGGCCGGTGCGCTCGATCGGAGATCCGCGAAAGACGCGGCGGAAGGCAGGACCGTCCAGCGAGGCCAGCCAGGCGAGCGATGGGTTCACCAGCTCCGGGCGCGCGACAAACTCCGGGTCCGTGCTGACCGGGGACCGGCGGTTCCACGGGCAAACATCCTGGCAGATGTCGCAGCCAAAGACCTGTCGACCCATCCCGGCGCGCAGCTCCTCGGGAACGGTTCCCTTCTTCTCGATGGTGAGGTACGCGATGCAGCGGCTGGCATCCATCTGGCGCGGCGCAACCAGCGCCTGCGTCGGGCAGGCGTCCAGGCAGCGCGTGCAGCTGCCGCACCGGTCGGCTGCGGGAGCTGCCAGGCCAGCGCTCGCCGCCGCTTCCGGAGCCACACGGAGAGAGGTGACGACGGCTCCCAGCAGCAGCCACGAACCCAGCTCCTGATTCAGCACACAGGTGTTCTTGCCGATCCAGCCCACGCCGGCCCGGGCGGCGAGGCTGCGCTCCACCAGGGGACCGGTGTCGACGTAGCACCGCGACGCGCATCGGGTCGCCTCCTGCAAGTGCGCCTCTATTTGTCGAAGGCGATGGAGAAGATCGTCGTGGTAGTCGGCCGGCCGCAGCTCCGGGCCAGTCTCTGCCGCATCCGGCACGGGGCTACCGCTCCAGGCGTAGCGACCGATCCAGCCAGCGCCCGCCGGCGCCGGATCGGTCGACTTCGGCTGCTCGGCGTTGTAATTGAAGCCGCAAAGCACGACCGAGCGCGCCCACGGCATGGGCACCTGCACCGCCTGACGCAGCAGCCTGCCCGCCTCGTCTCGCCGCTTCAGGTAGTTCATCTCGCCGGCCCGTCCCAGGTCGAGCCACGCCGCCAGACGCTCGGCATCCCCTTGCTCGGCCGCGTGCTCCGGATCGTGGACCGGAGCGACCCCCACCACGGCAAATCCGGCCGCGAGCGCGGATTCGCGGAGCCCCTGCAGGCTCGGGCGATCCCAAACCTCCCGTGCTGCCGGGGCCGGATCGGTTTGTGCCTCTTTCACCGTGACCACGGTTCAGGATAAACTGACTCGACGGAGAGTTGGCAGAGCCCGGTTGAATGCACCTGACTCGAAATCAGACATAGTCGCAAGGCTATCGGGGGTTCGAATCCCTCACTCTCCGCCATTTCCTTCTACTCAGCAGGGAGCTTCGATACGACAGGCACGTTCAGGCGCCGACCGATGACTTCAGCCACCTGCCGCAATGGAATGCCCTCTTCGGCGACGCCGTGATAGGTGCTCTCGGCCGGTCCGTGTTCCAATGCGAGACGAAATAGTCGAGCAGCGTCCAGATGATGAACTGCTGGCCAACAGTTCCGGCCGTCGCCAACGTATGCGGAGACCTTCTTCTTGCGTGCAACCGGGATCATCAGAGAGACAAGACCGAACGCCTTCGACCCATGAACGACCGGCGGAAGTCTGATTGCGGAGGTGCGGACCCCACGAGAAGCGAATCCGTGGAGAACGTCTTCCGTTCTGGCTCGCATGATTCCGAAGGCCGAGGGGTCGTGGTCGTAGGGCTGATCCTCTGTAGCGACTTGCCCATATCTCATTCCCATGGTGCCAAAGGTTGCGACAAACGAACTGCCCTCGCCCAAAGCTCCGCCGATAGCTTGAACGGCCTCGCGGTCGGCAGCGACTCCAGCTGCCATAAACCGCTTGAAGATGCCACTCGGCTTTCCGCCCATCAACACACGAAGCCGCGTACCCATCGGCATATGTGACAGCTGATGATAAAAGGCTGTGTGCACCACGCCGTCCGCCGCGGACGCTCCGCGCCGCAGACTTTCCAAATCTTGTATGGTGCCGAAGTGGGCACGCGCACCAGCATCCGTTAGTTTTTTCGCGGAAGAACCTGTGCGAGCGAGGCCGGTGACATCGTGTCCCGCCTCGATCAGTTCCTTTACTGTAGCGAACCCGATCAGCCCCGTTGCACCGGTCACAAAGACACGCATTCACAGTTCCTCTCCTCTAAAGAGGAGGCTCGTTGAAGCGTATGATCTATGCGATGGACACCAGCTTCCTGTCGAGATCGTCCACTATCGCAGAGGACCCGCTCTCGGATGTGCTGTTTCTGCTCAAGCCCCGTGCTTACAAGGCCGCCGGTTTGGATGCGGGAGGCGAGTGGGCCTTCCATTTTAGGACCATCGAATGGATTCTTGTGCATAGCGCTGGTTTCCGGCTCGTGTTGGCTCAGCGTCCATGGAGCCGCTGAGCCCGTCCTGCTTAGGAATGGAGAATGTGCTGTACTCCCGAAAGCACCTGCTCTTTGCATTGCAAGTAATCCCGCGCTGCCGCCCGTAGATCTTGCTTCTGCTGTTCCGCATTGGCCGAAAGGTGGCGTGGTCACGTGGCAAGGCGGAGGAGCTTGCGTGGTACTCAGTGCTTTCTTCACGTTCGCAAGCGGGCACTCCGACCTTCTCTTGGAGGTGCTTCCACCTGTGCTTCATCTCGACGACCGCGTAGATCGTTCCGCCTTGCGGTGGTATTTGGAAAGCATGATGGCAGTCCTCCGCGATCCGCAGCCGGGTAGTGTGCTACAAGGCGAATATCTTGGACAACTGACGCTGCTCGAGATTCTTCGCTTGCACGCAGCTGCGAATACGACCCGCAAGGTGGGTTGGCTCTCTGCGCTGGCCAGCCCGCAGCTTGCTGCTGCGATAGCCGCGATCCACCAACGTCCTGGGCTTCGCTGGACCGTGAAGAAATTGGCCGAGCACGCACGGATGTCACGCTCCGCATTCGCGAAGCGATTCAAGGTGCAAACGGGCATTGCAGTGATGGCCTATCTCGTACGTTGGCGAATGCTGCTTGCCGCAGACCGGCTCGTGGCATCATCCGAGCCAGTTGGAGAGATTGCTCGCTCACTCGGCTACGAATCCGAAAGTGCCTTTAGCTTTGCGTTCAAAAGAGAAATGGGATGTTCGCCCCGGAACTATTCCAAGCGGGTCGAAGACAACAAGCCGAGCTCCCGGTAGGCATCAAGTTCCATACCCTTTTCAAGCCAGAAACGATCGAGTTTGAGACCGGTTCACTTCGCTGACGCGGATTCTTCCTGATGAAGACTCTGCAGTCGTTCAGTCTTCGCTTGGAAGAGCCGTGCTGCGGCTTTCACCAAGCCGGGATCATCTAGTCGGATGTCCATGGACGCAAGCAGCGTCTGCGGTGGGGCATCGAATCCCCTACGGAGCAATAAATTTCCCTTTCTTGAGGTGTCCCCACCTCCGTGCTAGAGGTCGCGGTCTTCAACAGTGCCGAGGGTCACATCCTTCGCTGCGCGCGACCAGAAGATGCGCAGGTCCTCCACCTTGCGCAGGGCGAAGTTCGGCTGCGAGGGCGCGGTGATGGCAAAGAAGTCCGCGCGCTGCACATCTTCCAGCCAGAACGCCGGACGGGAGTCCGGAGTGGCCGGGGCAATCTCCACATGCGACATCTCCAGACGCTGCAGATGCCGGACAAAGAAGCCGTTTGCCGGGGTCGGGCCAAAGCGGTTCGGGTCGGGGTAGGCCTCCGGGATCTCCGGAACGTGGATCGTGCGCCAGTCTGGAAACGGGGTACCCCGGTAGGCCTTGGCGGGCAGACCCCGGTGACCGAAGAAGCATTGGTTGAACTTGACGTCCTCGATGCGACTTTCCGGTATGCCCGACAGAATGGACGCCGCGAACGAGGCCGAGTCGTGGCTGACCACATTGGAGACCAGCACTCGGCGCAGCGCTCCTGGCCGCATGCTCGCCTGCGGCCCGCGGTTGCGCCGGTTGAGCCGCAGAAAAAAGGGCGCGTCGCTGATCTCCCGCATGGCGATGTTGGAGATGGCGACGTCCTCCAACAGCGCTCCGTCCGCGGTCTCGAGCGCGATACCCTTTGATCCTTCAATGACACAGTTGGAGATCGCGATGTTCTGAAATCCGCCGTTCGACTCTGTGCCGCACTTGATGCGGCCGTTGCGAGGGACACGCTCGGATTCCTCGAACCGTTTCCACGTGCCGGCGATGACGCTTCCAAGCTGGTAGTTGCCTGTGACATAACAGTCACTGATCGTCACGTTCCTGGTGATGCGTGCGTATCCCAGGGCGAAGCTCGACTTGGGGCAGATGCCGTCGTCCCAGGGGGAGTTCACCGTACAGTTCGAGACGCGGACATTCTGACAGCAATCAAGGTCGAACCCGTCGCGATCGGTGTCGACGCGCAGGTTGTCGAGGGTCAGGTTGTCCACACCGGTCGCCAGCAGGGCAAAGTGCCCGCCCTTCAAAACGGAAAAGTCCCGCAGCAGCACATTGTGGCAGTTCTTGAGTGCGATCGCCTTGTTTCCGACGCCGGGCTGCTCGGCGTGGAACGCAATCTGGCCTGGCCGTGGATTGTCGCTGCCGTGAGACAGCCCCTTGCCATCGATCAGTCCCGGGCCGCAGATGGCGATGTCGTGCAGACCGTCCCCCACGATCAGCGAGTTATTCCAGTGGTTGTGTCCGTAGTCCTGGTACTGCTCCCATGGCTGCGGGGGCCCCGCCGGGTCGTACACCCCGCCACGATAGCCAGTAGTTTCACCGGGCCTGGGAGAGTCCGCCGCGCGAATCGTGCAGCCCTCCGACAGGTAAAGTGTGACCTTGGATTGCAGCCGGATGGTAAAGCACATGTACGTGCCAGCCGGAAACACCAGCAGACCTCCGCCCGCACCCGCCACGGCCGCGATGGCCTGGTTGACAGCGGGTGTATCGACAGTTTTGCCATCTCCGGTTGCGCCATAGCGTCGCACGTCAAAAAAAGAGACGGCCACGGCCGCTTCCGCCCTGTGCTCGGAAGGGGACTGCCCGGCGGCAGCAGAGGCAAGTACGAGAGGGGACCACCGAATCAGATCACGCCGATGCATATCGTCTCCTCAAGGCTGTGTGTCCGGAGCGGTGTGTCCGATCTCCGGCGGTCAGTGTGTGCCCGCGGCACGACCGACGTTCGCAAGCGGCGTACCGGTGACGCGAAGCAACATCGTCGCATGTGGAGCGAGATTCATCGCATAGCTCCCATGAGAAAACTTCACATCGGCATGTTCCCACAGGTCGCGCGCCGACCGCACCTGAGGCGCGAGGCCAAGATCGCCGGCGCGCAGCGTGACGGGCGCGTCGGAGCCTCCCAGGTTGACCACCGCCACGGCCACCGATCCGTCTGCCAGCGGCTTCACCCAGGTCTCCACCTGCCCGGAGCGCGTCGGGGAGGCCTGCTTTCCCAACGCATCCTGATCGACCGCGATGACCTCACGGTTCATCAGAGTCGCCCGAGTCGCGGCCGACATGCTCCGGATATCGTTGCCTGCGAGCAGAGGCGCCGCTGCGATGGCCCAGAGCGACATGTGGGTGCGGTACTCCACGTCCGTCATGCCGCCATTGCCGATCTCCAGCATGTCCGGGTCGTTCCAGTGCCCGGGGCCGGCATAGGGCGCCGTTGGCACCTGCTTTTCGATATTCGCGACCATGCTCCCCCACTCATCACGAATGTCGCCGGTTGTTCGCCACAGGTTTGCCCCCACCTCCTGCCCCCAGGTCTCGACGTGCCCGTTTCCGTATTCACAAAGACTGTAGACAATCGGCCGGCCGCTCTGATGCAGAGCTTCGCCCATCTTTTGATACACGCCCTGCAGCGCGTCATTGTTATAGATCATGCGAGCGCCGCACCAATCGTACTTCAGGTAATCGACGCCCCAGGCAGCATAGGTCCTGGCATCCTGCGCCTCATGGCTGTAGCTGCCCGGATACTCTCCGCACGTCCTTGGCCCAGGAGAAGAGTAGATGCCGAACTTCAACCCCTTGGAGTGAATGTAGTCGGCCAGCGCCTTCATATCGGGAAACTTGGCGTTGCTGTTCAGCACCCCATCCGCACCCCGGACGCCCTCCCACGTATCGTCGATGTTGATGTATACATAACCGGCGTCGCGCATGCCGGTTGACACCATCGCATCCGCGACGGCACGCACCGTCTTGTCATCGATGTTGCTTTGAAAGAGGTTCCAGCTGT
Source organism: Acidobacteriaceae bacterium (assembly GCA_965218595.1). GTDB lineage: Bacteria > Acidobacteriota > Terriglobia > Terriglobales > Acidobacteriaceae > Edaphobacter. The sequence goes on along the minus strand of CBDCLC010000006.1, from coordinate 138,047 downwards.
TCCAGCCCATCGGTGGTGTCGGGGCCAGTCCGTTGGACGGCACCTTGTGGAGCGCCGGCAGGGGCAGCCGATCGTAGCCGGCGTAGTCGTCGGCTGCGTTGGCGGGCGTGGCGTCAAACTGCTTCCCCTCCCTGGTGAGCTGCAGCTTGCCGCTCTCGACGACGCCGGTCATACGGGGCTTCGTGTCGCGCGGAGAGAAGTACACGTCGAATTGCGTTCCGGTCAAAGTTCCGTGCACCTGCCACACATGCCCGATCGTCTTCATCGTCCCGGAGATCTCGTTGCCGTTCTGCTGGAGGTCCAGGTACATGCGATCCTTCTCGCCGTTGTCCAGAACACGCCACAACCCCGCCCACTTCCCTGCAACGGACTGCGCCAACGCGGCCGGAGCAGTGGAAAAACAGGCAAGCCACACTGTGAGTGCAACGGCGAATCGCTTCATCGTCTCTCCTGCAATCAGCGTGTTCTCCGGAGTGGTTCCTCACTTCAGAGAACACGCTCAACCTGTGTCACCGACTTTGGCTAGAAGTTTACCTTGGCCGAGATCTGGAGTTCGCGGGCAGGATTTGCCGGACCTTGCGGCCCCTTCGAAATTGTTCCCCAGTTTGTGCTCGTCGGATCGTTGTTGTAGCCATCCCCGAAGGCTGAGTAGGAGAAGTTGGGGTGGTTGATGACGTTGATGGCATCCAGGCACGGCTTTCTGGCCTCTGCCACCCGCGTAAGCTATTCGCGCGATGCCCAGTGGGTGGCCTGGATCGACGGAAAGAGTCGGCTCTGGCGGGCAAAGAGCGATGGTTCGGAGAGGGTGCTGGTCACGCCACCCTCGATGCAGGTATTTGCAGCAAGTTGGTCTACCGACGACGCCCAGCTCGCCTTTATGGCGCGTACCTCTCACCAGCCATGGCAGGTCTTCAAGGTTCGCGGAGACGGGGGTGTGCCGGAGCGGCTGATCCAGGAGGATCGCAATCTGGGAGACCCGACCTTCTCTGCGGATGGAAAGAGCCTTGCCTTCGGAACGATTCCCGAGTTGATGAGCAAGAATGACACCTCCAGCTACATCGGCCTGCTTGATCTCACAACTCGCAAACTCACCAGGTTGTCCCACAGCGACGGGTTGTACAGTCCGAGCTGGTCTCCGGATGGCCGCTACATCGCTGCGCTCACCCTTGCGCAGAAGAACCTGGTTCTCTACGACACCCGAAGTGGAACCTGGCAACAGCTCTCTTCGGTTCCGGCCGATCATCCCACCTGGACCCGGGACAGCCAGGCAATCCTGTTTCGAGCCTTTGCCATGGACCAGAAGCCTATCTGCCGCATTGACATCCACGATCGCACGATCCGCCAGATCGCGGACCTTCGCAACTTCCGGGCCGGAAGCATCACTCTCGCAGAGTTCTCCGGTGTCACGCCGCAGGACGTTCCGCTGATGCATACGGAGACGTCGAGTGGCAATCTTTCCACCATGAACCTGAACTAAGCTCATCAGGCCCTGACAGACCTCTCCAGCGTCTGAGGCAGTTCCACTCCGCAGACGCGACGTAGCTGCGGAAGATCTGCTCCGTCCTGGCGCATCCGGCAGCGGGCGACCCCTGCACGCCTAAGCCGGCGCCAAATCGACATTGAACTGTGCCCGGAGCACGCCTGTGCCGACGTCAGGAGAGACCTCGGCGAGCTTTCCGGCCCCACGCGCATCGCAGCCCGAAATCAGCACACCCCGGAGGTAGTTTTTGCCCGTCGGGAATGGGTTGGACCGATTGCCCCTGCGAACAAAGATAGGCGAGCGTGCATCCTGAATGACGATGCCGCTGATTACGATACCGTCGATCCATCGACCATCTCGATCGCGATACCCGCGACCATGCGGGAGGCGATATCCGGATCGGTGCTGACGATGGTGGAGTTCGAAAACGTAATGTTCTCAAAGCCACCCTGGGTCGCGGTGCCGATCTTGAAGCCGTTGGTGCTGCTGGTAATGATGCAGTTGGTGACTGTGATGTTCTTGGACAGGCGGGGCGCGTCGCCGTAAGGATTCTCGCTCTTCAGGCAGATCGCATCGTCGCCGGTATCGATCCGGCAGTCCGAGATCATCACGTCCTGGCACCCCGTCAGGTCGATACCGTCCGTATTGGGCCCGATCGCCGGGTTGCGAATGGTGATGCCCTGGATGAAGACGCGCGTGCAGTTGATGGGACGGAGCGTCCATCCCGAAGCTCCGGTTAGTTCGATCGCCTCCAGCCGCAGGTTGGTGCAGTTCACCAGCTCCACCATCGGCGAGACCCTTGCCTTGCGGGTGTAGTCCAGGTGTCTTGCGTCGGACCACTGCTGCGACTCAGGGACGGGTTGCCGATGCGTCAGCTCCCAAAAGCTATGTCCCTGCCCATCCACCCGTCCGGGACCGACGATCGCAACGTTCTCCACATCCTGAGCAAAGATGAGGTGCGCCTGCCCGGCGTCCGCGGTGGCCTTCGGTCCAGGCTTGGGGGTGTATTGGGTCAGGTCGGTGCTGCCGAGGATGACCGCTCCCGCTTCCAGGTACAAGGTCACATTGCTCTTCAGCTCCACCGTCCCACAGAGATATTGGCCCCGAACCCTGGTCCCAAGAAAGGGCTCTTCGACGTACGACAGTTTGGCGCAACCGGCGACGGTAAGACCGTCGACACACCGGCGATCAACAAGGCTATCGAAGAGGTTGCCGCCGCAGGGGGAGGCACGTTGCTCTTCCCTGCCGGGACCTACATGTGCTTCACCATCCACCTACGTTCAAGAGTCAGCCTCTACTTATCCTCAGGCTGCACCATCCTGGCTGCCGAGTCCCCAAAACCCGGCGAGACAACCGGCTATCGCGGCGGTGTGTACGACGCGGCCGGCCCGCCCCAGCCTTGGGAACAATATGATGATTATGGCCATAACCACTGGAACAATTCCCTACTTGTCGGCGATGGCATCAGCGATTTCTCTATCATGGGCCCGGGGCTTATTTACGGGAAGGGGCTCTCATTCGACTGGGCCGGAACCCACGGTGGGTATCCGCACTTCGAGGGAACTCAAGCGGGTGTAGGCAACAAAGCGATCGCTCTGAAAAACTGCCACAACGTGATCCTGCGCGATTTCTCCGTCCTGAAAGGCGGTCACTTCGCGGTGTTGGCGACCGGTGTGGACAATTTGACGCTGGACAATCTGTTGATCGACACAGAGCGCGACGGCTTTGATATTGATTGCTGCCGCAATGTCCGGGTGACAAACTGCACAGTCAATTCCCCGTGGGATGACGCGATCTGTCCGAAATCAAGCTACTCGCTCGGTTATTCAAGGTCGACAGACAATGTCACGATCGCCAACTGCTATGTCACCGGCGCGTACGAGCTCGGCAGCCTGATTGACGGCACATGGAAGAAAACACACAGCGGACGTGGGAACGGCCGGATTAAGCTTGGGACTGAATCCAACGGCGGCTTTCGGAATATCGCGATCTCGAACTGTGTCTGTGAAGGATCGAAAGGAATCGCCATCGAAACCGCGGATGGTGCGTTGGTGGAGGACATCGCCGTCTCGAACATCACGCTACGTGAGACGACGGACGCGCCAATTTTTCTGCGGCTGAATCGGCGGAACCGCGGTCCGGCGGAGACAATGCACCCCGGCGCTCTTCGTCGTGTCCTTATTTCCAATGTGGTGAGCGACGACTCGTCTTCAGTGAAAGCGTCTATGTTGTCTGGCATACCTTCGAATCTGATTGAGGATGTCAAGCTTACGAACTGCTACTTCGGCAACAGGGGTCTGCCTGCCACAATCGACGGCAGCCCCAACGGCCGACCCTTTCCCGACTGGCGCTCGATCGAGGTCCCCGAGATCGAAACTGCATATCCGGACTTGAACCGGTTTGGACCAATACCCTGCAACGGAGTGTTTATTCGTCATTTGAAAAATCTCGAGATGTCTCACATTGAGGTCGCCTCCAAGAAGGCTGACCCGCGGCCGGCATTCTGGCTGGAGGACGTACACCGCGCCGACTTCTTCAGCATCACCGCTCCATCCAAACCCAACTTCATGCTACGTCGCGTCACCGATCTGCGAATCTTCTGGTCTCGTGCGGCAAGTGACACGACGATAGCTTCCGTCGATAATCGATTACTGTAACAGCGACCGCGATCTCGGCAGGTCGTGCTGAGGCAACGCGGAGCTCTCCGGGTGGGACGAAGACCTGCTCACACGTGGCGCCAAACGCAGCTGTGGCTCGATCTCCTTCACAAAGACCACCTCTGCCATGGAGCTTATTCCGAATCGGCTGCTAAAGTAGCTGGGGCGGACCTTAGCCCGGACGGTGAACTCGGGAGTGTTTCTGTGGCGTTGCCAGTACCTCTGGTTGGCCGGTGTCGTCGCCCATAAGGGGCCGAACATTGATCGTGCCTGCGTCGTTGCGCACGTGAAAGGCGGAAGGATTCTGTGGATAGACGTCATGTTCTTCAACTTCTGGGTACTGCGGGGTTTCTTCGTGCGGAAACAGCTTCGGCAGCTTCCGCACCGTCACGAGTAGCAGAGTTACTCTTTCGGCCGCAAGACTTCGGCGCAAAGGTCGATGGCGCTTCCTTAGATTCTCCCGCCATCAACGCCGCCATCGACCGGGCGTCTGCGCAGGGCGGTGGTGTCGTATACCTAAGTCCAGGCATTTACCTCTCCGGCACCGTCGTTCTGAAGAGCAACGTGACGTTGTATGTGGAAGCCGGCGCGGTCCTGCTCGGCAGTAAGGACATTTCACAATACACTCCGCAACCCGGCCCACCTGTCACTGCAGACGCAAGCACCAGGCACCTGATCTTCGCAAAGAATGCCGAGAACGTAAGCCTCTGTGGGCCAGGCGCAATCGATGGCCAGGGACCGTCCTTCTGGGTACCCTCAGGACGCCGGCAGTACCCTCCAAGCGAGCAGTGGGCGGATGTAGCCTCACTGTACCTGCGCCCACTTCCCCGTGTATCTCCGATGCTGGAGTTCGTAGAATGCCACCAACTCCGAGTCGAGCAGGTGCAAATTCGGAATGCCTCGGGCTGGACCATGCGCCTCATGTCGTGCGGGAATGTGGTTGTAGAGGGTGTATCCATCAAGAATCCGGTCGTTGGCCCGAATACTGACGGCATCGATATCTCGAATTCGAGCGACGTGAGGATCAGCAACTGCTCCATCGAGACCGGTGACGACGCGATTTGCCTCAAGAGCGAGAACCCCTACGGCAATACCGTTCCCGTCATGCGTAACATCACGGTCACCAACTGCACGCTCACCACTTGCTGCAATGGTTTCAAGTTCGGCACGCGCACCGAATCAGGTTGTGAAAACATAGTTTTTTCCAACTCCACCATTCACAACACAGCGGAAAGCGCCCTGAATGCGCGGGTAATCGCAGGCATTTGCCTCGAAGTGGTGGATGGCGGCTGGCTGGAGGGCGTGGCCATCACGAACATCTGCATGCAGCGCACCCGGACGCCTATCTTCCTCCGTCACGGCGCACGCACGCCTTCCCGCACCGGTCACCCCAGCTACCTGCGAGGAGTGATGATCAGCGATGTGTATGCAACGGAAGCCGTGCTGACGAATTCCATCACCGGCCTTCCAAACATGCCGGTAGAAGACGTCACACTCTCTAACATTCATCTGCAAACAGCGGAACCAGGCAAACGTGAGTGGACGCAGCGCGAAATACCGGAGCTGCCAAACGCCTACCCAGAGGCGCGTATGTTTGGAAAGCTGCCGGCGTACGGCATGTATGTACGGCACGCGAAGGGAATACGTATGAGCGATGTCGTCTTGGAGGCTTCGAGCACAGAGCAGCGGCCCGCTGTGGTCTGCGATGACGTCGAATCGGTCGTAATTGCCGGACTTCTCACGCCCGTTTACGGTCACGGCGCTCCAGTCATTGACCTTCGGCAAACGAAAGACGCCTGGATACGCGACAGCCGCTCGCCCGAAGACGCATCCAGCCTCCTCAGTGTGACCGGAAGTGGATCGACTGATATTGTCGTGAGTGGCTGTGATTTGCGGCAAGGTAAGGAGCCGGTCATCGTGGCTACAGACGTCCCTTCCACTAGCGTCATACTCTCTAACAACATCCTGCGCGGATAGTGGCGTGCCCGACATTCTGTACCTCTAAGTAGCTGGTGTAGCGAACCAGCTCTGAGTCTAAGTAGCCGCCTGGGAGGTGTGGAGAACTGGGAGGCGCGTATCGGTCTCCATCCAGGCAAACATCGCGCAGAAAAACGGAGATCACACCAGGATCAAGCACCAGTTTCGAGAAGGCATGGCCCCGAGCATCCCCCGCTCACTTCGTGGCGAGCACGCCCGAAGCTGCCCGTCTCCGGCAAACTCTTCCAAAAGAGTGTCCGGAGTTCGAGTTTCGCCATCAGCACGGCGACATCGCGAAGCTTCAAACGGGGCCAGAACGGGAGCTTCGCTCATGTCGATGTCGCCGTCTGAATTCTGTTTGGCTCTACGCTGCGTCGAGTGCCGAACTTAGGCAGAGATGTCAGCGGGGGAGTCGCCACCGAGCAGAGTAAGAGCGATTTGAGAGAACGTATAAATGGCCGCGTCTGGTGCTCGATGGAAGGCGTACACCAGGTCGAATCGCTCCGAAGGCCACTTGCGAGGCACCTGGTGATTGCCGGGGATGGAGCGCGCGAGCTGGGCCATGCGGTGATGATCCCAGCAGAGCAGGACGGGGGCAGGACAGCGAAGAGCAGCAACCACGACTTGAGACTCCTGGTTGACGTCGTAGTCGAGATTGATATCGAGGTTCAGCCGGTGGGCGAGGGGGCCCAGCGTTTCAATCTCGCGGTCACTCTTGTTGTGTTTAGAGTCGGTGATGCGAGAGGACGACGCGAAGAGAAAGCCGGGAGTCACAAGGCCGGGAACTTGTACGTGGCCGTGAAAGGGAGCGAGGGCAGCGACGAGGGCGCCTGCCCGTTGCCAGCCCTTGACGGTGAGAGAGTGCGCGGAGCGACGGCCGGCTGGGTCAACTCCGCGAAAGGCTCCAGAGGGTTTCTCCGCGTGACGGATGAGGAAGATGTCAGAAGGTAGCGGGCTGGGCATGTTTGTTCTCAGTCAAATATAACCAAAGCGAGCCTCGTATTCTCACCGTTACTTCAGTAGTTCGGAGTTCTGAGAAGAACAGGAGAGCCTTTCCATGCTGATCGGCCATGCCGCATCAGCCGGGCTTCCTGCGCCTGCGCAGGTGTTGGAGCGGGCGCACCGCGCCTCATTCGCAGCACCTCCGCTAGAGATCGCTGTCTTCAACAGTCCCGAGGGTCACATCCTCCTGCTTGACTTCGGACGCCTGGACTTCCTTCTCCATGCTGACGATCTGTAATGCTTCTATGAGGTCGACCCGAATGGACAGTTTGCCTGGCTCGACTTGAACGACCGAATGGGCTGCTCCCCGCGATGGTTCACGAAGTCTCGTCGGTGACACCTGTTTTCCCCTCTCCTCAATCGGCACCCGCTCCATCGTTTAGACGAGACGCCCAGCGCCAACTCATTCCATACGACGGCAGGACGACTGCTCCGGTTGTGATCAAGACCTGGAAGACCTTAAGATCGCCACGGTCATGCTCCGCTACAGACAAAAGCCAGTGTCTGGCAACACTGGAATACTCCGGCGCTTGAAGACGGCTTGGGGCAGCGGTGATGCTCGGCAGTCTGCTTTCACCGTCGATGGGTCCACTGGTGGCTCGGTCGTTCGAGGCAACGCCGTCGCCATCCTCGTGGCAACGAAGTCTCTTTCCTCGTGGATCGGAGTACGCGACACCTTCTTGATAATCGGCAGTTCACTCTTGGCGCTGATCAGCAAAGCGAACGTTCGTGCACGGCCCGCACCCCCGAACAGTAGCGTTCCCTGCGCACCTCCACCCCCGGGGCTCCTTTGCTGCCGGTTGGCAGCGCCGCGCGCGACCTGTTAGCTTCCGCTGCATGGCTTTCTCCCGATCCTCGTGCCTCGCTGCCGTGGCGCTTCCCCTGCTTGCCCTCGGTGCTTCGGCCGCTATCCGGCTTCCCCATGCCCTCAGCGATCATGCTGTGCTGCAGCGGGAACGGCCCATTCGCGTCTGGGGATCAGCTACGCCAGGCGCGCATCTCGAGGTCCGCTTCCACCGGCAGACCGCCATCGCGATCGCCGACCGGCTGGGGCTGTGGCAGCTGGCGCTGGCGCCGGAGAATGCCGGAGGACCGTACACGCTCGCCGTGAGCGGCGATGGCCCGGAGGTCAGCCGCACCGATCTGCTGGTGGGCGATGTCTGGTTCGCGTCCGGGCAGTCCAACATGGAGATGCCGCTCGGGGGCTTCGGCCCCGGAACGCCGGTCAAAGACTCCGCCCGGGAGATCGCCGCGGCCAGCCATCCGGAGATACGCCTCCTTCACGTGGAGCGGGCGAGCTCCGAGTACCCGCTGGCGGACAACCCGGCGACCTGGGTCCGGTGCACGCCCGAGAGCGCCGCCAGCTTCTCCGCGATCGCCTACTTCTTCGGGCGCGAGATCGCAGCGCGGGAAAAGGTTCCGGTGGGTCTGATCGACTCCACCTGGGGCGGCACGCCGGCCGACTCCTGGGTCTCGCTCGACACCCTCGGCTCGGACCCGGCGCTTCTGCCAGCCTTCCGCAGCCGCGCGCAGTTCGCCAATCTGCAGACCGATCTCCGGGAGCGGATGGCGGCGGAACAGCGGGAAGATGCCGCGGCGAAGGCCGCCGGCCAGCCCGCGCCGCAGCACGACTGGCATCCCGACCCCGTCTCCTGGCTGCCAGCCGGGCTCTTCAACGGCATGATCGCGCCCTACGAGCAATACACCGTCCGTGGATTCCTCTGGTATCAGGGCGAGACCAACTCCAGCCCGGACCGCGCCCCTTTCTACCGCACCCTGTTTCCTGCCCTGATCGCGGACTGGCGATCGCACTTCGCGCAGGGCGAGCTGCCGTTTCTGTTCGCCCAGATCTCGAGCTTCGACTCCCCCAGGGAGGACTGGGGCACCATCCGCGATGCGCAGCGGCGAACCCTGTCGGTCGCCAACACGGCGATGGCGGTCACGCTGGACGTTGGGACACCGCACAACGTGCACCCGCCGGACAAGCAGACGGTCGCCGCCCGCCTGGCCCTGGCGGCTCGGGCGATGGTCTATGGAGAAGACCTGCGGTACGCCTCGCCGCTCTACCGCGAAGCCACGCTGGAGGAGCAGCCAGGGGGCGTCCCTGCCATGCGCGTCTGGTTCACGGACGCCCAGGGCCTGACGACGCGCGGGCAGCCGGTCGTCGGCTTCGATCTGGCCGGGGCGGACCACCGGTTCGTGCCCGCGCAGGCGCGCATCGAAGGCGACAGTGTCGTGGTCTCGGCGGGGCAGATCGCCCGGCCGGTTTACGTGCGCTACGCCTGGTCCAACGTCGTACCGGGTGCGATGTATAACGCCGCCGGCCTCCCCGCCTCCACCTTCACCTCGGAGCCGATAGCCGCCCGGTAGGCCGCCGGTGGTCTACGGACGCGAAAAGGCGACGCCCTTCGCATCTCGTCCCAGCGCGGTCAGGGCCGCGACCCCGATCGCGACGATCAGCACCGTCCAGGCCAGCACCGGTCCCAGGCTGCCGTGGAAGAAGCGCGCCGCGATCTCGGTCTGAAAGACGCTGTTGCGCGAAGACAGCAGGTTGCCGCACTGGTAGGCCACGCCCGGAAAGACCGCTCGGACCGCGGGTGGGGAGAGCTCGTTCAGGTGCACCGGAACGATGCCCCAGGCTCCCTGCACCGCGAACTGCATCAGGAAGGCGCCGGCACCCAACAGCACCGCGGTGTGAGACCAGGCCCAGAGCGGCACCATCGGCAGCGACAGAAGGGCGGCGAAGACAATGGTTCGGGTGCGTCCGAATTGCTCGGAGAGCGCCCCGAACAGGATGCCGCCGGCAAGCGCGCCCAGGCTGCCCAGCACCACCAGCAGCCCCACCAGCCGGGGTCCAAAGCCGTGGTCCCGCTCCAGAAAGGCCGGGTACAGGTCCTGCGTGCCGTGGCTGAAGGCGGTAAACGCCGTCATGAGCAGGGTAAGAAAGACAAACTGTGGCAGAAACGAACGAACGGCGGCGACCGCGGAGACCCGCGTCTGCGGACGGGCGACCTCTCGCGAATGGAGCCACGCGGGCGACTCCTGCACCTGCAACCGCAGGTAGATGGCGAGCAGCGCCGGCAGCGCCCCCAGCATAAACATCACCCGCCATGGCGCCCAGATCCCGGTCCCGTGCAAATGCGGAAACAGAAGACCGTACAGCGCCGCCGCCAGCAGATTGCCGACCACGTAGCCTTCCTGCAGCAGGCCTGAAAAGAAGCCTCGCCGGCCGGCCGGGAGCACCTCAAACGCCAGCGCCGCGCCCACGCCCCACTCGCCCCCCATGGCGATGCCGAAGAGAGCCCGCAGCACAAGAAAGCTCGACAGACTGGGAGCAAAGGCGGAGAGCAGCTCGAAGAGCGAAAAGCAGAGCACGTTCGCCATGAGCGTGCGGCGGCGGCCAAAGCGCTCCGCCAGCGCGCCAAACAGCAGCGCTCCCACCGGGCGCATGACCAGGGTCCAGAAGATGGCCTCGGCTACCTGCTTCAGACTGGTGTGGAACTCCGCCGCAATCGACCGGGTACACAGCGTCAGCAGAAAGAAGTCGAAGGCGTCGAGCGTCCACCCCAGAAAGCAGGCGGCAAAGGTGTTTCGCTGGACGCGGGTCAGCGGCGGGTGAGCGGCCACGCCCGATCTAGGCCTTGGCCGAGACGGCCCCGTTCGAGGCTGGAGGACGCATCGCTTCGGCGGGGTCGCTGTCGTGGGCGTACTTCTTCAGCAGCTCATGGTGCAGGCAGTACAGCGCCAGCTCCAGGCGGTCGGAGACGCCGAGTTTGTCATAGATCTTGCGCAGGTAGTTCTTCACCACCTGCTCCGTGGTTCCGATCTGGTAGGCGATCTCCTTGTTGCGCATGCCGCGCGAGATACACCCGATGATCGCGACCTCCTTCTTGGAGAGCTTCGGCTGCACCCGCGGGTTGGTCAGCGTCGCGGCCTGGGACCGGTAGGCCTCGATCACCCAGCTGATCGACTGGTTGTCGATCCACGTCTCGCCGTCGGCGATCTTGCGCACGCATTTGATCAGCAGGTCCGGAGAGATCGACCGCGGCACCACGCCCCGCACACCGCGGCGGTAGAGCTCGACGGTGTTGCTCTCATCGGCCTCCGTCACCTGCACAATGAACTTGGCGTTGGGCGCCTGCCGCACCAGGTCGGGGATGGCGTCGATGGTGCCAGAGATCAGCTGACCTTCGAGCAGAACCACGTCGGTCGGGTAGCGCTCGAGCGCGGCGTAGAGATTGGTGAGCGTCTCCACCTGGGCGACGACGCGGATGTCGTCCTCGAGGGCGAATACCTTCTTCATCCCAACGCGATAGATCGCCTGGGAGTCTGCAAGGATCACCCGGATTCCGGAAGTCTGAATCTCTTCCGATCCTTCATTGCCGTTGGGGGAGGCGTCACGGGCATGCAGGGTCATAGTTAGGCCTTGAGCTGGTATTCGTCGATCACGGCAGCAGCCATCTTGTCCGGTCCCTGCTGTTGGTGGCGGACGATGCGACCCGAGCAGTGAACCATGACGTCGCTCTCGGTACCCATCAGAGCAGACGGCATGCAAAGGTTAAAAGCGACCCGGCTGTCCACGGGAGGCAGCACCTGGCCGGTAAACAGGAGGCCGTTGGCTGACACATTTTCCGTGACAGCATCAATCCATCCGGTCTCGGTCTCGACCTCCAACCGAAGCCGCAGGGGAAACCGCACAGAGGTACGCACCGGGTTGTCTTCAATCGGCTTTCGCAGCGCCATGGCGCGCTGTCCTGCTCGTACAGTCACGATCTCGCGTCTCCTGCCTGACTGAGGAGGAGTGTACCGCATGCGCACCGGCCTTGGTTACCGAATGCCGGAAGCTATCTACAACTTTGGAAACAGGGCTACCGATCCACCGACCCAGCTTTGATCCCGATTGTGATCGACACCCATCATCCTTCCGCGGCCCAGGCGGGCCAGGCTCATCACCGGCGTAAACTCGGCGGCCTCGTCCGGCCGCAGGTACATGACCCGGACCTCCACCTGTGTCCGCCCAAAGGGAGTCTCGACGACGGGCTCGAACTCGACCCGCTCCTGCAGAAGGTAGCTCCTGCGCTCCGCTGCCGGAATCGACTCCACCATGGCGCGCGTGGGGTCGAACTGGATTCCCTTGCCGGCGAAGGAGTAGAGGGGCTTCAGCAGCATCTGCCCGGGGGGCAGCGCGAGCCGGGCCGGATCCCGCAGCCAGTCCTCCACAAACACCGCCTTTGGCACCGCCCGGTGCTCCAGAAAGGGCAGGGAGAACTTGCTGATGCCGAAGTACCAGTTCGGGTGACCGGCCCACTCCACATCGAGCTCCGCCTGAAGATCAAAGGACGGCCGGACGCCTTCCCGTTCCATCTCGTCCGCGATCGCGCGATTGAAGATGCGGTGGATGGGAGTTTCGCGGCCATCGCGCCGGTAGAACAGCCGCTTGCCTCGCTGCACCACCTGCGTGATGTCGACTGTCCGGATGCCCAGCTCATCCTCGTAGACGTGGAAGTCCGGGAGCGTCTTCTGCCGCTCCGGTGTCACCTCCAGCAGAACCACGTTCCCGGGGTCGTGCCGGCCGACGATCACCTGCCGCAGCAGCGCCCAGTAGCTTTGCCGGTCGAGATCGCCGAAGTACCAGGTCAGGCTCCGGTCCAGGTCGTAGGTCTCCATGTACTGCCGCGAGAGCACGTCCTGGTAGCCGAAGATCGACGGAAACGCCTGCAGCTCCACCAGCGTGGGACGCAGTGAGCCATCCGCGGCGCGCACCAGGCCGAAGTCCACCGTCATGAAGTTGGGGCTCGCGTCGCAGTTCGCGACCCTGTAGGCCGATGGGATCGCCGCATCCGCCGCCTGGAGATAGGCAGGATCGTCGAGCAGGCGATGGGTCAGCTCCAGGCCGGTCGCCGCCATCTCGTCAAGCAGCGCGCGATCGAAGAAGCACGGCGTCTCGCAGATGCGAAACGAGATGTCGGTCCGGGTCTTTCGGTTCAGCTCCGCGATCAACGTGCCGTACTGCGCTTCGGTGTAGCTCGCGTTGAAGCGGCTGCGATAGGGCTCAATCATGCAGCCTTCACGCCTCCAGCAAGAAGCTGCCCTGCCGCATGATCTGCTCTTCGCCCTCTGCGCTGCCCAGCCAGATGTTGAAGCCGAGACCGACCACATCGATGTGCGTCGACGACTTCCAGGGCGCGCCGGTGTGGGCTCCGTAGGGGTCGCCAAAGGCGATGTGCACGCCGGGAAACTTCTCGTCCTGAAGTATGTTGCCGATGACGCGCTCGACGCCAATGTTGGTGCCGATGGCGAACTCACCGACCCGGTCGGAGTTCGCATCGGTGTGGGTATAGGCCCAGAACTCTCGCTCCAGCGTCTTGTTGCTGGAGTTCACGCTGACGATCCGGTTCTCCTCGATGCGAATGGTCAAGGGCTCCCGGCGCAGGATGCCGAAGCGCGCGCACAGGAAGTCCCCCACCACGCCATCCACCACGAAGACGCCGTTGACCTGCTCGGGCGCGGTAAAGCACTCACCGCCAGGCAGGTTCCCCCACTTCTCCGAGCTGATGATGCCGGACGTCTTGAACCAGCGGTAGTCGGGATTCAGCTCCACGTGAATGTCGGTTCCCGCACCGGTAGTCGCGCGGACGTAGCTGGCCTTGCGGACGCGGTCCAGCACCGCCTGGCTCAGACGGTCGATGGCCAGGAAGTCCGCCCGCATGCCCTGCGTCATGATCTCGGGCGTGATGTTGACCATGTGCGCGTGGCGCATGTGCCGGCGGTTCACCACGTCGGTCATCTGCATGCGGCTGCGCAGCTCGTTTGGCTCGACGGTGACCGCAAAGATGCTGACCTGCGAGCTTTCCATGTCGTCAAGGATCGCCTGGGGCATGCCGGCCAGCGGTCGGGAAGCGATCTGCTCCAGCACAAACCCGTTCCAGGCGCATCCAAGCTCGTCGAGCTCGTGGCCCATGGAGGCGGCAATCTCCAGGCAGCTCCGGTCCGTAATCAGCGTCACCTTCTCCGCCGGATCGATGCGCAGGCAGGTCCTGACCGCGTTGCGCGCGCCGGCGGCAAACTCTCGCGGGAACGCTACCTTGCGGAGGTCGGTGATCTCGCCTGCGGTCTGCTCTGCGGTCGTCGTCATACGGGAATCATACCTTCCGGGTTACAGCCCTGCTTTTGTCTCAGATGCCATAAAGTCGACGACCGCCTTCAGGTCTCCCGTCTCGCGAAAGACCCGCAGCTGACGGTCGGCGCCCGATCCCTGCTCCAGCATGGTGTGGATGTAGCCGATCGCCTCCCGGCTGCCGAGCTCGCCCACGCAGTCGTTCACAAAGTGGAGGTACTCGCCGATCAGATCGCGCACCGGCACCTCCTCCTGCTTGCCGAAGTCGATCATCTTTCCGTCCAGGCCGTAGCGCACCGCGCGAAACTTGTTCTCCATCAGCAGCGCACGGGAGTACTGCCGGTAGTCCACATTGCAGGAGTGAAGGTGCCACAGCTTCGCGGCCGTGGCCTGGATCAGCGCGGCGATGGCGATCGTCTCCTCCGCCCGCAGAGGGATATCGCAGATCCGCACCTCGATGGTCTCGAAGTAGGGGTGAGGCCGGATGTCCCACCAAATCTTCTTGGCGTTGTCGATGCAATTCGTCTTCACCAGCAGGTTCACATAGCCCTCGAACTCCGAGTAGCTGGCGAAGGAGTCTGGCAGGTTGGTGCGGGGGAAGTTCTCAAACACCTTGGCGCGATAGCTCTTGTACCCCGTCTCCATGCCCTGCCAGAAGGGGGAGTTGGTCGAAAGCGCCAGGATGTGCGGAAGAAAGTAGCGCAGGGTGTTCATGATGCGGATCGCCGCCTCACGGTCCTCAATGCCCACGTGAACGTGAAGGCCAAAGATCAGGTTGGCGCGCGCCACCTGCTGCAGATCCTCGACCACCTGGCGGTAGCGCGGGTCGGGATAGATCTCCTGCATGCGCCAGTCGGCGAAGGGGTGGGTGGCGCCGGCGACCAGCATCAGGCCCTGCTCTTCGGCCAGGCGGATCATGTTGCGGCGCAGATCGAAGAGATCTTCGCGCGCTTCATGGATATCGCGGCAGACGCGCGTGCCGACCTCGATGACCGACTGGTGCATCTCGGCCTTGACCCGCTCCTCCAGCCGGATCTTGCCCTGCGACAGCATCTCGGTCGCGATGTGCGATCGGAGGTCGCGCGACTCCGGATCGACGGTCTGGTACTCCTCCTCGATGCCCAACGTGAACGATGGCCGCATAGCTCGTGCCTCCCCTGGGGAGAGAGCAGAGTAACACCGGAGCCCGGTCGAGCCTACCTGGGCTTCGCTTTCGACGCTTTAGCGGGTGCCTTGCCTGTGGCCTGCTTGGCCGCGGGCGCCTTGGCGGTCGCAGAGCCACCCGCCGGAGCCTTCTTCGCTGCCGTTTTGACCACGGGCGCGAGCTCCTTCTGGATCTCCGGCTTGCTGGTCTCCTCTGCCGTGGGGGTCTGCTTTGCGGCTCCGGAGACGCCGTTCAGAAGCGCGGCCCATCGCAGCTCCGCCAGGTCCGGCTGGCTCGCCTGCGCCTTTTCGATTGCCAGCCGCGCCACCGCATCGACGATCCAATGAAAGTTCTCCTCGCCCACCGAGTAGAAGTCGGCATCGGGCGCCGGATTCATGAAGTCGATGGCATACGGAACGCCATCCTGCACCGCGAACTCGACCGTGTTCAGGTCGTATCCCAGGGCACGGCAGAGCGTCAGGGCATCGCGCTCGACGCGCGCCAGCAGCTCCTTCGGGTACGGGGGCGGGTCCTGCAGGTAGCGCTGCTCAAACGGCCGGCGCGGATCGTAGGGCATGATCCGGACCTCGCGCTGCGCCACCACATAGCAGCGAAAGTACTCCCGGAAGTCGACCGCCGCCTGCAGTGTCATGCACAGATCGCGCGTCTGGCCATAGGCCCAGAAGAACTCATCCGGGTTATGCACATGGTGCACATCCCGCCAGCCGCCGCCATCGTGCGGCTTCAGGAACGCGGGAAATCCCACGTAGTCGAAGATGCGCTGCCAGTCGAGCGGAAACTGGAGGTTGCGCAGCGACTGCGAGCTGATCTGCGGGGGAAACTCCTTGTGCGGCAGAAGCACCGTCTTCGGAACGGCCACGCCCAGCCTGGACGCCAAAGCGTAGTTGAAGAACTTGTCATCCGCCGACCACCAGAACGGATTGTTGATCACAGCCGTTCCCATCAGCGCGGCGTTCTTCAGAAACGAGCGATAGAACGGCAGGTCGTGCGAGATCCGGTCCACGATGACGGCGTAGCCGGAGGGCGCCGCCATCTCGACGCCGCCCACCTCCACCGGCTCGGCCGTAACATCCTTCACGCCCATGGAGTTGATCTTCTCCACCAGAGCTCCCGGAAAGGTGCTTTCCACTCCAAACAGCACGCCGATCTTCTTCATCTACTTCCCGTCCTCGATCGAGAGATTTGCTCTACAGATACACCTGCGCCATGCGCTTCCAGTCCGCCCACTCGTGCCCTGCCCCATCGCCCCAGACCTCCAGCCGATGCGGGATGCCCTTGCCGCGCAGAACCTCCGCCATGCGCTCGTTGGCGTCCCAGCACTGGTCGTGCACCCCCGTCGCCAGCACGTAGGTGCCACGCCGGCACTGGTCCAGCAGATGCCCTTCGCCGAGGTTTGCCACAAAGTGCTGCGGCGTGTTGAAGTAGCAGTCCTCGTCGTAGTAGCCATGAAGGAACCGGCACGGGTCAAAGATACCGCTCATCGACAGAAATCCGGTGAAGCGATCCGGAAAGTTGAACGCCATGTTGGCCGCGTGGTAGCCACCCAGCGAGCAGCCCATGGTGATCAGGTGCGGCGACTGGTTCTGCGAGCGCACCAGCGGCACCACCTCCTCGACGATGTAGCTGCGGTACTGCACCTGGCGCGCGACTCGCCAGCGCGGCGGCACATCGCGGTTGTACCAGCTCTCGTGGTCGACCGAATCCACACAGAAGAGCTGCACCTCGCCGCGCTCGATCTTGTCCGCGATGGCCTCGACCATGCCGAAGAACTCAAAGTGCCAGAAGCTGCCGCAGGAGGTCGGAAAGACCACGGCGGGAACGCCGGCGTGTCCAAAGATCAGCAGCTCCATGTCACGGCCGAGCGCCGGGGAAAACCACCTGTGGTACTCCCTCCGCACCCGGTCTCCTCCTCTGCTAGTCTTTTAGCCATCCTAGCCCAGGGAGCGCCGCACCGCATTGAGCCGGCTCACCGTCATCGACGCAGGGGAACCGGCAAGGGGGGTCGGAGAGCGGCCGGCGGAGCTCCGCCGACTGGACCCTGAGACCGCCTCCGAAGCCCTGATCGAGAACCCCCGGTACCAGGTCTTTGAGCTGCACTCCGCCGTGCTTCCGGATGACCGGCAGGTCATCGTCTACGTGCCGCCAGGCTACTTCGAGCAGACCGGCCGCCGCTATCCGGTCTTCTATCTCCATGACGGCCAGAACCTCTTCGACGGCCGCACCTCCTACGTCGCCGGGTGCACGTGGAAGGCACACACCACCGCCGACGCTCTGACCGCAGCCGGCGAGATCACCCCAGTCATCCTGGTCGGGGTCGCAAACACCGGCCTGCGGCGCATGGCGGAGTACACCCCCACCCGCGACTTCCGCATGGGCGGCGGCGAGGGCAGGCGCTACGGCCAGCTGTTGATCGACGAGCTGATGCCGATGCTCGCCGGGCAGTTCCGGGTGGCGGAGGGCGCGGCGAACACGGCGCTCGGCGGATCGTCGCTTGGCGGTCTGATCTCCCTCTCCCTGGGGTTCGAGCACCCGGAGACCTTTGGCCGCCTGGCCGTGATGTCGCCCTCCCTGTGGTGGGATCACCGCAGCATCCTGAACCGGATCAACCGGGCGCGACCCAGGCCGGAGCTGCGCATCTGGCTCGACATGGGAACCGCCGAGGGGGCGCACCATCTCCGCGACACCGACCAGCTGTTTCGGCTGCTTCTCAGCCTCGGCTGGCGTGAGGGTGTCGATCTCCACTACAGCCGGGTCGAAGGCGCGGTGCACGACGAGTCCGCCTGGGCCGCCCGGTTTGGCGAGGTCCTGCGCTTCCTGTTTCCGGCCTGAATCGCCTCGCGTCACTCCGGTCGCCCGGCTCGGTGGATCCCGGAGGAGGTCTGCCCGCAACGGCATCTTCCTTCCAGCAGCCGTGTCCCTTTGCGGTTCCCAGTTGCAAAACCCCTGCCGTTTTCGCGATACTTGGGTGTTGGCGCGTGTACAGCATGGTCCGTGGCATCTGTGCCGGGCTATTCCCCTCCGCTCCAAAAAGCTCCGTTGTGAAAGGCATTGCCCTGTGTTGATGATTCGTCTGGCGCGCGTTGGCGCGCGCAAGCAGCCCCACTACCGTGTCGTTGTGATTGAAAAGGATCGCGCCCGCAACGGCCGGTCGATCGAGATCGTAGGCACCTACAACCCGCGCACCCAACCGGCGCAGATCTCCCTCAAGCGCGACCGCATCGAGTACTGGACGGGCCACGGAGCTCAGCTTTCGGAGCGCGTTGGAAAGCTGATGGCCGTCACCCCCGAGCCATCCACCGCCGCCGTCGAAGAGCCTGCCGTCGCCTCCTAGTCATCCCGAAACGGTGACCAGGCTGCTCGCAGTGGTGCCCAAAGACTTGCGTCTTCAGCACCTTTGTCTCACCTGCTTTGGACCTCCCGTCCCGTACACTGGCCGGAAGCATCACTGCTGCTCTGGTTGGGGTGGGATGCGGAATCCATGGCGAGCCAGATGTCGGCCCGCTTTGCAAGACTGCGTCGCAGCCAGCCAACGGTGGCATCGTCCCCTGAAGCCCTCACCCCCAGGATGAGGCGAAGGTGCGTGTGTCCGGTCTGGCCGCGTCCTTCCAGGGGGGTGTTTCGATGTCAGAGGCCATGAACGCCGTGGTCGCGGACGATGCAGCCAACCGGCTGCTCGTTCTTGTGCAGGAGATCGTCAGATCGCTGGTGGATGATGCTTCCGTTGTCTCGGTCGAAGCGGTCGCGGATGGCGAGGGCACCCTGTTTCGCCTTCGGGTCGCCGAGGGTGAGGTCGGCAAGGTGATCGGTCGGCAGGGCCGCACTGCCCGATCTCTGCGAACGATTCTGAGTGCGGCTGGCATGAAGCTCCATCGCCGCTTCTCGCTCGACATCATTGAAGACTCCGGGCATCGCGGGGCCATGGCAGGCTCGGACACCGACGCGGGGGCTGAACATCCGACCGACGCGCAGGGCTGATCGCCATGGCTGAACCGGAAGCGCCCGCGGCGCAGCCACGATGGCTGGTGCTGGCGCACTTCGTCCGTCCGCAGGGGCGCAAGGGCGAGCTGCTGGCCGATCTGCTCACCGACTTCCCCGAGCGCTTCAGCGGCAGGCCGCGCGTCTTTGTGGTTCCGCCGGACTACAACGGCTCTCCGGAAGAGGCCGTCGCAATGGAGGTCACCAGCTCCTGGCTGCCCTCCGGGCGCAACTCCGGCCGCATCGTGCTGGGTCTCAGCGGTTCCACCACCATCTCGGAGGCCGAAGCCCTGAAGGGGCAGGACGTCGCGGTTCCGATCGAGGAAAAGATGCCGCTCGACGAGGGCGCCGTCTACATCCACGAGCTCACCGGCGCCGATCTGTTTTCGCTGGGAGCCCGCGTCGGCCGGATCGAAGATGTGCTCTCAAACGAGACACCCGCGGACACCGAGGGCGCCTCCATTCTGGTGGTGCGCGGACCGGCCGGCGAAGAGATCCTCGTTCCGTTTGCGATCGCCTACCACCCCAACTTCGATTCGGGATCGCGACGGCTCCACATGGAGCTGCCCGAGGGTCTGATCGAGCTCTACCAGGAACAAGCGGGGCGAGCAGCACCGGCGGCTCCGGCCTCGACGAAGGAGAAGGGGGAAAGCTCGCCGACAGGCCCGAAGACTCGCTAACCTGATCGCATGCGCGTCGACCTCGTCACCCTCTTTCCCGATCTCTTCCGCGGTCCATTGGACTTTGGCGTGCTCCGCCGAGCCCGTGCGGCAGGCCTGGTTGAGATCGACATGCACGACCTGCGCGACTTCACCCACGACCGCCATCGCACGGTGGACGACCGTCCCTTCGGCGGGGGTGAGGGCATGCTGCTCAAGGTCGAGCCGGTGGCGGAGCTGCTGGCCACCCTTGCGATCGCGCCCAAGCCGTCGCGCGATCCCGCTCGGGAGTCGGTGATCCTCCTTTCGCCGCAGGGGGTGCCGTTCACGCAGAGCGTCGCGGGGCAGCTTGCAGCCTGCGACCGCCTGGTTCTGATCTGCGGACGTTATGAGGGCGTCGACGAACGGGTGAACGAGATCTTCTGCGACCGCGAGCTCTCGATCGGCGACTACGTGCTCTCGGGTGGCGAGCTGGCCGCCGCCGTGATCGTCGACACGGTGACCCGCCTTTTGCCGGGTGTGCTGGGCAATCCTGACTCCGCCCGGTACGAGAGCTTCGGCGCGGCCGATGCGCCCCAGCCTGGCGGCCCGGCCGCCGATCGGGAGCGGGGCCAGCCGCCTCGCGTCACCCAGGGCTCCGGCGGTCTGCTGGACTATCCCCAGTACACCCGTCCGGCCGAGTTTCAGGGGCACGCCGTGCCAGCGCCCCTGGCAAGCGGCGACCACCGGGCCGTCCGCGAGTGGCGTCGCCGCGCCGCGCTCCGGAAGACGCTGCGGAACCGTCCCGACCTGCTGCGGACCGCTCCACTCAGCGAGAGCGACCGCGCCTATCTCAGGGAGCTCGGCGCCAGCCTCTGACCCCCAACCTGCCGCGACGGTACCGGACTGCCGCTCTCCTGACGCGGCATGAGACCTCCTGTGGGCCAACTCTGGTGTACACTCGGCAATTGAGTCCAAATTAGGAAGTCTTCCATGTCCATCCATCCCACCATGCAGAAACTGGCCGCCAAGCTGGCGCGTACCGATCTGCCCGAGTTCGCCCCTGGCGATACTGTTCGCGTTCAGGTCAAGATCAAGGAAGGCGAGAAAGAGCGCCTGCAGGCGTTTGAAGGTCTTGTGATCGCCACCCGCAAGGGTCCGGAGGGCACCTTTACGGTGCGCAAGATGAGCTTTGGCCAGGGGGTCGAGCGCATCTTCCCGTACAACTCCAAGGTCGTCGACAAGGTCGAGAAGATCCGCTCCTACCAGGTGCGGCGCGCCAAGCTGTTCTATCTGCGCGGCCTGCGCGGCAAGGCTGCCCGCCTGCGCGAGGTCGAACGGGCGTCCTAGCCGGGTCCTCGAAGTCAGAAGAGCCACGGTCAGCGGCCGTGGCTCTTCTGTCACCGCCGCACCATCGCACACGTGGCGTCAGACCACCCCGGGGAGCTACACTGTGCTTCAGCACATGCCCTCGCGCTTCCCCTTCCGGCAATCTCTCGACCCCCACTCCAAGAGCGTCACCAAGGCCACCGCCAAGCAGCAGATGCTGCGCCTGCTGGTGTGCTCGGACGCGCCCGAGCAGGCGCTGCGCCACCGTGGTTTTCGCTCCATAGCCGGCGTTGATGAGGTGGGCCGCGGAGCCTTGTTCGGGCCGGTGGTCGCCGCCGCCGTCATCCTTCCTCCGCGGACGGCCTCGCTCGCCAAAGCCGGTCTCCGGGACTCCAAGCAGCTCACCCGCGAGGAGCGCGAGCAGCTTGATCGCCGCATTCGCCGCATCGCCATCGCCGTCCATGTGGCGGAGGTCGATGCCGAGACGATCGACCGGATCAACATTTACCAGGCGACCCGGCGTGCCATGCTGGAGGCGATTCTGGGTCTGCCAGAGCCGCCCGATCATCTCCTGATCGATGCCATGCGCGTCGACCACGCTTGCGCGCAGACGAAGCTGTTCTATGGCGACGCCCTGAGCCTGTCGATCGCGGCCGCGTCCGTCGTCGCCAAGGTGCACCGCGATGCCCGGATGCGCGACCTGGACCGGCTGCACCCGCAGTATGGCCTGGCCGCGCACAAAGGCTACGGCACGCCCGAACACCGCCGGGCCCTGCGCGAGCACGGCCCATCGCCGCTGCATCGACGCTCCTTCGCGCCGGTCGCCGCGGTGGACCCTGACGCGCGGATCGAGGACACCGTCTCCCCCGAGCTGCTGTTTGCCGAAGAAGATCTGGAGGCCGAAGCATGGCTTTGAAGCTGATGTGTGTGGTCGCGCACCCGGACGATGAGTGCTTCGCCTTTGGTGGCGCCCTCGCGCTCGCCGCCAGCCGCGGCGTCGAGACCTCGGTGATCTGCCTGACCGACGGGCAGGCTGCCAGCCATCGCGGGCACGCGCACTCCGATGCGGAGCTCGGCGCCATGCGACGGCGGGAGTTTGCCGCCTCCTGCGGCGTGCTTGGGGTGCAAAGGTTCGAGATCCTCGAGTTCTCCGACGGCGAGCTCGAATCGGTGGACTTCGCCTACGCCTCCGCCCGCCTGGTGCAACGCATGCGCCACTACCGGCCGGATGCCGTGCTCACCTTTGGCGGCGACGGCGCACTCAACACGCACGCCGACCACATGATGGTCTCCATGCTGACGACGGCGGCGTTTCACTGGGCCGGCCGCGAAAAGCGCTCGCCCGAGCTTGGCCCGGCGTTTCAGCCGCGCCGCCTCTTTCACCTTTCGACCAACTTCTTTCTGCCGGATCGCCCCGAGCCCCTGCCTCATCCCTGGACGGTGACCCTGGACGTGCGATCGGTGCTCGACCGCAAGTACGAGGCCTTTCGCCAGCACACCACGCAGGCCCCGCTGATGGAGCAGTCCCGTCCCCTGTTCGAGCAGTACGGCGCCCAGGAGTTCTATGCGCTCGTCGCTGCCACGCCACCCCAGCCGGCTCAGCAGATGCAGGACTTCTTCGAGAACCTGAAGTAGGCTGCGGGGCTCGTCTACTCTGCCCCGGTGGTCTTCGCCTCCGGTGCCTTGGCTGGGCTCCGTCCCAGGCTCAGCAGGTTGGCAAAGATCCGGAACGACCCGGGAACGCCCTCCGGCAGCTGACGGTAGAGCGCAAAGGCACAGTAGACGTACACTCCCCTGCCATACGGTGCGATCAGCAGACCGCCCCGCTGCGGATCCTGCCCGGGATCGTGGACCTCGGTCGGGGCCTGGAAGTGCGGGTCCCAGCTGCCCATGAAGCCATGCCCGCGCTCCTCCACCCATCCGTCAAAGTCCTTTTCGGTGATGTGGTTGGGCCAGCTCAGCACCTGCGACGCCGGTTGCAGCAGATCGACGTGGTCGGTCTCGTCGACCACCTTCTCCGAGGTTCCGAGCGACTCGGGATACGGTGCGTAGCTGGGGTGGTACTCCGCGCTGTTGTACTGCAGGATGGCGACGCCACCCGAGTGCACCCAAGCCAGCACTTTGGGTGTTGCAGCGGGCAGCGCTGGCTGGGCGGCGTAGACCCGCACCCCCAGCACCAGGACGTCGAAGTCGCTCAGCCGTCCGGCATCGATGTCCGCAACCGACACTGTCGTGGCGTGCACACCGATCTCCTCGAGCGAGGCCTCGACCGCGTCGCCGGTTCCCGGCAGATAGGCGATGCGGAGCCCGGGCGCAAGAGCGACATCGACTCCGCGCGCCCGGTACACCGCCGGGGTAAACAGGTAGCTGCGCACCACACCCGGATAGCCCACCGCCCGGTAGCCCTCGCGATAGCTTTGACCGCCGCTCATGGCGACGCTTGAGAGCAGATAGGGTGTCTCGGCCAGGTGGGCGGGGGTGATGCGGAACGGGGTCGCGACGGCCTCATCCGCCTTCGGTGTGGACCAGGTCTGCTTCGCCGGGTCGGTCTTCCATCCCTTCGGCACCTCCGTCCGGAGCTCGCCCGTCTGCCCGGCGACCACGCTGCTCACCTGCGTCCGCAGCATGAAGTTCCGCTCGTTGAGGGGAACGACACCGGCCTCCGGCGAGACGGCGACGCTCACCTCCGGAACGACGGAGACCGGCTGATAAACGCCATTCTGCAGCTCGCCGACAACCCGTCCGAAGCGCAGGGGAACACCGCGGTACTCCGCCTCCACCCAGGCCGTCATCGCCGGAGGGGCGGCCGGGGCGTTGCGCAGGCGGGGGTCGGCGATGGTGTAGTAGCTCTGCTCGAGGTTTTTTCGGGTGAATGGGGGACGCGATCCCTGGTCGCCGGGCGGCACGGTGACGCGTGTGCTCACCGGTGCACTCCCCGCCAGGCTGTCCGCCGGACCCGTTCCGATCGGCTGCTCGGTCGCGGTGACCCGGCCATCGCTCCCGGTGACGCTCTGCTCCAGCTGCGAGGCGGTGATCTTTACCTCTGGGATGGGCTTCGCGAGCTGGACCCGAACTGCCGCCGTCTGCCCGGGGACCAGCTCGAGCGGCCGGTCTCCTTCGACCGTAGCCGTCGCCACGCGGAGTCCCAGGGACTCCGTCAGGGCGTCGTTGAACTGCACCCGCTTGAGGCGCAGCTCGTGCAGCAGGTCGTACCGCTCCGTCTGCTGGAGACCGCTGGCCGAGCCGGCCTGGGCGATCAGCGCATCCACCTCGGCCAGGCCGTCCCGCAGCACCGGTGCAATCGCCTGCGGCTGCCCGGGGGAGAACTCCGTGGCAGCCCTGCCGGCGAGCCCGTCCAGGTGCGCCAGCCCACGTTGCATCGCCTCGCGCCCAGCGCCCTTCCAGGAGGGAGCGAGCGACAGCAAGCCCTTGAGCGAGACGTCGACCCCGTCGAAGAAGCCCGTCTCGTTCGCCTTCTCCGGCACGCGCGACCCGTATCGCGTGTAGCCCACGTTGAAGGCGCCCGCGGGCGCCACCCGGACGCCCGCGCCGATCTGAGTGCGCTGCAACGCCAGCGCCTTGCGGGCAAACTGCACGTAGCTCATGCCCAGCAGCGGGTCCTGGTCGCCCTCCGGGATCTCGACATCCGCGTGCGGTGCCGTCGTCGAGATCGCTCCCGTCACGTAGTTTTCAAAGCGCACCGGAACGTACTTGCCCGTGGCGTAGTCGAACATGCCCTTGCTGTTGATCTGCGCAAACGGCACCCGGGCGTAGACCTTGAGCGGAGCCCATGCCGGCAGACCCATCTCGGGAAAGAGCTTCGGGTCGGCCGCCGCGCGAAAGACCTCCTGCGCGATCTCGCCGCTCACCTGGTGGTGTCCGTGCCCGTCGGAGGGAGCGCCGACAAAGACGCTCGTCACCACCAGAGGCCGAAACAGCCGCACCGCGCGCACGGCATCGTACAGAACTCTCTGGTGCCCCCACTGTGCAAACGCCTCCTCCTTGGTCTTCGAGAAGCCGAAGTCCGCCTCCGTGCCGAACATCTGGTGGACGCCCATCATGCGATCGGCGGCCAGCAGCTCCTGCGTGCGCAGCAGCCCAAGGGCGTCGTTGAAGTCCCCCGTGACGACGTTTTGCCCGCCCTCGCCGCGGTTCAGCGTCAGCATGCCGGTGCGCACACCCTTTCCGCGCGACTCGTACGTCAGCATGCCGCCGTCCTCGTCGTCCGGGTGGGCGACGATCATCAGGAGGCTGGCGCGCGTGCGCAGCCGGCGCAGAGTCTGCTCGAGCGCGGCCGCACCCTGGTTGACGGGGAGCTCGCTGCCCGGGCCCGCGGGCCGCACCTGTTCGCCCATCAGGTTGGCCGGGTCCGTCTGCCGCAGTGCCCCGTCCGTTTGAAGCGCCCCATCGCCTCTTCCCTGCCCTCCCGCGACCGGTCCGCACTCCATCACGGCGGCGATCGTTCCGACCCAAAGCACTGCCTGCAGCTTCGTCATAGCCCCAATGTCTCACATAAGCGCGCCCCCGCCCGAGCAGCGCCGGGCGCGGGGGAACGCTCTACACTCAGAGACATCGACCAGCCACCCCAACTCGCCCGCACGCTGTCGCTCCGGGGCGCGGTCTCGCTCAACCTGCTGAACATGATCGGGGTCGGCCCGTTTATCACCATGCCGCTGCTGATCGGCGCCATGGGCGGACCGCAGGCGATGCTCGGATGGGTGCTGGGAGCGCTGCTGGCGCTGTGCGATGGCCTGGTCTGGGCGGAGCTCGGAGCTGCCATGCCCCGCGCGGGCGGCACCTACAGCTATCTCCGGCAGATCTATCCCGGTCGCCTGGGCGAGGTGCTCTCCTTCCTGTTCCTGTTCCAGGTCTTCTTCTCCTGCCCCATGTCGGTGGCCAGTGGAGCCATCGGGCTCAGCCAGTACGCTACGTTTGTGGCGCCCTCGCTTGCCGGGCATGCCGTGCTGCACAGCATGCGCCTCGGACTGTACACGGCCGGCGTCTCGTTCTCGCCCATGACGCTGCTGGCCATCGCGGCCGTCGTCCTGGCGACGGTACTGCTCTACCGCAATCTCACCGGCATTGGCCGCATCTCGGGCGTCATGCTGACGCTGGTTCTGGGCACCATCCTGGCCATTCTGGTTACCGGCCTGCTTCGCGGGCACCTTGGGCAGGCGCTGCAGCTGCCGCCCGGAGCCTTCCGGCTTACGCCGGCGTTCTTTGCCGGTCTGGCCTCGGCGATGCTGATTGCCACCTACGACTATTGGGGCTATTACAACGTGTCCCTGCTGGGGGCCGAGGTGCGCGACCCGGGCCGCACCATCCCGCGCGCCATTCTGCTGTCTATTGGCATCGTCGGGGTCATGTACCTGCTGATGAATGTCTCCATCCTGGCCGTGCTGCCCTGGCAGAGCATGGTGTCGGCGCAGGACCCCGCCGCCCGCCGGGCCCTAGTCTCGGTCTTTATGGAACGCGCCTGGGGGCCGGCGATCGGGCCGGCGGCGGCGCACCGGCTGGGAGAGGCCGCCGCCCTTCTGATCATGGTGACCGCCTTCAGCAGCGTCTTTGCCCTTCTGCTCGGCTACGCGCGCATCCCGTATGCCGCCGCGGCCGAGGGCCGCTTCTTCCCGGTCTTCGCCCGCCTCCATCCGACGGGCAGGTTCCCGTATGTCTCGCTTCTGACGCTGGCCGGCGCGGCCGCAGTGTTCTGCTTCTTTTCGCTGGCCGACGTGATCGCCGGCCTGGTCGTCATTCGCATCCTTCTGCAGTTTCTTTTGCAGCACATCGGCGTCCTATACCTGAGGCGGTCGCAGCCCGGTCTCCCGCGCCCGTTTCGGCTGTGGCTGTATCCGCTGCCGCCGCTGCTGGCGCTCGTCGGGTTTGGCTACATCCTTTTGGCGAGGCCCAACTTTTCGCGAGAGCTTGCCCTGGCAGCCGTTTTGATCCTGCTCGGGCTGCTGCTCTTCTTTCTTCGGCAGCCTGCAAAGGGCCATCCACCCGCAACCCCGGTTGCGTAATCTAACTAGATAAAGACCCGCAGCCCCGGGCCAAGGAATATCTCCCCCATGCACCTTCGCGACACCAGCAAGTTCGGCCCTGAGCCACCGTCCTCCGAGATCACCCCCGAAGCCGCCTTCCGCGAGCACTCCGCCAGCCGCCGTCGCTTTCTGACGGGAGCCGCGTATGCCGCCGGAACCGCCGCCGTGGGCGCGGTGGCTCTGCGCAACGTGCCGGGCTTCTTCCACCCGCGCGAGGTGCAGGCGAGCGGCGGTTCTATCCCCACGGTGCCGTCGAAGTACACCGTGCCCGACACGCAGACGCCGGAAGCCAAGGCGACGACCTATAACAACTTTTATGAGTTCGGCACCAGCAAGTCCGACCCGGCGGAGAACGCCCACACGCTGAAGACCCGGCCCTGGACCATCCAGATCGACGGCCTGGTCAAGAAGCCCACGACCGTCGATATCGACTCGGTCGCGCACTACCGGCCCATCGAAAGCCGGGTCTACCGCCACCGCTGCGTCGAGGCCTGGTCAATGGTGATCCCGTGGGACGGCTACTCGCTGTCGGAGTTCGTCAACTTCTGCCAGCCGCTGCCCTCGGCCAAGTATGTCCAGTTCATCTCGGACCTGAACCGGAAGCAGATGCCCGACCTCCCTGGCGGCTTCGACTGGCCCTACTCCGAAGGCCTGCGCCTGGACGAGGCGATGAACCCGCTGACGCTGCTGACCTTTGGCTGCTACGGCAACGTTCTGCCCAACCAGAACGGCGCGCCCATCCGCGTCGTGGTTCCGTGGAAGTACGGCTTCAAGAGCGCCAAGTCGATCGTCAAGTTCCACTTCACCGACAAGCAGCCCCACACGCTGTGGAACGAGATGGCGCCGAACGAGTACGGCTTCTACTCGAACGTGAACCCGCAGGTCGACCACCCGCGCTGGTCGCAGGCTCACGAGCGCCGCATCGACACCTCGGCCTTTCCCCACACCATCCCGACGCTGCCCTTCAACGGCTACGGCGACCAGGTGGCCGGGATGTACGCCGGCATGGACCTGCGAAAGGACTTCTAACCAAATCATTTATGTTTGTCATTCCCGCAGGGAATCTGCGTCTCTCTCCGAGCCGTGACTGATTGCAACGGAGATCCTTCGGAGGAACACACGCGCCGGTACACTCCTTTCAGCATGTCCAAGCGAGCCATCCTGATCCTCAAGACTGCCGTTCACCTCGGGCTGCTCGCGCCCTTTGTGTATCTTCTGCACCTCTACACCTCCGGCCGCCTGGCGCTGGATCCAGACCCGGTCGCCCGCATCACTCACTTCACCGGGAACTGGGCGCTCTGGATTCTGCTCGGCGATCTCGCCATCACACCGCTGCGGCGTCTTTCGCCCCGGCTTTCGCCGCTGGTGCGCCTCCGCCGGCTGGTCGGCCTGTACGCGTTCTTTTACGCGACGCTGCACCTGGCCACCTACGTCTTTCTGTACTCCGGCTACGATCTTCCCGCGGCGCTGACCGCCGCCCGCCACGGACACCCCGGCGTGTTTGTCACCGAGTGGAAGCAGGTCTGGCCGACGATCTGGGATGACCTGCGCCGGCGACGCTTCATCCAGGTCGGCCTGCTCTCCTGGTTCATTCTGCTTCTGCTCGCCGCCACCTCTCCCCAGGCCGTCCTGCGCGCGATCGGGGGCAAGCCGTGGCAGCGGCTCCACCGCCTGATCTACGTCGCCGCGATCGCGGCGGTGATTCATTACTGGTGGCTGGTCAAGACGGGCGTGCGCACGCCCTGGAAGGACACCGCCGTTCTGGCGGTGCTGCTGCTGGCTCGCTTCGTGTGGTCGGCGGTGAAGCGTCAGCGACGCGCCTCGCCGGCAGCCGGCCCCGATCGCCGTCCAACGGTTGCCTGAGACCCTGACCGATCTTCGTAATGCCTAGGACGGTGAGCCGCAATCAGGCAGCAATAAGGCCGTAATCAGGCCGCAGTCAGGGATAAAGACGCTCCACCGACCAGCCGCCGTCTGCCCGCGTGAACAGGAAGCGGTCGTGCAGCCGGTCCTTTCCATCCATCCAGAACTCGACCCGTTCGGGCGAAAGGCAGTATCCCCTCCAGAACTCTGGCCGCGGTATCTCCTCCGGGTGCTCCGCCCCGAACCTGCGCACGGCCTCCTCGAGCTCCGCGCGGCTCGCCAGGGGACGGCTCTGCTGCGAGACCGCCGCGCCCAGCTGCGATCGCCGCGACCGGCTGTGGAAGTACTCGTCTACCTCCGTGCCGGGCATGTCGGAGATCGTTCCTTCGACCCTCACCTGCCGCCGCAGGCTCTTCCAGTGGAAGCACATGGCAGCGTGCGGATTGGTGTGCATCTGCACGCCCTTTTCGCTGCCCTCGTTGGTGTAGAAGCAGAAACCGCGCTCATCGGCGCGCTTCATCAGCACCATGCGGACGCTGGGACGGCCGTCGGTCGTGGAGGTCGCGAGCGCGACCGCGTTCGGGTCGTTCGGCTCAGACACTTCGGCCTCGCCCAACCACTCTTTGAAGATCTCGAGAGGCTGGCGTCCCTGCAGTTCGTGCTCGTTCATCCAACAAGTGTAGCCAGCGCCGGTTGGCGGTTCGTTGGTCCCACGCACAAAGCGGGGGTGCTGCTCGCCTGGCCCGAACATCCCCGGAGATCCCCCGCGAGGGTGTCGCGAAGCAGCAAACCCGCATCCTTAGGAAGAACGAGACTCGTGCTGCGTGCCCAAGGAGAGACGATGCCGGACCTAGGTGAAGGAAAAACAGAGTTTGGACAATCGATGGAGCAGATCTCCGGAGCGCGGGAGGCGATTCTGCTGGAGGCCGCCAACGTGCTGATGGATGCGCGCCGGACGCAGACGCCGGTCGCGGACATCCCTCTGCAGTTCCGGCCCAAGTCGCTCCGGGAGGCGTATGTGGTCCAGGACTTCATAGCGAACGGCTACGGAACCATCGGGGGATGGAAGATTGGCGCGCCCGCCCCGGATGCCGAGCCGACCTTTGCTCCCATGCCGGCGATGTACATCGCCTCCTCCGGCTCCATCATCCGGGCCGTGCGCTACCGCGGTCTGGAGGCAGAGGTGGCGTTTCTGCTGGGCAAGGATCTGCCGCAACAGGACAAGGCCTATAGCCGCGACGAGGTGCTGGACGCCATCGGCAGCTGCCATCCGGCCATCGAGGTGCTCGAGAGCGGCCTGACCGACCCGACCGCGGTCGACCGCCTGGACATGCTGGCCGATCTGCAGATGCACGGTGGTTTCGTCTACGGTCCGGCCTACGCAGACGACTGGCGCCAACTGGACTTCGCAAACGAGAGCGTGACCATGGCGATCGACGGCTCGGTTCGCGTGGAGAAGACGGGGTCAAACACAGCCGGCGATCTCCTTCGGCTGCTGCCCTACCTGGCAAACATCGCCGCGCCGCGCACCGGCGGTCTCCGCGCCGGACAGTGGATCACGACCGGCAGCTGGACCGGTAACCTGCCGGCCGGCGCCGGATCGAGCGTCGACGTGAGCTTCTCCAACCTGGGCCGCGTGACGATGCGCTTCGAACCGGAGCAGGAGCTGGAAAAAGGGGTTCCGGGCAAATCGGTGCGGTCGTTCTCCTGACCTGACGCAGCGTCCAACCTCGGGTTGGACTTCCATGAACGTTGGAAATTCAAAGACGGAGCACGAGAATAGTGTTGGCCCCCGGCATCGAGGTGCACGCGCCCATCCCCGAGCGGTATGCGGAGATCCTGACGGACGACGCTCTGGCGTTTGTTGCTCTCCTGGAACGCCGCTTCGGCGGCCGCCGGAGAGATCTGCTGGCGGCGCGCGAGGCCCGGCAGGATCGGCTCGACCGCGGAGAGCGGCCTGACTTCCTCCCCGACACCCGGTCTGTGCGGGACGGCAGCTGGACCGTGGCTCCCCTGCCACCGGACCTCCGGGACCGGCGGGTCGAGATCACCGGTCCACCGGATCGCAAGATGGTCATCAACGCGCTCAACTCCGGCGCGCGCGTGTTTATGGCGGACTTCGAGGACTCCACAACGCCCTCGTGGGTGAACCTGATGGAAGGCCAGATCAACCTTCGCGACGCCATCCGCCGGTCGGCGACCTTTACAGATGAGCGGACGGGAAAGGCGTACCAGCTTATCGAGCAGCCGGCCGTGCTGTTTGCGCGGGTGCGCGGCTGGCATCTGGACGAGGCGCATGTGCTTGTCGACGGTGAACGGGCCTCGGCGAGCCTCTTCGACTTTGCGCTCTACGCCTTTGGCAACGCCGCCGAGCTGCTTCGCCGCGGCTCCGGACCGTACTTCTACCTGCCCAAGCTCGAGAGTCATCTCGAAGCCCGGCTCTGGAACGAGGTCTTTGTGACGGCCGAGGCGGAGCTGGGCCTGCCGGCCGGATCGATCCGCGCCACGGTGCTGATCGAGACCATCCTCGCCGCCTTTGAGATGGACGAGATCCTGTGGGAGCTGCGCGATCACTCCGCCGGCCTGAACTGCGGCCGCTGGGACTACATCTTCTCGTACATCAAGAAGTTTGCTGGCGATGCCTCGCTGCTGCTGCCCGACCGCGCCGAGGTCGGCATGAAAACGCACTTCCTGCGCTCCTACTCGAAGCTGGCCATCAAGACCTGTCACCGGCGGGGCACGTGTGCCATCGGCGGCATGAGCGCGCTGATCCCGATTCGCCACGACCCGGAGGCCAATGCGCGGGCCATGGCAGGCGTGCGCGCGGACAAGGAGCGCGAGGCCACCGACGGTCATGACGGCACCTGGGTCGCGCACCCGGCGCTTGTGCCCGTGGCCCGGGAGGTCTTCGACCGCCTGATGCCCAACGCCAACCAGATCGACCGGCAGCTGCCGGAGTTCGACGCCACGGCCGAAGATCTGCTGCGACCCCCGTCAGGCGCGATCACCGCCGCCGGCCTGCGGCAGAACGTCGCCGTCGGTCTCCGCTATCTGGAGGCGTGGCTGCGCGGCATCGGCTGCGTTCCGCTCTTTCACCTGATGGAGGACGCTGCGACCGCCGAGATCAGCCGCGCGCAGCTCTGGCAGTGGGTCCATCACGGAGCGGTGCTCGACACGGGCCAGCGTGTGACGGCGGAGCTGTGCGACGAGATGATTCAGGCCGAGCTCGACGGCGTGCTCCCATCGGCTGACCGAGATCGCACCGCCGCCTTCGAGCATGCTGCGTTTCTGATTCGGGAGCTCATACGAACACCGAAGTTCCAGAGCTTCCTGACCCTGCCCGCCTACGCCCGCATCCTTGCCGAGGAGGCTGCTGAGACCGACCCTGCCCTTCCCGTCCCGCCGGCCTGAACGCCCGGCGATGCGATTTCGGTCGCCGGGAAAGCATCCCACCTCCCGGAGCACCCATCCCATCCTCACACGCGGATCTCCGCGACGAACGAGGTGTGGCTATGGCGCGTCCCTACTGGTCCGGACAGATTCAAATCTCGCTGGTCAGCTTCGGCGTCAAGCTCTTCACCGCGACCGAAGCGAAGAACGAGATTCGGTTTCACCAGATCAGCCGCCGCACCGGCGAGCGGGTGAAGTACCAGAAGGTGCAGGCAAGCGCCGCCGAGGCTCAGCAGCAGACCGGGGAAGATGTGCCGGCGGCCGCCGTGGTCGACAAGGATGAGATCGTCAAGGGCTACGAGTACCGCAAGGGTGAGTACGTCACGATCGAGCCGGAGGAGATCGCCAACCTTCGCGTGCCCTCCAAGCACACCGTGGCCATCGAGCAGTTTGTGGATCTCCCCGATCTCGCACCGGAGTATCTGGAGAAGCCCTACTTTGTCGTGCCCGAGAACGACCTGCAAGCAGAGGCCTTCGGCACCGTGCGGGAGGCGCTGCGCCAGACAAAAAAAGCCGCGCTGGGCAAGATCGCCTTCGCGGGCCGCGAGCACGTGATCGCGTTTACCGCGGCCGGCTCCGACGAGGGCGGGGCAGCACTGGGCGGCATGATGGCGTACACCATGCGCTACCAGCAGGAGCTGCGCGATCCGAAAGAGTACTTCACAGACATCAAGAAGGTCGCGGTGGATGAGGACTCGCTCGCCCTGGCCAAGGAGCTCATCAAGCGCAAGGCCGCGAAGTTCGATCCGTCGAAGTTTGTGGATGGTTACGAGGTCGCGCTCAAGGAGCTGGTCGAGGCCAAGGTGAACCACGCTCCGGTTCCGCGGGACGAACCTGCGGCTCCGGCCCGCGGCAAGGTCGTGAACCTGATGGATGCTCTGCGCAAGAGTGTGGGCAAGGTCGGCCCGGACGAGGCTCCGGCGGAAGCCGAACGCGCCGAGAAGAAGTCGGGCCGCGGATCCAAAGCCGCCTCGGCCGCGTCCGCCGCGAGCGCCGGCATCGCTCTGGTGCAGCCTGCGGCCAGCAACTCGGCCAAGCCCGCACGGAAGCGCAAGTCCGCTTAGCCGCAGCAATCTCTACCCACGAGTGAGCAGGACGAATGCCGAGCAAGCGAACCAAAGAGATCGCAACCCCCAGCCGGGATCCCGAGGGACAGCCTTCGAGCGCGGATGAGGTCGATGCGCAGCTTGCCCGATACCGCTCCATGCGCGACTTCCACATCACGGCCGAGCCCTCCGGGGCGAAGCAAGCTGGCGCCTTCGCGGGGCTTCCCTTTTGCATTCAGAAGCACGCCGCCAGCCATCTCCACTACGACTTCCGCCTGGGCTGGAAGGGCGTGCTAAAGAGCTGGGCCTGCGCCAAGGGACCGAGTTACGTCGTCAAGGACAAGCGGCTCGCCGTACAGGTCGAGGACCACCCCATCGAGTACGGCGGATTTGAGGGCATCATCCCCAAGGGACAGTACGGCGGCGGCACCGTGATGCTGTGGGACCAGGGGACCTGGCAGCCACAGCCCGGGCACGAGGATGTGGACGCCGGCCTGCGCGACGGCCAGCTCAAGTTCGTCATGTTTGGCGAAAAGATCAAGGGCAAATGGGCTCTGATCCGCATGGGAGGCCGCGCCGCAACCGAGCGCAAACCCAACTGGCTGCTGATCAAGGAGCACGACGAATTCGAACGCCCAGCGGATGCTCCAGGTGTGACGGAGACCGAGGACCGCAGCGTCGCCACGGGACGATCGATGGAGCAGATCGCCCGGCAGGAAGACCACGTCTGGAACTCGAAGGAGACCGCAACCGGCGAGGCCTGGTACCGCAAACCGCCGGCCGAGGACACCGGTCCGCAAGCGGAGCCCGCAGCTCTGGAGCAGCAGATATCCGATCTGCTGCAGGAGCTTCCGGAGGAGCCCCAGCCCGAGTTCCTGAAGCCTCAGCTCGCGACAGAGTCCGCCACCGCGCCCGAGGGTGAGGGCTGGCTGCATGAGCTCAAACTGGACGGCTACCGGATGCAGGCGCGCAAGAGCGCCCGCGGCGTCGAGATGCTGACCCGCAGCGGTCTGGACTGGACCTACCGCGTTCCCGCCGTGGCCGAAGCGGTCGCGCGCCTGCCGATCGGCACCGCGACCTTTGACGGGGAGGTGGTCGTTCTGCGCGAGGACGGCACCACCAACTTCGCCGACCTCCAGGCCTCCTTCCAGGAGGGCGCAAAGAACCCGCTAACCTACTTCTGCTTCGATCTCCTTCATGTCGACGGGCGCAACCCGCGGGGTCTGCCGCTGCTCGAGCGCAAGCGGATCCTCGCCAGCCTGATCGCCCGGGGATCGGGTGACGAGGTGCGCCTGTCCGAGCACATCGCCGGAGATGGCGAGGCGGTCTTTCACCGCGCCTGCGAGCTCCATGCCGAAGGCGTGATCTCGAAGCGCTCCAGCAGCCCCTACCACGCGGGCCGCAACAGCGACTGGCTGAAGGAGAAGTGCCTCCTGGAGCAGGAGTTCGTTATCGGCGGGTACACCCTTTCCTCCGATGGCGATGACCGCATCGGCTCCCTTCTGCTCGGCTACTACCGTGAGGGCAAGCTCGTCTACGCCGGCCGGACCGGCACCGGGTTCACACAGAAGATGCGCCGCATGCTGAAGGAGCTGCTCACACCGAAGGAGAGGAAGACCTCGCCCTTCACCCATGTTCCGCCCGAGGGCCGGCGCGGCGCCGTGTGGGTCGCGGCCGACCTGGTGGCGCAGGTTCGCTTCGCGACCTGGACGGCGGAGGACCTCTTGCGGCAGGCCGCGTTCCTTGGCCTGCGCGAAGACAAGGACCCGAAGGAGGTCCGTCGCGAGGCGCCCGAGACCGCGCCGCGCCCCAAGGGTGAGAGCTCCCGCAAGAAGAGCTCAGACCCGCTTCCGCAGCCCGACCCGTCACCGGCGGAGGACGCACCGGAGCCACCGCAGCCGGCCTCCGGCAGCCGATCCGCGACCGCGTCGCGAAAGGCCCAGAGTTCCACCGCGCCGGAGAAGTTCTACGTTCGGCCACGCCAGCCCAAAGGGGCCAAGGCCGAACAGGCCGCCGCCACCGAGGTCGACCGGCGACTCCGCTCGTCGCATGCGGCTGCGGCTCCCGCCCGGCGGCAGCATGCTCCCGCGCCCATGGAGCACGCGGCGGTGCGCCTGACGCACCCTGACAAGGTGCTCGACAGCGAAAGCGGCGTGACGAAACAGATGCTGGCGGACTTCTACTGGGCCGTCGCCGGACGCATGCTGCCGCACATCGCCGACCGGCCGCTCAGCCTGGTGCGCTGCCCGGAGGGGTCGACCAGGCCATGCTTCTACC
This sequence comes from Acidobacteriaceae bacterium, assembly GCA_965218595.1. Classification (GTDB taxonomy): domain Bacteria; phylum Acidobacteriota; class Terriglobia; order Terriglobales; family Acidobacteriaceae; genus Edaphobacter. Next base: position 102,033 of record CBDCLC010000006.1, on the reverse strand, counting down.
AGAAGCACGTCAACCACATGCTGCCCAAGGGGGTTGGCAGCGTCGATGTTCCGGACAAAAAGACAGGCGTTCCGGAGCCGTACATCACGCTCTCCTCGCAGGAGGCGCTTGCTGGTCTCGCGCAGATGGGCGTTCTTGAGATCCACCCCTGGGGCTCAAGCAACGGCGACCTCGAACACGCCGATCGGCTGGTCTTCGATCTCGACCCCGATGAGGCCCTGGGCTGGGATCGCGTGACCGCTGCCGCGGCCGACCTGCGCGATCGGCTCCTGGCGATCGGGCTCCAGAGCTTTCTCAAGACCACCGGCGGAAAAGGCCTCCACCTGGTCGTTCCGGTCGAACCGGATCTCGCCTGGCCCGCCGTCAAGCAGTTTGCCAAGGACTTCGTCGTGAGCGTCGAACGAGCGCACCCCGCGCTCTATCTGACGAAGATGACCAAGGCCGCGCGCGTGGGCAAGATCTACCTCGACTACCTGCGCAACGAGCGCGGTGCCACGGCGGTCGCACCCTACTCTCCACGCGCCCGCTCCGGCATGCCGGTCTCCATGCCGCTGCGATGGAGTGAGTTGGAGTTGCCGGATCGTCCGCACTTCCAGGTCGCCAACTTCGACCAGTGGAGCGCTCGCCTGGAGGAGGATCCGTGGAAGGAGATCGATCAGCTCCGGCAGCGCATCGTTCCCGAGCGCCTGAAACAGCTCTGATCCGGAGGGCAGACGGCGCGGCGCACAGATCTCCAGAACCCTGATCAGGCCGTGGAAAGCTCTGATCCACTGTTGCGGCTCGGAAAGAAACGTAGATCCCCTGCGGAAATCACAACAACAGAGCCTTGAACCCACGTCTCAAAAGCGAGACGTGGGGCACCCTGTCACTGTGGCACCAGAAGAGAACGAGTTACCCACCCACCACCGGGTGCCCCATATCTCGCCCCTGAGATGTGGGTTCCCCTGAGGTCCGAGGGTGCGGGTGCCCCACATCTCGCCTCTGAGATGTGGGTTCCCTGCGGTCCGAGGGTGCGGGTGCCCCACATCTCGCCCCTGAGATGTGGGTTCCCCTGCGGTCCGAGAGGTGCGGGTGCCCCACATCTCGCCCCTGAGATGTGGGTTCCCTCCACCCGATCACGAGACCACAGCATCAGAAGATTTGCCAGCCTAAGCTCCGTGCGCGAAGTCGATAAAGGCGCGCTGAGGGTCGGTGTGGACGAGCGTGACGTTGACCACATCGCCCACGTCCAGGCCCGCTTCGCCCTGCACCACCTTGCCCTCGACTGGAGGGTCGATCACCCGCACGTAGACCCCCTTCGGGCTCGCGCCGGTGATGACTCCGCGGAAGCTTCTGCCCACGCTCGAGGCCATGGCGACCGCCGCCACCCGCTTCAGCATCGAGCGCTCCACCTTGCGCGCGGCCGACTCCCTCTGGTTGCAACGCTCTGCGATGGCTGCAAGCTCGTCGTCGCTGTAGGGTGGCGGATCGCCGCGCAGCATGGCCTTCACCACACGCTGCGTCACCAGGTCGGCAAATCGACGATTGGGCGCAGTTGAATGCGCGTAGTCCCGCGCCGCCAGGCCGAAGTGCCCTTCTCCGCCCGAGCCATCGCCCGCTGCCAGCACGTACTCGCCCGGTCCCATCAGCTTGATCACCGACAGTGCCAGGTCGGGGTAGTGGACCGGGTCGCTCGCCTGCTGCGCCAGCAGGAACCGGCTGAGGGCGCGGGAATCCGGCTGCTCCGGCAGCGCACCTCCCTGGCGGCTGGCGAGGTCGACGATCCTGGACCAACGCTCCGGGGAGCGCACCACCCGCCGGATGGCCGACCGGCCGGCGCGCGCCAGAGTTCCCGCCATGATCTCGTTGGTCGCGATCATCAACTCTTCGATCAGGATGCCGGCGCGGTTCTGCACGGAGGAGCCCATGCCCCGGACCACGCCGTCGACGACGACCGGATCGGCCTCGGCCCGGTTGAACTCAAGCGCTCCGCGCCGAACGCGCGCCGCCCGCAGCGCAACCGCTGCCTCATCCTGCAGACGGAGCTGCCCCTGCAGAGCGGGCGAGGCAGCCACCTGCGTGTCGGAGAGCGGCTTGCCTTCGAGCCAGGGCCCGACGCGGCTGTACGCCAGCTGTGCCCGGCTGTGCACCGCGGCCTCCGCGACCGAGCTTTCGCGTAGCTCGCCCTCTGGCGTCACCGTGAAGCGCACCACCAGCGCCGCCCGGTCCGCACCGGGGTTGAGCGAGGTCAGATCGGTGGACAGCTCCGGGGGCAGCATGGGAAAGTTCCGGACGGCGGTGTAGACCGTCTGGCACTGTGCTTCAGCGTGGCGATCGATGGGCGAGCCCCGCGCGACCGTGGCGGCGACGTCGGCGATGGCGACGGCGATCTGCACGCCTTCGCCCGTCCGCTCGGCCCACTCGATCTGATCGAGGTCGCGCGACGTGTCGTTGTCGATCGAAGACCACTCGAGACCGCGCAGGTCGTCGCCAGGGGGAAGGGGTGAGAGCTCCCCTTGCAGCTGCCGCACCTGCTCCGCTGCCTCGGCGGAGAACCCGGGCTCGAAGCCGGCGTGGAGCAGCTCGTCCTGAGCCGAGGCGGCCAGGTCAAAAGGCGGCGGGTGCAGCGCAGCCGGGGACACAGCCTTTCCGGAAGGATCGTGCGACGGAGTCAGAGCCGCCCGGCCCGCGCGGCCGCCTCGCGCAGCGTCTCGGCCGCCTGCTCCGCCGTGATGTCGCGCTGGGGCGACGCCAGCAGCTCGTAGCCGACCATGAACTTGCGCACCGTGGCAGAGCGCAGCAGCGGCGGGTAGAAGTGGATGTGGAACTGCCACCCCGGATGCTCCTGCCCGTCCACCGGCTGCGGATGGAGCCCCATGGAGTACGGAAACGGCGTGTTGAAGACGTGGTTGTAAGTTGAAGTGACCGCCTGCAGGATCGCCGCCAGGTCGTTTCGCTCCCCTTCGGACATCGCCGCCAGGTCAGGGACCTGCCGCAGCGGCAGGATCATGACCTCAAACGGCCACACCGCCCAGAACGGCACCACGGCGACGAAGCTGTTGTTTCTGACGACGATCCGCTCGCCCGCGGCTACCTCCATCTGGACGTAGCTCAGCAGCAGGTTGGCGCCGTGCGTGGCCAGGTACTCTGCCTGCCCGCGTGCTTCCGCCACAATCTCATTCGGCAGCGATCGGTTGGCCCAGATCTGCCCATGGGGATGCGGGTTGCTGGCGCCCATCATGGCGCCGCGATTCTCGAAGATCTGCACGTAGGCGATGTCGTCGCGGCTGCCCAGCTCCCGCGCCTGCGCGTCCCACAGGTCGACCACCGTGCGAATCTCCTCGACCTTCATCCTGGCCAGGGTCAGGTCATGCCGGGGCGAAAAGCAGAGCACGCGGCAGATGCCGCTCTCGCCTTCGGCCACCAGCAGACCCTTTCCGCCCTCGTCGGAGGTGAAGTGGGGCGCGTCCGGCTTCAGCGCGGCAAAGTCGTTCTCAAAGACATACGTGGAGGTATAAACCGGCGTCACAGCACCCCCGGCTCTCGGGTTGCCCGGACACAGGTAGCAGTTCGGGTCGTACTCGAGCTCAACCGGTGCCGCCGGTGTCTCGGTCTGACCCTGCCACGGCCGCGCTGTCCTGCCGGGCGAGACCAGCACCCATTCCTGCGTCAGCGGGTTGTAGCGCCGGTGCGAGTTCGCCTGGGCCAGTGGATTCACGAGCGGACCTCCCCTTCGCCGGCGTCTGCGAGCGCCAACGCGCCGTCGGCCGCTTCGGTCACGAAGCACTGCGCTTCGATGCCCATGGCGTCGCCGTACTGCCTGCGGAGCGACTCCGCAAACTCCTCGGCTGCCTCCGTGCGCACCACGTTGACGGTGCAGCCGCCGAAGCCGCCGCCGGTGATGCGCGCTCCGAAGCACGCCGGATGGCTCTCCGCGATGCTGACGAGCAGGTCGATCTCCTGGCAGGAGGCCTGGAAGTCGTCCCGAAAGCTCAGGTGCGCCTCATGCATCAGCTCCCCAAAGCGTTCGAGGTTGCCTGCCAGGAGGGCATCGCGGCTCTCAAGAACGCGGTGGTTCTCCGTGATGATGTGACGGCATCGCCGGAAGCTGGCCTCCGACATGGTGTCGCGGGCGGCCTCGAGATCGGCGAGCGTGGCGTCGCGCAGAAGCTCGATCTTCGGGTTGCTGCGGCGCAGCGCCTCCTGCCCCGCTTCCACCTCGTCTCTTCGGCTGCCGTACTCGCCTGCGGCGACCTGGTGCTTGACCATGGAGTTACAGATCACCACCCGCGCTCCGTCCGGAATGGGCAGCAGATCGAAATGAAGCGATCGGCAGTCGAGCATCATCGACCGTTGGGCCACGCCGCCGGCCACGATGAACTGGTCCATGATGCCGCTCTTCGCACCGACAAACCCGTTTTCGGCGCGACGGCACAGCACGGCCAGTTGCTCGAGCGGCAGATCCTTTCCCGCGTGCGCGAGCAGCGCCAGCGCAGTCGCGATCTCGACCGAAGCGGAAGAGCTCAGGCCGGCCCCGAGGGGCACGTCGCCGGCGATGACCATGGAGAACGGGGGCACCGCAATGCCCGCCTGGTGGAGACTCCACACCACTCCCAGCGGGTAGTCGCTCCATCGCCCCGAGGCCTTCCACTGCCCGGGACTGCTGGGGAAGCGGGCCTCGTCACGAAAGTTCTCCGACCAGAACACCAGATCGTCGCCATCCGCGGGCCCGATCGCCGCGACGGTATGGAAGGCGATCGCCATCGGCATCACCAGGCCGCCGGTGTAGTCGGTGTGTTCCCCGATCAGGTTCACCCGGGCGGGCGCGGCAAACGCCCGGCCCTGCTTCCCGAAGCGATCACGAAAGCTTTGCAATGTGCGGTTGAGATTGGCCATCGTCGGGGTGATGCTGTGACCCTTCGAATGTACACGACCGGGGAAGCGCTTTGGAGAAGGAGTGCCCGGCGCTGCCTGGCTCTGCCACGGAGCAGCCCGCCGCAACCTCCATCTATGGCAGCATGGAAGGGCCGGCGCCCCCTGCCGGGGGTGCCCTCGAGGAGATCAGATCGTCATGAGTCTTGTCGCAGGCGTCGACTTTGGAACCCTGAGCGTGCGCGTCACGCTGCTGGACAGTGCGGAAGGGCGGCTCGGAACCGTCGTCGCTCCCTACCCGCTGAAGCGAAGCCGGCAGGATCCCGACCAGGCGACCCAGTCACACGCCGACCAGATGGAGGCGCTCGTCCGCGCGATGCGAGAGGTGGTGGAGAGCGGGGGCGACCCCGGCCGTATCGAAGCCCTGGCCCTTGACACCACTGGATCGAGCGTCATCTTTGTCGACGACGCGATGCAGCCGCTCGACGACTACTATCTCTGGTGCGACCACCGCGCCAAGCACGAGGCGCAGGAGATCACCGCGCTGGCGCACCGGCAGGGGCTGGAGGCCATCGACTGGTGCGGCGGGGTTTACTCGCATGAGTGGGGCTTCGCCAAGCTGCTGCACTGGCTGCGTCACAACCCGGAGAAGCGGTCGCGCTTCGCCTCCGCCTTTGAGCATTGCGACATGGTGGCGGCCACGCTCTGCGGCGTCACCGATCCCAAGCAGGCCGCCCGCAGCGCCTGCGCCATGGGCCACAAGTGGATGTGGAATCCGCGCTGGGGCGGCCTGCCCCCGCAGCAGTTCCTGTCGGCCGTTGACCCACTGCTCGACGGGGTTCGCGAGAAGCTGGCCGGGCAGTACCTCACCTCCGACCACCGCGCCGGCGAACTCTCCCTCGAATGGGCCCGGAAGCTGGGCCTGCGCGCCGGCATCCCGGTTCCCGTCGGCGCCTTTGACGCGCACTGGGACGCCATCGGCGCGGGCTGCCGGGAGGGCGATGTGGTCAACGTCGTTGGGACCTCCACCTGCATCATCGCCATGCAGCGCGAGAGCCGGTTGATCGCCGGCGTCTGCGGAGTCGTTCCCGGCAGCGTGCATCCCGACTTCGCAGGGGTCGAGGCCGGCCTGTCGGCCACCGGCGACATCTTTGAAGCCATTGCCCGGCGCGCCAGCACGACCGTCCAGCAGCTTGCGCAGGGGATGGAGGGGTATCGTGCCGGGCAGACCGGCCTGCTTCGCCTCGCCTGGGACAACGGCGACCGCACGGTGCTGGTCAACGCCTCGCTCGGCGGGGTCACCCTGGGCTGGAACCTGACCCACACCGCCCAGGACGAGCTCTTTGCGGCCATCGAAGGCACCGCCTTTCACACCCGCATCATTCTTGATCGCATGGCCGAGGGTGGGGTGCCGGTCGAGCGCGTCATCAACGCCGGAGGCATTCCTCAGCACAACGCATTACTCAACCAGGTCTACGCCGATGTGCTCAACAAGCCGGTCTTGGTGCCGGACGGCGTCCCCACCAGCCTTGGATCGGGCATCTTCGCCCTCCTGCAGACCCCGGCGTTCAGCAGCATCGAAGCGGCCCAGAAGGCCGTTTGCCTGCCGCATCGCACGTTTCTGCCCAACCCCGAAGCGGTTCGCACCTACCAGGCGCTGTTTCCGCTGTTTCGCGAGGTCTACTTCGGCCTCGGCTCCCCGGAGGCCGCCCCTGCCGCCCTGGGCCGGGTGCTGCCGGAGCTGAAGCGCATCGCGGCCGAGGCCCTGGCCTGACGGCAGGGTCCATCGGAGGGCGCAATCGCGGGTTTGGCGCCGGCTCGAGGAGGTCGAATCCACCACGCGGGGTAGGTCGTCGATCGGCCGCCTTCCAGACCTGTTTGCATCGAGGTGGAGCTCTCGGCTCTTCGGGCTGAAGGCCCGACATGTCATAGCCTGGGGCGCAAGCCCCAGGTAGCGATCCATAAAAGCTTTTAGGGCTGAAGGCCCGACATAGAAACTCAGGACTACACCCGCCGGTAAACCGCTCTAAGCCGGCTCGCCGTCAGGCAGCCCAACCGAATAGAAGCTCAGCGTGGCGTCGCCCTGCCGGAGTACGCGGCTGCGGGTGAGCCGGTTGACTCGCTCCGGCAGACCGGACCGGCTGCTGTGCTCTGCGACCACCAGGGCGCCGGGCGCGAGCAGGTCCACTGCACGGTGGCTGCCCAGCAGATCGAGCGTCGCGGTGTACTCGGCCGAGGCGTCGTACGGCGGGTCGAGAAAGACCACATCAAACGGGGACGATTCCACGCCCGGCGGCGTTCCCACGCGTTCCATCCGCCGCTTCAGAGCCGCGGCCACGCTGCGCTCTTCCAGGGAGTAGCCGTCCTGGATGCCGAGCGACCGCAGGTTCTCCCGCAGGGCGGCGAGTGCGGGCCGGGCCTTTTCCACAAAGAGCACCTGGGCCGCTCCACGGCTGATCGCCTCCAGCCCCACAGCTCCGGTGCCGGCGTACAGGTCGGCGAAGCAGCAGCCCGAAACTCGCGGTCCGAGGACGTTGAAGAGGGTCTCACGCAGCCGGTCGCTGGTGGGACGGGTGGTTGAGCCAGGGGGTGCGACCAGCTGCCGGGAGCGCAACGTGCCCGCGATGATGCGCATGGCGAAGCATACAATGGACGACATGTCCCCGTGGAGTCTGCCGCTAGGCCGGTGGTTCGGCACCGAGGTGCGACTGCACGCCTCCCTGCTTCTGCTTCTTGGCATCTTTATCTCGCTCGCGACCTACCGGGGTGAGACCGGCGGCCGCGGCCTGGCGCTGTGGCTGCTGCTGCTGGCCGCGCTTGCCGTGCGGGAGCTGGCCCGGATGGCCGCCGCGGCCTGGTGCGGTCTCGAGATTGAGTCGCTTCTGCTGCTGCCGACGGGCGCTCTGCTGTCGTATCGCGGGCGCGAAGGGCAGACCGCGGCCGAGCGCACTCCGCAGGCCATGAACTTTGCCGGACCGGCTGCCAATCTCCTGTTTGGGCTGGTGCTCGGCTCGCTGATCCTGTCCGTCTCCCCCGGGGTCCCGATCCTTTCACGGCCGTGGATCACCACCTCTGCCCTGCTTCGCTCCGCCGTCTGGCTCAATCTGCTGCTGGCGGCCGCGAATCTGCTTCCCGTGCCGCCGCTCGACGGCTCGCGTGCCTTCGGCAGCGGCGGCGGAGGCGCTCTGCTGCGGAGCGCACGCGGCGGCTTCGGCCTTGGCACCCTGGTCAGCTGTGCCCTGATCGCCCTGGGCGTAGCGCTCGGGGGCGTGGCCTGGATGATTCTTCTTGGAGTCTTTCTTCTGCTGGGGGCGCAGATCGGCGGCGGCGCCGGCCGCCTGGTCGAGACCGGGGCCAACACGATCCGCATGCGCGACGTGATGCTGATGGACTTTGCCACACTGTCTGCCTCCGACACGCTCGAAGACGCGCTCGACCGCTCCCTGCATAGCCTGCAGGACGTCTTTCCGGTCGTCCGCGGGGGCAGCATGGTCGGTGCGGTCTCCCGGCAGAACATCGTGGAGGCGCTCATGAACCATGGCAACAGCTACGTCCAGGGGGTGATGACGCGGTCGTTTCAGACAGCGTCGCCCGAGGACTCCGTGCTGAGCACGCTGCGACGCCTGGTGGGCGGCACGGGCGTGCAGATTGTGCCGGTGACGGAGGGCGACCGCATCATCGGCATCATCACGCCGCAGAACCTGTCGCAGTCCATGCGCATGCTGCACCAGCGCCGCAGGCTGCGGTCCGCGGAGCTTAGCCGCGGTGAGTGACGGCGATCCGGCGGCGCTGAAGCCGGTGGCGCCTGGGCTGTACCTGGTGGCGACGCCGATCGGCAACCTCGAAGACATCACGCTCCGCGCGCTCCGGGTGCTTCGCGGGGTGGACCGCATCGCCTGCGAGGACACGCGCAAGAGCGCCCATCTGCTGCAGCACTTCGGCATCACCACCCCGACCGTGAGCTACCACATGCACAACGAGACCGGCCGCGGCGAGGAGCTGTTGCGCGCGCTCGAGGCCGGCGGCCGCATCGCCGTCATCAGCGACGCCGGCACCCCGGGCATCGCGGACCCGGGGACGGAGATCGTCGCGGCCGCAGCCGCTGCCGGCATCCCCGTCTACCCCATTCCCGGCGCGAACGCGGCGCTGGCAGCCGTGGTGGGCAGTGCGCTCCCGACCGAGCATTGGACCTTTCACGGATTTCTGCCGGCAAAGGCCGGTCAGCGCCGATCCGCGCTCGAAGCGCTTCCGCGAGACGGTTCGACCGAGGTCTTCTACGAGGCCCCTACCCGCATTCTTGCAGCCCTCGCAGACGTTGCGCACGTCTTTGGCCCCGGCCAACCCGTCGTGGTCGCCCGCGAGCTGACCAAGATCTATGAGGAGTTTCTCCGGGGGCCCGTCGAGCAGGTCCGGGAGCAGCTGGCCGGGCGCGAGGCCGTCCGAGGCGAGATAGTGTTGCTGCTGGCTCCCTCCCCTGCCGCACTGGCAGACGATGCTGCCGGCGGCGAGTCGCTGCGGGGGGCGATCGAGCGCGTGATGGCCGGGGGCGTCACGGAAAAGGATGCCCTGAAGCAGGTCGCCCGAGAACGCGGTCTGGGCAAGAGCAAGGTCTACCGGGAGTGGCAGCGGGAGCGCCGAAGGTAGCGGCTTCGCAGGGGCAGCTTCGGGATATAAGGGGGCAGTACCTGGCTTGGCGCTCCGGACCGCAGTCAACGCTCAAAAATACAGGGGTCTCTCCACTTCGCTGCGCTCCGGTCGAGATGACGGGCTCTTGGGTCAAGAAGATGCGCCCGGGCTTCGAGTGCGTTTGAGCGGCGAAGATCTCGGCTCGATCGGTCGAGCTTAGCCCCGGCCTTTGACCCGGTCATAGACATACACATCCGAGGTCGTGCCCATGGACTCGTTATAGAGCGAGATCTCGCCCGTGGCCTCCTTGAGCTCCTCCGTGAACCGGTGCAGCGACCGGAGGTGTTCGGCGGTGGCCGGGATCTCCAGCCGCGAACTTTGGAGGAACTTCTGGTAGCCGCGATCCAGGATGCGGGAGATGTCGCCGTTCAGCAGCCAGCCCGGGCGCGCCAGCAGCTCGGCTCGGCCGTCGGGCGCCGGTGCGATGACGGCCGCGCAGCCGTACTTGCTGACCCTGCGGGCGTCCGGGCGGCGCTTTGCACCCTCATGCGCTGGTGCAACATCAAATCGCTGCGCTCCGAGGGCGGAAAGAACGTCGTCGAAGCTGCGCTGTGGGACCTTTTTGGCCATGGGATTCGGATAGACTCAGACCTAACTGTCGCACATCCGCCGGTGCGCTACAACGCCACGGAGGCAAAGGGGAGGGGAGCAGATGGTCGCCACAGAGAAGACGCTGGGCTCGGGAGTTTTGCAGCGGATCGGCAACACGCCCCTGGTCCGTCTCGACTCCCTGACGTCGCATCTGCCCGGCATCGAGATCCTGGGGAAGGCCGAGTGGGCCAATCCTGGCGGGTCGGTCAAAGATCGCGCCGCCTCCGCCATTGTGCTCGACGCCGAACAGCGCGGCCTGTTGAAGCTGGGCCAGCGCGGATCGGGCGGCCGTGCTCTGCTGGATGCGACCAGCGGAAACACGGGCATCGCCTATGCCATGCTGGGTTCGGCGCTCGGCTTCCCGGTGACGCTCTGCATGCCCTCCAACGTCTCGCCCGAGCGCAAAAAGTATCTCTCCATCTATGGCGCGGAGATCGTCTGGACCGATCCGGCCGACGGCTCGGACGGAGCCATCCGGAGGGCACGTGCGATGGCAGCCGCCGAACCGGACCGCTTCTTCTATGCCGACCAGTACTCGAACGACAGCAACTGGCTGGCGCACTACCATGGCACGGCCAACGAGATCTGGCGGCAGACGGAGGGGCGACTGACCCACTTTGTCGCCGGCCTGGGCACCAGTGGCACCTTTATGGGCACCACGCGCCGGCTGCGCGAGCTGAACCCTGAGGTGCGCTGCATCTCCATGCAGCCCGACTCACCGTTCAACGGCCTCGAAGGCCTGAAACACATGGACACGGCGATCGTGCCGCGCATCTATGACCCGGAGCTGGCGGACGGGAACCTGGAGATGGAGACCGAGCGCGCCTACGGCATGGCGAAGCGGCTGGCGCGCGAAGAAGGGTTGCTGGTGGGGGTCTCCGCCGCCGCGGCCGCGCAGACGGCGCTCGATGTTGCCGAGGCCGAGGCCCGCGCCGGACGCGAAGCCGTCATCGTCACCATTCTGTGCGATTCGGCCGAAAAGTACATGAGCGAACGCTTCTGGACGGAGGGCGACGATGCTGCGGATCTCCACTGACGGGTACGAGGCGATGCGCGCCCACGGCGAAGAGACCTACCCGAACGAGTGCTGCGGCATTCTTCTCGGGCGGTCGGACGGGCAAGCCGGCAACGAGGTGACGCGGTGGGTGCGCGCCGGCAACACCCGCACGGATTCGGCGCATAACCGCTACCATATCGCTCCCGAGGAGCTGATCCGGGCGCAGCGCGAGGCTCGCGGAGCCGATCTGGACATCGTCGGCTTCTACCACTCGCACCCGGATCATCCGGCGGAGCCCTCGGCGACCGACCTGGCCGAAGCGCACTGGATGGGGTGCTCCTACGTCATCACCGCCGTGGCACAGGGCCATGCCGAGGCAACCCACTCCTTTCTGCTCTGCGGGGCAGCGGAGGAGAGCAAACAGTTCTCTCCGGAACCGATCGAGATCAGCACGGTAGGACCCGATGGCAGGATCACGGGCGTTCTGGAGATGGAGGAGACCCATTGAAGATTCACATCCCCACGCCCCTGCGGCAGTACACCGATGGCAAGGAGACGGTTCTGGTCAGCGCGCCCACGGTGCAGGGAGCGCTGGACGAGCTGACCGGCAGAGCCCCGGAGCTGCGCAAGCACCTCTTCACCGCAGACGGAAAGCTGCGCTCCTTCGTCAACGTCTACCTGAACGACGACGACATACGCTACCTGCCCGCGAAGGAAGAGACGGCGGTCAGCGACTCGGATGAGCTGACCATTATCCCCTCGATCGCCGGTGGTTGTTGTTGCCGTTAGCGCCCTCCCGCCCTCTCCTCTTCCATCTGTAGCGATCGCCGCCGCCGGGTGTTGCCGGCAAAGACCTCATCCACCCCGCGCGGAACGGCGCGGTGAGAAAGCGAGTTGACCGTATGCCAACCGAAACCCTGATTCCCGAGCAGGTGCAGAGCTCGCTCCCCAAGCTTTCGAACGAGGAGATCTCGCGTTACTCGCGCCACCTTATTCTTCCGGAGGTCGGCCTCGAAGGCCAGCAGAAGCTCAAGGCGGCGAAGGTGTTGTGTGTCGGCACCGGCGGCCTCGGCTCGCCGCTGGCCTATTACCTGGCCGCGGCGGGTGTCGGCACGCTCGGCCTGGTGGACTTCGACGTCGTCGACAGCAGCAATCTGCAGCGGCAGATCATTCACTCGACCGCCACCGTCGGCATGCTGAAGGTCGACTCTGCCGAGCAGAAGCTCAAGGATCTGAACCCCTTCCTGAACGTCGTGAAGTACAACACCATGCTGACCAGCGAGAACGCGATGGAGATCTTTCGCGACTTCGACGTGATCGCCGACGGGACCGACAACTTCCAGACGCGCTACCTGGTGAACGACGCCTGTGTGCTGACCGGCAAGCCGAACGCCTACGGCTCCATCTTCCGCTTTGAAGGTCAGGCCAGCGTCTTTGGCCTGCCGGACGGCCCCTGCTACCGCTGCCTCTACCCGGAGCCACCGCCGCCGGGGCTGGTCCCGAGCTGCGCCGAGGGTGGAGTCCTGGGTATCCTGCCGGGGCTGGTCGGTGTGATCCAGGCGACTGAGACTATCAAGCTGATCCTCGGCATTGGCGAGCCGCTGGCCGGCCGACTGCTGCTGATCGACGCTCTGGGAATGAACTTTCGCACCCTGAAGCTGCGCAAAAACCCCGACTGCCCGGTCTGCGGAACGCACCCGACCGTGACAGAGCTGATCGACTATGACCAGTTCTGCGGCATTCCGAAGCCCGCCGCGCCCGGTCCGCTCGAGATCGCGCGCGACCAGGCGGTGGGGGCGGGAAACGTCATCGACGGCGTTCCGCAGATGACGGTCGAGGAGCTCAAGGGCAAGCTCGACCGGCACGAGGATGTCTTTGTGCTCGATGTCCGCGAACCGCACGAGTACCCGATCGCCAACCTGGGCGCACCGCTGATTCCGGTCGGCGAGGTGGAGCGCCGGGCCGGCGAGCTGGCCGACAGGAAGCACGCACCCATCGTGGTGCACTGCCGCTCCGGCGCCCGCAGCCAGAAGGCGGCGGTGGCGCTGCGGCAGGCAGGCTTCACGGATGTCTCGAATCTTGCTGGAGGGATCCTCGCCTGGGCCGACCGCATCGACCCGGCGATGGCAAAGTACTGACCGGAGCTTAGGGCTGAGAGCCCGATAAAAGCTCAGGGCTATACCTGCAGGTGAACCGCTATAAGGAAGCTCTGATCAAACGCTGCAGCTGGGAAAGCAACGCAGATTTCCTGCGGGAATGACAACAAAGAGCAAACTCTTTGTGCAAGCGGATTTGATCGGAGATTCCTAACTTCAGACCGCCACGGTGAAGCTGTCTTCGCTTCGCACTACCTGCCGATACAGCGTGTCGCGTTCGAAGGGGAGGCGGCCAGCCTCCGTGATCAGGCGGACCAGGTCGGCGCGGCGCATGCCCTGCGGCGTGGTCGCGCCGGCGTCGTGGTAGATCTTCTCTTCGATGACGGTTCCATCCAGGTCATCGGCGCCGAACCGGAGGGCAATCTGTGCGATCTTGGGCGTCATCATCTGCCAGTACGCCTTGATGTGAGAGAAGTTGTCGAGCAGAAGCCGACCGACGGCGATCTGCTTGATGTCGAGCATGCCGGTCGTCCTCGGAATATGACCGAGCGGCGTGTGATCGGGGTGGAACGCCAGCGGAATAAAGGTCTGGAAGCCGCCAGTCTCATCCTGAACGGATCGCAGGCGCAGCAGATGGTCGACCCGATCCTCTTCATTTTCGATGTGGCCGTACAGCATGGTCGCGTTGGAGCGCAGCCCCGCACGGTGCGCCAGGCGGGCCGTCTCCAGCCACTCGCCGCCATCGATCTTGTGGTCGCAGATGATGTGTCGCACGCGGTCGGCAAAGATCTCCGCACCGCCACCCGGCATGGAATCAACCCCGGCCGCCTTCATCTGTTCGATGGTCTCGGCGAGGCTCATCTTGCCACGTTTCGCTAGAAACGCGATCTCCACCATGGTGAAGGCCTTGATGTGGACCCCGGGAAAGCGCTGCTTCAACCCACGGACCAGATCCATGAAGTACTCAAAGGGAAGGTCCGGGTGGAGGCCGCCGACGATGTGAAACTCGGTCACTGCCTCGCTGTACCCGGCGGCGGCCGTCTCCCATGCCTCTTCGAGGGCCATCGTATAGGTGCCGGCCTCGCCCTTCTTGCGGCCAAAGGCGCACAGGCGGCAGGACGCGACGCAGACGTTGGTCGGGTTGATGTGCCGGTTGACATTGAAGTAGGTGGTGTCGCCATGAAGGCGCTCTCGCACCAGGTTGGCGAGCCAGCCCACGGCGAGGATGTCCCCGCTGCGATAGAGCGCGACACCATCGTCAAAGCTGAGCCGCTCCCCGGCCTCGACCTTTTCGGCGATCGGTACCAGGAGCGCGTCGTCGGTCTGAAATCCGTGCCGCCGTGTCTGCCGCGAAGAAACCGGAGTCATACTCTCCAGTCTATTCCTCCCCACCGGCGGCCGGGTGCGCCAGGGGGGAGTCGACCATGCGCGGTTGAACGACGACCCCGTCATATGCCGTGACGCCAACCAGATGGTCGCCGACCGGGCGGGCGGCACGTATGGTCCAACCCGTGTTCCAGTACCGCACGGCATGATCCGGCAGGTGGATCGAGACGACGAGGTGCTCGGGCTGAATGGGAGAGACGAGCAGCCGCTGATTCGCGGAGTCGTAGTGGACGTCGCGAACTCCTCGAAGAAAGAACTTGCTGAAGGGCGTCCAGTCGGTCTGCCCCTTGCCTTGGGAGAAGAGCCCCTCGCGGCCGGCGACCCATACCTCGCCCCCATCGGAGACGGCGAGGGCTTCGATCTGGGTCAGCGGCTGCGGCAGAGCGGTGTCCCGCCAGGTCGTTCCGCCGTCGGAGCTGACCTGAAGCGAGCGGAGATCGGCGACGGCAAGAACGCCGCCCGAGGCTGCGATGCGGCGCCAGGACTGGTGCGGGAGGCCGCTCACGGGAGTCCAGGTCCGGCCCGAATCATGGCTGGCCAGAACTCCCGAGTTGGTTGCGGCGAAGATCACATCGCCGTCACCGGCGAGGTCGAAGACGCCATCGGTGAACTGCGCCGGATTGGAATGGCCCGATTTAGCCGGTGCCTTGGGGACTAGCTTTGGTCGCGCGGCGGCCCGGGACCGCCGGTGAGACTCCCGGCGGCTTTCGGCCTCGGGAGCTTCCACGGGTTCGCTGAAGCTCGTGGGCTTCCACGAGTCGCCTTCCAGGCGGAAGATGCCGTGCGAGGTACCGGCCACCAGGGTTCCGTCCGGGCTATCCTTCAGGGCGAAGACATCCCGGCCGGCGAGGCCGGCGCTGCGTTGCACCCAGCTCAGACCGCCATCCTCGCTCTGAAACACGCCTCCCCACTGTTTGTCATTGATGACGCCGGCAAACAGCGTAGCCGGATGCTGCGGGTCCCGCACGAGACTGGTGACCTGGCGCGCCGAGAAGCCCCGGTTCGCTGAGACGAAGCTCGTGCCACCGTCGTGGCTGGACAGGATGCCGGCACGATCGGTCGCCAACACCAGGTGTTTAGCATCCGTCGGATCGAGATAGATGTCGTTGACGATGAGGCTAGGATCGGTGGTCCTGATCCAGGTCTTGCCGGCGTCCGACGTGCGGAAGAGGCCTTCGGTCGTTCCCGCGAAGACGAGCGAAAGATCCTGGACGTCCTGCTTGAGTACGCGGGTACGACGAGCGGTGGACGGAATGCCCTGGACCTTGGCGAACTTCGCGCCGGCATTCTCGCTCTTGTAGATACCCGAACAGGCGCTGGCATAGACAACGGAGGGCGTCTTGGGATCGACGATGATGGAGAAGACATCCGAATCGTCGATGATTCCGTCCTTGATGTTGCTCCAGGTCTTGCCGCCGTCTGTGGTCTTCCACGGCAGATGCCAGGTGCCGGCATAGATCACCTCCGGCTCCACGGGATCGATGGCGATGGACTCAACCTCGTGGATCTCCATGCTGCCTGCGGGACTGATGAGGGTCCAGTGGGCGCCGCTGTCCTCGGACCGGTAGACCCCCTTCAGCGTTCCCGCGACGTAAATTTTGGGGTTGGACGGGGCTGCGGCCAGCGCCAGCACCGACTGCCCTTGCAGATCCGGCGAGGAGGTCCAGCTATGTCCGCCATCGCGGCTGGAGAAGACACCACCGTCGGGATGGCCAAGGCCCCAGGCTCCGATCAGCAGATGCTGCGTATCGGATCTGTCGATCAGGATGTGATCGAGCACCAGGTCGTCCCGCTTGCCGATGCGGAACAGGTGTTGCCAGGTGTCGCCGCCGTCGTGGGAGTCGTAGATCCAGCCTTCGGCGGTGCCGGCGTACAGGTGCTTTGGATTGTGGGGGTCGGCCACAAGGGAGCGGGCGTCCCCTCCGTAGGGACCGAACGGCAGCCAGGGAGCCGCGACAGCCTGGGGGAGCGGCAAAACCACGGCGAGAACAAGGCATGCAAGGCAGAGAGGCAGACGAAACGATTGACTTACCAAACAGGACATCCAGAGAACCTCAACAGGGCACGGGGAGTGGATGGGACCCTGCCCGGAATGCGGCAGGGCCTCTGCTTTAACGGAACAGGGCTGACCAGGTCAGGAGACCCAGCCAGCCCTGTGTTGCGCTTCCGGTAAGGAACTACCGGCGGCGGTGATGCCGGCGGCGGCCACGGACTGCAGTTCGGGGCTGTGCCTGAACTGAAGACTCGTCGACCGCGGTATCGCCGGTGCTGTCCATATTGGCACCCGCCGGAATCAGCGTGGTGGTGACCGTCTTGCCATCCTGGGAGCCGGTGTAGACCATCACGCGTGATGCGTCGATGCCCTTCTCCTTGACCAGGTAGTCCTTGGCGTTGACGGCACGTTCCGCAGCCTTGTGGCTGCCCATCTTTTCGCTGGTTGCCGCATTACCCACCAGAGCGACCTTCGCATCTGCCGAGCGCTGCAGGTTCAAGGCGACATCATCCAGGCAAGCCTTGGCTTCGTTGTCGACGCGTGTCGGACGACGCGTGTCGCGCTCGAAGTTGAGCGAGCACAGGTTCTGTGTCGACGGTGCCGGCGGCGGGGGCGGCGCATTGACGGTGACCGAAGTCGTCGTCGATGCGGTCTGACCCTTGTCGTCGACCACATTGCAGGTGACCGTGATAGTGGACCCAGGAGCAGCTCCGGTTGTGGTCAGAGTGGCCGTGGAGGTGTTTCCGCTGACCGAACCAGCCGTCGCGCTGTAGCTGTAGGTGAGAGGACGATTCTGCGGGCTGACGCCGTTCGCCGTGATTGTGGAAGAATCCCCGGAGTTGATCGTCGAGGGGTTCGCAGAACAGGAGATGGTGGGTGGCTCAAACGCCTTGATGGTGTAGGGAGCCGAGCAATCGGCCATCTGACCGGGCTTGTTGCCTTCGGAGACGTGACCCTTGGCGGTGTAGCTGCCGGGCTGCGCGTTCTTGGTGTCGATGGTCGCGGTGGGACCGGTTCCGGTGATGGTGCCGCCGTCGGTGGTCCAGTTATAGGTGGCGGTCTTCTTCGGGTTCAGGTTGGCGGCCGTTCCGGTGACGGTGATGGGGTCGCCAGGGTAGGCACTGGTGGGCGACGCCACGCAGGAGAGTGTGACCGGCGGCGGCGGGATGATGTGGCCGAAGTGGGTCACGATGCCCGTGCTGAGATCGACGCCGCTCAGGTTAGCGCGGCCGCCGGTCGGACCGGGTGAGGGGATGCCGACGTATGGGCCGAAGCTCGCGTGCACGTACCGGTAGTCCGCCTCAAAAAGCCGGATGGAGAACAGATTGTTATGGAACGGCAGGTCGTAGTCCATGCCACCGCCGACGGTCAGAGTCGGTCCCCAGGTATAGGGCTCGTGGTAGAACGGCACACCGCTGTTGTTTGGTCCTGCCAGCTTGGCGCCGCCTGCAAGGGCGTGTGCGAACACAGTGTAGTTCTGCATGGGAGCGCGGAAGATGGGACCGGCCGAGGCGCTGTACAGGCCGTCGTTCTTTCCATCGGGGTGAGCGACAAAGTTGATCTCGCCGCCAACGTACTTGTTGAAGTAGTAGGCCGCGCTTCCGATTGCGCCGTAGTCAATGGAAGTGTAGTTGATGTTTTGCGGCTTCACGTTGCCATGAGCGCCGAAGTAGGAGTAGCCCGTGAAGATGTCGACCCGCGACGGATTGGGTCCGGTTGGCGCCGCGGGGGCTGCCGCTGACGGGGTGGTTGCCTGGGCGGACGTGCTGGTATCCGTCTGCGCACCAAGACATGTAGCACCGAGGCTGACTGCACACGCAGCCAGCGCGAACCGGCCTAAACTTTGAAACGGGCGATGAACCATTGACTCCTCCGCAAGAAACTACTTATTCCACACGAGCTTTGACGGGCACTCGATCGATGCAACTCTAAGATTCGCTAAAGTCTACCGCAGTTGCAGCCTCGTCCCCGAAGAAATTACTTCTGGAAACGTACAATCTGCGCTTTTCACTCTACAGGCGGAAGGGCGGCACCGGCCTCCAAAGTGAACCTCGCGAGTAACGAAAGTGGCGCATGGTCCCGATTTGGCACGAAAACCCAGACGGCCAGGGCCGAGACCCAATCTAACTCAGGTTAAGGGTGCGCCTGAGACTACCACGCTCCCCCTGAATCTTCTCCTGCAATAGCGTGATGGCGTACAAAAGCTGCTCTGGCCGGGGAGGGCAACCCGGAACGTAGATGTCCACCGGGATGATCTGATTGACGCCCTGCAGCAGAGCGTAGTTGTTGAAGACTCCGCCCGAGGTGGCGCACGCCCCCATGGAGATGACCCACTTCGGCTCGGGCATCTGCTCATACAGGCGGCGAATGACGGGCGCCATCTTCTGCGAGACCCGGCCGGCGATGATCATCAGATCGCTCTGCCGCGGCGACGGGCGGAAGACCTCCGCACCGAAGCGCGCGATGTCGTAGCGCGATCCACCCATGGACATCATCTCGATGGCGCAGCAGGCCAGGCCAAAGGTCATCGGCCAGACCGAGTTCTTCCTCACCCAGTTGATGGCGGCATCGAACGAGGCCAGCACGACACCCTCCGGCTGGTCGTATCCCCAGTTGACCTCGCTGACCTTGTCACGATTCTTTCCGAAGCTGTCGAGCGTGCCGAAGAGATAGCGATCGCTCGTCTGGGGGCCGGAGGTTGGACGGCCGTTGCTCGAATTGTTTGCGCTCGTCGCCATGCTCTCACTATATCTCTTCAGCGGTTGCCGGCCGCCGGGCAAGGGACGGCAATGGCTCGCAGACCGGCAGCCGGCCGTAGAGTGCGCGGAAGATCGAGTGCCGCACGAAAGCGGATGGCGGCGAGCCGGCCACGCGGGGACGGCGCACCTCCGGCCGGCGGCTCGATCTCGTGCGCGGTGGTCGCAAAGTGCGTTGCCACGGTCGCCGCCGCCTGAGATTGATCGGCGATGCCGGGCACCAGGCGAGCGTCGAGGATCTCGAGCGTTCCTTCGGGCTGCCGGCTGGCGAGCTGGGCCAGGCTGCTCGTCTGTGCCAGCGAAAGTCCTCCCCGCTCCATGCGCGTGACCAGGCCGTTCAGGTCCGCAAAGGTCGCCCGGCTGGCGGCGAAGTGGAAGCGACGGGGATTCCAGCCGACGGCATCCTGGGCGCGAAATCCGAAGTCCGTGGTCAGCAGCAGGGGGTTGACCGACCGGTAGGGCGGTGTCGCGACCCCGGCGAAGTCCTCGCCCCGGCTGATGGGAACTCCTGCCGGGATCAGCTCCAGGCGCCAACCGGCGGGCAGCGGCACGAGCGCGAGATCGAGACCAGCGAAGACGGCACGGCGAAATGGCTGCCCCGCCTCCGCCGAGCCTTCGAGAACGACACGCCTGCAGGAAGAGACGTGCGGACGGCTCCCCTGCCCGTCCGCACCAGCAGCAAACGCGGCCAGCCAGAGCGCCGCAAGGAGGGACACCGGCGGCCTGGCGCTCATGGTTCTCGATCTAGGCTGCATCGGCATATACATTTGTCATCTCGACCTGACCCTGAGCGTAGCCGAAGGGGAAGTGGAGAGACCCTGTATTTCGCCCTTGCGACTGGAAGTTCTGTTCCTTTGCGGCAAAATACAGGGTCTCTCCGCTCCACGAGACAAGGAACCGTCTCGTTCCGGTCGAGATGACAACCTGTCTGGCTATCTGTCGTACTAGCGATCATGGTCTTCGATCGCCTCCAGCAGAGCCGTCCGCAACTGCTCGCGAAGCTCCGGTTCCAGCTTGCCGCCCTTGTGGGTTAGATAGAAGACGTCGATGGCGGTCTCGCCCTCCGTATCGACAAGCGCGAGCTCGATGTTGCACTCCCGTTCGGCCAGCGTGAGCGCGACCGATCGCAGGAGGCCGGGGGTGTCGCCGGCAACGATCTCCATCAGCGTGCTGTGCGAAGAGGCTTTCTCATCAAAGGAAATGGACGGTGTGAGGTGGAGCTTGGGGGACCGCCGAGCGGAGCGCCGCCTGCCGTTCAGCATGCGATCGACCGGAACGACGCCGGTCAGCATCTCGCGGAGGCTACCGGCAAAGCGGTCGCGTTCCGTCTCGTTCAGCTCCAGGGTGCGGAAGGGGTCGGTGAAGCGGAAGCTGTCGACCACCAGGCCACGGCGGTTCGAGAAGGCATCCGCGGTGACGATGTTCATGCCCCAGCCGGCCAGCGCGCCGGCCGCATCGGCAAACAGGTGGGGCCGGTCGTGGGTTACCAGCGTCAGCTCACTCAGATCGGCGGTGTACTGGAAGTTGAGCTCCAGGCCATGGGCGCCGGCGGCCTCCGCCATGCGGAGGTGGTGGCGAATCTGTTCGGCCGGGCGGGTACGCACGTACCGTTCGGGAAAGCCTTCCAGAAATCGCTCGACGGACGCGCGTTCGCTGCCTGCCAGGCCGGCAGACACCCGGTCGGCAAGAGCGGAGGCGGCGATGGGGCTGACCCGCTCCTCATCCACGCTGCGGTCGAGCACGTTGGCAGCCGCGATGTAGAGCCGCCACAGGTTCTCCGTCTTCCAGGGCGTCAGAGCGTCGGGGTGCACGGCCTGGATGTCGGCGTAGGTAAACAGCGTCAGCATGCGCAGGGCTTCGGAGTTTTTGAGCCGGCCGGCGAAGCCGCGCACGGTCTCCGTATCGAAGATGTCGCGCCGCAGGGTGGCCGACATCTCGAGGTGCGTGGCGATGAGGTCCGTCACCTGGTCGGCTTCCGAGCGATCGACGCCCATGCGGTCGAGCACGGCCGCCGCCATGCGGGCGCTCTCCGCCGCGTGCTCCCCGGTGTTGCGTCCCTTTCCCGTGTCATGGAGAAGCGCCGCCATGTAGAGAAGCGGGCGATGCGGCAGATCGCGCAGCATGCGGCCGAAGCGCTCGCTCCAGTCGCCCCCGCCGAGGGAGCCTGCCGCGCCGGTCTCGAGCCGGTGCAGTGTATCGATCACGACAAAGGTGTGCTCATCCACGGTGTAGCGGTGGTAGGCATCGCGGATCACAAGGGCATCGATGCCGTGGAACTCCGGGATCAGCAGCTCCAACAAACCGATCGCGTGCATGGAGCGAAGGGCGATGCCGGCGTGGGCGCCGGTGAGGATGCGCTTCAAGTGCTGCCAGACCTCTGGACCTTCCTCGAGATGAGCCGAGAGCATGGGGAGCGCCAGAGCGAGGCGGTCGGCGGTGGCCGGGCTCAGACGGGCCCCGGTGCCGGCGACCTCCTCGAAGAGGCGCAGCGTGCTGTGCGGATCGTGCGCTGGATCCTCGCCGGCCTCCCCCTCCGCCAGCTCCATCCGGCCCGACACGATGCGGAAGGCGGACTCAGGCGAGGGCGGCGCGGCACTGCCCCGACGAAACAGCGACCGGAGACCGCGAGCGCCCCCGGCTTCCCGACCGGATGCCTGGGCGGTCTGGAGATGGCGATCGACGGCGCGTTCGATCCCCCGGGCATGGCGAAAGTACACCCGCATCCAGTAGGCCGCGTCAACGGTCTGCGCTCCGGGCATGGCCAGCCCCTCCGCCGCGGCCGCATCCTGCGCGGCCCAGTCCAGCACGTTGTCGTCGCGCTCGTGACGGAGGTGCAGAAAGCATCGAACCGTGCTCAGAAAGCTGACCGCATCGAGCAGCTCGGGATCGTCTCCGCGGGCGTCCGGGGTCTCGTCCAGGCGATCGAGCCAGGCAGAGACCTGCACGTCGCGAAGTCCACCCGGGCAGTCCTTCAGGTTGGGCTCGAGGTGAAACAGGGTTCCGCCATATCGCGCGTGCCGGGTCCGCGTCATCTCGAGCAGGCGCTGCCGGATAGCGGCGCGGTCGCGCCCAAGCAGCGACGGAATCGCCTCGGCGACGAGCCGGTCAAAGCCGGCGGCGGCCCCGGCGACGTGGCGGCAGTCCAGCAGCGACAGCGTGAACTCAGCGTTGTGAGGGTCCCAGCGCTCGCACTCCGCGACCCGGCGGATTGTTGGGGCCACCCGGATGCCAGCATCCCACAGACGCTGGCTCAGCTGCCGGGTGGCGTCGCCGGCGTCGCGCTCCGTCACCTTGCCGTCGAGCAGAAAAAGGATGTCGAGATCGGAGAACGGAAAGAGCTGCTGCCGGCCGTACCCACCCACGGCCACGGCGGAGAGACACCCTCGCAGACTGGCGTTCCCGTCTACGATTTCGGTCCACAGAGCCGCGATCAGCCGGTCAGCGGCCTCGCCGCGACCCCGGGCGAACGTCTCCCCATCGCTTCGGCGTCCGGCAAAGCCTGCGCGCAGCGCAAGCAGATCGCCGCGGTACGCGGCCTCGGGCGAAGCAGCGGCCTCCGGTTCCCTCGTCGATTCGCTGCCGGTCTCCATTGTCGCCCTCCGGCTCCTCTCCTGGCTGCAACGGGGAGGACCTGCCGCGGGCCGCCGCTCCCAACGCCCGTCAGGCGACGATCCCGCCGCTCGGCCCGGTCCAAAGCCGCGGTCTAGAGCGCTATCTCACCGCGTTCGTCGTTGCGGATACGGATGGCCTCGGCCACGGGCGAGACAAAGATCTTCCCATCGCCGATCTTGCCGGTGCGTGCCGCTGCCGTGATCGCCTGGATGGCGCGGTCCAGCATCTGGTCGGTGACGACCGCCTCGATCTTCACCTTGGGCAGGAGGTCGACCGAGTACTCCCTTCCCCGGTAGAACTCCGTGTGGCCTTTTTGCCGTCCGTGGCCGCGCGCCTCGATGATGGTCATGCCTTCCACGCCGATTTCGACCAGAGCGTCCTTGACCGCGTCCAGCTTGGACGGCTGTATGATCGCCTCGATCTTTTGCATTTCCCTTCCCCTCCGCGCGGTCTGCCGCACCGCCGACTCTGACTCCCAGTGTGCCCTATTCCATCTGCCGCCGACCTAGTGCGCCCAGTCGTAGCCTTCTTCTCCGTGCTGCGACAGGTCCAGCCCTTCGCGCTCGGCCTCTTCCGAGACGCGCAGACCGATCCCCTTGTCGACCACAAAGAGAATAGCGAGTGTGCCGACGACCGAGAGCGACCAGGCGATCGAGACACCGACCAGCTGATTCAGCATCTGGTGCGCGTTGCCCTCCAGGAGCCCGGTCGGCTTGCCTGCGCCGAAGATGGGGTTGATGGCGCTGTTGGCGAAGATCCCCGTCAGAACGGCGCCGATGGTGCCCCCTGCGCCATGGACGCCGAAGGCGTCGAGCGAATCGTCATAGCCAAAGATGCCCTTGACCTTGACCACCATCCAGTAGCAGAAGACTCCGGTGATGAGGCCGATCAGCAGCGCGCTCATGGGGGTCACAAAGCCGGCCGCCGGCGTGATGCCGACCAGGCCCGCGACCGCGCCCGAGATGGCGCCCAGGGCCGAGACCTTGCCCTGCCGCAGCCACTCCGCCGCGCCCCAACCGCAGGCCGCTGCCGCCGCCGCGAAGTGCGTGGCCACAAAGGCGGAGGTCGCGAGCGGACCCGCGCCGAGCGCCGAACCTGCGTTGAAGCCGAACCAGCCCACCCAAAGCAGGCAGGCGCCCACAAAGCTCAGCACCACGGAGTGCGGCGGCATGGGAAGCTGCGGGTAGCCCACCCGCCTGCCCAGATAGAGCGCCGTCACCAGAGCCGAAACGCCGCTGGTGACGTGCACCACGGTTCCGCCGGCGAAGTCGAGACACGGGAACCGGCCGCCGAGCGTCGCATTCAGAAGGCCGCCCTGACCCCACACCATGTGCGCCATGGGGCTGTAGACGACCAGCGCCCACAGCACCATAAAGACGAGCATGGCTGAAAACTTCATCCGCTCGGCAAAGGCGCCGGTGATCAGAGCGGGCGTGATAATGGCAAACATCAGCTGGTACACCATAAAGGTCTGCAGCGGAATGGTGGCGGCGTAGGTCTTGTCCGGCGCCAGGCCGACCCCGTGAAGAAAGGCGTTGTGAAGCCCGCCGACAAACGCATTGCCACTGCCAAAGGCGAGCGAATAGGTGACCAGCGCCCACAGCACGGTGATTACCGCCATCATGGCAAAGGTCTGCATCATGGTGCCGAGCACGTTCTTCCGGCGCACCAGACCGCTGTAGAAGAGCGCCAGGCCGGGTCCGCTCATCATCAGCACCAGGGCCGCGCTCACCAGCATCCAGGCGTTGTCTCCGGACATCTGGGCCGCGGCGATGGCGGTCGCATTTTCACCGCTCTGCTTTTCAAGCGCGCTCAGCCGGTCGGTCTGCGGAGTCGCCGGCATCTGGGCCGAGGCGCCGGCGGGGCAGATCAGAACTCCGGCACAGGAGACGGCCAGGGTCAGAAACAACAGAAGCTTTGGAACCACACCACGCATGCGTCAACCACCCCCTGCATCCCCCATCGCGCGAGATGGACTCTCGAGAGAAAAGGGTTTCGCCAAGCCGCCGTTAGAACAGCTTTGTGGACGCGAAGACCGCAGGGCTTCGCCCGCAGCGCTCGCAAGGATGTTTCCGATGGGGCTACTCTACAGGAGCGCGGCGGCAATCCCAAGCGCGAAGTTGCGCCGGGCGCCCCCGTGACGTACCCGAAAGGTCCCTCCCAAACACCATGGCTGACATCTCCTCCCCCGCTACCCTGTATCGCTGGGCCGACATCGAACCTGAGCCGCTCAGCCCCACCCTCACGCGGCAGTTCCTGTCGGGGGAGCAGGCCATGCTGGCCCGCATTGTGCTGAAGAAAGGCACCCGGGTGCCGGAGCACGCGCACCCCAATGAGCAGATCGCCTTTATCCTCTCCGGTTCGCTGCGCTTCTCGTTCCCGGACGGCAGCACGAAGACGGCGAACTCGGGCGAGGTGCTGGTGATTCCCGCCAACCTGCCCCACGCCGCCGAGGCGCTTGAAGATACCGTTGACTTCGACATCTTCACACCGCCGCGGCAGGACTGGATCGACGGAAACGATGCGTATCTCCGCGGAGCCGCCGTGGAGTAACGGAGCCGTGGAGGAACGGAGCCGCCGGCCCATCGGCGGAGATCGGATCTGCCGGTGCTTGCTGCGCGATGTTCTGGACCGGGTGCTGCGCGCTTTTTCTGGACGATGTGGATCTGTGTTCTCCGGAGATTAAGCTTCCGTAAAACAGGCTTGTTAGTCGGCTGCCGGATCGCGTTCTTCACGCATTTGTGACTTGCGTCGGTTGTGATGGGGTCACCGAAGCGAAGGTCTTGCGCGAAGGACGCACTCGGTCCCGACACCATGCATCTCAGGTTCTCCCCGGCACTCCTGCTCGCGCCTGTCTGTGCGGCCGCCTTCTCCGCGACACTCTATGCCCAGATCGATCGTGCGCAGATAAATGGCACGGTCACGGACAGCTCCGGCGCCGTTGTACCTGGCGCGACGGTCGATCTGCTCGAGCAAGGCACCGGTGCGACGCGACACGTCGTCTCGGGCAGCCAGGGCAGCTTTGTGCTGCCTTCGCTGCCCATCGGCCGATACAGCCTGACGGTCGAGAAAGCAGGGTTTACCGAACTCCGCATCGGCCCGGTCGAGCTCAATGCCGGTGTGACTCGCACCATGAACGCGCGGCTTCGTGTCGCCTCCGCCACCCAGACGGTGGAGGTCGAGGGCGATCGCAGCGTCGAGAACCTGGACAAGAACGACGCCACCTTTGGCGGCACGATCCACTCGGTGCAGGTCTCGAAGCTGCCGCTCAACGGCCGCAACATCGCAACGCTGGAGCTGCTCGCGCCCGGCGCGATCGACTCCGGAAACGGGCAGCAGTCCAGCATCCGCTTCGCCGGACAGGGCATCGACGACAACAACTACCGCTTCGACGGGGTGGATGCCGCCGGCGGCATCCGGCAGGCGCTGAAGTCCGGCCTGAGACTGCAGTTTTCGACAGAGGCGGTCGCCGAGTTCAAGGTCGCTGCCGGAACCTACACCGCCGACACGGGCGGATCGGCGGGCGCGCAGATCGGCCTGGTCTCCAAATCCGGCACCAACAGCTTTCACGGCAGCATCTTTGATTACCTGCGCAACAGCTACTTCGACGCACTCTCTCCGATCCAGAGCCGGTACCACCCCAACTTTCACCTGAACCAGTTCGGCGGAAACCTGGGCGGTCCCATCGTGCACAACCGCACCTTCTTCTTCGCGAACTACGAGGGATTTCGCCAGACCCTTGGAGGCATCCCCAGCATCGGCACGGTGCCGAGCGCTGCGTTTCGCGCGCAGGTGGCCGCGGCGCAGCCCGCGCTCGCTCCCTTTATCGACGCCTACCCGATCGGAACGACGCCCTCCGCCAGCGATCCGAATGCGGCGCTCTACACCAGCGTCGTGCCCAGTCCGAACAACGAGAACTCCGGCGTCGTCCGCATCGATCACCGCTTCTCGAGCCATGATTCAACCTACGGCAGGTACAACATCGATGACGGGAGCTCGACGACCGCGCTCAACAGCGTGGGCCAGGCAAGCACCGTCGATTCCAGGGTGCAGAACCTGGTGCTCGAAGAGCTGCACGTCTTCAGCCCGACCCTGCTGAACGAGGTGCAGTTCGGCTTCAATCGCAACACCTATCTCCAGACCCAGGTGACGGGTCTGCCCTATAACCTTTCCGTCACCGGCTTCACGACCATTGCGGAGAACTACGACAAGGCCCAGGTGCCGACGACCTACTCCGGCATCGACACGGTGACGCTGACTCGCGGGCAGCACACCGTAAAGGCCGGTGTCGATATCCGCCGCGTGCAGCTCAACTCATCGAACTCGCTCGACGGCACGCTGAGCTACACGACAGAGAGCAGCCTGCTGCTGAACCGCCTGAACTCGATCCAGGTCTCTGCCCCGGTGACGCCACGCGGTCTGCGCAAGGTGCAGATGGCGGCCTATGCGCAGGACCAGTGGAAGGCCACGTCCAACCTGACGTTGAACTATGGCCTGCGCTACAACTACTTCGGCCCGTTCTATGAAGCGCACAACAACGCCGATCCGTTCGACATCGCCACCTGCGGCGGATACTGCGGCATCGGTGCGCCGTTTGGCAACCGCAATGTGCTGGACTTCGATCCACGGCTGTCGCTCGCCTATTCGCCGGCCGCGCTCGGTGGACGATCGGTGCTGCGCGCCGGCTTCGGCATCTACCATGGCGAGGTCCAGCTGGGCGACCTCGACAGCGCGGTCGTCAACACCGAGCCGTCGACGACGCTGACCTCGTCGAGCACGCAGGTCTACAGCTTCCCCGCCGCGCTCGCGCTGATTCCGAATACCGGGCTGGCGACGACGCCGCGATCGCTCGCCCGAGACCGCCCCGACTCCTACACCACGCAGTGGACCGGATCGGTGCAGCAGGCGCTCGGCGGCGGGACGGTGCTGACGGCGACCTACCTGGGCATCAAGGGCACGCACCTGTTTCGCCGCACCTACGTCAACCTGATCGACCCGGCGACGGGCAAGCGGCCGCTTGGCGCGCAGTTTCCTAGCCAGATTGACTACAAGAACAACGCCGGCATGAGCATCTTTCACGCTCTGCAGATCCAGCTGGTGCGGCGATTTCACAATGGCCTGTTTCTGTCGGGCAACTACATGTACTCGCACGCACTCGACGACGCCTCCGTTGGCGCGGGGGAGGCGCTCTCGGCGGAGAATATCTCGTGCTTCCGCTGCGAGTATGCCAACAGCGCCTTTGACGTGCGACACAGCGGAAACGCCAGCCTGGTCTACAACCTGCCGTTCGGCACCGGTCAGCGCTTCCTGAACTCCAGCCGGCTGGCCAGCGTCTTCATCGGGGGCTGGTCGATCGACAGCCTTCTGATCGCTCGCGGCGGCCTGCCGGTGAATGTGACCGTCAGCCGATCGAGCACAGCTCTTCCGGACGGCAACAACCAGAACCAGCGGCCCGACCGCGTGCCGGGGGTGTCGCTCTACAACGGCAAAGGCATTCTGACGTGGCTGAACCCGGCCGCCTTTCGCCTGCCGGTCGCCGGCACCTGGGGCAATCTGGAACGCAACGCCGCGGTCGGACCAACGCTGTGGCAGGACGACGCCGCCGCGGAAAAATCGTTTGCCCTGACCGAGCGCAACAGCCTGATCTTCCGGGCCGAGGCATTCAACGTCTTCAACCGCGCGCAGTACGGTCAGCCGAACGCAACCCTCTCGACTCGCAAGTGCACCCCAGGATCGGCGGGATGCACGCCGGATGGCCTGACGCTCTCGGCACCGGCCACCTTTGGCCAGATCACAAGCACCATCAACTCGACCGGTCTGGTCGGCACCGGGACTCCGCGCGTGCTGGAGTTTGCTCTGCGCCTGACTTACTGAACTTCGTCGCCACCACGAACCGATGCCTGAGGAGCTCCACCAGCTGCCATGATGTCTCGTCTGATCGCCCTTTCGCTCTGCGCCGTTGCGCCCCTCGTCTCCATGGCGCAGAGCCGTCCCGCCCGGGCAACACCGCCCGGCGAGCGACACCATCCCAGGCTGCTGCTGGCCATCATCGTGGACCAGTTCCGCTTTGACTACACCACGCGCTTTGCCGCGCGGTACACCGGCGGTCTGCACACGATGCTGAACGGCGGCGCGGTTTACCTGGACGCGCACCAGGATCACTACCCGACTGTTACCGCGACCGGCCACGCCACGTTTCTCACTGGATCGACCCCGGCGACCAGCGGCATCATTGGCAACGAGTGGTACGACCGCGGCATGGGACGTTCCATCACCTCGGTCGAGGACGGCGACACCCAACTGCTGGGTGGAGCTCCGGGGGCGACGGGATCGTCCCCGCACAACCTGCTGGTGAGCACGGTGGTCGACGAGTTGAAGATCGCCGACCGCAACACCTCGCGTGTGATCGGCGTCTCCATGAAGGATCGCGCGGCCATTCTGCCCGCCGGGCGCATGGCCGATGGTGCCTTCTGGATCGACAGCACGAGCGGCGCCTTTGTTTCGAGCACGTGGTACAGCAAGTCGCTGCCGGCCTGGGTGGTGAGCTTCAACCAGGCGAAGCCCGCCGAGCAGTACCTGGGCAGGAGCTGGACCGCCGCCGGGGCGAACCCCGCCCAGAGCAAGCCGTTTCTGACCATGCCCTCCCAGCCCGGGAAGGCCTACATGTCCGCCTTTGAGGAGACGCCCTGGTCGAACGATCTGCTGGAGCGTTTTGCCGAGCTCGCCATGCAGAAGGAGGACCTCGGGCACCACGCGGGCACGGATGTGCTAACGGTCAGCTTCTCCGCGAATGATCACCTCGGACATGCGGTCGGGCCGGACGACCCGGCGGTCGAGGAGATCTCGGTGGCGACCGATCAGACGCTGGGCAGGCTGCTGATGGCCGCCGCAAAGCAGGCCGGCGGCCTCCAAAACCTGCTCGTCGTCATGAGCGCGGACCATGGCGTCGCGCCTGTGCCTGAGGTTAACCTGGCGCGCCACATGCCCGGTGGACGGGCCAACAAGGCCGACTACCGGCACACCGTCGAGCAGGCGATCGAGAGCCGCTTCGGCAAGGGCAAGTGGATCATCGGCACCTGGGAGAGCGGCTTTTACTTCGACCAGAACCTCATCCGCGAACACAGGCTCCGATCCGCTGACGTCGAAGACGAGGCCGCGCGCGCTCTCGAAACGCTGCCCTACGTCGAACGCGTCTATACCCGAACGCAGCTGATGCAGCGCTCTGCCATGGCCTCGCGCGTGGACGACTACGTCGCCCGGTCGTTCTTTCCCGAGCGCGGCCCCGACCTGTTCGTCATCCTCAAGCCCTATTGGCTGTTTGGCACCGAGGGCACCTCGCACGGCTCCCCCTG
This sequence comes from Acidobacteriaceae bacterium, assembly GCA_965218595.1. Taxonomy (GTDB): domain Bacteria; phylum Acidobacteriota; class Terriglobia; order Terriglobales; family Acidobacteriaceae; genus Edaphobacter. The sequence goes on along the minus strand of CBDCLC010000006.1, from coordinate 71,713 downwards.
GAACTACGACACGCACGTGCCGCTGATCTTCTACGGCGGCGGCGTACGGCCTGGCGTCTACACCGAACGTGTCGGTATCTCCGACGTCGCGCCTACCCTGGCCGCCCTGCTTCGGATTGAAACCCCGTCGGGCAGTGTCGGCCATATCCTTCCCCAGATCGTCACCTCGCGCGCCCTCCCGAAAGGAGCTCACCAGCCACAATGAAGAACGTCGCCACGCTTTCTCTCGTGCTCTCGCTCTCTGCCGCCCTCGTCCCCTCGGCCTTTGCCGCCTCGGACGCGGTCAAGGAGCAGGTTCCGCCTCCCGTCACGCTGCTTCATCTGACCGAACTGCCGGAGATCACGGGCGACTTCGACCACCTTGCCTTTGACCTGAAGCGCAACCGCCTCTTCGTCACCGCCGAGGTTCACCACTCGGTCGAGATGTTTGACCTGAAGACCGGCGAGCACCTCCGCAGCATCGGTGGCTTCAAGACACCCCACTCGATCGCGTTTGCTCCGGAGAAGGATGAGCTGCTGATCGCAGACGGCGGAGATTCCGCGCTGATTCTGCTCTCGGGCGCGGACCTCGAGCGCACCGGGCGCATTCCGCTGATCGACGGCTCGGCCACGGGCAAGGGCGACTCGCCCGATGCGGCCTTCTATGACGCGCCCAACCGGCTGCTTTACGTCGGCAACGGTGGCGCTTCGGCGAACCTGCCAGACTCCACCATCTCCATCTTCTCGGTCGACCAGGGCAAGGTCATCGGCACGATCTCCATCCCGGGTAACAACGTGGAGAGCATGGGCATCGACAGCGCCCGCCATCGGCTGTTTGTCAACATCCGGGACAAGCAGCAGGTGGGCGTCGTCGACCTCGATACGCGCAAGCTGCTGACCACCTGGACCGCGCCGGGCATGAACAAGAACACCGCGCTCGTCGTGGATGGAAAGGCGCACCGCGTCTTTGTCGCTGGCCGCAACCCGGGCATGCTGTACGTCTTCGATGAAGACGGCAAGGTCGTCGCGCAGATGCCGTGCGTCAACATCAACGACGACATGCACTTCGATCCGGAGATGAGGCGGCTATACATCAGCGGATCGCAGGGTCTGAACATCTTCCGCCAGGATTCGCCCGACAGCTACACGGAGCTCGTGCAGATTCCGACCAACGGTGGAAAGACCTCCACCTATGTTCCCGATCTTCACCAGCTCTACGTCATTCATCCGAAGACAAGCATCGACACCGCTGGTCTGCTCGTCTACCGCGTCAATCCGTAGCGCAACCCTGTGGCGGAGGGTCTCCTTATGCCTCAACTTCCTGCTTTCGCGCTCCTGTTGACGCTGCTTGCGCAGCAGCCGGCCCCACCGGCAGCGTCGGCTGCGCCACCCTCCCCGGCGGCCCGCTATCTTTCCGTCAGCGCGCCGTTTGCGCAGCACCTGATTCTTGCCACGAAGGCTGCCCATCCGGAGCTGAAGAAGATCGGCCTGCACGCCGTTCCGCCAGGGGAGCGCGAGAGCTGCATCATTGCGAATGCCATCCCCTCGAAGATTGGCAAGATCTCCTCGGCCAAGGATATGGAGGCCGTGACCTCCGGTGAGGCCAGGAGCTACCCGCATCCGGAGGAGGGCGGCTTCTTCGATCTGGCTGTGCCCGTCTCAGACCGGCAACATCGGCCGGTGGGCCTGCTTGTGATGGAGATTCCGTACCGCTTCGCGCCGAACAGCGAAGACGCTCTTGCCCTCGGTCGCCGCATCCGCGATGAGATTGCCGCCAGCATCCCCAGCAAGGCGGCGCTCTTCGGGCCCGTGACCTAACGGACGTTTCACCTTTCACTCAAGGAGAGCTCCTGTGTCCTCAATCAGCCGCCGCCACTTCGTTCAACTTGCTTCCCTCTCAGCCGGGGCGCTTGCGCTTCCTCTGCCCGTATTCGCCGCGGAGCCGCAGGCGCTGGTCCCGGCGGAGATCTGCGGCCGGTGGGGGTTCATCAATGCAAAGGGAACAACGGAGATCGCTCCGCGCTACGACGCGGTCTTCGGCTTTGCCAGCGGCATGGCCGCGGTGCGGCTCAATGGCAAGTGGGGCTACATCGACGAGCACGGCAACACGGTGCTGCCACCGCAGTTCGACGAAGCCCGCAACTTCCACTACGGTTCGACCCCGGTGCGTTCCGGCAAGGAGTGGCACTTTGTCCGGCGAGATGGCAAGGACGCCTTTCCCGGCCGCTTCGAGCTCGCGCGCAGCTTCCAGGATGGCCGCGCTCGCGTGCAGATCGGCGGCAAGTGGGGCTACATCACCCCCGACGGCGCCATCGCCGTTCCGCCGCAGTACGACGGCGCCAACGGATACAACAATGATCTCGCGCCGGTGCGCCGCGGAGATCAGTGGGGCTTCATCAACAAGGCCGGCGCCGTCGCCATTCCCTTTCATTACCCCGGGGCACTCTCCTTCAATGCCGGCCTGGCGGCCGTTGAGACAGGAAAGCTCTGGGGATTTGTGGATCCCGAAGGAAAGCTGCAGATCCAGCCCTCGTATCAGAAGACCGGCGAGTTCAGCGAGGGGATGTGTCCCGTGCAGAAGGACGGTCTCTGGGGCGTCATCGACGGCTCCGGCAAGCAGCTGCTGCAGCCGACCTACACTTCCATGGGCAACTTCGACGGCGACCTGGTCACGGCAACGGAAGGCGAACGATCCGTGTACCTCGATCGCAACTTCAAGATCATCTGGCGTGCCCCAGCCGAATGCAGATCGTCCAACTCCGCTGGCTGACGTCAGCGGATCGGCAGAATGCCCGTGTATCGGATGGCAGGCTTTGTACGGAGACTGGAAGAGCCTGGGAACTCCGCGATCGCGGGGAGGTGCGTTGCCTTGGAGCGACGCGTCCTCCTCGCCTTCTGATCACAGGGCCAGGTTACGGCGCCAGGGGCAGAGGCGGACCCGCCTTCGGCTCGGCCGCGTTCCAATTGAGCCCAAGCAGGCGGGCGACCGTGGCCGCAACCTGGGACTGCGTGACAGGGGTGGCGTTGTGCTCGATGCCATGGGCGGGGATGCTGGAGCCGAACAAGGTGATCCAGATGTTCGCCGAATCGGGGATCTTTTGCCCGTGGCTCTTCCAGTCTTCGGGGCCGCTGCCGCGGCCATGGTCGGTGAGAATGACCAGGGTGGTGTTTCCGTGGTACTCGGGCATCGCCTGCACGGTCCTCCAGAGTTCCGCGAGATCGGCGTCAAAGCGCTGCGCGGAAAGGAGGTACTCGCCATAGTTGCCGGCATGCGCCCAGTCGTCGGTCTCACCGAGCGACAGGAACAGAACCCGCGGCTTGGGGAGTTTGACGTACTCAAGGGCCGTGTGGAAGGTAGGGGCGTCGAAGGACTCATCCTCCCAGACCCTGGGTGATTCTGCCTTGACCTGATTGAGAAGGTCGAGCGTCGGCGTGGACGGGGAGAGCCGAAGCGGATTATAGGAGACGTTGACGGGGAAGCCGCAGCTCTGCGCGTCGACGATTCCGGCGATGACCTCCCAGGCCCCGAACGCCGCGACCCGATCCTCGAAGCCGGGCTGCCGATTGAGCCATTCGAGCACGGTCCGGTTGGGGTTGGGCCGGTTGCTGTTGGAGTCGATCCGAGGATCGCCATGCCCGGTAAGGGTCTCGCTGTAGCCGGGGTAGGAGAAGTTGAAGCCGTTGGTCACGTGGGCGTCCGAGCCAGCGTCACGATCGCCGTAGATCTCGCCTTGTGGAATCGCCGTTCCCCAGAGAAACGGCAGAAGTTTGGCGCGGCGCTCCTGGGGGGTGCTGCCGAGCAACTGCTGTCGGAGCGCCTCGGGGTTGCGGCCGTCCCAGAAATTCTGTTTGGTGAGCAGGGCGGCGTCGGCGCCCCGGAAGACCTCCTGCCAGCGAAATCCGTCGGTCATCACGACGAAGACATTCCGCACTGACGCAGACTGCTGGGCGGGCAGAGTGCCTGTGGCGAGAACAACCAGAAGCAGGCGAAGGAAGCGAGGCATGGAAGAGGCCTTTCCGGAGCTTGGTGCGGGGGCGATGTTGTTGCCGAAGAAGAGGGAGGCCGCGGGGGTCACCAGGCTAACCGCCGGCGCCGCGGCATCGCCTTCCCCCCGCGAGAACGGCGGCACAGGGCGGGTCAAGCTGAAACGCTGCTCGGACGGGATCAGAAGTCGAGTCGCATGGAGACCTGACCGGTGCGAGGTTGGCCGTTCCCGCTGGTGATCAGGCCGAAGGAGGGTGAGGAGATGTTGAGGTTTGGGTCGCCCAGATTGGTGTGGTTCAGGATGTTGGTGAAGGTCCCTTCGGCGCGGAGGTTGATGCGCTCGGTCAGGCGCAGGCTCTTGCTCAGGCCTGTGGACAGATCGACCGTGCCCGGACCAACGATAGATCCGGGGCGGAGCGTGCCAAAGCGGCCGATGGGCAGAGGCGCGGGCCCGGACCCGGAGCCAGTGGTGCAGGAGGTGCCCACCGTGTAGCCCGGCAGGCCGGGGCAGGTGAGCGCGGCCGGGTTGACCCAGTTAAGACGACTGCGGGCCCCCGGTCGAAAGGAGACACCCGGAACCCGATCCGGCGCCTGGTTGCGGTGCCCGCCGTCGAAGCCGCTCCTGGTTCCATTCAGGCCAGAGCCGGTGCCCGAGGGATCGCCCTGGCCAGAGGGGAAGTAGGCCGATTCGAACGGTCCGGACTGCCAGAGAAAGATGTTCGAAAGCTGCCATCCGCCGATCAGCAGATCGGCCAGCCGGGACGCACTGCCGCCAAAGTGCTGGCCATGGCCGAAGGGAAGGCTGTAGACCATGGTGTTGTTCCAGCGGTGTCGGCGTGTGCCGTAGACGTTTCCGAAGTCGACCGAACGCTCCAGAATCGAGGTTGCCCGGGCGCCGCCGCTTTCGCCAGCGAAGCCACCGTTGTTGGCCGGTCCCTGATTGTCGGCCAGCGCCTTGGCAAAGGTGTATGTGGAGTCAAACTCAAGGCCGGCCCGGAAATGGCGGGACAGGTCTGCCTGCACCGATTGGTAGCTCTCGTTGGCGCCGGTTGCCCGAGTGTTGATCCGGCCCCAATTGGGAAACCGCCTTGCGGAGAGCGGCTGATTGGTGGCTGAGACGGTGGACGAGAAGGGCAGGGTATTCTCATCCGGCGCCCACACCAGCTGGTGGGTCTCTGACCCGATGTAGGAGAGCCGGGCGGCGTAGCTGTTTCCGAGCGAGCGCTCGATGTTCAGAGCGAACTGCTCGGTATACGGGTCCTTCCAGTTGGTTGAGTTGGCCGTGCCGAAGTAGCTCTGGCCATAGCACGTGGTGCAACCACCATTGCCTGCCCCGGCGTAGATGTTGGGGAACTGGTAGCCGATGGCGTGGGTCGCGGTGTCGTAGGTGTTGGTGTACTGCGTGGTCTGCGCCTGCAGAGTTCCCGTAAGCGAGTAGAAGTTGGACCCTAGAAGGGTGATGTTGTACAGGCCGACGCCAGCGGAGATCACCGTTTTGTCGTTCCCGAAGGGGCGGTAGGCCAGGCCGAAGCGAGGCATGAAGCGGAGGTGCGGATAGTGCTTCAGACCCGACGGAAAGCCCGCCTCGGTGTTCGACAGCACCGGCATGCAGGGGGCGCCGTTGACGGTGGCGCCGCCCGACTGGGAGCCATAGGGCGAGCAGGCGTTGGCACTTGCGAGAAAGGAGGTGGCAAGCAGGTCGGAGTATCCGGCAGGGTAGATGACGGCTCCTGACCGCGCGACCGAGGGATCGAAGTTGCCGATGTCGCCGTGGACGTCATAGTAGCCGGGCTGAAGCTCGTAACGAAGACCGTAGTTCAGCGTGAGGTTGGAGGTCGCCTTCCATTGGTCCTGACCGTAAAAGGCGTAGTGGGTCGATCTGCCGTCGTTGTCGGCCTGAACTACGTCGTAGAAGGTCTGGTAGGGTGTGCCGAGCAGGAAGTCGGCGAAGTCCACGCCGGTAAACAGGCCGGCACTGGCCGACGTATTGAACTGAAAGGTGCCGTAGTTGTCCGCTCCATTGAAGCCAAGCGGCGTAACCGCTTCGATGGTATTGATGTCCAGGCCGAACCGCAGGTTATGACGCCCCTTCGACCAGCTGAGATTGTCCGTGTAGACAAAGGTGCGGGACTTGCTCAGCGAACTGAGGCGATCTGCGTCCAGTGCGCTCAGATTGTTGAAGTCGAGCTCCGGGATGCCGTTGTAGAAGAGATCCTGTAGCCCCGTAAGGCCGAGAGTGCCGGTGAACGCTTTGCCGTCAAAGCTGTTGGCCTGTCCGTTGGTGGAGAGGGTGAAACCGAATCCAAATTCATTGATGAGCTGCGGAGTCACCGCATAGTTCGCGCTGATCTTGAGAACGCGAGTCTGATTGGTGTATTGGGCGGACGGGACCAGCAGAGGCTCCGGGCTATTTGTCGGGAAGTTCTTCCAGGTAAACCGACCCCATAGCAGGAACTTCTGGTTGGAACCGAAGTATTGATCACCGCGAATATCGAACTGATCCGAGTGACCGCTGTTGTCTTTGTTGACGATATAGTTTGCCACCCCGTTGTCGACGTAGGCGGCGGGGTCGCCGACATTGGGATCGGGATAGAGCGACAGCAGCTTGGCCGAAGCGGCGTTGATCGTGGGGAGCTTGGTACCGTAGACTCCGCCGTTGAACGGATTGCGAAGACCGGTAAAAGGGGTCGAGGTCGAGACATACCTCGAGAAGTCGCCCTGCTTCATGAGGGTCGAGGGCACCTTGTAGCCGTAGGTCGCGGTGGACGGGTGCCGCCAGCCCTCATACGCGCCATAGATAAAGGTCCGGTCGTGACCGTTATAGAGGTGTGGGATCACGACGGGTCCGCCAAAGCTGCCGCCATAGGTGTTGGCGATGAGCTTCGGTTTGATCCGGGTCGTGGGGTAGGTGTAGGGAATGGCGTCAAAGGCAGCGTTCTGGTGGTACCAGAACAGGGATCCGTGAATGGTGTTGGTGCCGCCCTTGGTGATGATGCTGATCTCACCGGGCTGTCCGAACTCAGCACTGTTCAGAACTCCGTCGGTGCGGATCTCGGCGATGGATTCGGAAGACGGAAAGGCGTTCGCGAGGGGGTAGTTGCCGGAGGTGGACTGCACGGTGACCCCATCGACTGCAACCTCCGTCTGGAAAGGGAGTGCGCCCTGCAGGGAAAACTGGCCGTGATCGGCCTGGACGCCGGGAAGCGTGCCGACAATATTGAGCGCGCTGGTGCCGGAGGCGGAGGCGCGGGTGTTGACCGGAAGATGAAGCACATCATCGGCGTTGTAGGTTCCGCTCACGGTAGCGTCGTCGGTGTCGATGGGGGAGATGGTCCCGCCGGAGACCTGGATCTCCTGCTGCACGCTTCCGGCGGCCAGGGCGGGATCGACCCGCAGCTGCTGGCGTGCGGAAAGGTTGATCGACTGTGCGATCCACTTCTGAAATCCTTCCCGGCTGGCGGAGAGCGTGTATATGCCCGCCTTGCTGTCGTTGAAGACGAACTGGCCCGAATCTCCGGAGGTCAGGGTTCGGGAGGTACCTTCGCCGGTGTTGGTCAGGGTGACCGTGGCTCCGGGGACAACGGCACCGGTCGTGTCCCTGACCGTGCCGATCACGGATCCCTGGATCGACTGCGCGAGGGTGGAGGGAGGTGACCAAAACGCTCCGAGGGCTGCGACAAGGCTCAGGAGGACGCTGCTGCAGAGAGTGGCTACCGGCTGGCGGGACAAGCGAGGCATGCTGGCTCCTAAGGTCAGAGGACGAGGCGCGGATCTGCCGTGACCAATGGAGAGGTCATGGAGAGGATGCCAGGGTGAGCGTCATCGGGAGAAAAGATCGCTGAGTCAGGGCCAACATACCGGTCGATTGTTAGAGGCCGATCAATTGTGTGTCTGCGGGAGCACCTGCCCAGCCCGAACGCGAAGATCAGAGCCGCGTCACCTGGCCTGTCGGCCGCGCGCGCAAGGCATCATCGGGACGAGGGTGGTCGCGGCGCGATGGTGGCACGGAGACATCTGCGCCAGCCTCACTCGCTTGCTGCGGGTGTCGGTCGATTTTTTTGCCACAACCCACGATCTGAAACGAAAAAGAAAGAGAGCGCCAAGCGTCTGTTTCCTGCGGTTTGCCGACCTCCAGCAGATTTCCTGAGGCTGTGGTCTCCGCAGATCGGGGTGGAGGGAACCCACATCTCAGAGGCGAGATGTGGGGCACCCGCACCCTCAGACCACACCCTCAGACCCGCACCCTCAGACCCGCACCCTGGGACCCTACCCGTACACCCTGGGGTCTTTCGAGATGTGGGCTACCTGCATTGGTGGGTGGACGATTCGTCCTTTCCTGATGCCACAGTGACAGGGTGCCCCACGTCTCGCTCTTGAGACGTGGGTTCAGCGTCTTCGCGTGCTTCGGGCCTGAATGCGGTCAGAACAGAGGATCTACACCCTCAGAAAAGATGTTTTCAGGGAATCTCTGATCAAGTCCGCCTCGGGAAAGAGTCCTGCTCTTCGTTGTCATTCCCGCAGGAAGTCAGCGTCTGTTCCCCAGCCGCGACCGTGAATCAGAGCCTCCCTAGTGCTTCGCCGCGACCGCCAAACCCTGCGCTTCCATCCAGTGCAGCATCAGCTCCGGCCACACCCTTAGCTCGGGGTTGTCCACAGCCAGACCGAAGCCGTGGTGGCCATGCGCGAACAGGTGCATCTCCGCCGGAACGCCCGCTCGCACCAGGGCGGAGTAGAACATGACGCTGTTGAATACGGGCACCACGGCGTCGTCGGTGGTAGCGAACAGAAACGTGGGCGGCGTCACGCCGGTGACCTGCAGGTTGGCCGACAGCAGCCTTTCCTGCTCGGCCGTGGGGTGATCTCCCAGAAGAAACCTGCGCGAGCCCTGGTGCACCTCCGGGTCTTCCATCGTGATCACCGGATAGCCGAGCACAAGGAAGTCGGGCCGGCTTCCCTGCCGGTCGATCGGGTCGGCCGCGCCTGGATCTCCGGGATCAAACAACGTGCCGGCGGTTGCAGCCAGATGGCCGCCGGCGGAGAAGCCCATCATGCCAATGTGATCGCTGGCCAGGCCGTACTCCGTCGCGTGCGCGCGCACGGTGCGGATGGCCCGTTTGGCGTCGCCAAGCTCGATCGGATGGTGATACACCGGCCCGATCCGATACTTCAGAACGAACGCAGCGACGCCGTGGTCATTGAGCCAGCGGGCGATGTCGTAGCCTTCGTAGCCCATGGCCAGGTGCTGGTAGCCACCGCCAGGGGCGACGACGACCCCGGTCCGGGTCGGGTTCGCCTGGGGCAGGAACACCGTAAGGCTGGGCTTATCGGCGGCGCTCTCGCCCTGGGCTCCGGGAGCTCCATGGGGCCACAGGGGAACCACGGGTTGCCCAGGTGCCGAAGGCGCCGCTGCCTGCCCGGCTGCGGCGGTGGTGAAAGAGAGCATGCCCGCGGCAACCAGGAGAGTGATCGCAAGATCGATCCATCTTCGACACATGCACGATTGACCTCGCCGTCATGCTACGGCCTTCCGGCTATGGCTGTCTTGCCCCGATGCTTTTCCCAAGAATTGAGGAGCAAGGGTGGACTCCCGCCGCCGCATCTGCAACAATCCAAGCCGTACAGCCATTCCCGAGCGGTGCGCGGCGACGGATTGGGATCGAGCAGTTTCACTCCCCGGAGCGTGTATGAGCACAGTCAAGATCGGAAACAAACTGGTTGGCGATGGCCAACCCTGCTTCATCATCGCGGAGATCGGCATCAACCACAACGGCGATACGGACCTGGCCAAGCGCCTCATCTCGGTGGCGGTCGCTGCCGGCTGCGACGCCGTCAAGTTCCAGAAGCGGACGGTCGACGTGGTCTACACCGCCGACGAGTTGGCGAAGCCGCGCGAGAACCCCTTCGGCACCACCAATGGCGACCTGAAGTACGGCCTGGAGTTTGAGCAGGACGACTACGAGGAGATCGCCAGCTTCTGCAAGCAGGTCAAGATTCCCTGGTTCGTCTCGCCCTGGGATGAGGGCTCGGTCGACTTCATGGAGAAGTTCGACACACCGGTCTACAAGATCGCCTCGGCCTCGCTGACCGACGACAATCTTCTGAAGCATGTGCGCAAAACCGGAAAGCCGGTGATCGCCTCGACCGGCATGAGCACCTACGACGAGATCGATCATGCGGTGGATGTGCTGGGCAAGGAAAACCTGATCCTGATGCACACGACCTCGACCTACCCGGCCAAGTACGAGCAGCTGAACCTGCGAGCCATCCCCGAGATGCGCGAGCGCTACGGCGTCCCGGTCGGCTACTCCGGCCACGAAACCGGCATCCCGACCACCGTCGCCGCCGCCGTTCTGGGCGCCTGCGCGGTGGAGCGCCACATCACCATGGATCGCGCCATGTGGGGTTCGGACCAGTCGGCCTCGCTTGAGCCCAACGGCATCTCCCGCCTGGTGCGCGACATCCGGCTGTGCGAGCAGTCGCTCGGCGATGGCGTCAAGCGCGTCTACGAAGACGAGGTGCCGGTGATGAAGAAGCTGCGCCGGGTTGGCGCGGCTGTCTAGCCGATGGCGCAAGCTCTTCAACTACAGCGTGGCCTGGAGACTCTCCAGGCCATCGCCTTTGACGTCGATGGCGTCCTGACCGACGGCACCCTGATCTGGTCGGTCGCAGGCGGGGAGTCAAAGACCTTCTCCTTCTCCGACATCATGGGCATCTCGCTGGCGCGCCGCCTGGGCCTGAAGCTGGCACTGATCTCGGGGGAGAACTCGCCCCTGGTCGACCGCTATGCTGCGAAGCTCCACATCCCGTTCGTGGTGAAGGGTACGCGCGACAAAGCCACCGCCCTGGGCGAGTTCGCCGCAAAGTTTGCGACGCCCTTTGAGCACATCGCGTTCTTTGGCGACGATGTAAACGACCTGCCCGCCATGGAGATCGCCGGCCTGCCCGCCTGCCCGTCAAACGCGGCCGAGGAGGTTCGGGCCTACGTGGAACGCCGGGGATTCGTCTCCGGACAACCCGGCGGACGGGGGGCCGTGCGCGAGTTTGTCGAGGCCATCCTGAAGGCACGCGGCCTGCGCGGGCAGGACGTCTTTACCTGGCGTCCGCCGGAGTAAGCCGCGCCCCTAGGGAGGCCCTGATCATTGTTGCGGCTTGGAAAAGCGCAGATTCCCTGCGGGAATGACAACAAGAGAGCAGGGGTCTTTCTCCAAGCGGACTTGATCAGAGGCTCCCAGAGCTGATTCAGGCAACAGGTCCAACCCGGCGAACTCCATCCGAGGTCGCTGTCACCCAGTACCATAGGAAGCGATGAAACTCTCTGACTACATCTTCCAGTTCGTCGCCGACCACGGCGTCCGGCACGTCTTTCTCGTTACCGGCGGCGGTGCCATGCACCTGAACGCCTCGCTCGCGCAGGAGCACCGCCTGACCCCGATCTGCAACTCGCACGAGCAGGCCACCGCCATGTGCGCGGAGTCCTACGCCAAGGCGGTCAACGGCATCGGCGTCGCTCTCGTCACCACCGGGCCGGGCGGCACCAACGCGGTCACCGGCGTCGCGGGCGCGTGGCTCGATTCGACCCCGACGCTGTTTCTCTCCGGCCAGGTCAAGCGCCCCGACCGCATGTTCGACTCCGTCACGGGCAAGCCGCTCGGCATGCGGCAGCTTGGCGTGCAGGAGGTCGATATCGTCTCGATCATCGCGCCGATCACCAAGTACGCGAAGACGGTGCTCGACCCGCTCGAGATCCGCTACGAGCTTGAGAAGGCCTGGTACCTGGCGCTCAACGGCCGGCCTGGCCCGGTGTGGCTGGACATCCCGCTCGATGTGCAGGCCTCGCCCATCCCCGACCCCGCGACCCTTCGTTCCTTCGACGCCGCCGAGCATGAGGCCGCGCAGTCGAACGCCAACCTGAAGAACGAGGTGCGCCGCGTCGTCGAGGAGCTGCTGCGGTCTTCGCGACCGCTGCTGTTTGCTGGCAACGGCACGCGCCTGGCCCGCGCCGAGGCGCAGTTCACCGAGCTCCGCACGCTGCTCGACATCCCCACCGTCGCCACCTGGTGCGCCGCCGATCTTGTGCCGTCCGACGTGCCCACCTTTGTCGGCCGGCCGGGCAACGTCGCCGCCCGCGGCGCCAACTTTGCACTGCAGAACTGCGATTTTCTGCTCGTCACCGGCTCCCGGCTGGACATGGCGCTCACCGGCTACGCGCCGCAGAACCTTGCGCGCGAGGCCCACAAGGTAGCCGTCGATATCGACCCGGCGGAGCTCGGAAAGCTTTATCCGCACCTCCAGCAGCCGATCGTCGCCGACTGCCGCGCCTTTCTGGACGAGCTGCTCGCCCAGCTTCACGCCCTTCCTCCCGCCGCCATCGACCACAGCCGCTGGGCTGACTGGAACCGCCGCGCCGCCGATTGGAAGACCCGTTACAACGTCGTCACCGACGAGCACCGGAAGCCGGAAGGCCTGGTCTCCATTTACAACCTCGCCGAGGTCATCGGCACCGAGTCCGAACCGACCGACAAGCTGGTCTCCGGCTCCTCCGGCTCCGGCATCGAGATCTTTCTGCTGGCCTGCCCCACCCGCACCGGCCAGCGCATCTTCCACACCGCCGGCCTTGGCTCCATGGGCTACGGCCTGCCCATGTCGATCGCGGTCTCGATCGGCTCCGGCAACGGGCGCACCATTCTGGTTGACGGCGACGGCGGCTTCCAGTTCAACATCCAGGAGCTCGAGACCATCCGTCGCCTGCAGCTGCCGATCAAGATGTTTGTGCTCAACAACGACGGCTACGCCTCCATCCGAGCGTCGCAGCAGGCCTACTTCGGCTCACCGCAGATCGGCGCCGATGCCGCCACCGGCCTGACCGTGCCCAACCTGTCGAAGATCGCTGCCTCCTACGACATCCCGTCGGTCGTCATCGAAGATCAGACTCGCCTGCGCGAGCAGGTGCGCGAGATCCTCGCCACCCCAGGCCCTGTGGTCGTCGACGTCCATGTCATCCCGGACGAGATTCGCGCTCCGCGCCTCCAGTCTTACCAGAAAGAGGACGGCTCGTTTGTCTCGAAGCCGCTCGAAGACCTCTTCCCGTTTCTTTCCCGCGAAGAGTTCCTGGCCAACATGATCGTGGCGCCGCTGCCCGAGTAGCCTCAGCCCGGGCGTGCCGACGAAGTCACACCTGCCTACCCGGCGTAGGTTAGCTGCTCGCGACGGCGGCCCCAGTGCTGCCTCAGGCGTCGCCTGGCCCCGGGCAAAGCTCCGCTTGCCAGCACCGCAACCAGCGGCTCCATGGGCTGGCGGTAGTCCATCGACGCGTGCGTGACGTAGTAGGGCAGAGGAAACAGCAGCAGGATGGCAGCAAAGAGAGTCGCCAGGGGCGGCCGCTCGCGCCACAGGCGGAGCAGGCCCAGCAGCATCAGAAGGGTGACCGAACCACAGAAGAAGGTGTTGGGAAGGTCCATCGGCTCACCCTTCAGGTAGGCGGGATCGAAGCTCCAAAAGCCTGTCCAGAAGCGCACAGCTCTGCGAACAGTGCTGAGCGCGAAGACCGCCGGATGCGACCGCACGTAGGCGCGGGCGAGGACGTGCTTTTCTCTCAGGTACTGGACCTCGCCCAGGCGACGGTAGAGCGCCAGCTCCTGCGGGTTCGAGGCCGGGTGTGCAGCCGGTGGATTGGATTGGGAGGTGTCACCATGATTGCCTGCCCAGAACTCCAGCCAGAAGCCGTCGCGCACGGGGGAGACGACGCCGAGCGCCCGTTCATTGCGGATGATCCATGGCGCAACCACCAGCAGGGTGCCCATGACGAAGAGGCCCAGTCTCTGAAGCCGCACACGTGCCCGTGCGGGCGCCCACAAGAGACGAGCCGCACCGGCGAGCAGAAGCATGGGCAGCACGGACGGATTGGAGAGCAGCGTACACCCGGACAGCAGACCCGCCGCACCCCAGGAGCGCCGGCGGTGCAGGAGGGCAGGGTTCAAGAGCAGCGCAAGGGAGCACGCCAGCAGAAACGACGTCAGGGCGAAGTCCCACACCTGGCTGGCGCTGAAGAAGATCGCGAAGGGGTAGCAGGCCCACACCCACGCAGCCAGCTGGCCCGAGCCTCGGCCGAAGGCACGCTTCGCCAGCACCGCCACCGGGATGCAGGTGAGAGCAGACAAGAGACTGCCAAGCGAAAGCACGGCGACCGCGGAGTGCACGCTGTACACACCAAACCAGCGGAAGATGAGCGAAAGCACCCAGGGGAACAGAGGTGGCACCAGCGCCGTGGCCCCGGTCATCGGGATAAAAGGCGAGGAGAATCCGGCGCCGATCGCCAGGCTGCGAGCCACCCAGCCCATCTCCGCACCGAAGGCGCCGTGGTCTGGCGAGGGCGCGGCCGTCGCTCGAAACGAAAGCAGGACGACCAGCATCCGGAGCAGAAACGCCAGACCCACCGCAGGCATCAGGCCGCCGGCACCGAGGCTGCGCATCCATCGGCTGCCCCGGCCAGGGGAGCGGCGCGACGAGAGATCATTCCTGGAAGAGAGAAGTCGGGACAGGTCGGTCACCAGAGCAGGTTTCTGCAGTCTGCCCCTCTCAGAGACTGCCGCTTGACGCCACGCACACGGTACGAGCCCGCTCTGAACTCGCAAGCAAACGGAGAGGGTGCCCCCTCAGAATACCGCGAGGGGACAGAGCGATGAGAGGCCGAGCGGGCCGCCAGCTCACTTGACACCTCAGCCTGCTGGGACGTCGCTACGAAGCACGGCACGCCTAGTGCGCGGCGTCGAGCGCCAGGTTAAGCTCCAGCACATTGACCACCGGTTCGCCGAGAAGTCCGAACTGGCGTTGCCGCACATGGGCCTCCACCAGTTGGTGAATCGACTGCTCCGAGATGCCACGCTCGTGCGCGACACGCGCCACCTGGTAGAACGCCGCAGCAGGCGTGATGTCCGGATCGAGCCCGGAGGCGGAGGTGGTCACCAGGTCAATCGGCACGGGAGCTCCGTCGCTCTCCGTCTTGACGCTCGCATCCACCCGATCTACGAGCGATTTGCTCGTGGGTGCCAGGTTGGAGCCCGAGGACGAGGAGGCATCGTAGCCGGTGCCAGCGGCGGACGGGCGACTGTGAAAGTAGCGCGCTCCGGTAAACGGCTGGCCAATCAGCTCCGAGCCGATCACAGATCCGTTCCGCACGATTAGCTGCCCGTCCGCCTTGTGACGGAAGATGCCCTGCGCCAGAGCGGTGATGAGAAGCGGATAGAGCAGGCCGTAGATCACCGCGGTCACAAGGGTATACAGGCAGGCTGTTTTCAGATGACTTTTCATGGGTCCTCCTTACGCAAGGTGCAGCGCGGTAATGAGCAGGTCGATGGCCTTGATGCCAACGAAGGGGACAACAATGCCGCCGCAGCCATACACCAGCAGATTGCGGCGCAGCATCGCAGCCGCCGACATGGGTCGGTACCCGACGCCGCGCAGAGCCAGCGGAATCAACGCGACGATGATGAGCGCGTTGAAGATGACGGCAGACAGGATGGCAGACTGCGCATTGTGAAGATGCATGATGTTCAGAGCGTTGAGCACAGGAAAGACACCCGCAAACATCGCCGGGAGGATGGCGAAGTACTTCGCCACATCGTTCGAGATGGAAAAGGTCGTCAGAGCTCCGCGCGTCATGAGCAGTTGCTTGCCGATCGCCACAATCTCAATCAGCTTGGTCGGATTGGAGTCGAGATCGACCATGTTTCCGGCCTCCTTCGCTGCCTGGGTGCCGGAGTTCATCGCGACGCCCACATCTGCCTGCGCAAGCGCGGGTGCGTCGTTGGTGCCGTCCCCGGTCATCGCAACCAGCTTGCCATCGGCCTGCTCGCGCTTGATCAGATCCATCTTGTCTTTGGGCTTCGCTTCCGCAAGGAAGTCGTCCACACCTGCCTCCCGCGCGATGGCAGCGGCGGTGAGCGGATTGTCTCCCGTGATCATCACGGTGCGAATGCCCATGGCCCGGAGTTGGCCGAAGCGCTCCCGCATGCCGCCCTTGACGATGTCCTTGAGGTGAATGACGCCGAGGGCGCGCCCGTTTTCCGCTACCACCAGCGGAGTTCCACCACTGCGCGCCACCTCTTCGACCGCCTGCCGAACCTCGTCCGGCATGCGCGCGTTGTGCTTTTCCAGGTAGCCGGTGATGGCATCCACAGAGCCCTTGCGAATGCTGCGGCCGTCCACCTCGATGCCACTCATACGGGTCGTGGCGGAGAACGGGAGAAACTCCGCGTTGAGCTGGCCGAACTCACGTCCACGCAGGCCGTACTGCTCCTTCGCGAGCACCACAATCGACCGGCCCTCCGGCGTCTCATCGGCCAGCGACGAAAGCTGCGCCGCATCGGCAAGCTCCTGGTCGGTCACACCCGGAGCCGCCAGGAACGCCGATGCCTGGCGATTGCCGATCGTGATCGTTCCTGTCTTGTCGAGCAGCAGCGTGTTGACGTCACCGGCCGCTTCCACTGCCCGGCCAGAGGTCGCCAGCACATTGTGCTGTACCAGCCGATCCATGCCGGCGATGCCGATCGCCGACAGCAGTCCCCCGATGGTGGTCGGGATGAGGCAGACCAGAAGCGAGATCAGCACAAAGATGGTCTGCGGTGCAGCCGAGTACACAGCGAACGGCTGCAGCGTCACGACCGCCAGAAGAAAGATGATGGTCAGCCCGGCGAGCAGGATGTTGAGCGCGATCTCGTTTGGAGTCTTCTGCCGCTCCGCGCCTTCGACCAGTGCAATCATCCGGTCCAGAAATGTCTCTCCAGGATTGGAAGAGATCCGAACGACGATCCTGTCCGACAGTACCCGGGTTCCACCGGTGACGGCCGAACGGTCGCCGCCCGCCTCACGAATCACAGGTGCGGACTCGCCCGTGATGGCCGACTCGTCAACCGAGGCGACACCTTCCGTCACCTCGCCATCACCCGGAATCATCTGGCCTGCGACGACCTGCACCACATCACCGGCCCGAAGCTTCGAGCTTGCGACCTCCTCGACCGAACCCCCCACAACTCGGTAGGCCGTCGTCTCGGACTTCGCCTGACGCAGCGCCTCCGCCTGCGCCTTCCCCCGGCCTTCGGCCATCGCCTCCGCAAAGTTGGCGAACAGCACAGTAAACCAGAGCCAGAGCGTGATCTGCAGGTTGAACGCGAAGTCGCCACGGTGGGTCACAGCGTCCGTCACCAGCAGAAGCGACGTGAGGACGCTGCCGATTTCAACGACAAACATGACGGGGTTGCGCATCATGGTGCGCGGACTCAGCTTGGCGAGCGCGTCAAAGGAGGCGCGGCGAACGATTGCAGAATCGAACAGCGACCGGCGTTGAGCTTGGTTAGGCATAAATTTCCTTTCGAGACTAGAAGGAGCTGCCGGCTCGCAGCAGCAGGTGCTCAAGGATGGGCCCGAGCGAAAGCACCGGGAAGAAGGTCAGCGCGCCGACGATCAGGATGACTCCCGTCAGCAGAATTGTGAACAGCGGCGTGGTGACGGGGAAGGTTCCAGCCGACGCCGGAACGATCTTCTTCTGGGCAAGATTGCCCGCAATGGCAAGCATCGGAATCGCCATCATGAAACGGCCGAAGAACATCGACAGCGCCAGCGAGTAGTTGTACCAGGGTGTGTTGGCGTTCAGACCAGCGAAGGCCGATCCGTTGTTGCCCGTGGCCGAGGTGTAGGCGTACAGAATCTCGCTCAGGCCGTGCGGTCCATGGTTCGACAGGCTGCTGAGACCGACCTTCGGCATGATGACGGAGACCGCAGCGAACCCAAGGATCAGCAGCGGAAAGATGAGCAGGTACAGCATGCACATCTGGACGTCATAGGCTTCGATCTTCTTGCCGAGATACTCGGGCGTTCGCCCGACCATCAGGCCAGCAATGAAGACAGCCATCACTACAAAGACGAGCATGCCGTAGAGCCCCGCGCCGACGCCTCCGAAGACGACCTCGCCGAGCAGGATGTTGACCATCGGCACCATGCCTCCAAGCGGCGTAAAGCTGTCGTGCATGGAATTCACCGCTCCGCAGCTTGCATCGGTTGTCACCGTGGCAAACAGGGAAGAGTTGGCAATGCCGAAGCGGACCTCCTTGCCTTCCATGTTGCCGCCGGCCTGGGTGAAAGAGACGTGCTGATCGACGCCGTGCAGCAGCGGGTTGGGCTGAGATTCAGCCCAATAGCACGTCGCGGTACCGGCAAACCAGAGCACGACCATGGCCGCCAGAACCGCCCACCCATGCCTGGGTGAGCCCACCATTTGACCCAGCGCAATGGCGAGACCGGCAGGCAGAAGAAAGATCGAGATCATCTCCAGCAGGTTCGACAGCGGCGTCGGGTTCTCGAACGGATGAGAGCTGTTGGCGTTGAAGAAGCCGCCGCCGTTGGTGCCCAGCATCTTAATCGCCTCCTGCGAAGCGACCGGGCCCTGCGCGATTGTCTGGGTCGTGACGAGCTGCGTCTTTCCATCGGCTCCCGTCACCTTCTGCGGCTCCACCAGCTTCGCCGCATCGTACGGCCGCAGGTTCTGCACCACGCCCTGCGACACCAGCGCCAGCGAAAACACGATGCAGATGGGCAGCAGGATCCACAGCGTGCCGCGCGTGAGGTCCACCCAGAAGTTGCCCAGGGTCTTCGTCTCGCGGCGCGCTATGCCACGGATAAACGCCACCGCCAGCGCCATGCCTACCGCGGCGGACCAGAAGTTGTGCGTCGCCAGCCCGAGCATCTGCGTCAGGTAGCTCATCGTCGATTCCGGCGTGTACGCCTGCCAGTTGGTGTTGGTCGTGAAGGAGATCGCCGTATTCAGTGCGAGCGCCGGTTCGACTCCTGGCAGGTGCTGCGGGTTGAGCGGCAGAAGGTGCTGCACACGCTCCACCCCATAGGTGAGCAACATGGTTGCCGCGCTGAAGACGAGCATCGCGACGGTGTACTCGGTCCATCGCATCTCCTGCTCGGGCTTGACGCCCGTGAGCCTGTAGAGGAGGCGCTCCATGGGCCCAAAGACACCGTCGAGGAACGTCTTTCGCCGTTCAAAGACACGGGCCATGTAGATGCCCATGGGTTTCGCCAGCAGAAGCACAGCGGCGATAAAGATTGAGATTTGCAGCCAGCCATTCAGGTTCATCAGAACTTCTCCGGGCGCAGCAAGGCGTAGACGAGGTATCCGAGCAGGACCACCGAGGTTGCAAGGAGCAGAAGGTTGAGGATCACGACCGCCCCCCTTTCAGGCGATCGCAGCCATCCACGTAGAGGACAGAAGCTGCGAACAGAAGCAGGACAGAGACGAGAGACACGGTGTCAAGCATGGAGGTCCTTTCGTTACCACGAGCCTTGTTTGGTGCCCCACCAGTACACGAGCCCAAGCTCCGCGGTGGTCTGCGCGTGCACAAGATAGCCAGGGGTGTCGGTAAGGAAGAAGCGTTGGTTGGAGAAGTCGCGACGGTACTCGGCCCTGGTCAGGAAGCCCGGCGCAAACTGATGACTTGCCACCAGGGTCACCTCCTTGAGCGCCTGGGTCGTTCCGCTGAACAGACCTCCGCGATCGTCGAAGTACTCGCCTCGGCCGCCGACCGACCAGTTCCGCGGCAGATCGTACTTTGCCTCGAGACCACCGATCGCGACGCGTCCGGGCTGCTGTTCCGCATAGCTGCGGTTGAGAACAAAGTCCGCTTCGCCGACCAGGGTCAGCTTCGGTGTGGCGTTCCACGTCTCATAGGTGTCGAAGATGTGCTCACGGCCGTTCGGCGCAGGATGGATCTGGGTCGTGGGCAGACCGGGCTGCGTGGGCAAGGTCGGCAGTCCGGGGTTGAGGGTCGGCTCGACATCCCGGGCCTCGCGGCCAAAATAGTAGTTCACGTTCCAGCTCACCGTCCTGGCCGGCTTCAGGGCAAAGAGAAAGCCCTGCGATTTGGAGCCGTTCAGATCTTCCGTGTCGTTCGCGCCATTCACCAACCAGTAGGTCAGGTTCACCTTCGGCGTCAGGTTGTAGTTGGCACGAAAACCCATGTGATAGAAGGGCAGGTAGTTGAAGCTGTACGCGCGGGAGTACGCGATCTGGTCCTTGGTGTAGTTGCCCTCGTTGCCGAGCGAGCTGGCAAACTTGCCAAAGTCGATCTGGAGGCCGGAGCCGACCGGCGTTAGGTAGCTTCCGTACGCCTGAAAGACGTTGCGCCACACCTGCGGCCGCTGCTCGTTCACCGACGATCCCTGAAGCGTTTCGGTCGCCTGCCCAAACATCAGGTCCAGCCGGCCACCCATCCTTGCCTCGGCCGTGGGTACGCGCTCGATGACAAAGTCCGCCTGGTTCAGATTGAAGCTGTTCGAGGTGACATCGTAGGCCCGCAGAAGATTTACGCGGCCGACCGGTTTGTTGAAGTTGTAGCTGTAGTAGCCATCGATGGTGAAGTTGAGCGTGGTGCCGCGAAACAGAGCCAGCACAGGGAGGTCCTCGGCCTGCAAGGCCGGTGTCGATCCGGGCCGAGCCGGAGGCGTCCCATTCGACGCCGCCGCCCCGGAAGCCGCCGCCTGGACCGTGGCGGAAGGGATGGTTGTGGCTTCGTCCCGCGATGACGAACTGTGTTCCTGGGATTCGAGCGCCTGCAGACGTGCGCTGATGGCATCGAGCTGCTGCCGCAGCTCATGGACCTCCGCGTCTCGCTGTTGTGGGGTGAGCGACGAGGGAGCGGACGCAACCTGAGCGGGCAATGCCCGGACGAACGGCAGTGCGAGAAGCAGGGGGAATGACCAGAGCAGGGATTTCATCACATCCTCGAAGCCCATTGAAAGGCCTCGAAGCGTTGGAAGTCCGTAGGGAAAGCGTTAAGAAATCGTAAAGGGCTTACTTACCTCTTCGGCTCTGACTCCGCGTGAAATCGGTACCCCACCCAGGGCTCGCTCTGGATGTGGTGTGGATCTGCCGCATCGCACTCGATCTTCTTTCGCAAACCGGCGACAAGCACACGCAGGTACTCCGGCTGGTCCTCGCCCGCTGCTCCCCAAATGCCTCGCAGCAGCACCTTGTGCGTCAGCACGCGGCCGGGCGAACGGGCAAACAGCAGCAGCAGGTCAAACTCCTTCGGCGTCAGATGTACCGCGTGACCACGAACGACCGCGGTGTGCGCTTCCTCATCGATCACAAAGTCGCCGAGATCAATGTGGGTCTCAGGTCGCTCCGGCTCCGGTAAGCGCCGCAGCTGGGCGCGGACGCGGGCGAGCAGCTCGGGCATGCTGAAGGGTTTGGTCAGGTAGTCATCCGCTCCCTCATCCAAGGCCTGCACCTTCATGGCGTCGCTGTCGCGAACGCTCAGGACGATGATGGGCGTCTGCGCGGCTCGCCGGACGGCCTGTGTCAGCTCCAGGCCATTCATCTCCGGCATGGCGAGATCTGTGATGATCAGCTCCGGCTGATCGGCCGAGAAGCGCTGGAGCGCCTCCGTCCCGTTCGCTGCCGTAGTTACGCGGTACCCGCTGCTCTGCAGGGAGGCACGCAGCATGCGAACGATCTGCCGCTCATCGTCCACGACCAGGATCCTGGCTCCGTTTGCCTGGCTCATGCCTGGTGCTTCTCCTGCGTCACGATGTGCAGATCGACGTGCGGCGCCTCGGACATGAACTTCTGGATCGCCAGGTAATAAAGATAGCTGCGCAGCCCACGCATGGCAGACCGGCCGACGATGGTCTGCGTAATGCGATGTTCGCGCACAAACGCAGCCGTAACCCGGGCGGTATCCGGGCCGCTGAGCGGAACGATGGCGGCGCCAAGATTGCGCGCAAACAGGAGACTGGACTCCAGCGTTCGCTGGCGCTCCGCATCCTCCGCTTTGCCGTTCTGGACGTGAAGCACGTACAACTCCGCATTCAGCGCCTCAGCCAGCCTTGCCCCCCGGGCAATCAGGTCGCGTGCCTGCGGGCTGGAGCTGATGCAAACCGCGACCTTCTCTGCGACGGTCCAGTGCGGCCCCAGTTTCTTCCGGCGCACGTAGTCCTCAAGACTCCGGTCAACAGCTCGCGCCACACGGTGCAGCGCCATCTCCCGCAGCGCGATCAGGTTGCCGCGACGAAAGAAGTTGGCCAGCGAGCGCTCCACACGCTCCGTGGGATAGATGTCCCCGCGGCGCATGCGAGTCACGAGCGCCTCAGGCGTCAGGTCGCTGATGACGATCTCGTCGGCACGGTCGAGCACCCAGTCCGGCACAGCCTCGCGCACGGCTACACCCGTGAGCGACTGAACCTGCGGCGCCAGACTCTCGACGTGCTGAATGTTCAATGTGGTGAGGACACTGATGTTCTGCTCGATCAGTTGAAAGACGTCCTCGTAGCGCTTCGCGTTGCGGCTGCCGGCGATGTTGGTATGGGCCAGTTCATCGATCAGCGCCACCTGCGGCATGCGGGCAAGGATGGCGTCGAGGTCCATCTCGCTGAAGAGTGTGCCGCGGTAGTCGATCTCCCGGCGCGGAACCTGTTCGAGCTGCGCCGCCAGCTCCGCCGTTCCAGCGCGTCCGTGCGTCTCCACGATGCCGATCACAACATCCTCGCCGCGGCTTCGACGGCGAATGCCTTCGCTCAACATGCTGAAGGTCTTGCCGACGCCAGGGGCATACCCGAGGAAGATCTTGAACCGCCCGCGCTTCTTCTCTGCATCGCTGCTGCTGAGGAGCCAATCTTCAGGTGACTTTCGCTTCTCCTCCACGACGTACAATCTCCTCGATGCACTCGCGCCGTTCCATTCCGGCTGGACGTTGGCTACTGGCTTTTGGCGCTCTGGCCGGAATTGTACTCGTCTACCGGCGCTGGTTCCACGTCAACACGACCACGGTGGCGTTGTCGCTGCTGCTCCTGGTGCTTGTTCTGGCTGCCCAGTGGGAGCTTCGCTACTCCGTCGTCGTCGCCGTGGCCGCGACGGTTCTCTACAACTTCTACTTTCTGCCCCCGGTGGGGACCTTTACCATCTCGGATCCGCAAAACTGGCTCGCTTTGCTGGCGTTTCTTCTGACGGCCATGATCGCGAGCCGGCTGTCGCAGCGCGCCCGCAACGAAGCGCTCGAGGCGCGCAGCCGTCAACGGGAGCTCGAGATGCTGCTGCGCCTCAGCCAGGAGTTCCTCCACGCAGAGAACGCAGGCAGCCTGGTGGCAGCGGTCGCTCCGGCAGTCCGCGATGTCACCTCCGCCCGCACCGCCATGCTCTACCTGCTCGACGGAGACCAGCTTTACCAGGCGGGCGAGACTGCCTCTGAGATCCTCCTTCCCCATCTCCGGCAGCTTTCCTCCACCGTGACCGACGTGCGCGAAGATCTTCCGGATCTCAATATCCCGATCAAGACCGGTGTGCGTCCGCGAGGCATCCTGGTGCTTCGCGGCGCAACGCTGTCCAAAGGGACCGCGCAAGCGATCGGAAGTCTGATCTCAATCTCGATTGAACGCGCCCAGGCCTTGGAGAGCGTCGCCCACAGCGATGCCGCAAAGGAGAGCGAGCGGCTCAGAACGCTGATGATCGACTCCATCACCCACGAGCTGCGAACACCGCTCACGTCCATCAAGGGAGCGGCGACCGCGCTCCTCGATGGAGTCGAGACGGAACAGCAGCCTGAGCTGCTCAGCATCATCGATGAGGAGTGTGACCGTCTGAACAAGCTCGTCTCTGAAGCCGTGGAGATGGCTCAGTTGGATGCGCAGCAGGTGCAGATGCACTTTGCCCCGGTTCACGTGACGGAGATCGTCGCCGCTGCACGGGAAGCCTGCTCCTGGATCGAGGAGGCGCACCCCATGTCCATTCACGTCGACCCGCAGTTGACCATCCGGGCCGACCCGGCGGTCTTTCAAAAGGTCCTCTGCAACATCCTGGAAAACGCCGCCAAGTACTCCGGTGTGGGCTCCCCCATCACCGTGACTGCTCTCCGGGAGGGCGAGACCGTCGCTATCAGCATCGCAGATCGGGGCATCGGGATCGAACCTTCCGATCAGGCACTGGTCTTTGAGCGCTTCTATCGTGCGAGATCCAAGGGCGAGTTGACCTCTGGCACGGGCATGGGCCTGGCCATCAGCCGTGCCATCGTCGAAGCACACGCGGGCACCATTCAGGTGACAAGCCAGCCCGGAAATGGATCTGTCTTCACTGTCATGGTCCCCATGGTTGTCCCGGAAGAGTAGGCCTAGGAGGGGATATCTGCTGGCCAGAGGCTGGGCCCCGCGCTCAGTGCTCGAAAAGATTTGGCGTCCCCGACGGGATTCGAACCCGTGTTACCGCCGTGAAAGGGCGGTGTCCTGGGCCACTGGACGACGGGGACGCTCAATGCCCGGCGGCGGGTAAAGGATCGCACCGCCACGCGCTGCACCTCCACAAAGTTAACACAGGCTCGGCGGGAAGGTATGACGGGCGTTGGATGGGGCAACTTTTTTCGCATCCGGTTCCCCCCGGATTCATCCAAGCTGTGCAACATTTACATTGATTGGTTGAACAGGATGTCCGGGCCCGACGCCCGGCCTCCCGATGCCCTTGGAGATGTGTCCCTTGAACGACTCACCGCTTGCTTTCGGAGCCTCCCGCGACGCAGCCCTGCGACCGCTGTGCGTGGCGTGTCTTCTGCTTGGCTCCCTCCTCTCCGGATGTGGCCGCAAAGCCGCGGCACCCCCGGCAGCCCCGCGGGCGCTTCCTGTCAAGGTGGTTAGTGTGTCCGAGGATCCCGTGCCGACCTCCGATACCTATGTGGCCACCATCAAGAGCCGCCGCTCCGCCACCCTGCAGTCCCAGGTGGATGGCAATCTGACGCGTATCTACGTCCACGCCGGACAGGCGGTCCGCTCCGGACAGCTGCTGATGCAGATCAATCCTTTGAAGCAGGTCGCCACCGTGCAGCAGCAGCAGGGGCTGCAGGCGCAGCAGAAGGCGCTGTATGACTTCAACAAGGCCGACGTCGAACGGCAGCAGAAGCTCTTTGAGGCTGGCATCATCTCGAAGCAGGCGTTTCAGCAGGCGCAGCAACAGTTCCAGAACTCCAAGGGAGCCTACGAGGCCTCCGCCGCCCAGACCGGAACCCAGCGGGAACAGCTTGCCTACTACCAGATTCGCGCTCCGTTTGCTGGCGTCGTCGGCGACATTCCGGTGCACTTGGGCGACTACATCTCGCCCCAGACCATGCTGACAACGGTCGACGAAGACGCGGACCTGCAGGCTTACATCTATGTGCCCACCGAGCGAGCGGCGGAACTCCGCACCGGTCTGCCCGTAGCCATTCTCGACACCACGGGCGAGGTGCTCGCCACATCCACCATCAGCTTCATCTCCCCGCAGGTGGAAAACGGCCTGCAGAGCATCCTGGCTCTGGCTGATATCCCGCGCTCCGCACAGCGGCTCAGGAACTCGCAGCTGGTGCGCGCTCGCATCACCTGGAGCACGGCGCCCGCTCCCGTCATCCCGGTGCTGGCGGTCACCCGCATCGGCGGACAGGACTTCGCCTACGTGGCCAAGGCCGCCGGCACGGGCTACGTGGCACACCAGGTTGCGGTAACGCTCGGACCCACGCTGGGAAACAGCTACCCGGTGCGAAGCGGTCTTCAACCCGGCGATCGCGTCATCGTCTCCGGCCTGCAGTTCCTTCAGGAGGGAGCTCCCGTCCACCCTATCGGCTGAGCGCACGATCTCCGCCCCTGTCCGGCAGACTCCGCGCGGGCTGCGCGATCTATCTCTGTGAGGCTACCTCTTGTTCGTCGACTTCTTTATCCGCCGTCCGGTCTTTGCCACGGTCAGCGCTCTTCTGATTATTCTGGCAGGCGCCGTGGTCATTCCCGGGCTGCCTATCTCGCTCTATCCGCAGCTGGCGCCTCCGCAGGTCATCGTCACCTCAAACTACGTCGGCGCAAACTCGCAGATCGTCGAGTCCGCGGTCACCATTCCGCTCGAGCAGGCGATCAACGGCGTCGAGGGCATGCGGTATATCTCCTCGACCAGTTCCAACGACGGCACCTCGGCCATCACCGTTACCTTTGAGCCCGGCTACGACCTCAACATCGCGGCCGTCGACGTGCAGAATCGCGTGGCCAGCACCCAGGGTCGTCTGCCAGCCGCCGTCAATGCCACTGGCATCAGCATCACCAAGGCAAACTCCAACTTTGTTCTCGCAGCGGGCTTCATCTCGCCCGACCACTCGCTCTCGCAGCGCTTCATCTCGAACTACCTCGATGTCTATGTCTCTGACGCGCTCAAACGCGTCCCCGGCGTCGGCGCGGTGGTTATCTTTGGCGAGCGCAAGTACGCCATGCGGGTCTGGCTCGACCCCAGCCG
Organism: Acidobacteriaceae bacterium; assembly: GCA_965218595.1. Lineage (GTDB taxonomy): Bacteria > Acidobacteriota > Terriglobia > Terriglobales > Acidobacteriaceae > Edaphobacter. Next base: position 45,461 of record CBDCLC010000006.1, on the reverse strand, counting down.
GCTCGCCGCACGCGGCCTGACCGCGCTCGACGTCACCAACGCGCTGGCCGAGCAGAACGTCGAGGTCGCCGCCGGACAGCTGGGCCAGCCGCCGAACGACGGTACGCAGAGCTTCCAGATGGCGGTGCGCGTGGTCGGCCGCCTCTCCGATCCAGCCCAGTTCGACAACATCATCCTCAAGAACTCGCCGACCGCCAACGGCATCGTCCTGCTCAAGGATGTCGGACATGCCGAGATCGGCGCCGAAAACTACAATACGGAGCTGAAGTACTCGGGCGGCGAGGCCGTCGGCATCGGCGTCCAGCAGCTCTCCAACGCGAACGCGCTTGAGGTGGACAAGCAGTGCCGTGCCAAGCTGAAGGAACTCGAAAAGAGCTTTCCTCCCGGCCTGAAGTATGTCATCGCGGTCGACACCACACTCGTCATCGGCGAATCCGTGCACGAGGTCATCGTCACGCTCGTCGAGGCCATCATCATCGTCATCCTGGTGATCTTCCTCTTCCTTGGCGACTGGCGCGCGACCATCATTCCCGCGGTCACCATCCCCGTCTCGCTGATCGGCACCTTTGCCTTCATCAAGCTCTTCGGCTTCTCCATCAACTCGCTGACCCTGTTTGGCATCACCCTGGCAACCGGCCTGGTGGTCGATGACGCCATCGTCGTCATCGAGAACGTCCAGCGCCACCTTTCGGGCGATGTCGTCGTGCCCGAGCCGTCGGAGGCCGCAGCCGGTGTTGCTCCGGGCAGCGCCGCGGCGGCTCACCCGCCCTCCCCGTCGCACAATCCTCCGGAGCTCACAGAGGGCGTCACCCACGATCCTCATCAGGCCACCAGCATCGCCATGGCGGAGGTCACAAGCGCCGTCATCGCGACCTCGCTCGTGCTGATCTCGGTGTTTGTACCGGTCTCGTTCTTCCCGGGCACCACGGGCATTCTGTACAAGCAGTTCTCGCTGACGATCGCGTTCTCCATCGCCATCTCGGCCTTCAATGCGCTCACGCTCTCCCCTGCCCTGGCGGCCCTGCTGCTGCGGCCGGAGCAGGAGAAGCGCGGTCTGCTCGGGCTCATCCTGAATCCGATCGACCGCGGCATCAAGCGGCTTGGCCGCGCCTATGCCACTGCGGTCACCTTTTTTGTGCGGATCCGCTATGCGGTCATCGTTCTGTTCGCCTTGACGCTGGCAGCTACCGCCTTCATGTACACCCACGTGCCGACTGCCTTTATTCCGCAGGAGGATCAGTCCTACTTCCTCTGCATCGTGCAGACACCGCCGGGCGCTTCGCTCTCCTACACCTCCGAGTTTGCCGACCGCGCCGCCGCGCTGATCCGCAGCAACAACGGTGTCTTCGGCACCTTCTCGGTCATGGGCTTCTCGCTCGCCGGCGGATCCTCGCCCAACCAGGGCATCATCTTCGCTCCTCTGAAGCCGATCAATGAGCGAACCAAGATGGGCGCCAACTTCACCGCGCACGCGATCGTGGCCGATATCGCGCCCAGGCTCTTCGGCGTCCCTGGCGGTATCGCCGCGGCGTTTGAGCCGCCAGCGGTCCAGGGCATCGGCACCGTGGGCGGCTTCCAGTTCATCCTGCAGGACGCCGGACGCAACTCCTTCGCGGACATCGACCGGGTTGCCCACACCATCGTCGGTCAGGCGCGGCGAGATGGTCAGTTCTCCACCATGCAGACGACCTTTACCGCCAACGATCCGCAACTCGTCGTCACCGTAGACCGCGAGCGCGCCAAAAGCCTGGGCGTGCCCTTCAACCAGATCTCATCCGCCATGGGCGTCTACATGGGATCGTCCTACGTCAACGACTTCGACTTCAACAATCGCTCCTACCGCGTCTATGTGCAGGCCGACGCGCCATTCCGCAAGACCGAGCAGGACCTGCGCCAGTACTACGTCCGATCAAACACGGGACAGATGATTCCGCTCGACAACCTGGTCCAGATCAAGGAGACCTCCGGTCCGCAGGTCATCAATCACTACGATCTCTTCCGGTCCGCCGAGATCGACGGCTCCGCCGCCCCCGGCATCTCCTCCGGCCAGGGCCTGATCAACATGCAGAACCTGGCCAAGAAGTACATGCTGCAGGGGATGACGTACTCCTGGACCGGCCTCGCGCTCGAAGAGATTGAGTCGGCCGGCAAGGCCATCGTCATCTTCGGCCTGGGTCTGCTGGTGGTGTATCTCACGCTGTCGGCGCAGTATGAATCCTTCGCCCTGCCCTTCATCATCCTGCTCGCGGTCCCGACTGCCGTTCTCGGCGCCCTGGGCCTGGTCACGCTGCGCGGCCTGGTCGACGACGTTTATGTGCAGATCGGCCTGGTCATGCTGATCGGCCTTTCGGCCAAGAACTCCATTCTGATCGTGGAGTTCGCCGAGCAGCTGCTCAAGGAGGGCCGATCCATCACGGAGGCGGCCATCGAGGGAGCCGAACTTCGGCTCCGGCCTATCCTGATGACGTCGATCGCCTTTATTCTCGGCGTTCTGCCGCTCTACTTCGCACAGGGTGCGGGAGCGCTCGGCCGGCACTCGGTCGGAACCGCGATCGTCGGTGGCATGGTGCTCTCCACGTTTCTTAACCTGTTCTTCATCCCGGTGCTCTACGTGATCGTCAAATCCATCCTGGCCCGCTTCTCACGGCGCGGCGGCACCCCACGTGAGCCGCACACGGTCACCGCTTCCCGGGCGCTGCCCGAGGGAGACCGCGAGCTCGTGGTCCGGCGGCAAGGAGGGCAGGATCCTTCCGGACCCGCCCACCCCGCCTCCATCTAGGCGCACCGTTGTAGTCATGAAACCGGATGAAGGATCCCGGAATGGGAGGCTTGCCCTTGTGGGCTCAAGGCCCGCGCTACCCTTGCCTGGGCAAAGCCCCAGGCAAGGGCAACCGCCGACGAGCGGACTCGCTAAGCCGGCGGAGCGCCATCCTTGAAGACGCGCATCGCCCGGCCACCGACGATCACGCTCTTGTCGAGGTGCTGTTCGGCAAACGGGTCCTTGATGTTCTCCGTGTTCAGCACCTGAACCCAGTGCGTCTTGTCCGGCGGCTCCGGCAGGCAGAACTCGACTCCCTCGGCCGCCGCGTTCACCAGCAGGAGGAAGCTGTCGTCCGTCACCGGATGACCCTCCTCATCGCTGATGCCAAGCGTCTTGCCATTCAGCAGCACGGCCAGGGAGCGATTCCACTCCTGCCCCCAGCTCTCGTCCGGCACCTGTTTGCCATCGGTGCCGTACCAGGCGATATCCCGCACCACCGAACCCTTGATCGTCCGGTCCTGGAAGAACTTGCGTCGCCGCAGGTTGGGGTGGCTCTTACGTAGGTCGATCAGCTTCGCCGTGAACTCCATGAGACGCTGCCGCGGCGGATCGAGGTTCCAGTCATACCAGGTCAGCTCGTCGTCCTGGCAGTAGCAGTTGTTGTTGCCCATCTGTGACCGCGAAAACTCATCTCCGCCGTTCAGCATGGGCACGCCCTGCGACAGAATCAGCGTCGTCAGGAAGTTGCGCTGCTGCCGCTCGCGCAGCTCGTTGATGGCCGGGTCGTCGGTCGGGCCCTCGGCACCCATGTTCCAGGAGTCGTTATTGTCCGCTCCATCGCGGTTCTCATCTCCATTGGCCTCGTTGTGTTTCTCGTTGTAGCTGACCAGGTCGCACAGCGTAAATCCATCGTGCGCGGTAATGAAGTTAATGGAGGCGTAGGGCTTTCGCCCGTCAGACTGGTACAGGTCGGAGGAGCCGGTCAGGCGGTAGGCGAAGTCCGACAGGAGGCCCTCGTCGCCCTTCCAGAAGCGCCGCACGGTGTCGCGGTACTTGCCGTTCCACTCCGCCCACAGCACGGGGAAGTTGCCCACCTGGTAGCCACCATCACCCACGTCCCACGGCTCGGCGATCAGCTTGATGTCGGCGAGCGTGGGGTCCTGGTGAATCGTGTCAAAGAAGCTCGACAGCTTCGAGACGGCATGGAGCTCGCGCGCCAGCGTGCTGGCCAGGTCGAAGCGGAAGCCGTCGACGTGCATCTCCGTCACCCAGTAGCGGAGTGAGTCCATCACCAGCTTCAACACCTGCGGGTGCATCACATTCAGCGAGTTGCCCGTGCCGGTGAAGTCCATGTAGTACCGCGGGTTGTCCTGCACCTGCCGGTAGTACGTGGTGTTGTCCGCTCCCTTGAGCGAGAGCACCGGACCCATGCGATTGCCCTCGCAGGTGTGGTTGTAAACCACGTCGAGAATGACCTCGATGCCGGCCTTGTGCAGCTGCTTCACCATCTCCTTGAACTCGTTCACCTGGCAACCATCATCGCCGCAGGAAGAGTAGCGCGCCATGGGAGCAAAATAGGAGAGCGTGTTGTAGCCCCAGTAGTCGCGCAGGCCGCGATCCACCAGGTGCCCCTCATCGATGAAGTGGTGCACCGGCAGCAGCTCCACCGTGGTCACGCCCAGCTGCTTCAGGTAGGCGATGCTGTGCGGATGCGCCAGGCCCGCGTAGGTGCCGCGAAGCTTCTCCGGAACAGCGCTGTTCCGCATGGAAAAGCCGCGGACGTTCATCTCGTAGATCACGGATTCGGCAAGCGGCGTCTCCGGCGGGCAATCCCCCTCCCAGTTGAAGTGGGGATCGATGACCACCGACTTCGGTACGCCGGCCGCGGAGTCCTGGCTGTCGAACTGGGTATCGTCGCCGCTGGCTACGTCATACGGAAAGACCGGAGCCTTCCAGTCAACATCGCCCGTGACCGCCTTGGCGTACGGATCGACCAGCAGCTTGTTCTTGTTGAAGCGCTGGCCGGAGGCTGGCTCCCAGGGGCCGTCCACGCGAAATCCGTACCGCTGTCCTGGCTTGATGCCGCGGACCAGACCATGCCATACAAAGGCGGTGCGCTCGCGCAGAGCAACGCAGTCCGTTTCCTTGCCGGACTCGTCGAAGAAGCAGACCGAAACTCCGGTCGCATTCTCGGAGTAGAGGGTGAAGTTTGTCCCTTTGGAAGAGGGCGTCGCACCCAGGGGGTACGGCCGTCCGGGTAGCAGTGTGCGTTCCATGAAACCTCGTGACCTGCGAAGGTGAAGGTCCGGGCAGGCCCGGATCTGTAATGCTCGATGAGGACAGACTGTCCTCGGCAAAGAAGGAGAGTGACTTTGTTCATTGTACCCAGAGCCCATGACGAACAGGTGCGTGCTTGAGACGCCTCGCCGTGGCAACGGGGCTGCTGGCGGCAGGTCTGCTGCTCTTTCTCGGCGTTCGGGCTGCCCATAGCACGCCAGCGCTGGGCGGCGCTCGCGGGCGCGGAGCCGTAGCCCATCTCAACCTGCGACTTCTCTCCGGCCAGCCCTGGCATCTGCAGGATCATGCCGGCCACGTGGTCATCCTCAACCTGTGGGCCACCTGGTGCGGACCCTGCCGGGAGGAGGTCCCAGTGCTCGCATCGGCGTGGCGCGACCTCCACAGCTCAGGAGTCGACGTAATCGGCATCTCGCTCGATCGGGGCGATCGCTACCGCAAGGTGCAGGCCTTCGCCCAGCAGATGCAGATCCCTTACCCACTCGCCATGCCCGAAGACCTTTCGCAGATCGACCAGGCGCTCGACGCTCTGCCAACCACCATTCTCATCGACCGGCACGGCCGTGTTGCGGCCCGCATCACCGGAGCGGTCGAGGCGCGGCAGTTGCAATCCCTGGTGGACAAGCTGCTGGCGGAAAGATAGCGTCCGCGGCTGCGGAGATCCCGTGCGATCAGAGCTCGCGGGATGGAGCCTCCAGCGTGCGATATCGGCCGATCTGCGCCATCGTCAGCTCCTGCATGGGCGCGCCCTCGCTCCATGCGCGGTACCACTCCACCAGCCATTCGAGCGCGGTCTCCAGCCGCAGGCGCGGCTTCCAGTGCAGCTCCGCGTGCGCACGGCTGGCGTCGAGCTTCAAATACCCCGCCTCGTGTACGGACGGGTCCTCGTCCAGAATCCACGAGGCACCCTTGCCCCAGAACGCCGTCATCTTTTCGGCGATCCAGTGCACCGGCCTGGCATCCGCATCCTCCGGGCCAAAGTTGAACGCCGTCGCAAACTGCGGGTTGCCGGTCAGCAGCGCCTCCGCCAGCCGCAGATATCCGTCCACCGGCTCCAGCACATGCTGCCACGGACGAATGGAGTGCGGCCGGCGGATGCGCACCGGCTGCCCGGAAAGGAAGCCGCGCACCAGGTCCGGCAGCAGCCGGTCAGTCGACCAGTCGCCCCCGCCAATCACGTTTCCCGCCCGTGCCGTGGCGATGCCGACCCCGTGCTCCGCCATGCGCGACGGGTGGAAGTACGACTGCCGGAAGGCCGCCGAGACGATCTCCGCACACGCCTTCGACGAGGAGTATGGATCGTAGCCGCCCAGCGGATCGGTCTCCCGATACCCCCACACCCACTCCTTGTTCTCGTAACATTTATCGGTCGTCACTGAAACCACCGCCCGCACCGAGCTCGTCCGCCGCACCGCGTTCAGCACCCGCGCCGTACCGATCACGTTCGTCTCGTAGGTCAGGATCGGGTCCTCGTAGGAGAGCCGCACCAGCGGCTGGGCGGCCAGGTGAAAGACCACCTCAGGGGCGAACTCCTGCATGGCGCGGTTCAGCCTGGCTTCGTCCCGGATATCGCCGCGAACATCGTCGACCACCGTGCCGATCGAGGCTGCGTCGAACAGGCTCGGCTCCGTACCCGGGTCAAGCGAGTACCCGCGCACCTCGGCGCCCAGACCATGGAGCCACAGAGCCATCCACCCACCCTTGAAGCCGGTGTGGCCGGTCACAAAGACTCTGCGGCCCTCCCAGGGACTGGCCGGAGCCGCAGCCGCTACCATGTCTTCCACGGCGCCTTGCCCTCACTCCACAGACCTTCAAGAGCCTGCTTGTCGCGAAGCGTGTCCATCGCCTGCCAGAAGCCGTGATGGAAGAACGCGTGCACCTCGCCCTCGTTCACCAGCTTCTCGATCGGCTCGCGTTCAAACATCTGCAGATCGTCGGTCACGGCGTCGACCGCCCCTGGCTCCAGAACAAAGAATCCGCCGTTCACCCATCCACCCTCTTCCGGTGGCTTCTCCTGGAAGGAGTAGATCTGCGAGTCCTTCAGCCCCAGTGCACCGAAGCGCGCGACCGGCTGCACACTCGTCAGGGTCACCAGCTTTCCGTGCTTCTTGTGAAAGGCGACCAGGGCCGTGATGTCAACATCGGCCACGCCATCGCCATAGGTCATGCAGAAGGGCTCGCCCGGCGTCAGATACTCGGCCACGCGGCGCAGGCGCCCACCCGTTCCCGTCGCCTCGCCCGTGTCGACCAGCGTCACCCGCCACGGCTCGGCAACCGAGTTGTGCACCTCCATCTTGTTCGAACTCATATCGAAGGTGACATCGGAGGTGTGCAGGAAGTAGTTGGCAAAGTACTCCTTGATCACGTAGCCCTTGTATCCGCAGCAGATGACGAAGTCGTTGATGCCGTGCTGCGAGTAGATCTTGAGGATGTGCCACAGGATCGGCCGGCCACCGATCTCAACCATCGGCTTTGGCCGCACCGAGGTCTCCTCCGAGATGCGCGTGCCGAGCCCGCCGGCAAGAATCACAGCCTTCATTCCATATCCTTCGCAGGGGAGTTTTGGTGCGGCAAAGCGGCCCGGGCGAGGGTACCCGGCCCGGCCACAACCCCTCCAGTATGCCACCTCGTCCCCCGGTCCGATTGTGTATCCTTGACCCATCTATGACTGAGCGGGCACAGCAGCTTCGACAGCAGATTCTTGATCTCACGGCACAGTTTCACGCGGAAGCCTTCGCCCCGAAGGAGTTCGTCCCCGGCAGCTCGGCCTGCCCGGTCTCCGGCAAGGTCATCGACGCCGCCGACGTCTGCGCCGTGGTCGACTCCGCCCTGGACGGCTGGTTCACCACCGGCCGCTGGGCCAAGGACTTCGAACGCAAGCTCGCACGCTTCTTCGGCCTGCGCTCGGCCAGCCTGGTCAACTCCGGATCGAGCGCCAACCTGGTCGCGCTCTCCGCGCTCACCAGCCCCAAGCTCGGCGAGCGCCAGCTGCGGCCCGGCGACGAGGTCATCACCGTCGCGGCCGGATTTCCCACCACCGTCAACCCCATCTTTCAGAACCGCCTGGTACCCGTCTTCGTCGACGTCATCCCGCCCACCTGGGAGATCGACGTCACCAAGCTCGAGGAGGCGCGCAGCGACAAGACCAGGGCCGTCATGATCGCGCACACGCTGGGCAACGTGTTCAACCTTGGCGCGGTCAGCGAGTTCTGCAAGAAGCACAACCTGTGGCTGGTGGAAGACTGCTGCGACGCCCTGGGCGCCACCTGGAACGGGCAAAAGGTCGGCACCTTCGGCGACATCGCCACCGTCAGCTTCTACCCCGCGCACCACATCACCATGGGCGAAGGCGGCGCCGTGCTGACCGACAAACCCGCGCTGAAGGTGCTGATCGAAAGCTTCCGCGACTGGGGCCGCGACTGCTGGTGCGAGCCCGGCGTCGACAACACCTGCGGCAAGCGCTTCGACTGGCAGCTGGGCGAGCTGCCCTGCGGCTACGATCACAAGTACACCTACTCGCACGTGGGCTACAACCTGAAGGCGACCGACATGCAGGCCGCGCTTGGCGTCAGCCAGATCGACAAACTGCCCCACTTCATCGAGCGCCGCAAGCAGAACTTCGCTTACCTGAAAGAAAAGCTGCAGCCGATGTCGGACGTGCTGATGCTTCCGGAGGCGGCGAAGAACGCCGATCCCAGCTGGTTCGGCTTCACCCTCGGCGTCAAACCCGGCGCACCCTTCACCCGCGACCAGCTCACCCGGCACCTCGAATCGAACAAGATCGGCACCCGCCTGCTCTTCGCCGGCAACCTTCTGCGGCAGCCAGCCTATGAGGGCTGGGAGTACCGCGTCGTCGGCGAGATGACCAACACCGACTTCGTCATGAACAACGTCTGCTGGATCGGCGTCTACCCCGGCCTGACCGAGCCGATGCTCGACTTCATGGCCGACACGGTAAGCAGCTTCGTCGCGCAGAGCAAGGCAGGTCTGACGGTCATGGCCAGCTAGGCTGTATCGAGATACAGCCAAACAGCTTGTCCTCTCGACCGGAACGAGACGGTCTCTCGTCTCGAGGAGCGGAGAGACCCCTGTATTGTGCCGTAGAGCGACAGAACTTCCAGTCGCCAGGGCGAAATACAGGGGTCTCTGCGCTCCGGTCGAGATGACAACGCACGTGTCGATACGGCCTAAAGCAGCTCCGCAGGAAACCTGCATCTTTCCGAGCCGCGAATCGTCCTGAGAGCTACCAACAATCGGGCAAAGCCCCAGGTCGCCGAGCATCCCGGACCGACGGGCTGAAGGCCCGCGCTACCATAGGCTGGGGCAACGCCCCAGGTCCCCAATTCATCCCCGAACTGCGGGCTGAAGGCCCGCGTTCCTCACTTGGTCTCAACCGCCCTACGCCGCCGGCTCCGCCTCAAAATACAGATACTTCCTCCACGCCGCGTCGGCCGAGCCGATCATCCGCATAATGTGGCGGGAGGTGTGCAACGAAAACGGCCTGGGTTCGCGCAGCAGCTTCATCTCCGTCAGCTCATGGAGCAGCTGATTGCCCTTGCGCCGATTACAGCTGTGGCAGCACGCCACCAGGTTCTCCCAGGTGGAAAGCCCGCCTCGCGAGCGCGGAAGCACGTGATCGAGCGTCAGCTCGCCCGCCGGCAGCACCACCTGGCAGTACTGGCAGGTGTTGCGGTCGCGCAGAAGAATGTTCTTTCGGCTCAGCGCGCGGGTCTGATGCGGAATGCGTCGGTACTCCAGAAGGCGAATGACGCTGGGCATGGCGACCTCCAGCCGCTGCGCGTGGAGCATCGCGCCCTGCTGTTCCTCGGTGCGGGCGACTCCCTTGAGCACCAGCACCAGCGCCCGGCGCGCGCCGCAGATGTTGATGGGCTCATAGCTCGCATTCAGCACCAGCACCGGCGTCTGCATGGCCGGCTGGCGGAACACGCCCGCGCGCACCTCGGTGTCGGTCAGCGCCGTCCCTGGAGCCGTGCCCGCCCCGTGCGTCCGGCCACCGTGCGCCGTGCCAAAGCCAGCGTGCCGGTTGCCCGTCAGTCTCTGCTTGCGCGACTTGCTTGCCTGCATCGTCTCTCCCCTTCGCTCGTTGAGCTGCCCGCAACTCCCTGACCTTCGCCCTAATCCTCGAAGGGACGAACCGCCGCAGCCCGGCTGCCCGGCCGACGCGGCCCCGTACCGAAGGCGGACACTCCGGCTCCCGCCGCCTGGTCCTGGCCGGGACCGCCGTCCCAGCGTGCCACGTCGGCACTCTCCCACTGCCCAACCTCGTCGGTCTGCGCCCGGCTCACGGTGGCCACCCACACCCGCTCCGCGCCGGCCTGGCGCAGCACCCGGGCACACTCACGCGCCGTCGCCCCGGTGGTATAGATGTCGTCGACCAGCATCACCTCGCGGCCGCGCACCGCCCCGGCGTCCCGAACGCGAAACGCGCCCTGAACATTGCGCCTCCGGGCACGCGGGTCCAGGCCAAACTGCGATTCAGTCTCGCGCGTCCGTTCGAGCACTCCGTTCGCTCTTTGCAGGCGCCAGGAAGGAGACCGCCGCCGCAGCTCTCGCAGGGCAACCTCCAGCATGCGGTCCACCTGATTAAAGCCCCGCTGGCGCTGTCTCCTTGGTGCCAGCGGCACCGGCACCACCAGCGTCTCGCGATCCGCTTCGGGCTCGATCAGCAGCATGGTCTCGGCCAGCATCTCTCCCAGCGGCTTTGCGGCCCGCTCGAGGCCGCCATACTTCAGGCCCTGCAGAAGCTCGCGCATCTGCCCCTCGTATCGCCCCCAGGCCACCGCGCGCTCAAACTCCGGCGGAGCCAGCCGGCATGGCGTGCAGAGCGCCGCAGCCGCGCCCGCCACCTGGTTCCACCCGCCGCCAAAGGCCGCGCCGGAACGTACCTCTTCGGGCGCCAGCGCCTCACCGCAGATGCCGCACAGCTCGCCTGCCTGCCGCTGAGCCGCCCTCCCAAGGCAGTCTCCGCAGACCGGCAGCACCCCCAAAGACAGCAAAGGACCGCCGCATATCCGGCAGTCCCCAGGAAAAATGGTCACCAGGCCGTCTTCAACCGCCGTCCGCGCCAGCCTTCGCAGGCCGGCCCAGCCCTTCGCGAGAAGTTTTGGGCTCCGGCCGGAGCCCGGGTCGAAACCGGGTGCGTTCGGCACTGCGGCAGCCGACCGCTCCCCAACCCCTCCGCGCGATATGTCGTTCAGGCCTTTGCTGAAGACGCACCCCACCGCAGGCGGCGCTCCAGGCCGTCAGGCCGCACCGTTGCGATGAAGTATATCCGCAGCTCTCCCCCGGGGCAACCGCTGCGCGGAGGCGTTTTCAATGGGTGCCTTTGCATGTTCCCGTCGTGTCGCAGGACGGTACCTCCGGTCTCCGGTGCCCCCCCTTTTGCACCTCCACGCACTCACCGCCCCTCGAACCCTCGCCCATCCTCTCGTCGGCTTGCGATAATGCTGTGTTGCGACACCGCGTCCCCATCGCCGCTGCGCTGCTGCTGTTGCTTGCCAGCCTCCATCCGGTGCTCCGGCCAAGGGCGCAGACCGTCGCTCCGGTGCGCTTCAGCGCCCTTCCACGCACCACGCAGGAGCACCTCCGGGCCGCAGCCTGGTGGCCAACCAAACCCCTGGCCGCACCGGCCGGATTCGTCGGTGCCGCCGTCTGCGCCGAGTGCCATGGCGAGATCGCGGATTCCCAGGGCGGCAGCCAGATGGCCCGGACGCTGGTGCCGGCAGCCAGCTCGCCCGTCCTGCGGTCGCACCTGGCGGATGCTTACCACTCCGGCCCGTACACCAGCACGCTCAGCACCACGCCCGCCGGCGTGCGACTCACTGTGACCGACGGCCACGCCTCCGAAACCGCCCTGCTCGGCTGGGCCTTCGGCTCGGGTGAGGTCGGGCAAAGCTACCTGTGGCAGAGCGCCGACGGCTCCTTCCACGAGGCGCGCTTCAACTACTTCGAATCCACCAAGAGCTTTGGCGACACCCCCGGCCGGCTTGACGGCGCGCCCGCCTCTCTGCCCATGGCCCTCGGTCGCACCATCGAGGGCTTCGAGGCCGAGACCTGCTTCCGCTGTCACACCACCACGCTCCGGGCGACGGAGCCGCTGGACCCCAAGACCGTCGTCGCGGGCGTTCACTGCGAAGCCTGTCACGGCCCCGGAGCGGCCCACATCGCCGCCGTCCGCGCCCACCCGCCGGGCACACCGGCCGCCAGCACCGCGTGGGATCGCGCCATCCTGAACCCCGCCCGCCTCAGCCCGTCGCAGGCGGTCGACCTTTGCGGCTCCTGCCACAGCACTGCCTGGGACGTGGTCGCGATGGGAGCCGCCGGAGTCCAGACCGTGCGCTTCCCGGCCTATCGGCTGGAGGGCAGCCGCTGCTGGATCGCCTCCGGGCCGGGCGGATCGGGCGACCCGCGCCTCACCTGCTTCGCCTGCCACGATCCGCACTCGCCGCTCGACCGCGTCCCTGCGGACTACGACCGAGCCTGCCTCTCCTGCCACAGCAACAACCCCCACCTCGCACAAGCTGCAGCCCCGGCCATAACGCAAGCCGCAGGGCAGACCCTGCCCCAGCCCCCAGCCAACCGCCCCGGCAAGGCCTGCCCGGTCGCCAGCAGCCGCTGCACCACCTGCCACATGCCAAAGTTCGAGGTGCCGGAGATGCACGCCCGCTTCACCGATCACCGCATCCGCATCGCCCACGCCGGCGAGCCCTTCCCCGATGCCCGCCTGCCGGAGTAGCGCCCCGATGCGACTCCTTCGGCTGCCCTGCGCCGCTCTGCTTCTACTGGGCACCGCCGCCGGAGCCCAACCGGGAGGCAGCCTGGGGACCCTCTCCGGGGCCGCACCGCCAGGCCAAAGCTCCGCCGCCCCCGCGCAGGCTGCCGAAGCTCCCGCGCAGCAGCTCCAGTCGCTGCTGACTGCGCAACAGACCGCCGTAAGCGCGGGCGACCCCGCCAGCATCCTGGCCGCCAGCCGTCCCGCGGCTGCGCTGGCGCTGCGCCTGGCCGCCGAGCTCGACCTTGCCGGGAGCCGCCTGCCGGCCGCCCGCGACCTCCTCCGCCGATCGTTTGCGCTCGACCCGCAGACCGGCACCGGCCTCCTTCTGCTCTCGGCGGAGCTGCGCGACGGCCAAACCGCGGACGCCCAGGCCCTGGCCGCCTCCCTGCTCGCGTCGTCGGGCGAATCTGCCGGGCTGCACCTTCGGCTCGCCCAGACCTTTCAGGCGGCGGGCGACCTCGACGACACCATTCGCCAGCTCACGGCGGCGCTGGCCCTGGATCCTCAGATCCCGGGTGGCCACCTGGCGCTCGGCTCCGCCTTCTGGCAGCTGAACCAGTTCCAATACAACGCCGACTCCCTCCGTGAGTTCACCGAAGCGCAGCGGCTCGACCCCCGCAACTTCCTCGCCAACCTCGACCTCGCCTCCGTGCTCTCGCAGTACCACCGCTTCCCCGAGGCGGACCGCTACTTCAAACTCGCCGCGGAGGCCGACCCCACCTCGCCCGACCCCAGCTTCCAGATGGGCATGAACCGCTACGCGGAGGATGACCTCCCCGCGGCCAGGCCTCTGCTGGAACGCGCCGTCGCCCTGACCGGCAGCGATCTCGCCCACAACAGCTACCAGATCCGCCGCGCGTTCGCCGTGCTCAGCCGCATGGCCGCGCTCGCCGGGCAGCCGGAGAAGGCGCGACTGCTTGCCGATCGGGAGGAACAGCTCCATCAGCGGCTCCTGGCCGAGGGCCGTGCCCCCACCCTGACCCTCAGCACCGGCCTCCTGGTCGGCGGCAGCAGCGCCGGCGTGGCCCACCCCACGGCGTCTCCCACCCCGGCGTCCGCTCCGGGCGCCACTCCACCCAACACCGCCGCCCTCCACCAGCAGCTGCTCACCGTCGCCGCCAGCAGCCTGAACGACGCCGGCACCGCACTCGCCCGCACCCACGACTACGCGGGGGCGCTGCCGCTCTTCCGCGAAGCTGCCGCCGCCGACCCCACGCTGTCGCCGGTGCTGCGCAACCTGGGGCTCGCCGCCTTTCACACCGGAGCCTTCGCCGAGGCGGCCGACGCCCTCACCCGCGCGCTCGCCCGCGACCCGGGGGACGCTCTCGCGCAGCGCTATCTCGACCAGGCCCGAGCCGCCGAGCCGCCGGCCCGGCAGGTGCAGCCCCGCTGATACACTCGCCTCCATCGAAGCCGAGCAGCGCGAGAGGACCCGAACCGCCCCATGGCCGCAAGCCCGCAACCCCGTTCCACCCCGAGCCGCACCGCCTTCAAACCCTTTGTTCCCGCCGGGGAGAACCGCCCCGAACTCACCCTCCGAGCCCTGCTTCTGGGCGGCGTCTTCGGCATCCTCTTCGGCGCGGTCACGGTCTATGTCGGCCTCCGCGCCGGTCTCACCGTCGCCGCCTCCATCCCCATCTCTGTGCTGTCCATCTCCATCCTGCGCGCCTTTGGCCGATCGTCCATCCTCGAAAACAACATCGTCCAGACCACCGGGAACGCCGGCCAGTCGATCGCCTCGGGCGTCATCTTCACCCTTCCCGCGCTCATCTTTCTCGGCTTCGATCTCGAATCGACCCGCATCTTCGCCCTGGCGCTGTTTGGCGGCTGGCTGGGCGTCCTGTTCATGATCCCGCTGCGCCGGCAGCTCATCGTCGACGAGCACGAGACGCTGCTCTACCCCGAGGGTACCGCCTGCGCCGACGTGCTCGAGGCCGGCGAGCGCGGCGGCTCCTTCGCCTCGCGGGTCTTCTTCGGCCTCGGCCTGGGCGCGCTCTACACGCTCTTCCAGAACGAAAACCTCTTCTCGCTCTTTCCCGCCACGCCCAACTACTCCCCCGATCTCGGCCGCGACCACCTCCTGCGCGGCGCCGCCATTCGCGCCGACGTGACCCCCGAGTACCTCGGAGTCGGCTACATCATCGGCATCCGCACCTCGGCCATCATGCTCGCCGGCGGAGCCTTCTCCTGGCTGGTGCTGATGCCGGCCATCTCGTTCTTCGGATCGCACCTCGCCACGCCGCTCTACCCCGGAACCATCCCCATCGCGGCCATGAGCCCATCGCAGCTCTGGTCGACCTACGTCCGGCCCATGGGCGCGGGCGCCGTCGCCGCCGCCGGTCTCATCACCCTCGGCCGCACCCTTCCGACCATCGTCAGCGCCCTGGCCGAAGGTCTCGGCAGCCTGCGCAAGGGCAGGCCCCACGACGCCAGCCCCGCCGGACACCCGAACTCGCGCACGGCGCATGACCTCCCCTGGTCGGTCGTCCTCGGCGGCTCCGCCGTTCTGATCGCCCTCCTGTGGGTCTTCCTCCAGTTCCATCCCGTGCCAGGAGCTCAGGTGGGCGCGCTCGCCAACCTCGCCGCCGCGCTTCTGGTCGTGCTCTTCGGCTTCCTGTTCGTCACGGTCTCAGCCCGCATCGTCGGCATCGTCGGCAGCTCGGCCAGCCCGGTCTCTGGCATGACCATCGCCACGCTCATGGCCACGGCGGCCATCTTCCTCGTCAAGGGATGGACGGCGCCCGCCTTTGGCGCGCTCGCCATTACCATCGGCGGCATCGTCTGCATCGCCGCCTCGAACGCCGGCGACACCGCCCAGGACCTCAAGACCGGCTACCTGCTGGGCGCGACCCCCTGGAAGCAGCAGGTTGCGCTCATGTTCGGAGTCATCGTCTGCATCTTCTCCGTCGGCGCGACCCTCAACGCGATGAACACCGGCCTCGAAAGCTTTCAGCGCCTTCCCCAACCCATTCCCGTCAACCTCCAGCACCTTCCGGACGGCGTCCGTTCCTCCGGCAACTTCCCCCGAGACCACATCCTTCTGACCACGCGCGCCTCCATCGCCTCGCCCAGCCTCCCAAGCCCGGCCTCGGCGCCCCAATCGGAGAGCAAGACCGAACTACCCAACACGCGTTCGCTCGTCCTGCTCAACAGCATCGGCTCGTCCACCCTTGAGGACGGCAAGTACCTCTATAATCCGGCGACAGGCACCATTGACATCCAGTGGATTCAGGGCATCGGCTCGGAAAAGGCCGCCGCTCCCCAGGGCCGGCTGATGGCTACCGTCATCAACGGCATCCTGTCCCGCAAGCTGCCCTGGTCGCTGGTTCTGCTCGGCGTCGCTCTGGTCATCGCCGTGGAGCTGCTCGGCGTCCGCTCGCTCACGTTTGCAGTCGGGGCCTACCTTTCGATCGGCACCACGCTGGCCATCTTCGTTGGCGGCGCCATGCGCTGGATGGTCGACCGCGCCGCCCTGCGGCAGGCTGAGAATCAGCGCTCCGCCACCCACGCAGCGTCGCTCGATCTGTGGCGCAGGGACCAAGCGGCCTGGATCGCGGCACACCCGGGGTTCGACTCCACCAACCCCGACCACCTCGACCCGGCAACCGGCCTTCCCGTTCCGACCGCCGTCACCCCCGCGCTCGATCTCGAGTCCGAGATCTCCCCCGGCTCGCTCTACGCCTCCGGGCTGATCGCCGCGGGCGGCATCGTCGGCCTGCTTGGGGTCTGCGTCAAGCTCTACGAAGCCGCCACCGAGCACACCATCCCGCGCTTTTCCCCCACCAACCCGCTCCACCACGACTGGATCAGCGTCCTCGCCTTCGCTGCCCTGGCCTTTTCGCTCTTCTACTTCGCGCGCAAGCCGCTGGACAGCGCCGCCGGCGAAAGCAGGTAGCCGCCTCGCCCAACCGACAAGACCGGAGCGCAGCCCCCACACGCCGTCCTCTCGACCGGAGCGCAGCCCCCACACGCCGTCCTCTCGATCGGAGCGCAGCACCCACACCCTGTCATCTCGACCGGAGCGCAGCACCCACACGCCGTCATCTCGACCGGAGCGCAGCGGAGTGGAGAGACCCCTGTATTTCGCGTTTCGCATCCGACGTCCGCTGCCGCGCAGCCCTCAAACGAACCGAAGAAAAGCAGGGTGCATCGACGACCCTGACCGGCTACCCGCGGCCCGGCCCCGAACGCATCTTACCCTCCATGGATCGCTCGCCCGACGGCAGCAAAGGCCCGGACAGCTCGCAGGTGCGGATCATCCTCCGCCCGTACGCCAGCGCCATGCCGCTCGCGTCCTTCGCCTTCGGCATCGGCAACGTGCTCTACAGCGCCTATCTGCTCCACTGGATCCCAAAGAGCGAGTCCGCTGTGCTCGCCGTCATGCTGCTCGCCTTCGTGGCGCCGCTGGAGCTCTTTCCCAGCGTCATGGCCTTCCTTTCCCGCGACTCCGGCGGCGCGACCGCCTTCGGCATCTTTGGCGCCTCCTGGGTCGTCGAGGGTATTCAACTACTGATCGATCCCTCCGGCCAACCCAGCCCCGCCACAGGCATCTTTCTGCTGCTGCTGGCGTTCTGCCTGATCGTCATCGCGGTCCTTAGCTTCAAGGGCAAGCCGCTGCTTGGCGGCCTCCTCACCGTCGCCGTGCTGCGTTCGATCGGTGCGGCGCTCACCGAGTTCGGTCTCCGTCGAGCACTCGAAACCACGACCGCCATTCTGGGCCTCGTTCTGGGCGCGCTTGCCTTCTACTGCGCCGTCGCCTTTCTGGAAGAGGACCTCACCCAGCGCATCTCCCCGCTCACCTTTCGCAGCGGGCAGGCAAAGGAGGCCATGGAGGGCAGTCTGGACGACCAGATCGAGACCCTCACGCGCGAGGCCGGAGTTCGTAAACAGCTCTGACGGATCGGTGCAGCAGGTTCAGGTTCTGAAGCAGACTTCCGGATGCTGTGGTCTCTCAAACCGGGTCGACGGGCGGGAACCCACCTCTCGGAATTAAGATGTAGGGCACCCACCCTGGGACCGACAGGTATCTCAGAGTCGAGATGTGGGGCACCCACGCGCCTTGAATTTTTCAGAGACGTGAGCTACCCATCCTGTTGGCTAGTCCCTCCTGAGAGGGTGCCCCACGTCTCGCTTCTGAGACGTGGGTTCAGAGCCTGATAAACCTGAGTGCGGTCTCAGAACAGAGGGACTACACCTTCGGAAGAGCTTCTCACTGACGGTCCCCGCGGGAAGACATGCAAACTCGCAGCGGCAATGACAGCAGGGGCTCCGGGCAGGCCCCTAGACCGTCACCACCTCGGGCTGGGTGTTCTTTTCCGCCTGCTTCTCGTGCATCGCAGCCTGCCCTTTCGCCACACCGCCGGTCCACTCCCCGACCGGCGTTGAATCCGCCGGGGCCAGCGGCAGCGATCCGAACTTCGGTTCGTACGGCTGGGTGTTCATGCGCCGCCCCTTGCCGTCCGAAACGATGTCCGATTCCACTGTGTACATGCCGTGCGCGCTGTTCCACGGACCCGCGGAGTCCGCGCCCAGCTCCCCCTGCCCGGTGGAGGCGTTGAAGTACTGGTCGGCGAGATCGGGCGAGGCCGCAACAATGCCCACATCGAACTGCTTCTTGCCCATGCTCTCCAGCGCGTAGGTAAACGCGCGCATGTGCGTGACCTCGCGCGACATCAGGAACTGCAGCGCCTCCCGGGAGCCCCGGTCCTCGGTAAACGCCATCAGGCGCTCGTAGACGATCTTTGCCCGAGACTCGGCGGCGATGTTGCTGTGGAGGTCCACACCCAGATCCCCGGTCACCTTGAGGTAGCTCGCCGTCCAGGCGTTCCCCATCGAGTCATACAGGCCCACGCCGCCGCCGCCCGCGATCGCCACCAGGGGGTCGGCCTCGGCCGCCTCGCGGTCGTGCTTCATCGGCTTCAGGTGCATGCGAATGAGCGAGCCGACGATCTCCAGATGGCTCAGCTCCTCGGTTCCGATGTCCATCAGCAGGTCCTTGCGCGCCGGGTCTTCGCAGTTCAGGCCCTGCACGGAGTACTGCATGGCCGCGGCGAGTTCGCCGTTGGCTCCGCCAAACTGCTCCAGCAGCATCTTTCCAAACTTGGGGTCGGGCTCACCCACATTCACGGTAAACATCAGCTTCTTGACGTGGTGGTACATAGATCAGGTCTCCTTTGGGGGACAGCAGGAGGGCTGGGGAGTCGCGGGGTCCGTCCTGCCGGGGAACGCGCGCAACGGGATCGAAGGATCGAGGGATCGCGTACTGCCGAAACAAGTACCTATTCTTTACGACGCCATCGAAGCCGCAGCCGTTGTCCCTCCGGCCCCCTTGGCGCGCCGGTGCAGGGCCGCCTGTGCACCCATTCTTCCCACGTGTGGGCAAGTCTTTTCACCCGGAAGGTCTTCAGAGCGGCGATTTCGCTGGAAATCGGGAGGCTGGGCCGATTGGCCTTCAACGTGCTTTGACAGGCGGTGTGATGATCACAACACCTTCAGCCACTCCGTCCGTTCCCGCAACCATCCCGCTGCTGCCCTGGCCCGCGGTCGCCATGATCTCTATGCTGACGCTCGGTGCCGCGCTCCACACCTACCCGCAGCTGCTCGCACCCGCGGCGACGTACCTGCGCCTGGCCAGCATCGCTCTCCGATAGCAACGCCCCAGCTGGGGACGCCACAGCCTGGTTGGCATTCCTTGGTTGTCATTCCCGCAGGGAATCTGCATTCCCTTGGACCCGAAACCCTGGGGTCACACCACCCCAAGCCCGCCTACCGCTCGCCACTCGGTGCTGGAATCGCCTTTCCCACCGGGACCGGTTTGCCGAACTCCGGCATCCCCTCTGCACTCCAGGTAAACGGCTGTGCCCGGGGCGACCGCAGATTGCCGCAGCCCTCGTCCTTCTCCGGATTGGCATGGTAGATGATCCAGCTCTCCTTCCCGTCGGGTGACTGGAAGAAGCCGTTATGCCCCGTGCCAAAGGCGTGCGCCGCCGGATCCTGACGAAAGACCGGCTCATCGGACTTGGTCCAGGAGGCCGCATCCAGCAGGTTGGACCCCGCCTTGGCCGACAGCAGCCCGAGCTCGTAGTAGTTGGTCCAGCAGCCGCTCGCCGAGTAGGTCAAAAAGATGCGGTCGCCGTGCACCAGCGTCTCCGGTCCCTCGTTCACATCGACGTGCGGCATGGGGATGATCTGGTCCCGCGGATCGAGGTCGCCCACCTTCTCCCACGGGTGGTCCGGGGTCGAAAGCCGGGTGCGCTTGCCCGCGATCGTCCACGGGTTCTTCAGCTCCGCGATGTAGATTGACTGCACGCCGTTGGTGTCGCCCTCCCATCCAGACCAGATCATGTAGGTCTTGCCGCCGGTCGCGGGGCCCGGCTCAAGAATGGTCGCGTCGATCGCCCATTTGTCCGAGGGGTCACTGACCTTTCCCAGAAGCTTCCACGTGCCCTCGGTGGGATCGTCCGATGCGTTCTCCACCACGTAGATCCTATGGTCCTGGTTGTCGCCCGCGTCCGCCGCGAAGTAGATGTACCACTTGCCACCGAGCCGATGGAGCTCCGGCGCCCACAGCTCCTTCGAGTAGGGCTGCCCGGGCGGCGGCGTCCACACCGCCTTCTCCTGGGCGCTCGCCAGGTCCTCGATCCGTCGCGTCTTCCAGATGGTCAGGTTGCGGCCGGTCGAGTTCATGTAGTAATACCAGCCGTTGTGCACGACTACCCAGGGGTCCGGCCCCATGCTCTTCAGCGGGTTAGTCAGGGTGTGGCCGCCCGCCTGCGCCTCGGCCCGCGGAGCGACGCCTGCCCACCCACAGGTGGCCACAACCAGACCGGCCATTACCGTTGCAACCGTTTTCATCCGATCTCGTCTCCCTCAAACCGTCCCATCGTACCCCAAAACATGCCGCGCCGGTGCTGCACTTCTCAGCCGCGGAGGCACGTTGCGCGTGTTACATCGAAGGCGTAACGCGGGCCTTCAGCCCGCACGTCTGTGGTTGCCCAGCAACCTGGGGCTTCGCCCCAGGCTGGGGTAACGCGGGCCTTCAGCCCGCATGGGCAAACCTACACACCGGGAATTGCGCTTCTTCCGAGCGGCATGCCCTAATGAGAGGTCCTCGGGCAGCCTTTGGTCAGGTCTGCTCGGCCGCAGAGGTTCTGCTCCTCGGCCGCAGAGCTCTGCTCTTTGGTTGTCATTCCCGCAGGGATTCTGCGTTTTGCCTGAGCCGAAATCGTTCCTCCGAGCTACGTCACCTGATTTGGCCACGCCACCGCATCAGCAGACTGCCCTACACTCGCCCTATGCCGATCCCCCTTCCAGATCGCTTTGCCGGCCTGATCTTCGACTGTGACGGCACCCTGGTCGACACCGCGCCGGCCCACTTCAAGGCCGTCCGGCTGGCGCTCGAGGCCCAGGGCCACACCATGGCGGAGGCCTGGTACATGGCCCGGACCGGCCTTACGCCTGATGCTCTGCTGGACGCGCACGAGGCGCGGGTCGCCGCGGAGCCGAGCTCCCCTCCGGAGCGGCCGCTCGACCGCGCCGAGGTGTTTCGCACCTACAATGGCCACTTTCAAAGGAGCCTTGACCTGCTTCGTGAGGTCCGGCTGGTGGCCGACCTGGCACGGGAGTGGCACGGGCGCGTTCCCCTGTGGGTCGCAACCAACGGCCGCCTCACCAACGTCGAGGCCAGCCTCCGGGTCACCGGATTGCTGCCGCTCTTTGACGGCATCGTCTCCGCCGACGAAGTAGCGCGAGGCAAGCCCGCGCCCGACGTCTTTCTCGAGACCGCCCGGCGCATGCAAATCCCAGCGGAGGAATGCGTGGTTCTGGAAGACTCCGACGAGGGCCTGGCCGGCGCTCGGGCGGCCGGCATGCACGCCATCGATGTTCGCCCCGTCTCCAGCCATCGCGAAGCCGATTGAGGGAGCCCTCTGATCCGGCCCGCTTGGACCGGAAGCCCTGCTTGTTTGTTACGATTCCCGCAGAGAGCCCGCGTCTGTTTGCGAGCCGGAAGCGTTTCAGATCCTTCCCAAGCCGGTCGAACCAAAGGTGGGTAGCGCGGGCCTTCAGCCCGCAGTCCGAGTTCGCCCGGAACCTGGGGCTTCGCCCCAGGTTGGGATCAGCGCGGGTTTTCAGCCCGCATGACGCACTGCACCTGGAGCGAAACTGCCCCACACAGCCTCTGATCGAATTCGCTTGTAGCGGGAGCGCTGCTTGCTTGTTGCGATTCCTGCGGGGAATCTGCGTTCTCTCCGAGCCGCGATCCCTCACCGGACATCCTTCAGCTTGCGAACAGCTCCTGCGCCGGCCCCAGGTTCAACCGGTCCAGCTGATCCTCGTTGAGCTCCGCCTGTTGGCAACAGGTGGTCGTCCCTGGTTGACTCTCCGCCACCTCGACCGCCTGCCGCATCGCGCGCGCAGTCTCGTCGTCCAGGCCGGCGCAGTCGATCAGCTCGCAGAAGGTGTTGGCGTCCGCAAAGAGCACCGCGCAGCTGTTGCGTCCGGAGCGGGTTGCCGGTCCGTCGCCCGCGTGAGCGTCCACGACAAACTTGCCGTCACATTCCTGGGTG
The DNA here is from genome assembly GCA_965218595.1 of Acidobacteriaceae bacterium. Taxonomy (GTDB): domain Bacteria; phylum Acidobacteriota; class Terriglobia; order Terriglobales; family Acidobacteriaceae; genus Edaphobacter. The sequence continues at coordinate 23,044 of CBDCLC010000006.1, read as the reverse complement.
AAGTCCAGCCTGAATTGCATGCGCTAAGCCTACACCTTCCCTTCGGCGGACCTGGGCTGGCGGTTCGCGACCGCTGCCGGGGTGAGCCGTCAGAACTGCAGGGAGGAGGGGGCGCCGCCGCCGTGCTGCGCGTCGCTCACGGAACCCGCGGTTCCGGGGGCACTTGCGGGCCGCGCGGAGCTGCTGGCCAGGGAGCTGCTGGCGAATGAGCTGGTGGCGAGGGTGTTCGTTTCGGAAGCTCCGGGCGCGCTGGCGGTTCGCGCGGAGCTGCTGGCCAGCGTTGTCGTCTCCGAGGCTCCGGCGTGCTCCCCGGTGCGCAGCCGCAGCGGAGGTTCGGCTGCCGCCATCCACTGCTGCGGATGCCAAACCTCCGCGTCCTCGCCGAGCTTCCAGCGACCGTGCCACAGGTACAGCACCAGCAGGCCGGTCGGCACCTCCGGCTGGATCACCGCCAGGGTCAGCAGATAGCGCTTGGTCTTGAGGCCTGCCTCGGCCCCGCCCCGCACGGCGTGGCTGCGCTTCAAAGATCCTGTCAGCTGCGGCATCTCCAACACGCGAAGGTGCGCCTCCGGGTGCGATTTGCCGTAGGCCGCCACGCAGCGGGCCACCTCCTTCGGCGTCATCAGGCCGAAGTCCCCAATGCGGTCGTTGTGGACCACTCCCGGGAAGTAGAGGTTCACCATCTCGGCCACGAAGTCCGCGCAGTTGGTCTTCTTCAGGTGGTAGAGGTGGTGGTTTGGGTGGGCGTTCATGACCGCGACGAAGTGCTCGTCCTGCTCGGCGGTGGTGTCGATCTCGTAGCCCCACTCCCGGCGATTGAAGGTGACGCCGGCCGACTCCCACCACTCGTCCATGGGTCCGCCGTGGTGGCGGGCATCGCCTTCCTGGCCGTCCGGCACCAGCGACGCCAGGAAGCGATGGCGGTAGCGCTGCCGTGCCGCCCAGGCGCTTTCGGCGGTAACAAAACTCTGCACCGGCTCACCCGGAGCGGCCGCGTATAGAAACTCCGTGACCGGGGTCGCCATCCAGTCGTACTGGCCAATGCGGTGGTAGCGCGCCAGAACCACGCCCTGCGGCTCATCGGCTCGGCACATCCTCAGATGCAGCGGACCATCCGCGCAGACGCGACTCAGATAGATTGCCACGTGCCCCACCGGCATCATGGCGCCGAAGCTGCCGAAGGGCTCGCCCACGAGCACCGCCAGCGAGGCTCTGGCGGATCGCGCCCCAGATACCAGCCACGCTATGGCGGCAACGTACCCAAAGATGCGCAATCTCCCTTTCACCTCGATAACGTTACTATGGCTCACGCGCGTTGAAGCTAAACTTTAGTCACCGCGTGCCCGATCCATGGTCGGGTACCCGGTGCGATGAGTGCGCGGCCGCCGCATCCAACGGCACATGGCTCAGACGAAGCGGCTGTGGTGGCAGGATGGCGTTATCTACCAGGTCTACCCCCGATCGCTGCAGGATACCGGCGGCGATGGCGTGGGGGATCTTCCTGGCATCCACGATCGCCTGCCCTACCTGGCCTCGCTCGGCGTTCGCGCCCTCTGGATCTCGCCTTTTTATCCCTCGCCCATGGCCGACTTCGGCTACGATGTGGCGAATTACACGGGCGTCGACCCGCTGTTCGGGACCCTCGACGACTTCGATCGCCTGATCGCTGCCGTGCACGCCCAAGACATGAAGCTGATCGTCGACTTTGTTCCCAATCACACCTCAAGCGAGCACCCCTGGTTCGTGGAGAGCCGGTCTTCCCGCGACAACCCAAAGCGCGACTGGTACCTGTGGCGCGACCCGGGCCCGGATGGCGGTCCGCCCAACAACTGGATGAGCCACTTCGGCGGTCCGGCCTGGACCTACGACGAACGCACCGGCCAGTACTTCTACCACTCCTTTCTGACCGCGCAACCGGACCTCAACTGGCGCAATCCCGAGGTAAAGGCCGCCATGTACGACGCGATGCGCTTCTGGCTCGATCGCGGCGTCGACGGCTTTCGCATGGACGTGCTCTGGCTTCTGATCAAGGACGACCAGTACCGCGCCAACCCGCTGAACCCTGACTGGAAGGGCGGCAACTCCTTTGCGAGCGTGCTTCCGCTCTACACCGCCGACCGCCCCGAGACCCACCGCATCGTCGCCGAGATGCGCGAGGTGATGGATGCCTATCCTGAGCGCGTTTTGATCGGCGAGATCTATCTGCCGATCGACAAGCTGGTGCAGTACTACGGCGTCGACCCGAACACCAGCGATCTTCGCGGCGCGGACATGCCGTTCAACTTCCACCTGATCCTGACGCCCTGGCAGGCGGAGCCGATCGCCTCCCTGATCCGCAACTACGAGGCCGCGCTGCCGGCCGGAGCGTGGCCCAACTGGGTGCTGGGCAACCATGATCAGCCACGCCTGGCGACCCGCCTCGGCGCCGGGCAGGTCCGCGTCGCCACCATGATGCTGCTGACATTGCGCGGCACACCGACGCTCTACTACGGCGATGAGATTGGCATGCCGGACGCCGTCGTTCCTCCCGACCGCGTCCAGGACCCGGCCGAAAAGAACCAGCCCGGCATCGGCCAGGGCCGCGACCCCGAGCGCTCGCCCATGCCCTGGGACAGCTCCCCCAAGGCCGGCTTCACCACCGGCGAGCCCTGGCTGCCGCTGATCGCCGACCACTCCACCCGGAACGTCGAGCGGCAGAGCGGCGGACAGGACTCCGAGCTGGCCCTCTGCCGGCGATTGCTCGCCCTGCGGGCCGAACATCCCGCGCTGCACAGCGGCACGGTTGCCGAGGTGCGCGCCGAAAATGGCGTGCTCCTCTTCCAGCGCCACCCCGCCCAGGACAGCGAAGGAAGCTCGTTTCAGATCGTGCTGAATCTGACCGGAGAACACCGCGAGGTGCAGGCAGGCGCCGGGCGGGTGCTCGTGACGACGCTGCTCGACGGCGAGGGCGGCGAAGTCGCGGGCAAGCTCGTGCTTGAAGCAGGCGAGGGCGTCGTGCTGACGCTTCCCGCGAAATCGTCCTGAAGGAAGCCCGACGAGCGGTGTAGACCCGGGTCTCGGGCTTCCCGGCCGGAGTAGTGGGCACTCCTCCTCCGCCGAAAGGAGGAGAAAGTCTCGGGAGCGCAGCAGTTTCTGCGCCTCGAAAGGTACTCTGAAACGCAATGGCCATCTATCCGGTCTACTCTTTAGACGGGGAGCCTGTCGCAGTTCCCTTTCGGAGGTGTTGCCCGAGCCATGTGGATCGTCAAACTCGCCCTCAACCGGCCCTACACCTTCATCGTCCTGGCGATCCTCATCCTGATCGCGGCGCCGCTCGTCATCGTCAGCACGCCGACCGATATCTTTCCCAACATCGACATCCCGGTGATCTCGATCGCCTGGGCCTACACCGGTCTGAACCCCGAAGAGCTCGAAGGCCGGCTGACGACGCCGTACGAAAAGACGCTGACCACGCTGGTCGACAACATTCAGCACATTGAATCGACCACCGTTCGCGGGCAGGTGGTGGTCAAGGTCTACCTGCAGCCGGGAGCGTCGTTGTCGACCGCCAACTCGCAGGTCTCGAGCGCATCCGAGTTCATTCTGCGATCGCTTCCGCCCGGGACGCTTCCACCGCAGATCATCAACTTCTCCGCGTCCTCGGTGCCCATCCTGCAGATCGGCCTTTCGGGCAAGGGTCTGTCGGAGAAGCAGCTGAACGACTTTGGCCTGAACTTCATCCGGCCGCAGCTTGTCACGGTGCCCGGGGCGGTGGTGCCCAACGTCTACGGCGGCAAGCAGCGCTCGATCATGATCAATCTCGATCCTTCGCAGCTGCAGTCTCGCGGCATCTCGCCGGCGCAGGTGCTCGCGGCCATGGCGCAGCAGAACGTGGTGCAGCCTGGCGGAACCGCCAAGATGGGCATGATCGAGTACGACGTGCTCGTCAACTCCTCGCCCGAGACCATCGCCGGCATCAGCGACATCCCGATCGCCACCGTGCACGGCAAGACGGTGTTTCTCCACGACGTCGCCACTGTCGCCGATGGCAGCATCCCCCAGACCAACATCGTCCGGCAGGATGGCCACCGCGCCGTTCTGGTGACGGTGCTGAAGTCCGGCACCGCCTCCACGCTCTCCGTGGTCAGCGGTATCCGCAAGCTGCTGCCCCGCATCGCCCAGACGCTTCCCCCCGAGCTGGTCATGAAGCCCCTGGCCGATCAGGCGATCTTTGTGCGCGGCTCGGTCGTGGGCGTCATCCGCGAGGCCATCATCGCCGCCCTCCTGACGGCGCTGATGATCCTGCTGTTTCTGGGCTCCTGGCGATCGACCATCATCATCGCGGTCTCGATTCCGCTGTCGATTCTCTCCTCGGTCATCCTTCTGGGGCTGCTGGGGCAGACCATCAACATCATGACGCTCAGCGGTCTCGCGCTCGCCGTCGGCATTCTGGTCGACGATTCCACCGTCACCATCGAAAATATCGAGCGCTACCTCGAAGAAGGCCACGGCCTCCGTCGCGCCATCGAGGAGGGCGCGGGTCAGATCGCCGTTCCGATCCTGGTCTCGACGCTCTGCATCTGCATCGTCTTTCTGCCGATGTTTTTTCTCTCCGGCGTGGCGCGTTACCTGTTCGTTCCCCTGGCCGAGTCGGTCGTCTTCGCCATGATCGCGGCGTACATCCTGTCGCTGACGCTGGTTCCGGTCATGGCGATGTACCTGCTCAAGCCGCACGGTCACGCGGCCCCTTCGGGAAATCCGCTCGCCCGATTTCAGCGCAGCTTCGATGGCGGATTTGAGCGGCTTCGCGCGGGTTCGCAGTCGCTGCTGACGCGGCTCGTCGCCCGGCGCGCGCTCTTTGTGCCGGCCTTTCTTCTTCTCTGCCTGGCCACGTTTCTTCTGGTTCCGTTTCTCGGCCAGAACTTCTTTCCCTCGACCGATAACGGATCGTTTCTTCTGCACGTTCGCGCGCCTTCGGGAACCCGCATTGAGGAGACCGCCAAGCTCTGCGACGAGGTGGAGCGACGGATCCGCGGCATCGTTCCGCCGAGCGAGATGGACAACGTGCTCGATAACATCGGCCTCCCTTACAGCACGTTGAACCTCCAGCACGCCACCTCCGGCCTCTTCGGGGCGGGCGACGCGGACATCCTGGTCTCGCTCAACGAGAAGCACCACCCCACCGCGGGCTATGTCGCGCAACTGCGCAAGGTGCTGCCGGGCGATTTCCCCGGCACGACCTTCTACTTCCTGCCGTCCGACATCGTCACCCAGATTCTGAACTTCGGCCTTCCCGCGCCGATCGATGTGCAGTTCGATGGCAAGGACATCGAAGACAACCGCAAGGTCGCCGATGCCGTGCTCGCAGATCTGCACACCATCCCCGGCCTGGTAGACCTCCGCATCCAGCAGCCGGATGACTATCCCGCGCTCAAGATCGACGTGGACCGCACGCTGGCCGAGCAGGGCGGCTACACCTTTCGCGACGTGGGCGGAAGCCTGGTCAACATCCTCAGCGGATCTTCGCAGCTCTCACCCATGTACTTTCTAAACCCGCGCAACGGGGTCAACTACAACATGGTGGCGCAGGCGCCGCAGTACGAGATCCAGTCGATGAACGATCTCAAAAACATCCCACTGGCCTCGCCGAATGCGGTCAAGCCGGAGATCCTGGCCGACGTGGCCACCATCTCCCGCACCACCGAGATGCCCATCATCAGCCACTACAATCTGCGGCGGACGATCGATATCTATGGCAGCGTGCAGGGGCGCGACTTGGGCGCGGTCAGCCGAGCCATCGATCGCGTGGTTGCCGCGCACAAGGGGTCGTTGCCGCGTGGCAGCGCGGTCACGGTGCGCGGGCAGATCGAGACCATGAAGAGCTCCTACACCGGCCTGCTGGCCGGCCTGGCCTTCGCCATCGTGTTGGTCTACCTGCTGATCGTGGTCAACTTCCAGTCCTGGCTCGATCCGTTCATCATCATCACGGCGCTTCCGGCTGCCCTGGCCGGCATCGTTCTCTTCCTCTTCCTAACGGGCACCACCCTTAGCGTGCCGGCGCTGATGGGCGCGATCATGTGCATGGGCGTCGCCACGGCCAACAGCATCCTGGTGGTGTCATTCGCCAAGGATCGTCTGCTGCACCATGGCGACGCCATCCTGGCCGCGCTCGAGGCCGGCTCCACCCGCTTCCGCCCCGTCATCATGACGGCACTGGCCATGATCATCGGCATGATCCCCATGGCGCTTGGCGCGGGCGAGGGCGGCGAGCAGAACGCTCCACTCGGCCGCGCCGTGATCGGCGGTCTGTCGCTCGCCACGGTCGCCACGCTGCTGTTTGTGCCCGCGGTCTTTGCCCTGCTCCACGGCCGTGGGTCCAGGCAGCACCACCCGCTGCCGGCGACCATCCCCGAGGGCGATCGCATCCACACCAGCGCCTGAGCGGATCGACCCCCCATCTCAACCTGAGGAGACCCATGCCCACTGAACTCAATCCGGAGAGGACCAGCCCCAGCAGCGACCGGACGCACGTGCCGGAGCCGCCGGACGGAAGCGAAGATCGCAAGCCGCTCCCCGCAATTGTCTGGATCGCTCTGGTCGTGTTCTTCGTCCTTCTGGCTGCTGCCATCGCGTGGGGCATCTACCACCGCTCCAACGCGGAACATGCCCTCACCCAGCAGACCGCCAGCTCCTCCGCGATCACGGTGGCCATTACCCACCCTGTCTCCTCCAAGCTCTCGCCTGAAGTCGTTCTGCCGGGCAACGTGCAGGCCTTTACCGATACGCCGATCTACTCGCGATCGACCGGCTACCTGCGCCACTGGTACTTCGACATTGGGGCGCACGTCCGCAAAGGGCAGCTGCTGGCGACGATCGAGACCCCGGAGCTGAACCAGCAGCTGCAGCAGGCCCAGGCCAACCTCGAAAGCGCGCAGGCCGACGAAAACCTGGCCCAGACCACCGCCCAGCGCTACCAGAACCTGCTCAAGAGCGATTCGGTCTCCAAGCAGGAGACCGACCAGGCGACCAGCAACGCCACCGCCAAGCAGGCCGCGGTGAACGCCAGCGAGGCCAACGTCCGCCGCCTGCAGCAGATGGTCAGTTTCCAGAACATCTATGCGCCGTTTTCGGGCACCATCACGGCACGCAACACCGATATCGGTCAGCTGGTGGACGCCGGCGCCTCGGGCACCTCGGGTGCGAGCGGCTCCGCGGCCAAGGAGCTCTTTCACCTGGCGAATATCCAGACCGTTCGTGTCTATGTCGCCGTTCCCGAGGCCTACTCCTCGGACGTCAGCAACGGGACCCACGCGTACCTGACGCTGGACGAGTACCCTGGCCGGCGCTTCGAAGGCACCATCGCGCGCAACTCGCACGCGATCGACCCTGCCTCGCGCACCCTCAACGTCGAGGTCGACGTGCCGAACCCCAGCGGTGAGCTTCTGCCCGGCGCCTACGTCTTCGTGCACTTCCGCGTTCCGGACGTCCACACCGAAACCTTCACCATCCCTTCGAACACGCTTCTCTTCCGCAGCGAGGGCCTGCGTGTCGGCGTGGTGCGTGACGGCCGCATTCATCTCCAGCCCGTCACCATCCGGCACGACGCCGGAGCCACCGTCGAGGTCTCCTCGGGCCTGAACGCCTCGGACGAGATCGTCCTTGATCCGTCGGACTCGCTCAGCGAGGGTCAGAAGGTCCAGGTGGCAAACACCTCCCCGAAGCCGAGCCGGGGGAACGCGGCCCAGTGATCTCCCCGTCCGCGCGCGCTCTCCCCCTGCTGCTGCTGCCCGCCTTCCTCACCGGCTGCATGGTCGGACCGAAGTACGTCAAGCCGGCCGTGCCGACCGCGCCAGCGTTCAAGGAGAGTCCTGCCGCCTTCATGGAGACCGGTCCGTGGCGTACCGCGCACCCTGCCGATGCGCTGCCCAAGGGCGACTGGTGGACCATCTTCGACGATGCCGGCCTCAACCGCCTGGAACCTCGCATCGCCACCTCCAACCAGACCCTGCGCATCGCCGATGCCAACCTGCAGGCCGCCCGGGAGCAGGTTCGCGTCGTCCACGCCGACCTTTACCCGCAGATCGGCGTCGCGCCCTTTGTCGGTGCGGAACGCTACTCCGCCAACCGCCCGTACTTCACCTCCGCCAACGCCAACAACGGGCTCGGCGATCTCCAGGTGCCGCTTGACGTGAGCTGGCAGATCGATCTTTTTGGCCGCATCCGCCGCAACATCCATATCGCCCGGGAAGAGGCGCAGGCCTCGGACGCCGATCTGGTCAACGTCCGCCTGGCGCTCCAGGCCGAGCTCGCCATGGACTACTTCGAGCTGCGCGCCGCCGACTCGCAACAGCAGCTGCTGACCGCCACGGTCGCGCAGTACCGGCGTGCGCTGGAGGTCACGACCAATCGCTTCCAGGGCGGCATTGCGCCCCGGTCCGATGTTTCGCAGGCTCAGACGCTGCTCTCCGCGGCCGAGGTCCAGGCCTCGGACGTGCAGGTGCGCCGAGCGCAGTTTGAGCATGCCATCGCCGTTCTGGTCGGCGAGCCGCCTTCGAGCTTCTCGCTGCGGCCCGCACCGCTCGATGCGCGGCCGCCCGTCATTCCGCCCGGACTCCCCTCCGAGCTGCTGGAGCGCCGCCCCGATATCGCCGCCGCCGAGCGCCGCGTGGCCGAGGCCAACCAGCGCATCGGCATCGCGCGCGCCGCCTTCTTCCCTGCGCTGACGATCTCCGGGCTCGTCGGCTTTGAAGGCACCTCCGCCGCCAACGTGCTTGACAAATCGAGCTTTATCTACGCGCTCGGACCCACGCTGGGACAGACCTTCTTCGACGCCGGCCGCCGCCGCGCCATCTCCGCCCAGGCCTACGCCGACTTCAACAACACCACCGCGAACTACCGCCAGACCACGTTGACGGCCTACCAGCAGGTGGAGGACGCGCTCGCCACCCTGCGCATCCTCAGCACGGAGGCCGGCCAGCAGCATCAGGCGACGCTGGCCGCCCAGGAATCCGAGCGCATCTTCAACAACCGCTACGTCGGCGGAATCGACACCTACCTCCAGGTGATCACCGCCCAGACCCAGGCGCTGACCAACGAGCGGAACGACATCGACATCGCCCGGCGCCAGATGGATGCGAGCGTCCTGCTGGTAAAGGCCCTGGGCGGGGGATGGACGACGGCGCAGCTGCCGAAGGAGTAGGGCGGTCCGGGTCTCGGCCGAGGCGAATGGCAAAGCGACCGGAGCGGTCGTGAGGCGTGGCGAAGCTCCCTGCCACACCTCCCATTCGCGCCTGTCTCGCGCTCCCCGAAAAAAGAGATTGCCTGCCGCCGCCCCCCGTGGTGTGATGCCTCAGATACCCGTGCACGCTCGCCCGGAAAGAGGAGCTCCTCCACGATGAACTACCAGGTCTCTCGCAACGGACAGCTCTACGGTCCCTACACCCTTGACGATCTTCGGCGGTACGTCGACTCCGGCAACGTCCTGCTGACGGATCTCGCCTGCGCCGAGGGCAGCACGGACTGGATTCCCGTGGCGCAGGTACTCGGCGTGGCGCACCAACCGGCTGCCGCGGGCAGCCTGCCTTACGGCGCAACCCCCTTTGCCGCCGGCCCGGCCTACGCAGGAGCCGTCGCCCCGGCGTACGTCGATCCGCCCAACCTGAACTGGGTGCTTGTGCTGCTCTTCGGCATCCTGACCTGCGGCCTCTTTATCTTCATCTGGGACCTGGTGCAGGCCGCCTGGATGAAGCGGGTGCTGCCCTCCTCGCGCGCCCTGATCTTCTACATCGCCGCGTTCGTCTGCGAGTTCATCAACGGATTCGCCACGGTCTCCCAGGCCTCCGCCTTCCGCTCTGGACACTATGCACCACACATCAACTTCACCGGAGGCGTCTTCGGCCTGATCTACTTCGTGCTGCTCATCACGGCTCGCTTCTCCATGCGCGGATCGCTGGAGGAGTTCTACAACCGGGTCGACCCCATCGGCCTGCGACTCGGCCCTGTGATGACGTTCTTCTTCGGCAGCATCTACTTCCAGTACCACTTCAACCGCATCCACGATCTCAAGCGAGCGCTCCTCTACCGCGGCCAGCCGATGTAGGCGCCGGAGCGCGCGTGCGTGCGCTTTTTTCGGACCGGAACGTCTTTTTCTGGAGGCAGCATCAGGCATGACCTCCCATCCCGGCCGCCCCTTCTGTCCCAGGTCTCGCGCGGAGCATTGGTCCACCGTGCCAGCTGGGTCGTGGCTGCCGCCGTTCTCGCGCTGATTCTCCTCGTTTTTCCGCCCAGTCGCTACGGAGCGTTTTACCCTCAGTGTCCCATCCACCGCTACTTGCACCTGCTCTGCCCCGGGTGTGGCGGCACCCGCGCCCTGGCGGCGCTGCTGCATGGGGACTGGCGTGAGGCGCTGCGCCTGAACACGCTGGTGACGCTGCTGATCCCGGCCTGGCCCGCGGTTTGGATCGCCCGGAGATGTCGTCCGGAGCTCAGGGTGTCGCACCGGCTTCGCCCGCTGCTGCCCGCCGTTGCGCTCGCGGTGACTGTGGTGTTTGGGGTCCTCCGGAACCTGCCACCGTTTGTCGCCCGCTAGACCAGATTCCTGATGCTGTGGTCTCGCACATGGGGGAGACGGAAACCACATCTCAGAGTCGAGATGTGGGGCACCCGCATTCGTGGACCCAAGGGGAACCCACATCTCAGAGTCGAGATGTGGGGCACCCGCATTCGTGGGACCCATAGGGGCACCCGCATTCACGATCTTTCAGAGATGGGAGCTACCCGCCCGGAGGGTGGGTGCCGCAGGACAGGGTGCCCCACGTCTCGATTCTGAGACGTGGGTTTCAGGGTCTAGAGTGTGCCTCGGACCTGAGGTGCAGTCTCGGAACCGAGAAAACTACTCCACCCTCAGAAAAACTGCTTTCAGTCGCGGTTTTGGCGAGGTTGCGGAGCGCCGGCCTCCAGCCCACACCCGGGACCCCTCCCTCCTACGGACGAACCTGCTTCACCATCCCGCCCAAACACAGCGCGGCCCCGGAGAGCTTTCCCCGAGGCCGCACGCTTCTCTCAACGTCAGAGACTGCTTCAGGCGTTGACCGCCTCTTTCTCAGGCGTGGGCGTCTGCGCTGACTTGGGCATGTCGGCCGCTCCCGGCTTGCGAATGTCGATGCCGCCCTTGAAGAAGGCGCCGTCTTCGATGGAGATGCGCGCCGCGGTCACATCACCCGTCAGCGATCCTTCACTGCGGATGTCCACACGGTCGCTGGCCTGGCAGTTGCCGCGCACCTTGCCCAGCACTACCACCTCGCGCGCGACGATATTGGCCGCAACCTGGCCATTCCGGCCCACGGTGACGCGGTTGCCCGGCAGGTTGATCGCACCCTCCACCTTGCCATCGATATAGAGCGACTCCGAGCCGGTCAGCTCCCCCTTGACGATCAGCGACTTGCCGATCGTCGCCTGCTCACCAGTCGGTACCGACGCAGCCGGACCGCTGCTCGCCGGTGCCGCGGGCCGGGGGGACGCAGCCGCGGACGCCGGCTCAAAGTTGGTCGCCGGCGTCTGCGGGCGCGTGGGCTCGGGGGTGGCGGGCGTGCTGCCTGGCTGGTTCGGTTTCCACATATCTGGTGTCTCCCTTTCCTGAATCCTCTAAAGAAATGCTCGGGACAGCGCGCCAGGACCTCCGGCGCCGCCCGTCCAGTCTTTCTCCACCATACTACCGGGCACCGGGTAGGAAAGTTGTCCAGGGAAACATTCTCGGGCGTACCTGGGCGAGAACCCCCGGTCCGCAGCTCTCCCCCTATGAGAGCTCCGTTGCACCCGGAAGCCGGCATAGGTGGCAATCCCCCGGAGGCGCCAGCACCTCGAACGGCCGGGGAGTTTCGCTGGTCCTTCCGGACGGCCTAGCATCGGCCTGCAGCCGCCCGTTCTCGGGGCGCGCGCCTCCGCAACCATCTCGGTGAGGATCTCCTTATGCCCCCTTCCCAACAAACAATCGCCGCTGTGGTCGCCGCTCTCCTCCTTCTGCCGCTCGGCGCACGCGCTGCCGGTCCAAAGGTGCACTCCGTATCGCTCGGCGGCACGCGCAGGGTGCCCTACACGCCGGCCGCGACACCACTGGCCGATAAAGGCGACGACACCACCTCGCTCAAAGTTCGGCCGCTGATCGTCGACGGACGGCAGAAGGAGTGGACCACGGGCGATCTCCACGAGGTGACGGATCGCTCGTTTACCATCCGTCGTGCCCTCCACGTCAACGATTCGCTGCCAGGCGACCCCGCCGGATCGCACTGGGTGTGGCAGCCCGGCCCATGGCTGCTGGTCGACCGCGTCTCCGGCCACGTCACCGCGTTGCACCTGCCGGCCTTTGACGCCACCGTCTCCGAGGTCAGCTGGTACCGCGACTATGCCGCCTACTGCGGCGTTGCGGCAACGGCAAAGGGAGGCCTGGTGGCCGTCGTCGCCCAGCTCGGCGCGCGCCGGCCCGTGATGCAGCGGCAGCTGGCAAAGTGGCCGCTACCCGATCACGCCGCCGGTCTGCCGTGTCGTCCGGCGCTGTGGCAGCGGCTGCCCATGCGGGCGACCCTGCAGCTCACCGACGGGCAGCCCATGACCTTCGACGTGCTCGGCTCCACCTCGCTGATCGAAGAGCCTGACAACGACGCCGACGAGTAGGCCCGCTCCCCTGCCAAGGTCTGTTCCCACGGCTGGCGCATCGAATCAGCATGGCCTCACCAGTCCTGTCCCGACCACCCGCGCTTTGCTTCGACGATCTGCTCCGCGAGGCGGAGATCGCTCATGGCCATCTCTGCGCCGGGCAGATGCTGGGCGTACGCATGGCGATGCTCGCCTGCGACCGGCTGGGCATCACGGAACCTCGCGGACGCGACCGGAAGCGACTCGTTACCGTGATCGAGATCGATCGCTGTGCGACCGATGCCATCGGCGTCGTCACCGGCTGCCGCCTGGGCAAACGTGCCCTGAAGCTGCGTGACTGGGGCAAGATGGCGGCGACCTTTGTGGATCTGGCGCAGCCGCTCGGCCCGGGCCCCGGCCCGAAGGGCGGTGCAGACGAGTACCGCGCCCTGCGGATCGCCGCGCTCGAGTCATCCAAGGACCGCGCCCGCGAGCTTTACCCAGACATCGAGAACAGAAACCAGCAGCAGATGCGTGCCTATCGCGAGCTGCCGGACACCGAGCTCTTCCGCGAACAGTGGGTGCGGGTCGCTCTTCCGCAGAGCGAGTTCCCCGGCTTCCGAGGCAGCCGCGTCGCCTGCGCGGTCTGCGGCGAGGGCATCAACTACAACCGCTACGCCGAGCGGGATGGCGCCATCCTCTGCCAAGGCTGCGCCGATCCCGAACGGCGGTATTACCAGCCGCTCGACGAGACGCCAGAGGAGCCGCTGTGAGTCCTGTTCCTACTGAGTCGTTGCTCCGTATCTTGCAAGACCCAGCTCCAGGATGATGGACTACCCTGATCACGGCGCGAATCCGTGGAGAGCCTGTGACTCCGAGAGACCTGGGCAAGGCTTTATTGGCGATCAGTGGCTTCGTAGTGGCCGTAGTCATTGTGCGTCTGGCGTATCTGGCCAGATCTTACGGCGTGGGTTTCGACGTGCTGGGGATGTGGAATCTGTGGCGAGGGTGGATCTTGCTCTGGCTCCTTGTAACAGCTGCCGGCTTTGTTCTGCTTGCAGCCAAACGTCTCTGAGCCAGAGTGCTCGTTAGCGAATCGGTCTGTCCTCCCCCCTCGTGCGGGTCAAGAGATGCGCACATCGGGGAGCAAACCTGCACTTGGAAGTGGAGTCCGGAGTCGAGCGATAGCGCCAGCCGGCTCTCGGAACAGGGTTCCCTATGTTAGATCACGAACAGATGACCGTCACCGCCACGCCGCTCGGCGATCGCAGTCCGGAGCGCGTCACCGACCCGGTCTGCGGCATGAAGATCCTGCCCGAAAAGGCCGCCGGAGCTGCCGATCACAACGGCACAACCTTCTACTTCTGCGGCAAGGGCTGCCTGGCCAAGTTCCAGGCCGACCCCGAGCGATACCTCGCCCCCCAGCCCGAGCCAGATCGCGTCACCGACCCGGTCTGCGGCATGAAGATCCTGCCCGAAAAGGCCGCCGGAGCCGCCGATCACAACGGCACAACGTACCACTTCTGCGGCAAGGGCTGCCTGGCCAAGTTCCAGGCCGACCCCGGGCGGTACCTCGCCCCTAGACCGGAGCCCTCGCCCACCGCCGCTGGCGTCGAGTACATCTGCCCCATGGACCCGGAGGTGCACCAGATGGGTCCGGGGGCCTGCCCGAAGTGCGGCATGGCGCTCGAGCCGGCCACCTTGACTGCCCCGGCGACACGCACCGAGTACACCTGCCCCATGCACCCGGAGGTGGTGCGCGATGAGCCCGGCAGCTGCCCGGTCTGCGGCATGGCGCTTGAGCCGCGCGAGATCACAACCGAGGAGCGCAATCCCGAGCTCACGGACATGCAGCGACGCCTGTGGGTCAGCCTCCTTCTGGCCGCGCCCATGCTGCTGATGATGGTTCTCGACCTCTTCCCGGCCGTCGGGCTCGACCGCCGCATCGGAGGCACTGCCCGCAACTGGATCGAGTTCGCCCTGGCCACGCCGGTCGTGCTCTGGTGCGGATGGCCGTTCTTTGTGCGGGCCTGGCAGTCCGTGGTCCATCGCAGCCTTAACATGTTCACCCTCATCGGCCTGGGAACGGGCGCGGCGTACCTCTACAGCGTCGTCGCGACCGCCGCTCCGGGGGTCTTTCCCGCCTCGGCGCGCGGTGCCGGTGGACAGATCGGCGTGTACTTCGAGCCGGCCGCCGTCATCATCGCTCTGGTGCTGCTAGGCCAGGTGCTGGAGCTTCGGGCGCGCTCCCAAACCGGAGGTGCGCTGCGGGCTCTGCTCGGCCTCTCGCCCAGGACGGCGCGGCGCCTGGGTCCAGACGGCCGGGACACCGACATTCCGCTGGACCAGGTGCGCGTGGGAGACACGCTCCGGGTGCGGCCGGGCGAAAAGGTGCCGGTCGACGGAACGGTGCTGGAAGGCCAAAGCTCGGTCGACGAGTCGATGGTGACCGGAGAGCCTATCCCGGTCGAAAAGACGCGCGACGCCCGCGTGACCGGCGCCACCGTCAACGGCACCGGCAGCTTTCTGATGCGGGCCGAGCGCGTGGGTGCCGATACCCTGCTCTCGCAGATCGTTCGCATGACGGCTGAGGCGCAGCGAACCCGCGCACCCATCCAGCGGCTCGCCGACCGCGTGTCATCGTACTTCGTCCCGGCAGTTATCGGATCGGCGGTCCTGACCTTTCTTCTGTGGTGGCTGCTTGGGCCGCGGCCGCACCTGGCGCACGCTCTGGTAAGTGCCGTCGCCGTTCTGATCGTCGCCTGCCCCTGCGCCCTGGGGCTCGCCACGCCCATGGCCATCATGGTGGGCACCGGACGGGGCGCCGGCGCGGGCATCCTGATCCGCAACGCGGAGGCGCTGGAGCGCTTCGGCAAGGTGGACACCCTGGTGCTGGACAAGACCGGGACGCTGACCGAGGGCAAGCCGGTGTTAGTGACGGTGCGGCCGCAGCCGGGCATCTCCGAGGCGGAGTTGCTGAGCCTCGCGGCCAGCCTGGAGCAGGCGAGCGAGCACCCCCTGGCGGCGGCTCTGGTGCGCGGCGCCACGGAGCGAGGTGCGACCCTGCGGCCGGTCCCGGAGTTCCAGGCCGTCCCCGGCAAGGGAGTGCGCGGGCTGGTCGGCGGAACCGCGGTCGCCCTCGGCAATGCGCCGATGCTCCGCGCGGCGAACGTTGCCCCGGACGCGGCGGAGGCGGAGGCCGAAGCTCTGCGCCAGGAAGGCCAGACGGTGGTGCTCGTGGCGATCGGCGGCCGCTTGGCGGGTCTGCTCGGCGTCGCCGACCCGGTCAAGGCCACGACGCCAGAGGCCGTGCGCGAGCTCAAGGCGGCGGGCCTGCGCCTCCTGATGCTGACAGGCGACAACCGCACCACGGCCGCCGCCGTCGCCGGGGGGCTCGGTGTGGAGTTCCAGGCGGACGTTCTGCCGGAGGGCAAAGCTGCCGTGATCCAGCAGCTGCAGGCGAGCGGTGCCACCGTGGCGATGGCGGGCGACGGGGTCAACGACGCCCCCGCGCTGGCCCAGGCGGACGTGGGCATCGCCATGGGAACCGGAACCGACGTTGCCATGGAGGCCGGCGGCATCACGCTGGTCAAGGGCGATCTGCGGGCTCTGCTGCGGGCGCGCCGGCTCTCCCAGCTCACCATGCGCAACATCCGGCAGAACCTCTTCTTTGCCTTCGTCTACAACGCCCTGGGCGTGCCGCTGGCGGCGGGCGCGCTGTACCCGTTCTTTGGCATCCTGCTCAGCCCCATGATCGCGGCCGCCGCCATGAGCCTGTCGTCGGTCTCGGTGATCGGCAACGCCCTGAGGCTGCGCAGGGTGCGCCTGTAGGTAAGCTCTGATTGTTTACTCCGCAAATCGGTCGAGGAACCCACATCTCAGGGTCGAGATGTGGGGCACCCTCACCTCGGACCCGACCCGCACCCTCGGATCTTTGCTAGAGATCGGCTATCCGCCCTGCTCGGTGGATGCTTCGTCCTCTCCCGGCGTCGCAGCGAAAGGGTGCCCCACGTCTCGTTTTTGAGACGTGGGTTCAGCAAATCGGGTCGAAGGAACCCACATCTCAGAGTCGAGATGTGGGGCACCCTCACCTCGGACCCGACCCGCACCCTCGGATCCGACCCGCACCCTCGGACCCTTTCCTGGATGCGGGCTACCCGCCCTGGGAGTTGGTGGGTTTGTCCTCTCCCGGCGTCGCAGCGAAAGGGTGCCCCACGTCTCGCTTTTGAGACGTGGGTTCAGGGCGTGCTTCGGACCTGAGTGCGGCCTCAGAACAGAGGACCACACCCTCTCGAAAACCGCTCTAGTCAAGCTTGTCGTCAAACCTCTCCCTGATCCGCTCCTGTGAGAGCACTCGTCCCTGGGCATCGAAACGCAGCAGAAGAACCCAATCGAAGACGTCGTCGGGCCACTTGCCGTCGGGCAGGAGGGCAGACGGCGCAACTCCAAAGGCGCGCAACAGCGCAGGGATCTGTCCATGACGCCAACAGATGAGTGGCGTGTCTCCGTGCGGGTGGCTTCGCAGGTACCGCACCAGGGCTGGGGCGTCTTTGGTACGGATCGTCGCATCGAGCGGCAGGCCGGAGGCTCTGCTGAGAGGCTCCAGCGTGAGGCGCGGCCGGACACTGCTCGCGGAATCGGCACCGGCAAAGAGCGCGCTGATCTCCAGCGGTGCGCCAGCCTCTCGAAACGGGCGAAAGTACCTGGCATAGGCCTCTGCCCGATGTTGCCCAATCTCCGTCAGGCCCGTTCCGCCCGGAGATCCAAGCGGCTTCTCCGCATGCCGCACGATCAGAACGGTGTTACTCGCCAGATCGTTCTCTGCCTGGGCAGACGCGGCAGAGCTGTCCGCCAGACGGAGGTGGCTCCGGACCTCCGCTCTCGCGGTCGCGAGTTCCGTCTGGAACGCGGGCGAGGCCGCAATCAGGCCATACAGCGACGAGGCGACGATCCGTGACGCGGCAACATCGCTGGGGTAGTGGACGCCGCAGACGACGCGGTTGTGCATGTACTGATCGAGGCGAAGCAGGATCTCCGGCGCACGCTCGGGAACGATCTGCGTGAGCGCGAGCGCCTCCAGCGTGCCCACCATGCTGTGTCCGCTGGGGAAGGAGCTGGAGCTGGTCACCGGGCAGACGGGGTGAATCCGCGTGGATGCGACAAACGGACGTGGGCGCCCGAAGTTCAGCTTCAGCGCGGGATTGATCACCGCGGAGGCGTTGCGCAGGTGCTGCGAAAGCTCTGCTGTTCGCGGCATCTCGGCCGCGTTGAACCTCGGACCCAGGATCGAGGCGAAGACGAAGATGTCCTCCTCCCCGTCGTCCATCTTCGCCTGCCCGACCTGCGCGGCGGTGCGCGTGCGCTGGGCAAGCAGGACGTCTTTCATGTCCTGCCGATCACGCTTCGAGTGCGGCGCCGGCGGAGCGGGAGTGAGCGCAACGAAGTCGATGGTCTGCGCGCTGAACCATGGACTGGTGCGCGCGGGCTTCGTGGAACCAGCCTGCTGTGCCCCGGCGACGGGGTTCGAGAGCAGGAGGAGGAGAAGAAGCGTCAATCGCAAGGAGGCGGTCTCTCTTCGCAACAAGCGGTAGGAGGAAGGCAGACCGGCGCTGCCGGTTGGCCCGGATTCGGCCGTGGTGGACCTACTCCCGCCTGCGGGTGAGGCCGACCTGGAAGGAGACAGTCACGCTGCGGCCGGGCAGAAGCGTGAGCGTGTCTCCGGCGGCCGGTGTGAAGGCGGTGCCAGCCGTTGCCGCGGTGATCCCGGTGATCCCCCGAGTGTCGAAGAGGTTGTTGAAGCTAAGCCGAAGCTTCGACTCTCCCAGGTGCGGCAGGCGGTGCACGTCGTAGTTCAGAAAAAGGTTGGAAAGGGTGAAGGGGTCGATCGGGACCACCTGGCCGGCGGTGATGCTGGTCGCGCCGGAGACCGTTCCGTCGGTGTAGGGGAGCTTCAACTTCGCCTTGTTGTCGTTCCACATCGGCCCGACTCGCTTGGTCAGAAATCCGAAGTCGAAGCCGTGGGCAACGTACGTCAGGCCCCAGGTCTCGGTGTTTGCCGGCGTGTTCGCCAGCCACAGACCGTTGTTGGGGTTGAGGTAGTCCTTGTTGCCGGTCGGCGTTCCGGTCAGGATGGTCCGGCTGGTATACCGTGCCGAGCCGACGGTTCCGTTCAGGTAGACGAGCAGGCCGTGCGTCAGCGAGACGTTGGCTTCGCCCTCGAAGCCCTTGGTGGTCGAGTTGCCCGAGCTCTGGTACTCATTGGCACCGGCGGCGTTCGGGTCGGGCGACGCGGTGTAGCCGTTGCCGAAGAGCACGTAGTAAAAGTCGCCGTCCAGTGTCAGGCGGCGCAGCTTCAGCACCGATCCGGTCTGGTACGTGTAGGCCTTGGTCTGCTTGGGCAGCACCGTGATGGGATTGACCAGCACACCCCCGACAATGTTGGGGACGTCGAAGACGCTGGATGGTGGAATCAGGCTGCCCGTGGCGAACTGCGCGTAAGCCGACCAGTTCTCCCGCAGGCGATAGTTCACATCTGCCGATGGCAGCCAGGCATTAAAGGTCGCATAGTGATAGACAGCGGTCTGCCCTGGCGGAAGTGTGCCAACCGCGCCGCCATTATCGGAGCGCTGCGTCAGGTCAAAGGTGTAGCGAGAGAACTTCACACCGCCGGTGACGGTGAGCTTCTGGTTCGGGTGCCACTCGTACTCGCCAAACGGCTGGAAGCTGTTGGTGTAGAAGCCTTCCTTGAAGTTCGGCAGAGGATTGTCGGCCGTTGTGATGGGGTCCTGGGGAATCTGGTGGCGCGCTGTGGTCGCCCACTCATACCAGAGGCCGCCGCGAAAGATGCCGTGCTGCGACACCTGGCTGAAGGTGGAGATGTCGCCGTACTTGCGGTAGCTGTTCAGCTTGTCAACCCCGCAGGACTTTGAAACCACGCCATGCGGGCTGCAGTTTGCGACGGTGATGGGCGCTGTTCCGGTCGCGTAGTTCTGCTGGTTGTAGTAGCTGTAGGTGTACTGCTTGGTGTCGAGGTGCCAGCCGCGGCCAAGCGGCGTGACAAAGCCCACGTACTCAAAGTCCGAGGGGATGTGGTAGTAGTTGTAGCCCGTGTAGTCGGAGCGCGTGGGATCGGTCCTCTGCAGCAGGTAGTTGTACTGCGCCAGGTACTGCGTGCGCGTGGGTCCCTTGGTGTTGGGCGTGTTGGTGTCGAGCAGGCCAACGCCGCTGTAGCCGGTCAGAATCCTTTCGTCGTTGAAGCGATACTCCACCTTGATGTCGCCGGCCGAGCGCATCTGCGCATTTCCCGTCTGGAAGCCGTCCGAGGTCAGGTGGTTGAAGTCGGCGAGAAAGTGCGTCTTGCCGTTTGCGCCAAGCGGGCCGGAGTTCACCTCGACGTCGGTCAGGATCGTGTTCCACGAGCCGTAGCTGACCGAGCCGATCAGGTCCGGCTGCCGGCGCAGCGTCTTTGAAAACATGTTGATCGAGCCGCCAAAGGGCGTCGGTCCGACCGTCGACGCGGAGCCGGGCGAGCGATCGAAGTCGATGCTGCCGATGAACGGAGCCGGGAAAAATGCCCAGGAGTGATGCGTGGGCGAGTTGGTGTCCTCATACGGGATGCCATCGAAGGTGATGTCGTAGTTTCCGTCGGAAAAGCCGCGGAAGAAGTTCTTGGAGTCGCCCAGACCGCTGCCGTTGGGGTTCACGGAGAAGGTCCCCGGCGCGAAAAAGATCATCTCCGTGTTGTCGGCGGTGGGCGTGGTGTAGTTCGAAATAAATTGCTGCGTAATCTCGGTGCGCGCGGAGCGGGCGTCCAGGCGGGCGTCCATGGGAGCGAGCTGCGCGGCAACGGAGTTCGACGCGTCGGCCTGCACTTCGACCATCTGTTCCAGGTTGCCGATGCGCAGGGTCACCGTCACCTCAGTCGGCTTCTCCGTGGCGGCGGTCACGCTGGCCTGGTGTGTGGTCGCAAACCCGGGCGCGTCCGCGTCCAGAACGTAGTTGCCCGCCGGAAGGCCGCTGAGCACAAAGTGGCCGGCATCATCGGTCACGGCGCTGCGAGTGATCTTGTTGTCAGGCGAGTGAACGGCAACCCGGGCGTGCGGGATGAAGCCACCCTTGCTATCCACAACGGAGCCGGCGATTGAAGCTCCTGTCTGCGCGAAGAGCGTGGAGACAACGAGCGTGGCGGCAGCAAAGGACGCAGCAAGGTGCAGGCGTGGAAAAGGCAAAGAGAAGGCTCCCTCGATGTAGCGGTGAGCGGAGCTTAGCGAACCTTTGTCAATGCACGGTGACGATCCGGTGAGAAGAAGATGTAGATCGGCCCAGGTGGAACCGCGCGAGGATCAGAGTCAGGGAACGCCCACATGGTCCCGCACGCGGGCAATGGCCGCTGCCGCGATGGCGGGGTCGTCGCCAAAGCCGGGCAGCCACTCCATGCCGGGCTCCCGCCGGAACCAGGTGCCCTGGCGTTTGCTGTAGTGGCGGTGCCCCTGCTGTGCGGCGGCGACCGCCTGTTCGCGGGGGAGTGTGCCCGCGAACACCTCCGCGGCCTGGGCGTAGCCAAGCGAGGTGAGCGGCCGGGCCTTCTGGCCGTAGCGCTCGATGAGACCTTGGGTCTCCTCAAGGAGGCCGCGGTCGAACATGGCGGCGGCGCGGGCATTAATCCGGCCGTAGAGCGCAGCGCGCGCCGGCGCGAGCCCCAGTCGCAGGATGCGGTAGCCGCGAAGAGGATCGCGGCCCTGCCGCCACTGCGCCGAGATCGGCTTCTGGCTCACAAGCGCGACCTCGACCGCGCGGATCAGTTTGGGCAGGTCGTTCGGGTGGATCAGCCCAGCCGCCGCCGGGTCGAGCCGCCGGAGCACGCGATGGAGCGACCCGGGACCGCGGCGGCCGGCGCGCTCGCAGAGGCGCTCCCGGATCTCGGGGTCCCGCGGTGGGCTGGGGGAGAGTCCCTCCAGCAACGCCCGCAGGTACAGACCGGTGCCGCCGGCGACGATCGGCAGCCTGCCTCGCGCCCGGATGCCGCCGAGCGCCTCGCGGGCCAGCCGGCAGAAGTCCCCCGCGGTAAACGGCTCGTCGGGCGAGACCACGTCGATCAGGTGATGCGGAACGAGGGCACGGTCCTCGGCGGTTGGCTTGGCGGTCCCCGTGTCCATGCCGCGGTACACCGCGACCGAATCGCAGGAGACGATCTCGCCGGCGAAGCGCTCAGCCAGCCGAAGCGCCAGGTGCGACTTCCCGCTGCCGGTGGGCCCCGCAATCACCACCAGCGGCCACGCGGAAGAGGGCGGCGGGCTCACCGGAGATGCCACCAGCCGTGCGGAAAGACGTTGCGCCAGCCAGCGTGCAGCACCGCCAGCAGAAGCACAAGAGCAGCCAGCACGACCAGCGTTCGCAGCTGCCGGCGGCGTTCCGCGGATCGGCCGGCGAGGCCCTGGCCGGAACGGTCCTCCGGCGGCAGCGGCGCGGGGCTCACGCCGGCTACTCCGGCCTCTTGTTGACCAGGTAGTGGATGCGCAGCTCCAGGTTGGGCCCGTGAAACTCCCTGGGCAGAGGAGGAAACTGGCCGACGCCGGTGATGGAGCCCCAGGCCGCACGATTCAGAGCGTCGTCGTGAGTGGAGCCGTCCAGATGCATGGACCCAATACGGCCGTCCGGCAGGATGGAGAAGCGGACCAGCGTCTCGCCCGACTTGTTCAGCGGCGGCCTCGCCTCTTCGGGAATCAGCGGCAGCCAGGTGTTGTAGATCTGCCGCAGAATCTGCCGCAGGTACGGGTTGAAGTCAACGCCCATGGTGTCCGACAGCACGTCGACCCCGGTGTTGAGACCCTGGCGCGTCACCGGCAAGCCGACGCCGAAGCCGCCACTGGCACCGGAGTTCTGGGCGGCGTTGCGGGCGGCCTGGCGGACGGCGTCCCCCGCGCTTTGCGACTGCGATCCGAAGTTCGGTCGGCTCGCCGCGGGCCTGGGAGCCTCCGAGAGCGCCTGCAACGTAGGCTGCGGGGCGCGCGGAGGCGGGGGTTGAGACTGCTCGCTGCGGGGCTGCGGCGGGATGGGAGATGGCTGCTGGGGCGCCTGCGGCTGAGCTGGCTGCGGCCGCTGCGCCGGCTGCGGGCTGGGGGCCTGGGGAAGACGGCGCGGCTCGGGAGCCCTGGGAGCCGCGGGGCGGGCTGGCTCGGGCGCCGGCGGAGCGCTGGGCTGCGGCTTCGGTTGCGAGCCGGACCGCGATCTCGGCTGCCGGGCGAGGTCGCGCGGCACCTCCAGGTAGGTCATCTCGCGGTCGTGCCGGTTCGGCTCCCCAAGGGTGTTCACGATGCGCGGCTGGTGAAACAGGACGCGCGGACCGTAAAAGACCAGCCAGCCGATGGCCAGCCAGATAATGAGGGAGATATAGACGGCCTCGCGAAACCGGGCCCGGGCGCGTTCGTCATCCACC
>CBDCLC010000005.1:0-449124 GCA_965218595.1 Acidobacteriaceae bacterium | reverse complement strand
TTGTGCCCACGCGGCACGGCGACGCACGCGGCTGGTTCGCGGAGATGTTTAACTCCCGCACCTTCGCGGCTGCCGGGCTGCCGAACGCTTTCGTGCAGGACAATCAGTCGCGCTCCGCGCGCGGTGTGCTGCGAGGCCTGCACTTTCAACTGCAACAGCCCCAGGGCAAACTGATCCGCGTGCTGAGCGGGCACATCTGGGACGTGGCCGTAGACCTCCGGCGCGACTCCCCGCAGTTTGGCCACTCGCAGGGCTTTCACCTGCAGCCGGCGAATGCCGCCGGCGAAACCGAAATGCTGTGGATTCCCGAAGGCTTCGGCCACGGATTTCTTGTACTTTCGGGAGACCGCCGACGTGCTGTACAAGACCACCCGGGCCTACCTGCCGGCCGGCGAACGCGCCGTGCGCTGGAACGATCCGACGCTCGCGATCGGCTGGCCGCTCGGTGAGCTGCGGGTACGGCCGTGGCACTTTCCACCCGTGACGCGCAAGCACCCTTCCTGGGTGACGCGGAGCTGCCTTAGGAAGCTGCCTTAGGAGCTGCCTTAGCTGCGCGCCGTCTGCAGCCAGCGTTCCACCTCGGCCAGCCATTGGATAGGGGTGTACTGCCCGCCTCCGCATGGTCCGCTTCGGTACCTGCAATCAGAAATGCCTGTGGCACCCCCGCCGCGTGCGCTGCCCCTATGTCGGAGCAACGATCGCCCACCAGCAGCGAGCGGCCGAGGTCCAGGTGGAGGTCGTGCGCGGCACGCAACAGCATGCCCGGTCCCGGTTTGCGGTCCGGCGAATCTACGCGATACTCGCCGAGGCCGTGCTCCGGGTGTGAGGCGCAGCAATACACAGCGTCGAAGGCTGCACCCTCGCGTGCAAGCTCGTTGCGCATCCACGCCATCAACTCGTCGAACTGCGCCTGCGTGTAGAAGCCGCGGGCGATACCGCTCTGGTTCGTGACCACCACAATGGCGTAGCCCAGCGCACGCGCTGTACGGCACAGCGAGTGGATCCCCGTCACCCAGCGCACGTCTTCCGCGCGGTGCAGGTAACCGACCTCGTGATTGATGACACCGTCACGGTCCAGAAACAGTGCCGGCCGTCGCGCTTCGCTCATGCTGCCTCATGGGATGCGGACGCTGCCCGGTGGAGCACCTCCGCGGTTTGCCGCGCGCACGCAGCGAAGCTGAACCGACGCGCTTGCCGATACCCACGCTCACGCATGCCGGCACGCACATGCGCGTCGCCTGCACGGGCCAGCAGATCGCACAGGCGAGCCGCCGCGTCGGCTGAGGTGGGATCGAAATACAGCGCGGCGTCGCCGGCAACCTCCGGCAGTGAACTCGTGTCCGCACACACCACGGGGCAGCCGGATGCCATCGCCTCAAGCACGGGCAAACCGAAACCTTCATACAGTGACGGCATGCATAGCGCCTCAGCTCCGGCATAGAGCGAGCGCAACTCGTCGTCCGACACCTCACCCGCAAAGCGCACTCGATCGCCGAGCTTCAGTGCCTCTGTCTGCACGGCTTTGTCCCCGGTGCCGAAGCCGCCGACCCGACCCGCTACGACGATGCGCCACGCGCCGCCAAGGCTGGCCGCATGCAACAGCAGCATAAGATTTTTATTCGGCTTCACGTTGCCCACAAACAGGACGTAGGGAACGTCATCGTCTTCGCGATGGGGCGCCGGCGGCTCCGCTGACCAGCCGGTGTCGAGCCCGAGCGGCGTGACCACGATCTTTTTAGGTGCCACGGCGAGGTGAGACTGTAGCTCGCGCGCGGTAAACTGCGACACCGTCAAGATCGACACAGCGTGACGTGTGGCCCGCCCCATCAACATGCGGGCGTAGGTCCGCTTGACGACGCTGCCTAAAGCCTCCGGCAGCACCAGGGGTGCGACATCGTGAACAGTCGTGACGAGTGGACCACCGTAGAGTAGCGGCACGTTGTAGTGGGGCACCCATAGCAGCCCGGCTTCCCGATACAGCCCGCGCGTTGCGGCAAGCTGCTCAGCGGGCGAGTAGATGGGCGCGTCGAATACCTGCACCTCCACGCGTGGATCGCTGACTGCCGCGATCTGCTCCCGCAGGTGGGCCGGTACCAGCGCCCGCACGCGCTCGAACGCAAGCTGCGGCTGCAGTAACGGCCACAGGTTCCGCAGGTAGCGCCCAATGCCCGAATGATTCCACATGCGCAGGTCGGCGGTCAGGGTGCCATGGCCGGTGCGCGATGGCGCGAGCACGTCAGTAGACCGTCTCTTCCAAAACGCGGTGCAAATACACGGCATAGCTGCTCTTGCCCAGCGCATCGGCCAGCGAACGCAGCTGCGCGGCGCTGATCAGCCCCTCGCGGTAGGCAATCTCTTCAGGACACGCCACCTTCAAGCCTTGCCTCGCTTCCAGCGTTTGGATGAAACTCGAAGCCTCCAGCAGCGAATCGTGCGTGCCCGTGTCCAGCCATGCCATGCACGGCCAAGCAGTTCACAGCGGAGTTCCCCCTGCTCGAGGTACCAGCGGTTGACGTCAGTGATTTCCAGCTCCCCGCGTGCCGAGGGCTTCAGCTGCGAGGCAATCTCCACCACGCGCTGGTCATAGAAGTACATGCCTGTGACCGCGTATCTGGACTTTGGTTTCGCGGGTTTCTCTTCCAGGCGACACCGCGCGGCGTGCGGCGTCAAACTCCACCACGCCATAGCGCTGAGGGTCGCTGACAGGGTAAGCGAAAACCGTAGCACCGCGGGTTTGTTCCGCAGCCTGCCGCAATCTCACCTGCAAATCGTGCCCATAGAACACGTTGTCACCAAGCACCAGGCAAGCGCTGCCGCCGGCCAGAAACTCGCGTCCCTATCAGAAATGCCTGCGCCAGGCCATCGGGTGAGGGTTGCACGGCATAACTGAACGCCAGCCCCCACTGTGAGCCGTCTCCCAGCAGCGACTGAAAGCGCGGCGTATCCTGAGGCGTAGAGATAATCAGGATCTCGCGCAGCCCGGCCAGCATGAGAGTCGTGAGCGGGTAGTAGATCATCGGCTTGTCATACACCGGCAGCAGCTGTTTGCTCATCGCCTGCGTAACCGGGTAAAGCCGTGTGCCACTGCCGCCTGCCAGAATAATGCCCTTCATTGACCGACCCCCCTGGGTACGGCTGGGTCACGGCCGCCGTAATTCTCCGCGATCCACTGCCTGTAATGGCCGGTGGTCACGTCATCCAACCACGCGGAGTGGTCGAGATACCATTCGACGGTGCGGCGTAGACCGCTTTCAAAGCTCTCCCGTGGGGACCACCCGAGCTCTGCCTGAATCTTGCTCGCGTCGATGGCATACCGGCGATCGTGCCCCGGCCGATCGGCGACAGATCTCAGCAGTTCACGGTAGGGCCGGGCTGCCGGTCGAAGCTCGTCCAGCAGATCGCAGATAGCATGGACGACTTGGAGATTGGTCCGCTGGTTGTTGCCGCCGATGTTGTACGTTTGCCCTGCTACGCCATCTGCCAGCACAGCCCGAAGCGCCGCTGTGTGGTCGCCGACGTATAGCCAGTCCCGCACCTGCTGACCGTCACCGTAGACGGGCAACGGCTGGCCGGACAGCGCATTGCGCAGCATCAGCGGAATCAGCTTCTCCGGAAACTGGAAAGGCCCGTAGTTGTTAGAGCAATTTGTAATCAGCGTGGGCAAGCCATACGTATGGTGCCACGCACGGACCAGCATGTCGCTCGCGGCCTTGCTGGCAGCGTAGGGCGAATTGGGCGCGTAGGGCGTGGTTTCGCTGAAAGCAGGCTCACCAGGGGCCAGCGTGCCATACACCTCATCGGTCGAGATGTGCAGGATGCGGAACTGCGCACGCTCTTGCCCCTCCAGCGAGACGAAGTGGGCGCGTGCGGCTTCAAGCAGGCGGAAAGTACCGTCGATGTTGGTCTGCAAAAACACTTCAGGCCCAAGGATCGAACGGTCCACATGACTTTCTGCGGCGAAGTGCACGATCGCGCGTGGCCTGTGCGTGGCCAGCAATTTGCTTACCAGCGCCAGGTCGCCGATATCGCCGTGCACCAGCGCGTGCCGGCCTGCTAGGTTCGCATCGTTAGCAATCGAGGCGAGGTTCTGCGGATTGCCGGCGTAGGTGAGCGCATCCAGCGTGATGACCGGTGGTGCTTTCCGCCGTGAGCCAGTCCAGCACGGAAATTTGAGCCGATAAACCCGGCTCCTCCGGTGACCAGGATGGGATGGTCAACCTCAGATTGAACTCGAGACAGCAAAGAAGCTAAACCTCCACGCAGCCCAGCGCTGCCCCTTTACGCGAGAGAATTGGCCGCCACCACTTCGCCGAACCTTCGGTCCGGCTGAATCGGCTCACGGCCGCGCAGCGGGTGCTGCACACGAAACGCCACAATGCTGAACACCGCAAGATGAATCCATACGTAGATCCGAAAAAAGTTCTGATCCACCATAAGCGCAAAGTAGACCAGCAGCGAAGCGCGGCCCATGGCATGCATCCAGCAGCCATGCTCCGTCTGCAGCAGCGGACGTGATTTCAGCACGGCACCCATCGACGTTTGCCACAGGAAGACAGCAAAAGGGATAAACGCGAACAGACCGCTGGCCGCATAGATTGACACAAACGCCGGAAATCCCTGATGGATTCGTAAATCATCGAACCTCGTCACCTGTGCGCCCTCATTTGCCGCGATATCCGCAGGCACACCCGCAAGACCGCGTCCAAAGAATGGGTGCTGCCGAATCACTTCAAACGTGCGTTCAAACTGCATATTGCGTGTCGTCACGGAGTGAGCTGCCGTGGACCCAAGCCCGGTGCCCTGCAGAAAAATCGTTGGATCGCTTACCTTGTGAATGAGAAACGCGACCGAACCAAGCACGGCCAACACTACAAGCAACAAACGGCTCGTCGCCTGGAAGCTGATTTGCGGCAGCACCAAACGTCCTCGCAACCAGTAATAAATCGGAGGCTGGAGCTTCTGCCATGCCTTGCCGGCAATACGAAACCCCACCTCAAGCGCCACCATCGCGATGGCTGTGCGTGACGTGGAAAACAGCAGCACCGCCGTCACCGCGATGGTGGCGTACTTCCATCGCCGGTCCGCGACGACGCGGGCGCCGGTGGAACGGAGATCCAGCAGGAGTACCCACCCCAGCAGCATGTACGTCGCAAAATACGATGGCTCATAGTTGAACCCGTTGATGCGCGCCAGCCTGCCATGACTGATCCACTGGGTCACCAGGATGCCGGGCAGCCCCAGCAGCGGCGTGGCGAACTGCAGCAGCCCGAATGCCGCAATCGCCAGGAACGAATACAGATACCAGCGCATCAACGAATCGAAGTAGCGGCTGAAGCCGTAAAACTGCGGAATCGCGTAGTAAATACCAATGCTCAGCAGCATCTGCGCCGTGAACTCCAACGCATAAAGAGGCAGTCCGGCCACCGGCATCAGCACGACCTGCGAGGCAGCCCAGAGGGTCAGCGCCGAACTGCCCGGTGACCATAGCACCACGCCGGTCCACGCCATCTGCATGATCGCCAGCAAAATCAATATCATGACGCCAAACTGCGCGAAGTGAAGAACGCCGCCGAGATTCAGATTGAGAATGATCTCAAACGAAGACGTAAACATGCACGCGAGAAAGAGGACGTGGACAAACTTCATACACCAGCTCCCTTTCTAGAGTGCGATCCGCCTGCCGCCTTGCTGAGACACGCCTAAGCGTTAGCGGAATCGAGTGCAGCGGCCAGGCGCCGCCGGTTGTCGCCCCTCGATAAGTACTTGCGAACAAACGCGCCGCCCAATACCCATACGGTGCCGACGAGCAACCCCCCAAACAGCGCAATCACACAGTTTACCGTGCGCTTAGGTCCGCTTTTGTGGGTGGGCGGAACCGCGAGATCCAGCACCTGGACGATGGCCGGGCTCTTCGCCTCATCCAGCTTCGCCTGCTCATATTCACGCGCCAGCAGGTCATACAGCGTTTCGTTGAACTTCACGTCCCGCTGACCACGCTCAAAGGCAAGTGTCTGTTGAGGCACCTGCGAGATCGGCATGCCGGACGCGTCACTGCCGCTCCCTCGCAGGGTAGAAGATAGCTCACCCTGAAGCCGGGCGATCTCCGCGCGCTGGCGCACCACCTCGGGATTTTGTTCCGTCTCACCCGCGAGCAAGGAGGACAAGCGGACCTGCGCCGCGCTTAGCTGCGCACGAAGTGTTTCCACCGCACCTACACTCGCGCTCGCCGCTGTTTGAGGTGGCAGCCCATGCATATTTTCCTGGGTCTGCGCGAGGGAATTCTCCGCTGTCTCCAGCGTGGCCTTTTCTTTGGCGAGCTCCTGCTGCAAGAACAAGCGCTGCTGCCCGACGCTGGTCAGCACCATCTCTGCGTTCACCGCCTGCAGCTCACGGATGTATTGGTTGGCAATCTGCGCCGCGAGCTTCGGGTCTCCACTCACCACGCTGATTGAGATTTTGCCCTCAGGCTCTGCCGAGATGCCGGTCGAGCCGGCCAACTGCAGCTCCGCCAGGGCGAGATCCTTCGCGTGGTACACCTTCATGAGGTTCAGCGACTGGATCACACCATCCTGGACACGCCGGCTCCTCAGAATGTCTGTGTAGATTTCAAATCCACCCCCCAGCAGATCGAGCGGTGCCACCGCGCTGATCTGCGCGCGCAGTGACGCTGCCGCGGGATTTTGCTGGGGCACAATGACCGTGGTCAGTGCGGTATATGTCGGCTTTGCCAGCAGCATGGCCCCGAGCATCAGCAGAAATGCCACCAGCCCGCAGCCAAGGATCACGCGCAGATGCCCGAGGAGCACACTGGCAAAGGCCATGAGGTCCACTTCACCGGGCACCAGCTCATCAGCCACGGGAATGAGAGACGGTTCAGGCCGTGTTACCGGGGGAGCGGCCATCATCTGGCCACCGCCGAGAAGACAGCTGCACCGAGCCCGATCTGACCCACAATCGTGGCGATGTCTACGATCTTCTGCAGTACAGCTCGTTTGTCCAGGATCGGCGGCATTACGACCGTGTCACCAGGATAAATGGGAGAGTGCTCCACGTTCGCGTACTGCCGGCTTACCACAGAACCGTCTGCGCGCAGCACGAAAGCGCGCTTCTTGTCTGCCTGGCGGTCTGGGCCGCCCGCCTGCCGCAGGTAGTCGATTACCCGGCGGTTCGGCTGGAACACGAAGGCGTTTGCACTGTATACCTGGCCCTCAACGTTTACGTAGGCGGGCACGCGGGGAACGATGAAGCGGTCGCCATCCTCAAGTGAAAGATCGGGGAGGGCGTCCACACCCTGGCTGTTCGGGCTTAATTCGAGCACGATTCTGCCCACCGGAACGATGTTGCGCAGCCGGGCCACCGCGGCACGCGCATCCGCCGACGAGGCGTCGGCCGCGGTCAGGTCGTTGCCTGTGACGGCCCGTGCGCGATTCGAAGCTGTGATCGACGAGATTTCAGCTTCAAGCTCGTCAGCATACTCATGCAGACGCTGCTGCTCGACGCGCCGCGTACTTTCGCGCGTAAATTCAGACGCATAAAGGTACGCATCGGGGGTCAACCCGCCGGTCCGGCGTAGCAGCGATCGCAACGTCTCTCCCGGCAGCACACTGTACACACCCACATGGTTGAACTCGCCCTCGAGCCGAACGAATTTCGTCTGCTGCGAGCTGGGAACGCGCAGGTCTGCCTTGCTGAAGATGGTCACCACATCGCCGGGCAGCAACTCGTAATTTTGACCAGGTTCGCCGCGGAGAATGATGGAACCCAAATCGAAGGGGATCAGGGAAGTTGTGAGGTCTTCCGGGCTTTGCCGCTCGATGACGGCATAGCTCCAGTCGATGTCCGGCGCGGACAGGACAACGTCGGTCTTGGCTGAGAACAGCTCATTGTTGCCAAGGAGCGCCACACCGACCGAGTTGCCACCGGAGTCGGCGCTCGCAGAATTGCGCTGACTGCCGGAAGATACCGCGGCCGGGGACGTGCTCTCTGTTCCTCCAGGTCCGCTACGTGCATTCAGCGAACCCTCGGCCTGCTCGGACGCGGGAACATTGGTGTAGTCCTGCACAAGTTGACCCAGCGCATTTCGCTTGCGCCAGTAGTTCCGTGTCACAAGAGCTTCTTTGTTCGGGATCAAATCGGCGATGCGCATGCCGGGACGCCAGACATACCGTCCAGGATTGGCCACGTTGCCCCGCAACGTCACCGCATCGCGGAAACGGTCCACGATCGAGGTGACCGAGATGATGTCGCCGTCGCGCAGCAGTTCCTGACCCTCCGCGGCCAGGTTGATGTCCTGCAGCGAACGGTCCCGATGCTGAAAGATGCGCTCCAGGCGCACCGATTGGCCCGCTGCAACAGGCGTATCTCCGCCGGCAAGACGCAGCAGGTCGGCGATGGTGGTCTCGCCCCGAAGCTCATAGATCGCGGGATTGTTAATGCTGCCCACCACCGCGGCCTGCGGACCAACAGGCGGGATGAAAATTACATCGCCATCGGCCAACGAGATATCCCGGCTCTTGTCGCCACGCAACAGAAGGTCATACAAATCAAAATGCGTGATTGTGGCGTTCGCGCGCTTCACCTGAATGTCACGTAGGGTGCCCTGTGGTAAGGGCCCCCCCGAGGCAAACAGCGCGTTCAGCAGGGTGCTCAGGGAACTCACCGTGTACGTGCCGGGACGGCGCACCTCACCTACTACAAACACCTGTATGGTGCGCAGAGATCCGAGATTGACGCTCAGATCGAAGTTGCGAAAGTACTTCGCTGCCTGGCCGTGAAGGTACTTGGTAAGCTGCCCATACGGAACGCCTGCAACGTGTACCTGACCGATCTCAGGCAGACTGACATTCCCGGAGCGGTCGACCGTCACGTCGACCAGCCTGTTTACCTGACCGGTCAGCTGGATGCGAAGCTCGTCACCGGGTCCAATCAGGTAGGAGTTGCTCACAGGCACGTCGCGCACCGGCGCAAACGTCGTGGGTACACCCTGGAAGATGGAGGCACCAAACACCGGGACCTGACGACCGGTGGTGGTAGCCACCATCTGCTGGAACTCCGACAGCAGGTCCTGTGAGCCCGGAGGCACCTCGGCTCGGCGGTTGGTTTCCGCGTTGCTGTCGCGCTCACCGCTTTCAACACGCGTCGTTACAGCGTTGCGACCCGTGGGACCCGTACTGCCCTGTGCACCGGTGGGCGTGGGTACTGACACCGGAGCGGCGGGAGCAGCGGGGGCGGCCGGGGCAGCCGCCGCTGGCGCCTGAGCAAAAACACTGAGGCCGCCGCCCGAAGAAGCAATCGCGGCAGCGGCCGTCAAAGTAAAAATTGCCAGGCGAAAACGTAACTGAGCTGAGGGTCCGAACGTCACGCGCGGCGTGTTCCTGTCTGAAAACATTGGTTGCTACGCTTGGATTGTAGCGGATGACCGACAGGACTCAAAGCAATCGCGAAGATCCAACGGGAGGGCGGCCCAGCCCCGTTTACCGCGCGCGCAAGCGGCTGTAAAGTGCCGCACCTGCAGCACCAACGAGTCCAAGCACGGCCGTTGGGCACTCCGGCGAGTTCACGCAACCATCCTGGGCGTGCATCGCAAGCGGGGCAGCAAGCAGGACAGCGGCGGCTACGGCAAAACGCACAGCAATCTTCATGAACAGCACCCTCGAAACGCCAAAGTGATATTGGGGTAAGTATATGCAGTCTTTTCCTCAGTGAGCAATCTCCGGCTACGAAAATCAGTGAACCTTCATCATGGGAGATTCGCACTGAGGTTTCCTGGGCAGGACTTGACCTTCTTTGCGAGCCTTCGCCGAAGATCTGCCGTAACCTCACGGTGACACGGAAGACATAGCGTGCGGAGGTTCGCCAGGTCGCACTGCCCGCCGCCTTCCGACACCGGTCGAAGATGATCTGCATCCCACAGCGACCGCCGCGCCTTCGGGTGTGCCAGGCCCCACATTTCCAACAGCTCTGCCTTCCGCTTACCCCGGCTTCGACGCAGTGCTGCGTACTCCGCCAGCGTGTCGGTGGCGCACAGCGCGCATACACCGCGGTCCCGACGCAGCACCTGCTCGCGCAGATAGCCAGGGTCCGAGCGCAGCCGCCACTGGTGCACACACTCGGCGGAACAAAACGTTCGTCGCCGTCTGACAAAAATCTGCAGACAGCACCAGCGGCAAAGGGCCCTCCCCTCGGGGTCGCGCGCCGGCTGCTCACCGCGAGTTGGCGCAAGCTTGCGCGCGTAAGCCGCTTCCCGTCTGGGGCCGCCCGCCCGCTCTGCTCCCGTCGTACCGTGCTGGTCCATGGTGCAATCGCTCCGAGAGCCTACCGCACGGTGAGCGTCAGCGTCCCATAGTTGTGCGCGGCGGTTGTACCCGATGTGCCGTAACCGATGACCGTGACAGTGTAGGCGCCAGTGGTGGTGCCGGCCACAATCGCGGTGCAGCGGACAGGGCTACTGGTCGCGCTGCCACCGCCGCCGCAGCCGGACAGTGTGCCGGCCACGCCCACTGCCGCTAACGCCATCAGGGCGACAGCCGGTCGGCGACGCCGGGAAGGTAGAAACACCAGGAGCAGCGTCGCCAAGGCCAAACCTCCGCCTGCTGCACCGAAAGCCGGCCGCAGCAGGACCTGCGTGCAGCCGCTCGCCGCCTGTGTCGAAAGGGTCAACGTTGCATTGGCCGCGCCGTTGGCAGCCAGCGACACTGAGCCGGGGGAAACGGCGCACGTCGGCAGCGCTGTTCCTACGGCACCGCTGGCCAGCGCGACTGTGCAGGTGAGGGCCACATTGCCTGTGAACCCATTCAGCGGCGTGACGTTGAGCGAAGTGGTGTTGCCAGACGTCGCTCCGGCGGTCACTGTCACCCCTGTGCCCGCGATGCTGAATCCAGGCACAGCACCAGAGCCGGTGACGGCCCCCAGCACCGCCGAAACGTCCAGCGAGCCCAGACCTGTCGCCTGATCATAGCCGTTCGCGACGGTGTAGCCGGCCAGTCCACCGGTGAGTGACGTGGCTGAGGGCGTGCTGTTGTTACAGATTGACGGCGAGGCGCCGTAGCAGGAAATCACCCCACTGGACGACACGGTCACATCGTGAAACGCGGCGGGATTGCTGGCGGCGAGGCCATACAAAAAAGGGTTTAGATTTCCCTGCGCGCCCGCCTTCTGATTTGCAAGAGCGGCGACACCCGACATCGCCGGAGCACTTGCCGAGGTACCAAGGATGATGTATTTAAAGGAGCCCGACGCGCAGTTATCGCTGATATCCGACTGGCAAATGAGGTAACCGTCATGCCCCGCAGCATGGAACGACACGTCCGGCACGTCCCGAAAGCCGTCCGCCGGCACGCCGACTCCCGTTTGCCACGTAGGTTTTGGAAACTTCGTTACGCCGCCCCCGGTCCCGCTGGCCTGGTAAGTCACCACGCCCGTTGACGATGTAGAAGTCGGTTCATTCCAGGCACCCTCGGGGATATAGCCCAGAGCGGACGACTTGTTCGTGGCATTGTTCGTGGCCGCCCAGTAGCTGCTCGCGTTTGTCGTGTCGTTGAACTCCGTGCCGCCGACACAGGTCACGTAGCTGCTGGCACAGAGCACGTTGGTTGCGAGCACCTGTGGCGTGGGAATGGTGGTGTAGTTGGCGTCACAATCCGCGGCACCACTGTCGCCCGAGCTTACAAAGATGCTGATGCCCTGGGCAGCCGCCGTGGAAAAGTAGCTGTCGTAGCCCTGCGCACGCGTGAGTGCATTCGTGCTGTTGTCGCAGGAGCCAAAGCTCATATTGACCACGGGATCATGCAGCGTACTGATTTCGTACTGCAAGGCGCTTTGGATGAGCGTGTCTGAAAGGTCAGAAAACACCAGCAGGTCGACAGCGGTGCCGGGCGCGACGCCCAGGATGCGCTGCGTGTCCAGGTCGGCCTCACCCTCCGAGTCACTGTTGATCCCAGGATCTGTGCTGGAAGGCAGCACGATCGTATTCGGCTGG
The DNA here is from genome assembly GCA_965218595.1 of Acidobacteriaceae bacterium. Taxonomy (GTDB): domain Bacteria; phylum Acidobacteriota; class Terriglobia; order Terriglobales; family Acidobacteriaceae; genus Edaphobacter. Next base: position 437,147 of record CBDCLC010000005.1, on the reverse strand, counting down.
GCCACGTTGGCACCGAAGAAGCTGTTAAAGCCGGTGATGTCGGCAGGGTTGATGCGCGAGTTGATCAGCACCAGGGCGCGCACACCTGCACCGGTGAGCTGGGTGGGCACGTCGTAGATCGTGTTGAAGTCCGCAGGCACAGTGGCGTGCCCGCCCGTGGATGAGGTAAACAGCGGCGTGGCTCCGACTACCGCACTGGCACCTGTGCTTGTGATCGGCTTCGCCAGCGGCCGTGCAGTGGAATGCACGCGCAAAATGTTCTCGTTCAAACCCGTTACGGAGTCCACCACATCGGCGAGCGCTGCCGGAATCTGCGGTTCACCGGCGAGCGCATAGCGTGAGGCGCCATCGTGTGAAAAATTGTGCAGTGAGGCGCTAAATGTCTGCTGGAGTGCGGCCGCGGTGCCGCTGAAAGTGATGAACACACCACCCGCATCCACAGCATCGACCTTTAATCCCTGGGCGATCAGCCACGATTTGGCGGCAGCTACATCGGCCGGCGCAACTCCGTAACTCGTGGCGACCTGCTGTGCGGTCAGCCATTGGTGGTAGCGCGGAGATGCCGGATTCTGCTGGTCCTTCAGTAACTGCTCGAAAGCCGCCTGCACATCCGGCGCTCGCTTCAGAATCAAATGAAGATTGGTGAGTTCGCGGCCGGCGCGGACCGCACCCAGGTCCGCCTCCGTGGTTGCCCAGCCCGGGACGTGCGTACCGGCGAGCTTCACACGCTGGGAGGAGTTCACAACACCGTGTACCTGGACGCTTGCCGCCACGACGGACGGCGTTTGCGCAAACATCGTCGGAGACGGCGCACTGCAGGCCGCAAACAAGCAGAACAATAGGGCCGAAGGGGAAAAGCAGGCACTGCGCAGCATCAGAGTTCCTCTTTGTAGTAGACGGGCTTCCGTGGGCAGAAGTCTACGCGCTGAACGGAGCTCCTGTGAATGCACCCACCGTTTAGGATGTGCCGCATCGGCGCAACCTGACGCAGGACCGCCCTTTGTCATCGAATGCAACAAGGAGTCCGATATATGTCCAGAACAGAGTCCACGATGATTGCGCTTGGCACACCGCTGCCGAAGTTTGAATTGACCTGCGTCCTGAGTGGCAAAGTGGTGAAAGGGATGGAGGAATTGCGGGGCAAGCAAGGCCTGCTGGTGATGTTTGTGTGCGCGCACTGCCCCTATGTGAAGCACGTGGAAGCGGAGTTGGCCAAGATTGCCGATCAGTACTACGGTACGGACGGCACCGGTCCGATCGGCATCGTGGCCATCCAGTCAAACGACATCAAAGCCTACCCACAGGATGGCCCCGATGGCATGCGTGAACAAGCAGAGCGGCTGGGCTGGCACTTCCCTTATTTGCTGGATGAGACGCAGGAGGTAGCCAAATCCTTCGATGCGGCTTGTACGCCTGACTTTTTCCTGTACGACGCCAAGGGGGTGCTGGCGTACCGGGGCCAGATGGACGGCAGCCGGCCTCGGCGGGGTGACGCCGGCAACAGTGTGCCCGTCACGGGTGAAGATCTGCGCGCGGCGATCGACGCCGTGATCGCGGGGCGAGCGCCTGCGGGCGATCAGCGCACGAGCCTTGGCTGCAACATCAAGTGGAAGGGCTCACCGGACGCGTAGGCCTGCGTCTTTAATGTGAAGCGGTTCGCAGCAGAGGTTCCCTCAGACCGCTCACCAGGAGGAAGGTTTATGCAGGATGTGCTTCATCATTTGAAGGAAGGCGTGCGGGCCTTTCAACAGAACATCTACCCGAGTCGGGCGGAGGAGTATCGGCGTGCGGCGCGCGAGCCGCAAAAGCCTCACACCCTGATGATTACCTGCGCCGACTCACGCATCGATATCGAAACCGTCACCAACTCCCAGCCTGGCGAACTGTTCATCACGCGCAATGTGGGCAACATGGTGCCTCCCTATGGCGAGATGATGGGCGGCGTGAGCGCCGTGATTGAGTACGCCGTGTCTGCGCTCAAGGTCCGTCATGTGGTCGTTTGCGGTCATTCCGATTGCGGCGCGATGAAGGCGCTGGAGCATCCGGAAGCGCTCGAAACGTTACCAGCTGTCAGCAACTGGCTTAAAAACGCGCATGCCGCCGCCGCAGTAGCGCGTTCTCTGCGCACCGACGAAGGTGAGACGCCGGCACAGAGCATTCGGCGACTGACGGAGCGGAATGTCCTGCTGCAGATGCAGCACCTGAAGACGCACCCGGCGGTGGCCGGTGCGATGGCCCGCGGCGAACTGGACATGTCTGGCTGGATTTATGAGCTGGGCAGCGGCAGTGTGCGCGTGGCGATTGACGGTAGCGATCACTTCCAGGAAGTGACCTCGACCCACGCTGAAGCGGCGGACGCGGCCGCGTGATCGTTCCGGAAAATCGAAAATATTGGCACCTTGTGCAGTACGTCGGTTGGCCTCTGGTCGCTCTGGCGGCTTGGGACCTGGTCATCGTCTTCGCGTTCAAGGTTCTGCATTGGGAATGGGTTGGTTCGCCGCACGTTCCGCTTGGGCTTTACGGATCGGCCATCGGTGTCATTGTGGGGTTCCGAAACAATTCGGCCTACGGGCGCTGGTGGGAAGGTCGCCAGCTCTGGGGTCAGATCGTAAACAACTCCCGATCGTTGGCCCGCCAGGTAACGGCCACGCTGCGTCCGGTGAACGGCAGCAGTGCGGAAGAACGGGAAGATCTTCGCCGCATGCAGGTCTCGCTTGTGCATCACCAGGTGGCGTATGTGCAAACGCTGCGGCAGCAGCTACGTGGCCTCAACCCCCTGCCTGAGGCCGAACGCCTGCTGGGCCATGATGAAGCTCAGAGCCTCGAAAGCTCAAGGAACGTTGCCCTTACACTGCAGCAGCGCATGGGCCGCATGCTGCGTACCTGCGAAGACCGCGGCTGGATCGACTCCATTGGATGGCAGGCAATGGACCGCAATCTGGATGATCTCGCCGACGCGCAGGGTGGGGCGGAGCGCATCAAGAACACGCCAATGCCCAAGCAGTACGATTACTTTCCCCAGCTGTTCGTACAGCTCTACTGTGTGGTGCTGCCGATGGGGATGGTCACCAATCTTGGCTGGTACACACCTCTTGGTTCGACGCTGGTGGGTTTCATGTTTCTGGCGCTCGACAAGATCGGGCGCGACCTTGAAGATCCGTTTGACAACACGATCTTCGATGTTCCACTCACGGCAATTTGCCGAACGATCGAGATCAATCTACGGCAGCTGCTCGGTGAGGAGAGTCTGCCCGCTGCGGAAACCCCACAGCATGGCGTGCTCTGGTAACAGACATCGACTACCTGCAAAGTAAAGAGGCCCTGTTAAACAGGGCCTCTCATTCAAAGCGGTAAGTGTTTAGCTCTTGGTCTGTGCGTCCGACCCGTGCTGCTTCACCATCTTGTTGTAGATACCCAGCAGCAGAAATGGCGCAACCCACTGCCCGACAAAACCGGCGGCAGGCATCTTCTTGTCGTTCGTGATCTGGAAGGTCACCGAAGCAGCGATGGAAGCAATGGCCAAACCAAGGTACACAGAAGATGGAACCTTGGAGGTGTACTGTTCGATAGCGGCGGTGACCTGGTCTTCCTGGGACTCACCCGCATTCACGCGATAATCTGTCATTTACGTCATCTCCCCGGCAGCGGCCGTAGACAGAAAGATGCTGACTTTCCCGCTCCCAGCCGCATGCTGCCCGTTTTATTTCGGTACGCTGAACATTCCCAGTCCGCATTGAAGCTCCTTCGCGCGCGTTGACACCGGCGTGCGGAGCCGCTAGCGTGGGTAGGGCATGAGTTTGAACTCCCACCTCCACCGTTACCCTCTGCATCATGCGCTTCGCGCAGCGTGCCGGAGAGTCGTCGGGAGAGTGCGGTAACAGGCACACGAGCGACACACGAGAACCCGGCCCGCCGACGCGACTTTCGCGAGCGGGCTTTTTGCTGTCTCGCGCCACCGCCGCGACAACAGGCCAGAAGAGAGTTGCAAGGATGACAACCGAAACACTCAAGTTGAACTTCGCCAAGGACGGCGGACTGGTTGCCGGCATCGTACAGGATGCCCACTCCGGCGAGGTGCTGATGCTTGGTTTCCTGAACGAGCAGAGCTGGCAGCACACCCTGCGGTCCGGCTACGTGACGTTCTGGAGCCGAACCCGGGGCAAGCTGTGGATGAAGGGCGAAACCAGCGGGAACCGTCTGCGCATCCTCACCGCCGTCACTGATTGCGATCAGGATGCACTGCTGTTTCGCGTGGAGGTGGAGGGCGACGGCCTGGTGTGCCACGAGGGCACGGTGAGCTGCTTCACCCAACCGATCCAGCTGGAGAGCGAGACGAAATCATGACGCGACAGACGCTGAAGCTGGGCATTCCAAAAGGCAGTCTGCAGGACGCGACCCTTGCGCTCTTCGCGCGCGCGGGGTGGAACATTTATGCCAGCGGCCGCAGCTATTTTCCGACGATTGACGACGCTGAGATCGAGTGCATGCTGGTGCGCGCACAGGAGATGGCGCGCTACGTAGAGCACGGGGCGCTCGATGCGGGGCTGACCGGTAACGACTGGGTCCTCGAGAACCAATCCGACGTGGAGCGCGTCACCTCACTCACCTACTCCAAGGCCAGCCGGACGCCGGTGAAGTGGGTGCTCGCCGTCCCGGAGGACTCCCCATTTCAAAAACCTGAAGACCTCGCCGGCAAAACCATCGCCACCGAACTCGTGGAGTACTCCAAGCGCTGGTTCGCTGAGCGCGAGATTCCTGTGAAGGTGGAGTTCAGCTGGGGCGCCACGGAGGTGAAGCCGCCGACGCTCGCCGACGCGATCGTCGAGGTGACGGAGACCGGATCGAGTCTGCGGGCAAACCGTCTGCGCATCATCCAAACCTTGATGGAAAGCGAGACACAGCTGATTGCAAACAAGCAGGCGTGGACCGACGATTGGAAGCGGCGAAAGATCGAAACGCTTAGCCTGATGCTGAACGGCGCGATGGACGCGCAACGGCAAGTAGGGCTGATGCTGAACGCGCGCAAGTCCGATCTCGATCGCGTGTTGGCCGTGCTGCCGGCGCTGAACTCGCCGACCATCTCACACCTGCGCGACGAGAACTGGGTGGCGCTGAACACCATTCTGGAACAAAGTGTCGTGAGAGACGTCGTGCCTCGCCTGAAGGCAGCCGGCGGCACAGGTATCGTGGAGTACCCGCTGAACAAAGTTGTGCTGTAAGCACAGTCGTGCGTAGCACGGCGGCAACGGAGACAAGCTGATGAAGATCTTCTGGATTGTGCTGGGATGTCTGCTGCTGGGGGTGGCGATCTACTCGCTCACCATGTACCTGGTGCAGCGCCGCAGGCAAGCGCGCGCCGAGCGCGATGGTGTAGTGGTTTATGCCACGGTTGTGAGCGTGGAAGCCATGAAGGGTTTAGCCAAGCAGGTCAATATGAAGAAGTTCACCTTGGCCATCCAGGAGCCGGGCACGACCCACCCGCGCAACGTGGAACTGCGCACACGCGTGCAGCAGGGCCAAGCCATTGGTCCCGGTCAGCGGCTCATCGTCGTCGTCGATCCCGTGGAACCCAAGCGCATCTACCCCGCCGGAGCGGAGGCAGCCAAACGTGTGGTGATGACCGGCTCCCGGCAGGAGCGTCGTGCCATGAACTCACAGATGCGCAATCCTCGCGTTCCCCAGCGCCCACCTTCTGGCTATCAGCCGCCTACTTCGCGCATACGCTAGATGGCGTCAGCACCTTAGGGAGCTCCATGAAAGTTCTTCACACTACCGGACAGGACGCCGCAGCCACTGAAGCCGTGCTGCGCGAGTTGGAACAGCGTGGCCTTGTTTCAACCGCACGCGTCGACAGCGTCGTTGCCGACATCCTGCGCGATGTGCGGCGCTATGGCGATGCCGCTGTTCGCTCGTTGTCAGCAAAATTTGACGGTCTGCGCGACGACCAGCCGCTGCTGGTCACCCGCGAGGAGATGGCCGAGGCCTGGGAAGCCACCGACGAACAGCTGCGCGCAGCGATGCGGCTCGCCCAGGCAAATATCCGTGCGTTTGCCGAGCGGCAGTTACCGCGCGCCTGGAGTTTCCGCCCCACCGAGGGCATGGAGGTCGGCCAGATCGTGCGCCCGCTCGCCAGCGTCGGCTGCTATGTGCCCGGTGGGCGTTATCCCCTGCCCAGCACGCTCCTGATGACTGTCACGCCGGCGCAGGTGGCGGGTGTGGAGCGCATCGTGGTGTGCTCGCCCAAGCCGGCCCGCGAAACGCTGGCCGCGGCGTACCTCGCCGGCGTAACGGAGTTCTACAGGATCGGTGGCGCGCAGGCAATCGCGGCGATGGCCTACGGCTCGGGCCTGAACGGCGTTCTCACCATCGCTCCCGTCGACAAGATCGTCGGTCCCGGCAATCTTTACGTCACCGCGGCGAAGATCGCGGTCTCGCATGAGACCGGCATCGACATGCCCGCCGGTCCTACGGAAATCGTTGTGACCTCTGAATCCGGCGACCCTGTGGGCATCGCTGCCGACTTGGTGGCGCAGGCTGAGCACGACCCCGAAGCGCTGCCGATCCTGATCACCAGCAACGCCTCGCTCGCAGAACAGATCGTCAGCGAGGTGCAGCGGCAGGCGAGCGCAAACCAGATTGCGCAGCAGTCGCTCGCAGCCCAGGGGTATGCCTTTGTCACCGGCAGCGCGGACGAGTCGCACGCCCTCACCAATCGGCTCGCGCCCGAACACCTCACCGTTGACGCCGGTGCGGACCTGCGCTGGGTACAGAACGCCGGCAGTGTTTTTGTCGGGCACCACACACCGCAGTCGATGGGCGACTACATCAGTGGACCGAACCACGTGCTGCCCACCGGGCGCAATGGCCGCATTCGCGGCGGCCTCAGTGTGCTTGACTACGTGAAGGTCATCACTGTGCAGCAGTACACGCGCGATGCTCTGCGTGAAATGGGCCCGCATACCATTGCGCTGGCCGAGGCCGAGGGACTCACCGGTCACGCCGAAAGCGTTCGCGTCCGCATGCGGTAACCGCAGCTCTCGTACCTGGTTGTCATCCCGCAGGGGGATGCTGCTTCTTGCCTTTGGAGACACACGATGGCCGTCACTGAACTCGAACAACCCACCGTGGCAACCGCCGGCACCAGTCAGCCGCGGCCCCGCGAACTCGTCGCCGCGATGCCGGAGTACCATCCGCCGCTCGCCAGCCGCGCGATGCTGCGACTCGACTTCAACGAGAACACGCTGGCACCCAGCCCACGTGTGTTCGCTGCACTGCAGGCGCTTACCGCTGAGAGCCTCACGGTCTACCCCGAACGCGAACACGGCGAAATCGCAGCGGCACCACACTTCAAGCTGCGGCCTGAGCAGATCCTGCTGACCAATGGCGTCGACGAGGCCATCCACCTGCTCGCCTGCGCGTTCCTCGATGCCGGCGACGAGGTGCTGCTGAACACGCCGAGCTTTTTCATGTACGACGTCAGCTGCAGCATGATGACGCACCATCTGGTGCGCGTGCAGTCCGACGACAGCTTCGCCTTCCCGCTCGAGCGCATGCTCGCCGCGATCACGCCGCGCACGAAGATGATCCTGATCGCCACGCCCAACAATCCGACAGGCTCCACCGTGAGCCGCGAGCACATGCTGGAGATCTGCCGCGCGGCACCGCAGGCGGTGGTGTTTGCCGACGAAGCGTACTTCCACTTTCACGGCGACACGGTGCTGCCCGATGTGGGGCACGTGCCCAACCTGATCGTCGGCCGCACATTTTCCAAGGCGTACGGCTTGGCCAATTTGCGGCTCGGCATGCTCGCCGGCCCAGAGCGCTTGATGAAGTATGTGCGTAAGGTGGCCTCACCCTACAACGTGAACGGTGTGGCGCTTGCCGTACTGCCTGAGGCGCTGGCCGATCAGAGCTATCTCAACTGGTATGTGCGTGAGATTCACGAAGGCCGTGAACGCGTGCAGTCGGCTCTGCATGACCTGGGCATTCGCACCTGGCCATCCGCCGCGAACTTCGTGCTGATGGACATTGGCGCGCGCCACGCAGAGCTCGTCAAGCGCATACGCGACAGAGGCGTGCTGCTGCGCGACCGCTCCGCTGACCCTGGCTGCGACGGCTACGTGCGCATCACCGTGGGTGTCGAGTGGCAGGTGACGCGCGGCTTGAGTGCCCTGCGGGAGGCGTTGCGCGAGATGAGTTGGAGACCTGCCGAGAGTAAGCTGGCACACGGGGCCTCTGCCCCAGGGGAGCGGTTCCTTGACTGAGATGACGCCCGAGCGCCGCAAGGTCGTCCTGATCTGCGCCGCCGTCGCTTGCATGAGCGGCGGCGTCGTTCTGTTGCGCAACCATACCCTGCTGCTGGGCCTCTGGATTGCCTTGCAGATGACGATGTTGGTGTACGCCCTCACACAGTTCGTGAAGCTCAAGAGGCAGACCCTATGAGCGACCTGCTGGAAGAACTCGGGACGGCATCGCAAGGCGCAGACGCCGCGCGTGTGGGTATAGTTGATCGCAACACACTGGAAACGAAAATCGCGCTGCGGTTGAACGTCGACGGCACCGGCCAGTACAGCGTGCACACAGGCATCCGTTTCTTCGACCACATGCTCGAAAGCTTTGCCAAGCATGGCGGCTTCGACCTGACGCTCACCTGCGAGGGCGACCTCGATGTGGACCAGCACCACACCGTCGAAGACGTCGGCATCGCCCTGGGCGAGGCGTTCCGGCAGGCGCTCGGCGACAAACGCGGCATCCTGCGCGCGGGCTACTTCGTCATGACCATGGACGAGACGCTCGCCGTCGCCGCCGTCGACCTTTCCGGGCGCGTGGCCTGCGTGGTGGACGATCAGCTCAACACGCACATCGTCGGCGACCTGGTGACAGAGCTCGTGCCGGATTTTTTCGATGGCTTTGCGCGCGGCGCCGAAGCGAACGTGCACGTGAAGGTCATGTACGGCCGCAACAACCACCACAAGATTGAGGCAATCTTTAAGGCCTTCGCACGTGCCATGCGCGGTGCCTGCAGCCGCGACGAACGGATGCGCGAGCTGCTGCCGAGCACCAAGGGGCTGCTTTAGTTGATTGCCGTCATCGACTACAAGGCGGGTAACCTGACTAGCGTCGTCAAGGCGCTGCGCTTCCTCGGTGCGGGGGATGTGCACGTCACGCAGTCGCCCGCAGATGTGCGTGACGCGCGCAAGATCATACTTCCCGGCGTGGGCCACTTCCAGTCGACGCAGCTGTTGACCGACCTCGGGCTTACCGATGCGGTGCGCGCAGCCGTGGCTGGGGGCACGCCGTTTCTCGGCATCTGCGTCGGGTTGCAGTGGCTCTACGAGGGCTCCACCGAAGCGCCGAACGTCGCCGGCCTTGGGCACTTCGTCGGCCGGTGCGAGCACTTCCCTGCACGCTTTAAGGAAGCCGAGCTGAAGTCGCCGCACGTCGGCTGGAACTCGCTCGAGGACATACGCCCGGACTCGCGTCTGCTGGCAGGTGTGGCGTCCGGAAGCTTCGTGTACTACACGCACTCGTGGCGCGCGCCGATATCATCCGATACAGCCGCCGCAACGCTGTATGGTGGGCATTTCACCGGGGCGGTGGAACGCGGCAACGTGATGGGCGTGCAGTTCCATCCCGAAAAATCTGCCGAGACCGGCCTGCGCGTGCTGAAGAACTTTCTCGAGTTGTAGCATCTGAGTAGAGGCAAACAGCGGGTCCTCGCGCTTCGCGCAAGGATAACAGCAGCAGGCGCGGGGGTAAGGTAAATGAGCACAGCAGCGGCAGAAATAGCCAACGCAGGCACGATCAAACTGGACGCCGCGATGAACTGGACCGGCCTCGACGAGCTCGCCTGGGAACCTATCGCGGAACGCGAACTGGAACTCGAACACGAGGGGCAAAAGGGCCCGCTGACCGTCACCTTCGGCAAGCCAGTCTTCATCGACGGCAAGGGCTGGGCATGTGTCTTCAAGCTCGAATCCATGGGCCGCGTCCACACCACACCAGCCGGCGGTGCCGACAGCGTTCATGCGATCCAGATGGCGATGCACATGGTGCACACGCAGCTGAGCGGCATGGCCCGCGCGCACAAGATTACCTTCCTTGGCGAGAGCGACTGGGGTTTCGGACGCGTCGGCGGCCTGGAAGCCGGCAGCGCCGCAGCGGCGAAATGCCCTGTCGTCGGCATGAGCGTGAGCCGGTAGTGCGGGTTCGTTGCACCTATAAAGTGAGCCGGTCAGATTTCGGCGAGGCTTTAAAAGCATACCGGCAAATTTCTAGGGCGGCGAACGTGGGTTACTACGCTTCACTTGTTGTTTTGCCGCTGATTGGGTGCATTCTCGGCGTGACGGCCATCTATCTGGCGTTTTCCGGCGAACCCAAACCACATTTAGGGTGGCTTTTGCTAGCCGCTTTGTCTTTCGGAACGATGGCTGGTTTTCCGGCTCGTTATCGTGTTGGTGTCGATCGTGCTTATCGGCAACGCACGGCGCTGACTGAGGCCGGCGAGGTGAAATGCGTGTTTGACGCGTCTGAAATCTTATTTGAAGTATCGCAAGGGGCTGAGGTGAAATATCGGTGGCCAGCATTTACGCACTTCTTTGAAAACGAAAGGGTCGCTGTTCTTCTCGTGAAGGATGCAGCCTTTCATACCATCCCTAAACATGCCATGACCGAAGCGGAGTGGGATTCGTTTCGCCAGTTTGCACCGAGAGGCCGGAATCTGTAAATGCTGACCAGGCGCGTGATCGCCTGCCTGGACGTGCGCGCAGGGCGCGTCGTGAAAGGCATTCAGTTCGTCGACATCGTCGACGCCGGTGACCCCGCGGAGCTGGCCCACCGTCATGCCGCTGCGGGGGCCGATGAAATCGTACTGCTCGACATCACGGCCACGCATGAGGGCCGCGGGACGCTGCTCGATACAGTGAAGCGCACCGCCGAGAAGCTGTTTGTTCCTTTCACCGTCGGTGGCGGCATCCGCTCAGCGGATGAGGCGAGCGCCGTCTTCGACGCCGGGGCGGACAAGGTTTCGTTGAACTCGGCGGCAATCGCGCGGCCCGAACTCATCGGCGAGATCGGCGGCGCGTTCGGTGCGCAGGCCGTGATCGTTGCTATCGACGCGCGGCGTGGCGCCGGAGCCGAAGCCAAGCCGCCCGCTGAGGCCGAGGTGTTCGTCAGCGGCGGACGCAAGCCGACTGGGCTCCGTGTAGTCGAGTGGGCGCGCGAGGCTGAGCAGCGCGGTGCGGGCGAGATTCTGCTGACCAGCATGGACGCCGATGGTACGCGCGCGGGCTTTGATTGCGAGCTGACGCGTGCCGTCTCTGAAGCCGTGCAGATCCCCGTGATCGCCAGCGGAGGTGCGGGGTCTGCCGCTGATTTCGCCCAGGTCTTTCTTGCCGGCAGGGCCGATGCCGCGCTTGCGGCGAGCATCTTCCACTTCGGCGTGACCGACAGCCGCGCGCTGAAGGCCGAGGTCGCTCGGGCGGGTGTGCCGATGCGCCTGCCCTGTTAGTTCCAGCCCGTTTATCCACATCGTACTTGGCATCTACTGAGCAGGTGAGGAACACAATGCCGAAGAAGCGCTCCTGCGACACCGCCGACACCCGCCCGGAACGGCTGCCCGCCTACCACCACCTGCATGCCATGCTTCAAACCATTCGGCAGTTGGCGAGCCACGAAGATGAGATCTGTGCTTTGCTCACCGAGCTGCAGCACACCCCGAGCTTAACTGCAGGCATGCGCCGCGAACTCGAAGCGCTGTTGGGCGAGTTGCCGCTCCGCACTCTTGCCGCGGAGGCTGAGCAGGTAAGCCTCTCGCTGCAGAAGAAGGCAGCTTAGCTGGCCGTCATTTCGATTTGTGTTTTGTGGCATGTTTACGCGCCTTCTTAGCTGCCGGTGTATTCGCCACAAACTGATCGCCATGTTTCGAACCTGCGACTTTCTTGGCGTCGGTCGCTTTCTTCTCCTCGGGCGACAGTTCTTTCCAGGCCTCATCCGGCAGATAGCGATGCGTTTCTTTGCCCTGGATGGCCTGCTTGCCGTCAGCCGTGTGCCACTTCTCGTCGCCCCACTCCTTTAGCGATTTCTGGGTGGCGTTGCGTGCATGCTTATAGCCGCCACCTTCAGCCTCGTACTCGTGCGCCACGAGTTGCGCCTTGCGCGCACTCCACTGCCCAGGCCGGCCGCCCTTGTCCCCCGCCATGACATCTTTTTTGATCTTCTCGCGCAGCTCGGGCTTCGTGTAATTCTTGGCGCTTGAGCGTGTCGATTTCTTGGCTGGAGCCGATTTCCTGGTCGAAGCCTTCTTGGCGGTTGCCGGTTTGCCCGCGCTCTTGTGCGTAGCTGCTTTCTTTGCAGATGCCTTCTTCCCGGCCGCGGCCTTTTTGCCCGGTGCCTTCTTTGCTGTTGCCATATTGCCTCCCGTCTCCACTCCAATGCCATGCTGCGCTACGCGTGCACAGCGGGACAGCGTAAATCGCGTAGCCTGTCCCTATGCTGATTCCTTCCATCGATCTCATGGGCGGCAAGATCGTCCAGCTTGTGCAGGGTGAAACCTTGAAGCTTTCCTTCGACGACTTCGACTACTGGATCGAACGCTTCAGCAAGTACCCGCTGGTGCAGCTCATCGATTTGGACGCCGCCAAGCGGCAGGGCGACAATCGCGAGCTGATTGAGATGATCTGCGGCAAGCTGCCTTGCCAGGTGGGCGGCGGGCTGCGGTCAGTGGAAGACGGCAGGCGCTTGCTTGCCGCCGGTGCTAAACGCGTCATCTATGGCTCGTCACTCTTCGGCGCGGAGCCCGAGAATCTGCTGACTGTCACGCAGCAGGACCCGGCTGCGATCGGCGAAACACTGGAGTTCTCAGACGGCGCCGGGATAGATGCCCCTGTAACGAAGCGCCGTCACAAGCTCATCCGCCTGGAGTTCGCCGAGCAGCTCAAGCGAGAGCTTGGGGAAGACGCACTGTGCTTCAGCGTCGATACAAAGAACGGCAGAGTCGCGGTTCGGGGCTGGGCCGAGCAGATCGATCTCACGCCCGAAGAGGCCATGACTTGGCTGGAGGACGCATGCGCCGCGTTTCTCTACACGCATGTGGACACGGAGGGGACTCTGCAGGGCTTCCCGCAAGACATCGCCGCAGTCCTGCGCTCCACGACAGCGAAGCAGTTGATCGTCGCGGGGGGCATTAAGGCGCAAGCAGAGGTGGATGCACTGGACGCCATGGGAGTTGATGCCGTTGCGGGCATGGCCGTGTACTCCGGCGTGATGAACGCCTGAGCGTTCACACACGGCGGATGTGTCGCAGCCTGTGCAGGTCTGCGCCGATGGCCTCGCATGTACCCTGCGTATGGCTAATCGTTTGCGGCGTCACCAGCCAGCGCGTAGTACCCCTTGCGCGCATCGATCTTAACGCCCTTGCCGCACTCCAGTTCGAGCTTGTAGTACTTGCCGTCCGCAGGGTGGTCAGGCGTGTAGCTCAACAGGTACTGCGTCCGCAGCTCGTCAGAGATGGCCTGAAACGCAGCTTCGAGCCGCTTGCCGTTGTTGCCGACGTTAATCACGCGGCCGCCTGTATCGCCGGCCAGCTTCTGCATCGCGGCGTCGGCATTGAAGTCATAACCGAAATTCGCGCGATCGGCGATCAGAATCACGTACACGATCACATTAGCTTTTTGCGCGGCATCAATCGCGGAGTTCAGCGTCTCCTGCGAGCCCTGGTCACCGCCATCGGTCAGCATTACGATCACCTTGCGGCCGGCCTCGGGCCGCAATTTATCGTGCGCCGCGAGGTACACGGCGTCGTACAGCAACGTTCCCCGCGGGCGCGAGACCGGGTTGGGGCCGCCGCCGATGCCGGGGATGCCGGCCGACGAGCTCGCGGCGTTGATGGTGGCTTTGTCGAGCGCGCGCTTCAGCTCGCTGGCACGATTGGTGTAGTCGGCCAGCAGATCGACATTCACGTCGAAGCTGATCAGGAAAGCCTCATCCTTGGGCTGCAGCACGTCTCGCAGGAACTGCGCGCCCGAGTCCTGCTCCAGCGGCAATACGTTCTGCTGCGAGCCCGAGGTGTCGAGCAACAGCCCGATCGTGATCGGCAACTTCTTTTCCTGCGTGAAGTTCTTGATGGTTTCAGGATTGTGGGCTTCTGCCAGCTGGCAATCGTTCTTGGTTAATCCCGTGATGAAGCCCGTTTTGTCGCGCGCGCTAAAGTACACATCCACAAGGTTGGCGGTCACCTTCAGCGTCGGGCCGACAGTTTCGACTTCCTGCTGCGCGGGCGCGGTACTGGCAGGCGGAGGCGCGCTGGTATCGGGGGCCTCCTGCGCTTGCACTCCAGCGGCGGCAAAAGCAAGCGACAAGGCGCATAGGCCGGTGAAGCGGCGAAAGGTAGGCACCTGGGTCAGCAAACGGAGCTTCATGTCAGGTTAGACGCGGAAGCACGCCAACTGGACGACACTCCGCAGGCCGGCAGCGCAACGTCACAGGGGGTCTCTGCGTCTGACACCGTAAGGCATTCAGTACACTGTTAGTTTGGTGGAGGCCCGCCGCTCACGCCCTTGGCGCAGGCGCGGGCAAGGAGTAGCAATGACGCACGGCAGTTGGAAGTGGGGCGCCGCCGGCGCTCTGATAGCAGGGGTGATGACAGCGGCTGTGCCGCCGAGCGGCAGCGCGCAGACCACCGGAGCGCCGCAATCCGGCACCGCCATCCCCGAGGCTCCGCGCCCGCAGACACTGCCCACGATCCCTTCGGTGGCACCCGCGGTGACCAACCTGCCCCCGACGCGGCCTCAGGCGATTCCTCCGCCCAGCAATGAGCCGGGCAGTACCCTGCCGTCGACACCAGCCCCGCAGCAGGCCGCCACAGAACCGGCCTCTGACGACGGCACCGTGACAGGGGATGCCGCCCTGAAGCAGTTTACGTTGGCACCTGTAAACGTCCAGTTCGTCGAAGTCCCCTTCACCGTCAAGGATTCGAAAAACCAGCTGGTACCAGGCATCAAGGCGCGTGAGGTCCAAGTCTTTGAAAATGGGTACAAACAGCAGATCCGCTTGTTCACGTCGGACCCATTCCCATTAAGCGTGGCATTGGTCATTGACCAAAGCGTCACGCAAGATGTCATGACGAAGATCAACAACTCGCTGACCGCCCTGCAGGGCGCCTTCACACGCTATGACGAGGTCGCCGTCTTCACCTACAACAACGGCGTCAAGATGCAGGACGACGCCTTTGACGCCGCCCAGGGGCCGCGTCTCGCGGCCATTCTGCAGCGTAGCAAAGCACCCGGCCGCGAGCCGATGATGGTGAACGGCGGCCCACTGGCCTACGGCAATATCAAGAACAACCAGATTGTTGACCCGAACACCACCGGTAACTCCTCGCGTAACGGCTTGATCATCTCGCAGCCAAAGGAGTTCCACACACTTTACGACGCAATCTTCGCGGCTGCCCAGCAGACCACCAAGGCGGGCAAGGGGCGCCGCCGCATTGTCTACGTGATCTCCGACGGCAAGGAATACGGCAGTAAGGTCTCGCAGAAGGACGTCGTTCGCTACTGCCAAACCAACAACATCGCCGTCTATGCAACGCTTGTCGGCGACTCCAGCGTTCCGGCCATAGGCTTCCTCGATCGTATTCACCTGCCGCTCACCATGCGCGACGACGTACTGCCGAAAGTGGCGCAAGCGACTGGCGGACAGATTGACGCTGAGTTTCGCCAGCGCGGCATAGAAAACAGTTTTGCCAAGATTACCGAAGAGGTGCGTACGCAGTACACGCTTGGCTACTACAGTCGCGAACCGGCGATCGATGGCAAGTTCCGCCGTGTGGAGGTCCGGGTGCTACGTCCCGGGCTGACCATCAACGCCAAGGATGGTTACTATCCGCGGCCGACGAGTGCGGGCGCGCCGTCCACCGCGCCCGCCGCCACGCCGTAGCGTGTCGGGGAACACACTCCCTGCGCTGTTCGCCGCCATCCTTTGGGGTGGCGGTGATTTTGCGGGCGGTTCTGCTGTAAAGGCGGCCGGCGGTACCATCCGTGCCGCCATGTTGGTGGTCTTACTCGGCCATCTCGCCAGCTTGCTCGTGCTGGTAAGCCTGATGTCCCTGCGCGCGGAACCGTGGCCGCGCGATGCCGCTCTCCTGTGGGCCTTGGGTGCGGGAGTTGTAGCCGCATTTTCGCTGATCGGCTTTTACATGGCGCTATCACGTGGCGCCATGGGAGCCTCAGCTGCTATCAGCGGTGTGCTGGCGGCGGCGGTGCCGGCGGCAGTGTCAGCCCTCATCGACGGGCGGCCATCGGTAGCAAAGCTCACCGGTTTCCTCCTCGCCTTTGCCGCCATCGTGCTGATCGCATACACCGGCAGCTCTGGCACAGCTTCTGGTGATGCACGCACCGGCTCCACGCTCGCGATCGCTTCGGGTCTCGGCTTCGGCCTTTATTTTGTGGCTCTGCGCTTTAGCAGTAGCGCCGGCGAACTGGGGCCCATGACGGTTACGCGCTGCGGCAGTGCGGCGACAGCAGCTGTACTGCTGGCGTGCTCCGCCCGGCTGGGTGACAGAAGCAGGTTTCACGATCTTCTGCTACCGCGAGGCGCTATCGTCTGGCTGCTGGCAGGAGCCACACTGGACACCTCCGCCAACCTGCTGTTCCTGCTGGCAACGCGCACCGGCCGGCTCGACGTCGCTGCAGTGCTGGCCTCGCTCTACCCCGCCCCCACGATCCTGCTGGCAGCCGTGCTGCTGCGCGAGCGGCCCACCGCGCAGCAGTGGACGGGCATGGCGCTTGGAGCGGTCGCTGTCATTCTCATCGCTCTCTAGTGGGCCGCGGTCAATGGCTGTCGCCGCCTGCCGCGGCGACTCGGCGCTCCACCAACTTTTCAGCGGCCTTCGGCTTTAGCTCTGTCAGCTGGATGCCCTTCGCCTCAAACGCCGGCTTGGGATAATGCAGCTTCATGCCACGCATCGCATCGACCAGGATGCTGGAAATCATGACGTTGCGAGCGGGCTTGTTGTCCGCAGGAATAACGAACCATGGGGCGTCGCTGGTGCTCGTATTCGACAGGATCCGCTCGTAGGTCTCGGTGTAGTCGTCCCAGTAGCGGCGCTCGTGAAAGTCCCCAGCTTCAAGCTTCCAGTTCTTGTCCGGCTCATCGAGCCGGGCCTGCAGCCTGGCGGTTTGCTCGTCCTGCGAAATGTGCAGAAAGAACTTCAACACCGTCGTGCCGTTCTCAAGGAGCATGCGCTCGAAGTCGTTGATTTGCACCATGCGCTGCTTTGCCTGCTTGTGAGTCACGAGCCCATGAACGACGGGCGACAGCACGTCTTCATAATGTGAACGGTTGAAAATAGCGATCTCGCCCAGCGCGGGGACTTTCTGATGACAGCGCCATAAAAAATCGTGCCGGCGCTCCAAGGACGTCGGCACCTTGAAGCTGGCCACGTTGCACCCCGCCGGGTTAACCCCCGAAAAAATGTGTCGCACGGTACCGTCTTTACCGGCGGTATCCATGCCCTGCAACACGATCAGCAGAGCGCGCTGCTGCGAGGCATACAGCACCTCCTGCAGCGCCGCGAGATCAGCGGTATTGTCAGCCGTCTCGTCGTCGTTGTGGTGCTTTCCCTTGTGGTGCTTCGGAGCGGTAGGCCAATGGGAAAGCCGCACATCGGTGTGCGGCTTTACAAGGAAATCGGATTTCACTTTCATCGATTGAGCAACTCTCAAATCTGTCGCCAGCTAAACCGGCTTCGTGGTTTCGTCCGCCTTGGGAGTCACGATATGGGCCGTGTCTCCCGGCTTTGGGGTAGGTTCGTCGGAGATCCCCTTTAAGCCGTCCTTGAACGATCGAAAACCTTCTCCGAGTCCTTTGCCGAGCTCGGGCAGCTTGCGCCCGCCAAATAGCAGTACAGCGATCAGAGCGACGACGATCCAGTGCCAAGGTGCGAATTCCATATCTCTCTCCCGCCGGAACCCCATGGGCATCCGGCCTGCGGCCACCATTATCTCATGGCGGCCCCATGAGAAGAACGACGGCACTGCCCGGTTAGATGCCGCTGGAACGACAGCTGTTTCGAGCACCCCAAAGCCGGCCAGCCTGCGTCTCACCTCTAACGCCCCCCCCCGCTGCGAGCCGGTTCAGACGGCCGGTATATCCTGAATACGAAGTGTATGCGTGGAGCGCCGGGGGCGAGTCCGCGTTCTGTGAGGAAGATGTTGCGAGTGTCGCGTAGGCTTTTGCTGTTCGTCGCCGGTGTTCCCGGTCTTTTACTTCTTGCCGGCGGCTCCATAGCCAGGGCACAGGTACCGTCTACCGAGGCAAGCTCGCGCATCCGCAACTCCGTCGAGCTCGCGCCCAGCCAGCGGGCCGATTACCTGAATCGGTACGAGGTCTATGGCGGCCTCAATTTCATGAACGGCCAGGCGGGTCAGAACATTCCCGTGCGCTACAACCTTGGTGGCGGCGAGGTGATGGGCACCTATTGGCTCAAGCACCGTCTGGGCGTGGATGCCGACTACCGTTTCGACGCGGGCACGACGCCCCTTATCCCCAATCCGTTCTATAACCGTGTTGTCGTCTTTCAGAATATCTTCATGGGCGGCGTAAGCTACCGCGGTCCCAGCGGCCGTTATGCCGCGGTGAACTACCATGCCTTGGCGGGTGGATCCTACGGCGTATTTGACCACGCGATCAAGAACTACCCCGGCGGTAGCCCGGTCAGTGCAGCGCAGGTGGGTCTCTACAACAATCACACCGCACCTTTTTTCGCGATTGGCGGCAGTCTCGACTTCAACAAGAGCCGGCATCTCGCCATCCGCGTTTCCCCCGATGCGACCATCGAGCGCTTCGGCACGGAAACACGCTTTTTCGTGGCTGTTTCAGGCGGCCTGATGTATCGCTTCGGCGAGCGGTAAAGGCCCGTACACAAAGGCAAAGCGGCAAGCCCCATCGGCTTGCCGCTTTAGCAATTCAGCAGAGCCTCACATCATCTGATCGCTCAGGAACTCGGCCGAGACCGGGTTTTCGTAGATGCTGTAATCGCGGGTGACAACGATGAGCCCGCTTTGCGAGACGAAGTAGTTCTTCTTATCTTCCGCGGGATCATAGCCGATCACGGTGCCATCAGGAATATGCACATCACGGTCGATGATGGCGTGCCGGATGCGGCAATGACGTCCGACGTTCACGTGTGAGAACAGCACACTCGAATCGATGTCGGCATAGCTGTTGACGCGCACATCCTGACTCAACACACTGTTTCGCAGCACGGCACCGGAAACGATACATCCGGGTGAAACGATAGAGTTGATCGCCATGCCCGTACGGCCCGGTTCCCCAAACACGAACTTGGCCGGCGGGTACTGGTAAGGGCGCGACCGGATCGGCCAACTCTTGTCGTAAAGATTGAACGTCGGCGACACAGACGCAATATCCATGTTGGCCTCGTAGTACGCCTCCAGCGTACCTACGTCACGCCAGTACAGCGCCTGCTGCTTGTTTTCGTCGACGAAGTTATACGCATGCATCTTGTATCGGCCGAGCAGCTTCGGCAAGATGTTGTGTCCGAAATCATGCTTTGAATCTGGATCTTCAGAGTCGCGCACAAGCTCGGGGAGTAGCACATCCGTGTTGAACAGGTAAATGCCCATCGACACGTCCACCATTTCGTTGTTAAAGGGCGAACGGATGTCGGTCTCCTTCGGCTTCTCAACAAAGCCGGTTACTTCACCGTTTCGCCCCACCTCGACAACGCCGAATTGTGAGACTTCATGCGGATGAACCGGTAGCGTGGCGATCGTCACATCGGCACCGCTTTCGCAGTGCTGCTGCTTCATCAGCGCATAGTTCATTTTGTAGATGTGGTCGCCGGATAGGATGAGCACATGCTTCGGCTCTTCAGAGCCGATGGAGTAGATGTTTTGGAACACGGCATCCGCCGTGCCCTGGTACCAGCTCTTGGATACGCGCTGCATGGGCGGCAGAATCTCAATGAACTCACCGAGCTCACTGGCCACCACAGGACCCCAGCCCTCACGTATGTGGCGGTTCAGGCTAAGCGCTTTGTACTGCGTCATGATGTACACGTGACGCAGATCAGAGTTGATGCAGTTCGACAACGTGATGTCGATGATGCGGTATTGCCCTGCGAACGGAACCGCCGGCTTCGCTCTATCCCGCGTCAGGGGGAAGAGACGCTCACCCGCGCCGCCTGCCAGAAGAACTCCAAGCGTATCTCTCATTGCCGGTCCTCACTTTGTGATCATTAGAGTACAGATGCACGAAGTGAGTCGTCCGTGACCCAGCCGTGAAAATACGACATTCAAGGCAGCTTACGCCGTCTCGTCGTTGGAGCGCGGTGTACCTGTCTCCGTGGTGATCCGCAGTGACTTCAGAAAATGCAGATCGTTGTTGGTAAAGGGACCTTCCGCCACCGCATCCCCGTCACCGGTCACGTCAGCGTCGGAACTCTCTGAATCATCTACCTCATTCAGACCAATCGTCGCTTCAAGCATCAGCATGACGTCGAATCCGCGTTCGCGAATCTCCCGGACGACTCCGGAGATCTGGTCAGACTCCGCCACCGTCTCGTGAATCGCTTCGCCAAGCTTTTGAATTAAATCTTTCACCTGCTGATTGATACGCTGATCCATGCCACCTCCCGGCTGTAATTGTCACCACGCACCGGGTATTCCCGTGAGGAACGACGCATGCGGGTGTGGCCTTGCTGCCAACAGAGTACGCCTGCGGCGCGTCCTCGCCAATCAGTACTTCTGTGGAGAAAGACGCTTGCGGCAGGAGATTGTTTTACGCGACTGTGTGGTGTTCCGACCACGCGTCCTCGAGCTGATGGGCCAGATTGCTGACGGGTTGGCGACCCCGCCGTGGGGTCCACACCAGTAATCCTGCTGTCGCGGCGCACAGGCCCCCTACCACCCACAACAAATTCCGAAGCTTCATCTTCGCTTACCCTCTTGCCGTTTGGATGCGCCGACCGCAGGAAGCGTCCACCTCGCATCGGCTCGCAGGAGTCGTTACACTTGCAGCATGGATAGCGCCCGCCTGGGCCGCGCGCTTGGCGCCGGTACTCGACAGCTCGCAAAGACTGCCGTGGAAGTGAGCCGCGCGATCCAGACACCGGCGAGCGGAAGCCCTGAAGCCGGCAGCACCTCAGCGCCAGCCGCGCGTGCGGGCGGGCAAACCCGAAACCCGGAGCGGCCGCAATCCCCACCGGCACCGAACCCTGGCGCGCGCTCGGCAAGAGTGACGGAAACCGCCCGTCGTTCACGCGGCGTGCTAAAGCCCCTGAAGAGGTTCACGGGAACGGTCTGGCTGCAGGTCACCGGTACGTTTTTTCTGCTCTTCGCCCTCTCGCTGGGTACCGCCGCGTGGAAGCTGCGCGCAGCAAGACTTGCCGCGGGTACTACCGGGCAGCATCATTTCTGGCTGTACGCCGCGTTCGCCGTGCTTTTCGGGTACTTCGCTGTTTCCAGCTTTGTCAGGGCTGAGAAACGCTAAGAGTAGCTGCCTTTACCACTCTTTGGTGACGCTGACTTCACGCCGGTTTGTTACCCTGAAACGACGCTGTGTGGAGTTCATGCAGCGCAGGGGACCCCTTACATGCATGAAACCCAATCGCTACCAAGCTACGAGCCCATCGATTTTGCCGAACGCAGCGTCGCGTATTTCTCCATGGAGATTGCCCTTGACCCCGCGATGCCGACCTACTCCGGCGGCTTGGGCGTGCTGGCCGGCGATACACTTCGCTCCGCTGCGGATTGCGGCGCTCCAATAGTGGCGGTCACCCTGGCGCACCGCAAGGGTTACTTTCAGCAGCACCTCGACCTTGACGGTCAGCAGACAGAAACCGACGTAGTCTGGCACCCGGAGACCAAATTGCCGGCAGCGCCACAGCAGGTGGAACTCACCCTGCAGGGCCGCTCGATCCACGTCCGCGCGTGGCGTTTTGACGTGGTCGGCTGCACTGGGCACATCATTCCGGTGTTTATGCTGGACACCGATGTGGAGGGCAACGACTCCTATGACCGTACGCTGACTGACAAGCTCTATGGCGGCGACACCTACTACCGCCTGTGCCAGGAAGCGGTGCTCGGTTTGGGCGGCATCCACCTGCTCGCCGCGATGGGCTTCTGGCCGCAGGTGTGCCACATGAACGAAGGGCATGCAGCCCTGCTTTCCATCGGCTTGCTTGAGCAGCGGCTGGGTGGGGCCTCGCTGCTGAATGCAACGGAAGCCGATGCCGACGCTGTAAAACAGCGCAGCGTTTTCACCACGCACACCCCCGTACCGGCGGGACACGATCAGTTCGGCCTGGACCAGATGGTCAACGTGCTGGGCCACGAGCGCGCCTCGACGATCGACCGATTCGGCGCGCTGCATAACAGTCTGCTCAACATGACGTACCTTGCTCTGCGCTTTTCACGCTTCGTGAACGGCGTGGCCATGCAGCACGGCCGCGTCTCGCAGGAGATGTTTCCGGAGTACCGTGTGCACTTCATCACCAATGGCGTACATGCTGCAACGTGGCTGAGCGAGCCCATGCAAACGCTGCTGGATAAGCAGCTGCCCGAGTGGCGCCACGACAACGCCTACCTGCGTTCCGCCTACAAGATGGAACCGGCACAGGTGCAGCAAGCGCATGACGCTTCGAAGCAGCGCTTGTTTGACATCGTCAAGACACGCACCGGCATTGAACTGGATCCCGGCGTGCTGACGCTGGGTTTTGCCCGCCGTGTCGCCACGTACAAGCGCGCCCACATGCTTTTCCAGGATCCCGACCGCCTGCACGCGTTGGCGGAGCAGCTTGGTGGGCTGCAGATCCTTTACGGCGGCAAGGCTCACCCCGCCGATAACGCCGGCAAGGGACTGATCCGTGATGTCTTCACCGCAGCCAAGCATCTGTCAAACCCCAAGCTGAAGATCATCTACCTCGAAAACTACGACTGGGCGCTGGGAGCGCAGCTCACCGCGGGCGTCGATGTATGGCTGAATACGCCGCTGCGTCCCTTTGAAGCGTCAGGCACCAGCGGCATGAAGGCCGCCCTGAACGGCACGCCATCGCTCAGCGTCCTGGACGGCTGGTGGATCGAGGGCTGCGCGGAAGGCATCACCGGCTGGGCCATCGAAGATTGTGAAGACGAGGGCCACGAGGCTGACCTGCTATACACCAAGCTGGAGCACTCTGTCGCACCGCTGTTTGCAGACAAGTCGGCGTGGGCTCGCATGCAGCTGCACTGCCTGGCCATCAACGGCAGCTTCTTCAACACGCACCGCATGCTGGGCCAGTACGTGACCAACGCTTACTTCCCCGCCTCAGCCTCCGTGGCCGTTACAGATCAGCCGCAAACAGAAGAGATAGAGCAGGAACAGCCGATGGCTGTGTAAGCGAGTTCAGGAGAATCAGCGTGCCCCAGCCAAAGCTCGGCGAGGTTGTCGACGACTTCACCCTGCCCGATCAGGACGGCAGCGAGGTCACCCTCTCGCAGTTTGCCGGCAAGCCTGTGGTGCTCTTCGTCTATCCCCGCGCCGACACGCCGGGCTGCACCGTCGAAGCCTGTGGCTTCCGAGATGCCATCAGCCAGTTGCGTGCAGCCGGCGTTGTTGTGCTGGGCCTATCGCGAGACACCGTTCGCGCACAGAAGAAATTCGCAGAAAAGTACAGCATTCCCTACCCGCTGCTTGCGGATGCGGATCAGCAGTTGCTCACGAAGTGGGATCTGCTTCGCGCGAAGACGATGTACGGCAAGCCAGTTACCGGCGTCGCACGCACCACCTTCGTCATAAGCCCAGACCGGCACCTGCTGAAGATCTATGAGAGCGTCAAACCTGAAGGCCACGCGGAACAGGTGCTCGCTGACCTCCGCGCGAGTCACCCTGACGCGAACTAACGCTGCGGAGAGCCTGCTTCCGGCACCGGCTGCGGCACGCCGACGCGGGTTCCCTGCGGCCGCGCACCGGCTGGCCGGGGAGGTGGTTGCACCCTGAAGCTGAGCTTGGTGGCAGGGCTAAGGATGGCTTCCCCGCCCTTTTTCGGTGCGCTATCCGGCAAATCCTTGGCTCCCCGCTTCCCGCGAAATGTCAGCGGCAGGGTAAATACCGGGATGGTTCCCACGTGGGTTGCCTGCAGCGTGATCTCGCCGTAGCTGGTGATCCTGCCGGCAGGTACGGTGGCAAGAACAGACAGCGTCACCGGCGCCCCCGCCGCAAAGTGCTGACGGTCCCCCTGTGCCGGCAGCGGCTGCAGTAGGTGACCGTGCAGCAATTGGCCATTGTGCGCCGCGCTACTGGAGATCGTGTTCTGGAGCACAACCGTCAGGATGTCGCCCGGAATTGCATGCTCCCGGGCGTGCGCGTTTCGAGCTAGCAGCGGACTGGCCTGAGCACTGCTATCTGTAGCCGAACGTGCGCCGGAAATGCCCGCGGAGCTGGCAGGACTCGCCTGATGGCTGCTGTCCGTGGCCGGAGCCGGGACGGTGGACTGCGCCCCCAGGGTCAACGACACGGAAGTCGCAACAAGCAGAACTATCGCAGCACGACTAGTAACTTTCGTTCTCATCCAATTCCATTCAGCCATAAAGCGCACGCAGTAGGATGGAAATCAATGCTTTTATCGTTGCACAGCGATGATGCGGGCCACCCACCCTCGGCAGGGTCAGCATGGTAACGGGCTCGCATGCTTTGGTAATCTCGGCGGCCGTGTGCACTGCAGCCGCAGCTGCCGCCCTTTACAGCCATGCGGCGTTGCGCCCCCAGTCTCAGATCTTCGGGCAGACGCTGGTCGCCGGCAGTGACCCGCGCCAGGTCGCTCTCACTTATGACGACGGGCCAAATGATGCAGCGACGCTGCAGCTGCTGGAGTTGTTGTCGAGCTACGGCGCGCCGGCTGCCTTCTTTACCATTGGGAGGTTTGTGCGCGAGCGGCCACAGATTGTGCGCGCAGTCCATGCCGCCGGGCACATTGTGGGCAATCACACCTACAGCCATCCGTGGCTCAGTTGGCAAAGCGCCCGGCGGGTTCGGGAGGAGCTTTACAGCTGCAACGCCGCGCTCGAAGATACACTGGGCGCCCCGGTCCGCTATTTTCGGCCACCCCACGGCGCACGGCGGCCGCTGGTGATGCGTGTCGCTGAAGAGCTGGGTCTGACGACAGTGCAATGGAACGCCATGGGTGCCGATTGGAACCCGATCTCCGCGGAGGACATCGTAGCCAACATCGAGGCCGATCGCAGGCGCAATGTTGCCCGCGGCGTAGGGACCAACATCCTGCTGCATGATGGGTGGGATGTGCGGATGGCGGCCAACCGCGATGCGTCAATTCGCGCGACCGCCACGCTTCTTGAGCGCTACCGTCGAGACGGGCAGGAGATTGTATCTTTGGACGCCTGGCAGTGCTCGCTGGACTGAACCACTACCGTATGCACTGCCGCAAAAAGTGGTGCGCCCGAGAAGATTCGAACTTCTGACCTACAGCTTCGGAGGCTGCCGCTCTATCCAGCTGAGCTACGGGCGCGCTTCGTTAGGCTAGCACAGTATGGCGGGCCAAACTGCAGATTGGCCTTCAGCGCCGTGCCGGTAAAGAGTAGCATGACGACATGCGCCACCTCCTGACTTCCCTGCTGGTCCCCGCCCTTACGCTGTCCGCCGCGGTCGCCACGGCCCAGACGCCGTGTCCCACCAGCCCTGTTGCCGATCACGGCAAACCGCTATCCTCCAATGACGGCAAGCTGGCGTCGCCAGCAGCGGTGGCTTCCACGCCGCTGGACGGCAAAACCATTGAAATCAAGTACAACACTCCCTCGATCCGGTGCCGTACGGTCTTCGGCGGCCTGGTGCCGTACGACAAGGTTTGGCGCACGGGTGCAAATCCAGCCACGTCGCTGCACACCGAAGTACCGCTTAAATTCGGGACGCTGACTGTACCTGCGGGCGACCACACGATCTACACGCTTCCGCGCAAGGGCCAGCCGTGGCTGCTGATCATCAACAACCAGACCGGCCAGTGGGGTACCGTGTACGACCAGTCGAAGGACCTGGGCCGCACCCCCATGCAGCGCGATCCTAAGACCATGGCGAATGCGCAGGAGGTGATGACGATCAGCTTTGAACACACGACCCAGAACACGACACAACTGCACATCCGCTGGGAGAAAGTGGACGAATTCGTAGACGTTTCGCCAGCAAAGTAATGCTGCAACGGCAAACAAGAGACGGCCGCCGATCACTCGGCGGCCGTCTTGATTTGGGTGCCGCTTACCACTCCTTCGCGGCGGTATCCGGGGTGAGCGACTCAGATGCGGCGGGTGCCTTCCAACGCAGCACCGGCTTGCGTGCGGCCGCGGTCTCGTCCATCCGCTGCACGCGCGTGGTGTGCGGCGCCGTGGTCACGATCTCGGGGTTCTCCTCGGCTTCGCGGGCTATCTGCTGCAGCGCATCCACCAGCAGGTCGAGCTCTTCCCGGCTTTCCGACTCGGTGGGCTCAATCATCATCGCGCCCGACACCACGAGCGGGAAGCTGACGGTATAGGCATGGAACCCATAGTCGATGAGGCGCTTGCCCATGTCGCCCGTCTTGACGCCATTCTTCGCCTGCCGCTTGTCACTGAAGACGACTTCATGCAGCGACGGCCGGTCATACGGCAGCTCAAAAGTGTCCTTCAGCTTAGCGCGCAGGTAGTTTGCATTGAGCACGGCGTCTTCGGTCGTCTGACGCAACCCATCCGGCCCGTTCGCCAGGATGTAGGCGAGTGCACGGACAAACATGCCGAAGTTGCCGTACCAGGCGCGCACGCGGCCGACGCTTTGCGGCCGATCGAAATTCAGCGTCAGCGTTCCGTCCGACTTCGTCGCCAGGACTGGCGTGGGCAGGAACGGCTCCAGAATCTTTTTGACCGCGACCGGGCCGGAACCCGGGCCACCGCCGCCGTGAGGCGTCGAAAACGTCTTGTGCAGGTTCAGGTGCATGACGTCGACGCCGAAGTCGCCCGGCCGCGTCTTGCCCACCAGCGCGTTCATGTTGGCACCGTCCATGTAAAGCAGCGCGCCCTTTGCGTGCAGGATGTCGGCAATCTTATGGATGTCCGATTCAAAGACGCCAATCGTCGACGGATTGGTGAGCATCAGCGCGGCGACATCATCGGTCACCGCGGCCTCCAGCGCCGCAAGGTCGACCATCCCATGCTCGTTGGACTTCAGGTTCTGCACCTGGTAGCCGCAGACCGCGGCGGTGGCAGGGTTCGTGCCGTGCGCCGAGTCCGGCACCAGGATCGTCTTGCGGGCATTGCCCTTGCTCTGGTGGTAGGCGCGCACCATCAGGATGCCAGTGAACTCCCCGTGCGCGCCCGCGGCGGGCTGCAACGTGATCGCGTCCATGCCGGTGATCTCGATCAGCGCGTCCGACAGATCGCGCATGATGCCCAGCGCGCCCTGCGAAAGGGACTCCGGCTGGTATGGGTGCGCCTCCGCCAGCCCTTCAAGCCGCGAAACCGCCTCGTTGATGCGGGCGTTGTACTTCATTGTGCAGCTGCCCAGCGGGTACATGCCGAGATCGATGGCGTAGTTCCACGTGCTGAGCCGCGTGAAATGCCGAATGATCTCAATCTCGCTCAACTCCGGCATCACGCCGAGGTCCTTGCGCTCGGCACCGCCCAGCAGCTTGGCCGCGTCCACCGGCGGCACATCGAGCTCGGCCAGCCGGTAGCCCTTCTTGCCCTGTGAGGACTTTTCGAAGATCAGGCCTTCGTTCTGATTGACATGCGTGGTCGCCTTGCGCGGCGTGCCGACAAACTTTCCATTCTCTGCCATAGTGTCCTCATGCGCGAATTTGCCAATCCGCTGAATGCTTTTTTACAAACTCGTCTGCTGACGTTCCAACGAACGCGCGGAACCTTTCTGGAAACAAGGCCACTTTCACAATCATCAGTCCAGTATCGTCGGGCGCGGCAAACGCGATAGCGACTCTTCCCAGCCCATCCGGAGCAAATGTGCCTTCGGCGAACTCCCCGACAGGTGAACTCCCAAAGGAATTCCACCTGGCCGAAGACGCCACACCGAGCACGTACTTGAACTGCGCCTGTATGTCAGCTAGCCGACCGAGCGCGTTGTGCAGTTCGGTACGGTCTTTAATTGTATCCGGCAGATCTTCGTGCAACGGGCGCAGGTACGCGAGGACGACGTGCACATCACCGCTGCCATCGCGGTCAATAGCAAGGATGTCCACGTTTTTGCCTTGCCACGTCGCATCAAGGTAGATACGCGGCACTGAAAGACGCTTCTCGAGTAGAGAAAGCATAACGTTTTTGCCGCGAGCTAATTGCTGCCGATCAGTCATCCTCAAGCCTCCAGCTTCGCACTTTCTCCGCGCCAATTCTATTGGCCCAGACAGCGAACCGTTCTGCCTCGACACATATACGCTGAAGCTGACGGGCGTCCTGCCGTTTGGTCCCGTACGCAATGTCGCTCTTAGCTCCGACAAGCTTCTGCAATCGGATTAACCCCGACGTATCATCTTCCTCCGGAATCAGAACACGCAAAGCTTTGACTGCGGAATGGTGGTCATCTGAAGACAAACCTTCGGCACCCAAACCTAATCGCAGAGCATCCGCATAAGCAATTGACGCATGGATGGCAAGCAGAGCCGCCGAATGAGCAAACCCCTCGTCATCACGTATAAAGCCCATGCCGCGGGAGAAATCCTGAGCACGCCGCAGGAACACCTCGATGCTGTCAACCGACGTCAAAAATCCTCTTCGTCGTTGCCACTGCCGTCTGCGGAGTAGCTGCCGCTTTCCGGTCCTTCGATGTCTTCTTCGCGCAGTGACAGGCCAATCACCGTACCGCTTTCAAACTCGACTGTCAGCGCGTTCAGCTCTTCGAGCGATGCCTTGGCGACCATCTCGCCAATCTGCGCACAGAGCGCGTTGCGGTATTCCGGCTCGCCATACCCGACGCTGAAATCGGCCAGCAGCACATGCGGCCAGGCATATAGCGTCAGCAGCGCCCCCGCCCCGGCATCGCCAAAGCGCAGCCGCAGGTAGTCGGAGACAAATTCGACCGCGGAAAGCTCCTCACCCTCGAGTGCGCTGACATCCATAGGTTATTTCGCTCTCCCGCGAGCCGTTGCGAGCTCTTGTTCCGTGACGGTCTCAGCCGGTTCAACCCGCACTGGAAAGTTCACGCTGTTGGCGATGAAGCAACGGCGGTGCGCATCCTCGTGGATGGTGGAGAGCTTTGACGCGTCGGAACCCAGCGCCACGGTGACCTCCGGACGTAGCGTCACCTCCTCAAAGCGGCCGGTCTCCGCGCCGGGCGTGGTGCGCATGAAGCCTTCGGCGTGGTCGACGTAGCCGGTGATGACCACACCGGCCACCGCAGCGAGGTGCAGCACCCACAGCTTGTGACAGCTTGAGAGCGAGCCGACCAGCATCTGCTCGGGGTTCCAGCGGCCATCGTCGCCGCGAAACGCCGTATCGCTCGAGCCCGCAATGCCGTGCCTGCCTTCGGCCTCGAGTTCAAAGGCGCGGCTGTACGCGTTGTAAGCGGATGTGCCTGTGCCGGTATTGCCCGTCCAGGTCACTATGACGTCGTAACGATGCAGATCGTTCATTCGCTTTCTCCCTATTCCACTTCCATATCAGGCAACAGGCCGCCCACAAGCGAGCCGACCAGACCGTAGAGAAAAACGTTGCCGAAGAATGACATCACCTGAAACGTCAGCCGCCAGATCTCCGACATGCCGACCGTGGCGTTTTGCAGCACGTTGGTGGGCCACAGGCTGTAAAGAATCCACGGTGAGCGTGGCTCCAGTGTCAGCACGACGAGCACGGCCATAAAGCCTATTGCGGCCCCCAGGATCATGCCGTTCTCCCGCGACCTGGTCACGCGTTCACCAGCTCCCGCTGCGCTGCCGACTGCAGTACGCCGGTCGCGGAGTCCATCTGCGCCCGCGTGGTGAGCTCTGTCGCGCACCACAGGGATGCGCCCGCTCCAAGCTCCGGATACCACGCCGCGAGGGGCAGACCGCCGACAATCTTCGCGTCCAGCAGCTTTTCGTTCGCCTCCGAAGCACTGACCGGCAGCCGCACGGAGAACTCGTTGAAAGTGGGGGCTGAAAACAGTGGCTTGGCTCCGGAGTTCTTCAGCTGCGCCTTCAGGTATTCGGCTTTGGCAAGGTTCTGCTCCGCAAGTTCACGGAGTCCCTGTTTGCCCAGCACGGTCATGTAAATCGTGACCATAAGCGACACCAGCGCCTGATTCGTGCAGATGTTCGACGTCGCTTTCTCACGGCGGATGTGCTGCTCACGCGTCGAGAGCGTCAGCACGAAGCCGCGCTTGCCGTCGCGGTCCACGGTCTGCCCGCACAGGCGTCCAGGCATCTGCCGCAGGAACTTCTCCTTGCACGCCAGCACGCCGCAGTAGGGGCCGCCGTAGCCCACGGCCACGCCGAAGCTCTGCGCCTCAAGCGAGACGATGTCTGCCTCGGCAGGTGGTTTGATCAGCCCGAGCGAGAGAGCCTCCGCGATCGACACGATCAGCAGCGCGCCTTTGCTGTGCACCAGTTCCGCGATGGCGGCGACATCTTCAACGCAGCCGAAGAAATTCGGCGACTGGATCAGCACGCAGGCCGTATCGTTACCGATCGCCGCATCCAGGGCGTTCATATCTACGCGGCCCGAAGCACGGTCATACTCAAACTCTGTCACGGGGATCTGCTGATGCTGCACCGTCGTGCGCAGCACCTCGCGATACTCCGGATGCACGCTGCGCGCCACCACGCAGCCGCTGCGGCCGGTGACGCGCACGGCCATCAGCACGGCTTCCGCTGCACCGGTGGAGCCGTCGTACATGCTGGCGTTTGCGATCTCCATGCCGGTCAGTTCGCAGATCATCGTTTGGAACTCAAACGTGGCCTGCAGCGTGCCCTGCGCGATCTCCGGCTGATATGGCGTGTAGCTGGTGAGGAACTCGCCGCGCTGCACCAGCGAGTCGATCACCACCGGCCTGTAGTGCCGGTACGCACCTGCGCCCAGGAAGCTCGCGTAACGCGGGCTAGTCAACTGCAACTCCAACCGCTGCGCG
This sequence comes from Acidobacteriaceae bacterium, assembly GCA_965218595.1. Classification (GTDB taxonomy): domain Bacteria; phylum Acidobacteriota; class Terriglobia; order Terriglobales; family Acidobacteriaceae; genus Edaphobacter. The sequence goes on along the minus strand of CBDCLC010000005.1, from coordinate 406,061 downwards.
TCACCGCTGGCGAGATTCGCCGCATAAGCGCGGAAGCGGTCCAGCACCTCGCTCTCGGCGTGCTGGCGCGGCACACGGAGGTCACGGGTCAGCCGGTACTCGGCAGGCACCGACTCAAACAGCGCGTCGATCGACTCAACGCCGATCGCGTCCAGCATCTCGGTGCGGTCCTGCGGGGATTTCGGTAGATAGCGCATCTGTCTCGCTTTCGGCGCACAAAGAAGCGTTAGGGCTTCACAGCGCTCGGATTGAGCTGCACAACAGCGGGGGAGCTACGGTTAGTGGCCTGTTTCTTCGGCGACGAACTTGTCGTAATCGGCCGCCGACAACAGGGCGTTCGCATCATCAGCGTTTCTCACGGTCAGCTTGATGATCCACGTATCGTTCGCCGCGGCGTTCAGGGTGTCGGGTGCGTCGTTCAGCGCTTCGTTGATCTCGGTCACGGTGCCCGTCGCGGGCGAGTACAGATCGCTCACCGCTTTGACGCTTTCCACTGAACCGAAGGTGCTGCCGGCTTCGATCTCCTGGCCAACCTTGGGCAGCTCGACGAAGACGATATCGCCCAGGGAGTGCTGCGCATAATCCGTGATGCCGACCGTGGCCGTGTCGCCGTCCAGATCGAGCCATTCGTGCGACTTCGCATATTTGTACTGCGTGGGATAGGACATGAAGCGGGCGTCTCCTGCAAAGGGATGTACAGCTTGATTGTAGGCAGCGGCCGATGAGAAAGCGACCGCGGATTCGACGGCGTGAAGCTAGCTGAGCGGCGCTGTGATGATGGGCGCGGTGATCTTGGGCCGCTTGTAAAAGGGCGTGGGCACCACGGCGGCACGCACCGGCTGATTCCGGATTTCGACAGCAAGCTCGGTGGCGGGCGCGGTGTAGGCCGGTGGCACATACGCCAGGGCGATGTTCTTTTTGAGGAACGGTGCGGGCGAGCCGGAAGTCACGTGGCCTACGCGCTCGCCCGCGGCGTTCAGCACCGGGTAGCCGTCGCGGGCAATACCGCGATCCAGCATTTCGAGGCCGACCAGCTTGCGGCTGAGGCCGTTCAGGTCTTCGCCCGCGGCCTCCCTGACCTTCAGCAGAGCCTCGCGGCCTACGAAGTCAGCACCTTTGTCGAGCTTGCAATAGCGGCCGAGGCCGGCCTCAAAGACGTTGATCGTGTCCGAGATCTCGTGGCCATAGAGCGCCATCGCCGACTCCAGCCGCAGCGTGTTCCGACTGCCGAGGCCGCACGGCAGGATGCCGAACTCCTCGCCGGCTTCCAGCACCTCGCCCCAGACGCGCGAACTGGTGGGCTCGTCTGCCGGGATGTAGATTTCGAAGCCGTCCTCGCCGGTATAGCCGGTGCGCGCGATCAGCACGTTGTGGCAGCCCGCCACCTGACCCCACGTGAACCAGTAGTTCTTGATCGGCGACAGGTCGGTGCCGGTCAGCTTCTGCAGCGTTTCCTTCGCGCGCGGCCCCTGGATCGCCAGCTGCGTATAGTAGTCGCTCACATCCATGATGTGGCAGCCGCTCATGCCGCCGATCACGCGGCGCACCCACTGCACGTCTTTTTCGCGCGTGCCGGCGTTGATCACGATCAGGTAGTCGTTTTCGCCCAGTTTGTGCAGCACCACATCGTCGACAAACGTGCCTTCCGGCGTCAGCATCGCGCTGTAATGCGCCTGACCGGTCTGCAGCTTGCCGGCGTCATTCATCAGCAGCTTCTGCACCGCGGCCAGCGAATTAGGTCCGCGCAGCTGGATGTCGCCCATGTGACTGACGTCGAAGATGCCGACGCGCTCGCGCACCGTCATGTGCTCTTCAATCAGCTGCGAATACTGCACCGGCATGTCCCACCCGCCGAAGTCCACCATGCGCGCCTTGTGCGCGTGGTGGGTGCTGTGCAGGGCGGTGCGTCGAAGCGTGGCGGGCGGCAAGGTGGTGTCCATCGTGCGATCGGTCTCCGCTCCGATGATAACGCCGTAGCCGTACGTCTTCAGGCAGCCGGACCGACCGCCACAAAGCCGAACTTCATCAGCAAGCCGAACGCCACCGCAAGCAGGAACGCAAAGGTGCTGAGCAGCATGGACGCTTGCGGGTGCCGGCGGACGGCATGGACCACCATAATCGCGATAAACACCAGCGCCGACAACAGCAGGCCCGTAATCACAAACATCTTCGTCGGCGACAGATGAAAGGCAATCTGCGGCAGAATGCCGAACGGCACCAGCAGCGACCCGACGCCGTACACCACAAGAAAAATCACGAACTGCAGCAGGAACGAAAATGCCTTCTTCATCGCGCTTGAACTCCGGACAGGTGACTTCTTCGCGGTCTGGAGCAGTGTAGCCGAGAGTTCGCCATGTCTAGTGAGAGGCCTCGAATGCGGCGAACCGCTGTTCCAGCATCCACTGCTGCCGCGCGCGCTCGCTGCCGGCCAGGTAACGCTCGCACGCCGCGCTCGGTGCCTGTGTCCCGCCGATCGCCGCGGCACAAGCCGCCACGCGATGCGTAAACACCTGCGGCGCCGCGCCTGTGGGCTGCCAAAGACTCGCCCCCCGGCAGAAAACTGTACTCGAGCGAATCCCGCGCGGAGTACTGGAGGTCGGCATAGCCGAGCCCCTGCTCCAGCACCGCGCGCACATACTCATGCGTCAAATCGATGCGGCTGACTCCCTCGTCGTCGGTGGACAGCGAGTACGGCACATGGTGCGCGCGGTAAGCCTCAAGCGGCGAGAAGTTACTCTGCACGCCAAGAATCACGGCGTTCGATGTCAGGTTGATCTCAATGTCGACGTGCCGCTTTGCGAGTAGGTTGAGCAGCCCCATGGGGTCGTTCTCATACAGTACGTCGACACCGTGCCCGATGCGCTCGGCATGGCCCAGCAACACGGCCTCGCGGATGTGGAAGCCGAGCCCCTCCGGTGGTACCAGCCCCGGCGCAAGCTCGCCCGCGTGCAGCGAGATATGCACCTGCGGGTAGACGCTGTGCAGGTAATCGAGCATCAGCATCTGCAGGTGGTAGTCCGCCATGGCCAGCCGGGCGTCTTCCGGCTGCACGAAGTTGATGCCCACCACGTGCGGGTGACCGCCGGCCATCTCAGCAGCTACGGTTTCGAAACCAAGCAGCGTTTGAGCGAATACCTGCTGCGGTGGAAACGCGCGCAGCACCTGGTAGAGCCAACGCACCTGCAGGTGGCACACATTCGCATGACGGGGCACGACGGCCAGCTGTTCGCCCTGAGAAGCGTTGCAGCCCTCACGCTGCGCGGCATCACGTTCGGCGGCAGCAAACTCCTCACGGTCCGTCGCCACCTCATCTCGCAGCCCGACGGCGAGCAGCTGTTCACGCAGCTTGGCGAACGCCTCCATATGGTTCGCATCCGTGATTCCGGCCGGCCAGCCCTGCTTGTAGCCGAGCGACGCTGCGTGGCTGAACGCCGGCGTCTGCATGATCTCCAGGTACTGCTCATTTTGAGCGGCGGCACGTGTCGCGACCTCACGCAACCAGTCGCCTCCCTCACCCTTCAGCCCATTGAATCGAGCAAACGTGCTGAAAAACTGATCGTGACCGGTAACACCCGGTGTCGGCACAAAACCGCGCATGCTCAATGCGTCGATCAGCCGGTCGTAGAGCTCCTGGTCATTGATCGCGGCGTCCGCGCTGATGAGCGGTGCCTTACATTTCCCGCTGTCAGCTGGCTTCGGCGCAAGCTTCAGTGCTTGGGTATCGACGCACATCCCGTTCGCGGCGGCCTCTGCCAAAAAGGTTTCAGCGTACACAGCCCCACTGAGGTGCAGGTGCAGGTCGCCGCCCTTGGGGAACGTCCGCAGAAAAGCATATAGCTCTGCCGGGCCTGCCTGCCGCGCCGCTGTGAACGCTCGTTGCGTACGCGCCTCAGCGGGCGTTTGCGCCAGCGCGTGGCCCAGACAGGTGGTCATTAAGAAAAGCGCAGCAGCGCACGAACGCAGAGCCATGGTCACCATGCCTTAGGGGAAATGGGCGTAGCCGTGGCTTCAGCATACCTGCGGCCCGGCGTTACGGCTGCCCTGTTGGAATCTGCGATGAGTGGTGGCCAGAGACGGGATCGAACCGCCGACGCCGGCCTTTTCAGGGCCGCGCTCTACCACTGAGCTATCTGGCCTTGGCGATTTGAAGGCTCCGCAGTGCTGCCAAGCGCGACCAGCGGAAGCGACGTTCCGTTCGCTATCGCCAGCCCGTGAGCGGGGGACATCGGTGCGCAAACGCCGCGCGAGGAAACGTACTCGCCGAGTATAGCAAGCGGCAGCAGGTGCGCCAAGCGAGTGCTGCTCGGCGCACCTGCCGCGAAGCTTAGAACTCCAGCCGCAGTGCCAGCTGGCCTGTGCGGTTGCCCCCAAAATCGGACCCGCGCGCTTGGGTGATCTGCCCAAAACTCGCCTGAGTCACGTCAAGCTTCGGATCGGCGAGGTTGGTGTGATTGAGGATGTTGGTGAACGTGCCCTGCGCCCTCAGCCGCACACGCTCGGTGATGGCGAAGGCCTTGCTCAATCCCGACGAAAACACGATCGTTCCCGGCCCGGTCAGATCACCTTCGCTTTCCGTTCCGAAGCGGCCGATCGGCAGCGAGGTAACGCCTACGCTGCAAGGGCTCGCATTGCCGTTTGGATCAATCAACGTGGACATGCCGCCGGTCTGCCCGGGGCAGCTGAAGGCGTTGCTGTTGAACCAGTGATTGCGGTTGCGAACCACGGCTTTGGGATTGCCCGTGCGGTCCGGGCGCATGCTGCGGAAGAAGAGTGTGCCCGAACCCGTTCCGCTGGGATCACTGGTGCCCGAGGGAATATACGCGCTCATGTAGGGTCCACTTTGCAGCAGCAGGATGTTGCTGCTCTGCCAGCCGCCCGCGGTCAGATCCACGGCGCGGTTCATGTGCGTGCCGAAGCGCTTGCCGCGGCCGAACGGCAGATCGTAGATCGCCGTCGAAAGCCAGCGCTGGTGCCGCGTGCCGATCACATTGCCGTAATCCTCGTGCCGGTTATATGCATCGGTGGCGTCGTAGCCGCCCTGCTCGTCAACAAAGCTCGACACGCCGCTGTACGCGCCATAGGTCCCCTGATTGTCGGAGAGCGCCTTGGCCAGCGTGTATGTAGTGTTGAAGGTCAGGCCCCTAGAGGAACGCCGCGAAAACTCGACCTGCAGCGAACGGTAGTCGCTCTGCGCGTCGGTTTCCCGCGAGGCGATCTGGTAGAAGTTCGGGAACGGGAAGGCGGAGCGCGGCTGATCCGCCGCACGTACAGTCGACGAGCGCTGCAGCTGGTTCAGCTCCGGCTGCCACACCAGGTGCCACGTGTGCAGGCCCACGTAGCTGATGCGCCCGGCGGTGTTGCGGCCGAAGTCATGATCGACCGACAGGTCCGTCTGCAGTGAGTACGGGTCCTGCCAGTTGGGCTTCACTGCCGCGTAGAAGCCTACGCTGCCGTAGCTCGGCGTGAAGTTGCCGCTTGCAAAGCTGTTGGTCGACGCCGTTGAGATGTTCGGAAACACAAACGCCGGGCCGCCCGCACCATAGGTGTTGGTGAAGGTCTGCTGATTGGCCTGCAGCGTGCCCGTCAGCGCGTAGAAGAGCGCACCTGTGGTCGTGATGTTGTAGTAGCCGGCACCGCCGCGAATCACCGTGCGCTCATTGCCGAACGGACGGTACGCAAACCCGAGCCGCGGCTCAAAACGCAGCGACGGCGAGTGACGCAGACCCGCCGGCAGGCCTGCCTGCGAGTTGCTCAGGGCCGGTGTGCAGGGCGCACCATTGACAGGGCCGTTGGTGGCGTAGGGATTCGTGACGCCAGAGGTTTGGCAGGCGTTCAGGTTCGCTAGTTCGGCGGGCGCAAGCCTGTTGGCGAAGCCGTCGGGATAGACCAGCGTACCGTTCTTTGTGTCGTTGGGCAGGAAGTTGCCGATGTTGCCGCCGGGGTCGCTGAGCGCCGGATGGTACTCATAACGCAGCCCCATCGTGAAGTTCAGATTCGGCGTGGCTTTCCAGTTGTCCTGCGCGTAAAAGGCATACGCGTCGGCGGTGCCGTCGTTGTCGCTGTTCACGTTGTCGAGCTGCGTCTGGTTCGGCACGCCCAGCAGGAAGTCGGCAAACTCCTGACCGGTTGCCGAACTGCCCTGCGCACTGTGGAAGTAGAAGTTGCCGTAGTTGTCCGCCGTGGTGAAGCTCAACACCGTGAGTGCGATCAGATGACGTATATCGGTGCCGAAGCGCAACGTATGCGCACCCTTCACCCACGTGACATTGTCGACGTACTGGAAGATACGCGACTGCTCCGTACCGCCCAGGCGAGCGCCGATGCCCGTGATCGTGTCGAAGCCGAGGTGCGGGATGCCGTTGAAGAACGCCGGCGTGTCCAGGCCGTTCAACTTCGTCGTCGACGTGAACGCCGCGCCGTCATAGGGGTTGGTCGTGCCATCCTTCTCAAGCGTGAAGCCGAAGCGGAACTCATTCAGCAAATGCGGCGTGAACGCATAGTTGAAGCTTGAAGCCAGGATGCGGTACTGCCCGACGCTTTCAGTGTCCGGTAGCGCGAGGTCTGCGGGCTGTACCTGGCCGATGTTCTTGAAGGTGTAGCGCACAAAGGCCGTACCCTTCTGGCCGAAGCTGCGGTCCACACGCGCGTCGAACTGGTTTGAGCTGATGTCGTTGCGGCGCAGACTGGAATAGTTGTAGCCGCGCGCCTCGATAGCTGCCACCAACGATTCGCCGGGCGCGCCCACATTGGGGTCCGGGTAAAGCTGCAGGAATGGTGACGCACTCGCGTTTACAGGCACAGTTTGATTCGTGTACGTACCACCCGTGAACGGGTTGCGTAGCGACGTGGTCTCCTGCGAAAAGTTGCCCTGCTTCATCAGGGCGGTGGGTACGGTGGCCTGCAGCACCGTGGTCTGCGGAAACCGGAGCCCTTCGTAGGTGCCGAAGAAGAACATGCGGTCGCGCCCGTTGTAGAGGTGCGGCAGCACGATGGGGCCGCCGAGGCTGCCGCCGAAATCATTCGCCACCTTGTGGGGCTTCGACGCGGCGCCGTACGGGATCGCATCGAGGAACTGGTTCTGTAGGTACTCAAATACCGAACCATGCAGCGAATTCGTGCCCGACTTCGTTACGGTCGTGATCTCGCCCGGCTGGCCGTACTCCGCGTTGTTGTTCACGCCGTCCACGCGAATCTCGCTGATCGATTCGGCGGACGGGAAGGCGTCGCTCTGCGTGTTGTTGTTGGTCTGGTTCTGCGCACTGATGCCGTCGATTGTTGTCTCCGACTGCGACGGCAAGCCGCCCTGGATGCTGAACTTTGTCGACGGCTGCGGATGAGTCGAGGGAGCTTGCGGGTAGCCGCCAGAGTCAGGCTGCACCCCGGGCAGCGTCTGGATCACGTTCAGCGGCGACGTCGAACCGGCACCCCGATAGTTGGCCGGCAGATCGAGCACATCTTGCGTCGAAAGCGCGGCGGCGATGCTGGCATCCGTTGTGTTCAGCGTCCCCGCATCGCTCGCATCGACAGTTACCGTTTCCGTACCGTTCGCTACGGATAAGCTGATGTCGAGCGCAACGCGCTGCCGGGCGCTGACGACGATGCCACTCTCCACCTGTGATGCAAAGCCGGCGGCCTGAACCTTGATGTCATAGGTCCCAGGATCGAGGTTCGGTGCGGTGAAACCGCCGTTGCTGCCCGATCGCACCGTGCGCGTCGAGTGGTCCTGCAATCGCGTGATGCTGACGCTGGCGTCCGGCACCAACGCGCCGCTCGCATCCAGCACGGTGCCGCTGAGAGTGGCCAGCGTGGATTGCGCAGCGGCACGGCCGCCGGTGGCCGCGGCCAGTCCGGCGCCAAAAACAAACAGGAGAAAAAGCAATCTGCGAGGCAGACGAAGGTACATGGTGTGGTCTCCAAAAAGGGTGTTGCAGTGGCGCGCACCTACAGCTGCGCGGTAAGGCCGCTCGATGGCAGACTGCTTGTCGCTGCCGGCAGCACGTTGAAGTTTGTGTGCGAAGAGTGCGCTACACGGCGACGCCAGAACAGGAGGCCCAACACGCCGCCCAGCACAGAGCCGGCAGCGCGGCCCAGCCAGAGCCCCCGAAGCGAAAGCCCGGCATGGAAGCAAAGGAAGTACGCGAGGGGCATGCCGACCAGCCAGTTGGAGACGAGGCTGAGCACCAGGGGTGTGCGTGTGTCGCCCAGCCCTGTCATGGCTGAAATCGCGATGACAAACGTGGCGTCCCCCATCAGCATGACGCCACAGATCGCAAAGATCGGCACGGCGGCCACAACAACGGCCGGGCTGTTGGTATACAGCGAGGCCCAGTGCCGCGCAAAGACCGCAAACAACGTGGACGCCACCGCCATGAAGCCGCCTGCCAGCAGGAAACTCACATTGGCCGCGCGCTTCACCTGCCGAGCATCGTTGCGCCCTGCGGCCTGCCCCACGCGCACGATGGTGGCGTAGCTAAGCCCGGCAGGCACCTGGTACACAAACGCCTGCAGATCGAGCACGACCTGGTGCGCCGCCAGCAGCACCGCGCCCAGCCGTGAGCAAAGCACACCCATGAACGTCGAGATGCCCAACTCGGTGGTGTACTGCAGGCCGCTCGGCCAGCCGATGCGGAACAGCGCGCGCAAACGCCGCGCGTCCGGCCGAAGCATCGACCAGGCCACCGGAAAGCCGTCGCGCCGGATCGCCAGCACCGTACCGGCGATCAACAACAGCAGCATGTAAAGCCGCACCAACAGGGTGGCCCATGCGGAGCCCGCAATGCCGAACGCGTGTACATGGGCCGTGCCGAAGATCAGCACACGGTCGGCGGCCCAGTTGACGGCCGCCGCGGTCACCAGCGAGACCGTGATCCAGCCCACGCGGCTGACGCTCTGCAGAAATCGGCGCAGCGCCATGTACAGCATCAGCGGCAGCGTGGACCACAGCAGCGGCAACGTGTACCGCCGGGTTTCCGCAACGATGTTGGCCGGCGTGCCGAAGTGCGGCAGCAGCAGCACCATAGCCAGCGTCAGCAGCACCACGGAGGGCGCACCCAGCACCACCAGCCAGAGGCTCTGCGCCAGCAGCCTGACGCATTCATCGCGTTCGCCCACCCCAGCAGCCTGCGCCACGAGCGTTTCCAACCCGTTCAGCAGAAAAATCGCACCGAAAACGATGGCGTAAAAAATCGTATTGCCCAGTGAGGAGGCGCTGATGGCCAGCGCGGAGTTCGCGAGCCTGCCGACCATCAGCGCATCGACGATATAGGTTGACATCCATCCCAGCTCACCCAGAGCCAGAGGTCCTCCCAGCCGCAATGTTTCGCGGGCCTCATCCCAGGCGGATTGCGCTCGCCGGCCGGGCAGACCGGGAGTTGCCGTTGCAGACCTATCAGCAGACACACGAACCTCAAAGCGATCGATGAACGCTCATCATAGGCAATCGCCCCTGCCCCCAGCCACGAGCTCTTCACTCAAGTCGCTGCCGGGCGGCAAATGCTTCACGCCGTGGAAGTTGCCTGACAACTACGCGAACGCCCCTACCCGGAGTTCCACGGGCGGATGCTCAAAGTTTGTCTGCATGTAGTCACTCAGCCATGCAAGGAACTGTTCGCGTGCCCGCGCCGCCGTAGCGGCACTGGCCCCACTGCAACAGGACCCAGGGCGTTGCCGGTAGCGTGCAACACATCGCCTGTCCATCACAATGCGTCCCGCAAGGGCAAGCTTCGCGTAGAGAACCTGGTCGTCGTATAGGCCAGTGAAGATCGGCTCAAACCCGCGCAGATCATCAAAGGCCTTGCGACGAACAGTCACGGAGCAGGTGCAGGGCACCAGCGATTCGTCTTGGAGGAACCACACAAGCGGCTCACCGCAACGCAGGGGGCCGGGGCGCTCTCCTTCCGGCAGCAGCGGCGGGGTAAAGTTAGGCAACGGCTCGCCCGCTTCGGGCCAACCTCTCTCCCGCTCCTCGCGGTATGGCTCGTCGTGCAGAAACCAACGCTCCGTCTGTCCGTAAAGCATGTCGACATGAGGTTGCACAGCGAGCAAACGCGCATGGTGCCCGAGACGGTGTGGAAGCCAAACATCGTCGGCGTCGAGGAATGTGAGTAGTGGTGCGTTCGTGTAGCTGACGCCGAGGTTGCGTGACCTGCTTGTGCCACGATTGCGTAACCGCTCATGCGTCACCACGCGGATCCGGTGAGGCTGCCGCTGAGCGTACCCAAGAGCAATGTCACCGCTGCCATCGGTGGAGCCGTCGTCCACAAGCACCATCTCCCACAATGGCGCGTCTTGCTGAGCAAGCACGCTTTCGATGGCTTCGGCGATGTACTGGCGCTCGTTCAGAAAAGTAGTGACGATGGCCACTTCAGGCGTTTTGCATGCCATTCGGATTCAACGTGCCCCCGGCAGGAGTGCCTGTAATGCGGTGCGAATCTGCTCGCCCGCATGAAAGCACTCACCGCCCCGTTCGCCGGTATGTCCCGCAATTTCATAAACGGTTGCCCGCTCGATCTGCGAAGGGTACAGCGAACACATCGCCCATTTGATGCGCCGTGAATCACTTTCCTTCAGCAGCAATGGGGAGTGTTTCTCATCCTGCCAACATTCCCTCGGCCCGGTTTGCGGCTGACGCGCAGCGTAGGGCAGATCTTCGTAGTAGGCAATGGTCTGTGGCGAAAACAGCTCCTCGGCTGCGGCCCTCACCACCCGATGGTCAAGGTGACCGCCGATGGCGGCGGGCACAAACACACCGTCTATCTGTCGGATTTTCTGGAGATCCAGCAACTCCGACAATGCAAGCTTCACGCTCGCCACCTGCGCGGCAAACGTCGGCCCCGCCACGTCGGCATCGAGCACCCGTGCTGCCTCGATCCTCAGTCGCAGCGGAGCGTCCAGGAGAGAGGCGTCGTACCAGCGGATCGCATCGCCGAGCAGCGCAGCTACAGCTTCATCCTCGGCACAACGCAGGCTGGTCACGGCTTCTTCACCCGTTGCCTTCGAGAAGGGCGCGTAGGCAGAACGCGTAAACAGGTTCACCACGGCTGTTCGCGGCCTGCGTCTTTGCCAGCAGGTGGAGCAATACGCCGCACGAGAAGGCCGCATCGTCACGATGGGGAGAAAGCACCAGGAATTGCACAACGCGTAGGACGCGTAACGCCCTGTGGAAGGTCGCCGTACGCGCTTACAGAAATGTGTCACGCCGTTGATCATTCCGCGCGCTCTGTGCCCGGGAAGTTGCAGCCGCAACACCAGCGCGCACGGCTATGCTCTGGGACAGCGCCGGGGCAGGATCTCGCATAGAACGGCGCTCAATGAGACCTCCATGTCCTTTCAACGTCGGTTCAACGCGTCCTTTGAATACATCCTGTGCGACTGGCTCGGTACGTTGTTCTGCCATCGGCAGACATTGGCGGACGCACTGCGCGTGCGTGGCGAGCAACTTGGCATTGAGGCGGACTGGGAACAGGTGGAGCAAGCCTGGAGTTTTCGCATGTACCTGTACATGTCTCAGGTACACCGCAGCCCCTCGCTTTGGCAGCCCTTCCCGCAGGCGCTCGACGATGCGCTGCGGATGACACTAGATGATCTCGGCATCGAACCCTCGCGCTACCCAGAATCAGAACGCGCCAAGGTGATCGCGGCGTACCAGCATGTACCTTGCTGGCCTGAAGTTGTGAACGCGCTGCACCAGATGCGAGCCCTGGTACCACTCGCCGCCTGCTCCATCATGGAACGGGAAAGCATGGAAAGGATTGCCGTGGAACGGGAGTTGCCGTTTGAGCGGCTCATCAGCTCCGACGCGCTGCGGAAGTCCCCGCTCTCGCGCGATTATTACGTGGCCGCGGCGCGCATCCTGCGGCGCGCCCCATCTCGCATTTTGTACGTCGGTGAGGATTCACCGCAGTTGCTGGCCGCCGCCGACGCCGGGATGTCCACGGCCTGTATTCAACGGCCGGGCTACGATCCGCTGCTGCCTCAAACGACGTTTGTCCCCTCTCTCCGCGCCAAGGACATGACATCGCTCGTCGCCCAGGTGGCGATGCTGCGGCAGCCCACGCGAATGACGCGTTCACTGCATGTCAGCAGCGGTGTTTACCCGCGCTAGTCCCGCGCGAGCACATCCTCCCAAATGGCGATGGCTGCCGTCTGCCGCGCGTCAAAGGTCAGGTGCCCGACTTTACGTCCGGCTCTGGCTTCCTTTCCGTACTCATGCCAATGGGCACCGCCCCCCTGCGAGCTGCGCGCCGGCATGGCACCGATGCAGTTCAGCATCACGGTGGGCGTGCTGCTTACGGCACCCAGGGGCATGCCTGCGATGGCTCGCAGATGATTGGCGAACTGCGACGTTTCTGATCCCTCGATTGTCCAGTGCCCGCTGTTGTGCACGCGCGGCGCCATCTCATTGGCGATCAGCTTGCCGCCGCTCACAAAAAACTCGACGGCGAGGACACCCACATAGCCCAGCCGCCGCAGGACGCGTTCCATGATTTGTTCAGCTTCAGGCTGCAGCTCAGGGAAGCAGGATGGGACGTCCGAACGGCGCAGGATCCCTTCGCGGTGCTGGTTTTGCGCCAGCGGGTAGTGCACCGTGCGGCCGTCATACCCGCGCGCCGAGACAAGCGAAACCTCGGCGGCGAACTCCACCCTGCCCTCCAGGATGCAGGGCACGCGGTACACCTGCGCCCAGGCGTCTGCCGCCTCGTCGCGGGAGCCGAGCCGCACCTGGCCCTTGCCGTCGTAGCCGAGGCGCCGGGTCTTCAAAATTGAAGGCACTCCGATGCTGTCCAGGGCCCTTTCCAGCTCAGACTCGCTCGAAACCGGCGCAAACGTTGCCGTTTCTACACCGCACTCCTGCAGGCACGTCTTCTCCAGCAGCCGGTCCTGCGCAATCCGCACCGCCTCCAGGTTCGGCTGCAGCTTCAGTCCTTGAAGCACGTCAGCGCTGATATTCTCGCTTTCCACCGTCACGAGGTCGACTTGCGAAGCAAACCTACGGACTTCGGATACGTCATCGAGATCAGTGGGTATCACCTCGGCTACGCGCGCCGCGCAATCCTCAGGCGACCCCGCGCAGATCACTTCCACTCCGAGCGAGGGAGCCGCCTCCGCCAGCATCAGCGCGAGTTGCCCAGCGCCCAGCACGCCGATGCGCTTGATCTGCGTCACAGGCGCGGCCTCACAGTGGGTGCTCCGCGAAATCAGCTGTGGGGTCCTCGACCACTGAAGACGTCTGCTCGTCGCGGAACGCTTTCAGCCTGCCGGACAGCTGCACATCGGAGAGCGCCAGGATCGACGCCGCGAACAGAGCGGCATTCCGCGCTCCGGCGGCACCGATCGCGAATGTCGCCACCGGCACACCGGCAGGCATTTGCACGATGGAGAGCAGCGAATCCAGGCCGTTCAGCGCGCGGCTCTGCACAGGCACCCCAAGCACCGGCAGCGTGGTCAGCGCCGCGACCATGCCCGGCAGGTGCACCGCGCCCCCCGCCCCCGCAATCAGCACGCGCAGACCACGCTCCGCCGCAGACCTGGCATAGGTGAACATGCGCTCCGGCGTACGGTGCGCCGAAACGACACGTGCTTCCCATGACACGCCAAGCGCATCCAGCTGCGCGCTTGCACCCTCCATCGTCGCCCAGTCAGAACTCGATCCCATGATGATGCCGACGGACGGCGACGCAGTTGATTTCGGCTCACTCATCGTGTCGTCCCCACCAGCGCTGGAGTCTCGCGCAGCTGCCGCATATGCTCCACGCGCCTGCCGATCAGGCCGGCTGTTCCGATGTCCGCGCGATGCACCAGACGGCCCTCAACGCGCCGCACCAGCGCCTCACAATGCCTTTCCGCCGAGTCCAGTGACTCCGCCACCGCCACGCAGGCCACGGCGCGCGAGCCTGTCGCGACCAGGATCTCCCTGCCGTCGCGCGCCAGCTCGTCCACCGCGCCGAGATAGATCGCTTCATCATGGCCGGGATCGGCAGGAACACGGATTTCGTCGCCCGTCCGTGGGGCGTCAGGGTAACCCTCCGGCACAAGGTACTTGCATACACTGGCTGCCGCTCGAAACGTGATCTCCACCTCGTGCAGACGCTCCTGCACGATCGCTTCAAAAATCGTCAGCAGGTCAGTTTCGAGCAGGGCCAGCAGATTCAAAGACTCCGGATCGCCGAACCGCGCGTTGTACTCGATCAACCGCACACCTTCATTCGTCGCCATGAAGCCGCCGTACAGCACGCCCTGAAACGGTGCTCCGAGTCTGGCTCCGAGCGCCGCCACCACAGCTTCGTTCGTCCGCTGAGCGGCTGCCGTATCGGCGGCATGCAGGAATGGCAAGCTGCCGTCGCAATCCGTGTACGTGCCCATGCCGCCGGTGTTTGGTCCGCGATCGCCTGCGAAGGCGCGCTTGTGATCTTGCACCACGGGCATGTGGCGCAGCGTAGTCCCGTCAGTAAAGCTCAGCAGCGAAAACTCCTCGCCCTCGAGCTTTTCCTCCACCACGAACGGGCGCCCTGCCGCCACCAGTTCGCGGCAGAACCGCAGGCTGTCATAGTGCGAGTGCAGCTGATCACCACAGACCTTTACGCCTTTGCCGCCGGCCAGCCCGTCATCCTTAATCACATGCCGGCCGGCAAGCTCCCGCAGCATGGGCTCAGCGGCCTCGATTGAGGCAAAGCGCTGAAAGCGTGGGTTTCCGGCAATGCCGTGTGTCTGCAGCAGAGCACGTGTGAAGCTCTTGCTGGACTCGATCTGTGCGAGCCGCTGGCGGGGGCCCACGGTCGGGATGCCCGCCACCCATAAAGCATCGGCCACCCCTGCCGCCAGCGGAGCCTCAGGCCCAATCACGGCCAGCGTGCAGCCCGCGTGACGCGCAAACGCCACCACCGCCGCCGCGTCCGTGAGCTTGCCCACTGTGTAAGCCTCACAAACCTTTGAGATGCCGGGATTGCGCGAAGAACCGAAGCAGGCAAGCCGCGGCCCGTGTGCCGATCGCGCCGACGCCGCGGCGATGGCGTGTTCACGCGCACCCGACCCCACAATCAGTACACGAGCTGTCATCCAAGCACCTCACGCAGCAGCTCGGCGTTGAGCGGCCGCTCATCCGGCGCAAAGGTCGTGCCGGTGATGCGCTCGAACAGCTCTATGTAACGCGAAGCCAGCTCCGCAATCAGCGATGGCGGTGCGGTCGGCAACTCCGCATCGCTGTAGGGATCGCAGCGCTCACGGAACCACAGCCGAAAGAACTCCTTGTCGATCATCTCGGGCTCCTGCCCCGCCATCAGCCTTCGCTGGTAGCTCGACTCAATCCAGTATCGGCTGCTGTCAGGCGTATGCACCTCATCGATCAGCGTCAGCTTACCCTCGCTATCGACACCGAACTCGTACTTCGTATCCGCAAGCAGCAGACCGCGGTCGCGCGCGGCGCGCTGCCCCGCGAGAAACAGCTCATGCGCCTTGGCCGAAGCCGCATCCCACTCGTCGGGCGTGAGCCGGCCCTCGGCAACGATCGCGTCCGGCGTGATCGGCCGATCGTGCGTGGCTTCTTTCGTCGTGGGCGTCAGCAACGGTTGGGGCAGCGGCTGATTCTTCTGCATACCGTCCGGCAGCCTCACGCCGCCAAACGCACGCTCGCCTGCGCGGTAGCGCGTCCAGATGGAGGTGTCTGTCGAACCCGTCAGGTAGCCTCGCATGACAAATTCGATCGGCAGCACACGGCACTTGCGCGCCAGCAGCAGGTTGGCATGCGGGCTGGAGATCACGTGGTTGGGCACAATGCTCGACGTGCGGTCAAACCACCATAGCGAGGTGCGGTTCAGCACCTGCCCCTTGTGCGGGATGTAGCCGAGCATACGGTCGAAGCCACTCTGGCGGTCGGTCGTGACCAGCAGCAGGCGGCCGTCGCCGAGATCATAGGTGTCCCGCACTTTGCCTGTGTACTTGCCGGCCCCACGCAGATCTAGGTCGCTGCCACGAATGCAGTGAGGGATCGCCGCCAGCAACTCGTCGTGCGTGATCACGCGGGCGCTCCCACAAACCGGACACACGCGTCACTGGGCTCGCCGGGCTGCGGCTCGACGACGCCAAGCTCCCAAACGCGCAAACCGTCAGCGGCAAACGAGTCCTCCAACGGATGCAGCAGACCCGCCGGCGCGACGATGGCGAGGCCGACACCCATGTTGAAGGTCCGCAGCATTTCACTTTCTGCCACCGCCCCGAGCCGCTGCATCATCGCGAAGATCGGCTGTGGCAGCCAGCTCCCGCGGTTCAATGTCGCTTGCATGCCCGCCGGCAGCACGCGCGGCAGATTTTCCACCAGGCCGCCGCCCGTAATGTGAGCCATCGCATGGATCGGCACCGAAGCCCGGAGCGCCCGCAAGACGCCGGGCACGTAGTTCGCATGTGGCGCCAGCAGCGCGTCGGCCAGGGTTGCGCCTCCCAGTTCAGGCGGCACGGCCTCAATGCCGTAGCCGCCGACCTCAAACAGCAGCTTGCGCGCCAGTGAAAACCCGTTGGTATGCAGGCCGCTGGACGCGACCGCGTAGACCGTGTCCCCTGCCTGCACAGCGGTGCCGGTGATCAGCCTGCCGCGGTCCACTACACCGGTCACGAAGCCCACCACGTCCAGGTCGCCCTCGGCATAGACGCTGGGCATCTCCGCCGTTTCGCCACCCACGAGGGCGATACCACTGGCGGCGCACACCTCGCTCATGCCGCAAACCAGCGCTTCGATGACCTCAGGCTCGACCCGATGTACGCCGAGGTAGTCAAGAAAAGTGAGTGGCCGCGCCCCCATGACGACAATGTCACCCGCAACAGCCGCCACAAGATCGCGCCCAAGGTCTTCGTAGCGCCCGGCCATGACGCTCACCAGTGTCTTCGTGCCGCAGCCATCGGTGCTCTGGACCATCACTGGATCGCTGCAGCCGGCAAGTGCCTCTTTCAAGCTGAAAAGCGAGCCAAATGCGCCCAGCCCGGTAAGCACGGCGGGAGAGTGCGTGCGGCGCACATGCGAGCGCATGCGGCGGACCGCTTCATTGCCGGCCTCAATGTCGACCCCCGCCGATTTGTAGTCAACGCCGCCAGCCATCGCCTGCTCCTGATCCTTAGTTCACAAAAACGCGTGCGTTGTCGAACAGCCTCTGCCACGGGCTTGCCGTCAGCCGGCGCGTCCACGTGTGCTGCGCGGCCAGGAACATGCGCTCGGGATGCGGCATGACGATCGTGGCACGCCCGTCCTCTGAGGTTACGCCAGCCACGCCGTCCACTGACCCCGCTCGGGTTTTCAGGATAATGCGTCGTCACCTTGCCGTAGGTGTCCACGTAGCGCAACGCCACCTCGGCCGCAGAATCGAGCCCGGGCACGCGGCCTTCGCCATGCGCCACCACCAGCGGTACACGAGAGCCCACCATGCCGCGCAGCAGCACCGAAGCGGAATCGCAGATCTCAACCATCGGCACGCGGGCCTCAAATCGTGTCGAGGTGTTGCGAACGAACTCCGGCCACGCCGCCGCGCCGGGAATCAGCTCCTTCAACTGCGCCAGCATTTGGCAGCCATTGCACGCGCCGAAGGTGAAGGTCTCAGGCCGCCCGAAAAACGTCGCGAACATCTCGCGTAAAGCATCATTGAACAGGATCGTCTTGGCCCAGCCGCTGCCCGCGCCCAGGACGTCGCCGTAGCTGAAACCACCGCAGGCGGCTAAACCCGCAAACTCCCCCAGCGTGCGGCGGCCGGCCAGCAGGTCACTCATGTGCACGTCAACAGCCTCGAAGCCCGCGCGCGTGAACGCCGCCGCCATCTCCGTCTGGCCGTTGACCCCCTGCTCGCGCAGGATCGCCACGCGAGGACGGTGCAGGTTGAGAAAAGGCGCGCACACGCGCTCGTTTAAATCAAACGACGCTGCCACGTGCAGCCCTGGGCGATTGGCCTCGCGGAGTGCATCGCGTTCCTGATCGGCGGTTGCCGGGTTATCGCGCAGCCGCTGGATATGCCAGCTGGTCTCCGCCCACATACCGTGCAAATCAACCCGCCGCGCGAAGTAACAGTAGTCGCCCGATTCGCTGATTCTGAAGTGATCGCCTGCTACTGCACTGCCGATCACGTGGGCCGTGAGCTTCGCATCGCGCAACGTGGCAAGGACGCTGTCCACGTCGGCGCGCCGCACCTGCAGCACCGCCCCAAGCTCTTCGTTGAAGAGCAGCCGCAGCAACTCCTCGTCTGAACCAGCCCTCCACTCCGGGCTGAAGTCCAACTCCAACCCGCAGTTCCCCGCAAACGCCATCTCCGCAAGCGTAGTGAACAGGCCACCGTCGGAGCGGTCGTGGTACGCAAGCAGCCTGCCTGCGGCATTCAGATCTTGCACCGCGGCAAAGAACGCGCGCAGCACCTCGGGCCCAGGCGCATCCGGCACGTCGCCGCCGATGCGCGAATACACCTGCGCCAGCGCCGAGGCCCCCATCCTGCACCGTCCCTCACCCAGATCGATCAGGATCAGCACATTGGGATCTGTCGATAACTGCGGCGTCAGCGTGCGACGCACGTCGCTTACGGGAGCGAAGCCCGACACGATCAACGAGAGCGGTGAGGTGATGCTTTGCGCCTCGCCTGCGGCGTCCGTCCACGCCGTGCGCATCGACAGCGAGTCTTTGCCCACGGGAATGCTGATGCCCAGTGCCGGGCAGAACTCCATCCCCACGGCATGCACAGCTTCGTAGAGTTTGGAGTTCTCCACGGGGTCCGATGCCGCCGCCATCCAGTTCGCCGACAGACGGATGTCGCCAAGGCGATCGATCGCCGCGCCCGCAAGATTGGTGATCGCTTCCCCAACCGCCATGCGCGCGCTGGCTGCCGCACTCGTCAAGGCCAGCGGTGTTCGCTCGCCGACGGCCATCGCCTCGCCCGCGTTGGAGTCGAAGCTGCGTAGCGTCACCGCGCAATCCGCCACAGGCACCTGCCACGGCCCTACCATCTGCTCCTGCACCACCAGGCCGCCCACGCTGCGATCGCCAATCGTGATGAGGAAGCTCTTCGAGCCCACCGCAGGAAACCGCAGCACACGCTGAATCGCCTCCTCGAGCGCGATGCCGCTTAACTCCAGAGGGGCCGACACCGCACGCTGCCGAATTGCTTCGCGCGTCATGCGGGGAGGCTTGCCGAACAGCAGGTCCATGGGCAAATCGATCGGCCGCTCATCGCCGTCGGTGACCGTCAGTTGCCGTTGCCCCGTCGCGTGGCCCACCACTGCAAACGGGCAGCGCTCCCGCTCGCACAGTGCCGCAAAGCGCTGCATGTCGGGCTGCCTGATCGCGAGCACATAGCGCTCCTGCGATTCGTTGCACCATAGCTCCAGGGGGCTTAGGCCGGCCTCCGCGCGCGGCACAGTCCGCAGGTCGAAGCTGCCACCAAGGCCGCCATCTTTCACCAGTTCCGGCAGCGCATTCGACAGCCCGCCCGCGCCTACATCGTGGATGAAAACGATCGGATTACGCTCGCCCAGTTGCCAGCAGCGGTCGATCACTTCCTGCGCGCGGCGCTCCATTTCCGCGTTGTCGCGCTGCACACTGGCGAAGTCCAGTTCGGCGTTGCTGGTGCCCTGTCCACTCGATGCGGCGCCACCGCCAAGACCGATCAGCATCGCCGGTCCACCCAGCACGACGAGCGCATCGCCGGGCCGCATTTCGCCTTTCTCAATGTGCCCTGCGCGAATGTTGCCAAGGCCGCCCGCAAGCATGATCGGCTTTTGATAGCCGAAGCGCTTACCGCCGGCCTCCTGCTCGAACGTGCGGAAGTAGCCCGTCAGGTTGGGCCGTCCGAATTCGTTATTGTAGGCAGCCGCCCCAAGCGGGCCATCCATCATGATTTCCAGCGGCGTGGCCAGGTGTGAGGGTGCGTTCGGCGCGGCTTCCCAGGGCTGCGGCGCGCTGGGGATGCGCAGGTGCGATGTCGTGAAGCCACACAGGCCAGCCTTGGGACGGGCGCCGAGCCCGGTGGCGCCTTCATCGCGGATCTCGCCACCCGCGCCCGTCGCCGCGCCCGCCCACGGCGAGATGGCGGTCGGATGGTTGTGCGTTTCAACCTTCATCAGAATGTCGATGGCCTCGTCGTGTGGCCTGTACGTGCCATCCTCGTCCGGAAAGAAGCGCTTGCCCGCACCTCCGGCAATGACCGCGGCGTTATCGCGATACGCAGACAGCACGCCCTCGCCATGCAGCTCGTTGGTGTTGCGGATCATGCTGAACAACGAACGTTCCGCAGGCGCGCCGTCCACCTTCCACTGCGCGTTGAAGATCTTGTGACGGCAGTGCTCGCTGTTGGCCTGCGCGAACATGTAGATCTCGACGTCGGTGGGGTTACGCCCAAGCTGCCGAAACTCCTCGACGAGATAGCGCACCTCATCAGCCGCGAGTGACAAGCCCAGCTCCGCGTTGAAACGCTCAAGCGCAGCCGGGCCCTCTGCGAGCACGTCAATGTGCTGCATGACTTTCGCTGTATGGGGATCGAAAAGGTGATGCAGTCCGGCGTCGTTCGCCATGACGTCTTCAGTCATGCGATCGTGCAGCAAGTCCGTTACGATGCCCGGCAACTCAGGCGCTACTAGAGAGCTGGACCACAGCCGAACCTCTCGCGCCCGTTCTATGCGCGCGACGGTTGTGAAGCCGGTGTGGTGCAGGATTTCCGTCGCCTTTGAGGACCACGGGCTTTGCGTGCCATGCCGTGGCGCAACGAAAACTCTTATGCAACCGTCATCGACACCTGCATCGGCGGCAGACGCGTCCGGACCAAGCAGTTCCCGCAGCCTAGCCTCATCGGCCTGCCCAGCAGCAACGGATTCAATCAGCACGTAAATGTAGTGGGCCTGCACATCTCGAAGCTCGGGCTCCACGGCCCTCAGCCGCCCGAGCAGGCGTTCCGCTTCGAATCGGGAGAGCGCTTCCCCCCCTCCCAGGCTGCGTACACGCCAACCCGCGGCGCTGGTCTCAGAGGTGGGCGACAAGGTTCCGTGTGATGTGCGAGGTGACGTCTTCAGTGTGCTTGGCGGCATCGTTGCGTTTCCGTTCGAGCGCATTCAGATACTTCTTCGTGACATCACCGGTGACGTACTTTCCGTCGAAGACCGAGGCATCGAACTCCGTCAACTCAGGCGCGGTCTCCGTGATCGCATCCTTCAGATCGTCAAGGTCCTGGAAAATGAGCTTGTCCGCGCCAATCTCTTTGGCCAGCTCGTCCACAGTCTTGCCGTTGGCCGCGAGCTCGCTGCGCGCCGGCATGTCGATGCCGTACACGTTGGGGTAGCGCACCGGCGGCGCAGTCGAAGAAACGTACACCTTCTTCGCGCCTAATTCACGAGTCATCGCAATGATTTCGCGGATCGTAGTCCCGCGCACAATGGAGTCGTCCACCAGCAGCACGTTCTTGCCTTTGAACTCCTGCGGCAACGGGTTCAATTTCCGCCGGATCGACTGCTTGCGCATGGTTTGCGCGGGCATGATAAAGGTGCGGCCGATGTACCGGTTCTTGATGAAGCCCTCACGGTACGGCAGCCCAAGGCACGTGGCCATCTCCATTGCGGCGGTGCGGCTTGTCTCCGGTATCGGGATCACCACATCTATCTCCACATCGGCCCACTCGCGCTTCAGCTTGGCGGCCAGCTTTTCGCCCATCTTGATGCGCGTCTGGTAAACCGAAGCGCCATCCAGCACAGAGTCAGGTCGCGCCAGGTAAACATACTCAAACAGACACGGTGTGCGTTCGTGCGCCAGTTTGCTGGTGTGGCTATGCAGCTTACCCTTTATGTCGATGAAGATCGACTCACCCGGCGCGAGATCGCGCTCCAAATGAAAACCAGTGACGCTCAGCGCCACGCTTTCGCTTGCAATCATGTAGTCGCGCTTGCGGCCGTCGCGTCGCGAGCCGTAGACCAGCGGGCGTATCCCGTGCACGTCGCGAAACGCGAGCATCCCCACGCCGGCGACCATCACAATCACGGCATAGCCGCCCCGGCAACGGCGATGGACCTCTTCCACAGCGTTGAAAAGCTCTTCCGGGCCGGGATGCGTGCCCTTCTTATGCCGCGCCAGCGCATGCGCAAAAACATTCAACATCACCTCAGAGTCTGAGGTGGTGTTCAGGTGCCGGCGGTCCTGCTCGTACACGCCCTCAACGATTTCTTCCACGTTGGTGAGATTCCCGTTGTGCGCAAACACAATGCCGTGCGGCGAGTTCACATAAAACGGCTGCGCCTCAGCCACCGAGCTGCAGCCCGCGGTCGGGTAGCGCACGTGCCCGATACCCATATTGCCGACCAGGCGAGCCATGTTAGCCGCGTTGAAGACGCCCGTGACGAGACCGTTGTCCTTATGAAGGTGGAAGCGATCCTGAAAACACGTCGCGATACCCGCGGCGTCCTGTCCACGGTGCTGCAGCATCGAAAGCGAGTCGTAAATATCCTGACTGACCGGGCTGTGTCCAAAAACTCCGACGATGCCACACATGCGTTCGCCTTACTCCCGGGTGGCTGTCGCGCTTCCCCATGAATGCGCGCAGCAGGCCAGGTTGCCCGCCGCCCTTAGTCTCTCACGGGCGTCATGCTGAGGCTGCTTCCTGGCCGCTCAGCAGCGCCAGCAGGCCATCCTCATCCAGAACGGCCACTCCTAACTGATGCGCCTTCTCCAGTTTCGATCCGGCGTCCTCTCCCGCCACGACGTAGCTCGTCTTTTTACTGACAGAGCCCGCCACCTTGCCGCCCGCGGCCTCTATGCGCTCTTTGGCGGCCTCGCGGGTCAGGGTCGGCAGTGTGCCCGTGAGCACGAAGTTCATCCCCGTCAAGGAGGTACCCACGACGCGCTTTTCCGCCGTAAACGTCAGCTCCGCCTGCCGCAGCGCCTCGATCAGCTCACGGTTGCGCGGCACCGCGAAGAACTCCACGATCGCTTCCGCCACGCGCGGACCCACCTCGTTGACCGCCGTCAACTGCTCCGCGGTAGCAGCCATCAACGCATCCATGCTGCCGAAGCTTTCCGCCAGCAGCGTTGCGGTGCGCTCGCCCACAAAGCGGATGCCAAGACCGAACAGCACGCGGCTGAGCGGCGCGCGGCGAGAACGGTCGATCTGCGCGATCAGCGCCTCGGCAGTCTTCTTCCCCACACGCTCCAGCATCTGCAGCTGCTCTGAAGTGAGCGAATAGAGCCCCGCGAGCGAGTGGATCAGCGGCCCTCGATTTGCGGCGGACGGTACTCCATCTTCTTCGGGCGCTTCCGTCGCCGCGTAGCCGAGCAGTTGCGCGACCATCGCGTCGCCCAAACCTTCAATGTTCATCACGCCGCGCGACGCCCAGTGGAGCAGCTCTTCGCTTACCCGCGCGGGGCAGCTGATGTTGAGGCACCGCCAGTCCACCTCGCCCTCGGCGCGCTCCAGCGCCGTGCCGCACACCGGGCATTCCGACGGAAAGACAATCTCCTGCGCGCCGCGGGGGTGGGCGGCATCTTCGACAACTTCCGTAATCTTCGGGATCACGTCGCCGCCGCGCTCCACCGAAACAAAATCGCCGATGCGCACCCCCAGGCGCGCGATCTCGTCAGGATTGTGCAGCGTCGCGCGCTTAACCGTTGTGCCGCCGATGAGCACTGGCTCAAGCGCCGCGACCGGCGTCACCTTACCCGTTCGCCCCACCTGAAACAGCACATCGCGCAGCTGCGTGACAGCCGCGCGCGCTGGGAACTTGTACGCGATCGCCCAACGCGGGGCCTTGCCCGTAAAGCCCAGCCGGCGCTGCTGTGCGACAGCATCGACCTTTACCACGACACCGTCGATCTCATACGGGAGCGAATCGCGCCTGGCCTCCGCACCTTCAATGAAGCCAAGCACCTCTTCAAGAGTTCCAAACGTCGCCGCATGCGTATTCACGCGAAATCCCGCGGCCCGCAGCGCATTCAGCGCTTCAGTCTGCGTCGGCAGGAAGTAATCGCCATCCCGCAGCAGAAAGTACGCAAAAAACTCCAGCCGGCGCTGCGCCACGATGCTTGGCTCCACCGTGCGCAGCGTGCCCGCCGCGGCGTTGCGGGGATTGGCAGCGGGGGCCTGTCCAGCGGCTTCGCGTTCGCGGTTCATCTGTTCGAACGCCTTCTGCGGCAGCACCACCTCGCCCCGCACCTCAAAGTGCTGCGGCAAAGCCGGCTCGACCCCGTGCAGACGCGCCGCACTGATGTGAAGCGGCACGCTACGGATCGTGCGCACGTTGGAGGTCACATCCTCACCAACCGAGCCGTCGCCGCGCGTCAAACCACGCCGTAGCACCGCCCCACCGCCGTTGCCCGCTGTATATTCCAGCGCGAGCGAAAGCCCGTCCAGCTTCAATTCGCACACGTAGCGGACTAACTCGCCCGCCGCCAGGCCGCCGGCAACGCGCTCGGCCCAGGCACGCAGCTCGGCTTCGCTGTTGGCGTTGTCGAGCGACAACATCGGACGCGAGTGCGCCACCTTCGCAAAACCCTCCGCCGGCTTGCCGCCCACGCGCTGTGTGGGCGAATCCGCCGTGACCAACTCCGGATGCTCTGCCTCCAAACGCTTGAGTTCCTTCATGCGCGCGTCATACTGCGCGTCAGTCCACTCAGGCGCATCCAGCACG
The DNA here is from genome assembly GCA_965218595.1 of Acidobacteriaceae bacterium. Taxonomy (GTDB): domain Bacteria; phylum Acidobacteriota; class Terriglobia; order Terriglobales; family Acidobacteriaceae; genus Edaphobacter. The sequence continues at coordinate 381,443 of CBDCLC010000005.1, read as the reverse complement.
TAGTAGAGGTACTCGTGGTGCCGTAAATCGTCACGCAGCGCTTCGGCCTGTGCCTCGGGCGAGAGGGCTGTTTCGGAGTTCGTCGCGGAGCTCATCGCAGCCACTCTATAGCAAGCCGCTCCCATCTACTACACTGGACCGAGGCGCATTTGCGCGAGGAGCGCAACCGATGGCACACACTGTTTTCTGCACAAAGTACAAGGCTGAAATGGAAGGGCTGGACGAACCGCCGTTCGACTCCGACTTCGGCCAGAAAATCTATAAGAACGTTTCGCAAAAGGCTTGGAACGAGTGGATTGAGCGGCAGAAGATGCTGCTGAACGAATATCGCCTGCAGCCCTGGACGCGCGAAGCGCAGGAGTTTCTGGTGGAACAGATGAATGAGTTTTTCTTCGGCACAGGTGGCGAACTGCCCAAGGAGTACGTCGCGCCAACGCATTAGCGCGGCCTCAGCACCCAGTCTTCATGTAGACTGACATCACCCTGTGCGAGACCTTTTGGCCTGGCACTTTGCAGCAAGTCGGGACGTGGCTCAGCCTGGTAGAGCGCACCCTTGGGGTGGGTGAGGTCGCTAGTTCGAATCTAGTCGTCCCGACCATTCCCCTTCAGCGATAATTTCTGCATGGACCGCCGCCGAAGATCACAGCTGCTTGCGGACGCCCGCCTCTTTTTCGAGTGATTCGATCTGATCCGCGAGCCTGCCCTGCATCGCAGCTTTAGCCTCGCCAATCCTGAAGGTCAGCGGCGATTCCCTTTGCGTGACGTCCTCCTCCAGGAACGCGATACCCGAGTAGAAGGCAGAAAGGGCAAGTACAAGGCCGGCGTACGCCGTTATCGCCGAAACTGTATGATCGCCCGTAAATGCCACCCAGATGGCGGCGGCCGTCCTCAGGATCGCCAGGATCAGCACGACTCCAAGCAACGGCTTACCCTTGAACGTCACGATCGTAAGCATCACCAGGCAAAGCGCGAGGCACAGCAGAAATGTGCCCGCCGCCGGACTGATCGTTTGCAGTGGACTCGTCAAAAGCTCGAGGCCCTGCACCACCCATGCAGCGCCAAAGATTGCGAACGCTGTGGCCCCACCTGTGTCACGCGCCAGGAACGCCATACAGCTTGGGCCAATCTCCAGAGGAGCTACAAACGCCAGCAGCATGTACGCCAGCAGCCGTGCCTCGGTCACAGGAATCCAGTGCAGCAGAAAGGCGCTGTACAGAACATTGCCGGTGCCGAACGCGAACGCCGCCAATGGCAAAGGGCTGGCATATGGGCGCAACATGATGCGCACGGAGGGATCAGCTGACGTCATTGCCTGCTCCTTCCCGGCGAACGTGGAGACGGGCATCGTGCCGGGCTGCTGAGTGAGACGTCATTCGCGCCCCAATAGACCGACCTCGACGAGAAGTGTGTTCACCATCGGCTATGCGCCTCACAGCATCCAACATGTGAGGAGAAGCGTATGCCCAACATTCCTGCTGCAGGACCGCTGGCCGATGGCGCCGCGGAGAACGCAAAGCAAGGCAGCCCCATAGAAAAAACAAACCACCAGAAAATTCGGAAGACAGAAGCCGAATGGCGAGAATTGCTGACGCCGGAACAGTTTCACGTGATGCGCGAAAAAGGCACAGAGCGCGCTTTCACCGGAGCGCTGGTCAACAATCACGCTGACGGTATCTACCACTGCGCCGCCTGCGATGCCCCGCTCTTCAAGAGCACGACGAAGTTCGAATCGGGCTCCGGCTGGCCGAGCTTTTACGAGCCCGTCTCACCGGATGCCATCGAGGCCCACGAAGACAGCAGCTACGGCATGCGCCGGGTGGAGATCACGTGTGCTACCTGCGGCGCTCACCTGGGGCATGTTTTCCCGGACGGACCGAACCCCACAGGTCAGCGATACTGCATCAACTCGGCCTCGCTCGGCTTCAAGCCGGAGTAACGGCTGAAGTACGGACTGCAGCAAAAAGCCCCCGGGCAGGCCGGGGGCTTTACTTTGCGGATCTCTCACTGGTCGCGACGCTGCTCGCTCTCCAGAAGTGCGTTCACCTCGGAGAGGACCAACAGGCGACCGTCAACGAGGAACTCATAGTCGCCGGCATTCTCTGACAGTGGCGCAGAGTGAGTGACCTCATGACCGCGCGCACGAAGCTGTTGAATGATCAGCGACACATCGACCATGGTGACGTCAACCTCATTTGAACTTTGGAGCGATCCTGCAGGCGTTACGCCTTGACGACCTTACCGGCGCGGATGCAGCTGGTGCATACCCGAATCCGTTTCGCCGCGCCGTTAGTAACGGCCTTGACCGACTGAAGATTTGGGTTCCAACGGCGGCGCGTCACGTTGTGCGCATGTGAGATGTTGTTTCCAAACTGCGGCCCTTTGCCGCAAAGCTGACATACCTGTGCCATGAATCCACTCCCAAAATCTTGTCAGAGTCGCAGGGCATTCGCCGATCGACTCCTGCCCGCCATCAGCGTGGGCTGTTGAAATCGAAAGCGAAGCCGCGGCACGAGCTACTCCAATGCCGGCGCGCTCACATGGGCGCACGCTGCCTCAGGAAGAAGTTTAGCACAGCTCTCCCAGCCAAAAAGCATTGCACGTCAACCGACACTTTGCTAAGTTCAGGGCAGTTCATACAATTTTCATTTTTGTCTCACATCGAAGCTCCGACCTTGCGCAGAAGGCGGCAGTGTCGGGCGGCTTTGCCGTCCTCCCACGATGCCGACCATGTGAACGCCACCCGCTGCACCGGATCCACGGATCCCGCTCTTCTGGAGGTTCGCCTTGCTACGTCGGCCCGCGGCCATCGTGTATTCCATCGCCCTGTGCACCGCCTCCGCCCTGGCCCAGCAAACGCTTGGTGGCGTAACCGGCACGGTCACAGATGTCGCAGGCAGCCTGATTCCGGGCGCTGAAGTCACCGTCGTCAACCAGTCGACGCACCTGACGCGCACCGGCAGGTCCACTGACACCGGCGCCTTCATCTTCAGTAACCTGCCCATAGGCCAGTACAAAATTTCCGTGCGGCGCGACGGCTTCCAGACCGCAAACTTCCCCGGCATTGACATCCAGGCCGACCGCACGGTGACGTTGCCCGTGGCACTCTCCGTAGGCTCCGTCACCGAAACCGTCACCGTCGACGTGCAGCCACTGCTGAACGCCGTCGACACCACCAACGGCTACATCCTGGAGCGCGCCCAGATCGAGGCCATTCCCCTGCCGACCGGCAGCTTTACCGGGGTTGCGTTGCTGTCACCCGGCGTGAATGCCGAACTGCCCGGCGGCACCGGCGCGAACAGCGGCCTCGGCAACCTGCCCATCTGGGCCAACGGTCAGCGGGACACCTCTAACAGCTTTTCGCTGAATGGCGTCAACGGCGCGACGCTCTTCAACGGCAAATCCACCTCGCAGGTGGGCTCCGCGCGCGTGATCAACTCCACCGGCGTCAGCACGTCGCAGGGTGGCGCGGGTGTGATCCAGTCCACCGCATCCATTTACCTGTCGATCGGCAACTCGATCCCGACGCCCGCGCCGGAGTTCCTGCAGGAGGTGCGCGTCAACACCAGCATGTACGACGCGCAACAGGGCTCCACCAGCGGCGCGCACATTGACCTCAGCACCGCCAGCGGCACCAACACTTTCCACGGCACTTTCTATGGGCGCCGCGGCACCAACTGGATCAACGCCGCGCCGTTCTTCTTCAAGCAGGACGGCAGCGTGCCCGCCGACAAGAAGAACCCCGAGCTGCATCGCTGGGACGCCGGCTTCACGCTGGGCGGTCCGATGATCAAGGACAAGCTCTTCGCTTTTATCGGCTACCAGCACCTCCACGTGGCCGACCAGGAGCTTGGCGACGGCTTCCTGAATGTGCCCTTCGGGCTGAGCGATACCACCCGCACAGCCAGCGGCTTTGCCGGCATCATCAATCGTTCGTTCGGCACGCAGCTGACCGCGGCCAACATCGACCGCACGGCGCTGGCGCTGTTCAACTCACCCGCCCTGCCCGGCGAGCCCGGCAAGTGGCTGATCCCCAACGACAACGGCGCGGCGCTCAGCCCGGCCCACCCGTTCAACGCGTTTCTGCCAGGCACCGCGCGGTTCCGTGCGGAGATGGGCGTGATCGATCTCGACTACAACGCGTCGACAAAAGACACACTGGCGGTGAAGTACTTTTACCAGCTGGATCCCACCATCGCGCCGTACGCCTATTCCAGCGTGCCGGGATTTGCGGAGCACCAGGACGCCGGTTCCCAGGTGATCAGCCTGATCAATACCTACCAGCTGAAGTCCAACCTCAGCACCCAGCAGAGCTTCGGCTTCGGCCGCGAAAAGATTGCCACCACTAACGAGCAGCCGTTCGGCCCTGACGCCATCCCCGGCGGCTCGGTGGGTACGGTGTCGATCAACACCTTTGGCTCGAGCTACTTCCCGGGCGTCAGCATCGTGAATGTGCTCGGCAACGGGGCATACGATCTCGGGCTCAGCTCCACAGGCATCCTCAACATTGGTCCCAATGCCGAGGGCCAGGGCTCAAACTTGGGCGTCTTCCAAAACCGCTTCCAGCCAGCGGCGAACGCTATCTGGACGCTGGGCCGTCACACGGTTAGCTTCGGCACCGATTACAGCTTCACGCAGCTGAACACGCTGGACCACCGCACCGGCACGGGCTCCGTGGCGACCGACGACCTCAGCGCGTTTGCGCAGGGCTACGTCACGCCCGGAAGCGCCAGCACCTCGTTCTATGTTTCCAGCTTCCTGCAGGGCGACGCGAACCGCTATTACCGCGCCAACCAGCTCGGGCTGTTTGTACAGGACAAGTTTCAGGTCAAGCCGACGCTTTCGCTTACCGCGGGACTGCGGTATGACTGGAACGGCGGGCTCACTGAAAAGAACGGCCGGATCTTCAACTTCGACCCCACGCTTTACAGCTACAACGCCACCGCCGACCAGATCGTGAACCCCGGCTTCATCATCGCCGGCAACAACGCCAACGGCACGCCGGGCGTCAGCGCCACGACGCTCACTGGCCGCCAGTATGGCTTCGCCCCGCGGCTGGGGGCCGCCTGGCAGCCGGCGCGATTCCGTGACAAGGTGGTCGTGCGCACCGGCTTCGGCATGTACTACGACCGCGGCGAGCTGTTCAGCTACTTCTCACCGGGTTACGCCATCGGCACCGTCACGGGCGGCCCATTCGGCGTGAACGCCCAACTGCCGTTCGTCACCAATCAGCAGTGCCCCAACAACGCGCTCTACGATGGCTACATCCCCACCTGCGGTGGCAACGCCGCAGGCGATCCTTATGCCGCGCCGGAGTACGCCAACGCCCAGACCGGCAACCTGGCCAATCCCTTTACCGCCACGCGCAGCCCGGCACCGAACAATCCCAAGGCTTCCGATCTGACGAAGTTTCTGCCCAATCTGGCGTCAATCAGCAATGGTGGCCAGCCTATCTCGCTGGGTGTCTACGACCGCGCCAACAAGCTGCCGTACACCTTCAATTACACGCTCGATATCCAGTGGCAGCCGCGCAACGACCTCGCGGTGGACATCGGCTACGTCGGCAACCTGGGACGGCATCAGGTGATTCCCGTGCCGTTCAACCAGCCGGGCATCGCCTCGCCGACCGCCCCAATTCACGGCGAGAATTACACCTACGGTTACACCGTCGGGGGCGCCGCGCTGCCGAACGGCCAGGGCTACGACGCCGACTACGAAGGCGGCAACGTCGATCATCGTGTGCCCTACCTCGGCTACGCCGCTGAGTCGATCGACTATAAGGCCGCCGGCGTCGACGCCTATAACGCCCTGCAGGCGCACGTCGAGAAGCGCATGGCGCATGGCGTGCAGCTCGACCTCAGCTACACCTACTCGCATGCGCTGGACGAGCAGAGCGGCCTTGGCCTCTTCTACAACGGCAACAATCCATTGGACCTGCGCGACGGCTACGCCTCCGCCGACTTCGACCGCACCCACGTCGTCAACTTTACCTACACCTTTCGCGTGCCGAAGTTCTTCGGCGATGGAACCCTGCGCGGCTACCTCGCGAACGGCTGGCAGCTGACCGGCCTCACCGTGCTGCAAAGCGGCCAGCCCTACAGCGTCATCGACTACACGGGCGCGATCGGCAGCATCTACTACTCCACAAACAACGGCATTACAAACCCGATTGTGCCGCTGGCACCGGGCTGCAACGCGAAAAACGCACGCACCGGATTGAGCGGCGCCTTTGGCAACCAGGCCCTGAAGCCCTCCTGCTTCACCGTGCCGGTGATCGCGGCCGGCGGCCTGGGTGGAGCGATTCCCACCAGCGACCCCTACGAGACGAATTTCACCCGCGGCCAGCGCAATATTTTCCGCTCCGCTTTTCAGAAGCGCGCGGACGCTTCGCTGATCAAGAATCTCGCCATCACGGAGCGCTACTCCCTGCGCTATACGCTGGATGTCTACAACCTGACCAACACGTCGAGCTTTGACGTTCCGGGCAATGAGGTCTCCCAGAACGAGAACTACAACAGCTTCCCTGCCGCACCGAACTCCGGCCCCGGCACGCCGACCCAGGCGCTGCCCACCAATAACTGCAACACCGGCGCGGGGACCAACACCGGCTTCTATAACTGCCCGTTCGGGGTAGGCGTCGTGACGCACACGATCGGCGCGCCGCGGCAGGTGCAGATGTCCCTGGCACTGAAGTTCTGATCGCCTCGATGCGAACTCTGTTGGAGCGTCGTTTTCAACTTGCGGCTCACGGCACCTCCGTGCGCACGGAGGTGCTCGCCGGCGTGACGACCTTTGTCACGATGGCTTACATCATCTTCGTCAACCCGGCCATCCTGTCGCAGACCGGGATGCCGCTTGCGGCCGTAACCATGGCCACTTGCCTTTGCGCCGCGGCGGGCAGCCTGCTGATGGGGCTGCTGGCAAACTACCCGCTGGCACTCGCCCCCGGCATGGGTCTCAACGCCTACTTCACCTACACGGTCGTGAAGGGCATGGGTGTGCCGTGGCAGACCGCGCTGGGTGCGGTGTTTCTCTCTGGCATCATTTTCTTGCTGCTGACGATCGGTGGGCTGCGCCAACGTATCATGGCGGCGATCCCCTACCAGCTCCATGCTGCCGTGGCGGGTGGCATCGGGCTGTTCATCGCGCTGGTGGGTCTGCGCAACTCCGGTCTGATTGTGCCCAGCGCCGCCACGATGGTGACGCTCGGAGACATCCACAATCCCGCCGTGCTGCTGGCGATCTTCGGCATCGCGCTCACCGCGGTCCTGCAGGCATTTCGGGTGCGCGCCGCCATGCTGATCGGCGTGCTGGGCACGACGGCTCTGGGCATCCTCACGCGCCAGATGCACTGGCAGCCGCACCCCCTGCAGCTTGGAGCGATACGCTCCACGGCGTTCCACCTGGACCTCCGCGGTGCGCTGCACCTCAGCGCGTTTGAGATCATCTTCGTCTTCTTGTTCGTCGACCTTTTCGACAATATCGGCACGCTGGTCGCGGTGACGGAGCGTGCCGGGCTCATCCAGCCGGACCACACCATTCCGCGGCTCGACCGTATCTTCTTTGCCGACGCCTCCGCCACGGTGATCGGCTCGCTGGCGGGTACCTCCACTGTGACCAGCTACATAGAAAGCGCCGCCGGCGTGGCGGCGGGCGGCCGCACCGGGCTGACGGCCGTGGTCACGGGCGTGCTGTTTCTGCTGGCGATGTTTGTCGCGCCGCTGGTGGGCGCGATCCCCGACTTCGCCACGGCTCCCGCGCTCATCCTTGTGGGAGCGCTAATGATCGCCAGCGCCTCGCGCATCGAGTGGGACGAGCCCCGGGTCGCCATCCCGAGCTTTCTCACGCTGCTGGCCATTCCCCTCACCTACTCCATCGCCACGGGCCTCAGCTTCGGCATCATCAGCTTTGCCGGCCTGGAGTTGGTCACAGGACACGGCCGCCGCGAACATTGGGCACTGTATGGGCTGGCGGTTCTGTTTTTGCTGCGGTTTATGTTGATGCGTTCGTCATGAACTCCGCTGGCGGCCTGCCCGCGCGCCGCATCTAAGAACTCATGCTTCCGAATGCGCAAAACACCACGATGCTCGATTCTGATCCGGATACCCAGCTTGTAACGCTCGCCCGCTTCAACGATCCCGCTGAGGCACAAATGGCACGCTCCTCGCTTGAGGCGTCAGGTATTCACTGCTTTATTCAGGGCGAGAACGCCAACAGCCTGATCCCGCTCGCCTTCCGTGCCCGCTTGCTGGTGAGGCCCGAAGACGAAGCCGCTGGACGTGCTGTGCTGGATGCCGCGGAGTTCCAGCCGTTTACCGAAGAGGCGGTGACCGAGGCAGAGATTGAGGATGAGCAATCGCGCGGTCAGCGGGGTTAGGGGCCGGCTGAAGTATATGCAGTGCCAGCTATCCGGGATCTGTGCGCGGCTCAGGTTTAGTGGACCGCAGCGAGGTGCCTGATGTCCGTAGCCGATGCAAGCTTCCGTCGCCACGGGTTACCATGGACAGCGCAACGTTTATCGCTCCGCAGAGCCACTCGCGGTGCCCAATCATAGGAGACGCAATGAAAGCGAATCAGACCTTTGTAGCGACAGCGATAGCCGCGCTCGCGGTGGTCACCATCCCCGCCATGGCGCAGGAAGCCGCTCCGAGTGTGACCATTCACGGCCACGCCAACAACCCCATCGGGCAGCCCATCAAGAACGACACGGTAAAGTTCACCAAGGACCTGACTGGAGAGCTGAAGGATCGTAAGTTCCTTTACACCTTCACCACCGATGCCAACGGCGACTACAAGGGCCAGGTTGCACCCGGCACCTACTTCGTCGATTTGACAGAAGGTGAGAAGAACGTCGACTTCGCGGAGAACGTGCAGATTAAAGCCGGCGAAGACAAGACGCTGAACTTCGATCTTTCCCGCAAGGACTACATGGACAAACTGTCGCCCGAGGAGAAAGCGACGATCGAGGAGTACCGCAAGAAGAACGCCGCCGCAATGGCTGCCAATGGGAACATCGCGAACCTCAATAACATCCTGAAGTCAACGCGGGCTGATCTCGCCTCGGCTTCGCCGAACTACGACAACGATGTGAAGCAACTGCAGGACGCGACCACGGCGAACCCCAACGAAAGTCTCCTATATCTGAACCTCGGCAGCGCACAGGTTGCCAAAGCCGACCATATGGCCGCGGACGACCGCACCGCGCACAAGCCGGTTCAGTCTGACGCCGATGCCGTGGCGGCTTACCAGAGTGGCATCGATTCCTACAAGAAGGGCATCGAGCTGAACGCAGCCTCCAAGAAGCCAACTCCGGCGGACCAGGCGATCGCATGGAACTCTGTCGGCACGGCGGAAGCCAAGATCGGCAAGACCTCTGACGCGCAGGCTGCCTTTGAAAACGCCGTCAAGCTCAACCAGCCAAGCGCCGGTATGTACTACGGCAATGAGGCGGCGGTGCTCTTCAACGCCGGCAGCACCGATGCCGCCGGCCAGGCTGCGGACAAGGCCATTGCAGCCGACCCGAACCGGCCGGACCCTTACTTCATCAAGGGTCAGTCGCTGATCGGCAAGTCAACTGTCGATAAGGCCGGCAAAATCCAACCGCCGCTGGGCTGCGTCGAGGCGTATCAAAAATACCTCGAGCTCGCGCCCGATGGCAAAATGGCGCCTGAGGTCAAGAACATTCTGCAGGGCATGGGCCAGACGATCAACACAAAATACAAGGCCGGTCATAAGTAGTTCAGCTTTACTACTAAAGCCAACAGCCTCGACTACGGTCGAGGCTGTTGGCTTTGCATCCGACCGCAGAGGAGCTTTAGCGAATGACTGAGCATGTGGTGAGTCTGCCGGAAGCGCTGGCGATCGTGAACAAGCATGCGGCGATCGCCATGCCTGCCCGCGAAGAGGAGTATGTCAGTCTGCACCACGCGGCGGAACGCGTGCTCGCCGGTGACATTCTGGCAGATCGCGATCAGCCGCCGTTTGCACGTTCAACACGCGACGGCTACGCCATACATAGCCAGGATTTGCGTACGGGTTCCGCGCTGCGTGTCGTCGGTCAAATACGCGCAGGCGAGCAATGGGACGGGGCCGACCTCGCCGCGGGCGAAGCGCTGGAGATCATGACAGGCGCTCCGCTGCCTGCGGGCGCAGACGCTGTGCTGATGGTGGAGCATGCAAGCTATGACGATGCCACGCACCTGCTGATACCCGAGACTGGACGTGTACTCGAGCCGGGCAGCAACGTTGTGCCGCAAGGGGCCGAAGCCCGCGCGGGCGAAAGGCTGCTGAGTGCCGGCCGCCGGCTGGGCCCGCAGCAAATCGCTATCGTCGCAGGCGCTGGGTACGCGACGGTGGGCGTCGCGGTAAAGCCCAGAGTGGCCATTCTTGCCACTGGCGACGAATTGCGAGAACTGCCGACGCTCCGTGAGCAAGCTCCACGCGAGATTAAACCGTTCGCCATCTACAACTCCAACGGCCCTGCGCTCGCAGCCGCGGTACAGCGGTCCGGCGGCGAGCCCGAGCGGCTGCCTATCGCAAAAGACACGCTCGACGATCTGCGCGACCGAATCAATTGCGGCCGCGCGGCCGATCTGCTGCTGCTTTCCGGCGGCGTCAGCATGGGCAAGTACGATCTTGTCGAGCAGGTGCTACACGAGGCGGGAGCGGAGTTCTTTTTTACGGGTGTGCGCATTCAGCCCGGCAAGCCTGTGGTCTTCGGCCGTCTGCCGAAGCTTGCGCCGGAGTATGGCACAGAAACGGATTCGCCCCGCAATTGGACGTACTTCTTCGGCTTGCCGGGCAATCCCGTCTCCACACAGGTGACGTTTGCGCTCTTCGCGGCTCCGCTGCTGCGCGCGCTCGGCGGTGAATTGATGGCGTCTTCACGTTTCATCGCCGCTGAACTCGAAGAAGCGACGATGCCTGCGCCGAACCTGACGCGCTTTCTCCCTGCGATCCTTACAACGTCCTGGGAGCGTGCGAGCGCACGCGTCATCCCGTGGCAGGGCTCCGGCGATCAGACAGCCAGCGCGCGCGCCGACGGCTTCGTCGTGGTGCCTGCGGGCACCGCACCTATACTTCCCGGGACAACGGTCCGCATGCTGCTGCTATAACCTGCCGTGAGGTCTACATATGTCAGAACGGCAACCGCAGCCCGACAAGCTTTCCCACTACGACGAAGCCGGTCAGGCCCACATGGTCGATGTCGGCACCAAAGCTGAGACGCGTCGTGAAGCCACAGCGCAGGCCTTCGTCGAACTGAACGAAGCCGTGCTTGCCGCATTGCCGCAAAATCCGAAGGGCAATCCGCTGGAGGTCGCGCGCTTCGCCGGCATCATGGCGGCAAAGCGCACCAGCGACCTCATTCCCATGTGCCATCCACTGCCGCTTAGCTTCGTCGACGTGCAGGCGGAGATTGTCGCGGGCGGCGTGCGCCTCACAGCCACAGCCGCTACGGTCGCGGGCACGGGCGTGGAGATGGAGGCGATGACCGCCGCCGGCGTCGCCGCACTCACCGTCTACGACATGACCAAGGCGCTCGACAAGGGCATCCGCATTCGAGAGATCGTTCTACTGCGAAAGTCAGGCGGCAAGAGCGGCGAGTACGTCCGCACGCCAGGCACGCAACTTGCCTAAAATGAGCGCATGACCGAAATGACGAACGACGCCCAACTGCGTGCCCGCGCCATCCGCGTTTTGCTGTTTGACGTTGACGGTGTGCTCACCAACGGCGACATCACGCTGGTCCCGGGGGCGGACGGCAAGGGCACGGAAGTGAAGAGCTTCAGCGCACACGATGGCATGGGTATCGCCATCGCCCACGTCGCTGGTCTCAAGATCGGTTGGGTGACCAAGCGCCAGTCACGCGTGGTTGAGCTTCGTGCCGGCGATCTGAAAATCGATCACCTGTACCAGGGCCAGCACTACAAGGTGCAGGCACTCGAGAAGATCGTCGCCGAGGAGGGATGTGCGCTGCGTGAGATCGCCTACGTGGGTGACGACGTCATCGACCTGCCGGTGATGCGGCTGGTGGGTCTCGCCATCGCCACGGCGAATGCGCGGCCGCAGGTGAAGGCTGCCGCACACTGGGTAACGCCGCTGCCCGGCGGTTCAGGTGCCGGCCGGGATGCCATCGACTTCATCTTGAGCGCCAAAGGCGTACTCGACAGCACCATCGAGCAGTATCTCGACCCCAATAACGATGAGGCCAAACGCGCGGATATCGGCGTGGGCAATATGTAATCGCGATGCCAGCAACCGCAGGCGAACAAACCGCAAAGGCAGAGCTACAATCTCCGCATGGGCCCCTGTGATTCCATCGGCGACGCCGCACCCGTGATCGACCAGGCGATCGCCTGGGCACATCCGCTGGTTGTCGAGTGGTTCACCGCGAAGTTTGGTACGCCCACTGAGCCGCAGGTTGCCGGCTGGCCCGCGATCCTCGATGGCAAACCTACGCTGATCAGCGCACCTACAGGCAGCGGCAAAACCCTCGCCGCCTTTCTCGTCTGCATCGATAAGCTGCTAAGGGCCGCGCTTGACGGTTCACTCACGCCTCACACTCACGTCGTGTACATTTCGCCGCTCAAGGCGCTCTCTAACGACGTGCAGAAAAACCTCGATGCGCCGCTCGCGGAAATCGCCGAGCTGGCACGCGCGCGCGGCTACATGCTGCCGGAAATCCGCACCGGCGTCCGCACCGGCGACACACCGCAGAAGGAACGCACGGCGATGCTGAAGCATCCGCCGCACATCCTGGTCACCACGCCGGAGTCGCTTTACATTCTGCTCACCGCCGGCAAGCCGCGCAAAAATCTTGCCTGCGTGAGCACCGTCATTGTTGACGAAATTCACGCGGTCGCCGACGACAAACGCGGCTCCCACCTGGCGCTTACGCTGGAGCGGCTGGACGCGTTGGTCTGCGGCGAAAACCACCTGGCCGCCGGGGCAATGCTGACCGCGCGCTCACGCCCTGCGCAGCGGATTGGGCTCTCCGCTACACAAAACCCCATCGAGCTTGTAGCCAGTTTCCTCACCGGCTGCGCACCGGGCCGCGAGCCCGCGACCATTATCCAGGTGGGCCAACGGCGCGCGCTGGATCTCGCCATCGAGGTGCCGTCCGACGAGCTCGGCTCGCTGACCACCACGGCGATGTGGACCGAAATTTACGACAAGCTCGCCCACCTCGCAGAGGGTCATCGCTCCACACTCGTCTTCGTCAACACGCGCCGGCTGGTAGAAAAGATCAGCTTCGAGTTGACCGAGCGCCTTGGTGCCGATGCCGTCGCCGCACATCATGGTTCGCTCTCGCGCGCGTTGCGCCTGGATGCCGAGCAGCGGCTGAAGAACGGCGAGATCCGGATCCTGATCGCCACCGCTTCGCTTGAGCTGGGCATCGACATCGGCCACGTCGACCTCGTCTGCCAGATCAACACCACGCGCGCCGTAGCTGTGGCGATGCAGCGCGTAGGGCGCGCGGGTCACTGGCGCGGCGCGATTCCCAAGGGCCGCTTCTTTGCGACAACGCGGGATGATCTGGTGGAACAAGCCGCGCTGCTGCGGAAGATGGTCGCCGGCGAACTCGATCGACTGGAAATCCCCGACGCTCCCGTCGACGTGCTGATGCAACACATCGTCGCCATGTGCGGCGCAGAAAGCTGGGACGAAGACGCCGTCTATCGCGTCGTCACGCGCGCATGGCCTTACCGTGCACTCACGCGCGCGCACTTCGACGAACTCATCCAGCTGCTGCACGAAGGCATCGAAAGCTCGCGCGGCCGCTATGGTGCCTATCTGCTACGCGATCGTGTGCAGGGGCAGTTGCACGGCCGCCGCGGTGCACGCATGATCGCGATCTCGAACGGCGGCGCCATTCCCGATGCCAGCCTTTTCGCCGTCATGCTGCAGCCGGAAAACGTGCAGATCGCCACGCTCGACGAGCACTTCGCCGTTGACAGCTCACCCGGCGATGTCGTGCAGCTGGGCAACACCAGCTGGCGCATTCAGCGCATCGACCCCCAAGGCAAAGTACTGGTGGAGGACGCGCACGGCGCGCCACCCAGCATTCCGTTCTGGGAGGGCGAAGCGCCGCAGCGCACCGGCGTGCTCAGCGAAGGCGTGTCTGACCTGCGAGCCGAGGTAGCAGAACGCACGCGCAACGTGCCGCCACAGAACGTCCATGCGGCGGAGCCCTCGGTCGCGGCTTGTATCGCATGGTTGTGCGAGCAGTGCTTCGTTTGCGAAAGCGGTGCGCTGCAGCTTGTGGCGTACATTGTCGGCGGCCGTGCCGCGCTGGGTGCCGTGCCCACCACGACAACCATCATTGCCGAACGTTTCTTCGACGAGGGTGGCGGGCAGCAGTTGATCCTGCACGCTCCGTTTGGCGGACGCCTCAACAAGGCTTGGGGTCTCGCGCTGCGCAAGCGCTTCTGCCGCGGATTTAACTTTGAACTACAGGCCGCGGCCACGGACAACGGCATCAATATCTCGCTCGCCGAGCAGCACAGCTTCCCTCTCGCAGAGGTCTTTCAGTTCCTCTCGGTCAACACCGCGCGCGACCTGCTGGAGCAGGCCTCCATCCCGTCGCCACTCTTCAAGAACCGCTGGCGCTGGGCCGCGGGGCGCAGCCTGCAGCTGCTGCGCATGCAGAAGGGCAAACGGGTGGCGCCGCAGGTGCAGCGCACACGCTCCGACGATCTGCTCGCCAGCGTTTTTCCGCATGCCTCCGCCTGCCCCGAAACGATGACCGGCGATATCGTCATTCCCGATCATCCGCTGGTGCGCGAAGTCATGCGCGACACGCTCACAGAAGCCATGGACATCGACGGCCTCCATGCTGTGCTTACAGGCATAGCTGACGGCAGCATTCGCTGCCTTGCCGTGGACACACCCGTGCCCTCACTGTTTGCGCACGAGCTCATCCACGCCATGCCTTATGCCTATCTTGATGAGGCAGACGCCGAAGCTCGCCGCGCCCGCGCCGTCACCCTGCGCCGCACGCTGCCCGGTAGCGTAGCCGAGGGTGCGGGAAGGCTCGATGCCGCCGCGATCGCGAGCGTTCGTGCGCAGATCTTTCCCGACCCGCGCGATGCTCACGAGATGCACGATCTGCTGCTGCAACTCGTTGCGTTGCCCGCATCGTGGATCGAATCCCACTCTGCCGGCCACGAACGAACCACGGCACACTGGCCGCACTTCCTTGCCGCGCTGGAGGCGGGGCACCGCGCCTTCGCTGTTGCCGTGGGTGACGATGCTTTATGGATCGCGGCCGAGCGTCTTGCTGAGGCTCGCCTGCTGTGGCCTGACGCATCGATTCCGCTGCCGGCCACTCTCACCACGCACGAAGTTAGACACCTGGTCATCGGCGGCACGGAGTACCGCGAAGAGCAGACGCTCAGCCCGCGTGACGCCGCGACCACGCGGTTCGTGCAGGGTTGGCTTCAGGTGCTTGGCCCGCTCACCCCTGCCTCGCTTGGCGAGGCCCTGCAGCTGCCGCCACGCAGCCTGTCGCAATCGCTGCTCGCGATGGAGCTCCAGGGACTCGCGTTGCGTGGCGTCTACGAGCGCGCGAAACCCGCAGACGAGGATCAGCAAAACACCGAATGGTGCGAACGGCGCATCCTGCAGCGCATCCACCGTCTCACGCTCGCCGGCCTCCGCCGCTCTGTGGAGCCCGTATCTCAGGCCGTGTTCATGCGCTGGCTGCTGACGTGGCACCATGTCGCGCCCGGCACACAGCTTTCCGGCGAAGAAGGTGTGCTCGCCGCGTTGGAGCAGCTGGAGGGCTTTGAAGCGCCCGCCGCCGAATGGGAACGCACGCTGCTGCCCTCGCGCGTTGCAGATTACTCGCCCGCCACGCTCGATGCGCTCTGCCTCGCGGGCATCGTCGGCTGGGGCCGGCTGTCGCCGCATCCCGCGTGGAGCCGCGACGACGGCAGCACGCCGCGTCGCGTCATTCCCACCAACGCCGCGCCGATCACCTTCTTCCTGCGGGAAAGCACGGTGTGGCTGGAGAGCGTGCTTGCCTCGAAAGGCGTCGACGAGACTCGCCTCGCAGCCTCGTTAAGTGCTGATGCGCAGGCGGTCCGCCAGCTGCTGAGCGAGCGCGGGGCCGCCTTCACCGCCGACCTGCAGCGCCTCAGCGGTTTGCCGAAGCTCGCGGTCGCCACGGCGCTGTGGGAGCTCGCCACGGCGGGGCTTACCTCCGCTGACGGCTTCGATCAGCTGCGCGCCATGATGGATCCTCGCCGCAAATCGATCGCTGTAGAGCAGACCGCCGCCACCAGCCTGCGCCGCCGTGCTGCCGCGCGCACCACGGCTGGCCGCTGGTCGCTGCTGGGAGACCGCACGCCACACTCTACGGCCACGCCGCCGCGCGGCTCAGCAGAAGCCCAAGCCGCCGCCATCGCCGCGGCTAAGCAGAACGAGGCCGCGCTCGACGGTCAGGCACGCATTCTGCTGTGCCGCTACGGTGTGCTCTTCCGCGAACTGCTGGAGCGCGAAGCCAATGCACCCCGGTGGCGCGATCTCGTGCTCACGCTCCGCAGGCTGGAAGCACGCGGTGAGGTGCGTGGCGGCCGCTTCGTCACCGGGCCTTTTGGCGAACAGTTCGCACTGCCCGAGGCCGCCGATGCACTTCGCGCCTTTCGCCGCGACACCACCTCGCAGACTGACAACGAATCTGTTCGCCTCTCGGCCGCCGACCCACTCAACCTCGCCGGCATCATCGTGCCGGGGCAGCGCGTCGCCGCTGTGCCCGGCACATTCATCAGTCTTCTTAACGGCGCCGTGGAAGCTCCGCTCGCGGGCACAGCCGAAGACCCCCATGGACGGTCGGTGCCGGCGCGCGCCAGGCCCGCGCGCTCAGCCGCGGAGGTGGTGCGTGCAGCCGAAGCTCCTGCCCGTGTCCGTCCTGCGCAAGGCAGTTCATTGGAGCTGTTTGGATGAGTGAAGACTCTGCACGCCCACGTAACGCAACCGGAGTAGAACCCGCCGAAGCCTCCGACCCGCATGATTTCGACGCTCTCGCCGGTCCGGGCGAGTATTACGTGGAAGACGGCCTCTTCGTCTTCACCGAGGCGTACCATCTGCGCCGCGGCTACTGCTGCAACAACGATTGCCGCCACTGCCCATACCGGTGAAGCTTACGGCTTCGCAGCCGCTGATTGTGGCGTCGCCGGCACCGCAACGGGCACAGCCGCCGGTGCCTCCACGCGCAGCGCCGTGCGCGGAAAGCTGAAGCTGCCGCCCGCATCGTCCACGACGTTTACCTGGCAGGTGTAGGTCCCGGGCTTCAGCTGCCCAAGCGGCACTTCAAACTGGAACGCCACCGCGTCGCGTGACGGCGTGTTGATCGTATCCGCCACCACCTGCGGCGTTTCGTACACCTTGGCACCGTTATGCAGAAATTCCAGGCTCGTCAGCACCTTCACCGCGCCTTTCGCTGCTGCCTTCTCCGCGGCTGGGCCGTATACCTCATACAGCACGTACAGGTGACCGTCGGCGCGAAAGACATGCGCGATGTTGGGCACCCACGTCAGCCCTTCGCGCACCAGCGGATTCTCCGCGGCGCCTTTAGCGTTGGCCCCCGGTGTGCGCTGGCTCGACAGCACCAAGGAGCTCAGTTTGAGTGCCGCTTTCTTCAGGTCAGGCACCTGAATGTCGGTCTCAAAGCTGCCCATCGCGCCGGTCTGATTTTCGCGCACCACGAACTTCAGATGGTAGCGCCCTGGCGCCAGCACAAAGCCGGTGCCGTACTGGATGCTGCGGTGACTCACGCCTGTGGCCGTGTCCACCGCCAGCTTGATGGTGTCGCGCACGCTGCCGACGACGATACCCTGAGCGTCTTTCACTTGTCCGAGCACATCGATGTTGGCCTTGTCGCGGTCACCGTTCTTCAGGAACGGGATCTGCGAGCCCGGGATCGCCAGCGAGACGGGCACAAAGAACGAGTTAGTCTCACGCCGGAAGTAGAACGCCTGCAAATACACCGCGACATCCGTTGCAGGAACATCGCTGCGCAACTGTTCTTCCAGGGCAGCTTCGCGGTCCTCGGTCTTCTGGTGCTTGAAGTCAGCAGGAGCGTAGTAGCCGGGCCGGTACTCGAGCTTCACATCGGGCCTGTCCACTGTCACGGTCAGGTGGCGGAACATGCCGTTCTTCGCTGGATTCGTTGAGCGGAAGCCCAGGATGTAGTACGCCTCCGTATCGCGCTGTATCTGCTGAAACGCCGGCGCAAAGTCGTTCGAGTCAAAGAACGCTTTCCCACCTGTATCGCTCGACAAGTTGGCCAGCGTCTCCTGCGAACTGAAATTCGCATCCAGCTGCGACTGCACGGCTCGGCCGGAGTACGCGGACGTGCCGCGCAGACTTCCCTGCGACGCATCACCCACCGGCGGCAGCGCCTGCAGCCCGCGCGTGTCCACGGAGTAGATCGCCAGGTTTGCGCGGCTCGCTTCGTTCGTCGCCGCACGCAGGCTCGCCTGATTTTCAATCCCGCTTCGCGTGACGCCGCCAGAAAAGTACAACATGCTCTTGCGCTGGTCCACACGCTCTAGACTCTTCGCGATGGTGCGAATCGCCAGCAACTCGCGATCCGTGTTCAGCGAGTTGAACTCGCTGTCATCTGCCGTAAAGCTGGAAGCGTTGTCACTGGTGCCGTCCGTCGTGCCCGTGGTGCCGTTTGCATAAGCGCTCGTGTCGGTGTTGTTATAGCTCCCCAGCTTCCGCAGCAGCGCAGCCTTGTCCGCGGTGAAGTCCTGGTCCATGCGAAGGCCGGTCGACAGCGAGACGAGCGCGACCAGGTCCGCCGGCTGCATTTGTTTGTTCACGTAATTCTGCGCAGACTCCACGGCGCGGTCGATGTCCTCATCCTGCATCGAGCTCAGGTCGAAGAACATGACGATCAGCCGATGATCATGCAGCTGTTGGGCGTTCGCGGCGAAGTTGCCGTTGATCAGGTCGGCCACCGAACTCTGGCCGCTGACCGTGGTCTGGTTCGCGGCCAGCGCCGCGGCATTGTCAATGTTCTGGTAGTCGAAGCTGACGATACGCTGCGGCTGCTTGTCTTCTGCAATGTGGAAGTCCGATGCCTTGAGCCCCTTCACCACGGCACCCGTCTTCTTATCCCGAACGATCACGTTGGTCAGCACGATGTCGGTCGACACTTTCAGCGTGAAGGTGGTGCCGTTCGATTGGACCGCGTTACCGCTGCCCTGCTGCTGCGGCCTGGCGGCAGCGTTCAATAGCAGTGCACAGCACAGTGCACACATCGCACGCCGCGACGCCGCCATGCTTCGTGTGGTCATCGCTAGAACCTGTACCTTCCCACAAACACGATCTGCCGCATCGTGGCCGCGCCGGTCACCTGCCCAAACGTCGCGGAGTTCAGGGTCGTGTTGATGCCGCTGTACTGCACCGTGTTGAAAACGTTGGACGCCGTCATGCGTGCCTCAAACGAGCGCGTGTCGCCCAGCCGCACCGTACGCGATAGAGAGGCATCCACCAGCACCTGGCCGGGGCCCTCGATCGAGTAGCGCGAGGCCGTGCCATAACCCGTGGGGCTCACAGGCGCCGCGAACGCAGCCTTGTTAAAGAAGCTGCGCAGCTGCCCCGTGCCGCCGATCGACTGCGCGAAAACGCGGTCAGGCCGCAGCGTGTACGTGCCGCCGGCGGCGATCTGCGCCGCGCTTGAGGTGTACTGCGGCGTGAAATACGCACCCGATGTAAACGTCGCATTGCCGCTTAGCGTGAGGCCGTCGAGCACCGCGCCCAGCTTGCTACCTTTGTTCAGGAAAGCGCGATTGGGACCGAACGGCGCCTCCAGGATCCAGTTCAGATTCAGCCTGTGCCGTAAATCGAAGCTCGAGTTTGACTCTTCGAGATCGAGCCGCGCATCGTTCTGTACCGGCGAGACCGACGTTGCTCCACCGAAGCTCGACGCGTTATCGATCGAGTGCGAATAGGTGTAGGTGGCACCGAAGCCGATGCCCTTCTGCAACCGCTTGCGTGCCTCCACCACGAGCGCATTGAAGCGCGACTCCGCCAGCGAGTCCTCGTAGGTAAACGCCACAGCATCGGGCGTGGTGACGCTGGTGGCTGTGTGGTTGGGCGCGCGAGTGATGTCGAGATCACCGCCTTTGGAGCCGTTGTAGCCCACATTCAGCACGATGCCCAGCGGCAGCGTTTGCTGCACGTCGAGGTTGTAGACCTGCACGTGACCCAGCCTGTACTTCGGGTCCACACCGTAGGTATTTTGAAACAGCTTGGTCGAGCATGTGAAGCCATTCGCCAGCGTCAAGTTCGCGTCCGTTGTTGCGGTCTGCGTGGTACAGCCGGTGACGTTATTCGTTGTTTGCACCACGTTGTTCTGCGTCAGCGCGAACGGCTGCTGGTAGCTGAGCGCGCGCGCAAACGTGGCGTACTGGCTCGTGTTGTAGTTGATCCCATAGCCCGCGCGAACGACCGTGTTCTTCAACTGCTTCGGCTTCCAGGCCACACCCACACGCGGCGAATACAGCAGGCGGTCGGCATGCAGCAGCGAGGACGTGACGCCGGGCGCACACGTCACGGTGCCTCCACCATTGCTGATCGTTGCGCCATACGGCGTGGTGCAGCCGACGCTGGTGCCCAGCTCCGTCACACCGTCGAGGTTGGCCAAGCGGCCGTTCTTCTCGCTGTACGGTCCGAAGTACTCGTAACGAAGGCCCGCGTTCAGCGTCAGGTTCGGCAGCACGCGATAGTCGTCCTGCGCATACCAGTCCGCCACCCACTCGCGCAGGTAGATCTTGTTCAGCCCCGCCTGCACTGTAGCCTGCTGCGGCAGCCCGAGCAGGAAGTCCGCGAAGCCCGTACCCGTCGTCGCCTGCACCGTGCTGCCCGCCTGCGTCGCTGCCTGGTCGCTCGCGCTTTGCGTGGCGTAGCCGCTGAAGCTGAAGGTGCCCAGCGGATTGTTGCCACCAAGCTGTTCCTGATGGACGCGCCGCAGGTCAAACCCGAAACGGTAATTGTTCTTCTTGTGCCGATAGCTGACAAAGTTAGTGAACGAAATCGTCTGGCCGATCGTGTCCGACGGCACCGTATTGGACAGTGAGGTGAAGTTCGTAAAGCTGAGGTTCGGCAGCCCGTTGTAGAAGCCCGGCCGTACGCCCGACTGCGCCAGCGAGACCTGCGCGGGCTCATTGATGCCGACCTGCCCCGCTGGGTTATCGCCGGTCCCTGTGAAGTAGTTCGTTTCGGTGCCATGGCTGCGGTTCCACGTGATGCTTGCGTGGTCGCTCAGACGTCCGTAGCCGATCTGGTAGCCCGCACTCACCGCGTAGCCCTCGCTCGCTGTCGTGCCGCCCAGCGGCAGAAAGATATTGCGAAGATCGCTCGCCGAGTGCGAATAGTTGAAGGTCGCGTCGAGGCTTTGCCGCAGCGTGGGTGGCGCGTTGCGACTGCCACGTTCCCCTCCACCGAAACCACCAAACCCGCGCCCGCCAAAGCCGCCGGCGGAGTTCCCGAAATTCCGGTTGTAGCGCGCGTTCAGATTTGCGGAGTTCTGCCCGGCGGTTGTAATCGTCTGGTAGTTGTAGACATTGTTGACGCCGTTCGCGATGTTGGGCAACGGGTAGTACCCGGTTACCGGATCCAGAACGCGCCGCGCCTGCGCGCTGATCAGCGCCGACGGCAACACGGTGCCGCCGCCCGGCAGCTGCGCTCCACGGTAGTAAAGATTGACGGGCGCCTGGACGCCGTTCACGTTTTGCAGCAGACCGGCGAAATTCGCGTCTGTTTGGGAGAAGGTTCCGTCGGCGTTCTGCGCCAGTCCGCGCTCCGCGAGCGTCGGCACGGTTCCATTGAAGATGCGCGGCGTCGTGTTGCGCTGGCCGCTGAAGTTCAGAAACGCGAACTGCTTGGTGTTCGGCTTCGTCAGCCCAGGGATGTAGGGCGAGCCCAGCAGCGAAGCTCCGAAACTGTTCCGCGTGTAGGCCTGCTTGGCCACGGGCGTCAGCGTCGGCGACCATTGCGCGCTGTCGAGCGTAGAAAAATCGCCCTGGTAGAACAGGCTGCCATGCGGCTGCGCCGGGTTGAAGTTCCGAAACGCTCCAAATCCCCCGCCACGCCCACCACCGCCACCGCGTCCACCACCGCCGCGCCCACCGCCACCGCTCATCATGCCACCGATGGCACTCACGATGGCTTGCGTAGGGTCAGCGCCCGAGGGCAGCAAACCGCTGGCGCGCGCGCGGTCAACCGCCTCCTGCACACGGCTGCGAATGTCGTCCTCGCTCACGTTAGCAAGCGCGTTGGTCTGGCCCATCTGCCCATTGACGGCGACGGCGTCCGCACCCGTAGCGTCGGCGAGTGCACCACCCCCGGGCAGCGCGGCATCGGAGGCTCCGGCCCCTGCTGTGTTCCCATCCAGCGCACCGGTGTCGAGCGTCGACAAACTCAAGCTTTGCAGGCCACCGCCGCGTGCCTGCGTGGCAGCCTGCTGCCGCTCTGCAGCCGCCCCTTCGGCGGCCTGCACACGGCTTTGCAACTGCAGTCCGAAGTTCACCGTGGCCGAGCGGACCGGCACCAGGGCCGCATCCTGGGCCGCCGGCGTGGGCGCAGCCTGAGCAGCTGCCGGCGCATCGGCGTGGATCAGTACCTCGTGCGACTCCGGCGCGAACGCCATGAACTCTGTCCGGATCACGTACCGGCCGTCGCGCGGCACACGCAGTCTCCAGGTGCCGTCCACCGCCGTCGCGGTCGACAGCTTGCGGCCGGTGAGTGTATTCGTAGCCGTTACGGTAACGCCCGGCAGGGGCACAGCACCGGGCTTGCCCGCTTCGCCCGCCACCACTGTGCCGTGCACTTCACCCCCACTGGCCGGTGCCGGTGCGTTGCCCAGGGCAACCTGCGCCGGTGCTTGTGCCTGCACCTCGGTCGCAAGGTTCGTTGAACAGGCCAGCAGGATAGCCGAGGCCGCCACCGTAGCCCGAAATCGCTGCGGCTGTCTGAGCTTCATGGGTGCGAGCCGGCTGTGCTGTCTGCTGCCGAACGCTGCCTCCGGCGCTCACCGCCCGCGCGCAGCGTCAACTCCGTCGCCATGAACGTGCCGTTCTTGACCGCACCACGGCCCGCGAGAGTATCGCCCACCTTGATGTCGGCAAAGGTGATGGGCTCTGCTGCGCCGGCTGCGTCGCCCTGAGTTCCCCTGCCTTCGGCCGCCGGCGAACCCGCACTCACTCCACGCCCGCCACGGCCACGCCGAAAGCTCGTCGATTCATCGACGCCAATCACCTGGGACACGTTGTCCGGCCGCTCCACCGTCAGCCGCAAGGCGTCAGCGTCTACCGCTGTTACCTTGCCGACAATGTAGCTTTTGCCCAGCTCTGCACGCAGTTTGGCCATTTCCGCCGCATCGGTTGCCACCACGAACATGGCGTGCAGTGTCTGCGTGCCGGGCTCCAGCTTGCCGACCGCCATCACCCCATCGCCGGGTTTCAAGTCAGCCAGTTTTACACTCACGCCTCGGCCTCGCATGACGCGTGTGTTTGAAGTGGTCACAATGGTGGAGGTCGCGCCGTCCGCCGCTTTCACCTTCAGCGTGGCACCTTCCACACTGATGACCTCGCCGGCCACGCGCTGCGCGCCGGCGAACATCCCGGGCTCCACCGCCTGCTGTCCGGGCTCCTGGGCAGGAACGCTCCCGTAAACCGTCATCGAGCACACAGCCATGCTCACGAGCAGAACCGCTGCCCTCATGTAGCCTCCTGGAACTCAGGTCTGTAACGCTGCTGTACAGACGTACAAACGCCATGAAAGACTCGCGGAAGACGCCGGCCGTTCGCGTCGCTGGCGAGGGTGCGAACACCGTCGGCGAACGGAGTTTGCGAGATGTGCATCCATCTCACTGACGCGCAAGATTCGCCCCCCGGAGACTGCCATGATCACCGAAACCCACATGACGACATCTCTGATCGAGCGTTTCCGTCAGGTTCGCTATGCCACAATGTCGTTTTGCGAGCCGCTCAGCGCAGAAGACATGATGGTGCAGTCCTGTCCGGAAGCTTCCCCGGTCAAGTGGCATCTGGCGCATACATCATGGTTCTTCGAAACCTTCGTGCTGCGCGAGTTCATCGCCGGCTATCGTGCCTTCCATCCTGATTTTCACTGGCTCTTCAATAGCTATTACAAGAGCCTCGGCGACATGCCTGAGAAGAAGCTGCGTGCCTCATTTTCGCGGCCACCACTGGACCAGATCTTGGCGTACCGGCGTCATGTGGATCAAGGTATCGCTCACCTGCTGGAGCAGGCGGCCAATGATGACGCGATGCGGCGCATCAGCCTGGGCCTGGAGCACGAGCAACAGCACTTGGAGCTTGCCGCGACTGACATCAAGCATGCCTTCTACACCAACCCGCTCCACCCGGCCTATCAACCACCCAGACCAGACCGCATTCACGAGGAGCAGATTGCACCTGAGCTGCGCTGGTTCGCCTTTGAACCCGCCTCGGCGGCGGGTGCCGGCGTCGTGGAAGTGGGCGTCTCACCCGATCCCCAGTCATTGGACAGCTTCGCTTTTGACAACGAAACGCCACGCCACAAGGTCTACATTGCGCCGTTCCGCCTGGCGTCGCGGCTTGTCACCTGCGCCGAATACCTTAGCTTCATGGATGCGGGCGGCTACGCGCATCCAGAGTTCTGGCTGAGTGAAGGCTGGGACAGCATGCGCGCGGGAGGCTGGGAAGCTCCCGAGTACTGGCGTCGCGATTCCGCGACACATGCCGGCTGGTCCATCTTCACGCTGAACGGTTTCGTACCGCTGGACAAGCTTTCAGAGACTCCGGTTTGCCATCTCAGCTTCTTTGAAGCCGACGCGTTTGCCCGCTGGAGCGGCTATCGCCTTCCTACGGAGTTCGAATGGGAGCATGTCGCGGCGCAACAAAAGCCAAGCGGCACATTCCTCGACTCCGGCCAACTGCATCCGACGGTAGCTCCTGTGAACGATGATCAGCCCACACAGCTCTACGGCGATGTTTGGCAATGGACCGCCTCGCCCTACACGGGTTATCCCGGTTATGCTCCGCTGCCTGGCGCTCTTGGTGAGTACAACGGCAAGTTCATGAGCTCGCAGGTGGTGCTGCGTGGCGGCTCCTGCGTCACACCGGCAACCCACATTCGCGCGACCTACCGTAACTTCTTCTCGCCTGCAACGCGCTGGCAGTTTAGCGGCCTGCGTCTCGCGCGCGATGGAAAGGCCTGATTTCCGCATGTCACCCGCGACAACCGAAGCCATCCTCACCAGTAACCCTGTCGCGGAGGCCGCGCTTTCAGGCCTCTCCAACTCACGGAAATCGCTCTCGCCGTGGCTCTTTTACGACGAGCGTGGATCAGAGTTATTTGAGAGCATCACAGAGTTGCCGGAGTACTACCTCACGCGGACGGAACGCGCGCTGTTCAGTGCCCACGCCGGCGAGATCCTGGAGCTCGCGGCGACTCCCCGAGGGGAGGGGACGCAGCGGCTAACCATGCTGGAACTCGGGTCGGGTTCCTCGTCGAAGACCGGTGTCCTGCTCGCTGCCGCGGTCGCACGTCAGGGCAGCATCACTTACCAGCCTGTAGATGTGAGCCCCAGCGCACTTGCCTACGCTGAGGCGACGCTGACAGCAGGCTTCCCCGGCGTCACTGTCACGTCACAGGTGGCCAACTACACATCTGAACCCTTTACGCTTTCGCGTTGCGCGGACGAGCGCGCGCTCGCGCTCTACATCGGTTCGAGCATCGGCAACTTTTCCCCGGCTGAGGCCCGCGACGTGTTGCGAAATCTCCGCCAACGGCTGATTGCCGGCGATGCCCTGCTGCTCGGCGTCGATCTCGCGCCAGGTGACAGCAAGAGCGTGGACACGCTGATAAGCGCATACGACGATGCTGCCGGCGTCACCGCGGCGTTCAATCTGAATGTGCTGGTGCGGCTCAATCGCGAGTTGGACGCGGACTTCGACGTTTCCGCATTCAAGCACGAGGCGCTTTGGAGCAGCCACGATTCCCGCGTCGAAATGCACCTGCGAAGCCGGCGCGCGCAGACCGTAACGATTGCGGGCGAAGCCTTCCGGTTCGCCCAAGGCGAGACCATTCATACGGAAAACAGCTACAAATTCACCGTAGGGGAGCCCGAGGGCTCGAAATACCGAGTGGAAGACCTGCTGGTCGACGGTGGCTTTTCGCTCGATCGGGTCTGGACAGACCAGGGTCACCGCTTCGCTGTTTTGATTGCCAGGGCTCGAGAGATATAGCAGCGGGGAGAAGTTTATGCGTGGTGGCTCGGGATTCATCTTTGGCGTGATCGTGACACTCGCGGTGTTGATCGGGGGAGGCTGGCTGTATCTCCGTTATGGCCACCCGCCGGTCGCCACAGCCGATAAACCGTTTCCACTTGAGGCCAAGATCGCGCACACGGTACTCAACTCGCGTATCGCCCGCGACAACCCGCAGCCGCCTTTCCAGCCCGATGAGAACGTCATGCTCGAGGGCGCCCACGTCTACGCGCAGGAGTGTGCCGACTGCCACGGGCTGCCGGGCAAGCCCTCGCAGATGGCGAAGGGCATGTTTCCCGTGCCTCCTCAGCTTTGGGAACGCCATGGCTCAGGCGTCGTCGGCGTCAGCGATGACCCGGTGGGCCACAGTTACTGGCTGGTGCACAATGGTGTGCGGCTTAGCGGCATGCCTTCCTACACGGGAATGTACTCCGAGCATCAGCAGTGGGCCGTGAGCTGGCTGGTGAGCAAAGCCGACCAGCCCATGAGCCCGGCGGTTCAGGCAGTGCTGGCGGGCGGGGAGAGGTAAATGTACATGTCGAGTGTCACACTCCGAGGTTGGGTGGCGGCCGCGGTGATGGCGGCTCTGGCTGCAGCTTTGCCCTTGCGCGCGCAGGGATGGAAGCTGGTGTGGAGCGATGAGTTCAACGGGGCCGCCGGGTCTCTGCCGGATGGGAAGAGCTGGACGTACGACACGGGAAATGGCGGCTTCGGCAACCCTGAGGTCGAGTTCTACTGCGTTCCCGGCTCCGACACGCCACCGTGTCGGCGCGATGTGCCGAACGCTGCAATGGATGGACACGGGCACCTGGTCATCCAGGCGGTGCGTGACGCGAGCGGCCAATGGACCTCGGCGCGGCTAAAGACCGAGGGGCTGCGGCAGTTCCGGTACGGGCGCATGGAGGCGCGGATGAAGCTGCCGGTGGGCGATGGCTTCTGGCCGGCGTTCTGGATGCTGGGAGCTGATGTCGACACCGCGCACTGGCCCGAGTGCGGTGAGGTGGACATCATGGAGTGGGTGCAGAAGTACGGTCCCACCGCCACCTCGTCGACGACGCACGGGCCGGGGTACAGTGCCGACAAGGGGCCGACGAAAAGCTATGCGTTTCCGGGTGGAGCGCGCGTGGATGCGGGCTTTCACACCTACGGGGTGATCTGGGGGCCTGACCGGCTCGCGTACTACCGGGACGATCCGGCGAACGTCTTTGAGACGCTGACGCCGGCGCAACTGCCGCCGGGGTCGCGCTGGGTCTTCGACCACCCCTTCTTTCTGCTGCTGAATCTTGCGATCGGCAAGGGTGGCTTCCCGGGGACGACGGACGCCTCCACGCCCGGAACGGCTACGATGCTCGTCGACTATGTGCGGGTCTACCAGGCCAAGGGGCGGTGAAGACGAGCGGTACTCCCCCCGGTGTTCTCCGCGCAAAGTCATCAGAAGAATCGAGTTAGGCGCGGACCTTCACTGCTCTCATTTGGAAGTACCTTACAGGGGGCGTGCCCAGAAGGAGCCTGATTTCAATGTAGGAGGTGCGGCGAAATGATGCGCACCTCGCCGAGGTGAGCTAAGTGCTCCGGTTTGTCACCTTTAGCTGCGTCGTTCTGGAGTCAGGGGCTTGACAGCCCTTCGGGCGGGATCTCAGGAGGTTGGGGCGGCTCGTCTGCGGCCCAGCTCAATCTCTGCCTCTTCTTCGGTGTAGACCTGACCCCTGGCCACCTGCGCGAAACTCTCATCGAGGTCAGCGTTGATGGCCTCGCGATTGCGGTAAAGCCAATCATCCTCGGCGGCGACGAGTGAAAGCGCGTGTGCAATAAGTTCGGCTGGCGTGGCGTAAACCCCACGGGCCAACTGCTGCTGCAGAAGCTGCTCCGTGGTGTCATCCAGGGTAACCGTCATGGAGTTCAGCATAGGACGGCGGAGAGGATTGCCACAACCACCCACATCTCAGAAGCGAGATGTGGGGCACCCGCATGACCACAAACGCAAAGAGTTTGTAACAACCCTCGCGGCGGTGGTGCTGCAGGGTGTTCAGGAACAATTCAGCGTTTGCGGAGACCTGGAAGAGCCGGTCATGCGCGCGCGGTGACGAAGAAGGTCCCCTGGCTGGCGATGCGGCTCGGCTTGGCCACGGTTTAGCGTGGGCAGCAAATTTCCGTCCGAAGGGCACGGCTTTAGCCGTGCCGACGTCCGAGGTGTTGGTGAGGGCTTTAGCCCCTGAGGTTTGTCTTGGGCATAACCAAACGCACCCCAGCGGCTAAAGCCGGTTTTTCAGCTGGGCGGTGATGGCACGGCTGAAGCCGTGCCCTTTCAACGGCGCTGTAGCTTTGGCAGGTCTGAGGTGATTGTTTGGGTAAGAGCGCGGTCTTGTCACAGCGACGAGAATGGCCGTATTGTTCGGCCTTCCGCCAAACCCACACCAGCGGCTAAAGCCGCTGCTTGTATGTGGGTGCGATGGTACGGCTGAAGCCGCGCCCCTTCTTGGTCTTGCCATGCTTTTCTGCTGCGCGTGAGGCCGCGCTCCTACTTTTTATCCCTCTGCTCCGTTTGTGGGGCTGCCGGTAACTCTGCGGGAGTAGGTTTCTGAACACTAGCGGGCTGCGAACTTCGCATTACTTCGATGGAATCCTGACAGTTGGTGGGAATACTCTTTTGCACTTCTTTCACTTTTTCTAACATGCTTGCCCCTTTTATCATTTTTGACACGGAGATCAGAATTAGAGCGATACCCACCAAGAGAGCCAATGCCCCAAGCCTATTCGAGATCTTTGTGACCTCATTGGGCCATTTCCGTTCCTTGGGTTTCTCGCGCCCAGCGATTTCGGCGTCGAGTTCAGACCAGTAGTCTTGGTGCGCCACAGCACTGGAGCGAATCGAAACGAGAGTGGCGAGTATAGCAACCGTAACGGAGGCCCAACTTAGTTCAAACCACGCTAGTATTCCGGCAGCAGCTCCTAGCTTAATGAAAGCTGATAAAAACGCGACAGAGAAAGCAAGGATGGCTAGAGACAGGTTCAGAATTTGCTTACCAAATTCAGCTTGTCTCTCAGAGATAATAGCGGCTACTCTATCTGTTTCCATCTCCTTACTCAACGACTCTCACCGATTAGCATGTGCCGGATCGACACGCTATTTGACCTTCTTCAGTGCAACATGAAATGACATCCCTGGTGCATGACTTGCTGAGCCTTGCCCATTCATAACGTCTTTCGCAACAGTTCCGTGAATCTTAAGTGTGAACGGCTGGCCTCCTGTACCAAAGACGGTCTGTACTCCGGGCGTAAAGTTGCGGATCTCAAGTGTCGCGTCGATTGTGTCGCCGACGAGACTGTATGAACCTATATAGGTAAACCCATTATCCCCACCATAAATAGAGTCTCTAGTGAAGTACGCGACTCCTGTGCCCATTCCGTTAGGTGTTCGAAAGTTTGCTGTCCAAAAGCCTTCCATTGCTTCTCCTTATTTTTCTTGAGTAATGATTCACAATTAATTTAGCTGCAGCCGCTGGTGCTGCCGCATTCCATGCAGCGGTGGCAGGCGCCGTTTCTTACCATGATGGCGCCGCAGGTGGGGCAGCTGGGGGCGTCGCCCATGTCGTACATGCCCTTCATGGCGTCGGCGGCGTGAAAGATGCCGCGGTCTTCCATGCCCTTGTAGGGGTTGGAGGAGGGTGATGCAGATTCCTCCGCGTTGCTGCGGAATGACAAAGAGGAATCAAGGTTGCTGGGTGCCATGCCGCTGCGGGCGCTCAGGTCTGCGGAGAGAAAGGCAGTGTCCAGAGGCGAGTGTCCAGTGTCCAGGGCGGCGGCCGGGGTTTGGGCGGCGGCGAGGGATGGGACGACGGTGTTGTCGGGGCCGTTGACGGTGCCGGCGACGGGGATGACGGATGAAGCAGATCCCCGTTCCGGGGATGACAGTGAATTGGGGGAGGACGACAGTGAAGCGGAGGAGGACGAGCTGAAAGCAGAAGCAGATCCCCGTTCCGGGGATGACAACATGGGGGATGGAGGCTGGGGGGTGTGGGCGAGGTCGGTGGGGATGGCCGGCTTCATGCCGCTGAAGAGGTCGAGCTGGTGGCCGGAAAGGAAGCGCATCTGCATCCAGCGGAAGAGGTAGTCCATGATCGACTTCGCGAAGCCGATTTCGGGGTTGCCGGTCCAGCCCGAGGGTTCGAAGCGGGTGTGCGCGAACTTTTCGCAAAGGAGCTTGAGCGGCACGCCGTGCTGAAGGCACATGCTGACAGCGGTGGCGAACGAGTCCATGAGGCCGGAAATGGTGGAGCCTTCCTTGGCCATGCGGATGAAGATTTCGCCGGGCGCGCCGGAGGGGTAAAGGCCGACGGTGACGTAGCCCTCGTGGCCGGCGATGCCGAATTTGTGGGTGACGCTGGCGCGCTCGGCGGGGAGGCGGTGGCGGACGGCGCGCGGCGGCGCGGTCTGGTTGGCGCTGTCCTGCGCGGCGGAGCCGAGGCGGATGGCCTCGGTGAGCTGGCTCTGGGCTGCAGCGAGTTGGGCGGTGAGTTCGGCGACGCGGGATTCGGCGGCGGCGGTGGTTTCGGTTGTGGGGGACGGAGAAGCAGATCCCCGTTCCGGGGATGACAACAAAGAGGGGGATGACGGCGAAGAGGGGGAGGCGGTGGCGTCAGCGGAAGTGGGGGAAGCAGAAGCAGATGCCCGTTCCGGGGATGACAACAAAGAAGGGGATGACGACGGAGAAAGGGATGCCGGCGAAGAGGATGACGACGATGAGGGTGCCGGCGAAGATGGGGCACCCGGCACTGAGGCTTGTTTATCGTCCTTCTTGTCTCTGCTGGCGGAGACGTGCGTCGGCGATGTCCTGGACCGAGCAGTCGTTGGGCAGGTTCACGGTCTTCGAGATGGCGCCCGAAAGAAAGGGCTGGGTCGCAGCCATCATCCCGACGTGGCCGAGCCAGGAGATGGTGCGGGTTCCCTTGGCGGGCTTGAAGGAGCAATCAAAGACGGCCAGGTGCTCGGGCTTCAGGTGCGGCGCACCCTCAATGGTGCCGGTCGCGTCGATGTAGGAGACGATCGCGTGCATCTCCGCGTCGGTGTAGCCGAGCTTGGTCAGAGCCGAGGGCACGGTGTTGTTGACGATCTTGATCATGCCGCCGCCGACCAGCTTCTTGTACTTGACGAGGGCCAGGTCGGGCTCGATGCCGGTGGTGTCGCAGTCCATCATGAAGCCGATGGTGCCGGTGGGCGCGAGCACGGTCACCTGCGAGTTGCGGTAGCCGTGCTTCTCGCCGTGCGCCAGAGCGCCGTCCCAGGCCTGTTTGGAGGCGGTGATCAGGTCGTCGAGCTGCGGCACGGTGAAGGGCTCCTTGCTGGCCGCGCGGTTGGAGCCGATCTTGTTGACCTCCGCGCGGTGCATGCGAATGACGTCGAGGAAGGGCTCGCGGTTGACGTAGAAGCCGGGGCAGGCTCCACCCTCCGTCTCCGCCTTCTGGGTCAGGGGTGTGGCGGCGCCCAGTGGAGCGCAGCTTTCGGCGATGCGCGAAGACTGCCAGTACGCGTCGCCGCAGAGGATGGCGGTGAGCGCGGCGGCGAAGTCGCGGCCGGCGTCGGAGTCGTACGGCAGGCCAAAGGCCATCAGAAGCGCGCCCAGGTTGGCATAGCCGAGCCCGAGCGGACGGTAGTCGTGCGAGTTGCGGGCGATGCGTTCGGTCGGGTAGCCGGCCGAGTCGACGATGATCTCCATCGCCGTCGTGACGATGCCGATGGCGTGCCGGTAAGCCGGGATGTCGAACCGGCCCGCGGGCGTGAGGAACTTAAGCAGGTTGAAGGAGGCGAGATTGCAGGCGGAGTCGTCGAGAAACATGTACTCCGAGCAGGGGTTCGAGGCGTTGATGCGGGCCGTGTTCTTGCTCGTGTGCCAGCGGTTGATGGTGGTGTCGTACTGCATGCCGGGGTCGCCGCACTGCCAGGTGGCCTCGGCGATCGAGTGCATCAGGTCGCGCGCCTTGTACTCCTTGACCGGCCTCCCATCCTTGACCGACCGCGTGGTGAAGCTGCCGTTATCGACCACCGCCTGCATGAACTCGTCGGTGACGCGGACGGAGTTGTTGGCGTTCTGGAAGAAGATGGAGGTGAACGCCTCGGAGTCGGGGCCGGAGCCGTCGTAGCCGGCCGCCATCAGGGTCCAGGCCTTCTTCTCCTCGACTACCTTGCACTGGACGAAGTCCTCGATGTCCGGGTGGTCGACGTTGAGGATGACCATCTTGGCGGCGCGGCGGGTCTTTCCGCCCGATTTGATGACGCCGGCAAAGGCGTCGAAGCCGCGCATGAACGAGAGCGGTCCGGAGGCGGTGCCGCCGCCCGAGAGCGTCTCCATGGAGCCGCGGATGGCCGACAGGTTCGAGCCCGCGCCCGAGCCCCACTTGAAGAGCATGCCCTCGGTCTTGGCGAGCGTCAGGATGGAGTCGAGCGAGTCTTCGACCGAGTTGATGAAGCAGGCCGAGCACTGCGGCTTCCTGTATCCGGTGACGGAGAACTCGACCTCGCCGGTCTCCTTGTTCCAGTGCCAGTTCTGCGCGTCGGAGTTGGGTTCGAGGCGGTCGCAGCCGACGTTGAACCAGACCGGGGAGTTGAAGGCGACCTTCTGGTGCAGCAGAAGGTGGCAGAGCTCGGCATGGAACGCCTCGGCGTCCTCCGGGGTGGCGAAGTAGCCGTCGCGCAGGCCCCAGTCGCGAATCGATTCGGCCACGCGCGAGATCAGCTCGCGCACGCCACCCTCGCGCTCGGCGGTGCCATTCAGGCCGTGGAGGTACTTCGACGCGACGATGTTGGTCGCGGTCATGGACCAGTCGGCCGGCACCTCGACACCCTTCTGCTCAAAGATCAGCTTGCCCTTCCAGTCCTGGATGACGGCGTCGCGGCGCTCCCAGGCGATCTCGTCGTAGGGGGAGACGCCGGGCTTCGAGAAGTGGCGCGCGAACTGCAGTCCGGAGCGGGAGCCGCGCCTGGCCGGCGCGGAGGCCGTCGGCTGGATGGAGGCAGGGAGGTGGGAGGTGTTGGGTGTGGTCGCCATGGCGTTCGGTGCTCCTGAAAGTTTGGATGTGTGGCTCCGGCCTGTGAGCAGGAGCCTGTGTGGCCTGGGGACCGGAACGCCGGTCAGAAGACGAAGTGTCGGACGAGTTGCCACTGCGCGAGCCCGTGTGCGCTGCCTGGGGGACTCTCTGCCGTACCGTGTGCTGCTCAGACAAAGACGGGGAGCGAAGCGTCGTTGTGGGCGGTCTGGGAGGCTCAACGCGAACCAGGCGACCCCGCGACAGATGCAACCGTACCGCACCCCATGGGGGGTGTCAATTTAAGAATACTACCGGTGGTACTTACCATGCGAATGCCGCATGCCGACGGGACACGTCGCGCTTCCCACGGCGATTTGCCGGGAAACCGGGCTGTGGATCACGAATAGGGCATGCCGGACGCGGGATTTCAGGACAGGGCAGAAGGTCATGGAGCTCGTCATGGAGCTCAAGGGTAGGCGCGATGCCCGGGAGGGAACAAGGTGAGACGTGTGGAGGCGGTGGAAAAGGGGGAACTCCAGGGAAGCTCGGGTCGCCAGGCTACGCCGGATACAGATTGCGATCAAGGTAGCCGTTGCGCAGCCTGCCCTCGGGGTCGTGCTGCCGGGCCAGGGCGAGGAAGTCGCTGAAGCGCGGGTAGAGCTCCCGCAGGTGGCCGGGTGGCACGGTGAAGACCTTGGCCCAGTGGGGGCGGGCACCGAAGGGCGCAAGAGCCGTCTCGATCTCGGGCAGCACGGCCAGCACGGCCTCGGTCTCGGGCTTCCAGGTGAAGTGGATGGCAAGCGAGTGGCGCTCGTAGGCCATGGACATCCAGAGCGTGTCGGCCGAGATCGTCCGCAGCTCGGTGATGAACAGGTGCGGGGTGATGCGGTCGCGCAGCTTTTCAACCGCGAGGATGGCCTGGAGGGCGTGCTCGCGCGGAACGAAGTACTCGGTCTGGATCTCGGCCCCGGAGGACGGGGTGAAGTTCATTTTGAAGTGTGGCAGCCGCTCGTACCAGGGGCCGGGCACGCCGAGCTGATCGGTGGTGTTGGCGGCGTCGTGCTCGCGGATCGGGTGGAGCTTGCGGGTCTGCCGGGTGGCGCCAAAGAAGAGCGGCGGCTGCGGTACCGTATTCGGGCCGGGGACGACCTGCTTGAGCCACACCTCGGAGGCTTTGTGGTTCTGCCAGTCGGTAAAGAGCGAGACCGAGTAGGCCGCGCCGAGGATGGCGTCGAGGTGGTGCTCCAGCTGGTCGAAGGAGAGGTCCTCGTAGACGGTCTGGGCGACCAGAAATCTGGGGACCACATCGAGCGTGACCGAGGTCGCGATGCCGAGGGCGCCAAGGCCGACGACAGCACCCGGAAACACATCGGGGTTCTTGTCGCGGGAGAGCGTGACGTGCCGGCCGGTTCCGTCGACAAACTCGAGGGCGCGGACGGCGGTGGCCAGGTTGCCGTTGTGCACCCCGGAGCCATGGGTGGCGGTGCTGATGGCTCCGGCGACGGTGATGTGCGGCAGCGAGGCGAGGTTGTGGACGGCAAAGCCCTGACGGTCGAGCCACGGAGCGAGCGTGCCGTAGCGAACGCCGGCGCCGACGGTGACGGTCCTGGCCGCGCGATCCAGAGTCATGCCGTCGAAGTGCACCATCGAAACCTGGTCCGACGGCGAATCGGCGATGTTGTTAAAGGAGTGCTTCGAACCGAGGGCCTTCGTTTGGGGGCGGGACCGGACGAGGTCGACGAGCTCTGCCGGCGTGGTGGGCTGGTCGATCCGCGGGGCGTGAAAGGTGTAGTTGCCGGCCCAGTTGGTGCGTGGACCGGGGGTGGGAGTCGGCGTGGGATCCTGCGGCTGCTGCGCAGGAAGCGAGTAAGGGGCGAGCGTGCCGGCAAGGAGGGCGCCGGAGGTCTTCAAAAAGTCTCGTTTGTTCATGGCTCTGCCAGCTCCTGAAGCGGTTACACGGACGCGGCCCCACCATTCCACAGCGAGTGCAGGGCTGGCAAGCAGATTTGGCGCGCGCCGTCGGGACAGCACCGGAGGCGCTGCCCTGCTTGCGGGGTGGATCGTTCGGGCTACCGCGAGACTGCGCTCCGCCGGCCCGGCCGTATACTCAGCGCATGCAACTCACCGTGGATGACCGGACCGGCGAACGTATCCAGCGGGAGCTCGATCGGGGGCACTTCCGCCGGCCCTCTGAGCTGATCGAGCGGGCGCTGGATCTGCTTGAGGCCCAGGAAGACTGGCTCCGGCTGCACCGTGAGGAGATCGAAGAACACCTCCGGCGAGGTGTGGAGCAGATCGAGCGGGGCGAAGGTGTGGGGCCTGAGCGCGCCCGGGAGATGCTTGCGGAGCGGCGGCTTGCCCGTCAGCAGGGATAGCTACCAGATCTCTCCGGCCGCGCTGGACGACATCGACGATATCTTCGTCCACCTGGAGAAGAATGCGTCTTCGGAGGTCGCCGAGCGCACAGGAGATCGCCTGTTCTCCGCCTTCAATCTCCTGGCAAAACATCCTGGGCTGGGCCATCGCCGATCTGACCTGACCAGTCTTCCGGTGTACTTCTTTACGCTTCCTCCGTACCTGATCGTGTATGGGCGTCAAACGGACCCTCTCGCGATCGTTGCCGTTCTCCACAGCTCGCGCGACCTCCCGAAGCTGCTCCCAGGCGATTTTGACCCGACGCGAGACCAGGTGCACCAGACCGGCGACGGAGGCGTATTGTAGACGGCATAGACGGCCAGGAGGAGACCTATGCTGAGGCGAGAGTTTTTGCGGCGGAGCGCGGCGGCGGCCGCGGGGGCGGCGGTGCTGGGGGGCGGGGCACACAGAGCATTTGCTGCGCCGGGCGGTCCGGCGGCGATGGCGGCTGGCTTCCTCGAAGCTGGGCCGTTGCCCAAACGGTACAGCGCGAGCGATACAGTCGTTCTGGGCAAGACCGGCATCCACACCAGCCGCCTGGCAATGGGCACCGGCACCATCGGCTTCGGCGGAGCCTCCAACCAGACGCGGCTGGGCAACGATCCCCTGGTAAAACTGCTGGCCGACGGCTACCACGACAACGGCCTGCGCTTCTTCGACGCAGCCGACAGCTACGGCAGCCACCCCTATGTGCGCGAGGCGCTCAAGACCATTCCGCGCGACAAGGTGACGGTGCTGACCAAGACCGACACGCGGGATGCCGCGGGGGTGCGCCGCGACATCGACCGCTACCGGCGCGAACTGGGCGTCGAGATGATCGATATCCTGCTCGTCCACTGCGTGACGGAGGGCGACTGGACGACGCGCTACCGCGGCGTGATGGACGTGATGAGCGAGGCCAAGGAGAAGGGCGTCATCCGGGCGCACGGCGTCTCCTGCCACAGCCTGAAGGCGTTGCGGGCGGCGGCGGCCTCGCCCTGGGTGGATGTCGACCTCGTCCGGCTGAACCCGATCGGATCGCACATGGATGCCGACGCCCCGACCGTCATCTCGGTGGTCGAGCAGATGCGCGCGGCCGGCAAGGGCATCGTCGGCATGAAGATCCTGGGTCAGGGCGACCTCGGCAGCAAGCCACAGGAGGCCATTCGCTACGGCCTGGGCACGGGCGTGCTCGATGTTATGACAATCGGCGCGGAGAGCCAGCGGCAACAGAACGATCTGGTGCGCCGAATCGCCGCGGCGTAAGGAGGTCACTCCCTGGCACAGCTGAATGCCTGCCCCTAAACAAACAGGATGACGGTTTGCGGCACGGCTGAAGCGTGCCCTTGAGGCGGTTTACCTGCAGGTGTAGTCCTGAGCCTATATATCGGGCGTTCAGTTCTAAAAGCCTTTATGGATCGCTACCTGGGGCTTGCGCCCCAGGCTATGATATGTCGGGCCTTCAGCCCGAAGAGCCGGGAGCTACACGACATGCAAACAGCTCCAGACAATCAGGAGTGTCGTGGAATAAGCTCCTCAGTCCGTCATCTCGACCGGACCAAAGCGAAGAGACCCCTGTATTTCGCTGTCGGTTGCACGTTCTGTTCGACGGTCCCAAGCGAAAGACCGAAGCGTGCCCGTAGACCATTCGGACCGGGCCATATCCAGGCACTCCCTTTCCCGAAGCGTCTACTTCAGTAGCCCAAAGACGGCGACGCCATCCGGTGTGCCGACGTAGACCTGTCCGTTTGCCACCACCGGCGTGATGAACTTGTTGCCGTTGCCGAAGGCGTCGCGGTTGTTGGGAGCCTCCCTGCTGTTGTAGAGCTCCCGTGTCAGATCGGCGGCGTCGTAGGCGTGAAGGACCGCCGGTGCACTCGTGCCACTCTCCACCGCCCAGACGATGCCGTTCTCCGTGCCATTCGCGGAGACGCTTGGCGTGGCGCCAGGATAGCCGAAGCTGGTCGCCGACCGGCTGGTGGGGTTGGCCGAGAGCTTCGCGCCGCTGATGCTGTAGGCCTTCAACACATCGTTCACCCCAGCGTAAAAAACCGTGTTGTTGAAGTAAGCCGGACCGGACCACGCGCCGTTTGGCAGCGCGTTGGGGATCTCCTGGTACAGGTTGGAGTTGTCTTGCCCGTTGGCATGGAACTTGCCGAGGTGGTCGCGGTCTGCGATGTACAGGTTGCCGTCCTTGCCGGCGCCGACCAGCAGATGACGTACGGCGCCGGTGCTGTCGGTGAGGTCCGGAAGCAGCATGGCGCCGCCCGAGCCCAGGTCCAGGTCGCGGTTTGACTCATCGACCGTGTTGTACGGCTCAAAGAAGTCCAGAACCGAAAGACCGCCCGCGGTGCCCAGCTTTAGGATGGAGTTGCCGTAGTCGTCCCGGCTCGGAAAGCCGGCCGCGGTGAAGGAGCTGTCCAGCGTGCCGTTTGCGTCGAGCAGGTAGATGTTGCCGGAGCTATCCGCCGCCGGGGCGAAGCCGCTCATCCAGATCGAGCCATCGCTGCCGTTTGGCGTGAGATTGAGCACGGTGGACTGCTGCAGCGTCGCCTCACTGTAGCCGATCACCCAGCCGGTGTACGGTGCAATGTCGCAGTGGCTAGTCCACGTGGTGTAGATGGTTCCGTTCAGCAGCAGAAGACCCGCTCGCTCGGCATACTGGGCGGGATCGAAGACGACCTTGCCGTTGGAGCTGCCGGCCCCCGTGCCCGGGTAGCTGGCGGTGATCTCCTCCGGGCTTCCCGGCAGCTCCGCCCCGGTGGCGAGGTCGAGCGCATGGAGCCGTTGATGGTAGTGCCCGCCGGCGTCCTTGCTCATGCCGACGGCAAAGATGGCGCCGTTCTTGCCATAGCTGCGGTCGATGACAGGGGTGGAGGTGATGCCGATCTCCGGGGTGATCTGGCCGCAGTTGCGCGGGTCGCTGGTGGTCTCGCTGGTGCCCAGGATCGACGTCTTCCAGACCTGGACACCGGAGCTTGCGTCGAGCGCATAGACGCTGTCGTGCTCGGTCGCCACCAGCAGGAGATCGAGCGTCCCGGCCATGGTGCCGGTCTGAACCGCGAGACCGCTTACCAGAAGCGGTTGTGCGTCAACCTTGCCGTCCACCGGGTACACCCCCCGCAGGCCGAAGCTGGCGGCGTTTACGTTGGCCGGCGTCAGCATGGTCTCGTGCGCGTAGAGGCCATCACGAGCGTTGCTGTTGTGGTACGTGGTAACGTCCTGACCGCTGGGGGGTGGAATGGGTGTCGTGCCGGGGGAGATCGTCAGGGCCAGACTGGCGGTGTGCGAGAGGCCGCCGGAGATGCCGGTGAAGGTGACGTTGGCCGAGCCCGCGACGGCCGAGGAGCCGGCAACGAGTGTGATCCCCTGCGAGACGCCCGGCGAAAGGCTGAGGGGGGCGGGCGAGGCGGTGACGCCGGCGGGCAGGCCGGAGGGCGTGACGGTGACCGTCCCGGTAAAGCCGTTGCTGGCCGTGGCAAGCAGCATCACCTGCGATCCGGCGCCCCCAGCCGTGAGGCTCTGCGAGCTGGGCGAGACCGAAAGTGTGAAGTCCGCCGCCGGTGTCGCGGTCAGAGCGACGCTGGTGGCGTGGCTCAGCGCGCCGGAGGTGCCGGTCAGGGTAAACGTGCCGGTTGCGGGAGAGGTGCTCGCGGCGGCGGCCAGTGTGACAGTCTGAGCCGTCCCGGGCGTCAGCGCAAAGCTCGCGGGTGAGGCGGTGATGCCGACGGGCAGCCCGGAGAGGGCGACGTT
Organism: Acidobacteriaceae bacterium; assembly: GCA_965218595.1. GTDB lineage: Bacteria > Acidobacteriota > Terriglobia > Terriglobales > Acidobacteriaceae > Edaphobacter. The sequence goes on along the minus strand of CBDCLC010000005.1, from coordinate 341,989 downwards.
GACCGGCCCTCGGAAGCCGCCGGCCGCAGTGGCGACCACACTGAGCGTCACGCTGGAGCCGGCCTGGATCGAGAGCCTCGCGGGCATTGCGGTCAGGGCGAAGTCGCCACTGCCGCCGGAGCAGCCCGTCAGAATCAGCAACGATGCGAAACAAAGCGCACAAAGAAGCCGGGGGGAGGGCCGCATGCAGCGTACTCCTGAGTCAAGCACTGACTCTTTGAGGGTAGACGAGGGATAGACGTGCGATCCAGGAGGCCGGATGTGCCCGTGTTCGACGACCTGTGGCCAGGTAATTCGAAAGCGGCTGTGCTTTGACCGGATCAACCCCCAAGCTGTTTCCAGAGCTGCCTTAGAATCGAGAGCATGTCGATCTCCGCGGAAGACCGCGCCCGCCGCATCAAGGTTCTCATCTTCGACGTCGATGGCGTGCTCACCGACGGGCAGATCATCGTTGTACCCGAGCCCGCCACCCGCACCGCCGAGGACCCCATCGGCAGCGGCATCGAGGTCAAGGGCTTCGCCGCGCACGATGGCCTGGGCATCACGCTGGCGCGCCTGGCCGGTCTTCGCATGGGCATCATCACCAAGCGGCAGTCGCAGGTGGTCGCCCTGCGCGCCCGCGACCTGAAGATCGAGTGGGTCTACCAGGGGCAGAGCCACAAGCGGCGCGCCGCCGAGGAGATTGCCGCCAAAGCAGGCGTCTCGCTCGACGAGGTCGCCTACGTCGGCGACGACATCGTCGACCTGCCGGTGATGCGGCTCTGCGGCCTGGCCATCGCCACCGCCAACGCCCGCCCGCAGTGCAAGGCCGAGGCGCACTACATCACGCCCAACCCCGGCGGTCACGGAGCCGGACGGGACGCCATCGACTTCATTCTGATGGCGCAGGGCTCGCTCGAGCGGTCGATCAACAGCTATCTGGATGCGGAGAACCCGGCGGCCGCGAGCGCGGACGTCGGCGCGGGAAACATGTAGCGGCTCCGCGCTCGGCTGAGGGGAGGGGGCGAACGGGAGGCGAAGGTGCGCGCTACAATCGGCTATGCCCGCCGCCCTGCCCGAGCTCGAAGCGCCGCCGTCGCTCCAGTGGGCGCATCCGGTTACGGCGGAGTGGTTTGTGCGGCGCTTCGGAACACCGACTGAGCCGCAGATCGCCGGATGGCCGGAGATCCTGGCCGGCCGCACCACGCTGATCTCCGCGCCAACCGGCTCCGGAAAGACGCTGGCCGCCTTTCTGGTCGCCATCGATCGTCTCCTCAGGCAGGCCATTGCGGGCGACCTGCCCGCGGGCACACAGGTGGTCTACGTTTCGCCGTTGAAGGCGCTCTCGAACGACGTGCAGAAGAATCTGGACGGCCCTTTGCGGGAGATCCAGGAGATCGCGCTCGAGCGCGGGTATCTTTGCCCGGGCATCCGCACGGCCGTTCGTACCGGAGACACGCTGGCGAAGGATCGTGCCGCCATGCTGCGGCACCCGCCGCACATCCTGGTGACGACGCCCGAGTCGCTCTACCTCCTGCTCACCTCCGCCAGGCCGCGCGAGAACCTGCGCCACGTCCACACCGTCATCGTCGATGAGATCCACGCTGTCGCCGGCAACAAGCGCGGGTCGCACCTGGCGCTGACGCTGGAGCGGCTGGAGGCTCTGGTCTGCGGGGAAAATCGGCTGGCCCCGGGCGCGTTTCTGACCGGCCGCGCCCAGCCGCCACAGCGCATCGGACTCTCGGCCACGCAGAATCCGATCGAGCTTGTCGGCCGCTTTCTGACCGGATCACACCCGTCGCGACCACCGGCGAAGATCGTGGAGGTCGGCCAGCGCCGCGAGCTCGATCTCGCCATTGAGATCCCCGCCGACGAGCTGGGCTCGATCACCTCGACCGCGATGTGGACCGGCATCTTCGACCGGCTGGCGGAGCACGCGGGGGCGCATCGCTCGACGCTGGTCTTCGTCAACACGCGGCGGCTGGTCGAGAAGATCTCCTTTGAGCTGGCGGAGCGGATCGGCGCGGAAAACGTCGCGGCGCACCACGGATCGCTCTCCCGCGCGCTTCGGCTCGACGCCGAACAGCGCCTCAAGGCCGGGGAGATCCGCATCCTGGTCGCGACGGCGTCACTTGAGCTCGGCATCGACATCGGATCGATCGACCTGGTCTGCCAGATCAGCACTACACGCAACATCGGGGTGGCCATGCAGCGCATCGGCCGCGCCGGCCACTGGCGCGGCGGAATGCCCAAGGCGCGCCTGTTCGCCACGACACGCGACGATCTGCTGGAGCAGGCCGCGCTGGTGAAAAAGCTGGGCGCAGGCGAGCTCGACCGGCTGGAGATTCCGCCCGCTCCCATTGACGTGCTGATGCAGCAGATCGTGGCCAGCTGCGGAGCCGAGCCGTGGGACGAGAGATGTCTCTTCGACGTGCTTCGACGCGCCCACCCCTACGCGGAGATCACGCGCGAGCACTTCTGCGAGCTTCTGGGCCTGCTGCATGAGGGCATCGAATCGAGCCGCGGCCGGTACGGCGCGTACCTGCTGCGCGATGGCGTGCACCACACGCTGCACCCGCGCCGCCCGGCCCGCATGACCGCGATCAGCAACGGCGGCGCCATCCCGGACACATCGCTCTACACGGTGATCCTGCAGCCAGAAGGCGTGCCCATTGCCACACTCGACGAGCACTTTGCGGTGGACTCGTCGCCCGGGGATGTGGTCCTGCTCGGCAACACCAGCTGGCGCATCCAGCGCGTCGAGGCGAGCGGCAAGGTCTTCGTCGAGGACGCGCACGGAGCTCCGCCCAGCATTCCGTTCTGGGAGGGTGAGGCACCGCAGCGGACCTCCGTTCTGTGCGACGGCGTCGGCGAGCTGCGGGAACGGATCTCCGCGATGACCGCAGCGGTGACGCCGGCGACCAGTCACGCGACACACCCCGAGGTCGCGGCGGCGCGCACGTGGCTGGCGAAGGAGTGCGGCGTTTGTGACTCGGGAGCCATGCAGCTGATCGCCTACGTCGTCGCCGGACGGGCGGTGCTGGGCGCCGTGCCATCGAAGACGACGGTGATCGCGGAGCGCTTCTTCGACGAGGGCGGCGGCATGCAGCTGATCCTGCACGCGCCCTTTGGCGGCCGAGTGAACAAGGCGTGGGGACTGGCGCTGCGCAAGCGCTTCTGTCGCGGCTTCAACTTCGAGCTGCAGGCCGCGGCCACCGATAACGGCATCAACATCTCGCTGTCGGAGCAGCACAGCTTTCCGCTCTCCGACGTCTTTCAGTTCCTCACCGAGCGCACCGCGGCCGAGCTTCTGGAGCAGGCCTGCCTGACCTCCCCCATCTTCAAAAACCGCTGGCGCTGGGCCGCGGGGCGAAGCCTGCAGCTGCTGCGAATGCACAAAGGAAAGCGGGTCGCGCCGCAGATTCAACGCACACGGTCGGAGGATTTGCTGGCCAGCGTCTTTCCCCAGGCGGCTGCGTGCTTTGAAAACATCGAGGGCGACGTCGTGATTCCCGATCACCCGCTGGTGCGGGAGGTGATGAAAGACGTGCTGGGCGAAGCGATGGATCTCGCCGGCCTGCAGGAGGTTCTGCGCGGCATCGCCAAGGGCACCATCCGCTGCCTGGCGGTCGACACCCCCGTGCCCTCGCAGTTTGCGCATGAGCTGGTCAACGCCATGCCGTACGCGTTTTTGGACGAGGCCGGCACGGAGGAGCGGCGCGCCCGCGCAGTCAACCTGCGGCGTGCCCTGCCGGAGACGATGGACGGAGCCGGCCGCCTGGAACCGGAGGCGATCGCGACGGTGCGACGGCAGTGCTGGCCCGACCTGCGCGATGAGCACGAGCTGCACGACCTGCTGCACTCGCTGGTCGCGCTCCCACTGCAGACGATTGACCGGCCGGAGGCACGGCACTGGCCGGAGTTCTACGGACGTCTGCTGCGCTCGGGCCGGGCCCGTACGTTGATTCTGGGCGGATCCCCGTGCTGGGTCGCGACCGAGCGAGTGGCGGATGCCGAGGCATTTTTGTCTGTGACCGCGACGGGCACAGATACAAGTCTGTTGCAGCGATGTGTTCAGGCGTGGTTACAAATACTGGGACCGGTCACGGCGGAGTCACTGGCGGCCGCCCTGGGCCTGGAACCGGCAGCAATCTTCTCCGCTCTGCTCGCGACGGAGGTGCAGGGGCTTGCCCTGCGCGGAGTATTCGAGCACCCGCCCGCCCTGTCGGATCACGCCATCGAGTGGTGCGATCGGCGCCTTCTGCAGCGCATTCACCGGCTTACCCTGGGCACGCTGCGCCGCCAGGTGGAGGCTGTGCCTCCGGCGGCGTTTATGCGCTGGCTGCTCGGCTGGCAGCACCTGGCGCCGCAGACGCAGCTCTCCGGCGAGGACGGGGTGTTGCAGGCGCTGTCGCAGCTGGAGGGCTTTGAAGCGCCCGCGGTCGAATGGGAGCGGACCCTTTTGCCCATGCGTGTCGCGGACTATGCCCCCGCCGCGCTCGATAGCCTGTGTCTCTCGGGCGCGGTCGGCTGGGGCCGAGTCTCACCCCATCCTGCGTGGAGCGCGGGGGAGGGCGGAGCACCGCGGCGCGTTATCCCAACCAACGCGGCGCCCATCACTTTTTTTCTGCGCGAATCGGCCGACTGGCTGCCAATGGCGCTCGCCGCACAGAGCGTCGAAGAGCCGAAGCTCGCGGCCTCGCTCAGCCCCGAAGCGCTTGCCGTGCGGGCTCACCTGCGAGATCGCGGCGCCTGCTTCGCCGCCGATCTGCAGCGGGGGCTCGGCTTCGGCAGGCAGGCGGTGCAGCACGCGCTGTGGGAGCTCGCGACCGCGGGGCTGGCCTCGGCGGACGGCTTCGATCAGCTGCGCTGCCTCATGGATCCCCGTCGACGCTCCGCCGCGGCTGAGGCGCCGGGCAGTTCACGGCGGAGATCGGCAGCGCGCAGCACCTCGGGACGGTGGTCGCTGCTGGCGGAGCATGCCGCCCCGATCGTTGCCCAGATCGCTGCCCAGACCCCGGCGGAGGCAGCCCGTGTGCAGGACCAGGCGCTCCAATCGGCAGCGCGGATTTTGCTGTGCCGCTATGGCATTCTGTTTCGCGAGCTCCTGACGCGCGAGTCAAATGCCCCGAAGTGGCGCGATCTGGTCGGTGTGCTGCGCCGCCTGGAGGCGCGGGGCGAGGTGCGTGGAGGACGCTTCGTCTCCGGGGTCGCCGGCGAGCAGTTTGCCTTGCCCGAGGCCATGGAGTCGCTGCGGGCCTCACGCCACCAGGCCGAGGGCGGCAGCATCTCGCTCGCCGCGGCCGACCCGCTGAACCTGGTGGGCATTCTGCTTCCCGGCGAGCGGCTGGCCGCCATGCCTGGCCGCATGCTCACGCTGCGCAACGGTCTTGTGGAAGAGGGAGGGACCTCCCCGGCCGCAGAGGACGTTGCGCCCGGCAGCGCGATGGACGGTGTTCCCGCCGGGATGCCGCCTCCCTCGCCGCCCGTCCACCAGACAAGGGAGCTCTTCCGAGATGCCTGACCCGCCCAAAGAGCCAGCCGCGGCTCTGCTGCCAGGCTCCGCTCCGGAGGAGCCGCTCGCCAGCGAAGACTTCTACTACGAAGGTCCATACCTGGTGTTTACCGCGGCCTACCACCGGAAGCGCGGCTTCTGCTGCAACTCTGGCTGCCGTCACTGCCCGTACCGCGACCCGGAGGAGGAGCTTTCCTGAGCCGGTTGAGCTGAAAGAGGCGACGCGGGCCTACGGAGCGGTTTCCCTGCAGGTGTCGTCCTGAGTTTCTATGTCGGGCCTTCAGCCCTGGAATCACCGTCCGGGCGACGCGGGTGGAAGCGCGGGCACCGGTCTGCGCACAGCCACCTGCGGACCTCGCAGAGCGCGTTCATTTGCGATCAGCGTGAGCACGCGAGGATCCTTGCGGAAGGCCGAGAGCGTCATGTCGCCAGCCATCTCGCCTTGGAGATCGGAGCCGGCTTCGCTGGCCTTGGCCAGCCAGTACAGCATGCCCTGCTCGCCCTGGCGGCGCAGCGCCAGCTTGGCCATCTCGAAGCAGAAGCGCGCCCGGTCCTCGGGCGAGAGCACATGCGCGATCATGCCGCTGCCGGTCTCACGCTCAAACAGCTGCGGATCGATGCGCAGGGCCTCGTCGAACTGTTTGCGCGCGCTTTCGAAGTCCTTGTGGGCGAAGTAGACCGTCCCCAGATTCGAGTGGAAGCTTGCCACCTTTTTGTTCAGCTTGATGGCGCGGCGGTAGTCCGAGATCGCCTCCGCGTAGTTCTGGGTCAGGTACTCGCTCGCGCCCAGGTTGTTCCAGGCCTCCCCGTTTCTGCGGTCGAGGCGGGTGACGCGGCGAAAGTAGATCTGGGCCGCGGTGATGTTGTGCAGCTCCAGTTCGGTCACGCCCAGGCGCAGAAGCAGACCGGCCTGATCGCCGCCGCGGCGCATCGCCGCCTGGTAGAAGTCGATCGCATCTTCGGGCAGCCGGCGCGCGCGAAGAACGTCGCCTTCCATCTGCAGGGCAGCCGGGGTCGCGCTCTCAAGATTCGGCAGGTGCCCTTCGACCGCAATCCACTGCGGGCTGCTGTGCCGCAGTGCGCGTTGCTGTTCCGGCGAGAGCGGGGAGACGGTCTGCGCCACGGCAGCAGCGGCAAGCAAAAGTGCAACGGGGAGGGCTGAGGCAAGAAGGCGGAAGGCGGGGAGCATGGCGCACCTCAAAGATGCGGCACCATAATGCTCCCGGCACAGGAGCTTGTCAACCAGGTCCGGTTCAGCGCTGAGCCGCGCCCGGCATTGGGCTGGACGGCGGCGAGGCGAGTGCGGCCACCGGCCCGGCAGCCGTGACCCGCAGCGCCAGCCGAGGAAAGGAAAAACTGCCGCCGGCATCGTCGATCACGTTCACCTGGCAGATGTAGGTGCCGGGCTGCAGCGTCGTCAGCGGCACATCGAACTGGAAGCTGACGGCATCCCGCGACGGGGTGTTGACCTGGTCGGCCTCGACCGGCGGCGTCTGGTAGACCTCTCTGCCGCCGCTCAGGAACTCGATGCTGGTCAGCACTCGCACCGGAGCCGAGCCAGATCGTCGCGACAGGCCAGGCGGGGTTGCGGGCGCGGCGACGGCTGCGGCGGAGGGCCTGGCGTGCGTCGGGTCGTAGACCTCGTACAGGAGATAGAGGTGTCCGTCCTGACGGAAGACATGCGGCACGTTGGGGATCCACTGCAGACCATCGCGCACCAGGGGATCACCTGCGTCCACTCCCTTGCCCACCGGCTGGCGCTGACTGGCCAGCACCACGGACGAGAGCTTCAGCGGCTGTTTGCGCAGGTCCGGCACCTGGATGTCGGTCTCAAAGCTGCCCATGCGGCCGGTCTCGTTCTCGCGCAGCACAAACTTCAGGTGGTAGCGGCCCGGCGCCAGGGCAAACCCGGTGCTGTACTGGATGTTCTTTCTCCGCACCTGCTGCACCGGGTCGATCGCGAGCTTGACGGTGTCGCGCACGTTGCCGACGACGATGCCCTGCGCGTCCTTGACCTCGCCCAGAATATCGAGGCTTGCCTTGTCGCGATCGCCGTTGGTTACAAATGGGATCTGGGAGCCCGGAACGATAAGCGAAACAGGGACGAAGTAGCGGTTCTCCGCCCGGCGGAAGAACAGTGCCTGCAGATACACGGCAACGTCGGTGGCGGGCAGGCCGCTGCGCATCTGGTTCTGCAGCGCCTGCTCGCGGTCCTCTGTCTTCTGGTGCTGGAAGTCGGCCGGAGCGTAGTACCCCGGCCGGTACTCCAGCTTGACGTCCCTGCGATTGACTCGCACGGTAAGGCGACGAAACGCGCCATCGCGAGCCTGGTTGGTCGATCGGAAGCCGAGGATGTAATAGGCCGCCGTGTCGCGCTGGACCTGCTGGAAGACGCCCCCAAGATCGTTGGAGTCGCCGAAGAACTTGCCGCCGGTATCGGAGGCCAGCGTTCCCAGCACCTCCTGCGAGTTGAAGTTGGCATCAAGCTGGCCCTGCACAGCCGCACCGTTGTAGGCGGAGACGCCGCGCAGGCTGCCGGTCGAGGCATCGCCCACCGGTGGCAGAGCCTGCAACCCGCGCGTATCCACGGCATAGATGGCCATATTTGAGCGAACCGCGGCATTCGTGGCGGCACGCATGCTCGCCTGGTTCTCGATGCCGTTGCGCGTCAGGCCGCCGGAGAAATACAGCAGGCTCTTGCGCTGATCCACACGCGCGAGCGATCGCGCAATGCTCTGGATGGCAAAGAGCTCACGATCGGTGTTCAAGCTGTTGTACTCGCTGTCATCGGCGGTAAAGTTTGAGGCATCGTCGGCCGTTCCGTCGGAGCTTCCCGTGGCGCCGTTCGCGTATCCCGTTCCCTCCGTTCCGTTGTAGCGGCCGATCGCGTGCAGCAGCGCCGTCTTGTCGCTGGTGAAGTCCTGGTCCATGCTGAGCGAGGTGGAAAGGCTGACCGCCGCGAGGAGGTCGGCCGGCTGCATCTGCTGCCGGATGTACTTCTGCGCGGCCTCGACCGAGCGATCCAGGTCCTCCGGCTGCATGCTGCTGAGATCGAAGAAGAGCACGATCAGCCGGTGATTTTTGAGCGCGTCCGGGTCGGTGGCGAAGTTGCGATTGAGCAGATCGGCAATCGTATTTCTGCCCGAAACCGTCGCTCCCTCGCGGAGCACCGCTGCTTGGTCCACGTTCTGGTAGTCGAAGCTGACGATGCGCTGCGGCTTGCCGTTTTCGAGCACGGTAAAGTCCCCGGACTTCAGATCCGTGACCACGGCGCCGGTCTTTTTATCGCGGACGATGACGTTGGTGAGAACCAGGCCGGTCTCGACGCGAAGGGTGAAGGTGCTGCTGCCCTCGGCCGCCTGGGGCTGAGGCTGCGCCTGCTGAGCAGCTGCCGCGGCTCCCAAAGCGCTGACAGAGAGAAGCGCCCGCAGAAGCGAACAGGTGAAAAAGTGGCGGCGGGTCAAAACCGGTACCTCGCCACAAACAGCAGACGCCGCTGCGGAGCCGTGCCGGTGACCTGGCCAAAGGTGGCCGAGTTCAGCGTCGTGTCGATCGAAGAGTACTGCACCGTGTTGAACATGTTGTTGGCGGTCATCCGCACCTCCAGCGACCGCGTCTCCCCGAGCTGCGTTGTGCGTGAGATGGACGAGTCGATGCCCACGACGCCGGGGCCGCGAATGGAGTTGCGCGAGGCAGTGCCGAAGCCGTTTGGAGCGGTGAACGCCCCCTTGTTGAACCAGTCGAGCACGTTGCCGGTGCCGGCGATCGGAACGGCGAAGTTGCGGTCCGGCCGCGGCGTGTACAGGCCGCCGGCCGCAATCTGAGTCGCGCTGGCGGCGTACTGCGGTGTGAAGTAGCTGCCACTGGTAAAGGTGTAATCGCCGCTGAAGTCAAAGCCGTCGAGCAGGCGCGAGATCACGCCTCCCTTGTTGAAGAAGGCGCGGTTCGGACCGAACGGCAGCTCCAGCACCCAGCTGCCGGTGACGCGGTGGCGCACGTCGAAGCTCGAATTGCCCTCTTCGAGGTCCAGCCGCTGATCGTTCTGCGCCACCGATCCGCCGTTGCCATTTACCGAGCTGGCGTTGTCAATGGAGTGACCGTAGGTGTAGGTCGCCTGGAGGCTGATGCCTTTCTGCAGCCGCTTGCGCGCGTTGATCACGAGGGCGTTGAAGCGCGATTCCGCGAGCGAGTCCTCGTACTCAAACGCCTGGGCGTTGCCCGTCGTCACATCCGAGACGGTGTGGTTCGGAGCTCGCAGGATGTCCAGATCGCGCCCTACCGACCCGTTGTAGCCGATGTTCATCACAATCCCGAGAGGAAAGCTCCGTTGCACGTCCAGGTTGTAGACCTCGACCATGCCCAGACGGTAGTTTCGGTTGACGGCGTAGTTGTTCTGGATGGCCTTGGTGGAGCAGGCAAAGCCGTTCGCCAGGGTAAGGTTTGAAGCGCCTCCGGGCGCCGCCGCAAAGCACCCCGTGTCGTTGATCGGCGTGCTCAGCACGTTCGTTTGCGTCACCGCAAAGGGCGGCTGGTAGGCCAGCTGCTGCGCAAATCTCGCAAACTGCCCGGTGTTGTAGTTGATCCCGAACCCGCCGCGCACCACGGTGTTCTTCAGCTGCCTGGGTCGCCACGCCACGCCAAAGCGCGGTGAAAACATGGTGCGGTCGGGGTTCACCAGCGATCGCGGGTACAGCCCGCCGAATGGTCCTGCCGCGCCGGGAAGCACCGGCGCAACCGCCGTGAAGGTGGCGTTGTGATCGAGGTTCACCAGGCGGTTGTTCTTTTCGACATACGGCGAAAAGTACTCGTAGCGCAGACCGTAGTTGAGCGTCAGGTTTGCCAGCAGGCGAAGATCGTCCTGCGCGTAGGCATCGAAGACGTTGGCTCGCAGGTAGATCTTGTTCAGGCCGGCCTGGATCTTTGCCTGCTGCGGCAGCCCCAGCAGAAGATCGGCAAAGCCGGCGCCGGAGCCCGCCTGCTGCACCTGTCCGGAGTCGACAGCGGCTCGGTCCGACGGGCTCAGCGTCGAATATCCGGAGAAGGAGAAGCTGCCCAGCGGATTCGATCCCCCAAGCGAGTCCGCGTGCACGCGGCGAAGGTCCCCGCCGAAGCGAAGGTTGTGCTTGCCGTGACGCCAGCTGAGGAAGTCCGAGAAGGAGATGGTCTGGTTGATGGCGTCGCGCGGTGTGGTCACGTTGAGCGGGCTGAAGTTGGTGATCTCGAGCGACGGCAGGCCGTTGTAGAACCGCGGCGCCGCGCCGGCCGCGCCCTGGCTGGGGATGCTGATGCCGGCCGCGGCGGCAGGGTCGTTCGCGGTGTTGGTGAAGTAGTTCCGCGTGGCCGCGTGGGAGCGGTTCCAGTCCACCGAGGCGTTGTTGTTCAGCCGGCCGTAGCCCACCGTGTAGCCTGCCGCGAGGTCGTAGCCGGTTGTCTCGGTCGCTCCGCCCAGCGGCAAAAAGACGTTGCGCTGGTCGTTTGCCGAATGCGCATAGCTTCCTCGAAAGTTGATGTTCTGCCTCAGGGTCTTGGGTGCGTTCGCTCCACCGCCACCGCCGCCGAATCGACCGAAGCCGCCGAACGGACCCCCGGTCGTCTGCCCCAGGTTGCGCACGAAGCGCAGCGAAGCCTGCGTCGCGTTGCTGCCGGCGGTCGTGATCGTCTGGTAGTTGTAGCGGCGCGTTCCCGTGGCAAGGTTGGGCGCGGGATAGAAGTTGAGCAGAGCTCGCGCTTGGGGCACGATGCGGCCGGCCGGGATCACGTTTCCGGCAAACGGCTGCGCGGTCAGCGGATCGTAGACCGGGGTGGCGAGGGCGCTGCCGTTGACCGTCTGCACCAGCCCGGAAAAGTCGCCCTGCCGCTCGGCCAGCGTGGGCACGATGGCGTACAGGTTTTCAGGCGTGGTGTTGCGCTGCCCCGTGACGTTGAGAAAAACAAACTGCTTCGAGCTCGGCTTGGTCAGACCGGGCACAAAGGGCGATCCGGCAAAGGTGATGCCGAAGCGGTTGTTGCTGTAGGCAGGCTGCGTCACCGGTGCGCCGGTCAGGGAGAAGGTGGTGGCGTCCAGCGCGCCGTTGCCCCCCTGGTAAAAGAGGCTGCCGTGAGTCTGGGTGGGGTTGAAGCCGCGGAATCCGCCCCGTCCACCGCCGCCGCCTCGCCCGCCACCACCACCACCACCACCACCGCGGAATCCGCCCGGCCCCATCAGGTTGCCGATCATGCCCGCGACCGCGTCGGTGAGCTCTGCCTGTGATCCGCCGTGCTGCCTTGCCCTGGCGATGGCATCGCGCACCCGGTCGCGGATCTCATCCTCACTCAGGTTGGCCAGGCCGTTGGTCTGCCCGGTCTGCCCGCTCACGGCGACCGACTCGGCGGATGCCCCGGCCTCGCCGCCAAAGCCGGCGATGGACGGTAGCTGCGCCCCGCCGGAGGCCCCGCCCCCCTCGCTCGCGTCGATCGTCCCGGCTTCTGTGCCACGCAGCACGCTGAGCGACTGCAAACCACCCCCCGCCGCCCCCAGGAGACTGGCAGCCGTCGCGCCACCCCCGGCGGCGCTGGCCGCGGCGGCCACACGAGAGGCCAGCTGCAGCGCGAAGGCAGCCGTCTGCTCCGGCCTGCCGCCTTTCTCGCCCGCCGCGTTCAGCAGCACCTCCTGCGTGTCGGGGGCGAAGCCGGTCAGCTCCGCGCGCAGCACGTACCGCCCGTTGCGCGGGATCAGCATGCTGAAGCTCCCACGGACGTCGGTTGCCGCCGTGTACCTCGTTCCGGTCAGCGTATTGGTGGCGGTCACGACCACTCCAGGCAGGAGCGTGTTGCCGGAATGAACCGTTCCCCGGACGCGGCCGCCGCTCACAGACGACGCCGCCACCGCCGGAACCGCCTGCGGCTGAGCTCCAGGCGCTGGCGATACCTGGGGAGATCCCTGGGATACCGCGGTCGCGGTCGTGCCCAGAGCTCCGCCGCCAAGCAGAAGAGCCCAGACAACCATGGCTGACCGCCTTCCCTGCCCTCGGACTCGCACCTCCACTCGCACCTGTCTGCTCCCCTCGCCAGCTTTCACGATCTACCGTTGCGGGGCCGGAGTTGGGGCCGGAGCCTCGCCCGCAGCAGGTTCGCGCTGTTCGCGTCGGCCACCGCGCCGCTGACCCGGGGCAAAGACATGGAGCACCGTTGGATGGAAGACGCCCGACCGGAGCGCACCGGTCGCAAAGACGCTGTCCCCGGTCTTCACATCAGCGAGCGTGATGCTCTCGCCGCCTCCGTCCGCCGGATCGGACGCGGTGCCTGCTCCGGCGCCCGGCCCTGGTCCGCCTGCTCGTCCGCCTGCCCGTCCACCCGCCCGCCCGCCGCGCCGGAACGAGGTCCCCTCATCGACCTCCATCACCTGCGAGACTCCGTCCGGGCGCTCCACCGTAATCTTCAGGTCGTTGATCGACGCGATCTTGCCCGTCACATACGTCTTTCCCAGGTCAGCCCTGGCCTTGCGCACCTCTTCGGCGTCGACCGCGAAGACAAACGCCGCGTGCATCGTGCCTGTCGCCGCGTCGAGCACGCCGGCAGCCCCCACGCCATCGCCCACCTGGATGGCAGCCATCTTGACCGGCTGACGGCCTTTCATCACGCGCGTGTTTGCGGTGGTTACTACCTCAAAGCTGTGGCCGTCGGTCGCCTTCACCGTCAGCCGGTCGCCCGCAACGGCCGTCACTGTGCCGCGCACCATCTGCCCACCGGGAAAGGCGCCGCGACCCTCTGTGGAAGCGTCGCCGCCCCCGGCAGCCTGCGCCTGAACTCCGGTCGCGTCCAGCAACGCGACCGCCGGCAGCACCGAAATCGCCGACCAGGCCGCGGCAGACGACCAGATCGCGGCTGCCGAAACCACCAGTGCCCGCCCCGCGCGCCGTAGCCCTGCTCTTCCCATGCCTTTGCTCCGCCTTGCTGGTTGCTCGCCCACGCTGAAGCGTCTGCCCCCTAGACGGAGACCGGCGGAGAAAGTTGCGCAGGTCTCACGGCGCCGCCGTTCCGATCCCCGAAGCTCCAAAGCGGTTGGCTACACTGTGGTCATGGCCGAGCAGTCCCGTACCCTGCCCTCCATCTCCGAGGAGCCGCAGCACCATGAGCAGCACTTTCAGTCTTCGCAGGTGGTGCGGGATATCGTCATCGGCCTTTCGGACGGCCTCACCGTGCCGTTCGCGCTCGCCGCCGGACTCTCGGGCGCCGTCTCCTCGACGCGCCTGATCGTGCTCGCCGGCCTGGCCGAGATCGCCGCCGGATCGATCGCCATGGGGCTTGGCGGCTACCTGGCCGCCCGCGGCGATGCCGAGCACTATGCGCTCGAGCGGCAGCGCGAACAGCGCGAGGTGGTGGAGCGCACCCACGATGAAGAGGAGGAGATCTACGAGGTCTTTGAAGCCTACGACGTCGATCGCGAGAGCGCACGGCCGGTGCTCGAGGCGCTGAAACGCAACCCGGCCGCCTGGGTCGACTTCATGATGCGCTTCGAGCTCGGCCTGGAGGAGCCCTCGCCCGGGCAGGCCTTCCGCTCCGCCGCCACCATCGCGGTCTCCTACATCGCCGGCGGCCTCATCCCGCTCTCGCCCTACCTGCTTCTGCCCGGGGCCGCGTCGTCGGCGCTGCTCTGGTCGATCGGCGTCACGCTCATAGCTCTCGCGGTCTTTGGCGCGGTCAAGGGCAGGCTGGTCGGCACCGGCAGCCTTCGTTCCGCGCTGCAGACCGTGCTTATCGGCGGAACCGCCGCGGCGGCCGCCTATGGCCTGGCGCGGCTTCTGAACGGCCGAGGCGTGTAAGCCCACCCCGGGGTAAGCCCCTGCTCGCGCCCTGCCCGGCCGGCGTTCTGGCAGGCTCCTCCCCCCGCGCCCCTGAGTTTCGCAGGATGGAACCCAATCGCGCTCATGTCGCGCCGCAAAGATCGAAGCACCGCCCAAAATGGGAAACTTGTACAAGTTCTCAGACATCTGAGACTGGGGCACGGCCGATCCCGGGTATGGTGAAAGCGGAACGCATGAGCTCATCCCCTGTCCCCATCGCATAAGGAGACCGCACCATGGCGTTGGCACGAGAAGAACATCGGAGCTCGACCGGCATCGGCACGCTATCGGATCGCTTCCGCGCCGTGCGCGAGGCCACCATGCGGTTTGCCGAACCGCTCTCGCCCGAGGACATGATGGTGCAGTCCTGCCCGGAGGCCAGTCCGGTGAAGTGGCACCTTGCCCACACCTCGTGGTTCTTTGAGACCTTTGTGCTGCGCGAGTTCGTAGCCGGCTACAAGCCCTTCCACCCCGACTTCCAATGGCTGTTCAACAGCTACTACAACTCCCTTGGCGACATGCCGGAAAAGAAGCTGCGGGCCTCGTTTTCCCGACCGCCGCTCGCCGAGATCCTCCGCTTCCGCGAGCACGTCGATGCCGGCATCGCCGCCCTGCTCGCCGACGCACCGGAGGAGGAGGCTGCCCGCCGCATCGCGCTCGGACTCGAGCACGAGCAGCAGCACCTCGAGCTTGCCGCCACCGACATCAAGCATGCGCTGTTCACCAACCCGCTGCACCCGGCCTATCTCCCGCCTGAGCACGAGGCTTCGGTCGAGATTGCGCCGCCGCTCGGCTGGGTCGGCTTCGCCGGTGGCCTGGTCGAGATCGGCGTCACCCCCGATCCGGACGCGGTCGACAGCTTTGCCTTTGACAACGAGACGCCCCGGCACCCGGTGTACCTGCAGCCCTTCGCCCTGGCCACCCGCCTGGCCACCTGTGCCGAGTACCTCGCCTTCATGGAAGACGACGGCTACCGCCGCCCCGAGCTGTGGCTCTCAGAGGGCTGGACCGCCCTTCGCGACCACGCGTGGGAGGCGCCGCTGTTCTGGCGGCGCGACCAGGACACCCGGTCCGGATGGTCGATCTACACGCTGCACGGATCGCAGTCCCTGGACGACCTTTCCGAGACGCCGGTCTGCCATCTGAGCTTCTTCGAGGCCGACGCCTTTGCCCGCTGGTCCGGCCACCGGCTGCCGACCGAGTTCGAATGGGAGCACGCCACGAGCTCTCTGACGCTGATCCCCCGCGGCGATGCCAGCCATCCCGAGCTGATCACCACGCCCTCCCTGCGCGGTCTGGAGAAGCCGACCGTGCTGCGCGGATCGCGCGCCAATCTCCTTGAGACCGGCAACCTCCACCCCTGTCCCGCCTCCGCCCAGCCCGGGCTGCAGCAGATGTTTGGCGATGCGTGGGAGTGGACGGCCAGCCCCTACACCGGATACCCGGGGTACCATCCGCTGCCCGGCGCCCTGGGGGAGTACAACGGCAAGTTCATGAGCTCGCAGATGGTGCTGCGCGGCGGCTCCGCGGTGACGCCCACGACCCATGTCCGCGCGACCTACCGCAACTTCTTTTCCCCGGGAACGCGCTGGCAGATCTCCGGCGTGCGGCTGGCCAGGGATGGCGCGCCGGAGCCTGGAGCCGCAGCACGATGACCGAAAGCTCCACGCTTCCCTCCCCGTCTGCCGAAGAGCAGGCCGTCCTCCACGCCGTCGCGGCAGCAGCCCGTGCGGGTCTGTCGGCCTCGCCGCGCACGCTGCCGCCCTGGCTCTTCTATGACGAGACCGGGTCGCAGCTGTTTGAAGCCATCACCACGCTTCCCGAGTACTACCTGACGCGCACCGAACGCGGCATTCTGGCGCATCACGCGGCCGACATCCTCTCCACGGCCTCGCCCGCCGGTGCCCCGCTCACCCTTGTCGAGCTTGGGGCCGGCACCGCCACCAAGACCGGCCTTCTGCTCCGGTCGGCCGTCGATCGCCAGGGATCGGTGCTATACCAGCCCATCGACGTCTCGCCCACCGCTCTCGAAGAGGCCCGGCAGCTGATCGAGCACGAGCTTCCCGGCGTGGCGGTGCGGCCGCAGGTCGCCAACTACACCGCCGATCCCATTCGCATCGAGCGGCCATCCGGAGCTCGCGTCCTTGCGCTCTACATTGGCTCCTCCATCGGCAACTTCTCGCCAGCGGAGGCTCGCTCCATCCTTGCCAATCTGCGCTCCCATCTGCTGCCCGGCGACAGCCTTCTGCTGGGAGTCGATCTCGCGCCAGGCGAACACAAGACGGTCGAGACCCTTGTTGCGGCCTACGACGACGCCGCCGGGGTCACCGCCCGGTTCAACCTGAATGTTTTGGCACGTCTGAACCGGGAGCTCGGCGCAGACTTCCGCCCCGAGTGCTTCGAGCACCAGGCCCGCTGGAATCCGGGCCACTCCCGCATGGAGATGCATCTCGTCTCACTCGCCCGGCAGACCGTTCACCTGCCTGCGGACGCCGCAGGTCCTACCCTGAGCGTCCCCTTCCAGCCGGGCGACACCATCCATACCGAGAATAGCTACAAGTTCACGGCCGGCAGCCTGGCCCACATGCTCGAAAGCACCGGCTTCGGGCTCGCCCGCACCTTCTATGACCCTCTCCGCCTGTTCGCGGTGACGCTCTCCAAGGTGGGTTGATCGGACTCTCCCCGAAGGCATGTCCGTGTAAACCCGAAGGCATGTCCGTGTAGACCCCGAAGGCGTGTCCGTGTAAACTTAGTCCAGTCGACTTGGTTCGACGGAGGATGGGTCCAATGCTGGCAGTGAACATCCACGAAGCGAAGACACATCTTTCCCGGCTCATCGATCGAGCCGTCAAGGGGGAGTCCTTCCTCATCGCCAAGGCTGGCAAACCTTTGGTCCGGGTCACTGCCCTTGCGGCTCCTGTGGCGCAGGCACAACAGCGGATTGGTTTTCTTGCCGGGCAAATCAGCGTGCCGGACGACTTCGACACCATGGGAGCAGGGGAGATCGAGAGGATGTTTTCGGGCGAATGACAAGGCTGCTGCTCGACACCCACCTGCTTCTCTGGGCAGCAGAACAGTCACCACGGCTGTCAGGGGCCGCCCACGCTCTGATCGCCGACCCTTCGACCGAACCGGTCTTCAGCGCCGCTTCCCTGTGGGAGACCGCGATCAAGGGTGGTCTGGGCCGGGACGACTTTGAGGTCGATTGCCGCCTTCTGCGCCGAGGACTCCTGGACAACGGCTACACCGAGTTGCCGGTGACCGGGGAGCACGCCGTCGCTGTCGCGAGTTTGCCACCTCTCCACAAAGATCCATTCGACCGCCTGCTGCTCGCGCAGGCCATGGTGGAAGGCATCGTCCTGCTGACCGCAGACGCCTTTCTGGCGAAGTACCCAGCCCCGGTACGCCTGGTATAAAACGGTTCGCTCCCGGCAATCGCGATGCCCCTTCCATCATCAGGGATACCGCTCCGCCGAGCCGCGGTTGTGCCAATTTCGGTAGTTCCGCGTCCGGCGCGGTGGCGGCAATGCTGACACGCGCTGGCTGCATGGCGCGCTTAGAGCCAGCGCCGGCGCCGGAGGGTCACATACAGAGCCAGCGTGAACAGCGCCGTCAGGGCGGCCACATAGGTCGCTCCGTGAGGGGAGCTCTCAAACGGCAGCCCCTTCAGGTTCATGCCGTAGATGCCGGTGACCGCAAGCGACGGAAGCGCGACCGTCGAGATGACGGTCAGCACCTTCATGGTGTCGTTGGTGCGGTTTGCCACCGAAGACAGGTAGATATCGAGCGCATTGTTCAGCAGATCGCGCTGGGTCTCGACCGAATCCAGCAGCCGCGCGACGTGGTCGTAGATGTCGCGCACAAAGGGCTGGTGCTCACTGTCGATGATGGAGTTGGGATCGCGCTGCAGGTGGATGGTGGCGTCGCGGGTGTTCACCAGCGCGCGCCGGAGATCGATCAGCTCGCGTTTGAGCGCAAAGATGGCCTGCAGCACCGGTGGATCGGGGCAGTCTACCACCTGGTCTTCCAGCTCGTCGATCCGGTCGTCGTAGTGGTCGACCACCGGAAGGTAGTCATCGACGATGGTATCGAGGATGAGGTAGAGCAGGCGGGCGGGGTTGTCGGTCTCTCCATCGTTATGCGCACGGGCCAGCGCCTCGACCGACGAGGGCGACTTCGGATCGGAGACGGTGATGAAAAAAGGCTCACCCTCGTGGACTCCAGCGAAGATATCGATGGGAACGAATGCGACGCTGGAAACGTCGGTTCCTGATCCCGCGGGCGGGGGAACGAGGTGAGCCGGTTTGAAGATGGCGAAGGTATAGCTGGCGGTCTGGTCGACCTTGATGCGCTCATCGGCGGAGCGCACATCCTCAAGGTGCAGGGAGTGGAGGCCGTACGTCTGTGCCAGGTCGTCGAGTTGCGCGCCGGGGGGGCTGTGGAGGTCGTACCAGGGCATGGCTGAGATACATCCTAAGCCTGAACGGGGCGCCTACTCCGCAACCGTCCGGCTCTTCACCTGGTCGAACTCCGCCGCCGTCAGGATGTGTCTGCGCACCAGATCGCGCGTGCTCTTGTACGGCCTGCCCGCAACGATCGCCGCAGCCTCGGCAGAGCTGATGCCGGGCAGATCGGAGATCTGCCGCTCGGTCGCGGTATTGATGTTCAGCGGACCTTTGCGGGTAAGTCCTTCGGCGACCCCGCGAACGATCGCCCCGGCTCCGCGCTTGGCCGCTGCGGTGGCGTCGGCGGTGCGCTCCTGCAGCGTGGACGTGCTGCGGGGCGAGGAGCACCCAGCGAGCAGGATCAGAAGAGCCGTTGCCGAGACGAGCCGGATCATGCCTCTACCATACGACATGCGCGACCCCCGCTGGCTGGCCCGGGCGCGTTCACCGGGCACCCGGCGAGGTCGTCTCGCCAGCGGTCCCCGCGCTCCCACGGATGGCACGGGCGGCCGTCCACCGCACCGCATTCCGCAGAATCGATCGGTAGGCCGGGTTGGTGTGCGCCTGCTCATCGTGGCCAAGCGCGATGCCCACGATGCGGCCACGTTGCCCCTGCACGATCCACACACTGGGGTACGTCTTGCCGGTGAGCGAGCTGTGCGCGTTTGCAAGCACGGTCACCGGCGGACCGACCGCGGCGAGCTCCTGGTGGTACAGCTCGTCGGTGATGAGGAAGTGCGCGGGAACGCCGGCCATGACCGGGTTCGACGGATCGACCACGGCGACGGCAAACGGGCCCAGCCTGTCATGGTCGCGGGTTCCACCGCCGATCAGCTGCCGGTTGTACTCCGGCCAGCCTGGCCAGTTGTACCAGGTTCCGGCGTGAGCCGCGACAAAGCCGCCGCCGCGGGCAACAAACTCCATCAGCGCCTGGCGGATGGTGCTGTCGGGCGGCGCCTGATTGCTGGCCTGGATGACGGTGTCGGCCCACGGGAGACGTCTGGCAAGATCGGCAAAGCTCTGGGTGTAGACCACCTCGCAGCCGGCGTCCCGGAGCGTCTGCGCATCCGTCCGGCCGT
The DNA here is from genome assembly GCA_965218595.1 of Acidobacteriaceae bacterium. Lineage (GTDB taxonomy): Bacteria > Acidobacteriota > Terriglobia > Terriglobales > Acidobacteriaceae > Edaphobacter. Next base: position 322,149 of record CBDCLC010000005.1, on the reverse strand, counting down.
AGCTCTGCTCAAAATCGTGCGAGCTGCCGCCGCCAAGGATGACGACATGCGGCCGCGCCGAGGAGGGCTTCGTCCCCTGGCCGAAGATGGGCAGAAGCCCGAGAAACAACAGAAGGGCACAGGGCAGCGAACGGAACGGCAACGCCCGGCGATCTCGCAGCATGGAGCCCCTCCCCGTCGCAGTTGCCTGCGCGATGAGCATACGAAAGCGGGAGTGCGCTGCGCAAACTGCGGATCGCGCCGCCCTGGAAAGGGGGAGGGCACGGTATGCTCGCAACAGACCCATACATCCTGTGCCCCACCGAGGAGTTCCCTTCCATGCGACCTGGCCGATTAGCGGCTCTTGCCCTGCTGTCCCCTTCGCTTCTGCTGGCGCAGGCCCAGCCAGCCTCCGTCGGCCCGACGCCAGGCGACCGGGCTCCCCTCGGCCTCGGTCCGGGAGGCAGCTACGACCCGCGCATCACCTTTGCGCCGCTCACGCTCGAGTACCCGGTCAACACCTACCGGTCCAGCAACGGAACACCCGGCCCGGGCTACTGGCAGAACGAGGCCGACTACGAGATGCACGCCGGGCTCGACACCGCGGCCAAGGTGCTCCATAACGACGAGGTCATCACCTACACCAATCACAGCCCGAACGCGCTCGCGAGCCTGTGGATCCACATGGAGCAGAACATCTACCGGAAGGATTCGCGCGGCAAGCTGGCCAACGGCGGGCAGCCCCGGCGCCGCAAACAGGCCGACGATGAGGAGAACTCCGGCGGCCGGTCGACCGAGGGCTTCGAGCTCGAGTCCGTCGAGGTCGAGTCCGGCAAGGCGACCTACAAGGCCGAGACCGTCGTCAGCGACACGCGCATGCAGGTGCGCCTGCGCGAGCCGCTCGCGCCCGGGGGCGGAGTTCTGAAGCTGCACATCCGGTACCACTACACCATTCCTGGCGTGTGGGGCGGACGCACCAGCTGGGGCACCTCCAAGGAAGGCGACATCTACGACATCGCGCAGTGGTACCCGCGCATGTGCGTCTACGACGACCTTCGCGGGTGGGACACGCTGCCCTACATCGGCAGCGAGTTTTACCTGGAGTACGGGCACTTTGACTACTTCGTCACCGTCCCCAGCGACATGATCGTCGCCGGATCGGGCGAGCTCGTCAACCCGAAGGACGTGCTGACCGCGACCGAGATCAAGCGGCTCGACGAGGCCCGCCACAGCGACAAGACCGTCACCATCCGCTCGGTGGCCGAGGTCAAGGACCCGGCGAGCCGGCCCAGGCAGGGTGGAACGCTGACCTGGCACTTCCACATGGACCACACCCGCGACGTCTCCTGGTCGGCCAGCCCGGTGTTTGTCTGGGACGCCGCGCGCATCAACCTGCCCGAGGGCAAGACCTCGCTCGCCGAGAGCGTCTATCCGCCGGAGAGCGCCGGCGACGCCGCCTGGGGGCGATCGACCGAGTACGTCAAGGACACCGTCGAGCGCTTCTCGCGCGACTGGTTCCCTTACCCCTACCCAGCGGCCATCAACGTGGCCGGCTTTTCCACCGGCATGGAGTACCCCGGCATCGTCTTCGACGGCATCCCGGACAAGGGAAAGACGCTCTTCTGGATCACCGCGCACGAGATCGGCCACGACTGGTTCCCCATGATCGTCGGCTCAAATGAGCGGCGAAACGCGTTCATGGACGAGGGCTTCAACACCTTTATCGACATTGGGGAGTCGGCCGAGTTCCAGGGCGGCGTCTACGGCCCGAAGCGCGACTCCGAGTACTCCGCCGGGGGCGAGCCCGCGGACACGATCCTCAAGGTGCTCGACAACCCCGCCGCGCCAAATATCCTGATGCCGGCCGACAGCTACACCTGGCAGCTCGGGCATCCGGTCAGCTACTTCAAGGGCGCCTACGGCATGGTGCTGCTGCGGGAGCACATCCTCGGCAAACAGCGCTTCGACTGGGCCTTCCGTCATTACATCCAGGCGTGGGCGTTCAAACATCCGTCACCCAGCGACTTCTTCCGCTCCATGGAGAGCGAGGGCGGCGAGGACCTGGGCTGGTTCTGGCGCGGATGGTACATGCACAACTGGCGCTACGACGTGGCGGTGACCAAGGTCGCCGGCGAGCAGGTGACGATCGAAAACCGCGGCCAGCTGGTGCTGCCAACCCCCGTCGAGGTCAAGTACACCGACGGCACCACCACCCGCTTCACGCTGCCGGTTGAGACCTGGGAATCCAAGGGAGAGATGGTCTGGACGGGAGAGAAGCCGGTCGCGTCGGTCACGATCGACCCGGATCACCAGCTCCCGGACGACGACCGGGCCAACAACACCAGCCCCTCCAAATGAAAGAAGCGCGGCCCGGAGCAGGTTCCTCTCGCTCCGGGCCGCGCCGCTGTTTCCTTCCGGTCGAGCTTGCCTCGTTTACGTCAGATTTGCTCAAGTTCGAGAACCAGCACCTACGGGCTGAAGGCCCGAGCTAATGAGGACTCGCATCCGCGGGCTGAAGGCCCGAGCTAATTTAGCCTGGGTCGAAGCCCCAGGTTGCCGGGCAAAGGCGATGGCGGGCTGAAGGCCCGCGCTACACCGTCAGCTCAACCGCTCCAGACTAGCCGGCCGCCTGCGTCAGAGCATCGCCGAGCTCCTTGATGTGCTTGGCGTCGGCTGTGTTCTCGTCGTCCGCCACGGCGGTGGTGTCCTTGCCCAGGGTCGCCATCAGCTTCTTGATGGCCTCACCGTCCAGCTCCTTGGCGTGCAGAAGCTTCTTCAGCTTACCCAGATCCTGCACCACCTTCTTGACACCGGCGTGGTCGTGCTTGGAGAGATACTCCTCCCACCCCTCGATGTTGTTGGTCGCCTTCTCAATGGTGAAGCTTTGCGCACCCTGCTTCAGGGCGGCGATGGTGGTCTGAAAACGTGTGGTCGACATTGGTGGTTCGCTCCTTCTAGGTGAAACTGCATTGGTTCAAGAGGGCCGCGGTGCTCTGGTTGTGGCCTTCTTCCCCCCTCGTCCGATGCGATCTCCAGGAACTGCCTGCTGACGGCAATCGCGGCAGTTTGACCGGGTAAACAGGAGCCGCAATTCCTACCGGTTGCCCGAGCGAGACAGGCGAAGCGGCCAGACCACGACAGGGAAAGACCGGCAGCCATTGCCCGACGGTGAACCCACTGCATCGGCAAGCGAAGTGAGTCAGGTAGGAAGCGAAGCTCACGCTTCGCGCAGAAAGCTGGACCTCAGGCGCTTCTCCCCGGCCTTGGCGAAGTGCACCAGAACGGTGTCGCCGTCCGCCTCGCGCACCGTGCCCTGGCCAAAGCTCGGATGCCGCACCTGATCGCCCTCCGCGAACCTGGGCTCCTCTTCCTTGCCTGGCAGCGTCTCGGGCGCCGTGGTCACAAGCGTGCCGTGCATGGTCTCGACCCGCGTGACCTCGCCGCCATCATGGGGCTGGTCTGCCCGGCGCGGCGGGTCGGTTGCGTGCGGCGGGTCCGCCGGTCGGTTCCCCTCCGCCGCTGCCGCCAGATTGACCTCTCCCCCGGCACGCTGCCCATCCAGCGCGCGCCCTTCTACCCGCAGCTGATCTCCATGCATGTCGGCAGCGGCGCCGTCCGGCATGCGGGCGCAGTTGTCGCACCGGCCGCAGGGCTCACCGGCATCGTCGCCAAAGTACCGCCGGATCACCTGCACCCGGCAGTCCACAGTCTCGGCGTAGTGCATCATCTCGGTCAGGCGATCCCGGTCGTTCTGCGCCCGATCGGTGTACGCCGCCAGCAGACGTTCGATCGCTGCCTCCTGGGGCGCTTCGGTCGTGTTCAGGACATAGCCGCGTCCGCCGCGACGGAGCAAGGTCGCCTGCCGCAGCAGATGAAGGATCACCTGCGTCTTGCGGCGGCCAACGCCGGCCTGCTTCGCGATCTCGTCCGCGGGGACGATCTCTCCGCCGGCCTCGACCTCCTTCGCATCCGCCTCCAGTGCCTCCGTCGCGATCTCGCCCTGCGGTGCGGCTCGCCGCTGCCTCCGCCTGCCGCCACCGGTGACATCCTGCCCTGCCGCCTCCGCCAGCGCCGGCACTGCCTCCACCCGGTCAAGCGTGCTCCTGTCAGCGCTCAGCACCTGCCCATTCAGTGCGTCGAGCACGCGCCGGAGATCTTCGACCCTGGGATAGCGGCCCGCCAGGAAGAAGCTCTGGATGCGCTTGTCTTCCAGGCGATACAGCAGCACCGTCCGGCTCGGCAGACCATCGCGGCCGGCGCGGCCCGCCTCCTGGTAGTAGCTTTCGAGAGAGTCCGGAAACTCGAAGTGGTAGACAAAGCGGATGTCCGGCTTGTCGATGCCGAGCCCGAAGGCCTTGGTCGCGATCATCACCTTGTGGTCGCCGCGCATAAAGGCCTGCTGCGCCTCTTCGCGCTCCCGCGCTTTCATGCGGCCATGGTATCGGCCCACCGCGACGCCGTGCGATGTCAGCCATTCGTACAGCTCGTCTGCCGAACGCACGCTTGCGGTGTAGATGATACCCGTACCCTCCTCGTCTTCGAGCAGGGTCGCCACCTGGGCGAGCTTTGCGTCCGCGTTGACGGCCGGGTGCACCGCAAAATTCAGGTTGTCGCGCTCGGTGCCTGTGTTGATGATCCTGGCGTCCTCCGCATGGAGGTTGGCCAGGACCTCCTTCACTACCTCCGGGGTCGCGGTCGCGGTCAGCGCCAGCACCGGCGGCATGCCTAAGGCCTTGCGATCATCGCCAAGGGCCAGGTACGCCGGCCGGAAGTCATGCCCCCAATGCGAGATGCAGTGCGCCTCATCGATCACCAGGAGGGAGATGCCGCCTGCCTGGTTCAGCTCCTCCAGAAACTCCGGCTTTCCCAGCCGCTCCGGCGTCACATAGATCAGCTGAGCGCTCCCGGAGTCGATCGCGAGCTCGGCCGCCTCCTGCTCGGCACGGGTCAGGGTCGAATCAAGTTTTTCCACCTCGATGCCCGCGTGCTCGGCCCGCTCCTCCTGATCCTGCATGAGTGCAATCAGCGGGCTGACCACGACGACCGGACGATCGAAGAAGAGCGCGGGCAGCTGATAGCAGAGCGTCTTGCCTGAGCCCGTGGGCATGATGCCGAGAGCGCTTCGGCCGGCAAGGACCTCTTCCAGGATCTCTCTCTGGCCGGGGCGGAAGCGCTTGATCCCAAACCGTTTCTGAGCCTCGCGCAGGATCTCTGAAAGGTCCGGGGAGCGCTTTCGATTGCGCCTGGAACGCCGTTGGGCCGCTGCCGATGTGCTGCTGTTTTTCGTTGATTCGCCGTGTTGGTGGTGCCTGCTGGATGCCCGTGCCGTGCTTCCCATTCCCTGCTGCACTCCCGTTCTCGAAACAGCCGTCGCGTGGAGATAGATGCGGCGAGGCTTCGGCCCGGCCCATGGGGACGGGCGCCACAGACCTGTCCGTTTCAGCAGGATGCGGCGATTTCGGCGATCTGTCGACCTCTTGAAACTCGCTTGCCCCGTTCCCCTCTCCCAATTTGGCACCTTCCCCGCGCCCGGTCGGCCCTTCCCGTGCCGGGGAACCGATGGCGCGATGGTAGTCTGACGGGGAACCGGCAACCGGCAGCCGGCGCCGGTGTTCGCCCCTTCGCAGGAGCCGAGACCGGGAGCAATCTCCCCCGAACCGGCGGTCGGCCGGCAAACCGCTCAAGGACGGACAGAGCTTTGGTGGAACTGACGATCGTGATGCCGTGCCTGAACGAGGCCGAGACACTCGAGACCTGCATCCGCAAGGCGAATGGCTTTCTTGAGCGCTCCGGCACCTCCGGCGAGGTCGTCATCGGCGACAACGGTTCGACCGATGGATCGCAGGCGATCGCACGCCGCAATGGCGCCCGGGTCATCGACGTGCCCATTCGCGGATATGGGGCAGCACTCTACGCCGCCTGCCAGGCCGCGCGCGGACGATACATCGTCATGGGCGACTCCGACGACAGCTACGACTTCTCCGACCTGAGCGGATTTTTGGCCAGGCTGCGCGAGGGCTACGATCTCGTCATGGGCAACCGCTTTACCGGCGAGATCAAGCCCGGAGCGATGCCCTGGAAGAATCGTCATATCGGCAACCCCATCCTTTCGGGCATCGGCAAGACGCTCTTCCATTCCCCGCTCGGCGACTTCCACTGCGGCATTCGCGGCTTTTCGAAGGCTGCGTTTGAGCGCCTGGACCTCCACACTACCGGCATGGAGTTCGCCTCCGAGATGGTGATCAAGGCCACCCAGATGCACATGCGCCTGGCCGAGGTGCCGACCACGCTCTCGCCCGACGGCCGCTCCCGCCCGCCGCATCTTCGGCCGTTTCGCGATGGCTGGCGGCACCTCCGCTTCATGCTCCTGTTCAGCCCCAACTGGCTATTTCTCTACCCCGGCGCCCTCCTGATGGCCATCGCTGCCGTCTTTGGGGTGCTGATCGAGCGCGGTCCCCTGCAGTTTGGCCGCCTTGAGCTGGACGTCGATACCCTGATCTACTGCGCCTTTGGCCTCCTGATCGGCTTCCAGGGGGTGATGTTTGCGCTGCTTTCGCGCATCTTTGCCGTGCAGGAGGAGCTCTACCCCGCCACGCCGCAGCTCCGGCGCATCTTCCGCTACATCACGCTCGAAGGCGGGCTCGTGCTTGGCGGCGTTCTTCTGCTGGCAGGGCTGGCCCTTGCCGGCTACACGGTGGCCTTTTGGCGGCAAAAACAGTTCGGTGCCCTGGAGCTGCAGACGGCCGCCCGGCTGGTCATCCCCGCCGCCACGGCCATGGCGCTGGGCGTTGAAACCATGCTCTTCTCCTTCTTCTTCAGCACCCTGGGGCTGAGCATCCGGCACCACCAGCCGGCACTGCCCGAGCTTCCCTGACCACCCGTTCCACGGCGCTTACCTCCCCAATGGAGCTCCCCCGCCCATGATGCCGATGCCGCACCTCCCGGCCGTGACGCTCGCCTCGCTGCTGCAGTTTGCCGGGGCGCTGCTGTGGTGCGCGGTCCTGTTTGTGGCCATCGCCGGCTATGGCGCAGCTCTTCTGCGGCTCTGCCGCGTCCGGCGCCCTGGCCTGGCGTTCGCGGCTTCGGTCGGGATGGGTCTCAGCGTCCTGATCGGCGGCGTTTTGAACCTCCTTCACGCCATCACCCGGCCAGCGCTGCTCGGCTTTCTCGCGGCCGGCCTTCTTGCCGGAGCGGCTGCGCTGCTTGGCCGCCGATCCTCGACCGTGGTCGTTGTTCCCACGGACGGGGCTCGCGAGCCGTCCCATCGCCGTTGGACCCCGGCGGGGCTCGCCTGCCTTGCAGGCTTTCTCTTCTTTCTCTGCTTTCGCCTGGGCGCCTCGGTTCACACCCCCTACTACCAGCCCTCCGACGACTACAACTTCTACCTGGCTGCGCCCGTAAAGATGCTGGAAACCCACATCTTCGGCGCCGACCCGTACAGCGAGCGCAGGGTGATGTCGAGCGTTGGCGGCAACCACTTTCTCGAGGTGCTGGTGCTGACCGAGCTGCCGCTCGCGGATGTCCAGATGGCCGACCGCACGCTTGGCCTGCTGCTGACCGCTCTGCTCGCCTGGGGAATCGCCAGGGAGTTCGGCCTGTCGCGCACGGACTCCGCCGCCTTTGCGCTCTTCTGCCTCGCGACCCCACAGCTGCAGTTCAATCTCACCTTTGTGGTGTTGCCGTCGGCCCTGTTCTTCGCCATGGTGTATGTCGCCGTGCGCGAGGCTGGTCTCGAGGGGCGCAGCTGGCTCCGCGGCCTCCTGCTCGGCCTCCTGATCGGCGCCGCGACCTCCATGAAGTCGACCTATGTCGCTCATGCGGCGGCGTTTGCGCTTTGCTTCGGATGGGTGCACTACCGTTCGCGCGGGGGGGCTGCCACCGTTCGGCTGCTGGCCGGTGTCGCCGCGGGGTCGATCGCCGTCCTGCTTCCCTGGATGATCGTCAACCGATGGGCCGCCGGAACCTACTTCTACCCCACCCTGGGGCTTGGCGACCACTACTCCCGATGGGGCGGATTTCCGCCTCCAGGAGGCACCAGCCTGTCGCTGCTTCTGCGCAAGGTCGTGCCCTTCGCCCTGCCGCTGTTTGCCATCTTCGCGCTGGAGTGGCGCTTTGGCCCGGCTGGCAGGCCAAAGCGCGTAGCCATGGCCATGACGCTGGCCGCGGCCATCGGAACCCTGCTGGTCGGGTTCGCCACCGGCGGCGACTCCGTCCGCCGGTACAACTACCCGGCCCTTCTGCCGGGGGTCCTGCTCGTCTTTCCGGTGATTTGCGGCCGATCGGGGGAGGCGGCAAAGCGCCTGCGCGGCGGCCGTGCTCCCCGCTTCCTTGCCGCGGCCATCGCCGCCGCAACCGCGCTCTACGTCGGCTTCAACCCCTTTACCCATGAGTACGCCTGGGCCGTGCGCTGCTTTCGCACAAGCCTGACCAGCTACCGCGTGCTTCCAAACGAGGTGCTCGACCCTGCGGAAGGGGACCGGATCGAGAGGCAGTACCGTGCCCTGCAGGCAGCGATCCCGCCCGGCGGGGCGGTGATCGAGACGCTGACCGACCCTTACCTGCTCGACTTCGGGCAGCGCGAGATCTTTTTGGCCGATGTGCCGGGTGCGGCCAGCCCGCCGCCGGGGTGGCCGGCGCGCCAGAGCGGGCAGGCACTGGCGAAGTTTCTGCTGGCGCACGGCATCCGCTACCTTGCCTACTCCTATGCCGATGGCGCCTCCGAGACCGACAACGCGGCCCACAACCAGATGCTGAACGCGCACAACACGCAGTGGATCCGGTCGGAGGCCGCGATCGTGCTGGCGGCGCACCACCAGTATGAGGAGCTTGGCCGCAGCCGGCGGCGCATCTACGACGACGGGCAGCGGTTTGTGCTCGATCTGGCCGAGCCGCTTCCCGCTCCGGCCCCCGCAGCCGTTCAGCCTTGACCCCGGGCCGGGCGCTCGCTTAGTATGGAGGTTCGCGCAGCTTCGCGTCTTCCATCCCTCGCGTGCAGTCCGCGCAGGGTACCGGAACGAGGTTGGAAGCGCACGGTGTGAGTTCAACCGAGGTCGCCTGCAGCTCCGAGGCGTCTCCCAAGCACCCCACCTCCAGGCCGCTCCATCCGGGCCATGTGCGCGAGTCGGTCCGTCTCCGCGCTTCCGGGCATCACCCCCGATAGCTTTGGAGACCTCCGATCTGGTTTGGGTCTTCGCTGTCTTCGTCTTCGCTTTATGGCATCCGCTTTGCGCCAGCGCGCGAACTGCGGTTGCACTCAGGTTTGGATTTACTTTGGTTGTTTTCGGGGAGTATCGGATATGTCTACTACCATTCCCAACGGCAAGGCCGTCGTCCGCAAGTGGTTTGTGATGGATGCGACCGGAAAAACGCTGGGTCGGCTGGCGACCGAGGCCGCCAGCATCCTGGCCGGTAAACGGAACCCGCTCTACACGCCCTACCTCGACATGGGCGACCACGTCGTTGTGGTGAACGCGGAAAAGATCAACATCACCGGGATGAAGTCCGAGCAGAAGCTGTATCGGCGCTACACCGGATTTCCTGGCGGCCTGCGGGAGGAGTCCTTCCTCAAGCTGCTCGCCCGGCGGCCCGAGAAGATCGTCGAAGAGGCCGTCAAGGGCATGCTTCCCAAATCCAAGCTCGGCCGGCAGATGGCGACCAAGCTCAAGGTCTACAAGGGCAGCGATCATCCCCACCAGGCCCAGCAGCCGCAGACCTTCGACCTGGCCTCCTAGGCCGGATCGACCCTTCTATCTCGCAACAGAAGTTCACAGGAGCAGCATGGCGGATCTGATCCAGTACTACGGCACCGGGCGTCGCAAATCGAGCATCGCGCGCGTCTTTCTGCGGCCCGGCTCGGGCGAGTTCACGGTGAACAAAAAGCCGGTCGACGTCTACTTCGTCACACCGCAGCAGCGCGCGGCGGCAAAGCGCTCGCTCGGCATCCCCGATATCGGCGAGACCTTTGACGTCGTCACCACGGTTCGCGGCGGCGGCGTGATGGGGCAGGCCGATGCCGTCAAGCTCGGCATCGCCCGGGCTCTGATGGAGTTCAACCCCGAGCTTCGCAAGACCCTGAAGGCCGATGGCCTGGTCACCCGCGACGCCCGTGGCAAGGAGCGCAAGAAGTACGGCCAGAAGGGTGCGCGCGCCCGCTTCCAGTTCTCCAAGCGATAAGCTCCTCCCCGCGGGGAGTTCCCCGCTGTTTCCTCCGCAGCACCCGCCGGCAGCGTGCCGGCGGCCCGGAACCAAATCTCCCAACCCACCGGGATCAATCGTCTGTCGCCTAGGCCCCTGAGCCGGTTGCACAGACAGCGATGCCCCAGAAAGCGAGGCCCTTTGGCCAACATCACCATGAAGGAGCTGCTCGAAGCTGGCGTCCACTTCGGGCACCAGACCAAGCGCTGGAACCCCAAGATGAAGGAGTACATCTTTGGCGAGCGCAACGGCATTTACATCATCGACCTCCAGAAGACGCTGAAGATGTTCAAGGATGCGTCCAAGTTCGTCACCGACCTGACCTCAAGCGGTAAGGTCATCCTCTTTGTCGGCACCAAGCGGCAGGCGCAGGATGCCGTGGCCGAGGAAGCCAACCGCTCCGGCATGCCCTACATCAACTCGCGCTGGCTGGGCGGTCTGCTGACCAACTGGGTCACCGTCCAGAAGTCGGTCAAGCGCCTCCAGGAGCTTGACGACATGTCGACCGACGGACGCTACGATCTGCTGACCAAGAAAGAGGTCATCAAGCTGGAGCGCGAGCGCAAGCATCTTTCGACCAACCTGGCCGGCATCAAGAACATGAAGCGTCTTCCCGATGCGCTGTTTGTCGTCGACTCCAACAACGAGGCCATCGCGGTCGCCGAGGCGCGCAAGCTGGGCATTCCGGTCGTCGCCGTCGTCGATACCAACTGCGATCCGACCGTGGTCGACTACGTGATCCCGGGCAACGATGATGCCCTGCGCGCGATCCGGCTGTTCACCACAAAGATCGCCGACTCCGCCGCCGAAGGCGTGCAGATGGTCTCCGACAAGGCCTTCCAGAGCGAGTTTGCCGATGTCCAGCAGACCGAGGTCGCACCCGAGCACGTGGGCGAGGAGACGCACGCGGCAGAGGGCGGCGATTTGTCCGGGGTCTCCGCCGAGGCGCCCGCCACCCCGGAGGAGGATGACAACCTCGATCTCGCGGCCGTCCTGGGGGGCAACATTCGCAAGGCACCAGCCACCGCCACGGCCGTCGAACCCGAGGCCGTCACCGCCGAGACCGGAGCCTAGGGCTTCAGCTTCTGCGTGAGAGCGTGGCCGGCCCGAACGGGGGTGGCCACGCTCTTTTTGGCTTCGGAGCGTGCCTGGGAGCGGTCGATTCACGGCGCCTCCATCTCGCGCGTCTAATATCGAACGAAAAAAGATCCAAATCAAGGAACGAGGGAGCAATGAGCACAGCCACGGAAAACAAGATCGACGCAAAGCAGGTCAAGGAGCTGCGCGAAAAGTCCGGCGCGCCCATGGGCGACTGCCTGAAGGCCCTGCAGGAGACCAAGGGCGACATGGAGGAGGCGTTTGTCGTCCTTCGCAAACGTGGCATGGCCTCCGCCGCCAAGAAGGCCTCGCGCTCGACCAATGAGGGCGCGGTCGGCACCTATATCCACGCCGGCGGCAAGATCGGCGTTCTGCTGGAGCTGAACTGCGAGTCTGACTTTGTCGCCCGCACCGAGGACTTCCAGACCCTTCTGCGTGATATCGCCATGCACATCGCCGCGACCGACCCGCGCTACGTCCGGAGGGAGGATGTGACGGAGGACGACCTGGCGCGCGAGAAGGATATCTACCGATCGCAGGCCGCCGCCACCGGCAAGCCCGCGCCGGTCGTGGAAAAGATCGTCGAGGGCAAGATGTCGAAGTTTTACGAGGAGGTCTGCCTGCTCGACCAGCCCTTCATCAAGGAGCAGACCCAGACCATCGCCCAGCTGATCGCGACCACGGTCGGCAAGCTGGGGGAGAACATCTCTGTCCGGCGCTTCGCCCGGTTCAAGGTCGGCGATCCGAACTGGACGGTCGCGACCACCAAGGCCGCGGCGGAGGAGACCGAGGCCCAGGCCTGAGGGGTTCCCCTTCCTCCATGTGCAAATGAAGAGAGCCTCGGCATCCGCCGAGGCTCTCTTCGTTTGGAACTCCACCTGTGCTCCCGGGAGGTTCTGTCCCGGATCGACTGTGGCTGGGGTATTGCTGCCAGGACGCTACTTGGCGGCTCCGGCAAGCTCCGGCGTGGCGGCTTTGCCGGCTCCGGCCTTCAGTGCCTCCGCCTTGTCGGTCTTCTCCCAGGTAAAGTCCTTGTTGTCACGGCCAAAGTGTCCGTGGGCCGCGGTCTGCTTGAAGATGGGGCGGCGCAGCTCGAGGGTCTCGATGATGCCCTTGGGCGTGAGGGAGAAGTTGGCGCGGACCAGCTGCTCCAGCTGGTGATCGGGCACGGTGCCCGTCCCGAAGCTGTCGACCAGCACCGACACCGGTTCGGCGACGCCGATGGCGTACGCCAGCTGCACCTCGCAGCGGTCGGCCAGGCCGGAGGCGACGATGTTCTTCGCGATATACCGGGCCATGTAGGCGGCCGATCGGTCGACCTTGGTGGCGTCCTTGCCGGAGAAGGCGCCGCCGCCGTGCCGGCCCATGCCGCCGTAGGTGTCGACGATGATCTTTCGGCCGGTCAGGCCGCTGTCGCCCATGGGTCCGCCGATGACGAAGCGACCGGTGGGGTTGATGTGGTACTTGGTCTGCCCATCCAGCAGATCGGCGGGAATGACGGCCTCGATGACGTTCTTCTGGATCTCGGCGCGCAGCTGCTCGTTCGCGACGTTCTCATCGTGCTGGGTGGAGATGACGACGGCGTCGACGCGGATGGGCTTGCCCACCTCGGCGTACTCGACGGTGACCTGCGACTTCCCATCCGGCCGAAGGTACGGCATCAGGCCGGAGCGGCGAACCTCCGACAGCTTTTCCGTAAGCCGGTGCGCGAGCGAGATGGGCAGCGGCATCAGCTGCGGGGTCTCGTTGGTGGCATAGCCAAACATCATGCCCTGGTCGCCCGCACCGCCGGTGTCGACACCCTGCGCAATGTCCGGAGACTGCTTGTTGATGGTGGAGATGACGGCGCAGGTGTTGGAGTCAAAGCCGTACTCGGAGTGGTTGTAGCCAATCTCCTGCACGGTGGACCGGACCAGCGACTGGAAGTCGACGTACGCCTTGGTGGTGATCTCGCCGGCGATGACGACCAGACCGGTGCAGGTGAGGGTCTCGCAGGCGACCCGGGAGAAGGGGTCCTGCTCAAGGCAGGCGTCGAGGATGGCGTCGGAGATCTGGTCGGCGATCTTGTCCGGGTGCCCCTCGGTGACAGACTCACTGGTAAACAGAAAACGGTCGCGTGTGGCCAAAAGAGACTTCCTCCTGCTGGGTGCCGCGCCGGCTGGCGTCGTGGCTTGGATCGAATCGCTCTATTTTACCTGTCGCGTCCGGGCGGGGCAAAGTTCGGGCCGGGCCGGTGCGGCACAGGTTCGCCAGGCGCCGGGAAGGGTGCTCAGCGGAGGAGGCTGGCCGTCGAGGACGGCACGGCGGAGGCGTCCGAGAGCGCCACGTGGCCATGGAGAACGAAGCGCCAGACCGACCAGCCGAGAGCGGCCAGCAGGCACAGCATGAGGGCCACACCAAACCATCGCAGGTCGTGGGCGGGCCGGAGAGGCTCCGGCCGGCTGCGCTGGATGTTTACGGCAAACTCCTCGATGCCGGCCGGGATGGAGCCCGCCTCTCCGGTGCCGCGCATCTCCGCGTCGAATCGCTCGATCCAGGGCCCGGCATCGATGCCGAGCACACTGAGGTAGTTGCGCAGGATGCCGTGGCGAAAGACGCCGCCGGGCAGATCAGAGAAGCGACCGGCCTCGAGGGCCTGGAGGTGCCGCAGGGAGATGCGGGTGATCTCGGCGATGGTGTCCAGCGAGATACCGGCGTGTTCGCGCTGCCGTCTCAGATCGTCGGAGAACGTGTCCATGGCTCCTTCCGCTGGGTTGCAGCATAGCCCGACCGCCGCCGGCAGTCAAAACCGGGTTGCACCCGGGGCAGGGATGCCCAGGGGTGTGGAAGGCGGGGCGGTCTCCAAGGCATGCCCCCTTCCGGGCACCAGAGGCCACGCACGCGGTGGAACTCGGCGCGGCGCCCGCTGCACTTCAACGGCAGATGGCCGGAGCTGGTCTGCATCTTTTTGACAAGGTGCACTCCCTCCCGGGCTTGGTAGACTGCCCCTGACGATGCACCTCCCCTTCCCCGAACGCGTGCCGATCCTTTGGCTGGGCAGCTTTGCCGGTCTGATCGTGCTTCTGCAGCAGGTGCAGGGGACCTCGTTTGCCTTCAGCGTTCTGTCTTTTCTGTTTATCGCGGTTGCAGGGTACACCTTCAACCTGGCCGGCGGGCTCACCCGCGCCTCGGGCGGATACGTCTTCTTCTACTCCGTGCTGGGCGTCATCGTCGGTCTGGTGGGCAAGGTCGTGTTCGGCGAGCCCGGCGACAGCAACCTACTGCAGCCGGTGCTGACCATGGAGGTCTTCCTCGGGGGCATCTGCGGCATGCTGGGAGCGGTGCTCGTCAGCCGCAAGCTGACCCGGAAGCGAGCTCTGCTGCAGAACGTCGTCCCGCCTTCGCGCATGCAGGACGCAACGGTTGGGTGCATGATCGTCGGCATCGGCTTCTATATCGTCTCCATCTTCGATCACGGGGGCGCGAGCACGCTGGTGAGCGCGTTCAACCAGTTGAACCGCTTTCTGCCCCTCGCCATCATCTTCGGAGTGACCCACCAGATCCGGAAGACCGGAGGCAGGCAGAGCGTCAACTCCGCTGTCTTTATCACCTGGAGCATGATGTTCGTGTGCTACGGCCTGATTGGCTTCTCGAAGGAGGGGATGTTCACTCCCCTGCTGTGCTGGGTTGTCGCGGCAGGGGCGCAGCGCTACCGCGTCAGCCTGCTGCAGGTTGTGGGCATCGGCCTGGCGCTCGTGTTTACCTTCTACTACCTGGTGCCGTACTCGCAGGACGGCCGCAACTACAAGAGCGAGACCGGATCGTTCTTTGCCGATGCCCAGATCTCCTGGGGGCTGCTGCAACACCTGGACCTGTCACGGGACCGCTACGAAGAGGCCAACAAGTACCAATCCACGCAGTCCGGCAGCGGCTACTTCACGCATCCTGTTGGCTTTCTGGATCGGCTGCAGATGATCTCCATGGACGACCGGCTGGTGGATGTGACCGAGCGCGGCGCGATCTTTGGGCTCTCGCCCGTGGTGGTCGACTTCGAAAACCTGGTGCCGCACTTCCTTTGGCCCGACAAGCCGACACCGTTCTACGGCAACGTCTTCGCCCACGAGATCGGCGGTCTGGCCGAGGACGACACCACCACCGGGGTCTCCTTCACCCCGAGCGGCGAGGCCTTTCACCTGGCCAAGTGGACCGGTGTGCTGATCGTGGCGCCGCTGATCTGGGCTCTTCTGTTCACAACCATCGACTCCCTGTGTGGCGATGTGCGGAAGTCGCCGTGGGGGCTGCTGATGATCGCGCTGTTTGCCCACGTCGCGCCCGAGGGCATGCTGAACGGTGCGGTGTACACGGTCGGCTACGGTTCCCTGAGCCTTATCTTCGGCGCGTTTACCTCGGCCTACGTGATGCCGGTGATGGGGCGTCTCGCAACCGGCTCGCGAACCCGGTTTGACCTGGAGCGTGTCGTGGTCCGCCCGCTGCCACGGAGGGTCGCCCCGCTTGAGCCGAACGAAGGCGCCGTGTAGCCACCCGCTCGCCGGCGGCCGGCCGGGCGGGCTCGCTAAAGGTAAACTGGGTTCCGTATGAATAGCCTAATCGTTGGAAATCTGGTGCACCGGCCGTTGCGGTCGCTCATCAGCGCGCTTGCCGTGGCGATCGAGGTCATCATGATCCTGTCGATCGCCGCCATTATGCTGGGGATGTTGAATGGCACGCGTACGCGACAGACCGGCATCGGCATGGACATGATTGCGAAGCCGGGAACGGCCTCCAACCTGCTCGGCGTGTCGGGCGCGGCGGCATCCATCAAGGTGGCCGATGTGCTGCGAGCTCTGCCGCACGTGACTGTGGCCGCGCCGGTCAATGTGCAGCTGACCGCCGGAAGCTCGCTCGAGAACATCTACGGCATCGACTTCGCCTCGTTCAATGCGCTGCGGCCGTTCGTTTTTCTGGAAGGCCATCCGTTCTCTTCGCCGGACAGCGAGGAAGCCATCGTCGACGACTACTTCGCACGGTCCGACAACGGCCACCACGTCGGCGAGACCATCCAGATCCTGAACCACCCCTTCCGCATCGTAGGCATTGTCGAGCATGGCAAGGGCGGCCGTAAGTTCATCCCCATCAACACCATGGGACGGATCAACGGAACCGAGGGCAAGGCCAGCCTGTTTTACCTGAAGCTCGACGATGTGAAGAACGCCAAACTGGTGAAGCAGGAGATCAAATCAACGCCCGGCATGCAGCAGTACGACGTGCAGACGACCGAGGAGCTGTTGGCCACGCTCACGCCCGACCGTCTGCCGGGCTTCAATATCGGCCTCCGGATCGTGATCGGCATCGCGGTGATCATCGGTTTTCTGGTGATCTTTCAGTCGATGTATACGGCGGTGATGGAGCGTACGCGCGAGATCGGCATCCTGAAGTCGCTCGGGGCCTCCCGCACCTACATCGTGGGCGTGGTGCTTCGCGAGACCGGGCTGCTGGCCATCTGCGGCATCACGCTGGGCGTTTTGGTCACCTATGCCATGCGCTGGATCTTTCACATCCGCTTCCCCAAACTGGACTTCGCGGTGACCCCCGGATGGGTGATCTCAGCGGTCGCGATCGCGCTGACCGGGGCAATGCTGGGGGCGCTCTATCCGGCGCTCAAGGCGGCCCGCAAAGACCCCATCGACGCCCTCTCGTATGAGTGACGCGGCACCTCAGCGGAGGCAACGGGAGGACGATAAGCCCTTGCGACCGGGGTACGCGGAGGTCCAGCGGCACGGCTGAGATGGGAGCCGGAAGGTAGCGGTGGCGGTGAAAAAACCCTTGGCGGCAGAGGAGCGGAAAAGTTCGTGGCGAGGGGGACTGAGCAGCGCCCTGTTGCTGCTCGCGACGGCCTTCTTTGCCCTTCACTACCTGCACCTGCAGGCGGACTTTCCCAACCACTCCCCCTGGGTGGACTGGGCGAAGTACACCGACGAGGGGTGGTACGGCGATGCTGCCATCCGGCACTTCCAGCGCGGCAGCTGGTATGTGCCGGGCGACTTCAACCCGGCGGCGGCGCTGCCGGTGTGGCCGCTGCTTGAGGCCGCGGCGTTTCGCATCTTCGGCGTCGGCGTGGTTCCGGCGCGCGCTCTGACGGTCACAGTCTTTGGCCTGATCCTGCTGTGTTCGTACCGCCTGCTGTGGCAATGGAAGGCCCGGCCCATGCCGCTTGCCCCCGCAGTGGCCGTGCTTCTGCTCGCCACCAGCCCCTTCTGCTTCGCCTTTATGCGCATGGCGGTCCTCGAACCCCTGCTGATTCTGCTGATGCTGCTGGCGTTGCTGGCTGCCTCGGCCGTGGACCCACGGGCAACCGGATGGCGGCGCTGGGCTCCGCCGCTGGCGCTTGGCTTGCTGCTGCCGGCCATGGTGCTGACCAAGACCACGGCCGTCTTCCTTCTGCCGGCGCTTGCCTGGATGACCTGGGCCCGCTGCGGATACAGCCTGCGCCGCCTGGCGCCGGTGGCTCTGCCGGCGCTCGCGCTCGCCCTGGCCATCTGGGGGAGCTACTACGCCGTGCTTGTCCGGCCGCATGTGCTGGCGGACTACCGCTATCTCTTCTCCGCCAACGCCTACACCGGGATCACGCCGGAGACGGCCGTCGAGGTGATCGCGGCCACGGTGCGCGATGGCAGGTGGATGGGCGGGGCTCTCTATCTGCTGGGGTGGGCGGCGGCGCTCAGCACGCTGCTGACTACGTGGCGCGGTCTGCAGCGACGGCCGCTGCAGATGTCTCTTCTGCTGTGGGCGGGGGGGTACGCCGCTTTTCTCGCGTACCACAACAATCTGCAGCCGCGGTACTACCTTGTGCCCGCCGTTGCCGTCACGCTCCTGGTGCCGCTCGAGCTCGAGCGCCTTTGGACCGCTGCGGAGCGTTGGAAGCGCGGCTCGGGTGTTCTCCAGGGGGTGGTTCTGCTGCTGGCCGCGGTTCTGACCGTCTCGACCGTGCGGGGCGCGGAGGAGACGCTGCGCTACGTCCGCCGCCCCGAGTACACCTTTGTCCATGCCGCGCAGGCGATCGCGCGCGTGATTCGCGCCGACCGGTCGCACCGCCGGCTGCTGCTGTCGATCTCGGGCTCGGACCTGTCGCTCATGACCGGTCTGCCCTCCATCTGCGACGACTTCGGAACGCTGGAGCTGCCGGACCGTGTGGCCCTCTACCACCCGGGATGGTACGTCGCCTGGAACCAGGTGGACGACGACAAGATGGATGCGCTGGCACCGATGTACCACCTGGTGCGGGTCGCCGCGTTTCCCGCCATGGACGACCCCGACCGGAACCTGATGATTCTCTACCGCCTGGATTCGCCGGAGCACAGGGCGCAGCAGCGGCGGCGGCGGTCCCACAAGCCCGTGCCGAAGCGGCTTCAGACGAAACTGGGGCAGCAGCCAAGCACAACCCAGCTCGAACACTGACCGGCTTTCGCCCGCAGGACGAGGCGGTGCAGGGAACGATTGCACGGGCAGGGTCGCCCGCGTAGACTCGGGGCCATGCCCGCCACTCAGCCTGCACAGCCTTCCCGCCGTCGCCTCGTTCGCCTCGCTCTCTGTGCCGCGGGTGCTGCCTTTCTGCTGCCGGGCGGACTCCGCGCGCAGGACTGGGCCAAGGCCGCGCTGGACAAGAGCCCGCGCCACCATGAGTACGTGCCCGTCAAGGCGGGCAGCCGCGAGGTCAACACCTTTGTGGTGTACCCGGAGGTGTCAAAGAAGGCGCCCGTGGTGGTGATGATTCATGAGATCTTCGGGCTTTCGGACTGGGCCAAGGAGATGGCGGATGAGCTTGCGGCCGAAGGCTACATCGTCGTTCTGCCCGACCTGCTCTCGCAGACAGGCACGAACGGCGGCGGTACCGCCAGCTACCCGGATCGCGACGCCGTGGTCAAGGCCGTCTCGGCACTTCCGCCCGAACAGGTGATCGCCGATCTGAACGCGGTCGCGGACTATGCCAAGAAGCTGCCCAGCGCAAATGGCAAGCTGGCCGTGGCGGGCTTCTGCTGGGGCGGTGGCAAGAGCTTCGCCTTTGCCACGCACCGCCAGGACCTTTCGGCCGCACTCGTCTTCTACGGTCCTCCCCCACCGGCGGCGGAGATGTCCGCCATCACCGCTCCGGTGTACGGCTTCTACGGCGGCAAGGATGAGCGCATCGACGCGACCATCCCGGCTGCGGAGGCTGGGATGAAGGCAGCCGGCAAGCGCTACGATCCAGTGGTCTACATCGGGGCCGGTCACGGCTTCATGCGCGCCGGGCAGCAGCCGGATGCGACACCCGAAAACGTCAAGGGCTGGCATGACGGGTTTGCCCGGATGAAGCGCATTCTGGCTCCCCTGAGGTAAGGGCAGGCTCCGGAGCGGGCAACGTCCACGCCATTGCACCAGCGACCGCGCACCCGCCGCCGGCCGCAGCAGCTGCCCGCGGCCGGGAATGGTTTTGTCGGTAAGATCGTCTGAACATGCGCATTCTTTCCGAGTTCGACATCCGCTTCGATCTGCCGGCACGCGTCACCATGGTGGCCATGCTCGATCTCCATCCTTCGCTCGACCCACTGGTCCGAAGGCAGGATGGCCTTGTGATCGAATCGGGCGAGGCCGCCGGCAAAGAGACTATCGACCCGGTGCCGTACCTCGATGCCTTTGGCAATCGCTGCTCCCGCTTCACCGCGCCGCCGGGTCCGCTGCGGCTGGCCGGCAGCAACGTCCTCGAGATCACCGGCGAGCCGGACCCGATTCAGGTGGACGCCCAGCAGGCCGAGATCGAAAACCTTCCGACCGGAGTGCTCCAGTACCTGCTCGCCAGCCGATACTGCCAGCTCGACCAGATGTGCGGCATCGCGAGCGATCTCTTCGGCGCCACCACGCCCGGCTGGGCCCGGGCCATCTATATCCGCGACTGGGTGCACCACCATGTGCGCTTCGACTACAGCTCCGCCCGTCCCACAAAGACGGCGCTCGATGTCTTCACCGAGCGGGTCGGCGTTTGTCGCGACTTCCAGCACCTTGCCATCACGCTCTCCCGCGCCATGAACATCCCGGCCCGCTACGTCACCGGCTACCTGGGCGACATCCGGGTTCCATTTGGCGGCCCCGGAGACTTTTCCGCCTGGTACGAGGTTTTTCTCGACGGCCGCTGGTGGACCATGGACGCACGCCACAACACCCAGCGCATCGGCCGGATCCTGATGGCGACCGGCCGCGACGCCACGGATGTCGCGATCACCACCAGCTTTGGAGCGGCGCTGCTCACGCACTTCTCGGTGGAATCGAACGAGATTGACGAGGACGGCAACAAAGTGCCGCTGCCGCAGCCCGCGACCAGCGCGGTGGAGGCCGGCCCCGGAGACGAGGCCCTGTCTGGCAGCGGAGCCCGCCAGACCGAGACGGCGACTGATTAGGACAGATTTCCTGACGCTGGGGTCTGGAGGGAACCCACATCTCAGAGTCGAGATATGGGGCACCCGGGCCCTCGGACTCGCCCCGTGCTTTTGGGTCCGCAGGGGAACCCACATATCAGAGTCGAGATATGGGGCACCCGCACCCTCGGACCCGAACCGTACCCTCGGACCCGACCCGTACCCTCCAGTCTCTTTCGGAGCTTGTGGGCTCCCCGTCCTGGTGGGTGGGTGATTGGTCCCCTCCTGATGCCCGATGACGGGGTGCCCCACGTCTCGATTCTGAGACGTGGGTTCAGGGCACCCGCACAGAGATGTGGTGCACCCATCCTCGTGGTTGGGTAATTCGTCTTTCCTTATGCCCCAGTGACGGGGTGCCCCACGTCTCGATTCTGAGACGTGGGTTCAGGCTCCAAGAGAACCCGGCAACTCCGTGCGTTCGAACCTCAACGTGAGGAGAGCTTCCCAGCTCTCAGGCGTAGCGTTGCTGGTGCCACTGCCACGCCGAGCCGACGATGGTGTCCAGATCCGCGTACTGCGGCTTCCACCCCAGCTCCGACTTGATCTTCTCCGAGCTGGCGACGAGCACCGCCGGATCACCCGGTCGTCGCGGTTGCGGCTCAATCGGGATCGGCCGGCCGGTCACCCGCTGGACCGAGTCGATAACCTCACGCACGGTAAACCCCTGCCCGTTGCCGATGTTGTAGATCAGCTTGCTGCTGCGCTCGAGCGCGTCGAGCGCCAGCAGGTGGGCTTCGGCAAGGTCCTCGACATGGATGTAGTCCCGGATGCAGGTGCCGTCCTTGGTAGGGTAGTCCTCGCCGAAGATCTTGATGCTGGGCCGCCGCCCGAGCGCCACGTCGAGGATCAGCGGGATGAGGTGCGACTCCGGCTCGTGCGCTTCCCCATAGCCGGCGATCGCGCCAGCCACATTGAAATAACGCAGGCTGGCGTAGCGGAAGCCGTGGATCAGGTTGAACCATCGCAGCATGTGCTCGACCAGCAGCTTGCTTTCCCCGTAGGCGTTGGTCGGGTGCAGCGGCGCGTCCTCCTGGATGGGCGTCTTCTCCGGTTCGCCATAGCAGGCCGCGGTCGAGGAGAAGACCAGCCGCTGGGGACCGATCTCCAACATCGCCTCGAGCAGCGTCAGGGTGGAGGCGGTGTTGTTGCGGAAGAAGATCTCCGGCCGTCGCATGCTCTCGCCCGCCTCGATGAGCGCGGCAAAGTGCATCACGCCGGCAAAGCTCCCGTCGCGCAGCGTGGACTCCACCAGGGCCCGATCGGCAAGGTCGCCGTGAACGAACCGGGCACCCTCTGGAAGGGCGGCCTGTTTGCTGTGGCAGAGATTATCGAAGATGGTTACGGCGTGTCCGCGCCGGAGCAGCAGGCGGGCAACAGTTCCCCCAATGTAACCTGCTCCGCCTGTTACCAGAATGTTCATCGTCACCCCTTGGCCTAAGCAGCATACCCTACAACAGAAGTGCCAGTGTCAAGTTTCAGAGCCTGCGGCACACTCTTTCCAGTACCCTGATAGCAGCGGAGTTTTCGATACGGGAAGCGGGGCGGACTACCATATGGTTTCACATACGCAACAACCCTTTTCCGGCCGGCGTTCGTCTTGTATGGGAGGCATTCAGGCCGGCGCCCATGTGCACCCCGCGTGCTCCCGTGCGCGGTTCTCCGGTCTTATCCCGCTTGTGTGGAGCTCTGATCCTCTCACCACCTCCCGCCCTTCCCAGACCTTTGCGTTGCAACCGCTTCCGTTCGCTCCCTTTTCCCAGGTTTTGTAAATAAGGAATCCTCCCCATGGCCAAGCCACTTCGCAGTGATGTGACTCCTTCGCCCGAGAGCCTGCAGTTCACGCACTTCGGCGTCCTCAACGACGGCCAGCAGAGCAAGGCCTCTGTCGTCACCTCCGTGACGCTGAACATCCTCATCGCGCTATGCGTCATCATTATCGGCGCGGCAGCGAAAAAGACGATGGATCACCGGCAGAAGTTGACCAGCCTGACCGAACCGATTCCGATTCACAAGGAGCCGGAGCCGATCAAGCTGAAGCCCAGGCCGCTTCCGCCCACGCCCAAGATCAAGGTCGAGCCGCCCAAGATCCAGGTTCCCGAGGCCAAGCTTCCCGACATCCCGAAGGCGGTGGAGATGAAGATGACCCAGCCGGCGCCCGTCATCGCACCGGCACCGCCCAAGCTGGTGCAGGCGCCGCCAGCGCCAAAGGTGGTGAACCTGGGACGTCCCGAGCCGGCGACGGTGATGGCGACCAACCACCCGGCCGCCGTCTCGCTCGGTCGCGCCGATAATCCGATCGCCCCCTCCAATCGGCCAGCGACCTCCGCCGTCAACCTCGGTCAGCGCGGGCTCGCCGGGATGCCTGCTTCGAACACCGGCATGGGAGCGACCAAGGTCAGCCTCGGTTCGGGCTCACCCGGTGGCACCAACATGGCGGGCAATGGGACCCACAACGTCCGCGGGGTGAAGCTGGGCGTCGAGGGCGGCACCGGTCCCATGAACTCGAGGGGCCAGGTTGCCGGGCCCGTCAACCTGGGTCAGAATCAGCCTCCCCCGGTCACTCGGGCCTCCGCACCCGAGGCTTCGCCGTTGCGCAGCGGACCCAAGGTCCTCTTCAAACCCCGCCCGCAGTACACAGAAGAGGCGGTAAAGCTGCATCTCGAAGGAACCGTTTCGGTGCGCCTCCGCGTCACCGCTTCGGGAACGGTTCAGGTGCTGGGCGTCAGCAGCGGCCTCGGACACGGACTCGACCAATCCGCGATTCGCGCCGTTGAGGCGACGCGGTTTCAGCCCGCAATGGACGCCTCCGGCCGGCCCACCGACTGGGAAGGTGTTGTGAATGTAGCCTTTCAGCTGGCCGGCTGATGCTTTGCTTGCCCGCACGACCGTGATCTAGGATCACCTTCAACTTCAGGCCGGCCGATCGACGGCTGGCCCCAGGAGCAACCATGATCTTCCGGAACAAAAAATTCGCCAGCCTGCTGCTCGCAGCCACCACCGCGGCGACAATGCCGGCCTCCGCGGCCAAGATCCACCTGCCCGGCAAGAAGAAGCAGGATGCGGAGCCAGTTCGCAAACTCACCGCCTCCCAGAACCGGCTGATCGACGAGGCCATCGCCCGTGAAAAGGTGGTCATCAAGACCGTCAAGGATCGCGCTCCGCTGGTCGAGACCTATATCCAGAACATGCGGCCCGATCCGGTGATGTCGCAGGTCCCGGAGTCGGACGAGCACTTCCTCGGCCGCGTCGAGTTCAACCGGATCATCGGCGACCAGACCTATCAGGTCAACGAGGAGACCTCCAAAGGCACCTCGGGAAAGGGCAAGCTCGACTTCTTCAAGCACTCGGCCTCCTTCCTGACGGGTCTCGGCGGCAGCCTCCACCTCAACTTTCATGAGGCCGGATTCGTCCAGATGCTGCTGATGGACTCAACCGGGTTCGATCGTGAGCACTACAACTTCGTCTTCGTTCGGAATGACTTTCTCGGCAACACCCCGACGTCGGTCTTTGACGTGCAGCCAGTCCGGGGTAAAAGTGACGTTGGCCGCTTCTTCGGCCGCATCTGGGTGGAAACCCGCAACGGCAACGTCGTCCGTTTTAACGGCGACTTCTCTGGAACCGAGAAGACGATTCGCGAGTACTACCACTTCGATAGCTGGCGAACCAACGTGCAGCCCAACATCTGGCTGCCCACCTCCTTCTACGTGGAGGAGAGCGACCCCCGGAGCTCGACCCGCACGCTCAAGTTCAAGGCCATCAATCACGTGTGGGGCTATGTTCTGAAGGTGCCGCCACCGGAGACCGCGAACACCTCCATGGACGTGGTCGGTGCGACTGACGTCAGCAACGAAGCGCAGGATGTCAGCCCGCTTGGCGCCCAACGCGCCTGGGTTCAGCAGGCGGAGGACAACGTGGTCGAGCGGCTCTTTCAGGCCGGCCTGATCGATGCTCCGAGTGCCTTCGATAAAACGCTCGAGGCTCTGGCCGGCAACATCCTCGCCTACAACAACATCACGCTCGCCCGGCCGGTCCGTGTCCGCACCATGCTGACCGTGCCGCTGGAATCAGCCGCCATCGGCAACACCATTCTGGTGTCCAAGGGCCTGCTGGACACGACCGGTGTGGTGACACAGGACGGCGCACAGCAGATGGGCAACCTGAACGCCGTGCTCGCCTTCCAGCTGGCGCACATCATCCTGGGTCACCGGCTGGATACGAAGTACGCCTTCAGCGACCGTCTCCTGTTCCCTGCCACCTCTACCTTTACCCGCATCCCCATGCACCACACCGATGCGGACAACGCCGCCGCGGCCAAGAAGGCCGTGGAGCTGCTGAACGCAAAGGAGCTGGTGGATGGCCAGCAGTACTTCGGTCTGTACCTCAGGCAGCTGGAGCAGCGCTCCAAGGCTCTGAAGGCACTGAATGAGCCCATGCTGGGCGACGGCCTGACCAAGAGCGACACCGACCAGACCTTCTGGATGGGCGCTCTGATGGCGAAGGCACCCAAGCTGGAGGTCAAGGACCTGAGGCAGCAGGCCGCCATGCCGCTTTCGAGCTTCCTTCGCTACGACCCCTGGACCGACCAGGTGATCACACTTCACTCGGCCTATGAGCCGCTTCTGACGCCAGCAGACAAGATGCCGTTCGAGGTTGAGCCGGTCTACCTGAAGCTGAGCTACTACAGACCGCCCGCCGAGCCGGAGGCCGCCCCCGCGGCAGCTGCTGGCGCGACGGCTCCGCCTGCCGGGGAAGGAACCGCTGCTCCGGCAGCCACGGCGCCTGCCGCAGAGGCTGCTCCGGCTCCTGCCGCGGCGGCTTCGACGGCCGCTCCCACCACACCTCCACAGCAGTAGTCTGCCGGGTCCGCACGGCTCCCTCTCGATTACCTGAGGCTGCCCTGCGGACCCGCTGCTCGCTGACGCGCGTATCTCGCACCAACGAACATGTCTGCAGCCTTGCTGTTGCAGGGAGGATCCACGATGAAACGACTTCTTTTCCTTGGCACACTGCTCGCCACCGTCGGCCTATCGCCTTCATCACTTCACGCCCAGGCGCTTCCGGCGGCCACCCGCGCGGGGCAGATCCAGGTCGGTGTGGGTGGCACATTCGCCGCGCCGGACTACGGTCAGAGATACGCAAAAGGCATCTCGGTCTACGGAGATCTTGACTTCGGTCGGCTCGGCGTCGAGGCGGATGCTCACCTTGCGAGCATCTTCACGCCCACCGACATCGGTGAGAATTCCTACCTGATCGGACCACGCTACAGCTACCGGCGGAACCGGCTGCGGGTGTACGGCAAGGCTTTGTTCGGCCTGGGCCAGTTTGAATACCAGTACGACTACAGGCCGCACTACCACGAGAACTACTTCGTGTACGCCTTCGGCGGCGGTCTGGACATCCGCGCGACCCGGCGCATCAACATCCGAGCGATCGACTTTGAGGCGCAGCGATGGCCGGGGTACGCACCCAGCGGACTGACACCGTACGTCACCACCATCGGCGTGGCCTATGCCTTCCGCTAGACCAGGACCTGCTAATACACCGAGGATCTACGACCGATCGTCCATCGGGATGTAGCGCACGGGGTAGGCAGGCCCGACATATTCGGCACGCGGCCGGATGAGCCGGTTGCTGTCGTGCTGTTCCATTACATGGGCAGCCCAGCCGGCCATGCGGCTGAT
The DNA here is from genome assembly GCA_965218595.1 of Acidobacteriaceae bacterium. Taxonomy (GTDB): domain Bacteria; phylum Acidobacteriota; class Terriglobia; order Terriglobales; family Acidobacteriaceae; genus Edaphobacter. The sequence goes on along the minus strand of CBDCLC010000005.1, from coordinate 295,772 downwards.
GGCGAAGATGGGCGTAAACAGGTCCAGGTCGATGCCAAGCGTCGTGTACGTCGAGGCGGAGTAGAAGTCGACATTTGCGTTCAACTTCTTTTCGGCCGAGACGAACTGCTCTATCTGCCGCGACATGTCGAACCACTTGGTCGAACCCGCGGACCTCCCCAGCTCCTCCGACATCCTCCGAAGATGGGTCGCCCGGGGGTCCTCCGTGTGATACACGCGGTGTCCGAAGCCGGAGATCTTCTGCTTTCCGGCGAGCATCTGCCGCACGTGCTCCACGGGGTCGGCGCCTTCCTGGTCGATCGCAAACAGCAGCCGCATGGTCGCCTCGTTCGCTCCGCCATGCAACGGTCCGCTGAGCGCTCCGATGGCGCCTGTCACGGCGGCATGGATGTCGGCCAGCGTTGCGGCGATGACCCGCGCGGCAAAGGTACTGGCATTCAGCTCGTGATCCGCGTGGAGAATCAGAGCCACGTCCAGTGCGTGAGCCGCAGTCTCTGAGGGAAGCTCCCCGTTCAGCATCCAGAGGAAGTTGGCCGCGTGGGACAGGCTTGGATCGGCCTCGACCACGGTCTTGCCCTTGCGCAGACGATCCCAGATCGCAACGATCATCGGGATCTGCGCCGTCAGCTGAAAGCTCTTGCGCAGATTGCTCGCGTGCGAGTTATCGTTCTCCTCCGGATCGGAGACCGACAGCAGCGACACCGCTGTTCGCAGCACGTCCATCGGCCTGGCCGAGCGAGGCAGGCTCCGAAGCAGTTCGGTCACGGCAGGATCAAGGGTCCGCGCCGCCGCCAGCTCTGAGGAAAACTGCCGCAGTTCAGCTGCGGAAGGCAGGTGCCCGTTCCACAGCAGGGAGGCCGTCTCCTCAAACGTCGAATGGCTTGCCAGCTCGTGGATGTCGATGCCGCGGTACGACAGCACACCGGCGTCGCCATCAATGAAGCAGATCGCCGAGGTCGTGGCGACGACACCCTCAAGCCCTCGTGGGGCAACAGCAGCGTTCGACATCGGGGGCTCCTTCGGACAGCCGGGCGCGACGGCTAGCCCAAGTATCTGTCGGTTCCAAGTACCTATCGGTTATAGCGCAGCGGAGATTGCGCTGTCGCCCCCCGTGGGAACAGCAGGCGAGCGCATCCGCGGGCTTGCCTATCGCGCGCGCTCAGGACTGAGTGTCGTTCGTTGGGGAGAAAACGCCCTGCCGTCCAAAGGCGAGGTCTCGCCGAAGATCATCGCCCGGATCATCCGAGCCGTCCCCGGAGCCAGCAGGATGCCGTTGCGAAAGTGTGCCGTGGCCAGCAGGCGGCGCCCCGGGCCTGCCACTGCTCCGATCAGCGGCAGCTGATCCGGCGCGGCCGGCCGCAATCCGGCCCAGTGCTCTAAAAGAGGCGCCTCGGCGGTCCAGGGCAGCAGCTCCGCCGCGGACCGGCGCAGCTCTGCGGCCGTCTCCGGTGTGGTCAGCTTCGAGAAGCCCGCCTGCTCCAGGGTGGCCCCGACCACCACCCTGCCGGCGTCCGGCCCCGTGGTCCGCGGCACCAGGTACACGTGGCGGGTGCGCACGGTCACAGTCAACGGAGCGGCTTCGGGCATCCCCAGGGCAATCATCTGCCCCTTCACCGGGCTTACCGGCAGGCTCCTGCCCACCCCCGAGCTCCGCGCCCAGGCTCCGCTGCAATCGACAAAGTACCCCGCCTGCGTCTTTCCCGCGCCGGTTTCGACGACCACTCCCTGCGCATCTTCTTCGGCCGCCCGGACGGCGCAGAACTGCTGCAAAGAGATCCGCGTTGCGCGCACCGCCGCCAGCAGGGCCCCCGCGAGCTGCCGCGGATCGACCGAGCGCTCCTCGACGAGCTGCATGGGATGGGAGCCGAAGCTGTTGCCGGGCACAACGCGATCAAGCTCGACTGCGGACAGCCCGCGCGTGGAATCAGCCTCTTCAACCGTCTCCGAGGTTTGAAACGGGACCGGCTGACCGGAAAGCTCGCTGATGCGGTCCAGAAACCGCGGGTAAAGCGACCGGGAAAGCTCCGAGAGCGGTCGAAGCGCCGGGGGATTGGCCGGGTCGGAGACTGCAAGCATGCCGGCCGCTGCCGCCGATGCCTCGCTGAGAGCGGCTCCACGATCGAATACCGTTACCCGTGCGCCGTGGTCGTGCAGCTCCAAGGCCAGCGAGAGGCCGATGATACCCGCGCCCGCGATGACCACATCCGGAGAGCCCATGGAGCGAGTTTAACCGGGGCTGCGAAGCCGCTCCAAGCAGCAGAAGGGCCGTCCCGAAGAACGGCCCTTCCCTGTTCCTGACATCGTCTCCGGAAAGGCTACTTCTTTGCCGACTTCTTTGCCGGTGCCTTCTTTTCGGGCTTCTTTTCTGCCGCCTTCTTGGTTGCCATACGTGCTTTCCTCCGTGTTGCCGACTTGACCACGGCTGCACCAAAAACGCTGCAGCTAAACGACGTATAGAGTGCAGACGAAAAATCTGTCAAGCGAAATCGTCGTAGGCCGCATCGGCGCGGATGCGCGAGGCCGGAGACCGGGTTTCACGAGGTACCGCGACGGGTTACTCGGGCGGACAAGCCTGCGCCAAAGCGGGCCGTCAGCACTCGATAATGTTCAGCGCGAGACCGGCGAGCGAGGTCTCCTTGTAGCGCGACTGCATGTCCAGACCGGTGCGATACATGGTCTCGATGACCTGGTCGAGCGAGAGCTTGTGGGGGCCGGCGTCGGCCATCGCCAGCCGCGCGGCGTTGATGGCCTTGACCGCACCCATGCCGTTGCGTTCGATGCACGGGATCTGCACCAATCCACCGATGGGGTCGCAGGTCATGCCCAGGTTGTGCTCCATGGCGATCTCGGCCGCGTGCTCGACCTGCGCGTCGTTGCCGCCAAGGGCGGCGACCAGGCCACCTGCCGCCATGGAGCAGGCGACACCCACCTCGCCCTGGCAGCCGACCTCCGCGCCCGAGATGGAGGCGTTCTCCTTATAGAGAATGCCGATGGCGGCGGCGGTCAGAAAGTAGCGCAGCAGCCCGAGGTCGTCCGCGCCCTGAATGAAGCGGAGGTAGTACGCAGCGATGGCCGGGATCACTCCCGCGGCTCCGTTGGTCGGCGCGGTGACGACGCGGCCACCGGCGGCGTTTTCCTCATTGACCGCCATCGCGAAAACGGTCACCCAGTCCATGGGGGCGAGTGGGTCGCCGGCATCTCCACCGCGCAGCCGCTCGGCCAGGCGAGGCGCGCGACGACGCACGTTGAGCCCGCCGGGAAGCACGCCTTCGGTCGCGAGACCTCGTTCCAGCGAGGCCTGCATCGTCCGCCACAGCGTCAGGATGGCTTCGGCGATGCGGTCTTCGGGCGTGGCGGCGGGCGTTTGGGAGTTCGATGGAGGGCGCACGATGCCCTCGTGCTCGAGCAGAGCCACCTCATTCGCCATCATGACGCTGGCGATGCTGCGCCGGTGCTCGCGAGCTATCTGCAGCAGACCGGCCGCACTGCGGAAGGGGAACGGCACGGAGCGCTCGGGGACGGCGGTCCGGTCGGGGTCGAACTCGGCGGCCGAGACAATGAATCCTCCGCCGACCGAGTAAAAGACCTGCTCCGCGATCAGCCCTCCGCCGTCGTCCAGCGCGAGGAAGCGCATACCGTTCGGGTGGGTCGGCACATCCGGATCGGGGTACATCTGATCGCGCCGGAAGCAGAGGTCACTCGCTTCCCGAAATGGGATGGGATGAGATCCCGCAAGAAGGAGGCTGTTTTCCGCGCGGACAGCGTGTATGAGTTTTTCCACCTGCGCCGGATCGACCGTATCCGGAGCCTCACCGCTCAGCCCCAGCAGCACCGCGCGATCGGTTCCATGACCGGGTCCGGTCAGGGCAAGCGAGCCGTACAGGTCCACCCTCACGGCGGCCACGCGATCGATGGCACCGGCGACTTCGATCGACCGCACAAAGCGCAGCGCCGCCCGCATCGGCCCCACGGTGTGCGAGGAGGAGGGTCCGATGCCGATCTTGAAGAGCTCAAACAGGCTGGTGTTCACGACGGGTCCTGACGGGTTCCATTGTAGGCGGGTGAGCCTCCGCCTGCAGGCAGCGGCAGGCCTGCAGAGACGATATCGGCAGAAGGCAACAGAACTGTATGCCACCTTGGTGGCAGTGTGTCGCGCGCATCGCGCTGCTAGGGTAGCGAAGGCCCATATCTCCCGGGCGCGAAAACGGCGATGGCTCTCTTCAAAACACGGTCGGCAGCGGTGTACGGCATCGATGCCAGCCTGATCGAGGTCGAGGTCGACTATTCCGGCGTGAAGCTGCCGCAGGAGGAATTCCACACGGTCGGCCTGCCGGACGCGGCGGTGCGCGAGAGCCGGGATCGTGTGCGATCGGCCATTCGCAACTCCGGCTTCGAGATCCCGCCGACCCGCACCACCATCAACCTGGCTCCGGCGGACCTGAAGAAGGTCGGCTCGGGCTTTGACCTGCCGATTGCCATCGGCATCCTTGGTGCCTATGGCGCGCTGCAGGCGACGGACCTCAGCGACTTCCTTCTGGTTGGCGAGCTTGGCCTGGATGGCACGCTGCGCGCCGTGCAGGGGATGCTGCCGATCGCGGTCGCGGCCCGTGCCCACGGAATCAAACATCTCGTCATCCCGGCCAGCAACGCGCGTGAGGCCGCGGTGGTGCAGGGCGTCTCGGTCTTCCCCGTCAGCAACCTTCTGGAGGTTCGCGAGCTGTTGAACGCCGCCGCGCTTGGCCTGCTCCGGACCGAGCCGCTGCAGGTGGAGACCACCGATCTGCTGGACGCGATGCAGCACTTCGCCGCCGACTTCAAGGATGTGCGCGGACAGGGCGTCGCCAAGCGTGCGCTGGAGGTCGCAGCTGCGGGCGGACACAACATCCTGATGATTGGACCGCCGGGCTCGGGCAAGACCATGCTGGCCAAACGGCTGCCCTCCATTCTGGCGCCGCTGCGGTTTGAGGAGGCGCTCGAGACGACCAAGATCCACTCGGTCGCCGGCGTGCTTGACGCCGAGCAAGGGCTGGTGACGCAGCGGCCGTTCCGATCGCCGCACCACACCATCTCGGACGCCGGCCTGATCGGCGGCGGGATGGTGCCGCGACCGGGCGAGGTTTCGCTGGCGCACAACGGGCTGCTGTTTCTGGATGAGTTGCCGGAGTTTCCCCGCAACGTGCTCGAGGTCATGCGGCAGCCGCTCGAAGACGGCCAGGTCACCATCTCCCGGGCGGCGATGAGCCTGAGCTTTCCCGCGCGCTTCATGCTGGCCGCGGCCATGAACCCCTGCCCCTGCGGCTACTTCAATGACAAGAGCCGCGAGTGCATGTGCACGCCGCCGATGATCCAGCGCTACGTTTCGAAGGTGAGCGGACCCCTGCTGGACCGAATCGATATCCATATCGAGGTGCCGGCGGTGCAGTACAAGGAGCTGCGCGGCGGTGCGGCGGCGGAGGGTTCGGAACAGATCCGGGCGCGTGTCCTGGCGGCCCGGGAGCGGCAGCACGAGCGCTTCCGCGAGAGTGGCGACCGAACGCGCGGATCGGCGCGGGCGGCTTCGCGACAGGTCTACAGCAACGCCCAGATGTCGACCCAGCAGATCCGCACCCACTGCGAGCTGTCCTCCGAGGCCGAGCGGCTGCTGGAGCGCGCCATGCAGCAGCAGGGCCTGAGCGCCCGGGCCCACGATCGCATCCTGAAGGTCGCGCGCACCGTCGCCGACCTTGCCGGCGAGCCCGATATCGCAGTGAAACACATCGCCGAGGCCATCCAGTACCGCACCCTCGACCGCTGCTACTGGAGCTGAGACAACTGTGAGATAGGGCGATCCGGTGCGACTGCGGATTTTGCAACCGCACGACTTCGGAGGAATCTTATTTCCCGTAGGCCGCGAGGACGGGAATCCCGAAAAAAGTATTGACCTGCTGCCGTGCTGCATGTACCTTTCATGAGTGCCCGGTGACAAAGCCGATTTTCGCACGGGCCGGACACACGGATTGGATTCGATCAGAGTTTGGTCGACCCGTGTAAGTATTTGATTCTGCAGGATCACATGCTCCCCGAAGATGAGTTCGAAGGGAAGTTTGGCAGATGGCATGGCGGCCCGGGGACGGTTGCCGCGAGGGCCGGCTGCCGGATGGCTTCGCACGCGAACGGCAGAGGAGCAGGTGAAATTTGGTTGTGAAGTTTGGAAGACGCTTTCGGAGTTTGCAGCGTCCAACGACATGACCGAGAACAAGAGACCATGGCGACCGCGTTTTCCTCAGCGCTTCGCCCTTGAACAGGAGAATAGAATGCGCTCAGACCTGATCTTTGGAGCACTTACCCACGTCAACAATCGCTACGAGCTCTGCCAGCTGGCGTCCAAGGCCACCCGCAAGCTCCACAAGCCGAACACCCGCCTCCAGGACACCACCAATGAGGTTCTGGACCGGTTCAAAGACGCCATCCCTGCCAGTGAACCGATCGAGCCCGCGGTAGAGCGGGTTGAGCTTCAGGAACGCCGCGCGGCTTAAGCGCGGCTTCCTGCCGTACCCCCTCCCACTCCCCTGCACTATCTTCTGCTTGCGCCTTTCGCTCCTTCCCCCGTAATATTGCGTCGCAGCACCAGAAGTATCCTTCCCTTCCCGGCTTTCCGCAAGACCCTTCCGCGTCCCGCTGAATCCCGCCCTGTCCCCACCCCCCATCCGTTTCAAGGACGCCATGACCATTTCAGAGCTGAAAGAGCACAACATCGCCGAGCTGGGCAAACTGGCCCGCGGTCTCGACATTGCAGGCACCTCCGGCCTGCGCAAGCAGGACCTTATCTTCAAGATTCTGCAGGCCCAGAGCGAAAAAGAGGGACACATCTTTGCCGAAGGCGTGCTGGAGATTCTTCCCGACGGCTACGGCTTTCTGCGATCCCCGGACTACAACTACCTCCCCGGTCCGGATGACATCTATGTTTCGCCATCGCAGATCCGCAAGTTCGACCTGAAGACCGGCGACACCATCTCCGGCAACGTCCGTCCGCCGCACGAGGGCGAAAAGTACTTTGCCCTGGTCAAGATCGAGGCGATCAACTTCGAGAGCCCCGAAGAGACCCGAAACAAGATCCTGTTTGACAACCTGACGCCGCTCTACGCGCAGGAGCGGGTCAAGATGGAGACGGTGCGCGAGCACATCTCGGGTCGTGTCATGGACCTGCTCACACCGGTAGGCAAGGGCCAGCGCGGCCTGATCGTCGCTCCGCCGCGCACCGGAAAGACGATGCTTCTCCAGTCCATCGCGAACTCCATCACCTCGAATCACCCGGAGGTCGTGCTGATTGTGCTGCTGATCGACGAGCGTCCGGAGGAGGTGACCGACATGCAGCGCTCGGTCAAGGGCGAGGTCATCTCCTCCACCTTCGACGAGCCCGCCGCGCGCCACGTGCAGGTGGCTGAGATGGTGATCGAAAAGGCGAAGCGCCTGGTGGAACACAAGCGCGACGTGGTGATTCTGCTCGATTCCATCACCCGCCTGGCGCGCGCCTACAACACCATCGTCCCGCCCTCGGGCAAGGTGCTCTCAGGCGGCGTCGATTCGAACGCGCTGCAGCGTCCGAAGCGGTTCTTCGGCGCGGCCCGCAACATCGAGGAGGGTGGATCGCTGACGATCATCGCCACGGCCCTGGTCGACACGGGATCGCGCATGGACGAGGTGATCTTTGAGGAGTTCAAGGGAACCGGCAACATGGAGGTCATCCTGGACCGCAAGCTGGTCGACAAGCGTGTCTTTCCCGCGATCGACATCCAGCGCTCCGGCACGCGCAAGGAAGAGCTCCTGATCCCGAAGGACGACCTGCAGCGCACCTGGATCCTGCGCAAGGTGCTGAACCCGCTTTCGCCCACCGAGGCCATGGAGCTGCTGACCGACAAGCTGGCGAAGACGCGCAACAACCAGGAGTTCCTGCACAACATGAGCTCCATCTAGGCTGTACCTGGGCTGTCGACGCCTTCCAGAAGGGGAGGCGTCGCCGATCCCGGAACACCCGGACTCGACCGAGGCCCCGGTCAGTAGCCGTTTGCGAGCAGATAGCTGACACTCAGGTGGAAGGCACCTTCCTCCCGGCTCGCCTGTGCGCGTTCTGCATACTTGGCGAGCACATCCACCTCCACGTTCAGCATGGCTCCGATAGCGAGGGTGCGCAGGCTGGTGGAGGCGTAGGTGTGGGGGATGACCGCGATCTCGACGACCCGCGCCTCGATCGAGGCGACGGTCAGCGAGATGCCCTCCACCGTAATCGAGCCCTGCGGAACCACGTAGCGCGTCAGGTGCGGCGGCAGCTCCAGGCGCAGACGCCAGTCCGTGGCGGCCGGGTGGTCGGGCTCGCGGGCGGTAAGCGCCAGCAGGCGAGCGGTGCCGTCGACATGGCCCTGCACCACGTGACCGCCGAGCGGGGAACCGGCGGGGGTTGGCAGCTCCAGGTTGACGACCGACTGCGCAGACAGAGCGCCCAGGGTGGTGCGGAGCAGCGTCTCGCCGGCCAGATCGGCCGAAAAGTGCGGCGGTTCCGCATCCGGTTGGAGCTCGAGTGCGGTCAGGCAGACCCCGGAGACGGCGATGCTGTCGCCCGGGCGCAGCCGCCTGACCAGGCCGGGCGCCCCGACCGTGATGCGGGTGGAGCCAGAGTTCGGGACCACCGCCATGACTGTTCCTGTCGTCTCGACCAAACCGGTAAACATGCCTCTATAGTAGTGCGCGAGACACAGATGGAGCAGCCGGCCCGCTCCCCGATGCTGACGTGGCGGACCCACTCATGACGGAGAAGCTGTCATGAATGGGGCACCCGACTGGCCCGCTTCCCGAGGCTGACGTGGCAGACCCACTCATGACGGAAGGCTGTCATGAATGGGGCACCCGGACCATTCCCGGGAGACGGCGTTGCTCTGTTCTGCTTCTTACCGCCCGGCCCAGGGGTCCTGGAGGTAGCCCCGCACCAGCGTGTCGCTTTGTCCGGGCGAGTGGATCGCGGTCCGGCTGAGCCGGCTGAGATGCCCTTCCAGGAGGAAGGGCGAAGCCAAACCCTGGGCAAAGGGAATCGCGCCGGCACCGAGCGGCTGTTCCGCGAAGAAGAGTGCCACGGCGTCGACAAGCCCTTCGCGCAGAAAGGCTCCGTTGACCGCCGCGCCAGCCTCCACCAGAAGGTCGTTCCTGCCCTCTGCCGCAAGCGTTGTGAGGAGCTCGTGCAGCCGCGGCCGGCCGGTCTCCGGGTCGGCGGGCAGCGGCAGAACGCGCGCGCCGCGCTGCTCCAAACGCTCCCGCCGGCGCGCCTCGTATCCCTCGCGGCAGACGACCAGAAGATCGCCGGCCGCCGAGGTCACGAGGTAGCTGGTCAGCGGCAGGCGCAGGCCGGAGTCGAGCACCACCCGCAGCAGCGGTCTGCGGCGCGGCAGACCAGAGCGATCGGTCAGGGCTGGGTTGTCGGCCAGCACCGTTCCGATACCGGTGACGACCGCGTCCGAGGCGTGCCGCATGCGCTGCACCTCCTCGCGTGCGGCGGGTCCGGTCAGCCAAACCGGCGTCGTTGCGGTCCGGGTCTGCGGCGCGGGGGCCAGCCTGCCGTCCGAGCTGAGCGCCGCCTTCAGCGTCACCATCGGCCGTCCGCTGGTGATGCGCCGGGCGAAGCCGTCGTTGAGCGCTCGCGCCGGTTGCTGCAGCACGCCCACGTCCACGGGGATGCCCGCGGCCCTAAGGCGAGCGACGCCCGCACCGCTGACCTGAGGATTGGGGTCGACAGTGGCCACGACGACTGCCCCCACGCGCGCCGCGATCAGAGCGTCCGAGCACGGACCGGTGCGGCCGTGATGGCTGCAGGGTTCGAGCGTGACATAGGCGGTCGCGCCGGCGGGATCGAGCCCGCGCGAGCGCGCCGACTTGAGCGCGACGATCTCCGCATGGTCGAGCTCCGCATAGCGATGCGCGCCCTCGCCCAGAACCTCGCCCCCTCGCACCAGCACACATCCGACGCGCGGGTTGGGACTGGCCAGGGCAACGGTCTCGCGGGCCAGAGCGAGCGCCCGCTCCATCCAGAAGGCGTCATTCGTTGCTGGGGGAGCCAGGGTCATGGCAGTCTGCTCAGGCGGGCGCCGGAAGTTTGGGCCCGAAGATCACCTTCTTGCGCTGTGGCGATGCCGTGCCGCACAGGCGAAGGTACAGGGGTCTCTCCGCCGTACGAACGGTTGAACCCTTCGCTTCGGTCGAGATGACAGCTTCTTTGCGCGGCTTCCATCCAACTGTTTCCATCCAACTTTAGTCCAGCAGCGAATCGATGAAGCTCGCGCTGTCGAAGGGCAGGATGTCTTCCATCTTCTCGCCCGTGCCGGCATAGACGACCGGCAGACCGAGCTCGGTGGCAATGGCCAGCACGATGCCGCCCTTGGCGGTTCCGTCGAGCTTGGTGAGGACGATGCCGGTGACGCGCGCCGCCTCGGTAAAGAGCCGCGCCTGCTGCAGGCCGTTCTGGCCGGTCGTGGCATCCATCACGAGCAGGGTCTGGTGGGGTGCGCCGGGAATGAGCTTCTCCGCGGTGCGGCGCATCTTGTCGAGCTCCTTCATCAGATCGGCCTTGGTGTGGAGGCGGCCGGCGGTGTCGACGATCAGAACGCCGGTGCCGCGCGCCTTGGCGGCCGAGCAGGCGTCATAGAGCGCGGCGGAGGGGTCGCCGCCCTGCCGGGTCTTGATCAGGCCGACTCCCGAGCGGTCGGACCAGACCTCCAGCTGCTCGATGGCGGCGGCGCGAAAGGTATCGGCCGCGCACAGCAGAACGCTGCGCCCTTCTCCGGCGAAGAGCGCGGCCAGCTTGCCGGAGGTGGTGGTCTTTCCGGTGCCGTTGACCCCGACCATCAGGATGACCTCGGGCGGCGCGGGCGGGTGCGCGGGCGGACGCGCCACCCCGTCGAGGATCGATTTGAGCTCGACTTTGAGCAGCCGCTTCAGCTCGGCCGGACCGTCAATCCCCTGTCGCAGAGCCCGCTGGCGCAGAGCCTCGAGCACGCGGTCCGTGGTGGCGCTGCCGATGTCGGCGGTCAGGAGCACCGGCTCGAGATCGCCGATGGTGCGCTCGTCGACCTCGCGGGTGAGCGCGACCACGGAGCTGATCTGCTCGGAGAGCGACTCGCGCGTGCGCGTGACCGCCTGCTTCATCCGGTCGAAGAAGCTTCGGCGCTGGGGGGCGGCCTCGGCCGGCTCGGGACTTGGGGGCGGCGAGGCGGGCGGCGGCGGTGGTGGAGGTGGCGCGGCCGGCGCTTCCGCGGGCTGGGGTGGCTCGGCCTGGGACGGCTCGGGCGGGGGAGTCTTGTCGCGGCGGCCGAAGAGGTTGAAAGCCATGCTTTCTCCAGTCTAGCGGAGCGGCGGAACACTCACATCGGGGGCTCCGGGAGGAGCGCGGCGATTCGCGAGGGCTTGGGGGACTTCGGTTCCCACTCATCGCGAAGTGCGCGATGAATGGGGCACCCGGCGGAGCGGCTCAGGCTAGGTTTATCGACAGATACCACTTGTCATCTCGACCGGAGCGCAGCGAAGTGGAGAGACCCCTGTATTCTGGCCCCGGCGACTGGAAGTTCTGTGCCTCCGCAGCAAAATACAGGGGTCTCTCCGCTCCACGAGATGAAAAGCCATCTCGTTCCGGTCGAGATGACACCCGTTTTGCTATATGTCGATAGACCTAGCGGAGCGGTCGGCGCTACTCCTCGCGGCCGGGGCGTGCCATCAGCTCGCGGATGGCCTCGCGGGGGCTTCGGCTCTCAAACAGAACGGCGTTCATCTGGCCGGTGATGGGCATTTCGACGCCGTAGCGCGCGGCCAGGCCGAGAGCTCCGGTGGTGGAGCGGATGCCTTCGGCGACCTTGCCGTGGAGTCCGGCTAGGATCTCCGGCAGCCTGCGGCCGCGGCCGAGCTCCATGCCGACCTGGCGGTTGCGCGAGAGCGAGCCGGTGCAGGTGAGCACCAGGTCGCCCACGCCGGCGAGCCCGGCAAGCGTTTGCCGGCGTCCACCGCAGGCCATGGCCAGCCGCGTCATCTCCGCGATGCCGCGCGTAATGAGCGCCGCCGAGCTGTTGTTGCCGAGGTTGAGACCGTGGACCACGCCCGAAGCCAGCGCGATGACGTTTTTGAGCGCGCCGCCCAGCTCCGTGCCGATCACGTCATCGTTGGTGTAAAGCCGCAGCGTGGAGGAGGAGAACTCGCGCTGCAGCACGGCGGCGGTGCCGGGCTGGGACGAGGCGACCACCACGGCGGTCGGCGCGCCCGCCGCAACCTCCTGGGCGAAGGATGGACCGCTAAGCACGGCGCTGGGGTTGGAGCATAGCGAGGCGATCACCTGGGTCATGCGCAGGTGGCTGCCGTCCTCCAGGCCCTTGCTGGCCGAGACGACGACCTGATTGCGCGTCAGCAGCGGCGCGATGGTCTGCAGGGTGCCGCGGAGGTGCTGCGAGGGCGTGACGCACAGGAGGATGTCAGCCTCAAAGATCGCGGCGGGTAGGTCGGCGGTGATGCCGATGTCGGCGGGCAGCGTGTATCCGGGAAGGTAGGGCAGGTTCTCCCCGGCCTCATTCAGCTGAGCGGCCAGCGCCTCCGAGTGCGACCACAGCACCAGCTGGTGGCCACCGCGGCGCGCGAGCGAGATGGCCAGCGCCGTGCCCCAGGCGCCGGCTCCAAGGATGGCGATGCGGCTCACGCGACCGCCTTGCGCGAGCCGAAGCGGCTCTCCTTGCCCGCGAGCAGACGGCGGATGTTGGCGTGGTGCTTGGCCAGGATAAGAAGCGGGATGAATACGGCGGCGGCAACCAGCATGGGCGGGCGCGACGGCGTCCACAGCAGAACAAAGACGGGAAAGATGGCGGCTGCCGCAATGGACGCCAGCGAGACGAAGCGCGTCAGCACGACCACGAGGAGGAAGACGCCCAGGGAGGCGAGGGCCGCGCGCGGCGCCAGCGCCAGAAACACTCCCATGGCCGTAGCCACCCCCTTGCCGCCATGAAACCGCAGCCAGACGGGAAAGACATGCCCAAGAACAGCCGCGATACCCGCCGCGGCCGCGAGTGAGAGCTGTTCGCGTCCGCCCTCCGCGCCGCGGGCAGCCAGATGCATCGCCAGCACCACCGCGACGTAGCCCTTGCAGAGGTCCAGCAGCAGAGTCAGCATGCCCAGGCCTTTGCCGCCCGCGCGCAGAACGTTGGTGGCGCCGATGTTGCCGCTGCCCGTGGCGCGAACGTCCTGCCGGCGAACGACGCGAACCAAAAGGTAGCCGAAGGGAATCGACCCCAGCAGGTAGGCGGCCGCAATTGAAGGGAGCCAGACGGTCATAGCAAGGGCAGTCTACCAAGGCATGGGGAAGCCGACGAGTGCACCGCGCTACCCCTGCACCGGCGCTGCGGAGCGGTCCCGGAGGGTCTGCCAGAGCAGCTTGAGCGCGTGCTGCGTGGCCCACCACCGGATGCGCTCGCGATCGCCGCTGAGGTGCAGCTCCTGGACGACGACCCCCTCGCCATGGGCAAGCGCGACGTACACCAGCCCCACCGGACGCGTCCGGTCGGGTCCGCTGGCACCCGCATCCGGACCGGCAAGACCGGTGATAGCAAGGCCCAGATCCGCGCCGGTCCGCCGCACCACGCCGAGCGCCATCGCGCGCGCCACCGGTTCGCTCACCGCGCCCTCGTGGTCCAGCAGCTCCGCCGGCACATCCAGCTGGCGGGACTTCGCCTCGTTGTTGTAGACGACGATCGCTCCCACAAAGCTTCGCGAGCTTCCGGGCACCGACGTCATGCGCCCGGAGAGCACACCGCCGGTGCAGCTCTCGGCTGCGGCCAGCGTCAGGTGTTCCCGCTCCAGATCGGCCAGCAACGTCTCTTCAAGCGTGTCTCCGTTGCTGGAAAAGACCTCCCCAGCCATCTGCTGCTCGACTCGGCTGGCAAGCTCATCCACGCGCGCCTGGGCTTCGGCCGTGGTCGGCTTCGCGCACTGGAAGTGCAGCTGGATCTCGCCGGCGTGGGCCAGGATGGTGGTCTGCACATCGGGGTACAGGCTATAGATGGGCGCGCAGCGGGTGTCCGCCTGCGACTCCGGCACCAGAAGCATGCGCAGAGTGCGCTTTGCGATGTGCCGCTGCGGCAGCACGGCGGCCAGCCGCGGCCGGCACTGCTCGGTAAACATCGCCTTCAGCTCCTTCGGTGGACCGGGCAGAAGGATCGCAATCACCGGCCGTTGCCCGAACTGCGCGTGAAGCAGCTGTCCGGGCGCGCTCCCGTTGCGATTTTCAAGCACGGTCGCGCCGCGCAGCACGTCGGCCTGCTTGCGGTTATTCGGCGTCATCACGAAGCCGCGTTCGGCAAATCGCTGCCGAAGTGCCTCGATCAGCGCCGGGTCGCGATCGAGTGGCAGATTCAATGCCGCCGCCAGAGCCTCGCGCGTCAGGTCGTCCTCGGTCGGGCCCAGGCCACCGGAGAAGATGACCAGATCCGCGCGTCCGAGCGCCACCCGGGTCGCGCCGGCAAGGTGCTCCAGGCTGTCGCCGACGATGGTCTTGAAGCCGACCTCGACGCCGAGCTCGTTCAGAACTCCGGTCAGGAAGAGGGAGTTGGTGTCCTGCCGGAACGGGGTGAGCATCTCGGATCCGGCAGCGATGATTTCGGCGAGCATGTTTCCGTTTGGATGCAGGCTGCGGGATCAGGCCGCCGAGCCCGATCGGTAAGCCGAGATGTTCCGGGATGGAAAGATCGGCGGGAGGCGTGTGCGAAATACAGGGGTCTCTCCACTCCGCTGCGCTCCGGTCGAGATGACAGCGTTTATTGGTGCGCTCGAGTCGAGAGGACAAGGATTGGATGTGGGCTGTGGTCGAGAGGCAGATGAAGCGGTCCCCTCCATCGCAACCCCAACCTCCGTCATCTCGACCGGAGGACGCGTCCTTTGCGTCCGGAGCGGAGAGACCCCTGTATTTTCGCTCTTCGCAGGAGGTGTTTACAGCGTCCGGAGCCTTCGCTCCGGGCAGCACTTTGCCCGTGGGCGAGGGCTGGTTAGACCAGCCTGCGGCCTTCAACCCCAAGATCGAGGTGATAGAGCGCATCGCGCGCGGCCAGCACGGCGCAGCCATCCTCAAGAAAGGCCAGGCCGACCAGGTTGTCGCCGGCGACCGCGAGCGAGGCCTCCCGGCCCGGCGTGATGCGCACGATGCCGCGCTGCCCTGCGAGCGAGGCCGCGACGTACAGGTTGCCGTCGCGCGCGAAGGCCATGCCCTGCGCCCGGCCGAGCCCCTGGAAGAAGACCGAGGTCGAGCCGTCGGGATCGATGGCGTGAATGCACTGCCAGCTCGAAGTGGTCGGACCGGTCACGAACAGGACGCCGGCGTCGTTGAAGGCGAGGTGGTAGGCCGCCATGCTCGGCTCCAGCGTGGCGAAGACAAAGATCTCCCGGTCGGTGCCCCCGCGTTGCGGACCGACGCGAAAGATGGTTCCGGAGCGGTCGCCGACGTAGAGGTTGCCGGTTGCGTCGAAGGCCAGGCCGGTCGCCAGGCCGAGCCCCTCGGCGTAGATGGAGGCGGAGCCCTCGGGCGAGATGCGGTAGACCGTGCCGTCGGCGCGGGAGCTGGTGTAGAGCGCGGCATCCGGACCGAAGGCGAGCCCGGTCGCGTTCAGGATGCCGCGTGCGAATGGACGCATCCCGAAGTCGCGATCGATGCGAAAGATGGACACCGGCGTCTCCTGGCCGCGTGACCCGGAGAGCGTTGCGAAGACGTTGCCGTCGGCATCGACCGCCGGATTGCCGACCGGGTGGACGTTGTCGGCCATCGGCACCGCCACGCGCAGGGGCAGGCCATTGCTGGCCAGGCCGCTGTGCCGTACCGTGACCTCGCCCGAGATGGCGCCTTCCGGCACGCGGAGCACGGTTCGCGTGGGCCGGGACAGCGTGGGTTGAGCCGCGACGTCCGCGATCCGGGCCTCCGGCAGAGCGATCTGCCGCGGGTCCGTCAGCCGCTCCCCGTATACCTCGACCTCGCCGCCGGGCATGGCCGCACCGGGCCGGAGGGAGTGGAGTCGCGGGCCGGTCTGAGATTGGAACAGCGCGGAGATAGGCATGTTTCCAGCCTAGACCCGGCACGGGCCCGGCGCAATCCAGACCCGCGCACGGGCACGGCGCAATGTGTGGCAGCAGTGAGCTCTCCGGTGCCAGCTTCCTCTCCTCACAGCGCACTCCGGCTTTCCCGGGCGGCCGTCCGGCTGAGACTGCGCCCAGCGTGGAGTCTCAGGTGGGGAGCAGAAGGCGGCCGAGGATCAGTCCCACGGCCAGAGCAAAGGCGCCGGCTACAAGGTCGTCCAGAAGGATGCCGGTGCCCTCGGGAAGCCGTTCCAGAGTGCGGATGGGCGGTGGCTTCCAGATGTCGAACAGGCGAAACAGAACGAGAGCCAGAAGGGCGTGTCGCCAGCCGGGAGCCACGCCGATCAGCGCCACCCACTGCCCGGCGACCTCGTCGATGACGACGTGCCCGGGGTCTTCGCGGCCCGACTCGCGCGCGACGACCGTCGCGGCCGGGATGCCGATGAGCGTCGCCACGAGCGCGGCAAGGGCTGTGCCCACCGCCAGGGCAAAGCGTCCGGGGGCCAGCAGATGCGCCGCCCCGATCCACAGCAGCACCGCCGCCACCGATCCGTAGGTGCCCGGACCGGGGCGCAGCAGGCCCGCGCCGAACCAGGTTCCGGCAACCCAGGCCCACGTTGTGCGGCGTCCGGGCAGGGCCTGGAGCCTCTCCTGATGCATCTCCCTCTCCCGATGTGCCATCTAGTGGATGCGCTCGTCCTCGCCCATCGGGTGCCGCTGCTGCTCGGCGTGCTCCAGGTCCTCGATCAGGTCGGGGTCGAGGATGGGAGAGGAGATGCGGTAGTCACCGCTCGCCCATTTGCCGAGGTCGAGCACCCGGCAGCGATTCGAGCAGAAGGGAAAGTCCTCGGATGCGGCGAGGACAGGTTTGCGACAGGTGGGACATTTGAGCGATTTAATGGCCAACTCCTTCCTGGCTCCTTCCCTCGAGCGATTTACCGCGGGTGTAGTCCTCAGTTTCTATGTCGGGCCTTCAGCCCTAAGAGCCTTTACGGGGCGCTACCTGGGGCTTGCGCCCCAGGCTATGATATGCCGGGCCTTCAGCCCGAAGAGCCGAGAGCTCCACCTCGATCGAAACAGGTTCGGTGACTTACTCCAGGATGCGCGCCACCAGATCGTAGTCGTGCGACTCGGTGATCTCGGCGCGGTAAAAGCTGCCCGGCACGAGCTTTTCGTGCGGACCAAAGTCGTTGACGAAGACCTTGCCGTCGATCTCGGGGGCGTGCAGCGCCGTTCGTGCCTCCCACAATAGGTCGGTCTCCTCGGAAGGGCCTTCGATCAGCAGATCGAGCTCCCGCCCGACCCAGGCGCGCTTTGATCGCGTGCTGATGCCCTGTTGCAGTCGCATCAGCCGGCGACGGCGCGCCTCGATGGTGCGTCGCGGCAGCTTTGCCTCGGTCGGCAGACTGAAGGCCTTCGCACCCTCCTCGTCGGAGTAGGTGAACACGCCCATCCAGTCGATCTCGGCGGCGGTCACGAAGTCGCACAGCGTCTGGAAGTCGGCCTCCGTCTCGCCCGGGAAGCCGACGATGAAGGAGGTGCGGATCACGATGCCGGGCACCGTCCGCCGGGCGCGCTCGATCAGCTTCAGGAAGATCTCCCCGGAGCCGCCGCGCTTCATCGCCTTCAACACCGAGGCCGAGGCATGTTGCAGCGGCACATCCAGGTACTTGGCGATCGTCTCGTGCCGGGCCATGGTCTCGAGCAGCCGCGGCGTGACCTTGTTGGGATAGGTGTAGAGAAAGCGCAGCCACTTCAGACCGGGCAGAACGGCGAGCGCGTCCAGCAGCGTCGCCAGGCCGTCGGAGAAGCCGAGGTCCTCGCCGTAGCAGGTAGTGTCCTGGCCGATGAGGGTGATCTCGCGGACGCCCTGCGCGATCAGGTTTTCGGCCTCGGCCACGATGGAGGCCATGCGCCGCGACCGGAACTTTCCGCGCAGCTGCGGGATGATGCAGAACGAACAGGGATGATCGCAGCCCTCGGCGATCTTGATGTAGGCCGAGGCGCGGGGTGTGGCCAGGATGCGCGGCGTCGCGTCCGAGTAGAGGTAGTCCGGAAGGCCGGCGGCCGCGCCATCCCAGCTTTCGCGCGAAAACCGGCCCGCGCGCTCCCGGGCGTTGCCCTCCGCCCGGCTGGAGGGCAGCGGGACCACCGCGCCGGTGTTGCCGGCGGGCTGATCCCTGTGGCTGACGTGGCCGATGTGCTCGCCCCCATGCGCCAGCGGAGCCTCGCCGTGGGTGGTGCCGGTCTCCGCCAGGGATTGGGCGATCTCCCGCTGCGCGGCGATGCGCCGCTGCGGAGCGTCCTCGGCGTCCGACAGCGGACGCGAGTGCTGGCTGACGGCGGAGGCGGCGCGCTCGACCAGGGTGGCCCCGACGGGCAGGTCCGTGCCCGCCGGAAACAGCCGGAGGTCGTGCTGCAGCTCGGCCGCAATGGAGGGCTGAGTCCCGTCCGCCGGCGCGAGCGGCGGCGGAGCGGAGGAGCCCTCGGGCAGGATGTGAAACGGGCTCGCCGGGCGAGGGAGCGGCGCCAGCCCCGCGGCCTCGAGAATCGCTTCAAGCTCCCCGGTGCCGACGACCGCGTCGACCTCCGGGATGTTGCGCCGGATCTCGTCGCGGTAACGCTCCACCATGCATCCGGCAACGATCAGCCGCTGCGCCTTGCCGCCGTGCGCGACCGTGTGTCCAACCATCTCCAGAATGGTGTTGACCGACTCCTGCTTGGCCGAATCGATAAAGGCGCAGGTGTTGACGACGAGGATCTCGGCCTCGTCCGCGCGCGCCGTCAGATCGGCTCCCCCGTGGTGCAAGAGGCCCATCATCACCTCAGAGTCGACGAGGTTTTTGGGGCAGCCGAGCGAGACGAAGCCTACCTTGGGACGCGAGAGAGAGACCGGGTCCGCCGGCTCCGGAGGCGCGATCGCAGCGGTGTTGGGTGAGGATTCCACAGCTCCCTAGTTTACCAGCCGGGGCTTGGCGCGGCGGTCTTGCGGGTTGGGTGGGTCGGGTTCTGTGGCGGCCCACTCATGCGCGATGAGACTGCGCATGAATGGGGCACCCTCACCCTTACTCTTTCCCCCTTCCCCTTGCCCCTCACCTTTCACCCCTCCAGGTGCACATCGACATCCGGGTGCCCCATTCATCACGGTCTCATCGTGATGAGTGGGCCCGCCTCAGTG
Source organism: Acidobacteriaceae bacterium (assembly GCA_965218595.1). Taxonomy (GTDB): domain Bacteria; phylum Acidobacteriota; class Terriglobia; order Terriglobales; family Acidobacteriaceae; genus Edaphobacter. The sequence continues at coordinate 276,484 of CBDCLC010000005.1, read as the reverse complement.
GCCGCCCACTCAGTAAGCCCAGGTACCCGAGGCCGGGATGCCGGGATTGATATCGGGACGGGGGTTGAAGTCCGCCGGAACGGGGTTGGGCCGGTCGGCGTCGGTGGGCCGGATGCCCAGTTCGCGGCAGCCGTTCCCGCCCATGTGCGGCAGGTGCGTGATCTCGGCCGGGGGGACCATGGCAAAGCTGGCGGGCAGCGGCGGCTGCTTGCCGGCGAGCCGGGCGTCGCTGAAGGCGCTGAAGAGATCGCCCACGCCCGGGACATGGCTGTCGGCTGGCCCGAGATCGGCCTGGTGCAACCGCTGCTCTCCCAGCCTGCGGGCGGCGGCTTCGTCGGGCAGATCGGCGAGCGGTGTCAGATGGAAGAGCTCGTCGACAAATTTGATGATGGAGTTGTGCTCGGAGCGCTCGTGCGAGATGGCATGCGCCAGGCCAAAGGGCGAGAGCACGATGGTCGGGATGCGTGGGCCCTGCGCCAACGCATAGCCGAGCGAATCGAAGGAGCGCACCCGCGGCTGGGCGTGGTCATACAGGCCGTCGCCCTCGTCGTAGGTGATGAGGATGACGCTCTGCTTCCAGTAGGGGCTTGCGGCGATGGCGTTGATCTCGTCGGCCAGCAGCGCCTCGGAGATCTGCGCGTCCGAGTAGGCGGGGTGGTCGTCGTTGCCCTTAAAGTTGGCGCGCACCCGCGTGTCCGGGTCCTCGGGAACGAGGCCGTCCAGGTTGCCATAGCCGCCGCGCAGGTAAAAGACACCTCCGCTGCGGGGCAGCGCCCGGGCCCGGATGGCGGTGAAGAAGTCGCCCAGACCGTGGAGGTGGCGGCGCGTCTCGACGGGGTTGTTGGCCAGATAGCCAAAGTACTGCGGTCCGTTGTGGTGCGCGATGTAGTCGTGGTTGGTGGTCGCGCCGGCGTCGGTGGGCTCGTGGTCGTAGCCCTCCTGGTACCAGGCCCAGTTCACCGGCCGGTTCTTGTCCCCGGCGATCTTCTGGATGTCCTCCTGCACGTCGGCGAGATCCAGCCCCGGATCGCGATCCTGCGAGGTGGTCTGGTGGATGTCGCGGCCCATAAAGGAGAGCGGCAGCGTGGCAAAGGTCAGGTTGGTTTCGGGGTTGCGGCTCACCCGCCGGGGATTGTTGACCGGCTGGCGCTCAGCGGCTGGCGTCAGCACGTCCAGAGCGGAGCCCCAGAAGGGCTGCGGATCGGCGACCACCGGCAGCTTGGGCACTGGGCCGGCGGCGAGATCCGGGTGCTTTACCCACTGGGTCTCCCCGCTCTGCCCGGCGATCATGGCAATTGCATTCGGTGTCGAAGGACCGATAACGGTGTCGAAGAAGTTGTCAAACAGCACAAAGCGGTCGGCGTAGCGCCAGAGAAACGGCGCGGTGTCGCAGTCGACGTGCGCCATCACCAGCTCACCGAACTGCTCGCGTTCGAGCGACGGAAGCTTGGAGGGCTTGCCGTTCGCGTCCATCGTCACGCCCTCTTCGACCAGCGCATAGCGGTCGTTGCGCGCCACGTGCGCCCGGTCGAAGTTGAGCTTGGTGTTCATGGGGATGTGGCTGTGATTGACCGAAGCGGTGTCGGCCGGATAGAGCGGCACGGTCTTGCCGTTTTGCGCGGTGATGCTGGCCGGGATGCGAAACGGCTGAATGGTGGTGACGCGGCCGTCCGTGGTGACGAACGGCTGGTTAAAGCCGGGGGTTTGGTCGGGTGGCTGCGAGTAGAGCCCGTCCGCGCCCGGGTAGGAGCCGAAGTAGAAGTCGAAGGAACGGTTCTCCTGAAAGAGCACAAACACATACTTGATGTGGCGGCGAAGAAGAGCGAGTTTTGCCGCGTGCGAGAGCCTGGGTGCGGTGTCGACCGGCAGCACATGGGCCTGCACCTCCGCCGAGGAGCGAGGGGCGAGAGTGACCAGCGAGGCAAGCGCGGCCGCCGTATTTCGGCCTGATCGGTGCACCGATTGCGGCTCCGCTGTGCGGGGCGGTGCATGCTGCGCCAGAAGCAGAGCGGGGGCGAGCGCAGGGACAGAAAGCCATCGCAGAAGGGTCGGTCGCATATGGTACTGATCCTAGCCTGTTGCCGACGGTTGCCGCCTGTTGCCGACGGTTGCCGGCGGGGAGGACCTGTCGCTGCGGAACGGAGCAGACGGCTCCGTGGGTATGGGTCCTCACGCGAGCCGTTCGCACGCAAAAAATCTGCTGGAGGGGGTCGCCGGCTTGCGCATAGAATAGCGTCGAAACCGAACCCGGCCCCGAACCACGATCTCCTGATCACTCCATGGACCTCGATGTCGCATCGATGACGGTGGCCGATGCCAGCTTTTCGCTGGAACAGCAGGTGGTGCGTCTCCAGGCACTGCTGGAGGCTTCGCGTCAGGTTCACTCGAATATCCTGCTCGCGGAGGTGCTGGAGCAGGCGGCCCGCATCGCCGTGCTGGAGCTCGAGCTCGATGAGGCTGCGTTTCCGGCGCACGGCGTACGCTTTGGGCGCGGGCTGTCCGAAGCCAGGGGAAAGGCCTGCCACGTACGGTTTCCCCTGCTCTCCCGCGCCGGCGCACCCCTGGCAGAGATGGTGATTGCGCCGCCTGCCGGCCGCGAGCTTTCGATCTTCGAGATCGATTTTCTGGACGGCCTGGTGCTGCAAACGGCGGTGGCGGTCGAGAATGCCCTCCATCACGAACGAAACCTCGAATATGCCCGTGTGGCGCAGGATCTGGAGGCCGCGCGGGCCATCCAGCAGAGCCTTCTGCCCCAGCGCCTGCCGCGGCTCGAGGGCTACTCCCTGGCGGCACGGTCACGCGCCTGCTACCAGGTCGGAGGCGACTACCTGGACGTCTTTGCCGAGGGGGACGGCCGGGTGCTGATGGTGGTGGCCGATGTCGCCGGCAAGGGGCTTGCGTCCGCCATGGTATGCACCGCCTTCCGGTCGGCCTTTCGCGCTCTCGCCCGGCATCCCATGCCGCTTGAGGAGCTGGCGGCGCGGCTCTCCGAGCAGCACTGGGAGGAGGGTCCCGAGGCGCGACGGCGCTATGTCACGGCCATCTTTGCCCGGCTCTCTCCGGCGAGCGGAGATCTGGAGCTGGTCAACGCCGGTCATAACCCGGGACTGGTGGCCGGCCCACCTGGGGAGCCGGATCGTACGGTCGAGGCCAGCGGGACGCCGCTGGGCCTGCTGCCCGGAAGCCGGTACACGACCGAGCGGATGGAGCTTCGGCCAGGCGGCCGGATGCTGCTTTACACCGACGGCCTGACCGAAGTCTTTTGCGGCGACGAGGAGTTCGGCACGGAGCGGCTGTGGAAGAGCTTCCGCGCCGGCGGAGCCGATAGCGAGCTTCTGCTCGACCGTCTGTGGACTGCCGTTGAAGAGTTTGAGAAGGGGGCCGCGCCCACCGATGACCGGACCGCCATCGCGCTCGGCCGGGCTGCCCGCGACGCCGGCAGGGGTGCCGTCGCATGATCGAAAACAGCAGCGTGGAGGTCCGGATCCCATCGCGGCTTGGCTTTGAAAAGGTGGCGATGGGTACCGCCGCGAGCATGGCCAGGCTGATGGGCTTCAGCGAAGACCGTGTCGAGGACCTGAAGACAGCGGTCGCCGAGGCCTGCATCAATGCCATCGAGCACGGCAACGGAGCCGATGCGGACAACCCCGTCGGCATGGTGATCTCCATGCATCCCGGCGAGCTCGAGGTAAAGGTGCTGGACGACGGCAACGGCATCGGAGCCGCGCCGCCACCGCCGGACATCGATCGCAAGATGAGCGGCGAAGAGGCCGTCCGCGGCATGGGGATGTTTCTGATCCAGGCGCTGGTGGATGAGGTGGAGTGGGTTTCCAGGACGGAGGGAGGGAGCTACGTCCGGCTGGTGATCCGCATGAATGAGGAGGAGGAGCCCTAGATGCAAACGTCCACAAAGGTCACGCGGGAGCAGATGCCGGCGGCGAGTGGTGCCGAGGCGACGGTGCTCCGGTTCACGGGAGACATCTCCTCGGCGTCCAAGGAGGCCGTCAGCGGCAGCTACGCTGCGCTCGACGGGGCCACACACCGTCACATCCTGTTGAACTTCAAGGGAGTGCAGTACATGAACTCGTCGGGGATCGCCCTGATCATTCAGCTGCTGATGGAGGCGAGCCGGGCCGGGCAGAGTGTGGCTATCTGCGGGCTGAACCCGCACTTTACCAAGGTCTTCACCATGGTGGGCATCACCAGATACGCGACGCTCTACCCGGAGGAGCCGGCTGCGCTGGCGGCGATGTAGCCCGGATACATCGTTTTCTTGTCGTTTCCGCAGGAACTCTGCGTTTCCCGATTGACGCCGCTCCCGATTCGCGGTAATGTGACCTCACCGCAACACAGGCCCCGGGTCCCGTTCGACCATTCCATCCCAGATCTGATGATCTGAAGGGGTTTGCCATGAGAGCTTCTGTCCGCCTGTTCTGTTTCGTCCTCCTGTTGTGCGCCGGCTTTTCCGCGAAGGCAAATGCCTTCGTGATTCACGTACTCGACCCGGTCCAGCCGCCACCCTCCGCACCGGTCTACTTCATCCAGGGCAACACCTTTCCTATCCTCTTCACCTCCTGCGTGCAGGGCGAGCTACCGAACGGTCTGACCGCCGATGGCTGCTTCGCCGGAGTGAATCGCTCGGGGGAGAACTGGACGAGCCTGGAGTTCGCGTTCGACAACAACTCCGCGCTTAATGGCCAACCGGCCGATTGCTCGCCCGCCGCCTCCGATAACATCTACAGCGCGACAAGCTGTGGATTCAACGGCTCCTACCTGCTGGATTTTTCCCGCGGGGAGGTCAGCAACAACCAGCCGTTCTTTATTACCGAGGACGGGGTGGACCCGGCGCTGTTTGGCGTTGGGACCGCGACGATAACCAGCTTTACGCTGGCCAATACACCGGAACCTTCATCGCTGCTTCTGCTGGGGAGTGGGCTGCTGTTTGTGGGCTTCGTTGGGGCACATCGTCACTCGGCTTAGGGACAGCAGCCGAAGCCTGAGAGCAAGCGAGCGCAACAGGTCCGGCGGTTGCCTGCCGTGGCGAGGGATGATTCTTCTCGCCAGGAATCATCGCATTATGCGCTGCGTCTTCCTCTTCGCCCTTCTGCTCCTGTCTGCGCTGCCCCGCGCGCGAGGGCAAGGCAGTGCGCAGCAGAACCTGGCCGCAAAGGCGACCGGCCAGACCGCTCCGGTGCCGGTCACGCTGGGACGCTCCGCTGTGGAACTGACCGGGCCATGGGCCTTTCACACCGGCGACGATCCGTCCTGGGCCAGCCCCGAACTGGACGACAGCCGTTGGGAGAAGGTTGACCTGACGCCGCCACCTGGTTCGGACGACCCTGACTCGGGCACGAGCGGCTTCGTGCCCGGTTGGACGGACCTGGGCCACGAGACACACACTGGTTACGCGTGGTACCGGCTGCGCGTGAATGTGACAGGCAACACATCGGGAACTCGCTTGGCGATCAAGATGCCCGACGCCTTTGACGACGCTTACCAGATCTTTGTGAACGGGACGCAGATCGGTGAGTTCGGCCGATTCAAGCGGCACGGCGTCTCCGCCTTTGGCGCGCAGCCGAGAGGCTTCCCGCTTTCTCAGGCCCTGCACAATGGGCCGATGACGATCGCCATCCGCATGTGGATGGACAGCACCACGCCCTATCTCAGCCCGGATGCTGGAGGGATGCACGCACCACCCATGCTGGGACGCGCGCAAACCGTGGCAAATCTTGTGCGCCTCGACTGGAACGACGTCACGGACGAAGTAGGAGTCGGCTTCCTGGAGTTGCTGGTCCTGCTTCTGGCAGCTACGGTGGCGTTCACCCATTTTTGGCTGGACCGAAGGGACCAGGCTTACCTTTGGCTAGGCCTGGTCGCCTTGGTCACTCTGCTTGGCAACGTGGCGGTTTTGCTTAGCAGCTTCACCACTGTTATCTCGCAGAAATCGTATGTGATCCTGGCCACCGTCATCGTGGCTCCGCTGCGCATCGGCCTGTGGGTTTTGTTCTGGGCGTATTGGTTTCGGGTGGGTCCGGCGCGGTGGCTGCAGCGGGCCGTTTGGGGGCTGGTTCTGCTGCTGGCGCTGGGAACTCTGCCGCTGCGGCCGCCTCTCTACGGGCTCTATGTTCCGGTGGGCGCTGCGGCGTTTCTGACTCCGTTTCTCCTGGTCGTCAAGCTGGCGCTGGCAGCACTTCTGCTGTGGGTCGTGGTCAAGGGAATTCAACGGGAGCCTGCCGAAGGCTGGGTTGCGCTTCCGGCCGTCTGCCTGGCCGCCATGGCGAACTACCAGCATGAACTCCGCCTCATCCACATCCGCACGGCGTTTACGGTCATTGGCTTCTCCATCTCGCTCGGCACGGCTTCGACCATGCTGTCGCTGCTGCTGGTCACCGCCATGCTGTCGCGACGGTTTCTTCTGGCGCAGAGGAAAAAGGTGCAGTGGCGATGGGAGGTTGAGCAGGCCCGGCAGGTGCAGCAGGTGCTGATCCCCGACACCATGCCCGAGGTGCCTGGACTGCTGATCGAAGGGGAGTACCGCCCTTCCCGCGAGGTCGGTGGCGACTTCTTCCAGCTGCTGCCCAACCCGCGCGACGGCAGCCTGCTTCTGGTGGCGGGCGATGTCACCGGAAAGGGAGTCTGCGCGGGGATGCTGGTGGCGCTCATCGTTGGCGTCATCCAGACCGCCGTGCGCTCGGACGATGATCCGCAGGCCGTGATGAACACGCTCAACTACCGTCTGTGCGACCGCGGGCACGCGAGCGCGACCTGCCTGATTCTGCGCATTGCACGCGACGGCGAGGTGCGCTACGCCAACGCCGGACATCTGCCGCCGTACCGCAACGGCCAGGAGATGACGATGGACGGTGCGCTGCCGCTGGGTGTGCTGGCCGGCCTGGACTATGCGGAAGGGAGCTTTCGCATGGCGGACGGCGATGTGCTGGTGCTGCTCTCGGATGGCGTGGTCGAGGCGCAGGGGCAGGATGGCACACTCTTCGGATTTGACCGGACCGCGGCCATGCTGCGCCGGCCGGAGACCTCGGCGGCCGAGCTGGCGGATGCGGCGCAGAGCTTCGGCCAGGAGGACGACATCCTGGTGCTGCGGGTGGAACGACGGGCGCAGAGCTCGGTGGCGGCCGCCCTGGCCTCACCGCAGATGCTTGTCGACCCCGCGGCGTAGACCCGTGGAAGGCTCCGCTTTTCGGAGCGCGCGCGTCCGTGCCTCGGGCGACCGGCGAATGGCCCCGCCGGGGCAGCATTGACCGCTCTGTAACCGCACTGCCATCGCTCCGCAACAGAGGTCCGGGAGACTAGCCTCATTCACCCCTTGAGGAAACCCCTGCCCATGCGCGTTCACTCCGCCAGGAGAGCCCTGCTCTCTGTCCTGCTTCTTGCTCTGTCGCTTTGCCCGGCCGGCTTTGCGCAGTTCGACACCGCCTCCGTCATCGGGTTTGTGCGCGACAACTCCGGCGCCGCAGTCGCCCAGAGCGGGGTGACGCTGCGCAACCTGGATACGGGAGCGACCGAGACGACGAAGTCCGACGCCAGCGGGCAGTACCAGTTTTCGAGTGTGCCCATCGGCCGATACCAGATTTCGGTCGTCGCTGCGGGCTTTGCCAACTCCGACACGGCGCCGTTTCAGCTGCGGGTGGCGGCGCGGCAGCGCGTGGACGTGGCGCTGCGCAACGGAACCGTCGCCGAAACGGTAACCGTGTCGAGCGCGCCGACGCTGCTTGAGACCGAGACCAGCAGCCGCGGGGAGGTGATTGGCCAGCGCGAGGTGCAGAACCTGCCGCTGAACGGCCGATCCTATGCGGATCTTTCGCTGCTGGTGCCGGGCGTGCGCAGATCGGTGCTCGAGAACAGCTCCACCTCAAGCCGCGAGGCCTCCTACAACGTCAACGGGCAGCGTTCGGCCTTCAACAACTTCCTGCTCGACGGCGTGGACAACAACTCCTACGGCACCTCGAACCAGGGCTTCGCGAACGAAAACATCGCGCCCTCGCCCGATGCGGTCGAAGAGTTCCGCATCGAGACCGATAACTATTCGGCGGAGTACGGCCGCGCGTCCGGTGCCGTGATCAACGTCAGCACGCGCCGTGGCACCAACCAGTTTCACGGCCGCGCGTGGGACTACCTGCGCAACACCGTTCTGAACGCGATCGGCCCGTTTCAACCGGCCGGCGGCATCAAGCCGACCTTCATTCGCAACCAGTTCGGCGGCACCTTTGGTGGTCCCATCGTGCACGACCACACCTTCTTCTTCACCGACTACGAGGGCGTCCGGCAGATCTTTCGCAACGCGCCCGCGACGGTCACGCTGCCCAACTCCGAGCAGCGGACGGGCATGTTTCTGCTGCATCGCGTGGACGGTACGACCGCTCCCATCCCGCTGTTCAATCCCATCACGGGCGCGGCCTACACGAACGGCGTTCTGCCGGACTCCGCGACGACGCCCTTTGCCCGCGCCGTGCTCGGCCTGCTGCCCGCACCCACGGTTCAGGGCGTCGCCTACAACACCATCGCCAACAACTACTCCGTCTTTCCCCGCGGCACCATCAACGACGACAAGGGCGATGCGCGCGTCGACCAGATCTTCAACCAGCGGCTGAATGCCTTTGTGCGCTACAGCGAACACCGGCTGACATTGTTTGATCCACCGACGGTTACCGGCCGCGCCGGCGGCAACGGAAACGCCAACGTCCACGCGCTGAACCGCGAGATCGAGGGCGCCGTCACCAAAACGCTGACCGCGAACTCCCTGTTGGACGCGCGCTTCGAGTACAGCCAGAACGAGGGCGGAAAGACACCCTACGGACAGGGCGACCCCTCCCTTCTGGTTGAAAACGGCATCACCAACGGGATCCCCACCGACCCGGCGATCGTGCGTGACCTGAACGGGCAGTCTGTTTCGGGCTTCACCCAGTTTGGCGCGCAGACCAGCAACCCGCAGTTCCAGAACCCCACCCTCTACGACCCCAAGATCAACTACACGCTGGTCCGCGGCAAGAACTCCATCAAGATCGGCTACGAGTTCCAGGCCGTGAACACGCAGATCAACGACTTCAACCCGAGCTACGGGCAGGACAACTACAACGGCCAGTACAGCAAGGGTCCGTTCCCCGCCTGCTCGGGCGCGGTGACCACCGGTTGCGTCCCCACGGACACAGCGGCGGGCAACTCGGCCTCCGCGCAGCTGCAGCAGGCGCGCAACCTGGCGGACTTTCTGTTCGGCAACCGCTCCTCCTACTCGCTCACCAACTACAAGGTCGTGAACGTTCGGCAGCGATTCAACTTCGTGTACGTCCAGGACGACATCAAGATCTCCCCTACGCTGACCATCAACGCCGGTCTGCGATACGAGATCGTCACGCCACAGTATGAAGCCGACAACCAGCTGGCGAACTACGATCCGGCGACGAGCACGCTGATCCAGGCCAGGAGCGGCAGCATCTACAACCGGTCGCTCGTCGATCTGCCGCTCAAGAACGTGGGACCGCGGCTCGGCTTTGCCTACAGCGCCACGCCCACCGTGGTGCTGCGCGGCGGCTACGGCATCAACTACACGCAGTACAACCGCGCCGGCGGCGAAAATAACCTGACCTACAACGGACCCAGCGTGGTGAACGCGAACATCAACAACATCGCCCCCACCACGAGCGACCGTTGCGTGAACGACACGCAGCTGCAGTCCACCTGCTTCCGGCAGACGCAGCAGGGCTACTCGGTCAACCTGACCTCGCCGGCCGCGTTCAATCCCCTGCTGGTGCTTTCGCGCTACATCCCGCGCCACTTCCAGACCGGCTACGTCCAGAACTTCTTTGTCGACGTGCAGAAGCAGCTGCCCGGCCAGGTGGTGCTGGACCTCGCTTACGTCGGCAATGTAAGCCGGCACCTTCAGATTTTGGCGGACTACAACCAGGCGGTGCAGTGTGCGCTTGGGGCTGGCTGCCCGGCGCTGCAGGCGCGGCGGCCCATCAGCAACTTCGCCGGCATCGAGGAGGCCTTTGGCGGCGGCACCTCCAACTACAACGCTCTGCAGTTCAAGGTGGAGAAGCGCTATTCGAAGGGACTGTATCTTCTGAACTCCTTTACCTGGAGCCGGACCTTTGATCTTGCGGGCGGCCACCTTGAGACCGCGTTTGGCGACAACTCGCGCGTCAACATCCGCAACATCCGCGCGGACTACGGCCGCTCCGGCTACGATCAGCCGCTCAACGACACCACCTCGATCATCTACGACCTGCCCTTTGGCCACGGCCGCCGCTTTGGCGCGGACTCGCGCTACCTGACGAACGCCGTGCTCGGCGGATGGGAGGTGACGATCATCAACCAGATGACCAGCGGTCTGCCCGTCAATCTCACCTACAATCTGTCCTCCGCCTCGGGGCTCTATGTCTCCGACCTTCTGAACTACCGGCCAGATGTCACGGGCAAGATCATCAGCCCCAGCTCCAGCCGGACCAAGACGGCCACCCAGCTGCAGGGCTACTTCAACAAGGCTTCGGTGGCGGTTCCGACGGGAACGCCGTTCGGCAATGCGCAGCGTAACCCGGTGCTCGGGCCGGCATACTTCAGCACCGACCTCGGGCTCCACAAGCTGTTTCCGCTGTGGCGCGAGGGAGCCAATCTCGACCTGCGGGGCGAGGCCTTCAACGTGCTCAACAAGACCAACTACACCGCTCCGGATGGCAACATCAGCAACGGCACGTTTGGCGCGATCACCTCGGCGTATCCGGCGCGGCAGCTGCAGATCGCGGCCAAGATCATCTTCTGAGCAGCGCCGAGCCCGAGGGCCGGAGACAAGGTGGAACCATGCACACCAGATGGAGCTGCATCGCCGTTGCGGCGGTGCTGGCGATGGCAAGCGCATCGGCGCTGACCCAAAGCACCGAAAGCCAGCCCCGCGCCGAGCAGGACGCGCGTGTGCGCCTGAACCAGATTCAGGTGATCGGCACGCACAACAGCTACCATGGCGGCTTTGCCCCGAGCGAAGCAGCCTTTATGAAGGAGCACAATCCGAAGGCGTTCGCGTCGCTTGATTACAGCCATCCGCCGCTCGACCGGCAGCTCGACGCCGGTGTGCGGCAGATGGAGATCGACGTGTACGCCGATGCCAAGGGCGGCCGCTATGCGCACCCGGCGATCACCGCGATGACGGCCAGGGAAGGGCTTCCGGCCGACCCGGTCTATGACCCCGACCACGTGATGGACCGGCCCGGCTTCAAGGTGCTTCACGTCGCTGGCATCGACCAGCGCAGCACCTGCAAGACACTGGTGCTCTGCCTCGAGGTGGTGCGGCGCTGGTCGGCTGCGCACCCGCGCCACCTGCCCCTCTTTCTGCTGATCGAGACCAAGGAAGACGACCCGGCAAAGGAGGCCAAACAAAAACGGCCGAGCTGGTCGACGCCGACCGAGCCCTTCACTCCGGCGGTCTTTGATGCGCTCGATGCCGAGATCCGCAGTGTCTTTTCGCCCGGGGAGATCATCACCCCGGACCAGGTGCGCGGATCGCACGCCACCCTGCCCGAGGCGATCGCGCACGGTGGCTGGCCCACGCTGGCCGAATCCCGGGGCAAGGTCGTCTTTCTGCTCGATCAGGCGCACGTCACGCCGGTCTACACCGCCGGCCACCCGGCGCTGAAGGGTCGCGTGCTCTTCACCAACGCGACGCCGGGAACGCCCGACGCGGCGTTTGTGGAGCAAAATGCAGGCACCGTTGAGGCCATCGATGCTCTCGTTCGCGAAGGCTACCTGGTGCGCACCCGCACCGACGAGCCCACCGCGAATGCCCGCGAAGATGACACCACGCGTCGCGACCTGGCGTTGCGCTCCGGCGCGCAGATGCTCTCGACCGACTACCCGGCTTCGGAGCCCGCGCGCTGGGCCGGGCACTACCATGTGGAGCTGCCGGGCGGTCTGGTGGCCCGGTGCAACCCAGTCAACGCGCCCGCTGGCTGCCGGAGCGACCTGCTGGCGGATCCTGCGGCCGGCTCTGCGCCGGGGAACCCGGGCGGGGAAGCGGCGGCCAGGGCCGTGAGCTCACAACCGTAGAGTCACCCTGCGGGGCGGGGTGACCGATGGCAATTGGTTGCGGTGCTTTCTCCTGCATTCCCGGATTGGGACACAGGACAGGGGGCGCCTCCACTTTCCGCTGTCCAGCCAGGCACAGGACGCGGCAGAATGCTCCTATGATCATTCTTCTCGTCATCCTCATTCTTCTCTTCGGCTTCGGCGGCTTCCGCCTGGGTCCTGGCGTCGGCTACTACGGCGGCGGTGGCATCAGCCTGATTCTTCTGATTGTGCTGATTCTGCTCTTGCTCAAGGTGATTTAGCGCCAGCCCTCCCCGGCAACACCGACGCGCGTTGAAGTTCACCGGGGCACGGTGGACGGCAGTGCATCCGAACCACTACCTTCAGAAAGGCGGAGCATCGCCCCATCTCTGAAGCGCAGGAGGCCGGACCGCATGCGAGTAGGCCTGATGACCCGGGAGTACCCGCCGCACGTCTATGGCGGGGCAGGCGTCCACGTCGAATACCTGAGCCGCGAGCTCGCCAGGCAGATTGAAGTGGAGGTGCACTGCTGGGGGGAACAGGATTCAGACGAGGGCAATCTTCACGTTCGCGGCCAGGAGCCCCCGTCCGGCGTGACCGGAGACTGCCAGGAGAAGTGGACCGCCGCGGTCAACGCCATGGCGCTCAATCTCGCGCAGATGCGCGAGCTCGGCAAAATCGATCTGGTCCACACCCACACCTGGTACATGTCCATGGCCGGGTTCCTGGCCAAGAAGCTGTACGGCATCCCGTTTGTGCTGACGACGCACTCGCTTGAGCCGCTGCGTGCCTGGAAGGCCGAACAGCTCGGCACCGGATACACCATGAGTTCGTGGATGGAGCGCACGGCCATCCTCGACGCGGATGCGATCGTTGCTGTCTCCGAGGGCACCAAGGCTGACATTCAGCGTGCCTACCCGGATGTCAGCGCCTCCCGCATCCACGTCATCTACAACGGGATTGACCTGGATGAGTACCAGTACACCCCCGCAACCGACGCCCTGACCAAGTACGGTGTCGATCTTGCGAAGCCATATGTTTTGTTCGTCGGCCGCATCACCCGGCAGAAGGGCGTCACGCACCTGGTCGAGGCGGTCCGGCACCTGCCGCCCGGCACCCAGGTGGTGCTCTGCGCCGGTGCGCCCGATACCCCAGAGATCGCCGAGGAGATGCGCTCGAAAGTGGAGCAGCTGCGCCGGGAGACCCCCGGATCGCAGCCCGCCGCAGTCGAAAACTTCACGCCGCCGGGCGAAGAGCCGGCCGGGCACTCCATCGCCACCGGCGACCCCACTGGCCGCGGTCACAACATCGTGTGGATCGAACAGATGGTGACGAAGGAGGAGGTGATTCAGCTTTACTCGCACTGCGAGGTCTTCTGCTGCCCTTCCGTGTACGAGCCCTTCGGCATCATCAATCTTGAGGCCATGGCCTGCCGCGCGCCGGTCGTCGCCTCCGCTACTGGTGGCATCCTGGAGGTGGTGGTCGACGGCGAGACTGGCTATCTGGTTCCGTTCACGCAGGATCCGGAGACCAGCTTTCCTACCGACCCGGCGCAGTTCGCCAGGGATCTCGCCGCAAAGATCACCGAGCTGCTGCGCGACCCTGAACGATGCCGTCGCTTCGGCGAGGCCGGCCGGCGGCGGGTGGAGAGCAAATTCTCCTGGGCTGCGATCGCGGAGCAGACGATCCATCTCTACCGGCGGCTTCTGGCCGATGAGGACGCAGTCTGATCTCCGTTCTCCCTAACAGCGAAACGGCTCTCGCTGAAGCGGGAGCCGTTTCGGGTTGCAGTCCTGAAGGACGAGGTGTCTCTACTAGCCTTCCGCTGTGACGTTATGCGCCTGCGCCAGCTTCTTGGCATCGTCGGCGTGCTTGGCATCGATTTCGGCCTGACGTCCTGCCAACTTTTTGATCGCAGGCAGGCTGGCCTCGGAGGCCTCAGACTTCGACTTCGAGACGCTCCCTTCATTGCCCTTCAGCAGACCCTGGATGTACTCCTTGTCAAAGTCATTGCCGCTGAGACCCTGAAGCTTGTTGAGCTTCGCCTCGTCCGAGGATGACATGCTGCTGGGCGGCAGAGTCGGCACCTTCGCCGCCCGTTCGGCTACCTTGGTCTCCGCTTTCAGGCTGGAATGATCGTGAATCACCATCCGAGCGTACTCTTTCACATCCGCACTGTTGCTCTTCTTGAGCGCCAGCTGGCTGGTCTTGATCTCATAGTTCGAGTCCTGCGCGGCATCATGCAGGTACTGTTTGTCCTGCGCGGTGGCACCGCTGTGATCGGTGCCCATCTGCGCAACGGCGACACCGCTGCCGAGGGCCAGGCCCATGGCCAGAGCTGCGGGAGCGATCCGCCGCAACCATACCTTCTTCTGAATCGACATACACAATCTCCTGGGTTTAGATCATCCGTGCAAAGCGTACCTCTAGTTAGGTGAGAGGCGAGGCCAAAGGCGTTGCACCCGGGAACAGACGGTTTGCGTGGGGCGAAAACTTTGGGAAGGCTCTGAACACGCCAGCTTATACGTACGAAAGAGCGTCGGTTCCGATGCGAAATACAGGGGTCCCTCCACTCCGCTACGCTCCGGTCGAGATGACAGCGTAGGGTGGTGAGCTCCGGTCGAGAGACGGTTAGAGGGGTCACTGATGCTCAACCCGAATTCCCGTCATCTCGACCGGAGAACGCGTTCCTTGCGTCCGAAGCGGAGAGACCCCTGTATTTCGCTCTCCCGGAAGACGCCTCCGTTGCGTCCGAAGCGGAGAGACCCCATATTTCGCTCTCCAGGGGACTGTTGTTCGCTTCCGAAGCAGAGAGAGAGAGAGAGAGAGAGAGAGAGACCTGTCCCTACAAACTGCCCGCGTTGCGGAGCATGCCGCCGTCGATGAAGTGGGTGCTGCCGGTGACATAGGAGGCGGCGTCGGAGGCCAGGTAGACGGCCATCTCACCGACCTCTTCTGGCTTACCCCAGCGGCCCATGGGGATCTCGGCGAGGATGGCTTCGTTCAGCTTGGGGTCATTCTCGACGTCGCGGTCGATGGGCGTAAAGATCGCGCCCGGACCGATGTTGTTGACGGTGATGCCGTGCGGCGCGAGCTCGACCGCGGCGGAGCGCATCAGCATGCGCAGGCCACCCTTGCTGGCGCAGTAAGGCGTGTTGGTCGGCATCGGCAGGTCTTCGTGGATGGACGAGATGTTGATGATGCGGCCGCCCTTACCCTGCCCGATCATCTGTTTGGCAGCTGCCTGCGAGCACAGGAACGGGCCTGTCAGGTTGACGGCCAGGATCTTCTGCCACTCGGCCAGCGGGAAGTCGACAAAGGCGAACTTCTTCTCGATGCCGGCGTTGTTGACGAAGATGTCGAGCTTGCCGTAGGTTCCGACCGCCTTTGCGATCAGCGCGGCGACGTCGTCCGGAAGCGAGATATCAGCGTCGAAGCCAAAGGCTTTGCCGCCAGCCTTCGTGATCTCGTCGATGGTCGTCTGCGCGATTGCGGCGTCGCCCACGTAGTCGACGACGATGCTTGCGCCTGCTTTGGCCATGGCGAGGGCAATTCCCTGCCCGATGCCCGTGCCTGCCCCGGTGATGATTGCTACCTTTCCGTCCAACGTCGCCATAGATCCCCCGCTCTGCTGTGATGCTGGGTTTCGGGGCGCGGTGTGTCCGCCTCGATGTTTGGGCCGTTTCGGAGGAATGGGAGTGGAGAGCTCCCATCTGCAGCTATGGGGGCGCAAGCTCCCGGACGTCCCGGATCCGCCTCGCCCGCTTCTCCTTAGCGTGAGGTCGTCCTCGCGGGCGAGCGGCGGTGTTTCGTAGCCTTGTTGGGCTGACTATAATGAGCCATGGCCGCAGCACACCCGTCCTCCCAGCAGGCAGCTTCGCCGCCTGCCGGGGAGAGCTTCATCCCGGAGGAGCTCAGCTCGGAGACGGGCATGGAGCTCGAAGCGGCCATGCCTGTACCGGCGAGCGGTGCCGCTGCGTCCCCCGCCGATCCCTCCGAGGTCTCGCTGGACGGACCCTCCGGCACGTTAACTCCGCCAGCCAGCCCGGATGAGATCTCCCATCTGTCCTCGGCGCCCTACCTTCCCGGCAGCCCTGCCGCAACCATCGAGACCACCGACCGCAAGTTTCTCCAGCTGCTCGACACCCTTCACGAGAACCGGCCGGCCGACGACCTCGACATCGTCCGCAAGGCCTGGATCTTTTGCCTGCGGCAGCACGAGGGACAGAAACGCGCGTCCGGCGAGCCCTACGTCATTCACCCACTCGAGGTGGCGCTGGTGCTCTCCGAGCTCAAGATGGACTCGACCGCCATCGCCGCCGGCCTGCTGCACGATGCGGTCGAAGACACAGACGTGACCTCGGAGGAGATCGCAAAGCGCTTCAATCCGCAGGTCGCGCACATCGTCGAGGGCGTCACCAAGCTCGACAAGATCAAGTTCGCCAATCGCGAAGACCACCAGGCGGAAAATATCCGCAAGATGCTTCTGGCCATGGTCACCGACGTCCGGGTCGTCATCATCAAGCTGGCCGACCGCCTGCACAACATGCGCACGCTCGAACACCTGAAGCCGGAGAAGCAGGCAAAGATCGCCCGCGAAACGCTCGACGTCTATGCCCCGCTGGCACACCGGCTGGGCATGGGCAAGCTGCGCGGCGAGCTCGAGGACCTGGCCTTCCGCTACACCGATCCCCTCACCTACAGCAGGGTTGCGACGGAGGTGGAGGCGCTGCGCGGAGCAGGCGAAGACTTTCTTGGCCGCGTCGTCGGGGAGCTCCAGGCGAAGCTTCATGAGCACGGCATCGTCGCCCGGGTCGAATCGCGCATCAAGCGCCTCTACTCGATTCAGCAGAAGCTGCTGGCGCAGGCCATCCCCGTCGACCAGGTCTACGACCTGCTGGCGATCCGGGTCATCTGCCGCACGGTAGGCGACTGCTACGCCACGTTGGGCCTCCTTCACTCCATCTGGCGCCCCGTTCCCGGCCGCATCAAGGACTTCATCGCCATGCCGCGGCCGAATCTTTACCAGTCGCTGCACACCACGCTGATCGCCGGGGGCGGCCACCAGTTTGAGGTGCAGATTCGCACCGAAGACATGCACCAGGTCGCCGAAGAAGGCATTGCGGCGCACTGGAAGTACAAGGCCTCGGACTCCGTCACGGCCAAGGACGAGCAGCGGCTCGCCTGGGTGCGGCAGCTGATGGAGTGGCAGCGCGAGATGACCGACCCCAACGAGTTCATGTCCACCTTCAAGATGGACATGTACCCGGAGGAGGTCTACACCTTTACCCCCAAGGGACGCGTCATCGTTCTTCCCAAGGACGCAAGCCCGATCGACTTCGCCTACGCCATCCACACCGAGGTCGGCCACACGACCACCGGGGCGAAGGTGAACGGCCGCATCGTTCCCTTGAAGACACGGTTGCGCAACGGCGACATTGTGGAGGTGCTGACGCAACCGGGCCACGCGCCCTCGCGCGACTGGCTCTCGTTCACGAAATCATCCCGCGCCCGCAACAAGATCAAGCACTGGCTGAACGAGCACCAGAGGGAGCGCGCGATCGAGATCGGCAAAAAGCTGCTGGACCGCGAGGCGAGGAAGTACAAGGTGTCGCTTACCCGGTTCCACACCGCCGATTTCGACCGCGTGGCCGGTGACTACGGCCTGGGCGGCGAGCCCGAGTTGCTGGCCGGCATCGGCTTCGGTAAATACTCCGCGCGCGTGGTGCTGAATAAGCTGGAGCCGGGCGCGACCCTGCCCGCCGAACCGGCTGCGCTTGAGGCCGGGGTCGGCAACGCCGTGGGGCAGATGTCGGAGGCCGTGAAGCGCGTCTTCTTCGGCCGCGGCTCCGACTCGCTTCAGGTCGAAGGCCAGGACGACCTGCTCGTCTACCGTGCCCGCTGTTGCAACCCCATTCGTGGCGAGGAGATCATCGGCTACGTGACCCGCGGAAAGGGCGTGGCAGTCCACGCCCGCTCCTGCTCCAATGTGCAGAATCTGCTCTACGAGTCGGACCGCCGCATCCAGGTGGAGTGGGGCGAGACCCCGAACGTAGCCGCTCCGGGAGCCCCCAAGGCCGCGACCTACCCGGTCAAGCTCATCGTGCTCTGCGAAGACCGCGCCGGCATGCTCAAGGAGCTCACCGCCATCATCTCCGACGACGGCTCCAACATCCGTTCGGTGGACACCAAACCCACCGCCGACGGCAATGCGATCGTCGACTTTGTCGTCGAAACCCCCGACATCCGCCACCTGAACCGCCTGCTGCAGAACCTGCGCAAGGTGCCGGGCGTGCGGGACGTGCAACGGGTGCAGAAGATCTAGGCGCTCCGCTTTGTTTTTCCCTGTGGGTACGGTTCATCTACTTCACGGTCTCAGGATGCTGCCCTTCCAGTAGTTCCACGGATCGCTTCGGATTTAACAAATGCCGCCGCCCGTCAGCACTCACATCGGACCCGGTCCGGATCAGCGTAATCACCTCTCCCGGCGAGAGCTTCGGATCGATCGCCAGCAGCTTTGCCGCCAGGTTCGTCACCGCAGGCGCAGCCATCGAAGTCCCGCTCATCCTCACCTTCGCCCCACCAGGAACCACGCTCTCCACCGCCATTCCGTCGGCGTCGATCGCCACATTGTCCCCGTAACTCGTAAAGTTCGTCTCATCGCCGGCCTGGTCCACCGCCCCCGTCACAATCAAATTCGGCAGCCGAAACGACGACGGAATCGTCTCCTCAAACGCGTTGTTCGTATTATTGTTCCCCGCAATCGTTACAAACAGGATCTCCGGCGCGCTCTTCAGTGCCGCCAGCATCGCATCCCGCTCCATCTCGAAGTAGTGCCGCGCCAACTGCTTCCTTTCCGCCACATCCTTGCCAATCCCGTTATCCGCCAGGTCCTTCTCGTAGTTCGACGGCCTATTCCACCAACTCATGTTCACCACGCGAACCTTGTGCGCGCGCATCCAGGCAACCGCCTCCGCGTACATCTGCTGCTCCTGCCGCTGCAGCGCCTCCGTCGGCGGAATGTGCGGGTTGCCGCTGTCATACGTCATCCGAACATACGCCAGCCGGATCGCCGGATTGCCCTTCGCCGCGATGCCCGTCACATGCGTCCCGTGCGCATAGTCGCTCAAAGCCGCCTCCTCATCAAAAAAGGCCCGCATCTCGACCGGCTTCATCGCCGCCAGCTTGCTCCTGCTTGCCGTCGCCGCATCGCTGTCCACACTGTTCTGTATGTCTCCAATCCCTTGCATGTCCTTCACCATCGCGGGATAGTCCTTCTGCTGCTCCGGCGTCAGCGGAATCAACTCGCCATGCGTCCGGTTCGCCCGCACATCAAACGCAATTCCATGCGTATCCCCGTCGCCGGCCTTGCTGTCCACAAATATGCGCCCCGGAAACAACGCCGTATCGATCCCCGAGTCCCAGATCGCCACCGTCACCGGCGTCAGCTTCTCCGGGACCGGCAGCACCGCCTCGCGCGCCTCCCAGATGCTCGGCTTCGCCACATCGTGCGCCCCCACATACGCCGTCAGCACCCGCGCCGTCGCCTCCCTGCATCCCACGGAAACCTCGATCCGCTCTCGCGCATCCAGCAACCTTTCCGCTCCCGCAAGATCCACCGCGTGCCCTTTGCTCACCTCCGGCCCTAGCTCGCTCTCCGACACACCCACAAATACATTCGTCCCCATCAGCCCAAGAAAACTCTTCGCTCGTTTCAGGTCCCCGCCAACCACATCCCACGGCAGCGCCTCCGCCAGCTTCCGATACGCTGCCTCGTATCCCGCCGGGCATCCCTCCGTCGTGCTCCCGCCATTCGCCAGCCGAGCCTCTAAGAACGCTTCCTCGCCCAGATTGCTTGTCAGCTTGGCCGCAGCCTTATCCTCACTCGCCCGAATCTGCCGCAAAGTTCCCAAGGCCGCTTTGTCTTCGGCACCAGCAATGATCGCGTAACGCAGCTTCGTTTCGAGCAATCCCCGCAGAGTCGCGCGATCGTCGATCTGGTACTCCCGCAGCACCCCATCCACATCCGCCATCACCGGGGTCGCGAACTTCAGAAAGGTCGGCGTATCCGCCAGCAGCAACTGCGGCACGGTCCCCGGCACCGCATAGGAGAATCGCGGCAGATCCGCCTGCGTTCGCACCCGCTTACGCGCGATATCCTGGCCGAAGACAACAGCCGGAATGAAAGACGCCATCACCACCAGAACAACAGGCCAGCCAATATTCGCGGGGATCCATCGAGCCTGAGACATACGTCACCTCTGAGGTATGGTGCAGCTGGGCCCGATACGTATCTGCGATACGGACAGGATGGTATCACACACGTCAAAGCCGTCTCACGCGCAGATCTCTGGGTGGTGCGCTCTCCAAACACTCCGTCGATCTCCGGTTGCGACCCACGGACGCGCCGGTGTATCGTCGTCCTTAGCATGAGTTTCCCCCCCTATTACCTTGCTTGGTTTACCGTCCGCACCTGGCGTTCCGGTGCGGCTCAGGCGGACCAGTTCTTGCGCGAGGCGTAACTCAGCCCATCAACCCAAGTTCCGATCCAAACGAGCCGCGACTCCAAAGGTCGCGGCTTTGCTTTCCCGGAGACCACACCATGAGCGCCACCGCCACCCCGCCTTTCCCCTCCGAAGCCGCTCCCCGCCCTGGCCGCTTTGGCGTCTACGGCGGCCGCTATGTGCCCGAGACCCTGATGGCCGCGCTCGAAGAACTGGAGCACGCCTATGCCGAAGCCAAGGCCGACCCCAGCTTTCAGGCCGAGCTCGCCGACCTCCTCCACAACTACTGCGGCCGGCCCACCCCGCTCTACTTCGCCAAGCGCCTGAGCGACAATCTCGGCGGCGCCAAAATCTATCTCAAGCGCGAAGACCTGCTCCACACCGGCGCCCACAAGATCAACAACGCGCTCGGCCAGGGTCTGCTGGCGCGGCGCATGGGCAAGCAACGCATCATCGCCGAAACCGGCGCCGGCCAGCACGGCGTTGCCACCGCCACCGTCTGCGCGCTGCTCGGCCTCAGCTGCCTCATCTACATGGGCGAAGAGGACATGCGCCGCCAGGAGCTGAACGTCTACCGCATGCGTCTGCTGGGCGCGGAGGTGCGCGGCGTCGGTGCGGGCTCGGCCACGCTCAAGGACGCCATCAACGAGGCCATGCGCGACTGGGTCACCAACGTCCGCGACACCTTCTACATCCTCGGCTCCGCTCTCGGCGCCCACCCCTACCCCACCATGGTCCGCGACTTCCACCGCGTCATCGGCATCGAGGCCCGCCGGCAGATCCTCGAGCGTGAGGGGCGGCTGCCGACAGCCATCGTCGCCTGCGTCGGCGGCGGGTCGAACGCCATCGGCGCGTTTTACGAGTTCCTCCCCGACACGGACGTGCAGCTCATCGGCGTCGAAGCCGGCGGCCGCGGGCCAGGCCTCGGCGAGCACGCCGCCCGCTTCCAAAAACAAGGCGGCGGCCTCCCCGGCGTCCTCCAGGGTACGTACTCGTACGTGTTACAAAATGACGCCGGCCAGGTCTCCCTCACCCACTCCGTCTCCGCCGGGCTCGACTACGCCTCGGTCGGCCCGGAGCACGCCATGCTCCACGACACGGGTCGCGCGACGTACACCTCCGCCACCGACGCCGAAGCCCTCGCCGCCACCGTCACCCTCTCCCGCACCGAAGGCATCCTCCCCGCACTTGAAAGCGCCCACGCAGTTGCCGAAGCCATCCGCCTCGCCCCCACCATGAGCCCGACCGACATCCTCCTCATCAACCTCTCCGGCCGCGGCGACAAGGACATGGGTATCCTGGCGCGCGAACTCCACCTCAACGGAGCCCAACCCACCCACGCCGAAAACCGGGGCACGCGATAAGCGAGCTAAACGAGCACCGCACTTCAAATGATCTGATGAAAGGCAAAGCGATTGACACTTGCACCGCGTCCTCCTACCCTCAAGCCCATGGAAGTTCAGCTCACACCCGATCTGCAATCGAAGCTGACGCGCATGGCCGAGCAACAAGGCCGCGATAGCGCAGCCCTCATCACGGAAGCCATCGAGCGCCTGGTGGAGTACGAAGCGTGGTTCATGTCCGAAGTGGAGAAGGGATTGGCAGCGGCCGACCGTGGCGAACTTACGGACCATCAAGCCGTCCGCGCGATGATCGACAGCCGCTATCCCGCCTGATGCGGATCCGCTGGACCGATCCGGCGCTCGATGACTTGACTCACATCTGCGATCACTCCAACTCGAACTTTGGCCCGACCCGTGGACGGCGCACGGCGTTTCAAATCTATGAGGCAGTAGACACGCTAGCGGACTTCCCCAACATCGGGCGTTTCGGCCGCAAACCGGGCACGTCCGAGCTGGTGATCCGTGGTCTTCCGTTCCTCGTCGTCTATCGGCTCAAGGATGAGTTCGTTCAGATCGTGCGCATTTTGCATGGCGCACAGAAATGGCCTTGAATGAACCGAACGGAGGATTGGAGAACCTATGCTCATCACCTTCAACACCCATCCCAGCCTCATCGCCTATTTCACCGCACGCGACACTAACCTCAGATTGGCGCACGCGGTTGCCGAAGCCATCCGCCTCGCCCCCACCCTGTCACCCACCGACATCCTCCTCGTCAACCTCTCCGGCCGCGGCGACAAAGATATGGGCATCCTCGCCCGCGAACTCCACCTCAATCGAGCCAGCCCCACCCACGCCGAAGACCGAGGCACGAGATGATCTCGCCGTACAGCATTTTGTATGAAGACGGGTGTCCTGCGGCCGTGTTTCGCGGGCTGCAGGCCCGCTCTATCCTAGCCTGGGGCAACGCCCCAGGGAGACGCCGGGAAAAAGACCGCGGGCTGTAGGCCCGCAATAGAACAGCCTAGGCCGAAGGCCTAGGTACCCACAACCAAACGAACCAGGGCTGTAAGCCCGACACATAAAGCTCGTCAATCCGGAACTTGTCAGGAAAGGCGCACCATCCAAGATGTCAGAGTCCACTCACAAGGTCGTCTTTGAATTGCAACAAGATGAAGACGGATACCCACCTATCAGCGCTGAGACGTTATGGGCATCTCAAGTAGGACCTGATCTATATCGTCTCGACAATATCCCGTTCTATGCGCGCGGAGTAAGTTATGAAGACGTTGTGCGGACTGAAGCGAAGTTGGGGCGCAACATCTTCCAGGATGTAACCCACCCTTCAACAAACAGCGTCTTTAGGATTTACGTCAGCGACGAATCGGATGTACCCGCCGCGCGCATCATTCAAACACTTGGGGTGCGAGTCCGAACTCTCAGATATACCGAAGCTGTTTGCCGTCGAAGTTCCAGGCCATTTGCCGTTTGATTCGATAGGTACGCTCTTGGTTCAAGGTCTTGACCAAAATCGCTGGAGATACGAGGAAGCATGCTTACGTCATGCTGCCACGGAGCAGTACTTGCAACGTACTCAAGCGTAGCCACAGGGCTGCAACAAACGAGAACCTAAAACTATGCCCATTAACTTCCCCCACCGCCCCGGCCTCATCGCCTACCTCACCGCCGGCGACCCATCCCTCGCCACCACCCGCGACATCGCCCTCGCCCTCCTCGACAACGGCGCCGACGTCCTTGAACTCGGCGTCCCCTTCTCCGACCCGCTCGCCGACGGCCCGGTGATCCAGCGCGCCAGCCAGCGCGCCGTCCGCAACGGCACCACCCTCACGGACGTCCTCGCCCTCTCAGCCGAACTCCGCAAAGCCCGCCCCAGCGCCGGCATCCTCCTCTTCTCGTACCTCAACCCGGTGGTTCGCATAGGCCTGGCTACCTTCTGCGAGCGGGCTGCCAGCTCCGGAGCCAACGCCGTTCTGCTCACCGACATGATCGTCGAAGAAGCCGCCGAATACCTCGCCGCCATGCACGCGAACGGCCTCGCCCCCGTCTTTCTGGCCGCGCCCACCAGTCCCGACGAGCGGCTCCGCGCGATCGCGGAGAACTCCCGCGGCTTTGTCTATGCCATCTCGCGCGTCGGCATCACCGGTGCCCGAACGGACGCTCCCACCTCCGATGCCGAACAGCTCGTGGCCCGGCTGCGCGCCTTCACCGCGCCGCGCGATCTGCCCATTGCTCTGGGCTTCGGCATCTCGACCGCCGAACACGTCCGCGCCGTGGGGGCGTTCGCCGATGCTGCCGTCGTCGGCAGCGCCATCGTCGCGCTGATCGAGCAGTCCACCCCAGCCGAAGCGCCGGCCGCCGTCGGCAAGTTTCTGCGGAGCCTGCGCGCGTGAGCCTGTTTCCAAGGCAATTCCGGCTCGCGATTGCCGCGCAGCTTCTAGCGCGGCGGAGCCCACTGCTCGTCGGCCGAAGGCCCATAGAGCGCCGGGACAGGGATGTCGTTGAGCCGCAGGTACACGCCCAGCTGCGCTGTGTGGTGGATCAGATGGTCGAAGCACATGGTGCGGAAGGTCTGCGAGCGAGGCACGGCGGAGATGACCTGGTCACCGAAGGTGAAGCGCCAGATATGCGCAAAGTCTTCGTCGGAAGCGGCGGCGATGGCAGCGCGGCACTTGGCAGCGGCCTCCTCCAGATGCTGAAGGCAGAGCTCGCGGGACTCGAAAACGAGCGGGATGCGTGGGCGTGTTGGGGCGGCCATGTCCATCCCGTCGTCCTCCAGAATGTAGTACCCAAACATGGGCAGGCTGGCGCAGTGCATGGCGAGCTTGCCGAGCGGCATGGATTTGGGGTGACAGGCCCAGTCGTTCACGCCCTCCGGAACGCGCTCGAGAGTCCGGCGGGTGTTGGAGATCTCGGTGTCGTAGTCCTGAAGCAGAATGTCGGCTGTGGTCATCGTGGCTCTCCCGGAGATGGGGTGCGGGGCGCCTCCACTCTACCGGTTTCCGGCCGGCACAGTCCATCTTCATCCGGCTGCGCGCGCGCCGGGGTGCTCACTCGGCGAACGCGGGTGAGATGGGGCTGGACGCGATCTGGACGCATTCTGGGGCGCGTTTATGATGAGGCCTGCACCCAAAACCGCAGCTCCCGAACGCGTAAAGGAACCGCCAATATGGGCATCGCCACCTGGCGCGAAAAGATCGATCAGCTGGACGAGCAGCTGGTCCGCCTCATCAACGAGCGCGCCCGTGCGGCGCGCGCTATCGGCGAGCTCAAGCGCGACTCCGAGCTGCCGGTCTACGAGCCCAAACGCGAGCAGCAGGTCTTTGAGCACGTCCGCGCCGTCAACGCCGGACCGCTTACCGATGCCGAGCTGGTCGATGTCTACCAGCGCATCATGGACGTGATGCGCACGCTGCAGCGCCGCGATCGCTGAGCCGCCGCAGCCTCGAGCTCAGGTTTGTAACCCATTCAGGAACACAAAGGAAAGAGTGGCACACGCAATGATCGTCGCGATGCAGGACGCCGCAACCGAAGAGCAGATCCAGCAGGTCATCGAGCGCATGGTGGAGCTCGGCTTCAACGTCCATCGCACCACGGGCGAGGTCCAGACCATCCTCGCCGGCGTCGGCACGCCCGACGGCTTCGATGTCGCCGAGTTCCAGGTGCGCGAGGGCGTGCATCAGGCCTATCGCATCTCGTCACCCTACAAGCTCGCCGGCCGCGGCTTTCGCCCCGAAGGAACGGAGGTGCACTTCCCCAACGGCGTCACCGTGGGCGGCAAGCAGATCATCCTGATGGCCGGCCCGTGCTCGGTCGAGTCACGCGAGCAGATCCTGCTCTCCGCGCGGCAGGTCAAGGCTGCGGGCGCCCAGTTTTTGCGCGGCGGCGCCTACAAGCCGCGCTCCTCGCCCTACTCCTTCCAGGGCATGGGCGTCGAGGGCCTGAAGCTGCTGCGCGAGGTGGCCGACGAGACCGGTCTTCTGGTTATCACCGAGGTGATGCAGATCGCGCAGATCGAGCCCATGCTGCCCTACATCGACTGCTTTCAGATCGGCGCGCGCAACATGCAGAACTTCGATCTGCTGCGGGAGCTTGGCCACGTGCGCAAGCCGTGCCTGCTGAAGCGCGGCATCTCCGCGACCATCGAGGAGGTGCTGCTCTCGGCCGAGTACATCCTTTCGGGCGGCAACTACAACCTGATGCTCTGCGAGCGCGGCATTCGCACCTTTGAGACCGCAACCCGCAACACCATGGACATATCCGCCATCCCCGTGCTCAAGAAGCTGACCCACCTGCCCGTGCTGGGCGACCCGTCGCACGGCGTCGGCATCCGCGACCTGGTCCCGCCGATGGCGCTCGCCGCAGTCGCCGCCGGTGCCGATGGCCTCCTCATGGAAATGCACCCCAACCCCGACAAGGCCATGTCGGACGGCGCGCAGAGCATGTTCCCGGATCAGCTGGCGGATCTGGTGGAGAAGCTGCGGAAGCTGGCACCGGTCGTGGGACGGAGTGTGAGTTGATGGCCCCTATAGATAGGGGCTCCCACCAGCAATGGGCTGGTTGCCACACTAGCGCTGGAGTTTCAGCGCCTTATCGAAGGCGTAATCAGCAACGAATAAAGCATCAACGAACGTACCTCTTAGCTCGTAGTCTGGACCGTCTTCCGGTCCGTTTATTACCTTCTCTGCTGAAACGATCCGAGCAACTACTGCGAAGTCGCCTAAAGCCTTGTCTGGTGTCCTTAGTTTGTTAACATCGCACCCCGCACAATCCATGACAAGCTGCAGCGTGGGTTCATGTTCAGTAGGCAGAATCTCAAAATAGAGGAGAAGAACGTCACCCTCCTGTCTAACATCTTCCAAACTCCCATAGAACAGCATCGGCCTCTGATCACTTCTGACAAAGATGGGTTTGATATCGATCGAGAACCTTGTATTCTTCAACTGCCCAGGCCACTCTGTGACAGGGTTATAGCGAGACCGAAGAACGCCAATCTCGTTCTCTGTCTTAACCGCCCGCTGCTCGTGCTCACGTTCTACCTTGTGCTCGGCCGACTCGCAGCCGACAAGAAGCAGTATAGGCAACAACATCACTGCTGCGAGTGTGGATCGCATTTGATCAGCGCTCAATCTCTACCTCCAACGGCTGATTGAGGTCGACCTTCCCATCGATTTCTACTGAACCACTAACAAGCGTGGTGCTTTCTAGTCTTCTTCCGGAGCCTCTTCCTCGAAGCTCACTCTGTCGTTCCTTCGGCAAAGCATACACCGCATTCCTAACTTGCTCATTCCGCATCTGATGAATCTCATACCAGATACCGGCAAGCTGGCTGATGAGAATCAAGGCGAAACTTATGTAAGCGATAGCTCGGAAGTGGTCTCGACAAAACGAAACGAAACTCACACAGCTAGACCGGGCAGCCTTGAACAGGTCCAAGTATCTCTTCACGTCAACAACTCCTGGGATGATGGTAGCCGGATATGCACCCTCGGCGTGGTGCGATCACACCTAAGTTGTAGGCAACCAAAGCGTGAGAGCAAGGCCACTGTAGAATCAGAGATGAGGTAAGGACGATGCCGCCAATATCCGAAGCCGAGAAGCTCCGCCGCCGCCAAGTCAACGAGAGCGTCCTCGGCACCACCGCCATGGAGGGCCTCACCCTCGACGCCGAGACCCTCGCCCTCATGCGTCGCTTCGAGGAAGGCGAACTCACCAGGCAAGAACTTTCCGTCGCAATCGACCGTCACGTCCAGAACCTGCTTGCCCTCCAGGGCTCACCCGAGGCCTTGCGCAAAGTCATCTCCGGTGCGGCATAGCGCTGGCTTTGCCGCCGATCCGCACTGGGAACAGGGCCACCCCTGCCCG
Organism: Acidobacteriaceae bacterium; assembly: GCA_965218595.1. Classification (GTDB taxonomy): domain Bacteria; phylum Acidobacteriota; class Terriglobia; order Terriglobales; family Acidobacteriaceae; genus Edaphobacter. The sequence goes on along the minus strand of CBDCLC010000005.1, from coordinate 248,703 downwards.
CGCAATCGCTTCGGCTTCACGGATGACACAAAGCTCCAGCTGATCGAAGCACCGCTCGTCGCCAAGCGCGGCGGCGAGTTGGAAGACCTCGGCATCACCGGCAACTTCGACCCCACCCACCTCCGCGCCATCCACCGCCATCTCTTCCAGGACATCTTTCCCTGGGCCGGCGAGCTTCGCGTCGTCAATCCCTCCAAGGGCAACTCCACCTTTGGCCCCGCCCTCCACATCGCCAGCGCCCTCGACGAAGCCCTCACCAAACTCGCCCAGGAAAACCGCCTCCTCAACCTCGACCCGCGCACCTTTGCCCAGCGCGCCGCCTTCTACCTCGGCGAGATCAACACAATTCACCCCTTCCGGGAGGGCAACGGCCGCACCCAGCGCGAGTTCATCCGCCAACTCGCCCTCCACGCCGGGCATCCGCTTTCCTGGGCCGGTTTCACCCAGGCGCAGATGACGGATGCCTCCATCCTGAGCCACCTTCAGGGCGACAACTCCGCCCTCGCTGCCATACTGGATCAGGCGTTGCTCTCCAACCGCGCCCAAAGGAGCCCGTGAACGGCATCACCATTCTCGGCACGGGCCTGATCGGCGCCTCGGTCGGCCTAGCTCTTCGGGCCGCTGGGTACACCGGCGAGATCCGCGGCTGGGATCCTTCGCCCGCGGCATCCGAGCTCGCCCGCGAGCGCGGTGCCCTTTCGACGGCGCTCGCGAGCCGCCCTACCCCGGACACGCTTGGACCTGGCACCATCGTTCTCGCGGGCCCGGTGCTGTCTACGCTCGACTGGATGGAGCAGCTCGCCCCAGTCTGTGGCGACGACACCCTTTTGACCGACACGGGCTCGACCAAGCGCGTCATCGCCGAGACCGCCGTGCGTCTCGGCTTCAACACCCCCGGCCACGCCCGGTTTCTGCCCGGGCATCCCATGGCGGGCAAGGAGCGCGGCGGCGCGGAGCTGGCCGAGGCCACGCTGTTTCGCAGCGCCATGTGGCTCTTTACGCCGATCTCCGGCGACGAGGGTCCGCTCGAAGCGGAGTGGCGCGCTCTGGTCGGCGGCTTCGGCGCGCGCACGCTCGACCTCAACGCGGAGCGGCACGATGAACTCTGCGCCTGGGTCTCGCACCTGCCGCAGATGCTCTCGACGGCGCTGGCGGCGCTGCTCGAGGATCGCTTTGCCGACGACCCGGAGACGCTGGCGCAGCTGAACCGCATCGGTGGACGCGCGCTGGCCGAGACGACGCGCCTCGGCGCCAGCCCGTACACCATGTGGCGCGACGTGGCCCTGACCAACACCGCTCCGATCGCCGAAACACTGCAGGCGCTCGAGCAGGCGCTCGCCCACCTGCGCGAAAACCTCCGCACGCCGGAGCTGCGAGAAGAGTTTGCGCGAGCCAATCGCTTTCGCGCCCGCCGCGACCGGGGGGACGGCGCGATCTGAGCGGCTTCGGCCGCCCGCGATCAGGGCAGTCTTGCTGAAGGCGTTGTCCGGGTGGCCACGCGGCTACTGAGCCTGCGCGTGATGAGTTTGGAGTAGGTGAGGTTTGGAGAGGCGATCAGTTCTCTCAAATCGAACACGGTTCCGGTCAGAGGAACAAGCTTGAAATTCAGGACCCTGAGTTAGCGCGGGCCTTCAGCCCGCAAATGTGAGTTAGCCCGCGACCTAAGTTAGCGCGGGCTGAAGGCCCGCGCTATCTGCCTCGGGCTGAACAACTGAAGTCCGCGCAGTTTGTTAGCGGCCCGGAGAAAAGACGCAGATTCCCTTCGGGAATGACAAACAAGAAGAACTCTTACGACGAGCAGACTCGATCCCAAACGACGAGCAGACTGCATCCCAAACGACCAGCAGACTCGATCCCAAAACTGCTCTCCTGAATACGTGCAGGAGTCGGTCGCCCATGCGCCCACCTCCCTCAAGAAAACGTCACAGCTTCAGGGGATTGGCTCTAGCGGCGTGGCCGGAATGCCGTAGAGGCTGCGCAGCCGCTCACGGTAGAGCCCGAAGGCGCGGGCGTACGCGGCGTGCCGTGTGTGGTCTGGTTGGACCGCTTTCTGCGCATCGAACGCGACCAGGCGGCCGGCGATCGCCTCGATAGTCTCGCCGTCTCCCTGCTGCTTTCCGTAGGCGTAGATCGCCTGGATCGCCGCGCCCAGGCAGCCGGACTCCGGCTCACGCGGCACCTCGACCACGGAGCCGGTCAGGTCCGCGATCATCTGCCGCCAGCCGGGGCTGCGCGCGCCGCCGCCTACCAGAACGATGCGCTCGGGCGTGCCCGGCCCGTACACCAGATCAATGCCGCCGGCGATGCCGAAGGTGACGCCCTCGATGGTCGCGCGCAGCAGGTTAGCCGCGGTGTAGTTCGTCGCCGAAATACCCAGCAGCGTGCCGCGGGCCTCCGGCAGGTCGGGCGTGCGCTCGCCGTTCAGAAACGGCAGAAAGGTCAGACCGCCCGCGCCGGGCTTTGTCTCCTCGAGCATGGGCTCGATCTCGGCGACCGTGCGCCCGAGCAGGTCGAGCGTCGCGGTGACGACGTTGGTGGCGTTCATGGTGCAGACCAGCGGCAGCCAACCGCCAGCGGACGAGCAGAAGTTCGCCAGGCCGTCGTGCACGACCGGCGCGGGCCGATCGCTCGCGCAGAACACCGTCGACGAGGTGCCGAGGCTGAGCGTCACCACGCCGGGACGCACGTTGCCTGTACCGATGGCGGCCATCATGTTATCGCCGCCGCCGGCAGAAATCGCGCAGCCCGGATCGATCCCGAGCGCCTCGGCAACCTCCGGCAGCAGATCGCCCACGAGGGCGTCCGGCGGCAGCAGCGGTGGAAGCGCGGCGGCGAGCTGGCCGGTGCCGCCGTCGATTTCGGCAAGCACTTCGGTCGCCCAGGCGCGCGATCGCACGTCAAAGAACGCCGTTCCCGAGGCGTCGCCGGCTTCCGCCGCGACCCGTCCCGTCAGGTAAAAGTTCAGGTACTCGTGCGGTAGCAGAATGTGGCGGATGCGTGCGAAGTTTGCCGGCTCATGCTGGCGCAGCCACAGCAGCTTGGAGACGGTGTAGCCGGTCAGCGGCACAATGCCGAAGCGCTCCACGCAGCGCTCCGCCCCGCCCAGGCGGCGGACGATCTCGGCGTTCTCGGGCGCGGTCTCCGTGTCGTTCCACAGCTTGGCCGGGCGGATTACCTGCATCTCCTTATCCAGCACCACCAGGCCGTGCTGCTGCCCGGAGACGCCCATGGCCAGAACGCGGCCGGAGCCCGCCTCCGCGACGGCCTGACGCACCGATGCCGTGAGCGCTTCGACCCACCAGAGCGGTTCCTGCTCGCGCGCGCCGTCCGGCCTGCCGATCAGTGCGTGAGCCGCATGTCCGCGTCCCAGCGCTGCGCCCGCAGGGCTGACGATCAGGGCCTTGGTGCCCTGGGTTCCGCAATCCACGCCGAGAAACATGCCTCTCAGGGTATCGCGAAGGTCGAGACGGCTGTTGCCGCGATGCGCTAAGCTCGTTCCGTTACCGAGGAGATACGGTTCGCATGAGTGCAAGAGACGGTGTGTTGCGTTGGGCAGGGCTGCTGCTGGCTCTGGCGTCAGGCGTTCCTTCCACGCAGGCGCAGGGAAACTCTCCAGCGATGGCAGCTGGCGGAGACGCAGCCCGACCGTATCTTGACCCGTCGAAGTCGATCAATGAGCGCGTCGCCGATCTCGTCGGCCGCATGACGCTTGAAGAGAAAGCCGCGCAGATGGTCAACACCGCGCCAGCCATTCCGCGGCTGGGCGTGCCCGCCTACGACTACTGGAGCGAGGGGCTCCATGGCATCGCGCGCTCGGGCTATTCGACGCTGTTCCCGCAGGCCATCGGCATGGCCGCGACATTTGACGAGCCGCTGCTTGGGCAAGCGGGCAAGGTAGTCTCAACCGAGGCGCGCGCCAAGTACAACCAGGCCCTCCGCGACGACGTGCACTCCATCTACTTCGGTCTGACCATCTGGTCGCCCAACGTCAACATCTTTCGCGATCCGCGATGGGGCCGGGGGCAGGAGACCTACGGCGAGGATCCGTTTCTCACATCGCGGCTGGGCACGGCGTTCGTCAAGGGCCTGCAGGGCGACGACCCCAAGTACCTCCGCGCCATCGCCACACCAAAGCACTTCGCCGTGCACAGCGGACCGGAGAGCGAGCGCCACCGCTTCAACGTCGACCCCTCCGCGCACGACCTTTGGGACACCTATCTGCCCGCCTTCCGCGCGACGATTACCGAGGGCCACGCGGACAGTCTGATGTGCGCCTACAACGCGATCAACGGCCAGCCCGCCTGCGCCAACGACCTCCTGCTGGTGAAGACCCTGCGCGGGGAGTGGGGCTTCCGAGGATTTATCACCAGCGACTGTTGGGCCATCGCCGACTTCTACTCGAAGGATGGCCACCACTTCAGCCCGGACGCCGCGCACGCGGATGCCGCGGCGATCCGCGCCGGCACCGACACCAACTGCGGATCGAGCTACCGGAAGCTGCCCGAGGCGGTGCACCAGGGACTGCTGCAGGAGAGCGAGATCGACACCTCGCTCAAGCGGCTCTTCACCGCGCGCTTCCGCCTGGGGCTCTTTGACCCACCCTCTGCCGTGCCGTACGCGGCGATGCCGATCAGCGAGAACATGTCTCCGCAGCACACCGCGACGGCCCTGCGCGTGGCGCGCGAGGCGATGGTGCTGCTTAAGAACAGCAACGGGGCGCTGCCGCTGCGCCCGGGTACACGGCGGATCGCGGTGATCGGACCGAATGCCGCGGAGCTCTCCGCCATCGAGGGGAACTACAACGCCATCCCGCGTGACCCGTTGATGCCGCTGGATGGCATCACGCAACGCTTTCCAGGGGCGCACGTGCTCTACGCCCAGGGCGCGCCGTACGCGGAAGGTGTTCCCATGGTGGTGCCACGCACGCAGCTGCACACCGAGGCCGGCTCGGGCGTCGAAGGTCTGCGCGCCGAGTACTTCAACAACGATTCGCTTGCGGGCGCACCCGCCTTCACCCGCATCGACAAGCAGATCGACTTCGACTGGACCGCGGCCTCGCCCGACCCCGCGCGTCTCGACGCCAAGGCGTTTTCCGTCCGCTGGACCGGCACCGTGGAGGTGCCCGCACCCGGCGACTACGAGATGACAGCATTCTTCGAGAACTGCTTCCCCTGCCACGATCTCGAACAGATGCACCTCCGCATCGACGGCAAGGAGATGAGTCACGCCGCGACCGACCCGAAGGCCGAGGGCCGCAGCAACACCACGCCGCGATTCAAGCTGCCCTTCGACGACACCCGGCCACACCGCATCGAGATCACCTACACCCACCACGCACCGATCTTCGGTGCAGGCCTGCGGCTGAGCTGGATCGCGCCGGTCGCGGTGCTGCGCGAACAGGCGCTGGAAGCGGTCAAACAGGCGGATGTGACCATCGCGTTTGTGGGTCTCTCCCCCAACCTCGAAGGCGAGGAGATGCCGGTGCACATCCCCGGCTTCTCGGGCGGCGACCGCACGGACATTGCCCTGCCCGCGGCGCAGCAGCAGCTGCTCGAGGCCGCAAAAGCGACCGGCAAACCGCTGGTCATGGTGCTGATGAACGGCTCGGCGCTGGGGCTCGGCTGGGCAAAGGCGAACGCGGATGCCATTCTGGAGGCGTGGTACCCCGGTCAGGCCGGCGCACAGGCCATTGCCGAGACGCTTTCCGGCGACAACAACCCGGGCGGCCGCCTTCCAGTGACCTTCTACGCGAACGTCGACGACCTGCCGCCATTTACTGACTACAACATGAGCAATCGTACCTATCGCTACTACCGCGGCAAGCCGGTGTACCCCTTCGGCTACGGCCTGAGCTACACGCAATTCGGCTACTCCGGCGTCAAGCTTTCCACGCACAAGCTGCGCGCCGGCGATCCGCTGCGGGTGGAGGCGGATGTGCGCAATCAGGGGCTGATCGCGGGCGACGAGGTCGTCGAGCTCTACCTCACGCCGCCCGAGAACGGCCTCTCGCCCATCCACGCCCTGGCCGGTTTTGAACGCGTCCACCTGCAGCCTGGCGAGAGCCGCCACGTCAGCTTTACCCTCGACGCCCGGCAGCTTTCGGAGGTCGATGCCAGGGGAGATCGGGCGGTGCGGGCGGGCAGCTACCGGGTCAGCGTCGGCGGATCGCAGCCGGAGGGCAACTCAGCCACTTCGGTCCCCTTCCGCATCTCCGGCACCAAGGCACTGCCGCACTGACTTCCGCGCCCGGCCGAATGCTCCGGAGGACGACCTCAGACGCACGTCCGTTCACAGGTCTTCGGGCGACGGCCGTGTCTGGCCGGTGGCGACGGTGAAGAACACATCGCCCGCACGGCTGAGCACACGATGCCGGTGCGAGATCAGGCCCAGGTCGCGCGGCAACGAAACACCATCGATGGTGAGCGCCCGCACAAGACCCGCCCGCAGTTCGGCGAGGATGTTGATGCGCGGCAGAAATCCGATGCCGATCTCGGCCAGCACCAGGCGCTTCAGAAGTTCGTTCGAGTCCAGTTCCATGCCGATGCGCGGGGTCAGCTTCTGCTCGGCAAACAGGCTGTCGAGGTGCTCGCGGCGGCGGCCCTGCTTCGGCACAAAAAGCGAAAACCGGCTCAGCTGCTCGAGCGAGACCGTCTCCTGCCCGGCAAGCGCGTGCCCAGCGGGGACCACCAGCACCAGCTCGTCCTGGTGGATCAGCTCGATGTGGAGCCGCGGCTCCTTCAGCGGAAGCGACACCACGCCAAAGTCGACCTCGCGATGGAGCACCGCCTCGATGGTCTTTGACCGCTCGGCCCGGACAATGTTCAGCGCCACGCGCGAATACTGCCTGCGGAACTTGCTGAAGAACGACGGCAGAACATAGAGCGCGGTGGAGTCATTGGCGCTGACCGTCAGTGAACCTCGTGGCGAGCGTTCCAGATCGCCCATCGCCAGCAGGATGTGGCTCAACCGGGCGAGCGACTCCTCGGCAAAGGGCTCAAACAGCCGTCCCGCGGCGGTCAGCGTCACCTTGCCGCCACCCCGTTCGAGCAGCCGGTAGCCGAGCGTGGACTCAAGCGACCGGATCTGCGCGGAGATGGAGGGCTGCGTCACGTAAAGCTTCTCCGCCGCGCGCGAAAAGCTCTTCTGCCGCGAGACCTCGAGAAAGGTCTTCAGATGATCGAAGTCCATCGGCAACGCTCTCCATTTGCGGGGCAAGCCTGGTGCGAGCTGCGGGTGGGGACGAGCGATCCGGGCCGCGGAAGAGCGCTGCGGCTTGGGGCTTCGTCGTCTCCAAATGGGCCTGGTTGTTCAAGGAAAGTAACACGGCCGTGCGAGGTGGCCCAAGGGAAAACGCATCCCGCGCATCGCGTTCTCGAATATCCGGGCCGTGCCTGTCGACTCCACAGGCGATTGATATGCGCCCGGAAATGTCGCCGTGGCCGACCTGGAATCGGCCCCATCGTCACAACCCAGAGTCTCTGGCGCGATTCGCCCCGGAGGACGGCCAGAGCTTCTCCCCCATGCGGCGCCGGGAGCGGGCTACAGGTGCCGGTCGGACACCCGCGCGGACGGCAGAGCTGCTCAAAAAGTTGCAAACCTGCCCGTCGAAACAGCAACTTTTCTTGAGCAAGTCGTGTCCAATCTCAACATGAAGAAGATTCTTAGCCTTCCCTCCGTTGCCTCCATGGTTCTCGCATCGACCATGCTGATGCCCGCCGCCATGCATGCGCAGACCGCCGGGCAGGACATGCACCAGGCCGGTACTGACACCAAGGATGCCGCTCAGGACACCGGTCACGCGGTCAAGCACACCTCCAAGAAGGCGTATCACAAGACCAAGCACGCCACCAAAACGGCTGCACACAAGTCCGGCAATGTCGCCGATACCGCCGTCGACAAGACCAAGGAAGGCGGCACGGTAGCGGTCGACAAAACCAAGGAGACCTCGGTCAAGGCGTACGACAAGACCAAAGAGGGTGTCCAGGACGTCTTCGACCCAAGCGCCGCAAAGAAGAGCAAGCGCACCGACAAGCGGCGTGAGCGGACCATGGCGGCCAAGGACGACGTGCACCAGGATAAGCAGAAGGTGGAGGATAAGCAGCCGCAGTAGTTCGCTTCAGCCTGACGACCGGAACAGAAAGAGGGCGAGTGAAAACCCGCCTTCTTTTTTTGCAGTGGAGCTGCTTTGTGCCCGCTCTCCGTCTCACGGCCTCTCACGACCCCGAGAGCGGCCCCCCAACGGAAGAGCTCGAGGGAGCCTCTGATTACATCCGATCGCAGCAAGAATTCTGCTCGTTGGGTGTCCTTCCCGTAGCGAATCTGCGCTTCTCTTCGAGCCGCAAAGGCTGATCAGAGCTCCCCCTTTCGTCTCCCGGAGTCTCGCTTTCCCGCCGGCTTGCCGGGCATCACCAACGGCGATCGGCGCAGCGGCACCAGGCCGGCTCCCGGATGGTCCTGCATGCCCTGCATGTGGGAGAGCATCTCGGTGCGCACATAGTCGACAAAGCCCTGCATCTGCCGGTTCATCTCCTCCATGCGCTCCCGCATCTGCAGCACAATGGCGATGCCGGCGATGTTGACGCCCAGGTCACGAGACAGATTCAGGATGAACTCCAGGCGTTCGAGGTCCTCGTCCGTGTAGAGCCGCGTATTCCCCTCCGACCGCGACGGCCGCAGCAGCCCTTCGCGTTCGTACAGCCGCAGCGTCTGCGGATGGATCTCATACATCTCGGCCACAGCGGAGATCCGGTACGCTCCCTTTCCCTTTCGCTTCGTTGGCATGCCTCGGTCCCCTTCGTTTGAAAAGAGCATATCTCCCGTGCCGATGGCAAGGCCGGGGAATGCTGCCCGGATCGTCCGCCGCATCCTATGCAGGCATGGCTTCCTCCTCGCTTCGCCGCACCGCACAGCTTCTCGCCGGGGCCGCTGCCGCCGCCGCGCTCTACCGTCTTCTGCCGGGCATCGGCAGCTTCCGTCGCGGCAACGTCGTTCTGATCTGCGGCGGCTCCCGCGGCCTGGGCCTGGCGCTTGCGGAGCGCTTCGGGCGGGCCGGCGCTCGCCTTGTGCTGGCCGCGCGCGATGGGGCTGAGCTTGGCCGCGCACGCGACCTCCTGGTCAAACGCGGCGACGTGGCCGGAGCCACCGACGTCCTTGTGGTTCCCACCGACCTGACCAAAGCCGAGGCGGTCCAGGCGCTGGTCCGCAAGGCCGAACGCCACTTCGGCCGCATTGACGTGCTCATCAACAACGCCGCCATCATCGAGGTGGGGCCGTTCCAGAATCAGCCGATCTCCGCCTTTGAAAAGGCGATGGAGATCAACTTCTTCGGCACGCTCTACGCCATCCAGGCCGCTCTCCCGGAGATGCTGCGACGCTTCCGGGAGAGCCGCGAGCGATCGTCGATCGTGAACATCAGCTCCATCGGCGGCAAGTTCGGCGTTCCGCACCTGCTGCCCTACGTCGCCTCGAAGTACGCCGTCACCGGCCTTTCCGAGGGCCTGAACGCCGAGCTGCGCTTCCAGGGGGTGCGCGTGACCACCGTCTGCCCGGGGCTGATGCGCACCGGCTCCTCCGGACAGGCGAAGTTTACCGGCCGCAAGCAGCAGGAGCAGGAGTGGTTCTCTTTTTCGGCCACAACGCCGGGTATTGCGACGACCGCCGAGCACGCGGCCAACCGCATCTTCAACGCCACCGTGCGCGGATTCTCCGAGATCACCATCACGCCTCAGGCGTGGCTCGGAGCGCGCGCGAACGGTCTGCTGCCGGGCCTGACCTCCTTTGTCTCCGCGCTTGCCAACGAGTACCTGCTCCCCGAGCCGGCCGAGGGTGGCGAACAGGAGCTGCACCTGGGCCGGGAGGTGCACCAGGACACCCGCGACCGTGCCGCCGCGCAGGCGGCTGAGCACAACCAACCCTCCTCGGCTCCAGCGGCTCCCTAGCGGCTGGCTGGGGCAGTTTACCTGCAAGGGTTTGGTGCCGGGCCTTCAGCCGTGAGGAGCCTCTGAGTAAGTGTCGCAGCTTTCAGCAAAGGGCGATCGTCCACCCAACCAGGACGGGTAGCCCACATCTCCGAAACATCCGAGGGTATGGGCCGGGTGCGGGTGCCCCACATCTCGATTCTGAGATGTGGGTTCCTCTGAGGATCAGAGGACGCGCGTCTCCTGAACCCACGTCTCAAACGCAAGACGTGGGGCACCCTGTCACTGCGGCTTTCAGGAAAGGACAAAACACCCATCCAACCAGGACGGGTATCCCACATCTCCAAAACATCCGAGGGTACGGGTCGGGTATGGGTCGGGTGTGGGTGCCCCACATCTCGACTCTGAGATGTGGGTTCCTCTGCGGTGCCCAGGGTGCGGGTGTCCTGAACCCACGTCTCAAACGCGGGACGTGGGGCACCCGGTTACTGCGGCATCAGGATAAGACGAATCACTGACCCATCAGGACGGGTACCCATCATTTCCGAAAGATCCGAGGGTACGGGTCGGGTCAGAGAATGCGGGTCCGAGGGTGTGGGTGCCCCACATCTCGACTCTGAGATGTGGGTCCTTCCACCCATTCGCGAAAACCACAGGAAATCTGCTCCAAGCGGCTGAAGGCCCATCGAACAGCGCTGGACAGGCTTTGCCGCTACGGCGTTCCGGCCGCCGCAAAGATGCCCTCGCGCGGGTCCTCCGCGTTTAGCCTGGCGAACTCCCGCAGGATCTCCTTGGAACGTTCGTCCTGCACCTTCGGCACCACGATGCGCACCTCGACGATCTGATCGCCGCGCGCGCCTTCGCGGGCCGCGCTTGGTACACCTTTTTCCCGCAGGCGCAGCTTCTGGCCGGTCTGCACCCCCGGAGGAATCTTCAGCTGGGTGCGGCCGTCCACGGTGGGCACGTCGATCTTTGTGCCCAGCGCCGCCTCGGCCACGGTGACCGGAACCGTCACATGGATGTCGTCACCCACGCGGGTAAAGACGGCGTTTGTTCCGGATTTGATAATCAGGTACAGATCGCCGTTCGGCGCGCCCTCGGTCCCCGCGTTGCCCTTGCCCGCCAGGCGGATGCGCTGCCCATCGCGGGTTCCCGCCTTGATGCGAAACTCAAGCGGCTCGGTGCGCGTCAGAACACCCGCGCCGTGGCAGGTGGGGCAGGTATCCTGCACCCGGCCCGTGCCGCCGCAGCGGGGGCATTGCAGCTTGAACTTCATGCGGCCGCCCATCTGCTCCACCTCGCCGGTTCCGTGGCACTCCGGGCATTCCATGCTTTTGCCGCTTACCGCCCGGCCCTTGCAGGTGGGGCAGACCTCCTGCCGCTGGATCTCCAGCCGCGTCACGCCGCCCCGGATCAGCGTCCAAAAGTCCACGCTGACCTGGTACTCCAGGTCGGTGCCGGGCTGCGGTCCGCGCGCCTTTTGCCCGCCGTTGAACATGCCGGAGAAGATGTCGCGAAAGCTGCCACCGAAGCCCTGGCCGGCCTCCGCCTGCCCCTGCGCCCGGCCGCCCGCACCGCCCCCACCCTGAAAGTTGGTGAAGTCGAAGCCGCCGAAGTCGAACGGCACCTCCTGCTGGCCTCCGCGGGCCGCACGCCCGCCGCCCGGACGGCCTCCGAAGGGCGCGCCGCCGTACCCACCGCGTGCCGCCGCCTCCGCCGCCGCCGGATCGATGTTGTCGGAGTAGAAGCCGAGTTGATCGTAGATCTTTCGCTTCTTCTCATCGCTCAGCACCTCGTTGGCCTCGGAGATCTCCTTGAACTTTTCTTCGGCCTTGCGGTCGCCGGGATTGACGTCCGGGTGGTACCTGCGCGCGGCTTTGCGGAACGCCTTGCGTATCTCATCGGCCGTGGCGGTCTTCTTCACGCCAAGCAGGCCGTAGTAGTCCTTCTGTTGTGCAGGTGCCATTTATCGTGATTCCCTTCCGAACTGATTCATACTAGAACGCGCCGCGGCTTCGCCCCACCCATCCGCGGGTTGCCGCCCGCCTGGCAGGTGGGGCACCAGTAGAGCGTCCGCCCGGCCATCTCCTGCCGTTCCACCGGGGTGCCGCAGAGGAAGCACGGCTTGCCATGGCGGCGATACACGTAGTGGACCTCCTGCCTCAGCGGCGGCTGCTCCTTCGGGTGCGGACGGTCGCGCGGCCGCGTCGTAACGATGCGCCGGTCCACCATGCCCGCCTTCAGCAGCGGAATGGAGTCCTTCCAGAGGGCGCGCAACGTGCCTTCGGGCACCTCCGTTCCCGGCAAAAACGGACTCAGCCGGGCGCGAAACAGCAGCTCCGCCCGGTAGATATTGCCGATCCCGGAGAGGATGTCCTGCTCCATCAACAGCTGCGCAATGGGAGCCTTGCTGGCGGCGAGCTTCGCCAGCGCCGGGGCAGGTCGGTCGCCATTCAGCGGGTCGGGGCCCAACCGCGCCAGAAGCGCCTCCCATTTCTCCTGCGTGTAGACCGAGCAGTCGGTCGGCCCGCGCAGTTCGGCCCAGTCCACCTCCGCCGGAGCGAGCGCGCCCGAGCCGTCGTCCGAGCGGTAATACCCTTTGCCCCGCAGAGCCGCCGGAGCGTCCTTACGCGGCCGCGCGCCCACCCGCCACATCCGCAGACGCAGGGCGCCCTTCACCTCCGGATAAGGCATCGGGCCCTCGGTCCAGTCGCCAAACCGGCCCAGGTGCACGTGCAGGATCCGATCCGTGCCGAAGTCGTAGCCCAGGTGCTTGCCCACCGCGAGCACCTCCTTCAAGACCCGGTTGTCCAGCCGGTGCGCCTCCGCAAAGCGGCCCGTGGGCCCCTCGACGTGCAGCTTCTTTCCCGCAAAGGCGGCGTTGTGGCGCTCCGCCCAGCGATGGACCTCATTGCCTTCAGGCATCTTCTTCCTCAAGGAAATAGATGCCCCCCAGGGGCCTGCGGAACCGGCAAAGCGATTGTCCCGCCGGTGCTGAGCCGTTAGTCTCACCTATGCATGGAAAACCTGCCGGCGCATCCAGCAACTGCTCTGCCGCAACCCGTTCGAGACCGGCTGGCCGTGGTGCTGCAGTGGGCTCTGGTGGCCGCCATCGCCGTGTTTGCGATCCGCTATGCGATCGTCTCCATCCATTGGCCGTTGATGGTGGACGCGCCCATCATGCACTACGTCAATCTGCTGATGCAGCACGGCGCCCAGCCGTATGGGGACATCACCGACAACAATCTTCCCGGCGCCTACCTGACCGATCGCTGGGCCATGGCGATCTTCGGTGCCGGCGACCTGGGCTGGCGCATCTACGAGTTCTTCCTGTTCGCCGCACTGGCCGCGGCCATGATCGTGATCGCCCGGCCCACCGACCCCCTGGCCGGCTTCGTGGCGGGAGGCCTGTTTCTTCTCGTTCACGGTGCCGAGGGCCCGGACTACGCCGTCGAACGCGAACAGGTGATGACCGTGCTTCTGCTGTGGGGCTTCGCCGCGCTGTTTCGCTCCGTTCGCCTGCGACGGCCATGGCTGATGGCGGTCTTCGGTGTGCTCACGGCGCTTGCCGGCTCCATCAAGCCGACGGTTGCGCCGCTCGCCCTGCTCGTGCTCGGCATGGCACTCTTCGCGCTCAGACGCAGGGAGGTGCGCTGGGGCCGGTATCTTGCCTGGGCACTCGCCGGCTTTGCCGCGGTCTTCGCCCTGATCCTCGGATTTCTGCTGGTGCACCACGCCCTGGGCGGCTTCTGGTTCGTGCTCAGCAAGATCACGCCCGCCTACGTCGCTCTGAAGCGTCCCAGCTACGCGCACCTGCTCTCCAAGATCTTTCCCAAGAGCCTGCTTCCGCTGCTGGCGGCCGGTCTTGTTCTCGCGATCGCGGGCCGTCGCTGGGGCTGGGAGCGATGGGCGCTCGCCATGGGTGCCCTCTTTGGCGCGTTCTCCTACCTGGTGCAGGGCAAGGACTACCCACACCACCGCTACACCTTTATCTGCTTCCTCTTCCTTCTCTGCTGCATGGAGGCCATGGGTGCGCTGCGGCGGTCTGGCTGGCGGCTGTGGGTAGGCGTCGCCACCCTGCTCTTTCTTCTGCTGGTCACGGTACCGCACTACTGGCGCGTTCTTGGGCAGGTGGTCGACCACAGCGACTTTGCCATCGGGCTCGAGGCCGATCTCCGCGCTCTGGGGCAGCCAGACCCCCGCGTCGTGCTCGACGACAAGGTGCAGTGCTTCGATCTGGTGGCTGGCTGCCTCAACTCGCTCTACCATCTCGGGATCGTCGAAAACTCGCACTTTACCGGCGATATGCTGCTGTTCTCTCCCCGGGACACCCGCGCCGTCAGCTACTACCGGCAGCTCTTTTGGAAGCGGGCGCAGGCCGACCCGGCCGCCGTTCTCGTCTTCACCAACGAGTGGTACTTCGGAACAAACAGCTTCGGCAAGATCGACACCTGGCCGCAGTTCCGGAGCTACCTGGCGGCGAACTACGTGGAGGTGAGGTCGCGGACCTTTCCCCTGGAAGACCGGCACGTGCCGTCGAACTCGCCCACCGATCCGCCGATCGCTTACCGGCTGTATCTCCGGCGAGGAAGCCCGCTGATCGATCGCGCGAAGCACCTGGGGTGGACCCCCGCTGTGCCCGCCATGCCCTTCCATCCATGACCGGGATGGCAGAGCCAATGACCGGGACGGCCGAACGTTCCATGCCGCCAGGCTACCGTCTGCTGTTGCGTGCCGCTCTCCTCGGCGGATTCGCCGGATTTGCCGCCTACTACGTCTCCGTCTCGCTTACCTGGCCGCTTCTGGGCGATTCGCCCATCATGCACTCGGTCAATCTGCTGATGCAGCACGGCTACGTGCCCTACCGCGACATCACCGACAACAACATGCCGGGGGCGTACCTGACCGAGGGCTGGGCCATGCACGTCTTCGGCAGCGGCGACCTTGGCTGGAGGATCTACGACTACGTTCTTCTGCTGCTTCTGACAGCGGCGATGACGGTCGTCGCCTGGCCACTCGACTCGCTGGCCGGCATCTTCGCCGGCGGACTGTTCCTAATGCAGCACGGCAGCGAAGGTCCGAACTTTGCCGTGGAACGCGAGCAGGTCATGGCCGTTCTTCTGCTGCTGGGCTACGCCGCCCTCTTCACCGCGGTGCGGCAGCGGAGGCCTGGCTGGATGCTGCCGTTCGGCCTCGCGACCTCGCTTGCGGCAACCATCAAGCCAACGTTCACGCCCTTGCCTCTCCTTCTGCTGGTGCTCGCTGCGACGGTTCTTCGCCGCCGGGGCATCGCTGCGGGCGCGTACGTCGGCTGGGCGGTGGCAGGGTTTGCCCTGGTCACGGGGCTGTTTCTGGGCTTCCTGTGGCACTTCCACGTCTTCGGCCAGTTCCTGTTCCTGCTGCGGGTGGTCACACCCTCGTACGTCGCGCTCAATCACCCAGGGGCCTGGTCCCTGGTGCGCCGCATCTATCCGCGCGCTCTGCTGCCGCTGTTGCCGGCCTTTGCCGCCCTGGCCATCGCCGGTCCGCGGCGCTGGGGCTGGGAGCGCCTGGCGCTCCTGCTCGGGGCCGCCGCCGGTGCCTTCTCCTACTTCGCCCAGGGCAAGGGATTTCTCCACCACCGCTACATCTTTCTCTGCTTCCTGTTTCTGCTCTTCGGACTGGAGTTCACGGCCGCTCTTCGCCGTCGCGGCTGGCGACGCCCGGTCGGTGCGGCCGCGCTGCTCTACGCTGTTGTCGTCGCGCTTCCCTACTACGTCCACAACCTGCGACAAACGGTCAGCGGCAGCGATCTGACCACAGCGCTCGAGGCCGACCTGTGCCGTCTGGGGACCGGACCGGAAGGCGCGCCGCCGAGTGTGGTGCTGAACGACAAGGTACAGTGCTTCGACCTGGTGGCGGGCTGCCTGAACTCCCTGCTGCACCTCCACGTGGTGGAAAACTCCGCCTTTACCGGCGATCTGCTGCTGTTCTCCCCCACCGACACCCCGGCCGCCCGCTACTATCGCCACCTCTTCTGGCAACGGGCGGAGGCCGATCCGGCCGAGGTGCTGGTCGTCTCCAACGAGTGGTTCGGGCATCCAAACAGCTTCGGGAAACTCGACACCTTTCCCGCCTTCGAGTACTACCTGCGGAGCGACTACGTGGAGGTCCTGGCCCGTCGCTTCCCGTTTGAGAACAGCCGAAGGTATGAGGACTCCCCATCGGCTCCGGCTCGGGCGTACCGCATCTACCTCCGCCGCGGCAGCGCTCTTCTGGGGCGGGCAAGAGCCCTGGGATGGACGGCGCCAGGCACCGGCCCCGCTTAAACGGAAAGAGATTCGCCACGAGGCGAACCTCTTCTTCCCACCACACCCGGCAGACCTGCCGAAGCTAGTTCCACACCTGGTGCGCCGCCACCGGTTCCACCCGAAAGATCTGGTCCGGTTCGGCCTGCTGCATCTTGCGCACGAAGTGCTCGGCCTCCTCACGAGTCTCAAACATCACGCTCGTGTACAGCTGCCCGGCCCACATCTGATCGCATCTCCAAAGTGTCTGTGTCATGCCTGCTCCTCCTGTTCCCTGTTGCTCTCCGCTACCTCCCGGCAGCGATTTTCTTACACGTGCTACTTGCACGTCGGTTGCCACCCCTATCACGGTTAGACCCGCCTCCCTGAAATCCGTCGCGTGTGAGCCCCTCTTGCACACGGTGACGGCTGAACCGAAGGGGCACCCGGTCTTCTGGAATGCCCCTCCGTACTGCCCATAAGCACGCCCGCTGCCGTTCAGCGTCCCGAGCTTACTTGCTGTCGACGTCAACGTACTCGGCGTCGATCACACCCTCGTCCGCCTTGCTGCCGCCGGATGCTTCGTCCGCGGTTCCGGCGGCAGAGGTGGCGCCGTCGGTCGGTGCGGTCGAAGCTGCCTTGTACATCGCCTCCGCCAGCTTGTGGCTGGCCGTCTGCAGGCGGTCCTTGGCGGCGTTCAGCTCGGTCGCGCTCGGGCTTCCGGTCAAGGTCGACTTGGCATCAGAGAGTGCGGTCTCAACCTCGGACCTGTCACTCTCCTGCACCTTGTCGCCGCTCTCGCGCAACATCTTCTCGACGTTGTAGACCATGGAGTCCAGGCCGTTGCGCGCCTCGATCTGGTCGCGCGCCTCCTTGTCCTCGCTGGCGTGGGCCTCGGCGTCCTTCGCCATCCGCTCCACCTCGTCCTTGCTCAGGCCCGACGAGCTGGTGATGGTGATCTTCTGGTCCTTGCCGGTGGCGTTGTCCTTGGCCGTGACATTCAGAATGCCGTTCGCGTCGATGTCGAAGGTGACCTCGATCTGCGGCACGCCGCGCGGCGCGGTGGGAATGCCGCTCAGCTTGAACTTGCCGAGCGTGCGGTTCTGCCCCGCCATCGGCCGTTCACCCTGCAGCACGTGGACCTCGACCTCCGTCTGGTTGTCGGCCGCCGTCGAAAACGTCTCCGTCTTCTTGGTCGGAATGGTCGTGTTGCGCCCGATCATCGGGGTCGCCACGCCGCCCATGGTCTCGATCGACAGGGTCAGCGGGGTGACATCGAGCAGCAGCAGGTCCTTGACCTCGCCGGCCAGAACACCGGCCTGGACCGCGGCTCCGATGGCCACCACCTCGTCCGGGTTGACGCCCTTGTGGGGCTCCTTGCCGAAGAGGTCTTTCACCAGCTTCTGAATCGCGGGCATGCGGGTCTGTCCACCGACCAGCACCACCTCATCGATCTTCGAGGCATCGACGCCGGCATCCTTCATCGCCTGCTTGCAGGGTCCGACCGACTTCTGCAGCAGGTCGTCGACCAGCGACTCCAGCTTGGCCCGCGTGAGCTTGCGCACCAGGTGCTTCGGACCGCTCGCGTCGGCGGTGATGAACGGGAGGTTGATCTCAGTCTCCTGCGCCGTCGAAAGCTCGATCTTGGCCCGCTCGGCCGCGTCCTTCAGCCGCTGCAGCGCCATCTCGTTGCCCTTCGCCGTCAGGTCCAGGCCGGTCTCGTCCTTGAACTCCTTGATCAGCCAGTCAACGATGCGCTGGTCCAGGTTGTCGCCGCCCAGGTGGGTGTCGCCGTTGGTCGACTTCACCTCGATGACGCCCTCGCCAACCTCCAGGATCGAGATGTCAAAGGTACCGCCGCCGAAGTCGTAGACGGCGATCGTCTCGTCCTTCTGCTTGTCCAGACCGTAGGCCAGCGCGGCCGCGGTCGGCTCGTTCACGATGCGCTTGACGTCCAGGCCGGCGATCTTGCCGGCGTCCTTGGTCGCCTGCCGCTGGGAGTCGTTGAAGTACGCCGGAACCGTGATGACGGCTTCGGTCACGGAGGTGCCCAGGTAGTCCTCGGCCGCCTTTTTGAGCTTCTGCAGGATCATGGCCGAGATCTCGGGCGGGGTGTACTCCTTGCCCTGCGCCATGATGTTGACGTTGTCGCCCTTGGCGACCACCTTGTAGGGCACCATCTTCATCTCGTCGTTCACCTCGTTCGGCCGGCGGCCCATGAAGCGCTTGACGGAGTAAATCGTGTTCTCGGGGTTGGTGATGGCCTGGCGCTTGGCCACCTGTCCCACCAGGCGCTCGCCGTTCTTGGTAAATGCCACGATGGACGGCGTCGTGCGCCCGCCCTCTTCGTTGGGAATCACCTTGGCCTCGCCGCCTTCCATGACGGCGACGCAGCTGTTGGTGGTTCCGAGATCGATTCCGATGATCTTTGCCATTGTGTGTGTAAGACCTTTCTATGAAGTTCCGGCCGAGCCGGGAAGGTTTTGACTGACTCAGAATTCCACCTTGAGTCACTTGTTGTCAATCAATATGATGCTTGGGATCGCTAGAGGTTGCAGATCTCCGGCCAAGCCGCACCGCTATGCCACCAAAGTGGCATCGTGCCACGGGAGAGCAAGCCCTAACCTGATCGCAAAGGGGAAGAGGGGGCGTCAGGGATGGGTACGAATCCGGGAAAGATCGGGCATCTGCAGCAGAAGCTTGGAGCCGGGCTGCTGTCCCTTGCGGCCGTCGTTGTGGCCGGTTGCGCCTCCCAGGGCTCCTCCGCCCCACCCACTCCCGCAGCCACCCCTTCCTACGCGCAGATGGCGGGTAACTGGAGCTTTCGCGTCACGGGCACGACACCCCAGCCGGTGACCTCGCTCGGCGGCAGCCTTTCCGTCCAGGGGACCGAGGTCTCGGGGATGCTTCATCTGCTCGCAGGCACCTGCCAAAGCTCCGCCGGAACGGGGGCCATCCTGATTACGGGCTCGGTGGACAGCCACGGCCTGCTCACGTTGAGGGCGAACGACCTCGCCGGCGGCACCCTTCGCATTACAGGCATGGTCGCGGCCGACCAGCGCTCCCTGCTTGCGCCTGCCCTCGCGGTGACCGGCGGAGCCTGCGGCGCAGTCAGCGCCAGCCAGGCCGTCGGCGCTCAGCCTCTGGACGGCACCGCGGGCGGCGGGGTCGTCGCGCAGCAGCAGCAGCCCGTGAACGGAACCTACACCGGCAGCTTCGCGGGCGTGGATGGCGTGGTCGCGCAGGTTTCGGCGGTCCTGACCCAGAGCGCCACGCCGGATGCAAATGGCATGTATCACCTCTCCGGCAATGCCAGTTTCGCCGGAAGTCCATGTCTTAACGCGCCGGTTGTCACCGATTCGGTGATCAATGGCAACAGCATCGCCGTCACCTATACCGATCCGCAGACCGGCAGCAGCGTCACGGGTACGGGGGTCTTTGACAACACGGCAACCACCCTGACGGTCTCCGGCTGGACCCTTTCGGGCACTTGCGGCACCGATCACGGCACCGGAATGTTGGCCCGGCAGTAGAGCTCCTCGACCAGCCCTCGCCCGGCATCAGAGAAAAAGCATCCCCGGCCCCGCCTCCGGCTTCTACTCCATAGCCGACCTCGAATCTCTGGTTTGCCTTTGCGACCCTCTTCCCCCATCCTGGGGGTTGGGTCGCGTTGGCATCGCACTCCGCGGACCGAAGTCCACCTCATCTGCCTGGAGTTCGAACCCCGCGCATGGCCGCCCACGCCACCTCTCCCGCTGCCGCAGCCGAGCAGATCACCCAGGGCGCAAACCCCTGGTTCATCGCCGGTGCCGTCATGCTCGCCACCTTCATGGAGGTGCTCGATACGGCGATCGCGTCGGTCGCACTGCCCTACATCGCCGGGTCGCTCTCGGCGACGACCGACGAAGCCACCTGGGTGCTGACCTCCTACCTGGTCGCCAACGCCATCGTTCTGCCCGCCTCCAACTGGTTTTCACTCCGCTTCGGCCGCAAGCGCTTCCTGATGGTCTGCATCGGCATCTTCACGGCGGCGTCCTTCGCCTGTGGAGCGGCTCCTTCGCTGCCGCTGCTGCTGCTGGCGCGGGTCGTGCAGGGCGCGGGTGGAGGCGCGCTGCAGCCGCTCTCGCAGGCCATCCTGCTTGAAAGCTTTCCCCCCGCCAAACGCGGCGCCGCCCTGGCCGTCTTTGCGCTGGGCGTGGTGGTCGCGCCGGTCGTCGGACCCACGCTGGGCGGCTGGCTCACCGACACCTACTCCTGGCGGTACGCCTTCTACATCAACATCCCCATCGGCATCCTGGCGCTGGTTCTGATCAACCACTTTGTCCACGATCCGGACTACATCAAGAACGCCAAGGTTCCGGCCTTCGACAACATTGGCCTGGGAACGCTGATCGTCTGGACGGGATGCCTGCAGGTGGTCCTGGACAAGGGGCAGGAGGTCGACTGGTTCGGAGCGGTCTGGATCCGCTGGATGACGCTCTTCCTGGTCGTCTCCTTCGTCTGGTTTGTTTGGCACTCGTTCACCAAGAAGGATCCGCTGGTCGACCTGAAGATCTTCAAAGACCGCAACTTCCTGGTCGGCTCCATCCTGATCTTTCTCTTCGGCATCGCCATCTACTCCACGACCACGGTGCTTCCGCTCTTTTACCAGGAGCTGCTCGGCTACACCGCCTTTACCGCCGGCATTGCCGTAGCGCCGCGTGGTCTCGGCGCCATCCTTGGCATGCCAGTGATCGGATTCCTCTCCAACAAGGTCGATCCCCGGTTTCTGCTGACCTTCGGATTCGGCGTCTTTGGCATCACCACGCTCTACTTCGGCAATCTCACGCTCGGTCTGTCTCCCACGTCGCTGTTTCTGCCCATCCTGATTACGGGCTTTGCCCTCTCCTTTGTGTTCGTGCCGATCAACTCCGCAGCCTATGGCACGCTCGCCAATGAGCAGATAGGGAATGCGTCCGGCGTCTTCAACCTGATGCGAAACGTGGGCGGATCGATCGGCATCTCGCTCGCGCAGACGCTTCTGACCCGCCGCACGGATGCGCACCAGACGGACATCGCGGGCACCGTGCCGATCTCCGGCACGCAGTTTCAGCAAAGCGTCGCCGCGGCGCGACGGTTTCTGAGCAGCACGCACTTCGGGCCGGCCAATGCACTCCAGGCAGCCCGGGCCAGCCTCTACCAGCAGCTGCAGGCGCAGGCTCACACCTGGGCGTTCATCGATGTCTTCCGATGGCTCTCGCTGATGTGCTTCTTCTGCGTGGGCGTGGTCTGGCTGCTGAAGAAGGTCAAGCCGGGAAAGGCTCCCGAGGGCGCCCACTAAGAGCCCGATCCGCTTGTACCAGGAGCCCTGCTCTCCCGTTGCGATTCCCGCAGGCGATCTGCGTTGCCTTCCGAGCCGGACGGTGTCCAGACCCTTCATTCAAAAGTGTCTAGCGCGGGCCTTCAGCCCGCAGGAGCATACCCTAAAGGCGTCGGGCAACCTGCCCTACGGAGCCTTTTATCGAGTTCGCTTGTAGAAAGAATCAAACTCGCTCTTAGAAAGAGCTCTGCTCCCTTGTTGTCATTCCCGCAGGGAATCTGCGTTGCTTCCGAGCCGCAACAGTTTCCAGAGCCGTTTTCTGATGATTGAGGTCGCAAACCGCGGCGAGGCCAGTTTCCCTTGAACCAATCTGGCGCGTGGACCGTTAGCTTCGCTCCCCTTTAGAGAAACTGCTGAGAGCCGCCACCTCCAGAGTCTGCGTTTTAGACTTCTGTTTATGCGACCGCTTTGGCCCTGCCTGCTCGCCGCCGTCTGCCTTCCCTGCACCCTCCCCCGGGCGTTCGCCCAGTGGGAGATGCAGCACTCCGACACCACCGTCGACCTGCGCGGCATCGAATCCGTGGGTGGCGGAGTGGCGTGGGCTTCGGGCACGCGGGGAACCGTGCTCCGCACCGAGGACGGCGGCTACCTGTGGCAGGGCTGCACCACGCCGCCTGGAGCGGGGCAACTCGACTTCCGCGGCATCCAGGCGTTCGACGAAAACACCGCGATCGTGATGAGCTCGGGTAAAGGGGACCTGTCACGCCTCTACAAAACGACCGACGGCTGCCAGAGCTGGAAGCTCCTGTTCACCAATCCGGACCAGGACGGATTTTGGGATTCGA
Source organism: Acidobacteriaceae bacterium (assembly GCA_965218595.1). Taxonomy (GTDB): domain Bacteria; phylum Acidobacteriota; class Terriglobia; order Terriglobales; family Acidobacteriaceae; genus Edaphobacter. The sequence continues at coordinate 226,376 of CBDCLC010000005.1, read as the reverse complement.
TCGTCATGGCCGACCGGCAGCATGGATGGCTTCTGGGCGACCCCGTCCACGGGAGTTTTGTCATTGGGGAGACGCACGACGGCGGGTCCAGCTTTTCGGGCTTCGGGGGCGAGAGCTCGCAGGGGAACGGGGGTGGCGAGGGTGGTCTCGAGGCGGGAGGACGAGGTGCATTCGCGGCCAGCAACTCCTCGCTCGCACACCGGACACCGACTCCCTCCTCCGCCCCCTGCGCTCTTCCCCTGCTTTACTTCGGCACAAGCGGTCCCGATGGGGCGGTCGTTCTTCGCGCCGCGGGGAGCCCACCCGGGTGCGCCAGTGGAGCTCGCCAGTGGTCGCGCTCCGTCGTGCCGATGGCTGGCGGCAGCTCCACCGCGGGGGTCTTTTCGCTGGCCCTCCGCGACGATCGGCATCTGGTTGCCGCCGGAGGAGACTACAGGAAGCCCGGCAGCCGGCAAGGCACCGCCGCCTTCTCGTCCGACGGCGGACAACACTGGCAGCCAGCTCAGACCCCACCCCACGGCTACCGCTCGGCGGTCGCCTACGACGCCGCCAGCCGGGCCTGGATCGCCGTCGGGCCCAACGGCTCGGATGATTCGACCGACGACGGCCGCAACTGGCGTCCGCTGCGGCCAGGTCCTGAGGACCAGCCCGGCTCGGACCGGGACTGGAACGCGCTTTCGCTGCCTTTCGTCGTCGGGCCGCACGGCCGCATCGGAAAGCTGCGCGGCGACGCGCTTCCACCCGTGGCAAAGCCCACCGGGGTGCCCGCTCGATCGCGTCCCTAAGTGCTTCAAAACGATAGAAGCCTGGCGCCGCTCAGGACGCCGCGGCCGGCGGAAGCAGAGCGAAGACCTCGGCCACGGGAAACCGGATCTCGGTTCCCGCAACCGCCAGATCAGGTCCGGTCACCGGATGGAAGCCGTCCGCGTCGAAGTGGTACGCCTGCCGCTCCTCCGGGTCGAAGGCCCAGATATTCGGCACGCCCATGGCAAGGTAGTCGGAGAGCACACCGCGCAGACGCTTCCAGGTGTCCTCCGGCGAGAGCACCTCGATGCACACCAGCGGCGCCTCGCGCACGATGCGATGAACGGTCTGCGAGGCCCGCAGCACCATGACATCCGGGATCCGGTAGCGCGTGGCTGAGACCTGCATCCGGCACTCCGGGACGACTATGATTTGCCACTCACCCTCGCGGTTCATAAATAACTTCAGCAGGGCGGCCTGGACCCGTCCGTGCTCAAACTCTCCCACGTTGCGTTCCTCCAGCCAGCCGTCGACGAAGTCACAGTCCGGGTGAAAGATCGTCCGGAGGTACTCCTCCAGCGAGATCTGCTGGCGCGCTTGCTCGACCGGGATGATGTGGGCAGCCATGCGGTCCAGTATCCATGATGGGTGTCCGGCAGCGCCATACTCAAGGGATTACGGCTGGGGAGGGCTGACGGGGACCCCGGTCGTCGGCGGCGCCGGTTTGGTGGAACCGCTACCGGGACCACCTGCCGGATTCGCCGGGCTGGGCGGGCTGGACGGCTTGCTCGGAGCTGGCGGCAGGGTCAGGCCGAAGGTGTCCGGAGGGCTGGTTGCCGGGCTCTGGTTGGGGGTGCTGCCAAACGTCGAGCTGGAAGGAGCGCCGGCCGTCGAGCCGGGAATGCCGGTCGAGCCGGGTACGGTCAGCGACCCGGGAATAGTCGTCGACCCGGGCCCTTCCAGCGAGCCAAGGCTGCCTGCTCCCGTGCTCGAGACGCCGCCGCCGAAGAGGTTGACCCTGGACCGGATGGCCTCGATGCGGGGGTCGTAGAGAAACTCCCAGGTCGGATGCGTGGTCTGCTCGTTGACCACCAGAATGGCGTCGCCGGTCGCGGCGCTTCCGATTCCCACGATCGGCCCCCCGCCTGCGGCGCTCGGGTCGCTGCTGGGGAAGCCGGAGCTCGTGCTACCCGGGCCCGAGGACGGTGAGATGCCCGCCACCCCGCTGCCGCTGGAGTTCGATCCTGGACCAAAGGTCAGACCCGAGCTCGCAGCCGCTCCTGGGCTGCCCCCGGCCGCTGATCCCGAAGCAGAGCTGCCCGACGAGCCGAGAGTGGTGCCGCTGCCGCCGGGCGACGCCGAACCTGCAAGACTGCCGAGGCTGCCCGGCGCCAGACCGGTCAGCGGCTTGCCGAACAGGCCCTTGACGGTGGTCTTGGCCTCGCCCTGGTGGATCAATCGCCAGTCAGCCTTGCCGGTCAGTGGATCGGTGTAGCGCTGGCGCAGAAAGCGGATATTGTTCGACTTTTCCAGCATATCCAGGCTGGTGGGATAGTGGCCGAACTTGCGGTAGTACAGCTGGATGGCGCGGACGTACTGGTCGGCCCGATGCGCCGCCTCAACCTCCTTGTCCCTTCGCAGCTGGTAGGCGATGCGCGGGGCCGCTACGCTGAGCGCCAGCAGAATCAGGAAGATAGCGACGATCAGGCCGACCAGCATGAACCCCTCCTGAGGGGACGGCGGAGGGTTCGGTTGATCGCGGCGCAGGAGCAGGGGCATGGCTCAGTTACTGAGAGGCAAGGTCTGCCGATTGTTGTTGAGCAGGTCTTCGACGACGACCGAGTTTGGCGAGATGGTCAGGACCTTGTAGCGGCGCTGCACGATCTCCCCCGCGGCGGCGAGGTAGACGTCGCCATCGCGCAGGAAAAACGCTCGCCGGGTGCCACCCTCAGGAGTGGCCGTGCCGAAGAAGGTAAGGTCGATGGACGGCGGCGGTGGTGGACCGGGCGGGGGGAGGTTGACCACCGTGTGAAAGGTCTTGGGACGCGCACTCGCAACCGGCCTGGGAAGGCTGACCGGAGCGGCGGAGTTGGCCGAGAAGATGTTGCGGCCGCTGCCGGAGTAGGCCAGCGTTTCGGCCAGCAGCATGGCTCCCATGTGAAGAGTGGGGTCAAGCTGCTCGGCCTCGGAGAGCGGCCGGCGGGCGGCCCCGGGCCGAACGGAGGTCCGAAGCACGGGGCCGGAGCCGACCGTTCCGGCAGCCGTCTGGGTGGGACCGGCCGTGCTGGGCGCGACCTCCGCCGCAGGTGCCGTCGCGGCCGGGTTGGGCGTCCCGGGGTCATAGAGCTCCCAATAGAGGATGGCGGCCGCCAGAACGGCAAACCCCGCACCCGCCGCAATCTTCTTTTGCTGCTCGGTCACGGCGTACCTCCTGCCGCGCTCTCGGGAACCGCTGCGCTCGCATCAGGCAGCACCTTGCTCGGAATGGGAGCTTCGAGTGGGCCGGGCGGCCGCAGAAGCGTCTCCAGCCGGAGACGAAGGCCGACCGTTCCACTCTGCTGGCCGGTAAAGGTCAGGCCGGTGATGACAAAGAACATCTTGTCGCGCTCCAGGCTGTTGACGAACAGCACCAGCGGACGGTACTCGCCGCTAAGGCTCGCGTCCATGCGCAGCTCGGTCAGCGCGCCAGGGGTTCCCTCGAGCACTGGAACTTCGCTGTAGCCGACCCGGGAGAGCTTCAACTGGTAGCGATTGGCAAGCAGGCCCAGTTCACTGGCCACCTGGCTGCCGGCGAACGGAAGACGGGTGCGATAGAAGCTGTCCGCGTCCGTGGTCGCGTCTTCAAGTTTGGCATCCAGGCCCTGGAGCGGTCTGCTGGCAAGCTCGGCGCTGTGGAGCGCGGAGGTCTGGTGAGCGACCGCGGCGGCGTCTCGCCCATTGGCTCCGCGCCAGGCAGAGATCAGCTCCACCACGACGACCAGGTTGACCAGCGCCAGCAGAACGATGCCGACGTAATGGAGGTTGACCTGCGTCAGCAGGGCGCGGGTGCGAGCGGTGAAGTTCTGGGAGGTCACGGCGCCCCGGGGGCTCATGGCCGCTCCCCTTCTCCGGACCGGCTCGTTCCGGACCGGCTCGGCGAGATGCCGTCCGGCTGCCCGCTGCGGAGCGTGTGCAGCCGGTCGGGCAATGGATTGTAGCCACTCAGGATGTCGAACTGCACAGCGGGGGGAGCGCCCGGCGTGCTGCCCGCCTGGATGGCGGTGCGCTGGAGCAGAGGGTCTGTTGCCTGCGCGGCCTCGTTGGCCAGGTGTGGCGCGACAAAGCGGGAAGAGCGTTCCAGATTGCGCACCAGCTGTACCGCGCGGTCCCGCTCGCCGCTGACCCGCAGCCGGATGTTGACGGCGCCCGCCGGCGTGATCCCGGGCTCGATGTTGGTGACCTGCACCCCCGGCGGAAGAACGCGCTCGAGGTCCATCATGACCGCGGTCCACGAGAAGCTCTTTTGCGCGAAGACCGAGTTGAGGAACTGCGACCGCTCGAGCACGGCGGCGTTCGCTGGCTGGCGCATGCGGGCCACATTGCGCTGGCGCTCCCCCTGGAGAGCCGCTGTGCGATCGCGCAGCGCATTCATTTGGGCCTGTGCGGAGCGTGCACGAGTATCGAGCGCCTGCAGCCAAAGCGACAGGCCGATCGCGAGCAGAAACAGCACCGCCATGGCGATGCGGAGCCGAGCCAGCAGCGGCCGCAGCTCTACAAACGGCTTGGTAGCGAGATTGAGGGAGATTCGCATCAGCCGTGCAGCGCTCCCCGCAGACCGGCCATCCATCCGTTCGGTACCGCGCCTGGACCGGCGGTCGCGACCGCCGGAGCGAGGTGGGCGGAGTCCACGAGCTCCCGCACCCGCAGGCCTTCGATGCCGGCGTCGCCCAGCATCTCCCGAAGCCGCTCCGCCCCGGTCACCCCAGCCGACCAGACCGTGGTGGGCGGTGTGCCGAGGGAGTCTTCAAAGTACGCCGCCGCGACCGAGACAGCCTGCGCGACCTCCCGCGCGGCGGAGACCGGCGTTCCGCGGTTTGCCGCGGCCACAACCGCATCTTCGTAGCTGGGCAGAGCGCCACTCTCGACCAGGGGTTCGGCGGTCTCCATCACAGCGGTGGCATCGAGACGGTTCAAGCCAGAAGACGGCTCTTCCCTGCCCCACTCGGCAGGGCTCGGGGCGAGATCCGGCAGCGGCAGCATCGCCGCGACGGCCTGCGAGACCGTGGTAGACCCGCGATACGCGTCTGGGACGGGGTCGCCCGCCAGCTCCACCGTGCGATGCAGCAGAAGAACTCCACCGCGCACGATGGCGGTGGTGACCATCTCGGGGCCGGCGTTCACCACCAGGGCCGGGTCGCCGGCCTCGTCCAGGCCGGCCAGCGCCGCCAGGGTACTGGAGAGCACGGCTCCAGGAAGGAAGCCGGCCGCGGTGACGATGCCCTCGTACTCGGCCAGCACGTCCCTGGGAATGGCGGCGGCGAGCACCTCGATGCGGCCGCGCGCCTCCGACATGACCTGGTAGCTGATGACCGCGGAGTCGGCATCGAAGGGCAGCAGCTTTTTCAGCCGGAAGCGCACCACGGGCAGCGCCTCGGCGGGCTTGGAAGGAAAGTCGTCGAAGTCCAGCAATAGCACACGAACGGCGGCGTCGGGGACCACCAGCGTCAGATACCGGCTGCGATCCTTTCCGCGGCCGGCGACGGAATCGAGTGCGGCACGCAGGGCGGCGCTGACGGGTGCGGGCTGCTGGACGTTGCCGGCGCGCAGACCGGGCCGGACGGCAGCCCCGGGAAGATCGCGGCGTGCGACCGAGCTCAGAAGGGTGGCCGGACCGGATTCGGCACGGGCCGCCACGACCCCCTCCGGCCGGAGTTCGGCGGCCAGACGGGGCCGCGTCCGCGTTGCTGTGGGAAGAAACTCCATCGTGGTTCAGCTTACCTGTTTGCGCCGCTTGCCCGGCATGCAATCCATGGAGTTAACGGCCCGCCTCGATAAAGGTCACCTTGTTGATCTCCTTGAGCGTCGTGATGCCGTCGCGCACCCGTTCCAGGGCGGAGTCGCGCAGAAACGCCATGCCCTTGTCCTTGGCCTTTTTGCGAATCTCGGAGCCGGGCTTCTTGGCCAGAAGCATCTCGCGGATCTCATCGTCGAGCTCCAGCAGCTCATGGATGGCCGAGCGGCCACGAAACCCGGTGCCACCGCACTCGATACATCCCGATCCTTCGCGAAAGACAAAGCCGCGCCATTCAGCGGGATCAAGCCCATTCTCGGCCAGCTCGGATTCGGAGTGGCGGACGCCGGTGGCGCAGAACTCGCAGACCTGCCGCACCAGTCGCTGGGCCAGGATGCAGTTGAGTGCGGAGACGAAGTTATACGGCTCGACCCCCATGTTCAGGAAGCGGCCCAGGACGTCGACCACGTTGTTGGCGTGGACGGTGGTGAAGACCAGGTGACCGGTCAGGGCCGAGTTGATGGCGATCTGTGCCGTCTCCGCGTCGCGGATCTCGCCGACGAGGATCTTGTCCGGGTCGTGCCGCAGAATCGACCGCAGACCGCGCGCAAAGGTCAGGCCCTTCTTCTCATTCACCGGGATCTGCGTAATGCCGCGGATCTGGTACTCGACTGGATCCTCGATGGTGATGATCTTGTCCTCTTCCGACTTGATCTCGTTTAGCGCGGCGTAGAGCGTCGTCGTCTTTCCCGATCCGGTGGGCCCGGTGACCAGCACCATGCCGTAGGGTTCCTTGATGTAGCGGCGGAAGCGCGCCAGGTCCCGTTCGGCAAAGCCCACCACATCCAGCGACAGCTTGGTGAACTTCTCCGACATCGACTCCTTGTCGAGCACGCGGAGGACGGCATTTTCGCCATGCACGGTCGGCATGATGGAGACGCGGAAGTCGATCAGGCGGCCCTTGTACCGCACCCGGAAGCGGCCATCCTGCGGAACCCGGCGCTCGGCTATGTCGAGCTCGCTCATGACCTTGATGCGAGAGAGGATGGTCTGGTGGTGCTCGCGCGCGATCGGCGCCATGGCCTGCTGCAGCACGCCGTCGATGCGGTACTTGACCAGCAGCGAGTCGTCAAAGGTCTCGAGATGAATGTCGGAGGCGCGGCGCTCGAGCGCGGTAAAGATGGTCGTATCGACCAGCCGGATGATGGGCGAGATGTCATCCTCGCCGGTCAGCCGCTCGATCGAGATGTTCTCATCCGGATTGTCCTCGGAGGAGAGCACGTCGAAGGCCAGTCCCTCGGAGGCCTCGTCCAGCACCCGCTGCGACTGCTCGGTCTTTTTGAGCAGATCGGTGATCTGGCTGAGCGTGGCGACCCGCGTGACCAGCCGCGTGCCGAGCAGACCGGAGATCTCGTCGAGCACCATCAGCCGCGAAGGGTCGGAGACGGCGATCGCCAGCCGGCCTTCGTGCTGCTCCAGAGGGACGAAGTTGTAGCGAAACATCATGTCGACCGGCACGGACTTGAACAGCTCGTGCTGGATCTTGAAGTTCTTCAGATCGACGAACTCGGCATGGTACCGGCGCGCCAGATCGCGCGCCCGCTCGGTCTCGTCCATCCCCATCTGCGCGATGGAGAGCGGTGTTGCGACAGGTGCGGCCATAACTGGTAAGACTCCCCTTCTCCACAATCCGTCACAGGGACCGCGAGGTCAATGCCCCAATGGCGGTAGGCCCGCACTATGGTGCGGACGCCTGGCCGGTCCATAGGTTCTCACGCCAGCCCTCAAGGGGCTTCGGGCAGGCTGATGCACCTGTACAGAAGCCCATCTTCTGTACAGCAGACCCCCGCCCGGGAGCACCCGGGGCGATGTTCATGGCGATCGCGTGGTCGGTTGCCGCTCTCCGCCACCCACTTTAGGGGGCAATCCGGAGAGAGTCAGAGTCAAAGCGTCGGTTCGCCAGCCACGGAGGTGTATTCTCCAGGCAGACCACGTACGCCGGTCTTCCGCAACCGGTGTGCCGAACCGAATCCGTTGCATCTCAGGCTGTTGGTGCCTTATTCCGCCCATTCCTCTCGGACCTGACTTCGCGGCGGTTGATATCGACGAGATGGGCTTCGCTCTCAGTCTGTTTGTCAGCGCGGCGAACCGCAACGTCGCTCCCCAGTCCGCTTCCGACAGTGACTTTCGCCAGGAAGATCGTGACGTCTGCGATGACCTGTACCTGGTGCTTTGTGGAGAGCCGGGCACGTTTCCTCAACTTGGACGTCCACGGCTGGATGGAGAGACCACCCTGCGCGAAGCCTTTCGCGTGCTGTGTGAGCACTACGGCGGCTTTGGACTGCAGGCGTCCATCTGTGCTCGCGTGCTGGCGTTCTACTTCCTGATGGAACGCAGCGCGGGTGCTGTGCTTACTGGTTGGGTGCAACCTTCTCCGGAGTCTCCGAACCTCGTGATCCTGCCCGCTGCGGTGATCCACGCGATCGCCGAGGTCAAGCTGAATGGGTCGGTTCTGTTGCGGGACAGCCAATTTCTTGATTCCGTGGAACAGATGGCGTCAGGGAGCACACCGGAATTGCGCATGCCATAGACGGCATACGCTGTTTCTCCCCAAGCGTAGCGGCAGCAGTGCTCCAGAAAAAGCCGCTCCATGCAGCACGCCGATCCAGAGCCACCCGGAAGCCATTCGGCCTTCTTTATGCTGGCACACTAAAAAAAAGTACAAGGGCTGTACCGTATCCCCGAACCGAAGAATCGGAGTCGGTCGCGAGCGTGCATCGTATGCCCAGTAGCGGATGTGGGCTTCTCTCAGTTGCGTGGAGCTCCGGCTGTCTCCTCCAAGATCGATCTAGCCGCGGACCCGGGCGGCCACGTCAATCGTCGGAACGCGCACAACGATCGATCTGCTGTTCCTCGAAGAAGAGGACCAAATTTGTCCAGGCTTCCAAGCGTCAGTGAACGAGCCTGAAAGAAGTTCTGATCGATGAGTTGCAGAACCCTGTCGGCGCGGAAGAACAGGTCGTGAAAAGCACTGCTCCATGAGTTCTCTCCCCGCGCCCCATTGATCGGGAACGGTTCGCGGATGGTCTCCCACCCGGAAGTGGAGGAACGCCTGTCTCCTCTCCCCTAACTCGCGAAAGGAAGTGTTATGTACTATACCGACAGAAAACTGCAGTGGAACGTTCGCGTCGACAAGCCGAACCCGCTGTTCGCCCGCATGCTGCAACAGGCTATCGGCGGAGTGGAAGGCGAGATCCGCGTTTGCATGCAGTATTTCTTCCAGGCCTGGGGCTCCCGCGGACCGGCGAAGTATCGGGACATGCTGCTCAACACGGCCACCGAAGAGATCGCCCACATCGAGTTCCTGGCCACCGCCGTGGCGATGAACCTGCAAAATGCGCCGGTGAGCCTGCAGGAGGAGATCTCGAAGGACTCGATTGCCGGCTCCGTTCTGAACGGCATGGATATGCGCCACATCCTTTCCACGGGACTGTCGGCGTACCCGGGCAACAGCAACGGAGTTCCCTTCAACATGAGCCACATCTACGCCAGCGGCAACCTGGCTGGAGACATGTACTGCAACGTCGCCGCCGAGGCGACCGGCCGCACGCTCGCCTGCCGCCTGTATGAGGCGACCGACGATGCCGGCATGAAGGAGATGCTTGCGTTCAACATCGCCCGCGACACCATGCACCAGGAGCAGTGGCTTGCCGTGCTGGAAGAGCTTGGGCCGTCGCACCTGCCGGTTCCGAATAGCTTCCCACAGAGCCAGGAAAATCAGGACTATGACTACAACTTCCTGATCACCACGACCGATGGCAAGCCTGGAAGCCAGGAAGGCCAGCCTTGGACCAGCGGTAACGCACCGGATGGCAAGGGCAAGTTCAGCGTCGAGATCGCGCAGCCGCTGGGCGAGGTTCCCAACCTCGGATTCGGCAGGCCCGATACCTACGGCCAGAAAGAGCAGTCAGACGGAACCGCGTCCGGCCTGCTCGAGAAGGGCAAGGACACGGTCTCGAAGATCATTCATCACAAGAAGTAGCTGAGGCAGAGTTTGAGAGGGTCCGGTGCCTGCACCGGACCCTTTGCTTTTACACTGGCTCACAAAGGGGAGAAAGATGCCCAACGTACAGACTCAGCACGCAGTCGAGTCCAACATCCAGTCCGTCGCTTCCATGGAGAAGTCGCTCGAAACAAACAGGACGTTCGTTGACCGTGTTGCTGATGTGATCGGCGGATTTTCCGGCAGCATGACGTTTGTCGGCCTCCATGTGTTCTGGTTCACGGCATGGTTCCTCATCAACACTGGCATGATTCCTGGCGTGCCCCGGTTCGATCCCTTCCCCTTCATTCTTCTTGCGATGATCGTCTCGGTCGAAGGCGTACTTCTCAGCACATTTGTGCTGATGAAGCAGAACCGGATGCAGAAGCGCATCGACGTTCGCGATCAGCTCGACCTGCAGATCAACCTGCTGTCGGAAAAAGAGATCACCAAGGCGCTCCAGCTGCTGACAGCTCTATGCAGGAAGTTCGAGATCTCGCAGGAGGGCGACACGGAGCTGCAGGAGATGGCAAACACCACCTCCGTCGACTCGCTTGCGCACCAGGTCCAGTCCGAGCTGCCCAGCTGTGACTGATTGGACGGGACCCTCCGATGGGCTCCCGATCGTGCCGAAGGGAATCTGTGATCAAGGCCGGTTGGGGAACAGTCCTGCTCCTTTGGGAGAGAGAGACCTGCTCTGTTATAGAAAGAGCCCCTGCTCTTTGTTGTCATTCCCGCAGGGAATCTGCGTTCGTTTCCGAGCCGCAATAGTCGAAGAGCGGCTTACCTGAGGCGGTGGTCTTGCACATCGGGTGCAGGGGAACCCACATCTCAGAGTCGAGATGTGGGGCACCCGTACTCTCGGATCCGAACTATACCCTCGGTTTCAAATCCTTCCTGATGCCGCAGTAACAGGGTGCTGAGGCTGTGGTCTCGCACGTCGGGTGCGGGGAAACCCACATCTCAGAGTCGAGATGTGGGGCACCCGTACTCTCGGAGCCGAACTATACCCTCGGTTTCAAATCCTTCCTGATGCCGCAGTAACAGGGTGCTGAGGCTGTGGTCTCGCACGTCGGGTGCGGGGAAACCCACATCTCAGAGTCGAGATGTGGGGCACCCGTACTCTCGGAGCCGACCCGTGCCCTCGGGTTTGCAAATCCTTCCTGATGCCGCAGTGACAGGGTGCCCCACGTCTCGATTTTGAGACGTGGGTTCAGGGCACACACCCGCCCCCCAACGGTCCGGGCATCAGGTTGGCACAACCCGCCCGGACCAGAGTGACTCCTACTCAGACGAAGGGCCTGCGCCAGCTCGCACCGCGCGAAAGCCCCGAAAGGATTTGCTCCCATGAGCTCGTTTCCCAGCGTTCCCGCCGGAGCCACTCCGGTCCTTGCCCGCGCCCTGCGCTGGTCGCTTGTCTTGTCCATTCTGCTGACGCTCGCAGGAATCGCCGCCGTGTTTCTGCCGGTCGTTTCGGGTCTGGCGATTACGCTGGTGGTGGGCTGGCTGTTGTGCCTGGTCGGCATCCTTCATGTCTTTTTTGCCTGGAAGAGCCACCGCACCAGCAGCGTTCTGTGGGAGCTGCTGATCGGCTTCCTCTACCTGGTCGGTGGCGTGTACCTCATCGCCCACCCGGTCGCGGGCCTCGCCTCGCTGACCCTGTTCCTGGCCATCTATCTTCTGTTCCGCGGCGGTCTGGAGATCATTCAGTTCTTTCAGTTCCAACCCCGGCACGGCTCCGTCTGGCTGATGATCAACGGTCTGCTGAACCTGGTTCTGGCGTTTCTGATCTGGCGCTCCTGGCCGGGCAGCTCCGCCTGGGCGATCGGCACCATCATCGGCCTGAGCATGCTCTTTACCGGCATCTCTCGCCTGATGCTGACGCTTTCGGCACAGCGGGCACTGCACCGCGCCTGACATGGCGGCGACCATTCACCAGATACACCGCACCTGGCCCGAGCCCCGGATCGCCTCGTCCCGGGTTACCAGATCCAGGCCGTGCACCAGGGCGGTTGCGCCGATCAGCTGGTCGGTCGGATCACGGGGATAGGGGTCCGAGAACATGGTTGATCGCTCCGCGATCGTCGACGTCAGCGGAAGTACGATCATGGCCGACTCAATGTGCTGCAGGTAGGCTGCGAGCGTGCTCTCCAGACGCAGACGTCCACGCCGGGCCAGCATCGCAGTCTCCCACAGCGTCGACGCGGCGATGGCCACTCCGCCACCCGACCGGCTGCTCTCCCGAATGGCCGCGGCAGCCGCGGGAGAGAGCCTCGCCTTATCCGCTGTCAACCACACCACCACGTGGGTATCCAGCAGAATCAACGGAGATCGTCCGCCGAGGCCTCACAAAACTCGTCCCATTCGCCGCTGGTGTACACCGGGCTTACAAGGTCGCCAAGCACCTCGACCCCGCCGAAGCCGAAGAGGTCCAGCGGGTCCTGCTCCTCCGGGAGGTCGAGCGGAACCATCTTCGCGACCGGCCTGCCGTTCTTCGTCACCAGCACCGGCTCCCGCCTCCTCTGCACCTCGTCGAGAACCGCCAGGCAGTGCGACTTGAAGCTTCCGGCAGCCATCGTCCTAACCATTGTTCCCGCCATGTCTCACCTCCACCATGGTCATACTACCATAGTCATACTACTAGTGCATGCCGCCCGCGCTCAGGCTGAAGATGGGCAGGTAGAGCGCGATCAGGATGGTGACCACGACGACGCCCATGACGATCAGGATGGCTGGCTCGATCAGGCTCATGGCCGCCGTCAGGCTGGTCTGAACATCTTCCTCGAAGAACTCGGCCACGGAGTTAAGCATGCCGGGCAGAGCCCCGGTCGACTCGCCGACCTCGATCATCTCGACGGCCAGCTCGGGAAAGACACGCGTGCTCTCGAGACTGGCCGAGAGCCCCTTGCCCTCACGCACCATGTCGACACTGGAGAAGACGGCGTTGCCGATCTGCCGCGAACCGATGGAGCGAGCCGCCGTTTCGAGACTCGGCACCAGCGGCAGACCGCCCGTCAAAAGCGTCGCTAGCGTCCGGGAGAAGAGCCCCACCTGGTACTTCAGCCAGACCTGCCCCAGCACCGGAAGGCCGATGCGCACACGATCGACCGCGTTGGCGCCCGCATCGGTGCGGCTCCAGCGAAGTCCCAGAAAGCCGAGCACAACCACGGCCGCGAGCACATAGATGCCGTAGCTCTGGGCGTTCTGGCCCAGGCTCAGAAGAAATACGGTCAGGGAGGGCAGCTGGGTGCCCAGCTGGTCGTAGAGCTGCGCGAAGCGAGGCACCACAAAGCTGATGAGAAAGATGAACAGGCCGATGACCATGACGATCAGAAGCGCCGGGTAGATGAGGCTGGCCTTGAGCTTCTTGCGAAAGGTGAGCGAGACGCGCTGGAACTCCAGGAAGCGCTGAAGCACCTCTTCGAGGTTGCCCGAGCGCTCGCCCGCAAGCAGCGTGGTGGTGTAGATGATGGGAAATCCGCCCTGCGCGTCGAAGGCCGCGGAGATGGACTCGCCCGTGCGCACCCGCGCGGTCACGTCCTCGAGCTGCGCGCGAAAGGCAGGCTGCTTCTGCCGCCGGGCCAGCAGATCGAGCGAGCCAAGAATGGGCAGGCCGGCGCGAATCAGCGTGAGGAACTGCTGATTGAAGACCAGGAACTCATCGAGCTTGACCTTTTTGCGGCCGCCTCCGCCAAAGCTGCCGCTCTCCTTGACCGAGTAGACCAGGTAGCCGGCCTGGGTAAAGCGCGAGCGCAGCTCCTCGGCCGTTGCTGCGGCATGGGTCTGCTCCTGGATGCGGCCACGGTCATCGGCAAGGCGGACAACGAACTCGTTCATAGGGGCAAAGGACCAGCGGCACCAGGCGGCAGCTGGTGCACGCTCATTGTAGACGGCGCAGCCGGAGGGAGGTCACGCGCGACCGGCGTGGACATCGCGCCACTTGCAGGAGAGCACCTCGATTGCTGTGGACGGCCCCGAACGGAAGCGGTACTATTACCGGCGAGACGGCCAACCCCTCCTTCGGCCCTGCTTCCCTGAGCAGTCTCCCGGCCAAAATCTGACAACTGAAATGAGGATTGAGTATGGGATCCCCGTGCACAATCGCCCCTCCCTCGACCTGCGTGCCGACTATTACCGACGCGCGCGTGTTGGCGAGCTTTGCCCGCCGATTTAACACCAGCACCAGGCAGGCGTTGGTGCCGATTCCGCCGCACACCACCAATGGCGACGAGACGGCCTACGCCGACAAGTGTGGAACCTATGCCAAGGGTCTGAAGCAGAGCAGCCCGGGAAAGGTCGATCTTCCCTCCTTCGCGGCCTTTCGCGCAGCCATCGACAGTGGCCAGTTCGCAGACTTCGAAGCCCTTACCCTTGGCGGCTCGCGCACCATGAACGGACCGATGGGAAGCTATGCGGCCACCTACTTTGGGACAGACAGCAGCCAGTTCGGCGAGCCCGCCGTACCCGTACCGCCCGCGCTCAGCAGCCAGGAGTACGCCGCCGAACTGGTTGAGCTTTACTGGTGCTCGCTGCTCCGAGACGTTGCCTTCACCGACTACGGCAAGAACTCGCTTGCGAAGAAGGCTGCCGAGGAGCTCTCAAACCTGCCAGCCTACGCTGGTCCTCGCAAAGGCACCAAGGTGACCCCCGCGATGCTGTTCCGCGGGTGTCTTGCGGGCGAGACGGTCGGACCCTACGTCTCGCAGTTCTTTCTTACGCCGACCTCCATGGGCGCGCAGCCGATCGACCAGCTTTACGAGACGTACCTCGCAGACGTGGATTACATGAAGGATCTCGTCACCTGGGAGGATGTTCAGCAGGGCATCCCGACCGGGGTGCAGGATCAGAAAGACCCTATCCGCCGTTACCTCCATGATGGCAGGGGTCTGGCCGCCTTTACCCACGTGGATGAGCTCTTCCAGAGCTACTTCACAGCCTATCTGGCGATGAACACCATGAAGGTGCCGGTCCATCCCGGGAACCCGTATGCCAAGTCAAAGAATCAGAACGGCTTCGGTACCTTTGGCGGGCCGGACTTCGCCTCCGTCATTGCCCAGGTCGCGAAGCTGGCGCTGAACGCGGTCTGGTACCAGAAGTGGGTGGTGCACCTGCGGCACCGGCCCGAGTTTGCCGGTGGCATGGTGCACCTGATCAAAGACGGGGTCAGCTTCGATGGCGTTCCGCACACGGACGTGCTGGATTCGGAAGCGGTGAAGTGCAGCTTCGACAAGTACGGCACCTACCTGCTGTCACAGCCGTTTCCGGAGGGCTCGCCGGCACACCCGGCCTACCCCACCGGACATGGCGCGGTCGGCGGTGCCTGCATCACGCTGCTGAAGTTCTTTTACGACGGAAGCTACACGCTCTCGAACCCGCAGGTGCCAAACAGCAGCGGCACCAAGTTGATGCCCTGGAACTACGATCCGCAGACCGGTGACCCTGGCGTGCTGACTGTCAACGGCGAGTTGCACAAGCTGGCACACAACGTCACCTTCGGCCACGGTCTGCACGGCGGCATCCACTGGCGGAGCGACAGCGACAGCTCGATTGCCCTGGGCGAAGCGGTGGCTATCAGCTTTCTCCAGGACTTGGCCTGCACCTACGCCGAACCGTTCTCGGTAACGTTCACCGCGATCGACGGCAGCCCGCGGACCATCACCAACACATAAAGCCCCGAATCGAAAAACGAGGGGCCTTGCGACAGTGGCAAGGCCCTCCTCGTAGCAGGATTGTTCAAGCTTCTAGACGCTGAACGACGATCCGCAGCCGCAGGTCGACTTCACCTGGGGGTTTTCGAACTTGAAGCCGGCGGCCTCGAGCGTTTCGACGTAGTCGACCGTGCAGCCGTTCAGGTACATGGCGCTGGTGGCATCGACAAAGACCTTCAGGTCGTCCAGGCGGACGATCTTATCCATCATGCCGGACTGGTTTTCGAAGCTCATGGAGTACTGGAAGCCCGAGCAGCCGCCGCCCACAACGCCGATGCGAAGGCCGGCCGGAACGGGATCCTGGGTAGCCATGATCTCCTTTACCTTGGCGATCGCCGCATCGGTAAGGACGACCGGCTGCGTGGAGGCAGGGGCTCCGGTCACAACCTCGGGGGTGGGAGTAGTTGTTGCAGTCGCCATCAGTCTTCTCCAGCGTCCATCCAGGACAGGGTCGGTCTTGCTTCGGTCTACCACAGTGTAAGCCGGCGCCCGATCGGCAGCAAGCTCCGGTCTCCCGGTTTGGATGCAGCGATCGCCGGCCGGATGCACCCGGCAGCTGGCAGTTGGTGCAAGGGGGCTATGCTGACCTATGGAGGCTCCGCCCGGTGAAGCCACTGCTGTTTCTTGCCAGCGCATTCATCAACACCTTTGGCATCACCCGTCCGTCGCCCGAGAACGAGCGCCGCGTGGCGTACTTTCTCGGTGTGGTGCTATTGCTGGTGCTGCTGGGCTTGATCCTTGTGGGATGGGTGCTGCACTCGCTTCTGCCTCACGCCTCGTAGAGCGAGCGGACAAGGGCATGGCGGCTCCCCAAAAAAGGCATGGCGAAGCAGGCGGACCCCGGCGTATGATCCGCATGCGGAGGAGCGACCCCACACCGAGGACGCTCCGCACCCGATGGAGCACGCGCCATGAACCTTGCCGCCGCTGTTGCCGCCGTTCCCATCCTTCTGATCGTCTGGGCCGCCCTTCTGGCCGGATTTGTCGGCCTGCTCACCTACCGTGCGCAGCTGAGCCGCTACGAAAGTGAGCAGCTCTACCTTTCAGAGAACGAGATCACCCACGAACAGGAGGTGCGTCAAAGCAATACCGTCCGCCGCATCCGGCAGGTGGAGCCGTATGTCGGGATCTTTGGCGGCGCCTCTGCCCTGGTGACCGCCGGCATCGTTCTGATCTGGGTTGCCGATGCCTGGAAATCCTTGCACTAGGGAGCCTCTGACCAATCCCGCCTACACTGAGAGCCCTGCTCTTTTGTTGTCATTCCCGTAGGGAATCTGCGTTTCCTCCCGGGCCGCGACAGTTATTCAGAGGCTTCCTAGGGCGATCGCGAGCAGGCGTGTCGCGCGTTTCAGCCCACAACTCCTCCTCCCCGCCGGGCCTGGACCTCGTCCGGCACTCCCCCGGGCGGCCACCCCGAGTCCGCCAGTGCGGCCGGTCTGTCACGGGACAGAACGGCCCCGACACAGCCTCCCGGCTGCTCTCCACCCCCGAAATGAAAGCGAGACCCACCTCCCCATGACCTCCCCTGCCCGCCTCCTGGCCTCGGCCGTGCTTCTTCTTTCTAGCCCCTCCTGTCTCTTTGCTGCCGCCACAGCGGCAGACTCGCCCATCCTGGGCAACTGGACGACGCCCGACCATGCCACGGTGCGGGTCGCCCCGTGCGGAGGCGAGCTCTGCCTGACGCTGATTCAGCTCGGCCCCAAGGTGCCGTCGAGGGTGGACGGCCGGAACCCCGACGCCTCGCTCCGCAACCGTCCGCTGTGCGGACTCAAGATCGGCAGCGGCTTCGAGCCGCAGGGCCAGGGGGCTGAGGGCGGCCATCTCTACGATCCGGAGAGCGGCAACACCTACAAGGGCACGATGGAGCTCAAGGGAGCGAACGAGCTCCACCTGCGCGGCTACGTCGGCGTCTCGCTCTTCGGCCGATCACAGACCTGGCACCGTGCCCCGGTCCAGGTGGAGTCCTGCCAGAAGGGCTGATCCACGCAGTCGAGCCGAGCCGTCAGGCACTTCTACCGTTCGCTGTCCAGGTGCGTCATGGCCAGGCGATCGTAGCGGGTGCCAAGAACGGCGTCGGGGGGTATCGCCTCTTCGAGCGCCTGGGACTCTCCGTTGCCCATCTGGAGCGTCAGTCCTGCTGCGGAGTTGCGCCACTGCGCCTCGGTACGCGAGCCCAGCAGCGGCACAATCTCTCCGCCGCGAGCCAGCACCCAGGCGACGGCCAGCGCCGGAACGGTTGTGCCACGCTGCCGGGCCACCTGCTCCAGGCCGGCAAACAGAAGCTGATTCGCCTGCAGATTGGATCCCGTGTAGCGCGGCAGAAATCTCCGGAAGTCGGTCTTGCCCTGGGGCAGGGAGTTGGTCAGCAGGCCGCGCGAGAGCACGCCATAGGCCGTGACCCCGAGGCCCATCTGCGCCAGACCGGGCAGCACCCTGGCCTCCATGCCGCGGGTCGCCAGCCCATACTCCAGCTGCACATCGCAGATCGGCGTCACCGCATTTGCCTTGCTGGCGGTGAGGACCGAAACCTCGCTGAGCCCGGCGTGCCGCACATACCCCTGCTTGATCATGTCGGCTACCGCACCGATGGTCTCCTCGATCGGCACCTTGTCGTCGAGCCGCGCCGGCCGGTAGATGTCAACAGCCTCCACTCCCAACCGGACCAGGCTGTAGGCCAGCTTGTCCTTAACGGAGCTCGGACGGCCATCGAAGTGCTGCCAGGCACCACTGGGGGTGCGCTGCGCGCCGAACTTGACGCTGAGCACAACGCGATCCCGGGCGCCCGGTCCGAACTCCCGGAGCGCCCGGGCGATCAGCAGCTCGTTGTGCCCCATGCCGTAGAAGTCCCCTGTATCGATCAGCAGGCGTTGCCCGGCATCTGCCGCGGTGCGCATGGCGGCGTGAATGGTCCGGACGCTTTCGGCCTCGTCGGCCGCACCGTACATGCCGCTCATTCCCATGCACCCCAGGCCGAGCGGAAAAACCTCCGGCCCCGTCGTTCCAAGCCGCCTCCCCTGTGTGCCCTCCGCCATACCCGCCATGTCTGCCTCCGCGACCTCGTTCAGAGTAAGCGAGGCGCACGGCACCCGCGGCGGCCGATGAACATCGGACGGCGGTGCTGGTGATGGAAGCGAGAATTGTGTCGGCTCTCCAGCCACCCGGGAGACGGGCCCTGTCCGGGTCGCGAGTCCTGGTTCCCAATGCGGACGGCCGAAGCCGCCATAACGATCTGCCGCAGGCGCCCATCGAGCGCGGCGATACTGGCTGACACCTCCCCGGGAGTGCGATACCCTACGGGCATTCCAAGGAGCACAACATGCCCAGCCTGTTCTCTCCGCACTCCGCCTCCCGCCGCTCGTTTCTCCGCCTGGCCTCGGCCGCGGCCATTGCGGCCCCCGTTCTCAGCGAGGGCCATCTCGCACTGGCGGCGCTGCAAAACACTGGCGTGGCCGCGCCGACCTCGGGCAATGGACAGAAGGAGAAGCGCCGTCTGCGCCGTCCGCCCACGCCGCCGGGCGCAGTGCTGATCAACGCCAATGAGAACCCGCTGGGGCCGAGCGCCGCGGCTTGCCAGGCGATTGCCGCCATTGCCCCCAAGGGAGGACGTTACGACATCGACGACGAGACGGAGAAGCTGACGAAGACCTTTTCCGCCCAGAGCGGCCTGCCGGAGGACCACATCGCCGTCTACGCCGGCTCCTCCGAGCCGCTGCACTTTTCTGTGCTCGCCTTCACCTCGCCCGTGCGCTCGTTCGTCACCGCCGACCCCTCCTATGAGGCTGGCATGTACGCCGCCACCGCCGCCAAGGCCCGCATCATCAAGGTACCGCTCACGCGGACCTATGCGCACGACCTCCGCACCATGGTCGCCTCCGACCCGAACGCCGGCCTGCTCTATGTCTGCAACCCCAACAATCCGACCGGGACGCTGACCCCGAAGGAGGAGATCGTCTGGGCGCTTGCGAACAAACCCAAGGGATCGATCCTTCTGGTCGACGAGGCGTATATCCACCTGTCGGACGCTCCGCATACCCTGGATCTCGTGAAGGCGGGCGGCGATCTGATCGTGCTGCGCACCTTTTCCAAGGTCTACGGCATGGCCGGCATCCGCTGCGGTCTGGCGCTCGGACGCCCGGACCTGCTGGCACGTCTCCAGCCCTTCGGCATGAACGCCATGCCCATCACCGGATCGGCCGCGGCCAACGTCAGCCTGCTCGAAACCACGCTGGTGCCCGAGCGCAAGAAGATCATCGCAGACACCCGCACCAGCACCTTCGACTTCCTGACCAGGAACAACTACAAGTTCATCCCTTCGGTCTCAAACTGCTTCATGATCGACACCGGGCGCGATGGCAAAGAGGTCATCGCCGCCATGAAGGAGCGCAACATCTACATTGGACGCACGTGGCCGGTATGGCCCAGCTATGTGCGCGTCTCCGTGGGAACGCCCGAGGAGATGCGAAAGTTCGAAACGGCCTTCCACGAGGTGATGTCCGCGCCGGCGACGACCACGGCTCGCGCGGAGCTCGCGGAGCCGCAGGTCTTCCCTTACCTGTCCTGAGGCAGGGCCGCCCCGCAGGCAGCAGCGTCTGCCAGCGGGGCGGCGAGCGGGAGAGCCATCGGCAGAGCCAGGCTGTATCGACATAGAGCCAAACAGGTTGTTATCTCGACCGGAACGAGACGGTTTCCGGTCTCGTGGAGTGGAGAGACCCCTGTATTTTGCCGCGGAGGGACAGAACTTTCAGTCGCCAGGGCGAAATACAGGGGTCTCTCCACTTCCCCTTCGGCTACGCTCAGGGTCCGGTCGAGATGACAAAACGTATAGGTCGATACAGCCTGGCGCGGCAGGGTGCTCCGGCGTGGGGCACTAGGCCCCACGGGAACTACTTGCTGCGCACCGCAATTACCTCGATCTCAACCAGCGCCCAGGGCGCGGCGAGCGCGGCCACCTGCACGGCTGAACGTGCCGGCTTGTTGGGCTGTGCCTCCGTCCCGAAAAACTTGGTGTAGCTGGCCTGAAGCCCGGCGAAGTCGAGCTTGCCGCCCTTGGCCGGGTCGCCCGCCAGAAATACCGTCATCTTCACCACATCCTTCATGTCCAGGTCCTGCTCCTTCAGCAGTCTTTGGATCTTGCCGAGGGCGCTCGCCACCTGGGTCTGGGTGTCGCCATAAACAGCCGCGGTGCCTTTGGCGGCATCCGCCGGGGTCGCGGGATCGGCCAGCTGACCGCTCAGGTAGAGCGTGTCGCCCGCCCACACACCGTTGGCGATGGGGCTCTTGCTGTTGGGCTGCAGACGCTTGACTGCGAGCTGCGGCCACGCGGCAGCGGGGACCAGCAGAAGGGCCAACGTGGCCGCTTGAGAGAGCTTCTTCATGGTAGTTTCTCCAATTTCTAACAGCTGTAGGAACCGCAGATCCCGACGTTTAGGCCGTTGCCGCCTTACCCTCGCTCGAGAGCGCAGCCGACTTCACCCGGTCACTGATCATCTGCACCGCGCGCAGGGAGCTGACGGCAGCTCCCTCCTGCCAGGCCACGATGTGGCTCACGTGGTCGCCTGCGAAGTAGATCGGGCCATCGGGCACGATCAGCGTCTCGTATCCTGGGTTGGACTCCGTCCTCGCGGCGCCGGCCGAACGCGCCTGCCCGGTCTGCCGGGTCAGTGCCACGCCTGGCGCGCGCTCCTCTCCCGGGCCGTAGCTCCGAATCCACGAACCCTGATTCCAGGGCACCTTGCCCCAGCCGACATACATCGGCTTTTCAAGCTCTTTGCCGTGCCCGGGGTGCAGCCGCTCGATTGATTTGCGGCTCTCCTCGAACTTCTCCGGCAGCGCCATCTTCCCGAACGGAATCGTGCTCTCGTCGGTGTATCCGCTGACCAGCACACCGCGCTCGGAGAACATGCCGGCCGACGGCATCCAGATGGGGCTGCAGCCGACGTTGACGAACTCCAGCCCGCCGTAGACGTTATAGTCCTGCTCCCAGAAACGCCGGCTCTCCCACGCGACCTTGTAGGCACCGGCGTAGATACACTCCGCGATCACCTTCTTGTACGGCGCGGAGAAATCATTGGGTGTTGACCGCAGCATGGTCAGCGGCATGGCGCAGATACACAGATCGGCCTCGATCACCGCCGGCGCGCCCTTTTCCTTGTAGCCGATGCGCACCCCCTTGGAGGTCTTTCGGATCTCCGTGACGGGCGAGTTGTACCGGACGATGCTGCCGAGCGATTTGGCAAAAGCGTAAGGGATGCGATCCATGCCGCCGACCGGCTGAAACATGGTGGCCTGCATGTCAAACTGCTCGGCAAACAGCATGCCGCGCCAGAAGTCCTCGTCGAGCAGCGTGTGCATGTCGATGGGCTCGTTCAGCACACCGGTCTGGTCGCCCGCACCCGCCATCTGCTGGTATCCCGCGCGGTCGCTTCCGGTGTACTTGCCGGCCTCGTCGAGCGGGCCATAGACGCGAAGAAAGCTCAGCATCCGATCCTTGTCCTCGGCCGAGATCTCCTGATCGAGCGCTCCACCCTGCACGCTCTTCATCAGCAGCTCACTGACGTGCCCGCGGGTATCGTTCTCGACCCGCCGCTGCAGGACGGGCTTGCCGCCGTTGGCCTGGTCGTTCTGCAGAAAGCTGGACCGGGTCATGTTGACCTCGACCTGCAGCTCCACACCCAGCTTTCGGCAGTAGCCAAGAATATGCGCGTGGACGGAAGGCAGCCGCGCCGGTCCGAAGTTCTGGTAGTTCCCCTGCTGCCAGGTGCACGGCTGGCTGGACCCGTCGTCGAGCACGACCGTGTCGCCGCCCCGGACCGTCCAGTTGCGGCCGCCCGGCCGCTCGCGCGCCTCGAGCACCGTCGGCTCGAAGCCCAGGGCGCGCAGCTCATACGCTGCCACCAGACCGGCGATGCCACCCCCCAGAATCACGACACGCGTGCCCTTGCCAACACCCTGCGGCGCCTGGATCGTCTGCGCTCGAGCGGCAGTCTCGGGAAGCAGACCCAATCCCTGCATCGCCACCCAGGCCGCACTATACCCACCAGCCTGTCCCACCCGTCCCAGAAACTCCCGCCGCGAAAGACCCATCCTATGACGCTCCCTATCGTTCGATCGGTGATAAGTGACGCTAAGTCGAGCAGACCTCCTGCGAGAAGCTGAAGCTTCCTCTAAGAGACGCCTGCGCTGCTCCGCAGCTGGCACAGCCGGTTGCGGATGCCTGCGCGGAAGACACAAAGGCCCAAGTCCGCGACAAGCCAAAACCAGATTTGTGAATATATGTGGAAAGGTATCGCAGAAAGTGCGCTGTGTCTCTAAAAATCATTAGGGTAGCTTCTCCGGCCGAAGAAGGCGGTCCCACTTCCCCCGCACGCACGCAGAAGAAGTGGGTCAGATGAGGTCTGCGATGTGAATGGTGCCCGCTCTCTCCCGCACGCACGCAGACAGAAGGGCTGGTTCCTGCTTCCAATCCGGATTGGCTGGGACTTACCCCGCACGCATGCAGACAAGAGTGGGTCATATTGGGTTCTGCGATATGAATAGCGCGGCTCCCCCGCACGCACGCAGACAAAAGGACCGTTTCCGCTACCAGTCCGGAGAGGCTGGGGCTCCCCCCACACCGTACGCGCGCACACAGAGGGCCAGCCCGGAAGGCGGACCCTGCATCCGCTAAGCGAAGAGCTCCTGGTCCAGGCTTCACTCGATGGGCCTAGGATCTGCCACTGCAGGCTAAAAGCCGCGCTACCCTGGCCTGGGCAAGCCCAAGATTGCCTAACCAACCTCAGACCGCGGGCTGGAGGCCCGCGTTGACTTAGCTGGGGCGAAGACCAGGTTGCCTGGCCAACCTCAAACCGCGGGCTGAAAGCCCGCGCTACCATAGCCTGGGGCGAAGCCCCAGGTTGCCTAGCCAACCTCAGACCGCGGGCTGCAGGCCCGCGCTAACCGCCTCCGGCTCACCCGGCTGATGCGTCTATCTGCGGCTCGGACGAGACGCAGATTCCCTACGGGAATGACAACATAAGAATGGAACGACAAAGGAGGGTGTTCCCCGGTACAGCGGACCAGCAACTCCCCGAGGCTGTATCGACCTACACGTTCGTCATCTCGACCGGAGCGCAGCGCTGTGGAGAGACCCCTGTATTTCGCCCTGGCGATTGGAAGTTCTATCCCTCTGCGGCAACATACCGGGCTCTCTCCACTTTACGAGCCGAGGAATCGAACGTTGCGGTCGACCTGTTTGGATATAGCTCGATACAGCTTAGAACGCGGCCTCGAGCTGAGGAACCAGAGCGACGTGGCTGTTCTGGTAGAGGCCCAACAACCGGCTGCGAATCAGGTAGTAGGTCGCCGCCGCCTCCTGCACATGGAAGGGGGCTCGTACAAAGCCCGCACCGAGAACAAAGGTCATTTGCACCTGGGTGACCGCGCGTCTCAGCCGCACCGAGTCGCGCCGGATCATCTCCGAGACAACCGCCCCTTCGGCATCGTTCCAGCGCTCTGCATAGACTGCAAGATCGAGCATCGCCGCCGCGTTTGCCTGCAGCCTGTTCAAGCCTTCCAGGCCGCCCAGCAGCTGCCACATCTCATTTGGCTCGATACGCAGCTGGTTCCGATCCGGCTGCAGGTAACACTCGGCGATCGCCCGCACGCCAGCGAGGTCGATCGGCTCGGCGCGGCCGAGTACGTCCTCCCACGGCCGCGTCATCAGCTGCCGTCGGCGATACGCCCAGCGGAGCTGCAGGGAGAGTACGACCACCGCAAGCGTCAGCAGAAGAAGACCGTACATCATTTCGGATGGGCTCCCGTAGAGGTCGTTCTGTGCGACTGCGCATATTCTAACCTCGCCGCGAGCTCGTCCAGACGAATTTTTGTGGAAAGTGGCATGGGAGCCATCGCCGGCTCCGGCCGCCAGAAGACCACCGCCCAATAGATCAAAATGGCCTGGAAGACTCCGATGCGGATGTTTTCGAGCAGCGTAAAGTGGCCCAGGGTGCCCCAGTAGGCATGGAGGCTGTCCGTCACAAACGCGACCACGTTCCACACGATAAAGCCGTAACTCTCTCGCATGACGTGAGTTCGCGTGCCCAGGCCAAGCTGCTGCGAAGCCACCACAACGGCGGTGAACAGTAGACAGACCAGAATGGTGGTGAACAGGCTGGACCGGGCGGCGAAGGAGTCCAGTGCCGTCCGGGCGGCCGGGTGCATAAACCAGGCCATCAGAAGCGCGATGATGGGAGCGGTCGCCGCCATGAGGCTCAGCGACAGCCGCGACCCTTCGACCCACCGGCCGCTCCTTTTAAGGACAGCCCGGGCAATCTCCAGGACGACGGCGATCTGGAGGAGCACGTCCAGAAAGTCCGCCGACCAGTAGAGCACCGCATAGGCGTGACTCGAACCGAGGCGGGCAACGACAAACATAACAATCGAGGCAACGATCTCCGTCGTCATCCACGCCGTAAACCAAGGCACGGTCCTGTACCGCCGCTTGTAGAACAAGACGAAGACGAGGACGGCGTTGAGGAAAAAGTCGACCGCCCACAGGACCGTTGCCCCCAGAGATAAGCTCACGATGGACCTCGAAACGGCATGGTTCTCTATTCTCTCTCACCGAAACTAGAACCCGGCAATCCCCAAAACGTCGGCGAGCACTGAAATCACATTTACTAGGTTGCTTTGCGGCCGGGGAATCGCTCCACCCATAGCATTTGTCTGGGGCCGCGGAATCGCACCACCCATCGCGTTCGAGGTCGGCCGGGGAATCGCTCCACCCATCGCCTGCGAGCTATACGACTGGGCGGAGGCGGCAACGGTGGAAAGCGACAGGACGGTGATGGCGGCGGCGGACAGAATGGACTTCTTCATGGTGTATGTCTCCTTTAAGAAGCGCAAGGGCGCTTGCCTCAAAGAGTAGTGCACAACCGTTACTTAAGTGCCCTTTTTTGCACTGTTCAAGTGACAATTTCTGTGGCATAGCAAGCGGCTTCGAGCTCGTCCTTAGCGCGTCCATCTCCCCAAAGCTCACAGCATTCTCCAGAAATTCATAGTTTCAGGGCAGCCCACGGAGACGGAATCTGTGTAAATTGGCTCGGTTCTGGCCTCTCTGGTGTTTGGCCCTGAACCTGCTCACCCGTTGTCACATTCGTCTCACAATCTCAAACGCAACGCCCTCGTGACTTTAAAGGACGTGTTCATGCCCCGATTCAGCCTCCTGCCGAAGCTGCTTCTCGCAGCGACCCTCGCCGTCACCGTTAGCACCAGCTACGCCATCGATGTCTCCGCCCGCATCCGTGGCACGGTTACCGACACGACGGGTGCCGCCATTCCCAACGCCGTCGTGATCGCGACGAATAGTGCGACGGGCGTCAAGTTCAATGCGACCTCGGGTGCCAATGGCAGCTACTTCTTTCCCCACCTGCCGATCGGCACCTATTCGGTCTCTGCGAGCGCTCCCTGCTTCAAGAGCTTCAATGCGACCGGAATCATGCTCAACATCGATCAGGAGTTCGTCGAGCCCGTTCAGCTTTCTGTCGGCAATACCTCGGAGACGGTCTCCGTTCAGGCAGATGCCGTTCAGGTCAATACGACCGACATGCAGCTGAACAACATCGTGGACAGCCACCAGATTCGAGAGCTGCCGCTGATCGGACGCGACTTTACCCAGCTGGAGCAGACGCTGCCCGGTGTTCAGGCCGCCAGCGATCGTTTCGGCACCTTCTCGGTCAATGGGTCGCAGGCCCAGCAGTCGGCGTACGTGATCAACGGAGCCGACTCCAACGACCTGCCGCTCAACACGCCCGCCATCCGACCCAACCTGGATGCTCTGGCCCAGTTCAATTTGGTCACTGGTCCCCTCAATGCGGAGTACGACCGCAACTCGGGAGCGGTCGTGAACACCGCCATCATCCAGGGCACCAACGCCTTTCACGGCGATGTCTTCGAGTTTTACCGTGACACCTTCCTGAACACTCGCAACTTCTTCCAGAAGGTCGCGCCCACGCCCCCCTATCACCAGAACATCTTCGGCGGAACCATCGGCGGTCCCATCCTGCGCGACAAGCTGTTTTTCTTCGGCGCGTACCAGGGAACACGGCAGCGGACTCCGGAGTCCGGCGGCAATGTCACCGTCTTCTCCCCGGCACAGCTTGCGGGCAACTTCAGCAACGCGACGTTGACGCCGGCCAACTCAGCGCTCAATCCGGACGGAACGCTCGTCGACCCGACGACCGGCCGCATCCCTGCTTCCCTTACGATCCCTGGATGCACTGCTGGAGAGGCCTACACGGACTGCTTCAAGAACAACCAGGTTCCGGTGAGCGCCTTCAATCCCATCTCGGCGCAGTTGGTCAAGCAATACGTTCCCGCGCCAAACTCTGGCACCAACGGATACCAGTTCAATCCCACCGTCAACAATAAAGCGGATCAGGGCATCGGCAGGTTCGACTTCAATCCCACGTCGAAGAACCAGTTCTACTTTGTCGGAATCTACCAGAACAGCGTGACCAGCGAGACGCTTCCGTTTACCGGGGCAACGCTGCCAGGCTTTGGGGACAAGAGCACTACGGTGATTCACCAGTTTTCGGCTGGCTACACTCGCACGATCAACTCCACCCTGGTGAACGACTTCCAGGTCCACTACACGCGCTTTAACTTTGACGCGGTAGAACCTCAGAACATTGTTCAACCTTCGAGCCTTGGATTTTCAATCACGCCACAGAATGCGGCGGCGGCCAGTGTGCCAACCATCAACATCACAGGAGCTGACGCCACGCAGCCGAACGTAACACTGGGTTTCAGCACCAACGGTCCGCAACCCCGGCTCGATCAGGTCTACCAGATCGACGATAACCTTTCCAAGACGCTCGGCCATCACACGCTGAAGTTCGGATATGACGGTCGAAAGTACACGGTCGAGAATCCCTTCTACAGCAGAAACAGTGGGTCTTTTACGTTCACCACGGCCTCGAATGCAGACACCACCGGAGACGCCGGGCTGGACTTTCTGCTTGGGATTCCGGCCAGCTACAATCAGGGCTCCGGCGCCCGCATCGATGCGCACGCCTTCCTCAACTATATCTACGGTCAGGACACCTGGAAGGCTACGCAGGACCTGACCATCTCCTACGGCTTGGGGTACCAGATCGACAGTCCGCTCCACAATACGCAGTACAAGGGGATCGGCGTGACCTGCTTTATTCCAGGGCAGCAGTCGAAGGTCTTCTCGACGGCGCCAGTCGGGCTGAACTACCCGGGCGACCCTGGCTGCAACGACGCGAGTGGGGCCACAACCTTCTATAAGGGTCTGGGTCCGCGTATTGGCTTCGCCTACGCTCCCAACCTCGGCTGGCTCTCCGATGGAGACCAGAAGAAGCTCTCGATCCGTGCCGGATACGGAATTTACTACAACCGGACCGAAGAAGAAACCTCGCTGAACAACCTTGGAGCTCCGCCGTTCGGCCTTTCCTCCGGTGGTGCAACGGACTACGGGACTGCCAGCAACCCCGGGTTCGCGAACCCCTATCAGGATCTAAACATCGCCGGAGCTGCCGGAGCGACGCCCAGCAAGTTCCCCTTTGTTCCACCGGTGGCGGGCGCCAGCCCGAACTTCACCACCTATCTGCCGTTCTCCCTGAGCCAATATGCTCCGGGATTTCGATCTCCTTACTCCGAGAACTTCCAGCTCAGCCTGGAGCGTGAGTTTCCGTCGCGCATTGTCGCCCGCATGAGCTACGTGGGCAGTCTTGGGAGGCATAACCAGGTCGTCATCGAGGGAAACCCGATTACACCGGCCGGCCACGACGCCTGCCTTGCTGACCCCACATGCGGCGGCAATACCTCCAACCGGAACGCACAGAGCTTCCGCTATCCCACCCACACCCAGTACGGTTATGCCTATGCACCACTCGGGAACAGTCCCGTGAAACAGGGTCTGAACCCCTTCACCAGCATTGGGCTTGTCTCCACGTCAGGCACCTCCAACTACAACTCACTCCAGATTGGAGTCCAGAAAGATACGACCTACGGTCTGCAGTTTCAGGCCTCCTATACTCTGTCGCATTCCCTTGACGACGCGTCGAGCTACGAGGGATCAGGCTACGGCGGCAGCCGAGGGTACAACCAGTACGACACCCGGCTGAACTATGGGAACTCCTCCTTCGACGCACGTCATCGCTTTGTCTTCTCTCCCGTCTATACGGTTCCCTTCCGCTCCGGGTCAAACGCCTTCTCTCCTCTCACCCTGCTGCTCTCCGGCTGGCAGATCAGCGGCATCGCGACCTTTGCGACAGGTTTCCCCTTCGATATCTCCTACGGTGGGGGTACCTCCCGGTCGTTGTGGTGCTCTGCCAGCTACTCCTTCTATGCCTGTCCGGATGTTCCGCAGCAGATTGCTCCGCTGGTGAAGGGGAACCTTCGGGTTCTCAAGGCCAACAAGAGCACCTTCTTTGCCGGCGGTGCGACGGGCAGCTTTGCTCCCGAGCCGCTTGGCGGCTTCGGCAACATCTCCCGGAACAAGTACTATGGCCCGGGAATCAATAACACCAACCTCATCCTTGCCAAGAACTTCGCTCTTTCCACAGAAAGCCCTCGCAGCCTGCAGCTGAGGATGGAGAGCGACAACGTCTTCAATCACACCCAGTTTGCTAATCCAACCTCCAACATCACCTCGGGCAACTTCGGCCTGATTACCTCCGCGGCTGCTGGGCGTCAGACCCAGCTCGCGGCGAAAATTTACTTCTGATCCGAAACAAAACAATGCAGCCGAAGGCGTCCGTTACGGGGCGCCTTCGCTTTTGGCCCGGCCGACCGACCTATAATGGGAACTGATGCCCGACAATCAGAATCCCAACCAGAACGACCTTCCGCTTGACCCGCCCAGCCCGCAGGATGCCGCCTCGAACAATCCGCCGCCCGCCGGAACTCCTCCGGATGGGGGGCCCACCTCGCGGGGGCCGGGTGCGCTGAATCTTATCCCGATCAACATCGAGGATGAGATGCGGCGGTCGTATCTTGACTACTCCATGTCGGTCATCATTGGCCGTGCGTTGCCGGATGTGCGCGATGGCCTGAAGCCGGTGCACCGCCGCATTCTGTACGGCATGCAGGAGATGGGGCTGCAGTTCAACAAGAAGTACACCAAGTCGGCTAAGGTGGTCGGGCACGTGATGGGCAACTACCATCCGCACGGCGACTCCGCCATCTACGACACCATGGTGCGACTGGCGCAGGACTTTTCGCAGCGCTACCCCATGGTCGACGGCCAGGGGAACTTCGGTTCGGTCGACGGCGACCCGCCGGCGGCCATGCGGTATACCGAGAGCCGCCTGACCCGCATCGCCGGCGAGATGCTGGCCGACATCGACTCCGACACCGTCGACTTCGCGCCCAACTACGACGAGTCGACCACCGAACCCACGGTTCTACCGGCGCGCATCCCCAACCTGATCGTCAACGGCGGCACCGGCATCGCCGTTGGCATGGCCACCAACATTCCGCCGCACAACCTGACCGAGGTCGTCAACGCGGCGATCGCGATCCTTTCGCGCGAGAAGGGCGAGACGCGATCGGACCTCCAGCTCGCGCTCGAGCATGTCAAGGGGCCCGACTTCCCCACCGGCGGCTTCCTGTATGGCCGGGCCAACATCGAGCAGACCTACCGCACCGGCCGGGGCCGCTTTATGATGCGCGCCAAGTGCGCCGTCGAGCAGATCTCGGGCGGCCGCCAGGCCATTATCGCGACCGAGATCCCGTACCAGGTCAACAAGTCGAACCTGATCAAGCGGATCGCCGAGCTGGTGAATGAGAAGGTGATCGACGAGATTTCGGACGTGCGCGACGAGAGCGATCGTGACGGCATGCGCATCGTCATCGAGCTCAAACGCGGCGCCGAGCACCAGATCGTTCTGAACCAGCTGTTCAAGCACACCCAGATGCAGGAGAGCTTCTCCATGATCTTTCTGGCCGTCCACAACGGCCAGCCCAAGGAGCTGCCGCTCGACCAGGCGATCCGCGCCTTTCTCGACCACCGCGTCGATGTCGTGCGCCGCCGCACTGCCTTTCTGCTGGGCAAGGCGCGCGACCGCGAGCACCTGCTGCTCGGCTACCAGATCGCGCTCGACCATCTCGACCAGGTCATCCGCATCATCCGGCAGTCGGCCTCGCGGCCGGAGGCGCGCGAGAACCTGTTCGCCTACTTCTCCAACCGGCGCATCAACCTGCGCGGCACCGAGCTGGCCGGCATCACGCTCGACCCGGCGAAGTACGCGATCGATCCCAACCTCCTCCCTGTTCCGGCCGGGGCCACCGCTGGAACTCTTATCCTCTCTTATCGGCAGATCGACGCAATTCTTGAGCTGCAGCTTTATCGCCTGACCCAGCTTTCGATCGACGAGCTGCTGAACGAGCTGCGGCAGGTGCGGGAGAACATCGCCGAGTTCGAGTCCATCCTGGCGAGTGAGAAGAAGCTGCGCCGCGTCATCGTCACGGAGCTCGAGGAGGTCCGCGACAAATACGGCGATCCGCGCCGCACCGTCATCGTCGATGAATCGACCGAGCTGACGCTTGAGGACCTCATCACCGACGAGCAGGTTGCCGTCACCGTCTCGCACACCGGCTATCTGAAGCGCACGCCCATCTCCACCTACCGGCAGCAGCGCCGCGGCGGCACGGGCCGGCTGGGCATGAAGACGCGCGAAGAGGACTTTGTCGCGCAGCTCATCATCAACTCCACCCACGCCTACCTGCTCTGCTTCACCAACACCGGCCGGGTTTACTGGCTGAAGGTCTACGAGATCCCGGATGTCGGCGCGGCGGGCAAGGGTAAGGCAATGGCGTCGCTGATCGCGCTGCAGCCCGGCGAAAAAGTCGTCACCATCCTGCCGACGCGCGACCTCCACGAGGAGGGCAAGTTCGTCCTGTTCGCCACGCGCAACGGCACCGTCAAGAAGACGCCGCTCAAGGACTTTTCGAACGTCATGAGCCGCGGCATCATCTCCATCAACATCGACAAGGACGACGAGCTCGTGACGGCGCGGCTGACCGACGGCCAGCAGATCATCTTTCTCGCCACCCATGACGGCATGGCGATCCGCTTCAACGAGCAGGATCTCCGCCCCATGGGCCGGCCCGCCACCGGAAACCGCGGCATCAGCCTGAAGAAGGGCGACTTCGTCGTTGGCGCGGCTGCCACGCCTTCGAACGAGGCGCGGAACGCGAGGCGGCTGGAGCTTGCCGCGCCGCTCGGCCTCGCCAGCGAGGTCGAGGCGGCCATCGATGACGTCCAAACCTCGGCGGCGGCCACGCCACTGGAGCTCGCCGGCGATCCCGCGGAGAGCTCCGCGCCCGAGCCTTCGGCGAGCGCGCAGGCTCGGCTCGACAAGCTGGATGCCCGGCTCGGCATCACGCCCTGCCTGATCCTCACCGTCTCCAGCAACGGCTACGGCAAGCGCACCGACGCCGACCGCTATCGTCTGCAGTCGCGTGGAGGCAAAGGCGTCATCAACATGAAGACCGGCACCAAGACGGGAAAGGTCGCCGGCATCTCGCTGGTGGACGAGACCACGGAGCTGATGCTGATCTCGCAGTTCGGCAAGATCATCCGCATCGACACCAAGACCATCCGCGCCGCCGGCCGCTCGACCTCCGGGGTCAAACTGCTGAATCTGGACGGCGACGACAAGGTGGCCGCCGCAGTCGTCATTCCGCCCGAAGACCCGAAGTCGCAGCCCGAGGATGGGACGCTGTTGCAATAGGCGGGGAGGGTGTCGGTCCGAAGCGCGTTCGATCTCCGGCACCCCGCCCGCGCCGATGCCCGCACGATCGTGCTCTATTTACGGAGCTGTCCTCGTCCGGCCAGCCTCTGCCACCAGGAGGAAAGGACCGCACTCCTCGCCGTCACACGCCGTCCCCTTCAACGCAACCCTTGCGTCCGATCTTTTGGCCTCTGCTACACCGTCGGGCACATTCCCATCAAAGTAAATCGTTCGCGAGCCATTCAAGCGATTCAGCACAACAATCGCCGGATATCTTGTCTTGGAACCGTCCGAGTAAACAACCGGTTGCGGCTGATCGTACCCGAGAATCTGTGAGATCGAGAGCCGTTTTGCAGGTGCTTGCTCGCTCCCGAAGCGAATAGACCGGGTAGCCTTCAACTCATTGCCAGTTAGCGCCGAGTGATTGCCAAGAATCGACGGCCACTGATTACCCCTGCTATCCCTTCCTATCACTTCGGTCAGGCCAGCTTCCGTCACATGATAGAGAGAAGTTACGGAAACATACCCTTCATGACGATCGCCTTGCCGGTGAGAGACAAGAATCTGTGTGTCTCCTGACCCGGTGTTACGAGCGACTTGCTCGATTCCCGACTTTGTCGACGTAAACGAGCCGTGAGCTTGCCAGGGCATTGGCATGTTTTCCCGGTCGAAGGACAGGATCGTGAGCGAGGCGCCGTAGCTCCCACCCATCTCATCTCCCGTCAGAATCAGCAGAGATTTAGCTTGCCCTTTGGTCAACACCCCTGACCAGATCTCGCATTTCATAACGCCACTTACGGGAACGACGGTATTCCACGTCCGGCTTCGAGCGCCCCTGCCGGAGAGGGTAAGACCATCTGCCGTAGACCGGAGCACGACATTGTTGTTCCAGATGACGTCACGTTGTGTATCCGGGCAATCAGCAACCTTCTCCTGTGGGGTGATTTGCTGCAGAGCAGAGATAACCTGCGGAGGTCTTACGACTCGGGTTTGTCCTGACAGATTAAGACAGGAAACGGCTGCGAACAAAGTAGCTAGAAACGATCTCATTGAGCTAACCTCCTCCGGCGAGCTATACGCATGGTTGAAAAGGGTTGCTGGGCTGAGCGGTTGGCGTCGCCACGCCTCACTCACTCGCATCCAACCTCACATGACCGATCAGATGTCCACCAACGCCCCCGCCCACACGCCGCAACACGCCCATGACGATCAGGAGATCAATCCCAAGGTGTCCTCCGAAGTAGCCCATTGGGCGAAGGAGTTTGGCGTCTCCGGCGACCAACTGCATGAGGCCATTCGGGTCCACGGCACCAAGGTGGCGAAGGTGCGTGCCGCTCTTGCCGGGGAGCGCTCCGATACAGCCGACGTGGGCGGAAAGACGAGCCAGTAGGACTGACCGATTTTGGCAGCACTCCGCAACCATCGCTTCACCGGGCGTAATGCTTCTTTACGCGGGCACTGTTCGCCAGAAGCGCGTCGGGTTTGAGGAAAGTCGGGTGAAGGTGCATAGCCGGGGACAGCGTCGAAGACGCAGATTCCCTTCGGGAATGACAAACAAGAGCGGGGATGTTATCTGCACACCGTCACGGAATTCGCTTTACGTCAATCCAGTGCTCTGTGCCTGCTCGTGAGCATGGTAGCTCGAACGGACCAGCGGGCCGGATTCCACATGCCGGAAGCCGAGTTCCAGCGCCTCGTGCTTGAGAAAGGCAAACTCCTCCGGCGTGTAGAAGCGGCTCATGGGCAGGTGGTCACGGGAGGGCCGGAGGTACTGCCCGATGGTGAGGATGTCGACCTCCCGGTCGGCGAGGTCGCGAAAGACCGTGAGCAGCTCGTGCATCTCCTCGCCCATGCCGACGATGATGCCGGTTTTGGTCACGATGGTGCGGCCGAGTTCGGCGGCGATCTGCTTGGCGGAGCGCAGAAACTCCAAGGAGCGCCCGTAGCGGCCGCCGGATTTAGCCACCCGATAAAGCCGCGGCACGGTTTCGATGTTGTGGTTAAGAATCTCAGGGGCGGCCTCGACCACCAGGCGCAGGGCGTCGGGGTTGCCCTGGAAGTCCGGTGTGAGCACCTCGACCTGGCAGCCGGGGGCCTGGCGCCGGATCTCCCCGATCACGTTGACGAAGGCTCGGGCCGCGCCCAGGTTGTCGTCGTCCCGATTAACGCTGGTGATAACTGCGTGACTGAGGCCGAGTTGCGCGACGGCGGAGGCGACCCGCGCCGGCTCACCATGGTCGATCGGCTCCGGCCGGCCCTTGGGCACCGCGCAGAAGCCGCAGCGCCGCGTGCACAAATTTCCCAGCATCATGAAGGTGGCGGTCTTGTGGTTCCAGCACTCGCCGATGTTGGGGCAGTGCGCGCTCTCGCAGACGGTGTGGAGGTTGAGGTCGCGGGCCAGCTTCTTAAGCGCGTGAAAGGTCTCGCCGACCGGGGCGCGCGCTTTGAGCCAGCCGGGCTTGCTCACCGGCTTGCGAGGCGCCAGGTCGATCTGCACCAGAGTATCGGTCGCGGCCATGGGCGGAGTCATCCTTACCAGATTGTAGACCGGCGCGCCCTCAGCGCAGCACCTCGCGAACTTCGGTCCGCGACAGGTAAAGAAAGAACACCAGGGCAAACAGGCCGCGCACCAGGAAGAAGCCGACATGGCTCAGGTGGAAGAGGTAAAAGTCGCCGGCCGCCAGCAGCAGACATCCGCCCAGCACCAGCGCCCAACCCCAGCGGCGCAGCCGCAGAAGGCCCAGAATGCCTCCTGCCAGCAAAGTGCACAGCGCCAGAACACCATACTTCGCCGCCCCTGTGCCAAAGCGGTTAAGAAGTGCGCCATAGACGTTCAGCATGGTGAGCAGGAGCATGAACATGCAGATGCCGGCGATGCCTGGAAGCATGGTTCCTGGCTGCAGCGGGATGCGTTCGGGTTTGCTCGACCCGTCTTCGGAGTCTTTGCTCATAACGTGTGGAGGTAGGCAAGCACCTCTTGCACCTGCTCGTCGTCCATGCGGTCGCCCATGGCGGGCATCAGCCCATGCCCGTGGAGGATGGTCGCGGTCACGCGCTCGTCCGTCGCAGCCGCGCCGCTGTGCAGAGACGGCTTCTTGAAGATGCCCAGAAGCGACGGCCCATTCTTTGCCTGATCCGTTCGGTCGTTATGGCACTGTGCGCACTTGGCCTGGAAGACGTCATGCCCGGCCATCTGCAGGGGATCCAGCTGGCTGAGCGGCATGGGCGGAGGCGAACTGTGACACCCGGCCAGGCTGCCACCGAGCCCGGCCGCGCCCAGACCTAAGATTGCCAGGAACAACGATCTGCCCAGAAGCTTCACAGCCTCTATTCTCGCACCCATCGCACGCATCAGAACGCCTCTGCGATGGCCTCTACGACGCGATCCATCGGCGCCCGATCGTCGTGTGAGCCGGGCACGTGGTTTGCATCCAGAATCGAGAGGATCACGGTTCGTCCGCTGGCGCATTCGAGGTAGCCGGCGAGCGCACGCGACTCCCCCAGGGTGCCGGTCTTCGCAAACAGGTGCGCGCGCACGGGAGAGTTGGTGAAGCGCCCGGCGAGTGTGCCATCCTCGCCAGCGACCGGCAGTGACGCACGCCAGGCGGCGAACCACGGCTGCGTGCCCGCAAACTGCAGCAGTTTGACCGTGGCTCGCGGCGTCACCAGGTCATGCCCGCTCAGCCCTGAGCCATCGTAGAAGACGAACTCGTCCCCGCGGAGACCGGCGTTGAGCAGGAACTGACGCACCACACGAGCGCCCCCCGCCGCCGAGCCTTCGCCCACGACCGCCACACCCAAGCGGTGGAGCATCAACTCCGCGTGGAGGTTTTCACTTACCTTGTTGGTCAGCACAACATCCTCGCGCAGCGGAGGAGAAACATGCTGCGCCAGAAGCTTGCCCGGACCCGACTTCGCTCCTGAGCCGCAGCGCGGACAGGAGGCCGGAGGGACAGGGGTGAGATCCGGCACCGGCTCCCGAGACCGGGAGAGAAACCCACCCACGGCCGAGCTTGGACGATTCAGGGCAAGGGCCCGACCGCGCACCTCGACGCCTCGGGCCTCCAACATGGCCTTGAGAGCCAGGGCGGCGTACTCCGCGGGCTCGGTGATCGCGATCTCCTCTGTATCGGGCGCGGATCCTACCGCGACGTCGCCATACACGCGAAGGGTGCGCGAACCGGGTGCGCGCTCCACCTCCACCCCCGCGTGTGCGGACCTTGGAGCGACCGTCCGGACTGTGGCCGCAACGACGTAGAACGGAACTGCCTGGGCCAGCTCGACGGTGGCCGGCTCGCCGGCGTGAGCCCCGGCAGTGATGGTTAAGCGCATCTGGTTGTCTGCGACGGAGAGGGCGCTGACCGGCGCACCGTAGCCCCAGAGAAGGTCATTCTGCTCCCAACCGGAGGGGTAGGGCTCGTGCGGAAAGAACGTGGCGTCCCCCACCACATCGCCCGTGACCACCTTGAGGCCGCTCGCCGCGACCTCATCGGCCATGGCCGCGAGAGATCGCAGCGGATCGGGAGGGATGGCGGGCTGCGGCTCCGATGGAGGGGTCCTGGCGGGTGGCACGTAGGGCAGGGTCCGTCCGGAGAGGGTGCTGTCGCCCGCGCCGAGCAGAACCAGATCCCCGCGAAGTTCCCCTGAAGCTGTCAACGTTCCCTGCGCCACCAGCTTTGTCTTCACGGTGCTTTCGGCCCCGAGCAGAGCCATGGCCGCCGCGGTGGTGAACAGCTTTGCCGTGCTGGCGGGCGGGAATAGCTGGTCCGCGTCGCGCTCCAGCAGCAGGGTTCCCTCCATGGTGGCGACCGCCAGACCCCAGTGCGCGCGGCGCGCGGAGCCGGTCGAGAGGATGGCCTCGATCCTGGCTGTCAGGGCCGCAGTCGCCGCGGCGCTGGTGGAGCCGATTTCGGGAGTTGCGGTGAGATCGCCTGAGTGCGAATCGAGTTGGGCTCCGCGGCGCCCCTGTTGGAGTTGGGTCGCCGCGGGAGGAGCCTGCGGCCACGTCGGAGAAGTTGCGGCGCACAATGCGACCAACAGCGCGACCAGAGGGCGGCCGAGCCGTGCTCGGACGGAAGGTGTGCCTTGCATGTTGCGGAGTCTAGCACTCCCACGACCAGCCCTGAGCGAAGGGAAGAGACCGTAGAATCCGGCCATGCCCTTTGCTCTCCGACGGAGGATTCCATGGCAGCTCCGCACACGCACGCTGCCGCTGGGGGAGCGCACCTGCCTGATGGCCATCCTCAATGTCACTCCCGACTCCTTCTCCGATGGAGGCGAGTTCTTCGACGTTGATCGCGCGGTCGAGCGGGGACTGGAGCTGGTCGATGGGCCCGCCGATATCGTGGACCTCGGCGCCGAATCCACCCGACCCGGAGCCACACCGGTCGGAGCCGTCGAGGAGCAGCAGCGCCTGCTTCCCGTGCTCGAGGCCCTCCGCCGTGAACGTCCCCAGGCCATCCTCTCTGTCGACACGTACCACTCGTCCACGGCCCGGCACGCACTCGACTCCGGCGCGGAGATCGTGAACGATGTCAGCGGCCTCGAGTGGGACCAGGAGATGAAGCCGCTGCTGGCGGCGAGGGCATGCGGCCTGGTGTTGATGCACACGAGGGGGACGCCACAGACGTGGCGCTCGCTGCCCGGTCTGCTGCCCGAACAGGTGACTGACGTCGTCCTAACCGAGCTTCGCGACCGCCTTGCCGCGGCGGAGTCCGTCGGCATCGGCCGGGATCGTATCGTTATTGACCCTGGCTTTGGCTTCGGAAAGCGAGGTGAGGAGAACCTTCACCTGCTTGCCTCCTTCTCGGAGTTTGCGCAGATGCAACGACCGCTGATGGCCGGCATCTCCCGCAAAGGGTTCCTTCGAGAGGCGCTTTCGGCGGCCTGCGGCGGAAGCTACACCGCTGGCTCGGTTGCCGTGCTCCACGCGACGCAGGCTGCCCAGGTCGCGGCTATTCTCGCAGGAGGTCACATCCTGCGCGTGCACGATCCCGTTGCCGCCGCGGAGAGCGCCGCCATCGCCGACCGGCTCCTGCTCTGCCAGTAAGCTTGAGGGACACTCCGATCGGGTGCTTCACTCGTCGTCGGTGCCAGCCGCCGCCAGCAGCGGGGCGACGCCACCGCCGGCAGCTTCGTCGAAGGAGAGCAGCTTTCCCGTTCCCTGATCGAACTCGCCGACCTCACGCAGGGTGCGGTTGATAGCTCGGGTGCGCACACCAAGAGACTGGATGGTGTTCTGGACTGTGCCGACCTGCTTCTCCACGGCTCCCATCAGCTTTTCGAACTTTCCGAACTCGGACCGTGTGCTGGCCAGCACCTTCCAGACCTCATCGCCTTTCTCCTGGATGGCCAGCATGTGGAATCCCATCTGGAAGCTGGTCAGGATGGCCGACAGCGTGGATGGCCCGGCGATGGTGACCTGGCATTTGCTCTGGATCTCGGCCTGGAGACCTTCGCGCCGCATCACCTCGGCGTAGAGCCCCTCGGTTGGCAGAAACATGATGGCGTGCGGCGTCGTCACCGGCGGCTCGATGTACTTCTCGCAGATTCGCTTGCCTTCCGTGCGAATGGCTGTCTCAAAAGACTTGCCGGCTGCCGCAATCTCGTCCGCTGAGCCCTCGGCGTAGGCGTGCTCCAGTCGTTCCCAATCTTCGCGTGGGAACTTGGCGTCGATCGGCAGGAGCGTCTCTCCAGCCTGGCCGGGGAAGCGCACGGCAAACTCCACCACCTCCTGGGTATTGCGCTTCACGCGCGCATTTTTGACGAACTGCGACGGTGCGAGCATCTGCCCGAGCAGCATCCCCAGCTGCACCTCCGCGAAGCCACCGCGCGATTTGACGTTATTGAAGACACGGCTGAGATCGTCCATGCCCTCCGAGAGCCTGGTCATCTCACCGAGCCCGGTGTGCACCTTGCTGAGCTGGTCGGTGACCTGTCCGAAGCTCTCCGCGAGCCGGGTGTGGAGCGTGGTATGCAGCTTCTCGTCGACCACCTCGCGCATCTGGTCCAGCTTGGCCGTGTTCTCGGTGTTGAGCTTATGGAGACGGTCCTCCATGGTCGCGCGGAGTCGCTCCTGGTGCTCCGCCTGGTCGGATCCGAACGATGAGAGCCGAGTATGAAGCGCATCGCGAGCCTCCATCTGGCTGCGACCGGTCTCCGCGATGAAGTGAGCCAAGCGGGTCTGGATGCTGTCCAGATCCGCCTTGAGGGCCGCGCGCAGCTGTTCTCCACTGGCAGCGGTGTCGGTCCGATGCGCTCCCAGGGTATCGGCGGTGTGAGACAGGAGACCGGCGATCTGCGTCGCGAGGCTCTGCGCCTGGTGGGCGAGGATGCCCGCGATCTCTTCCCGCAGCTCCTGTGCGCCTCGGTAGGTGGCTTCGCGGTGGACCTGGGCGTCGCCGCTGGTCTCGCGGCGAAGCTGGCCGAGCTCGGCGTTGATCTCCCCGGTAACAGCGCGAAGATGGCCGTCGAGTGCTGCCAGACGTGCCTCGGTCGTGCCGTCCAGGCGCGCCAGCTGCGCGGAGAGGCTCTCCACCAGCTGCACCAGCCGGAGATCGGTTGCGGCCTTGGCGGCCGTGGGCCGGCGCAGCAGAAGCGCGAGGACCGCGATGAGAGTTAGTGCAGAGAGGCAGATCAGGATGGCCTGCATTCGTCTTTCCTTCGCCCTCAGGATACACGCGTGAGTGGCTTGAACCAGCTTAACTTTGGCTTCTCTGGGAAAGTTTCCCATTTCGGAACTCGGAGAGGCCGGGCAGCGATCGGCCGACCCGTCCTCATGCCCTGACAAGAGGAAGAAGAGCTACAACCGCTAATACAGGGCCACGCAGGATCTGATCTACTGGCGGCAGAGGGTCTTTGCCGATGCCGGTTCCTAACTACAGCGTACTTCGGGGACGACCGGTGAGCGGCAAGGTTGTTGGAGGCAGGAGCGCGCACGACCTGATCTCGGTCGCGACCCCGGGTGGCACGTTTACGGCGGCGCTCAATATTCAGAGCGTGGACGGAAGCGAGGTGCTGTACGCAATCGTTCAGCCGTTCCCACCGCCCGATCCCGAGGCTCTGCTGGCTCTGCCGCCCGGCATCACCCCGCTGCCCAACCGGCCGGGAGGGCTGGCGCTCGATTTTGTCCGGGAGACCGTCGACGGCCGGCCGATGATCACGCGAGCGGAGATGCAGCTGCTGCCCACAGCGCAGGCAGATGCGATCCAGGCGCGGGCGCTCGAGAGTGCGGTGGTTGCGCTGCTCGGTGAGGCAGCGGCCAATCCGCAGGCACAGATCTTCGCCTTTGGCAGCTCGTTTGCCGACAACGGCGTCACCGACGGCGTCCACAACCTCCACATGAACCAGGGAAATCCGCCCGGGAATCACGGTTCGGAGAACGGCACGTGGCAGGATGGCGCGATCTTTCTGAACCTGCCCCTGGGAGGTTCTTCGGTTCCGCAGTGGACAGCGATCTTTATCGCCTTCCAGACGCAGGTCTGGACGACCGATCCCTCGGGAGATCCACTTCGCTGAAGAGGCTCTGCCGCGCGTTGCGGCTCCAGGCGGGATGGTCCTGGCTTCAGGCCGGAGCGAGCTCTCGCCGAGGGCGCCACCCGAAGAAGGCCAGAAATCCTGCCAGTACCAGAACGGTGCATATCAGGGCGACGCATCCGGGCCAGCGGGCGGCGCGCCAGAAGAGCCCAGGAAGAATGCCGCCCGCGGTGCCACCAATGTAGTAGCTGCAGATGTACATGCCGGCAGCGGGGACGCGGCCACCCTCGGGCGCTGCCTCCCGCAGAAAGCTGTTGGCGCAGGTTTGAGCCACGAAGACCCCGGAGCTGGCCAGGGAAAGCCCGATCGCGATGGCCATCAGGGATGGCACGAGCGTGAGAGCAACTCCGCTGAAGGAGAGCACCGCCGCTCCTACCATGCCGTGGCGCAGGCCAATGCGGCCCAGCACAGTTCCAGTGACGAGCGTGACCACCAGGCCCACCAGGTAGACCGCAAAGAGCCAGCTGAGCTCAGTGGTGGAGAGCCGGAACGGCGGCCCGTCCAGATAGAACGTGATGTAGGAGAACACCGACACCAGGGTAAACAGCATGCAGAAGCCGATTCCAAAGGTCGCCAGCAGACGCGTGTCTCGCAGGTTGGCAAGGATCGGCCGGAGAGGCGAGCTGCCGCGGGACGGTGCCGGGCGGCTTCGGGCCGGTGCCAGCAGGCGATAGGTGGCGAGCGCGCCAAGCAGACCCGCAGCTCCCAGGATGCCGAACATGGGCCGCCAACCGAGGCGGGTGGCCAGCACGCCACCGGCGACTCGCCCCAGAAACCCGCCAAACACCGTGCCTGCGACGTACAGGCTCATGGTGCGGGGCACCTGCGCCGCTGGCCACTCCTCCGTGATGTAGGCGATGGTGATGATAAAGATGCCAGGGGTGAGCAGGCCCTGCAGAAAATCGCCAGCGATCCAGCGCCACGAGAGACGAAGCCGTGGCGGTCAGGACCACGGCTATCGCCAGAGCGCACATGGAGGCGACGATGGTGCGCTTGCGGTCCAACCGCTCCCCAAAGAGCGCAAGCAGGGCCGCTGCCAGCGCCACCCCCATGGTCGAAGCGCTGACGGTGGAGCTGGCGCTGGTCTCCGAGGCATGAAAGACACGAGCCAGCAGCGGCAGCAGAGGCTGCGTGCAGTAGAGATCCAGAAAGGCGAAGGTGCCGCACAGAAACACCGGAAAAACAGGTGGGGCGCCGGACACACCGGGGCTGCCTGGCAGCGGCCCTGGCGCAAGGCGGTCTGGCGCTGGCGGCTCGTGCGGGAGTGCGCGTGAGGTCATACGTACTGCAGATGCTCGCAGCTTCCGGAACGGCGCAGGCGGCGGAGGCCAGCTCGCTTCCCAGGCACGAAAGCGGATCATCTAGTTCGGAACGGAAAGGTGGTTACGCACGCCCCCGTCCGTTTCGCTTTGCTTTACACTCGACAAGGTATTGGTTGTGACGACGTCCCCGCCGAAGACAAAAGAGAGAGGCGTGACGCAGCGTGCTCGCGGCAGACGTGAGCTCGAGGAGAACAGACATTATGGCAGCAGTAGATGAGAAGGTTAAGCAGATCATCGTCGAGCAACTCCAGGTAGATGAAGCCGAAGTGACTCCAGGCGCGAGCTTCCAGGAGGACCTGGGGGCTGATTCGCTGGATGTGGTCGAGCTCGTCATGCAGTTCGAGGAGGCCTTCGACATCCAGATTCCGGATGAAGACGCCGAAAAGATCAAGACGGTCAAGGACGCGACGGACTACATCGAGAAGAGCCAGAAGGCGGAGAAATAGCCCCATGCAGCTCGAAGCACGCCGCGTCGTGGTGACCGGCATTGGCCTGATCTGCGGTGTGGGTAAAACCGCACCTGAGGTCTGGGAGGGTCTGCTGGCCGGTCGCAGCGGCATGGCGGAGATCACGGCCTTTGACCTGACCGGACATCCTGTGCGCTTCGCCGCAGAGGTCAAGAACTTCGACCCGCTGCTGTTTGTGGACAAGAAGGAAGCCCGCAAGATGGGGCGCTTCATCCACTTCGCGCTTGCGGCCTCGGCCGAGGCGATGGAGAGCTCGGGTCTGGTGGTCACGCCAGAGATTGCGGATCGCTTTGGCGTCCACATCGGCTCCGGAATCGGCGGCTTCGACGTCATTGAACGGGAGCACACAGCGCTGATCAACGGTGGTCCGCGCAAGATCTCGCCGTTCTTTATCCCTGCCTCCATTGTCAACCTGGCCGCGGGCCATGTCTCGATTCGATATAACGCCAAGGGTCCGAACGAGGCGACGGCCACGGCATGCACCTCGTCGGCCCACTCGATCGGCGATGCGTTCCGCATCATTCAGCGCGGCGATGCCGATGCGATGATCGCCGGAGGCACGGAGGCGGCGATCACCCCCATGGGAGTCGGCGGGTTTGCCGCCATGAAGGCTCTTTCCACGCGAAACGACGATCCTCAGCACGCCTGTCGGCCCTTTGACAAGGATCGCGACGGTTTCGTCGTCGGCGAGGGAGCCGGCATCCTGATCCTGGAGGAGCTTGAGTTTGCGCGGGCACGCGGGGCAAACATCCTGGCAGAGGTGATCGGCTACGGCATGTCTGCCGATGCCTTTCACATGACCGGCATGGCTCCGGAGGGCGAGGGCTGTTTCCGGGCGATGACCGCGGCGCTGAAGTCGGCCGGCATCTCGCCGGGGCAGGTGGACTATGTGAATGCGCACGCCACCAGCACGCCGCTTGGCGATGCGCTGGAATCTCGGGCGATCGAGAACGTCTTCGGTGAGCGAGCCCGCAACCACGAACTTCTTGTCAGCTCGACCAAATCCATGACGGGACATCTGCTGGGCGGAGCAGGCGGCCTGGAAGCAGGCATTACCATCCTTGCCATGCGGAACGG
Organism: Acidobacteriaceae bacterium; assembly: GCA_965218595.1. Classification (GTDB taxonomy): domain Bacteria; phylum Acidobacteriota; class Terriglobia; order Terriglobales; family Acidobacteriaceae; genus Edaphobacter. The sequence goes on along the minus strand of CBDCLC010000005.1, from coordinate 182,752 downwards.
GGTGGCTCCGCCAACGATGAATATCGTCGAACTTGACCCGGAGTGCCGTCTCAACTATGTCCCCAACGAACCGAAGAAGGCCCAGATCAACTATGCGCTCTCGAACTCCTTCGGCTTCGGCGGAACCAATGGATCGCTGGTCTTTCGGCGCTGGGCCGAGTAGACCCGCCGCGGACTTTCGGCAGTTGTCCTGAACTGCGCCGTATCGCCATGGAGCCAAACAGGTTGCTCTCTCGACCGGAACGAGGCTGTTTCTTGTCTCGTGGAGCGGAGAGACTTCTGTATTTTGGCCGCTGAGGAACAGAACTTCTAGTCGCCAGGGCGAAATACAGGGGTCTCTCCACTGCGCTGCGCTCCGGTCGAGATGACAAAACGTACATGTCGATATAGGCCTAGCTGAAGGCCGCAGCCAGAGCCACGCTCAGAACCAGCCCGACAAACCACCAGCCGACGGCCACCGTCGCGGCCTGCGCCGTGCTGACACGAGCGACAATGCGGGTGCCGAGCACGAGAAGCGCCAGCTGCCACAGACCGAAGATATCAATGAAGCTGAGGCCGGCGCGGAGCCAGGGTGCGCTGTCCGGCAGGTAGTACGCCAGATTCGTTCCCAGCGGGTTCTGCAGGTTGAAGGCGTCCAGGTTCAATCCCGCAAAGAGCGTGATGATGGTAAGTATGCCCGCGATGAGCTTTGGCAGCGAGGCGTACATCCAGACCGCGAGCATCTGGGAGTAGGTCGTGCGAGCGCCCATGCCGAAGTTGAAGCTCGCCCAGTAGATCAGGGCAAAGAGCGCCAAAAAGACAAGGACGAGGACAAACGAACCGTAGGCCGAGTAGCGCGTTCCTTTTGCCATCATCTGAAGCTGTGTCGCCCGGCCCTCCGGCGCCAGCGCATCGAAGCGCTCGCTCTGCTTCGGACTGGAGTGGATCTGATTCTCCGCGACGTGCTCGAAGCCCACCTGACGGTCAACAGCATAGGTCGTACCGAGTGCAACGATGGCAATCAGCAGGTACGGCAGCCACCAGCTCGTGCTGCGCAGGATGTCAGTGAAGGTCCGTGTCGGGGCAACGTACGCATCGACGACGCGCTGGACCTGAGTCAGTCCGCGGTGAGCCTGCAGGTCGTCTGAGGCCGCGATCTCCATCGTTCTCTCCTTGTGACGCTTTCCACGCTAACGGAAGAAGCTCTTGGCCCGGTGTGCGGATTCTAGCGTGGGAAGCTTGGCTGCGCCAAGCGGAATCGTATGCTGGTCAACGGACGGCAGGCGATGCGCGGAAAAGGAAAGGCCCCCACCGAAGCGGGAGCCTTTGCCTTCAACATGGAGCGATTTACTTCAGAGTGACACCGCCGCCGAGCTTCTTTTCCTTGAGGAGCTCATTCTGCTTGCGGGCGCCCATCGCCTTCTGCGTCCACTCGTCTGCCTGCGCGAGATCGGCCTTGACTGCGGCCGTGTCGCCGCACTCCAGGTCCGCCTTGCGGCGGTACATCAGATTCAGGTAGGTCATGGCCTCCTCGTAGTTGTGGTTGATGTCGACTGCCTTATGCAGGTCATCGAGCCCCTCGTTCACCAGAGTGCTGTTCGCCTCCTGCAGCTTCTGACAGGCCGCCTTGCTCTTCTTCACATTGCCGTTTCCGTCGTCGGTCTTTCCATCCGCAGCGAGAATCGTGACGGCATTCTTGTAGGCCTGCATCCAGTTCACGACACCCAGGGTGTAGTACGCCTCGGAGTCGTTCGGATCAATGGCGATCACCTTCTTTTCATACTCCTTAGCGGCGTCCAGTCGCTTGATATTTCGATCGATGGAGGCGATCTGCCGGAGGGCGGTCAGGTCGTTGGGATCCTTCGCCAGCACTCGCTGAAAGCCATCGATGGCCTTCTGCGCGATCTTCATGTTCTCCGGTGTGTCCAGCCCGGGGACCACCTGGTAGGAGTAGGCGGTGGCGAGATACAGCTTGGCCTGTTCATAGCTGGGATCGAGCTGGATCGAGTTCTGAAAGTGATCCACCGCCTCTTCGTACTGCGCGTTCTTAAAGGCCTGAATGCCCTTGTTGAGCTGATCGCGCGCCTTGAGCCGATTGCAGCCGGTGGCAGAGCCAAGCAGGAGCGCCAGCAGCGCGGCCGTAACCGGAATCCGTGGGGTGAGGTTCATGGGGCTTCTAATCTCCTTCAGATATGGCACGGGGCAACGGCCTGCCGCAAATGTGTGTGATGCGCTTGCCGCCTGATTGTAAAGGTATACCGGCCAATGTTACCAGTGCTTCCTTGCCTGTGCCGAGACACTTTCAGAGAAATCTGCAGCGATCGCTGAGCGGCTTCGAACGAAGGCGATGCAAAGCTCAGGAGATATGCTCCCCAGACGCGACATCGCCCCGTCAGGAGCAACGGGGCGATGCGAAGATCCAGGCCTGTCAGGGCTTACTGACCTGCTTCGATGCGCGGCGTGATCAGACCGATGTTGTCGACGCCGGCCTGGTGGCCGTAGTCGATGACCTCCGCGACCCGGCTGAAGTCCAGGTCCTTGTCGCCCTTCACGAACATCACCTTCTCCTGGCGGGCGGCAAAGATCTCCGCCAGCTTGGGCTCGATGTCCGTGCGGTTGACGGAGGTCTCGTTGATCTTGTAGGCAGGGGCCCCGGCACCGTTTGCAAGCACCTGAACCACGATGGTGCGGTCGTTTACGACGTCCGGCTGCTTGTTCTTGGGCGGCTGGGGAACCAGCGCGTCAAGGCCCTTCGGGGTTACGGGCACGATGACCATAAAGATGATCAGAAGCACCAGAAGAACGTCGATCAGCGGCGTGACGTTGATCTCAGAGACGGCTCCACCTGTACCACCACCACCCATTCCCATATCTCTGCTCCTCTTCCGCCGCGGTCTGCGGCCTTGCTGGTTGAGTCAAAAGACTCGAAGTTACTTGGTGCTTGTGTCGTCACGCTTCTCGGTCAGCAGACCCAGCTGGCTCACTCCTGCCGAGCGAATTCCATCAATGGTGTCCATTACCTTGCCGTAGTTCGCGCGAGCGTCGGCCCGGAGAAAGACCTCCTTGTTGGTCTTGTTCTCGAGCTTGGCAGAGATCTTGCCACCGAGATCATCGACGTTGACCTGGTCTCCACCGAGAAAGGTCCGGCCGTCGCGAGTGACCGCGACAGTGACCGCATCTTCCTTGTTGGCGTCTTCCATGACAACCGCGGCGGTTGCCTGCGGAAGGTCGACGTTGACCTTGTTGTTCAGCATGGGCGTGATGACCATGAAGATGATCAGCAACACCAACATCACGTCCACCATGGGGGTAACGTTGATGTTTGAATTGACCTTCTTGCCCTCGTCCCGCTTCGCCATTGACATAGTGCAGACTCCGACTTTCTCTGTGTTGAAACTTGCGATGTGGCAGCTCGGTGCTGAGTCTTCTCCGGGGACGCGATGCCGGGCGATGAGCGATCGCGCCCCGGAGACACCTCGACTAGCGGTGGCTCTGCTTGATGAAGTAGTCCACCAGTTCGCTCGAGCTGTTGTCCATCTCGACGTCGAACGATTCCACCTTGTTAGTGAAGTAGTTGAAGGTCATCACGGCAGGAATGGCGACGAGCAGACCGAAGGCCGTGGTGACCAGCGCCTCAGAGATACCGCCGGCAACCGCGCCGATGCCCGAGGTCTTCTGCGTGGCGATCTGCTGGAAGGCGTTCAGGATACCGACCACCGTGCCGAAGAGGCCGATGAACGGGGCGGTGGAGCCGATGGTGGCCAGGCCGCCGAGACCGCGCTTCAGCTTGGCATGGACGATCGCCTCCGAACGCTCAAGAGCGCGCTTCGAGCTTTCCACCTGCTCGACCGTGATGGCGCCGCCCGAACCAAAGGAGCGGAACTCCTGCAGGCCGGCCGTGACCACCTCGGCGAGGTGCGACTTCTTGGAACGGTCAGCGACCTTGATCGCCTCGTCGAGACGGCCATCCTTGAGAGCGCCGGCGACCTTGGGGGCAAACTCGCGAGATTGCTTGCGTGCCGCCGCAAAGTAGAGCGCCCGATCGATCATCACGGCCAGCGACCAGATGGACATGATGAACAGAACGATGACCACGGCCTTGGCGAGGCCGCCCATGTTGTTCCACAGGCCAAGCGGGCTGAAGCTGACGGTGCTGCCGGTCTCCTGGAAGAACATGGCGAGGCTGGTGGGGACGTGGGCGAGATTGCTGAGTTGAGCGAGCATCACTGAGATCGTTCCTCCTGGGGTTAACTCTTCCGTTGTGAATCACTTTTCGAGGCTAACCCACAGACGAGAGGGCGTTCCGCGAAAGTAGAACTGACATCAAGCTGGTTCCACCGAGACACTGGTTGCGCCGGGAATCTACCCGCCGATGTTGAAGTTCACCGTCACCTGCGTATCCACCTCGGTCGGTTCCCCATTGAGTTCATAGGGCCTGTACCGCCAGGTGCGAACCGCGTCCAGAGCCGCGCTGCGCAGCATCTCGGGACCGCTGATCACCTGCAGATTGGTGATGTTGCCTGCCTTCGAGATCACGGCGTGCAGCACCACGGTACCAGAGACGTGAGCCGCCTTGGCGATGGCCGGGTAGGTTGGGTTGACGCCGCCCGTCTTGAGACCGGCGATGACACCGCCCGAGACACGCGCCGGACCCTTGGGCTTTTCCACCTTGACGACGGGAGCCGGAGCGACTCCGACGCCGCCCAGGACGCCACCGAGCGCGCCACCGGCGGTGCCGCCCGACATGCCCGACATGCCGGCAACTCCGGCCACCTGCGGAGGAGGCGCAGCCTCTTCCTTGATCATCTTGATGTCCTTCGGAATCTTGGTCGGGGCGTGGAGGCCCTGATCGATCTCCGAGACCATTTTGATCGGCTTGACCACCTGCGCCGGTGGCGGCGGGGGTGGCGGGGGTGGCGGCGGCGGCGGAGCCGTCAGCATCGCCGTCATGGCGGTCTTGGGTAAGGCCTCGGGGTAAAGGAGCGGGATCAGGATCAGCAGTCCCAGGATGGAACCGTTGATGATAAACGTCCCAATCATCCAGTACTTGGACTTGGTCTTGAGCTTGCCGCCGGACTCCATCATTGAATCTTCAAACATGGCCTGCCTCTTTCGTGTGAGAAGAAGAGCTGCCTTGCTTAGACACCGGGGTGTCCGGAGATGTTCCCGATTCAAAAATTTTTCTGCAACTTTTGTTGGATTACGCCCTCGCCCGTTTTGCGCCAGGCAGGCTGACCTGCTTGCCGCGGCGGGCACGCCAGTCCTGGTAGGCCACCAGCATCGGCGCGGCGACCGCGATCGAGGAGTAGGTACCGATCAGAATGCCCACGACGAGCGCAAAGGAAAAGCCACGCAGCACCTCGCCGCCGAAGATGTAGAGCGACAGCACCGTCAGAAAGGTCAGGCCGGAGGTCAGAACAGTCCGGCTCAGCGTCTGGTTGATGCTGCGGTTCACCACCTGGCTCAGGCTCTCGCGTCGCGACATGGCCAGGTTCTCGCGGATGCGGTCGAAGACGACGATGGTGTCGTTCATGGAGTAGCCGATCAGCGTCAGGATGGCGGCGACCACCGTGAGGGTGATCTCCTGATTCGTCAGCGAAAAGGCGCCCACCGTGATGAGCGTGTCGTGGAAGACCGCGACCACGGCGGCGACGCCGTAGATCAGCTCGAAGCGGAACCAGAGATAGATCAGCATGCCGATGAGCGAGTAAAGAGTCGCCCAGGCGGCCTGCTTCTGCAGCTGCCGGCCAGCGGTGGGGCCGACGATGTCCACCTGCTCGATGTGGAAGGCGGAGTCATGGTAACCGGCGGTGAGGGCGTTCTCGACGCGGAGCCGGCCGGCGTCGTGCGCCGCGTCGGACGCGGTCGACTCCGGCAGAGCGATGATGACCTCATTCGCCAGCTGCCCCGAGGACCCACCCGGGTTGCTGATGCGCTGGACGCGCTCGTCGCGGATGCCGGCGCGGTTAAGCGCTGCCCGGATGTGGTCCTCGTTTGGCGTGCCGTCGAAGTGGACGCGCACCTGGGTTCCACCCTTGAAGTCCACACCCAGCGGGATGTGGTGCCAGAACAGCATGCTAAGGATGCCGGCGACCGAGAAGATGAGCGAAAAGCCGAGAAAATACCACTTCTTGCTCAGCCAATCGACCTGAATGTCACGAAACAGTTCCACGCTTACCAATCCTTATCGGCAGGATGCCGGAGAAACTTGAGCCGCCCTGCAGGTGCCGGGCGGCTGGGACCGCTAGATCGAAAGCGCCGTCGCCCCGCGCTGCTTGCGTTCCAGAATGGCGTCAAAGATGACGCGCGAGACAAAGACGGCGGTGAACAGATTGGCCAGCAGGCCGAAGGTGAGGGTGACGGCGAAGCCCTTCACCGGTCCGGTGCCGAACAGAAACAGAATGGCCGCCGAGACGATGGTGGTCACGTGGGTGTCGACGATGGTGACCCAGGCGTGCGCAAAGCCCTGCTGCACGGCGAGCGCGGCGGTCTTGCCGGCGCGCAGCTCCTCGCGGATGCGCTCAAAGATGAGCACGTTCGAGTCCACACCCATGCCAATGGTCAGGATGACGCCGGCGATGCCGGGAAGTGTCAGCGTGGCGTGCGAAAAACCCATAAAGCCGAGCAGAATCAGAAGGTTCAGCATTAGCGCGAGATCCGCGTTGATGCCCGCGCCCTTGTAGTAGATCAGCATGAAGAACATGACCGCGAGCATGCCCGCGATGGCGGCAATGACGCCCTGGCGGATGGAGGCAGCGCCCAGCGACGGTCCGACGGTGCGGGTCTCCAGATAGGAGATCGACGCTGGCAGGGCGCCGGTGCGCAGCATCAGGCTGAGGTCGTCGGCCTGCTGGCGGGTGAAGCCTCCGGTGATCTCGCCGCGGTCGCGGATGGCGGACTGGATGCCCGCGACCTCCCGCACCTTGTTGTCGAGCACAATGGCCATCGAGCCCGGCGTTGCGCCACCGGCGGCGTGCTCGGAGGTGTACTTATAGAAGCGATCGCCGGCCTCGGTGGTCAGGTTGAAGGTGATGTTGGGGCGGCCGTTCTGGTCGGTCGAGGGCTGGGCGTCGCGGAAGTCCGTGCCCTCGACCTCGCTCGCGCGCTCCAGCACCCAGACCGCATCCGGCGCACCCGCCGATCCGGAGCCGTGGAGCATGATGTCGTCCGGCGGGATCGATCCGTTGTTGGCCGCGAGCGCCTCCTGCTCGGAGGGGAAGGGGCCGCCCACGACGGCGTGGATGGCGAGCTTGGCGGTGGACTGGATGATCTCTTCGACGCGATCGAGGTTCTCGACACCCGGCAGCTCCACCAGGATCTCGTTGTCGCCCAGGCCGTAGCGCTGAATGACCGGCTCGGTGACGCCCAGCTTGTCGATGCGCTCGCGGATGGTCTCGATCGAGGTGTCGACGGTGCGGGTCTCGAGATCGCGTTCGGCGGCCTGCTTCATGGTCAGCGTGGCGGTGCCGTTGCCGTTCGACGCAAGGTCGTAGATTCCGTACTCATTGCCGTTCAGGGCCGACCGGACGTCACCGCCCTTGCCGGCCGGGATGCCCGAGACGACGATGGTGTTGGGGTGGGCCGTGTCGGTCTTGCCGACCGTCACGCCAGGGAGCCCCGCCGAGGCCAGCGCGGCTTTGACCCGGGCCACATCGCGGTCGGTCGCCGAGGCGACCGCCTCCTCCGCGTGCACCTGCAGCACCAGGTGAAGCCCGCCGCGCAGATCCAGCCCAAGGTGAATGCGGTTGGTGAGGGACTGCTTCCATCCCCCGTGCGGAATGCCAAAGATGCCGTACACAAAGATAACGAGGATCGCGATGATGAAGCCTGTGCGGCCGGCCAGTCTCTTTCCCATGATTCCTTCTCCGTTGCTCTGTTTCCTGGGCCCGGGGAGTCGCGCTCACCCGGCCTTCCCTGCCCCGTACTGAACCGGAGCCGATGGTTTGCCGCTAGGACTTCGCCTCGTCCGCCGTGGTGAGCGAGGCGATGGCGCTCTTGCTGAACTCGAGCTTCAGGCCGTCGGGCTGCACGCGCACGATGACGACGTCGTCCTTGACCGAGAGGATGGTTCCGCGAATGCCGCCGTTGGTGGTGACGCGGTCGCCGCTCTTGAGCGCGGCCAGCATGCCCTGCCACTTCTTTTGCTTCTTCTGATTGGGCGCGATCATCAGGAAGTAGAGCACGCCGATGAACAGGACCGGCAGCGCCAGGCCTCCTAACCCGCCCAACACCCCGCCCGCAGCTCCGGCCCACATCGCCAGCAGTATCAAATCGTTTCACTCCCTTGGCACACCCGCTGCTGGCGCGCGAGCGTTCTCGGACCCAACTCGATCGGGGAAGGTGGACCGTCCAGAGCAGGAGGAGGGAGAACGCCGCGCGGCGCGGAAAGGTTGCCTAGCCCCTAAGCATCGCGTATGCCATTGAGCGGTGTCAAGAAACGCAGCGCGTCAGGGTGCTGTCTCCGCGGCTCTTTCGGTCCGGTAGCGGCTGGGCCAGCCGACCCGGACCAGCGCGCCGTCCGGGTCGGAGACGGCGAACTCATACATGCGCCACGGCTTGTCTTCGGGATGTTTAACAAGGCCCAGTATCTCGCCCGGGAAGCGGGCGGCGAGCTCGTCCACCTGCTCGGCATAGAGGTACACGCCACAGGGATTCCGGCCGGGGATCAGCCAGTCCGGCTCGACCGCCTGCAGGTGCAGCTCGCCTCCACGTCCATCTTCGAGCATGGCATAGCCGTCGTCGCCGCGGGCTTGGCGGAAGCCCAGACGCGCGTAAAAGTCGCGGCTCCGGGGCAGGTCGCTGCACGGAAGGATGGCGGTAAGGGTATGGGTCTGCGGATTCATGCTCATGAAGTCTCGGCTCTGGAATTTGGCCCCATGCTGGGTTACGTGCAGGTTCCCGTTATAGCCGGATGTAGCGAGAGCTGCACTTGTCAGAACAATCAGCGTTGTCTTTCGTCTTCGTGAGCAGCAAGTCTGCCGAGTTCCTCAGCGGGTATAGGGTGGACGTGTGCGCAATGTGGACACGGGTATTCCGGCGCTTTCGGCGGTTCAAAGTCCTGCCGCTGGATGATTCCCAGTTTGTGGCACTCAGGGCATCGCAGCTGCATGAACGCCTTTCCTGACCTCTGTGGCTCCATTACGCGATATTACGCGTCACCCTTGTAGATGCGAACCACACGGTGTTTCTCGCCAAAGTGACTATGTTTCGGACTGGCGACACTTCTATCTGCTGGTAGACCAGAGCGTCTAGGCGTCCCTCACCTCTTGTCCGCATCGACATAGAACAGGTCCGTCGCCACCTGAAACTGCTCGCGGGTCAGCGGCGTAGTCATCTGCTGCCATTGCTGCGTCGGGTGAATGGTCTGCCAATGGCCAGGCGTGCCTACCTTGACCGGCATGCGGAAGTTGCGCGCGCGGGCGCCCCACTTGTACATCACGGTTCCGGCGGGAGCTTCCGGGGTGCCGGATGCGCTCGCGCGGTCGAGAAAGACGAGCTCCAGCCGCGGGATCTCCGTGTACCGAAGGTACTGGTCGAAGACCGGCGTCAGATTCATGCCGGTACCGTGGTTGAAGAACGCCACCACGTCTTCGGTGGCGATGGTCTGGTACTTGAAGCGCTGGTAGAAGGCGTGGATGAGGCGGAACCACTTGGGGTCGTCGTCGACGATCGAGCGCAGCGTGTTGAGCATCAGCGCGCCCTTGAAGTACTGGTCGATCGGCGGGTCGGAGTTGATGCCGCGCTCGGTGAGGATGGGCCGCTGATCGCGTACCTTCTTCTTGAGCGAGTTGACGTAGCGGACCTCGTCGGCGTGGCCGTACATGCGCTCGACGTAGAGACATTCGAGGTAGGTGGTCCAGCCCTCGTGGATCCACATGTCCGAGACGTCCTTCGCGGTGATGCTGTTGCCGAACCACTCATGGCCGCTCTCGTGGATGATGATGAAGTCGAAGCGTGGGGAGATGCCGACGCCGGTCCAGTCGGGCACGATATAGCTGTTCTTGAAGCCGTTGCCGTAGCCGACCGCGCTCTGGTGCTCCATGCCGGCGTAGGGCACCTGGATGAGCTTGTAGCCGTCGCGCACAAAAGGGTACTCGCCGAAGTAGTGGCCAAAGGTTTGGAGCATGCCGCGCACCTGGGTGAACTGCCGTTTTGCCTTGTCGAGGTCCTCGGGCAGGACCCAGTAGTCCATGGTGAGCCGGCCCATGCGATCGCCGAAGTGCACATAGGTGCCGATGTTGAGCGCAACATCATAGGCGTTGATGGGGTAGCTCACGTGCCAGTTCCAGCGGGTGTAGCCATCGCCGAGGTCCTCCTTTCCGGCGAAGCGGCCGTTCGAGATGTCGGTCAATGCGTTCGGCACCTCGACCGAGATGTCCATGGACTGGACCTCGTCGCGCCACTGATCCTTGTTGGGCCACCAGACGCTGGCGCCGCTCTCCTCGCAGGCCGTTGTGATCCAGGGGCGGCCGGCGGGGTCGTTGCGGAACTCGAGGCAGCCGAAGCGGCCGGTCGCGACCGGCGAGCCGGAGTAGAAGACGTCGAGCGCGTAGACCTGGCCGTGGCGCAGCACCTTCGGAAAGTCGACAAACACGGCGCCGGAGTCGCGGACATACGCGAGCTCCGTGGCGGAGTCCTCGCCCGCGGCATCGGCCAGGACAATGCGATCGATGGCGAGCTTCTCATTCAGGTCAAGCTGGATGCGCTGGCCGTCGCGCAGCATGCGGAAGCGCACCAGGTTGTGGCCGCGAATGGTCTTCTGCACGGGATCGACCCGGACGGTGAGGTGGTAGAAGAGCAGATCGTTGTTGGCGCGGAAGGGACCATACGCCCCACGGAGCGCGGCGGCGCGGGTGGGCGGCGGAAACGCATCGGCAGGCGACGCTGCTGCCGGCGGTTTTGGAGGGCTGGGCGGCGTGGCCGGGGCTGCAGGCGGCTTCGGTGCCGAAGGCGCGGTTGCTGCCGGGCGGTTGCTCTGGCCATGGCAGCTGAGCGAGAGCAAGGCACATAGCGAGACCGGCACAAGGCGCGAACGCAGAGACATGGCGCTAGCATATCGCCCGCCTGCCGGCGCCGGCCTGCACCGGCCTGTCTCCATTCGGCATTTCGCAGCCGCGGTGCGATCTCCTGCGGTCCTCTACCAGACCAGCGTCGCGACCGAGTTGGCGGGCAGGCGAACCTCGGCTGCCCGGCCGCCGCTCTCCGCAATCCGAACCCGCCGTTCCGCGCCCGTGTTGGTCAGGACCAGAGCCGTGCTGCCGTCCGGGTTCGTGAAGCCGATGTGCAGCAGCTCCGTCGCATCGGAGTGGGACGCGATGCGCACCGCCTTGCGCTGAACGTGCTGCGAAAAGTGGCGCAACGTCCAGTACTGCCCGCTCTCGCGGATGCTGCCGTCGGGATCGAGCGTCACCAGGCCGCCGCACTTGAAGGGTCCGATGTTGGGATCGCCGTTTGGATCGAGCATCAGGTTCCACGTGATCAGACCGCGGCACCAGTTGGCCATGGCCTCGGTAAAGACGCGTCCCCAGCGCGTCCAGTCGACCGCGTACTTGGGGTCGTTGATGTCCGGACCGCCCTCGGTCCAGTAGAACGGCACACCCGGATCAACGTCGTGGAGGCGCGACATCATGTCCGGTGTGCCCACGTAGCCGTGCCACGCCACACCCGAGACGAAGGGGCGAAGGCGTGCATCGCGCAGCTGCCATCGCACCCGCTTCCACAGATTGTAGTTATGATCGAGCAGCCAGATCTGCGTGCTGATTCCCTTCTCGCGAAACAGCGGACCCAGGTGGTCGCGCACGAAGTCCGACTCCATGTCCGGCGTCCAGTAGGTGGCCGGCATGCTTCCGCCCTGGTCGGTTTCGAGCTCGTTCTGCGAGGTCACGGCCTGGACGGGAACACCGGCCTTCGCATAAGCCTGAAGAAACTTGACGAAGTATTGGGCATAGGGCGCCAGATACGGCGCGGACATCCATCCGCCCAGCATGGAGCCGTAGGTCTTCATCCAGCCGGGCGGGCTCCACGGCGTCGCCAGCAGAAACAGCTCCGGGCTGCTGGCGCGGATCTCGCGCAGCATGGGCAGGATGTAGGCGTCGTCATGCGCGATGCTGAAGTGCTTCAGATCGGTGTCCCCGGCGACATCGTCGTAGTTGTAGAGGCTGCGCGAATAGTCGCTTGAGCCCATGGCGACCCGGCCGAGATTGAGCGCCATCGCACCGGGGGAGTAGGTCTCGTGCAGAAACTTCTGCCGGGCCGCGGGCTGCATCTGGCTGAGCAGCCAGCAGGAGGCGTCGGTCAGGGCGGAGCCGAAGCCAAGCACCGGCTGGAAGCGCGTCCCGGGGTCCACGGCGACCGTGTCAGCGCCGGTCGACGGAGCCGAGCCCGCCCCGCCAGCAGCACCGAACGGCACCGGGGCCGCCGCCTGGTGGCGCTGCGACTCGTCGGTGAGCCACACCTTGATCTTCCGCGCGGGGCTCTGCCCGCGGAGCCACAGCGGCGCATGCAGCAGTGCCGCTGCCGCACCGGCCCGCAGCAGAAATGGCCGCCGTCCCAGACCGCTCCCTGCCATGCGTTCCTGAACAGTCTGCCTCCTGTCTTCGCGCCTTTCTTCGTGCCTTTCTGCCGCCCCGCGGTCTTCCTTCATGGTTGCGCCTCATCCTTCGTCTCAGCCGGAGCTGGAATGCTTGTGTTGCGGCCGGCGCGAAGCTGGCGCTGCACCTTGGCCTGCATGGAGCTGCGCAGCTGCCCATCGAGTACCCGGTACTGTGCCTGGGCCGCGGCCGACGCAGCCTCGTCGTGCAGCCGGCGGTAGGCGCGCGAGAGCTGGAAGTACGCCAGCCGCGTCGTATCCGCGTCGACGTTCTCCGCGATCACCTGCCGGAACTCCCGGACGGCGGCCTGGTCGTCACCGAGCAAGCCGTCGGCACGGCCAAGATAGTAGCCCGTCAGCTTCAACGAAGGGTCGGCCAGGCGAACCCGCTCCAGCAGCGGCTTGCCCCCCTTGGCATCGCCGCGGTCGACGCGCAAACATCCGAGCTTGTACATCGTGAGGGTGTCGGCTGGGTCGATCTTCAGCGCAGCCTCGTAGGCGTCCTGGGCCTCCTGGTACTTGCCCGTGCGCCACAGCGCGCTTCCCATCGCCTCATACAGTCCGCTCTGTGGCGGGGCCGCGGCGATGGCGGCCTGAAACTGCTCGACAGCTTCGGCGTCCTTGCCCTGTTCGACATCGGCCTCGGCGAGAACCTGGCTGACGTGCCAGGAATGCGGATCGACCTGAAACATCGTCTCGTAGCTTTGGCGCGAGAGCGCCAGCGCCGCCCGTCCGCGATGGTAGAGAATGTCCACGTTCTTGGGGTCGAGCGCGGCCGCGCGATCCAGTGCCTCGACCGCGCTCACCAGGTCTTCGCGCGCCAGATCGATGATGCCCTGCCACATCCAGGCCTGCGCGTCGGTCGGGTTGAGTGCGGTCTCCTTGCGGATCGCCGCGGAGGCGGCCGGCAGCCGGGTGAGATTGTAGTCGGAGATAGCCAGAAACAGGTGCGCTCCCCGGAGTGACGGTCGCAGAGCCGTGGCACGCTCGAGCGCCGCTGCGGCGTCTTCGTTGCGCGACGCCTGAGAGAGCGCGATGCCCAGGTTCAGATATGCCTCGGCAAAGTGCGGCGCGTGACGCGTCACCTCCGTGTAGGCGGCGATGGCCTCGTCGAGGTGATTGGCCTGGAGCGCCTCCGTGCCCTTCTCGAAGGTCTGGCGATCGGCGTCTGTCAGCGCCGCTTGCGGGTGGACCGCCGCCGGCTGCGCTCGCATCGAAGCCCCGGCGGGCAGCAGCAGCAGCAGAGCGAAGGCGCTGCAGGGCAACTTCAAGGGACGTCTCCTCCACGTGCGATCGGGCGCGCTCCCATGGGGGCACACAGCCTGCGCCAGAGTAAGCGTCCCCGGGAGGCCGATGCAAAAGGACAGCGGAAGGCGAACGTGAACCTCTCCCCGCCTTTCCACACGCCGGAGACGTGGCCCTGCCTCAGAAGCTGTACCGGAGATTGAACTGCCGAATCGTCGGATCGCCGAAGCTATCGTTGTAGGAGCCGAAGTGACCCTGCGTGTCCGTAGCTGAGGGAAGATCAAAAGGGTCAACATTCAGGTTGGTGAAGTGGACGCGATTGAAGGCGTTGAAGATGTCGACCTGCAATCGGAGATCGCTGGACTCCCCGAAGTGAGCGAGGTACTTGATGATGGTGAAGTCCTCGTTTTTGTAGATCGGCGTGCGATAGGCACCGTTCACCCGCGGCGACGTGCCCAGGGCAAAGGCGGCCGGGGTCGAGGGATTGGTGAAGGCCGACGGGTTGAAGACCTGACGCGCCAGAGGGTTCCGGTCGCTGGCGGCCGGCCCGTGATTCACAAAGTCCGGCGCAATGTTGTAGCGCAGGCAGGCCAGCGAAGCCTGCACCACGGTCCTGGTACAGGCAAAGGAGGTCGGCTGTCCGCTGAGGTAGCGATCGATGCCGCTGACCTGGAAGCCACCCAGGACCGCGTTGGCCACCTTGCTGTGATTCAGAAAGCGCTTGTTCTTTCCGATCGGCAGCTCGTAGATGTAGCTCACAACGAAGTTGTGCGGCGTGTCCTGGAAGGAGACCGCCTTTTCGCTCTTGAGGTTGTAGGGGTTTTGCACGCTTCCGGCGCCGCCGTTGAAGGCCGAAAACACCGGAAGGGTGGAGTCGGCGTCGGTCAGCGTCTTCGACCAGGTGTAGGCAGCCAGCAGGTTCAGGCCGGAGTGAAAGCGCCGTTCCAGCTTGGCCGTCAGCGCCTGGTAGTTGGAGTGTCCCAGGTTCTCGATGCCGCCTTCGGTGTAGATGCCGTTGTACTGGGGAAACGGCCGCAGCGACTGCCCCAGCGTTCCCGTGAAGCCCGCGTACGGCAGCTTCGCCGGGGCTGCCGTGTTGAGCGCGCTTCCCAGGCCGAGGTACTTCGGGTTGAGGTCGTTCAGCTGCAGCAGGTTGGAGTGGAGATAGGTGCCGCTGGTGCCGATGTAGCCCACCGTCAGGATAAGATCCGTCGCCAGCTGCTGCTGCACCTGCAGCCCCCAGTTATAAATGGCGGCTGGCCGGCCGAAGCTGGGCGCGATGTACTGCGCGGTGATCTGCCCGCCGAGGTCCTGACCGGTGTTCTGGGTCGGGTCGAGGTTGGGGGGTTGCGGGAAGGAGGGTATGGACTGATCGAAGCCCGCGACGTTGCTGCACGCCGCGGTGGTGCCGACGGTGCGTTTGCCGTTGCAGTACGCCTGCGAGAAGTTGTCGGTGTTGTGGAAGCTTGGGCTGGCGGTGAAGCCGAGCTGGTTGGCGCCGCCAAAGTCGGAGTAGTCCAGCGGACCGTAGTAGATGCCGAAGCCGCCGCGGAAGGAGGTCTTGCCGCCGCTGTTCGGCGGGGAGAAGGCAAATCCGAGACGCGGCGCGAAATCCTTCTTGTACGTGTTGGCAAACTCGCCGGTACCGCCGATGCGTCCGGCGCCGGAGCCCGCGAAGTAGAGCGCTCCCGGCAGCCCGCCCGCCGCCGCATTGGGCAGGGTGGGGCTGAAGTTGGAGACGTTTCCGTGCGCCTCATTGCGGGGTGTGTCAATGCTGTAGCGCAGCCCCACGTTGACCAGCAGGTTGGGAGTGACCTTGATGTCGTCCTGCACAAAGGCGGCGTAGTAGGCCTGTCCGAAGCGCGGGGCCCGGCTCTGAATGGTGACGCCGGCCGAGTTGACCCGGCCAAGCAGAAGACTGGCAAATCCGTCGCCGGTCAGCACGTCGCTCGGCGCGGCCGAGGTCTGGTACTGGGCGAAGTTGAAGCTGCCGGACTGGCCACCCTTGTCCTCGTTCGTAAACTGATCCTTGCGGAAGTCCACGCCGACTTCCACCGTGTGTCGTCCGCGAATAAAGGTGTAGGTGTCGGTCACCTCAAAGGTGTTCACCGGCTGGACGGAGTCGTTGTTGTAGCCGAGCCCGTTGTACTGCGGAACAAATGTGCTGCTAAAGCTGATCGCCGGAAAGGCCGGTCCGCTCGCGCCCTGGATGCCGAGCAGGGCGTCGTAGTCCGGATACTGGCCCACCGAGCTGGCCAGGTTGAGCTGGTAGAGACGCGTCAGACCGGCCACAAAGTGGTTGAACGAGGTCGGCGTGAAGGAGTAGTCGTTGCCCGCGCGCAGGTACTTGGCAAAGGCCTGCTGCACCTGCACGCCACCGCCCACCCCCGGGTAGGGTGGATTTCCGTTCGTGATGTCGTTGTCGCGATCGGTGTAGGTGACGAAGATCTTCGACTTCTCCGAAAGGTTGTGGTCGACGCGGATAGAGTAGTTCGTGTTCAGCAGCGGAAAGTTGGTGGCGTAGCTGTAGTTCTGCACCAGACGTCCGGGCGCGCCGGTGTTCGGCAGGGGCAGGTACTTGAGAACCGTCTGAGCGACCGTGGTGAAGCGCGCCGGATCGATCCTGTTGCCAGGAAACGGGTTGCGGCAGACCGATCCATCGGCACGTACCTGCGTGGTCGCCGGGTCGAAGATCTGGCCCTGATAGACCTGGTTGCCGTTGCAGTCGGTGACGCCCGGTTCAGGAATCGTCGTGAGCTGGGCGGAGAAGTCTCCACCACGCACGGCAGCCGTCGGAATGGAGCTGACCGCCACGCCACCCTTGCTCTGGCGGAACTGCTCCCAGGAGAAAAAGCCGAAGGTGCGGTCGTGGCCGTTGTAGAGGTGCGGGATCGAGATGGGTCCGCCCACCGATCCGCCGTAGTCGTTCTTCTTGTCGAGCGGACGCTGGTTGTTGGCAAAGACCACCGGGTCGCCCGGATTTTCCGCGATCCGCAGCTTGTTGAAGTAGCGGTTGGCGTTCAGGTCCTCGTTCTGAAAAATGTCAAAGGCAGTGCCATGGTAGCTGTTGGTACCGCTCTTGGTGCTGAAGCTCTCGACGCCACCGGTGGTGCGGCCCTCGGTCGCCGGAACGATGGAGGTCGTGACCTTGAGCTCGTTCAGCGCCTCGACGCTGGGCGCGTGCTCGTCAAACGCGGAGTTGCTGTCCAGCCGGCGAACGCTGATGCCGTCCAGAAGCTCTTCGGTGCCGAAGTTCTGGCCGCCCGCGGTCTTGGCCTGGAAGGCTCCGGAGGTGGAGCCGGCTGTGCCTGGCCCGACCGTGCCCGGCGCCAGAAAGATGAAGGACTCTACCGAGCGCATGGCGCTCTGGCCGCCCAGGCTCAGCGGCAGATCCAGTATCTGCCGGGTGGAGACCGTGTTGCTGACCTCGGAGTTTTCGGTCTGCACACTTGGCGCGTCGGCGTTGACCGTCACCGTCTCGGCGACGTCACCCTGGCTGAGATGCGCATCCGCCGGAGACACGTTTCCGAGCGTCACAAGAATGCCGTTCAGCTTCAGGGCGTTGAAGCCCGGCGCCGAGACGACCAGGTTGTAGCGCCCAAGCTGCATCTGGGGAAAACGGAAGACGCCGGCCGAACTTGAGGCAGTTTTGTAGACCGATCCGGTGTCGACACCCGTTGCGACGACGGTCGCATTCTGCACCAGGGCTCCGGTCGGGTCGGTGACCGACCCCGCGATGGTTCCGCCCGCTGACTGAGCCCGACCCGTAAGGGTGAAGAAGAAAAAGAACAAGAAACCGATCAGCGAGGCGCCAAACACACCCCGTCCGACACGAACTTCACCCACGCAGATGCTCCGCTGCATTGCCTTTTGAACCCCGCTTTTCGCCTGCTTGTCTGAAGCTCTCCCGCTTGGGCTCTCCAGGTCGTCATCGGAGACACGGCCGATCGGCACACGTCAGGTGACAAGCTGTTGATACCGAAGCCGGGCGCCGGCTGTCAATCATCTTCTTACAACCGTTCATCAGGCTGCACAGGAGTGCTCCCCTTGTTAACCTCCGCTGCCTGTCCCCCGGATCTGGCGCGTCCTGCATCCTACCGAGCGGTGCAACCATGCACCAGAAAGTGGAAGGCATCCCATGGCAAAGTTTGCACTGTACGCCGAGCTGAAGGCGAAGCCCGGCATGGAAGGCGAAGTGGAGTCGTTTCTGAAGAGCGGCGCGGAGATGGCACAGGCGGAGCCCGAAACGCGGCACTGGTACGCCATCAAGGAGGACAAGCCGGGGGTGTACAGCATCTTCGACACCTTCGACGACGAGCCCGCGCGCGAGGCGCACCTCCACGGCGAGATCGCCAAGGCACTCATGGCCAGAGCGGATCAGCTGTTTTCAGAAGCTCCAAAGATTCGCCAGCTCGATCTGCTTGCCGAGAAGGCCTAAGACCGGCCTGCGCGCGTTTATCCGCCTTCACCGGGATTGACCCTGCTCCGCGCCTCGGACGCCCGCGTCGACCAGTTGGGCCTTAATCCCCTGAAGATCGTTCGGCTCCGGGTTGGAGATGCGGGTGCGCGGAAAGGCCCCCGGATAGTGACTTCGGATGTGCTCGATCATGTGCTCGCGGACCTGGCAGCGCAGGTCAAACAGAGCGCTCGAGGTGTCGCTGCTCATCAGGCACCGAATCTCCATGGTGTGTTCCGTCAGGTTGGTCACCTGCAGAGCGCACACCCTGCCGTTGTAGTTCGGGTTGCTCTTGACGTAGCCGAGCAGCTCCTGGCGCAGAGGCTCGACAGGCACGGTGTAGTCGACGTACAGCATGGAGGTGCCCATGATCTCGGCCGACTCCCGGGACCAGTTCTGAAAGGAGTTCTCGATAAACCAGGTGAGCGGCACGATCAGTCGGCGCAGATCCCACAGGCGAACGACGACGTAGGCGGAGGTGATCTCCTCGATGCGTCCCCACTCCCCCTGCACAACCACCACATCGTCGATACGAATCGGCTCGGTCAGCGCGATCTGAAATCCGGCGAAGAGATTTGACGCGGTCGATTTGGCGGCGGTCGCCAGGACGAGTGAAGCCAGACCAGCGGAGGCGACCAGGCCGGTGCCGAACTCCCAGATGCGCGGGTCATGAAAGGTGTAGAGCAGACCGCCAATGGTGAAGACGACGATGAGACCGATCAGCAGACGGCGCGCGAGTTGAAACTGCGTCACCAGGCGGCGCGCGCGCAGATTGTCCGTGGTGTGGGTGTCGTACTTGCGCATCAGGAACGACTGCAGCACGTACACCAGACCGACGGCGAGCCAGCCAAGAGAGACCACCAGAGCCATGCTGATGCCCTGGTGCAGAACGGTCTCGAGGGTGCCGGGCAGGTGCGGCACCAGGGGCAGAAGAAAGGCGGCACACGTCAGCACGAAGACCGTTCTCGCGGGCCGGCTGAGGTGCTCTCGCAGACCCCATCCCGGCGTCAGGCTGGACAACTCCTTGCGGTGGAGCACGCGCAGAAGAAACCAGTGCACCAGGTTCGCCAGAACAAAAGCAGCGCATAGCAGAAAGATGATCAAAAACCAGCGCTGCTGAGCGTGGTTCTGAAACAGAGTGTGCATATGTCCTCGTTTGGGCTGGCCGCCATGGCCGGACTGCTCTCGGGCGGGCCCTGGCAGCAGGTTCCGTTGTGCCGCGCGCAGCGTGGCTGCACCCATTGCGCTATGGGAACGAGGCGGCAGAGCGCCCCGATTTCTTTTGGATGCCTCAGAGCTCCATGCGTCTCAACGCTGCAGCCATCGGAGCGCGGCTTCGGCCGCGTGAGATCCGCACATGCCGTGCACGCCACCGCCGGGCGGCGTCGAGGAGGAGCCGAGAAACCATCCGGGCACGCTCGTCTCGTAAAGCCGCGGCGTCGGCCGCATGACCATCTGCAGCGGCGTCATGGCACCGCCGCTCAGGTCGCCGCCGATCAGGTTGGGGTTCCACGCCTCGAACTTTGGGCAGCTCCACACGTTGCGAGCCAGAACGCAATCGCGAAACCCTGGAGCAAAGCGCTCCATCTGCTGCTCGATCAGGCCGACGGCATCGCCGGTCCAGCCGTTGGGCACGTGGATGTAGCCCCACGCGGTGTGCCTTCCGGCGGGCGCGCGGGAAGCATCGCAGACACTTGGCTGCACCACCAGAACGAACGGGAGCGGATCGACCTCGCCGGCGGGCTCAGACCAGGGCGCGCGCTCGCTGCGGGCGATCTCATCCATCGTGCCGCCCACGTGCACGGTCCCCGCCATGCGGCAGGCCGCCGCGCGCCAGGGGATCGCCTCGCTCAGCGCCCAATCGACCTTGAAGGAGCCTGGGCCGTACTGGAATCGCTCCATCAGACGTCGATTGCCGGGCTGCATCCGGTCTCCGGCCAGACCGACCACAGCGCCCGGCGAAAGATCGCAGACAATCGCGTCCGCCGCGGGAAGCTGATCGCGCGATCGGATCTCCGTGTCGGTTCGGATCGTGCCGCCGAGGCTTTCGAGATACCCCGCCAGAGCTCGCGTGATGCTGCCGCCGCCACCGGCCGCCACCGGCCAGCCTGCCAGGCCGGTGTGGAAGGCATGGCCCGCCGCGCCCAGTACCAGACCCACCGCAACGCTGCCGATGCTTTCAAGCGGCCGCACCGAATGGGCCGCCATCCCTGCCAGCAGGGCACGTGCACGCTCCCCGCGAAACATCGTCCGCGCCAGCACGGTTGCGGGTACGCCGGCGTAGAGCCCGAGGTGCGCGAGCGGCAGGGGGTGACGCGGCAGGTGGATCACCGGACCCAGCAGCTCCGGCGCAATCGCTGCCCAGTTCTCGCTGAGCGGCGCAAACAACCGTTGCCAGGCGGCACCGTCGCCCGGGTCGAGCTCGTCCGCCATGGCGGCGAGATCGTGATGGAGCACCACCGCCGTGCCGTCGTCGAGCGGATGCGCCAGCGGGATCTCCGGCTCAATCCATCGCAGGCCGAAGCGATCAAGCGGCATCGACCGGAAGACGGGCGAGGCCGAACCCATGGGGTAGGCGCTCGATCCAAGATCGTGCCAAAATCCGGGCAAAGTCAGCTGCTCGGTGCGGGCCGCGCCACCAACCGAGCTTCGAGCCTCCAGCACCTCGACCGAGACCCCGGCGCGCGCCAGCACCGCAGCGGCAGTCAGGCCGTTGGGGCCTGCGCCGATCACCACTGCGTGATGACGATCTCTGCCGGGCACGCTTCGCTCTCCTTCCGCCTTGGATGCTTCTCGAGCAAAAGGCTCGGTCAGATCGCTTCTTCGCGCGGCCCTGGAGCCCGATCCCGAGCCAGATCCCGCCGCACCCGCGTCATGGTGTCCAGGTAGAACTGCAGGTTGTGCACGGAGTTCAGCGTGGCGCCAAGCGCCTCACCGGCGACGAACAAGTGCCGCAGGTACGCGCGGGAGTAGCGCCGGCAGACCGGGCACGGGCAGGCGGGATCGATCGGGCGGCTGTCGTCGGCGTTCTCCATTCGCTTGATGTTCATGCGGATCACGCCGGGGTAGCTCCCCGTCACGCCAGCCGCGCCAGCCTCTCCCACTTCGGCCTGGCGAAAAACGAGACCGTGGCGGCCGGCGCGTGTCGGCAGAACGCAGTCCATCATGTCGACGCCCATCGCGGCGTACTCCGCGATCTCGTCGGGGTAGCCGACCCCCATCACGTACCGGGGCTTGTCCGCGGGCAGCCACTCCAGCGTGCGCGCGATCATCTCGCGCGTAACCTCGCGCGGTTCGCCGACCGCCAGGCCGCCGATCGCATAGCCGGGGAAGCCGATCTCGACCATGCGCCCGGCGGACTCCCGCCGCAGGTCGGGGTACATGCCGCCCTGCACAATGCCGAACAGGCTCTGCGTCTGGCCGGTGAACGCCGCTGCCTGGTAGCCGTGAGCCTCATCGCCGGGCAGAGGCACCGCCCATGGCACCTCGTGCTGGTGTCGCTCGAAGTGATCCCTGGAGCGCTGCGCCCAGGCGTGGGTCAGCCCCATGCTTTCGCGCGTGCGCTCCCAGCTGGCCGGCGTCTCGACACACTCGTCAAAGGCCATCAGGATGTCGGCGCCAAGCGCGATCTGCACGCCGATGGAGTGTTCCGGAGAGAACATGTGCCTGGATCCATCGAGGTGCGACCGGAACTCGACCCCATCCGGGGTCACCCGGCGCAGCTTGCTCAGCGAAAAGACCTGGAAGCCGCCGGAGTCGGTCAGCATGGGCCTCCCCCAGCCCATGAAGCGATGCACACCGCCCATGCGGCGGATCAGGTCGCAGCCGGGCCGCAGGTACAGGTGGTAGGTGTTGGCCAGGATGATCTCCGCGCCAAGCCCCTCGGCCCCAAGCCGCTCCAGCGTTCCCTGCTCCACCGCCTTCACCGTCGCGGCGGTTCCCACGGGCATAAAGACGGGGGTCTCCACCGTCCCGTGCGGCAGGTGGAGACGTCCGCGACGTCCGCCGTTCGTTCCCGCTGCCGGCTCCGTCTCGAACAGTTCCATAGCCCGATTCTATGGGCTCAGATCAGCGGCAGAAGGTGTGGGTCCGGCAGGAGGAGGCATCAGACCGGGGCCTGCCTGGCGGCACGTGTGCGTCAGACGGAGGTCAGCGAATCTCTGCCCTGGCGACGTTGAAGCCGCTGACCACCATCCTGGGTCGCTCCCCGCGCGTGTCCCTGTCCTCACACTCTGTCTCCACCGTCCGGCTCTCGCCTGGCATGAGGGCGATGTAGTTTTCGGAGAAGATCGCGGGCAGGATGCGGTCGCCACTGCGCTCTCGCACGGCGCTCAAGCGGACCATCAGAGCCGGCGTCTGGGAGCGGTTCTGGAGCTCCGTGCGGATCACCCATCGCTGCCCCTGCCGCGCCGCCGAGCTTGTTGCCTGCAGCTGCGCCTCTGGCAGCGTGCGGATGGCGCGCAAATCGCCCTGCTCCAGCCCGCGCAGGTAAAAGTTGCTGGAAATCTCGTTTCCCTTCTCCCGCAGCGTGAGCCGCAGGTAGTGCACCGCGCTCAGGCCGGACGGGTACTCCATGCGGAGAGGTGTCGCCACCGAATCTTCCGTGCTGCTGAGCGCGGCGGACCTGCGGCTGACACGCGAGCCGTCCAGATTCAGAATCTCCACCTCGGCCTCGAGTCCTGGCCGCGCTCCGCCGCTGTAGTTCACCACCTCGATCGTCTCCTCGGCGGAGTTCCACTGAATGTGCACCGGCTCTGAGCCCTTCTTCGATCCGAAGTAGGCTGCGGTCGGCTCGAAGTAGTAGTCATAGGTCTGCCACACAAACGACGGCCAGCACGGATGGCTCATCCACAGCAGCAGACCCATGCGGTAGCGGCTCTGCGCCTCCAGCATCGCGCGGTAGCTCTCGTAGACGACGAACTGCGCCAGCTCCACCCACTCTTCGGCCGTGCTGGCGCCGCCGTAGCTCTCGTCGATCAAGCTCAGGAACTGCGCTCCTCCCTGCGCGCCGGCGAGTGTGAAGTCGTGCAGCCCCCAGTCGAGCCCCTGCGGCCACAGCGCCTTCTCGGGCATCATCAGGCGCACGCTCTCGATGGGCGGAATGGCCGGCGCGCCTAACTCGCTGTGCAGCTTTTTGTCGGCCAGCCGGAAGTACTCCGGCGCGGGCAGCGCGCGGTACGGACCGTGCCCGCTGACCGGGCCATCGGCCGAACTGCCAATGTAGTGAATGTCCGGGTGGAGCTCCGCCAGAAGCGCGCGCAGGCCGCGCTCCAGCACCGGCGGGGGGAACCACTCGTTGCGACCGCAGTAGAGCCCAAGCGAGGCATGGCGCCGGATGCGCAGCAGGAAGTCGCGCGCGTTGTCCAGGAACAGGTCGTTGTTCTCCGGCACCGGGCCATCCCAGGGGTTGGCCAGCCAGAAGTCCTGCCAGACCACGATCCCGTGGCGATCGCATGCCTCGAAGAAGGCATCGTCGCCGATCTGCCCCACCCAGTTCCGGATCATGGTGAAGTTCATCTCGCGGTGGTAGCGCACGGCGGCGTCGTACTCGCGAGCGCGGTATCGCAGCATGGATTCGCCAAAGCCCCAGTTGCCGCCCCGCCCGATAAATCGCCGGCCGTTGATGAACAGGCGCAGCGCTCCGCCGGTCTCGCTGGCCGTCATCTGCCGCAGGCCGGCCACGAAGCGAAGCTCGTGGTGCACCGTGGGGCCGCCGGCTCCGTCTGCCTCGAAGCGCATCTCCACGTCGTAGAGATGCGGCTCGCCATACCCGGCCGGCCACCACAGCTTTGGCTGATCGATGCGCAGGCCGGGAGTGTTGGCGGACGATATCCTGACCGTCTGCCGTCCGTTGCCAGGCAACGACACGGGGTGCGAAAACTCGACCTCACCCAGCCTTCCGCGCAGCGTTCCCGAGACCGCGCTGGAGCTGCCGTTGGCTGCCACCACCTCCAGCGTCACCTCGGCGACATCTGTCTTCGGCAGCGGCAGCCTGGTGGTGACCAGCGGATTGGCAAGCGTGACCGCGCCGGTGACCGCGAGGGACACATCGCCCCAGATGCCGATGTTGCGGCCGCGAATGGTAGGAATCCAGTCCCACCCGATGGAGGCGTGGTAGGTCGGGTTGTCGGCGCCGAGCGCGCCTCCATTCAAGCCGGTGGTCTCGTAGGTCTTTTGCTTGCAGCTTCCGGGCGTGTCGTTCTTGCGGATGCGCACGGCCAGGGCGTTGGGCGCACCGCCCTGTCGCAGCTTCGCGGTCACGTCGAACTGCCCGCGACGGAAGCCGCCCTCGATCGGTCCCAGCCGCTCGCCGTTCAGGTAGACCTCCGCCTTCCAGTTGACCCCGGCGAAGTGCAGCGTTGCCCGCCTGCCGTTGGGGAGCGCGGGCGAGGGAAACTCCGTGCGATACCAGAAGTCGGAGTAGAAGTAGGCGTCTGAGAGCATGAGCTGGTTCTGCCCAAAGTTCGGGTCGGGGATGGCGCCTGCGTTCAGGTACGAACTCAGCACCGTGCCGGGCACGGTCGCGACCATCCATCCCGCGTCAGGGAATCCAGCGGTCGCCACCGCCTCGCCGGTCTCCGATCCGGCGCGAATCAGCCTCCATCGGCCGCCCGCAAGATCCAGTCCGCCATCGGCCCGCACCGCCGGCGCAGGCTTCGGCTCGCTCACAAAGCCACCCTTGCCGTACACCTCGAACTCGCTCAGGATGTATCCGTTCGCGGTCGCCGGCCGGGTCATCAGAACGCGCACATAGCGGCCCCGGGCAGGGCTCTTCAGCCGGATGTCGTCAACCAGCGTGGTGGCGGGCGCGGTGGGCAGCGGCTCCAGCACGCGCCAGGTTGCTGCATCGTCAGAGACCTCGATCTGTCCCTCGGCCGCGCGCGCGATCCAGTGCAGGGCGACGCGGTCGAAGGCGAGGCTCGCGCCAAGATCGACGTAGACCCACTCGCGGTCCACCCCGGCGCTCTTCCATGCACTGGTGAAGCGGTAGGGTCCGCCCACCTGCACCCGCTGCCCGCCGTCAAAGAAGGCGACCTGGCCCAGGCGCCAATGCAGGTGCGCTTCGGCGGCTGTGCCGGCGGGGGTCTTGGCGGGCGCGAGATCGAAGCGGAAGTAGCGCGCCCCTGCCGCGCCGGAGAGCGGAATGGACGGTGCCAGCAGATGCGATCCCGCCGTGAGACCCGGCGGGTAGTCGGTTCCGGGCCGCGACGTCAGCGAGCCCGGAGCGCTGCCGGCCTTGCGCCAGAGATGTCCGTCGGTCGAGACCGACGCCGTAAACAGCAGGCTGGCGGGTGGAACGGAGTCGGGCACGACGGTAAACACTTGCACGCGATCGACCACGGGTGGCGCCGCCCCTCCCAGAAGGTGCACCTCGACCGCCGGAGAGGTGCCGGCAAGCTCCAGAACACTGGATTGGAAGTGGTCGAGCATGACCTCGCGCTGTGGCCGCGGCAGAATCTGTCCATCGATCGCGGTCGCGACCCACACCGGCAGATCCGTCTGCCGGATGCCGTCCGTCACCAGCTGCGCCGTCAGGTTGTAGTCGTAGCTGGAGGAGTGGAAGGCGGGCCGCAGCAGCGCCAGGTTGCGCTCCTGGCCGCTGGTGTCGGCGATGGAGGTAGGGCCGAAGTGCTCCGCCGGCAGACCGGGATACACGCCGATGCCGCGCGTAAATCCCTCGCCGGCGCCGGAATCCGCCGCTATCTGCGCCTCGGTACCTGGACGAGCGATCTCTGCTTCAGAGTTCGGCGACGGGGCCGCGTACGCCACGCCGGGAACCGCCATGCCTGCCCCGGCAATCGCACCGGCCTTCAAAAACTTTCGCCTCGATGTTTCCACGTGCCCGTCTCTTCCTGGTGTTTCCGATGATTGGTTCGCGCGAACAACAGCCTGCTGTGGCAGGGGAAGTCTACCGGCTGCGGACATCCGCTGTCTCCAAACCTTGTTCCTGCCCCGCGTTGGAGGTTCTCAAGAGAGTCGCGGATGCGCGAGCGGGAGCGAGATACAGGGGTCTCTCCGCTCCGGTCGAGATGACGTTGTGGAGAGAGCGCCACCTGCTGTCATCTCGACCGAAGGACGCGCACTTTGCGTCCGGAGTGGAGAGACCCCTGTATTTCGCTTCTTCGCATTGTTCTGCACGAAACCAGCTCCAGCCTTCGCTCCGAGGTTCCCCGCACACAGCCCGCACCTCCCTTCGCGTGCGTCGCCCCGCCCGCAACGGAACCGCCGCCATCGACTGTGCGTAACAGGCTCTGTATTCTCAGGGACACCGGGCGAAACCCGGGCCCTCGACCGGGCTGGTGCGATGTTGCTGTGGGGTAAAAAGGGTGGCGGGGCAGCGTGGGCGATTGCGCTCTGGTCTCTTCTTACCGTCTGCGTGGCTGCGCCGGCGCAGATCAACCGACCCACCGCGGTTCCGGTGCGGCCCGAGACCCGATCCACGCAGCCAACCAGCCGGCAGGTACCGCTGCTCAGCCGGCCGCTGCGGCTGGGCGACTTCGAGAGCATGGCTCCCCCGCCGGAGCTCGCACACCAGCTCACCGAGATCACCGGCTTCACCCAGAACTCGCCCAACAACGGCAAGCCGCCCACCGAGCGCACCGAGGTTTACCTCGGCCGCACCCAGCGCACACTAGAGGTCGCCTTCGTCTGCTTCGACGCGCATGCGGCC
This sequence comes from Acidobacteriaceae bacterium, assembly GCA_965218595.1. Lineage (GTDB taxonomy): Bacteria > Acidobacteriota > Terriglobia > Terriglobales > Acidobacteriaceae > Edaphobacter. The sequence goes on along the minus strand of CBDCLC010000005.1, from coordinate 155,812 downwards.
GCAATCCGCAGGCATCTCACACGCCGCGAGAACATCCAGACCGACGACAACGTGGGCATTCTTCTGGACCCCTTTGCCGACCGCCGCCACGGAATCCTCTTTCAGGTAAACGCTCTGGGCGTGCAGGCCGACGCGGCCTGGACGGAGAACAACGACCCCGACTACAGCTACGACCAGGTCTGGGACAGTGCCGCGCGCGTGACCGCCAGGGGCTGGATCGCCGTTCTGTCGATCCCGTTCGAGAGTCTGCGCTTCCGTCCCGGCGGCCTGCCGTGGGGCGTGGTGCTCATGCGCAACCTGCCGCGCGCGAGCGAGACCGACGAGTGGCCAGCCATCTCGTCCAACGTCACCGGCACGCTCAGCCAGGAGGGCACGCTGCTCGGCATCGAGGGCGTCACCGGATCGCACAACCTGCAGCTGAACCCCTACGCGCTGCTGCAGAACCTCCATGCCGTCGATACCCTGAACCCGAACAACCCCTTTTTCAGCACGCGCCACCTGGAGGGAACCGCCGGCGGGGACGCGAAGGCGATCCTCAAGGATTCGATCGTCGTCGACGCCACCGTCAACCCCGATTTCAGCCAGGTGGAGAGCAATCAGCCGCAGTTCACCGTCAACCAGCGCTACCCGGTGTACTTCCCCGAGCTGCGGCCGTTTTTTCTCGAAAATGCCAATTACTTCGACACGCCGATCCAGCTCGTCTACACCCGCAACATCGTCAATCCGGAGTTTGGCGGCAGAGTGACGGGCAAGATCGGCCGCACCAACCTGGGCATCCTGGCCATTGACGACCGTCTGCCGGGAAACACCGTCGCTCCGGGCGACCCGCTCTACAAAAAGCGATCGTTCTACGGCATCGCGCGCGTCTCGGAGGACATCGGCAAGAACTCCAATGTGGGCGCCATCTACACCGACGAGGAGCTCAACGGCAGCTGGAACCGCATCGGCGGCCTCGACTTCACGGCGCGTCTGAGCAACACGTGGACGCTGACCGGGCAGGAGGTCGAAAGCTCCACCAAGTCCCTCGACGGGAGCTACGCCGCGGGCCCGGCCACCAAGCTGCGCGTGGCCAGAAACGGCCACTCGTTCAACTTCCGCAGCACCTACAACGACTACAGCTCGGGCTTTCAGAGCCTCGCCGGCTTCATCCAGACCACGGCCTACCGGCAGAACAACAGCTATGCGAACTACCAGTGGTTTCCCAAGGGGAGCCGCGTGCAGATCTTCGGTGTCGAGACCAGCGACCAGTTTGCCTTCGATCGCAAGGGCAACCGGCTCTACCACTACACCACCTTCGACCCGTTCGTCACGCTGGCCCGCAACACCGTCTTCGCGCCTCTGGTCGGGCAGAACTCCGACACCCTCGGGCCGGACAGCTATCCGGTGCTGACCCGGTATACCAACTACACCGAAAACTTCGGCGGCGTGGTGCTGCGCAGCGCGCCAATGCCGCAGCTGAACTTCAACCTGGTCGCCATCCGCGGCGGCAACGTTAACTACAACCCGCTGCCTGGAAGGCCTCCGGCGCTGCTGGACCAGACGAACGTGCAGCTGCTGTTTACGCTGCAGCCCATCGGTGCGCTCACCATCGACAACACCTACCTGCTCGACCGCAACTTCCTCACCCACGGAGGTCCGTTTGTGTACGAGAACCAGGTACTGCGTACCAAGATCAACTACCAGTTCACACGTGCCCTCTCGGCGCGCGTCATCGTCGAGTACGACTCGCTCCATGCCAACCCGGCCGAAACCTCGCTCGGACGCACCAAGCAGGTGCAGACGCAGGCATTGTTGACGTGGCTGCCGCACCCGGGCACCGCCATCTACGTGGGCTACAACAACGACCTGCAGAACCTGAGTCACACGCTGTGCACCCGGCGCGGAGGCGTCTGCGACCCCACCGAGGAGATTCTGCCGCGCGGACAGGGCTACCTCAACGACGGCCGGCAGTTCTTTCTGAAGGCAAGCTACCTCCTGCGCTTCTGATCGCGTTGGAGCTGCACGCACGGTGAGCCTGCGAACCCACATCTCAGAGGCGAGATGTGGGGCACCCGCATACTTGCATCCCGACGCCAAAGTGGCAGGTGCAGGGTGCCCCACGTCTCGCACTTGAGACGTGGGTTCAGGGTCTTCGCGTGTGCCTCGATCGAGGCAAACACGGGGACCTTTCTCCTGTGGTACGGCAGCGAGTTGCTCCAGGGTTGACCTCGGGCCGGGCCGCCGCTATTCTGGGGGCTACTTTGGTGCAGGGAAGGCGGTGCAAATCCGCCACTACCCCGTAACTGTAAGCGCGGAGAGCCCAAACAACTCCGCAGGACGCCACTGGAGCCGCAGGCTCCGGGAAGGCGGTTTGGGCTCGTTGAGGCGCAAGTCAGGATACCGGCCAAAGCTGTTTCTGGGCTTTGTTCAGCTTCGATGGGAGAGCTGAAGAGCACTGCAGCCGGCCTCCTCCGAGGCAGCTCGGCGCTTCCTGACAATCAGACCGATTCGAGCCAGCGGCACACGGGCGCAACCGCGCTCCCTCGTGCCGCCGAGAGGAAGATCCATGCATCAAGCTGCACCGCTCCGCGTGCCCTTCGCCGTCCCCCCCAGCTGCTCCACAACCTGCCGGAGCGCCGCCATAACCCGGCCCCGCGGCACAACACTGCCGGCGCTCTTGTTCGCCGTTCTCCTTGCCGCGCCTGCGATGGCGGCCTCCCCTGGCATTCACGGAACCGTCAGAGATCCGTTGGGCGCGGCCGTCGCCTCGGCAGAGGTGGTGCTGTTGAACCCGGCGGGACACGCGCTTGCCCATACGCGGTCGAATGCCGCGGGAGCCTACCGGCTGCCGGTCAGCGCCTCCGGACGCTACCGCCTGGAGGTCACCGCGCCCACCTTCCGGCCTACTCTCGCCCCCGCCGGCTTTGTCTCCTCCGGTGGAGATGCGGAGATCGACGTGACCCTCGCGACCCCGACGCTGACCCAGGAGGTGACGGTGACTGCAACCGGGACGCCGACACCGGCCGCGCAGACTGGAGCCTCCGTCACCGTGCTCTACGGCAACCGGTACCGGTATGCGACGGAGGTGCAGGATCCGCTGCGCCGCGTTCCGGGGCTGCAGATCACACAGATTGGCCAGACCGGCGGCCAGACCGCGCTGTTTATCCGCGGCGGCAACTCCAACGCCAACAAGGTGCTGATCGACGGCGTTCCGGCCAACGATATCGGGGGCGCCGTGAACTTCGCCAACATCGCCAGCGTTGGCGTGGACTCGATCGAGGTGCTGCGCGAGCCCAACAGCTCGCTGTACGGCTCGGACGCGCTCGCCGGGGTCGTCAGCCTGACCACGACACGGGGCACCACACCGCTGCCGCTGTTCACGTACTCCGGCGACGGGGGAAACTTCGGCACCTACCATCAGCAGGTCGCGGCCAGCGGCGCGTTTCGCCAGTTGGACTACTACTCCGCCTTTGACCGGCTGGACACGCGCAACTCCCTGCCATCCAGCAGCTTTCACAACGGCACCTACGTTGGGAACTTCGGCTGGACCCCCAACACAAGGAACGACCTCCGCTTTACGCTGCGGCATGTCGCCACGTTGAACAGCTCGCCGAACGCCATTGCGCTCTATGGCATTCCGGATGCCGCCGGCGTCCGGGAGCGGGACAGCTTCTACTCCGGGGTCTGGAACAACCAGACCACTTCGCGCTGGCACAACCAGATCCGCTACGGCGGTCTGCGGCTGAACTACACCTTCACCGACTACGCCGCGACCGGCATTCCGGACTCGCCCGACCCGGCCACGGCCAACTTCCTCGGTGCGCCGGTCACGTTGACCGGAGCCAACGGCTACAGCGTCAGCGGGCAGGCCATCTTTCAGTACGGCGGCACCACCTATCCGAACCAGTACCACTCCCGGACCGCGCGAGACTTCGTCTACGCCCAGACGGATCTGCGGCTGAACCCGCATACCGTCGCTCTGGGCGCGTTCACCTATGAGGATGAGCGCGGCACCACGGTCTCCACTCCCTTCGGCACACCCTCGTCGATCGAGCGCGGCAACTACAGCTACACCACCCAGATCTCAGGCGATGTGCGCAACCGGCTGTTCTACATCGTGGGCAGCGGCCTCGAGAGCAACGGCCTCTTCGGCTTTGCCGCCACGCCGCGCGCCTCGCTCGCCTACTATCTCGCCCGGCCGACGCCGGGCAGATGGGCCGGAGGAACCAAGCTGCATGGCAGCTTCAGCAAAGGCATCAAGGAGCCGAGCCTCTTCTACCAGACCAGCTCGCTCTACAGCAGCCTGGCATCGCTGCCGAATGGCGCGGATCTGATCGCGGCGAACCACATCGGCCCCATCGGCCCGGAAAACTCGCGCACCTTCGACGCGGGCATCGACCAGGAGCTGTGGCACAGCCGCGTCCGCATCGGCGCGACCTACTTCCACAACCAGTTCACCAATGGCATCGAGTACGTCGGCAAGGGCGGCCTTCTGCAGCTGGGCGTACCCGCCTCCGCGCTCGCCTCGCTCTACGGCGCCGCCGTGAACTCGATGGCCTTTCGGACGCAGGGGCTTGAGCTCGAAGGCGAGTGGCAGATTGCGCCGCACCTCTTCGCCCGTGGCGGGTATACCTTTCTCGACGCGGTCGTTGAGCGCTCGTTTTCGAGCGACAACCTCCAGGGCGGCAGCTTCAACACAGACTCCAACTTCCCCACCGTCCCGATCGGTGCCTACTCCCCGCTCGATGGCGCGCGGCCATTTCGGCGGGCTCCGCAGAGCGGCTACTTTGGCCTGACCTTCACCCAGGGCCGGTGGTACGCGGGTCTGGCCGGAACGTTGGTGGGCAAGCGCGACGACAGCACCTTTCTATCCGACGGCAACTTCGGAAACAGCCTTCTTCTGCCGAATCGCGATCTCCTTGGAAGCTACCAGCGACTGCATCTCGATGGCAGCTACCGGGTCAACCGGTCGGTCACAACCTATGCGCGCATCGACAATCTGCTGAGTGAGCATTACTTCGAGGCCTTCGGGTACCCGTCGCTGCCGCTCACCTTTCGGGCAGGCTTGACGCTTCATTTCGGAGGTGAGTCCTGGAAGCTGCGGTAGGGGTCGGAGCGGTCACGCGATGCTTCCTCTGGCCGCTCCCTCCCGGATCCACTCGGCTGTATCCACATATAGAAGTGGGGTGTCATCTCGACCGGAACGAGATGGCTTTCCATCTCGTGGAGCGGAGAGACCCCCCGTATCTTGCCGCGGGGGAAGAGAAGTTCCAGTCGCCAGGGCCAGAGTACGGGGGGCTCTCCCGTTCGCTGCGCTCCCGGTCGAGATGACAAGTGGTACATGTCGATACAGCTCAGCGAATTCCGTGTGCGGAGGCGGCATTCGCGGAGCCTTGCTACCATGCGCTATGGGGCAAGCCGCCAACACCTTCTTTCCGAACTCCGATCGCGGCGCGGCGTGACGAAGAAGATGCGTCATGCCACCCTGAGCGAGGTCGCGAGAAAGGCTGGCGTCGGCACCACCACCGTCTCCCGCGTCATCAACGGCGGCCAGAATGTCGACCCAACGACGCTTGCCCGCGTGCAGGGCGCGATTGATGCGCTCGGCTACATGCCGAACCAGGCCGCGCGCACGCTGAAGGGGGACCGCACCCGAACCATCGGTTTCATCATCCCCAGCATCGCGGACCCGTTCTTTTCCACCTGCGCCGAAGCAGCCCAGGCCATCGCCCGCGCCAACGATTCGCTGCTGGTCGTGCTGACCACCCAAAACGACGCGAAGGCCGAGCTCGATGCCGTGCATGTGCTCATGCGTCACCGCGTGGACGGCTTCATCATCGCGCCGGCCGACTCGCACAGCAAGACGCTGCAACACCTGGTGAGCCGGCTTCCAGTTCCCGTCGTGGCGCTCGACCGTCCCATCGCAGACTCCGCCGTGCCCTGCGTCGTCGCCGACAACTTTGCCGGTGCGCAACTCGGGACGCAGCACCTGATCGAGCACGGCTACCGGCGCATCGTCTGCTTCACCGGCGAAACCGAGCTGTTCACCATTCAGGAGCGCATGCGTGGCTTCCGCCAGACCATGACGGCGGCCGGACTCACTCCCGTCATCGAAACCGGCGTCCGGGATCTCCGGTCGGCGGAGCAGACGCTTGACCGCATCCTGCGATCCTCGCGTCCGCCAGAGGCGATCCTGACGCTCAAGAACAGCACGACGGTCGACACGTTTGCGGTACTGCAACGATGTGAGGTCGCCGTTCCGACGAGCGTGGCGCTGCTCGGCTACGATGACTTCCAGCTTGCAGGAACGCTCCGGCCGTCGGTGAGCGTCATCCAGCAGCCGATCCACGACATCGGCTACATCGCCGCCGAACTCCTGTTTGTCCGGCTTCTGGCGCCGAGTTCTACCGGCGGAACCGATGGGGACGCACCGACCGAGCAGATCCAGCTGAAGACGCGGCTGATCCGCCGCGCCTCGTGCGGTTGCGTCCCAGACCACCCCTAGGCCATCGCCTCCTTCAGGCCGGTCTTCACCAGGAGGTAGTTCATAGGATATGCGGTGCAGAAGCCGGCGATCATGGCGAACTGCATCATGAACCAGTAGCCCGCCTGGTTGGGGTGGAGGTGGGGGTTGGGGAAGAAGACAAAGTAGGTCAGCAGCATCCAGCCATACATGCCCAGCTGCCAGGCGGTGATGGAGAGCGTGTCCGCCTTGATGGCCGCCCAGATGCCGGCCCAGCCCGAGATGCCGCGCATGGGAGCGATGGTGAAGTACTGGAAGACGATGCCAATCAGCCACGCCAGCACGTATCCGATGATGAAGCTGGCCCAAAGATCGGAGCCAAACATCGTGATCCCCAGGCCGAAGATGCCGAAGTCGGCGATGATGTCGCCAAGGGTGCAGCCGGCGCCGCAGTGGCTGGCAGCGACACCGATCTGTGAGGCCTTGGGGTGCTCCTGGGCCTCCTTCATCTTCTTCTTGTGCTCCGCCTCCGAGAGGTTGGCCTGCGCCTCCCGGGATTTTCTGCGGCCGAATCGGAAGTAGGCCCAAAGGGCGAAGACGCTGCCGTAGAGAGCCGTGACCGGCCATACAAAGTTCATGACTGTCATCTTCTGTGGGTGCCGCACGATGTCGATCGCGATCACGATCGAGCAAAAAAAGGCGACGCCCAGGGAGATCCACGCCGCTGTTTCAAACATGCTCATAGCTCATCTCCAATGTCTGCTGCCAGGGCAGCCTGGGGGTTGGTCGTTCCGTCCGTGGGTCCTCCCTGGTCGGATGCACTGGGGTTGATGTCAGGTCGGGAAGATCCCTCGCGAGCAGAGAGGGCCCCTGTATTTGCCGTAAAAGGGCGGAACTTCCAGTCGCCAAGGCGAAATACAGGGGTCTCTCCACTTCGCTGCGCTTCGGTCGAGATGACGAAACGTGTATGTCGAGACAGCCTAGTTCGCTCCCGGCGATGTTGGCAGGTTGATGGTGGTGGAGTCGGATCCGGTGCTGACCGGTCCATCCAGGCCGTTCTCCAAGGCATAGTTTTGGAGCGCGATGGAGGCGCTCCACTGCTGCCGGAGCGCCTCCGCGTATCCGAGCTGCAGCGTGAAGAGCATGTGCTGCGCCGCGAGCACGGCCGGGTACTCGAGCGCCATCTGCTGATACTTCGAGACCTGCAGCTGGTAGGCCCGGCGGGCGCGGGGAATCATCTCCGTCCGGTAGCGCTCGGCCGTGAACCGGGCCGTCAGGTACTGCTGGGCCAGGGGTTCGGTGCGGCTGCGGGTCCAGAGCCGGGTCCGTTCCACCTCGCGGTGGGCGCGATCGACCAGGATCGTTGCCGCCGCGATGTTGCCCTGGTTGTGATTCCACAGCGGAATCTGCACCCCTGCCTCGACGAAGCTCTCCCAGCCTGCCTTCGCTCCGCTCGCGACCGGCTCGCCCGAGTACCACTCGCCTGCCGAGACCGTCAGGTTGGGAACGCGCTCGCGCCTTGCGTCCCGCAGACGTGCCTCCCCGACCGCCTCGCCGGCCTCCGCCTGCTTCACCAGCGGGCTCTCCGCCATATCGCGCCGCACGGAATCCTCGGGCTCGATCTCGGGCGGCTCGGTGAGCGAACCCCGCAGCGGATGGGTGGCGAGCGTGTGCTGGCCCGCAAAGCTCGCCAGCTGGGCGAAACGCGCCAGAAACATGCGCTGGGCGTTCACAAAATCGATCCGGGCCTGCTCGACGGCGATCTCCGCCCCCAGGATCGCCGCCGCATCCGCCTGGCCGACACGGGCCAGCTCATGGGCGTTGGTGTCGGCGTCGAGCGTCACCTTCAGCAGACGGTCGTGGGTGATGACCGACTGCTGGGCGGCGAGGGCGTCAAAGAAGGCGCGGGCGACATCGTTGTGGACGCGCGCGCGCTGCACCGCCAGAGCGTACTCGTTCGATCGGCCTTCGGCGCGGAACACGTCGCGCCGCAGAGCCAGCTTGTGCCCAAGCACGAACTCCTGCCGGAAGAACGCCCCCTGCTCGCCTCCGCGGTACTCCCCTCCGCGGATGTGATCGCCGCTGTAGCCCACGGTAAGGTTGGGCGGAAGGCTGACCTGCCGCGCCTGCTGGCCGGAACGATCGACGTTTGCCTGCGCCTGCGCCAGGGTGGGGTTGGACCGGTCGGCGGCGGCCAGGAACTCTTCGAGGGTCATCGGATCGCGCTGCACGATCTCGCCGAGCAGCTCCGGAGCCGGGAGGTCGCCTCCCGTGCGGAGCTCAAGCGCCTCCGGCTCCTGCATCTGCTGGACGGGGATCTTGAGCGAATCCTGGTCGCTGCCGGGCCCCGGCCTTCCCTGCGCCTGCCCGGCCTGCTGCTGCACCGACCTGCCCATGGAGGCGGCCGCCAACCTCGCCTTCCGGTCGCTCCTATCGCCCTCCATGCCTCGCATCAGGGGCGACGCGGGATCCGCCGGCACCCTGGTCCGGTTGGGGACCGGCGTGGGCTGCGGTGGCGCTGGCTGCTGCGGCGGCGCGGGCTGCTGCGCCGCGGAGGCGCAGGCGGCGGTCGTCGCCAGGGCAAGGCCAAGTGCAATCTGTCGAAACTTCATGTCTTCTCCCTCAGGAAGAGCGGAACGGGGGCCGTCTCAAACAGAGACAGCGCCCACCGATTCGCAATGTGTAAGAACAAGCGCAGGAAAGTTGGCACCGGGGCGAACGACGTGCGGAGGCTGTGCCCTGGAGCCGCGGGAAGCCATGCTCGCCTCGGGTCTGCCAGGGGCGAGATCCGCGCCGGGCTCAGCCTCGCGTGGACTCACCCGGCGCGGCCGTGCCCTGGCCGGCAGCGTCTGCGGTCCGACCCCGAGCGACGTAGAGCGAGGCGTAGGGATCGCCGGGGCGCTTTGCTTCGCGCATGGCCTCGACTACCCGGTCGTACTGTTCGGGTGGAAGAACGCGCAGAAACGTCATCATGCCCTGCATGAAGCGGCTCCAATTGGGGCGCAGGCCCAGGTTTTCGGGCTTGCGCACCAGCTTGTCCATGTTCATCATGGGACCTTCCATGTAGGCGTCCTGGGGAAAGTTGGGCACGTTGTTCGCGTTGGGCGAGATCTCGGCCATCTGCACCTCCATGCTGCTCCGGCTCGTGTCGAAGGCGTCAAGATTGCGCTGCTGTTCGGCGCTCAGCCGCATTCCCTGCCCGTCCTGCTCCCGGCCCATGCCCATCATGCCGGCGTTGAGATGCGTGTTGGCCAGAGCTCCGCCGGGCGCGGTCGCCTCCCTTCCACCGCTCAGCTCGGGGGCGGGCAGGGCGGGGTCGCCGGAGCTCCTGGCCGTGCCCATGTCCATGCCCGGCATGCCTCCCATGGCATCGGGGTTGGTGCCGCGAGCGGTCATGTGCCCGCTGCTGTCGGAGCCGCGCAGACCTGCTTTGCCGCCGGGAGATCCAGCCATGCGTGTCATCGGGCCGGCCTGCGAGGCCATCTGGTTCATCATGTGGTGCGGCAGGTGGCAGTGCAGCATCCAGTCTCCCGGGTTGTCGGCGACGAACTCGATATCCCGCGCCTGCGCCACGCCCACCAGAACGGTGTTGCCGGGCCACCAGGCCGGCTCCGGAATGCGGCCGCCCTCGGTTCCGGTCACATAGAAGGTGTGTCCGTGGATGTGCATGGGGTGGTGCTGCATGCTCAGGTTGATGAATCGGATGCGAACCCGGTCGCCCTGGCGCACGATCAGGGGCGTGGCCGCGGGTCCCGCCTTGCCGTTCAGCACCAGCCAGTTCCAGTCCATGCTCATGGTGTCGGGCGTGGTGGAGTTGGCCAGCACGGCGTACTGCTGCAGATGGATGGCGAAGTCCTTGTCGCAGTGCGGCCGGTAGGGCTCCCTGGGGTGCATGATGAAGGCGCCCAGCATGCCGGCCATCTCCTGCATGGCCATGTGCGAGTGATAAAAGAAGGTTCCTTCCTGCCGGATGTGGAAGAGGTAGGTGTACTCGCCGCCGGGCGGCACCGGCTCCTGGCTGATGCCGGGGACGCCGTCGTAGCCGATCGGCACCTCGAAGCCGTGCCAGTGGATGGAGCAGCCCTCCGGCAGCTGGTTGCGGAAGATGACGCGCACCGTGTCGCCTTGCGTGACCTGGATGGTGGGCCCGGGAGCCGATCCGTTGAACCCCCACACATCGATGGTCTTGTCGGGGGCGATCTGCCGTTTGAAGACGTGGGCGGTCAGACGGAAGACCTTGACGCCGTCCTCCATCTCGTACGGCAGGTCGCCGACATCGGTCGTCACCACCGGCGTGTTGAACGCCGGGGCGACGCGGGCGGAGGTCTTCGAGAGTGACCCGCTGCTCACGCCCAGGTATCCGCCCTGCGGCGCGAACTGGCTGGTCGAAGACAGCTTGGAGGTGGTCGCGGCGTGGGCGCTCTGGACGGCAAACAGGCCGGCGCCGAGGGTCGCGGTGTGCTGCAGAAAGTTTCTGCGGGTAGACATGGCCGAGCTTCTCCGAGGAAGGGTTGGTTCGCGAGGGACACTGCGGCCGCGTCGCGGGTCTGCCCGCCGCCTGAACCTCGAAAGGAGAGCGGACGCGAACGGAGACCCGGTCAGCGGCATCGATGGGGAGCGATGCCGTTTTGCGCGCGAGTTCCTAGACCTGGAGCGTGGTGTGGCGGGAGACGGGACTAAGCCGTCCGAGTGGCGGTGGAGCACCTCGGTCGAGGGGTCCTCCCACGCCGACGAACGCCGGCAGAGACCAGCGTCCAGCAGCGAGGTTCTCAGTGGGACTCAGCAGTGGCACCAGGGCGGCGGCCGTCCTGTGCTCCACGACCACCGCCGGAGGCTGAATGCACGCATGCGAACGGCACGCGACACTCCGCAGAACGGCATCCCCCGGGGGCATGGCGGACATCCCGGCCATTTCGGTCTCGCGCATCTCGTGGAAACGGGCGTGCTCCGGAGCGGCATGGCAGCCGTTCGAAGATCGGGCCAGATCGCAACGGAGCTCGCAGCTCCACGCGGCAGGCGAGAGACACAGCAGAATCGCTGTCAGAACCCCCGCCAGTACCGTCCTGAGCCTCATATCGCCTTGCACCCTCGTCCCGCCAAGTATCGCAGTTTCTGATGCAGCCTGGGACCAGAAGTGTGCGCGGGCGCCCGCACCCCTTTGCGGGAGATGAAATGGCACGACACAGAATGTATCGTCTCCCTATGGAAGCTCTGGTGTTGGAGGAGGTCCGCGGACTTCACCTGCGGGAGGTGCCCAGGCCCGCCCCTGGGCCAGGCGATGTCCTGATCGAGGTCCGGGCGTGCGGCATCTGCGGCAGCGATGTGCACGGCTACGATGGCAGCACCGGCCGGCGGATTCCGCCGCTCATCATGGGCCACGAGGCGGCCGGGGTGGTTGCGGAGACTGGCTCGGAGGTCCGCGCGTTTGCCGTCGGCGACCGGGTCACCTTTGACTCCACCGTCTCCTGCGGCCACTGTGCCTTCTGCCGCGCGGGCGAGGTGAACCTGTGCGACAGCCGGCAGGTGCTGGGTGTCTCCTGCGGCGACTACCGGCGCAACGGGGCGTTTGCCGAGTTTGTGGTGGTTCCCGAGCACATCGTCTATGCCCTTCCGGCGGGGCTTCCTTTCCGTGAGGCCGCTCTGATCGAGGCGGTCTCGATCGCCGTGCACGCGGCAAAGATCACGCCCATCCGCGCCGGAGACACGGCCGTGGTCATCGGCGCCGGCATGATCGGGCTTCTCGCCGTTCAGGCCTTCCGGCACTTCGGCTGCAAGCAGGTCTTTGCCGTCGACCTGGACGAGAGCAGGCTGAAGCTGGCCCGCGACCTGGGCGCCGATGAGACCTTTCTCGCCACCGATCCCGGCCTGCTCGCCCGGATGAACGCGGCTGCCCCGGGCCGCGGGATCGACATCGCGGTCGAGGCCGTGGGAGCGCAAAGCTCCGTCACGACCGCCATTGCGGCGGTGCGCCGCGGCGGCAGCGTGACGCTGATCGGCAACCTGGCGCCAAAGGTCGAGATTCCGCTGCAGAGCGTGGTGACGCGGCAGCTGCGGCTGCAGGGCTCCTGCGCCTCCGCCGGGGAGTACCGGGAGTGCATCGACCTGATGACGAGCGGCGCGATCGTGGTCGATCCGCTGATCTCCGCCGTGGCGCCGTTGCGCGAGGGCGCCGACTGGTTCAGTCGCCTGTATGCCCGTGAGGCCGGCCTGATGAAGGTCGTTCTGCAACCCGGAACCGAAGGGGACGCGGCAGGTGACTGACGCGCAGTTCGACCTTTCAGGACGGGTGGCCGTGGTGACCGGCGCCAGCCGCGGTCTGGGCCAGTACTTCGGCCGGGCCCTGGCGCGGGCCGGTGCGGACCTGGTCATCACCAGCCGGCAGATCGCCGCACTTCGGCCGTTTCAGGAGGAGATCGAAGCCATGGGCCGGCGCGCGCTGCCACTCGAGCTCGATCTGCGCGATCAGGGCAGCATCCGCGCCATGGCAAAGGACGCCATCGCCGGCTTCGGCCACATCGACATCCTGGTGAACAATGCCGGTTGCAACGTGCGCAAGCCGGCCGTCGAGGTGACCTGGGACGACTGGAACCTGGTGCTCGATACCAACCTGCGCGGTTCCTTCTTTGTGGCGCAGGCCTTTGCTCCTCACATGATCGGGCGCGGCTACGGACGCATCATCAACATCGGATCGGTGACCAGCGTGTTTGGGTATGCCGGCATCGGGCCGTACTGCGCCAGTCGCGGCGGAATCAAGCAGCTCACCATGAGCCTCGCCGACGAGTGGGGCGCCCACGGCATCACGGTCAACTGCCTGGCCCCGGGATGGTTCAAGACCCGGCAGAACGCCGTGCTCTACGAGAACGAGAGCTGGGTCGAGTACCTGAAGGACCGGATTCCGCTCAAACGCCCCGGGCAGCCCGATGACCTGAACGGCGCCATCGTCTTTCTTGCCTCGGATGCGAGCGCGTACATTACGGGACAGACGCTGCTGGTCGATGGCGGCATCTCGACGGGCGCGACCCGCGCATCCGCGTAGGGAGCGTTCGATTCCTCTCTCCGTTACAGCCGGCGCCCCGCCTCCATCACGCGTTCGATCGCCTCTTCCGCGGTCGAGCCGACGCCGCTGAGGTGTCCCATCTTGCGGCCGCGCCGGGGGCGCAGCTTCTCGTAGAGGTGCAGGCGCACACCAGAGACCGCCAGTGCCTGGTCGAAGCGCGGTTCGCGCGGCTTTCCCGCCGGGTCCAGCCACAGGTCGCCAAGCAGGTTGGCGATGGCCGCCGGCTGCACGATCGAGGTGTCGCCCAACGGCAGATTGCAGACTGCGCGCACGTGCTGCTCAAACTGGCTGGTGACGCAGGCGCGCTCGCTGGCATGGTAGCTGTTGTGCGGCCGGGGCGCGAGCTCATTGACCAGCAGAGCTCCGCCGGTGGTCACAAACATCTCGACCGCCAGCAGACCTTCGAGCTCAAAGGTGTCGGCGATGCTTTCGGCGATCTCCCGCGCCTGCGCGTGGAGCGCCGGAGCGAGCGGCGCCGGCATCGCGCTCCACACCAGGATCTGCTGCTCGTGGTAGTTCCAGGCCGGCGGGTAGACCGCCACCTCGCCGCTGGAGGAGCGCGCCACCATCACGGAGATCTCGCGATCGAGCGCGACCGCCTGCTCGACCACGCCGGGGCCCTCGCCCAGCGCCTCCCACGCCGCCTGGAGCTCGGCTTCGGGATCCGCTCCCGGGTTCATGCCGACCTTGCCCTGGCCACGGCCGTCGTAGCCGCCGCGCGCGCTCTTGCAGAAGCACTGGCCGCCGAGCTCGGGAACCGCCGCCCGCAGATCGTCCATCGACCGGACCGCCCGGTAAGCCCCCACGGGAAGTCCGTGGCGAACCAGCCAGCTCTTCTGCTCGATGCGATCGCCGATCACGGCGAGGATCGCCGCCGCCGGCCGCACCGGCGCAAAAGCGGCAGCCGCCTCCATGCTCTCGGGCGAGATCCCCTCGATCTCGAGCGTGACCACGTCGCAGCCGCGCGCCAGGTTGGCGGCCTCGCGCGCGTCATCCCAGCCGGCTTCGATGCATCCATCGACGACGAAGCGAGCCGGGCAGGCCGGGTCGGGATCGAGCACCAGGATGCGGTACCCCATCCCGCGCGCCGCCATGGCCGTCATGCGGCCCAGCTGCCCGCCGCCAAAGATGCCGATGGTCGCGCCGGGAAGAATGACCTCGCTGGCAGCGTTCGATCGCCCGCTCACGAACCGGCTCCGCGAACGCTCGGCGCCTCGTCTGGACCAGCGTCTGCGGCTCCGTCTGCGGCCGCGGTCAGGATCGGGTCGCTGAGGTCCGGGTCGTCGAGCTCCGCGTCGCTGATGTCGGTCTCGCCGAGGACCGCATCCCGCCGCGCCTCCCGCCAGGCGATCAGCCGGTCGCGCAGCGGGGCATCGGTCGTGGCCAGCATGGCGATCGCCAGCAGCGCCGCATTGGCCGCGCCGGATCTTCCGATCGCCAGCGTCCCGACCGGGATACCCGACGGCATCTGCACGATCGAGAGCAGGGCATCCATCCCCTGCAGCGCGGTGGCCGCGATGGGCACACCCAGCACCGGAACCACCGTCTTGGCAGCGATCATGCCCGGCAGATGGGCTGCACCGCCCGCGCCCGCGACAATCACGCGCAGACCGCGACCGGAGGCTGCCTCCGCGTAGCGAAACAGCAGGTCGGGCGTGCGATGCGCGGAGACGACCCGCACCTCGTGCGCGACCTCGAACCGCCTGAGCATCGCCACCGCCGAGCGCATCACCGGCAGGTCGCTGCGGCTGCCCATCACCACTCCCACCAGCGGATCTCCGGCAGCGTCCATGGGCCGATTATACGGTTGGAGCCCCGGGCGCCCGCCCGCCGGCATCGACGGAACTGCCGTCATCGGCGGCTATGGAGAATGCGCGAGCAGCCGCGGCAACCGAGCTGCGGGAGAGGGTCGATTCTGAAGGCGAGGAGCATCGACGACCCCTGCTCGGAGAGGTGCCGTCCCGCCCTGGCCTGCTACCATGGTTGCTGATCCTCCGCAGGCTCTCTCTTTCCCGTGTCCATCTCTCCCCCCGAAGGCAATCTTTCCCAGCACGAGACGCCGCCCGAAGCCCGTCGCGACCCCCAAAATGGCGCCCAACACGGCACGGGGAACGGCGCCCCCGGGACCGAGACAACGGCGTCGCCCGCAGACCCCGGCACGGATCCGCCGGATCTCCGCCCCGAAGCGCCCCCGGCCGTCACTCCCGTCCGCCGGCTCCTGCGCCTGATGGGCGTCGACCGCGCCATTGCGTTTACGATCGCCGCCCGCAGCTGGTCCGCCCTTGCCGGCCTCGTCACTCTGACGCTGATCACCCGCAAACTTTCGCCGTTCCAGCAGGGCTACTACTACACCTTCTACTCGCTCGTGGCGCTCCAGGTGGTCTTTGAGCTCGGCTTCTCGACCGTCATCCTTCAGACCGCCAGCCACGAGGCGGCGCACCTGCAGTTCGGCGCCGATGGCTCCATCACCGGACCCGACCTGCCGCACAATCGCCTTGCCTCCGTCCTCCAAAAGGCCGTCCGCTGGTACACCACGGCCGCCGTTCTGATGGCGGTGGTTCTGCTGCCCGCCGGGATGGTGTTCTTCTACCGCCATGCCGATCCGGCCCATGTCATTCACTGGCAGCTTCCCTGGCTGCTGGTGGTGCTCGCCTCTTCATTTACCTTTCAGATCGATCCCACGTTTTCCTTCCTGGAAGGCTGCGGCTTCGTCTCAAACGTCGCGCGCGTCCGCGTTCTTCAGGGCATCGCCGGCAGCCTTCTGGGATGGTCCTCCCTCCTGCTGCACCATGGGCTCTTTGCCCCCGCGTGCATCGTCTTTGGGCAGGCGAGCGTCGGCGCCGTGTTTCTTCTGCGAAAGCGGGCCCTGCTGAGGCCGCTGCTGCGCCGCAAGGCTCACACCGACCACATCCACTGGGGCGCGGAGGTCTGGCCCTTCCAGTGGCGCATCGCCGTCTCCTGGCTGTGCGGCTACTTCACCTACCAGTTCTTCACCCCGGTCATCTTTGCCGCGCGCGGCGTCGTCGAGGCCGGTCAGCTTGGCATGAGCCTCAACATCTGCTCCACCCTGTCCACCGTCGCCATCGCCTGGATCAACACCAAGGCTTCGCCCTTCGGCCAGCTCATCGCCCACCGCCGGTTTGCGGAGCTCGACCGCAGCTTCTTCGCCTCGCTCGGGCAGTCCTTCGCCGCCGCCGTGCTCGCCTGCGTCTCCGTCTGGCTGGTCGTCTTTGAGCTGCGGACGCACGGCAACCCCCTCGGACTTCGCTTGCTTCCACCCCTTCCCCTGGCCATGCTGCTGCTGGCCACCACCCTGAACATCGTCATCTTCGCCGAAGCGCTCTACCTGCGCGCCCACAAGCAGGAGAAGTTCATGATCAACTCGGTCGTCGGCGCGCTCTATATGGCACCCGCGGCCCTGTTCTTTGGCAAGCACTTCGGCGCGCTTGGCATATGTGCCGCCTACTCCGCCGGCACAGTGGTGATCGGCATCGGCTTCGGCACCTACACCTTTCAGCGCTGGCGAAAGATCTGGCATGCCGCCTGAGCTCGCCGTCGCGCCAAAGCCCCTGCTCACCATCGCCGTTCCCACCTGGAACCGGTCGGCGCTGCTGCGCGGGCTGCTCAAGTGCCTGGCCGACCAGCGGCTCGATCCCGCCGAGGTCGAGGTCCTCGTCTCCAACAACGCCTCCCCCGACGACACCGCCGAGGTCGTCCAGAGCTTTGCCGATCGGCTGCCCCTTCGCTCCTTCCGCCAGCCGGAGAACATCGGCTCGGACCGCAACTTCGTCTTCTGCTTTGAACAGGCCCGCGGTCGATACTTCTGGCTCTGCAGCGACGACGACCTCATCGTTCCCGGCGGCGTCGAGATCCTGTTGCGGCACCTGCGCTCGGCCGACTACGACATCATTCATGCCACCAGCTATGGCTTCATCCAGAACGCCGCCACCGAACGCAACGGCGATCCGCTGGGGCGCCGCTTCCACCAGCTCCGCCGCGCCGAGGACACCGCCCGCCTGATCAACGTGATGTTTACCTTTATCAGCGGCATCATCGTCAATCGCGAGCGGCTCGAAGAGCTGCCGCACGAAGAGCCCGCGAGCTTCGTCGGCACCAACCTGGTCCAGCTCTCCTGGTCGCTTCCCCTGCTTCTTCACCACCGCCGATCGCTGATCCTGTGGGAGCGCATCGTCGCGGGCCGCCGCGGCAACTCCGGGGGATACTCGATCGGGAGCGTCTTCGGCAAGAACCTCAGCGAGGTCACCCATCGGTGCCTGCCGGGCCGGGCCGATCTCGCCCGCATCATCCTCAACGTCACCGTGCGCCGCTGGTTTCCCCCCACCCTCTACGACTACCGCGCCCACCAGTCCGAAACCTATAGCATGGCTCAGTCCGGCTCCATCCTGCGGCGCGTCTTCGCGTCCAACTGGCGCTTCTGGCTGTTCTCCTGGCCTGTGCTCCATCTCCCGCTCCGTCTCGCTCACGTCTGGGTTCGTGGCGGCATCTTCGCCAACAAGCTCATCTATATGGTCCGGACGCCGGGCTTCTTCCGCAAAGAGACGTAGATGGCAGGTGACGCCGACCGGCAGCCGAGGCCGGACTCTGACATGCCTAAGTTTGCAGTGAACGAGCCCGCGCAGGCCGGCACGCCGGACGGCCGGACGCCCCTGCTCTCGATCACCATCCCCACCTTCAATCGCGCGCCCTACCTCCGCGAGCTGCTCGAGGGGCTCCTGCCCGATCTCCGTGACGAGCCCCGGGTCGAGCTGCTGCTGTCGGACAACGCCTCGACCGACGGGACGCCGGCCATCGCGGAGGCAGCCGCACGCCGCGGTCTGCCGCTGCGGCACCTGCGCAACCCGGAGAACATCGGATCGGACAGCAACTTTCTCCAGTGCCTGCGAGAGGCCCGCGGCAAGTACGTTTGGGTGCTCGGCGACGACGACCTGCTGACCCCCGGCGCCGTGCCCGCACTGCTCAGCCTGCTCGAACAGGGCGAGCGTCCGGACCAGGAAGGACGACCCTGCGACTTCGACCTGGTGTACCTGTCCTCATTCGGCTTCGCCGGCGACTACACCCCGCCACCCCCGGCCGAGACCGCCGACCGGCTGGGCCGCTTCGCCGAGGTTGTCACCTCCGGACCCTATCTGCTTGAGAAGATCAACGCTCTGGTGGGGCTCATCTCCGTCGTGATCATTAACCGCCAGCGCCTCCTGGCGGTGCCGCACCCGCCGATCGAGGATCTGCGCGGAACCAACCTGGTGCAGGCCGGATGGATCTTTCCGCTTCTGCATCGCCGCTGCCGCGTGCTCTATGTCTGGCGGCGCCTGGTTGCGTACCGCTCGTTCAACTCCGTCGGATGGGGGGTCTGCGAGGTCTTTGGGCTGCGGCTTCACCGTATCGCCACGCGCTACTTTGAGCACGAGCCTGCCCTGAGCCGCGCCCTCCTGAACGGCACCCTGCGCTACTGGCTCTCCGACAAGATCTTTTCGATCCGCACGGGGGAGGAGAACTCCGGCATGAACCCCGAGAACTTTGCCCGGCTGCTCGAGCCGGTCTTCGGCGGCAACTGGCGGTACTGGGTATTTGTGTGGACCATGGCGCGTCCGCCGATCGCCGTGGTCCGGGTGCTTCGGCCTGCGCTGGATCTGGCAAACCGTCTCACCCGCGGCGCGCAGGCGCTGTTTCGCCACCTCTTTCATCACGGAACGTACCTTCGGCCGTAGACGTCTGTTTCGGGGAGGTTCTCCTCGGCGGAATCCCGTGGGCTGAACGTCGCCCGTGGCGCGGCGATCCCTCACCGCTGCAGCATCAGCAGGAACTAGCGCCGGGTTGTGCTATCCTGTGTCTGCGCTCAGCAAAAACCGTGCGCGCAGGCTATCGCAGGCAAAGACCCCGTCGAGATCGCGAATGATCCCCGGATGTCTGGCCAGAGACTGCGACTGCTTTCCCCACCCGATCGCCTTTCGCCAAACCGCGAAGGCCCGGCTGGTTGCTCTGGCTGGAAGGCCCGTCACAGGACGCCGGCCTCGCCACGCAGCAGCAGCGCTTCGGTCCCAAACGACAGCAATGCTGATCCGGAACACACCGAAGGTGCGCATGCACCCCTGCACCCGATCCTCGCACCATCTCACCACATACCAAGGAATCTCACTTGAGCTCTGCCACACTCGAACTCCAGGCCACGGAAGGCCAACCTGTTTCTGCAACTTCAACCACTGCCCAGACCGCCGATCACCTCCCCAAGGCCGAAGGCGTCCAGTTCGCCGACTTCCCCATCTCCGATTCGCTCAAGGCGCGTCTGACCGCCGCCAGCTTCCTCGTACCGACGCCGGTCCAGGCCAAAGCCATCCCGCCCGCACTTGAGGGCAAGGACATCCTGGCGACGGCCTCGACCGGCACCGGCAAGACCCTGTCCTTTCTTGTGCCGATGATGGAGCGGCTCGATCGCACCTCGAAGCCCTCCAACCGGCAGCAGCGCCAGCCCATTCGCGCGCTCATTCTTCTGCCCACCCGCGAGCTGGCCATGCAGGTGCTCGAAAACTATGCCAAGCTGATGCCCCAGGCACGGCACGACGCCGTTCTGGTCTGCGGAGGTCTGTCGGAGAACAGCCAGCTCGATCAGCTCGACCGCGGTCCGCGCCTGGTGGTTGCCACCCCCGGCCGTCTCGAAGACTTTCTTCGCCGCCGCGAGATCGACATCCGTCAGGTAGAGATGCTCGTGCTCGACGAGGTCGATCGCATGCTCGACATGGGCTTCCTGCCGGCCATCCGCCGCATCGTCGGGGCGCTTCCCCGTACGCGCCAGACCATGTGCTACTCGGCCACGCTTGATGCGAACATCTCCGAGATCGTCAAGGACTACGTCCGCGACCCGGTACGCATCGAGATCGGCACCGCCTCCAAGCCGTCGGACCGCGTCGAGCTGGTGGCCTACACCGTCATGCAGGATCAGAAGCTGGCGCTGCTGGACAAGATGCTAAAGGAGCACGAGGGCACGTACCTGGTCTTTTCGCGCACCAAGCATGGCGCCGACCGCATCGCCAAGAAGCTGGAGCGCCTGGGCCACGACGCCACCGTGATCCACGGCGACCGGTCGCAGTCGCAGCGCACCGCCGCGCTTAAAGGCTTCACCGCTGGCAAGCACCGCATCCTGGTCGCAACCGACGTGGCCGCGCGCGGCATCGACGTCAAGGACATTGCGCACGTCGTCAACTACGACCTGCCCAACGCCTCCGACGACTTTGTCCACCGCATCGGCCGGACCGGCCGGGCCGGGGCCAAGGGCGTCGCCACCACGTTCGTGATGCCGCAGGAGCGCTCGGACGCCCGCAAGATCGAACGCGATCTGAAGACGAAGTTCGACTGGCGCGAAGCGGACCGGAACCTCGAAAAAGAGGAACGCAACCGGCCCGTCGAGCTGAGCCCTGCCACCGGCCTGAACGACCTGATGGCGCTCGAAACACGCTCCTGGCGGTCGGGGGAGAGCGCAGGCTCGGAGCCCGCGGGTGATCGACCCCGCTCGTCCTTCGGCCGCTCCGGCTCACGCGGCTTCCGCGGCGCAGCCTCGAGCGGACGGTCAGGCCCGGGCGGCAGCGGCTCCTCGGCACGGCCCTCGACCCACCCGCGCGGCGGCAACGCGGGCCGTCGTCCCAGCTCCGGAACTCGCGGCCGCTGAACCGAACGCTAACAGCCACCCGAACAAACATGGCCCTCGATCCCGGAAAGGGATAGAGGGCCATCGTGTTTCCGGTGCAGCGCGCTCCTAGGCGTATTGACGTATACGCTTCTTCATTTTGATCGGACCCTGAGCGTAGCCGAAGGGGAGAGAACCCTATGTGTCGCCCTGGCGACTGGAAGTTTGTCCCCTGCGGCAAAATACGGGTTTCGCTCCGGTCCAGGAGACAAGAACCGTCTCATTCCGCTCGAGAGAACAGCCTGTCGATACCGCCTCAACCGGTTCGAATCGAGGTGTAGCTCTCGGCTCTTCGGGCTGAACGCCCGACGTACGATAGCCTGGGCGCAAGCCCCAGGTGCCGATCCAAAAAGGCTGCAGGGGCTGAAGGCCCGACATAAAGACGCAGGACTGCGCCCGCAGGTAAGCTGCTCTCGCCCTAAACCGGTATCGACAACCGCAGGTAAACCGCTCTAGTAATTGAAGTTGCTCTCTTCTTCCTGTTCGAGGCCGTAGCGGCGAAGCAGGTTGGGAAGGTTTTGCGAGAAGGCGGCCCGCGCCATCACGGTGTCACATCCGGCTTCGGTCGCCTTGGCCTTGAGGTCGCCCTGCAGGTGGCTGAGGAAGCCAATCACCGAGGTTGAGCGCTTGAGCTTGGTCTTGAGCTTGGGGATGAGGGTGAGCGGCTTGGCGGCCGCGTTGTTCAGGTCGAATACGATCAGCGCCGGACGGTCTTCCTCCTCGGACGCGAGCAGGGCCGCAATGGCCTCCTTATCGGCAGACTTGATAAAGGCGACCTTTACGCCCAGTTTGCGCGAGGTCTCATTGATCTTGGCGAGAAAGAAGAGATCCTCGATAAAGAAGAGGATCTTGGTCGGCGCATCCTCCGGGATGGGGACGGCCCGCCCCTGCGAGTAGTCGATCGGCTGCGAATCGCCGGTGTGCAGCGACGGCCGGCGGCCAAAGTTGTGGGATTCGATGGTCGACGGCGAGGTTCCGGCAAAGTCACTGCTGACGGCCCGGTAGGAGTGATCCATCGGTCCGACAAAGCTGCGTGGACCGCGATCGCGGTGACCCTGCTTTGCTCCGCCGCCGCCGCTACCGCCCTTGCGTCTGAAGCTGTCCGCGCGATTGCCGAACTGGTGCGAGCTCGCATCGCGGAAGGAAGCCGATCCGTTGCCGTTTGCACCCTCGTTGCCGCCGTGAGCGAAGCCGTTGTCCCGCGGTCCGGCCTGGTTGCCAGGGTTGTCGCCAGGACGCTGCCGGTCACGATCGCGAAACTTCTTCTTCCAACGTTTGGTGCTGGTGCCATTGGCCTGGGGGCCCTGCCCCGTGCTGGACGGTGCGCCCATGGGGGCGGCGCCTCCCGAGTTGCCGGCCGAAGCGTCGGCTGAAGCCTCCAGTGCGATGCCATCGCCCGCTCCGGATCCTTCGCCCGGCTGCCCTGCCCCTGCAAACTCCCCACCCTTGCCTTTGCGCTTGCGCCGCCGACGGCGGCTGCTCTTGGACTGACCCGTGCTCCCGCCAGAGTTGGTCGATCCAGCCTGAAACTCGCCTCCATCCCTTGCGGGTGGGGGTGGCGGGGGAGCCTGGGGCGCGGACACTTCGGGCATATCGTGCTCTGAACTCATGCGTTTACTTCCTATCCATCGGCGTTATGGACCGGCGCTGCCGGCAGTTACGGACCGGTGCTACGGCCTGGTGGGATCATCGGGTCGCTTCGATGCCTGGGCCAGCGCAACACGGAGCCTGCTGGCGAGGCCAGTGGCACACTGAAGACCGGTAAGGGAGCGAGGATACGATGTCAACTTTTATCTCGAACAGACTGCACTTCTGTTCCACGTCGGCTTCAAGGGGGGCGTCTGGCCACTCCACAGCCTGATCCGCGATCTTTGGCGGCGGACCCTCACCTGCGGCACTCCGGTGATCTCTGCGCTCTTTGCCCTGCGCTCTTTGCCGTATCGACTCTGATTTTGCCGTCTGGACTTCGGGTCAGCCGAAGCAGCAACCTTCCAGGCCAAGACTTTGAGGCAGCTCAAAACACCAGGACCGGATTCCAAACCCGGTTCGCAAGGCAAGATGAGTCTAACAAATCGGGCGTGGTTTGACAATCCCGCCGGAATGGAGCCGCGCGACCCGGTTCTTTCACCCTGCCACGGCAGCCCGATCGCCCCATCTCCTGCCTTGTACCCGGATCTCTCGTTCGTGCTTCCCTCGACGTGTACTTCCCTGCCGAACGGCCAGCCACTGGCCTCCTGAAGAGGTCCTCTGGACCTGGGCTGCTCCACTCCGTGGTGGAACTGCTTCCTGAGGTCCGGACCGGAAGACTCTTCTGCAGAACCTATCCGGGCTGTTCGTGCTGCAATCGATATGCCAATCCAAATGCCAATCCAAGACTAGGCCGAATGCAGGCGTTCCTGGGTCGGCAGTCAAACGGATGCCCGATTTACGGAGAAACCGCGGCCGGATGTCCAGATTTATGGAGATTCGCCACACCTGAGACAGTTCCCGGTTTGACCCCTTTCCGAAGGCAACCCTATAATCGTGATGCTCTGCCGACCGAAGTCGATGGTCGAATGGAGCCCGGGCCGGGTGGGCCGCAGTCCCTCTCAAATCCCCTCAGTTTGTCTGATCGATCCCGAAGGAGTCACCTCGAAAGTTATGAATCGTCCCCTAGTCCTGATCGCCGCAGCCGCAGCGGCGTTGGTCCCTTCTGCGATTGCGCAGACCGCTCCCACACCGAAGGCACCGGCGGCGACCGCTCCGGCTGGCGTCGCTCCGCAGGCCATTCCGGCCAAGGTGGCACTGATCGCCTTTGAGCAGTCCGTCTTTGCCACCAACGAGGGCCAGCGTGCTATTCAGACGATCTCAACGAAGTACGAGCCGAGGAAGGCACAGATCGACTCCCTTACGGCGGAGGTCGATTCGCTCAAGAAGCAGCTGCAGGGCGCTCCCGCGACTCTCTCCGAGGAGGAGCGGCAGACTCGTCTGAAGAATATCGACACCAAAGAAAAGCAGCTGAACCGCGATGCCGAAGACGCCACACAGGCCTACAACGCCGACCTGCAGGAGGCCTATGGCAAGGTGGCGCAGAAGGTCTCGGTGACGGCCAAGCAGTACTGCCAGCAGAACGGATTTACGCTGCTGCTCGACGTCAGCAACCAGGCCAGCAACGTGATGTGGGCAAATCAGTCCACCGATATCACGCAGGCCATCGTTGAGGCCTACAACAAGAGCTCGGGCGTCGCGGCGCCGCCACCCGCGGCACCTTCGCCCACGCGTCCCGCTGCCGCCCGGCCGGCGACCCCGTCCCACAGGTAGGCCCGGGCTTCCTCTCGTTACGAGCGAGGCTGCTTCTCTGAAGTCAGCCTCGCTCGCACGCCTCCCTGTGGAAAATCCTGTGCATCCTCCTCGGTCGGTTACCTTACCCAAGGTCATCTGAGTTGGAGCGATCGGTGTTACCTGGGATTTGCGCGAGGGCCTAAGTTGTTGCTCCGCCCTAGTTTGCCCAGATGCCCGAGCCGAGGGCTTCGTTGGGGTGCGGAGGTCCCGCTGGATCTCGGGCGTTTGCGCATTTCCACAGACTGAGATGACGGTTTGGTAAACCGCGTCACACGAGGCTCTGATTAGAGCAGATTTTCCTGGTGCTGTGATCTTGCGAATGTGGTGGACGGAAACCCACATCTCAGAGGCGACCCCTGCAGTCTCAGGGTTTCCGAGGTGGGATTCGTTCTCTCCTGATGCCGCAGTGACAGGGAACCCACATCTCAGAGGCGAGATATGGGGCACCCCTGCAGTCTCGGGGTTTCCGAGGCGGGATTCGTTCTCTCCTGATGCCGCAGTGACAGGGAACCCACATCTCAGAGGCGAGATGTGGGGCACCCTGCGGTCTCAGACTTTGCCAAGAGATCCATTCTTCGTTCTTGAGGCCGCAGTGAGTGGGTGCCCCACGTCTCGCTCTTGAGACGTGGGTTCAGGGTCTTTGCATGCTTCGGACCCTGAGTGCGGTCTCAGAACAGAGGAACAACACCTCAGAAAAACTGCTTTATCGCTCGCGGCTCGGAGACAAATGCAGATCCCCTGCGGGGATGACAACAAATAAACGAACATCCTTGCGAGGAGCGGTTTGGACCGGTTTATTCTTCCCCCACCTTAAGCACGGCCAGGAAGGCCTCTTGCGGAATGTCGACCTTGCCGATCCGCTTCATGCGCTTCTTGCCCTCTTTTTGTTTCTCGAGCAGCTTGCGTTTCCGGCTGATGTCGCCGCCGTAGCACTTGGCAATGACGTTCTTGCGGATGGCGGAGACGGTCTCACGCGCGACGATCTTGGACCCGATCGCCGCCTGAATGGCGACCTCAAACATCTGCCGCGGGATCAGCTCGCGCATCTTGTGCACCAGCGCCTTGCCGCGCTCGTAGGCAGCGTCGCGGTGCACAATGATCGAGAGCGCGTCGACGGGGTCGCCGCCGATCAGAATATCCATCTTCACCATGGGCGAGACCCACGATCCGGCGACCGCGTAGTCGAGCGAAGCGTAGCCGCGGGAGACGGACTTCAGACGGTCGTAGAAGTCGAGCACGATCTCGTTGAGCGGAAGCTCGTAGGTCAGCAGAACCCGCGTCTCGGAGACGTACTCGAAGTTCTGCTGGCGGCCGCGTTTTTCTTCAACCAGCTTCAGGATGCCGCCGACGTACTCCTCGTTGGTGAGGATCTTGGCGATGATCACCGGCTCTTCGATCTTTTCGATGTTGGAGGGGTCGGGCCAGCGCGACGGGTTGTCGACCTCCGTTACGGTGCCGTCGGTGAGCGTGATGCGGTAGCGCACGCCAGGGGCGGTGGTGATGAGATCGAGGTTGTACTCGCGTTCGAGGCGCTCCTGAATGATCTCAAGGTGCAGCAGGCCAAGAAAGCCGCAGCGAAATCCGAAGCCGAGCGCGACGGAGGATTCGGGCTCGAAGTTGAAGCTGGCATCGTTGAGCCGCAGCTTTTCGAGCGCATCGCGCAGCAGGGCGTGTTCGTGGGAATCGACGGTGTAGAGCCCGGCGAAGACCATGCTCTTGATGTCTTCAAAGCCCGGCAGCGCTTCGGCGCACGGCCGATCCACACTGGTGATGGTGTCGCCGACCTTGGTGTCCGCGACGTTCTTGATGGTGGCAACGAAGAATCCAACCTCGCCGGCGGTGAGCTCTTCGAGTTCGACCGGTTTGGGCGTCATCACCCCCATGGACTCGACATCGAAGATCTTGCCGTTGGACATGACTTTGATGCGCATGCCCTTGCGCAGCCGGCCGTTGATGACGCGTGCCAGCACAATGACTCCGCGGTAGGCGTCGAACCAGCTGTCAAAGATCAGCGCCTGCAACGGAGCTTCCGGGTCGCCGAGCGGCGGAGGAAGCAGCGTGACCACCGCTTCCAGGATGCCGGCGACGTTGAGTCCGGTCTTGGCCGAGACGGCGATCGCGTCCGAGGCCGGCAGCCCCACGGACTTTTCGATCATCTCCTTGGTGCGTTCAATATCGGCCGAAGGGAGATCGATCTTGTTGATGACGGGCAGAATTTCGAGGCCGTTTGAGATGGCGAGGTAGGCGTTGGCCAGCGTCTGCGCCTCGACGCCCTGCGAAGCGTCGACCACCAGCAGAGCGCCCTCGCAGGAGGCGAGCGAGCGCGAAACCTCGTAGGAGAAGTCCACGTGGCCGGGCGTGTCGATCAGGTTCAGCTGATACAGCTCGCCGTCGTTCGCCTGATACATCATGCGCACGGTGTGGGCTTTGATGGTGATGCCGCGCTCGCGTTCAAGGTCCATGGCATCGAGCACCTGCGCCTGCATCTCGCGGTCGGAGAGCGAGCCGGTAAGCTCCAGCAGCCGATCGGAGAGGGTGGATTTGCCGTGGTCGATATGCGCGATGATCGCGAAGTTCCGGATGTGCAGTGGATCCATGGATGGGGGAGAGCGGGACTAGCCTCAGAGCCCATCTTAACATTGCGTCTGTCCGGCTGCGGCGGAGCCTTGGCGTGCGCGCGCGAAAGACATGCGCCTCGCCTTCCAGCCGCTTGGCCGTCTTACAATGAAACGGAATGATGGGGCAACTGAGCGAAGTGAGCAGACCGGGGCGGTATTGGCGTGTGGCGGCCTGTGCCTCGATCTGTGCGCTGCTCACCGGTTGCCCGCAGCAGCAGACGGCGGGTGCTCCGGGCAAGACACCGGCGCAGGCGACCGCTCCGGCGGTGCGGCCCGCGGGAACCACGACCGCAGCGCAGAGCGCTTCGGGTGCCACGGCGGTCGAAACACCGGCGCAGCCGCCCGCTTCGCCCAGGGTCCAGCAGTTGATCGATCAGGCGGAGCGCTCCTATGCCAGCGGCGTGAGCAACTATCGCGCGGGACACCTGGCTGCCGCGCGGCATGACTTCGATTTCGCGGTCGACCTGATGCTGACCAGCGGCATGGATCTAAAGAAGGATCCGCAGCTGTCGGACGAGTTCGATCATCTGCTAAACGCGGTGAACTCGCTCGAGATTGCAGCGCTGAAGCAGGGCAATGGTTTCTCCGCACCGGTGGAGGAGTCGCCGCTCGAAGCCAGCGAAGATCTCACGTTCAAGCCCGATACTGAGCTTGCCGCGAAGCTCAAGACCGAGCTAAACACGACCTCGGACCTGCCGCTGGTGATCAACAGCGAGGTTGCCGGTTACATCAATACGTTCTCCAATTCCAACAGCTTTCGGGCCCACATGGCGGCTTCGCTGCAACGGGTGGGCAAGTATCGCGGACTCATCCAAAGCGTGCTGCGGCAGGAGAAGGTGCCGCAGGATCTGATCTATCTTGCCGTTGCGGAGTCCGGGTTTCAGCCGCAGGCCATCAATCCGCGATCCGGGGCGGGCGGCATGTGGCAGTTTATGACCTACACGGCCCCCGAGTACGGTCTGGAGCGCAACAGCTACTTCGACGACCGCTTCGATCCGGAGAAGAGCACACGGGCGTACGCCCGCCTGATCAAGAACTACTACCAGCTGTTCGGGGATTGGTACCTTGCGATGGCGGCCTACGACTGGGGCCCGGGAAACATCCAGCGCGTGGTGCAGCGAACAGGGTATGCCGACTTTTGGGAGCTGTACCGGCGCAACACCATGCCAGCCGAGACGCGCGACTACGTTCCCAAGATTCTGGCGGCGATTCTGATGGCCAAAAATCCGGAACGGTACGGCCTCGACAAGCTGAAGCCGAGCCCGCCGGTGATCTACGACAGCATCACCACGGACTACAACATCGATCTGCGGCTGGTAGCCGATCTGACGGACAGCACCGTGCCCGAGATCGTCGCCCTGAATCCGAGCCTTCTGCGTCTTTCGACGCCGCAGGATATGCCATTCGATCTTCACCTGCCTCCAGGGACGAAGCGGCTCTTTCAGGACCGCATCAGGGAGATTCCGGCCGACCGTCGCGCAAGCTGGCGGTTCCACGTGGTGCGTGCGGGCGAATCGCTCGAGACGATCGCATCCGCCATGCACTCCCGCGCGAGCGAGATCACCGAGGTCAACGGCATAGCGCCTGGCGAGACGGTGGGCGAGGGTGACGAGCTTGTGATTCCCGTGACCACCGTCGCCAGCGCCGGCCG
The DNA here is from genome assembly GCA_965218595.1 of Acidobacteriaceae bacterium. Classification (GTDB taxonomy): domain Bacteria; phylum Acidobacteriota; class Terriglobia; order Terriglobales; family Acidobacteriaceae; genus Edaphobacter. The sequence goes on along the minus strand of CBDCLC010000005.1, from coordinate 127,027 downwards.
AACGCAACGCTACAAGCTGCGCCGGGGAGACACGCTGACGACGGTGGCGGATCGGTTCGACGTTTCGGTCGCGGATCTCCGGCAGTGGAATCACCTGTCGTCGAGCTCGGTCCGGCCGGGACGAACGATCGCGGTCTCCGAGCCGATCCGGCTGGCACCGCGCGTGCGAGGACGGCGGACAGCATCGCGGCGGACAGGCATCGCGAAACGGTCCGGGACCGCTGTGCGGTCAACGTCTGCAAAGCGGTCGGGGACGCACACCAGCGGCAGGGCAAACGCCGCAGCGCGGAGCTCCGGCGCGAAGGCGAAGTCCTCGAAGCCGCAGCGCCACGCACATAAGTAAGCTCCCATCCCAAAAGAATCCTTGCTATGCATGGCGTGCCGATGCAGTATGTTGCTAGAATTTGTGCCGCAGACGAGTGCAGCGAATCTGGTGCATCGCGAACATTCCGCATCACAGGGCGAAGAGGGAAAACACCATGACTTCGGAGAGCAAGCTCAAGCTGTACGCCGCGGCACGTGACGAGGAAGACGAGACGATTCGTCGCGGGTTCGACGATGACGAGGAAGACGAAGAGGACGAGACGATCACCACCTCTTCCGATGACGATGAGGACGAGCTTGAGGCGGATGAGGAGGGCGACGGCGAGCCCGAAGAAGACGAGGACGACGAGGACTTCGACGACGACGATGAGGATGCGGACGAGGGCCCTATCGCAGTGAGTGTGCACGCGGATGTGGTCGAGGAACAGGACGACGCCGCCGACGCGCTGGCCGAGGAGGAGGACGACACCGTGGACCCGGATATCGATGACGAGCCGTTGCTGGAGGACGAAAGCCTCGAGGAGCGCAAGCTCACTTCGGGCAGCACGCATCCCGAAGACGCGGTTCTGGAGACGATGCCGGCGACCCCGGTCGACGGCTACTCCCCGGCGGACCGGCAGTCGCGGCAGCCAAAGGAAAACCGGGCCGAGGTGAGCGTTGGACGATCGTTGCGGGAGTCGCGCGCCGCGGCTAAGCCGCCCGCGAAGGCCGCGCCCGGGAAAGCGACCGCGAAGAAGACGATGCCGGCTGCAGCGAAGAAGAAAGCGGGGGCTCAAACTCCAGCGAGCAAGGGCCCTGCAGGCCCGGCGAAGAGCTCGACCAGGAAATCCATATCATCTGCCGCAAAAAAGACAGGCACGACACGCGGCAGCAAGACCTCCTCGAAAGGGGTGGCCAGCCACAGGGGCGAAGCGAGCAGCAAAAAATCGAACGTGAGAGGTACCACTTTGGCAACGAAGAAGGCGGCAACATCCGCAAAAAAGACGACCGCGGCCAAGAAGTCGGCCCCTGCCAAGAAATCCACCGCACCGGCCAGCAAGAAGACGACGGCGAAGAAAGCAGCTTCGCCGGCCAAGAAGACCGTCGCGAAGAAGACCACAGCCAAAAAGACGGCCGCCAAAAAGTCTCCGGCCAAGAAGACAACGGTCAAGAAGACCGTCGCGAAGAAGACCACGGCCAAAAAGACGTCGGCCAAGAAGTAAGGCCGCGGCCGGTCTTGCCGAAAAAGAACGGCCCGGACGCTTCATTCTGGAGCATCCGGGCCGCGGAACTTCAGAGGAGTACTTACTTCTGCTCTGACTGCAGTTCGGCCAGCACCTCTTCACTGTGATTGTTGACCTTGACGTCGGGCCACACCTTCACAATCTTGCCCTCGGGTGAGATCAGAAAGGTCTCGCGCTTGGCGTAATGCATGTCGCCGGCGGACATCACTGGAACGCCGTACTCGTCGACAACCTTGTGGTTGGGGTCAGCCAGCAGCTTGAACGTCAGATTGTCCTTGGTGCAGAAGGCCTTGTGGCTATCGACGGTGTCGAGCGAAACGCCCAGCACCACCGCGTTGAGCTGGTTGTACTTCGCCTCATCGCGCTGGAAATTATGTGCCTCAATGGTGCAGCCGGCGGTCTGGTCCTTGGGGTAGAAGTACAGCACGACCCACTTGCCCTTGAACTGCGCGAGCGAGACAGGTTTGTCTTCCTGCGAAGGCAGCGTGAAGTTCGGTGCGGTGGTGCCTGCGGTCAGGGTGTCCGCAGCGGCGGCAAAGGCGGGCAGGCTGGGCGTGGCAGCGAGCAGAAGGACGGCGGCGAGGGAAAAAGCTTTGCGCATGGAGTTCTCTTCCTGACGAGCGGTAGTTTGAGGTGCGTGTGCGCCGCACGTGAGGAGCAGGCTCCGGCGGACCGCTTGATTCTACTCCGCCAGGATCGCGATAGCCGCAGCGTCGGCGGTGGCAGCGATGGCGGCGGCATCAAAGAGCAGGGTACGGCCGGCCTCGATCGCAAGGCAGCTGGCTCCAGCCTCGCGCATGGTCTCGATGGTTTGAACCCCAACGACGGGAACGTCAAAGCGCATGTCCTGATTTGGTTTTGCGACCTTGACGACGGTGAGCGCGCGAGCGAGCGTCGTTGTGGCTGGCGGCGCTGCGGAGGATCTCTCGTCGAGCGACAGAAAGAGCTCGCCCGCGCGACGAATGGCTGCGTCGGTCCCCTCCATCGCCTCGACCGCGACGCAGGCCCCGGCGGCGATCACAACCGTCTGGCCGAGATCGTAGCCGGCGATCGCGCGCGCGACCCCACGACCGTAGGCGATGTCGGCGAGCTCGGCCACGGTCGGCGCACGGCGCGTCAGCACGCCCGGCCTGGCCAGCAGAGGCTCTAAATACTCGGTCGAGCGAATCAGATCGATGCCCTCATCGGCCAGCACCTTCGCTACTGCGCCGAGCAGCATGTCGGTCGAGCGTGTGCGCAGGTTCAGAAGCAGCTTGGCCAGGCGCCAGTCCGGCCGGATGGAGGAGAAGATCTGCTTGTGGCGCACCTGCCCGGCCATGGTGGCGCGGGTGACACCCTCGTTCTGAAAGGTCTCGATCAGCCGCGAAAGCTCGCCCAGCGACAGCCAGTGCACATGGACGCCGGAGTCGGCGGCGGCAATCCCGTCGATCGCCGGATCGGTTTCCTCCCGCAGCGCGGCGACCACCACCACCAGACCGTGCGCGCGGGCGGCCTCGATCAGCAGGAACGGGAACCGGCCGTTGCCCGCGATCAGGCCAAGTTTTTCCGGGGCGCTGGTCAGAGCACACCATCCCACAGCCGCAGCTCGGCCTGCCAGGGCTGGCGCTCCACATGGCTGTTGGTGTTCAGGATCATCGTCTCGCGGGCGCTGGCGGTGTACTCGGGCCAGGCGGGCAGCGAGGGGGCTGCGGGCGCTTGGCCGTGAAGAAACGCCACCCAGGCCAGGTGCATGGCGCGACTCAGCGCCAGAGCGGCGGGGTTGGCTCGTTCCCCCGGCGTGGGCCTCTGCCAGACCAGGCTGAGATCCTCCGAGTGGTAAGCCTCGCCGCTCATGTTGCCGGAGCTTGGCGCGTAGTCCAGCCTGTACATCCAGGTCGGTCCGCCGTTGCGGGTCTGCGCGTCGGCCATGCGCACGCTGGGCACCCAGTACTCTTCGGCGCTGGTCGCGCGAATGCGCCGCTGCGGTTCCGGCATCTGCGGATAGAGCTGCTTGTACTTCGCAAGCACCGCGTCGAAGGGGCCCGGCGCTAGATTGCCCAGGTCGCGCGCGGTGGGGTCGTGCTTCGGATCGGCTCCGAGAAACAGCGCGCTCTCATCGCGATTCGTGCCGATCAGCAGCCGCTTGCCATGGGAGGATCCCCTGGCGACCATGTCGACCGGCCGCGCCTTCAGGTAGCTGCCGTCCACCTCGGGGCGCAGGGGAAAGTGACGGTTGGAGGTCGCGATCAGGCGGCTCTGCGTCTGAATCAGCTGCTCCGCGGGGGCGCTCAGGAGCTCTCGCAGACCGGCGTCAGAGTGCGCTTCGCGCCACAGCTTGCCGTAGTCCTGGGCCACCTCGGTCGCAGCTGGGAGCGTCCAGACCCGCTCGCCGCCACCGCTCTCGGAGATCGCTGATTGGAACAGCGGCGTGGCCTCCGGCAGCGCCATCAGGGCGGCCGTTGCCTTGGCTCCGGCCGATTCGCCCCCCACCGTCACCCGGTGCGGATCCCCGCCAAAGGCGGCGATCTCGTGGTGCACCCACTCGAGCCCGCGCACGAGGTCGCGCAGGGCGTTGTTGCCGCTGCCGGCGTACTCGTGCCCCAGCAGCGGGCCCAGATCCATGAAGCCGAAGACTCCCAGGCGATACGCCACCGTCACTAGAACGATGCCCGCCTGCGCAAACTCCGTGCCGTCGAAGATGGGTGCAAAGGCCTGTCCGCCGGTGTATCCGCCGCCGTGGATCCAGACAAAGACGGGGAACGGGCCCTTGCCGGCTGGGGCCCAAATGTTCAGATACAGGCAGTCTTCACTCTGCGGCACGCCCTTGTCGCCCTCCTGCATCGCGGCCGGACCGAAGCGCAGGGCCTCGCGCGTTCCCTTCCATGGCGCAGGCGGCAGTGGTGCCCGGAAGCGCAGCTTGCCCACAGGCGGCTCGGCAAAGGGGACCCCACGAAAGACGCGCACGCCACCTGGCAGCACCTCGCCGCGCAGAGAGCCGATCGAGGTTTTGACGATCGGGTTGGGCGAGCCCTGGCCGTAGAGGCTTTGACCAGGAAACGACGCCGCGACCGCAGTGGCTGCGGCGCCCGCGGCAAATCGGCGGCGCGAGATCAGCGGATATCGCGCGGGGTCAAACACCACCGGTTGTGAGCCTGCCACCATCCGCTTCATGCCACCCCTCCTGCGATCCGCACCGTCTCTCATCATGGCGCAACTTCTCAGAAGCGGCCAGTGCAAGCTGTGTGGCGGATGGAGCCGAAACAGAAATCCGTGCTGGTCCAGGTTGCCCCAGTCCTGTGTAGACTTGCCACACACCCCACATTTCCGCGCCGCGGAGCCTCGGCCCGGCGCGGCGGAGACTCGAGCACGCATGTCCCTTCGCACCTTTGCCCTTTGGCTGGTTCTGCCAGCCACCGTCTCCGCTCTCGCATCTTTCGCAGCCAGCCCGGCGCAAGCGCAGCAGCAGCCTGGCCCCGGACGCCAGCTGACCGACGCCGACTACGCCCATGCTGAGAGCATGATGGGCTACAACGTGGTGGAGCTGGTCGACCATACCTTTAGCGATCCGCACTGGATGCCGGACGGCCGCTTCTGGTATCGCGACAGCAGCTCGGGCAAGCTCACCTATCTGCTGGTCGACCCGGAGAAACACACCCGCAAGCCGGCGTTTGACCAGGCGAAGCTCTTTACCGCGATCGTGGCCGCGGACCCCAACGCAAAGCAGTTGCCCAGGGATGCCGATCACCTGGGCCTCTCCGAGCTCGGATTTGAGAACAACGACAAAACTCTGCTGGTGACGACCCACGGCCGCCTTTTGCGCTGCTCGCTGGGCCAAAGCACGACCTGCGAGGACCAGAAGAAGCCCGACCCCAAGGAGCCGGGACGCGCGCAAAGGAACCCCGAAACCTCAACCGCGCTCTCACCCGACAAGCGCAAGCTGGCGTTTATTCGCGACTGGAACCTGTGGGTGCGTGAGCTCGCCACCGGCAAGGAAACGCAGCTGACCACCGACGGCATCGAGAACTTCGGCTATGCCACCGACAACTCCGGCTGGACGCACTCGGACCGGGCCATCGTGCTGTGGTCGCCCGACTCCACAAAGATCGCGACCTTTCAGCAGGACCAGCGCAAGACGGGCGAGATGTACCTGGTGCCGGTCACGTATCGCCACCCCAAGCTCGAGGCGTGGAAGTATCCCCTGGTGGGCGACAAGGACGTCACCATGATCGAGCGCGTGGTCATCGACGTGACGCCCACGCCCAGGGTCATCCGCTTCAAGATGCCGCCCGACCAGCACCGATCCACGCTGTGTGACGACGTAAGCTGCCACGGCGGATGGGAGGATGTGCAGTGGTCGCCCGACGCGAAGCACGTTGCTTTTGTCTCGACCTCGCGCGACCACAAGCAGGAGTGGCTGCGCATCGCTGACGCACAGACCGGCGACATCCGCGAGGTCTTTCACGAGACCGCGCCCAAGTTCTTCGAGAGCGGCAGCAGCCATGTGAACTGGAAGTACCTGCCCGAGTCAAACGAGTTTCTCTGGTTCAGCGAGCGCAGCAACTGGGGCCAGATGTACCTCTATGACCTCACCACCGGCAAGCTGAAGAACCAGATCACGCACGGCGACGGCAACGTCACCGATGTCCTGCATGTCGACCCCAAGGCGCGCGAGATCTACTACCTGGCGGTGGGCAAGCAGCCGGGCGTTGACCCGTACTACCAGCAGTTTTACCGCACCAGCTTCGACGGCCAGCACACCGATCTGCTGACGCCTGACCCCGGCACGCACGCCGTAACCGTCTCCCCCGACGGCCGCTTCTTCACCGACGTCACCTCCACTCCAACGACGCCGCAGATCGCCGTTCTGCGCGACGACACCGGCAAGGAGGTGCTGCCGCTTGAGAAGCAGGACATCTCGCGCCTGGTGGCCAGCGGGTGGAAGCCGCTGCGGCAGTTCACCGTGAAAGCGCGCGACGGCAAGACGGACCTGTACGGTTACATGTTTGAGCCCACGCACATGGACTCGGCGAAGAAATACCCGATCGTCGACTACGTCTACCCCGGACCGCAGATCGGCTCCTGCGGCGGCCGCAACTTTTCACCTGCGCACGGCGACAACCAGGCGCTGGCGGAGCTCGGCTTTGTGGTGGTCTGCATCGACGGCATGGGGACGCCGAATCGCTCCAAGGCCTTTCATGAGTTCTACTACGGTGATCTGGCCGACGACACCATCCCCGACCAGGTCGCCGGCATCCGGGAGCTCGCGGCGAAGTTTCCGTTTCTGGACGCGGACCGTGTCGGCATCTGGGGGCACTCGGGCGGCGGCAACGCGACGGCCTCGGCCATGTTCCACTTCCCGGACTTCTTCAAGGTAGGCATCGCCGAGAGCGGCAACCACGACAACCGCGAGTACGAGGACGACTGGGCGGAGAAGTGGGCCGGGCTCGAGGTCGTGCAGCCTGATGGAACCAGCAACTACGACTCGCAGGCGAACGAGAACTTCGCGGGAAATCTGAAGGGGCACCTGATGCTGGCGCACGGCACCATGGACGACAACGTGCCGCCCAACAATACGCTACTGGTGGTGGAGGCTCTGATCAAGGCCAACAAGGACTTCGACCTGATCATGATTCCCAATGCGCACCACGGCTACGGCGCCGCCGCACCCTACATGATGCGGCGACGGTGGGACTACTTCACGCGCTATCTTGCCGGCGACGTGCCGCCGCATGAGTACAACATGAAGCCGTGGCCGGAGGTCCTGAAGATCATGGAAGGGCCGGGCGCGGGTTCAGGTGGACCGGAGGACTGAAGCATTTTTGCGGGTATTGAAATAGCGCGGGCCTTCAGCCCGCAGGTTGGAGTTGCCCGGTGACCTGGGGCTTCGCTCCAGGCTAGGGTAGCGCGGGCTTGCAGCCCGCAAGTGCTCATCCTCTACATTTTCGTTGTCATTCCCGCAGGGAATCCGCGTCTTCTTCCGAGCCGCCACCGATTACGAGGACTTGCAGACCTCCCTACAAGTCGTTCCGGTTCCCCTGGACGCTACGGAGGGGACACTCGCTCCCTCCGTAGTCGCAGCCGCCAGGGCTCAGCGAGTGCCCGTGCTGGTGACGACCCACCCATTGCTGGTGTCGGTCAGATTGGCCTGCGCCGCCTCGGGGCCGGCGAGTGCCGCCTTCAGATTCGGATAGGCGTTCTGCGTCTCGGCTGCGCTGGCCCAGCCGGGAACGTCCGACAGCGTGTAGTGGTAGTCCACCGTCGCCGTCGAACCAGCATTGCCATTGTTCGGGGTCGCGCTGTCGATTGAACTTACCGACCGGTGGCCATAGCAGAAGTTGCCGTAGCCGGGCTGCTGCGCGTCGGCCTTCCATTCACTGCGGCCTTTGTCCGAAAGATCGTAGTTGTTGACCTGCTTGGAGGCCACGATAAACACCTTCTTCTCCGCCGTGGTGCGGGTCAGCAGGCCCTGGTCGACGAGTGCGTCGTAGTCGCTCGTCTTGCTCTCGTCGCTGGTGCCGGCCTGCACGGGAAACTTCTTGGGCTCGCTCCACAGGCACGCCGGGCGCGCGCTGAAGTAGGTGTTGATGGCGGTCTTGTAGTTGGAGGTGTTGTCGGCCTTCTTGTTGCAACCGGCCGCGGCAAACAGGGCTACGCCCGCTACAACGATTGTGCGTGTGGCAGCGGTCCGGAATCCGCATGGGTTCATAAAAATTTTCCTCACAGCGTTGGGATGCGCGCGGAGACTTCGGCGTCGTGCCCGGAGGCAAACATCCCAAGCACCTGCTCGGGCGAGGACCCGGCCTGCCGCAGCGAGCGAAGCGACAGTGCGTCGTGCCGCTTCGCCAGCCGCACGCCACACTCATCCCGCAACAGATGGGTGTGGAAGTAGGCAGGCGTGGGCAGAGCGAGAGCTCGCTGCAGCAGGATCTGACGCGCGGTGGACCGGAGCAGGTCGCGCCCGCGCACCACTTCGGTGATGCCCATCGCTGAGTCGTCCACCACACAGGCCAGCTGGTAGGAGGGCAGACCGTCCTTGCGCCAGATGAGGAAGTCGCCGAAGTCCGCCCCCTCTGAACAGCCGCTGCGATAGCTCTGAGGGCCGAAGTTGCCGTCCGTGAACTCGATCCGCTCGCCGTCCGGCACACGGAAGCGATAGTTCACGCCATCGCGCAGGCTGGCTGCCGCGGCGGCTCCGGCGCGACAGCGACCGCTGTAGACCGGCTCATCGTCGGTCTCCTCGTGCGGAGCCTGCGTGCTCGCAGCCAGATCGCGGCGCGAGCAGGTGCAGGCGTAGGCTGCGCCCAGGCCGACCAGCCGCTCGGCTGCCGCGCGATAGATCGGCACGCGCTGCGACTGCACCACCACCGGCTCCTCCCAGCGCAGCCCAAGCCACGCGAGATCGTCCAGCATGGCCTCCGCAAACTCCGCGCGGGAGCGCTGCGGGTCCAGATCCTCGTTGCGCAGCAGAAGCGTGCCTCCCGCCGCCCGTGCCCGCTGGAAGGCGGTCCAGAAGGTAGCGGCATGGCCCAGGTGCAGCAGGCCGGTCGGCGACGGCGCCAGCCGGCCCACGTATGTGCCCGAAACGGTCACATATACTCCACGCCGTACTGCACCGGAATCTGTGTAAACGCGATGCGGGTCGGGGCGGATTCGCGCGCGGGCAGCATGCCGGCGAAGTGCACCGTGGTGTGGCCGAACTTCAGATTCAGCTTGTCCATAGTCCGGGACAGGTCGGTGCGATGGCCCGGTTCGTCGAAGAGCTCCACCTGCCGCTCGCTCTCGGGGATCAGGTCGCGCAGGGTGATGCCGACAAAAAAGGGTCGCGCGCACTCCGGGCCGGCGGGGCGCTTCCCCCAGATGCCGCGCAGCACGTTCAGCAGCGTCAGCGTGTCCTGCGCGGAGCGAAATCGCGCCTCCATGCCCCAGCCGGAGTGCCGGATGCCGCTGGTGTGGCGCTTGGCTTTTTTTGCCTGCGCCGCCTGCTCGCGGTTGAGGGCATATTTGATCGTCACCGACATGGTGCCGGCGTAGAAGCCCTCCATGCGCAGGCGCATACCGGCCTTGTGCAGCAGCTTGTGCGCCACTGCCCAGGCGCCGCCATCCGATCGGTGCTCCGGGCCGAGCACGTGGGAGTGCCCCAGGCTCTTCTGCCACTCGCTCGCCACCGGCGCACCGTCGTCGCCAGTGGGCGCGCCGCGCAGCCAATGGTACAGCCGGTCGCCCCACACGGAGTCCCACAGCGCGTGCATGCCGGCGCGGTCGAGCGCCAGCAGCTCCGGCATGGTGCGGACGCCCTTCGCGTTCAGCCGTGCCTCGGTGCGCGCGCCCACGCCCGGCAGGTCGCGCAGCTCAAGGTGGGCGATCGCCCGCGGCAGCTGCGATGGCAGAAGGCCGATCAGACCGTCGGGTTTCTGCATGTCGCTGGCGATCTTGGCCAGGTAGCGGTTCGGCGCCATGCCGATCGAGCAGCGCAAGGTCTCGCCCACGTCGTCGCGAATGGCCTGCTTGATCGCGAGCGAGATCGCGCGGGCGCGTGGCGGCTCCCCTTCGCGGCCCATCAGCTGGCAAACCATCTCGTCGATCGACGGGGTGTGCGCGACGGGGCAGCAGCGCTCGACCGCCGCCGCGATCTGGTGCGAGAACTCGGCGTAGGTGCTGTGCGAGCCGTTGACTAGGATGATCTCCGGGCAGATCGCGCGGGCCTCGCCCACCTTGGTGCCGGTTCGGATGCCAAGCGCCTTGGCCTCGTAGCTGGCGGCGATCAGGGTGCCGGTGTCGGCCATGGTGCCGACGACGCCGGTCGGTCGGCCGCGGTACTCCGGATGCAGCTGCTGCTCGACCGAGGCGAAGAAGCTGTTCAGGTCGATATGGAGGAATCCGAAGCGATCGGGTTGGACGGCGGCGTCCATCACACCTCTAGCTTAAATCGCAACCACCTCCGCTCGACGCGGGATCCAGAGCTCAACCGCGTCCTTTTCTGGCAGTGTGGGTTTTAAAGAATGTGTGCTATCGAACATAGGCTTCCCCGGCGCGTTTCGCGTCTCAAAAGAAAGAACGGAGGATCGTATGCGAACCCTTGCAAGTCTTGGATGTGCTCTTCTCTTAGCCGCGGCACCTGCCTTCGGGCAGAATCAACGGCCATACCCTGCCAACAACGGCTGGGCGTACCAGAATGGAAGTCCGGGGCGGTGGGATCAGTCCTGGAACAATCGGCCCAACCCGCGCGCCGGCGTCTGTTTTTACACGGACCGGAACTTTCAAGGCAACCGCTTCTGCGTCCGTGCCAACGACCGTCTGCGCAGCCTGCCGGGCAACTTCGGCGACAACATCTCCTCCATGCAGGTCTTCGGTCGCGGCCGGGTGCGGGTGTTTGAGGATCGCGACTTCCGCGGCCACCGCTTTGTCTTCAACCAGTCCGTCGCCGACCTGCGGCAGGTACCGTCCAAGCCAGGTCACACCTGGAACAACCGCATCTCGTCGGTCGTGGTGCAGTAGTTACGCGCCGATCTCCACCGGGTCCGGACCTCGGGTCGGACCCGGCGGAGGCGCGATCTTGACCGTCTTACCGCTCCGTGCCGCCTCATAGATCGCCTCGATCACCCTCTGATCCTGCAGCCCCTCCTCCCCTGGCGTGTGCGGCTGCCGGTCCTGCTGGATGCACAGCGAGAAGTGATCCATCTCCAGCGCGAACTGGTCCTTGTCGGGGATCGACGGCTCCACCTCCACATCGCGCCCGTCCTCCACGCGGCCGATGCGGAGCTTCAGGCCATGGTAGGCGAACGATGGCTCCATCTCCGCCCACTCGAGCTCGCCCTCAAGCCGCATGAACTGCGATCGGTGCGCGCCGTAGCCCGAGGAACAGCTGGCGATAAACCCGCTCGGAAATCGCATGGTGAAAGCACAGGTCTCCTCCACCTCGCGGAAACGCGGGTCCGCTTTCGGCTGATACGTAAAGGCTGTGACCTCGCCCGGCTCCTCGCCGGAAAGGAACCGCGCGGCGTTCAGGCAGTAGATGCCGACGTCCGGCAGGCACCCGCCGCCGGCCATCGCCAGCTTCTGCCGCCACTGGTTGGGGGCGCCCTGGTTCTGCGCATTGGTCGCGACAAAGCTCTTCAACGCACCCAGCCTGCCTTCTTTGACCAGCTTCAGCATGGCTCGGTTGTTGGGCTCATACTGCTGGCGATACGCGATCATCAGCTTGACCTTCGCCTCGTTGCAGGCGGCGATCATGCGTTCGCAGTCCGCCGCACGGGTGGCCATCGGCTTTTCGCACAGGATGTGCTTGCCCAGCCTGGCGCCGCGCTCGGTGTACTCCGGGTGCATGCTGTTGGGCAGAACGATGTAGATCGCCTGCACCTCGGGGTTGCCGGCCAGCTTCTCGTACTCCTTATAGTCGTAGATGGAGCTCTGTTTCACACCGTACTGCGTGGCCAGCTTCTCGGCTTTGGCGCGATCGCCGCTGACCAGGGCCGTCACTCGCGAGTAGAGGCTGTGCCCGAACGCGGGAAGAATTTCAGTGACCGAAAGGTGTCCCAGGCCGACGATGGCGTACCCGGTGCGCTGCCCGGCGTTCTCCGACGGAGCAGGCTCGCTCTCGGGAGCTTCGGTGGACGCGTGCAGTGGAGGAAGCTTCACCGCGTCCTGAGCGTTTGGCTTCTGCCCTGCCGCGTGGAGCGGAAGCGCGGAGGCCGCCAGGGCTCCACCGGCGTCGAGCAGAAATCTCCGGCGGCTGCGCTCTTTGCTGTCCCAGTTGGATTGTTGAACGGAGCTCATGCCCGGGTGCGATGCGGGGTCGTGCACGGCAGGATGTTTCCTGGCCTGCCTGGCCGGTGTGCGGAACCGCACCACCGGTGCAGGATCAATAAAACCTACTTGGCTTTGTCGATCTTCAGGTCGATGGTGAAGTTGTTCTTCGAATCGAACGAGCTGATGTTTCTGGTCGCGCTCTTCTGCCCATTCAACTCCGCCCACAGCTCATAGTCCGTTGCCGAGGCCAGCTGCCCGAAGCGATACTCGCCCTTGTCGTCGGAGATAAAGCTCTTCACTGCCAGCGTGTGATCGTCCTTCAGGTACACCACCGCTCCCTTCAGCGGTGTGTCGCCTTTATCAATGACGCGGCCCTGAACTACCCGGTTCGCTATACCGCGCTGTGCCACCAACGCCGCCGGAGCGAGCGACAGAGTCACGGCAGGGAGCAACAGAGCGAAACCATACGCGGCGGAACGGGGCAGGCGAAGCCATGAAGGGGAGTTCATCACACCCAAAGTATACGCTCGGCCGCAGACTATTCGTCGTCTTCGTCCATCACCGGCGAGTCGGATTCGTCGTCATAGGCCTCATCGTCCAGAGGCTCCAACGCCAGGGGATCGACCGACGAGATCTCCAGATGCAGGCCGCACTCGTCACACTGCAGCTTGTCGCCTTGTTCCGCCTCATCCATGTCGATCGGGATGGGATTGTCGCACTCGGGACACACCAGCATGGGGAAAAGCCTCCGGGTTCATCTGTGGCAGCTATAGGATGTGAAAAGGCGTGAGCCACGCTTGCTCTGTTCTAGCGGGGCACGCCCCGGGCGTCAAGCCGCAAAGGGGAGTGGCACCCCGCTCGCGAGAGTTCGAGTTTTGATCCGGATTCAATCTGGGTTCAATTTGGAGGGTCCTGTGAGCACCTTGCGATGCAGCCACAAACGTCGTCCGACTTCGATTGCTGCCAGCGCCGCGCTTCTGCTTGCCTCTGCGGGCGCCGCCCTGGGGCAATCGGCAGGGCCCATCCAGCCGGCCCCGGCCGACGCCGCCATCGAGCGCGCCCTGGCAGAGATCTCGCCCGACCGCATCCACGCCGACATCGAGAAGCTTGTCAGCTTCCGCACTCGCAACACGCTCTCGAGCATGTCGACCGATCTCCCTCCGGGAACCGGCATCAACGCCGCCGCCGACTGGATTGAGGCGCAGTTTCAGCAGGACTCGAAGGACTGCGGCGGCTGCCTGGAGGTGAAGCGCGATACGTTTACCGAGCCCGGCTCGAACGCGCCGAACTCGCGCATCAAGTCGCCCACCAGGCTGACCAACATCTACGCCGTCCTGCGCGGCTCGGACCCCGCGGAGGCCGGCCGTCGCGTTCTGGTCACCGGCCACTACGACTCGCGCGCGACCGACGTGACCGACCCGACCGAGCCCTCTCCCGGAGCCAATGACGACGCCAGCGGCGTGGCGGTCTCGCTCGAATGCGCCCGCGTGCTCTCGAAGCTGCACTTCCCTGCCACCATCGTCTTTGTGGCGGTGCCGGGAGAGGAACAGGGACTGTATGGCAGCCGGCACCTTGCGAAGCTGGCCAGGGCCGAGGGCTGGCAGCTCGAAGCCGTGCTCAACAACGACATCGTGGGCGGCGACACCACGCCCGGCGAGACCGGCCAGGATAAATCCGCCGTGCGCGTCTTCTCCGAGGGCGTGCCTGCCGGAACAACGCCCGAGCAGCTCCGCGCCATCCAGAACCTCGGCGCCGAGAACGATTCGCCCTCGCGCGAGCTGGCCCGCGCCATCGTCGGCGTTGCCAGGGCGTACTTCCCTCCGTCCGCCGGGCGTTCGCCTGCAGCTGGGCCGGGGCGCCTTCGCAGCATGGCGGTCCGCCTCATCCCGAACTTCCATCCCGTTCTGATCTTTCGCCGCGACCGCTTTCTTCGCGGCGGCGACCACACCAGCTTCAACCAGGAGGGCTTTGCCGCCGTTCGCTTCACCGAGTGGCGGGAAAACTTCAACCACCAGCACCAGAACGTCCGGACCGAGAACGGAACGGAGTTCGGCGATCTCCTGAACTTTGTCGACTTCACCTACGTCGCCAACGTCGCGCGCCTGAACGCCGCCACGCTCGCCACCCTGGCCTCGGCGCCGCCTCCTCCGGTAAACGTGCGCATCCTCACCGCCAACCTCGACAACAACACCGACCTGGCATGGCAGCCGGGCGCAGGAGCCGCCTCCGGCACCACCTACGAGGTGGTCTGGCGCGCGACCGAGGCGCCGATGTGGACCACCGTCCAAAGCGCCGGTGCCGTCGACCACATTACGCTGCCCGTGTCCAAGGACAACGTCATCTTCGGGGTGCGCAGCGTGGACCCGGCCGGCCACCGCAGCCTGGCCGTGCTCCCCATGCCGGCCCGCTCGGCCGCGCCCCCAGCTCCGGCCGCCGCGGCTCACTCCTAGTCGGGTCACACCAGCGAAGCCGAAGCGTGGTCAAATAGAGTCTGTTACCTGCCCCATGCGACGCTCCGGTTCCATCTCGCTCGGCATGCCGTCCTTTTCGGGCGCGACCCGTCAGCTGATCCTCATCAACGTGGTCGTGTTCTTTGCGCTGGCGCTGCTCGACTGGCTGGTGCCTGCGGTCGGTCTCCCGTTGAACATGCACCTGCTGCTTCAGCCGGTGGCGCTGTTTCACGGGGAGATCTGGCAGCTCGTGACCTACTCCTTTCTGCCGATGGGCATTCTCAGCTCGCTGTTTGCGATGATCTCGCTCTGGTTTACCGGCGTCTACCTTGAGGACATCTACGGCTCGCGCTGGCTGCTGGAGTTCTATCTCCTTACCGCCGCTGCCGGTGGCCTGCTCGCGGCCGTCCTCTCCTACACGCATCTGTTCCGCATCGGCCCGGGCATGGCGGCGCTTGGCGCGTGGCCACCCATCCTGGCTCTTCTGGTGGCGTTCTCCTTCCTGGGCGGCGACCAGATCATCCGCTTCAACTTCCTCTTCAACATCAAAGCCAAGTACCTCGCAGCCCTGTACCTTCTGGTCTACCTCGCCATTCTGGTGAAGGGGGACGACCGCTTCGGCGCGCTGACGGCCCTCACGACCGCACTGGTCGGCTGGCTCTATGTCAAGACTGTTCCCCGTCGCGGCCTCACCTCCGGCATGACGGAATCGATGTACGGCGCGCGCAACGGCTACTACCGGTGGAAACGCCGCCGCGCCGCGCGCAAGTTCGAGGTCTACATGCGCAAGCAGAATCGCGAGGTCCGCTTCGACGACGAGGGTCGCTACATCGACCCCGACAGCTCCGAGCGCGAGCAGCATCGGAAGCTGAACGATAAGCGCTGGATGAATTAGAGCAGACCTCCTGATGCTGTGGTCTCGCAGATCGGGTGGAGGTAACCCACATCTCAGAGTCGAAACCCACATCTCAGAGTCGAGATGTGGGGCACCCCCACGCTCGGATCTTCAGAGATTTTAGGGGTTCCCCCCGGGTGGCCTTTCCTGATGCCGCAGTGACTGGGTGCCCCACGTCTCGCTTTTGAGACGTGGGTTCACGGCCCCGCCCTCGGTCCCGTCCTGCATCCTAGAAGTTCATAGCAGTTCAGGAGAGATCGATGGAGACTCGCACCCTTGGACAGACCGGCCTCGAAGTGGTCCCCTTGATGCTCGGCGGCAACGTCTTCGGCTGGACCATCGACACCCAGCAGTCCTTTCGCATCCTCGATGCCTTTCTCGACCGTGGCTTCAACTTCATCGACACGGCGGATGTGTACTCGCGCTGGGCTCCGGGCAACCAGGGTGGTGAGTCGGAGTCGATTCTGGGCCAGTGGCTGCACCAGCGCGGCGGCCGCCGAGAAAAGATTGTGCTCGCCACCAAGGTGGGCATGGACATGGGCCACGGCCACGAGGGGCTGGGCAAGCAGCACATCCTCGAGTCGGCCGAGGCCTCGCTGCGGCGGCTCGGAACCGACCACATCGATCTCTACCAATCGCACAAGGACGATGCCGCCACGCCATTCGACGCCACGCTCGAGGCCTATGCCCAGCTGATCGAGCAGGGCAAGGTGCGCGCGATCGGCGCCTCCAACTACAAGGGCGACCGCCTCACCGAGGCGATCGAGCTCGCGCAGAAGCACGACCTGCCCGTTTACCAGACGCTGCAGCCGGAGTACAACCTGTACAGCCGGGCAGACTACGAGACCGATCTGGCGCCGGTGGCGAAGCGCTTCGACCTGGGCGTCATCCCGTACTCCTCGCTTGCGTCAGGATTTCTCACCGGCAAGTACAAGAGCGTCGAAGACACCGAGGGCAAGAAGCGCGGCGGCAAGGTGAGCCGGTACTTCGATGATCGTGGCCAAAAGATCCTGGCCGCGCTCGCACAGGTAGCCCGCGAGACCGGAGCCAGGGAGGCCACGGTCGCTCTCGCGTGGCTGATGGCGCAGCCAACCATCACAGCGCCGATCGCCAGCGCGACCTCGCTCGATCAGCTCGACGAGCTTACCGCCGCCGTCGACCTCACGCTGACCGAAGATCAGCTGCGGCAGCTGACCGACGCCAGCGCCTACTAGTCTAGGGCCCCCCTGCAGAAGGAAACAACGTCAGCCGCGGCCAGTGGCGCGGGTGGCAGGTGGCCGCGCCGCCCGCGTCATCGATGATGTTGCGGATGGCGCCGTTATTGTTCAGGCAGGTCGTGATCATGTCGTGGAAGCGGACGCCAGGGGTGCTTGGCACCTCAATGGCCCGGGTCAGAACGACGTCCGGCTCCGTAAACACGCTGTAGATGCCCAGCCCCCAGGCCTCGTGCGTGTGCACGCGGTCCGCCACCTTGTACGACGCCCAGCCGTCCGTTCCCGGGCCGCTGGTGTAGGACGCCTGGTTCGGCGGATCGTACGGGATCTCCGACTGGTACAGGTACGTCCGCCCGCGCTCGCCGTTCCAGACCACCTGGAACTGCTGGTGGTGCTCCACAAACAGACCGTACGCGGTCACGTCGTCGCCGTTCACGACGACGCCGTTGCGGCTGGGATTGGTCGTCCATCCCGCGCCCCTGCCGTGGTCGGCGCGCCACGCCCAGATCTGGTCGATCAGGGTGTCGCTGCTGTTTACCTCCAGATTCACCCGCGCGCGCGCCGGGCCCGCGCCGCCGACGCGAAAGAAGATGTCGTGGATTGAGATAGGGTTCGCGCGATGGCGGGCGTGGCTGCCGGGCGGCCCGATCTCGAGCAGCACAGGCGACTCCTGCTCGCCCGCATCGATCAGCAGACCGGCCAGAACGATGCCGTCCGCGTCCGCCGTCACCAGCGCGGCCGTGCCGTGGGTCGGGTGCAGCGTGGCGTAGCCCAGACCGAGCACCACGGTTCCGGGTCGCGTCACCCGGATCGGTGCATTCAGGTCATAGATTCCCGGCGTCAGCAGAAGACTTTGCCCGCGCGCCAGCTGCGCGTTGATCGTCGCTGCCGTGTCGCGGTCGGGCCGCGCGATGTAAAAGCGCGCGATCGGCAGGGTGATGCCCGGCGTCTCACCCGCGCGCCAGCTCACGCCCGAGCTGTTGCGCCGCACCTCCGGCACCCGCACGCCCCAGGCGCCCTTTGCGTCCACAAACAGGAATGGCTTCTCCCGCGTCACCGGAGCAGCGGCGACGGTGGTGTACGCGGGGTCCGGCCAGGCCGTTGCCGGGGCGTGCGGCACGCCGACAAACACCATGTTCCAGTTCGATCCGGTCCACCGCGCCCAGTCGCTGTCGCGCGAGATCCACTGCTGCTGCGATCCGGAGTCCACCGTGCCATCGACCAGCGTGTCGGCCATCCATCCGCCGCTCGCCCAACCTCCATGCTGGTGCAGAACGAGGCTGCCGTGCAGATGCGCCCGGCGAAGGGAGGTGCCCTGCGAGACGGCCCACTGCGTCGTCCCGCTCTCCGGGGTAAGAGCAAAGCCCTCGGCCGCCCGCCAAAATGTCGTGGTGGCGTTGTTCTTCGGGGCGGAGGCGTCGGCGCGCAGATCGCCGGTGATCCGGACCTCCTCCGGCGAGGCGCCCAGGCCGGCGACCTCGGCGTAGAAGCCGACCGGCAGCCGCAGGTGGTAGTCGCCTGGCAGCAGCAGAATGGCGTGGCGGCCGGAGCCGAACTCCGCATGCTGCTCCTCGGCGTAGATGCGATCGATCGCCGCCTGCGCGGTGGCGGCGGCGGCTCCCGGCCGGAGCAGAAGGACGTTGGGACCCAGATCCGGAGCAGGGTCCGGAGCCGCACCGGCCTGCGCCATCAGGATGGCGGCGGGCAAGGAGAGCAGAAGAGCGGCAGCTCGAACGGGGAGGAGGCGCATGTCGCTGACGATACCGCATGGCACAGCTCCCTGGCCGACCTGCCGGACCAGCACCAGGGATCAGCTGGACGCGATCACGCGCGCGGCACTTGGGAGGGCCAACGCTCTGGTGCGCGAGCAGAGGAAGATTTACGACGCAAATACAAAACACGCGATGGGGCAGGCGTCTCTGCTCAGCGAGGAATCAGTTTGAACGATCGGATCGCCAGATGCGCTCCTGCCCGGTCGCGCCGCCCCTCGCTCCGGATCGCGACCGTGATCTCGTTGAAGCTCCCTCCAATCGTGCCCTGCGGAAACCGAAAGGTCAGGACCTCCTCGCCCCTGGAAGGAGTCGATCCGCGGAGGCTGGAAGGCACCACCTCCTGTCCCGGGGAGAGTGGCCGAATGCTCCCTTCCGCGCTGTCCCGCAGGGATACCTCCAACAAGACCGGCCCCTTGCCGATCTCCGCGTTCTCGACCGTCATCTCCACCGCGCGGCAGCAGCTCAGCGGCAGCGGCGGACCGATCCGCTGATGCGCCTCCATCACCACTGGTCTCGCATTGGTGGACTGGACCGTTGCCACCCTGGGATCGGATCGCGAGCTGTGGTGCCGCCCGGCGCTGCCCTTGCACAGCGATTTGCCTTGCGCTCCATTCTTATGCGGCATATTGTTCTCGTCGCGATTGCGAAGAGCGTACTGGAGGATTTGAGATGATTCCCGTCCCCTCGTTCGCAGCCAAACACCGGATTACAAGAAAGCCACGCTCCCCGCCGGTCTGGCCCGCGGCGAGGTGCAGTGGTCCACAGCTTTCGGGGCCAGCGGCCTGGGCCGCCTCTTGGTCAGCAACGAGCAAGCAGGACTAAAGCGCAGTTTCAGCTGCCCGACTTTTAGCAACATGTGCAGTGCCAGTCTCGGGCCCACCAGCTACGTCGACTTTCCGGACGGTGGCTTTGGCTCGATTTCGGCCATTAACGTGGAGCTCTGTACCGAGCAGTGCCAATACTGTTGCAGTCAGACCTCGCCTGTCGGTAGCGGCTATTCCTTCTCGACCCAGTGGCAGAACGCAGACAATGCTTACACCCGCATGTCCACTTCCAGCAATGACAGTCTCACTCTGCAAGGCATCAACCCGGGAAGCTTCGGCATCACGGCGTTTGTAACTCAGGGCTCATGCCAGTCTCCACCGATGAACGGCGGGGGTACAGTTCAGGTGCCTACTTCTCTACCTATCGTGAGAACCATAAATGCCGCTCCGCCGACCACTTGTTCAGCGGGTCAAAGTGGCTGGGACAGAAACGTCATTCGTCAAGTTCGTGACCAGAACGGTACATCGATCACAACTGCAAATCAGTTCATCGATGAGGCAGTTGCGATCGGACCAGGGCCGAACGGTCTTAACTTAACGCCAAAGACCCATCCGGCTAACACTGACGCGGAGGGCGAGATAATTGACGAGTTCAGCTTCTGCACTCCAGCATGTCCAGCATCCCAGCTGACGACGGAGTTCACACAGACAGTCGCAGATACTCCAGCAGGTAAGGGAAACGGGTCAACTTACCCTTTAGGACAGTACGACATTCTGTATTCTTGCTCTAGCGTCAAAGTAAATGGCAGTCTTACACAATAGTCTGGATAAGTGAACAAATGTACATCCTAAATCTAACTGGAACAATTTGCGCTGTGTTGCTCTTGGGTGTTCAGACAGGGAAGACAGTCGTCACAACCACGGCTCAGCCACATTGGGATCTCGCGTCGGAGATTGCCGTTTCGCGAGGGACATCGCCCGATGCGTACAGCTTGCTCGCGCAGATCGGCCTGCAAAACCATCTCCCCATAGGCATCGCGCTAAGCGCGAGCCCGGAGCTTTGCAGCAAGCCGTTTGCCCTCAGCTCCTCTCAGGGCATGAACATGGCGCGGTTTATCGAACAGTTCAACAGACAGTTTGCCGGGTATCGCATGAGCCTCTCTGACGGTGTTCTGCAGATCGAGGCTCGTCCCCTGCCATCGGAGGAGGCGAAGTTTCTCGAGCTCAGACTGCCTGAGTTCCGCGCGAACTCCGGCTTTATGTCGCAGCAGGCCACCTCTCTCTGGATGCAGATCAGGGCACAGATCGCCCCAACGGAGGGTACGGCGTTTCTTGGCGGCCGATCGATCGGTTCGGAGGTTCTGCCTGCGATCCGTGCTGACAACGTCACCGTTCGAGAGGCCCTTGATCGCATTATTCAACAGGGTCACGGCGGCATCTGGGTCGTGCATGAAGAGAAGTTTGATCCGCACATGCCTGATCCGGTCGAGCTATACGGCTACATCGGGGAGGAGGTCGTGATCGAACACTCACTTCGCTGCCCGGTTCCGGCAAAGGAAGGAGGGCAGGGCGAAGTTCGAGAGGAGCCTCCAGCCACACAGAAGCTAGCAGGCTCCCCGCAGCGGACAACAGAAGCGAGGTGACCCGGCCGGCTATGCCTCCGGCCGGGCGCGCGCGCGGCGGATCGCCCAGGCCGCCCCGGCAAGCAGACCGGCGCCCGCGAGCAGGCCGAAAGCCGGCACGCCGTGCTGCGGTTCCACGAAGCCGGTCTCGACCGGCTGCCGGCGTCTGGCCCGGGGGCCGCCGTCGAGCGCCATCTTCAGCACCTCCGCGGTGTGCATCGCGTGGCGGCCGGAGCCGTGTGCGATCTGCTGCCGGCAGGAGAAGCCATCGGCGACCACCACCGTCCTGCTGTCCGCCTCGCGCACCCTGGGCAGAAGCACGCGGTTGCCGATCTGCATGGAGATCTCGTGGTGTTCGGCCTCGTAGCCGAAGGACCCAGCGAGGCCACAGCAGCCGGAGTCCAGCACCTCGGGCTCGAGACCTGTGGCGGCGAGCAGGCGCTTCTCCGGCGTCATGCTCCACAGCGCCTTGTGGTGGCAGTGTCCGTGCACGATGGCCTTGCCCTTGGGCAGATGTGCGGGCTGGTAGCCGACGCTCTCCAGAAACTCGGCGAACAGGATCACCTGCGACTTCAGCCGGTGCGCTTCCGCCTCATGCGGCAGCAGGTTGATGAGCTCGTCGGTGAAGACGGAGGCGCAGGAAGGCTCGAGACAGACGATCGGCGTGCCGGCGGCGATCTCCGGCTGCAGCGCCTGGAGGATGCCGACGAGGTAGCTCTTGGCCTGGTCCAGAAATCCGAAGTCGTACAGCGGCCGGCCGCAGCAGAGCTTCTGCCGGGGCAGGCGGACGCGGAAGCCGGCGTCCTCCAGCACCTCGACGGCGGCCTGGGCGGTGTGCGGGAAGAAGTGGTTGTTGAAGGTGTCGGCCCACAGGACGACCTCGCCGCGCGAACCGGCGCGGGTGGGCGGGGTGCGGCTCTCAAACCACTGGCGAAAGGTCCGCGGAGGAAAGGCGGGCATGGCGCGGTGCTGGGTGACGCCGCCAAGCTTTTTGACGATCGACGCCAGGCCGGGAGTCTGCGTAAAGAGGTTGGCGACCTCCGGCGCGAACGACGCAAGGTGCGCCCAGGTGTCGATCTGCCCCATGGAGAACGCCGCCATGGGGCGGGCCTGCTTCTCGTAGAAGTGGGCGAGAAACTCGGACTTGTAAGTGGCGAGATCGACCGAGACGGGGCAGTCGCCCTTGCATCCCTTGCAGGCGAGGCAGAGGTCGAGCGCGCCCTTGATCTCCGGGCTCTGCCAGCCCTCTTCGAGCAGGGCGCTGTCGCCGCGCAGCATCTCAAACAGCATGCGGGCGCGGCCGCGGGTGGAGTGCTCCTCCTCGCGCGTGACCTGGAACGACGGGCACATGGTGCCGCCGTCGAGCGACCGGCACTTCCCTACCCCGAAGCAGCGCTCGGTCGCCTCTGCCAGGCTGCCGTGGTCGTCGGGATACTGGAAGTAGGTCAGCACGGTAGCCGGCTTGTAGTCCGGACCGGTGCGGATGTGCGAGTCGAGCGGGTACGGATCGACCACCTTGCCGGGGTTCATCTTCGAGTCCGGATCCCAGATGCGCTTGAACTCGCGGAAGGCCTCCATCAGCTTTGGGCCGTACATGATGGGCAGAAGCTCGCCGCGGGCCTGGCCGTCGCCGTGCTCTCCCGAGAGCGAACCGCCGTAGCGGACGACCAACTGCGCGGCCTCGGTGACAAAGCTCCGGTACTGCCGCAGACCCTCCTCCGTGCGCATCTCGAAGTTGATGCGCATGTGGATGCAGGCCTGGCCAAAATGCCCGTAGAGCACCCAGTAATAGCGGTATCGGACAAGAAGCGCATGGAGCTCGCGCAGGTAGGCGCCGAGCACCTTGGGCGGCACGGCGGAGTCCTCCCATCCGGTAAAGGTTGGCGGCTCGACACCCGGCACACGTGATGCGCCCAGGCCGGCCTCTCGCACCTCCATGGCCTCCTTCTGCTCCTGCTTGGACTCGAGCAGCTGGCAGTCGATGAACTGCCGGTCGTGGCTCTTCAGCCAGGCCTCCGCCTTTTCCGCCATGGCAAGCGCCTTTTTGTGGGTATCGGCGCCGAACTCCACGATCAGCCACGCTTCGCCCTGGTTGTAGAAGCGCAGGCCGGGCATGTGTTTGCCTTTGAGGTGCTCGTTGTCGATGACCTTCTTGATAAAGCCCTCGATCGCGATGGGGCCCAGTTTGCCCAACTCGTACGAGGTGTCGGCGGCGGTAAAGACATCCGGAAAGGCGACCAGCAGCATCACGCGGCACTGCGGGCTTTCGATCAGGCGCGTCTTGGCGCGCAGCACCAGGGCGCAGGTCGACTCCGAACCGACCAGAGCGCGGGCAACGTGGAAGCCGTTCTCGGGCAGCAGGTAGTCGAGGTTGAATCCGGAAACGCGGCGTGGGATGTGCGGAAATCCCGTGCGGATCTGCTCGATGTAGCGGTCGCGCAGATCGCGCAGCTTTCCGTAGATCTCGCCCTTGCGCCCGCCGGTTTTGACGATGCGGTCGAGCTCGCGCGGCGAGGTCGCGCCGACCGTCATGCGGGTGCCGTCGTAGAGCAGGATCTCGAGCTCGTCGATGTTTTCGCTGGTCTTGCCGCCAAGCACGGAGTGCGGTCCGCAGGAGTTGTTGCCGATCATGCCGCCCAGGGTGCAGTACCTGTGGGTGGCGGGGTCCGGGGCGAAGGTGAGCTGGTGCTTCTCCGCGGCATCACGCAGCTGATCGTTGATCAGGCCAGGCTCAACCACGGCGTAACGCTTCTTCGCGTTCAGCTCCAGCAGCCGGTTGAGGTACTTCGAAAAATCAATCACCACGGCCACGTTGCAGGTCTGGCCGGCAAGCGAGGTGCCGGCGCCGCGGCCAAGGATGGGCACGTCGAGCTCGCGGCAGACCGCGACGGCGTTCACGACGTCGTCAACCGTGCGGGGAATCACAACCCCGATCGGCACCTGCCGGTACTGCGAAAGGTCGGAGGCGTAGATGCCGCGGGATCCGTCGTCGAAGCGCACCTCGGCGCCAGTGCGCCTGCCGAGCTCGGCGACCAGCCGCTCCACCACGGTCGCGGGAGGCTGCGGCGGGTTCGGCGGCGTAAGCGGCTGATGCTGAAGGATGGGCAGCAGGGGGGAAGAGGGGAACGGGGAGGCAGAAGGGCTGAGCGACATGAGCGAGTGCGAGCTCCTTTTGGCGACGGGCCGAGGTCGCCGAGACATGCGCGGTGCAGGCACAACGCGCGCGGGCGGCCGGCACGGCATGTGAGCATAGGATGCGCTCTCGCGAGCCGTGTACGGAGGCGGTATCCTTGGAGGTCTGGGCGCGAAGAGCAGGAGGGGTGGCGATGAGCATCGCGACAAAGACGGGCGACACCGGCGAAACGGCGCTGGCAGGGGGCACGCGGGTGTCGAAGGCGGACCTCCGCGTGGAGGCATATGGAACGGTGGACGAGCTGAATGCCGTGCTTGGCTTGGCACGGTCGATCTGCTCGCAACGCGAGGTCGCGGCGTGGACGGAGGAGATTCAGAGGACCCTGTTCAAAGTGGGCGGAGCACTCTCGGTCGACACCCGGCGGCAACCGGCGGAGCGGCGGCCGGCGTCGCTGGTCGCGGAGGCGGATGTGGCATTCCTGACGGCTCTGGTGGAGCGCATCGAGAGCCAGGACGGCATCCTGGCGGACTGGTCGCTGCCTGGCGCGCACCGCGAAAGCGCGGCTTACGAGGTGGCGCGCACGGTGTGCCGCCGGGCAGAACGCTGCGCGGTGCGGCTGGCCGACGCGGGCGAGACGGTGCTTCCGGAGGCGATCCAATACCTGAATCGGCTCTCGGATGTGCTGTGGCTGTTTGGACGGCTGATCGAGGTGGAAGCCGGGGTTGACGCGCGTCTGCGTGAGAACGGTGCGGGCGCCCAGTGGTCGCGGGCCTGGTAGGTCGGCCCGGACGAGATTCCCGGACTTTGGGTGCCCGGACTTGGGTGCCGGGCAGCGGTCAGGCCCAGTCGTCCAGCGTGACAAATCGCTCCTCACGTTGCCGGTTGAGCAGCAGTGCGGTGGCCCGGAGACTGCGGGAACGGGCGGCCTCCGGTGTGGTGTGGCCGCCGTCATGCAGCACGACATTTGCGGCGAATCCACGGGCTCGCCAGTGCGCGATGCCACTTTCTACCCGTGCGGCAATCCGCTCCGGCGTGCCCGGCTTCCAGTCGTTCGCGATGATGTTCCATTGCACGGTCCGCATGCCGAGCTCACGGGCGAAGGAGACGACATAGGGCCGTCGAGCTCCGTGCGGCGGCCGAAACCAGCGGATGCGATCGCCAAGGGTGTCTTCGAGCAGGTGTTGCGATCCGGCGAGTTCGCTTCGGATGCGGGCTCGAGACTGCCATGCCAGCCACGGGTGCGACATGGTGTGGGAGCCGATGGTGTGGCCTCCGGCGGCGATGGCGCGAACCAGCCCGGGCTGGGCGCGAACAAAGTCGCCGATCAGAAAAAACGCCGCGCGAACCCCGTAACGGGCAAGAAGGTCGAGAAGCTCCGGCGTCGCTTGCGGGTTCGGGCCATCGTCGAAGGTGAGGGCGATCTCCCCGGGCCGGCGAGGCGCAACCAGCACCGGGCCGAAGATCTGAGAGGGCGGAAAGAGCGCGGCGTACGCCAGCGCGCCCGCTCCCAGGGCTGCGGCTGCCCCCGCCGCCGCGAGTGCCTTGGGCCGGCGCCCCGGCACGCCTACCTGGCCCCGCGGATCAGCTGCAACACCTCGTCCGCGTGGCCTTCAGGCTTTACCTTCTCAAAGACGTGCAGCAGACGCCGTTCACCTGCCGCATCGGCCGGAGCGATCACAAAGGTGGTTCGCTCGATGCCCTTCACCATCTTGCCGTACATGTTCTTCGGTTTGAGCACACCGAAGCGTTGGCAGATGACCTCCTCGGGGTCCGCCAGCAGAGGGTAGGGCAGGCTGTACTTCTCCCCAAACTTCTTCTGCGCCTTCACGGTGTCGCGCGAGATGCCGAGCACCACCGCCCCCGCGGCCTGGAGTTCGGCGAAGCTGTCGCGGAAGCCGCAGGCCTCGACCGTGCACCCCGGCGTATCGGCCCGCGGATAAAAGAACAGCACCACGGGCTGTGAGGGGAAGTCCGAGAGCGAGACCGCCCTGCCCTCCTGATCGTTCAGGGTAAAGTCTTCGACGAGATCGCCAGCTTGCATGGGCTTGCCTTTCTCAGAGTCCTGCGGGAATCAGACCTGCGGTGCGGAGGTGATCGCCTCGATCGTCTTCCGAAGCGAGGCCGCGTCCTCGACGTTGAGCACCGTCTGCGACCGGTCGATCTGGCGCATCAGGCCGCTGAGCACCTTGCCGGGACCGATCTCGATGAACGGCGTCGAGCCCTCCTGGATGAGCAGACGCATGCTCTCCACCCATCGGACCGGTGCGGTGACCTGCCGGATCAGGCAGTCGCGCGCGTCGGCCGCGCGGGTCACCTCGCGGGCGTCGACGTTGACGACCACCGGGCAGATCGGATCGCTGAACGCGAACCCTTCCAGGTCCGTGGCCAGACGGCTCTGCGCGGTCGCCATCAACGCGCAGTGGAAGGGCGCGCTCACCTGCAGCATCACCACGCGCTTCGCACCCGCCTTGCGGCAGAGCTCGGCGGCGCAGTCCACGGCCTGCCGGGAGCCGGAGATTACGGTCTGCTCGGGCGAGTTGAGGTTGGCCGGGGAGACGATGCACTGCGCCATGGCAGCACGCGCCGCCTGCGGGTCAACCGCGGCAGGGGCGGCGCCCGCCTCCTGGACGGCGCGATCGGGATCCTGGTTGGCGGGAGCGTTGGTGTCGGAGGCCTCGGCGCAGAGATCGTTGATGCGGTCCGGGTCCAGTCCAAGCACGGCCGCCATGGCCCCATCGCCCTCGGGAACGGCCTCCTGCATGTAGCGTCCGCGATTGCGCACCGCGACCACCGCATCCGCAAAGGGAAAGGTGCCTGCGACCACGTGGGCCGAGTACTCCCCAAGCGAGTGCCCGGCCACATAGGCGGGCTGAAACTGGTCGTCGCCCAACTGCTCGCGCAGCACCCGCGCGGCCGCCACCGAGACCGTCAGAATCGCCGGCTGAGTGTGCTCGGTTCGCTTCAGATCGTCGTCCGGGCCCTCAAAGATCAGCTCGGAGAGGGGGAAGCCAAGGGCTGCATCGGCTTCATCAAAAATCGCCTTGGCCGATGGGAACTGATCGTACAGCTCGCGGCCCATCCCCACTGTCTGCGAGCCCTGGCCTGGAAACAGAAACGCTGCCTTCATGCACACTTCGATGCAGCGGACGCCGGCGGTGGTTCAGGAGTCAGACGCCCACACCGAACTCGACGTCCGGCAGCCGGTCGCCCGAGTGCGCGTACAAGTCGTATGGGGTGCGGCGGTGAAACTTGTAACGTTGACGGAGCTCCCGGCCAACAAACAGACCGGTAGCCAGCGCTCCGGCACCGGCGGCCGCCCAGACAATGGTGCGCAGCAGCGGCGACCGATGGCTGGCGTTTTCGATCGTTTCGGCCACCTCCGGTGCGATCTCGCGCAACGAACGGCCGAAGAGGCGGAGCTTGCCTGGCAGCTTCATGCCCAAGATGATAGCGCAGGAGGGCCCGCCCTTGCAGGTCCCCAAAGGTGCTATGGGCACCCCCTAGGTGACATCGACCTGCTGAAATCCCAGCCCGTAAAGCAAGGTCGTCACCGTGGCGCGGGCGTTCTTCCGAGCTGTGTCCAGAATGCCGTCCGCCAGTGCCGCGCGCTCCAGCTGCTGCTGCGCCTTGGCCCGGGTCTCGCTTTCGAGGTTCTCATCGGCCGGCACCAGCAGGCCCGTGCTGCGGGCGTAGACGCGTGTGTGCTGGTTGTCGAGCGTGGTGACAAAGATCTCCGACGGCGGCAGCGTCACGTGGATGGAGCGCACACCGGCGCGCTCATCAATGCGAACGTCCTCCGGCCGCAGCCGTCCAAGATCGACCCCCGCGATCGATTCGCCATGCACAACCAGCAGGATCTTGTCCCCGGCCAACACATCCGGAAGCACAGGATTGGAGTGTTGGCCCTCAACCACCGTGTCAAGCGAGTAGACAACGGTTTCCAGCCGGGAGAGCCGCTGAATGTGTTGCACCACCACCGGCACAGACACATCGAAGCTGGTGGTGCGGCCCGTCAGAAACGAGGCAATGCGGCCGGGAAGGCCACTGCTGGCATGGCGCACAAACACCACCACCGCCGCCGCTCCGAGCAGAATCGAGAGCAGCACGGCGATCAGCGGACCGGAGGACGATCGGCCCGAACTGTACTGTGTGGTCATAGCTCTATGATGCCTCAGCCGTCAGTCCGACCAACCGATCCCGGAGGGCGGCCGTACGGGTGCCGGTCAGCAGGGTACAGTGGTCCCTCCCCTGTCCGGAAGTCTCCTTCAGCCCTTCCGCACCGGTTCGTTCTCTCCCATGGCTTCGCTCTCTTCCAGCGCGTCGCTCTCCTCTGTGGAGTCGGAGTCCGAGGAGTCTGAAAGATCCTCCGCCTCCGCGAGACGGTGGCGGTAGCTCGCGGCAACAAACGCCCGGAACAGCGGGTGCGGCTCGAGTGGTTTGGACTTGAACTCGGGGTGGAACTGGCAGGCAACAAAGAAGGGGTGCCCGGGGATCTCGACGATCTCGACATAGGTGCTGTCGGGGGTGGTTCCGGTCAGGCGCAGGCCAGCGCCGGTCAGCACCGGCTCGTACTCGCGGTTGAACTCGTACCGATGGCGGTGACGCTCGGAGATCTCGGTGGTGCCATAGGCCTCGGCCGCGACGGAGCCCGGCTCCATCACGCAGGTCCATGCGCCCAGCCGCATGGTTCCGCCCATCTCCTCGACGCCGGTCAGCTCGCGGAGCTTGTAGATGACGCGGTGCGGTGTGGCGGGGTCGAACTCGCTCGAGTTGGCATCGCGCAGACCGCACACGTTGCGCGCGAACTCGATGCAGGCCGTCTGCATGCCCAGGCAGATGCCGAAGTAGGGTGTGCCGGACTCGCGCGCGTAGCGGATGGCGTTCAGCATGCCCTCGATGCCGCGCTTGCCGAAGCCGCCCGGCACCAGGATGCCGTCGAAGCCTTCCAGCTGCCGCGCATACCCGGGCACCTCCAGACCCTCGGCCTCGATCCAGGTCACGCGCAGCTTCAGGTTCAGAGCCAGGGCTCCATGCACCAGCGCCTCTTTGAGTGATTTGTAACTGTCCTCGTACTCGACATACTTGCCGACGATGCCGATCGAGACCTCGTCCCGCGGGTGGTAGGCGCGGTGAACGAGGTCCTTCCACCGGCTGAGGTCAGGCTTGGGCGCGTCCAGCCGCAAGTAGCGCAGCGCCAGCGTATCGACGCCTTCCGCCGCGAAGTTCAGCGGTACCTCGTAGATGGATTCCACGTCGCGCGCCGCGATCACGGCCTGCTCCTCCACGTTGCAAAAGAGTGCGATCTTCGACCGCATCTCGCGCGGAACAGGCCGGTCGGAGCGGCAGAGCAGAATGTCCGGCTGAATGCCGATCGACAGCATCTCCTTCACCGAGTGCTGCGTCGGCTTGGTCTTGAGCTCCTGCGCGGCGGCGATCCACGGAATCAGCGTCACGTGGACGAACAGGGTGTTGTCACGGCCGAGATCCTGCCGCATCTGCCGGATGGCCTCGAGAAAGGGAAGCGACTCAATATCGCCCACGGTTCCGCCGATCTCGACGATGGCGACCTCGCAGTCGGCGGCCACCTTGCGCATGGCGTTCTTGATCTCGTTGGTCACGTGCGGGATCACCTGGACGGTCTTCCCCAGGTAGTCGCCTCGCCGCTCCTTGGTGATGATGCTCTCGTAGATGCGGCCGGTGGTCAGGTTGTTGTCGCGGCTCAGGCGGGCGTGGGTGAAGCGCTCGTAGTGGCCCAGGTCAAGATCGGTCTCGGCGCCGTCGTCGGTGACAAACACCTCGCCGTGCTGAAACGGCGACATGGTGCCGGGGTCGACGTTCAGGTACGGATCGAACTTCATCAGGTTCACCCGGATGCCGCGCGCCTCCAGCAGGCAGCCGATCGAAGCCGCGGCCAAACCCTTGCCGAGCGAAGACACGACGCCGCCCGTGACAAAGATGTACTTAGCTGACATCTCGCCTCCTGCCGTTCAGTTGTATGGATTGGCCGTGCCCGGTCTGCACACCTGAGTATATCGTGACGGGCGGGGGCAGGGTGCGGGAGCGCGCACGAAGTACACTCGTGCCCATGGCCCCGCGCACGCCCAGCCTGTTCCCTGACGACGCCCCGACGGCCGGCGCAAAGCCCTCCGGCACCCTGACCGCGCACTGCGACGGCGGCGCCCGCGGCAACCCCGGACCGGCCGGCTACGGCGTCGAGATTGCGGACGCGAGCGGCAACGTCGTGGCCGAGCTTTCCGAGTTTCTTGGCTTCCGCACCAACAACTTCGCGGAGTACTCGGGCCTGCTTGCCGCACTGCAGTACGCCCTCGACCACGGCCACCGGTCGCTGCGCGTCGTGTCCGATTCGCTGCTGATGGTCAAACAGATCCAGGGGGTCTACAAGGTGAAGTCCCCCGACCTCCTTCCTCTGTGGCAGGAGGCCCGGCGCCGCATCGCCGGGCTTGATCGCTTCGAGATCACCCATGCCCTGCGCCACAAGAACAAGGCGGCCGACCGGCTGGCCAATGAGGCGATGGACCGGGGCATGCGGCGCGGCACTCCCGCCGAGGGGGAGTCTGTCGTCACCCGGCCCGGCAGCTCCGGAGCGGACAGCCGCAGCAGGGTGACCTCGCTCCCGCTTCGCGCCATCCCGTATCCGACGGCGTCGGCCGAGGCGCCGCCCCCGCCGCCCGGCCGGCTGGACCCCGCCCCGCCACGGACCGCAGGGGAGCGGGCACCCCACGCTCCCATCCTGCTCACCCCCAACCCGCCGCGCGAGCCTGGTCGCGACCGCACCGCGGAAAGGCGCACCGACTCAAAGCCTCCCATGCTGCGAGGGTTTACCCGGGATGGAGCCGTCCACCTGCTCGGCTCGGAGACGCTGCCCGACGGCATCTTCGTCAAGGTCATTCCCGAGTAGGCGACGGCCACGGCCGAGCCATTGCAGGCCCGGCCGTGGCAGGGCCGCCACCATGCGATGGCAGACGGCCCTGCCACTGGTCAGTTGATGGTCGGCATCATGCCCCCGTCCACCCGCAGATTGGTTCCGGTGATGAAGTCCGCGAGCGGACTGGCCAGAAAGGCGACGGCGTTCGCCACATCCTTCGGAGCGCCGATCCTGCCTGCGGGCAGGTTGGTCTGCGCGACATAGAACTTCTCGAACGAGTCGAAGTCGTACGCCTGCCCCTGCGACGTCATCATCTCCCGCGCGCCGGCCTCCATGCCCGGCGTGCGGATGGGCCCGGGGCTGACCGTGTTGGCCGTCACGCCCGAACCACCAAGCTCCTTGGCCAGGGAGACGGCCTGCGCGATATTGGCCGCCTTGGTAGTGGCGTAGCTCGCCACGATCGGTTGCGGCATGGCGCCGAGGAAGCTTCCGATCATAACGACCCGGCCCCATCGCCGCTCCACCATCGCGGGCACCAGCTGTGTGACCAGGCGAACCACCGAGCCGACGTTGGCGTTGTAAAGATCGACCCAGTCCGCGGCCGTGGACTGCATCCAGAGCTTCATGGGGAACGCTCCTGCGTTGTTGACCAGGATGTCGATTCCGCCAAACGCAGCGGTCGCCGCCCGCACCACCCCGGCCGCAGCCTCGTCGTCGCCAAGCTCCCCGACGGCCATCGCCGCCCGGCCGCCTGCCTCCTGGATCTCGCGCACAACGCGCTCGGCTTCCGCGACCCGTCGCCCGTGCACGACCACCTGGACGCCCTCCGCCGCGAGTGCCCTGGCGATTCCCTCTCCGATTCCACTGGTGCTGCCGGTCACAAGTGCGCGCTTGCCGGTGAGTTGCAGATCCATTCCCATCTCCTTTTCGTAGCGATTGCTATGCAATCCAGTCTGCACAACTTGCCGTCCCTGAGTCAAGGGTTTCATACTGGTTGCTATGGAAAGCAGCGCGAGACCGCCGAGGCCCCCGGGCCGTCCCCTCTCGTTCGACCGGGAACGGGCGCTCGAGAAGGCGATGATCCAGTTCTGGCGCACGGGATACGAGACCACCAGCGTCTCGGACCTGACGCGCGCCATGGGCATTACGCCGCCCAGCCTGTATGCGGCGTTTGGCAACAAGGAAAATCTGTTTCTCGATTGCGTGCGGCGCTACACCTCGGTTGGCAGCAGGCAGGCCGCTGAGGCGATCGGCGAAGCGGCCTCCTCCAGGGAGGCCGCGCGGCAGCTGCTGGAAAGCTCCGCGATGTGGTTTACGCAGCCGGGCCAACCGCCGGGATGTCTCGTCGCCAGCGCCGCGGCGACCGGGTCGGAGGCCTCGGGCACCGTACGAGCGGCTCTCCGCGAGGTCCGCCAGGCGGTCGAGGGGGCGCTGCGGGAACGCGCCCAGCGGGACCTCCGCGAGGGCAAGCTGCCAGAGGGCACCGATGCCCGGGCCCTGGCCGCGATGACGATGGCCCTGGTCCAGGGCATGTCCACCCTGGCCCGCGACGGCGCAACGCGGGAGGAGCTGCTGGCGTTGGTGCAGGCTTCGCTCGCCGCATGGCCGGGGACGCAGGAGGGCGAGGAGAGCGCATGAGGTCCCAGGGGCCGACCCGGCGTTTACTGGCTGGCCGACTCGCTCAGGCTGACCTCTTCCTTCCCGCTTCCCGGGCAGCGTGCCACGGTACCATGAGGCCATGGGTGCTTTGGGAGGGGTCGTCGCCGAGGCCGTGCGTCTGGACGGCGCGGCGATCGCAGGGGAGATCAAGGCGGAGGTCGCCGCTGCCGTGGAGTCGCTGCGGGCTCAGGGAGTCGGGCCCGGGCTGGCCGTGGTGCTGGTCGGGCATGTGCCAGCCTCCGAGATCTACGTGCGCAGCAAGCGCAGGACCTGTGGCGAGCTTGGCATTCGCAGCGAGCTGCTGACGCCGCCCGAAAGCGTGACCACCGGCGAGCTGCTCGCCCTCATCGAGGACCTGAACCGGCGCGACGATGTGGACGGCATCCTGATCCAGCTGCCACTGCCGCCCCATGTCGACACCGGGCGGCTGCTTTCGGCGGTGCTGCCGGACAAGGATGTCGACGGCTTTCACCCGGTCAACGCCGGCCGGCTGATGGAGGGCTCGGCCGCGCTCGCCCCGTGCACGCCGGCGGGCATCCTCGAAATCCTGCGACGCAAGGCCATTGCGGTGAAGGGGCGGCACGCCGTCGTGGTGGGCCGGTCGAATATCGTCGGAAAACCAGCGGCGGTGATGCTGATCAACGCCGCGGCCACAGTCACGGTCTGCCACCGGCACACGGCCGATCTCGCCCGGTATACCCGGCAGGCTGACCTCCTGGTGGTGGCGGCAGGGGTGCCGGGCCTCATCACGCCGGAGATGGTGCAGCCCGGCGCGGTGCTGATCGATGTCGGCATCAATCGCCTGACCGACGAAGCGGAGGTGCGGCGGCTGTTTCCCGATGACCCGGAGCGCCTGGAAAGCTTCCGCAGACGCGGCTCCGTCCTTGCCGGCGATATCGATCCGGCGGCTCTGGCCTTGTCGAGCGCTTATACGCCGGTGCCCGGCGGTGTGGGTGCCCTGACCATCGCCATGCTGATGCGCAACACGGTGGTGGCGGCCTGTCTTCGGCGTGGCCTGCCGGTCCCGGAGATCTAGGCCGGTGCTGCGGGTCGGGCTCACCGGAGGCCTGGGCAGCGGCAAATCCACCGTTGCGGCCATGCTGCGGAAGCTGGGAGCCGAGGTCGTCTCGGCCGACGATCTCGGGCGGCAGTTGATGCAGCGGGGCGAGGCCGTCTTCCAGGCGATCGTCGATCAGTTTGGTCCGGGCGTTCTGCTCCCCGGCGGCGAGCTCGACCGGCGGGCGCTGGCCCGGATCGCGTTTGCTGACGACCGCGCCGAGGAGCTGAACGCCATCGTGCACCCGGCGGTGATCGCGCGGCAGGCGGAGATCGCCCGGGAGCTCGAGGCGCGGTGCCCGGAGAGCGTGCTGGTGGTCGAGTCGGCTCTGCTGTTGGAGACGCGGCATGGCGGAGAAGGCGGCTGGCGGCGACGGTTTGACTGTCTGCTGGTGGTGGTCGCGCCCGAGGAGCTCCGGATCGAGCGATTTACCGGGCGCGTGCTGCGAGGGCTGCCCGCGGACGCCGCAGCCGGAGTTCCCGAACGTGCCGAGGCGCGCCGAAGAATGGCGCAGCAGATGCCCGACGACCGCAAGGCCGCCCAGGCCGACTGGGTGCTGCGGAACGATGGATCGCTCGACGATCTCGAGCGCCAGGTGGAGGCAATCTGGCCGCTGCTGGCGAGTGCGGCCCACAGCCCGGGGCCGCCCGCATCGATGCCATCCGGCCCGATGCCATCCGGATCGATACAATAAGGACGAACCCGCCGCGCCGCGTTCCGGCCAGGATGCCCGCTCATGAAGCTCCGCCCCATTTTGTTGGTTCTGCTGCTGCTTTCGGCCTTCTACTACGTCTCCACGCACCTTCCCGCCGCGCCGGGGCTGCCGGCCTCGCTGCGAAGTGCGCTGGCACCGCTGGCCGCGCCGGGCACCACCACCGCGACCCTCTCCGGTCCGCTGGGCAGCTTTCACCTGACCGAAGCAGCGGCCGCCCCGGCCTTTGACGCCGAAGAGCAGCAAAATATCGCGGTCTACAAACGCGCCCTGCCGAGCGTCGTCAACATCACCTCGACCGCCGTGCAGTTCGACTTCTTCTACGGTCCGGTACCGCAGCAGGGGCAGGGTTCGGGCTTCATCCTGGACAAGTCGGGGCTGATCCTCACCAACAACCACGTCATCGACAACGCGCAGCGCGTCGAGGTGACGCTTTCGGATAAGCACAAGTACAAGGCGCAGGTGATCGGCGTCGATGCCAACCACGACCTGGCGCTGATCCGCATCAGCGCGCCGGGCCTGGTGCCCGCCACGCTCTCCGATTCGAGCGGCCTGGTGGTGGGGCAGCGGGTGTATGCCATCGGCAATCCGTTCGGCCTCTCGGGCACGCTGACCCGCGGCATCATCTCCGCCATCCGGTCCATTCGCGGACCGCAGAATAACCCGATCGAAGACGCCATCCAGACCGACGCGGCCATTAACCCCGGCAACTCCGGCGGACCGCTGCTGAACTCACGCGGCGAGGTCATCGGCATCAACACCCTGATCGCCAATAACGGCGCCGATCAGAGCTCCGGCATCGGATTTGCGATCCCTATCAACACGGCCAAGGCGGTGCTGGCGGACTACGCGCAGTACGGCCGCGTGCGTCGGCCGTCACTCGACGTGGTGACGCTGCCGGTGAGCCCGGACATGGCGCAGCAGATCGGCATGCCGGCCGACGCCGGCATCCTCATCCAGCGGGTGCTGCCCGGCGGGGCCGCGGACCGGGCCGGGCTGCGCGGAGGCACCGAACGCGCCTACCTGGGCAACGTTCCCGTGATGCTTGGTGGCGACCTGATCGTCTCGCTCGACGGGCAGGAGATCGCCACACCGCAGGACCTTTCCGCCGCCATGAACGCCCATCGCGCGGGCGAGACCGTCACCCTGACCATCTATCGCGGGCAACGCCGGATGGACGTCAAGGTCACGTTGGGCGATGCCAGGGAACGGGCGGCGGGGCAACAGGCCTGACCTTCCGAAGGGCCTCCGGCAGGCGAGCCGGCCCGTTTACTGCTTCGGCTCAAATACAAGGAAGTAGTCCTGCCCGTCGGCCTTGGTGAAGTCGTAGTGCCCGACCTCGCGGAAGCCGGCCTCGTCCATCTCGTGCTCGACGACATCCCGGTTGACGCCGTGATCGCTTCCGTTGCCGCTGCGGTCGATGATGCCGACGCGCGCCTGATTGTGAATGCCCTTGCGCAGGTTGCGCATGAACGGAACCGGATTGGCGATCTCGTGGTAGACCTTCATCAGCAGAACGGCGCTGGTGCTCTCCTGCGGCAGTTTGGGGTCGTTTGCCGTTCCCAGAATCACGCGGACGTTGTCGAGCTTCTCCTTCTTCGCGCGATCGGCAATGTGCTCGATGGCGTCGGGATTGATGTCCTCGGCAAAGACGCGGCCGCCCGAGCCAACGCGGCGCGCCGCGCGGACGGTGAACCAGCCGGAGCCGGCACCGATATCGGCGACCACGGTGTTCCGCTGGATACCCAGGATGTCCATGACGCGGTTGATCTGCAGCTTCTGGTCCCGGCCGGGCTCCTCAAAGATGGAAAGATCGCCGCGGTAGGGCGTGCTGGTCGGGCGGCCAGCCTGCTGCTGAGCCTGTGGAGCGGGGGCGGGCGAGGTCGCGGCAGACAGGGCGGGCACCCCCGCCAGCAGCAGAGCGCAAACGGCGAGGGGAAGGGCACGGGGCAAACGGGGCGGCATCATTCGGGGCACAAACTCCTGTGCGTTGGATGACGGGCAGCCCCAACCGATGCAGAAGCGCAAGGCAATGCGGAAGCGCGCACACACGGTGGCTCCGGAGAGAAGGCCCCCGGTCCCTCAACGTTCAGACTCGGGGGGAGCACCGCCAGGCCGCCTGCCCGCCCCACGCACACCGGCCGCCCCTATGTACGAGGGCGGCCGGTGTGTCGAGAGCAGCAGAGTCCTTTCCCTAGACGAGGCGGCGGCGCACCGACTCCACAAGTCCAAGGGCACCCGTACCCAGCAGCAGAAGTGTGCCCGGTTCGGGGGTGGTCGTGACACTGACCGCATCCAGATCAAAGGCACCGCCCGGGTTCATTGCGGCAAACTGCAGAACGGTCGAGCTGCCCGTCGCCTGGAAGGAGCCGAGCTCCGTCATGTAGGGTCCGGAGTCCAGCGTGCCGAAGCGGAACACGGTGGATGAGCCGGCCTTTGCGCTGAAGTCGGTCTTGTAGGTGCCATCCGGCTGCAGGTCGTTGCGGAAGGCGAAGCTCAGAACGTAGCTCTGGCCCGCCACCGTGGCCAGGGTCTGCGACAGGATGGTGTCGCCGCCGTTGGCCCCGAAGAACGCCTCATAGCTGCCCTGGTAGGGGTAATCCCCCAGTGCCGGATCGGTTCCCGTCACTCCATAAAAGGTGCCGGCGTAGGCCGGCGCCGAGTTGAAGCCGGAGACCGTCCATCCGGTCAGGTCGCCTGTCTCAAAGCCACCGTTCTTGACGAGCTCGGGAAAGGCGTGAGCCGTCCCCGCACCCGCGACAGCCAACACCAGACCTGTGGCAAATCCTGCAATCCACTTGCGCATCGTTCTTTTCTCCTTGACGTGTCATTGTTCTGCCCTGCGTTTACTGCGTTGGTGATCTGTGGTCGGCGGTGGCGTAGCCGGTGAAGCCCTTCACCACGTTCGCTGCGTTGGCCGTTCCCAGGCCGGTGGCGAAGTCCCACCCGCTGGTGGCCGGGTAGGCCGGCTGGTAGGAGGTGTTACTGGTCGACACCACACCGTAGGCTCCGCCGCTGTTGTAGCAGTTGTGGGTTCCGGTGCAGTTCACCGCGATGTCGCCCTCGGTGACGTCCTGAAAGACGCAGTCCGCGCCCACCTTGTTGCCGAGCGAGGAGTTGCAGCTGGGCTTGCCCGTGGTGCCGTACTGCCCGTTGCCAAGCGAGTAGAGCACCGGGTTGGGGTTACCCCAGGCGGTGCCGGTCTTCTGGTTGATCAGCGCCTGGATGCCGGCCCAGATGGGGCTCGAAACCGACGTTCCGCCAAATCCGTCCCACGTTCCGGGGTCTGGCCCGCAGGTGCCGCCGCCGTTGGCGGTGTCGGTCCAGCACACCGCGTAGTAGCTGCCCCAGAAGCCGTTCGAAGCCATCAGCGAAACGTCGGGGGTATCGCGAACGTTGTCACCGGGGTTGCCGAAGACGCCCTTCTGCCAGCTCGGTTTGGCGTAGCCCTGGCAGGTGCCGCTGACCACGCCGCGGATGGTGGCCGCGCCGGTCGCGCATCCGCTGGGGCCTCCGCTTCCGCTCGCGGTCAGGTGCAGCGAGCTGTACGTGTTGCAGAAGCTGTTCGGACCGGTGACCGGTGTGCCGACGTACCTGCTGAGGATGCCGCCCGCACAGGAGTCATTCCACGGAATCTCCGAGATGTAGCTCTGCGCGGTGACAAAGAAGGGAGAGTTGGTGTCGCTGAAGTAGGTCCCGGGCGTCTTCAGGGGAACGTAGCCGAAGTCAGTACCGCCCACCGAAACGTTGTACGGAGTCGACATGAAGCCGCTGACCGTGATGCCGTGGATGGCGTTGGTCCGGTTGGCATCGGAAGAGACCGCGCCCTCATCGCCGGACGACACAAACAGGCTGACGCCCTCGAGAGCTGCCGTCTGGTAGAGATTCTTGATGTAGACGTTCTCGGTCTCGCCCAGGTAGGACTCGCTCTCACCGTAGCTGATGCTGACAATCTTTGGCGGATCGGGCATCTGCAGAAGGTTGGAGAGCGCCAGGAAGCCGCCAAACTGCACCGTGTCGTCGCAGGCCGCGTTGACGATGGTGGCGTTGGGAGCGGCTGCCGTCGCCCACTCCACGTCGATGGCCGCTTCGCCGTCGTCGCCGTTCGCGCCAGGGTCGCTGCAGACGTTGGTGCCGGCCGGGTTCACCTGCTTGAGCGATCCAAACGGATAGGCGCGCTGCAGGCCAAAGATCTTGCGAAAGACCTGCCAGTCGTTGGCGCTGTAGAGATTGGTGTCCTCAACCACGACGATCGTCTGGCCCTTTCCGGAGACACCGCTCTTGAACAGGGGGTTGAAGTTATAGATCTTGGCCAGGTCGCCCGCCGACAGGTAATCGTAGCCACTGGTCGAGATGCCGTTGGCCACCGGCCGAGCCGATCCCGCCTTGGCGTGCGGCTTGAGCATGGGGTGTGGCATGAAGTTGTGCAGCGAGGCGACTCCCTTGACCGCCGCGAGCAGAGCCGCGGGCAGCTCGGGATTGCTGATGTTGGCAAAGTGCGTCTGACCGTCGACAAGAAGCGAGTGCAGCGATGTGCCAAAGGCCGTCCGCACCAGACCCGCCGTTCCATCGAACTGCACCACACCCTCGGCCAGCGAGGTCCCGGTGACGGTGAAGCCCTGCCCTTCGAGCCACGCGGTGACCTGTGCGACATCCTCCGGGTTGGCCCCGAACTCCAAGGCCACCTCGGCGTTTGAGAGCCAGTGGTGGTACACCGGCGAGGCCGGGTCGGTCTGCGCCGCGATCAGCGCATCCGCGGCCGCCTGCTGCTCGTCCGAGCGGCGCAGCACAATCTGCATGCCGCGCACCGGCATGCTGTCGCTCACGGAGCCCAGGTCGTTGGCCGATGTCGCCTCCGGCCGCACATTGCCATGCAGCCGAACGCGATCGCCGTTCTCCACACGATGGGTGATCAGGGGTTTGGAGTGGAACGGCCGTGCCTGCGCCCCGGCAAGGGAGCCCAGACCGACAGAAAGAGCCATGGCAGACAGCGAGAGGGATCGCACCGGTAGGGGCAAGGGGGAAACTCCTCCTGAAAGAGAGTGCTGCCAATTTAGCAGGAGAGTTCCCCAACCCCGCCAGCAATTTTTT
Source organism: Acidobacteriaceae bacterium (assembly GCA_965218595.1). Classification (GTDB taxonomy): domain Bacteria; phylum Acidobacteriota; class Terriglobia; order Terriglobales; family Acidobacteriaceae; genus Edaphobacter. Next base: position 87,500 of record CBDCLC010000005.1, on the reverse strand, counting down.
GCTCAATAAACATGCGAGGTTTGAAGGAATTGGGACAGTCTCTCCGCAAAGTTCTGCACAGCTGGCGCGGCCGATTTCCACAGGCTGTGGGGGCCGCCTTGCGGGCTCCTCGGAGAGAGCTACGGGGCCAGCCGGGCGACCGTCGGGCGGTGCAGCAGGCTGTCGGAGTCGCCGATCACCAGCGTTCCTGGCTGCCACCGGCCGTGCGTCAGCACCAGCCGGAGGTCGGCGGCGGAGCCTGGCAGCAGAAACACCGGTTCGCTGACCACCTCGGCCCCCGCCGGAACCCGGGCGCGCAGCGGAACTCCGCTCAGGCCGCGCACCGGATCGTACCGCCGGCCCTCCCGGTCGACCAGATACCCGCGGATCAGACCCTCACTCTCGGCGTGGCCGTGCCCCCGGTTCTGGATGCGGACGTGTACCCGAAGCAGCCTTCCCGTGGGCTCCGTGGCTCCCGCAAAGCTTCTCAGCTCGTCCGCACCCACCACGGCAAAGCACATCTCGTCGAAGCACTGGTTGCCAAAGGGGGGCACCACGCGCGCCGGCTGCCACCAGGAGACGCCCAGCAGAACGGCGAAGTAGATTCCCCAGGCGCCGGCGATCCACAGCAGGCCATGTCGCGCCTTTCTTCGATCGCCCTTCCGTCGGGAGATGGTCGTGCCGACCAGGCCGACTGCCGTCCACCCCACCAGACCAAACAGCAGCAGCTCGGTTAGCTTCATCTCCTGTCTATTGAAACACCACCTGGTTTCCACCCCTGCTCTTGACCGTGTAGAGCGCGCGGTCGCAGTCTTCCATCAGGCTGCGCCAGTCGTCGGCTCCGTGGCGCAGCTCCGCGACTCCGAAGCTCGCGCCCACCCGGATCGGGTCCCGGCCAGTCTCGAGCACCAGGTCGGCCAGACTGCTTCGCAGGCGTTCGCCGACAGCGATGGCGGTGGGGAGATCCGCGCCGGGCAGAACGATGGCAAACTCATCGCCGCCCATGCGCGCCACCCGGTCTTCCGCGCGCACATCGCGCAGAAGGCAGTGGGCCACCAGCTGCAGCACGGTGTCCCCCGCATGGTGCCCATAGCGATCGTTGATCTGCTTGAAGCCGTCCAGGTCGATCAGGATGGCCGACATGCTGCACCCGCGCGCCTGGCACGCGAGCGCCACGCGCTCGATGGCCCTGCGGTTGAGCAGGCCGGTCAGGGAATCGGTCGAGGCCTGCACCTCGAGCTCCCCACGCAGGGCCGCCGCGGTCATCCAGACGAAGGCGATCACCAGGCCGGCCTGCAGAACCGAGTTGACGAGCACGGCCCAGTTCAGGTTGGACGCTCCCAGGGCGTACTCCCGGGGCGCACCCCACAGGCCAACGGAGGCGGCGCGCAGCAGATTGCTGGTCGCGAGCAGCAGAAGCACGCCACCCATCACCCACGCCGAGCCTCGCACGCTGCCACCGGCGTGCCGAAACACGTACACCGCCGTGACCAGCAGCTGCGAGGCGAGGATCAGGCTGAACCAGAGGAGACGCCGTCCGGTATCGGGCACCAGCAGACCCCAAACGATCAGCACGGGAACGGAGCTCGCGGCCAGGACGAGCTGCAGCCACCAGCCGTCCCGTCCGCGGCCGAAGAACTCCGTCATCGACCGGTACAGCATGGCATAGGCCAGGGGAAACAGCATGGCACCCACAACCAGCGACAGCGACGCCGGCAGCCGGCCACGCAGAAGCACCAACAGTGCGCCCAGAAACGCGTAAAAGATGTACACGGCAAACCAGCGAACGCCGCGCGACCGGCGATGCAGAAGGCAGTTGGCCACCGTGACAGCGGTAAGCAGTCCAAGCAGGACGGCATGGACCACGTGCAACGTATACATGTCCACGGGCGTGCTCCCCGAAGCAGAGGATTTGCAAAGGAACCGAGGCCGGGTGCGTGCTGGGCAGGTGTCACCGCAGGCAGGCGAGCCGATTATACCCGGCCCGGACGACAGCACCCGAAATGGATCGGAGTCGGTGGGCGTGCGCGGCGCGTTCTCCTGGCTGCTCCGCTACACTGAGCTTTGCCATGAACGCCTCTTCCCGTCTCGATCCGCACCCCCCGGGCACCGGACCCGCTCCCATCATCGTCGCCCGGGATCTCAGCAAGACCTATCGCTCCGGCAAGCTGGCGGTTCCCGCTCTCCGCGGGGTCTCCTTTTCGGTCAGCCCCGGTGAGTTTGTCGCGGTCGTCGGTCCCTCCGGATCAGGCAAATCGACGCTGTTTCACCTGCTCGGCGGCCTGACCCAGGCGACTTCGGGTTCGGTCGTAATCGACGGAGTGGACCTGGCGCCGCTCTCGGACGCGGCTCGGACGCAGCTGCGGCGCGCCCGCATCGGCTTTGTGTTTCAGCGCTTCAACCTGCTGCCCACGCTTTCAGCGCTCGGAAACATCGAGCTGGCGCACGGGATCTCCGGTCGATCGGGGCCGCTCGACCGGCAGCTGCTCAACCACCTCACCGATCTGCTGGGTCTTACCGGCCGTCTCGGCCACCGTCCCAACGAGCTTTCGGGCGGCGAACAGCAGCGGGTCGCCATCGCCCGGGCCCTGGTTACCCGGCCGGCAATCGTGCTCGCCGACGAGCCCACGGGCAATCTTGATACCAAAAACTCCGATGCCGTGCTCGCCATGCTGCGGTCGTCCTCCCGCGAGCTCCGGCAGACGGTTCTGATGATCACCCACAATCCTGAGGCCGCCGCCATCGCCGATCGCATCCTCCATATGCGCGATGGTGAGATCGTCTCCGTCGAACGGGACGGCGGTTCGGTCGATTGATCTACTCGTTGCCGCTCGAGTCCGCCATGGCGTAGTAGCCCTTGCGGGTCTGCACCTTGTACCCCTTGCAGGTGATGTCCAGGGTGCGGAAGCCGCCGTCGAGCTTCAGGTTGGTGGGCGTGTAGCTGGCCAGGTACTGGGTTCGCAGCTCATCCTGGATCTGGTCAAAGGCCTCCTGCAGCTTGCGGCCATTGTTGCCCACGTCGATCACGCGACCGCCGGTATCCTTCGCCAGCTTCTCCATGGCGCCCGCGCCCGAGAAGCCCAGCTGGTAGCCACCGAAGCCGCCCCGGTCCGCGATCAGGATGACGTAGATCAGCGCATTGGCTTTTTGCGCGGCCTCCGTTGCCGACCGAAGCGTCTCCTGCGATCCCTGGTCACCGCCGTCGGTCAGCAGAATCAGCACCTTGCGGCCGGCCTCCTGGCGCAGCTTGTCGTGCGCGGCCAGGAACACGGCGTCGTACAGCAGGGTTCCGCGGGGAGTCCCGTTGCCGGTGACCGAGCCGGTGCCCGCGCCGGTGTTGATCGAGGCCTTGTCCATCGCTCGGCGCAGCTGCGAGGGCGAGTTGGTGTAGTCGGCCAGAAGATCGACGTTGATGTCGAAGGAGATCAGAAAGGCCTCGTCCTTGGGCGTCAGCACATCCTTCAGAAACTCGGCCCCGGCCTGCTGCTCCAGCGGAAGGACGTTGGTCTGCGAACCGCTGGTGTCGAGCAGAATGCCAATGGTCAACGGCAGCTTCTTTTCCTGGGTGAAGTTCTTGATCGTCTGGAGCTCTTTGTCTTCGTAGATCTGGCAGTCGTCCTTGTGCAGGTTGGTGATATAGCCGTTCTTGTCGCGCACCGAGAAGAGAACGTTCACCAGGTTGACGTTGACCTTGAGCGTTTGGGTGTTGTCGGTCTCCACGGGTTGCGCGGGGGCGTCGCTGGCCGGGGGCGGACCGCCGGGGGAGGGTGCCTCCTGCGCACGGACGAGCGGAGCTGAGGCGAGCAGAGCGGCAAAGGCGGCGAGGCGGAGCGGGCGCATGGCGTTTAGACGGTGGAGAGTGGTCCGGAGTCAGCAGGGCGCGACGGCAGCCGTCAGCAACGAGGAGGCAACCGGATGCGTCCAATGGGAGCCCTCCCCGAAGGCAGGCGATGCCTGCGGCCGGGTCGGGCTGGTAAGCTAGGTCTTTCCGGCGGCTCTGTCAGAATCTCAGATTCTCAGACTCGGGCAGAGATCCTGGCAGAGCCTTTGCAGGACCGGCAGGTTCCTGGCCGAGCCGGGGATGGCTGGACGGAGGAGTTTCTCGTGGCAAGGCAAAGGGTCATGGCGGGTGCGCTCGCCGCGCTGATGGCAGGGTGGATGCAGACAGGGTTTGCGCAGCAGACGTCGCAGCCGATTCCGGATGCGCCGCACCCGCAGGCCAACATCCCTGCGCTGAACAGCGTCAATCCCGGGGAAAGCGGTGCTCCCCCCGCCGACGTGACGCCGACGGGTCTGCCGTCGATCCCTCCGGGACAGGTGGTGCCGCCGAGCAGCCTGCCTTCCTCCACCCCCGAGACGCACCCGGATGATGGAACCGCGCCCGAGCTTCCGGCCCAGGGTCAGGGCGCCAAAGCGTTTACGTTGGCCGCAGTCACCGTCAACTTCGTCGATGTGCCGTTTACCGTCAAGGACTCCAAGGGCAACCTGGTTCCGGGGCTGACGTGGCGCGATTTCCGGGTCTATGAGAACAATGTCCGGCAGCACATCAGCGTGATCACCACCGATCCGTTTCCGCTCTCGGTTGCTCTCGTGATCGACCAGAGCGTGACGCCGGACACCATGGCCAAGATCAACAATGCGCTCGACGCTCTGCAGGGTGCGTTTTCCCCCTATGACGAGGTCGCGGTCTTTACCTACAACAACGGTCCGCGGATGCAGACCGACTTTACCGCCGCGCAGAGCCCACGCCTGGCGGCCGTGCTGGAACGCTCGAAGGGCTCCGGTCGCGAGGCCATCTACTACGCTCCCGGCGAGGCGCTGCAGCAGAACATCAACGTCAACAACGGCGCCAACGCCTACATCGACCCCAACACCAACCAGCACCACGGCACCAGCATGAGCACGACCACCAACGTGCCTCGCGAGACCCACACCCTGAACGACGCCATCTTCGAGGCGGCCAAGGCGACCACCAGGACCGGCAAGGGACGCCGCCGGGTGGTCTACGTCATCAGCGACGGCAAGGAGTATGGCAGCAAGGTCTCCTTCAAGGAAGTGGTCCGGTACCTCCAGACCAACAATATCGCCGTCTACGCGACGCTGGTACATGGCGTGCCGCATATCCCCGGTCTGGGATTTGTGGATCGGCTGCATGTCCCGCTCGAGATGCGCGACAACATCCTTCCCCTGTACGCGGCGGCCACCGGCGGGCAGGTTGATCCTGAGCTTCGCACCAAGGGCATCGAGACCAGCTTTGCGCGGCTGACCGAGCAGGTCCGCACCAAGTACACCATCGGCTACTACACCCACCAGCCGTTTATCGACGGCAAGTACCGCTCGCTGGATGTGCGGGTGCTGCGGCCCAACCTGACGGTGATCGCCAAGCCGGGGTACTGGCCCTCCGCGCAGAACATCGCTTCGCCACACAGCCCGGCCGCTGCGGCAGAGGCGCGCCAGCCGGCAGCCGCGGCTCAGCCCTAAGCGGCCGTCGTTCGCTCGGTCCGGGCTGCCCATGTTCGCCTCTCTGTTTGCGGGCAATGCCGGCCTGGCGCTGATGGCGGCGTTTCTGTGGGGCATAGGCGACTTTGCCGGCGGCATGGCGGTGCGCCTTACCGGTGGCGGTCTGCGGGCGGCCGTGCGGGTCATCCTGGTGAGCCATGGCCTCAGTCTCATCGCTCTGCTGACGCTGGCCTGGGCGCGCGGCGACCGGATGCCAGGGATGCCGTCCACGGTGTGGGCTCTCCTGGCTGGCGTTCTGGGCGGACTCTCCCTGATGGGCTTCTACGTGGCCCTGGCGCGCGGCGGCATGGGCGTCTCTGCGGTGCTGAGCGGCCTGCTCGCAGCGGCGATTCCGGCGCTGGTCTCGGCGGCGACCGAGGGAGCTCCAGGGCGGCCGCAGATCGTCGGCTTTGCGATCGCGGGAGTGGCGATCTGGCTGATCGCGGCGAGTCCCGCGGAGAAGGCCGAGCCGGCCGGTAGCAGCGGACCGGGCGAGCGCAGCGGACCGGGCGAGCGCAGCGGACCGGGCGAGCGCAGCGGGCCGGTCGGGAGCAGAGAACCAGGCGGGAGCAGCGATTCGGGGTACCGCGGGACTTCGCTGCTGGCGCTGGCTGCGGGAGCCGGCTTCGGACTTTATTTCGTGGCGCTCCGGCAGGCCGGGCACGCCGGCCTGTTTCTGCCCCTGGCCCTGGTGCGGGTGGGGAGTCTCAGCACGGCGACGATCGCGATGCTCCTGTTGCGATCCCCCGCGAGCGGGCGCAGCGGCGCACGTTGGAACCGGTCAGCCGTGCTTTGGGCAGTCGCCACCGCAATCGGGGACACCTGCGGCAACCTCCTGTTTGTGGCGGCGACGCAGGCCGGACGTCTGGACGTGGCCGCGGTGCTGGCGTCGCTTTACCCGGCCTCCACCGTCGGCATGGCGGCGCTTCTGCTGCGCGAGCGTCCCACGGTCCGGCAGGGATGGGGACTGGCCGTTGCAGCCGCGGCGATCGTGCTGGTGACCCGGTAGCCTCAGAGCACCTCGGAGAGCCCTATTCTGGCGGCAGCAGATTGCCACAGCAGCCCGTCCTCTCGACCGGAGGACCCGCCTTTCACCACAGCAGCCCGTCCTCTCGACCGGAGGACGCGTGTTTTACCACATCAACCCGTCATCTCGACCGAAGGACGCGCCTTTCGCGTCCGCAGTGGAGAGACCCCTGTATTTTGCAGTTCGCCCCGGCAAGGGTGCGAGCGAGGTCATCCCTCTTCGAGCCACAACCTGTACCGGCCAAAGCGAAATACAGGGGTCTCTCCACTTCGCTACGCTCCGGTCGAGATGACAAGCTGCCACAGCACTTTGTCCTCTCGACCGGAAGACCCGTCTTTCACACAGCAACCCGTCTTCTCGACCGAAGGACGCGTCTTTCACCACAGCACCCCGTCATCTCGACCGGAGGACGCGCCTTTCGCATCCGCAGTGGAGAGACCCCTGTATTTTGCAGATCACCCCGGGCAAAGGGTGCGAGCGAAGTCGTCCCTCTTCGAGCCACAACCTGTACCGGCCAAAGCGAAATACAGGCGTCTCGGCTCCGCTCCGGTCGAGATGACAGGCAGCGCACCCGGCCCCGAAGTTCTCAGCTTGCCGTGGTGCCGCCGCCGCCGCTCGCCTTGCGCGACCCGGTCTTCTCCACCGCACCCTTCGGCACGGTAAATCCGTCCAGCCTGACTGCGCCCGGGTCAAAGGTCGACTCCGGATAGGAGAGCTTCATGCCAGACATGGCTTCTGCCAGAATGCCCGAGATGGCCAGATTGCGGTACCACTTCTGATCGGCCGGGATGATAAACCACGGAGCATGTTTGTGGCTGGTCGCCGAGATCACGTCGCTGTAGGCCTCCTGGTAGTCCTCCCAGAAGGTGCGCTCGTGAAAGTCCCCTTCCGAGAGCTTCCAGTACTTGTCCGGATCGTCCAGCCGCGCCTGCAGACGGCGCCCCTGCTCTTCCTTGGAGATGTGGAGGAAGAACTTAAGAATCGTCACATCGTTGTGCCACAGCATCGATTCGAAGTCGTTGATCTCGGCGATGTGCCGTTCCGCGGTTTTCTTGCTGATCTGCTTGTGCACGCGCGGCGAGAGCACGTCCTCGTAGTGGGATCGATTGAAGAGACCGATCATGCCGCGCGGCGGCACCTTGCTGTGCACGCGCCACAGGAAGTCGTGCCGCAGTTCAAGCGAGGTGGGTACCTTGAAGGACGCGACCTGGCAGCCCTGCGGGTTGATGCCGGAGAAGATGTGCCGGATGGTGCCGTCCTTGCCGGCGGTGTCCATGCCCTGCAACACGATCAGCAGCGCTTTCTGCTCCCCGGCGTACAGCACCTCCTGCATGCCGGACATGGTCGCGCGATGCTTTCGCAGCAGGTCCCTGGCCTCGGAACGCTTGTACTTCTGCCTGGACCGCGTAGGCAGCTTTTCCAGCTTGACGCCGCTGCCGGGCTTGATAAGGTGGGGGGACTTCGTCGTCATCATCTTCTCCTGTGTGACGGCCTGATGCGGTCGCGTGATGCCCGGCTACCTGGACTGAAACAGCAGAGGGGCGAAGTGGACGAGGTTGTTGCGCCACACCATCCACGTGTGCATGCCCGGCGTTTCGACAAACTGCACCGGCATCTGCTTGCTTTTCAGAAAGGCGACGAAGTCCTGGTTGGCCCGAAGCAGGCCGTCGGAGCTGCCGCAGGCGATCCACAGCAGCTTCAGATCGGCGGATTTGGGGTTGAGGTCCTTCAGGCGATCGCGATCGATGCTTGCCGCCGCCGAGGAAAGACCAACCACATAGGCGAACTTGTCCGTATTGTTCAGGCCGGTCGAGAGCGATTCGAGGCCACCCATGGAGAGCCCGGCGATGGCACGGTCACCACGCTTCTTCGAGACGTGGTACTGCGCCTCCACCCGCGGCAGCACCTCGGTTAGCAGGGCCTTCGAAAACTGGTCGGTGTTCCGGGCAACGACCGCAGGTGTGCGCCAGTTGTCGAAGCCGCTCAGAACAAAGCTCATTTCGCCGTAGCCGAGCGGCATGACCACGATCATCGGCTTGATCTTGCCACTGGCCAGCAGAGCGTCGAAGATCAGGTTTGCCTGCCCGACCGCCGTCCAGCCGTCTGCACGGTCGGAGTAGCCGTGCAGCAGATAGAGCACGGGGTAGGTCTGCTTCGCCTTCGCATCGTAGCCCGGCGGCGTGTAGACGTAGAAGTCCGACTGATTCTCCGGCAGACCGGTGACGACCGACGTGGTGTAGATGTGGTGGTGGACCTCACCGTGGGGTACATTCTGCGGCTCCCACGGCTCCGGGCTGTCGCCGGGGACGTCGAGAAGATTCGACAGGTTCAGCAGGTTGGTTGTCAGGCGGGTGTTGTGGAGATCGAGCCGAGGGTGGCCGTCGACCTGGAAGTGGTAGCCGTAGATCTCGGGCGCCAGCGCCTCGCTGGTCGCCGTCCAGGTGCCATCCTCGCCCTTTTGCATGGGGATGGACTTGGCCTCGCCTTCGAGCGACAGCTCCGCCCTGGTAGCGGTCGGGTCCTGGTAACGGAAGGTCACCGTGCGGTCCGGATGGATGGTCGTGGACTGGAAGGCTCCGGCGGTCTTCGCCGCCGTCTGCGCCCCCGTCTGCGCCGCTGCAATCTCGATAGGCATGGAAGCTGGGATGGCGATGGCGGCGGTGGCGGCGAGAAGACGGAGGGCTGAACGCATGCGGGCCAGTGTACGCTGTCCGGTGTCTGCCTGAACACGGCACGGTCCGCGCGATAATAGCGGGATGAGCTTTCGCTCCGGATTTGTCTCGATCGTCGGCCGGCCAAACGCCGGCAAGTCCACGCTGCTGAACGCTCTGCTGGGACAGAAGCTGGCGATTGTGACGCACAAGCCGCAGACCACGCGCACGCGCATCCGCGGCGTGGTGGAGGTGCCGCTGCGCAAAAAGACTCGGACCGACGCGGGCCACCCCGCCGCGCAGGTGGTGCTGGTCGACACGCCGGGGGTCCACCAGCCCCAAACGCAGCTGGACCGGCGCATGATGCAGGAGGTGCAGGACGCCCTGGAAGAGCGCGACGCCGTTCTGTTCCTGGTGGATGCGACACACCGCCTGCCGGGTTCGCGCGACCGGAGCGCACCTCCCGGGAAAGATGCGGAAGAGCCTGAGAACGGGGCGACCGCGCCGCGCAGCCGATCGTTCGGCGCTCGCAAACGCGACCTGAGCGCGGCCGAGGACGAGTTTGCGCTGTCGCTCGTCCAGAAGCTCACCTGCCCGGTTCTTCTTGTGCTCAACAAGATCGACGCCGTGCCGAAGGCGGAGCTGCTGCCCCTGATCGCGCACTGGAGCGCGCTGCACCCGTTTGCCGAGGTCGTGCCCATCTCCGCGCGCAAGAAGGAAAACCTCGATCTGCTTCTGGACAAGGTCATCGCTGTTCTGCCGGAGGGTGGCCGGCCGTTCCCGAAGGGCCAGCTGACGGACCAGCCCGAGCGTTTTTTCGTCGCCGAGATCATCCGCGAGAAGATTCTGCTGCTGACCGGCGAGGAGGTGCCCTACGCCTCAGCCGTCGTGGTGGAGCGATGGCAGGACCCTCCAGCGGGTGCGAAGAAGGCGCGCGACGGCAAGCTGCCCGTCACCCGGATCGCCGCCGCCATCTTTGTCGAGCGCACCGGGCAAAAGGCCATCCTGATCGGCCGCGCCGGCGAGATGCTAAAGCGGATCGGCACAGCCTCGCGCAAGGAGATCGAGAGCGTGCTTGGAACGCGCGTCTTTCTGGAGCTGTTTGTGAAGGTGCAGGAGGAGTGGCGGTCGAGCCGCGGATTTGTCGAGGATCTCGACTGGCGGCGGCAGCTTGAAGAGATCGCGGCGAAGCAGGCCGCCGAAGAGAAGGCATAGATGCCGATGGCGGGCATCTGGGCCCATGCGGGAACGTCCGTTCTGGCGGCGTTTCTGGCGTCGCTGGTGGAGTGTGTCGAGGCCCTCACCGTGGTTCTCGCGGTCGGCACGGTGCGCGGCTGGCGATCGGCGCTGGCCGGCGCGGGGATGGCCGTCCTGGTGCTTGCCCTGCTCGTCGCCGCCATCGGACCGGCGCTCAGCCTGATGCCGATTCGCCTGCTCCAGCTCTCCGTGGGGGCGCTCTCCCTCCTGTTCGCTCTCCGCTGGCTGCGCAAGGCGATTCTGCGCGCGGCCGGGCTGCTTCCGCTGCACGACGAGGCGGCCGCGTTCCGCAAGAACGAGGCGACGCTGCGGGCGGGCAGCTTCACCCTTGGCAGCTTCGACAGAGCCGGCGTGGCAACCGCCTTCAACATCGTCATGCTCGAAGGCACCGAGGTCGTCTTTATCGTGCTCGCGGTGGGCGCGGGCGGCGCGAGGATGCTGCTGCCGGCCAGCCTGGGTGCGGCGGCCGCGCTCGTGGTCGTGGTCCTGCTGGGGCTGCTGCTGCACCGGCCGTTGGCGCGCGTTCCTGAAAACCTGCTGAAGTTTGCGGTGGGCGTTCTGCTGTCGGCCTTCGGCACCTTCTGGGTGGGCGAGGGGCTGGGCCTCGGATGGCCAGGGGAGGACTGGGCCATCGGTGGGCTGCTGCTCGGCTATCTCGCTGTGGCTCTGCTGATGGTCGCCCTGTGTCGGGCGCCCCGGCGCACAGAACGGAGCCAAACCGGATGAGCTGGCTGCGGAACGTGGTGCGCGAGGTTTGGGGGTTGTTTGTGGACGACGGCCGCTTTGCGGTCGCCATTCTGGCGTGGATCGGCGCCATCGCCCTGGCGGTGCGGCAGTTTGGCCTGGCAGCCCACGCAGCCGAGGCCGCCCTGTTCGCAGGCCTGGCGCTGATCCTGGCGGGAAGTCTCCTTCGCTTCGCCCAAAGATCCAGAGCAGGCAAACGGGGCCGGGGCAACTAGAGCTGTTTGTATCGGGGTGCAGCTCTGAGTCTATGTCCTGCCATTCTGCGGCAAAATACAACGAAAAACCATCTCGTTCCGGTCGAAAGACCAACCTGTTTGGCTGCCTGTCGATCGGGCCTAATGCACGACGCCGATCTGCTCCAGTGGCCAGTACACAAACGCGGCCTTGCCGTAGATCAACGACCGGTCCACCGGACCGAAGTCCCGGCTGTCGCTCGAGATGGACCGGTGATCGCCCATAACAAAGTAGTCGTGCGGCGGAATGACCTCCTCCGCCTCGGATCGTGTGTCCTCGTACCGCAGAGGAACGTAGCTCTCCCGGATCAGCTTGCCGTTCACGTAGACCCGGCCATGATCGATGCGCAGATCGTCTCCAGGCAGCGCGATCACCCGCTTGATGTAGCTCTTCTGGTGGTCGCGCGGGTACAGAAACACAACCACATCGCCCCTGTGGATCTCCCCCACGCGGTACGCCATCTTGTTGATAAACAAGCGGTCCTGATCCTCCAGGCGGGGCAGCATGCTGGTGCCCTCCACCCGCACCGGCTGGTACAGAAAGATGATGATAAAAGCAGAGATCGCGATCGAGACCACCAGGTCCCGCACCCAGGAGCGCACCGACCCCGACGGAGATCCCTGTCCCGAATCATGTCTGCCAGGTGTTCCCGGCTCCTCTCGCTGCTCCTGCTCCATCGTCCGCTCCGCGGCAAGCCGTCGAGATAGCCTGTCGAACTCCATTTTACCGTCCCCAAGATGACGCCCCAAGGGTGGTGCCACCGCCACCGGTGGGCCGTGCCCGCGAAAACACAGAAGGGAGTCCGAGCCCTTGCTCCCCGGTTACTCCGCTGCCTCAATCACTTCCTGCCGCGAGCCGTGGGTAGTCCCGCCCGACTCAGAAAGCATCCAAACTACTGATGAGCGGGCGCTTGCGGGTGGATGCACTTACAGTCCTCCGCCCGTGGAGGCAACCTGCGAGGTACAGCCAGCAGGGCAGTTCGGCCAATCTGCAACTTTCGAGGCATATACTGGGCTGTTGGCTACGGTTCAACATCGATCAGCGCATCCTGCCTGTCCATGGACGTCGGCAGGGCTATGATCGCGGAACGTAAGAGGTAAATCAAGGCAGATGGCGACACTTACCATGCTCGATCAGGCTCCTTCACCACGGAACGAGACGCGCACGTCCTCGAATCTTCAGAATCTCACGACCGAAACGGCGAACACCGCTTCGGAAGGGCTCGATACCAAGTCCGCGCTCGAGATCGCTCGCATCATCAACCACGAGGACGCAAAGATTGCGTCGGCGGTCAGAAAAGCGCTTCCGGAGATCGCGCAGGTAATCGACACGGTCGCGCGCTCCCTGCGCGACGGAGGCCGGCTCATCTACGTCGGTGCCGGCTCCTCCGGCCGCATCTCCTCGCTTGACGCATCCGAGTGCCCGCCCACCTTTTCGACCGCTCCTTCGCAGGTGCAGTACCTCATGGCGGGTGGTCCCAAGGCCCTGGCCAGCGCCTCGGATGTGAACGAAGATTCGCCCGAGATCGGGCAGCGCGATATCGCACGCCGCCGTCCCACCCGTAAGGATATCGTCGTCGGCGTCTCGGCCTCGGGTCGCACACCCTACGTGGTCGGCGCGGTGGAGTACGCCCGCGCCCGCGGAGCCAAGACCGCGGCGATCACCTGCAACCCGCACACCGCGCTGGCCGAGGTCGCCGACGTCACCGTTCTGGCCGAGGTCGGCCCGGAGGTCATCGCCGGATCCACGCGCATGAAGGCCTCCACTGCCCAAAAGATGATCCTGAACATGATCACCACCGGGGCCATGACCCGACTCGGATACGTGTACGAGAACCAGATGGTCAACGTACACATGAAGAACGAGAAGCTGGTGGATCGCGGCATCCGCGTCTTGATGCGGGTCTGCGGCATCGACCGGGATACCGCGATCCGGACCATCAAGATCGCGGGCAAATCCATCCCCATCGCCGTCGTCATGCTCAAAGCCGGCGTCGACAAGATGGAAGCGGTACGCCGCCTGCAGAAGTCTGACGGCAACGTGCGGCTGGCCATTGAAGACTCCCGCCTGGAGCTGTAGAAAGGGCATCGCTGGCGCACTTCCGCCGGCTTCGCCGACGTCTCAAACGCGCTCTGCTTGCCCCCGAGCCTCTGTTTCGCCTGTACCTTCGCCTGAAGTTCGGGGCCTCCCGCCTCGTTCCGCCCATGGTGCACCCACCAGGATCGTCACGCGCCGCGAGAGGAAAGACCTGCTCCATCTGGCGGCCGCGTCCGGCTTCGAGCACCGCTCGCCGGTTGCCCTCGACTGCAACGCACGTCCGGTCTGCTGGCCGCAGGTCGATCTCCGCTACACCTTTGTTTTCTTCCCGCTGCGCCGGCGATAGCCAACTAAAGCGAGTCCCGTCCAGCCGTCTTCACCGGACCCGACCGGCTCCCCGCTTCGCGCCCAGGCCTGGCGACCCCAGGCAGGTACCCCACCCTGCTTCTTCCACCTTCTCCCTCCGTACACTATCCCCTATGGACAAGTTTGTTGTACGCGGTGGCAATCCCCTGCTCGGCACCCTGAAGGTCTCAGGCGCCAAGAACTCCGCGCTTCCCTGCATGGCCGCCGCCATCCTGACCGAGGATGAGGTGATTCTCGAGAATATTCCGCAGGTCCGGGACATCGAGACCGAGCGAAGGCTGCTGGCCTCGATGGGAGCCGAGGTGGAGCTCGGCTACGGCCGGGCCCAGCACCGCACCCGCATCAAATGCGGCGTTCTGTCCGATCCCGTCGCCAAGTACGAGATCGTCAAGACCATGCGGGCCTCCTCGCTCGTGCTCGGTCCGCTCATCGCCCGCACCGGCATTGCGCGGGTGGCGATGCCCGGCGGATGTGCCATCGGTGGCCGGCCGATCGACCTCCACATCAAAGGGCTCGAAGCCATGGGCGCGACGGTTACCCAGGAGCACGGCTACCTGGAGGCGCGCACGGACCGGCTGCAGGGAGCGCACATCGTCTTCGACAAGATCACCGTGACCGGCACCGAAGATCTGCTGATGGCTGCCACCCTGGCCGAGGGCGAGACGCTCTTTGAGAACTGCGCCCGAGAGCCCGAGGTGCTCGACCTGGCCAACCTGCTCAACGCCATGGGGGCCAGGATCACGGGCGCCGGCACCTCCACCATCCGGGTTGAGGGGGTCGCAAAACTCCATGGCGCGCGCCACCGCATCAACCCCGACCGGATCGAAGCCGGCACGTTTCTGATCGCCGGCGCCATCACCGGCGGCGACCTAAATGTGGACGGCTGCAACCCCGCTCACCTCGGGTCAGTGCTTTCGAAGCTGGAGCAGGCCGGCGTGCGCCTGGATGTCGGCACCGACTGCGTCCGGGTGCGCTCCTCCGGCTCGGCCGATGGCTCCCTGCGAGCGACCGACATCGTGACGGAAGAGTACCCCGGATTTCCCACCGACATGCAGGCGCAGTACATGGCGCTCGCCACCCAGACCGAGGGCACCACCCTGGTGACGGAGAATATCTTTGAAAACCGCTTTATGCATGTGGGGGAGCTGAACCGCATGGGCGCCAACATCACGGTAAACGGGCGCACCGCCAGCGTCCGCGGCAAGAGCGATCTCCAGTCGGCGGCGGTGATGTGCTCGGACCTCCGCGCCTCGGCGTCGCTGGTGCTGGCTGCCCTGGTGGCCGATGGCGAGACCATACTCGACCGCGTGTACCATCTCGATCGCGGCTACGAGCGTTTTGAGGAGAAGCTCCGCGGCGTGGGCGCGCAGATGCGCCGCATGGGCGACGTCTTCGGTAAGCGGTAAAAGGGTACGGGTTGGGGAACCCACATCTCAGAGGCGAGATGTGGGGCACCCGGCACCTCACACCCCCGCACCCTGGGAGTTTTCAGAGATGTGGGCTACCCGCCCTGGTGGGTGAGTAATTCGTTCTTCCCTGATGCCGCAGGGACAGGGTGCCCCACGTCTCGCTTCTGAGACGTGGGTTCAGGGTCTGAAGCCTGCTTCGGACCTGAGTGCGGTCTCAGAACAGAGGATTACTAGAGACCGCCTGCGAGGCCAGGTTCCCGGACGTCCTGGGACAGCACGCGCTGCCGCCCGGGTCGATGTCCGTTCAGGGCAAAGAACAGGATGTAGACGTAGCAGGCCAGGACGATCAGAAAGCTTTGGCTGTAGCCGAAGCGATCGGCCAGAAAGCCCTGGATCTCCGGGATCACGGCGCCACCGACCACCATGGTGACGAGAATGCCCGAGCCCTGGCTGGTAAACCGGCCAAGACCCCGCAGAGCCATGGGAAAGATACACGGCCACATCACCGAGTTACACAGGCCGCAGGCGACGATGGCGAACAGGGCGACGTTGCCGTGAGCCACGATAGCCGTCGCCACCAGCACCGCCGCCACAGCGGAGACGGCGGTGAGCGCGACCGGCGCGCTGATCCAGATGAGGGCGACAAATCCGATCAGCCGGCCCGTCATGGCGCCGCCCCAGTAGAGCGATACGTAGCGCGCGGCAGCGGTGTGACTGAGACCGCCCATCGCGGGCTGGCCCAGGAAGTTGATCATCAGGCTGCCGATAGCGACCTCCGCCCCCACGTAGGTGAAGATGGCTGCGGCGCCGAAGCGCAGGTTGCGGAACTCCCAGGCGCTTCCGCCGGTCCCCGCCTCTGCGCCGGCATCGCTCTCAAGCAGGCGAGGCAAGGGAACAAACCGCGTGAGCAGCGCCAGCAGAAAGGCCAGCCCGGCCAGCACCATGTAGGGAGCCCGCACCGACCGGGCCAGCTGCTGGCGAGTGGCGCCGGCCGCAATAAAGATGAAGGCGGCACCGACAAACGGAGCGGCGGTGGTCGCGACGGAGTTGAAGGCGCCACACAGGTTCAGCCGGGAGGCCGCGGTCTCCGGCCGGCCCAGAGCGCCGACATACGGATTGATGGCGACCTGCAGCAGAGCCAGACCGCTGCCCACCACAAACAGCGCAAACAGAAACACGGGATAAAGAATCAGCACCGACGCAGGAAAGAAGAGCAGCAGACCGAGACCCATCACCGACAGGGCAAGCACGATGGACCCCTTGGCCCCAAGCCGCCCGACCACCCATCCCGACGGCACCGACATGACGAAGTACGCGCCAAAGAAGGCAAACTGCACCATCAGCGCCAGCACGTTTGAGAGGTGAAAGAGGTCCTTGAAGTGGGGCACCAGGATATCGTTGAGCGCCGTGATGAACCCGATGCCGAAGTAGAGCGTGACCATCAGCGCCATGGGCGTGGTGTAGCTGCCGCTGCCCTGCCGGGGGGAGACGAGGGATGCGGTTGGGGTGGTGCCAGCGGGCATCGGAGCTCCGATCGGGGCGATTCTGGCGGCGGCGCGGACACACCGGCGGCAGCAGCCTGGGTTGCACTGTAGCAGATGGCGATGCCGCTGTTCCGGAGGGTGCCTTCCGCAAAAGAGCCATGTGTGCCGGGCAAAGCTTCGGTTAGGCTCATGGCACAGCTTCTGTTTCGCCCAGAACCAACACCCGACGGAGAGACCGGCTTGCATCCCACGCCAGAGATCCCGGAGAACGAACCGGAGAACCGATCAGCACTGTCCGCTCGTCGGGCCGCCGTGCTGCCCTTCAGCACGGCCGCCGTGGCCGCGGCCATCTTTGTTCTTGAGCTGCTGCTGTCTTCGGTCAGCCTGCTCGGATTCCCTGGACCCGAGCGCTACTTCGCCTACCAGTGGAGCGTCAGCTACGCGCACGGGCTCTCCCGCCGCGGGCTGCTGGGGGAGGCGCTGCGATGGCT
This sequence comes from Acidobacteriaceae bacterium, assembly GCA_965218595.1. GTDB lineage: Bacteria > Acidobacteriota > Terriglobia > Terriglobales > Acidobacteriaceae > Edaphobacter. Next base: position 70,322 of record CBDCLC010000005.1, on the reverse strand, counting down.
GCACCTCGACAACGGCAACTACCTCCTTATCGCCGTTCTTGGCTGGCTGATCACGCTGGCGCTCTTCGCCGTGGTCGCCTCGGCGGTCATCCGGCTGGTGCGGCCGCGCGAGAGCCCGACCGGAGCCGTGCTGATGGTGGCCGTTCTGCTCTCGCCGGTCACGACCGGCATCCTGATGAGCACCACCGCCGACCCCATTCAGCTCACCCTTCTGCTCTTTCTTCTGCTGACGCTGATTCTTCTGCGCCCGGGCCGGAACGCCCTCGTCGTCTTCGCCGCCTTTGCTGTCTATGGTGCAGTGTCGATCCTGATCCACGAAGCCACCCTGTTCTTTGTGGGTCCGGTGCTGGCGGCGGCCGCGTTTCTGCTGCGGCGGTCGCGGCTGGACCGCGTTGCGCTCGCCGGCTACCTCCTCGGGGCTCTGCCCCTGCTTCTGTTCACCATCACCACCACGGAGCACCACGCCGCCACCGCGATTGCGCCGATGCACCTCGGCTCGACGTTCGTCGTGGCCCGACACCCCGTTCACCTGGAGACCTTCTCCGCCCTTTTGGCGGAGGAGAACGCGCAGCACTTCCACAGCGGCCTGAAGGGCTATGGCTTGACGCTGCGCAATCTGGTCGGCGCGCTCTGGCTGCCGACCTTCTTTACGGTCCTGCTGAGCTTCGCGCTACCCCGGGCCACCACCGGTTCCACGATCCGGCCCGGCACAGGTGCCGGTCGGCGTTGGTGGCCCGCTCTTCTGGCCGTGCTGCTGCTCTCCTCGCCCCTGTGGGCGATCGCCCACGACTGGGGCCGGTTCACGTCCTACCTGTTTCTGACGTTTCTGGTCGTGCTCTCCGGAGAGATACGGAACGACGACGCCGACCGGCTGCCGAGGCCGCTTCCGCCAGCGCTTCTGGCCGTACTTCTGGTGCTGGCGGGCGTCACCACCACGCGGATGCTGCCGCAGTACATCATCAAAGGTCTGGGCGACGACGATCTGACCATGGCCGGAGCCATGTTTCTGACTCTGATCGCTCTCTGGATCCTGGCGCGCTCCCGCGGCCGGAGCCTTTCCCCGTCGCGGGGGTGAAGGAGCGGAGATCGCCCTGCCTCGGCTCGGGCTGCTGCGCCGGAGTCGACCTTCGTGATAGGCTATATCTCTGGCGGAACATACCCGCCCTGAAAGCAGGATCAACGACAGTGGCAACCGGAACAGTGAAATGGTTCAACGACGCAAAAGGCTTCGGCTTCATCACCCCTGAGGACGGCAGCGAAGATCTCTTCGCGCACTACTCGGCTATCAACTCCAGCGGTTTCAAGTCCCTCCAGGAAGGCCAGCGCGTCTCCTTCGACGTGACCAAGGGCCCCAAGGGCAAGCAGGCTGCGAACATTCAGCCGCTCTAATTTCTCGATCCCCAAGTTCGATTCGCACCGAGACCCCGGCGATCTGCCGGGGTCTCTTTTTTGCCTTTCGGGGCTCCGTAGAGACCGCCAACCCCGTCGAAGCGGGGCAGAGCTCAAGGGAATTCGGGCCCTGAGAAAAGGGCCGAAGAGCCCACGGACGCGTTTCCGGAGCTCATCCGGCCTCCGGGCCCTAGCTGAAGATCTCCTTCACCTTGTCGAAGAGCCCGCGTGAGTGGGGCACGTTATCGACGCTCATCGTCTCCGCCAGCTGCCGCATCAGATCGCGCTGATCGCGGGTGAGCTTCGATGGCGTCTGCACCCGAACCTCCACGATCAGGTCTCCCTTGCCGCGCTCGTTCAGGTGAGGCACACCCTTGCCGCGCAGCTTGAAGGTCTTTCCGCTCTGGGTGCCTTCGGGAACCTTGATGGTCTCCATCCCTTCCATGGACTGCAGTTCGAGCTCCGTGCCGAGCGCCGCCTGGGGAAAGGAGATGGGCAGAACGCAGTGGAGATCGTCGCCATCCCGCTCAAAGAAGGCGTGCGGCTTCACGTTCAGCACCACATACAGGTCGCCCGGAGGTCCGGCAAACTTGCCCGCCTCGCCCTCGCCCTGGTACCGGATGCGCGTGTCCTGCTCGACGCCGGCTGGAACCTTGACCAGGATCGTGTGCTCGCGTTCAAGACGCGTCTCGCCGTGGCAGAGCTTGCAGGGGTCGACGATCAGCGTGCCGGTGCCGTGGCAGACCGGGCAGGTCCGCGCGACCGAAAAGAAGCCCTGCTGCATGCGCAGCTGGCCGCGTCCGCCACACTGGGTGCAGGTGACGGGAGCCCGGCCGCGGTCGGAGCCGGTGCCCTTGCACTCCACGCAGATCTCCCAACGGCGAAAGGTGATCTCGCGCTCCTTGCCAAAGACCGCTTCTTCGAACTCAAGCGTCAGGTTGTACTGGATATCGCGGCCGCGCTGCGTGCGCGATGCCTTGCGGCCGCCGCCCGCACCACCCATGTTGAACATCTCGCCGAACAGATCGCCAAAGATGTCGCCAAGGTCCTGCACGTTGCCGCCAGCAAATCCGCCGCCCGCGAACGGATTGCCGCCCCCACCTCCGGCTCCCCCCTGGAAGGCGGCGTGGCCGTAGCGGTCATAGGCCGCGCGCTTGTCCGGGTCGCTCAGCACGGTGTACGCCTCGCTGCACGCCTTGAACATCTCCTCGGCCTCAGGATTGTTCGGGTTGCGGTCCGGGTGGTACTGCATCGCGACCTTGCGGTAAGCGGTCTTGATCTCCCCCTCGGAGGCCGTGCGGGAGACACTCAGGAGCTCGTAGTAGTCAATCTTGGTCACGTCTGCCGTTGCACTCGTCATTGCATTTACCTGCTGTTCCTATCCTGTGTCAGCCGCCCGCGGCAAAGCATCTTTGGGCGCGCCCTCATCCTCCCCGTACGGAAGGGACCTGCGGGGACGCTCAGTCGCTGACCTGGCTGGGATTGGAGGCGATCTTCACCAGCGCCGGCCGCAGCAGCTTGTCGCGGAGCTTGTAGCCGCGGCGAATCTCCTCCAGTACCTGATGATCGGGATGCTCCTGGGTTTCAACGCTGCCCAGGGCCTCGTGCACCCGCGGGTCGAACTGCGCCCCGACGGATTCCACCGGCTGAACATTGAGCGATCGAAGCGCATCGTCCATCTGCCGGACGATCATCTCGACGCCTGCCTTGAGCTGCTCGGCGGAGCCCTGCGACTTCAGGGCCAGATTGAAGTTGTCCAGCACGCCAAGGAAGGGCTCGATTGCCCCCTGGATGGCATAGTCGCGCGCATCCTGCTTTTCCTTGCTCTCGCGTTTGCGGGCGTTGTCGAACTCGGCCTGCAGGCGCGCCAGCCGGTCCTTCAGCTGATCGCGTTCGCCGCGCAACTCCGTCATCTCCCCTGCGTGTGCGGCTGCGCCCTCACCCTCCGCCGACATCTCGCCGGCCATCTCCGGGTCGAGAGCCTCGGTCGCCGCCCCGTCCTTCTCCGCATATCCTTCCGGCATACTTCCCTCACCTCTTGCCTCTGTGGCTTCCTTCTTATTGTTGCCCATCCCTGCCCATCGCGCGAACCGGCGAAGGCTGCCTTCGTCCTCTGTCGCGGCGAGGGGCAAACCCTGGCGATCCCGCGGGCTGCCCTTACTCATGGGGATGGAGCATCCGATCGAAGACCTGGGAGACGTAGTTCACCGCTCCGATGGTCCTCTCATAGTCGATGCGTTTGGTGCCGATAACGCCCACGGTGCCCCGCCGTTCGCCGGCCGCCCGGGCCGGAGCCGCGATCAGCACCAGGCCGGCCAGCTCGGGGGCCTGCTCTTCAAGGTCGAAGATGACGCGCAGGCTCTCCTGGCGGCTGTCGATATAGGCGTTCAGGAGGTCGACCAGGCGCTGCTTGGCCTCGAGTGCGCCCAGCAGCTCGCGCAGACCCGCACGCTCCTCCGGGGAGGTCATGCCGGCGATCAGGTTGCCCACGCCGCCCACGTAGACAGGGTCTCGCTGGGCGGTTCCGGGCACGGCCTTGGTCCAGAGCAGCTCCGCCGCGGCGATCAGGCGATGGTACTCGGAGCGCTCGGCATCGATGCGGCGAGCAAGTTCGGCACGGATCCGCTCGATGCTCCAGGACCGGAAGTTTTCGTTCAGAAAAGCACCCGCGGCCTCCAGCTGCCGGGGATCGATATCCCCATCGAGCGAGAGCACGCGATCCCGCACGGTGCCGCCGCGCGTGACCACAACGGCCAGCACCTGCCCGGGCGCAAGCCGCGAAAAGTGCACGTGCTCGAGCAGATCGTTTTCCGCGCCAGACGCAATCGCAACGCCCACTCCGCTCGAGAGCGTGGCCAACACATGGCTGGTGCGTTCCAGCAGGGCATGGGTTCCGGCGAGCCCGGCGAAGGACGAATCGATCTCCTGCCGGCGCTGCTCGGGCAGCGCAGCGGGAGATGCTGCCTGCGCGCCGCTGAGATCGTCGACGTACATCCGAAACGCTCGTCCGGTGGGGATGCGGCCCGCCGAGGCGTGCGGCTGCTCCAGCAGGCCAGCCGCAGCGAGCGCGGCCATCTCATTGCGGATGGTGGCCGAGCTCATCCCTGCGGTCTCGCGCTCCAGCCGGGCCACCGTTCCCGAGCCCACCGGCTCCCCGGTCGCGACATAGCTCTCGATCACGGCGGAGAGAATGGCTCGCTGCCGTGCGGTGATACGGACTGCCTCTGCCATAAGCCCCTCCTTCCAGATCAATCAGCAGCGAATCTCAGTCGCCTACACTCAAGTTTACCGCAGATGTCAAATCCCTTCGACTCCCGGCACCGCTACTCAATCTCGAGCACGCTGCCGCCCTGCGCCTCCACCCGCTCGGCCTCGAGCACGACCCGGCGAGCGACGTCGTAGAAGCCCTGGACGGCCTCGCTCTCCGGTCCGGCCAGCGCGACCGGCATGCCGGAGTCGCCGCCGAGGCGGATGGCCGGGTCAAGTTCCAGCGAGCCCAGAAAAGGCACGCTGAAGCGTGCCGCCGTGCGCTCGGCACCGCCTTTCGAGAAGATGTCAATCTCCTCGCCGCAGTGCGGGCAGTGAAAGGTGCTCATGTTCTCGACGATGCCGATCACCTCAACGCGCACCTGATGAAACATCTCGAGCGCTTTGCGGGCGTCTTCGAGCGCCACATCGCTGGGCGTCGAGACGATCACAGCCCCGGTCAGCGGGACGGTCTGGACGAGTGAAATGACCACGTCACCGGTGCCCGGCGGAAGGTCGACGATCAGGAAGTCGAGCTCGCCCCAGGCGACCTGCGTCAGAAACTGGCGGATGATGCCGTGGAGCATGGGCCCGCGCATCATCATCGGCTTGTCGCCGGGCGAGATGAGGCCGATCGAGATAAACCGCACGCCGTGGCTGACGATCGGCTCAATGCGGTTCTCGCCGACGACGTTCGGCTGACGGGTGGTGCCGAGCATCGTCGGCACGTTGGGGCCGTAGATGTCGGCGTCGATCAGGCCGACCCGGTACCCCAGTCTGGCCAGCGCGACGGCCAGGTTGACTGCCACGGTGGTCTTGCCCACACCGCCCTTGCCGCTGCCGACCGCGACAACATGGCGAATGCCTGGCAGCGGTTGCGGTCCCTGCGGCATGCCTGCCGCTCCCATGTGTCCCATGCTGTGGCTCCCATCTTCTTTTGGTGCTGTCAGTTCCAGCCGCGGACCGGGTCTGCTTCCGCGCGCCCCTACAGGTGCCAGTCGCGGCCGTGCGCGGCAGGGAGATCGCGCTTGCGCTCCCGTTCGCCGGAGCGCATCTCCCGCCGGCGGCCGGCGTCTTCATAGCGTCGCCTCTGGTGCTCGGTCTCGGGAAGCACCGCCGGCACGGGCAGCCGGTTGCCCGACCGATCCATGGCGACATAGGTCAGGTAGGCGCTGGAAACATGCCGCAGCTCCCCGCCGTGGAGCACATCCTCGACCATGGCCCGCACCCCGACCTCCAGGCTGGTGTGGAAGGCCCGGTTGACGCTGGCCTTCAGGATTAGCAGATCGCCTATCTTCACCGGGGCCACGAAGTCCAGATGATCCATGCTGGCCGTGACGGTGATGGCGTTGGCATGGCGAAAGGCCGCGGTCGCGCCGACCAGGTCGATAAACTGCATCAGCCGGCCGCCAAACAGGTTGCCGAGCGCGTTGGCGTCCCCGGGAAAGATGATCTCGCTGCGCTCGGACTGCGAATCGACCACTCTCCGGGCTGTGACGTTGCCGCTCATCTTCCCCAGTGTAATCGGCAGATCCCAGCAACGACTTGAGCCCGGCCGGCAACTTATCTCCCATGAACAAGATCGCGGCGCTCTCACAGATCCTCGAATCCAACCCGGGGGACCCCTTTGCCCGCTACGGTCTGGCGATGGCCTACGCCGCCGAGGGCCGGACCGGGGAGGCTCTCGGGGAGTACGCGACCATTCTCGACGGCAACCCCGACTACGTGCCGGCCTACCAGATGTCGGCCCAAACATTGCTTCGCGAAGATCGTCCCGAAGAGGCGCGTAGGAGGCTGGAGGCCGGCATCGCCGCCTGCCGGCGCACCGGAAACGCGCATGCCGAGGCCGAGATGCAGGCCATGCTGGACGATCTCAGCTAGAGGCAGAGTTTACGCGTGCATCGGCGGCGTCCAGGCTCCGTCGGGGGCACGAGCCCGGGCTTCCGCCCGGGCTCGAGGGTGGGGAGCTATCTCCGGCACAAGTCCAGGATGACGGGGCTCCAGGCCGGAGTGTGGAAACAAACGTGCCTCTCGGAGCATCACAGTCTCTGACAGCCCCGTGTCCGGGCCCGCCCCGGTCCGGTGGATGGTCTCTCGCTTCGGTGGTTCATCGCCTGCTCGCTTGCACGCCCTCTGCTGCCGCCAGTTTGCTCGAAGAAATCAATGGTAACCGGCGTGGATTGGCCGGTTCAGCAGACCGTAGACTGGAAGTGCACGCCTTAAGCACGATTCTTTCGGCAGCCAACGAGGAGCAGTATGACTTCGAGACGCCCCTTCTCGCTTTTGACGTGGGTGCTGTACCTTTTCGCGACGTTACAGTTCCTCCGGTATTACGTCGTCAGCACCAAGTTCTACCTGAGCATGCCGCGCTACATGAGCGGACACGAGCGCCTGCCGTTTCAGGAGCGCGTACTTCCCATTTTTTTGATGTGGCCGGTGATGCAGTCCTCGCGCCTGATGGCCTCGCTGGCGCACCATGAGGGTGCTTCGACGCCGGGCCTGGCGCCGTTTTACTTTGTGAGCCTGCTCGGCTTCACCCTGGCCGGCTTCTTTTGCATCAAGCTTTATCGCGCGGTCACGACCACGGGTACCCTGCAGATTCTGGTCTACCCCATCTTTCTGGTCATCGCCATGTGGACCTATGTCGTCCACCTCGATGCCGACTTCTCCTACCCCTACGACATGCTGAGCCTGGCGTTCTTTACCGCCGGCCTCTACTTCATCTACACGCGCCGTTATCCCGCCCTGCTGGCTGTGATGTTTCTGGGCACGCTGAACCGGGAGACGACGCTGTTTCTGATTCCGATCTACATGATCGACATGGCCACGGCTCGGACCGATGACCCGGCCGTTCCGCTGCGCGAACGCTTCAACCTGCGCACCATTCCGTGGATGCGCGTTCTCGCGCTCTGCGCCATCTGGGTGGTCCTCAAGGTCACGCTGACGCACCTGTTCGCCCACAACGACTCCTCTGAAAACTATGTCCGCATCCGCGAAAATGTGGGCCGCCTGCACCTCCGCCTGCTTCCGGCGCTGCTCAATATCTGTGGCTACCTGCTGCCCGTAGCCATTCTGTTGCGGCGTCACATCCGGCCCATCCGCTTTGCCAACTACCTCTACGTCATGCCGCTCTGGTTTGCGATCATGTTCTACACGGGCGTGATTCTGGAGACGCGCATCTACGGGGAGTTGACGGCGTACACCGCCATCGCGACGGTTCTTCTGCTGGAGCACCACGTCGCCGCGGTGTCCCGCAGGAGTGCCGCAGTTCTTGTGCAGGATGACTACTCGAGTCGATCGCTCCAACCCCAGGAGAGGGAGGCCGAGGAGGTCAGCATCGCCTCCTGAGCGGCTCCTGATCGGCTCCTGAGCGGTCCTGAGCGGCCCGGAGTTGATGACGCAATCAAAGCCGGCCCGTGGTCGCCGGGCTCCTGCGCGGAGAGCCGCTTATACTTGGGTATGGCTAGTTCCAATCCGCTCCCCGGCACCCTTGGCGAACTTCGCACCTCTCAGTGGACTCCGGAGCGCGTTGGCCGCTCCGTCAAAGACGAGCTTCGCGATAACCTGATCGCCCGCCTGCGCTCAACGCGCAGCTCCGGTGAGTCGCTCTTCCCTGGCATCGTCGGCTACGACGACACGGTGATCCCGCAGATCGTGAATGCCGTGCTGTCGCGCCACAACTTCATTCTTCTGGGCTTGCGCGGCCAGGCCAAGAGCCGCATCCTGCGCGCGCTCACCACGTTGCTGGATCCGCAGGTGCCGTACGTCGCCGGCTCCGAGCTGCGCGATAACCCCTACGCCCCGATCTCGCGCTTCTCGCGCGACCTGATCGAGCGCAAGGGCGACGAGACGCCGATCGCCTGGCTTGAGCCCGAAGAGCGCTACGTCGAAAAGCTCGCGACCCCCGACGTGACGGTAGCCGACCTGATCGGCGACGTCGACCCGATCAAGGCGGCGCGCTCCGGTCATGAGCTCGGTTCGGAGCTGACCATGCACTACGGCCTTCTGCCGCGGGCCAATCGCGGCATCTTTGCCGTCAACGAGATCCCCGATCTCGCCGGCAAGATTCAGGTTGCGCTCTTCAACATCATGCAGGAGGGCGATATCCAGATTAAGGGTTATCCCGTGCGTCTGCAGCTGGATGTCGCGATCGTCTTCTCGGCCAATCCGGAGGACTACACCGCGCGCGGAAAGATTGTGACCCCGCTCAAGGACCGTATCGGCTCCGAGATTCGCACGCACTACCCCGATTCGATCGACGACGCGATCGCCATCACCGAGCAGGAAGCCTGGACCGCGCGCTCCTACACAGGCGACGACACCATCCAGTCGATCGAGATTCCGCACTATATCCGGCAGGTGGTCGAGGCCGTCGCCTTTGCCGCGCGCGAGGACAAAAAGGTCGACAAGCGCTCCGGCGTGTCGCAGCGTCTGCCCATCTCGACCATGGAGCTCGTGCTCTCAAACGCCGAGCGGCGCGCCCTGCTGCACGGCGAAAGGCAGGTGGTGCCGCGCGTCGGCGACATCTATGCCGCGCTTCCCGGCATCACCGGAAAGATCGAGCTGGAGTACGAGGGCGAGATGCGCGGGGCCGACAGCGTGATCCGCGAGATTATCCGGCAGTCGGTCGCGAACATCTTCGACCAGTACTTCAAGGAGACTAATACCCAGCAGATCGAGCAGTGGTTCAACCTGGGCGGCACGGTGCAGCTGAACGACGCGCAGGCCGCCGCGGACTCCTTCGGGGAGCTGCAGCAGATCCAGGGTCTGTTTGAGAAGCTTTCACCGCTCGGCATCAACTCCAAGTCCTCTCCGGAGGAGTCGGTCTCGGCGGCGGAGTTTCTGCTGGAAGGCATGACGGCGCACAAGCGCATCTCGCGCTCGGAGGAACGGGCGTTCTCGGCCGCGGAAAAGAAGCAGCGCACCGACCAGGCCGCGCAGTACGCCGAGCGTATCCGCGATCGTCAGCAGGAGGAGTTCTCCACCCGCAACCGGACGCGGCGGGGCTTCAACTAGAGCTGCTGCTTCGTGCCGAAGAGCGAAACACGGGGGCCTCTTCGCTACGGACGCGAAGGACGCGTCCTTCGATCGAGGTGACAGGGGTGGTGGCGCTGCGCGATCAGACGCTCGCCGCGGGGCTTCCATCGGAGCAGTTTTCCTGAGGGGTGTAGTTCCTCTGTTCTGAGATCGCACTCAGGTCCGAAGCACGTGAAGACCCTGAACCCACGTCTCGAGAGCGAGACGTGGGGCACCCTGGCACTGCGGCATCAGGAAAGGACAAATCACTCACCCACCGGCGGGTGCCCCACATCTCGCCTCTGAGATGTGGGTTCCCTCCTGGTCTGAAGGTGCGGGTGCCCCTACATCTCGCCTCTGAGATGTGGGTTCCCTCCTGGTCTGAAGGTGCGGGTGCCCCACATCTCGCCTCTGAGATGTGGGTTCCCTCCACCCGATTGCAAGACCACAGCATCAGGACTTCTCCCCTGAATCCCTCCTCCGTGCCGAAAAGCGAAATACAGGGGCCTCTCCGCTTCGGACGCAAAGGACGCGTCCTCCGGTCGAGGTGACAGGACTGGTAGGTCGAGGTGAAAAAACCGGTGGGTCGAAAGGACAGGACTGGTAGGTCCAGGTGACAGGACCGGCATGTCCAGGTGACAGGACCGGTGGGTCGAGGTGACAGGACCGGTGGGCCCGCGCGACCAGACGCTCACCCCTGACTTCCACTAGAGCCGCTCATCCCCAGCCTGTCTTCTCGACCGGAGCGAAGCGGAGTGGAGAGACCCCTGTATTTCGGCTTTGGCCCTTGATCCACTCCGGCGCCGAACACTCGACCCCGGGGACCGGGCCCGGTTCGCTGCGTAACGCGGTTTCGCTCAAAAAAACTCGCCCGAGCCAAGGCCCCGCGCTTCGGCGCGGCCTTTTTCTTTGCGCTCTCCCGCCGTGCGTGCGACCATGAGGCACCCGCATCCGTCTATCGGCCATTCCCGCATCCTGCTGCCCGAGGTCACTTTCCTTTGCGCATCGCCCTGCCGGTCTTCGCCCTCCTGTTTGCCCTCGCGTCTGGCGCTTCGGCCCAGGTGCCCGCCTCCAAGCCGTCCCTGGCCACGCCCGCGCTCTCGCCCGACGGCAAGGAGATCGCCTTCAGCTCCGGCGGCGACCTTTGGACCGTGCCCGCCGGCGGCGGCGAGGCGCACCTCCTGGTCTCGAATCCGGCCGAGGAGTCGCGTCCGCTCTACTCGCCCGACGGGCAGCGGCTGGCCTTTGTCTCGACACGCACGGGCAGCGGCGACATCTATGTGCTGACCTTTGCCACCGGCGCACTCGAGCGCATCACCTACTCGGACTCCCCTGACAATCTTGATGGCTGGTCGCGCGACGGCCAGTGGCTCTACTTCACCTCGGGCGCGACCGATGTGGGTGGTCTGGGCGACATTTTGCGCGTTCGCTCGACCGGCGGGACACCCATGCAGGTCTCGCGCGAGCGTTACCTGAACGAGTTCGAGTCCGCTCCCTCGCCCGACGGCAAAGAGATCGCCCTGGTGGCGAAGGGCATCTCCTCCGCGCAGTGGTGGCGCAACGGACACGCCCACATCGATGAGACCGAGCTCTGGCTGAAGCCGGTCAGCGAATCCGCCGGGTATCGCCTTCTGGTTCCCGCCAACGCCAAGCACGCCTGGCCCATGTGGTCCGCCGACGGCAGGACGGTCTTCTTCATGTCGGACCGCGCGGCCGAGGGAAAGAAGGGCAACGAGAACATCTGGCAGGCCGATGCCGCGACCGGCGCGGTGAAGCAGCTGACGCACTTCACCTCGGGCCGCGTCTTGTGGCCCACCATCTCCTTCGACGGCCACACCATCGTCTTGGAACGAAACTTCGGCATCTGGTCGGTCGACACGCGCTCCGGCAAGGCGGCGGAGGTGAAGATCGCGCTGCGCGGCTCCCCGAGCTCGCCCGGCGTCACCCACATGCCCATCCGGCAGTGGAGCGGCCTCGCCCTCTCGCCCGACGGCAACAAGGTCGCGATCGTCGGCCATGGCGAGGTCTTCGCCGGCAGCGCCAAGGAGGGCGGCGAGCCGCAGCGCCTGACCCGGACCGAGTCCGCAGAGAGCGATCCACAGTGGTCGCCCGACTCCAAGGAGGTCGTCTACCGCTCCGAGCGTGACGGCGGCTCCAGCCTGTACCTGTACAACTTCGCCACCGCGGCCGAGCGGCCGTTGACGCACGGGCTGGATATGGACGTCTCGCCCACCTGGTCGCCGGATGGCAAGTCGCTGGCCTTTGTGCGCAACCGCCGCGAGCTCCACGTGCTGGCGCTCGACGGCTTGAAAGACAGGACCGTCGCGACCGGCGAGATCGAGGACGACACCCTGGCCTGGTCGCCGGACAGCCACTGGATCGTCTACGTGCCGACCGGCACCAACGGCTTCACCAACCTCGACGCCGTGCCGGCCGACGGCAGCGCCAAGCCCCAGCCGCTGACCTTTCTCGCGAACGGGGAGAACGCCTCGCATATCGCGTGGTCGCCCGACGGCAAATACATCCTGTTCGACACCGCGCAGCGCAGCGAGACGCCGCAGCTGGCCCGTGTCGACCTCATTCCGCACGTCCCCGCGTTTCGCGAGGACCAGTTTCGCGAGCTGTTCCAGAAGCAGACCTCGCCCGGCACGCCCGAGGTCTCGCCCGAGCACCCCACGCAGAAGCCCGGCGCACCCGAGCACCCAGCCCCGGTGCCTCCCGAGCCGGTCAAGGAACCTGTTAAGGAGTCCGCGGCCGCGGCCGACGGCACCGCCGCCAAGCCCGGCAAGCCACCGGCCAAGAAGCCCGAACCGACCCGCATTGTGTTTGAGGGCATTCGCGACCGCCTGACGTTGCTGCCCATCGGCCTCGGCGTGCGTTACCCGGTCATCAGCCCCGACGGCAAGACGCTCGCGTTCCTCGCGGAAGTCGCCGACCAGGAGAACATCTACACCTACTCGCTCGACGAGCTGGCGCAGGAGCCCGCCTCGGCGCGACAACTCACGACGACCCCGGCACCGAAGTCCGACCTTGCGTTTACGCCGGACTCGAAGACCATCTTTTATCTCGAAGGCTCCGGCGGGCGAGGTCCTGGCGGCGGCAGCTCCGGCGTTCGCTCGGTCGCAATCGAATCACGCACGCCCAAGCCGCTCGCGCTCTCGGCCGCCATCGATGTCGACTTCAACCAGGAGAAGATGGTGGTCTTCGATGAGGCCTGGACCACGCTCGACCACCGCTTCTTTGACAAGAACTTCAACGGCCAGAACTGGACCGCGCTGCGTGCCGAGTGGCGGCCCTATATCGAGGGCACGCGCACGGACGCGGAGCTGCGCCGCGACATCAACCTGCTGATCGGCGAGCTGAACAGCTCGCATTCCGGCATCAATCGCGCCAGCCCGCCGGCGGTCCGCACCGGACGTCTCGGGCTCCGCTTCGAACGCGAGCCGTTTGAAAGCTCGGGCGCGCTGGTGGTGCGGGCGGTGGTACCGCTGGGTCCGGCCGCGCTCGAAGGCATTCACCCGGGCGACCACCTGCTGGCGGTCGATGGCACCGCCATTACCCCCGCCACCAATCTCGATGCGCTGCTCGAAGACCTCGCCGGCAAGCGCGTCGTACTCTCGATCGCCCCCGGCGGCGACGTGTCGAAGAAGCACGATATCGCGGTCCGGCCCGTCACCCTGCAGGTCGAATCCGGCCTGCTCTACCGCGCCTGGGTCGAGAGCCGCCGCGCCTACGTCAACAAGATCTCCGGCGGCAAACTCGGCTACGTCCACATCGCCGCCATGGGCGACTCCGACCTCGAGCAGCTCTACCTCGATCTGGATGCGCAGAACCAGGCCAAGCAGGGCGTCGTCATCGACGTCCGCAACAACAACGGAGGCTACGTCAACGGCCGCGTGATCGACGTCTTCGCCCGCCGCAACTACCTGGAGATGACGCCGCGCGGCGGCTCGCCCATGCCCAGCCGGCAGGCGCTCGGCCAGCGCGCGCTGGGTCTGCCCACGGTGCTCGTCACCAACGAATCGACACTCTCGGACGGCGAAGACTTCACCGAGGGCTACCGCACGCTGCACCTGGGCGAGGTGGTCGGCACGCCGACCGCCGGGTGGATCATCTTTACCGGCGCGCAGCGGCTGATCGACGGCTCCGCCGTTCGCGTCCCTGGCTACCGCATCCGCGACACCCGCGGGGGGGACATGGAGATGCACCCCCGGCCGGTCGATGTGGAGTCCGTCCGCACCCTGGGCGAGACCGAGAGCGGCCAGGACACGCAGCTGGAGGCGGCCGTCAAGACGCTTCTGGGCGAGTTGCAGAAGGCCCCCGCCACCCGAGGGCAATGACAAGCACAGCTGGGGGCGCGGCTGTGCCTCTGGGCAACGGAGGGAGGCGTGGGTGAGAATCGCGCCAGGCCTCCCCGCGATGCCGAGTCTTCCTCGATTGACGCGACCCGAGACGTCTTCGACCGGACCGCGCCCACGTACGACCCCGCGCGCCGCGCTCTGATCCCCTGCTTTGACCAGCTCTATGGCACGGCGGTGGCGCTTCTGCCCGGGCACACGGATCGTGTTCTCGACCTGGGAGCGGGAACCGGTCTGCTCTCCGCATTTGTTCGCAAGCGCTTTCCCGACGCTCGGCTGCACCTGATCGACAACGCGCCGGCCATGCTCCGCCAGGCCCGCGAGCGTTTCTCAAGGGATGGGGAGGTTCTCTGCCAGGCAGGGGACTACACCAGCTGTGAGTGGGGCGGCAGCTACGACGCGGTTGTGTCTGCCCTGTCGATTCACCACTTGTCCGACGATGCAAAGCAGAGGCTGTTCCGCCGCATCCTTCCGGCGCTACGGCCCGGCGGGGTCTTCGTGAACGCCGAGCAGATCCTGGCTCCAAACCCGGAGCTCGAGGCGGAGGCCCGGCAGCGTTGGCTGGAGCAGGCCGGGGCGCTCGGCGCAACCGCGCAGCAGATCCGCGACTCCCTCCTGCGCCAGGCGGAGGATCGCTGTGCCACCATCGCGGACCAGCTTCAGTGGCTCTCGGGGGCAGGCTTCACCGATGCCCGGTGTGCCTTCCACTCCGGCCGCTTCGCCGTGCTGACGGCCGTTCGCCCTATCGAAGCTCCGTGCGCTGGCTGAACCTTCGCCCGGCGGGGAAACGTCTAAACTGGATCGAGGGGGCTCCACCATCATGAAACGCGTTCGCTACACGAAGTTTACCGGCGACCTCGCCTCCTCCTTCGGGCTCGAAGACCTGATGCAGGCGTTGTCGGAGTTTCTGCTGGACTCCGGCTTTCAGGACCCCATGTCGCGCTTCGGGGAGTTCGACGGTGACCAAACCATGGAGAACCTGCGCGAAGCCATCAAGCAGGCGCTTGAGTCCGGCGAGCTCTTCGACGACGAGGCGCAGGAGAAGTACGACGCGCTCAGCGAGGACCAGGTCGAGGAGCTGGTGGATCAGATCATCCAAAAGATGCAGGAGCAGAACTTCATCAACGCCGAGCAGCCCAGCGAAGGGCAGGGCGAGAACGGCGAAGGTGAGACCGAGGCGCGCTTCGAGGTAACCGACAAGGGCATGGACTTCCTCGGCTACAAGGCGCTGCGGGAGCTTCTGGGGCCGCTCGGCAGGTCCAGCATGGGCCGGCACGACACGCGCTACGAGGCCGCCGGGGTCGAGACCAACGGGAGCTCCAAGCAGTATGAGTTCGGCGACACGCTCAACCTGGATATCGGCGCAACCCTGAACTCGGTCTTCGCGCGCGAGGGCTTTAACGCCTCCACCGACCCGGACCACCCGGGCACGCTCAACATCGAGTACTCGGACCTCCACGTGCACCAGGCAGACTTCCAGTCCTCCTGCGCGACGGTGGTGCTGCTGGATTGCTCGCACTCGATGATCCTCTACGGCGAGGACCGGTTTACGCCGGCCAAGCGCGTGGCCATGGCGCTCTCGCACCTGATCCGCACGCAGTTTCCCGGCGACACGCTCTCGCTGGTGCTGTTTCACGACTCCGCCGAGGAGATTCCGGTGCAGCAGCTGCCACGGGTGAAGGTCGGGCCCTACCACACCAACACGCGCGAGGGCCTGCGCGTGGCGCAGCGCATTCTTTCCCGCCAGACGAAAGACATGAAGCAGATCGTCATGATCACGGACGGCAAACCCTCCGCGCTAACGCTGCCCGACGGCCGCATCTACAAAAACGCCTTCGGTCTCGATCCGCTGGTAATCTCGGAGACGCTCGAGGAGGTCGCGCGCTGCAAGCGCTCCAATATCATGATCAACACCTTTATGCTGGCTGAGGACTACGCGCTGATGCAGTTCGTTCAGAAGGTGAGCGCCATGTGCCGGGGCAAGGCCTACTTCACCAGCCCCGAGCGCCTGGGCAGCTACCTGCTGATGGACTTCATGAGCCGCCGCGCCAAGACCATCCACTAGGCTGGAGCCGTTTGCGTGCAGCTCTCGGACTTTGAGGGCTGAAGGTCCGACACAGAAGCCCGGGACACCGCTCGCCGGAGCTTAGTCGTGGCGTTGCAGGACCAGCGAGTTTGCCTGGTCGATGCTTGTCAGCAGCACCTGGTGAACATTGACGTGCAGAGGACGAGTGGCTGCCCAGACGATGGCATCGGCAACGTCCTCGGGCTGCAGAGGAGTGATCTTCTGGTAAACCTTGGCGGCACGCTCCTCGTCGCCGCGAAAGCGCACGCGGCTGAAGTCCGTTTCGACCATGCCCGGATCAACACTTGTGACGCGCACAGGCGTCCCCATCAGGTCGAGCTTGAGACCCTCGCTGATGGCGCGCTCCGCTGCCTTGCTGGCGCAGTAGACCGTTCCGTTGCTGTAGGTCATGTGCCCGGCGGTTGAGCCCAGGTTGATGATGTGGCCGCGGCCGCGTTCCACCATGCCTGGCACCACCACGCGCGTGACGTAGAGCAGACCCTTGACGTTGGTGTCGAGCATCTCCTCCCAGTTCTGCGGGTCATCCTCGTAGACCCTGGCGAGACCGCGACTCAGGCCGGCGTTGTTGATCAGCACATCGATCGCCTGCCACTCCGGTGGGAGATCACGGAAGTTGCGCTCGACGGCGGGGCGGTCCTGCACATCCAGAGCGAAGCTGTGAACATCTCTCGCGCCAGCATCGGTAAGCTCGGCTCGCATGCCTTCGAGACGATCCTCACGCCGGGCGCACAGCAGAAGACGCGACCCCTCCTTCGCGAACGCCATGGCCGTTGCCCGGCCGATGCCGGAGCTCGCGCCCGTAATGCAGACCACAAACGATGACGCCGATATCGGCACTCGTACCTCCTGGTTGGTGCGGCAAAGCGGACGAGAGGTCAGGCCGTCTTGCGAGCGACGACCCGACCTCCCACCGGGGTTTTAGACCGCTTTTACTGCGGCGGCGCAGACGGCTGAGGCTGCCCGGAGGGTGCGGCCTCGCTGGGCCCACTCTGCTGGTCCACGCCGATAGCGTCGCCCGAGACCACCAGCTGCACACGGCGGTTCTGTGACCGGCCCTGTGCCGTGTCGTTGCTGGCCACCGGGTCCGACTTGCCGTAGCCGGTCGCGGAGATGTTGCCCATCTGCACGCCCTGCTTCACCAGGAAGTCACGCACCGCGCCGGCGCGATTCTCCGAGAGCGTCTGGTTGTAGCTGTCCGAGCCGACCGAGTCCGTGTACCCTTCCACCTGCAGCTTCAGGCCCGGGTACGCCTGGAGGATGCCGGCAACCTTCGCCAAGGCGATCTGGGCGTCATTCTTCAGGGTGTACTTGCCCGTGTCAAAGAGCACATCGGACATGTTGACGATCAGACCGCGGGCCGTCTCGCTGGTCTGCAGGACGCTGTTGAGCTGCCCGCGCAACCGCTCGCGGACCGAGTTCGCGCTCTCGGCAGCCTGGTTTGCCTGCGCCGCCTGTGCCTGCGCCTGTGCTGCGGCAGCCTCGGCCCGGGCGCGCTCCGCATCCGCCTGCGCCTTGGCGGCCTGGGCGCGCTCAGCTTGGAGCTGGGCCGCCTGCGCTTGCATCTGGGAGTTGGCTGCCTGCATCTGTGCCTGGTCCTTGGCGCGCTCGGCGTTCAGCTGCCGCTCGGCCGCCTGCTTGCGCAGGGTGACCACACGGGCGTCCTCGGCCCGCTCGACCGCGCCGCGCGCAAAGGTGATCTCGGTCTTGCGATCGCCGTGCTTGTTGCTGTCAATATCGGCGGCGTTGCGCAGATCCTGCTCCGCCCGGCTGAGGATGTCGGGGGCATAGCGGTCGGCGCCTGCCTGCCTGGCGATGCGGACCGCGTTGTACGCCTCGTACAACTCAAGCGGGGAGCGCTCGTTGCGCGTGATGGGGTTTTCCACGGCGTTCGAACCGGCCGTGGGCGCGTACAAACCGCGCGGCAGAAGAAAGTAGTGCGCGTTCACCTTTTCAAGCACGCCGGTCGTCTGGTTATCGAGAATGACATTCTGCAGCACCACCACGTCGCTGGGCTGGGTGACGGAGTAGTACGGCTCTGCCGTGACGATCATGCCGAAGGACTGGAAGGACGTCGAGGTCTTGATGTCGTTCTTGCTGCCGTCGGGAAGAATCTCTCCCAGATTGTTGGGGCGGCCGTCCGGGCTGATGGCCCACAGCACATAGGTGAGGTACTCCTTGCCGAAGGAGTTGGCCGGCACCAGGCCCTTGAAACGGGCGTCGATCGTAATGTGACCCCGCTCGCTTTCTACCTTGGCTTCGCCGCTGGCTCCGGGCAGAAGGGCCGTGCCCTCGAAGCCGATGCGGGTCGATCCGCTGCGATGGAGATAGTTGACGGCGTCCAGGTTGCGCTGCACCACATTGACCCGGTAAAGGTACTGACCGTTCTCCTGAGTCAGAGTGGGTAGGCCGGAACCGGAGCCGGGAACGCTGGTGGGGTTGGGCACCTGAGCCGATGTTGACAGGGGGAGGGCTGCACCAAGGACCAGCAGGCTGGAGGTGATGCAGGCAAAACGAACGGCTGTACTGCGGTTCATCGAAACATCTCCTTGCGGGCGATGCTGTCCAGGCCGCGCAGACGATCTCACGCGCAGCTCTACCCAAAACGGGCGACATGGGCATCTTCCCACCTCATGCGATGCGCCGCGGGAGGCAGAAGGACGCTCATTTTGGCGCAAGAATCGGCGACCTTCCCGATTCGGGAAGGTCGCCGGGCACAGCCTCCATCCGAGGTGGGGAACTCAACTCCTCCCTTCGACGGGTCGGGGTTGGGTTCGGGTGGTGGAACCCTGGAGATTCACGGAACCCACATCTCAGAAGCGAGATGTGGGGCACCCCGCAGTCGTTGGTTCGTCGGTAATTTGGACCCCGGGGTGCCCCACGTCTCGAACTTGAGACGTGGGTTGAGGGTCTTCGCGTGCCTCGAAACCTGATGCGGTCTCAGGAGAGGGGAACTGCTCAACACAACGGCTCGACGGGCTCGGGTTGGGTTCGGGTGGTGGAGCCCTCGAGGTCCAAGGATCCCACATCTCAGAAGCGAGATGTGGGGCACCCCGCAGTCGTTGGTTCGTCGGTAATTTGGACCCAGGGTGCCCCACGTCTCGAACTTGAGACGTGGGTTCAGGGTATACGTGCGCCTCGAAACTTGGTGCGGTCGCAGGAGGCGGGATCTTCCCCCAACGGCGGCATGGACAACCCAGGAGAACCCTCTAGTTCGCGTGCGGCTGGGAGCGCTGCACAAAGTGGTAGGGCGGCCAGGGACCGGACATGTGCATCCGGCACTCTTTCATCTGCTGCGATGCGGAGGAGTACTTGTTCTGGTAGCGCTCCACCGTCTTTCCGTCGATCAGGTGCGCAATGTCCAACAGCATCTTGTTGCTTTCAATCCGCTTGCAGGTAATCTCCTCGGCCAGGGGAAGAAACATCCGGTTCACCTGAACCGAGAGCGCGCGAGCACGGGACTGCCGTTCCCGCTGCCGGGTGGCGCTCTCATGGAGGCTGTGGAGGTACTGCT
The DNA here is from genome assembly GCA_965218595.1 of Acidobacteriaceae bacterium. Lineage (GTDB taxonomy): Bacteria > Acidobacteriota > Terriglobia > Terriglobales > Acidobacteriaceae > Edaphobacter. The sequence continues at coordinate 50,716 of CBDCLC010000005.1, read as the reverse complement.
GGCCGACCTCCCTCGACCTGTGGGTTGTTCCCGGACAGGTATCGTCGACCACCACCTTCAGGTGCATCTCGGCCTTGCCCCGCAGCCGCTCCACATTGTCTTGGAAGTGCCGCTGATTGGAGCGCACCGATCGGCGGAGGGCGTCGTCATCCTCAAAGGTCGTCCCGAAACGGAATGGGAGAACGGTCGAGTGGCGGAAGCAGCCGGCCACAACGGAGGCGTGCTCGCGGGCGGCCCGGTCATCGAACCGGCTGGCGTCCTCGGCGTTGTGTTCGGAGACGATGACCGCAAGCTCGCCCGCGGGAAACAGAAAAATCTGATTCCCAAACAGGCCGTTTCGCTCGGTCAGGGGCGTGGGTCGCCGGTGTTTGGCCAGCTCAGGAAACGCTTTGCGCTCCGCGATGCAGTACGCGTACCAGGACATAGTTGGTCTTGACCCGACCAGGCCGCGCCAGCAGCGGGCATGGTTCTTTCCTTTGCTCTCAAGTCGTTGCACTGCAACGTGTTTCGGGGCCCCCGCAGACTTCGAACGCCCCAGCTTCGGAGCATCTCCGGACTGCGAAACGGATAGTACCCCCGCCATTGCACGATTGGCAACTGCCATTTCCGGACGAACTTCGTCTAAGGCCCAACCGCCACACCTGACCCATCAACGCGCGCCGTTGGAGCTTCTGCCCGCGATGCGATCCCGGGGCTTTCTGCGCCAACCGGAACGTCAAGCTGCAGCTTCTTCTGCGGCAGCCCGGTCCTGGGGAGCTATCTTCCCGCTGTCTCGAGCAGATGGAGCACGGGATCCGGCAGATCCTCGCCGGCGCTCCCAAGCAGCAGCGTCACCTGCCAGATCTGGGTCTCCGTCAGGCTTGCCCGGTAGGCCGGCATCCCCGCCCGGGGCGCGCCATCGGCGATGCTCTCAAAGACGGTCCGCTGCGCCTCGCGACTGACGCCGGTGCCGCCCGAGCGCGGGTCCTTCTGCCAGAGCTGCAGGGCATTTGCATGGCCAGCCGCGGCGTGCCCTGGCGTCCCGTGGCAGGAGGCGCAGCGTGCCCGGTAGAGGGTTGCTCCCGCTTCGAAGACATCCTCGCTCGTGCCGAAGGGAGCGGTCTGGAGTTTGGCAGTTGCGTGCGGGGCGGTCTCGGACGCGCCTTCGCCCGGAGGCGCAATCCCACGGCCACCGTGCGCGGGAGTCCGTGACAGCGGCGAGGGCACCGCGGAGCGTCCCGCAGCAGGCCTGGGTTCCGCCGCACGGCGGCCCGGCAGAAGATGGCCAAAAAGCCAGAATGCGGCAGCCGCGGCGACAAGGCCGAGAAGGACGCCAGCGGCGAGAGCTCCGGTGCCCGGTCTGCGGCCCGAGCCACGCCTGCGCGAAGGGCGCGGACCGGAGCCGCGGGAGGCCGTCCGGCCCGCTCCACCACCTCCCCGGTTTGCCGGTGCTCTGTTTGCCATGTTCCCTGCGGGTCCCTCGGGGGTGCCGGCCGCCGCGCGCCTGGCCTGCAGCAATCTTTGCCACGCCGCGGCCGGGGCGTGCGCCAACCCTCCCCCGGGAGCACCGCCGCAGGGCGGCAGATGTTCTAATAAGGCTGGCTCGTTTCGGGGACTCCGGTCTCCCAATCTCACCTTAGCAAACGGAGCGAGCCGCAGGAGCGTTCGTGGTGTGTGGTGTGTTGTCGCCGTTGAGGCGGATGGTGGTACTGGCAGTTTTGGCGGGGCTGGCGGCGGCGCCGGCAGGAGCACAGAACACGCGACGGCAGCGGCGGGAGAGCAATGTGAACCGCCGGGCGCGTATCGAGCGGACGATTCGCGCGACGTATGACCATCGCTTCGAGGCGGCGGCTGGCGGTGGCTACCTGCGTTTCCGATCGGGAGACACCAATCTCCACAATAACGATGTGACGGCGGCGACCTCACTGGCCTACTACCTCAACCCCAGGTTCGCCGCTGTCGCCGACCTCCGGGCGAGCTTCGGCAACGCCAGGCTGGACTCCCAGATCTTCGCCCAGCCCGGATACCCGGCCGTCAACGGGCCGTATCGCCCATCGATCAGCCACTACACCTTTCTTGGGGGCGTTCGATATCGCTTCTACGCCAAGCAAAAGTTGGCAGCGAGCGTGGATGGCCTGGGCGGCGCCACGTATGGCTGGTTCGACGGCGACCGGCTGGGGGTGGACCCGCGGGCTCTGGGGCTCTACCAGGACGGCGTGCGGCCGGCCTTTGCCCTCGATCTCAACCTCGACTACAACTTCTTTCCCAACTTCGCCGTTCGCCTGCAGCCGACCTACGCTCCGACCCTGTTCGGTGGCAGTCTGCAGAACAACGCCGGCTTCAACATTCAGTTGGTGTACCGGTTTGGACACATCGGGCGGTAGACAGCCAGGCGGCCTAGGTTATCCACCCGCCCCTGATTTGAGCCCGTCAACGTGCGCTGAAACAGCTGGCAACGAAGGTCGCCGTTCCGGCATTCCTCTAAATGTGGGCGGTGCCCGATTGCCGAGCGTTGACGAGGGACCCCCGGAGGGAATGAGAGATGGCGAACAAGATGACGACCGTGGAAGACCTGATGCTGACCGGCCTGAGCTACACCCTGGACTTTGAGAACCAGGCTGCGGATGCGGCCAGGAAGATGGCGGACGCGGCCACCGAGCCCCAGGCAAAAGAGATCTTTGAGCAGAGCGTCACCAAGGGACGTGAGTACGCGCAGCGCATCCAGCAGGTCTTTCAGACTGTCGGCAAACCGGCGCAGGCCAACAAGAATCACGTCGCGCAGGCCATGATCACCGAGGTCGAGCAGATGATCTCGAACACCGATGCGGGTCCGGTTCGCGATGCCGCCCTGATCGTCGCGGCCAACCAGATGCAGCACTACCGCGTGTCAAACTATGGCTCGCTCGAAAGCTATGCCAAGCTGATCGGCAAGACGGATGCCGCGCAGCCGCTGAAGCAGAACCTGGAAGACAGCAAGGGCGGAGACCAGAAGCTGACCCGCATCGCCGAACAAACGGTCAACCAGAAGGCAGCCCAGGCGAGCATGCAGCACGCCTAAGCTCCTGTCGTCCGGAACCGAACAGCGGCTGGCCTGCAGGCCGGCCGCTTTCTTCTGGACCGCAACGCTCCCCGTCTCCATCGAAACGTCTTTTCTGCTTTCGCATCTTGCATCGGGCGCGTCGCGGTTCCATCATGGAAGTGCAGCGACAGGAGAGAGCCATGGCAGCTTCCGCGACAGTGCCCAGTGTTCCGCTGGGAGAGTACCTCGGTTCCGTGTACCGGCCGGATGTGGATTATGTCGACGGTGAGATTGAGGAGCGGAACGTGGGAGAACTGGACCACGCTACCCTGCAGAAGGTGCTGCTGCTCATTCTGGCCGCTCAGGAAAGAACCGGTGGTTACGTCATCTGGCCTGAGCTCAGGGTGCGGGTCTCGCCGACTCGATTTCGGGTTCCCGACCTTTGTCTCATGCGCGCCGATTGGAAAAAAACACCGGTCGTCGAGGAGGCTCCTCTGCTGCCGATCGAGATCCTCTCGCCGCGCGACAACGTGGCGGGAATGCGAGCGCGCTGTGAAGATTACCTGCGCATGGGGTCCGCCGAGGTGTGGATCTTCGATCCGGCAACGCGGACGGCGTATGTGCTGCGCGGTGGCGAGCTGTTCGAGCAGCGGGGCGGCACCCTGCGGGTGCCCCAGACCTCGGTTGCGATCAACCTCGAAGGGATCTTCGCAACCCTGGATGCATGAAGCATCTCACGTGCGGCGAGCGGTTCCGAACGGACCAGCCGCTTTCCAACTGTCTCCCGTTCCAGGCTGCCCATGATCAACATCCACCAACACGATCTGATCCAGAGCGTCGCCGACGCGCTGCAGTACATCAGCTACTACCATCCTGAGGACTACATCACCAATCTCGCGCAGGCCTTCGAGCGGGAAGAGTCGCCCGCGGCGCGCGATGCCATGAAGCAGATCCTGGTCAACAGCCGCATGTGCGCCGAAGGCCACCGCCCCATCTGCCAGGACACCGGCATCGTCACCCTTTTTCTGAAGATCGGCATGGAGTGCCGTTTCGTCGACGCGGCGGGCGAGCCCGCGCAGATGAGCCTGCAGCAGATGTGCGACGCCGGGGTTCGGCAGGCGTGGCTCGATCCGGAGAACCGCCTGCGCGGGTCCATCCTGGCCGACCCGGCGTTTGCCCGCAAGAACACCGTCGACAACACGCCGTCGGTGGTCGAGGTCGAGCTCGTTCCGGGCGCAACCGTCGACGTGACGGTCGCGGCCAAGGGCGGCGGCTCCGAGGCCAAGTCGAAGTTTGTCATGCTCAACCCATCGGACTCCGTCATCGACTGGGTGCTCAGGACGGTGCCCACCATGGGCGCGGGCTGGTGCCCGCCCGGGATGCTGGGCATCGGCATCGGTGGCACGGCCGAAAAAGCCATGCTGCTGGCCAAAAAGAGCCTGATGGACCCAATCAACATGACCGAGCTGAAGGCACGCGGGCCGGCGAATGACCTGGAGCAGATGCGCATGGATCTCTTCGACCGGGTCAACGCGCTCGGCATCGGAGCGCAGGGGCTGGGCGGCCTCACCACCGTGCTCGACGTCAAGATTCTGGACTGGCCGACGCACGCCGCCAACCTGCCCGTGGCCATGATCCCGAACTGCGCCGCCACCCGGCACGCGCACTTTGTCCTTCGCGGCAAAGGCCCGGTGATGCTGGCGCCCCCCTCGCTCGACCTGTGGCCGCGCATGGAATACGAGGTACAAAACGCCCGCCGCGTCGACCTCGGCACGGTGTCACGCGCCGACATCGGGGAATGGCAGCCGGGCGAGACCATTCTGCTCACGGGCAAGCTGCTGACCGGCCGCGACGCGGCGCACAAGCGCCTGACCAGCATGCTCGACCGCGGCGAGCCGCTGCCGGTCGACTTCACCAACCGCTTCATCTACTACGTCGGTCCGGTCGAGGCGGTGCGCGACGAGGCAGTCGGCCCGGCCGGCCCCACCACCGCCACCCGCATGGACAAGTTCACCCGGCAGATGCTCGAAGAGACCGGCCTGCTGGGTATGATCGGCAAGGCCGAGCGGGGCGTCGCGGCCATTGAAGCCATCCGCGACAACGGCGCCGTGTACCTGATGGCCGTCGGCGGCGCGGCCTACCTGGTCTCGAAGGCGATCCGCAGCTCGCGCGTGCTGGCCTTCGAGGACCTCGGCATGGAGGCCATCTACGAGTTCGAGGTGGTCGACATGCCGGTTACGGTCGCCGTCAGCTCCGACGGCATCAGCGTGCACGAGACCGGACCGGCGGAGTGGCGGCAAAGGATCGCGAGTTCCATGGAGTTGGGCGGCGTCCCCATCCTGGGGCAGTAAGTTTGGGTGCTCACCTTGTTCCGTTTGTCCTCTCGACCAGACCCCGAGCAAAGCCGAGGGGGGCAGTGGAGAGATCCCTGTCATTCACTCGCAGGACTAGATCAAAGGCTCATAAAGCTTCTTACCAAGGTGTGTCGACCTGTAGCAAGGAGGGTGTCATCTCGACCGGAACGAGATGGCTTTCCATCTCGTGGAGCGGAGAGACCCTGTATTTTGCTGCCGAGGCACAGAACAGAACTTCCGGTCGCCAGGGCCAGAATACAGGGGTCTCTCCACTGCGCTGCGCTTCGGTCGAGATGATAAGGGATGGAGGTCGATCCAGCCGAGTCGCAGAAGGTACAGGGTCTCCCGATAGCGCGGGACGGGAAGCGTCCCGCTCTGGTCGAGAAGACGGCTCCAGTGCCCCAATCACACCGGCGTGATGATGCCGCCCACCGGCAGGCTGGTGGGCAGCGTGCCAGGGCGGCGGAGGTGCATGGCCTTGGCGGTGGTGTCGGTGTACTTCAGGCCGGCGCCGGTGTTGAACAGCACCACGGTCGCGCCGGGGTCGAGCTCGCCCGAGGCGAGCAGGCCGTCGTAGGCGGCCGTGGCGGCGGCGCCCTCGGGGGAGAGAAACAGGCCCTCGTGCCGCGCGTAGTCGAGGATGGAGGCGAGGATCTGCTCGTCGGTGACGGCGATGGCCTTGCCGCCGGACTCCCGCACAATCTCGAGGATCAGCCTGTCGGCGTAGGGTTTGGGCACGCGGAGGCCGGAGGCAAAGGTTTCGGCGTCGGGAAAGAACTCGGCCGTGGGCGAGCCGGCCTCGAAGGCCTCGACCACGGGCTGGCAGCCGGCGGCCTGGAGGGCGTACATGCGCGGGCGCGGCGTGCCGGGCTCGATCCAGCCGAGCTGCTCCATCTCGTCAAAGGCCTTCCACATGCCGATCAGGCCGACTCCACCGCCGGTGGGGTAGAAGACCGCGTCGGGGTAGCGCCAGCCGAGCTGCTCGGCCAGCTCGTAGCCCATGGTCTTTTTGCCCTCGACGCGAAAGGGCTCCTTCAGGGTGGAGATGTCGAACCAGGTCTCCTCCGGCGGCGTGCCGGCCTCGCGCTGGGCGCGGATGCGGTCGCCGACCATCCGGGCGCAGTCGGAGATCAGGCCGTCGACCAGAGTCACGTCGGCTCCGTAGACCACGCCTTCCAGGTAGTTGGCGAAGGGAACGTCCTTCGGCATAAACAGGTGAGCCTGGATACCAGCTGCAGCCGCGTAGGCGGCGAGCGCTCCGGCCGCGTTGCCGGCGGAGGGCACGGCCAGGTGCTGGAGACCGTAGTGCCGGGCCATCGTGACGGCCATGCCCAGGCCGCGCGCCTTGAAGGTGCCGGTTGGGTTGGCGCCCTCCTCCTTGATCAGCAGGCCGGGGTAGCGGCGGGAGCGGACCATGGGCGTCCAGCCCTCGCCCAGCGTCACGGGGGTGACGTCGGGCAGAACGTCGCGGTAGCGCCACATGCCGAGCGAGGCCGGCGAGCTGGCGGTGTAGCGCGCCGGGGCGTCCCGGTGCGCGGTGTGGCGAAGCTCGTCCATGTCATAGCGGACGTAGAGCGACGCGCCGTCCGGGGCCAGGGTCTGGGGGCTGTCGGCCGGGAGGTGGACGGAGGGGTCGCGGGTGGACTCGAGATAGGCAATCCGGGGCATGGCCTGATGGTACTGGAGGGATGGGGTGCGCCCCGGAGGACCCCAGACTCAAGACTTGCCGGTCAGCGCGACTGGAGCCAGCGGCGCGCCGATAGATCGGTCAGGATGCTGGCGGCAAGGAGGGTGAGGCTGGCGAGAAAGGCTCCGGCAATCCACCCGAACTCGAGGCGGTCTTTCGCCAGGTAGCGGTCCAGGATTCCCAGCACAAAGACCAGAACGGCGGCTTCGGCGAAGAAGGCGGCACATCGGTGAGCGCTGACGCGGATCAGATCGGGCAGCAGCGGCTCGCGGGCTGGGGTGCCGGGCGGCTGCGGGGGAAGAACGACCAGACGGGGTCCGGCGGGGTGGTCTAACGTGCCGAAGGGGTTGGGGGAGACGACTCCGGCCGCATCGGAGCTGCTGGGCAAGGCACTGGCAGGCGATGGACCGACGGTGGAAAAATGACTCCGGAGATCGGAGGCGATGCGATTGTGAAGCATAGAAGTAACCCTGTGTTGCTGGTACCAGTGTCAGGCCTCGGGGGTAGACCTGTCCAGTCAATTTTTCGCTAACATGAACATTCCACTGCACTTACGGATTTTTATGCAGACAGGGATGAGAGAATATACAGGTGAACGGGCGACGGGACGGCGGAGCTGCGGCAGAAACGGCAGTGAAGATGGTGGCGCTGGACATGGATGGCACGCTGCTGGGCGGCGATGGCCGGGTCAGCACGCGGGCAGCAGCGGCCGTGTTGGCGGCCGAGCGCGCCGGCGTGGAGGTGCTGATCGCAACCGGGCGCCGGCACAGCTACGCCATGCGCCAGCTGCGCGGTCTGGGGTTGCGCGGGGAGATGGCGGTGATCAGCTCGAACGGCGCCGTGACGCGCACGCTGAGCGCCGACCTCGTAGTCCGGCACCATGTGGGGCGCGGCACCTCCGAGTGGCTGTGCGGGCACCTGGGCGAGTTTCGCCGGTCGCTGGTAATGACCTTCGACACCGTGCAGCCGGATGGCGAAGACACGCGCGGAGCCCTGGTGGTCGAGCACATGGAGGAGCTCCACGGCAGCATTGGGCGGTGGATGACGGCGAACGAGCCGTACCTGGCGCATATTCAGCCGATCGAGCGGGCGCTGGAGACCGGGCTGCCCATCCAGATGATGCTGTGCGGCACGGTGGAGCGGATGCGGCGCGCCGAGCAGCGGCTGGCGGCGGAGGAGCGCGTGCTCGACATCGAGTGGACAGGCACGATTCCGGCAGGGGCGGAGCTGGCGCTGCACCGGACCGAGTACCCGGACCGCGACCTGAGCATCCTGGATATTCTGCCGGCGGGCTGCAGCAAGGGCGCGGCGATCGCTGAGCTGGCCGAGCGGCGGGGCTTCGACTTGGGCGAGGTCGTCGCTGTGGGCGACAACTGGAACGATCTGCCGATGCTGGAGCGCGCCGGCCGCGCGGTGCTGATGGGCAACGCGCCGGTGGAGCTGCATCGGATGGCGGCGGAGCGGGGCTGGCACGTGGCTGGGCGCCATGATGAGGACGGGGTGGCGGTGTTTCTGGAAGGGTTGGCGGCTGGGGCGATGCCTTGGGCGGAGGTGGAGACGGTGGCTCTGCGGTGAAGGGCAGTTCCAACTGCGGTTGGGTTCTGAATCGCTGTGAGACCCCACTCATCGCAAGGGCGCGATGAATGGGGCACCCGTGCGTTGAAGCTCCGGTGGATCCTGAACCGATGACCTCCAGGGGGCATGGCGAACGGGGCTGCGGAATGGTAGGCTCGGCTGGAATGATGTGGAATAGAGGCATGCGTGAGGCTTGCTGGGCCGGGCTGGTGGCGCTCTTCGCGGCGCTGTGCCCGGTGGCGGCTCACGCGCTCGAGCACGTGACCCTGCGCAGCGGGTTTGCGGTCGACTGCACGCGGCGCGAGGCCGTGGGAGACCGGGTGCGGCTGTACCTGCCTTCCCTTCCCGACGCGGCAGACGGCTCGGGCAGCTACATGGAGGTGGGCAGAGCGTCGGTGGTGCGGGTGGAGGTGCTGCCGGACCCGCCGGCGCAGGCGGCTCGACGCGATGTTCCGAGCAGCCTCGGGACGAGGGAGACGGCGGAGCCGACGCGGGCCGAGATCGGCGAGATGCTGGAGCACGCCGGCGCGCGGCACAATATCGACGCCGACCTCCTGGCCAGCGTGGTCCGGGCCGAGAGCGGCGGCCGGGTTCGGGCGGTCTCCCGCACTGGCGCGCGCGGTCTGATGCAGCTGATGCCGGGCACGGCGGCGGAGCAGGGCGTCGGCGACGCCTTCGCGGCGGATCAGAACATCGCCGGAGGAACGGCCTACCTGGACACGCTGCTGGCGCGCTACCACGACAACATCGCCCTGGCGCTGGCGGCCTACAACGCGGGTCCGGGCGCGGTCGCGCGGTTCCACGGCGTTCCGCCGTTTCGCGAGACGCGCGCTTACGTGGCGCGGGTGATCCGGGAGTTCAACCGGCGCAAGCTGGCGGAGATGGCTGCGGCGGCGACCGTCGCGCGAGCGCGCTAGAGCTTGTTCGGGCAGGATTGTATGGTGTGGCCTTCGCACCCGGAGAGTGGCATTTGCCACGGCGGTCTGGCCAGCGGCTGCCCGAGATGACAGACTCTCAAAATGATCGAGCGCATGATTCGCGGGCGGCCGGAGGTCGCCGGGCCCTGTTGTGGGTGCTGGCGTCCGCGCTGGCGGCGTTTGTTGTGTGGAAGCTCCACGGAGCGCACGTCGATTGGGCGGGGATAGGGCGGGCAGTCGAGGCCGCCGACGGATGGGAGCTGCTGGGAGCGATCGCCGTCGTCTGGAGCATCTACGTGCTTCGGGCGGCGCGGTGGAGCATCTTTCTGCGAGCCGCGCCGGACGAGGGGCGGCCGGTAGCTTGGTGGCAGCTGATTCCTTCGCAGTTTGCGGGCTTTGCCGGCCTCGCGATCTTTGGGCGGCTGGGCGAGCTGATCCGGCCTTACCTGGTAGCGCGGCGCACGGAGCGCAGCTTCGCCTCGCAGATCGGGGTCGTGGCCGTCGAGCGAATCTTCGACCTGCTGGCCTTTGCGACGATCTTTGCCGTCACGCTGATGGTGGCTCCGGGACTCGAGCGGCTGCCGCACGGTGAGGCACTGCACCGGCTGGGGTACGCCGCGGCGGGCATGGCGGCGGCGCTGGTGCTTGTGGTTGGAGCGATCCGGGCGAACGGGGAGCGGGTGGCGCGCGGTCTGGGACGGTTTGCGGCGCGCTTTTCGCCTCGGGCCGGGCCGTCGGTCGAGCACAAGGTGCGGAGCTTTGAAAGCGGCCTGAACGCGATTCGAGGGTGGCGGGAACTGCTCGGGGCAGCGGGTCTGAGCCTCGCGATCTGGGGTAGCAACGCGTTTGCGTATCTGCTGGTGATGCACGCCCTGCCCGGTGCCACGAGCGCCCTGCGGCTGCCGGCGATGGTGCTGCTGATGGGATTTTCGATCGCGGGCTCGGTGGTGCAGCTGCCGGGGGTGGGCGGCGGGTCGCAGGTGAGCACCATCTCGGCCATGCGGCTGCTGCTGGGCGTGCCGGCGGAGATGGCGGTGAGCGCCGGACTGCTGCTGTGGCTGGTGACGTTTATGAGCGTGATCGCGCCGGGGCTCGTGTTTGCGCGGATGGAGGGCGTGAGCCTGCGCGGGGTCGCGCGGGAGAGCAAGGGCAGCCCGCGATGACGCGGCGGCTGGCCGGGTATGCGGGCCTGCTGCTCGCAACCGTCGCCGCCGGCATCGCCGTGCGGTTTGCGCCGCTGGGACTCCCGGCGGAGGTGGTGAAGTACGGCGGCTCGATGCTGTGGGCGCTCTGCATTTACTGGGTGGTTGCGGCCACCCTGCCGCGCCTGCCGGAGCCAGCGGCCGCAGTTTGTGCGGGCGTGGTCGCGACGGCGGTCGAGTTCTTCAAGCTCTACCGCTCGCCCGGGGTGGACGCCTTCCGCGTGACGCTGCCGGGCATCCTTCTGCTGGGCCGCGTCTTTTCCCCGTGGGACATCCTGGCGTACTGGGTGGCCATTGCCATGGGGGCCTGGGCGCATGCGGCTTGGGCAAAGAATCGTTGACAAGCCTCGGGCAGCATGGGACGATTCTTTCGATTTCCGCTTTCCGTCCGGGCCCCGGTTTTCCCAAAACTCTAACTTCGATTGTGAGCGACGCGATGCGAGCTACCCTGCGCACGGGCACGGCCCTGACTTCCCCCTGCCTGGTTTCCCCCTCCCCTTCTCCTGCGCCGCGGTCCTGGCGCTGGGCTCGCCTGAGCCTGGTTGCCGCTGTGGTTCTGACGGTCTCTGGCGTGGCCGCGCGGGCGCAGCAATACACCTCCATTGTGGTGTTTGGCGATTCGCTCTCCGACACCGGGAACGTGGCGCACCGGACCGAAGCCAAGTACGGCGTGCGGATTCCGGGGCCGCTGGCGGACTACACCGACGGCCGCTTCACCGACGGGGCCGACACCGTTCCGCAGGCCGTGAACTACCACGGTGTCTGGGTGGAGCAGATGGCGGCCATGCTGCCGAACCGGCCGGTGGTGAGAAACTCGCTCGATGGCGGAACGGACTATGCCTTCGGATATGCGAAGACGGCGCGCGGCCAGACCGACCTCACCTTCGGTCAGGGCAACGTGTTTTCCGTGAAGGTCGACAACCTCGGCAAACAGATCACGGACTATCTCGCGACCTCTCCCCGGATCAACCGCAAGACGCTGTTTGTGGTCTGGGGCGGCGCGAACGACGTGCTGGAAGCTCAGTCCCCCGATGAGGTAATCCAGGCCGCGCTCCAGGAGGTGCTGGACGTGGAGCGGCTGGAGCGGGCCGGAGCGACCGAGATCCTGGTGCCCAACCTGCCACCGCTGGGGGCCACTCCGGGGCTGAACGGTTCGGCCGCGACCTCGGTTCCAGCGACTGCGGCGAGCGTGCTCTTCAATACCACCCTGGCGCTGGGATTATCGACCTTGCAGACCAAGACGGTCCACCTGGTGCAGCTGGATGTCTTCAGGCTGTTCAGCGACGTCCTGTTTTCGCCGCAAAGCTTTCTGTTCAGCAACGTGTCGGCCAGCGCGCAGGGCAACTACACGGTAAACCCCGACCTGTACCTGTTCTGGGACGATCTGCACCCGACCACGGCGGGACACCAGATTCTTGCCATCGCGGCGCGGAGATCGCTGGCCAGGGGCCAGTGCACCCAGGACACGGTGGTAGGCTGCGGCAGCTAGGAAAGGTCTGATCCAATTCGCTAACGGAGTTGCTGCCCGGCAGAAAACGCAGATTCCCTGCGGGAATGACAAACAAAGGGCAGACTCGTGCTGACGGCTAGACTTGATCAGAGCTTCCCTAAAGCAAACTGCTCCGACTCATGCCGCCGTGGCAGAATGAGGAACATCGCACCCCATTTTGACTGCTCCAGGCGGACTGCATGAGCGATCGACCGAAGCTGCCGCCGGTCTGGCTGCTGGGCCTGACCAACTCGACCTTTGGCATGTATGCCGGCTTTGCCGTCGTCACCCTGCCCGAGATGTTCGCCGCGCAGGGCGTTCCGGGCGGCCGCATCGCCGCGCTGGTGGCGGCCATTCTGTCGCCGGGCTTCTGGATCTTTCTGCTGGCGCCTGTGCTGGATGTCCGCTTCTCCCGCCGCGCCTACGCTCTGGTCTTTGCCGCGTTGGCCGCTCTGGCGCTGGGGATCACGGTGGCCAACCGGTCGGACCTGCTGCTCGTCGGCTGGGTGATGCTGCTGGGCTATGTGGCGGTGTCACTGGTGCAGGCGGCGGTGGGCGGATGGGTGGGCAGCCTCATCGACCGCAAGGACGACAGCCGCCTGGGCGCGTGGTTTACCGTGGCGACGATCGGCTCGGGCGGCGTGATGATGCTGGCGGCCGGCGAACTGGTGCGGGCGCTGCCGCCAGTGGCGGCGGGCTGCGCGTTGGCGGCTCTGCTGATGACGCCGTCGCTGCTGTATCTGAAGATTCCGGCTCCGCGTCCCGACCGGCGGCTGGCGTCCGAGAGCTTCCGGCGGTTCTTTGGTGAGATCGTCGCCCTGCTGAAGCGGCGCGAGGTGCTCCTTGCGCTGCTGCTGTTTACGCTGCCTTCGGCGTCCTTCACCCTGACCAATGTGCTGGGCGGCATCGGCAAGGACTTCTCCGCGAGCGAACGCATGGTCAGCCTGCTGGCCGGCTTCGGCGCGGCCGCCGCCGGGGTGGTGGGCAGCCTGTTGCTGCCAGCGCTGGCGCGGAGGTTTCCCCTGCGGCCGCTGTACCTCGGCATCGGTGCGGCGGGCGCGCTGTTCACGCTCAGCCTGCTTCTGCTGCCGCGCACGCCGTGGGCGTTCGCCATCGCCATCACAGGCGAAAACTGCTTCCAGGCGCTGGCTTTCGCGACCGGCAACGCGATCAACTTCGAGGTGATCGGCCCGGACAATCCGCTGGCCGCAACGCTGTTCTCGCTGCTGATCGCGGGCACCAACCTGCCGATCATCTACATGGGCTTCCTGGATGGGCACGCGTACAGCTGGCACGGGGTGACAGGCAGCTTTGCGGTGGACGCGGGAATCAGCCTGCTGGTGTGCGGAGCCTTGGGGCTGTGGCTGGCCGGCCAGCGGCAGAAGCGGGCTGGGATTACGGCTTGACCCGATTGAGCCAGCGGAGAGGAGACGCTATGAAGATGAGGGAACGCATCCGGCGCAACATGCAGGGGACGAAGCCGATGACGCTGATCTCGCTGCGACTACCCGAGCACGTGATCGAGGACCTGAAGGAGGTCGCGCCCACGCTGGGGTTTGGTGGATATCAGGCACTGATCCGGGCCTATATCTCGAACGGGCTGCGGCAACATCTGGCGGAGCGCGAGGCCGGGCGGAGGAGAGACAGCACGGTCGAAGAGTTCAGCCGGCGGCTGGTGGCGCATGGGGTTTCGGAGCAGGCGGTACGGGAGGCTGCGGAAGAGATGCGAGCTTCAAGCCAGGATTGACGATCAGCGCAGCCCATCTCTTGGGTTGTAGCCGTCCACTGCCGGGGAAGAGCGCCACGCGAGCGCACAGCATTCCGCGACCGCGCTGCTAGAATCCAACTTGCGCGATGAAGTGTCCTTTTTGCGGGTTTGCTCAGGATCGGGTGGTGGACTCGCGGGAGAGTAAGGACGCCGACTCGATCCGGCGGCGGCGAGAGTGCGAGCGTTGCGAGAAGCGTTTTACTACCTATGAGCGGATTGATGAGATCCCCTACATGGTCGTAAAAAAGGACGGCCGGCGCGAGCGGTTCGACCGGCAGAAGCTGCTGACCGGCCTGCTGCAGGCCTGCCAGAAGCGGCCGGTGCCGGCTGGACGCATGGAGCAGATGGTCAACGAGGCCGAGGCCCTGGTGGTTGAATCTTCCGAGCGCGAGCGCTCGACCGAGGAGATCGGCGAGCTGATCATGGCGCGGCTAAGGGAGATCGACACCGTCGCCTACATCCGGTTTGCCAGCGTCTACCGGGACTTCAAAGATGTGAGCGAGTTTAAGGCGGAGCTCGAAGAGCTGCTGAGCGGGCGCGATACCCGGCGGCGGAAGAGGGAGATTTAGAGCCATGGCAGCAGGCAGGACGCACAAGGTAACGCTGATTCCGGGCGACGGCATCGGGCCGGAGGTGACGGCGGCGACCGTCGCGGTGGTCGAGGCGGCTGCCGCAAAGACCGGGGCGGCGTTTGAGTGGCATCGCTATGACGCAGGCGCGGACGCGTTTGCGAAGTCGGGCGAGTACATCCCCAAGGCACTCTACGAATCAATCGAGGCGAACCGCGTCGCGCTCAAGGGGCCGGTGACGACGCCGATCGGCGGCGGATTCGCGTCGATTAACGTCACTCTGCGGAAGAAGTTCGACCTCTACACCAACTTCCGTCCGGTGAAGAGCCTTCCGGGGCTCGCGACCAAGTACCCGGAGATCGATCTGATTATCGTGCGCGAGAACACGGAAGACCTGTACGCCGGGCTTGAGGTGATGGTGGTGCCCGGGGTGGCACAGTCGCTCAAGATCATCACCGAAAAGGGATCGACACGGATCGCGCGGTTTGCCTTCGAGTACGCGCGCAAGCACGGCCGCAAAACGATACACGCCATCCACAAGGCGAACATCATGAAGCTGACCGACGGTCTGTTTCTGGACTGCTGCCGCCGCGTGGCAGCGGGCTTTCCGGCCGTGACCTATGCCGAGCACATCGTGGACAACACCTGCATGCAGCTGGTGATGAACCCCTGGCAGTACGACGTGATTCTGACCGAGAATCTCTATGGCGACATCCTGAGCGACCTATGCTCGGGCCTGGTGGGCGGCCTGGGTCTGGTGCCGGGGGCGAACCTGGGGGCGGAGTGCGCGATCTTCGAGGCTGTGCACGGCTCGGCACCGGACATTGCCGGGCAAAACAAGGCGAATCCGACGGCGCTGCTGCAATCGGCGGTGCTGATGCTGGAACACCTGGACGAGTTCGAGGCGGCGCGACTGGTGAAGGATGCCATCGATGCCGTCTACCGCGAGGGCAGAGCGCTGACCCGCGACGTGGGCGGAACGAGCGGAACGCGGGAGTTTACCGAGGCGTTGCTCGGTGCGATGGCGTGAGCCGCGATGCAGAGCGGCTGCTCTGCATCCGAGGGGAAGACGGAACAGGAGATCGAATGAAGCGATGGGGACGGAACTGGACTGGAGCCGCGGGGGTCGCGGCGCTGCTGCTGACGGGGACGCTGACGGGATGCAAGCCGGATAAGGCAGTCCAGCAGGGGGCGAACGGCGAGCCGGCTCCCACGCGCGCAGCCGCGCCAGTGGTGCCGCTCAACCCGGCGACGCTGGGCGACGTAAAGGGTGTGGTGCGCTTCTCCGGCAGAGCGCCCGCGCCGGTGCGGATCGACATGAGCCAGGACCCAGCGTGCGCCATGACCGGCGGCGAGAACTTCTCCGAGCAGTACGTGGTGCACGGTGGCAAGCTGGCGAACGTATATGTCTACGTGAAGAGCGGGCCCCCGCAGGCGATGAACCTGCCGCCGGCGAACGCGGCACCGGTGGTGCTCGACCAGAAGGGCTGCCGGTACCAGCCTCATGTGATCGCGGTGATGAAGGGCGAGCCGGTCGAGTTTCGCAACTCCGACGTGACGATGCACAACATCCACACCATGCCCGTGGTGGTGGGCAACGAGACGGTCGACATCTCGCAGGGTCCCAAGGGTGGGCCGGTGGTGCGTAGCTTTCCCAAGGCCGAGGTGATGATGCCGGTGCGCTGCAACAATCATCCCTGGATGAATGCGTTTATCAACGTGGCGCCGACGCGCTTCTTCGCCGTCACTGGCGAGGACGGCAGCTTCAGCATGGCTGGGCTACCGGCCGGAACCTATACTTTGGCCGCGGTGCAGGAGAAGATGGGCGAGCAGACCATGACCGTGACCATCGATCCGAAGCAGACGGCCACGGCAGACTTTACGTTCAAGCAGAAGTAGACGGAGGAGAGCACGATGGATTGGTCGCTGGCGATTCACAGGCTGCCGCTGTGGTTTCTGGTCTTCTCGCTCTTTCTGCCGCGCATCGCTCTGGCGCTGGCGTGGCTGCAAGGGGTGCTGGCGCCGTTTCACCTCCACGGCATAGTTCCGCTGGTGATCGCGGTGCTGCTGCCGCGGGTGCTGATCCTGTTCATGATCTACACCGACCAGGGCTTCACGCTGTGGTTCCTGATCCACCTGGTGGTGGCGGTGCTGGTGTGGGGCGGCGCGGGCGGATGGGGCGTGCGACGCAGGCGGCGGGAAGAGGTGTACTGAAGAGGTTTAGCCGGTGGTCTAGCGCGGGCCTTCAGCCCGCAGTCTGGAACTACCCGGCAATCCTGGGGCTTCGCCCCAGGTTATGAGTAGCGCGGGCCTTCAGCCCGCAGCGGCGGCCCCTCTTCACCTTCAGAGCTGTTTGCATGTAGGTGTAGCTCTTTGGTTTACAGGGCTGAAAGCCCGACATATAACAGCCTGGGGCGCAAGCCCCAGGTAGCGATCCATAAGGCTGTTAGGGCTGAAGGCCCGACATAGAAACTCAGGACTACACCCGCGGTAAACCGCTCCAAAGTAGCGCGGGCCTTCAGCCCGCAGGGGCCCCCTATTCCCCGCAGGCAATCTGCTCCCTGAAGCCTCCTAAACGAGTCTGCACGCCGGCAGAGTTCCGCTCTCTTTTTGTCATTCCCGCAGGGAATCTGCGTCTCCTTGCGAGCCGCAACTGATCGTTTCTCGAGCGCGCCGGATCACGCGGATCAGTAGATCCCCGGGATGAGCCGTTTCGTCACGCGGCAGTACTCGATGTATTCCTCGCCGAAGGCGCCGCGCAGAGCCTGCTCTTCCACATGGATGCGGTACATCAGCGCCGCTCCGTTGAAGAGGAGCATGACGGCAAAGCAGAGCCAGTTGCGTGAGCGTAACGCGATGGCAAGAAAGATGAGCACGAGGCCGGCGTAGGAGGGGTGGCGCATGACGCGGTAGAGCCCCGCACGCTGCACCTGCTGCCCGGCGCGGATGGTGACGTTGACCGAAAAAGCGCGTCCGAGTTTGAGGATGGCGGTCCAGCGGATGGCGAGCCCGGCAATCATCAGCGCCACGGTCAGCGGCTTGAGCCACGGGGAGCCGCTGAAATCCAGCTCCGGCAACCAGGCGCTGATCCAGTCGAGGCTGGAGATGGTGGCAAGGATGGTGACGACCAGAAGGATCTGTGACCCGCGATCTTGCACCTTGTCCGAGCCGCGCCTGCGGTAGGTCGCCAGGACAAGTGCTGCCTCGGACGCGACCCACAGCCAGAAGAGCCACAGCCAGACGTTGCCGAGTGTCATCGAATCTCCCGAGAGCACGTTTGCTGCATGAGAGTACGCGGTCGCCCGGTGTGGAGTTCCGCGTAACGCGACAAGGAAGTCCGCCCACGGACTGCTTGCTATTCTTAGGGGATATGGAGCGACGCAGGGTCGGCATTTTGGGTGCGACGGGCATGGTGGGACAGCGCTTTATTCAGCTGCTCAGCCGGCATCCCTGGTTTGAGATTGCGTGGCTGGCGGCGAGCGAGCGCAGCCTGGGCAAGACCTACGGCGAGGCCTGCCGGTGGAAGCTTGATACGCCGCTGCCGCCCGAGATCGCCCGCATGACGATCGAGAGCAATCGGCCGGAGGATGCTGTCGGCGAGCTGCCCACGGTCATCTTTGCCGCGCTCGATGCCGAGGTGGCGCGCGACCTGGAGCCGCGCTTTGCAGCCGCCGGATGCGCGGTGATCTCGAACTCCAGCGCCTTTCGCATGGTGGAGGATGTGCCGCTGGCGGTGCCGGAGGTCAACGCGGACCACCTGGAGCTGATCGCGCGGCAGAGCTGGCGCGCGGAGAACAACGGGCGCGGCGGCTTCCTGGTGACCAATCCGAACTGCTCGGCCATCGGCCTGGTAATGGCGCTGAAACCGGTGGAGGAGCGGTTCGGCATTGAGAGCCTGTTTGTCTCGACGATGCAGGCGGTCAGCGGCGCGGGCTACCCGGGCGTCGCCTCGCTCGACATCCTGGGCAACGTGGTGCCGTTTATCCGGAACGAGGAAGAGAAGCTGGAAGAAGAGGTAGGCAAGCTGCTGGGGCGGATGGAGAACGGCCGCGTCACGCGCCTTCCCATCCGCCTCAGCGCGCACTGCAATCGCGTGGCGGTGGAGGACGGCCACACCGAGTGTGTCTCCGTGAAGCTGAAGCAGCCGGCCACGCGCGAGCAGATGCTGACCGCATGGAGCGAGTTCCGGCCGCTGGCTGGGCAGCACCTGCCGACGGCGCCCGAGCAGCCAATCGAGTATGACGAGGCCGTGGACCGCCCGCAGCCGAGGCTGGATCGCATGCGCGGAGGCGGCATGGCGGTGACGGTAGGCCGGCTGCGGCCGTGTCCGCTGCTGGACTGGCGCTTTGTGGTGCTCTCGCACAATACCCTGCGCGGCGCGGCGGGCGCGGCGGTGCTGAACGCGGAGGTGCTGGCAAGGCTGGGCCGGTTCGACAAGCTGGCGACCGCGCCCCGACCTGAGGCGGTGCCGGTGTGAGCGTCGCGCGCGAGCGGATCGTGGTGATGAAGTTCGGCGGCACCTCGGTCGAGGACGCGCGGGCGATGCTGCGCACGGCCGCGATTGTGGCCGGGCGGCGCGACCGCGGCCTGAGCCCGGTGGTCGTCGTCTCGGCCATGGCCAAGGTGACGGACCTGCTGCTTGCGGCGGCCTCGGCGGCGGGCGCGGGCGACCGGATGGGCGCGCTGGCGATCGCGGCACGGCTGCGTCACCGGCATGTGGACACGGCCGCCGCGCTGATGGGCGGCGATGCCGGGCGCGATCTGCAGACGGGACTTCACGCGGAGTTCGATGCGCTCGACGATCTGCTGCGCGGCATCGCGGCGGTCGGCGAGCTGACGCCGCGCACCAACGACCTGGTGCTGAGCTTCGGCGAGCGGCTTTCGAGCCGCATGGTCGCCGAGGCCTTTCGCGAGCACGACATGGACGCGGTGCACGCCGATGCGCGGCAGCTCATCCTGACCGACGACAGCTACGGCAAAGCGGTGCCGAGCGAGGCGGCGATCGGGAGCAGGCTGCTCGAACAAGTGCTGCCGCTCGTCGAGCGCGGGCAGGTGCCGGTGATGGGCGGATTTATCGGCTCCACCGCAGCCGGCGTGACGACGACGCTGGGTCGCGGCGGCAGCGACTTTACGGCGGCGCTGGTCGGCGGCGGTCTCCACGCCGGAGCGATCGAGATTTGGACCGACGTCAACGGCATCATGACGACCGATCCGCGCATCTGCCCCGACGCTCTGCGGGTGAAGACCATCTCGTTTGAGGAGGCTGCCGAGCTCGCCTACTTCGGCGCCAAGGTGCTGCACCCGGCGACCATTCTGCCGGCGGTGGCGAAGAGCATTCCGGTGTACGTTCTGAACTCGCGCGACGCCGCGAACGAGGGCACGCGCATTACGGCCGTGGCGCCGCACTGTAGCAGCCCGTTCAAAAGCATCGCGGCAAAGAAGCGGCTTACGATCATCGACGTCGTGGCGAGCCGGATGCTGATGTCGCACGGGTATCTGAAGGCGGTCTTCGATGTCTTTGACCGCTACCGCTGCGCGATCGACATGGTCTCGACCAGCGAGGTCTCGATCTCGGTGACGGTCGACTCCAACGAGCGGCTGCCGGAGATCTGCGCCGACCTGAGCAAGATCGCGGACGTCAAGTACGAGGGGCGAAAGGCGCTGATCTGCCTGGTGGGCGAGGACATCCGCGGGCACAGCGGCATCGCCGGGCAGGTCTTTTCGGCGATCAGCCACGTCAATCTGCGGATGATCTCGCAGGGCGCCAGCGAGATCAACATGAGCTTCATGATCGATGAAGAGGATGTGGAGGAGGCGGTGCGCAGCCTCCATCGGCGCTTCTTCACCGATCCTGACGAGACGGTGTTCGACGTGAGCGCGCGCCCGGCGACGGAGCCGGCCATGGCTGCGGCCGCAGCGGCGCAGGAAAGGGTGTAGACGACGATGCGAATGCTGGTATTGGGACACGGCAAGACAGGCCGCCTGGTGGCGGAGGTCGCGGCCGAGCATGGCCACAGCGTCCATGTGCTGGACGCCAGGGAGAATCGCTCGGCGACGGCGCTGACGCCGCCGTTTGTGGCGGGCTTTGACGCGGTCATCGACTTCACCACGCCCGAGGCCGCGGTGCAGAACATGCGCGCCTGCCTGGCGACGGGCGCGCACATGGTGGTCGGCACGACGGGCTGGTACGACCGGCTGGCCGACATGCGCGGCCTGGCGGAGCGGCGTGGCGCAGGGCTGCTGTACGGCACCAACTTTTCGGTCGGGGTGCAGGCGATCTTTGAAACCGCCGCGAAGCTGGCGGCGGCGCTCCACGGCGCGGGCTACAGCTTTCACATCGAGGAGACGCACCACGCGGGCAAGCTGGACGCGCCGAGCGGAACCGCCCTCACCCTGGCCGAGGCGGTGCAGCGCGCGGCGCCCGAAGCGGGCGAGGTGCCGGTGCGCTCGGTGCGCGAGGGCGACGTCGCGGGGCTGCATGTGCTGGTGGCCGAAAGCCGCTTCGACCGCATCGTGCTGTCGCACGAGTCCATCTCGCGGCGCGCCTTTGCCGAGGGCGCGGTGCGCTCGGCGGAGTGGATCGCCTCGCGCAAGGGCTGCTTCGACTTCCGCGACGTGCACGCACAGCTGTAAGCGAGGTGGGCTCGGTAGTGACTCAGTTTGAGTTGTCCCTGCTACTTGTCGTGAAAGATGAAACGAACGACGATCAGGAAAACGCCGATGATATTCACCGTGGTACTTCCGATGGCGGCTAATATCACCCGTTCGCTCAAGTAGAACCGAAAGTGTCTGTATGAGCCAAACCCAGAGAACATGAGCAGCACGAAGATTGCACATACCCAGCTACAGCACAGGACAAAGATTCGATGCGCGTACTTTCTTCGCTGCTTTCTTGCGGCTTTTCGATCTTTTATGTCCTGCTTGCGTCGTGCTTTGAGCGATTCCCGCTCTTCGGGCAGGGCCTCTTTAGTTTCTTCAGTGGGTGTTCCTGTGTCCGGAACCACTACGAGAGGCGCTGGCGGGCAATCTTCAGGCATCGGTTCGAGCTTTGGGAATCAGCGTCGCAAAATAATGTTCTATGGACTCGTTGCTTATATATGTTTGCTTTGCGGCATAGGCTAGAGCCCATGGTCCGTTGGGAATGTGGGTCACCTCAACCAGCCTGAACGGAGCGAGTGTGCCGTACTTATCCCATACACTGCGCGTCAGCGAGCGTACATACGAATCTTCTTGCGGATCATTGCTTTTGATAGAAGGCGTCCGTTCAACGATGTTGCCCTCTGGGTCGGTTTGCCACGTTGTTGCTTTGGACGTGATGGCATCACTACCAAAACGTTTGAAGGAATCGTACAGAGATCGGACCACGGGGCCATACTTCCATGGCTCAAAAAACTCGCCGATCAAGGGTGCATGCTTGTATGCGAGGTACCAACCATGCACAAAGTAAACGATCTTCTGGATTTCTATTTGGGTCAGCTTTCGGCCGTTCGCCAGGTCGAGCAGTTCATTCGCGATTGATGCCGCTCGATAGGCCATAAACTAGAGGATACGGCTCGGAGACGGGGAAAATCAACCGAAAGCAGCGTATGGAGGAACAAGGCTTGGCTCTACCAAACTCCCTTTCTGTACGGTCCGCGCTTCTTGGCTGAAGGCTCAGGCATGATGGCGACCAACTCCTCTACGCTCCAGACGTGATCCCCCAATGCTGAGTCACTACCTGGGCTCGGGCCGCCTTGCGGCCGGCCTCGGGTTCCCCCTAAGCTGGAGACATGTCCTCTGCCGCCATCGCCGCCCCGACCACCGCGAAGTTCGCTGATCTCTCTTTCGAACAAAAGCTGGACCGCCTGGCCGAGGTGGCCGTCAAGGTTGGCCTGGGTCTGCGCGAGGGGCAGGAGCTGGTGCTGACCGCGCCCACCGAGGCGATGCCGCTGGTGCGGCGCATCACCGAGCACGCCTATCGCGCCGGAGCTCTGCTGGTGACGACCTTCTACGCGGACGATCCGGCGATCCTGGCGCGGTTTGAACACGCTCCCGACGCGAGCTTCGACTACGCTCCGGTGTGGTTGCAGGAGGCGATTGCGACCGCGTTTCGCAACGGAGCGGCGCGCATGGCGATCGCGGGGGCGAACCCGGCGCTGCTAAGCAAGCAGGACCCCGGCAAGGTGGCGCGGGCCAACGTGGCGGCGTCCAAGGCGAACAAGCCGGCGATGGAGCTGATCACGCGCCACGAGATCAACTGGACGATCGTCGCCTCCGCGACCCCGGAGTGGGCAAAGCTCGTCTTTCCCGACGACCCGGAGGAGATGGCCATGGCCAGGCTGTGGGAGGCGATCTTCAAGGCCTCGCGCATCGACGGCGACGACCCGGTGCGCGAGTGGCAGGAGCACGGCCAGCGTCTGAAAGAGCGCGTCGACCTGCTGAACAACAAGCGCTTCCACGCGCTGCGCTTCCACTCGAAGGATGGCAGCACCGACCTGACCGTGGGCCTGGCTGATAACCATCTCTGGGCCGGCGGCGGAACCACGGCCGGCAACGGCGTTGCCTGCCAGCCGAACATCCCGACTGAGGAGTGCTTCACGACTCCGCACAAGGACCGCGTGGAGGGCAAGGTGCGCGCGACAAAGCCGCTCTCGCACCAGGGCACGCTGATCGAGAACATCGCGGTGCGCTTCGAGGGGGGCCGCATCGTCGAGGCGCACGCGACCGCGGGGGAAGACGTGCTGAACCGGCTGATCTCGACCGACGAGGGCGCGCGACACCTGGGCGAGGTGGCTCTCGTGCCAAACTCCTCACCCATCTCGCAGAGCGGCATTCTGTTCTGGACGACGCTGTTCGACGAAAACGCGGCCAGCCACATCGCGCTGGGGCAGGCCTACTCCACCTGCCTGAAGGGCGGCGCGGCTATGAGCGACGAGGACCTGGCGAAGCTCGGGGCGAACTCCAGCCTGATTCACGTGGACTGGATGATCGGCTCGGGCGAGGTCGATGTCGAGGGCGTGCATGCGGATGGATCGAGCGAACCGCTGATGCGCGCGGGAGAGTGGGTGTAGAGCCGTTCTCCCGCTACAAGCGAATGAGATCCGAGGCGGCGGAGGCAGTTCCGTTCGAAGCTGTCTAAAAAATGTGTCGAGTGCCATGCGGGCTGGAGGCCCGCTACCCTAGCCTGGGGCGATTCCAAACTGCGGGCTGAAGGCCCGCGTTACACCTCCGGCTGACCGGCTTAGTCTAGAGGTATTTGCGGCTAGTCTAGCTACACGGTCCTCTTAGCTACCTCCATCGACGTCGCCAGACCTCGTTGATCGCGGATCGTGTCCAGATACTTGTAACCGCTCGATGTGAGCCCAGTTACGCCCCAGTCGGAGCCACTATGATCCGAAAGATCATCCGCCTCCACAAAGCCCTCCTCACGCAGAATCTTGATATGAGACGAGATCGCCGCTTCCGAGTGCGGCGGAACGGCCACTGTTATATAGCCTTTGGTGGCTGGGCTTGCATCGATCTGCAGCAAGATTTCCCGCATCAGGTCCGTGTCGAGCTTCATAAAGTCTCCTATGACGAGATCATGGGGCAAATGCAAAATCCTGGCAACCCCTTCAGATCTGTGAGGGCAGAGCTCTCTCACTCCGCGAGCGTCGCGGCAAGCTCCGCCCGCAGCGCCGGGTCGATATTGCCGCCGCTCACCACCGCGACGACGATCTCCGCCGCAGGTAGCTGGCTTGCGTGGAAGAGGGCGGACGCCAGAGTGACTGCGCCGCTCGGCTCCGGCACCACGTCCGTCGCGGCGAGGGCGATGCGCATGGCGGCGAGAATCTCGTCTTCTGTCACCGTCACGATTCCGTCGACATACCGCAGCACGTGTTCGAAGTTGAGCGCGCCCAGGCTCTGCGTGCGCAGGCCGTCGCCGATCGTCCGGCTCGTCCTGGCTGCGGGCCACTCGACGAGCGCGCGACGGTAGAAGCTCTCGTGCGCGTCGGCCGCGAGCTCCGGCTCGACGCCCCACACCTGAACCTCCGGCCGCGCCAGCTTCACCGCCGTGGCGATGCCGCTCAGCAGACCGCCACCGCTGACCGGTGACAGCACCAGATTGACCTCAGGCAGCTGCTCGACGATCTCGAGGCCGCACGTCGCCTGCCCGGCGATGATGCGCGGATCGTCGTACGGCGGAATGATGGCGTAGCCGTGCGCGGCCGCAAGCTCCTCGGCTTTGGCGCGCCGCTCCGAGCTCGCCGGACCCACCTCGACGATCTCCGCGCCCAGCGCCGCCGTGGCCTGCTTTTTGACCTCGGGCGCGTTGGCAGGCATGACGATGACGGCCTTGACGCCCAGGGCGCGCGCCGCGTACGCCACGCCCTGCGCATGATTGCCGCTGGAGTAGGTGATCACGCCCGGCGCGCGCACCTCCGGCTCGAGCTGCGCCACCATGTTGTAGGCGCCGCGCAGCTTGAAGCTGCCAATCGGCTGCGCACTCTCGTCCTTCAGGTACAGGGAAAAGCCGGGCCCCGGCACACCCGCCGCCCGCAGCCGCTCCGGATCGACCCGCACCAGCGGCGTCCGAACAGCGACACCGCTGATCCGCTGCCGCGCCGCGCGGATGGCATCGAGCGTGACCAGGCCGTCACTCATACCAGTCTCAGACTCCCGAGGCTCAGATCTCCAGGATCACCGGTGTGATCAGCGGGCGGCGGCTGGTGCTCTTGTGAATGAAGCGCTTCAGCTCGTTGCGGATCTTTTCCTTCATCATGCCGTAGTCGGCCTTTTCTTCGGCGTTGGAGCTGTCGAGCGCGCGCTGCATCACCTGCCGCGCCTCGGCGACCATGCGCTGATCCTCGACCGCGAATCCGCGCATGACCAGCTCGGGCGAGCTTTCGACCTTGCCGGTGTGCTTGTTGATGGTGATGATCGGCACCACAAAGCCGTCCTCGCTCAGATGCTTGCGGTCGCGGATGACGAGGTCTTTCACCACGTCGCTGGCCGATCCGCCAGAGTCGATGCACACCCGCCCGACCGTTACCTTGCCCGTCTTGGTGGCGGTGTTCGCATCGAGTTCGAGCACGTCGCCGTCTTCGAGCAGGATCGTCTTTTCGACGACGCCCATGGAGCCGGCGAGCTCGGCATGGCGTTTCAGGTGGCGGAAGTCGCCGTGGATGGGGACAAAGAACTTCGGCCGCACCAGGTTGATCATCAGCCGCAGCTCTTCCTGGCTGCCGTGCCCGCTGACGTGGATCAGACCGGCGGTGCCGTCGTCGTGGATGACCTTGGCGTCGCGCCGCTCCAGATGGTCGATGACGCGGTAGATCGGCTTCTCATTGCCCGGAATCACACGCGAGCTCATCACCACGGTGTCGCCCGCGTCGATCTTGGCGAACTTGTGGTTGTTGACCGCGGCGCGGCTCAGCGCGCTCATGGGTTCGCCCTGCGTGCCGGAGATCAGGATGCACAACTGGTCGTCCGGCATGTCGCGGATCTGGTTGGCGGGGATGATCAGCCCGGGCGGCAGGTCAAGGTAGCCCAGGTCCTGCGCGATCTCGGTCGAGTTGTCGAGCGACCGGCCCACGATGGCGACCTTGCGGCCGTGCGTGTGCGCCAGCTCCATGGCAATGCGGATGCGGTGAATCGAAGACGAGAAGCAGGAGAAGAAGAGCTTCTTCTTCGTCCGCGCGAAGATCTCGTCAAGCTTCGGCTTCACCGCGCGCTCGCCCGGCGTGTATCCGGCGCGGTCGACGTTGGTCGAGTCCTGCAGGAGCGCCAAGACGCCCTGCCGGCCGAGCTCGGCAAAGGCATGGAGATCGAAGGGCCGGCCGTCCGGGCTCGACAGGTCGATCTTGAAGTCGCCCGTGTGCAGAATCGTGCCGACCGGCGTGGTGATCGCAAGCGCCACGCAGTCGACCAGCGAGTGCGTCACACGGATCGGCATCACCGAGAACGGCCCCAGCGTGAAGTGACGGCCGGGCAGCATCTCGATCAGATCGGCGTCGTCCAGCAGCTTGTGTTCTTCGAGCTTGCCCTCGACGTAGGCCAGCGTGAACTCGGTGCCGTAGACCGGAACCTTCAGCTCGGAGAGGATCCACGGCAGGCCGCCGATGTGGTCCTCGTGCCCGTGCGTCAGAAGGATGCCGCGCACCTTGGACCGGTTCTCGATCAGATAGCTGATGTCCGGGACGACGATATCGACGCCCAGCAGCTCATCTTCAGGAAACATCAGTCCCGCATCGATGACCACAATGTCATCCTGCCACTGGACTGCCATGCAATTCATTCCGAACTCGCCCAGACCGCCGAGCGGAATCAGCTTCAATTTATCGTTTGCCATCCATCGTCTATGGTATCAGCCGAACGGCAGGCCGGGTTGGACCGGAGAGAGGAGGGCGCTGGAACGCCCTCCCTCCTGTTCGGCAGCAGGCTCGATCTGGCTGGCCGCTCGGGTCCCCGGCCCTGGGTCCAGGCTGTATTGATATAGAGCCAGACAGGTTGTCATCTCGATCCAGCCTAGCGCGGGGGCACACCCGGCTGCGTGATGGCATTGTGCTTGTCCCGGTACACGCGGGCGGACTGCCGGTTCTGCTTGCGGGCGAGCTGGTGACGCTCCCGCCCGGTCAGGCGGCCACCGTTTGCCGCCCGGTCGGCGCGCTCCTGCTGGTGAATCGCGTGCTGGTGGGCCTCCAGGCGGGCGGCACCTCCGCGAGTGATCTGCCCGGAGCGTTCCCCCTGGCGAATGCGCGACTGCTCATCATGGCGACGATCGTTAATGTTGTGCCGCTGGTCGTAGTTGGTGTTCTGGGCCAACAGGGTGGAGGCAGGTATCGCCGCGAGGACCGCGGTAAAAACAAGATGCTTTGCCAGGTTTCGCATGGGGAGTTCTCCTTGGTTCGGGGGCGCGTCAGCACATCCCCGGGTGAGAGTCTTCGCGGCCGAACAGCGAAGCCGCCGCTTCCCTCAATTGAACCCAAAGGTTGGCCGGCAGTTGCGCGTCGCACTGCCGCCCCCGGAGCCTCGGAGGCTGTGGCCGGTCGCACCCACCCGCACATCCCGAAGCGGTTGCTATCGCAGCAGGTCCTCGAGCGCCAGCGAAAGCTCAGTCTTCTCGTCGCGGTACTTGACGATGACCGGCGTCGCCAGGCTCAAGCCCCAGGCCGCTCCCCGGCCCTGGGTAACCGCGCGCGAACCCGGCACCACCACCGCGCCCTCCGGAATGACCAGCGGCTGGTCCGCCGTGGCGCGGTACACTTCCCCGCGCACTACATCGTAGACCGGCGTCCCGCGGGTGAGCACGACGCCCGCGCCCAGCACCGCGCGCGCGCGGACCACCGTGCCTTCATAGACACCGGTGTTGCCGCCCACCAGCACCTCGTCCTCGAGGATCACCGGGCTGGCGTTGACCGGCTCGAGCACACCGCCGATCTGCGCGGCCGCGCTCAGATGCACACGCCGGCCGATCTGGGCGCAGCTGCCGACGAGCGCGTGCGAGTCCACCATGGTGCCCTCGTCCACATACGCGCCCACGTTGACGTACGCCGGAGGCATGACGACGACGCCGCGCGCCAGAAATGCTCCGGCACGCACGCTCGACCCACCCGGCACCACCCGCACGCCGTCCCCGGCGGAGAACTGCCGCGCGGGAAAGGTCGCCTTGTCCACAAACGAGAGCCCGCCGGGCGAGCCCATCTCGACGAGCGCACCCAGGCGGAAGCCCAGCAGGATGCCGCGCTTGACCCAGGCATTGACCCGCCATCCCAGGGGCTGGGAGCGGTCGGGCTCCGCCGCGCGCAGCTCCCCGCGCTCCAGGCCATCGCGCAGGGCGTAAAAAGCGGCCTCCGCCTCCGGCTGGCCGACAGCCCCCGAGCCTTGCGCAAACCAGTGTTCGACCTGCTGTTCCAGCGTCTCCGCCATGCCACTCCTTATGGGCCTATCTGCCCTAGCTAAGCTCGCCAGCCGATCTCCGGAGCTCGTCAAGCAGCTCGCCCAGCCTGGTCCGAAGACCTGGGCTGACCGGCACCATGGGCAGGCGCAGCTCCTCCCCGCACAGCCCGAGCCGATGCATAACGGCCTTGATCGGTGCCGGACTGGTCTCGGCGAAGTGGGCCTGCATGATCCGGAACAGCCGCAGATTGGTGGCGCGCGCCTCGCTCCAATCGCCCCCGAGCGCCGCCCGCACCATGCCGCCGACCTCCGCCGGAAAGGCATTGGACGCGACCGACACCAGACCCACGCCGCCCAGCGCCAGCACCGGCAGCGCCATGCCGTCGTCGCCCGCAAAAACGCGAAAGCCCCGCGGCACCGACCGCAGCACCTCCGTGATCTGCATCACGCTGCCGCTCGACTCCTTGATGCCAATGATGTTGGGCAGCTCGGCCAGCCGCGCCACAGTGGCCGGCTCCAGGTTGGCCGCCGTGCGCGAAGGGATGTTGTAGAGCAGCACCGGCAGCTCCACCGCTTCGGCGATAGCGCGGAAGTGGCGGTACTGCCCCTCCTGCCCGGGCCGGTTGTAGTAAGGGTTCGCCGTCAGAATGCCCGTCAGCCCCGGAATCGCCGCGATCTGCCGCGCCCGCTCGACGACCTTTGCGGTCGCGTTTCCCGAGCAGCCGGCAAAGACCGGAACGCGGCCCCCTGCCGCCTCGACCGTCAGCGAGACGACCCGGAGCCGCTCCTCGTGCATCAGCGTCGAGGCCTCGCCCGTTGTGCCGCACGGCACCAGAAAGTCAATGCCTGCCTCGACCTGCCTCCGCACCAGCCGCCGCATCGCCGCCTCGTCCACCGCGCCGCCGGCGGTAAACGGAGTCACCAACGCCGTCCCACATCCTCTCAGCTCCATAGCAGATCGAGTCTACCGCGATACGAATCAAAGCACTTGAGCAGGTTGCCATTCGATCGGCCGCGGTGTCTAAACTTCCCATGGCCCGGTTCCTTCTCGCGACGCTGATTCTCCTGGTGCCTCTCACGCCCCGGAGTAGCCCGCCCGCGCCGCGGCCGCATCTCTATCTTTTCTATGCAAACCAAATGTCGCTCAAGTTCGCCAAGCAGTGGGAACTGCTGGCTGCAGCTACTCCTATGCTGCGAGAATTACAGCTTCACATTGTGCCTGTTGCCGAAGTTGGATCGGGAACGGGATGGCCTGTTGGAACAACGATCGACAACGTGAGCAGCTCGGAAAAATTATCTCTGCGCCGACGCTATCAATGGACGGGTAATCAGGAGTTCATCGTCGCCGTGGTGGACCGCCGGGGGAAAACCAAGCTGCGTAGCACAAATCCCGTTCCGGTAAATGCTATCCGGCAGGCGCTTTGTGACGAGATCCCACATTAGCTCGGGCAAGCTCTGGTACGAGTTCGCAGCGAGTCCTCGTAGCCGCCACGTCCTTTTTGCTGGCTAGGTACGGCTGCGTTCTTTTCGCCGTCTAAAGAAGTGCCTATGCGCTTACGACTCTCGCCGCTCCGTCCTCCTTTGGCCGCCATGATATCGCTCGCGGCCCTCCTGTTCCTGGGTCTCTCCCCCGAACTCGCGACGGCGCAGAAGAAAGACACAAACTCCGGCTACGACAACTCCGCCCGGGCCACGCTGCTGCACACCGCGAACGTCTACCTCGCCGCCGACCCTGACGCGCAGCGCATCGCGGAGGTGACGGCGGGGCACGAGGTGGTGGTGATCGAGCACAGCGGCGGCTGGCTGCGGGTGTTTGCCAACACCGACGCGAAGGACGACACCGAGGACAACCCCGACCTGGTCGCCGATGAGGCCGTCGCGACGCCGGCCTCCGGCTGGATCCGCGACAAGGGGGTGGTGGGGCGGACGACGCCAAACGGCGCCACCATCCTGTACGGCGCGGCGGCGACGCTCGAGGACGAGGCCTCGCGGCCGCGCGCGCCCAAGGACGCGGCCACGGCCGCCCATCTGCTCTACCGCCGCGTCACCGAGTACTTTCCCGATTCGCCCCTGGCCGCGCAGGCGGCCTACCGCTCGGCCGACATCCGCTGGCAGATGGACCGCCGCGATATCAGCACGCTGCCCTCGGCCAAGGAGCAGGAGGCGTATCTGCGGCCGTCGATCTACGAAGGCGAGATGAAGCGCGTCATCAAGCGCTACCCGGGCACCCGCTTCGCCGCCATGGCGGAGTTCGACCTGCTCGACAACAAGCTGTGCGGCGACTGGCAGGGGCTGCCGAAGTGCCCGGAGATGGAGGCCGGACTCTACGAAAAGTACGCCGAAAGGCATCCCGGCGGACCCAGGACAGCCGAGGCACTCTTCAACGCGGCCTACCGCGAGGGCGTGCTGGTAAACATGTACACGCTCGACGACAACCGGAAGCGGGCCGATGCGGCCGTAAAGAAGACCGCCGATCTGGCGGCCGAGCTCCACCAGGGGTTTCCCGACTCGGACTTTGCGGCGCGCGCGGCCAGCCTCGCCTTTCGCGTGCAACAGGGCATCCCGGTGACGGGATCGGACCGTGACTGAGGCGGTGGTCCGCGAAGCTGCGCAAGGGAGCAAATGACGCAAACGCGTTCTCCGGTCGAGATGATTGGGAACGCGGACAATGACGGGTCCTCCGGTCGGAGCTGACGGGGAACGCAAACGACCGCTCCCGCTGTCACCTCGACCAGGGTGAAGCGGAGTGGAGAGGCCCCTGTATTTGCCTCAAGCTGATCGACCCTGCTGCGGGGCGGTAGAGTCGAACTGCACCGGGCACCAAAGCGAAATACAGGGGTCTCTCCACTGCGGACGCTTACGCGTCCTCCGGTCGAGATGACGGGGCCCGGACGCTTACGCGTCCTCCGGTCGAGATGACGGGGGCCCGGACGCATCCTCCGGTCGACATGCCTCTCCCATACCTCGGCAAATGCATACAGGTCGGTTACCCTTTCGCCTGTTGCGTCAGTCCTTCCGCACTTTAGGATGGGAGCATGCCGATCCTCAAGATCCTCCTCCTGGCCGTCGTGCAGGGGCTGGCTGAACTTCTGCCCGTTTCGAGCTCCGCGCACGTAGTTGTGGCGGAGCGACTGCTTGGCCTCGACCCTTCCAGCCCGCAGATGACCCTGGTCCTGGTGCTTCTGCACACCGGCACCATGTTTGCCGTGATCGTGTACTTCTGGCGGCGCTGGCGGCGGAGCTACTTCAGCAGCGCGAACGCCTTTCAGCGCATCGCCATCCGCATCATCTGGGCGACGCTGCTGACGGGTATCCTGGGCGAGCTGCTGATCAAGCTGGTCGAGAAGACCGCATTCCACGGCGCGACCAAGGGGGAGATCGAGCTGCTGTTTGGGCGGCTGGACCTGATCGCTCCGGCGCTGTTTGCCGCCGGCGTTCTGATCCTGATCGCGGGCCTGCGCGAGCGAGCGCCTGTCGCCGCCGACCGCGACGACCTCCGCACCAGTGTGACCATGCGGCAGGCCGGGTGGATCGGCCTGGTGCAGGGGCTGTGCCTGCCGTTCCGGGGCTTCTCCCGGTCGGGCGCGACCATCTCCACGGGCATGCTGGCCGGGGCGCAGCGCGACCGGGTGGAGAGCTTCTCGTTTGCCCTGGCCGTGGTGCTTACCCCGGCGGCCATCGCGCGTGAGGCGCTGCGGCTCGCCCACGCGGCGCATGCCGCCACGGCGGCCTGCCCCGTCGATCTCCACGGCAGCGTGGGAGCCGGGCTGCTGGGTCTGCTGTTCTCGTTTCTGGCCGGCCTGGTGGCGCTGCGCTGGCTTTCTTCGTGGCTGGATCACGGGCGGTGGTGGCTGTTTGGGGTGTACTGCCTCCTGGCCGCGTGCGGGGTGTGGTACCTCCACCTCCATGAGGCGACTCTGGCCCCGCCGGCGCCGCCATCGTGCCTCACCCGCGCGGCCTGAGCCGGAGGTCCTTGCGTCATGGCGGGTAAGGGGCTGGCCGGGCCCACGCATCACGATGAAACCGGTGATGCATGGGGCACCCTCAGGATGTGGGTTTGGGGCTGGCCGGGCCCACGCATCACGATGAAACCGTGACGCATGGGACACCCTCAGATTGTGGTGGTGAGAGTCAGCGGGCACCCGCAGGTGTCGTGAGGGTGCCCCCGCAGGGCTGTGGGTGCCCCATTCATGCGCGCTCTCATTGCGCATGAGTGGGCCGCCACAAACGCATCGGCCCCACGTTCCTCTTAGCTTCGCTTTACGGGAAAACCGCATCAGCCGCGGCGCTTGCCCTTCGCTTTCCCGTTGCGCAGCCGTTTCTTGCCCTTCGCGGACTTCGGCTTGCCGGAACGGTTCGGCGAGTGAGCTGCCTCGCCGCCAGCAGCGACGGGTTGCTTCGCCCGCCGCAGCGAGCCTCGTCCCGTGGGACCCTCGGGCTCGGAGGCCGGTGCATCGAGCAGAGCAAATTGTAGCCGGCGCTGCTGGCGGTCGATGCGGTCGAGCAGAACCCGGACCGGCTGGCCGATGCGAAAGACACGCCCGGAGCGAAGCCCGACGATCGTCCGGTCGGTGTCGCGAAAGACATACCGGTCTTCCTCTCTCGCGCCGCGGCCTCCGGTCCAGTCCCGGGCGCCGAAGCCTGCGAGCGACGCGATCGGAACGATGCCCTCAATAAACAGGTCCGCCAGCTCGACAAAGAAACCGTACTTGGTGCAGGAAAGAATCACCCCGGCGAAGTCTTCGCCGACGCGGTCCTGCATAAACCTGATCTTCTTCCACTCGATCAGCTCGCGTTCGGCGTCGTCGGCGCGGCGTTCGGCGTCGGAGGTCTCGGCGGCGATGGCCTCGAGCTCGGTACGCGGGACAGGGCCGCCGTCGTCCCCGACGCGCCGCTTCCCTGCCCTGTGAGATCTTCCATGCTGACTGCCGTTTTGGGCATCGAGCTCGGC
Organism: Acidobacteriaceae bacterium; assembly: GCA_965218595.1. Lineage (GTDB taxonomy): Bacteria > Acidobacteriota > Terriglobia > Terriglobales > Acidobacteriaceae > Edaphobacter. The sequence continues at coordinate 17,349 of CBDCLC010000005.1, read as the reverse complement.
CTGCCAGGGCTGCCAGTCGGTCGAGCGGATCGGTCCGCCGCGCGGGTCGGCGCCGCGATCCAGCAGAGCCCGCAGAATGCGGTGGACGATCAGGTCCGGATAGCGCCGGATGGGCGAGGTGAAGTGGGTGTAGGTGGGGCTGGCCAGGGCGAAGTGCCCCTCGTTCGCCTCGGCATAACGCGCCTGCTTGAGCGAGCGCAGCATGAGATACGCAAGGATGCGCTCCTCGGGAGTACCGGCGATCTTCGCGGTCAGCCGCTGGTACATCTGCGGCGTCACCGGGATGCGCTCCGGAACCTCTTGCTGCTGCGCGGGGCGCGACGGCCGGCCTTCGGCGGAGCTGCGCCGCGAATCACGCCGATCCGATCGCATGGTGAGCTTCCGCACGGGCAGCGAGCCGATGCCGAGCGAGAAGCCGAAGCCGGCCGCCGTCTCCTCAAAGTCGACGATGCGCTTGGGGTCGGGCATCTCGTGGATGCGGAAGAGCGAGGGCACGCTCTGCCGCTCGATCCAGGTGGCGACGCACTCGTTCGCCGCAAGCATGAACTCCTCGATCAGCCGGTGCGCCCAGCCGCGCTCTGATCGGACGATGGCGGCCATGTTGCCCTGCGGGTCGAACTGCACGACAGGCTCAGGCAGGTCAAAGTCGATCGACCCGCGACGCTTCCGCTTCGCATTCAGACGGAGCGCGAGCGCCAGCATGCGATCGAACTCCGGGGCCAGCGTCGCGTAGGCCGCGCGCACCTCGCGGTCGGTCTCCGTGGGAGCGTCGCCGGCGCCATCGAGTATGTGCTGCACCTCTGTGTAGGTCATGCGTGCAGCGGAGCGGATGAGGCCGCAGGAGACCTCGAAGCCGACCACCTCGCCCGCCGGATCGATCTCCATGATCGAGGACTGCACCAGCCGGTCTTCATGCGGGCGCAGCGAGCAGATGCCGCTCGAAAGCTCGGGCGGCAGCATGGGCACGGCGCGGTCCGGGAAGTAGACCGAGGTGCCGCGCAGGCGTGCTTCGAGGTCGAGCGCGGTCCCGGGCTGGACGTAGTGGCTGACATCCGCGATGTGCACCTGCAGCTCGGTGTTGCCGTTCGGCAGATCGCGCACCAGCACGGCGTCGTCGAAGTCGCGGGCGGTCTCGCCGTCGATGGTGACGATGGGGAGGTCGCGGAAGTCGCGGCGGCGGGCGAGCTCGCCGGCCGGCAGCCGATCGACCGTCTCCTCGGCCGCGGCGTGCGCCTCCGCTAAAACATTGGCGGGAAAGACGTGCGGCAGGTGGTGCTTGCGGATGATGATCTCGACATCCACGCCAAAAGCGTCGGGCGGCCCGAGCACCTCAATTACGCGGCCCCTGGCCGGCCGGCCGGGCTGGGGGAAGTCGGTGATCTCGACATCGACGGCAAGCCCTTCGAGCGGTGTGTGGGAGTCCGGGTCGGGGATCCAGCCAGCACGTGCCGCGATCACCTCCTCACCCAGAACGCGGTCCGGCGTCTCGCGCGGCGCGACCTCCTCGGCTCCGTCCGGAATCAGGATGGGCATGCCGATGCGCTCGTCCATCGGCATGACGTAGTTACCCTTCACCAAGGCGCCGTCAACCCAGTCGGACTGCCGCTTGCGGTGCGAGCGAGCGTAGTGAAAGATGCCGACCACGGTGGGGTTGCGGCGCGTCAGCACCCGCACGACGCGGCCGGAGTGGCGAGGCTTGCCATCCAGACCGGGGCGGCCTGGCGGAGCCTCGTCGACCAGCACCTCATCGCCCTGCATGGCGCCACCCAACTCGGTCGGCGGGATAAACAGGTCGTCCTCGCGCGAGGAGCTTCCGTTCGGCCGCACAAAGCCGTAGCCGTCGCGATGGAGATCGAGCCGGCCGGCGACGAGGCGATCGCGGGTCGCCCGCGCGGCCTGCGGAACGGCGGGGGTCTCCGCGTCCGGCTTCGCGCGCGCCGTCCGCTCGGGCGTCGCGGGGGGCAGCGCCCAAAGCTCGTCCTCGACGCGGACGAGCTCGCCACGCGCGGTGATGCGGGCGAGCTGCTCGAGCAGCAAGCGCCGCTCCCGGCCGCCGCCCAGGCCGAGCTCCCGCACCAGCTGCTTGTAGCCGGCGCGGTGCCCGGCGGAGCGTTCGACGCGGCGGATCAGCTCGCGGTCGGTATGCGGGTAAGGGGTATTCGCCATCCTCTTCAGCTTATCGGACGCTGGTGCCTGGTGAACCTACTCCCATGTCCTCTCGACCGGAGCGAAGTGGAGAGACCTGTGTATTTTGCCGGGGCAGAGCGAAGGAGTGTGGCATGAGGCAATCGCGCCGCAACGTGGTGACCGGGTACCTGGAAAGACTTGGTGCTCACAAGCGAAATACAGGGGTCTCTCCAATGCGGACGCAAACAACGCGTCCTCCGGTCGAAATGACGGGCCGACGCAAACAGCCGCTCCGGTCGAGATGACGGGCCGACGGGGAGACGCAAACACCTCCTCCGATCGGAACGACACATGCGGACGCAAACACCTCCTCCGGTCATCTCGACCGGAGCGAAGCGAAGTGGAGAGACCCCTGTATTTTGCCGGGGCGGAGCTGAGGAGTGATGGCACGAGGCAATCGCGCCGCAACGTGGTGACCGGGTACCTGGAAAGAGTTGGTGCTCACAAGCGAAATACAGGGATCTCTCCACTGCGGACGCAAAGAACGCGTCCTCCGGTCGAGATGACAGGCCGTCGCAAACAGCCTCTCCGGTCGAGATGACAGGCCATGAGACCACCTCAGCTCGGGTTGCGGCTCATCGCCAGCGCCTGCTCAAGCGTGGTGTTGCCTGTGACCTGCTTGAAGTCGGACTGGATCTCATCCTGCTGCTGCCCGATCGACTTGAAGAAGAGCGCCTTGCCCTGGATGTGGACGTGCGTCTCGGTGATCTGCCACTCGCGAGGCGCGACCTCGCGGCGTTCCACGTCAAAGGTGCCGCCCTGCCGGATGCGGCCAAACAGGCCAAAGCCGAAGGTCACATCCTGGGTCAGAGTTCCGCGGATGGTGGCGATCCGGTGCTGCGCCTTGCTGACGACCAGGTCGCCAGCCATGACGCCAAGCACACGCGCCTGCATGCTGGAAGGGCTGAAGCCCGGGTTGGGCTTGAACTTCAGGTGGGTCTCGCGATCGTTCTGGCCGGCGACCTCCCAGACAAAGGCGTCCGGCAGCATCTTCAGGAACTCGGTCGCGCTCTTGTCGTCGCTCTCCGCGTCCTTCTTCTGCTTGCTCATGGCATCGGAGTCGTGGATCAGCGTGCTGAGACGGTTCTGCTCGGCCTCGGCCTCCTCGGGCGAGAGCGGGTGGCCGTTGCGGGCGATCAGCCGCTTCACCGATCCGGCGTCGGTCTGGACGACGTAGGAGAGCGTCCCCTTGTCGCGCTCGTCATCCCGGTAACGCCATCGGGTGTGGTCTTCGCGGTTGGCGCGCAGCTCCGCATCAACCGCCTGCTGCACGAGCGCGCGAGCGTCCTGGGCATGGAGGCTGGGTACGTGGACAAGGGCGAGCATCAGGACGATCAACAGGACGGACAGCAGAGATCGGACTCTCATCACTTTGTGAGACGCTTCAGAGTAGTCTGCAGCACTCGCCTGCGAGACAACGCACCTCATGCAGACGCACCCTGCCAGGCCACGCGAACGCTGCGCTTGCCCAGGCGAAGCACCGGGGAGGAGCCGAGGGCGCCGCGTGCGAGGAGCTTGCCCGATACCCGTTCGCCGTTCACGCTGACGGCGTGCTCGGCCAGCTTGCGTGTGGCCTCGCCGGTGGAGGCGGCGAGACCTGCCAGAACCAGCAGCCTGGGCAGACGAAGCTCCTCGCCCTGCAGCAGACCTTCGGAGTCGAGCGCAATCCGTACCTCGGGAGCGTCTTCCGACACCTCGCGCTGCTGAAACTGCCGCGACCAGTCCTCCGCGGCGCGGTCCGCCTCCTCCCCGCCGTAGAAGTCCGCGGTCACGGTGTGGGCCAGGTTCTTCTTGACCTGCATCGGATGGAGCTTGCCGTCGGCGACCTGCCGCTGCATCTCGCTGATCTCCCCACCGCGCAGATCGGTCAACAGCGTCCAGTAGCGCCACATCAGCTCGTCCGAGATGGACATCAGCTTGCCATACATCTCGGGCGCGGGCTCCTGGATGCCGATCGCGTTGCCGAGCGACTTGGACATCTTCTGCACGCCATCGAGACCCTCAAGGATGGGCGTCATCAAAACGATCTGTGGCGGCTGCCCGTCCTTGCGCTGCAGCTCCCGTCCCATCAGCAGATTGAAGCGCTGATCGGTGCCGCCGAGTTCGACGTCACATCGGAGTATGACGGAGTCATAGCCCTGGGCCAGGGGATACAGCAGCTCATGGAGCGAGATCTCCTCTTCCGACCGGAAGCGGGTTAGAAAATCCTTGCGATCGAGCATCTGCGAGAGCGTGACGCGCGAGGCGAGCTGAATGAGACCGCCATAGCCGAGCTGATCGAGCCACTCCGAGTTGTAGCGCACCTCGGTCTTTTCCGCATCAAGAATGCGAAAGACCTGCTGCTTATAGGTGGCGGCGTTCGCCTCGATCTGCTCGCGGGTCATGGGCGGCCGGGTTTGGCTCTTGCCGGTGGGGTCGCCGATCAGCGCGGTCGAGTCGCCGATCAGGAAGATCACCGTGTGGCCGAGCTGCTGGAAGTGCCGCAGCTTGCGCATCAGCACCGTGTGGCCCAGATGGAGGTCGGGCGCGGTCGGGTCGAAGCCGGCCTTCACCCGCAGCGGCCGGCCGGTCCGGGCAGACTCCTCCAGGCGCTCGCGCAGGGCGTCCTCTGGCAGGATCTCGGCGGCGCCTTTGGTGAGGAGATCAAGCTGTTCGTCGACGGGCGCGAAGCTCGCGGCTGAGGTGGCATCCATGGTCGCTTCCCAGTATAGGCAAGCAGCATCCAAAAACAGCAGATGCCCGACCGGCGAAAGAAGCCCCAGGTGGAGACAGGCCCGCGTGCGGCGAAGACGTGCGTCAGCTGCGGCCGCTCCATCACATGGCGGAAGCGGTGGGAGCGAACGTGGGACGAGGTGCGTTTCTGCTCCGACGGCTGCCGCGCGCACCGGCCGGGAACGCACGAGGCGGCGCTCGAAGCGGCGATTCTGCGGCTGCTGGCGGGGCGCGGCGCCGGAAAGACGATCTGCCCCTCGGAGGCGGCGCGCGCGGTGGCTGGCGACGAGGAACGCGCCGCCTGGGAGCCACTGATGGAGCCCGTCCGCGCCGCCGCACGCAGGCTTGCCGCCGCCGGCACGATCACGGTTCTGCAGGGCGGCGTCGCCGTTGACCCCTCGACGGCCAAGGGTCCGATCCGCCTGAAGCTGGGGTCGGCCTAGCCCCCTCGCAGCAAGGGCGAGAACGGCGGCAAACCGCCTAATACGCCTCTACCTGGCCGAACGGCAGCTGCACCACAAAGCAGGTCCGGCTGCCGGCGGACTCGACCGTAAGAAAACCGGAGTGGCGGCTGACGATCCTTTGCGCTGTATCCAGACCCAGGCCAAGGCCCTTGCCGGGCGCTTTGGTGGTGAAGAACGGCTCAAAGATGCGGGACTGCAGCGCCGGGTCGATGGCCGGGCCGTAGTTGATAATCTCGACCACCGCCATCTTGCCTGCACAGCGCGCCGTCAGCCGCAGCGTGCCCGAACCTTCCATCGCGTCCAGCGCATTCTCAATCAGCGCCGTCCAGACCTGGTTCAGCTCACTGCCGTAGGCGCTGATCGCCGGCATCTCGGGGTCAAAGTCGGTTTCGAGCTGGATGCCAGACAGGCGGGACTGAAACATGGCCAGCGTGCTGGTGAGCGACGCAGCAAGATTCACCTGCTGGACCGGCGCCTGATCCATGTAGGAGAAGTCCTTGATGGCTGTGATCAGGTCGAAGATGCGGGCTGTCGCGTTCAGAACCGTGGCTGCCATCAGGTCCACGCGCAGGTAGTTCGCGAAGATTGCCAGCGCCTCCACGGCGAAGCTGCCCGGAATGGTGGCCAGAAGATCGTCAAGCTGCGCCGGGCTGATGCCGCTTTCGGCAAGGATGGGGGCGATGCGCCAGGGCTCTGCCACGTGGTGGGCTCCCAGCCAGCGCGCCAGGGTGTCGCTCTGGTCGGCGGACTTGACCGGGTCGTAGCTGCCCGCCGCGTTGGCCCGCCGGCTGTCATCGACGCCGCCCCATGCACGATCTCCCCAGGAGAAGAACTGCTCGGCGATCTCCGGACCGGAGGCCAAACTTCCCAGGCGGTAGACACCCTGCCCGTACTCGCGCAGCTCCGCTGCCAGGGTCGCGGCCGAGCGCTGTGCGGCCGAGGCCGGGTTGTTGAGCTCGTGCGCCAGGTTGGCAGCCAGCTTGCCCAGCGCCGAAAGCTTCTCCGCCTGCTGCTCCATCCGCGTCACCTCGCGCACGCGGTCGAGCAGCACGGAGACGCAGCGCTGCGCCATCGACGGAATGGCCTGCAGCATCGCCGGGAAGTCCTCTTCCTCGATGTCCAGACCCCAGAGCTGGTCGACCGCATAGCCGTCACCGCCGTAGTGCTTCATGCGCGAGAAGGGCAGCTTGCCGCTGAGGTGCCCCGCACGGCCGACAAACAGCGCCAGGGGACCCGTGCGCTGGCGGCGAACGTGCACCTCGCCGCGCAGAAGGATGTTCATGGAGTGCGCCGGATCGCCCTCGGCAAAGACCAGGTCGCCGGGGTTGAAGGTGCGTTCCGTCGCGTGCTCCGCCAGCCAGGTGTATTCGGGGGTGGTCAGGCCCTCCAGTGTCGCCACCGAGCGGAGCGCCTCGACGCGCATGGGAACCGTTGAGGGCACGACAGGCAGGCTGGTGAAGGTGGCGGCCATAGCTCATTATGGCCCGGTTCCGGTCACCCCCGGTGCGTCCACTGCAACACCAGAGTCGCGAAGCGCCGGTGGCACGGCCGGGCGCGTCGGAAAGAAGGCCTTCAGGCCAAGGAACGGAGCCTCAAAGAAGCGGAAGCTCAGGTACGCCAGGGGAAAGGTGATCGCCAGCACGATGGCAAAGAAGCACAGGTGATAGACGATCTTGGAATGGAGGTGCGCCTGGAGAAAGGGCTCCGCCAGCATCGTCACGCCCACCGCAATCATCTGGTGAAAGACGTAGATGCCGTAGCTGTAGCGGCCCAGCCAGCGCAGCGGCCGGGTCCTCAGGGCTCCTGCCACCCACAGCGCCGGCCGCAGCGCCATGGCGACGAGCGAGGCGCTGGCCACGGCCAGCACCGAATAGGCGTACAGGTTGATGTTGCGGCTGTGCTCATAGTCGAAGCTGCCCTCGTGGAAGGCGATCGCCACGCAGACCAGGACAGCCACGCAGAAGACGGCGGGAGCAGCACGCAGGACCAGGTTGCGCGCGCGGCCCCGCACCGCAAGCGCGAGCCACGCCCCCCCGAGAAGGGAGTCGGCGCGGCAGAGCGTCAGCTTGTACGTCTCCTGGATGGACGCGCCGTGCGAGAGCAGAACGTAGCGAACCACGGGGGCAAGCGCCGCCAGCCCCAGGGCAGTCCACAGCAGAGCCCGCCGGCTGGGCAGGAGAAAGACCAGCAGCGGCCAGACGAAGTAGAACTGCTCCTCGGCCGCCAGCGACCAGAGGTGGAGTGTCAGGTCGATGACAGCTCCGTGCTGGGGTGGATGCCACCACAGGGGAGTGTTCTGGAGGTATCCGAGCAGCAGCAGAAACGGCCGCTCCGCCACAGGGTTGTGCGGCCGAAAGATGAGGAACAGCACCAGCAGAACGCCGTAGTACAGGGGAAAGATGCGCAGAACCCGGCGCAGGTAGAAGTTGCGGAAGTAGTGCCGCTGCCGGCGGGTGTCGAACAGGATACCCGTAATCAGAAATCCGGAGAGCGCAAAGAACAGATCCACGCCCACCCACCCGGCGGAGCGCAGCCGCCCCAGAAAATCCACAAACGCGGAGCCGGTGTGGTTGTTGGCCCAGAGCAGGTGAAAGCAGAGCACCAGAAGAATCGCCAGGCCGCGCACCCCATCGAGCGCAGGGATGTGACGGAAGGTGGCCAGCTGCGGCTCCGGGGGCGGACCGCCGTCAGCAGACGGACTCCTTGCCGGCGAATGGGTTGGATCTGGTCTCAACAATGCGAGTCTGCCGTTCCCCGGCGCGCCGCTCAGCCTGCCGGCCCGCCGGTTCTCCCCACTTCCCTGACGAGCGACAGCTTACCGAAGCATCGCCGGTTCGGTCCCGTGCGGTCAACTAGCCGTTCGGTTCTTTGACCGGCGGGATAAGCTATGACGCAGCGGGTAATGCGAGGAACGACGGTCTGGCGCACTCCTTCACCTACGACGCCGAGGGCAACGTGCTCGCGGTCGATGGCGGGCAGACGGCGTCCTATGTCTTCGACGCCCAAAACCGGCGGGTACGGGTTCAAAACTCCTCCGGCACCCTGGAGTTCCTCTTCGACGCCATGGGCCGGCGGACCTCGACCTGGAACGCCGCGAACAACTTCGGAATAGAAGGCCGGATCTACATGGATGGCAGGCAGCTCGCCTTCCGCGGCGGCAACGGCGGCGAGACGATCTTTGACGGCAAGGACGTTCTCGGCACCGAGCGGCTGAGGACCAACTACGCCGGCCAGATGGTCACCTACGGGCGCTCGCTCGCCTTCGGCGACGGCTTCGACCAGGGCGTCTACACCCCCAACGCCGACCAGGACAACTCGCAGTTCGCCGGACTCGACCTCGACGGCGAAACCGGAACCAGCCACGCCACCTTCCGCCAGCTGTCGACCACCCAGGGCCGGTGGATGAGTCCCGACCCGTACGACGGCAGCTACGACCATGCCGATCCGCAGAGCCTGAACCGGTACGCGTATGTGCGAAACAATCCGCTCAGCAGCGCCGACCCGTCTGGACTGAGAAAGGAGTCGATATGCGCAGAGTTAGAAACCTGCGGCGGAGGTGGGGGTGGGCTCGGTCTGGCAAACATTCACGCGAGTGGAGGAAGCAACACTTACTTCGGGGCAGGATGGGACGAGTTCCAGTCCCTCATCACCGTTTCAAGTGCAGACGGGGATGGCCCTCACTCCTACTCTGAGTCAAGCTGGAATGTAACTGTCTCCTCGGACTCAACGAATACGGTCGTTGGCACAGGCATTTACTCGACTTCGGATGGAGGGCTTGGAGGAGTGGCGATCACCTCTACATTATGGGGTTTGGCAGGTGGGAGCTTCACCTTCGCGTCAGCTGGCCGCATAAGGGCACCTCAAGCACGAGCAGGACAGGCCCCCATCCTGGTCGCCCCAACCAGTGCAACCACACAGACGTCCACGCCACAACTGAAAAAGCCTTCATACTCGGCATTTGCGGGCTGTTTCTACAATTCAGTAGTTCACACCATTACTGATGAAGAAGACGGGCGTAGCTGGACTGCTTATGGATTTATGAACACCGGTGCGGCTCTTGCTATAAAGTTAAATGCATTTAATCCAATCGGCCTTACCTTTGTAGCATCAGCAGCTCTTATGGACGCGGGTGCGATGGTGAAGGCGAATGTAGATTGTACAAAGCAAGCGGGCTACTGAGCGGACGTCCTATGACAAGCACCCCAAAACGGTTATTCGCTGCTAAGAGTACTTATGTCTATGTGTTTTGTGCATATGCGCTAAATGCTCTTGTGTTATTGCTTCACCCAACTAGAAGAACCGGTGTCAGCAGTCCGTCTAATATATATAGCGTGCTGCCAGTGTTTGTGGCTATGCTGTGTGGGGCATTACTATCATTTATTTGCTTGCGGATGACTAGCAGCGTTTCCGAGAAGATGATTCTAGTGGTAACTGGAGGCATCTGCGTTCTTCTCCTACTTAGCAGCATGGAAGCGTTAGGGTACAAATGGGCCAGTCTTCCTCATAGCCGTGTTGCGTTCGTCACGCTTAGCTGTGTAGCTGCTGTGCTAACTGGAATCCGGTGCTACAGCGTGTCTGAATTGTAAGACGTTGTCGGTGCTCTGAAGGAGGTGTCTAGCGGGCAGCTTTATCTACACCTACGACCGGTACGGCAACCGAACCTCCCAGAGCTCGGTCAACGGCGGCCCTTCGCCCTCCTACACCGTCGACCCGGCCACCAACCATCTGGGCGGGATAAGCTATGACGCAGCGGGCAATGCGATGAACGACGGTCTGGCGCACTCCTACACCTACGACGCCGAGGGCAACGTGCTCGCGGTCGATGGCGGGCAGACGGCGTCCTATGTCTTCGACGCCCAAAACCGGCGGGTACGGGTTCAGAACTCCTCCGGCACCCTGGAGTTCCTCTTCGACGCCATCGGCCGGCGGACCTCGACCTGGAACGCCGCGAACAACTTCGGAATAGAAGGCCGGATCTACATGGATAGAAGGCAGCTCGCCTTCCGCGGCGGCAACGGCGGCGAGACAATCTTTGACGGCAAAGACGTTCTCGGCACCGAGCGGCTGAGGACCAACTACGCCGGCCAGATGGTCACCTACGGGCGCTCGCTCGCCTTCGGCGACGGCTTCGACCAGGGCGTCTACACCCCCAACGCCGACCAGGACAACTCGCAGTTCGCCGGGCTCGACCTCGACGGCGAGACTGGAACCGCGTCGGTCCCTGGACGGAGCGCACACTCGGAGCGGCAGCTGAAGGTTATCCCACCGCAGAGGCTGCCATCGAGGTAGTCAAGCAGGCGAGACGCCTTGGACAGCAGTATTGAGGATTGTATGAATTCGATAATCAAACGTGGTGCGGCAGAGGCTCTCTTTCCTCTTCTATCCGTTTTTCATGAGGTAGATGGTGCTTTGCTTAGTTCTGTTAGGTTAGCCAGAATAGATGGATTGGTCACTCAGCTAGTACTTCAGTTCGACTCAAAGCATTTGGTGATCATGGCTGAAGCTGAGGACGATACTGTTGACCTCACAATCCAGGCGTCTATGCCGCACGGAGAGTAGTCAACGAACTCCAGCCTTGGGCGGCCGTGATGGATAAACCCTTTGGTTGGGGTTGGGTGATGATCAATCAGCAGGGGTACCTTGACGGCGTTCTACTCAGTTTTTCTGGCGTCATCCCGGAAATACTGATCACCGTCGTAGCTTCCGGCCTTCAGGTGAGATGCTCCTGCTGATCCAAACCCAGAACCGGAGGGTACGGATTCAGAACTCCTCCGGCACGCCCTCATGCGCTCAGGCTGCGTCTAGCTTCACGGCTCTGCCGCTACCTCTCCGAACCGTGCGGTTGCTGCCGCATCTCCTGCTGGCGCATGGGCATGGCGTCGATGGTGTTGCGCAGCCGGTCCCAGCGCACGGGCTTGTGCGATCGGAGCTTTTCGCCGCCATCCTTGCCGATCAGCATCACCACGAAGTCGGTGGGCGCGATGTGAAAGCGGCGACGGGCGGCCTCGGCGTCCGCCGGCGTCAGGGCAAGCTCGGTCGGAGCGGGGTTGCGGTAGGGCACGGCAATCAAGAGGACCTGGCGCTGCTCGAGGCCAGGAGCCTCGTGACGAAGCTGGGTCAGCTGCGCAAGCAGGCCGGGATCATTCGGCGTGGGAGCGAAGATCAGCAGCGGCCGGTACTGGTCCTTGAGGTCGGCGAGCGTCGTCGGCGAGGGCGGCGTCTGGGCAGCCGCGTGCCGTGCACTCAGCAGCAGAAGCAGGTAAAAGCAAAAAAAGCTTTGCAACAGGAACGAAGGCGCGGACAGTAACTTCTTTCGAGTCACCAATGACCTCCATTCAGAGTACGAGGGTACCGGAGAGCTCGCCAGAGTTCCTCGCCACGCCCTGCATCGAAGTGAGAAGCCTGCACGCGATCGCCCTGGCTATTCCCCATTCTGCCTGAGGACCCCATGTACAAGCATGTCTTTCGTCTCGCGACCATCGCTCCGGTGGTGCTCACGCTGGGCTCTGCCGCCCTTCCCGCCCAAACCCAGACCAGTCCTTCCGCCGCGCCCGATGGACTGACCCGCAGACAGATTCTGAAGCAGCTCGACCCGGACATGGCGCAGGTGGTCCTGCTGTTCAACGTTATCAACGGACGGCCGGCGGTCAAGCTTTCGCAGCAGGATGCGCGGCAGCAGTTCGCCATTCAGAGCGCGGCCAAGATCATCGCCCGGGCAGGCGGCGGGGCGGAGCGGCCGACGCCCATCGGAAAGATTCTGGACGGCATGACCGTTCCGGGCCGTTCCGGCAACCAGATTCCCATTCGCATCTACTACCCGCGCACCAACTCCAACGGTCCGTACCCGGTCATCGTCTACTACCACGGCGGCGGATTTGTGCTCGCGACCATCAACACCTACGACGAGAGCGCGCGGACGTTGTGCCGTGACTCCGGCGCGATCGTCGTCGCAGTCGAGTATCGCAAGGCGCCGGAGGCTCCCTTCCCCGCGGCGCGTGAGGACGCGATCGACGCTTACTCCTGGGTCGTGAACAACATCAGCGGCTACAACGGGCTGAGCGGAAAGGTCGCGGTGGCGGGGGAGAGCGCCGGCGGCAACCTTGCCGCGGAAGTTGCGATCTCGGCCCGCGATGAGGGTCTGCAGATGCCCACCCATCAGCTGCTGATCTACCCTGAAACGACCAGCAATCTCAACCAGACGTCGGATCTGCTGTACACCAGCCCGTTTCTGCCGCTGAATACAGCCCTGCTGAAGTACCTGGACGATAGCTACCTGCCGAGTTCCGTCGATCGCCAGGACCCGCGAGTGGCTCCGATCAACGCTAACCTCAAAGGCCTTCCTCCCGCCACGATCATCGCCGCGGAGCTCGACCCGCTGCGCAGCGATGGCGAAGACTATGCCGCCGCGCTCAAGGCCGCAAACGTCCCGGTGGTCTACCAGCTGTATACGGGAGTGACGCACGAGTTCTTCGGCATGGGCGCGGTCGTCACCAAGGCCAGCGAGGCGGAGCAGTTTGCCGGGGCACGTCTGGCGGCCTCGTTCTAAGGCTTCTTCCCCTTCCACAATTCATCCCGGATGCTCCAGGCTGGCCCTCCTCCACGCCTGGAGCATTCCCATCTTCAGTCGCCCTCCTCACAAGCCGCAGGCGGACGTTCCCTCGATGCTTAAGGAGGGGAACCCCTCCACTCGCCGCTCCCAATGTCTTCTTCAGAAGCCCGGAATAGATCGCGGCATCGACCGGCTTCGACGGCGATCCTCGGCGTAAGCTGCCGGTCGCTTCTTCCCCCCTGCTACGCCTTCACCACCGACCCGTTCTCCACCTTCACCGGATCGAGGAACGGCATCCCCTGCCGCAGACTGGCACCGACCTTTTCTATTGGGTGCTCTCGATCCTCTGATCGGAAGCGCTCGAACTCCACGCGGCCCGTGTTCTGATCCTCGATGAAGCGCCTGGCGAAGGAGCCATCCTGAATATCATTGAGGAGCGAGCGCATGGCGGCCTTCACCTCCGGGGTGACGATGCGCGGGCCGGCGATGTAGTCCCCCCACTCGGCCGTATCGGAGATGGAGTGGCGCATGTACTCGAGACCGCCGCGATACATCAGGTCGACGATGAGCTTGAGCTCATGGAGCACCTCGAAGTAGGCGAGCTCGGGCTGGTAGCCGGCCTCGGTGAGGGTCTCGAATCCGGCTTTCACCAGCGCGGCGGTGCCTCCGCAGAGAACAGCCTGCTCGCCGAAGAGGTCGGTCTCGGTCTCCTCGGTAAAGGTGGTCTCGAGCACGCCGGCGCGGGTGCAGCCGATGCCCTTGGCGTAGGAAAGCGCAAGCGCGAGGGCGTTGCCTGACGCGTCCTGCTCGACGGCGACCAGTCCCGGGACGCCGCCGCCCTCGGTGAAGACCTCGCGGACGCGATGGCCGGGAGCCTTGGGCGCGACCAGGCTCACGTCGACCTCCGCCGGTGGCGTGATGGTGCGGAAGCGGATGTTGAAGCCATGGGCGAACATCAGCGTCTTTGTCTGACCTTCGGGAGCCGCCGCCAGCGCGGGAGCGATCTCGGCATGGTAGACCCGGGCGGCGGTCTGGTCGGGCACCAGAAGCATGATCACGTCGGCCCACTTCGCCGCCTCGCTAACAGAGACGACCTCCAGGCCATGGTTTTGTGCCTTTTTGGCCGAGGGCGACTCCGGCCGCAGGCCAACGCGAACCTCGACGCCGGAGTCCTTCAGGTTGAGCGCGTGCGCGTGCCCCTGCGATCCGTAGCCGATGATGGCGACTTTCTTGGCTTGGATGAGGGCGAGGTCTGCGTCCTGGTCGTGGTAGGTCTTTGCCATGGGAACGGTGTCTTCTTTCTCGGTTGTGATCTGGTGCGGAACTGGGCCTGGAACTAGCAGTCTATTCGCGTCCGGATGAATCTAGGACAGGCTCTCGTCATTGCGTCTGAGCTCCCGTGGCGGAGCGAGGTCTGGTTCCTCCTCCTCCTCGTGCACGTCGGGAAACTGGTTTTCCAGGAACTCGGCGGCGGGGGGCTGGATGTAGTCGGGCTGATCCTCGGCAGCGCCCGAACCGGAAGTATTGGTGCCCAGAGCCCGGAGCACGCGGCTGGTGTGGTGGCCGCGGCGCATGGCCATGCGGCCGGTGCGCGACACCTCCAGCACATCGAACGCGGACTCGCGCAGCACCTGCAGAAGGCCTTCGATCTTGGAGGCGGAGCCGGTCATCTCGAGCATGATGGATTCGGGGGCGAGATCAACGACGCGCGCGCGAAAGACGCTCGCCAGCTCGAAGATCTGCGATCGCGAGTGCTGGCCGTGCGGCGTGTTTGGCCCGGCCGCGACCTTGATGAGGCAGAGCTCGCGCACCACCGCATCGGCCCGGTTCACCTCGTCGACATCGACCGTGATCTCGAGCTTGTAGAGCGACGCGCGGATGCGGTGCGCGGCGTTTTCAGGCGCGTCGCACACGATGGTCATGCGCGAGGTGTCCGCCCGCTCGGACTCGCCGACGGTGAGCGAGACGATGTTGAGGTTGAGACGACGAAAGAGCGAGGCAACCCGGGTAAGAACGCCGGGCTTGTCTTGGACGAGAGCCACAAAGGTATGGAGCATGATAGGTGTCGGATCTCAGTGGTCAGGGGTCAGTTTCTAGTCGTTAGCTGGTCCGTACGGAGCACGGCCAGTTCCGAAGAGCATGTTGGCGGTGAGGCGGGCTGAAGGCCCGCGCTATTCTAGCCTGGGGCGAAGCCCCAGGGTGGCGAAGAACTGGCGAGTGCGGGCTTGAGGCCAGCGGTCCAATAGCCTGGGGCAACGCTCCAGATGAGTGCCGGCCACGACACCTGCGGGCTGGAAGCCCGCGTTCCCCCTGGCCTGGAGCAAGGCCCTAGGCTGTATTGACCCATACGTGCTGTCATCTCGACCGGACCCTGAGCGTAGCCGAAGGCGAATTGGAGAGACCCCTGTAAGTCAAACTGGGGACTGGAAATTCTGTTCCTCTGCGGCAAAATACAGGGGTCTCTCCGCTCCACGAGACGCGAAACCGTCTCGTTCCGGTCGAGATGACAACCTGTTTGGCTGTGGGTCGATACAGCCTAGAGAACCAACGCCCGCCGCATTGCGGGCCGAAGGCCCGCGCTACCCTAGCCTGGGGCAACGCCCCAGGAAACCAACACCCGCCGCATTGCGGGCTGGAAGCCCGCTCTACCCTAGCCTGGAGCAACGCCCCAGGGAACCGACGCCCGCCGCATTGCGGGCTGAAGGCCCGCGCTCCCCTAGCCTGGGGCAACGCCCCACGAAACCAACACCCGCCGCATTGCGGGCTGAAAGCCCGCGCTACCCTAGCCTGGGGCAACGCCCCAGGTACACGGAGGTTGTAGATCGCGGGCTGGAGGCCCGCGCTACACTCGGCCGCATGGGCCAGTCGATCGCGCAGGTGCTGGTGCACCTGGTGTTCAGCACGAGGGGACGCCGGCCGTACCTGCATGAGGCGATCCGGCCGGAGATGCACGCCTATCTTGCGGCTGTGCTGAACAGTTCCGAGAACGTCTGCGTGCGGATTGGCGGGGTCGCCGATCATGTGCATATAGCGATGTTTCTGGGCCGATCGGAGTCTCTCGCGAAGTTGGTTGAGAGGCTGAAGGTCTCGTCGGCGAAGTGGGTGAAGACGAAGGGACCGGAGTTCGCGCGATTCGGTTGGCAGCGGGGATATGCGGCGTTTTCGGTTGGTCTGAGCGACCGGGCGGCGCTGGTGCGGTATATCGATCGGCAGGCCGAGCATCATCGGAGGCGCGACTTCGAGGCGGAGATGCGGGCCATGTTCGCCAAGTATGGTGTGGGCTTTGACGAGCGGTATGTATGGGACTAGGCGTTTCACGCGGGCCTTCAGCCCGCAATTCGGGGCGGACGAGTGACCTGGGGCGTTGCCCCAGGCTAGGGTAGCGCGGGCCGTTGGCCCGCAGTATGTTAGGTGGATGCACTCCGTACGCTCATCTCCTCGACTTGAGGCGTTTTGTGAGCTTATTGGGAACCAGATCGCGGCTCGGCACCGCGCCGGCATGTATCGTCGGTTCCTCCTTCCATTCCCCTTCTTGAGCGAAATACCAAGTAAACCTTGAAAACAAACCAGCCAACAACAACAGCACATACAGCCGAAGCGGGGCTGATTAGCAAGGCGATCGCAACAAAGCCTATGATTACGACCAGATAACTTGTGATTTGTATTTTTCTGTCGTTCACGACGTACTCCAAACAAGATACTGATATCTAAGCCTCCTCGGCAGTCTCCAACAATGGATCTTTGGTGGGACGCCGCACCATCTCATGCAGCGCCGCGCCGGGCGCGATCATCGGGTACACCCCGTCCTCTTTTTCCACCCGGAAGTCCATCAGGAACGGCCGGCCGCCGGTGCGCGCGCGGGTCACCGTGGGGGTGACCTCGCGCCGCTCGGAGACCCGGGCGCCCTCGATGCCGTGAGCGGCGGCGAGCAGCACAAAGTCAGGCGAGAGAATGGGGCTGGCGGAGTAGTTCTTCTCGTAGAAGGCCTCCTGCCACTGCCGGACCATGCCGAGAAATCCGTTGTTGATGACGGCAATGTTGAGCGCGAGGCCCTCCTGCACCACGGTCGAGAGCTCGGCGGCGGTCATCTGGAAGCCGCCGTCACCGGCGATGACCCAGACATCCTTCTCCGGGCAGGCGAACTTGGCGCCGATAGCCGCCGGAAGCGCGAAGCCCATGGTGCCGAGGCCGCCCGAGGTCACCAGCGTGCGCGGCGCCTGGTGCTTGAAGTACTGCGCCTCCCACATCTGGTGCTGCCCCACATCGGTCACGATCACCGTGTCCCGCTCGCGTCCTGCGGCGCGCGCCTCCTGCCAGATGTCGTAAATGACGTGCGCGGCGTAGAGGTGCCCGTTGTCCGGCAGGTTGACGATATCGCGGACCGAAGCCGTGCCTTTGGACTGATTGATGTGGTGGCGCCAGGCGGCGGTGCGGGAT
>CBDCLC010000004.1:0-26905 GCA_965218595.1 Acidobacteriaceae bacterium | reverse complement strand
TCGCCGCGCGGGCGTGGTCCGCGATAATGCGCAGGCTCGCCGCCCCCGGGGCTTCGCCGGATATCCCACCTCCCACACCGCTGTCATCTCGACCGGAGGCCGCAGGCCGCAGCGGAGAGACCCCTGTATTTCGCTCTTCGCTCGCCGCGCCGCCCACCCCGGTCAGCTCCGCCGCCCGCCGGATCAACGGTAGGAACAGGTCCGTCTGGTAGTTCGACACCACCCCCTGCAGAACGCACGCAATCCGCTCCAGCCCCATGCCCGTGTCGATCGACGGCTTGGGCAGCGGCGTCAGCGTGCCGTCGGCCGCGCGGTCGAACTGCATAAACACCAGGTTCCAGATCTCCACATAGCGCTGCTCATCCTCAGGAAACGGCCGGTCTTCGGGCTGCCCGTCGGGCCCGCGAAACTCCGACGCCTTCACCCCCAGGTCGTAGAAGATCTCCGAACACGGGCCGCATGGGCCGGTCTCGCCCATCTGCCAGAAGTTGTCCTTGGCGGGCATGGCGAAGATCCGGTCCGCGGGCACGCCGGTCTCGATCCACAGCCGCTCGGCCTCCTCATCCCGAGGAACCGAACCCTCGCCGGCAAACACCGTCACGTACAGCCGCGCCGGGTCGATGGCGAACCACTCCGGCGAGGTCAGCAGCTCCCACGCGAAGGCAATCGCGTCGCGCTTGAAGTAGTCGCCAAAGGAGAAGTTGCCCAGCATCTCGAAGAAGGTGTGGTGCCGCCGGGTGAAGCCGACGTTTTCAAGATCGTTGTGCTTGCCGCCCGCGCGCACACACTTCTGTGAGGAGGCCGCCCGCGTGTAGGGGCGCGTCTCCAGGCCAAGAAAGACGTCCTTGAACTGGTTCATGCCCGCATTGGTAAACAGCAGCGTCGGGTCGTTGGCCGGCACCAGCGAGGAGGAGTGCACGCGGCGGTGGCCCTTGGTCTCGAAAAAACGCAGAAAATCTTCGCGAATCTGGCTCCCGGAGCGGTATTCCATAGCCTCCGAGTCTACCAGCGCGATGCCGGCCGCCCCACGCCCGCGCCGCTTGGCGCATCTCACCCCACGAGGCTTCAACCGCTGTCACTCTTTCGAAGGAAAGGCTTGCCCCATGAATCTCCTGCAGCCCCGTTTTGCCGCTCCCCTCCTGGCCGCCGCCATGCTGTTTGCTCCGGTCGCCACCGCGCGCGCGCAGCAGCCCAACCCCATTCCGCACAGCCCCAAGAGCGCCTACCCGCCGCCATCGGAGGCCCGCGGGCAGGTGGCCAGGGCCGTCCGGCTGGCCAAGGGGCAGCACAAGCATGCGCTGATCGTCTTTGGCAGCGACCACTGCCAGGACTGCGATGTGCTGGCCGGATACCTGCGCCGCCATCCCAACCACGCGCAGATCCTGGAGCACTTCCTGCTCGTCTACGTCAACGTCGGCCCGCACGCGCAGCAAAACCTCGATCTGGCGGAGCGCTTCGGTGTGCCGGTCAGCAAAGGCCTGCCGGCCGTCGCCGTGGTGGACGACCAGGGCAACACGGTCTTCTCCTCCAAGAATGGCGAGTTCCTCCACACGAAGAACATGAGCGTCTCCGACGTCACGGAGTTCCTCAACAAGTATCGGCAGTAAGGCGCGGCGGCCGAGGCTGGCAGGCTCTCTCCCCGTTCAGATGCCCGGTGCCCAGGTCCAGCCCTCCACACGGAATCTCCGGTCGCGCGGCTCTGGCAGGGACGCAAACCCGGAACGCCGGGCTGTCATGACCATGCAACTGACCATGGCGTCGAATGCGTCTTCGCTGCGCCGGGCCTCCGCCAGGACGTTCTTTGAAAGCTCCGCGTAGGCCGGGTCGTGGGCTCGGCGCCGCTGGAGGTACGCCCGGCGCGCGGCCGGGTTCGACTTGTGCACCGCCCCCGTGTTCAGCCGCGAGTACATCTCGACCACCAACGGTTTGGGGTCGTCGCCGGCGAGCTCCGGCCGGTCAAAAGGCCACACCCGGAACCCCGCCGAACGCAGCCGCAGGAGCACCGGCATGCCGCGCAGCGAGGCGGTTCCGACGCTGCCCGATCCGCCGATCTGAAAGACGCTCTTGGGCGTGATGCCGCGGACGCGCGCCGCCCGCTCGGCCTCCGGGATGTGCGCGATCAGCTTGCAGTCGATGTCAGTCGCGCGCAGCATCCGGTGGATCTGTTCGCCGGAGAACTCCTCCGGCCGCTTGCCTGGCTTGCCCCAAAAACGCCGGTCGGGCTGCCCGCGCGTGAGCCAACGCTCGCCGTGCTCCCGCGCCACCAGCTCCCAGAACTCCGGTCCCGTCCGGCAGCCCATCTCCTCACGCGCGAACCACTCCGGAAACCCGAAGCAGAAATCAAAGCCCACCACCATCCGCGGTGTCTCGCGGGCGAGCGCGATCAGCCATTCGGCGGTCTCCTCGCGGGTGCGGCCGTGGCTCATCGTCACCACGCCTGCCAGGCCCCGCTCCCGGGCGGCGATCCCCGCCCGCCCGCGCGCCGCGGCCGCCGCAGTCCAGACCGCAGCACGGATGTGCCGCCGCTGGCCGGCGGTATCGACCCGCCCCGACCAGTCGATGGCCACGACCCGGTCGGCTACGCGATGCGAGGAGACGTCCATTCCCCATCATCCCGCAAAACAGAAGGAGCTCCCTGCAGGGAGCTCCTTCTGATACAGCGCTGGGAGAGAAAGGTCGATCCGAGTGCCCATGGTAGCGATCCCAGGCAGGGGTGACCCACCCTCTCTTTGGTCACGCACCGGTCACGCAAGAGTCACTCCCGGGCTTGCGTGCCTAACTAATAACTCCTCGTTGTGAACCATCGACCACGGGTGCCCCACATCTCGCTTCTGAGATGTGGGTTCCGTGGACCTCCAGGGTTCCACCACCCGATCCAACCCAGCCCGTCGAGCCTCCGTCTTGAGCCGTTCCCGTCTTCTGCGACCGCCCCAGGTTCCGATGCACCCGAAACTCCTGAACCCACGTCTCAACTTCGAGACGTGGGGCACCCGTGATTTCAGGAGGAAACGAACCACTGACCCACCCGAGCGAGTGCCCCACACCCTCAGAGAAACCACCATCGACCGCGGATGCCCCACATCTCGCTTCTGAGATGTGGGTTCCGTGGACCTCCAAGGTTCCACCACCCAAGCCCAACCCAGCCCGTCGAGTCGCCGTCTTGAGCAGTTCCCCGATCCCTGAGGCCACCCCAGGTTCCGAGGCACCCGAAACTCCTGAACCCACGTCTCAACTTCGAGACGTGGGGCACCCTTTGGTCTCAGAAGGGGACGAACCACTGACCCACCGGAGCGGGTGCCCGACATTCTCGGAGAAACCCACGACCGCGGGTGCCCCACATCTCGCTTCTGAGATGTGGGTCCCCGGACCTTCAAGCTTCCACCACCCGAGCCCAACCCAGTCCGTCGAGCCGTCGTCTTCGAGCCCGTCTTCTGCGACCGCCCCAGGTTCCGATGCACCCGAAACTCCTGAACCCACGTCTCAACTTCGAGACGTGGGGCACCCGTGATTTCAGGAGGAAACGAACCACTGACCCACCCGAGCGAGTGCCCCACACCCTCAGAGAAACCACCATCGACCGCGGATGCCCCACATCTCGCTTCTGAGATGTGGGTTCCGTGGACCTCCAAGGTTCCACCACCCAAGCCCAACCCAGCCCGTCGAGTCGCCGTCTTGAGCAGTTCCCCGATCCCTGAGGCCACCCCAAGTTCCGGGGCACGCGGAGACCCTCAACCCACGTCTCAACTTCGAGACGTGGGGCACCCGTGATTTCAGGAGGAGACGAATCACTGACCCGCCGGAGCGGGTGCCCGACCTTCTCGGAGAAACCCACGACCGCGGGTGCCCCACATCTCGCCTCTGAGATGTGGGTCCCCTGGACCTCCAGGGTTCCACCACCCGAGCCAACCCAGTCCGTCGAGCCGCCGTCTTGAGCAGTTCCCCGTCTCCTGAGACCGCCCCCGGTCCGGACGCACGCCCTGAACCCACGTCTCAGGTTCGAGACGTGGGGCACCCTGGCTGCGGGCGATTTAGCTCCCGTTCGGCTCCGCGTCCTCGATCTCCGTCTCGTCCACCTCGACGCGCCATCCTCGCAGCAGCTTCCACACCGCCGCGGAGCCGAATCCCGCCCGAAGCAGCCGTCCCATCACGCGGGCGGTCTCTTTCTTGTCTGCCGGTGGTGCGATGCGCTTCCTTTCGCAGAAGCGCCGGGCCAGCTCCACCTCGTCCACCTCACCGTAGGCGCGGTCGAGCGCGGCGGAGGCCAGCTCCTTGCCGATGCCCTTCGCCGCAAGATCCACCTCGACTCTCCGCCGGCCGAGGCTCTGCCCCTCGACCCGCAGCCGCGTGTAGTCGGCCGCAAACCGCTCATCGCTGAGATAGCGGAGGTCCTTGAGCCGGGCGACCACTCGGTTGATCGCCTGCTCGCCCGCCTCGCCCTCTTCGGCGCGCGCCCGCATCAGCCGGCGCAGATCGCGCTCGGTCCGCATCCTGCGCGCCAGCGACCCGACCGCATACTCAAACAGACCATCCTCGCCGACCGGCTCCCGCCGCCTGGGCCGGGCGAACGCCGCCGCCGTCACGGAGCGCTTCCAGCCTGTCTGGCCGGGACGCCAGGGCCGGACAGCCCGTCGAAGCTGGTTTGGGCTCCGGCGTGCGTCCAGCGATCGCACCACCCGTTCACCGTCCGGTACCACAGCTCGGAGTTCTGCGGCTTCTGCACCCAGTGCCCCTCGTCGGGAAAGTACAGCATCTCGCTGGGAACGCCCTCGCGCTGCAGCGCCGTGAAGAGCTCGAAGCCCTGGCTGACGTCCAGACGGTAGTCGCGCTGGCTGTGAATCACCAGCGTCGGGGTCTGGGCGTTGGCGATCGATCGCATGGGCGACCACCTGCGAAACGGGTCCTGATCGGCCGGCCCACTGCTATAACGCCAGGGCTGGCCCGGAAGCTCCGATCCCGGCGACCGGAACTCCCATTCGTTGAACCACAGCTCGTCGGTCGCACCATACGCACTCACCGGATCCACCATGCCATCGTGGGTGACGATGCAGCGGAAGCGATTGGTGTGCGTCAGCACCCAGTCAGCCATGTAGCCGCCGTAGCTCGCGCCCAGGGCGCACTCCCGCGCTTTGTCCACGGCAGGAAAGCGCGCTTCGGCAACATCCATGCCGCGCATCAGGTCGACATACGGCTTTCCGCCCCAGTCGCCGTTCACGCCATCGATAAACGCCTGCCCGTAGCCGGTGGAGCCGCGCGGATTGATCATCACCACCACATACCCGTCCGCGGCAAACAGCTCGGCGTTCCAGCGATAGCTCCAGCTATCACCCCACGCACCCTGCGGACCGCCGTGAATCAGCAGTTTGACCGGGTAGCGACGGCCTTCGACGAAGCCAGGCGGACGAAGGACGAAACCCTCCACCTCCGCACCCTGGGCCCCGGCAAACCAGAACCGCTCCGTCGGGGGCAGGTCGAGCTGGGCCAGCAGCCGGCCGTTCACCGCCGTCACCGGGCGCACCGCGGCCGGCTCCATGGCGGCGCCGCTCGGGGTGGGGGAGGCCGGCGAGGACGTTCGCTGCCCCCTGCTCCGGCCGGCCGACCTCGCCGGCGCGTGGGAGCTTGCGGAAGCGCGGGGGCCGGCATCGGCCGATGTCGCGGGTGCGGGCAGCGCCTCCGCGGGCGCCGGCCTGGCGGAATCCGGTGCGATCGCCACCACCTCCGCCGGAGCGGCGACGGACATGCGCGTCGCCACCACCGTGCGGCCGTCCGCCGTCACGCCCAGCGACCCGAAGTCGCCCGCGTCGGTCAGCTGCGTCAGGTAGCGCTGCTTCAGCTTCATGCGGAAGACCGGCACCGCCCCCAGGTTGGCACCGGTCAGGTAGATCGAATCGGAGTCCGGTGCCCAGACAAACTCATCCACCCAGCGGTCAAACTTCGGCAGCACCTCGCGCGCCGAGCGCGCCTGCCGGTCCCACAGCATCAGCCGGAATCGGTCGCTCTCGTACCCGGCGCGTGCCTGCGACCGGAACAGCAGCCATCGCCCGTCGGGGGAGTACGCCGGCGCGTCATCGCTGCCGGTCGACTGCGAGATCTTCTCCGGTGCGGCGCCAGCCTCGTCGATCCGCAGCATCCAAACGTCGTTGTTGGTGCTGGCCGCGGGCACCGGGTCGAGGTTGGCGACATAGGCGATCTCGTGACCATCCGGTGCCCAGGCATAGCCCGGCGGTCCGCCAAGCGAGAACGGCGGCACCTCGGCATCGCCCACCACGCGCCTCGGCGTCAGATCGCGAATGTCATTTCCGTCCCCGGCGGCGATCGCCAGCAGGTGGCTGCGCCGATCGCCCACGTACTGGTTCCAGTGGCGGTAAAGCAGGTGCGTCCACAGCTGAGCCTTCACCGGGTTGGCGGCGTCCGCGGCCTTCCGATCGCGGTCGCAGCTCTCCTCAGCCAGCCAGCTCGCCTCGTCGCTGCAGGCCGGGTACACGCGCGAGGTCGCCAGCACGCGGGTGCCGTCGGGCGACCACACCCCACCCTCCGCGCCCGTGCTCAGGTGGGTCAGCTGCCTGGGCGTGCCCATCTCACCCGTGGCATCGTTCCATGGGGCGAGGTAGATCTGCGGCTCCCCGGTGCGCTCGTCCTCGGCCTGGAAGAGCAGCTCGCGACCGTCCGGACGGAAGCGCGGGGCCTGCTCGCCGCCCTTCCAGAAGCTGACCTGCCGGCCTGTGCCCGGCGGCGACCCGGCACCCAGGGGCGTGACCCAGAGGTGGTTCACCTCGGAGTTCCTGGCGAGGTCCACCTCCGTAACCGAGAACACCACCCATCGGCCCGAGGGCGAGATCTGGGGGTCGCTGACCCGGCGCATCGCCTGGAGATCGACAAAGGTCATGGGCCGCCCTGCCGCATGCGGCAGCGAAGCCTGCGCGGACAGACCCGCACACCCCAGGCCGGCCGCCAGCAGCAGCCAGAAGGCCCCTCCGCCCCACCATGCTCCCATAGCTGCAGTCTAACCCGCACACTGCCGCCGGACGGCGCCCGAACTGCCTTTGCAAACCCCCGAACTGAGCCGGCAACCTGTCGCACGCCCGATCTTGTTGGTGGCCCGAAACCGCGGGCCCGGTTTCGCGTCTATCTCCTTGTGGGTGCTCCTTGCTTTCTTCAGCGCTCTCGGCAGCCCGCTCCCACGGACCGAAGCGCACGACACCCGCCCCGAGATCTCCGAGCTCCTATGAACCCACTTCTCCGCACCGCTCTGCTTACCGTGCTTGTCGCTCCCCTCGCCTCGGCCATGGCGCAGGACTCCGGCTTTGGTCCGCTCAACCCCGCGCCCCCCAGCGGCACGACGGTGAACCAGATCATCGAGCGCATGGGGGAGCGCGAGGCCGCCTTTGCCCGCGCCCGCGACAACTACACCTTTCGCCGCACGGTCAAGGTGAACACCGTCGGCGAGGACACCAACCGGATCACCGGCACCTACGAAGAGGTCGCCGACATCTCCTACGACAGCCAGAACCGGCCCGTCGAGCACGTCGTCTTCGCTCCGCAGAACACGCTGGTCGACGTTTCGATGTCGCCGGCCGACATGCAGGACATCGAGCACCGCCTGCCGTTCATCCTGACGACACAGGATCTGCCGCAGTACGATCTGACCTACCTTGGCCAGCAGAAGGTTGACTCGCTCGACACCTACGTCTTCGACGTCAAGCCCAAGGTGATCGAGAAGAACCATCGCTACTTCCAGGGCAAGGCCTGGGTCGACCAGCAGGACAACGAGATCGTGATGGTCAGCGGAAAGAACGTGCCCGACGATCTCCGCCGCGGACACCAGGACCTGTCCCCACCGTTCACCACCTACTACGAGCAGATCGACGGCAAGTACTGGTTCCCCACCTACACCAAGCTAGAAGGCATCCTGCACTTCAAGGGGGGTGACGGCGCCATGGACCAGAACGTGCACATGCGGTCGACGGTGCGCTACACCGACTACAAGCAGTTCCACACCCGGTCTCGCATCATCTACAACGGCCAGGACATTACGGACAACAAGGACACCACAGGTCAACCGCCGGCGGCACCCCCTGCCAAGCCCCAGCCGAAGTAGCCTGTGGAGCCGCCTGCGCTTGCCGTCCGCACACGTTACCGTCATCTCGACCGAAGCGAAGCGCAGTGGAGAGACCCCTGTATTTCGCCGATGCGGGCAAAAGCGGACGGCTTTGCCTCACACGCCGTAGGACACGCCACGCTCGCGCAAGACACCGGCAGAGCCACAAACCAGCCGGTCTACGCGGTCTGCGCCTCCGCCTCAACGCAGCTGCGGAAGTAGTCGAGCGACATCGCCAGACCTTCCCGGAGCTGTATCTTCGGCTCCCATCCGAGCAGCGCGCGGGCCTTGGTGATGTCGGGCCGGCGGCGGGCCGGATCGTCCTGCGGCAGCGGCCGAAAGGTGATCTCGGAGTTCGATCCGGTCACCGCCAGCACCTCCTGCGCGCACTCGAGCATGGTGAACTCGCCGGGGTTGCCGATGTTGACCGGCGTGTGCTCCGGGGATCGCGAAAGACGCACAATGCCGTCAATGAGGTCCGAGACGTAGCAGAACGACCGCGTCTGGCGGCCGTCGCCGTAGATGGTCAGGGGCTCGCCGCGCAGGGCCTGGGTCATGAAGTTCGAGATCACACGGCCGTCGTTGGCCTGCAGCCGCGGTCCGTAGGTGTTGAAGATGCGCACCAGGTGGGTATCGACCCCATAGTAGCGCTGGTAGGCGGTCACGGCCGACTCCGAGAAGCGCTTGGCCTCGTCGTAGACCGAGCGCGGTCCGATGGGGTTGACGTTGCCCCAGTAGGTCTCGACCTGGGGGTGAACCTCCGGGTCGCCGTAGCACTCCGAGGTCGACGCGTGGAGATACCCGGCATCGTACTTGCGAGCCACGTCGAGCGTGTGGGTGGTTCCGGCCGACCCCACCAGTAGCGTTTCGACGCCCAGCCGGAGGTAGTCGATCGGGCTGGCGGGCGAGGCGAAGTTGAAGACGTAGTCAACCCGGCCGGGATCAAAGGGCCGGGTGATGTCGGCTTCGATGAAGCGGAAGCGCGGCTCCCCGTGGAGATGCTGGAGGTTGGCGGGGTCGCCCGTCGACAGGTTGTCCATGCCGAGAACGGTGTGACCCTCACCCAGCAGCGTGTCGCAAAGATGGGAGCCGAGAAACCCGGCTGCCCCGGTGACCAGAATGGTGCTGTTTTTCATATCGGATGGGACTCCAAAAGGTTTGATCCGGACCTGATCCGGGGTTTGCTCCCCGCCCCCCGCCGGCACGGGTCCGCCCCGCGCGCCCGGTCTTGCGGCGCAGCGGGGCACCTCCGGTCAGGCGTGAGCCGTCTCCGCCACCGAGAGCTCGCGCGTTGGATAGGCCGCCGGCCGGCCGACACTGAGGTAGGTGAAGCCGGCCTCGCCCAGCACCGCCGGGTCGTAGAGATTTCGGCCGTCGATGACGATGGGGTAGCGCAACGCCGCGTGGAGCCGGTCGAGGTCGAGCGCCGCGAACTCGGCCCAGTCGGTCAGGATCAGCAGGGCATCCGCGTCGTCCGCCGCGGCATAGGCGTCGTCGGCGTAGCGCAGGGCGCGCGACGGGGGCAGGATCTCCTCGGTGCGCTTCATCGCCGCCGGATCATAGGCGACGATCGAGCAGCCCTCGGCCAGAAACATCCGCACCAGCTCGATCGCGGGCGACTCCCGGATGTCGTCGGTCTCGCCCTTGAAGGCCAGGCCCAGCACCGCCAGGCGCTTGCCGCGAAGCGTCCACAGGGCGGACCGGACCTTGGAAAGGAAGCGCTTCTTCTGCTGGATGTTGATCTTTTCAACCTCCGTCAGAAGATTGAAGTCGATGCCCAGCTGATCGGCGACCGATCGGAAGGCGGCCACGTCTTTGGGAAAGCAGGAGCCGCCGTAGCCGACGCCGGGCCGAAGGAACTTGGGGCCGATGCGGCTGTCGAGACCGATGCCGCGGGCGACCTGCTCCACATTGGCGTCGGTGGCCTCGCAAAGGTTCGAAACGGCGTTGATAAAGGAGATCTTGAGCGCCAGAAAGGCGTTCGAGGCGTGCTTGATGATCTCCGCGCTCTTGGTCGAGGTGTTCAGCAGCACCGGCGGGGCATCGGTCGAGCAGATGCCCGGAATCTGCGTGTCATTCCGGTAGTACTCGCCCGAGGTGAGCGGGGCATAGATCTCGCCCAGCACCGCTGCGGCTCGGACGGAGTCGGCGCCGACCACGATGCGGTCCGGGTGAAGAAAGTCGACCACCGCCGTGCCTTCCCGGAGAAACTCCGGATTGGAGACCACGTCGAACAGGTGCCGGGCCACGCCGTTGCGCTCGATGGCCCGCCGGATCCACTCATTGGTGTAGACCGGAACGGTGGACTTTTCGACGATCACCTTATAGGAGGAGATCGACCGGGCGATCTCGCAGGCCACGGCCTCGACGTAGGAGAGATCGGCGTCGCCGGTCTCGGACTGCGGCGTGCCGACGGCGATAAAGATGGCGTCGCACTCGCGTGTCGCCTCCGCCAGGTCGGTGGTGAACCGCACCCGGGTGTTGCGGTAGCGGTCCAGCAGCTCGGGCAGGAAGTTCTCGTGGATCAGGGTGTCTCCCCCCTGCAGCGCGGCGACCTTGCGCTCATCGTTATCCACACAGATCACACTGTGACCCATCTCAGCGAAGCAGACTGCGGCGACCAGGCCAACATAGCCTGAGCCAACCACGGCGATTGGAATGTTTTTACTCATGGGATTTGGCCTGGGGTCTCCTCGGGGTCTAGCATAGCCGAGCCGGCCGCCGGTTCAACATCTAAGTTGCTGCACAAAAGTGCTACGGCAGGTTACGTTCGGAAGCTCTTCGCCTCGGGTATGCTTAACGCGATGCCTCCCCCGAAAGTCCCGACTGCCTCGCCGGAGGGTCACGGAGCAGCGACGGCCACCGCGGTCGCGGACACAACGCTTTCCGAAGCCCTGATCACGCTGCGCAAGCGTCGCTGGGTGCTCATCGTCGCTGCCCTTCTAGGCGTGGCGTATGGCTTTTACAAGGCGCAGACGCAGCCGCGGGTCTATCAGGCGTTTGGCCGCATCGAGGTCCGGACCGGATCGTCGAACGAGTTCCGGGTCAGCGCGTTCACCGGCTCCAGCGACTCCGCCAGCCGGCTGCAGACCGAGGTTACCATCCTCACCAGCGACTCGCTGATGCTGGCGGTCGCGCGCGAGATGGACCTCCAGAACAACCCCGACTTCCTGGAGGTAAAGGGGCCGGTGCCGCACCAGTCGCTCGATGACCCTGCCGTTCGGCAGTCCACGGTCCAGCGGCTGCAGGGCAACCTCCACATCCTCCTGATTCCGAAGACAGACATCATCCAGATCAGCTACAGCGGTCCCAGCGCGAAGCTGACGGCGGATATCGTCAACAAGGTCATCTCGACCTATATCCAGCGCTCCTACGAGACCCGCTATGCCTCAACCCAGCGCGTCTCCCAATGGCTGCAGGCGCAGCTCGACGACCTGAAGCAGCAGGTGGAAACCTCGCAGGAGCAGATGATGGATCTCCAGCGGCGGCTGGGCATCCTGGGCTTCGACCCCAATCACAACCAGATCAGCACCTCGCTTGAGGATCTTTCGCGAGCGCAGAGCCAGGCCAAGCTGGCGCGCATTATCGCCGAGGCGCGCTACCGGGTGCTGTCGGGCATGGACCCGAACACCGTCGAAGGATCGATCGACAACACGCCCGGGACGACGCCCGGCGTGCTGAATGGTCTGCGGTCGCAGATCGCGAGCGCCAAGGCCAACCTGGCGCAGATGGAGTCGACCCTCGGCCCCAACCACCCGCAGGCCAAGGCACAGCGCGCCCAGATCGCCGAGCTGCAGCGGGAGATCGACGCCGAACAGACCCGGCTGCTGCTGCAGGCCAAGGAGAACTACGTCGTCGCGCAGGCGAATGAGAACCAGACCGGCGCGGCGCTGGAGGCGCAAAAGGCGGACGCCTACAAGCTGCGCGATGACCTGGTCGAGTACACCCTGCGCCAGCGCGACTACGAATCCAACCGCACCCTGTATGAGAATCTGCTGCAGCGCCTGCGCACCGCGGGCATCGAGGCGGGCCTGGAGTCGCTCGAGATCGACGTCGTTGACCAGGCGATGCTGCCGGCCAGTCCGGTGCTCCGGGCGACCTCCTCGATCGTCCTTACCTCCGTCATCTTCAGCCTGCTCGGCGGCGTCATCCTCGCCTTCATCATGGAAAGCCTCGACACGGGGCTGCGCAGCATCGCGGAGATCGAAAGCATCACGGAGCTGCCCTCGCTGGCCATCATTCCGCGATCCAAGCGGCCCACGGCGGATCAATCGAGCAATCTTTCCCCGGCGCAGCGCAATATTAATGTGCTGACCCAGCCGAAGTCTCAGTTTGCCGAGTCGTTCCGCTCCCTCCGCACCTCGCTTCTGCTCTCGACCGCCGGCCATCATCCGAAGTACCTCCTCTTCACCAGCGCGACGCCTTCGGAAGGAAAGACCACCACGGCCAGCAACCTGGCCTGCGTGCTGGCGCAGGGCACGCAGAAGGTGCTTCTGATCGACGCCGATCTGCGCCGGCCCAACGTGCACCATCGCTTTGGCCTGAACGGACGCACCGGCCTGACCACGGTGCTGACGGGAGCGACTACACTGGAGGAGACCATGCAGCCGGTCGCCGAGGTGCCTCACCTGATGGTTCTGCCTGCCGGTCCGGTGCCGCCGTTTCCCACAGAGATGCTCAGCTCCGATGCCATGCAGCAGTTGCTGAAGCGATGCGGGGAGATGTTTGACTTCGTCGTGATCGACTCCCCACCGATCCTGTCGGTGACCGATGGCGTGATCCTCGCGCGCGACTCCGACGCGGTGGTGCTGGTGGTGCGGCACGGCAAGTCCAGCAAACACGTCGTTCGCCGGGCACGCGATCTGCTGGTGCGCTCGGGCGCGCCCATCACCGGCGTGGTTCTGAACGCAGTCGATCTGAAGTCGCCCGAGTACTACGGCTACTACGGATACTCTGGGTACACCTATGCCAGCGCAGATGCGAGCACCTGGTCTCCGCAGGGCGGCGAGCCGAAGGATGGTAAGAATGCGGATGAGAGCTAGGGCGACAGAAGCACGGCTCAGCGGCCCCCAGTGGCTCCGCTGCTGCGTCCTTCTGCTGCTGGCGCTGACCGTGGCGGCCGGACGTGCGAGCGCGCAGTTCAGCGGACCGACGCTGCCGCCCTCCACCCCGGTAAACGTCCCCATGGTCGCGACCACCGACCCGGCGATCCTCTACCCGGCCGCACGGGAGTTGAAGCTCACCTCCGGCGACCTCCTGACGGTGCGCATCTACGGTGCCGCGGACTACGCCCCGGTCAGCCGGGTCAGTCTGGATGGGACCATCCAGCTGCCGCTGATCGGTCTTCTGCCGGTCGAAGGCTTGTCCATCCATCAGACCGAGGAGCTGATCGCCAGCCGCCTGATCCGCGATGGTATGTACCGCAATCCGCAGGTCACCATCCAACTCACGGAGTCGCCCAACCAGGTGGTGACGGTGATCGGCGAGGCGCACGGCGTGGTCCCGACCGTCTCGCAGAAGCGGCTCTTTGATGTTTTGGCCGCCGTCGGCGGTCTGCCCGCCACCGCCAGCCACACCATCACCATCGATCGCCCGGGTGTCCCGCAGCCCATCATCATCAATCTCGGTCCGGACCCCGCGCACTCCGCCATGGCCAATGTTCCGGTCTTCCCCCGAGACACGGTCATCGTCGCCCGGACCGGGTTTATTTATGTGCTCGGTGCCTTCAAGACGCAGGGAGCGATTCCGCTGACCGCCAACTCCCCCCTGACCCTGATGGAGGTGACCGCCCTCGGCGGTGGCCCAAACTTCGAGGGCAAGTTCGACGATCTCCGCATCATTCGCACCATCGGCCTGAGCCGCACCGAGATCCGGGTCGACATCAAAAAGATCCTGAAAGGCAAGGAGCCGGACCCGGTTCTGCAGGCCGATGACATCGTCTTTCTGCCAAGCGTGGCCTTCAAGGAGTTCATCAAGTACGGCGGTCTCGGAACCACCATCGGCATCGTCTCCTTCCTGGTCTATGCTTTCCGACAGTAGAGCTACGTTCTTCCGCCGCGGCAGGCTCCCCTGCGCGGCACAGACGCCCTCCCGGCCCCGCGGGGTTTTATGAGCGATCCAGTCCGGCTGGCTTACCTGGTCAGCCATCCCATCCAGTACCAGGCGCCACTTCTGCGGCGGGTGGCGGCCGACCCCGCCATCGACCTCACCGTCCTGTTCGGATCGGACTTCTCGGTCAGGGCCTACCAGGATGAGGGCTTCGGGGTCGATGTCGCCTGGGATGTGCCGCTGCTCGAAGGCTACCGGCACGAGATTCTGCCCGTGCTGAGGGACACCGGTCGGGTCAGCGTCGGTGCCCCGTTGAATCGCGGACTCCTGGGGAAGCTGCGTGGCAGCGGCGGAGCTCCTGCCTTCGACGCTCTCTGGGTGCACGGCTACGCCAGCGTGAATGCCATGCACGGCATGGCGGCTGCCAAGGCGCTCGGCATCCCCGTTCTTCTGCGGGCGGACTCCTGGCTACGCGACCGCAAACGCAGCGGAGGACGGCTCCGCGCCAAGCGGGCCTTCTTCAGCATGCTGGAAGAGATGGTGGATGCGGTGCTGCCGACCGGTCAGCTGAATGCGGAATATTGGCGCCACTACTTTGGCGATTCGGTTCCGCAGTTCCTGATGCCATATGCCGTGGATAATGCCTTTTTTCAGGCGAAGTCGGCCGAGGCAAGCCGTCGCCGCGAGGATCTGCGTGCGGAGCTCGGACTCACCCCGGGCCGGCCCATCATCCTGTTCGCCTCCAAACTGCAGACGCGAAAACGATGCTCGGACCTCCTGGAGGCGTACCGGAGGCTGCTTCTTCTGGATCGCGCGGGGCCGCCGCCGTGCCTTCTGGTGGTGGGGGACGGCGAAGAGCGCGGAGCTCTGGAGGAGCAGGCGCGCGGCATGGAAGGGGTACACTTCTGCGGCTTCCGAAATCAGTCCGAGCTGCCGCGCTTCTTTGATCTGGCGACGGTCTTCGTTCTGCCCTCGGAGTACGAGCCCTGGGGCCTGATCGTGAATGAGGTGATGAACGCCGGACGCGCGGTGATCGTCTCGGACGACGTCGGCTGCCAGCCGGACCTGGTCACGGACGGCGTCGAGGGATGTGTGTACCCCGTTCGCGACATTGACGGCCTCACCCGCGCTCTCCATCGCGTGCTGGACGAGCCCGGTGCGGCGGAGGCGATGGGACAGCGCGCCCTGGAACGCATCCGCGGCTGGAGCTTCGACGAGGATCTGGTGGCGCTGCGGGAGGCGCTGGGCGCCGTGACCCGGAGGCGTCTGTGATCCTCCGGGAGGCGGAGGCCACCGCGGCGCCAGCCCCGGAGACCGGTCCGAGGCGGGGGAGGCATCTCCTCCATGTCATCGACACGCTGGACCCGAAGGCCGGCGGACCGGCCGAGTCCGTGTGGGCGTTTCTGCGCTATGCCCCGCCCGGCTACACCGCAGAGGTCGTGACGCTCGACGACCCGGCCTCCCCGTTTCTGCGCGATCTCCTGGTTCCGGTCCACGCCCTGGGGCCAAAGCAAAGCGTCTACGGGCGCACTCCGGAGCTCCTGCGGTGGCTCCGGAGGCATCGCTCCCGATTTGACGGCGCCCTTGTCCACGGGCTGTGGCAGTACTGCGGCTACGCCGCCTGGCGCGCCTTTGCCGGCCGGCTGCCGTACCTGGTCTTTCCCCACGGCATGCTGGACCCCTACTTCAAGCGCCGCTTCCCGCTCAAACACCTGAAGAAGTGGGTCTACTGGCTGCCGGTGGAGTACTGGGTGCTGCGCGGCGCGACGCGCGTGCTCTTCACCACCCACGCCGAAGAGCAGCTCGCCGCCGAAAGCTTTTGGCTGCACCGGTGGCGCGGCATGGTGGTCGCGTACGGCGCGGCCGGTCCGCCACCGCACGCCGAAGCTCTTCGCACCGCTTTCGAAGATCGGTGTCCGGACCTGCGAGGAAAGCGATTCTTGCTGTTTCTCGGTCGCATCCACCACAAAAAGGGCTGCGACCTGCTGGTGGAAGGCTTCGCCCGGGTCGCCGCCACCGAGCCTGATCTTCACCTGCTGATGGCCGGACCGGACCCCCAGGCCTGGTCGGAGGAGCTGCGGCAGATCGCAACCGAGGCCGGTATTGCAGACCGGGTGCACTGGCCGGGCATGCTGCAGGGCGACCCGAAATGGGGCGCTTTCTACTGCTCCGAAGCCTTTATTCTGCCGTCGCACCAGGAGAACTTCGGCGTTGCCGTCGCGGAGGCGCTCGCCTGCGAGACGCCGGTGCTGCTCTCGGACAAGGTGAATACCGCTGCCGAGATCGCCAGCGACGGGGCCGGCCTGGTGGAGCCCGACACCCCGGAAGGCACGCTGCGGCTGCTGACCCGCTGGATGGCACTTTCAGCCGAGCAGCGGGCCGCCATGCGGCTGTGTGCGCGTGCCTCGTTTGAGCGGCGGTACGACATGGAACGGAACGCCCGCGACATCCTTCGTCTCTTTGAAACCGCCGATGCCCCGGTCCGGAGCCATTCGCGGTGAGCCGCACCCCCGTCTACCGCAGCAGCGCCGGAGACGCCGATACGGACGGGATGGGCGATCCCTACCTCCAGCCGGCGTTTTCCCGGTCGAACCGGATGCGCCGGCTGCTGTGGCAGGCGGTTTGGCTGCTTTTGTACCGCCCGTCTCCGCGGCCGATGCACGCCTGGCGGGCTTCCCTGCTGACCCTCTTTGGCGCGCGGATGGGGCCGAACTGCCACTTCTATCCGGCCTCCCGCGTGTGGGCGCCCTGGCAGCTCCACTGCGAGGACCAGGTGACCGCCGCGGACGGAGTTGAGATCTACAATCCCGCGCCCATGCACTTCGGATCGCACGTCATCCTCTCGCAGGGCGCATACCTCTGCGGAGCGACGCACGACTACGACGACCCGGCGTTTCCGCTGCTGGCCTACGCCATGGACTTTGGCGCGTTCTGCTGGGTGTGTGCCCGGGCATCGGTCGCTCCGGGCGTCCATGTGGGAGAAGGAGCTGTGCTGGGTCTGGCCTCGGTGGCCACCCGCTCCCTCGAACCGTGGACTGTCTACGCCGGCTCTCCCGCCGTTTCGATCAAGCGGCGCCAGCGAGCGAAAGGAGAGGCTTAGGCGCGGAGCTTGGCCAGCAGATCCGTCGGGTGGACGGGCTTTGCCAGGATCTCGAACTCATGACCCTGCGCCCGCGCCTTTTCCAGCAGATCGGCCGTGGCTGCCTGTCCGGAGAACAGCAGGATCTTGCAGCTCGGCACCTTTTCCCGCGTCTTGATGGCCGCCTCGATGCCCGTCATGCCGGTCATGATGACGTCGCTGATGAGCATGTTGGGCTGAAACGTATCGAGCGTTTCGACGGCCTTTTCCCCACTAAAGACCGCCCGGGCCTCAAAACCCGCCTGATTCAGGATGATGGCCAGGGTATTGGCAATGACCTGTTCGTCGTCTGCGACCAGAACGCGAGGCTTTTCAGATTTTGTGGTTGCCGGTACGTCCATGCCGATGGTTTCCTCAAGGAGGTAGCGATGCTGAGGTCGGCCGGGGATCCCACCGTCGTCGCGCTCCAGGTCCAATGATACGCTGAGCGCACATCGGATGGCGTTCGGCAGGATGAAAATCTCGCCGCCGGCTCCCTCCCAGCAGACAAGCGACTATGGAAGCTCCCATCATACGTGCCGAGCGTGTTGAGAAGTTCTACGCCCAGCCGAGCGAGAACCGGATTCAGGTCATCTCCCCGACCGATCTTTCGATCGCGGCGGGCGAGATCGTTGCCCTGCTCGGACCCTCGGGCTCAGGCAAGTCGACGCTGCTGCGCATGCTGACCGGGCTGTCCCAGCCGTCGGCGGGCGAGGTGTACTGGCACGGCAAGCCGATCAGCACGGCCGACGTCAACGTCTCCATCGTCTTCCAAAGCTTCGCCCTGTTTCCCTGGCTGACCGTGTTTGAGAACGTGGAAGCGCCGCTGAAGGCGCGCGGCATGGAGGCTGCCGAGCGGCGACGGCGGTCCATGCGCATCCTCGACACCGTGGGTCTTGATGGCTTTCAGGCCGCCTACCCCAAGGAGCTCTCAGGCGGCATGCGCCAGCGGGTCGGCTTTGCCCGGGCGCTGGTGGTCGAGCCCGAGGTCCTGTTTATGGATGAGCCCTTCTCCGCCCTCGATGTGCTGACGTCGGAGAACCTCCGCAGCGAGCTGCTGGAGCTTTGGCAGAACCGGACCATGCCTACCCGGGCCATCTTTCTTGTCACCCACAACATTGAGGAGGCGGTGCTGCTGGCCGACCGCATTATCGTGCTTGGCCGCAACCCGGGCCATGTCCGCACCGACTTCCGGGTGGGGCTGGCGCACCCGCGCGAGCGCAAATCGAGCGCCTTCACCCAGCTGGTCGACTACATCTACAAGGTGCTGACGCAGCCGGATGCCCAGCCCCCGGCGCCACCCCGCACCGCGGACGGGCGGCAGGTCCGCGACCAGCGCGAGATGCACTACCAGATGCTGCCGCACGCCCGGCCCGGTGGCATCGCGGGTCTGCTCGAGATTCTGCTCGACCACCAGGGCAAGGACGACATCTACCGGCTGGCCGACGATCTCGCCTTCGAGATCGACGATCTGCTGCCGATCGTCGATGCCGCCCGGCTGCTCGGCTTCCTTACCGTTGGCGAAGGGGACGCGGCCATCACCCCGGCGGGCGCGGAGTTCGCCAACTCCGAGATCCTCCGACAGAAGGAGCTCTTCCGGCAGGCCGCCGTCGAGCATGTGCTGCTGCTGCGCCAGGTGGTCCGGGCGATCGACGCCAAAAGCGACGGCACGGTGCCGGAGGAGTTCTTTCACGACATGCTGGATGAGCAGTTCAGCGAGGACGAGACCCTGCGGCAGCTGGAGACCGCCATCAACTGGGGACGCTATGCCGAGCTGTTCGACTTCGACGCCTCGCGCCGACGGTTCACCCTGCCGGAGCGCCTGAGCCACGAGACCGAAGGGGAGAGCCAGGCGGGGATGCGCCGTTGATCCCCCTGCCGGCGCGCCTGACCGGCTCGCGCGAGACCCTTGCCCGGTCGCAGGTGCTCCGGCGCTCCTGGCCGGTGGTCCTGGACGTCGCCGTAGCCCTGCTTGGCCTCGCCTGCTTCTACGGTGTGGTGCTTCTGGCGCGGTACTGGTTCGGCCACCCCGAACCCGGGATCGTCATCTCGCAAAGTCCGCGGGCGCTTCCGCTCTACGCCTTCTACTCCGTGGTGCGCATCGGCCTGGCCTACCTGCTGAGCCTCATCTTTGCCATCGGCTACGGGTACATCGCCGCGTACAACCCAAGGGTCGAGGCTCTGATGCTGTCGGCGCTCGATATCCTGCAGTCCATTCCGGTGCTGAGCTTTCTCCCGGGCGTCATGCTGGCCATGGTCGCGCTGTTTCCCACCCGCCAGATCGGCGTGGAGATGGGGGCGATCCTTCTGATCTTCACCGGCCAGGTCTGGAACATGGCCTTTTCCTTCTACTCCTCGCTGAAGAGCATCCCGAAGGAGTTGAGCGAGGCAGCCGGCATCTACCGCTTTTCGGCCCTGCAACGGCTGCTGGAGTTGGAGCTGCCCTTTGCCGCCATCGGCCTGGTGTGGAACTCCATGGTGTCGGTGGCGGGCGGCTGGTTTTTTCTGATGGCCTGCGAGATGTTTGTGCTCGGGTCGCGCGACTTCCGCCTGCCCGGCCTGGGCTCGTACCTGCAGACCGCCGCGAGCAACGGCGACGGTCGCGCCATGGCGTGGGGCATCGCCACCATGGTCCTCATCATCGTGGCCACCGACCAGATCGTCTGGCGTCCGCTGATCGCCTGGAGTGACCGGTTCAAGTTTGAACAGACCGAATCGGCCGTGCGCGTGCGCTCGCCGCTGCTGCACCTTCTGCAGCACTCCTCTGTGCTGCGGGGCCTGCGGCAGAACTCCACCGGCGGCTGGTCTGCGGCGATCTACGCCCGGCTGGCCCGGAGGCGGGAACGCGCTCTGAAGCGGGCGCGCCAGTCGCAACGTCCCCGGTCGCGGGCCGGGGCGGCTGCGGCCCGCGCCCTCGTTCTTCTGGCCGTCGCCGTACCCGTGCTCTTGCTGGCTGTTCACGCGCTCGGTCTGCTGCGGCAGGTCGGCCTTCCAGAGCTGGGCCATGTCATGATCGGCGCGGTCGCGACCCTTGGCCGCGTCACCCTCGCGCTCGCCATCGCCTCGGCGTGGACGATCCCGGCGGGCGTCGCCATCGGCTTCAGCCCGCGACTCTCCCGCATCGCGCAGCCGCTGGCGCAGATCGCTGCCTCCGTGCCCGCGACCGCGCTGTTTCCGGTGGTTCTGCTCGGTCTGCTCCGCATCGGCGGCGGCATGGGCATTGGATCCGTGCTGCTGATGCTGCTCGGCACGCAGTGGTACATCCTGTTCAACGTCATCGCCGGGGCCATGGCCATCCCCACCGACATGAAAGAGGTCGCCAACCTGTTTCACTTCACGCGCGCCCAGCGCTGGCGAACGGTCATTCTTCCGGGTATCTTTCCCTACCTGCTCACCGGCCTGGTGACGGCCTCGGGCGGCGCCTGGAACGCCAGCATCATCGCCGAATACTTCCATCTCCGGAACCGGACCCTGGAGACTGTCGGCCTCGGCGCCGTCATCAGCTCCGCGACCGACCACGGCCAGTTCCAGATCCTTCTGCTCGCCACCGTGGTGATGTCCCTGATGGTGGTCACGATCAACCGCCTGATCTGGCGGCCGCTCTTCCGCCTGGCGGAGAACCGGTATCGCCTGCAGGGGTAGGGTTCTGCACCATTCGCCGCTTGGTAATCGCCCTCAGGCCTTCTTCGCGCCTCTCGGTCTGCGGAAGGCGTACACGATCGCGAGCAGCGGCGGTGCCAGCAGAACGCCCCAGAACGGAATAACGATGCCAAGCACGATGGGCCCCAAAAGCGCCGCCCACCATGGCACGCGTGTCGTCCGGTGCAGGATGTAGGGCGCGATCACCAGACCTTCGAGCACCGCGATCAGACCGTAGAGCCCCAGCAGGTAGCCCAGGCTGTACCAGTCGTGCCCGCTCGAGAGCACAAGCGAGATCGCCGGACCGATCAGCGCGATGGCTCCGCCAAAGCCGGGGATGAACTGGCAGAGGCCTCCGAGCAGGCCCCACAGCGGAGCCAGCGGGATGTGCAGCAGCGTCAGACCCAGCCACCAGAGCAGGCCGACGATCAGGGCGTCCAACGTCGCCGCGCGCCACCAGTTCAGCAGCGCCCGGCCGGCCGTCCGAGCCGGATTTTCGCGGTCATTCGGGCTTCGCTGAAGCTCCACCGGTTCCCTTCCGATCGGTTCCGCCACGATGTCTTCCGCCTCCCTAAACCGTCAGATGCACGGACCCGCAGGTGCTATGCTGACCCCATGAAGTTTGGCGTGCTTGTCTTTCCTGGCTCCAACTGTGATCACGACACGTACCACGTCGTTCACGACCTGCTGGGAGCGCCCGCCACCTACCTTTGGCACGCGTCGGAGGACCTGGAAGGATGCGACTGCATCCTTGTGCCGGGCGGCTTCGCCTATGGCGACTACCTGCGCACGGGTGCCATCGCGCGCTTCTCCCCCGTGATGCAGTCGGTCACCCGCTTCGCGAACCGCGGGGGCCTGGTGATGGGCATCTGCAATGGCTTCCAGATCCTCTGCGAGGCTGGCCTGCTGCCAGGGGCGCTGATGCGCAACGCCAGCCAGCGCTACCTTTGCAGGCAGGTCCACCTCCTGCCCGGGGGCTCCCGGTCGCCGTTCACCCGCGGTGTCGCGGCCGGCGAGGTGCTGCGGATGCCGATCGGCCACATGGAAGGCAACTACTTCTGCGACGAAGGGACGCTGCGGGCGCTTGTGGCGGAGGATCGGATCGCCTTCCGCTACTGCACCGCGGAGGGCGCGGTCACCGCCGCCGCCAACCCCAACGGATCGATCGGCAACATTGCGGGCGTTCTGAACGAGGGCCGCAACGTGCTGGGCATGATGCCTCACCCCGACCGCTCCTCGGAGGGTCTGCTGGGCTCGTCGGACGGTCTGCGGCTCTTCCGCAGCCTGCTCCAGGCGACGACGGCGCCGGCAGAGAGCCCCGGGATGGCCGTCGCAGCCGCGACTGGCCGCGCGATGCTAGCCTGAAACGGTCATGGTTGATCTTCACCATCATCTTCTTCCGGGCCTCGATGATGGCTCCCCATCGCTTGAAGTGTCGGTTGAGATGGCGCGCATGGCGGTCGCCGACGGCATCACCCACGTCGTCTGCACACCGCATGCCAACCACCAGTTCGCCTACGATCCTGAGGTCGTGCGCGACCGCATCGCGGAGCTCGAACGCGCCCTGGCGCGGGAGGGCATCCCCCTGAAGCTGGGCCGCGGGTCGGACTTTCACCTGACCTACGACAACATCCAGCTCGCGCAGCAGGAGCCGGCTCGCTTTTCTATTAATGGCCTCGGCTACCTGATGGTCGAGCTGCCCGACTTCGGTCTGCCGCAGGGGCTCACCGAGACCTTCTACGAGATGCAGCTCGCCGGCCTCCTTCCGGTGCTGACCCATCCTGAGCGCAACCCGACCCTGCAGGAGGACCCGGCCCGCATGGAGGACTGGCTCCGCGGCGGACTTCTGCTGCAGGTCACGGCCGGCTCCGTACTGGGGCACATGGGCCGCAAACCCAAACGCATGGCGCTTGAGCTGCTCGAAAAGCGCTGGGTCCACTTCCTGGCGACGGACGCCCACAACACCACCAGCCGTCCACCGCGCATGCAGGCCGCATCCGACGAGGTCGCCAAGCGCTACGGTGCCGACTACGCTCGGCTGCTCTGCACCTCCAACCCGCTGGCGGCGTTTGGCGGCAAGCCCCTGCCCCCGCAGCCGGAGCCGCTGGAGCTCTATGACAGCCTGGAGCCGAAGAACTGGTGGCGCAGGCTGGTCGGGTAAGGACGCCGGTCCGCCGGTCTCGGCCACCCGGCAAAGACGCCTTCCGAACAGAAGAGCCTAGGGAGCCCCTCAACAATCCCGCTTACACCGCGGGATGATTGGGATCGTTTAGACCTTCCCTAAAGCCCCAGACCTCCATCCACCGCCAGCAGCTGCCCGGTGATGAAGTGCGGTCCGGTGGCGAAGAAGAGCACCGCTGCCGCGACATCCGCGGCCGTGCCATTGCGCTTCATGGGGGTCTTTTCGGCGAAGTGCTGGTACGCCGCACCCGCCTCTTCCCCTTGCACGATCATGCCTGGAGCGACGCAGTTGACGCTGATGGCCGGCGCCCAGGCCTTGGCCATGGTCTGAGACAGCATGTGCAGAGCGGCCTTGGAGGTGCAGTAGTGCGCATGCGTCGCCCAGGGGTGCGAGCCGCCGAGCGATCCGATGTTGACGATGCGTCCGCCCGCCTCGCGCAGGTAAGGGTAGGCCGCCTGCGCGACCAGAAACGGGGCCCGGGTGTTGGTGGCAAACATCGCGTCCCAGGCCTCGGCCGAGATCGCCTCCAGGGCCTCCGAGGCAAAGTTGCCGGCGTTGTTGACAAGGAGGTCCAGGCGACCGAAGGTCTGCGCCACTGCCTCGACGGCGGACCGGATCTGCCCGGGATCGCGCAGATCGGCGCGGGTGGCCCGGGCGCGAACGCCAAATCCGGCGAGCTCGGAGACGGTCTGCTCCGCCTCGGTCTCCGAGGCCAGAAACGTGATGGCCACATCGGCCCCCGCGGCCGCGAGCGCCAGGGCAATGGCACGGCCGATGCGCTTCGCCGCGCCGGTCACCAGGGCAGTCTGACCGGCGAGCGGTCGCGCCGGCTCCGTCGCCGTCACTCCGGCTTGACCGGCGAAGGCGTGTTGGACTCGGAGGGCGGAACCGGGGGCGGCTTCGGTGGGGTCGCCGGCTTGGGGTTCGCGTCGACCGGTGCCTGGAGGCCGGGCTTGCGCTCCGAGGGCTTGCCCTCGTTATCGACATAGGCCGAGATCTGCGCACGCGGCTTCAGCATGGCGACGTCGATGGTCTTCGAGGGATCGTTGATCGGGTACTCCCCGGCAAAGGTCGCAAATCCATCGGCGATGACCTGCACGCGCAGAACGCTGCCGGTCGGGATGATGTCGAGGGTGGCCTTGCCGTCGGGGTCCGTCTTGAGCTCGAGGTTGCCCTGGTCCACCCCGTCCATCACGGCGCGAAAGACCACGGCCGCGTTGGAGACGGGCTTTCCGTTCGACTTCTTGGTCACGACGACCACGATGTGCGAGGTTTCGGGCGGTGGCTTGTACTTGCGGCCGCGCTGGGCCAGGGCGGCCGCCGGCAGCAGACTCGCGCTCAGCAGAGCGGCGGCGATGAGCGACTTCGGTCGGAGACTCATGCCCGGATTCTATCGCGGCGGGGTCCTGGGGAGCGACCGTGCAACAGGCACCTTCCG
This sequence comes from Acidobacteriaceae bacterium, assembly GCA_965218595.1. GTDB lineage: Bacteria > Acidobacteriota > Terriglobia > Terriglobales > Acidobacteriaceae > Edaphobacter. The sequence goes on along the minus strand of CBDCLC010000004.1, from coordinate 2,385 downwards.
AACCGTGCCTCCGTGCCGAAAAAAGGGAGGCGGCACCGCTGTCTGCGATGCCGCCTGCCGCGGCCTTCCCACTGCGTTGCTTGCCCGGCGCTAGAGCGGTTTCGCTGAAGGTGCGTAGCGCGGACCTTCAGCCAGCGCGGACCTTGAGCCCGCGATGACCGTTGCCCGGCAACCTGGGGCCTCGCCCCAGGCTAGATGAGCTCGGGCCTTCAGCCCGTGGACGCGGGTCCTATACACCTTGAGCAAATCTGCCCTAGCTGCAGCCGCTGGTGGAACCGCACTCGCTGCAGCGATAGCAGCTGCCGTTGCGGGTCATGATGGCGCCGCAGGTGGCGCAGGAGGGAGCGTCGCCCAGATCCACAAGCGAGCCGAGGGCGTTTGCCGTGTGGATGGGCTGGGTTCCGGCGGTCGGCGTGCTGCTGCTGCCAGAGCCGGCCAGGCCGGAACGGGCCGCGAGATCGGGAGCGATGGCGGAGTCGTCGAGCAGTGTGCGAGGCTCCGGAGTCAGAGGCTCGGGGCTGCGGGAACTCGGAGACAGGCGATCCGGGGTCAGGCTTTTGGGAGACTCCTTGGCCTGCATCCTGGAGACCACGTTGCCCGCTGCCGACACCGACCCGGTGACGGGGATCGACATCTGCTGCGCCGGCGGCGTGAAGCTGGCGAAGAGGTCGAACTGGTGACCGGAGAGGAAGCGCAGCTGCATCCATCGGAACAGGTAGTCCATCACCGATTTGGCGTAGCCGATCTGCTCGTTTCCGGTCCAGCCCGAGGGCTCGAAGCGGGTGTGGGCAAACTTTTCAGCAAGCACCTTGAGCGGCACGCCATGCTGCAGCGCGAGCGAGATGGCGGTGGCGAAGGAGTCCATCAGACCGGAGACGGTGGAGCCCTCCTTGGCCATGCGGATAAAGATCTCGCCCGGGCAGCCATTGGGGTAGAGCCCGACGGTGATGTAGCCCTCGTGTCCGGCGATCGAGAACTTGTGGGTGACGGAGGCCCGCTCGGCTGGCAGCCGGTGCCGGACGGCGCGCGGCGGCTCCTGCGCGTCAAAGCTGTCGGCGTTTTCGCGCGCGGCCTGCTGGATGGCGCGGATCTGGAACTCGAGCTCGGAGATGCGGGTGTGCTGCGCCTCCAGCAGGGTGGAGTGCTCGGCACGCGCGGCGGCGAGCTCGGCCTCGGCGGGGGTGATGTCGGCGGCCAGCTTTTCGCCGAGCACCGCTTCGGCGGTCTCGACCGAGCCGGCGGCGACTGGCGTCTTCGCGATCGACTCGTCCACCTGCTGCGGTGTGAGGAGGCCGGAGGCGGCGGGCTCAGACTTCTTCTCTCCATCCGAGGTCTGCGCGCTGACGTTGAGCGGCTGGGTGCCCTTGGACCCGTCGCGATAGATGGCCACGGCCTTGATGCCGAGCCGCCAGGCCTCGGTGTAGGCGTCGGCGATGTCCTGGACCGAGCAGTCGTTGGGCAGGTTCACGGTCTTCGAGATGGCGCCCGAAAGAAAGGGCTGGGTCGCAGCCATCATCCCGACGTGGCCGAGCCAGGAGATGGTGCGGGTTCCCTTGGCGGGCTTGAAGGAGCAATCAAAGACGGCCAGGTGCTCGGGCTTCAGGTGCGGCGCACCCTCAATGGTGCCGGTCGCGTCGATGTAGGAGACGATCGCGTGCATCTCCGCGTCGGTGTAGCCGAGCTTGGTCAGAGCCGAGGGCACGGTGTTGTTGACGATCTTGATCATGCCGCCGCCGACCAGCTTCTTGTACTTGACGAGGGCCAGGTCGGGCTCGATGCCGGTGGTGTCGCAGTCCATCATGAAGCCGATGGTGCCGGTGGGCGCGAGCACGGTCACCTGCGAGTTGCGGTAGCCGTGCTTCTCGCCGTGCGCCAGAGCGCCGTCCCAGGCCTGTTTGGAGGCGGTGATCAGGTCGTCGAGCTGCGGCACGGTGAAGGGCTCCTTGCTGGCCGCGCGGTTGGAGCCGATCTTGTTGACCTCCGCGCGGTGCATGCGAATGACGTCGAGGAAGGGCTCGCGGTTGACGTAGAAGCCGGGGCAGGCTCCACCCTCCGTCTCCGCCTTCTGGGTCAGGGGTGTGGCGGCGCCCAGTGGAGCGCAGCTTTCGGCGATGCGCGAAGACTGCCAGTACGCGTCGCCGCAGAGGATGGCGGTGAGCGCGGCGGCGAAGTCGCGGCCGGCGTCGGAGTCGTACGGCAGGCCAAAGGCCATCAGAAGCGCGCCCAGGTTGGCATAGCCGAGCCCGAGCGGACGGTAGTCGTGCGAGTTGCGGGCGATGCGTTCGGTCGGGTAGCCGGCCGAGTCGACGATGATCTCCATCGCCGTCGTGACGATGCCGATGGCGTGCCGGTAAGCCGGGATGTCGAACCGGCCCGCGGGCGTGA
>CBDCLC010000003.1:0-819891 GCA_965218595.1 Acidobacteriaceae bacterium | reverse complement strand
GGTCGGTCTGCGACCGAGCGGTGGCGGACTATCACAGAGCGCCCTGACCGGCTGGGCTAACATCAGGAGACATGAGTCCCGCCCATCCGGAACATCCGCTCGAGATCCGTCTCGCCAATCCGCAGGACGTGCCGGTTCTGCTGGAGTTCATTCACCGGCTGGCCATCTATGAGCGCGAGCCGGACGCCGTGCTCGCGACCGCCACGGATCTCCATCGCGACGGCTTCGGTCCGGTGCCGCGATTCCACTCCTTCATCGCCGAGTGGATGGGTGAGCCAGTGGGCTTTGCGCTCTATTTCTACAACTACTCCACCTGGCAGGGCCACCATGGCATTCACCTGGAGGACATCTTTGTGCTGCCCGAGCATCGCGGCAAGGGCATCGGCAAGGCGCTGCTGACCAAGGTGGCGGCGATTGCCGTGGTGGAAGGCTGCCCGCGCCTGGAGTGGAACGTGCTCGACTGGAACAAGAACGCCATCGACTTCTATCACGAGATGGGCGCGCAGATCTCGACCGACTGGCGCATCATGCGGGTCACCGGACAGGCGCTCTGTGCGCTTTCGGAGCGCTGCGATTAGGGCAGACTTCCTGAGGGGGTGGTTCCTCTATTCCGAGACCGCACTCAGGTCCGAAGCAAGCGAAGACCCTGGGCCCACGTCTCAAGAGCGAGACGTGGGGCACCCTGTCCCTGCGGCATCAGGAAAGAACGAATCACCCACCCACCAGGGCGGGTAGCTCCCATCTCTGAAAAACCCGAAGGTGCGGGTCCGAAAGATTCGAAGGGTACGGGGTCGAATCCGAGGGTGCGGGTGCCGAGGGTACGGGGTCCGAGGGTGCGGGTGCCGAGGGTGCGGGTGCCCCACATCTCGCCTCTGAGATGTGGGTTTCCCGATCCGATCTTTGCGAGATCACAGCATCAGGAGTTCTGCTTGAGGTGTGTGGCAAAGCCAGCTGACGAGCGATTCCCAAACTTGTGGGCTGAAGGCCCGCGTTACCCGCCTTTGGCTCAACCGGTTCAGCGGCACTCCGATATCGTGATACCTGGGATGAAAAAGATCAAAGTCATCGGCGGCGGTCTGGCGGGCCCGGAGGCCGCTCTGCAGGCGGCCGCGCGCGGCTCGACCGTCACGCTCTCGGAGATGCGTCCGCATCGCTCGACGGAGGCGCACCAGACGGCGGAGTTCGCCGAGCTGGTCTGCTCGAACTCGCTCAAGAGCGAGACTGAAAACTCCGCGCCGTGGCTGTTGAAGCAGGAGATGCGCCGCGCCGGCTGTTTTCTGCTCGAGGATGCCGACGCGAGCGCCGTGCCCGCCGGACATGCGCTGGCGGTCGACCGGAAGGAGTTTTCGCGGCGGGTAGCGGAACGCATTGCCGCCCACCCCAACATCACCGTCCGCCGCGAAGAGGTGACGCGGATCGACGAGACCGATGGGGACAGCCTGACCATTCTGGCGACCGGACCGCTGACCAGCCCGGCGCTGACCGGGGAGCTGACCCGCCTGACCGGCTCCGGCCACCTCGCGTTCTACGACTCCATCTCGCCGATCGTCGACGCCTCGACCATCGACATGAGCCGGGTCTACTTTGCCGCGCGCTGGGACAAGGGAACGGCCGACTACATCAACTGCCCGTTTACCAGGGAGGAGTACGAGCGCTTCCTGGATGCGCTCACGGCCGCCGAGACCGTCGAAGCCAAGCCCTGGGAGCAGCTGCCAGCTGATGGCCGGCCGGAGCACCTGCCCGGTGCCACTCCCCCGGTTCCGCCCGGAAAGCTGCAGTACTTCGAAGGCTGCCTGCCCATTGAAGAGACGGCACGCCGTGGCCGCGACACCCTGCGCTTCGGACCCATGAAGCCGGCCGGCCTCACCGATCCGCGCACCGGCCGGTGGCCCTACGCCGTGGTGCAGCTGCGGCAGGAAAACCTGCGCGCGGACAGCTATAACCTGGTCGGCTTCCAAAATCACCTTCGATTTGGCGAGCAGGCGCGCGTTCTGCGGCTGATTCCGGGGCTCGAAGATGCAACCTTTCTGCGCTACGGGCAGATCCACCGCAACACCTACATCCACGCGCCCTCGCTGCTGGAGGAGACGCTGCAGCTTCGGAGTCAGCCGAACGTTCTGATCGCGGGCCAGCTTTCGGGCGTCGAGGGCTACACGGAGTCGATTGCCAGCGGGCAGCTCGCCGGCCGCTACGCCGCGGCGCTGGCGCGTGGCGAGCAGCCCGTCCCCGCCCCGCGGGCGAGCGCCAACGGATCGTTGACCCACTACATCACCCACTACGAGGGCAAGAGCTTTCAGCCGGCAAACATCACCTTCGACCTGCTGCCGCCGCTCGAGGAGGAGCTGCGACGAAAGGTCCGGGACAAGCGGGAGCGGCACCGCATCCAGTGCGATCGAGCGATGGCGGCGTGGACGGCCTGGCTCGGGGAGTGAGTGGAAGCGACCCCCTCGGGGAGGCGATCCGGCCAGGACATCGGCTGCTGGTGCGGAGGGCTGGAACGGGGGCAGCCTCCGGCCGCTTGCCTCAGCCGGCCTGGGTTGGGGTGCGCCTGGGCCGCTTTGCCGGGGTCGGGGGTGGCGGACCGGTGGACTCGCGCACCACAAACTCCGGTTCCACCACCAGCTGCCGGGCGTGCGGCTCGGCTGCCGGCCGCGCGATCTGTTCGAGCACCGTCTCGGCCGCGAGCACGCCCATATTGCGCAGGGGCTGGCGCACCGTGGTCAGCGCGGGGTTCTGGTAGGCGGCCGACTGCACGTCATCAAAGCCCACCACGGAGACATCCTGGGGCACCCGCAGGCCAGCCTCCCGCAGAGCGCGGATGGCGCCAATGGCCGACACATCGTTGAAGGCGAACAGCGCGGTAAACCGCTCCTCCCGCGCCAGCAGACGTTTGGTGGCGAAGTATCCGGGCTCGTGCGACGGAGCCTCGCCCTCGAGCTGCGTTACCAGGTTGGGTGAGATGGGGAGGCCGGCCGCCTCCATCCCATGCCGGATGCCGCGCCAGCGGGCCTCGGTGTCGGAGGAGAACTCCTGACCCTTGATCAACGCCAGATGCCGGTGTCCGAGGCCGCTCAGGTGATCGATGGCGAGCTCCGCCGCCCGGCGGTGGTTCAGCAGCAGGTTGGTGACGCCCCGCGGCTCGCCGTGGCCCGAGATGGTGACGGCCGGGACGTCGGGCAGATGCGGCAGAAGGGTGTCGATCGCGATGATGCCCTCGACCGAGCGCTCGCGCAGCAGCCGAAGCGAGCGCTCGATGCTCTCCGGACGGTGCCGGTGGCTGACCAGGAAGTAGAAGTAGTCTGCCTCGAGCAGCTGGTGCTCGATGCCGGTCAGCACCAGCGTGGCGTAACCCTCGCTGATCTCCGGCACCAGAACGCCGACCGTCTGCGAGCGGCGGTTGCGCAGCGACCGCGCTGAAACGTTGGGGCGGTAGTTGAGCTCGCGGGCGGCGGCAAAGATGCGATCCTGCGTGCTTTTGGGGATGGACCGCGCCGCGGGCGCACGGTTGAGCACGCGCGAGATGGCGGCGGGCGAAAGCCCCAGGTGACGGGAGAGCGTGGCCAGCGAGACCGGTCCGGAGGGATGGCTACTCGGGTCAGACTCACTGGACTTGGCAGAAGACATCTGCCGCAGTGTGCCACAGGAACGGACCCGCGGCGGGTGCCTTGACAGGGCATGGTCGAAACCGGCATGCTTTGCCGGGATCAATCGTTTGCCTAAGTCCCACGAACGCCGCCCGGGTCTTTCCTTCCCGTAGACGGGCAGGAGTCCGAAAAGAGCCAGAGGCAGTTTCGCCCTGGACCACCGTTTCCCTTTCAGGAGCCGCACCATGTACCGACGCAATCTCTTCTCCCTCAAGCTCTTTCTGCTGGCGCCAGTCGCCGCAGTGCTCTTCGCCGGCAGCGCCCACGCCCAGTTTCGCGCCTCCATCCAGGGCACCGTCACCGACGCCCAGGGCGGTGTGATCCCCGGCGCCACGCTGACGCTGACCGACACCGAGACCGGCAAGACCCTGAACGCGACCTCGAACGCAAGCGGCACCTTCAACTTCAACGCGCTGCCGCCGGACAGCTTCACGCTTTCGGCCTCGGCGAAGGGATTTCAGACCCAAACGATACAGAACCTTCATGTGAACCCCGACCAGCCGAACGCCGTCAACGTGAAGCTTCCGATCGGGGAGGCCACGACCACGGTCAACGTCTCGGCCAACACCATTCCGGCGCTCGACACCGAGACCGCCTCGATCAACGGCAACATCTCGGCCACGCAGATTCAGCACCTGCCCTCCTCCGGCCGCGACGTCTTTTCGCTGGTTCAGCTCGCGCCGGGTGTCTTCGGAGATGGTGCCCGCAGCGGCAGCGGAGCGAGCAGATTGCCTGGAACCGTCGGTCCCGGCGGAAGTGCCAACGGCAACGGCATCTTTCAGACGGAAAACGCACCCCAGGCCAACGCCAACGGCAGCCGCAACGACACCAACAGCGTGTCCATCGACGGCATCAACACGGTCTCGGCAGTTTGGGGTGGAGCCTCGGTGATCACGCCAACCGAGGACTCCATCGGCAACGTCAAGGTGGTCGCCAACCAGTACGACGCCGAGAACGGCCGCTTCTCCGGCGCGCAGGTGCAGCTGACCTCGAAGACCGGAACCAACGACTTCCATGGCAGCGCCTTCTTTCGCGCCTACCGGCCGGGCCTGAACGCCTACCAGCGATACGGTGGCCCCGGAACCTTCACCTACCTGAATGCGGACGGCACGGTGAGGACGCCCGGACAGCGTGGTCTGCTGCGCGATACCCAGCGGGCCAACCAGATCGGCGGATCGATCGGCGGACCGATCTGGAAGGACAAGATCTTCGCCTTTTTCGCCTACGAGACCCAGCGCGACAACACCGCCCAGACCGGCACGGGATGGTATGAGACCGACGCCTTCCGCGCTCTCGCTCCGGCGAACTCGGTCGCCGCGACCTACCTCGGCTTTCCCGGTGAGGCCGTAGCTTCGAACGCGATCATCGATCAGACCTGCGCCGCCGTGGGTCTGGTAGAGGGTCAGAACTGCCACTACATCCAGGGTCAGGGTCTCAACCTGGGATCACCGCTGCGCACGCCGCTCGGCACGCAGGACCCCACCTACCAGAGCGCCACCAACCCGGGTGTCGGCGGCGGCCTGACCAACACGCCGACGATCGCGAACTACCAGACCCTGAACCCGACTACCCAGACGGCCTCGCAGTACAACGGCCGGCTCGATGCCAACGTCGGCAGCCGGGACCACGTCGCCTTTGCCATCTACTGGGTTCCGCTCTCCCGAACCAACTACAACGGACCGGTGCGCGCGCAGAACCTCTTCCACCACGATCAGATCAACGACGCCTACTCCGGCATCTGGAATCACACCTTTTCGCCCACGTTCCTCAACGAGGCGCGCGCCAACGACGCCGGGTACCGCTGGAACGAGATCACAACGAACCCGCAGGCGCCGTTCGGCCTCCCCACGTCTAATATCGACGGGGTCGGCTCCATCAACGTCAACTACTTTGGCGCGCCCGGACCATCGAACCTGAACCAGCACTCCTACACCTTCAAGGACATCGCCACCAAGATTGTCGGCAATCACAGCATCAAGTTTGGCGGCGAGCTCGACCGCATCTACTACCTCAACAATCCGGCCTACTCCGCCCGGCCGAGCTTCAACTTTTACAACGTCTGGAACTTCCTGAACGACGCGCCGCACAGCGAGTCGGGCAGCTTCAACTCCGCCACCGGCGTTCCCGCCGTGAACCGGCAGGACACCCGCGTCAACATCTGGGGCGGCTTCATCCAGGATGCCTGGAAGGCGCGGCCCAACCTTACCGTCAACTTTGGCGTTCGCTACTCGTACTTTGGCTCGTACTACTCCAAGCAGAACAACCTGGGCGTGGTGCAGTTCGGCACCGGAGCGGCCACCTACACCGGCATCTCGGTCCGCCGGGGCGGCGACCTGACCCAACCTCAGACAGCCAACGTCGGCCCGCAGTTCGGCTTCAGCTATGCTCCGTCCGCGTTCAATAACCGCATGGTTCTCCGGGGCGGGTACGGTCTGAACTTCAACCAGACCGAGATCGCCATCCTCGGAAACGGCGCCAACAATCCGCCCTTTGTGTTCAACGCGGGCTTCAACGCCTCCACCCCGACCAAGGCCGATCCGCGCATCCGCTACACGACGGCGACCAGCCCCAACTCGCTGTTCGGCTACCCTGCCAACCCCAACGCCACGACGACCTACAACGCCGCTAACCTCCCCGTCGCCGGCGGCGCCAATGTGGTCTCGTTCCCGGCCAACCAGCCGACGATTTACACCCAGAACTTCTCCCTGGATACGCAGATCGACCTCGGCCACCAGCTGGTCGCGACGGTCGGCTACCAGGGGGCGGTCACGCGTCACCTAACGGTGGAGTCCGAGACCTACGTGAACGCCTTTGCGCAGGGCCTGGCGCAGAACCCGCTGCTCTCGAATGTGGAGAGCTTCGCCAACACCGGTGTGGCCAACAACAACGCCCTGCTAGTTGGGCTCAGGCACCAGATGACCCGCGGCATCCAGTTCGACGCGGAGTTCCGGTACGCCCGGTCGATGGATACCGGCTCGCAGCCCTACTACCGCAACCCGTACCCGTACGCTCCGCGCCTCGCCTACGGCCGGTCGGACTTCGACGTGAACCGGGCCTTCAAGCTCTACGGCCTGTGGGAGCCGATGTACTGGCACGGCAACCACCTGGTCGGCCAGGTGCTGAACGGTTGGTCCATCTCGGGCATCTACAACATCCACACCGGCTTCCCATTCTCCGCGAACTACAACGTCCCGGGCGGCAACCTGTACTACTCTGCCAGCGGATACAACAGCCTGCGACCGACCTCCTACAACGGTGCTGGAGGGAAGAACCGCAGCAACACCGCGTACGAGAAAGGCCTTCCCAACGTGAACTTCCCGAATGCGGGTCCGAACCAGAGCTACTTCGGCATCCCGGTTGCCCCGGTCGCCAGCCCGGTCACCGGCTTTGCCAGCGGCCTGCCGCAGCTTCCTGGCATCGATCGCAACTCGTTCACAGGCCCCGGTTACCAGGACGTCGATGCTACCGTGACCAAGGCCTTCGGGCTCCATCCCGGCCGCATCATCGGCGAGCACGCCTCGATCGAGGTCCGGGCGGATGCCTTCAACCTCTTCAACACCGTCAACCTCAGCTCCAGCAGTGTCGACTCGAACTTCCAGAGCTCAACCTTTGGACAGGCGAACAATGCGCTCGCCGGTCGCACGGTCAACCTGCAGGCGCGCTTCTCCTTCTAGACGGCGTCTGCTTCCTATATTGGCGAGAGGGTGCTCCTTCGGGTGCACCCTCTCGTTCGATCGGTACCATCGTGTCACGGCAGGGCAGGGAATCCACATGCGAACGATCTCGACAGCAATGTTCCAAACCGCCGGCGCAGTTCTTCTGTCACTTCTTCCGGGTTCCGCCGCTCTGGCGCGGGCGCAGGGGCAGCCGGAGCAGATCCGCATCGACGCCTACGCCGCCACAACGCCGTTTCCGCACTTCTGGGAGACGACCTTTGGCTCCGGGCGGGCCATCCTGGCTCTTCGGGACGACTATCGCAAGGACATGAGCATGGTGAAGGCCGCGACCGATTTCCGCGCCGTGCGCTTCCATGGCATCTTTCTCGATGAGGTCGGGCTGTACGACCCGGAGGCGACCACGCAAAATCCGGGGCAGGCGCCGGTCAAGGTCGAGGGTTCGGGCGTCTACAACTTCTCCTACGTGGACCAGATCTACGACGGTCTGCTGGCCAGGGGCATCCGGCCGTTTGTGGAGCTTTCTTTTATGCCGCGCGCCATGGCGGCCGACCCCAACCAGACGCAGTCGTTCTTCTACAAGCCGGTCGTCTCGCCGCCGAAGGACTACAAGCTATGGGACGCGATGATCGCGGCTTTTGCCAAACACCTGATTGAGCGCTACGGCATCGACGAGGTCAGCTCCTGGAGCTTCGAGGTGTGGAACGAGCCCAACCTCGATTTCTGGGGCGGGCGGCCCAACATGCCCACGTATCACACGCTCTATGAGCACACGGCCCGCGCTCTGAAAGGCGTCAGCCAGCGCCTACGCGTGGGCGGGCCGGCGACCGCGCAGGCGGCCTATGTCGCGGATTTTCTGAAGTACTGCAAGGATCACAACGTCCCGGTCGACTTCGCCTCGTCGCACGTCTACGCGAACGACACCGCGAAGGACGTCTTCGGCACGTCGGAGGAGATCCCGCGCGACCAGATGGTGTATCGCGCGGTGAAGAAGGTGCATGACGAGATCGCGGCCTCTTCGTTCCCCAGGCTGCCACTCATCTTCTCCGAGTACAACGCCAGCTATGCGAACGAGCCCGATGTGACGGATTCGACCTACATGGGACCGTGGATGGCCAACACCATTCGCCAGTGCGATGGCCTGACGGAGGCGATGAGCTACTGGACCTTTGCCGATGTGTTTGAGGAGCAGGGGCCGCCGCGCACGCCGTTCTATGGCGGCTTCGGTCTGCTTGCCGAGTACAACATCCCCAAGCCCGCCTTCAACGCGTTCGCCATGCTGCATCAGCTGGGCGACCAGCGGCTCGCTGTCCGCAGCGAGGATGCGCTCGCCACGCGAACGAGGGACGGATCGCTGGTGGTTGCGCTGTGGAACTACGCCGCGCCCTTCGGCACGGGTGCTGCCTACACGCCGCCGCCGGCGCATCTCTCCTCGAAGGAGATGGAGGTTCACTTTGCGGGCGTCGGGGCGGGCGCGACGGTCGAGATCACGCGGCTCGACCAGGACCACGGCAACGTGATTAAGGCGTTCGACGCCATGGGCCGGCCGCCGTTTCCGACTCCGCGTCAGATCGAGCAGCTGCAGAAGGCGGGCGAGGCCGAGCGGCCCGAGCACCAGGCCCTGCAGAACGGTCTCCTGAAGCTCTCGATTCCGCAGCAGGGGCTGGTGCTGGTCAAGGTGATGGCCCATAGCGCGGCGGGCGGACGATGAGCTTCTCAGGCGACCGCGGGGCAGAGCTGCCGTCTACGCAGGGGCTCAGCCGCCGGCAGGCTGCCAAGCTGCTCGGCGGGGCCGTGTTGGGATCGGCGCTCAGCCCGCATCTCTTGGCGCAGGGGACGCGCCGCCATGCTGCTCCTCCCGCGGCGTCCTTCCATCTCACCCGGGCCGACGAGGCGTTTCTGGACGACCTCGAGCGGCAGGGCTGCCTGTTCTTCGCAGAGCAGTCCGGCCCGGAGACGGGTCAGGTGCTCGACCGGGCGATTAACAAGACACCGACCGGTGAGCTCGACGCTCGCCGGCTGGCCTCGATCGCCGCGACCGGCTTCGGTCTGACGGCGCTGTGCATTGCGGATCGCCGAGGCTACCTGCCAGCGGAGCGCATTCGCAAGCAGGTGATCACGACGCTTGAGTTTCATCTGAACAAGCTGCCGCACGAGCACGGATTCTTCTTTCACTTCAACGACGTTCACACCGGCGCACCCGCCAGTCACAGCGAGGTGTCATCGATCGACACGGCGCTTCTGCTCTGCGGCGTGCTGACCGCGCGCGCGTACTTCAACGATCATCGCATCACCGATCTAGCGACCAGGATCTATAACCGCGTGGACTGGCCGTGGATGCTGAACGGCGGCCAGACCTTCTCGATGGGCTGGCACACGAAGGACGGCTTTATCGCCACGCGGTGGGACCACTACTGCGAGCTGATGATGATCTACCTGCTGGCGATCGGCTCGCCCACGCACCCGGTTGACCCCAGCACATGGGCGGCCTGGACACGGCCGCGGGTGCAGTTCCAGGGGTTCAACTACATCTCCGGGCACGATCCGCTGTTTACGCACCAGTACTCGCAGGCGTGGTTCGACTTTCGCGGCCAGCGTGATGCCTACGCCAACTACTTCAGCAACTCGGTGACCGCCACCCGCGCGCACAAAGCCTTCTGCCTGAGCCTGAAGCTCGGCTACACCGATACCTACTGGGGCGTGAGCGCGTCGGACTGGAAGCATGGCTACACGGCGTGGGGCGGGCCTCCGCTGATGGGTCCGGTCGATGGCTCGGTGGTGCCCTACGCCACCGCGGGGTCGCTGCCGTTTCTGCCGGCGCAGTGCCTCCTGGTGCAGCGATCGATGCGAGAGAAGTACGGCACGGAAGCCTGGGGCCGCTACGGCTTCTGCGACGCCTTTCATCCGGAGGAACGGTGGTACGACCCGGACGTGCTCGGCATCGATCTCGGCATCGGCGTGCTGATGGCGGAGAACCTGCGCACGGGATTCGTGTGGGAGCAGTTCATGAAGAACCCGGAGGCGGTGGACGCGATGCGGCGGTGCGGCTTCCGCCGGGTCTAGCGCGTTGAGCTGAGGTGGGTAGCGCGGGCCTTCAGCCCGCCGACCGGAGTTGCCCCGGATCCTGGGGCTTCGCCCCAGGCTGGGTTAGCGCGGGCCTTCAGCCCGCGAGGGCGACCCTGACTGTCAGCAGTGAAGGTGCGCTGCCCAACGCCAGGGATGCTGCTCGGTGGGAGCTCTGATCCATTGTTGTGGCTGGGGAGAGAAACGCAGATTCCCTTTGGGGATGACAACAAAGGGCGAAGGGCACTCGGCGTACGCGCAATCTAGGCTGTCAGTGTAAGCGCAATTTGTTCAGAGGCTTCTCGACAAACGCCCTGCAGAACTCGAGGGAAGCTCTGACCCACTGTTGCGGCTGGGAGAGAAACGCGGATTCCCTGCGGGAATGACAACAAAGAGCATGAGCTCTGCTGTTTTGTTTGTTATCCCCGCAAGGACTCCACGTTGTTTCCGAGCCTCGATCGCTTGCGACCGTCTCCCTACGAAGCGATCTACAGGACCTGTCGGACTCTCTCCGGGGCTTCGTCGATGCTTTACCTGATGATCTTCCGGAGCTGGCAGAGCCGGAAGAAGCGCTGTGCTTTCCGGACATCAAGGCCGATCTGCGCCCGGAGCGCCTCGGGGGAGGGCCATTGCCGCTCGGGCCGGAGGTGGTGGAGGAACTCGAGCTGGAGCGGTGTGCTCTGGTCGAGCGAGATGGGATGGAAGTTCAGCAGGTGGGATTCGACGGCGAAGGAGTCGGCACCGAAGGTGGGCCGATTGCCGATGTTCGTGACGGCCTCGAAGATCTCGCCCGCGACCGTGAGCCAGGTGACGTAGACGCCGTTCGCCGGAAGGAGTTCAGGGTAGGGCGCGAGGTTGACAGTGGAAACGGCGTAGCGTGTGCCGTAGCCGCGACCGGGGGCGGGCGTGCCCTGGATTGCGAAGGGGCGGCCGAGCAGGGCGCGCGCCTGGCTGACGCGGCCGGTCGAGAGCATCTGCCGGATGCGGCTGGAGGAGACGGCGGCTGCCCTCAGGCGAAGCGGCGGAAGAAAGGTGGTGCTGAAGCCGAGCTCGCGGCCGAGCGCCTCCATCATCGCCTGGTCGCCTTCGGCCTTGTGACCAAGGCGGAAGTTCTCGCCCTCAAACAGGCCGACCACGCCCAGGGCGCCGAGCAGGATCTCCAGGCAGAAGCCGCGGGCGGAGGTCCGCGCCAGATCCGGGGTGAACGGCAGAACCAGCGTCGCGTCGAGGCCGGTGCGGGCGAGCAGGTCGAGCTTTTGCGGCAGCGGCGTGAGCAGTGGGTGGGGGTGCTCGGGCCGAAGCGCGCGCGAGGGATGGGGATCAAAGGTGATGGCGACCGCGCGGGCCGCCAGATCGCGCGCCCGGCCGATGACCTGCGCGATCATCCACTGGTGGCCGCGGTGCACACCGTCGAAGTTGCCGATGGTGGCGACGGTGGGACCGAAGCCGGACGGGAGCTCGGAGAGGCCGCGAAAGACCTGCATCAGGCGATCCGGAAGCTGAGTTGGAGGCCGTCGTAGGCCAGGTGCATGCCCTCCGGGAGGGAAGCCTCGGTGGCGGCGTGGTCGAGTCCGTGGCTGATGTGGGTGAAGAAGGCGCGGCGCGGCTTCAGCTGCTCGACGAAGGCGATGGAGCGCGCAAGGTGCGAGTGGCTGGGGTGCGGCTCGTGCCGGAGCGCATCGAGGATGAGGATGTCGAGGTCGCCGAGCAGGGGGAGACTCTCCTCCGGGATGTCGCTCATGTCCGTGAGGTAGGCAGCGTCGCCGAAGCGATAGCCAGTGATGGTCTGGCGCCCGTGCTGGACGGGAACGCGCCGGAAGCACGCGCCAAACAGGTCGACCGACGCACCGGGGGAGGAGGCGAGGCGATGGAGTGTGACGCGCGCGCTGGTGGGGTAGCGGTCGTGCTTGCGAAAGGTGTACTCAAAGACGCGCTCGATGGTCTCGGCGGTGGGTTCGTCGGCGTAGATCGGCAGACCTCCGGGGTGGCGAAAGGTGAGCGGTCGCAGATCGTCGAAGCCAAGGATGTGGTCGGCGTGGCCGTGGGTGTAGAGCACGGCGTCGACGGAGGTGACCCCCTCGCGCAGGGCCTGCGCGTGGAAGTCGGGGCCGGTGTCGATCAGAACGGTGCGGTCGTTGTACCCGAGGCGCAGCGAAGGCCGGGTGCGGCGATTGTGCGGGTCCGGGGAGGTGCAGACCGCGCAGGTGCAGCCAAGAGTGGGCACGCCCATGGAGGTGCCGCTGCCGAGAAAGGTGAGGTTTGCCTGCATCCGGCGGCCGCTGCTACCGGACGATGCTGGGGCCGGCAGGGACGCCACCCGGGGACTTGGCGGCAGCGGAGCGGGCGAGCGCCTGGGTGATCTCAAGAAAGGCCATGCGGGCATCGAAGAGGGCGCTGTCAAGCAGGCGCGACTCGTCGGGCGCGAGATTGCCGGCGGTCTTATCGAAGAGCAGGCCCAGCATGTCGATGCTCTGCCGCGCGCCGAGGAGGTCGACCTGCGGCTGCTGTCCTTCCGGGGTAGCGCCGCCGAGCTGCACGATGGCCGTCATGTAGATCGACTGCACCATCTGCTGGAAGGTCATGGGCGCGGGGTGGTCGCCGCCGGGGTTGGAGGCGCGGATGGCGGTGTCGAGCCGGTCGGTCGTCTGCTGGTAGGCATCGCGGGAGCGCTCGGTCTGCTCCTCGGTGGGCGCGGGCGGCAGGTCGCCCTCGAAACCTGCACCATCGGGCGCGGTCGCGCTGGCGGGCTCGGAGACGGGGCTGCCGGTGGGCTGCGGTGGTTCGGGGGCAGCGGCGCTCTCGCGCTCGTCGGTCGAGCGCTCCGCGTCGGGGCGCACGTCGCCCTCCATCGTGAACTTGCGGCGATCGGTGACGACAAAGGGTTTGTTGGCTTCGGCCATGGTTTCCTCTCAGCCTTCAGATGCGCCGGGCCGGGCGGAAGGCGCGGGAAGCGGAAAGGGAAGCGCGACCGGCTCGGCGATGCCGCCGGGGTAGCGCAGGGTGGCCTGACGGTCGAGCGCTTCGCGACGGACGTAGCCGAGGGCGATCTGCACCGGGCGCTCCCCCGCGGCGGAGGTGGGGAGAGCCGCGACGCTGGTGAGCTCGCCGACGGGTTTGCCGCCGGGCTCCTCCATCAACGGGATGGCTGCCTCGCTGAGAGTGGCTGTCGGGCCGGGCGTGACGGGCTCGCCGGAAAGCCGGAAGCCCGTGAAGGTGCGATGGACGCTGCCACGCGAACGGATGCGTTCGACGATCTCCTGGCCGAGGTAGCAGCCCTTGCTGAAGTGGAGGGCGCGGGTCTGCGCGGTCTCCTGGGGCAGGTCACGGTCACGCAGATCGACTCCGAAGCGAGGTGTCCCTTCCAACACGCGCAGAAGCTCGAAGAGCTCCGGTGACCAGGAGACGGCCCCTTCTGCCTGGAGCTGCTGCCCGAGTGCGGCGGCAGTGCCCGGGTCGGACCAGAGCTCAAAACGCGGGACCAGCGGGCTGTGGGCAGCGATCACGAGGACCTCCCTGCCGCCCCAGGGCGTGCGCCGGAGCGAGACCGGCTCGCCCACGGGCAGGCCGAGACTGGCGAGCAGGCTGGGAGCGGCCTCGCCGGCGAGCAGCAGACCCGCCTCGAAGCCGGCTGGCCGGGCGAGGTCGACATCATCCATGATGATGAAGCGATCCAGAAGCGCGGTGATGCGGTCGAGTTCGGCGGCGGCAGTCTCGATCAGGATGGCTTCCGGTTCCAGAAAGGCATACATCTCCGCCTGGATGCGGCCCTGCGCGTTCAGCAGAAAGCTGTAGTTGCCCTCACCCGGGCGCAGCCCCTGGATGGAGTTGGTCACCATGCCGTTCAGCCAGCGGACGCGGTCCTCGCCGGTGACGCGGAGCCAAGCAGAGTTGATGGCCGTACCCATGCCGGCGCTGCCAAGCAGCGCCCCGAGCTCCAGAGGCGCGGCGGTTCCGGGATCGTGAAGGGTGGGTCCGTGAGGCATGGCGGCGAGGTGCGTACACTGTTGATTATAGCGGCGGCCGCGGGGTGTTCTGGGTGAAGATGCAGCAGGGGATGTGGCACGGGACGGCAGCGGCTCTGTTGTGGTTGGCGGTATGTGGAACGGCACTCGGGCAGGCGGTTCCGTCGCAGGTGTCGCCTCCGCCGGCACCGGTTCCGTACGAAAAGGCACCCGCGCCGCCGATGAGCAAGGAGGCGGCAAGGCAGCTGCTGGCCTCGGTCGACGAGATCACCGGGTTTGTGAGCAAGGACACTGGTCTGCCGGTCGAGCACAGCATCAAGCGGCGGCTGATCTCGCGCGCGGAGGTGACGCGCTATCTCCAGCGGAAGTTCGACGAAGACAAGGACACCCAGCGCATGGAGCGTTCGGAGCTGGTGCTGAAGAAGTTCGGCCTGCTGGACCGCGACTTCCACCTGCGGCCGTTTCTGCTGGAGCTGCTGACCGAGCAGATCGCAGGCTTCTACGACAACCAGACCAAGACGGTGAATCTGCTGGACTGGATCGATCCCGCGGACCAGAAGCCGGTGCTGGCGCATGAGCTGACCCATGCTTTGCAGGATCAGAAGGTGGACCTTGAGAAGTGGTCGGGCGATCCTCCGCTGGGGATCTCGAAGAACGTGGCGGAGGATAACCAGCGCCTGGCGGGGGACGAGCGCGAGACCGCGCGAACGGCGGTCGCCGAAGGTCAGGCGATGATCACCTTTCTGGACTACGGCCTGCGCAGCACGGGGAAGACGGTGGCCGATGTGCCGGGGCTGGTGGCACGCGTGACGAGCGGCGACACGGGATCGGCGGGATCGCCGGTGTTGGAGCGGGCTCCTCTGCTGCTGCAACAGTCGCTGCTGTTTCCCTACACCGACGGCCTGCGATTTGAGACGGCGGTGCTGCTGAAGAGAGGGCGCGCGGGAGCGTTTGCGGAGGTGCTCGATCACCCGCCCAGCTCGTCCTACGAGATCATGACGCCGGAGGCTTACCTGGCGCATGCGCCGGTCCCGGTTCTGCGTCTGCCGGACCTCCACCCCACGCTTGCCGAGGCGGGCTACGTGCCCTACGACCTGGGCGTGATGGGCGAGCTGGACGTGCGGATCCTCGCCGAGCTCTTTGGCGGCGAGAAGATGGGCGAGGCACTGGCGCCGGCGTGGCGAGGCGGCCTGTACTATGCAGCGCAGCGCCGGGATGCCGGCAGACGGGGAGCTCCGGCCGGAACGTCCTCGCTCGGCCTCCTTTACCTCTCCGAGTGGCGCAACGCGGACTCCGCTCGGTCATTCGCCGAAGTCTACGCCGCACAGCTGCCGCGCAAGTACTCCCGGCTGGCGCGGCGACCGGCCGACGAGGCCGATGGCGAACAGGTGTACAGCACGGAGGAGGGCGATGTTCTGCTGTGGCGGTCCGGAACGGCGGCGTATGTGAGCGAGGGCTTCCCGCTTTCGCTGGCGCGCGCCATGCGCGATCGCATCGTTGCCGTTCAGGGCACGGGGCCCGTGCAGACGGCAACCGTGCCGGCGCGCGGGGAGCTTCTTCTCGGCTTCCGCAGCGGTCTGCAGGCGTCGAGCCTGCCGCGTCTGCGGCCCTGAGACGCTATACTTTTCCTGGGCGCCGCCGGTTCCGGCGAGGGAACCTGGGAGAGGTGAGCGGACTTTGAAGCAGGCAGAGATCGGCATCATCGGCGGCAGCGGCCTGTACTCCATGCCCGGCCTGAGCCATGTGGAGGAGCAGCGGGTCGACACACCATTCGGCGAGCCCTCCGATGCGTTTGTGCTGGGCGAACTGGAGGGTCGCAGGGTGGCCTTTCTGGCACGGCATGGCCGCGGACACCGCATCCTTCCGTCGGAGATCAACTTCCGTGCCAACCTCTTCGCGATGAAGCTGCTGGGCGTCGAGCGCATCCTCTCAGTCTCCGCCGTGGGTTCGCTGAAGGAGGAGCACAAGCCGACAGACTTCGTCATTCCGGATCAGTTCATCGACCGCACCTTTGCCCGTAACGCGACGTTCTTTGGAGATGGCATCGTGGCCCACGTCGCGTTTGGCGATCCGGTCTGCGCCGAGGTGACGAAGACCTTTGCCGAGGCGTGCCGGACGGCCGGTGTGGTGGGCAAGCGCGGCGGCACCTACGTGTGCATGGAAGGACCGCAGTTTTCCACGCGAGCGGAGTCCAATCTCTATCGCAGCTGGGGCGCCGACGTGATCGGCATGACCAACCTGCAGGAGGCGAAGCTCGCGCGCGAGGCGGAGATCTGCTACGCGACACTGGCGATGGTGACCGACTACGACTGCTGGCGCGAGGGACACGACGACGTCACCGTCGAGCAGGTAGTCGCGGTGCTGCACCAGAATGCGGAGAACGGAACCCGGGTGGTGCGGGAGGCGGTGAAGGCGCTGCCCCCGGCGGGCAGCTGCCCGTGCAGCCATGCGCTCCAGTACGCCATACTGACCGATCCGGCGGCGATTCCGCGCGAGACGAAGCGGAAGCTGGCGCCACTGCTTGGCAAATATCTGCCGACGGACTAAAGCTAAGCTATTTGTAACGGAAAGAGGGACATGTCGATTCTTGTGGTCGGTTCGGTGGCGTTTGACAGCCTGGAGACGCCGCACGGGGTGCGTGAGCGCTGCCTGGGCGGCGCGGCTACTCACTTCGCTCTGGCAGCGAGCTACTTCACCCCGGTGCGCGTGATCGCGGTGGTGGGGGAAGACTTTGCCGCAGAGCAGGAGCAGGTGTTTTTGGCACGCGGCATCGATACCGCCGGCATCGAGCGCGCACAGGGCGCCAGCTTTCACTGGAAGGGCTCCTACCTCGAAGACCTGAACCAGGCGAAGACGCTGGCGACCGAGCTGAACGTATTTGAAACCTTTTCGCCGAAGATCCCGGAGATCTTCCGTGACAGCGAGTTCCTGTTTCTGGCCAACATCGACCCCGTGCTGCAGGGAAATGTGCGCCGGCAGATGCCCGGGGTGAAGATGGTCTGCGGCGACACCATGAACTTCTGGATCGGCAGCCAGCCGGGAAGGCTGGCGGAGGTGCTGCGCGAGCTGGACGTTCTTCTGATCAACGACGGTGAGGCTCGGCAGCTGGCAGGGGAGCGCAACACCCAGCGCGCGGCGGAGAAGATCCTGGCGATGGGGCCGAAGTCGCTGATCATCAAGCATGGCGAGTACGGCGCGACCGCGTACTTCAGCCCGAACTCGTTTCCCGGACAGGTTCTCCACGCGGAGACCTTTCGCGCGCCTGCCTTTCCCTTGCGCGATGTCGTCGATCCGACCGGCGCAGGCGACGCCTTTGCCGGTGGCTTCTTTGGCTACCTGGCCTCCCAGCCTCAACCGACGATCCAGGCCTTTCGCAAAGCCATGTTCTATGGCAGCGTCATGGGGTCCTTTGCCGTGGAGCGCTTCGGCACGGAGCGGCTCCAGTCGCTGACGCGCGAGGAGATCGATCAGCGCTTTCACCTGCTGCGCGAGCTTTCGCATCTTGACGACACGACGGCGTAGATGGGCAGCGGGCCGTCGGGACCGTCCAGATCGTCCGGACCGTCCAGGCCGGCCGGCGCTTCCGGCGGCCCGGCCGCTCGGCTCCGTGCCGGTGGCCGCGCCGCGCGAAGAGCTGCTCCCGGTCTCGCTTGCGGCTGTGATCCTGGGCTCGTTCGCGCTTCTTGTCTGTTACGTCCGCGGATACATTCTGCTGTACGGCGATGCGGTGGCTCACCTCGGCATCGCCCGGCGCATCCTCGATTCGCGCAACCCCGGCCTGGTGCAGCTGGGCGGTGTGTGGCTGCCCCTGCCGCACCTGCTGATGGTGCCGTTTGTGCAGAACATCAGCTGGTGGCACAACGGCCTGGCGGGGGCATGGCCTTCCCTGGCCTGCTATGTGCTCAGCGTGGTGGGCCTGTATCGCCTGACACGACGTCTGCTGGCCCCTCGTCTCGCGACCGTGGCGACGGCCTTTTACGCTCTCAACCCCAACCTGCTGTACGTCTCGACCACCGCCCTGAACGAGCCGTTGTCGCTGGCCCTGCTGATCTGGACGACGCTGCTGGTGCTGGAGTGCTCGCTGGCTCTGCGGGGCGCGGTGGAGCCCACGCGGGAGGGCCTGGCTGCCCCGCCGACGGTCGAGGATCGCGCCCGAAGGGTGCGCCGGCTTCTGATCGGCACCGGCGTTCTGACTTTTCTCGCGGTGATGACGCGCTACGACGGATGGATCGTCGGCGCCGTCGCCTGGTGTGTGCTGGCGTGGGAGGTGGCTCGGCAGCCGGATCTGCGGCGTCGCGTCGCACCGGCGTTTGCGGTCTTTACCCTGCTCGCGATCGCCGGACCGGTGCTTTGGCTCGCCTACAACCAGCACTTCGCGCATGACTGGCTGGACTTTATGCGTGGGCCGTACTCGGCCGCGGCGATTGAGCGCAAGACCTCGCCACCGCACTCCCGGCACTACCGCGGATGGCACAATCCGGGCTGGGCGCTGCTGTTCTACACACGCACCGCGCAGGTGGACGCCTCCTTTTGGGAGACAGGCTTCCTTCTGCTCGCCGCGGCTCTGCTGGGTCTGTGGTTTCTTTGGCGCCAGCGCGTGGGGCGGGCAGCGCTGCTGCTGTGGGTGCCGCTGCCGTTTTATGTCTACTCGGTCGCGTACGGTTCGGTGCCGATCTTTATTCCGCAGCTCTACCCGCACTCGTTTTACAACTCCCGCTACGGCCTGGAGATGCTGCCCGCGCTCGCGGTCTTTCCCCTGTTTGTGGCCCAGCGCTACGCCCGCTCCGGCATGCACCCGGTCTTTGAGCGGCTGTTTTCGCCCCTCGCCTTGGCGCTGATTGTGCTGAACACCATCGGCATGATGGACCAGGTTCCGCTTGTGCTGAAAGAAGGGATGGTGAACGCGCGAACGCGCGTGGCGCTCGAAACAGCGATCGCCACGCAGATCGAGAGCTTTCCGCCCGGCGTGCCGATCCTGATGTACACCTCCGCCCATATCGGCGCGCTGCAACAGGCGGAGATCCCGCTGAAGCGCGTGGTGAATGAGAGCGATTACGACAGCTGGGTGCGGGCGCTTAAAGATCCCGCAAAGAGCGCCGCGTACGTGGTCGCGATCGCGGGCGATCCGGTGTCGGAGGCTGTCGCCAGGCACCCGGAGGGTCTGACGGAGCTGACCGTGCTCTGCACGACCGGCCAGCCCTGCGCTCGCATCTACCGGTCGGATCAGTTCACGGCACACTGAAGGTTGGCGGGCGGGCACTGCTCTACAGTAGAAGAGATGATTCCCTTCGCGAAGGCCCACGCGTGCGGCAATGATTTCCTCGTGATCGACGAGGTGTTCGCGCAGGGCCAGCATGCCGAGCTCGCCCTGCAGCTATGCCAGCGCAACACCGGCATCGGCGCGGACGGCATCGAGTTCCTGGACCGGCGTCTGCCGGATGCGCCGAGGCTCCGGCTCTTCAACTCGGACGGCAGGGAGGCCGAGCTTTCCGGCAACGGCACGCGCTGCGTGGCCGCCTGGCTGGCGCACACCCAAGGGCTGAAGCAGGTCTCGTTCGACACGCTGGCGGGCGCGCGGAGCTGCCGCGTCCTCCACGCCGAGGGAGCGCGGTTCCGCATCGAGACCGCGATGGGCGTGCCCACGGTGGAGGCGCGCACAATCCAGGTCGCCGGCATCGGCGAGGTGCAAGGCGCGGTGGTGTCGGTCGGCAACCCGCACTTCGTCCTCTTCCCGGAGAGCCCAGAGTTTGCCGCGCATGGCCTGAGCTGGCAGGAGCTGGGACACCGCATCAGCACGGACGGGCAGTTCCCGCAGGGCACCAACGTGGAGTTTGTTCAGCTGCTGACGCCCGAGGCCATCGCGTTCCGCATCTTCGAGCGCGGCTGCGGACCGACGGCTTCCTCCGGCACGGGCAGTTGTGCGGCGGCGGCGGCAGCGATCGATCTGCGCGGTGCGGCGCGCGAGCTCTCGGTCGAGGCCGAGGGCGGAACGCAGCACGTCGTCTGGCCCTCGGACGGTGAGGCGATGCGGCTGACCGGACCGGCGGAGATCATCTGCACCGGCGAGGCATTCTGGCCGTGAGCGATCGAGCCTGGCGGGAACGCGTGCGGGCTCGACCGCTCGGTCCGGGCGCGACGCTCGCGGTGATCTCACCGGCCGGCTCGCCGAAGGGCGACCGCGTGGAGGCGGGGATCGCTCATCTGCAGGCGCTTGGATACCGCACGCAGCTCGGCGAGCATGCGCTCGAAGCCGGGCCACTCTACTACGCGGGACGGATGGAGGACCGGCTGCGGGATCTGCACAGAGCCTTTGCGGATCCGGCCGTCGATGCGATCGTCTGCACGCGTGGCGGCTGGGGATCGGCGGAGCTGCTGCCGCATCTTGATCGCGACCTCATCGCCGCCCATCCCAAGCCCTTCATCGGCTACAGCGATGCCACCTCGCTGCACACCTGGCTGGCCAATGAGACCGGTGTGGTGACATTCTATGGACCGATGGTCGCGGCCGACTTCGCTTTGCCGGATGGCGCGGACCGGATGAGCTGGGCGGCGGCGCTCGGCGGCGAGGTGGGCTGGTCGCTTGGCCCCGAGCATGGGCTGCGCGTGCTGCAACCGGGTCGCGCCACAGGCACGCTTCATGGCGGGTGCCTCGCCATTCTGGCCGAGAGCCTGGGCACGCCCTATGCCGCACGGCCGCGCGGGGGCGTGCTGTTTCTCGAGGACATCCACACCAAGCCCTACCAGTGGGACCGTATGCTGCTGCACCTGCGCTTCGCGGGGCTGCTGGAGGGCGTCGCGGCGATCGTCTTCGGCGACATGGCGCAGTGCATCGCGCCGGAGCAGGAGGCGTTTCTTGATCGGGTGCTGCTGCACGCGCTCCAGGGCTTCAACGGACCCATCCTGACGGGTCTGCGCTGCGGGCACGTCACCGGCGGCAACGTCACGCTGCCGCTGGGCGTGCGCGTCGATGTGGCCGCGGACGATCCGCAGCATCCGCGCATGCACTTCCCGGAGCCCGCCACGGCCCGATAGTCTCAGTGGGGGAAGAGGCCAGGCTTTGCAGACACGACAGCACATCCATCTGATCGGCATCTGCGGCACGGCCATGGCGTCGCTCGCCGGCATGCTGCAGGCGCAGGGGCACCGGGTCACCGGATCGGACGCCGCCGCATACCCACCGATGAACGAGGTTCTGGCGGAGCTCGGGATCCCCATCCTCGAGCCCTATGATGAGCGCCACCTCGATCCCCGGCCGGACCTGGTCGTGGTCGGAAACGCCATCTCGCGCGGCAATCCGGAGCTTGAGGCGGTGCTGGAACGGCGCATTCCCCTGGTCTCGATGGCGGCGCTGATTCATGACGAGTTTCTTGCCGGGCGCACGCCGCTGGTGGTGGCGGGCACGCATGGCAAGACCACAACGACCAGCATGCTGGCGTGGATCTACGAGGTCGCCTCGCGCACCGATCCGGCGCTCGCGCCCTCGTTCCTGATCGGCGGGGTCGCGGAGAACTTTGGCACCAGCTTTCGCGTGCGGCCGACCGAGCCGTTTCTGATCGAGGGCGACGAGTACGACACCGCGTTCTTCGACAAGGGGCCGAAGTTCTTGCACTACTTTCCCCAGTCGGCCATTCTGACCCACGTCGAGTTCGACCACGCGGATATCTACGCCGATCTCGCGGCGGTGAAGACGGCCTTTCGCCGCCTCGTCAACCTGATTCCGCGCAGTGGCCGGCTGGTCGCGTTCGACGCGAGCGAGAACGTCACCGAGTGCGTCGCCGGGGCGTTCTGCCAGGTGGAGCGGTACGGCTTCCGCGAAAGCTCCTTCTGGCGTGTGAGCGACCTGCGCCAGGAGGGCGGGATGACGCGCTGGCAGATGCACCGCGACGGTGCCCTGTTTGCTGACCTGACCCTGCCCATGGCGGGTGAGCACAATGCGCTGAACGCCACAGCCGCGGCGGCGCTGGCGGCGGGGCGCGGCGTGCCTGCCGAGGCGATCCGGGAGGCGCTGAGCAGCTTCCGCAGCGTGCGGCGCCGGCTGGAGGTCTCGTCCGAGGTCCGCGGCATTACCGTGATCGACGACTTCGCGCACCACCCCACCGCCATCCGCGAGACGCTGCGTGCGCTGCGTGGCCGATATCCCGGACGCCGGCTGTGGGCGGTGCTGGAGCCGCGCTCAAACACCCTCAGGCGACGCGTCTTTGAGGCCGATCTGGTGTCGAGCCTGGCGCTCGCAGACCGCGTGATCGTCGCGGCCGTATTTCGGTCCGAGGCGATTCCGGAGGGAGATCGGCTGCTGCCGGAACGCGTGGTCGCGCAGGTGGCGGAGATGGGTGTGCCCGCCAGCTTCGGAGAGGATGTCCCCCGCATTGTGGAGCAGCTGGCGCGGGAGGCGGAGCCGGGCGACGTGCTGGCGATCCTGTCGAACGGCGGCTTTGGGGACATCTATCGCAGGCTGCCGGCGGCTCTGGCCGGGTAAACGCCTGCGCGGCTCATTTCTCTCCGGGAGACGACCTGAACTCCAGCTCAGGGCTGTCTGTATCGCCATATAGCCAAACAGGTTGCTCTCTCCACCGGAACGAGACAGTTTCTTGTCTCATGGACCGGAGAGACCCACATATCTTGCCGCAGAAGGGCAGAACTTCCAGTCGACCGGGCGAAAACAGGGGCCTCTCCACTTCGCCTTCGGCTACGCTCAGGGTCCGGTCGAGATGACAACCTATATGTCGATACGGTCTAGCTCAGGGCTGTTTGGGCGAACTTTCGGACCATGGCCAGCAGCAGGCGGCGGTCGCTCTCACTCAGGTGCGCGGAGTACTTCTGGATCTGGGTCAGGAAGCGAATCTCATCCTCCCCCAGGTTGAGGCCGCTCATCTCTCGTGCCAGGCCGTCGCCGGCGAAGAACTCGGAGAGCTGCAGGTCCAGTGCGCGCGCGATCTTCTGGAGCGTCTCGATCGAGGGTACGGTGTGGCCGTTTTCGACCCGGGACAGATAGCACCGAAGAAGTCCGGTGCGCTTCTCGATGTCGCCCTGAGACATGCCCTTTTGCAGCCGGAAACCGCGGATCGTCGACCCGATCTGGAGCGAGATGGAGTCGGGCGGGAGCCCGGCCTCGGCCTCTGGGACCGCCGGAAAGGTTGCCATGTGTGCCATTAGCCGTAAAGTATCGACGGCGGCAGAGCCGGTCAATGGCTAAGTTGGGGGAGAGCCATCTCTGAACCTGTTGTGGTTCACGCGACGGGCGACTCTCGCCCGGGCTTCGGAGACTGTGTCTGGCGACGGCCGGAGCACTTGGACGGCGCTGCAAAGTGAACGGGCTCAACGGGTTGCGGGCTGCCAGCGATATCCGTTGCAAAGGTCGTCCGGGTTGGCGAAGGGGTCGGCCGCCGCATCTTCGGGAGACATGGCGAGTACCGCGCTCCACACCTGGCGAAACTGCGGAAACCTCGCCCACAGCGCGGCGGTCTCCGGGTTGAAGTAGATCACGTCCGCCCAGCCCGGGGGCCGGTGACGCAGGGCTGCCGTCAAGTGCGTCAGCAGATCTTTCATCACCGGCGCGGTAAACGGGTGAAAGAGGTAGATCAGGTAGGGTCCGGCACCGAAGTCGAACTCCGCTGCGTCGCCGCCCACCAGCCGAATGGGCGACCGGACCTGCCTGGCAGCGGTCCAGAGCGCCGCATTGCGCTGTGCCCGGGCGAGAAGACCGGGGTGTAACTCCACACCGGCTGCCTCGCGAAAGCGCTCGCGGGAGGCGAGCAGCACCGCTCTTCCCTTGCCGCAGCCGAGGTCGACGAAGCTGTACTCCCGCTCGGGAAAGGCTGGCGGAAGCCTTCGCCAGAGCTCGATGGCCGCGCCAAACCGCGAGGGCGACATGGCGTAGTAGGCCGTCGTGTAAGGCGCGTGACGGTGGTCGGACCGGAGCTTCGCCGCGGCGATCAGGCCGCTGGTCTCAGTCCCGTACTGCTGGTCAAAGGGATGCGGCTCCCCTGGGGATTCCAGGAGCGGGTCGGCCTGGCCGGCCGGGTTGCCGGCAAGTCCGCTTCGATCGAGGGCGAGCCTGCTCCGGAGATTCCGCGTCCATCGCTCTGCCCAGCCTCGCACGGTCTCTCCTCAGGAAGGGGATGGGGTGCGCCGGCCGGACGCCCGGTCGCGGCGCTTACCCCATGTACATCCCGCCGTTCACATCCAGCGTATGCCCGGTGATGTAGCCGGCCTCTTCGGAGGCGAGAAAGGCCACGGCCGCGGCGATCTCGGCGACGGTTCCGGTCCGGCCCAGGGGGATCAGCGCGCCCATCGCGGACTTCTGCTCGTCGTTCAGAACGGCGGTCATTGGGGTCTCGATATAGCCCGGCGCCACCGCGTTTACCGTGACCGACCGGCTGGCCAGCTCGCGAGCCAGGGACTTGGTCAGCCCGATCAGCCCGGCCTTCGAAGCTGCGTAGTTCGCCTGTCCTGCCTGCCCGGCCTCGCCGACGACCGAGGTGATGTTGATGATGCGTCCCCAGCGGCCCTTCAGCATGGCGGGCAGCATCGCCTGCGTCATCAGGAAGGCGCCGGTCAGGTTGGTGGTGAGCACATCGTCCCAGTCCCCGCGGCGCATGCGCATGGCCAGGCCATCGCGGGTGATGCCGGCGTTGTTGACCAGGACCTCGACCCGGCCAAACTCGGCCAGCACGGCCCTGGCGCAGCTCTTGATGGAGCCTTCGTCGGCGACATCGAGCGCGAAGGCCTTTGCGGTGCCGCCCTCGGCTTCGATCCCGCCGACCGTCTCGGCGAGCTTGCTGGTATTGCGAGCGGCGACTGCGACGGTCATACCCCGGCGCGCCAGTTCGGCGGCGCATGCGAAACCGATACCCTGCGACGCCCCGGTGATCAGCGCGACGCGCCCCGTATGCTCCTCCATCTTGGCTCCCCTGGTGAACCAAACGATTATAGGAGGTCGGGGAGACCTGCGTGTCTGAGCATCACCTGGCTCAGGCGCGTGTTGGGCATCCGGTGCCTCCGTGTGCTGCCACCCGTCAAGTACGCGGCTACAAACTCGTCGGGCGGAGTCGCATCGATGTCCGATGTCCGATGTCCGATGTCCGATGTCCGATGTCCGGTGCAATTCTACTGACGCGCCGGCATCTCGAGACGCTTGCTCAAGCATGAATCCCAGGGTTGCCTAGATACTCGCCGCCTTGAGATCGCCGTAGTGACATTGTCCAAACTTTGTCTTCATGTGGGGAACCTCGCTGAAGGAAACGCGCGTCTGAGTTTGCATGTGAACAGGATTTATGTGGACCGCAACACCGCAGAGCCTGCGGACATGGGAGCGTTCGTTCAACCGCCGGGCAGCCTGAGTTAAGCACACGCCACCTTCCTACGAAGGAGTGCGCGAGATATGTTAGTAAAGACGTCAGTACAGCCGCAAAGGAGAAGCACATGGCAACAGAATCAGACTTTGGGAGCTTTGGGCGGTATCACGAAGTTCCTGTCGATAAGATGTCTCCCGAGATGCGTGACGCGTTTGACTACACCAAGCAACTGCGTGGTCAAGTCCCCGGTCCCCATAAGATTTGGGTCGCGAATCCGAAGCTATCCAAGGCGATCGTGCCGACGGGCAAGTACTACCAGACCGAATCGTCATTGAGCAAGGCAGAGATTGAGATTGCCACAAGTGTCATCAATGGCCGCTGGCTCGCGGCGTACTCAAACTATGAGCACGAGAAGATCGGGGAGGAGCAGGGTCACCTGCCGCCAGAAAAGGTTCAGGCACTTATTGCTGGCCTGCCTACCTCATTTGACGATGCGCGGCAGCAGATCGTCTACGAGCTTGCCATGACCGTGGCGGCTCCGCGATATGTGCCGATGGGTCTCTATCAGCGCGCGAAGGAGCTGCTGGGCGACGCCGGAATCGTGGACGTGACGGTTCTTATGGGATGGTTCACCGCGGTCTCACTGACCCTGATGGCGTATGACGTACCTTCGGACGCCGTTGGGCTCGACCAGTAAGGAGGAGGCATGCAGCAATCGCAGCAGTCACTCGGGGGACGTCTGCCCCTGTTGAAGCCGGAGGCGCTGAAGCCTGAGCAGAAGACGCTTTACGACCGACTTATGAGCCAGGCGGTTCCATGGGCGGAGTCATCCGGCTTCAAAGCCAGGCAGCCGGATGGAACCCTGCTGGGTCCGTTTAATTGCGTTCTGTTTAGCCCGAAGATCGCAACTGCGTTGATCGAGCTGATTCAGGCGTCCGAGAGCAAGGATTCCACTCTGAGCAATCGTGTGCGGCAGGTTGTGATACTTACAGTCGGTGCTGTGTGGAACTCAGACTATGAGCGGTACGCGCATTCCGCGGTGGCAGAGAAAGCAGGCTTGACCCAGGGCGCCATCCAGGCGCTGTGCAAGGGAGAGCCCGACGCTGCGCTGACTCCGGAGGAGCGGGTGGCGCAGCGGTTTACCAGTCAAATTACGAATACCCACCAGGTGGATGACCAGACCTACGGAGAAGCCGTCGCCGCTTTTGGCACAGAAGGGGTCGTCGATATGCTGATCCTGGCCGGCTGCTATGACACCGTCTCCTCGCTGCTGAATGCTTTTCAGGTGCCTGTCCCCGCGTAGCGGCAGAGTCAGTGCCGCCGGATGATGTCCCAGTCAGTCGCCGTGGCGACTGATGCCAACCAGTAGCTACGGGAGATTGAACTATGTCGCACAACAAAGCACCGCAGGCGAATATTTCCACCCTGGCCCGGTTTCCAGTCAAGTTCTTCCTGGAAAACATTGCTGTTCGGGCGGATAACTCCGTTTTGATTACGGCCATGACCAAGAAAGAGCTATGGTATGTTCCGCCCGAATCTGGAAATGGCGAGGCGAAGCCCGTGTGCCTCTACACTTTCGAGCAGCCGTCTTTGGGTATCGCCGAGATAGAGCCGGATGTTTTTCTTGTTTTCACCAGTAATCTCTACACAACCCACGAGTCCTTCGCCCACCGGTTGGACCTACGCGGATGGCAGCCCGGGTCGCCTGTCGCTCCGAAACAGATCTGTCAGTTTCCTTCGGAGACGCGTGGTCTGAATGGGTGTTGCGTGATCGGCCCGGGAGTTGTTCTGGTGGCCGACTGCTTCGCCAGTCTGATCTGGCGCATGGATCTGCCCGCCGGTGGTGGCGAACCTTCCATCCGCGTTTGGCTTAAGCACGAGAGCATGGGGTACTACCCCGGCAAGATGAAGCCGGAACAGCCCGGGGTCAATGGCATTCGTTACGCGGGCAAGACGAACTATCTCTTCTACACCTCCACCGCAAAGAAGCTGTTTATGCGAGTCAAGGTCGATCCTAAGACACTTGATCCGGCAAGTGAGCCTGAGTTGGTGGTCGCGGGTCGCATGGCGGACGACTTCTGCATCGACGAAGATGCCGAGGTGATTTACATGACGACGCACCGTCAGAACACAATCGATGTGGTGTCGATGGATCCAGGAATCAACAGCGGCTTCACGCAAAGTGTTGCCGGAGATCCGTTCACGGAGAAGCTGGTGGGGCCTTCGAGCGGAGTCTGGAGGAGAGGTCAAGGGGACTATGGGCGCGTTGCATATTTCATCATGGACGGTGGAACAGCTTCGCCGCCGCCCAGCGGGCCTGAAGACGCGCAGCTGATCAAGGTGAAGTTTGCACCTTTGCCGAAGACCTTTCCAGGCGCCAGCTGAGAGCAGAAGCGGTAAGCAGGGCTGAGTTATGGCAGCGGTGTTCAGATCCAAGTCCATTGGCTCAGATATGAATCGCCACACCGGGATCACGCACTCACAGCCACACGAGGGCGAGGAGACACATCACCATGCCGAGCTCGCAACAGAACGATGACTTTTATATCGACGTCCATGCTCACACCTTTCCGGACTTCTATGCGGATGCACTGCGTGAAGCAGGAATCGACACCATCGATGGATGGAAGGATCCTACCTGGAGTCTCGAAACCGCCCTGGAGGCGATGGACAAGTATCGCGTGAAGACGGAGATGCTCTCCATGTCCTCGCCGGGCATCAACTTTCTGGAGGGAAGCAAGCTCATTGAGATGGGCCGGCGTTTGAACGACTTCCATGCGCAGATCGTAAAAGAACACTCACCGCGTTTTGGCTTACTCGCGCTGCTGCCCCTGCCCGACATTGACGCTTCTTTAGCTGAAATTGCCTGCGCCGTGGATGAGCTGGATGCGGATGGTTTCGGCCTGCTGAGCAACTATAACGGTATCTACCTGAGCGATCCGAAGATGGAACCCGTTCTCGCCGAGCTCAACCGACGAAAGGCAGTGGTCTTTGTCCATCCGACGGTTCCGCCGGGCTGGAAGGACTTCACTGTCGGTCTGCCCGCGCCCATTATGGAGTACCTGTTCGACAGCAGCCGCTGGGCCCAGAGCATGGTACACAACGGAATCAAGGCCAAATACCCAGACGCCATGTTCATCGTGGCGCACTCCGGCGGGACCATCCCTTGACCCAACAACGCATCGTCAAGTTCCTGATGGAAGGCAAAGGTGAAATCTTCAACACCTTCGCCTATGAGCTCACCGCCACCACAGAACCCGAGCAGATTCGCTGCCTGATGGCTACCGCTGATCCGAAGCTTTGCATGATGGGATTCGACAATCCCTTCATGAAGCCGGACTGGTGGGGACCCCTGCAAAAGTCTCTTGAAGCGTATGACTTCGGTCCCGGTGTGCTTCGCGCCATTCAAAACGGCAATGCACTCCGTCTTTTTCCAAAGGTAGAGAAGCGGTTGCGGGAAGCTGGCGAGCTGAGCTGAGGTGCTATCGAGGGCCGCCCGGCCGAGTGCTCGATCGGAGTCAATCTCCGCTCCGACTGTGAGGAGACAACAGGGCGGAGAAGGACAGAGATAGACGTTAGGTGTGAGTTTTCGAAGCGGCGACCTGGGCGCATCACCAACCTTGATCAGGAGAGGACCAAATGAGCGCCGAAAACGACCAACAGTACGACATGGCAACTCTGGGATCGACCGCTCAGAACACTGCGAAAGCGCAACAGGATCATTCGTTCAGCAAGCCGGGCCAGCAGAACTTTGCGCTTGTCGCGCTGAATCCAGACAGCGACAAGGCACCGCCTACAGATCACGGAGTGGTTCCACCGATGTGGTACTCGTTCGACGTCACACATCGCCGTGTTCAGGAGGGCGGGTGGACCCACCAGGTGACGGAGCGTGAGCTGCCGAGTTCCAAAGAGATCTCCGGCGTTAATATGAGATTGATCGCCGGGGCCTTTCGCGAGCTGCACTGGCACCTGGCGGATGAGTGGGCTTACATGCTCAAGGGCAACGCGCGTGTGACCGTGTACTCTCCCGATGGCACTATCTTCGTCGACGACGTGGCGGAAGGTGACTTATGGATCTTTCCAGCCGGCTACCCGCATTCCATTCAGGGAACAGGGGAAGACGGGTGTGAGTTCCTGCTCGTGTTCAATCAGGGAAGCTTCTCAGAAGAGAGCACGTTTCTCATCTCGGACTGGCTGATGCACACCCCTCCTGACGTGCTGGAAAAGAACTTCGGTCTCGACACATCCACGATCGCCAAACTACCGAAAGGCGACCCCCTCTATATCTTTCCCAGCGTGGAACCGGCGCAGACTTTGGAGCAGGATCGGGCCGAGGCCGAGCAACGGTCGGCTGGGAAGTCAAAGCAGGTATTCACATTCAGGCCTGGCCTGATGGAGCCAACCTTCGCCACCTCCAAGGGTAGCGTGAAGGTGGTAGACGAGAGTAACTTCGCCGCTTCGAAGAAGATCACGGCGGCCATTATGACCATCAAGCCAGGCGGGATGCGGGAGTTGCACTGGCATCCGAACGCCAGCGAGTGGCAGTTCTGGATCAAGGGCAAAGGCCGCATGACGGTGTTCAACTCCTCCGGCGAGGCTCGAACGATGGACTTCCATCCGAACGACGTTGGATTTGCTCCCAAGATGTCCGGTCACTATATCGAAAACACCGGAGACGAGGACATTCTGCTGCTTGCCATGTTCGCGACCAATCACTTCGAAGTCATTTCGCTCAACCAGTGGCTGCGCGCTCTGCCGCAGAGCATTGCCATGGCGCACACCAACTTCACGGCAGAGGATCTGGCCAAGATTCCGTACAAGGAAACAGAATTCAGATAGTACCGGATGCCGACGGATCCGTGTCTCGGCCCTGTAGCTCTTTCTCCATACCAAGTCGCCTAGTAAGCTCTGTTGCGCTGCATCGTTTGTTTCTCCATTGAGATGACAGCCAAGGAGGTCGGATACCAGGAGCCTGCGATGCGCGCAGATGCACAGATCTCATCGACAGTCAACCAGGGCCCGGAGGCTACGCCGGAGTACAGAACTGTTGACTCACTGCCCAGCGCCTCTCTTCTCGCCTTTACAGGCGCATCCCTCGACTCGTTTCTATACCTGAACCATGGCCACGTCTTCGCCGGAGTCATGACCGGGAATGCGGTGTTGTGTGGGGTCGGGGTCTTCAACAAAGACGCCGGCGGTGCGCTTCACTATGCCTGGCCGCTGCTGGCCTACGCTTGTGGTATCTGGCTGGTTGCAATTGCTCAACGGCGCATTCACCGTAACTCGGTGCGCCTCACGCTGAGCTTTGTCATTCTAGGCATCCTCGCCATGTCCTTCGTGCCGAAATCCTTTCCGGATACTGTGTACGCCTTCCTTGTGGTGCTGCTGACGGGCTTTCTGGTGGGAATCTCGAGAAAGGTTGATAGTTACGCATACAACGCTACCGTCATGACCGGGACGATTCGCGACGCGACC
The DNA here is from genome assembly GCA_965218595.1 of Acidobacteriaceae bacterium. Lineage (GTDB taxonomy): Bacteria > Acidobacteriota > Terriglobia > Terriglobales > Acidobacteriaceae > Edaphobacter. The sequence continues at coordinate 788,779 of CBDCLC010000003.1, read as the reverse complement.
CTGAGCCTGTATGGCGCACTGAATGCGCGCACACGGAGCGCCAATCTTCGCAAGGCAAGGGATCTTTGGACCCTGATGCTCAGCTTCTTTGCCGGGGCCGTCAGCGGAGGAGTGTTGGGCCGACACATCGGCAACCATGCGTTGTGGCTGCCGGTAGCTACCCTCTGCCTGGTGCTCACGCTGGTGATTCGAGGCGGAAGCGACAGGACGGGGATCGGCGCTGGAAGCGCTCGCCTGGAGGAACAGGCAGGCCGCTAGGTCAAGCGCTGCAGGCGCGCAATCAGCTTCTCTGCCAGCGGCTCGCCGGACTCGGTCCACAGCAGGCGGCTGGAGATGCCGCAGTGCTTCTCAACCGATAGCGTGAAGGCGAGCAGCATCTCGACATTTTTGCGGATGGAGCTGGCAGCCTCCGGGTCCTGTTCGGAGGCGTCCTCGGTGTCCGCCTCGGGATCGTCTTCGTCGTCGAACACCCAGGGGTAGTCCAGGCCGAAGTCGACGCGGATATGGCCGTTCTGTTCATAGCCGCCGTCGTCGAACTCGGGGCCGAAGCCGAGCACGCGCACGGTGCGGGGTTCCGGCCGCCAGAGCGCGTCGAGTTGAATGTCGGGGTCGAGCCCGATCTGCTCTTCGCCGCCCTCCGGCAGCCAGAGCTTCCATTGCACCTCGAACTCGTAGGCCATATCGTCGTGGAGCTGTTCGGTGGCTTCGGCCACGGCGTTCTCGATCAGCGAGGCGTCGTTTTCTGCCGCGCGTTCGTCGTTGACGTAGATGCGCTGGTAGACGGCGGACTCATTAAAGCCGATGGGGTAGGTGCTGGCGGCCGCGACGTGCTTATCGCCGCTGATGAGGGCGAACTGTCGCAGCACGGAGACCAGCGCGGCGGGCAGGGACTCCAGGCGGAAGTTGGGAAACCACAGGCTGAGGTAGAGCTGGTCGGCCATCGCTCCAGTTTATATCCGGCCACGTGGGTACCGCGCGCTGCGGTCCGGTCCGCGGCGGTGAGAAGATGGATGGGGAACGAATGGGCGGAATCGAGCGGCTGCGGCGTTGGCTTCTGTTGGGCGCGGGCCTGCTTGTCTGCGTTCTGGCCGCTTTTGTCGGCTACTCGCACTATGCTGCGCGTCGCCTTCTGCGCGATCTGCCTGGCCGCCTGGGCGTGGAGATTACGCGCGAAACGAACGGCTTCACCTACTCGCAATCCAGCGGCAAACGGACGCTCTACACGATTCACGCGTCGAAGGCGGTGCAGCACAGGGACGGCCATGTGCTGCTGGAAGATGTGGGCGTCGTGCTCTACGGGCGAGCCTCCGATCGCGCGGATCGCATCTACGGGCGGGAGTTCGACTATGACCAGAAGGCGGGAACTCTTCGTGCGCGCGGGACCGTTTACCTCGATCTTGAGGCTCCCGCCCCGACCGATGCCAGGTCGCGATCGGAGTTCGCGGCGGGTGCCGCCGGCACTCGCGGCGTGGTGCACGTGACCACCAGCGGGGTTGTGTTTCTGCAGAAGCCAGGCGTTGCCTCCACCGATCAGCCGATCGAGTTTCAATACAACGGTCTGAAGGGACGCGCGATCGGGGCGAGCTTCAACTCACAGACGGGGCTGACCGTTCTGAACTCCGAGGTGCTCGTCACCGGGGAGCGCGCCGGCCGGCTGATTCACCTGACCGCCAACCGCGCGGAGCTCGCAAGGACGACAGGCCGCATGCTCCTGGAGCGGGCCAGCTACACCACCGAGCGGACAGGTGCGGCACCGCAGAGATTCCATGCCGAACACACAACCGTTCTGCTGGACAGCGAGGGAGCTCCGCAGCGTTTGGAGGCCGAAGGCGAGGTACAGCTGGGGGATGGCAGCGGTACGCTGTCGGCTCAGCGGGGGACGATGAGTCTCGGAGATCGGGCGCAACCACGGGCGGCGCACCTGGCGGGCGATGTCCGGTACACAACCGCAGATGCGTCGCGGCAGGTGCAAGGATCGGCCAGAACGCTGGACGCGAGCTTCACCGCCTCTGGCGATCTGCGGCAGGTGGAGCTTGGCGGCAACGTCCGTCTGGAAGATGGGGGCGGTGGAGCTGCCGGGCGGCGCAGCCTGACCGCGGGGCACGTTGCGCTTGCCCTGGCAGCGAGGGCCGGAAGCGGGCGTCCGTGGGTGCGGGAGATCCGCGCGACCGAGGAGGCGATGCTCGCGTCGAACGATCCGCCGCCGCCGCAGGGCGCCCCACCGCGGACGGTGGCGAGCGATCTCGGGGCCGACACACTGATAGCCCATCTGGTTCTGAGCGGCAAACGGGAGCAGATCACCGAGCTGCGGGGCGAGGGGCACACCGCGCTGCACCGGGTGAGCAGCGACGGAGCGCAGATGAGCAGCACCGGGGAGCGTCTGCAGGTGAGCTTTGCCGGATCGGGGGCTGCCGGTCCCCGCAGCGGCATGGCGCCGGGCACGATCCTCCGGAGCGCCTTGCAGGAGGGCGACGTTCGCGTCGAGCAGAGTTCGACAGGTACCGGCAAAGCACGGCCGCAGATGACGCGCGCCAGCGCCGGGAGCGCTGCCCTGGACGCGGCCTCGCACGTGATCCTGCTGTCTGGGAGTGTCAAGCTCAGCCAGGAACAGGGTTTGTTGTGGGCGGAGACCGTGTCGCTTCGCCAGGACAGCGGCGATGCATCCGCCAAGGGCTCAGTAAAGGCCAGCTACCGGACGCAACCGGAGGCTGCCCCGGTCGCGATCCTGGCAGAGAGGGCAGAGCTCGAACGGGGCAGCCAGCGTGCTTCTTTTTTCGGAGCACTGGGCAGGGCGGCGCGGATGTGGCAGGGCGACTCCTCGCTTGAAGCGCCGGTGATCTCGCTCGACCAGGCGGCTCGCACCCTGGCCGCGCATGGCGCCGGTGCGGCCAAGGATTTGCCGGTGCACGCTGTGCTGGCCGATGCGCAGCCGCCGGGTGCGCGCGGGGCGGGCCGGCGCGGTGGAGTGGTGCGCATCAGCAGCCAGGCGCTGCTCTACCGCGATCTCGCGCACACGGCCCAGTTCACCGGGGGCGTGGTGATGGAGCAGGCGGGCGCAGGCCTGCGCAGCGCGGAGGCCACAGCGTATCTCGCCGGGAAGGCACCCTCCGGGGCCGCGCCTGTTCCGCCGGGGGAATCTGCGCCGTTCCTCAGCGGCAGCCTGGAGCGCGTGGTGGCGCGGGGCGAGGTGCGCATTGACCAGGGCGGAAGGCATGCCTCCGCGCTCGAGGCGGTCTACACCCCCGCGGACGGCCTGTTTACGCTCACGGGCAGCCCCGGCCGCCTGCCGGAGGTGGCCAGCGAGGGGCAGGGAAGCGTGCGTGGAGCGGTGATCCGCTTCCATCCGGGGGATAATAGCGTGATAGTCTCCGGCGGCGGTGCGGGTGGGGAACAGGTCCGCACCGAGACGCGCGTCCGGCCGAGGTAGATGGAGAGTCTTTCAACAGAGGAGATCGGCAAGAGCTATGGCGGCCGCGAGGTCGTGCGTGGCGTAAGCCTGAGGATCGACCGTGGCGAGGTGGTGGGGCTGCTGGGGCCAAACGGCGCGGGCAAGACGACCAGTTTTTATATGATCGTCGGTCTTGTCCGTCCGGACTCCGGCCGCATCCTGGCCGACAGCAAGGACATCAGCCGTCTGCCGATGTATCTGCGGGCGCGCAACCATGGCATCAGCTACCTTCCTCAGGAGCCCTCGGTCTTTCGCAAGCTGAGTGTCGAGGACAACATTCTGGCTGTGCTCGAGGCGCAGCAGCTCAGCTGGGAGGGGCGGCGCACGCGAACCGAGCGGCTGATCCGTGAGCTGAACCTGAGCCACGTGCGCAAGACGCGCGGATACGCCCTGAGCGGCGGCGAACGGAGGCGCGTCGAGATCGCCCGCTGCCTGGCCATCGAGCCCTCCTTCATTCTGCTCGACGAGCCCTTTTCGGGCATCGATCCGATCGCCGTTCTGGATCTGCAGGAGATCATCTTCGGCCTCAAGCGCAGCGGCATCGGTGTGCTGATCACCGATCACAACGTGCGCGAGACGCTTTCGGTCACCGACCGGGCCTACATCATTAATGAAGGCCGCATCTTCCGTGACGGTACACCGGGCGAGCTGGGGCGCGATCCGGAGGTGAAACGGATCTACCTGGGCGAGCGCTTCACGTTCGACTAAACGGTACAACTTCCGTGGCAAAGCTGGTGTTTCAGTCTCTGTACGGTCGCTGCCCCGGGGTAGACTGACACCAACAGGGCGTCCGGGCGGTACACTGTGGGCCACACACGCGCTCCGCCGGCAAACCCAGCCACAGTCTTCTGCCTGCGTAGTGGAAGAGAAAAGAAAGGGAACACGTGCTACTTCAGCCCAAGCTCAACCTTAAGGTCGCGCAACGCCAGATTCTGACGCCCGGTTTGGTGCAGATGGTCAGCGTGCTGGCTCTGAACAAACTTGAGCTCAAGGAGATGATCAACACCGAGATGGTGCAGAATCCGGTGCTGGAGGAGGCGGAGTACGCCGATGCTTCGCTGAGTGAGCTGGACGGCCGTGAAGGAGATCGCGAACGATCCGCGGAGGAGGTCGTGGCCGAGGGAGAGCGCAAGGACAAGGACCCGTTCGACGAGATCGACTTCGGCAGCTACTTTCAGGATTACCTCGACCCGGGGTTCCGCACCGCCTCGAACTTCGAGGAGTACGACAAGCCTTCCTTCGAGCACTTCCTCTCCGCGCCGACCTCGCTGAGCGATCACCTGCTGTGGCAGATCGGCGCGTTGAATATCGCCGAAGAGCTTCATGCCGCGGTTGAACTCGTCATCGGCAATCTGGACGAGCGCGGATATCTGCTGGCAACGGACGAGGAGCTCGCCCAGGCGCTGATGCAGATGCTGCAGGCGGCGCGGCCGAAGCCGATTCCGTTTGAACGCGGGATGAAGCACAGGAGCGGGGCAGACCTTTGGGCGCGCCATATCGCCGCTGAAGCGGAGCTGGACGGAGCTGCGGAGGCTGTGCCCGAGGCTGCCCATGCGCGTCTGCTGCCGGTCGTCGCTCAGGCGCGGGATCTGGTTAATCATCTCGATCCGGTCGGCGTGGGTGCGCGCGATCTGCGTGAGTGCCTGCTGATCCAGATCGCCGCCGCCCGGCGTGAGCTGGCGGTGGCGCGGTCACGGCGGGCTCGCTATGACGGTCTTGCGGGCAGCGTTCTGGGGGAGAACCGCGCCGAGGTGCGGCAGTTCGAGACGGCCGAGCACATCATCCGGCACTGCCTGCAGCTGCTGCAGAAGAAGGACATGCGTGAGCTGACCAGGCACTGCGGCCGGAGCGCGGACGAGGTGCAGCTGGCGGTCGAGCTGATCCGCACGCTCGACCCCCGGCCCGGCCAACGGTATAACGAGACGGCCACCCGGCTGATCGAGCCCGATGTCGCCTTTGTGAAGCGCGACGGGCAGTTCATCGTCGTGATGAACGAGGAAGACATGCCGTCGCTGCGGCTGAACCAGGGCTATCGCAAGATGATGGGACAGAAGCAGACCGAAAAAGAGGTCCGCGACTACGTCAAGGAGCGCTACAAGTCGGCGATCCAGCTGCTGCGCAACATCGAGCAGCGAAAGAACACCATCGTGCGCACCTGCGACGCCATCGTTCGCCGGCAGGGTGACTTTCTCGAGCATGGTGTCGAGGCGCTCCGGCCGATGATGATCAAGGAGGTCGCCGAGGAGATTGGTGTGCACCCCTCCACCGTCAGCCGCGCGGTCGCGAACAAGTACGTTCACACCCCCCAGGGCGTGTATGAGCTCCGCTTCTTCTTTTCCGAGGGAGTCAATGGGCCCGAGGGCGGTGACCTGCCACTGGTGCTGCTGAAGCGCCGGGTGAAGAAGCTGATTGAAGAGGAAGATGAGCGCAAGCCGTTGACCGACGATCAGCTTGCAGCGAAGCTGCAGAGCGAGGGCATTCAGGTGACGCGCCGCACGGTGGCGAAGTACCGCGAAGATCTGCAGATTCCGAGCACTCACCAACGCCGCGTTCGCTGACCCGCATCTGACGATGTAGGAAAGCGAGGTCCACCGATGAAGGTTGAGTACACCGGGCGGCACATCACCCTGACAGACAAGCTGAAGCAGCAGGCGGACGATGGGCTGGCCCGCATCGCCAAACTGGTGGATGGAAGCGCAAGCGCCCATGTGATTCTGTCGACCGACAAGTACCGCCAGATCGCGGAGATCACGATTTCGACCCGAACGCAGGAGTTTGTGGCAACATGCGAGGCCGATGAGCTCGAGACGGCGCTGCATGACACGCTCCAGACCATTGAACGGCAGATCGTCCGGCACAACCAGAAGCGCATCACCACCAAGCGGCACCCGCACATCGATACGCCGGGCGTGCTTGCGGTGGAAGAGGGCGTGACCAGCGAGATTGAACCGCAGTAAACGACGGTCCGGCAGCGTCGCCGGCGCACTCCTCGCAGTGCTAGCATCACAGCATGCCCGAAAAGCGGCCGGCTCGTTCGAAGAAGCGTGTGCTCCCTCCAAAACCGGAGGCTGCCGCGCGAGGAGAGCTGGTCATCCTGACCGGCCTGGCCGGTTCGGGCAAGCTCTCCGCGCTGAAGGCGTTCGAGGACCTCGGCTACTACTCCGTCGACAATCTGCCGCTGGAGCTGATGCCGCGCTTCGCAGACCTGGTGCATCAGTCAGCGGCAATCGATCGGGCGGCTCTTGTGATCGATGCCCGCGAAGGCACCCGGCTCGATGAGTTTGCCGTGATTCTCGAGCAGGTCCGGCAGATTCTGCCAACCCGCGTCGTGTTTCTTGAGGCTAGCGAGGAGGCGCTGATCCGGCGCTTCTCCGAGACGCGCCGGCCGCATCCGCTGGGGCGCAGCGAGACCGTCACCAAAGCGATTCGCGCGGAGAAGAAGCGGCTCGATCCCATTCGCAACGTCGCCGACATCCTGCTCGACACCACCAAGTTCAATGTCCACGACCTCCGCGCGCACATCAATGCGCAGTTTGAGCGGGAGGCGAGTGACCGTAACCTCACCATTTCGTCGAACAGCTTTGGCTTCAAAAACGGCGTTCCGGCGGAGGCCGATCTTGTGTTCGACGTGCGCTTCCTGCCCAATCCGCACTTCGTGCCGGAGTTCCGAAAGCTGACGGGCCGTCATCCCAAGGTCGCGGCCTATGTGCGGCAGTTTCCGCAGACTCAGGAGTTTCTGGACAAGGTGACGGAGATGCTCGAGTTTCTGTTGCCGCATTACATCAAGGAAGGCAAGAGTTACCTGACGGTCGCCTTCGGCTGCACCGGCGGACAGCATCGCTCGGTGTTTATCGCGGAAGAGATGAAGAAGCGGCTGGGCAAGGCGGGCTATCGGGTGAAGAGCTCGCACCGGGATATGCCACGATGAACACAGTGCTTGTCTTCGGTCTGACTGAGGGACCGGGCGCATGAGGCGCATCGCGCGGCTGCTCGCGTACCTTCGTCCGTACACATTTTTCGCCCTGATGTCGGTGGTTCTGATGGCGGCAGTCGGCGCGCTGTCAGCGTTCCGCATTCTGCTGGTCAAGCCGATCTTCGACAACGTACTCTCGCCGGACGCGCCCACGCGCGACCTCCTGGTCTTCCATGTTGCTCTGCTCAAGCGCCCGATCGATCTTCACTTTCTGGTGCCGCACCACTTCCACAACGCCTGGACGGTCGTCGCCTACGCTCTGGTGGTTTCGGCCGTGCTGCGGTCAGTGTGCGACTACGCCGGCACCTACCTGGTGAACTACGCCGGCTTCGGCATGATCACCGATCTGCGAAACGACCTGTACGACGCAATCCTGCGCCGATCAGTCGCGTTCTTTCAGAAGCACACCACGGGAACTCTGGTGTCGACGCTCATCAACGACATCGAGCGGGTGCAATCGGCCATGTCGTCGGTGCTGGCTGACTTCCTGCAGCAGTTCTTCACGCTGCTGTTTCTTACGGTGGTGGTGGTTCTGTACGGCGGCAAGCTGGCCTGGGTGCTGCTGCTGTTTGTGCCCGTGGTGCTGTCGTCGGCGCGACGCATTGGGTCGCGGGTGCGGTCCACCACGCGCAAGGGCCAGGACAAGCTGGCCGAGATTCAGAACATCCTCTATGAGACCATCACCGGCAACCGCATCGTGAAGGCCTTTGGGATGGAGCTGTGGGAGATGAACCGATTTCGCGGCGCGGCACGGCGGCTGTTTCGGGCCAACCTGCGATCGGTCAGCGTGCAGGCCATCAGTTCGCCGCTGATGGATGCGTTTGGAGCCGTCGCCATTGCGCTGCTGCTGCTGCTGGGCCGCGGCCGCATTCTGCACCACACCATGACGACCGGCTCCTTTATCGCCTTTCTGGTGGCGGTGTTCACCCTGTATGATCCCGTGCGGAAGTTTGCTCTGTTCTACAACAGCTTTCAGCAGGCGCTGGGCGCAAGCGAGGAGATCTTCCGCTTCATGGACGTGCAGGACGAGGTGCTGGAACACCGCCGCCCGTTTACACTGAAGGGTTTTCGGGAGGCGATCCAATTCGAGGACGTGGGCTTCGCTTACGAGAATGAGGGCGAGAGCCAGCAGGTGCTGCAGCACATTGATCTGACCGTCGAGCGCGGCGAGGTGTTGGCGCTGGTGGGCCCCAGCGGCGCGGGCAAATCATCGCTCGTCAACCTGATCCCGCGCTTCTTCGATGTCAACCAGGGCCGCATCGTGATCGATGGCCACGACCTGAGGGATGTCTCGGTCGCGAGCCTGAGAAAGCTGATCGGCAAGGTGACGCAGGAGACGGTGCTGTTCAATGACACCGTCCGCAACAACATCGCGTATGGTCAGCCCGATGTGCCGCTCAGCCGCGTGCAGCAGGCGGCCGAGATGGCGCTGGCACACGACTTCATCCTGCGCATGCCGGATGGGTATGACACCGTAATAGGCGAGCGGGGCCTGCGGCTGAGCGGTGGCGAGCGTCAGCGCCTGGCGATTGCGCGGGCGATCTTGAAGAATGCACCGATCCTGATTCTGGATGAGGCGACCTCTGCGCTCGATGTCGAGAGTGAGCAGTTTGTGCAGGCGGCGCTCGCCAACCTGATGCGCGGCCGAACGGTGTTTGTGATCGCGCACCGGCTCTCAACCGTGCGCCGCGCCAGCAGGATCGCCGTGATGGAACGCGGTCGGATCACGGAGATCGGGTCGCATGAGCAGCTCCTGCAGCAGTCCGGGACCTACCAGCGGCTCTACAACCTGCAGTTCGCCGACAGCCCCGACGTCGAGGCCGTGAGCGCCGGCGCGGAGCGAGGGGCCTGATGGGGATCTGTTCCATGACCGGATTTGCCAGCGTGCGCGCCGAGACCCCGGCCGGGGAGCCGTTTACGTTGACGCTGAAGGGCGTCAATCATCGCTTTCTGGACCTGCATCTGCGGCTGCCGCATGGTTGGGAGCGGACCGAAACAGAGATGCGGGCAGCGCTGAAGCAGCGTCTGCGGCGTGGCCACGTCGAAGTGACCTTACAGATGGAGGCCCGGGCCGGGGCGACGGCCCGTCTGAATCGTGAGGTCCTGGAGTCGTTTGTCGCTGCGTTTCGTGAGGCAAACCAGGCCTGCGGACTCCACAGCGAGCCCGACCTGAACGTGCTGCTGCGGCTGCCGGGAGTAATGGACGCCGAGGTTGGCCCGAACAGAAGCGGCGAGCCGGAGGGAGGGTCCGCGGTGCGGGAGGCGTTCGCCGATGCGCTTCAGCGGTTCGAGCAGACGCGCAGCGAAGAAGGCGCGGCGCTTGAAGCGGTGCTCCGCATGGGCATGGCCCGGATGGCACAGCATGCCGGGGAGATCGCCCGTCTGCGGGAGGAGGTCCGGCCCGCCCATGCCGAGCGGCTGCGTGAAAGGTTGGAGGAGCTGCTGCAGGGTGCGGCCATCCCTCCCGAGCGCCTGCTGGCAGAGGCCGCGCTGCTGGCCGACCGCAGCGATATCGAGGAGGAGATTGTGCGGCTGCAAGCGCATGGGCAGCGGTTCCTGGCCATGCTCGATTCCGGCGGGGAGCTGGGCAAGCGACTGGACTTTCTGCTGCAGGAGATGAACCGCGAGAGCAACACGCTGCTGTCGAAGACAGGGGGTGCTTCGGGTCCGGAGAGCCTTCGCATCACCGATCTGGGGCTGGAGATGAAGGTGGAGATCGAGCGGGCGCGGGAGCAGGTGCAGAATCTCGAGTGAGGCCTGGATCCTAAATTTGCTGCCGATCCCTGCGGCGGCGCGGGTAGACTGCTGAGGAGTTCTCAGGGGGAGAGACAAAGGCAGCTCATGGCGGGAATTCTGTTTATCATCTCGGCGCCCTCCGGCTCCGGGAAGTCGACGCTGGTCAATCAGCTCCGCACGCTGGTCGAGGGTCTCGACTTTTCCGTCTCCTACACCACGCGCGCTCCTCGGGGCTCGGAGGAGGACGGCCGCGAGTACCACTTCACCACCCGGCAGGAGTTTGAGCGCATGATCGCCGCGGGTGAGTTTCTGGAGCACGCGGAGGTCTTTGGCAACTTCTACGGCACGGCCCGCTCCGCGCTGGCGCACGCCGGGAGCCTGGGCAAGGATCTTCTGCTCGACATCGATGTGCAGGGCGCCGCACAGGTGATCGAACGAAATCCGGAGGCGGTCTCGATTTTTATTCTGCCGCCCAGTCCGGAGGTGCTGGAGCTGCGTCTGCGCAACCGCAGCGCCGCCGAACACGTGACCTCGGAGAAGGTGATCGAGCGGCGTCTGGCGCAGGCGGAGAACGAGCTGAAGCAGATCTGGACTTACCGTTACGCCCTGGTCAACGATGTGCTGGACCAGGCCGTCGCGGAGCTTCGCGCCATTGTGCTGGCGGAGCGCGGCGATGCGGCAAGCGATGAGCTGGCCCGGCAGTGCCGGACCGGAGCGCGCACGGAGCGGCTCGAGGCGGCGCTCCGCAGCTTTCGCCATAGTGGCCGCAGCCCGGCGCTGGCGCAGCCTCAGGCCGGCTATTAGGCATTTCGGGCAGGCTGCGGTACAGTCGGATTGCAATCGTTGCACTCGGAGGCTCAACCCCGATGGACAAGGTTCTCGAAAACAAGTACAGCCTGGTTAAAGGCGCGGCACGGCGGGCACGCCAGCTGCAGTCTGGCGCGGCTCCTCTCGTGTCGTCGAAGTCCACCAAGGCCTGCCGCGTGGCGCAGGATGAGATTCGCGATGGGCACGTGACCTATCTGCTGCCCAAGCTGCAGGCGAATGCGGTGACCGAGCCGCCGAAGTAGAAGGATCGGAATCTGCCGTGGGAGCGGAACTGGAGCAGCTGCGGGCCTACGCAGAGTACCTGCGCGACCTCGGTGTGCACGACCTCTACCGGAGCGAGTCACCGCCGGATGCGGCGGTGAGAGAGCGCCTGCGCGACCTGCTCGCGGCGGCACGCGTCGTCGTGCCGACATCCCGGCCCACGCCTCCCGCGGTACCCTCGCCTGAGCGGGTTCGCAGGCCCTCTGTACCATTCACCGCTGAGCTCCCGCAGGCGGTTGCGGCCGGCCATCAACGAACCGCGCCGGAGGGGCTGGCCAACGCCCCCTCGCCCTTGGAGCTCGCCATTCCCAAGCCCGTCCCCTTTGACGATCTGGCCCCTCTGCCACCGGTGCGAGTGGCTCCCGGGGATCGCGCGGCGGCGCTGAAGCTGCTCGAAGGAGAGATCGGCGACTGCACCCGATGTCCGCTGGCCTACGCGGGCCGGCACACCATCGTATATGGAGAGGGCGATCCGGCGGCGCGGCTGATGTTTGTGGGCGAGGGCCCGGGAGCGGACGAGGACGCCTCCGGACGGCCGTTTGTGGGGAAGGCTGGGCAGCTGCTGAACAACATGATCGCCGCGATGGGACTTCAGCGGGAGGCGGTCTACATTGCCAACATCGTCAAGTGCCGGCCGCCGGCGAACCGGGTTCCGGAGCCGGCCGAGGCAAACACCTGTGCGCAATTCCTGCTGCGGCAGATCGACATCGTGCAGCCGGAGGTGATCGTCGCCCTGGGAGCAACGGCGGCGCTCTATCTGCTGGGGGTCAAGCAGTCGCTCGCCTCCCTGCGGGGCGCATGGCACAGCTGCCGGGGAGCGAAGCTGGCGGTCACCTACCATCCGGCCTTTCTGCTGCGCGACCCTCGGCAGAAGGGGGAGGCCTGGAAGGATCTGCAGAGAGTGATGGCGGAGCTTGGGCTCAGGCCGCCGTCGAGGACGTAGCGCGGTCCGGTGCTCCCGGTCCACCAGTTCAGACCGGAGGGCGATACGCCTCTGATCTACGGTCTACGGGCTGAGGGCTACGGGAGCAGAGCCGGCGTGGCGCCGCGGTGAGTGGAGCTACGCAGGCGGGCGATGGATCGGCGGCCTGCGCGGTATAGCGTTCGGGCGAGCAGTGCGCTCAGCAGCAGGACCACGGCGACGATGCCAGCGGCGGCGAAGGGGTGGTGGGTGGCGAGCCAGGTCAGGCCGATGGCGCCCGCGTCCTCGGCGATCGACAGGGCGGCGTTTGTGACGGGCTCGGGGCTGGGTGTCACTGCGGCGCGCGCGGCGATCTTGGAGGAGTGGGCCACGGCGGCGATGGCGGCGCCGATGGCCGCAGCGGCGATCTGCAGACCGGGCGACAGCTGGGACGAGGCCTGCCAGGCGAGAAGCGCGGCGGCCGGGATGCGGACGGCGGTGTGGAGGGCGTTCCAGAGCAGGTCGAGCACGGGGATCTTGTCTGCGACGAACTCGGCCGCAAAGAGAACGGCGCAGATGGCAAGTACCCAGGTGTGCGAGAGCACATCCAGCCCGGGAGGGAGCAGGGCGACATGCGTGCGCGCCAGGACTCCCAGCACAAGAATGGTGGCGTAGAGGTTCAGACCGGCGGCGAAGGAGGAGGCGACCACAAGGGCAGCGATATCGGACGGGCTGATGCTCATACGGTCGGAGCTCCAGGAAGAAAGAGCAGGCGGTGGTTAGCTGACGTGAATGATGGGCCGCGCGTCCAGGCTGGGTACGGCGCGGCGAATGACCTCGTGGGTGAGCGGGGCGATGTCGCCCTCGCCAAGAAAGATATACCGGGCGATGTTGAAGACCGGGTTACCCTCCTTCCACTTGAAGTAGGCGTGCGGCGTCTGCCCGGTGGTCTGCTGAACGTACAGCAGAAAGGCGGCAAAGGCGTTCGCGACGACCGGGCTTTCGGCGCGGAGGATGCGGTGCGACCCCATCTGGTAGCCATCGATGCAGAGCGTCTGCTCGAACTCGGAGACATCGGTGCGGCGAACTTCGAAGAAGTAGAGGATCTCGTCGGGTCGAAGGGCGAAACGGCGGCGCACCAGACGATCGATCTTGTCCAGGTCCTCGACCAGCGCCGGCCCGGAGCTGTCGTCCGGGTTGCGAGCGATGATGCGAAGGGTCTGGCCGTAGCAGTCAGCCAGAAGGTAGGCTGCCTCGGAGGTGAGCTCGACGTCGGTGACGCGGAGCTCCGTCGAGCGCAGAGCTCGCGACAGCACGGAGACGCCAATGATGACCACGATAAAGACAGAGGAGATCTTCAAGCCTTCCGGACGTTCGTAGATGTTGACGGCCGTCGTGTACAGGAAGATGGCGGTAATCAGGGCGAATCCGTACCGCACGAAGCGCCGCTTGCGGACCGCGATGGTGACGGCGAAGGCGGCGGAGGTGATCAGAACGAGCACGCCTGTGGCGTACGCGCCACCCTGTGCGTCCACGTCGGCGTGAAAGAGCCACGTCACCAGGATGGCGGTGCCCATAAAGACAAGCACCAGCGGCCGGGAGGCCAGCGCCCATTCCGGTGCCATGCCGAAGCGCGGCAGGTAACGCGGTATCAGGTTGAGCAGGCCGGCCATGGCCGAGGCGCCGGCAAAGGCGAGGATCAGGATAGTGGAGATGTCGTAAACGGTTCCGAAGCCGTTGCCGAGCATCTGGTGGGCAAGGTAGGCCATTGCGCGGCCGTTCGCGGCGCCGTGCTCGGCAAACGCTGCCGGGGGAATCAGGAGGGTGGTGACGAAGCTGGTGGCGATCAGAAAGACGCTCATGATGATGGCGGCGGTCGCGAGCAGCTTTCGCGTGTTGTGGATGCGGTCCTCGATGGTCGCGCCTTCGATCAGCGGCATCACGGCGACTCCCGTCTCAAACCCCGAGAGCCCGAGCGCCAGCTTGGGAAAGAGCAGCAGGCACAGACCAAACATGGTGAAGATGTTGGTGTGCCGGGTGAAGAGGTGATCGCGCCAGCGGGGAAACATCTCCGTGTGGTGCATCAGGTGGTCGAAGGCGACGACCGTCACGACCGCATTCAGAACGAGATACACGGCGACAAAGACAACGGCGATGCCGATCGCCTCTTTGAACCCCCTCAGAAAGATCGCGGCCAGGCCGACCAGAAGCAGAAGTGTCACCAGCATCTGGCTGGACAGAAAGTGAGGCGAGTACGGGTTGTGAATGAAGTGGGCCGCGGCGTCAGCCGAGGACAGCGTCATGGTGATGATGAAGTCGGTCGACGCGAACCCCAGAAGGGCGAGCACAAAGAACTTGCCCCACCAGACCGGAAAGAGGTTCTCCAGCATCGCGATGGAGCCCTGGCCGTTGGGGCTGGCCTGCGCGACACGGTTGTAAAGGGGCAGCGCGGCGAACAGGGTGACCAGGACCAGCACCAGCGTGGCGACGGGCGAGAGAAAGCCGGCCGCAAGAAAGGCGATGCCGGGCTGGTAGCCGAGGGTCGAGAAGTAGTCCACGCCCGTGAGGCACATGACCCGCCACCAGGGGTGGACCGGTTCAGCGTGGTCCTGCACCCCCTTGGGCAGGCGGATATCGGCGAGCAGCCAATCGGCAAAGCTGGAGCGGGTCACTGGATCTCCGGGAGCGGGTGTGCTGGTACGTCTTCGGCCGGTTCTGTGACGGCTCGTGTCATCTCGGTCGCTTATTGGATGCGTAGAAGGACGACCCCATGCGGCAGAACCAGGGTGTTCAAGGTGTCGCCGGACTGCTGCAGGTCGGTGTGGTTCCAGAGATCGCGAAAGTGCGAGGCTCCGTGCGGCAGACCGAGCCGCGCGATCGGCACCGAGACTGAGAGGGTCGCATCGAGACGGTTGAAGATGCCGACAGCGTGAGAGCCGTCCGCCAGAGTGCGGCCCCAAACCTCGATCTGCCCCTGTGTATACAGCCGATCGGCCTCATGTCCCGCGGGATCCTGGTCGATTGCGATCAGGTCCTTGTTGAGAAGGATGTCGCGGGTGTCCTGCGTCATGTGCTCCAGGTCATTGCCAGCCAGCAGGGGAGCGGCGAGCAGGCACCACAGGCTCATGTGGGTGCGGTACTCCTCCGTATTCATGCCGCCATTGCCCACCTCGAGCATGTCCGGGTCGTTCCAGTGGCCAGGGCCGGCGAAGCGCGCGAGTCCTGCCTGCACAAAGCCGATCTCCGACATTCGGCCGTAGTGGTCACTGATGTCGCCCGTGGTGCGCCACAGATTGCCCCCGACGTCGGCGCCCCAGCGCCAGACCGCCCCCCAGCCGTACTGGCAGAGGGAGAAGACGATCGGCCGGCCTGTCTTCGCGGTCGCCTGTTGGAGCGCCTGGTGCATCTTGGTGTAGGCGTCTTTCATGATCTGGACGGCGTGGGCCTGTTCGGCCGGCGTCGTCAGCTTGCGGGGGTCACTCCCGAGCTCGCGAGTCATGACCCTGCTGTAGCTGCACAGGTCGTACTTCAGGTAATCGATGCCCCACTTGGCGTAGGTGTCGGCATCCTGCTGCTCGTGGCCGATCGAGCCCTCATAGTTGGCACAGGTCTTTTCGCCCGGCGAAGAGTAGATGCCAATCTTCAGGCCCTTGGAGTGGACGTAGTCGGCCAGCGCCTTCATATCCGGGAACTTGGAGTTGCTTTGGATATTTCCCTGAGCGTCGCGTCCCCCCTGCCAGGTGTCATCGATGTTGACGTAGACGTACCCGGCATCGCGCATGCCGGAGGAGACCATGATGTCGGCGGTGGCGCGAATCACCCTGTCGTCGACCTTGTTCCCGAAGTGATTCCAGGAGTTCCAGCCCATGGGCGGCGTGGCGGCCAGGGTGGCCGGCGCCTGGGCTACCGCCGCCAACGACAGGGAAAGAGCGGCGGCTAACGGCAAAAACAGGCGGGTGAGTCGGTTCATGGCGAGGATCTCCAATCTGCACGTTGCACCGCGAGTATAGAACGGACGCCCCCGCAAGAGCCGGGGGAATCAGCGGGGCTGGATCGAGCGGCCGATGAGCAGAAGCAGCGGAGCGGGTCCGCAGCCTTCGCGACCGAGCCCGGCCAGGGTGGCCAGATGGCTCTGCTGGTGCGGTGTGGAGACCCGCGAGATCGCGGCCACGGGTGTATCCGGAGCGATGCCCGCTCCGATCAGCTGCCCGGCGAGCCCACGCAGGTCCCGCCCGGGCATATACAGCACAAGGGTGGCGTCCGGCGGAAGGGGACCGAGCCAGACAGGCTGCGGGCGGGCGTCAGGATCGGGCTGATTCGCTGCGCGGTGGGCTGTCGCGAAGATGAGCTTGGACGCCGAGCTGCGATCGGTAAGCGGCGTCTGGAGGGCGGCGGCGGCGGCAAAGGCGGCCGTGATGCCAGGGACGATCTCGACCGGGATCTCGGCCGCGCGCAGGGCGGCAAGCTCCTCGGCGACACGGCCGAAGATGAGCGGGTCGCCGGATTTGAGACGGACGACCGCGTGACCGGCCCGGGCGGAGCCGACGAGCAGATCGTTGATCTGGTTCTGGGTCACGCGGGCGCTGCCGCACCGTTTGCCGACCGGGATGACCTCGACCGAGGGTGGGGCGAGCGCAAGGATCTCGGCGGAGACCAGGTCGTCCGGCAGAATGCGGGTGGCGGAGGTGAGCAGATGGTGCGCGCGCCGGGTCAGCAGGTCGGGGTCGCCCGGTCCGGCACCCACCAGGTAGACGTGGCCGGGCTGGGCGGCGGCGGCTGAATGGACCGGATCGCCCGCCAAACTCAGGCTCCGGCCGCCGGGAAGCTGGCAGTGTCGTCGATCGTCTCTGGCGATACCGGCTCGCGGGGGTTCGTCAGCGCATGGCGGCGCGCCAGGGTCCGGGAGGGGCAGGCATCGTAGGCGCAGACATCCCGGCTCGCCAGGGTGTGGAGAAGTTCCTTGCGGGCCTGGTTGAGCGGCTCTAACTGCAGCACCTCCCGGCGGAGGTTGCCGAGCTCGTTCAGCCAGTCGCCGGCGTCGAGCGGAAGGATGCTGTTGATCTCCTTGCGTAGCCGCTGGGCGAGCGCGGGCGAGTGGCCGGCGGTCGAGATGGCGATCTGGAGGTCGCCGCGCCGCACCACGGAGGGGAAGTAGAAGTCGCAGAAGGGCGGGTCGTCGACGGCGTTGATCAGGATGCCGGCGGCCTCGGCCTCGGCAAAGACGGCGCGGTTCACGGCGGCGTCGTCGGTCGCGGCAACGGCGAGGAAGGCCTGCGGCGCGCTCCGAAGGAGGTCGCCGGGCTCAAAAGCGCGGAGGTGGAGGTGGATCTCCCCGGCCTCCGCAAGCTCAAGGATACGGCGGTTGGCGCGGGTGGCGATGACGGTGACGTGAGCCTGTGCGGCCAGGAGCGAGTCGATCTTGGACTCAGCCAGGTTGCCGGCGCCGACGACGATCGTGGGCCGGCCGGTAAGTTTCAGGAAGATAGGGAACAGGGACATGGTGAGCCTCAGGCGTCCGGAGCTGGCCGGCCCGCGGGCGGCGGATCGCGCTCGACCGGTGGCGGCAGGTCGTCGACGGAAGCGCCGGTCAGCTGCGCTCGCAGCAGATCATCGGGCGTGCGGCCGAAATAGGCGCGGAGGTCTTCGCCGGGCTCGCGCGCGACCAGGTAGGCGCGCAGCATGCGCTCGATCGCGTCCGGCACGTCGGTTGCGGCGGCCCGGTAACCCAGCGGCCGGGCGGTCTGCGCATGCCGGCCGACCGAGCCGCCGACGCAGAAGAAGA
This sequence comes from Acidobacteriaceae bacterium, assembly GCA_965218595.1. Taxonomy (GTDB): domain Bacteria; phylum Acidobacteriota; class Terriglobia; order Terriglobales; family Acidobacteriaceae; genus Edaphobacter. The sequence goes on along the minus strand of CBDCLC010000003.1, from coordinate 770,850 downwards.
ACGCATCGACCGTTTGGCCGTCGACCTTGAGTTTTTTCCCCTCGAGACCGAGGTCCGCGATCCAGTGCTGTCCGCAGGAGTTGGTGCAGCCTGTGACGTGGAGCTTGATCTGCTGGTCGAAGGTGGGCATGCGGTCTTCGAGCTCGCCGACCAGCCACTTGGAAAACGCCTTGGTTTCGCTGATGGCGAGCTTGCAGAACTCGGTGCCGGTGCAGGCGATGGCGCCGCGCCAGAAGCTCGAAGCCTCGACGCGCAGGTCCAGGAGAGCGAGCTCGGCGAGCAGATCGGCAACGCGCTCATTCGGGATGTTGGGCAGGAGGAAGTTCTGCAGGATGGTGGTGCGGATCTCGCCCGAGCCAAACTCGTCGGCGAGCTCGGCGATGCGGTGGAGCTGGTCGCCGGAGAGCCGGCCGCGCAGCACCGTCGCTCCGACCGAGGAGAGGCCCGCCTGTCGCTGCGGTGTAATGCCGACGTGGTCGCGGTAGATGTCGTCCGGGACCTGCTCGGCATCGTGCGACGCGGCCTCGGGAGCGGGGTCGAGCTTGTACCCAAGCTTCGCCTCGAGCGCCGCCAGGAACGACTCCGCCGTCCAGCCATGGCGCATGAAGAGGTACTTGAGCCGCGCGCGAGTGCGGTTCTCGCGAAGCTCCGTCTGCTCGCGAAAGATCTCGCAGGCGGCGATGGCGGTGGCGAGCGCCTGGTCCTGACGAATAAAGGCGGGCAGGCGAACGGCCAGGTGCGGTTCGGTCGAGAGCCCGCCGCCAACGCGAAGGGTGTAGCCCACCTCGCGGCTGCCGTCCGTCCCGGTGCGTGCGATCGCGGTGAAGCCCAGGTCGTTGATCTCCGGGTAGGAGCACCACAGCGGGCAACCGGTGACGGAGATCTTGAACTTGCGCGGCAGATTGTAGAACTCCGGGTTGGCGGTCAGGACGCGGGCCATCTCCTGCGCGAGCGGGCTCGAGTCGAGCAGTTCATGCCCGTAAAGACCAGCCAGCGGGCAGCCCGTGACGTTGCGGACCACGTCGCCGCAGGCTCCCTTGGGAGAGAGGCCGACGGCGGTGAGCTGGTCAACGACCTCGACCAGCGCCTCGATGGTCAGCCAGTGGAGCTGAATGTTCTGCCGCGTGGTGATGTCGGCGAGGTTGCGGGCGTGGGTGCGGGTGATCTCCGCGATCGCGCGCAGCTGCCGGCTGGTCAGGATGCCGTTGGGCAGGCCGATGCGCATCATGAAGTACTCGGTCGCCTTGCCTTCGCCGCCCTTGCCGCCGGTGACGCCCACGCCATCGCCCTGGGTGTAGATGCCCCACCATTTGAAGTAGAGCCCGGCCCACTCCGGAAGCACGGACTGGCGGCCTTCGCGGGCGAAGCGGCGCACCTCCTCCCAGGCGTCCCAGGGATTCTGTTCGAGCTTCAGGCGTTCGGAGCGCTGAGCCTTAGTCTCCTTGGGAGCGGCTGCGGCGACGGAAGGGAACTCGGGCATGGGGTGCGGGATCCTTTGCGGGGGGTGGCTGCGGAAAAGAAAAAGGCCCACGGCGGAAGGCGTGGGCGCTTGGGGTCTCGGCTGGGAGGTGCTAGCGTGCGGGAGCGGAGGCCAGGCGCTGAGAGCGGCGACAACATGCACGAGATGCGCGAAGGCAAATCACCTCTTAAGCGTAGACGCCGGGGGGGGGGGCGCGTCAAGGGCGAGCCGGGCCGGTCCGTCAGCCTGTTTGGTGGCGGAGAAAGGGGCCAGTACGAGCGCTCTGCCGGCTCGCGAGGCTGCGCCCTAAGCCGATCTCTTCTTGTTGCGCGCTCGCACCTTGAACCAGATGGGCGAGCCGATGAAGCCGAAGGCCTCGCGAATCTGGTTGGCCAGAAAACGCTCAAAGGAGAAGTGGAGCTTCACGTCCCTGTCGGTAAAGAGCACAAAGGTGGGCGGAGCCACGGCGGCCTGCGTCATGTAGTAGATCTTGATGCGCCTGGACATGGGCACGCTGGCCTTCTGGAAGTCCACGCGATCAAGAAAGCGGTTCATCTGGCCGGTGGTGACGCGCTTGCGTCGTTCGCGCGCGACCAGCTCCACCTTCTTGAAGACCCCCTCTACATTGACGCCCTGCTCGGCCGAGACGAACAGCAGGGGGGCGTAGTCAAGGTATTTGAGCGCGTCCCGCACCTGCTGCTCGTAGACCTTGCGGTCGGCGGGAGGCTTGCCGTCGAAGAGGCGCATGCCATCCTCGCCGGTAGCGGTCATCAGGTCCCACTTATTCACCAGGAGGATGACCGATCGGCCGCTCTCGTGCGCGTATCCGCCGATGTTGGCGTCAAGCGCGGTGACGCCCTCGGTGGCGTCGATCACCAGTAGCGAGACATCGGCGGCTTCGAGGTGCTTGCGCGCCATGACGACGCTCAGCTTTTCGGCCATGAGTTTGGTCTTGCCCTTGCGCCGGATGCCGGCGGTGTCGACGAAGCGGAAGGCGTGGCCGTCGCGCTCGACGACCTCGTCGACGGCGTCCCGCGTGGTTCCGGCGATGGGCGAGACGATGGCGCGCGCGGTGCCGGTGAGCGCGTTGAGCAGGGTGGATTTGCCGACGTTTGGCCGGCCGATGATGGCTATCTTGGTCTCGTTCTGCTGGAACTCGCCGTGGGTGCGCAGCTTGCGCGGTTGAGCCGGATCTTCGACAGGACCGGCCTCGTCTTCGAGCATCTCGTCCTCGATGCCCTCCATGCGCAGCGGCTCGACCTCCGGGGCGGCGGGCAGGACGGCAAAGACCTCGTCCAACAGGTCGCCGATGCCGGAGCCATGCTCGGCGGAGATGGGCATGACGTTGCGAAAGCCAAGCTGGCGAAAGTTTTCGGCGGCCGGCTCCATCTCGGCGGTGTCCATCTTGTTGACCGCGAGAAAGCAGGGTTTGCCGCCGCGCAGCAGAAGGCGGGCGAGTTCGAGGTCAGGGCTGGCGAGTTCGGTGCGGCCGTCGACCACCATGATGATGGCGTCGGCCTCGTCAAGCGCGACCTGGGCCTGGCGGAAGATCTCACTCGGAATCAGCGCCTCGTCATCGGGAACGACGCCGCCGGTGTCGACCAGGCGCACGTCGCGGCCCGACCACTCGACCTCGCCGTAGATGCGGTCGCGGGTGATGCCGGGCTCGTCGCCAACGATGGATCGGCGCGACCCGGTCAGGCGGTTGAACAACGTCGATTTGCCGACGTTGGGGCGGCCGCAGATGGCCACCAGGGGAAGTGTGGTGTCGTGCGCCAGACCGGCGCCTGTGCCGAGCGCGCCGCCAGTGCCTACCTGGTTGCGCTTGCGCAGCACCGCGCTCTCGGCCATGGAGATGGCCGTGGCCAGCTCGGCCCCGAGCCGCTCGGCCTCGCGCCACTGCTGGTCGTCGAAGTCGGCCTCCGCCGGTCGCGTGGTGGAAGAGCCCGGCGCAATCGTCTCTCGCCGTTCAAACTCGGGGCTGCGTCGCGGCGTGCGCCCGGCCTTTGCGGCGGCTGCCTGCTTGGAGGCCAGCTTCTTGCGTGCCTTGGGTGCGACCGCTCCGGTCACGGCCTGGGTTCGCGGAGCTTTGCCCTTCTTGGGTCGCGTGCTCGCCTCCCGGTGCTTCTTGCCCATTCGCTTCTTCTGCTCGCGCCTTGGTGCCATGGTGGAGGGGTCCTCTCGCACCATTATCCGGGTGAAGCGGCGGTGGGCGTTGGACCCCGGAGAAAAAAGCCGATACCCGAGGAAGCTTGTTACCATCGCTGCTATGTTGAGCCGTCGCGCATTTACAGGTCTGGCTTCGTCGGTTGTGGGCGCTTCCGTGCTGCCCGGCGGCATGTTCGCTCAGCCGGCCAGTACAACCTGGCCCAAACTCTCCGTCATGATGTGGACACTCAAAAAGCGAGGCAGCCTGGAGCAGAACCTCCAGCGGGTCGCCGAGGCTGGGTACCGCCACGTCGAACTGGTGGATGAGTACAAGAGCTGGACGGGCGAGGAATGGACTCGCCTGCCCGCGCAGATGGCGCGGCTGGGGCTTAGCGTCGATGCCGTGGCTGGCATGAAGCTTGGCTTCGCCGATCCGGCGGGCGGCGACGCTTTCCTTGCCGAGCTGAAGACGCTGATCCCTGTGGCGAAGCGGCTGAGCAGCCCGCAGATCATCCTGCTCTCGGGCAAGCGCCTCGAGGGGGTCGCCCGCGAGGAGCAGCAACGGGCGTCGGTGGCGACGCTGAAGCGCTCGGCCGATCTGCTCGCCGCGGCTGATCTCCAGGGTGTGATCGAACCGATCGATCTGCTGGAACAGCCGGGGATCTATCTCGATGGCGTGACGGAGGCGTTTGCGATCGTCCAGGGGGTCGGCAGCCCTGCTCTCAAGGTCCTTTACGACCTTTACCACGAGCAGCGTGGGCACGGGAACCTGATCGAGAAGCTCCAAAGTCATCTCGGGGACGTAGGTCTGATTCACGTAGCCGATGTTCCGGGACGGCATCAGCCAGGCACGGGGGAGATCGACTACGGGAACATCTACCGCGTGCTTCGGCGCAACGGCTACGCGGGCGTCGTGGCGATGGAGTTCTACCCGGACGGAGATGTGGTCGAGACGCTGCGATCGGCCCGGCTGCAGATTGCCGCTGCCTGAGGATCGGTCCGCCGGAGAGCTGGCTGACTATGATGAGGGCAGGTTCCCGTGTTCTCCCCGATCCAGATCACGACAGCAGACCACGGCAACGACGCGGAGGCCGGTCCGTGCGATCTGCCCACGCTCCATGCCTTCTTCTCTCCCGGCGGTCTCCTTGCGCAGTCGTCCCTGCGCTATGAGCACCGGCCTGGCCAGTACCAGATGGCGCGCGAGGTGGAGCGGGCGCTCACCGACAACCGGCAGCTGATCGTCGAAGCCGGCACGGGCACGGGCAAGACACTGGCGTACCTACTGCCGGCGCTCCGGCTGGCGCGCAGGAGAGAAGGCCGGGTGATCGTCTCGACCGGCACGAAGAACCTGCAGGAGCAGCTGTTTCTCAAGGACATCCCGTTTCTCGAGACGGTGCTGCACGCGTCGGGGCCACTGCGGGTGTGCACCATGAAGGGGCGCGCGAACTACCTGTGCCGGCACAAGCTGTACGCTCTGCGTGATGCTCCGCTGCTGAGCGGGCTAGCCGAGATCGAGCAGTTCCATGCAATCTCCGCGTGGGAGCGGACCACAGGGAGCGGCGACCGGGCCGAGATCGACGCCCTGCCCGAAAACGCGCCGCTGTGGTCGAAGCTGGACGCGCGGACTGAGGCTTGCCTGGGCACGACCTGTCCGGATTGGGAGCGGTGCTTCATCACGGCGATGCGGCGCAAGGCGCTCGAAAGCGAGCTGATCATCGTCAACCACCATCTCTTCTTTGCGGATCTCGCCATCAAGCAGCAGGCGGGCGGCGCGCCCGATGCAGGCATTCTGCCGGAGAGCTGCGCGGTGATCTTCGATGAGGCCCACGAGCTCGAAGAGGTGGCCTCGCAATACTTCGGCATTGGGCTTTCGACGACGCGCTTCGACGAGCTGGCGCGCGACACCGAGACGCTGCTGCGGGCCAAGCAGGCGACCAGCTCGGGCATCGAGAGCGCGCTGGCCACCCTGAAGGATCGCTCGCGACTGTTCTTTTCCTCCCTTCCGGCCGAGACGGCACTGCCCGGCCGCATGCCGTTCGTGGACAGGGGGGACTTTCTGGAGTCCTCGGGCGACCTGTACCTTTCCGTTGCCAATGCGCTGACGCGACTCGAGGGCGAGCTGGAGCGAGTCAAAAACGTCGAGGAGATCCCCGGCCTTCGGAAGCGGACCGCGGATATCCGGTCGCACCTGAAGTTTCTACTCGAATCCGAGGACCCCAACACGGTCTTCTGGATTGAGCGCCGGGCCGTGGGAGGCGTTCGGAGCGCGGCGCGGTCTGGTGCGGTGCCCGCCATGCTGCACACCCACCTGCAGGCGACGCCGATCGATGTGTCGGAGCTGCTGGCCGAGACGCTGTGGCAGGCGTACCCCGCGGCGGTGCTGACGAGCGCGACCCTGGCGGTGGCCGGACCGGATGGCCAGCCCTCCTTTCGGCACCTGAGGGAACGGCTCGGACTGAGCCACGCGCGGGAGCTGGTCGTGCCGAGTCACTTCGACTACGGGCGGCAGGCCCTGCTTTATCTTCCGCCGGACATGCCGGACCCGCGCGATCCGGCCTTCACCAGGGAGTCGATCGAACGCATCCGCCGCCTGCTGGAGATTACGCGCGGCCGCGCCTTTTGCCTGTTCACCAGCTACAGCCACATGCGCGAGGTGCACGACGCTCTGCTGGCGCAGCTGCCTTTTCCCTTGCTGCTGCATGGAACCGCGCCGCGGCACGTGCTGCTGCAGCAGTTCCGGGAGACGCCGAACGCGGTCCTCTTCGGCACATCCTCATTCTGGCAGGGCGTGGACGTGCAGGGCGACCAGCTCTCCGCCGTCATCATCGACCGGCTGCCGTTCGCGGTGCCGTCCGATCCGGTCGTCGAGGCACGCATGCGTGCCACGGCGGAAGCCGGAGGAAAGCCGTTCATGGACCTGCAGGTGCCTCAGGCGGTGATCGCGCTCAAGCAGGGCTTTGGGCGGCTGATCCGCTCCGGCTCCGATCGGGGGGTGCTGATGCTGCTGGATCGCCGGGTGCGCAGCTCACAGTACGGCCGCATCTTTCTCCAGTCCCTGCCGCCGTACCGCACCACGGACGATTTTGCGGAGGTAGAGCAGTTCTTTGCCGCTCCCCGGCCGCAGCCCGTCTAGGATTTAACGGCCTGCTCGACCTCGGAGAAGAGGGAGCCGACCGGATGGGTCAGCGTCTTTTTGGCGATGTTGATCGGGGTCTCGCCGCGCCGGTACATCAGGTAAGCGGCAGCGATCCCGGCAGCGACGCTCGCGTAAACCAGAAATTTTCTCATGGGGAAGTGCCTCCTCGGTGTCGCCAAAAGGCGAGTCTCCTGTTGAGATGCAAGCGGCTGGGAAGATGCCGGCGAGCGGCCTCCGACCCTGATTCGAGCTGTGGGGTATGCTTTTGTTACGCACCGGTGAGCAGATTTCGGGGTCATGGGACGCAATCTTTACATTCTCGCCGGCAGCCTGACTGTTTTCGCCCTGATCAGCCTCGGTCTCTCGTACACCAACGTCGCCGAGCAGCCGGGTTCCCCGGGCGATTCGGCCCTGTGGCGCACCTCCGGTCTGGCGCTCCTGGTGGTGGCTCTGCTGGTTGCGCTGGGTGGCATGCTGTCCTCGCTCTTTGAGCAGGCCGAGCGGCGGTCCGAGGAGAGCCGGCGGCTTACCCGAAGGCGCGAACGCCGGCCAGACAGGTAGCCTCAGATCGCTCGAACACCACTCCCCGGTACAATGAAATCTGCCCGGGACGGCTCCCGGGCCACGGCGAAGGGATGTGCTGAAGCGATGTTTGAGGTCACTGTCGAGGCCGGGTTCTCCTCCGGGCACTATCTCCGCAACTACCACGGCAAGTGCGAGAATCCGCATGGCCACAACTACCGCGTCTTCGTCACGCTGGCCGGGGCGGAGCTGGACGAGGCGGGGCTTCTGCTCGACTTCAAGCTGCTGAAGCAGGTGATGCGTCCCGTGGTCGACCGCCTGGACCACCAGATGATCAACGATCTTGAACCGTTCAACGAGCAGCTCAACCCTTCGGCCGAAAACCTGGCCCGCTACTTCTACCAGGAGACCGCACAGCAGATGCAGGAGATGACCGGTGGCCGCGTTCGGGTAAAGGACTGCACGCTTTATGAGACCGATACGAGCTTTGCCCGTTATTACGAGTAGGTCTGCCCCAGGCTTCGATTCGACCGAGAGCCCACTCGCCCGTCCCATGCGCCTGATCGAACTCTACCGGTCCGTGCAGGGCGAGTCGTCCTTCGCCGGGCTCCCCTGTATCTTTGTCCGGCTGGCTGGGTGCAATCTGCGCTGCGCCTGGTGCGACTCCACCTACACCTTCACTGGCGGAGCAGCCTTCTCAGCAGACGAGATCCTGACCCGGATCGCCGATCTCAGCCCCTGCAGGCTGGTCGAGTTTACCGGCGGCGAACCCATGCTGCAGGCGCGTGAGCTGCTGCCGCTGATGCGGACGCTGCTGGACCGCGGGTACACCGTGATGATTGAGACCTCGGGTGAGCGGCCGCTCGGCGAGGTCCCGGCCGCCGTGCACAAGATCGTCGACGTGAAGTGTCCCGGCGCGGGGCCGGCCTTCGGCTCCTTTCGGTTCGAGAATCTGGACGCGCTTACGCGGCGCGATGAGGTGAAGTTTGTTCTGTCCGACCGCGCGGACTACGAGTTTGCGCGTGACTTTATCCGCACGCACGATCTGAACGCGAAGGTTGGCGGCATCCTGCTCTCGCCGGCGTTCCGCCAGGCGCCCAGCCCGCTGCGCACGGCAGACAACATGGCCCTGGACCCGCGGGAGCTGGTCGGTTGGATGCTGGAGGACGGTCTGGACGCCCGGCTCTCACTGCAGATCCACAAGTTCGTCTGGGAGCCGATGCGAAAGGGCGTGTAGAGAACTCTGATTAATCACTGCGGCTCGGAAAGGAACGCAGATTCCCTGCGGGAATGACAACAAACGAGCAGAACTCTTGCTGCAAGCGGGTTGATCCGAGGCTCCCTAAAAAGACCGGGAGCTAAACCTACAGAACTGCCATAGCCGGCCGGGGAGGTCTACGCGACGAAGCCGGTGTCGAACTCCAGGTAGTTGTCCAGGTGATTTCTGACGACGCAGTAGCACTCGCAGGCCGCCTGCTCCAGGCGATGGCGATCGAGAATGTTGAGTCTTCCCCGGTGGTAGTCGATCAGGCCTGCCTCCCTGAAGGCCGTGGCTGCGATCGACACCGTGGGCCGGCTGGCGCCGATCATCTCGCCCAGGAACTCCTGCGACATGGAGAAGGTGGTGGAGTTGGCGCGGTCGGCGCAGATCAGCAGCCATCGGGCCAGGCGCTGCGAAAGATCGTGCTTGGCGTTGCAGGCCGCGGACTGCGCCGCCTGCGTCAGCTGGGCCTGCACGTAGCGCAAGGCAAGATGGTGAAACTGCTCTCCACGGTCGAACTCGGCCTGCGCCGTCGGCAGCAACGCGGTGTAGCCTTCCCCGGGTATCTGCATAAAGATACGGTTCAGGCTCTTCCTGACACCCATCAGGGCGGAGACCCCGACGACGCTCTCGTAGCCGAACATACCGACCTCGACCTCGGAGCCGTCCTCAAACGGAACAGTCATCGAGCCCATGCCCGCTTCGAGAAAGTAGATGTATTGGACGGTTTCGCCGGGAGCTTCGATGACATGCCGGATCTCCAGCACCACCGGCCGGAGGGAAAGCCGGTCCACCACGGCTGGTTCCAGATGCTTGAGGATCAGGTTGGCATACTGGGCCGATGGTTTCTGGGTCTTGTCCGCGCTGCCGGGTGGAGGCTTTCGATAGGGCTGGAGCGACACGACGTTCCTTTCGCGCTCATGAATCGACGTTGCAACTGTGAGCCAAGTATGGTCTCTTCGATGCGACTTGGCAAACCCATTCACTCTGAAGCAGTTACGGCATGGCGCCGAGGGCAGCGCCGGCACTTTGGTGTGCGTCCCGCCCAACTTTTTTGGCTTCGTTCGCTGTAGAACAGACGCCCGGTATCACCCTTCGGTACTTTGTATGCATGTTGGTCGGTATCACCTCTGTTCCAAATCGAAAGGAAAGGTAAAACCCATGGCACAGTACTCTGGCAGTGTGAAGTGGTTCAACAACGCAAAAGGCTACGGCTTTCTGGGTCGCGACGGCGGTCCGGACGTCTTTTGTCACTACTCCTCCATCCAGACCGATGGCTACAAGTCCTTGAAGGAAGGCGACGCGGTCGACTTCGACGTCATTCAGGGCGAGAAGGGGCCGCAAGCCGACCAGGTGCGGCTGCACAGCTAGATCGCCCAGTTGCTAGATCGGGTCAATTGCGCAGACTCGAACGGACATAAGACTCATAGCCCGATCGCGCGTTAGACAGCTAACACTGCAATCTCTTCCGGGCTTATAGCCTGAATTCAACGGGGCACGATCTTTAGGATGCCCCACGCAATTTCTTCCGCCATGCCGTCCAGCGGGTATCCCTTGCGAGCTCCTTCCGCAGGGGAAATCTGCTTATGCCGCAAACTGTCTCGAACGTTCTGCTGGACCGGCTCGCCCCCGCGGACCGCAACCGCCTTCTGCAAAGGATGACTCCGGTCAGTTTGCCGGTGTATACCGTGCTGCAGGAGCAGGGCACACCACCCCAGAACATCTACTGCCTGACCTCCGGCATGGCTTCGGTCGTGACGGAGCTGGCCACCGGGGAGGGTGTGGAGGTCGGGTTGATTGGCCGGGAGGGCCTAAGCTCCTCCCTCAGCCTGCTGGGGCCGGCGATGCATGGAACCACACGGACCTTTATGCAGGTCGCAGGAATCGGGCTGCGCATGGACTTCCGCGAGTTCGAAGGCGAGTTCCTGGCCAACCCGGCGATCTCCGGGCTGGTGCTTCGCTATGTCCAGTACCATAGCTTCGTGCTGAGTCAGCTTGCGGCCTGCAACCGGGTGCACGAGGTGGAGGAGCGCCTGGCACGGTGGCTGCTGATGGTGGCCGATCGCGTCGGCTCGGACACCATCCCGCTGACGCAGGAGTTTCTGGCCACCATGCTGGGCACCCGGCGCTCCACGGTGACGATCGTCGCGGGAACGCTGCAAAGGAGCGGCAGCATCGAATACCACCGCGGGCAGGTGACGATCACCGACCGGGAGCGCCTGGAGGCGAGCGCCTGCGAGTGCTACGCGGTGACCCTGCAGCTGCTTCGCACGCTCTACGCCTAGCCGGGCCGCGGCTGCTTCAGTGGATCTCCGTGCCGTCACCGTGGGGCAGCCTTCGAAGCAGAAGCGTCACAACGATGGAGCCTGTCGCGTCCGGACCGTTGGATAGGGCATAGTCGAAGTGCCGCGTGAGCACCTCGCCCTCAAATCGCCTGCCCTCGAAGTCGCGGTGGGACACCGCGTCGCCTGCCATGGGCAGGAGCACGTCGCAGAGGTCACCCTCGACCTCGGTGACGGCTTTGGGTTCCATGGTTCCGGCAAACTGAAACAGGACCGCGATTCGCACGTGTCTGCACCTCTTCAGATAGTGGGGACGATCTGTGGCCCGCGCCGAGCCGGCGGGTGCACCGAGGCAGCATCTCCTGGGTGCCAGCTCGGAGTATCCGTAAGCTGTACGCCAGGGTCGCGCTATGCGCCTTTACCGCTATTTTACACGCGGATGCGCGCTGGTCTCCTGTGGAGATGATCCGATCCAAGCTCAAAGCAGGCCTTGCCGCAACGCGCAAGGCAGGGCTTTGCGGAAGCGGCTCGGGATGGATCCGTTTCAGATCGCTGCGAAGGCCGCGGTCACGCAGGAGAGGGGATAGATTGCCTTCCGATCTCAGTCCCAATCGCGGGGCACCGATCTTTCGCTGCCGCCGAAAGATCGGTGCTATGCTCCCCAACATCCCGATCTTCCGGAGTTCTGCCATGCCCTGCCGCAACCGATCCGTCCTTGGCGCTCTCGCAGGTGCCGCCCTTCTTCTACCCTCGGCGGTTTCCGCTCAGGTGGTGCCCGCGCCGCTGACGCCTCAGGTGGGCTCGTCGAACCCGGTCTCCGCCGAGCCCAACGTGCCCCGGCCGACGTCGGCGCCGTGCACGGTGGCGCTGTTTACCGATCTGCAGTTTGCCGACTACGGCACCAAGCCGATCGCGTACACGCCGGGTACGGACGCCGGTTGCGCGGGGCCCTGGAGCAAGGTGGTGCTGACGGCGGACTTCACCGTCACCGCGGGACGGCAGTTTGATCGCACGGCGAAGTTTTACCTCGGGGGCGCCAACATCTACTTCGGCACCACCGCCGAGCCGCGCTCGACGCTCTCGCCGTCGTGGCACATCGAGCGCGATGTAACGGATCTGAGCGCGCTTTTCCGCTCGCCCGAGACCGGCATCGCCAGCATTCAGAACATCGTCAACTCGACCTACACCGGGGTGATCTACGCATCGGCCAAGCTTCTGTTCTATCCGGTCAACGCTGCCAATCCGGCCGCCGCGGTGCCCGACCAGGTGCTGTCGTTTCCGGTAAACGACACCACCTCGCTGAACACCACGGCCGATCAGGCGAAGGGCACGTTCACCTTCCCCCTGAACCTCGAGCGCGTTTACCTCGACGTGATCGCCGAATCGCAGGGCAACGATGAGTTCTGGTACCTGTGCGTTCCCTCCCCGCTCGCCGGTGAGCTGCAAAGCTGCGGAAGCACGGCGTTTCGTGAGACCGAGGTGTCCATCGATGGAAGAGCTGCCGGTGTTGCGCCGGTCTATCCCTGGATCTACACCGGTGGCATCGACCCGTACCTGTGGGAGCCGATCACGGGCATCGAGACCCTGAACTTCAAGCCCTACCGGGTGGACCTGACGCCGTTCGCCGGCGTGTTGAACGATGGGCAGCCGCACACGGTGGCGGTGTCGGTCACCAACGCCAGCAGCCGCTTCGACGTGACCTCCTCGCTGTTGCTCTACACCGACCATGGGCAGGCGAGCACCAGCGGTACGCTGACGGAGAACACCCTGACGGCGGCACCCTCCCCCGTCGTCGAGCAGTCGCTCAACACCGCGGCGGATGGCACCGTCTCCGGTCCGGTCAGCGTTCGTTCCCAACGCGAGTGGAAGATCTCAGGCTACCTGCTGACCTCGCACGGCCGCGTCGACACCACGGTCGAGGCATCGAACTCGTTCTTCAATCTCCAGGACGAGAAGGTCTCCAACCTGGAATACAAGCAGGATGTGAGCCAGAGCACGGAGCAGACGGAGACCACCACCACGGCGACCTCGGCCGGCACCGTGCAAACGCAGCACAACGTCTCCTATCCACTGATCGTCAACTACCGTTATGCGCCGAACGACAACAACGACGGCGGCGTCTTTGTGACCACATCGGTGAAGCAGGGCAAGGTGGAGGCGCTGCGCTCGCCGGTGGGAGCCAACAGCCCCAATCCGATTGTCACGCAGGAGGTGGTCGAGACGACCGACACCCTCCATTACAACGCCGCGGGTAGCTTTACCGGGCACGACGCGAACACGGCCAGCTCACAGTTTGGCGGCAAGGACGCGACGCACCGGTGCTACTTCCGCCGGCTTACGGCGGATCGGTTGGTGCTGACCTCGGTGGACGACAGCACCAGCTGCTCGGTCGCGCCGTAAAGGGCTGATGCTGTGGTCTCGCAGATCGGGTGAGCGAACCCCACATCTCAGAGACGAGATGTGGGGCACCCGCACCCTCGGATTTTTCAGAGATGTGGGCTACCCGCCCTGGTTGTGGTGATTCGTCCTTTCCTGATGCCGCAACGACAGGGTGCCCCACGTCTCGCTCTCGAGACGTGGGTTCAGGGCGTGCTTCGGACCTGAGTGCGATCTTAGAACAGAGAAACTACACCCTCAGGAAAACTGCCTTAGCTTTGGCGGAGCTCCTCTGGCAAGCGGGCGAGAGCTACTCGCCCGCGTAGGCCCGGTCCTTCCAGACGATGGCGCCGCCGGTGAGCTTGCGGGCGAGCGCATACCACTGAATCGCGAGCAGAAGCACGATCGCAACCGGGTGGACAAGGGCGCTCTGCAGCGGCTGGCGAAATCGGCGGCAGGCCAGCAGCCGCGGAATCAGGGCAGCGGCGCAGGCAACCGCTGCAAAGGTCCAGATCTCCGGCTTCACGGCAGACCTCGCCAGCAGCAGGCCAGCCAGCAGAAGAAACGGCGCCACCTGGCCACTGAGCAGAAGAATGCTGATCGGCAGGATGCGTACGGGTGCGCCGATGCCTTCGGTAGCGTTCTTGGCCAGCCCGCTCCACACCTCCCTGGCGTTGGTGTACATGCGGCAGGTGGCCAGCGGCGTCAGGTCGGCGAGATCGGTGGGGAAGCCGTGCTGCCGCAGCAGTTTTGGCAGCCGCAGGCCGTCGTGCCGGGTCTCGCGAATGGCCGCATGGCCGCCTGCGGCGAAGTAGCTTTCGCGCCGCACCATCATGAACTGGCCGCAGCCCGCAGCGTAGGACGGATCGGTGCCCCGCCGCATCTTGGAGACGGGCAGAAAGCCGAGCAGAACGAAGTGAATCAGCGGCAGCAGCGTCCATTCCAGCGGGGTTCGGGTGATCTGGCGCGGAAATCCGCTGACCAGCGAGGCATGGCTTCGATCGAGAAAGGCGGCCATGCGTTCAAGGGCCTCAGGCGCTAGCCGGACATCGGCATCCATGAAGCAGAGTGTGGGGTGCCTGGCAATGTGGGCCAACTCCCAGCAGGCGTGCTGCTTTCCGTTCCAGCCCGGCGGGAGCGGAGGTGCGGACGCCAGCCGGACCCGGGGATCGGCCTCGGCCATCGCGGCGACGATCGCCGGCGTCTGGTCGGTCGAGCTATCGTCCATGACGACGACTTCAAAGGCGACGCCCTGGCATTCCAGCACGCTCTCGACGGCCGCGCGAATCGCACCCTGCTCGTTGCGCGCGGGGATCAGCACGGAGACCGCCGGGAGCGCTGGCGATGCGGAGGGGAGCGCGGGAACGCGGTACCGGCGCAGATTGACGAGAAACAACACTGCGGGCGAGAGTGCGCACAGCATCAGAGCGACGGCAACGGTCTCGAGCATCACTGCGTACGCTCCTTCCCCGGGGCGGAACCGCCGTCTGCCCCCATCTTTGCACGAGGGGCGGTCACCGTGTGTTCCGCCTGATACCGCTGCCGCGTCATAAGCGCGCGGACTCGCTGGCCAAAGGCGTAAAAGCCGCCCGTCCCGGCCGAACCATGCACCAGAACTCGATCGAAGGCTACCGGATCGCGTTGCAGCGCAGAGGTGCGCAGCTGTTCCATGGCGGATTCGAGGGCGCGCTGCAGGCGGCTCTCCAGGTCCTCGGTTTCGCCGTGGTGAACGATCTCCGGCTCGCCGATCTGCATCAGGACCTCGGGCTTGCGCTCGTTCCAGAAGGTGTACTCGATTGCGAGCGGAACGACGGCACACTCTTCGAGGCGCCCTGCCAGAGCGGCCAGACCGGGCTTGAAGACGAGCGGCCGTTCCCGGGCATCGGCGAAGCGGCCCTGCGGTGTGATCCACACGGTGCCGCCGGGGGATCGTAGCGCGGCCTCGCCGGTGCGCAGGAACTGGACTGCGCCGCGGGGAGAGGCGAGGTCCACGGGAAAGACCCCGATGCGCTTGAGAATGCGGTAACGATCGAGCGCGGCCGCGTCCATCGGAGCGAAGTGCCGGCGCTCGGGCATCAGCTCCGCGCCCAGGAGGAAGCAGATCATGGGGTCCCACCACGAGCTGTGGTTGGCGTAGACGATCACAGGACCGGTGAGGTGCCGGACGCGGTCTGCGCCGTTGATGCGCACGGCGTGGAACTCGCGGCGGAAGTAGCGCCGCACCACGGAGCGAAAGAAGCCGAGCACCGCGGAGGAGATGGTCGGAATGGTCGCGGCGCTCGGCATGGCTGTGTGGATCGCCGCTTCCGGCGTCATGGTCCTGCAGTGCTAGGCGTGTGCCGCGGCTCCGCGCTGGTCGAGCGTGTCAGCGGCGATCCATCCGGACATCATCACCATGGGCATGCCTGGGCCGGGGTGGGCGGCGCCGCCCGCAAGATACAACCCTTCCACCTCTTTTGAGCGATTGGCCGGCTTGAAGGCGCCCTGAAACATGCCGTGGCTGGAGATGCCGTAGATCGCGCCGTTGAGCACGCGGTACCGGTCGTGGATGTCCTGCGGCGTCAGCGCGGACTCGAACACGATGCGATCTTCAATATCGGTCAGCCCGGCCGTACGCTTAAGCTTGTCCAGAATGACCTGGCGGTAGGCTGGAAACATCTTCTTCCAGTCGTGGTGTGGCCGAAGGTAGGGGGTGTGAACGAGCACATAGAGTGCCTCACCCCCCGCGGGCGCGCTGTCGGGATCGCTGCGAGCCGTAGCGGCAAGATAGCAGGTTGGATCAGGAGCGGGCTCACCCAGCTCGTAGATGGAGTGGAACTCCTCATGCGCGTCGCGGGAGAAGACGAAGTCGTGGTGCGCCAGGTGATCGTAGCGCTCCTTCAGGCCAAGGTAGAGCACAACGCCCGAGCATGCGGGCTCGTACTTCCGCTTCTCGTCGAACTTCTTGGCGACGTGGCCGCCGAGCAGCTCGCGATGCGTGCGAACGGCATCTGCGTTTGAGACCACGGCGTCAAACCGGTGGACCTCGCCACCGGTCGTCACCAGGCCGGTGATCTCGCGGGCAGCGCGAGCGCCGTGCGCCGGCGCATCGGTCAGAATGCGTTCGACGCCGGTGGAGGGGTGGAAGCGCACGCCCAGTTCGCGCGCCAGCTTGACCATCGCCTCGGGCACGGCTCGGGTACCACCCTTCGGATACCAGATGCCCTCCTCCATCTGCATGGATCCGATGGCACAGAGGATGGCGGGCGAGGCATCTGGGGAGCTGCCCACATACTGGACGAAGTGGTCGAGCATCTGTGCCGTGTTGGCGTCGGGGATGAACTCCCGGATGGTGCCTCCGACCGACTTCCCGAGCCGCATGCGCATCACATCCTTCAGGACGTTGATGTCGAAGGCGCCGCCGACGTCCATGGTGTCGCGCATGGAGCCTACCGAGCGCCAGAAGAAGAAGCGGTCGGAGATGGAGTGGAGCTGCTTGGAGGTCTCAAGAAACTTCAGGTAACCCTTGCCCATTTGCGGCCAGATGGCGTCAAGTTCGGCCGCCATGGCCTGTGGGTCATCCTGCAGATCGAGCACCTTGCCGTCTTCAAAGAAGCACCGCCACTGCGGATCCAGCCGAACCATCGAAAGGTAATCTTCGAGTCTGCGGTTTGATTCGGAGAAGATCTTTCGCAGGACCGACGGCTGGATCAGGATGGTGGGTCCCATGTCGAACCGGAACCCATCCTGGCGCAGCTGGGCCGCCTTTCCGCCGAGCCACTCGTTCTTCTCAAAGACATCGACCTCGTGCCCGCGGGCAGCCAGGGTGCAGGCTGCTGCCAGCCCGGCCAGTCCCGATCCAATTACACCGACCTTCATCGTTTGCTCCCATCCCTCGTGCTGCCTGGTTTCGTTCGAGCTCCCTGGCTGCCGGGCAGTGTGCGGGCCGCGGCGGCAAGCATGCGGACGCCCTTCCACCGGTTGCGCCAGCCACCCCCGTGTGTGGTCTCGATCCAGCCGCGGAACAGCAGCTCGTGGGCTGGCGTGGTGGGTTCGAACTGCCGTGCATTCACCGTTTGCCGCACGGAAATCACCTTGGGCGTGGTCATCTCGAGCAGGCCCTCGGCTCCGCGCGTGCTTCCGAATCCGCTGGCACCGCGGCCGCCGAAGGGAACGCGTGGATCGGCGGTCGCGACAATCACGTCGTTGATCAGAACCGTGCCGGCCTTCAACTTCGGGGCAAGATCGCAAGCCTGGCGCACGTCGCCAAAGACAGCGGCGGTGAGCGCAAGCGGGCACGATCGCTGCATCTCGACTGCCTCCGCGAGGTCCCGCGCTTCAAGCAGCGTCACCACCGGAGCGAACAGGTCAGCCTGCGCGATCTCTGTGTGCACGCTGGCGCCGAGCACGATCAGTGGCCGCATGGGGTGTGCGGCAGGCTCTCCGAGAACCACGGCACCTTCCTCCCGTGCACCACGGAGCAGACGTTCGAGCTCACGACGTGTGCCGGCAGGCACTGTCACCGCCGGCACATCGGCAAAGGCTGCCGAGAGATCTCTCACCAGGCGATCGCGGCGGGCGCGATCGGCACCGACCAAGATGAGCCGTCGCGGCGCCATGCACGTGCTCGATCCGTTGAGCCTCATCCCGAAGGTGAGCGCAGCAACGACTGTGGCGGTTGTGGCGCTGGGCAAAACCAGCACGGCATCGCAGCCCGAGAGTTCCATTACGGAAGGCGTCGCGGTCTGTGCGAGTGTGTGCAGCACGCTGTGGCCGGCTTCGGCAGATCCGGTGAAGACCACCTTTGCGGGATGGGAGCGAAGCGCGTCTTCGGCGTCTTCGATCGACTCGCCCGTGACTGTCAGCAAGGAGGGATCGAGACCTGCCGCCACAAGTGTCTCCCGCATCAGCTGAGCCACACCGCTGCCGCCCCGCCCAGGCTTCCAGGTAACGGAGTTCCCCCCGGCAAGTGCCTGCAGCACCTGGACACCGGGCAAGAGAAGAGGGTAGTTGAACGGAGCGATCACCAGGATGTGGCCGAGGGGCTCGCGCCGGACCTCCGATATAACCCCACGAAGCCAGGCAGGTCGGCCGTTGCGCCCAAGCCTGCGAGTGCGAAGGATGTGCGGGGCCTCGCGCTCCAAAAATCCGCACGCGGCAAGCAGAGGAAGCAGCTCCGCCACGAGAGTATCGGCAGGCGTGCGGGCGAGAGCCGGCGAAACAGCACGTTCCACTTCAGTGGAGCGGGTGGCAAAGCGATGCCGAAAGGACCGCAGAATCGCGAGCCGGTGCTTGAGCGGGCTTGCCGCCCAGCCCTGCTGGGCCGCAGTTCCGTCAGCCGAGGGCAACTCCTCGACCAGGCCTGCGGCCTTGACCTTGGAAAGAACCTCGGCGAGCATGGCTACGACGCTACCCCGAAGAGCTCGTCCTCGGGTAGCTGCGCGGCGACCGAACCCGGGGTCGTGGACCACGCGGGCTCGATCTGCAGATCTTCGAGCAGAAGACGCGATGTGATCCGGGCGCTCTCAAAGATCACAGGAAGTCCGCTGCCAGGATGAGTTCCGCCGCCGACGAGATACATCTGGTCCACATCGTCGAAGCGATTGTGCGGGCGCAGGTGCAGCATCTGATTGAGCGAGTGCGCCATGCTGAAGGTGGACCCCATGTGCAGGTCGAACTGCTCGCGCCAGTCAACCGGAGTGACGATGTGCTCGGTGCGGATCCGGTCTTCGACGCCATCGATGCCGATCCGTTCGAGCTGCCGGAGCGCGAGCTGGCGGAGACGCGGCGTCTCTTTCTGCCAGTCGATGCTGCCCGTCTCGTGCGTCACGGGAAGCAGGACATACAGCGTGCTCTGCCCGCTGGGTGCAAGGGTGGAGTCGGTCACGGAGGCGTTCTGGACGTAGAACGACGGGTTATTCGAGAGCTGGTGGAGATCCTCGATGTCGCGAAGGTTCTCCCGGTAGTTCTCCGCCAGGTAGATGGTGTGGTGCGACACATCATCGTAGCGGCCTTCGATGCCGAGATACATCATGAAGGTGGAGCAGGAGAAGCGCTTCTTCGCGATCCGTTCGTCGGTCCAGCGCTTGCGCAGGTGATTCGGCACCATGCGTTTCATGGCTCCTGCAAAGTCCGCGTTGACGACGACGGCATCGGCGGGCAGCGTGCGGCGAGTGGTCTTGACGCCGATGGCCTTTCCGTTCTCGATGAGCACACGGTCGACCGGCTCATCGAGCAGGATCTCGACCCCCATCTCGCGGGCGATGCGCGCCATGGCGCGGGTGACCGCACCACAGCCACCAATGGGGTGGAAGACGCCGTGTTCGTACTCGAGGAACGACAGGATCGAAAACAGACTCGGGCAACGGAAAGGGCTCATGCCCAGATACTTGGACTGAAAGGAGAAGCCGAGCCGGATGCGCTCGTCCTTGAAGTGGGTCTGGAGATAGCGATCGAGCGACTGCCAGGGCGCAAGCAGCGGCATCAGCTTCAGCATCTCCGGCTTCAGCAGGTCGCGCCAGCTCTCGAAGGGGGACTGCAGAAACGGCAGAAAGCGTTCCAGCTTCATCCGATTGTGGGCGATGAACTGGTGAAAGCGCCTGGCATCCTCTGGCGAGATGCGACTGATCTGCTCTTCCATCTTCGCGACGTTCGGGGTAGCGAGCAGCTCGCCGCCAGCGCCAAAGACGAGGCGATACTGTGGGTCGAGCCGCTCCATGGCAACCTCGCGGTCGAGGTCGTAGCCCGCAGCGGCGAAGATTTCCTTAAGCACCCGAGGGTACAGGAAGAAAGTTGGCCCGACATCGAAGCGGAAGCCATCCTGCTCCAGGGTGGAGGTGCGACCGCCAACCTGCGACCGCTTCTCGACTACAGTGACTTTGACGCCAGACTTTTGCAGCAGAAGCGCTGCCGCCAGGCCACCGGGGCCGGCACCTACGATCACGGTTTCGCGGGGCTCATTTCTCATTGAAGACAGTTCGTTTCCTATCGCGGCAGACCGTATCCCTAAGTGGCGTCCTCAAGCAATTATAGGCAGCTCTTGAGGCGCCGCTCCATCTGCTTGCACCGGAGTGAATCATTGCTGAACCGCTGTTTACGCTACTGGAATCGTCGATGCATTGCCCGAGAAGCGGTTATCCCGCCTCTGCGAGACTCAGCTTTCCAGCACGACTGGCCGAGATCGATTCAGAGGCAACGATGCGGCGAAAGGTCGTCAGTGCCTGTGCGACGACCTGGTCCATGTTGTAGTAACGGTAGGTCGCCAGCCGGCCCACAAAGGAAACATCGGCCGTCTGTTCTGCGAGCTCCTTGTATTTTGCGTAGAGCGCAGCGTTCTCTGGCCGTGGAATGGGGTAGTAGGGATCGCCTTCCGCCCGCGGGTGCTCAAGAACGATGCTGGTATTCGGCGAGCTTTGGCCCGTCAGGTATTTGAACTCGGTGATCCGCGTGTAGTCATGGTCATTGGGAAAGTTGACGACCGGCGCAGCCTGGTACCATTCGCGATCGTAGGTCCTGTGCTCGAACTCCAGCGAGCGATAGGGCAGCGGACCGAAGCGATAGCCGAAGTACTCATCCACCGGGCCGGTAAAGATTTTACGGGTACCTGTGTAACTCTTTGCCACCTCAGCGTAGTCCACGCCCGTCCGAATCGTGATGCGCGGATGATCCAGCATGCGCTCAAACAGGCGCGTGTAGCCGTCGCGCGGCATGGCCTGAAAGCTGTCCGTGAAGTACCGGTCGTCATGATCGAAACGGACCGGAATGCGACCGGCGACCGAGGCATCGAGCTCCGAAGGATCGAGCCCCCACTGCTTTCGGGTGTAGCCGCGAAAAAAGGTCTCGTAGAGCTCGCGTCCGATGCGACTGACGACGATGTCCTCCGATGTCCGGATCACCGCAACGGGCTCCTGGCGTGCTGCCAGAAAGGCTTGCATGCCGGCGGCATCGAGCTCCAGTCCGTAGAGCCGGTGGATCGTGTCGAGATTGATGGGAACCGGCACCAACTGCCCGCCCACACTGGCCAGGACACGATGCTCGTACGGTCGCCATGCCGTAAATCGCGACAGGTACTCGACGACTTCGGTGCTGTTGGTGTGAAAGATGTGAGGACCGTACTTGTGAACCAGCAGTCCGGCATGGTCGAAATAGTCGTAGGTATTGCCGGCGATGTGGTCGCGCTTGTCGATCACAAGGACCCGCTTATCCATCACGGAGGCGAGCCGCTCGGCCAGTACGGCTCCGGCGAAACCGGCCCCGACAACCAGGTAGTCGAAGTGTTCCTTCCAGGGGGAAGCGCCGGCGCGCTCCGCAACCGCCGGAAACCCGCCTGACCATCGCTTCGGGATGCTGGTCGCCAGCAGCAGCTTTGCGGAGCCGCTACAGCACCGTTCCACCTCTGTCCACATCTCCTTCCACGTGCGATCCCACGAAGCCGTGGCAAGCTTGTGCGCGACCGCTCGCTTCCAGGTGTCGGTTGCGGGTTGGAGAGCGCGGTCGAGAGCACTCGCGAAGCCTGGGGGATCCCCGGCGATCGCGACCAGGCCACCGTCACCATAGCCGGTCACCACATCGTGGATGGACGTTGAGACGACCGGTTTGCCGGCCGCGAGATACTCCGGCGTCTTTGTGGGGCTGATAAACCGGGTCGACTCGTTGCGGGCGAACGGGAGCATCGCCACATCCCAGTGGGCCAGATACCGCGGCAGCTCGTCGTACTGTTTCGGGCCGAGGTAATGAATGTTGGCGGCTCGGGGCAGACCGTTCGGATCGATCTTGACCACCGGGCCGATCAGGACGAACTGCATCGAGGGGCGAAGCGCCGCCACGTCGTGCAGGATTTGCTGATCGAAGCGCTCGTCCAGCACGCCAAAGAAGCCCACTCGGGGATGCGGGATCGACGCCTGGTCCTCAGGGTCACAGGAATCGAGGCCACTGCGGAAGTGCGCCACATCCACCGAACTCGGGAAGGCATGCACGTTGCCGTGCTGCCGCCGCTTGGATTCATACAGGCTGGCGCCGCCCGTGAACACGACGTCCGCCGCCGAAAACATCTGCTGCTCGCGGGCATGGAGCTCGGGGGAGGCTCCGCGAAAGGCGCTCAACTCGTCCATGCAGTCATACACCGTGACCGCAGAGGGCAGATCCGCCGAGAAGCCCAACGCCATGGGGGTGTAGTACCACCGCACACATGTGCGGATATTTCGTTCCGCCATGAACTGCTTCAGCAACGCGCGCTGGAGCGTATCGCCATTGCCGCCGGCCGGGAGGTGCGGTCGGATGACCCAAATACGATCCGCCGGTTGCTTCACCTCGAGAGAGCCTGCCCCTTCACCATCCCAGAAGGGCTCTTCCCAGAAGAACACGCGATGGGTGCGAGCGCACCGTGTCAGCAGATGCTGTGGCCGCTGAAAGACGAAGTCCCAGCGAAGATGGCTGAAGCAGAGGATGTCAGCCAATTCGAGGTCCTTGTCATAGGAGCTCTGCTCGACAGGCGATATAGACAAGGAGACCTCGAGAAGGAAAGTTGGAAGCGATCAAAAAGTACATGGAAGAACAATGGTTCAGATGTCAGATGGCGCAGGAAAGTTGGGCATTCGGTTTCAGGCTTGTAGTTCTACGAAAAGCTGTAAGCCCTTTTGTAGCATCCAACCACCCTAAGATGCACGGCGTGACGTCGACAACCTTTCAAAAGGGTGGAAAGCCTGTGCGCATCCTTGTGCTTTCCCCGCACCGGGATGACGCATGCTTCTCGCTTGCCCTTACCCTGCTTCGTTGGGTGGGCGATCATCGTGAGATCACGGTTCTGAACTGTTTTACGCGATCGAACTATGCGCCTCTGCACAACTCTCCTTCGAGCGACATTGCAGAACTGTGCAGCCGCATCTCGGACCTGCGGCGGAGCGAGGATGAGCGCTTTGCGCGCGCCGTCCGTGGCAAACGCAACGCGGATACCTCTCCGCAGGGCAGGCTTGCTCTGATGGATCTTTCTCTGGCCGATGCACCCATCCGGCTCTCGTGCAGCGCGAACGACGTGTGTGCATCCTGGCACTCGCCTGATGAGGATTCCGTGCAGCGTATCCGCAGCGCGATTGAGGAATTCGGCTCGCAGGGAGGTGAGATCGCGATCGCCCTTCCGGCTGCACTTGGCGGACATATCGATCATCGTGTGGTGCGCCACGCCGCGCAGACCTTCTGTCGGTCATGGCCCTGTGCCATCTACGAGGATCTGCCTTACGCCATGCGCGCCGGTGCGGCAGACGAGTTAGAACGCCTCCTGCGGAACTACCACGACACGAACGGCGAACCCTTCTGCGCGGAGCTGACGCAATCTGCATCAGATGGCACACTGAAGCGCGAGCTGTGTTCCATTTACGCTTCGCAGATCAACGCCAACGAGGCGCGGGCCATGGCCGAGTTCACAGGCAGCAACGGCGGGGAACGGATCTGGACCAACCGGGCCTGGAGGTCTGTTCTGGGTGCCATGCCGCCTCACCAACGGTTGGTGAACGGTGTCTGACATCGACGTCGTAGTTGCGATCTCCCGAGTGCTCGATACGCTTCGACCGGCGCTCCCACTGGTCCAGTCAGCCTGCCGTGCGATTGTGGTTGTGCCTGCCTGCAACGAGGAAGCAACGCTGCCGCACTGCCTCCGTGCTCTGGCGGCGCAGGTGGATCGCCGGGGCGATGGACTGGACCGGTGTGGGTATGAGGTGCTGGTGCTGCTGAATAACTGCAGCGATGGCTCCCGTGCCGTTGCCGCGGCGTCGCAGCAGCGGTATCGCGAGCTCCGGTTGCACGTGCTGGAATGCCAGCTTCCGTCTGAGTTGGCGCACGCGGGTACAGCGCGCCGGCTGTTGATGGATCTTGCGTGCGAACGTCTTCGCGGCATCGACGCCGGGGAGGTCACGGCCATTCTTTCGACCGATGCGGACACGATCGTCGCACCCGACTGGGTTTGGCGTAATCTGTGTGCGATCCGTGAAGGTGCGGATGCGGTCGGCGGCCAGATCGCACTGTCGGCCGAGCAGATGTCCGGACTTCCACCTGCGGTGCTCGAGGCCTTTCGCCTCGACGAGCAGTACCAGGGGCTGGTGGCACGTCTGGAATCTATGCTGGATCCCGATGCCAACGATCCGTGGCCGCGACACCTTCAGCACTTCGGCGCTTCGCTCGCGGCGACACCGCAGATCTACCGGCGCGCGGGCGGTCTTCCACCGCGTCGCGTGCTGGAGGATGCTGCGTTTGTGCAGGCGCTGCGCGAGGCCGATGCACGCGTGCGGCACTGCCCGCACACCCGCGTCTTCACCTCAGCCCGCATGCGGGGAAGAGCGGAGGTCGGCTTTGCCTGGCAGCTGCGGCAGTGGAACCAGCATCGTGGGCAGCAGCAGCATCATCGTCCGCGGAGCGAGACTGCGGCGTGGCTCGAACACCGCTTCCGCTCCGTCCACGAACTGAAGCAGATGTTTGCCGGGCAGCAGCGCCGACGGGTAGAGAGCTACCCTGCCCACCGGCAGAACCGCATCCGGCAATGCCTGGAGAGCTCCACGGGAACGGGAGAGTTTTTACGAGAGATCCACGCTGACGCGCTGATCGAAGAGAGTTTTCGCGGAGTTCGATGGGGCTTCATGCACGATGCGGTAACGGCTCTCAGGCGGCGCATCAGGGAGCTGGAGGCCGGCGCTCGAGCAGGTCGAGACGATACCGATCCGTTCGATCGTGATCGACCCGTTGCCACTCCGGCCGTTCAAGCCATGCATCGTGCACCTGGTCTCCGGTAAGGGGATAGTCGTGCACCTCCGGTGTCCAGTGCACCAGCATCAGGTGCGAGCCTGTGGACTGCCGGCTGGCGATGAGATCCATGGCGAGCCGAAGATCAGCGCGACTCCAGTAGTACGCCACCTCGCTGACCACCACGAGGTCGAAGTCGCCGCCGGGCATCTCGCGCGGGATCTCCATCTTTCTGAAGTGCACCCGCGGCAGATCATGGCAGCGCTCGCGTGCCGCGGCAAGCGCCTTCTCCGACACGTCGACTGACAACAGCGCGTCGCAGCGCGAGGCCAGCATACGGGTCAGGACGCCGATCGAGCAGCCGATCTCGAGCGCGTTGCAGTATCGCGAGCGCGGCAGGTGATCGACTGTGGCCGTGTACTTTGCCAGCTCGTAGGGGCTGGTCTCAAAGTTCCATGGATCGTCGTTCGCGTCGTAGACCCCGTGGAAGTACTGTGGCGAAAGCGACGCGCCAGAGTCGGCGGACTGCCACAGCAGCCGGGCCGAGCTTTTGGGCGACGCAGCTTCGCTCGCCGCCGCGGCCAGTCCGATCGAGACAAGCGCGGCATCGGGCGCAGGTTGGCGCAGGTACATGGTCAGGTCGCGCACGATGCGCTCAAACTGGTTTGGTTGCAGCAGGCCGTGCGCTCCCACCCCTCGGATCACGTGCTGCATCACCCGCGTGCACAGGCGCTCGATGCCAGTCCGCATCGCATTGGCAAAGCCGGTCATCACGGCTGCGCCCGCCGGGTCGGAAGAGAAGAGATGCGCCTCGGAGATGGCGCCAGCCCGATCCACCCACATGGCGGCCTCCTGCGCGGAGACGGCGATCTCACCCAGGCGAGCCGCCTGTAGCGCATCGCTCGCCCGCTGCCGTTCATTGAGCCAGGCGGCAAAGAGCTGAAACAGCCGGATCGCCGCGCCCGCCTGCACCGCGGCGAAGCGCACGGCACCCCCGCGAAAGAGCGGATCGGAGTAGAAGTCACCGGGGTTCCCGATCAGGTCGCTAGCATCGAGCAGCGCACCGGTCAGGTCGACCCTGTAGCTCTCCGAGCTTTCCATGCCCAGGGGATGCCAGAACGCACGATCGATCACGGGGTCGAGCGCCTCCATGCGCGGCAGCGTCATCTGCCAGCCGTCGCCGGGCAACTCGCCGGTGACGATCGGTCGCTGCACGATGGCGGCGCCCGTGGCGAAGGTCTTGGCGCCGGACATGCGGAATCGGCCATTCTCCTGCGGATGGAGTCGCACGGGTTCGGGATCGCCGGTATTCCAGACACCAAACAGCATCCCGTTTCGGCAGCTGTCGGCGGCCTCGTCGACCTGCCGGGGTGTGCCAAATCGCTGGATGAGCAGAAGCGCGTTGACGTGACCCTCATAGATGCGGCCGAGCGCCAGGTCGCCGCCACCGATGGCGGCAAGCGTCTGCAACAGGGCCTGCTGCGTTCCCGGTCGAACTCCCAGGCCGGCGCCGCCCTCCTGCTCCGGCAGCGGCGCTCGTAGGAGGCCAAGGTCTCCCAGGCGGGCGATCGCACCGACCGGAGCCTCGGTCGACCCCAGGTTGGGCCGGCTGGCCAGCTCATCCGCCAGCATGCGTGCGTCCGCCAGGCACGAGGCCGGACTTGGCCGGGGCACCTGGCCGCGCCGCACAGCAGCCTCGTCCGAAGAGTTGGATACGGCTTCGTGCAAGCACTCTCCTTCGACTGGCGTCGAATGCGAGTCGCGCGGGGGAAGCGCGCGAGCTCTGCGGCGAACATTTCTCGGCTGGTCTGATCTCAGATGCGTTTCACGGACGAGGCGCAGCTTTCCGCCTGGTCCGCTCTAGGAAGAGATCAGCGGGTGCTGACCGGCTCTGCCCCTGTGGGCTGCCCAGCTGGTTGCGCGCTCCTCTCCAGCTCGAGCTCTGCCACCAGATCCTCTCGAAGGGACGGAGTGCGCCAGTCCTCGGAGAGTGCGATCAGACCGCAGTGGCAGTGACGGCCATTGTCCCAGCCGGGGTAGTCCATCACGGGATACAGGCAGATGCCCACTATCTGCGCGCCACGGCGTTGTGCCATCCGCACCTCTGCGGCGACGTAGCCGAGCCATCCAGCCTCCGCGGCCGCCTCCGCCCCGGTCTCGGTGATCAGCAGCGGCCGCCGGTAGCGTTCCCACACCTCGAGCAGCATGCGATGGAGCGGACGGTGCAACGGGTGGCCGGGTGGCGTGCGTTCGCCGTTGTGGATCCACTGGTTGTTCCAGTAGTAGTTCACGCCCACCATGTCCAGCAGATCGGGAGCGCCGCCCAGCTCGGGATCGGCATCGCCGCGCAGCATGTCCCACGCCTCGTATTGCGAGGCGGTGTGCCGGGCGGCGGCGGGGATGTCGCTGGGCCGGCGGGGGGCCGCGCTGATCTGGATGATGGGCTCGGCCTGGACGAAGCGGGCGCGTGGCTCGACCTCACGAACAGCCCGAATCGCCGCAGCCGACGCCCGCACCAGCTGCCGTTTCAGCTCTGGCCCTCGGCCGCGAAGATGCGGTGCAAAGGCACCCACATCTCCGCCGACCCACGACCAGAAGGAGATCTCGTTGATGGGGCAGAAGACCGGAACGGAACTGGACCGGCTGCCGATGAAGGCGGCCGCAGCTCCAGCAAAGGCCGCGAAGCGGGAGACGAACTCGTCAGAGAAGATATCAAGCCCGGAGGGAACGCCCCAGTGGCAGAGATCCCAAATGACCTGGGTGCCGGTGCGGACGCTGGCGAGAAGCGCGGGCTCGAAGCTCGACCAGTCGTAACGCCCCGGCTTCGCTTCGATCAGGTGCCAGCGCAAGCCATCCCGAACCGTGAAGATCCCTGCCCGCTGCAGCAGCCGGTAGTCTTGCTCCGCCCGAAGATCGTGGTGGGTGGCCGCCAGCACATCCACCCGTCTGCGGTCCCGACGACGGTGCGTCGCTGACTCAAAACCTCCCATGTAGAAGCTGAGAAAAGGACGATCAGCATCACTCGAGGTCCGGGCAAGCTGAGACAGGCGGATCTCCTCCCGGGCTGGTGCGCGGCTAGCCAAGCAGCCGACGCACCACGCTCCGCACCGTCTCGGTCACGAGACCGTAGAGGATGTGGGTTGCCATCTCGCTGGTCTGCTCCCGCGAGCTTTGCTCGGACGGCTTCGCGGACAGGCCCAGCGCCGGCAGTGCCGACTGATGCGTCAGTGACGCCAGCGTCAGACCAAAGGTGGCCCCCTCACGTGAGGTCGCAGCAGGATAGAACTCTGCCAATGCCCCGTACGCTGCCCCGGTCAGAGCGCCGAAGCCCCAGTGGATGGTCTCGGAGACGACCTCCTGTTCGGTACCCGACAGGGGGTGCCCGGCAATCTTGTTGGCCAGCACGTCCGGTGGCTCAGGCTCTCCATGAACCCGGGGTGGATAAAACTTCTCCGCCAGAGACTTGGCTGCGGTCGCGACAAGGCCGCCTACCAGGCCGGCGATCGCTCCCTTCAGCAGCGACGTCTGCTCCGGGGCTTCATGCCCCTGGGTCAGACCTATCTTGTCCTTCCAATGTGAAAACTGCTGAACGATCTCGTCACCGACTGCCTCCGCGCTCATCTGGCGATCTCCCATGGACCGGCCAAGCTGATCGTGGCCCGTACAGGCGTGTGATGCGAAGGCGAGAGCATAGGTTTGTGAGAATACCGGGCATGGGGCAGTTCTCCTGAAGGCGGAGAGTGGAGCCAACGCTGCCCGCGCCAGTTTTTCGCATGACAACTGGCATGCGTCCATGTTCGACGAGGCCGCAACATCAGGAGAACTGCCTAACTCAGCCCGGGTCCGCCGTCGTTCCACTCGTACGCAACCACACCCAGGTTGGTCAGCGTGCTCATCACCTGCTCGAGGTTGCGCCGGACCTGCGGCCGGTCGCGCTCCGGTACGTTATGCGCCTCTTCGACGGCGATGACGCGGCCGTACGGCCAGGAACTCTCCGGCATGGCGGTCAGTGCGGAGGGGATCGACCGGGTGCTGATGTTCAGCGTCTGCTGGCGCGCGCCGAGCGGCCGCAGAAGACCACCTTCGCCCAGGTTGGTCGGGTTGCTGTCCGCCAGGGTGACGTGGAGCGTCACCATCTGCCCCTGTACCGTCAGGTATGGGTTCTGCCATAGGGCAAGCGAGTGGATGGCGAGGTAGCGCGTCTTCACCGGTGGTGGAATGGCATCCAGCTGCTGCCGGGCGTCGTCCACGTCTTTTTCGGTGATCCTGCCCGCGAGCGAAGAAGCCGAGCGGCAGCCCGTGACGGGTACCGCGAAGGCCACGCAGGCCAACAGAGCGACTGCCAGGAGACGCCGGTCTGCAAACCGGACTGACGGTGACTTCAGATTGTCCACGGAAATCAGCATACCAACCCGGGGCGGACCCGGTCACCGGCGCTTCTCGCCGGGGCGCCAGGAGGTCTGGACTGGCAGGGCCGAGGCACTCGCGAACGTTACAATCGGGGGATGATCAAGGGTTTGACGCGCGTCCAGGCGGTGCCGGTGGAGAGCTTCGAGCAGCTGGGCAGCCTGCTCTCCGCACTTGGCTTCGAGCCTGGCCGGGGATGGCAGGATGAGTCTGGACGTGGCGCTGCCTTCCTCGCGCCGGTCGGCAATCTGGAGCTCGTGACCGGCCGCGCTCCCGCCGTTCCGGAGCTTCTGGTCGAGGTCACGGAGCTCGACCAGATCCACGCCGCGGTGCGCGCGTGGATGGCAGGCCAGATGCGATCGGAAGAGATCGAGGCGAACCTGTCCTCTCCCGAACCGACCCACTGGGGCTCCCGCCTGTTTCGCGTGCAGCTTGCCGCCGGCCTCGAGGCTGGCTTTTGGCAGTCGGAAAACCCGCTCCACGGACGTCCCCTGGCGATCGAGGGCGATCTTTCGGCGGCCTCCCGGAGCTTCGCGATCGTCGTGGCGCGGTGGAACGCCGTGATCACCGATCGGCTGCTGCTCGGAGCTTTGGACGCTCTGCATCGCAGCGGCTGCCCCTCCAGGCAGATCCAGATCGTGCGGGTCCCAGGAGCGTGGGAGATTCCGTCCGCAGCGCGAACCCTGGCCGAGACCGGTCGCTTCGACGCCGTCATTACGCTGGGTGTGCTGCTTCGCGGGGAGACGGCTCACTACGAGGCGATCTACACCGAGGTCGCTCGCGGCATCGGGCAGGCGCAGCAGGAGACCGGCGTGCCGCACGCCTTTGGTGTGCTGACCTGCGAGACGCTCGAGCAGGCGCTGGACCGGGCCGGTCTGAAGGCAGGCAACAAGGGCTTTGAAGCGGCCATCGCCGCCATCGAGATGGCCTCCCTTCGGGAACAGCTGGCAGGCGGAGGCAGGGGCTGATGGGCTCGCGACGCAAGTCACGTGAGCTGACGATGCAGATGCTGTTTCAGGGCGATCTCGGCAGGCAGACACCGGACGAGGTGCGCCAGCTCTTCTGGGACTCCCGCGACGACGTAGATGGCGAGACCCGTGGGTTTGCCGAGGATCTCCACCGCATCGCAACCGCTCGGGAAGGGGAGATCAACACCCTGATCGAAGCGCACGCGCAGAACTGGCGGATC
This sequence comes from Acidobacteriaceae bacterium, assembly GCA_965218595.1. GTDB lineage: Bacteria > Acidobacteriota > Terriglobia > Terriglobales > Acidobacteriaceae > Edaphobacter. The sequence continues at coordinate 740,364 of CBDCLC010000003.1, read as the reverse complement.
GAGCGTATGGCGGTCGTGGATCGCAACCTGCTCCGCACGGGTACGGCCGAGCTGCTCGGCTACCCGAATACACCGGCGCCGATCGTGATCAACGAGACGCTGGAGGTGGCGAAGCGCTATGCGGCGCCCGAGAGCATCCATTTCCTCAACGGGGTGCTCGATGCGATCGCCAGGGATGTGCTCCAGCGGCGCCTCGGATAGGATGGAGCTGCTGGCAGGGCGAGCGGCCCTCCCCCGTAGAAGATAGGGAGAGGCCGCCTTTGCTATCCGGCGATCTCTAGCTGGTTGCGCTGCGCGGACGCTGCACCAGGAGGTCGGGCGTGGCGATGCCGCCGTTGATCCCCGGCAGCCTGGGAGCGATGGCTCGCGAAGGCTGATCCTGGAGCGTCGCCGGGTTGATCAGGTGCACCAGGTCGTCCCCCGACGTGCCGGTAAAGAAGATCGTGTTGTCTGAGGAAAATACACCCGCGACCGGAGCCACGGGAGCGGCAGCGCCAGCAGCGGTTTGAAGCGCAACCGAACCCAGGGCTCCGCCGGCGTTCGCGGATGGCTTGTAGGAGGGAAGGACGCCTCCGGTGCCAAGATAGGTCACAAACGCAACCGACGAGTCGGAGGCCGGAAAGACGCCCGTGATCGCCGAGGCGGTCACGCCGGGGATCGCCGGCCTGGAGAGGGGATTGGCCGTGAAGGTCAGACCCGTGCTGGGGCATGCACCCGTCGGCGGCCCGGGCACGGTGCCGCCGGTTGCGGTATGGCTGAGCTGCAGATCGGTCAGGGTCGCCGCCCCTGAGGTGACGGACGCCCCCAGGATGTGAATGCCATCCCCCGTCGCCGCGACGCGGTCGGTGAGAGGCGCGGCCACGCCGGCGTCTGGAAAGAAGACGTTTGAGGTGGTCTGCTGCCCCGCAGTGCTGTTGATGGTGGTTGCGGGGCAGTATCCGCGAGCCGTGGTGACCGGGCCGGCAAAGAAGGCGCCCACGCTCGGCACCGTCACGGCCACATCCCGCGCATCCGTGGTGGTGTTGGCGGCCGTCCAACCGGTAAAGGCTGCGTGCACCAGCACCTGAGATCCGGCAGCGATATAGACTGTGCTGCTGTCCGGGCTGAACTCCGCCCGCTGGCCAATGCCGCCGTAGCTGGTCTCGATGGTGCTTCCGTTTGATGGATTGGAGAAGGCAAGATACACCAGTTTGCGTGCGGTATCGGCGATGGCCAGGGTCGTGTTATCCGGAGAGATGGCGAGCACGGTTCCGGGAGTGGTGATATCTTCCCGCGAGAGCGCATTGCTGCCCGTGCTGAAGACCATCAGCTCGGTGGAGCTGCCCAGGTAAATGGTGCTGCCGTCGTTCGAGATGACCATTGAGTTCGGAACGTACGGCAGACGGATGGCGGCGCCGACGGTGCCCGTGGTGAAGTCCACCGGCACAAGGTACTGTGAGCCGGTACTGGCGATATAGAGAACCGTGCTGTTGGTTCCGGGCGTCGTCAGCGTCACGGGGTTTGAGACCGCGGGCAGACCGTTGCCAAAGAGGCCAATCTCATTGAGCGGAGCTGGATTGCAGCTCGGCGGGAGGCACTGCGCCGTGATGGTGCCGGTTCCCGGGAAGATGGGCGTCACCGAACCGGCGCCGCCGCTTGGCAGCGTCTTGGGCGTGGTCGAGATGTACTGAAGGCTTAGGCCCGTGATGTTGGCGCCGCGGGTGTCGGTCACCGTGGCGGTGAGTGCCTGGGGCGTGTTCTGATTCGCCCGGATGATGGTCCCGGGGGGAACACCCGGAGCGCTCAGAACGATGGAGGCGGGCGGACAGGTGGAGAAAAATCCGGCGGAGCTGCCGGCATTCGAAAGCGTCGCCGTGATGAGCGTGGAACCCGGCGTGGCCGCGGTGGCCGTGCCGTCGGTGTTGTCGATGGTGACCACCGAAGGAGTCTGCGGAGCGTAGGTGACGTGGCCGATGGCGCAGCTGATGTTGTCGCCATTTGCGCCAAAGATGCGGGTCGCCAGCTGCCCGGTCGAACCCTGCGACAGGCACCCGTTGGATGCGCTCGCGCTGAGGGGAACGGAGGTGTAGGGAACCGAGCAGCAGCCGTTCGAAAGCAGGGTGCAGGAGGTGGTGGAGCCGGTGCTGGATGTGGCCGAAGCCGGACTGCAGTTTGTCGCCGGATCGTTCAGGCAGTCGGTCGAAGGCGCACCAAGGACGACGTTGGTGACCTGCGGGTGCACATAGACAGGAAACGGATTGCTGGTGACGTTCTGTGCGCTGGCTTTGATGTACGCGGTGCCCTGCTTATTGGTGGGGGTGCAGATGGTGTAGTCCGGCACGCCGCCGCCGGAGTTGCGGTTCCATGTGCCGCCACAGAGCAGGCCGTTGGTTGGGTTGACGTCGGCCAGTGTCATGTCAGTGGTCGAGTAGCGGTACCCGGAGGCAGTGACACTGGCGCCGTTGCAGTCTGACCCTGAGGGGGTGGGCACGCTGAGATTCTTCTGGCCAAAGTTTAGCGACACCCCGTAGACGCGAGGGGTAAGGGCAATGTTTGCGAGCTGCCCTTGGATCGGACCGGAGTCTGAGCCGTTGCAGAAGACGACCGAAGTCTTGTTTCCGCAACCTGAGATGGACATACCGAACGGGATCGAGAACAACAGCAGAAACAGGAGTGCGACGGACCGGTGCATGGAACCTCCCCGCCCGGCAGAAGGAGCCGCCCGGCGGTCGAACAGGAGCTGCGATGTACAAGAGCACAGTGTAGAAGCTTGCATCAGCGACAGGCAAATACACCGGCTCCTCCGCGCTGCCGAAGCCGCGTACCCCCGGCGCCCGGAATGAGCGGCCGAGCGCCAGCCGAACCGGCGCTCTTCAGCGGGAGGACGCCGGTTGCTGGGAGGAAGCCTGCTGCGCCTCGCCGGCGGCGGCCGGCATATTGTGTTCAAACCAGGCAAAGGTCCGCTGCGCCCGGTCAACAATGTGCACGGGATTGCGAAATCCGTGGCCCTCGTTCGGGTAGATGACCAGCTGTGTCTTGACGCCTTCTGCTCGAAGAGCATGCCAGAACTCGAAGCTCTGCGGCGCCGGGCACTCGCCGTCGCGGTCGCCCACAATCACGAGCGTCGGCGTCTTGACCTGTTTGATGAAGTTGATGGCAGAGCTCTTGGCGTACACCGCGGGATCGTTGTAAACGCTGGCGCCGAAGAAGGGAATCATCCAGGAGTCGATCGAGTTTTCGCCGTAGTAGCTCTTCCAGTCGGAGATGCCGGCGCCGGCAACGGCTGCCCGGAAACGCTGTGTCTGGGTGACGCCAAACATCGTCATAAACCCGCCATAGCTCCATCCGGTCAGGCCTTCGCGATTTTTTTCAATGGGGAAGCGCTTTTCAAGCACATCCATGCCGGCCAGGATGTCGCCGAGATCGCCATAGCCAAAGTCCTTGCGGTTGGCCCGGGTAAACGTCTCGCCCTGTCCATAGCTGCCCCGCGGGTTGGGCGAAAAGGTGAAGTAGCCAAGCGCCGAGAACAGCGCCTCGCCTCCGCCCCAGCGGGAGCCGATGGCCGAGGAGGGGCCGCCGTGCACGTCGACCAGCAGCGGGTATCGTTTGGCAGGATCGTAGTTGGCCGGATACAGCAGCCAGCCCTGGATATGGTAGCCGCCATTCTCCCACTCGACGGATTCGCTCTTGCCCCAGACAGGCTTCAGGCCATCGTTCAGGTGCGTTACCTGGCGGAGCGCCTGCTTCGGTCCGCGCGACAAGAAGACCTCGGGCGGCGTGTCGAAGCTGCTGGCCACAAAGGCATACTCGCCGTTGCGGCTTGACGTCACGCCGCGGCCGAAGCCGGCCGAGATGGACTTTTCGTAGAACTCGGCGGTTCCGGGCACGTCCTTTGCGGTCTCCGGGTGAAAGGCCGCGATCAGCGTGCCGCCGCCCTTTCGAGCCACATAGCGAATGGCGTTCTTGCCGCTGAACTCAAACCAGCTGGCGCTGACGTGCTTGTCGGGCATGATGTCGCGAAGGTCGTGCCCAGCGGTGCTGACCTGCCAGATGTCCCCGCCCGTGGCTCCCTGATCGCTCATCAGGCCACCGATAAAGTCGATGTGCTTGCCGTCGGGCGAGAAGCGAGGGTTTGCCATCTGCATGCCATGCATCGGCCCCTGCACCTGGGCCGGGTCCAGCACGAGGTGGGGGGTCGCGGCTCCGCCGATGGTCTGGGTGAAGAGCCGGGCGATCCACCAGTTGTTCTCGCCCGGAGGGTTCGCGGCGATATAGGTAAGCTCGCGGGAGTTCGGTGCCCAGTCCCACTCAAAGATATGGAGGTCCGGCGGCGAAACCTGGGTAACGACGTCATCGCCGGAGGCGTGCACCACCGCAATCCGCTGCACCTCGATGCCATCCTCGCCAACCACGCCGGACCACGGCTTCATGGCGGCAAGCGCACCGGCAGACCGGGTGGCGTTCTCGACGAACAGAAATCCGATCTGCCTGGAGTCCGGCGCCCACGCGGCCGCCTGGACCTCGCCCGTGACGTGCGTCAGCTGGCGGACCTCGCCGCTGCGCTTCGACCAGAGAAAGATCTGCTGCTGCCGCTTGTCGCCGTGCGCCCCCGTGCAGTTCGAGAGAAAAGCCAGGGTGCTCCCGTCGGGAGACCAGACGGGAGCCTGCTCGGAGCAGCCCTCCGGCCCGCCCGGCATGGTGATCGTCCGGCCGGAGGCTTGTCCGTTCGCCTCCGGGTGCGCGAGCTCCGAAAGGTGGAGGTGGGTGCCGTCCGGGCCGCCGAGCATCCACGCCAGAAGACTCCCGTCCGGGCTCAGCGCTAGGCCGCCCGGACGCTCACCGCGGGAGATGGCCTTGAGCGTTGGCGCGACGCGAGGGTCGGGGTTCTGAAGCAGCGTCATGGGCGCGGGCACGCCGCTCTGGGCGGGGAGGGCGGTTCCGGAGAAAAGCGAAACGAAGCAGACTGCGAAAAGAAGGCGAGCCGGAGATGGCGCGCCACGATGGAAGAGCGACATGGCGCTAGGGTAGCATTGCTGACCCCTGCCGACCGGGGTCAGGCCACCATCGGCGGGTTGACCTCCTGCCCGGTTCTTGGTAGAGTGTGAAGGTTGCAAAGGCAGTGAGCGTGTCATTCCGCGCGCGAGCTCGTCGTTTGCGATACACTGTAAGTGTCGTCAGCGGGTCCACCGTGTTTTAACGGGACCGCGGGCGACAAAAAGCTTCTCAACCATGCACTGCGACACCCTCCTCTCGGATGGGCTATGCGGGCAGAGACAGCGAAACGGAGTTGGCCTGGAGCTTCTGGAGTCCTGGCGCTCAGCCACCGTCGACTGTTATCTCCATTCGTATAAGTTCGTGTGACGTGTAAGACGTGTAAGTGGACCGGTAGGGAAGATGGTCTGTGTTTGGCGCGGGAGAGAGTCTCTCTCGCCGATGTGTGGCGCGCGCGCTTTCGCAGGCGTGACGCCGAGAGGATCCGGTCCGTCTTTTGGGCCGCGTCCGGTGTAACTTTGGGAGGAGTCTCCGGGTGCCTACGTTTCATCAGCTCGTCAAGCAGGGCCGCACGCCCACGAAGTACAAGACTGCCAGCCCCGCTCTGCAGGGTTCGCCGCAGCGTCGCGGCGTCTGCACCCGCGTCTATACGCAGACGCCAAAGAAGCCGAACTCGGCCCTGCGCAAGGTCGCCCGTGTGAGGCTGACCAACGGCATCGAGGTCACGAGCTACATCCCGGGCGAGGGTCATAACCTCCAGGAGCACTCGATCGTTCTGATCCGCGGCGGCCGCGTCAAGGACCTGCCGGGGGTGCGCTACCACATCGTGCGCGGTACGCTCGACTCAGTCGGCGTGGCCAAGCGCCTGCAGAGCCGATCAAAGTACGGCGCCAAGCGGCCGAAGGCGGCCAAGTAGAGATAAGGGAAGTTCTGAGCAGCGTGGCTGCTCGGCCCGGGCGGGTTTAGTTTGCCGCCCTGGCTTATAGATGGAAACAGCAGCAGACAGGCCCAGGCCGTGAGAGGTTGACCGCGCCGGGGGAAGAGAGAAGCAGAGGATGCCGAGAAAAGGTTTTATCGCGAAGCGGGATGTGGCGGCCGATCCGGTCTATGGCTCGACCTTGGTCACAAAGTTCGTCAACTCCATGATGTGGGGCGGCAAGAAGTCGACTGCCCAGAGCATCTTCTACGAGTCGATGACCAACCTCGAGCAGAAGGGCGGCGATGAGGCGCTCAAGCTGTTCAAGAAGGCGATCGAGAACGTAAAGCCGCTCCTCGAGGTCAAGAGCCGGCGCGTCGGTGGAGCCAACTACCAGGTGCCGATCGAGGTCAATCCCGAGCGGAGGACCTCGCTTGCGATCCGATGGCTGGTCACCTACGGGCGGGCGCGCGGCGAAAAGGGAATGGTCGACAAGCTGACGGCCGAACTGCTCGACGCCGCCAATGGCCGCGGCGCAGCCATGAAGAAGAAGGAAGACGTTCACCGCATGGCTGAGGCCAACAAGGCCTTTGCCCACTACCGCTGGTAGCTCTGCGGAGGCGTCCGGGCAGGCTGAAACGTTTCGGAAGCCAGAGTTGGGGATTTAGCAGTAAGTAACGCGGGCTCGTTCCGGGCCCGCCCATGAGAGAGACAAGGACCGCACCGTGGCACGCACAACACCGCTCAATAAATGCCGCAACATCGGGATCATGGCGCACATCGACGCCGGCAAGACGACGACGACCGAGCGCATCCTGTTCTACACCGGCATCACCCATCGCATCGGCGAGGTCCATGAGGGCACGGCCACGATGGACTGGATGGAACAGGAGCAGGAGCGCGGCATCACCATCACCTCTGCCGCGACCACGTGCACCTGGAACGGCATCCGGATCAACATCATCGACACGCCGGGTCACGTCGACTTTACCGCCGAGGTCGAGCGCTCGCTGCGTGTTCTCGACGGCGCCGTCGCCTGCTTCGACTCGGTCCAGGGAGTTCAGCCCCAGTCCGAGACGGTGTGGCGTCAGGCGAACAAGTACCGGGTCCCGCGCATCTGCTTTATCAATAAAATGGATAAGGCCGGCGCGGACTTTCTGTACGCCGTCTCGACTATCAAGAACCGGCTCGGCGCCCGCGCTGTTCCGATTCAGTTGCCCATCGGCCAGGAGGCGAAGTTTGCCGGGGTGATCGACCTGGTCGAGATGCGCGCCATTCTCTGGCATGACGAGACCATGGGTGCGAAGTACTCGGTCGAGGAGGTGCCGGCCGACCTCCGTCCGCAGGCAGAGGAGTACCGCAACGCGCTGATCGAGGCCGTCGCCGAATCCGACGATGAGGTGCTGAACGCCTTTCTCGAGGGTGAGGAGATCTCGGTCGAACAGATCAAGCGCGCATTACGCAAGGCGACGATCGCGATGCAGGTCTTTCCGGTGCTGTGCGGAACCGCCTTCAAGAACAAGGGCATTCAGACCTTACTCGATGCCGTGGTCGCGTACCTCCCCAGCCCGCTTGACATTCCCCCGGTCGAGGGCATCGATCCCGAGAACCCGGAGGAGCATTTGACGCGTCCGCCGGAGGATAGCGCACCCTTTGCAGCGCTTGGCTTCAAGATCATGACCGACCCGTTTGTCGGGCAACTGATCTTTATTCGCGCCTACTCGGGGCAGCTGAAGACGGGTGATTCGGTGTTGAACCCGCGGACGGGCAAGACCGAGCGCATCGGCCGACTGCTGAAGATGCACGCCAACAAGCGCGAAGAGATCACGGAGATTCTGGCCGGCGATATCTGCGCCGCGGTCGGGCTCAAGAATCTGGTCACCGGAGATACCATCTGCTCGGAGAAGGCGCCGGTTGCGCTCGAGTCGATTGACTTCCCCAAGCCGGTGATCGATCTGGCGGTCGAGCCCAAGACCAAGGCCGACCAGGAGAAGATGGGAGTCGCGCTCTCAAAGCTCGCGCAGGAGGATCCGACCTTCCGCGTGCACACCGATCCGGACTCCGGCCAGACCATCATCTCGGGCATGGGTGAGTTGCACCTCGAGATCATCGTCGACCGTATGATGCGGGAGTACAAGGTTGAGGCCAACGTCGGCAAGCCGCAGGTGGCCTACCGCGAGACCATCCGATCGAATGCGGAGGCTGAAGGCAAGTACATCCGGCAGACCGGCGGTTCGGGCAACTATGGCCACGCGAAGATTCGCATTGCGCCGAACGAGCCTGGCAAGGGCTACGAGTTTGTCAACGACATCAAGGGCGGCGTCATCCCGCGCGAGTACATCAAGCCGATCGATCAGGGCATTCAGGACGCCATGCTGCGCGGCGTGTTGGCTGGATACGAGATGGTGGACATCAAGGTCTCGCTCTACGACGGCAGCTACCATGACGTCGACTCGAACGAGATGGCCTTCAAGATCGCCGGATCGATGGCCTTCAAAGAGGCGGCGCGCAAGGCGAAGCCGGTGCTGCTGGAGCCGGTGATGTCGGTCGAGGTGACTGTCCCTGAGGAGTACATGGGAACGATCATCGGCGACCTCAACAGCCGCCGTGGCCGCATCGAGGGGATGGAGATGGTCGGTGGAACCCAGGCGATCAAAGCCATAGTTCCGCTGAGCACGATGTTCGGGTATGCCACCCAGATGCGCTCGTCCACCCAGGGTCGAGCAAACTATTCGATGGAGTTCAAGCAGTACGAAGAGGCGCCGCGGTCGGTCTCGGAGGAGATCATCGCGAAGTCTCAGGGCAAGTAGCCGCGCACGCGCACGGTCTCCGGTAGAGACAAGAGTTTTCAAAGCTGTCAGGACGAGATCGTTAGATCTTCAGACACACAGGGAGAGGGATTCGAGATGGGCAAGGAGAAGTTTGACCGCAGCAAGCCGCACGTGAATGTAGGGACGATTGGGCACATTGACCACGGCAAGACGACGTTGACGGCGGCGATCACGAAGGTGTTGTCCAAGCACAACCCGAAGAACAGCTTCCGGAGCTTTGACACGATCGACAATGCACCGGAGGAGCGTGAGCGCGGTATCACGATTGCGACCTCGCATGTGGAGTATGAGACGGCCAACCGTCACTACGCGCATGTCGATTGCCCGGGCCACGCCGACTACATCAAGAACATGATCACGGGCGCGGCGCAGATGGATGGCGCGATTCTGGTGGTGGCAGCGACCGACGGTCCGATGCCGCAGACCAAGGAGCACGTGTTGCTGGCGCGGCAGGTGGGTGTGCCCTACATCGTCGTGTTTCTGAACAAGTGCGACGCGGTGGACGACCCGGAGCTGATCGACCTGGTCGAGATGGAGGTTCGCGAGCTCCTGTCGAAGTACGACTTTCCGGGCGACGATGTTCCGGTGGTTCGCGGATCGGCGCTGGGCGCTCTGAACGGCGAGGCGGAGTGGGAGGCCAAGATCGACGAGCTGATGGATGCGGTTGACAAGAACGTGCCGCAGCCGGACCGCGCAGTCGACCTGCCGTTTCTGATGCCGATCGAGGATATCTTCTCGATCTCGGGGCGCGGCACGGTGGTCACGGGCCGCATCGAGCGGGGCAAGATCAAGGTGGGCGAGCCGTGTTCGATTGTGGGCTTCCGCGACACCCAGCAGACGGTCTGCACGGGCGTTGAGATGTTCAAGAAGCAGCTGGACGAGGGCATGGCGGGTGACAACGCGGGGCTTCTTCTGCGCGGCATCGCGAAGGAGGATGTGGAGCGCGGGATGGTTCTGGCCAAGCCGGGCTCGATCACGCCGCACACCCAGTTCCGGGGCGAGATCTATGTGCTGTCGAAGGAGGAGGGTGGGCGTCACACGCCGTTCTTCAACGGCTACCGTCCGCAGTTCTACTTCCGGACGACGGACGTGACCGGATCGGCCAAGCTGCCCGAGGGCACCGAGATGGTGATGCCAGGCGACAACATCGCGCTCGAGATCACACTGGGAACGCCGGTCGCCATGGAAAAGGGGCTGCGCTTCGCCATCCGCGAGGGCGGACGCACCGTGGGCGCCGGAACCATCACCGAGATCATCAAGTAAACCGCAGATCCGTGCCGCCGGCCATGTGCCGGCGGCACATCACAACCCGATCTTTGCGAGACAGAAGAGGGAAGTATGGCTGGACAGAGAATTCGCATTCGGCTCAAGGCGTATGACTACCGGGTCCTGGATACATCGACGGGCGAGATCGTCGAGACGGCCAAGCGAACCGGAGCCCAGGTCGCGGGACCGATTCCGCTGCCGACGATGAAGAACAAGTACTGTGTTCTTCGCTCCCCCCACGTTGACAAGAAGTCGCGGGAGGCCTTCGAGATTCGGACGCATAAGCGCCTCATCGACATCCTCGAGCCGACGCAGCAGACCGTCGACGCCCTGATGAAGCTTGACCTGCCGGCTGGGGTCGACGTCGAGATCAAGACCGTTCAGAAGTAGCAACGTAGTTCAGAAGTAGCCTGACCGAAGCAGACGACCTGCAGTGCCCCACGCGGGCATGATGGGGGAGAGAGATCGATGGCAGTGACTGGAATTCTCGGCAAAAAGGTTGGCATGACGCAGCTCTTCGACGAGCGCGGCGACGTCCACCCGGTAACGGTTCTCAAGGCCGGCCCGTGTGTCATCACGCAACTCAAGACGCTGGCAAAGGACGGCTACGATGCGGCGCAGATCGGGTACGTCGATTTTGTCAAGGCATCGAAGATCAACAAGCCTATGACGGGGCACTTTGCGAAGTCCGATGTTCCGCCGGTGCGCGAGATGCGCGAGGTCTCGCTCGAGAGTGCATCGGGTGTCGAGGGAAGCTCGGGCGTCAAAGCAGGAGACCGCGTCCTTGTTGACATCTTTTCGGACGAGAAGTTTGTCGACGTGATTGGCACATCGAAGGGCCGGGGCTTTGCCGGCGTCGTTCGCCGGCACCACTTCGGTGGAGGTCCAAAGGCCCACGGCCACATGTTTCAGGTGCAGGGTTCGATCGGCGCGTCCTCGTTTCCTTCGCGGGTCTTTCCAGGCCAGCGTATGCCGGGCCACATGGGCCATGACCAGGTCACCGTCCGGAACCTGAGGATCCGGGGGATCGACCTCGAAGACAACCTGCTGCTTGTGGAGGGTGCCGTGCCTGGGCCACGGGATGGCTTTGTTCTGATCTCGAAGGCCAAGGCTCCACCCCGGGAGCGTCGCGGATTTGCCGGAGCGTCGACGCTTGATCCTCTGAAGGCCTCGAAGAAAGCAGCTCCAGCCAAGAAGAAGTAGAGGCTGCGAAGAGCAGCAAAGCCCGAGCTGGTGAGCCTCAGCCCGGACCTCCAAAGCTTCGATGACAGACTGACAACGGTTCGGAGTTTCCCGTCAGGGGAGCTCCGGCATGAGAGAAGAAGATGGCAAACGTGGACGTAAAGAACCTGAGCGGAGAGAAGGTTGGGGAGTTTGAGCTCTCTGGTGTGCTCACCTCGGGTGAGATCAACGAGGCGCTCCTGTGGGAGTCGATCAAGCACTACCGCGCCGCTCTCCGGCAGGGCACGGCGGCGACCAAGAATCGCAAGCTGGTCTCCGGCTCGGGAAAGAAGCTGTGGAAGCAGAAGGGAACCGGGCGGGCCCGGGTCGGGTCGATCCGTTCCCCCCTCTGGCGCTCGGGCGGCACGGTCCACGGACCGCAGCCTCGCTCATATGAGTACGCGTTCCCACGAAAGAAGCTTCTCGGTGCGTTGCGGTCGGCGATCGCGGCCAAGCTGGCCGAAGGACGTCTGACGGTGGTGGAGCACTTCGAGATGCCCGAGGCAAAGACAAAGCTGCTGCGGTCGGCGCTCGACACACTTGGAGCCGGAAGGACGACTCTGCTCGTCGAGTCCAGCCGCCGGCTTGACGAAAAGCTCTATCTCGGGTCGCGCAACCTCCACGGGGTGGAGCTGGTGCTCTCCTCCGAGGTGCACCCTTATGATCTTCTCCGGTATGAGCACGCTGTCTTCTCGCGTGAGGCGTTTGAGGCGCTGCAGGAGACCCTGGTCAAGAACGCGCCGCGGCGGAAGTCTGCCGCTGGCGAAACGGAGGCTGCGTAATGCCGACCCTGTATACCGTTGTGCGTCGCCCGCTGATCACCGAGAAGGGTATGGGCGTCAAGGAGACACAGAACACCCTAGTCTTTGAGGTCGACCCGAAGGCGACCAAGATCGAGGTCAAGCAGGCCGTCGAAACGCTCTTCAAGGTAAAGGTCAGGGCGGTTCGCACGGCCAACGTTGAGGGCAAGGAGCGCCGCCGCGGCAAGTTCTCCGGATTTCGCCCCGACTGGAAGAAGGCCTACGTGCGACTGGCTGACGGCGAAAAGATGCCCGAGTACCTCGACAGCCTGTAACCCACCGTGACCCGCTGCTCTGCGCGGGAGCTTTGCAAGAGCGCGGCACCTGCGCAGCAGGGATGCCGAGGCAAGGAAGAGACGATGCCGATTAAGACATTTCGACCGATCACCCCGTCGCTGCGGTTTGCCACCAAGCTGGTCAACGACGACATCACGACCGACACGCCGCACAAGCCGCTGCTCGAGGTAAAGCAGCGTACCGGAGGCCGCAACTCGACCGGTGCGCTCACCATGCGGCACCATGGTGGCGGTCACAAGCAGAAGCTGCGCCTGATCGACTTCAAGCGAAACAAGTTCGGTGTTCCGGGCACGGTCGCGACGGTGGAGTACGATCCGAATCGCTCGGCGCGCATCGCTCTGATTCATTATCTGGACGGTGAAAAGCGCTACATCATTCAGCCGGTTGGGTTGAAGGTGGGCCAGCAGATCATGAGCGGCCCAGAGGCTGACATTCTGGTTGGCAACGCTCTTCCGCTCAGGAACATCCCCGCCGGCACGACGGTGCACAACATTGAGCTGCGACCGGGCAAAGGCGCTCAGATGGCGCGCTCGGCTGGCGCTCAGGTACAGCTGGTGGCCAAAGAGGGCGACTATGCCCTGCTGAAGCTGCCCTCAGGCGAGACTCGCCGGGTGCTGGTGGAGTGCATGGCAACCGTGGGCCAGGTGGGCAACACCGACCACGAGAACGTCACCATGGGCAAGGCCGGTCGCAATCGATGGAAGGGCATTCGGCCGGCGAACCGGGGCGTGTCCATGAACCCCGTCGACCATCCCCACGGCGGCGGCGAGGGAAAGACCTCCGGTGGACGGCATCCGGTGACCCCGTGGGGTCAGCCGACCCGCGGCTACAAGACACGCAACAACAAGCGGACGGACGGCTTCATCGTCAGCCGGCGAAGCAAGTAGGCGGAACGAAGCAGGCAGCTGCCGGCGGTTGATGGCAGCAGAAGGGTTTCAGGGCGAAGAGAGATATGGCGCGTTCGGCAAAGAAAGGTCCGTTCATCGACGGGCATCTCATGACAAAGATCACGGTCATGAATCAGGCGAATGACAAGAAGGTGCTGCGCACCTGGTCACGCCGGTCGACCATCCACCCGGATATGGTGGGGCACACGATCGCGGTGCACAACGGGCGCAAGTTCATCCCGGTGTATGTGACCGAGAACATGGTGGGGCACAAGCTGGGTGAGTTCTCCGCCACACGAACCTTCAAGGGCCACTCCGCTCGCGCGAGCGAGAGCTCGGCCAAGCCAAAGTAATCGAAGTTTGCAGACAGGTCTCCCGCACCGCGTGGTGCGAAGAGGGGTTGGAGCTATGGCAAAGAAAGCAGCAGAAGTTCAAGAGTTTCGGGCCGAGGCACGGTTTCAGCGCACCAGCCCCCAGAAGGCGAAGCTGGTTCTGGATCTGATTCGCGGCCTCCGCGTGGAAGAGGCGCGCAACACGGTGGCCTTCAGCACCAAGCGCATCGCGCCGGTCGTGCTGAAGACGCTGGAGTCGGCGATCGCCAACGCCCGCTATGTCTCCGACGAGCAGGGTCTCGACGTCGATGTGGACCGGCTGTACGTCAAGACGGCGGTTGCGAACGAGGGTCCGCGGATGAAGCGGATTCGCCCCGCGCCTATGGGACGTGCGTTCCGCTACCAGCGCCGGCTCGCCCACATCATTGTGTCTGTGGCCGAAAAGGGTAAGGCAACCAGCGGCTCCTCCTCGGGCCAGGCCCCCGCTCCGAAGCGACGGGCCCGGAAGAGCCCGGGCGCAAGGTCTGGAAGTTAGACCTCGTCTGAGGTAACATTAGAGGTTCGCGCCAAACAGCCGCCCGCCCAGGATACAGAGGGCGGCAGGCGGAAGGTAAGGAGATTATGGGACAAAAAGTCCATCCGTACGGGTTTCGCCTCGGGGTCAACAAGCCCTGGAAGTCGCGCTGGTTCGTGGAACGCGGTTATGACAAGCTGCTGGTCGAAGATGTCAAGCTCAAGGCTGAGCTGCGCGACAAGCTCAAAGCAGCGGGCGTCAGCTCGGTCGAGATTGAGCGCCCTGGCAACAAGCTCCGGCTGATCATTCGCACCGCGCGCCCGGGCATCATTATCGGTCGGAAGGGTGCGGAGATCGACAAGCTCAAGGCCGACATCCAGAAGCGGACCTCGCGCGAGGTCTTTATTGACATCCTCGAGGTGAACAAGCCGGAGCTGGACGCGCAGCTGGTCGCGGAGAACATTGCGCTGCAGCTCGAAAAGCGTGTGTCCTTTCGCCGGGCCATGCGCAAGTCTGTGGATTCGGCGCTGCGCTTTGGGTGCAAGGGGATCAAGGTGCGGGTGTCCGGCCGCCTGAATGGCAACGAGATTGCCCGGTCGGAGTGGTATCTGCAGGGTCGTCTGCCGCTCCACACGCTGCGGGCGGACATCGACTACGGCTTCGCCGAGGCGCACACGACCTACGGCATCATCGGGGTGAAGACATGGGTCTACCGTGGTGATATTTATGAGCAGCGCAAGCGCCGGGAGCAGGCTGTCCCAGCGCCGGCGAGCGCAGGTGTGTTTCAACCCTAGCAGGCTGTTTCCGGATCTGCCGGTGAGACCGGGGAGCTCGGGATTGAGGAGCGGTTTATGTTGATGCCAAAGAAGGTCAAGTTCCGCAAGCAGCAGCGCGGACGCATGAAGGGGAAGGCCTGGCGCGGATCGGACCTGTCGTTCGGCGACTTCGGTTTGAAGGTAGTGGAGTGCGGCTATATCACGGACCGCCAGATCGAGGCGAGCCGGATTGCGATGACACGGTTTATCAAGCGCGGCGGCAAGGTTTGGCTGCGGATCTTCCCGGATAAGCCGATCACAAAGAAACCGGCCGAGACCCGTATGGGCAAGGGCAAGGGCGCGCCGGATCACTGGGTTGCCGTGGTGCGCCCAGGCAAGGTGCTCTTTGAGATGGAGGGTGTCAGCTCGGAGATGGCGAAGGAAGCGATGCGTCTGGCCTCGCACAAGCTGCCGCTGAGGACCAGCTTTGTGGAGCGTCCGGGCGTCAAGGCGGCGGTCTCCGCGAAGTAGTCTTCGTCTGCAAGGAACGAACTAGGGAAGAGCTCGCTGTGAGCTCTCGACGGGTAGAGAAGGGAAGGGTGAGACCGATGGACGTGGCAAAGATTCGTTCGCTCGCGGATGAGGAGCTCAAGACCGAGCGGGCCAAGGCAGGAGAGCAACTGTTTCGCATTCGGTTTCAGAAGGCGCTTGGCAACCAGGAAGGGCTGAAGCGGCTCCGCTCGCTCAAGCTTGACGTCGCCCGCATCGAGACGGTGGCGCGGGAGCGACAGATCGAGGCTGATCAAAAAGCTCACCCGACTCCGCAGAGAAGCGCACCCGCCCCAAGTCAACGGACGGCTCGGAAGCGGGCAGAAAGGGAGCAGGCATGACAGAAGCAAGCGAAGGGCTGGCGCCGGCGAGCGAAGATGCTGGCAGGTCCCGCAACGAGAAGGTGGGCCTGGTGGTCTCGACTAAGATGCAGAAGACGATCGTTGTCGAGATCGAGATGCGCAAGGCTCATCCGAAGTACAAGCGGGTCATGAAATCGAATAAGAAGTTCTACGCCCACGACGAGCAGAACTCCGCGCGTGTCGGGGATATGGTGCGGATCCGCGAGGGCCGGCCGCTATCCAAGCTGAAGCGGTGGACTCTGGAAGAGATTGTTCGCCGGTCATCGCTGTCGCAGATCGGTGAGATCAAGGCCGAGAATTTGACACCTGCCCGGTAGCTTAGGGCCGATCAGGGCGCATGGTCATGTTTTGTATCAGAGACAGCGCCGGTCAGATCGAAGTACGGAGCCAGCCCAACCCAAGACGGGCAGCTCCAAGGGGAGTAGCAAATGGCAGTTCAAATGCGCACCATCCTCGATGTCGCCGACAACTCCGGGGCTCGCCGCCTTCAGGTGATTCTCCCGCTGGGCGGTGGACTGGGAAAGAAGGCCGGCCTGGGCGACGTGGTCACCGCCGCTGTGAAAGAGGCGTCGCCTGATGGAACCGTGAAGAAGGGCAAGGTGGTGAAGGCCGTCATCGTTCGCACGCGCAAGGAGTCGCGCCGGCGAGATGGGACCTATATCCGCTTTGACCAGAATGCGGCGGTGGTCATCAACGATGCCATGGAGCCGGTGGGAACGCGTGTCTTCGGTCCGGTGGCACGGGAGCTGCGCGAGAAGAAGTTCCTCAAGATCGTCTCCCTCGCTCCTGAGGTGATCTAGGTCGACTGGCAGGCGGTCTGCCCAACAAGGAAAGCTTGAGGAGATCGTGAACTCCGACTCACGCCTCAGGTGCAAGGTTCGTCGAGGAAGGGGCAGCAATGGCAAAGAGGATCAGACGCAACGATCAGGTCGAGGTGATTGCGGGTAAGGACAAAGGCAAGCGCGGCCGGGTGCTGCGCGTGCTGACGGATCGCGATCGGGTGCTGGTGGAGCATGTGGGCATGATCAAGAAGCACGTCAAGCCCAATCCTCAGCGCAACATCAAGGGAGGCATCGCCGAGCAGGAGGCGCCCATTCACCTCTCCAACGTGATGCTGGTCGATGGATCGGGCAACCGCACGCGGGTGGGTGTCCGAATGGACGGAGACCGCAAGCTTCGTATCTCACGATCGAGCGGTGATGTGATCGCGGAGAAGAAGGCGAAGTAAGCGCTCCCGAAGTGAGATGGTCGGGACGCATGGTTTTTTGAGAGCTGAGGCCACGTAAACGGTAGACGGACCGAGGAGGTCCACCCCGGTGACCGTGGAAGAGAGGAAGCAAGGGTATGGCTGCACGATTCAGAGAGCGGTATAACACCGAGATCAAGGCGAACGTCGCCCGCGAGCTCGGCATCAGCAACGCCATGGCGATTCCGCGCCTTGAGAAGATCGTCATCAACATGGGGCTCGGCGAGGCAACACAGAACGTCAAGATCATGGATCCGCTGATCGCCGACCTCGCCTCGATCGCCGGCCAGAAGCCGGTGACGACCAAGGCGAAGAAGTCTATCGCCGCCTTCAAGCTGCGGGAGGGCATGCCGATCGGCGCCATGGTGACCCTGCGCGGAGACGCAATGTACGAGTTCCTGGACCGGCTTATCTCGATCGCTCTGCCGCGTGTTCGGGACTTCCGCGGTGTGTCGTCCAAGAGCTTCGACGGACGTGGCAACTACACCTTGGGACTGCGGGACCAGCTGATCTTCGCCGAGATCGACTACAGCAAGGTCGACAAGCTGAAGGGCATGAACGTGACCATCGTGACAACCGCCAAGGATGACAACGGGGCACGTGCTCTTCTGCGCGGATTTGGCATGCCCTTTCGGCAGGGCGCCTGAGCCAGGTTCCCGCGGGGGCTCCGTCTACGGTAGACTATTAGTTTGACAAGAGAGAGTTGAGAGACGCATGGCAACAACAGCAAAACGAGTGAAAGACGCGAAGAAGCCGAAGTTCAAATCGCGGCAGCATAATCGGTGTCAGCTCTGCGGTCGCCCCCGGGCCTACCTGCGCAAGTTCGGGGTCTGCCGTCTGTGCTTCCGCGGACTTGCCTTGAAGGGCGAGATTCCAGGTGTCGTGAAGTCGAGCTGGTGAAGACGGACTGGTACGGACGGGCGACGCAGTCTTGGGTGGCCGGCTCACTAGCATAACCTCGGTCGATACCGGATTGCTGCAAACTCTGTGACGCAAGCACTATGAATGACCCTCCCTGCAGGTTCCGGCAGACGCCGGCGAACGGGGGAGAAGGAGATAGGATGAACCTGACCGACCCAGTAGCAGACTTTCTGACGCGCATCCGTAACTCAATGCGGGCGCGCCACCAGAAGCTGGATGTCCCGGCCTCCAAGCTGAAGGCGGAGATTGCGCGCATCCTCAAAGAGGAAGGCTATATCGCGAACTACAAGCCAGCGGAGGAAGAGGGCCGCAGCATTCTTCGCGTGTACCTGAAGTACGGACCCAACAATGAGGCGGTGATCCGCGATCTGAAGCGGATCTCCCGGCCTGGCTGCCGGGTATACCTCGGGCGGGACGAGATCAGAAGGGTTCAGGGCGGCCTCGGCATCTCCATCATGACCACCCCCAAGGGCGTGATGACAGGGCGCCAGGCGCGCCGCGAGGGAGTGGGCGGCGAGGTGCTGTGCGAGGTCTGGTAGCTCCCCTGTAGCTCCCGTAAATGCTTTACTCCCCGAAGGGGGAGAGGAACGGGCGACGGAGGTCGCCAGGCTGCAGTGGAACGGAGGCCTTAGGTGCTCCGCGACTCGCAAGCCGTCCTGGAAGGATTCGAAGATGTCACGAATTGGAAGAAAGCCGATCCCGATACCTGCCGGCGTGAGCTACACAGTGTCGGGCAACACTGTTCTGGTCGAGGGCCCGAAGGGAAAGGTCTCAACGCTGCTGCCGACCGGCATCTCGCTGGTCCGGAAAGAGAACGAGCTCGTCGCTGAGCGCGAGAACGACTCCCAGGCAGCGATTCACGGGCTCGCCCGGTCGTTGGTCTTCAACGCCGTCGAAGGCGTGACCAACGGGTGGAAGAAGGAGCTCGATGTCATCGGTATCGGCTACCGTGTGGAGATGAAGGGGAAGGGTATGGTCGTCTTTACCCTGGGCTACTCGCACCCGATCGAGTTCCCCCTGCCCTCCGGCATCGAGGTGGCAATCGATCCCAAGCAGACGCACCTGACAGTCTCCGGCATCGACCGGCAGAAAGTCGGACAGGTCGCCGCCGACATGCGGTCCCTGCGGAAGCCGGACCCTTACAAGAACAAAGGGGTTCGCTACTCGGATGAGAAGTTGAAGAAGAAGGTCGGCAAGACCGGTGCAAAGTAACAGATTCCGAACGTCTGCAGCACTCTGCAGCCGTCCCTAGGAGAGAAGCGGCTATGATCAATCTGAGACAGCGGGATGTGATCCGCAAGCGGGTCCACTCCCGCATTCGGGAGCGGCTCGCCGGTACGACGGAGCGTCCTCGTCTGAACGTCTATCGTTCCCTGAACCATATCTACACCCAGCTGATCGACGATGCGACTGGAACGACCATCGCCTCGGCGTCGAGCATGTCGAAGAAGGGTGAGGAAAAAGTGACGGGAGGCAACGTCGCGGCGGCTGCCGCGGTCGGCAAGCTGATTGCGGAGCGCGCCCGGGAAAAGGGGGTTACCCGCGTGGTCTTCGATCGCGGTGGGTATCTCTATCACGGCCGTATCAAGGCCCTCGCCGATGCTGCCCGTGAGGCGGGTCTCGAGTTCTAGTACCGTCGCTCCCGGGCAGAGTCCGGAGCCAGAAAGAGACAGGACAATGGCAGGTCTGAAGAAGAGAGTGGACGCGAACCGGCTCAACCTGAAGGATCAGGTGGTGTCCATCAATCGTGTGACCAAGGTCGTCAAGGGCGGCAAGAACATGAGCTTCGCCGCGCTCGTCGTCATCGGAGATCCGGCCGAGGGCGTCGTCGGCTATGGATCCGGGAAGGCGAAGGAGGTTCCGCAGGCCATCCGGAAGGGCATTGAGTCGGCGAAGAAGAACCTCATCCGTGTCAATCTGACGCAGACCTCCATCCCGCATCAGGTGCTGGGCCACTACGGCGCGGGCCAGGTGATGCTGAAGCCGGCACCCGAGGGAACGGGTGTCATCGCTGGGGGCACGGTGCGGGCAGTGATGACCTCGGTCGGTGTCCAGAACGTGCTCACAAAGTCGCTTGGCTCCGCCAACCCCCACAACGTGGTGAAGGCCACCTTCGATGCACTGGTGCAGCTGCGAGATCTGGCCGAGGTGGCCAATCTCCGGGGCAAGAGCGAGGATGAGTTGCAGCACACACCGCGAGGAGGCCGGTCGTGACCGACAACAAGGCTCCGGGAATGATCCGAATTCAGTATGTCCGGTCGAAGATCGCCACGCCGGAGAAACATAAGCTGGTTGTCAAGGGGCTGGGCTTCACTCGCCTCAACCAGATTGTCGAGCGCGAGGACACGCCGTCGACGCGCGGCATGGTTAAGAAGATTCCGCACCTGGTGCGAATCCTCGATTGATCGCCCATACACCCAAAGGGACACACGCGAGTCGGCTCCTGAACAGTAACCGGCGTAGAGCGAGGAAAACATGGCACTTAATCTCAGCAACCTGAAGGCGCCGAAGAAGGCGAACGAGAACAAGAAGCGGATCGGGCGCGGTATGGGGTCGGGCATGGGCAAGACGTCGACCCGCGGCCACAAGGGGCAGGGCTCCCGCTCCGGCTCCTCGCTCATGCGAGGCTTCGAGGGTGGCCAGATGCCGCTGCACCGGCGTCTACCGAAGCGCGGCTTCACAAACATCTTTCGGGTGGAGTACACGGTCCTGGGTCTGGACCGGATCGCCGAAGTCGTCGCGCAGGACTCCGCGAACGCTGACCTGACGCTCGACCGCGTGATCGCGCTCGGCCTTCTGCGACGGAAGAATGGGCTGCTGAAGGTGCTCGCAAACGGCGAGATCCACACCGCGGTCACCGTGCATGCGCACCGGTTCTCGAAGACAGCCAAGGCTGCGATCGAGCAGGCTGGCGGTCGAGCGGTTGTGATCGGTGCGGAGTCCGCGGCCGCGGTTTAGTGCGAGTCACGGGTCCTCTTCGCTTTCCCGGGCGTGCCGGATAGAATAGCCGCAACGCAGCTCGCTCGTGAGTGTGAGCTCGGTCTCGAGGTTGCCTTCAGATGTTTGAGAAGTTCAGTAACATCTTCCGCATTCCCGACCTTCGCAAGCGGGTGCTGTTCACGCTCGGTCTGCTCGCGGTGTATCGCATCGGTGGTCACATCCCAACCCCGGGCATCAACGCCGATATGCTGGCGCAGTTCTTTAATCAGAACTCGGGCTCGGCGCTCGGTCTGGTGGACCTGTTCTCGGGCGGCAATCTGCGGCGGCTCACCATCTTTGCGCTGGGCATCATGCCCTACATCACGGCATCCATTATCTTTCAGCTGCTGACCGTGATCTACGAGCCGCTCGCCAAGCTGCAGAAGGAGGGCGAGATGGGGCGGAGGAAGATCACCCAGTGGACCCGTTACGTGACCGTCCTGCTGGCCCTGGTGCAGTCGTTCTTTATCGCCCTCACCCTGACCAATACCTCGACCGGCTCCTCCATGGTGACGATCCCGAAGGGGTACTTCGTTCCCCTGTGCGTCATCACTCTTACTGCTGGAACGGCGTTCATCATGTGGCTGGGGGAGCAGATCACCGATCGCGGCATCGGCAACGGCATGTCGCTTCTGATCTTCACCGGCATCGTCGTCGGCCTGCCGCGCGGGATCCAGGAGCTCTACGACAAGGCGACCACACAGGCGTGGGGTGCCTTCACACCGCTCGCTATCCTCATCCTGATCGTCGGCATGGCCGCCGTGGTGACCTTTATCGTCTACGTCGAGCGATCGGAGCGCCGCATTCCGGTGCAGTA
This sequence comes from Acidobacteriaceae bacterium, assembly GCA_965218595.1. Lineage (GTDB taxonomy): Bacteria > Acidobacteriota > Terriglobia > Terriglobales > Acidobacteriaceae > Edaphobacter. The sequence continues at coordinate 718,700 of CBDCLC010000003.1, read as the reverse complement.
CGCCAAGCGGATCGTCGGTCGCCGCATGATGGGCGGACAGTCGACTCACCTTCCGCTCAAGGTAAACTCCGGCGGTGTGATGCCGGTTATCTTTGCCAGCTCCATCCTGTCGGCGCCGCTTCTGTTCTCGCGCGCATCGCTCTTCGGATACTCCTTCGAAAACAGCAGCTTCTTCGGCCCGATCTTCCGCGCGCTGGCACCCGGTGAGCCGTGGTACGTTCTGCTGTATATCGTCGCTATTATCTTCTTCGCCTACTTCTACATCTCCATCATCTTTCGGCCAGATGATATCGCTGATAACATGCGGAAGTACGGCGGCTTCATCCCGGGCATCCGGCCCGGCAAACGCACCGCGGACTACATCAACGATGTGCTTAGCCGCATCACCCTGGTCGGCGCGGTGTACCTCGTCCTGATCTCCATCATTCCCATGTTTCTGATCAGCGGCATTCACCTGAACCACCTTTGGCTGGTGGGGCCGTTCTTTGATCGCCTGCCGGCATGGACGACCAACGGCCTGGGAGTCAACTTCTACTTCGGCGGCACGTCCCTGCTGATTGTCGTGGGTGTCGCGATGGACACCGTTCAGCAGGTGGAGTCGCAGCTGATCATGCGCCACTATGACGGCTTCACTCCCAAGTCGGGACGTATCCGTGGCCGGCGAAGCTGGTAAATCACCTCTCGCGGAGGCGCCGGCGAACCTGCTCTGGTTGGAACCCCAGGGCGACAGAATCGAGATAGAACTCCGTTGACTGATCGGATCGAAGACAACCCCCTTCCGGCTCCGGCGAATCTGCTGCCTGGGCCGGTTCTTCTTCTGGGCGCCCCCGGCGTGGGGAAGGGAACGCAGGCGCAGCTGCTGATGTCCTCTTTTGCCATCCCCCAGATCTCGACGGGCGATCTGTTGCGACAACATGTGCAGGAAGGGACCGATCTGGGTCGAACCGCCCGTGATCTGATGGACCGTGGTCAGCTGGTTCCTGACGAGATCGTCAATGGCATGGTGGCGGAGAGGCTGGCGAAGCCTGATACGGCGGGCGGATTTATTCTGGACGGCTTTCCTCGCACGGAGTTCCAGGCCACCTGGCTCGACCGGGCCCTGGCCGGTCAGACCGGCCGACTGCCGCTGGTCGCGGTTCAGATTGCTGTCGGCCGTGGCGACCTGATGCAGCGGATCACCGGCCGGCGAAGCTGTCCGACCTGCAAACGCATCTACAACATCTATACGCACGCGCCGCAGGTCGATGGCTTCTGCGACTTCGACCAGGCGGCCCTGACCCATCGTTCCGACGACACGGAGTCGGCCTTTCACGAGCGGATGGCCGAGTACACCCTCAAGACCGCCCCAGTCATTGAGCACTACCGCAGCCGCGGCTGCTTCCGCGAGGTCTCCGGGCTGGGGACGCTTCAGGAGGTCGAGCGCACCATCCTGAGCACACTTACGGATCTCCGCATGGCTCAAACAGAGAGCAGTTGCCGCTAGATGGCCATCATGGTCAAAACGCCAGGAGAGATCGGCCGCATGCGCGCCTCCGGCAAGGTCCTGCGGCAGGTCCACGAGGCCATTGCGCAGGTCGTCCGGCCCGGTGCCTCGACGATGGACCTGGAAGATGCCGCCAACGCACGCATCGCGGATTTCCCGGGTGCGGTCGCGGCGTTCAAGGGGTATCACGGGTTCCCCGCAGCGCTGTGCACCTCCATCAACCAGGAGGTGGTGCATGGCATGCCCAACAAGGCCCGCATCCTGCGCGAGGGCGACATCGTGTCGGTGGACTGCGGCGTCATTCTGGACGGCTTCTACTCGGATGCGGCGGTCACGTACCCGGTCGGTGCCGTCTCGCCGGAGGTCGAGCGCCTGCTGCGAGTGACGCAGGCCTCGCTCGCAGCCGCCATCGCAGCCGCGCGTCCGGGCGGAAGGCTGGGCGATATCTCGCATGCGGTGCAGCAGATGTGCGAGGGCGAGGGCTTCGGCGTGGTCCGGGACTTCGTCGGCCACGGCATAGGCCGGGCCATGCATGAGGATCCTCAGCTGCCGAACTTCGGCCCGGCTGGCAAAGGTCCGCGGCTCAAGGCCGGCATGGTTTTGGCCATTGAGCCGATGATCAACCTGGGCGGCCCGGAGGTCCGGGTTTTGAAGGATGGCTGGACCGCTGTGACCGTGGATGGGAGCTACTCGGCCCACTTCGAGCACACGGTGGCGATCACCGGCGATGGACCGGAGGTGCTCACCGCATAGGCAGGGCAAAGCTCGGCCGAATCGGCGGACCGCCCAGCGGTGGCCCTTTCCCCCGCGACCGTGTATTATAAGGAGTGCTGCCCGCACGTTCTTCAGGCGTGGGCTACGAGACCGGGAAACACTGTATGCCGGGGCTCGGGCATGAGCGGCTGGCTTTCCAAGGAGAATGTTTGTCGAAGGAAGATGCAATCGAGGTAATGGCGACCGTCGTCGAGACGCTGCCAAACGCCATGTTCAAGGTGGAGCTTGAGAATAAACATCAAGCCTTGGCGCACGTGTCTGGACGGATGCGCAAGAACTTCATCCGTATTCTGCCCGGAGACCGCGTCGCCATCGAGCTGAGCCCCTACGATCTGAATCGTGGGCGCATCGTGTATCGATACAAGTAGATCTGAGTAGAGGCTGTTGGCGGCCGCAATATGGCGCCTTTCTGCGAGACGCATCCTGCGGATGTTCTGGCAGGCCTCTCGCGAAAGGAGCTGTCAATGAAGGTTCGGGCATCCGTAAAGAAGATGTGTGACAAGTGCAAGGTGATCCACCGGCGCGGCGTTGTGCGCGTGATCTGCGAGAACGCCAAGCACAAGCAGCGCCAGGGTTAGATCCCCAGGCCAACAGACTGGGAGCCGGCAGGCGAGTTAGCCGAAGTAGAGGCTTGCGATGAACCTGCCGGAGCCTCTCCCGCGACCTCCAATCCGCTACCTGGCCAGTCCGGGAGCCGCACCGTAAAGGAATCTTCGCATGGCTCGTATCTCCGGCGTGGACGTGCCCAATCACAAGCAGGCACGCATCGGCCTCACTTATATCTTCGGCATTGGGAATACGCGAGCAGCCCGTATCCTCGACAAGGCGGGCATCGACCCGATGGTCAAGGTCGGCACGCTCGACGAAGACCAGCTAAACAGCATCCGCAACGTCATTGAGCAGGAAGGGCAGATCGAAGGCGATCTGCGCAAGGATGTTTCGCTCAACATCAAGCGCCTGATCGAGATCCAGTCGTACCGTGGGTTGCGGCACCGCCGTTCGCTTCCGGTGCGCGGGCAGCGCACCCATACCAACGCTCGTACCCGCAAGGGACCCCGCAAGGGAACCGTCGCCGGTAAGAAGAAAGCGACGAAGTAAGCCATGGCGAAAACACAGAATAAAGCGGCGGGGAACAAGCAGGGAAAGAACAAAAAGTTTAAGAAGCGTGAACGGAAGAATGTCCCGTTTGGTCTGGCGTTTGTGCAGGCGAGTTTCAATAACACCATTGTGACGCTCACTGACCAGGCAGGAAACACCCTGTCGTGGAAGAGCTCGGGTTCTCTTGGCTTCCGTGGCTCGCGCAAGGGAACTCCCTTTGCTGCCCAGCAGGCGGCAACCGGAGCCGCGACTGCGGCCCGCGATCATGGTCTCCGGTCGGTGGATGTCCGTGTCTCCGGCCCCGGATCGGGTCGGGAGTCTGCGATCCGTGCCTTGGGTGCGGCCGGCATCGAGGTGCGATCGATCCGCGATGTGACCCCGATGCCGCACAACGGTTGCCGCCCGCCCAAACGTCGCCGCGTCTAAGTCGTCTCTCTGTAAACGAGAGAGTGGAATCGGCGATGGCAGACGCACCAGTCTCCCATGCCGGTCTCTTGCCGGCTCCTCCAGACCTTCGTTCCTCTGGGACGAAGGTCTTCCCCTGAATGGATCGCGACGAAGCGCTCGGCGTGTAAAGCGATCGACACCTGAAGCTAGGAGTTTCCCCAATGGCCCGTTACACAGGACCCGTCTGCCGCATGTGCCGGCGCGACGGCACCAAGCTCTTTCTGAAGGGCGCGAAGTGCTTTACCGAGAAGTGCCCCGTCGAGAAGCGCAACTTCCCACCCGGCCAGCATGGCCAGTCCAAGAAGCAGAAGAAGGTGGTCGGCTACGGCCTGCAACTGCGTGAGAAGCAGAAGGCGAAGCGCATCTACTTCACGCTCGAAACGCAGTTCCGGGCCTACTACCAGAAGGCTTCCAACAAGACCGGCGTCACCGGTGAGCTGCTGCTGCAGCAGTTGGAGACCCGTCTCGACAACGTCTGCTTTCGCCTTGGTCTCGCGACCTCGCGCCGTCAGTCGCGACAGATCGTGCGGCACGGACACATCCAGGTCAACGGGCGCAAGGTGAACATCCCTTCCTTTCAGTGCAAGGTCGGCGATGAGATCGCGGTGCGCGCAGGCTCCAAGGAGATGGTCGTGCTCGAAGAGTCGAAGAACTTCGCTGCCGGGCAGCGCTCCGTTCCCTGGCTGGACATCAACCGCGACGCTCTGTCGGGCAAGATCATCGCCATTCCGCGGCGCGAGGATGTCAACCTGCCCGTCAACGAACAGCTGATCGTCGAACTCTACAGCAAGTAGGCGGCTTCCCCAGTTTTATGGGCAGGTCTGGCAGCCTCTGCTCCCAGACCTGCCCGGTCTCGTAGTGCACCTCACAACCTGATTCGCAACCGATGGACCCGCCAGACCGCAGAGTGCTTCGCGGCTAGGCCGGAGGAAAGGAAAGACCATGCTCTGGAGAGGTTTTCAGAAACCCAAGCGGCTCGCGGTCGACAACGAAACACTGACCGACATCTACGGCCGGTTCTCGGCTCAGCCCTTTGAACGCGGCTTCGGAACGACGATCGGAAACGCGCTTCGCCGCACCCTGCTCTCCTCGATTGAAGGCGCGGCAGTCACCGCCGTTCGCATCGAGGGTGTGCTTCATGAGTTCCAGTCGATCACCGGCGTGGTCGAGGACGCGACCGACATCATTCTCAACCTCAAGCAGATCCCCTTCAAGCTGAACGGAGATGGTCCGAAGGCGCTGTATCTCCGCTCTGACGCGGCCGGCGTGATCACATCGGGCATGATCGAAGCCGACGGCGATGTGGAGATCCTCGACCCCAACGTCCACGTCTGCACGATCTCCGAAGGTGGCAAGATCGACATGGAGATGCGGTTGAAGCGGGGCCGCGGATACGTCTCCGCAGACAAGAACTTTGACGGCGACCTTGGACTCGGATTCATTCCCGTGGATTCAGTTCACTCGCCGGTGCGCAAGGTCAACTACCTGGTCGAGGCCGCCCGTCTGGGGCAGATCACTGACTACGACAAGCTGACGGTGGAGATCTGGACCAACGGCACCGTGTTGCCCGCCGATGCGCTTGGACTTTCGGCCAAGCTGTTGAAGGATCACATGGCCATCTTCATCAACTTCGAGGAGGAGATGGAGGCGGGCCACGACGGGATGCATGACGGACCGCAGATCCGCAACGAAAACCTGAACCGGTCGGTGGAAGAGCTCGAGCTCTCGGTTCGGAGCTACAACTGCCTGAAGAACGCCAATATCGCGACGATCGGAGAGCTGATCCAGAAGACCGAGGCCGAGATGCTGAAGACAAAGAACTTCGGCCGCAAGTCTCTCAACGAGATTAAAGAGATCCTCGCGCAGATGGGCCTCTCGCTGGGTATGAAGATCGACGAGAATGGCAATCCGGTCCCCGGACCGACCTCCATCCTTCCGGCGGCAACCCTGGCGGCCAGCTACGGCAGCTTCGATGACGACGACGAGGATGATGAGGATGATGAGGATGACGACCTGATCATGCCGGAGAACGAGCCGGAGAACTTCTAAACGTCTGCCCGCCAGCCGAGGTCCAGGCCTCGGCTGGCGGCATAGCACGACCTGTAGTCCGACCGACGGCCCGAGGCCGGGTCGAAGGAGATCAACATGCGTCACCGCAACGCCGGGTTCAAGCTCGGCCGAAATACGAGCCACAGGCGCGCCATGCTGCGCAATCTGGTTACCTCCATCATCCTGAACGATCGGGTGGAGACCACCATCACCAAGTGCAAGGCTTCAAAACCGCTGGTCGAGAAGATGATCACCTTGGGTAAGCGCGGTGACGTGCACGCACGCCGCCAGGCCGCGGCCTATCTGATGACCCCCGACGCGGTCGATCGGCTGTTTGGGACGGTCGCGCCGCGCTATGGTGCTCGCAGTGGCGGCTACTCGCGCGTCACACGGCTTGGTCCTCGTAAGGGCGATGCATCCGAGATGGCCTACATCGAACTGCTCGGAGCTGAGCACGAGCTGAACGAGCGTGCTCAGAAGCGCGCGGAGGCACGCGCCAAGCGCCGCGAAGAGCTGCAGAAGCAGATGGAAGAGCAGGGCGATTCCGGAGAGCAGCCCGACCCCAACGCCGAGCCGTAGACGGTCGCACCACAGGCAGCGGACGAGAACGGGGCACCAAGTGTGCCCCGTTTTCCGTTAATCGTCGGCGTTGCTCTCCGATGTGGGAGCCAGGATGTCAGCTTCCTCGCCGAAGATCACAGTTCGATTTCGCCCCAGCCGTTTGGCGCGATAGAGCGCCTGGTCCGCCTGCTGGACAAGCTCGTTTCCATTCACCAACTCGGCGATCATGCTTGCCAGACCGATGCTGACGGTCACGGGATTGTGACTCCAGGTCTCACCTGCGATCTGCGCCATCAGACGCTCGGCCAGGCCAAGTGCAGCGGCGGTATCGCTCTCCGGCAGAAGCACCACAAACTCCTCTCCACCGTACCGGGCCACCATGTCGGGGAGGCGGATCGTCGTCCGCAGGATGGCGGCAAGACGCCGCAGCACCTCATCTCCGGCTGCGTGGCCCCACTCGTCGTTCACGCGCTTGAAGAAGTCCACGTCCAGCAGCAGCACGGAGAGCGCACGGTTCCTGCGCCGGGCGACAGAGATCTCAAGCGCGAGACGATCTTCAAACGCTCTTCGATTGCTCAGGCCAGTCAGGGCGTCCGTAAGGCTGAGCCGGCGCAGCCGCTCGTTGGCCAGCTCCAGCTCCTGCTGGTACCGATGAATCTCCGTGCGGTGAGCTGCCTCCACGGTGACGTCGACCGCGACCCCCGCCAGGAGCACATTGCCTGCAGAGTCATGGCAGGGGAAGCGATAGGTCTTCCACGCCGTTGTGTGTCCGCTCGCCGAGCGGATGCGCTCCTCCCCTTCGACGAGGCGGCTGCCAGCCATAATCTCGTGATCTTCAGAGCGCATGGCCGCCGAGATCTCCCGTCCCCAAAGCTGGTCGTCGCTCCGTCCCAGCCAGGCATACTCGCTTACGCCGAAGCGAGTTGCGAACGTGCGATTGTAGAAAAGCAGTCGGCCTGCTGCGTCCTTGATGTAGCTCAGAAAAGGGCTGGCGTTCATGAATGCGCGGAAGAGCTCCTCCCCGGCGCGCATGCTGGCCACTGTGCGGTCTTTCTCCGCAATAAGCTTCTGCAACTCTCCACGATGCTGGCGAAGCTCCATGCGAGCCTCGATCTGCCTGGCCAGCAGAGCCAGGCCCTCCTCCTGCTCACTGGTAAGCACCCGAGGCACCATATCCATGGTGCACAGCGCACCGGCGGCGGTGCCATCCGGCCGGCATATCGGAGCTCCCGCAAATGACCGGATGCGCCGGGCGCCAGGGCCTGGTGTAGCGCGCTGAAAGCTGTCTTCCTGTGCCGTATCGCTGACGAAGAGAGGATGTCCGTGCTGCAGAACGCGGTCGCACCACGAACCATCTATCGCTGGCTCCTGCATGCGGAACACCCCGGAGCTCTTGTGCCAGCGTCCTTCTTCGTCGCGCAGCATGACCATGCTGAGCGGAGTTCGGCAGACGGCAGAGGCCAGCCTGGCGATCTCGTCGTACTCGATCTCTGGCTCGGTGCGTCGAGGAAATCGTTCGCTGAAGGCCGGTGTCCCGGCTGCGATATCGGGCTGAAAGAGGCTCATGAGAAGAGGATTGGCCGCCTCCGCTGACATGCGGCAGCACAGCGATCATATCGCCCGGATCTCGATGGCTGAAGCAGAGACATGCGAACCGGCTGAAACTTTCGGGGGATTGCAAGGCGTGTCCCACCTCCCATGCGGAGACGAGGTTAGCCGTTCCGTTCGATCGCCTCTCGCACGTTGTGTTCGGCGCCCTGCTTGAAGTGAGTCAGATTGTGGACGGTGGCTGCGTGATCCTCGATGATCGGCAGCATCTCATCGACGTTGCGCCCCTCGAGGTGCCACTCGCAGTCATATCCGACATCCTTGCAGTGAAACGTCTTCAAACCTTCGCTCATACCTTTGCTCCTCACGGCAGATCCCGAACTCCTGGGCATTGGATGCGTTCGAGCGAGGCGGTAGCTAGCGTTTGATCGCCCACATGATCCAGCTGGCGACGATCGTTCCTCCGACAAACAGACCGAAGCAAAGGGCGCCAAAGCGGACCATCATGCGCGGCTGCGCACGCTGCGTAATGCCGAAGACCACCGAGGTAAACAGCGAAAATAGAAGCATCGCTGAGAAGTGCGAGACGCTCACGAGGCCTTCCTTCCAACGGCGAGCGAGTAAGCGTCTACCGCCGAGATGACGTTCAGCAGACCCGCGACCACGATGAACTTGGTGCCGTAGTCTGCCGTCGCCAACACCACGGCGCTCGCTCCCAGATCAAAGATGCGCGTGATGAAGTACAGTCCGCCCAATCCAAGATCGCCGGCAAAGTTGAGCATGTCCAGAGGATCGCCGGTGTTGGGCAGGTAGATCTTCCCCTTCAGAGCAATGCCGATAGCAAACATCAGAAAGATGGAAAGGAACAGCAGGGTTGCGCGGATCCACTTACCGAGAAGGAGATGTCCCGAACCGGGGACCAGCCATCCGCAGAGCAGAATCAGGGCAGCAAACGCACCTGTCCGCTGCCGCACCTCTCCCCTTGCCTGCACACCCGTTGTCATCGTCGTCTCGACCAGTGTAGCAGTTCAGATACGCAGCAGAGCTTCCTGCACTCGACCGGTAACCGATGCCTGGCCGCGCCGCGCGATCATGTCCACTTCGCTGCGAATGCCGAACTCACCCGGAAAGTAGATTCCTGGTTCGACCGAAAAGCACGTATCCGGCAGGATCAAACGCTCGTCGTGAGTCTCCAGATTGTCGAGATTCGCGCCGTTGCCGTGCAGGGCCGTGCCGATGCTGTGACCGGTGCGGTGGGTAAACCAGTCGCCCATTGCCGCGGTGCGGACCACCTGCCGGGCAGCGTCGTCAGCCTGCCAGCCGGTGATCGGTTCGCCATCCGCGAAGGCACGCGAGACCAGCGACACGGCTGCGTCGCGCGCGGCCCGCACCACGCCAAAGACCTCCTGTTCCCGCTCGGAGGGCTGACGATCGACCGTAGCGGTCCACGTGATGTCATACCAGACGGCCTCAGGCCGACCGGCGAGCCTGGCCCAGATGTCGATGAGCAGAAAGTCGCCACGCCGGATCGGCCGGCAGGACTCGGCAGTCGGCTCATAGTGCGAATCCGCCGAGTTTGGGCCCGCGCTGACGTTTGGTCCGTGCTCCGTCACCAGCCCGGCGCGCTCGATCGCCTCCTGGAGAAACTGCACCATCGCAAACTCGTCGGTCCCGCTGCCCCGCACGCGCTGGCCGATCACCTGCCAGGCCTCTGCCAGAATGGCATCTACTTTTCGCTGGGCTTCGTAGTGGGTTGCGATCTGTTCCGAGGTCAGCACCGCCTCAAACCGGCTCACCAGGTCTGCCGAGCTGACGATCTCCCGGCCCAGATCGCGCAGCAACTCGACCGTGCCCGCGTCCACCATCGAGACATACATGATGGAGTTGCGAGGGGAGTACTGCATGGCGATGCGCCGGGCGTCGCCGAGCATGGCGGACAGACCGCCCTCCAGCTCCTGCCAGGAGGAGTACTGCTCCCGGCTGCCGGGCAGGGCATCCAAACGCCCGCTCTCGATGCGGTGCACCAGTTTGCGTGGCTCCCCGTCGGCCGGCACAAAATAGAACCAGCGCCGTGTCACATGGGAGTCTTCCGCCAGACCAAGGATGCGATAGGCGAGCGGATCGCGATGGTGGTGGTCGTAGAACAGCCAGCCGTCCACCCGCTGCTCCCGAAGTGCCCGCTGCATCTCCTCCAGCTTCATTGACGCTCCTCTTCCGGCGGCCGCGGCGTGGAAGCCAGGCGGCGGGCCCCGTGGAGGGACTCGCCGCAGATCGGGCGGTTCGGCTCCTTACGCTGTGACCGGAGCGGCCTCCGCCGGAGCAGCAGCAGCCGCGGCTGCTGCTGCTGCCGTCGCTGCCTTGCGGGCGGCGGCGGTGTTGGCTCCCAACTCGGCGGCGACGGTCTCCGTGGTGAACGTCTCGATCGTGTCCGCGACCCGGATGTCCTTGAAGCCGGCCAGATCAATGCCGCACTCGACGCCGGATCGGACCTCAGCCACGTCGTCCTTGACTCGCTTGAGCGAGTCGATGCGCCCGCGCCAGATCTCGGCGCCATCCCGCAGAACCCGTACCTGCTGATCGCGGCGAATGATCCCGTCGACCACCCGGCAGCCGGCGATCTGGCCAACCTTGGTGATCTTGAAGACGGCCAGCACCTCCGCACGACCGGCGTAGTTGTCCTTGTAGACCGGCTCCAGCAGCCCAAACATCGCCTTGGTGATCTCATCCTGCAGCTCGTAGATGATGGAATGAAGGCGAATGTCGACGTTTTCGCGATCGGCCAGCTCCTGCGCCTTCCGCTCCGGACGGACATTGAAGCCGATGACGACAGCATTCGAGGCCGACGCGAGCAGCATGTCGGACTCGGTGATGGCGCCGACGCCGGAGTGCAGCACCCGCACCCGCACCTTTTCGGTCGACATCCGTTCGAGCGAGTCGGCCAGGACCTCGACCGAGCCCTGTACGTCGCCCTTCAGAATCAGGTTCAGGTCCTTGATGCCGGCCTGCTTGATCTGCTCCGACAGGCCCTCAAGCGAGACCCGCGAGCTCTTGGCCAGCTGCGCCTCGCGCTCCTTCAGCTTGCGATACTGCGCGATCCCCTTGGCCTTGTCGCGATCCGCCATGACCAGGAAGGTGTCGCCGGCGTCCGGCATTCCCTCGAGGCCGAGGATCTCGACCGGGGTCGAGGGACCCGCCTCTTCGATGGCCCGGCCACGATCGTCAAACATGGCGCGAATCTTGCCAAAGGTGTTGCCGACGATGTAGCTGTCGCCGGTGCGGAGTGTGCCGTTCTGCACCAGAACGGACGCGACCGCGCCACGGCCACGATCCAGCTTGGCTTCGATCACGGTGCCGACGGCAGGACGATCGGGCGTGGCCTTCTGCTCGTTGGTGTCGGCAACCAGGCAGATCATCTCCTCGAGGCCGTCCAGGTTCAGCCGCTTCTTGGCTGAGACCTCGACGAACTCGATATCACCACCGATCGAGGTCGCCTGCACACCGCGAGCGGCCAGCTGCTGCATCACGCGGGAAGGATCCGCCTCCGGCTTGTCGATCTTGTTGACCGCCACAATCATCGGTACCTTGGCGGCCTTGGCGTGATCGATGGCTTCAAGTGTCTGCGGCATTACGCCATCGTCCGCGGCCACCACGACGACCACGATATCCGTCACCTTGGCGCCGCGCGCACGCATGCGGGTGAAGGCTTCGTGGCCTGGCGTGTCGAGAAAGACGATCTCGCGGCCAAACGCCGGGGAGTCCGGCTTGGTGATCTTTACCTTGTAGGCACCAATGTGCTGGGTGATGCCGCCGGCCTCGCCCGCCGCCACATCCGTCATGCGGATGGCGTCGAGCAGCGAGGTCTTGCCGTGGTCGACGTGACCCATCACGGTCACAACCGGGGAGCGGACCGTCTCAACCAGCCCCTCTGTGTTCTCGATAAGGGTTTCGAGTGCTTCATTCTCGAGCTGCTCCTCGACCGAGATCACCTGGGCATCGGCACCAAACTGGCGCGCAACATCCTTCACCAGCTCGCCATCGAGCGACTGGTTGACCGTCACAAAGACACCGCGCATCAGCAGGGTGGCGATCAGGTCCTTGCCGCGAACATCCAGCTTCTCGGCCAGGTCCTTGACGCTGATGCCCTCGGTCACGGTAATCGTCTTCGTGATGGGCAGGGGCTCGCGCGACATGGGCGCCCCGCCATACCGCGGCGGAGGCGTAAAGCCCTTCATCGGGCCTTCTTTGCTCTTTTCGTACCGCTGTCCGCCGCGTCGCTGGCCAGGACGTGCGGCAGGTCGCGCCGCACCTGGCGGTGCTTCGCCGGGCCCTGGCAGCAGACCACCGGCTCCAGGAGCTCCCGGCCGTGCTCCAAAGCCTGGCCGCGCGCCGAAGCCGGGACGCGCCCCCGGTGTGAACCCGGGACGTCCGGGAGCTCCGCCCGGACCTGCCGGTCCACCCGGAAAGCTGCGCGTGGGATGCATGGGGCGGCGCGCACCCGGAGGTCCGGTGAAGCTGGGCCGCGCGCCAGGCGCTCCAGCAGGGTATCCGGGTCTGGATCCAGGCGCTCCAGGGCGGGGCCGCTCAAAGATGGGTCGGCCGCGCTGGGGAGCACCCGGCGCGGGCGGGGGTGCGGTATAGGTCGGACGCGGCCCGGTCTGCGGCATGATGACGCGGCGCGCAGGCGGCCCAGGAGGCACTGCGGGCGCTGCTGCCGCAGGTTCTGCGGCTGCGGCAGCGGGAGCCGGAGCGGCGGGAATCGCCTCCACCGGCGGTGGCGGAGGAGCCGGAGACGTGACCGGGGCAGGCGCGGCGGCAACCGGCCGCGGCGCGGGAACGGCGCTCGGGGGAACCACGGTGACCGCCGGCCGGGAGCCAGGCGCAGGCGGTGCCACCACGACCGGGCGTGCGGCAACCGGAGCGGCAGCGCCCAGAGGCCGCGCGACAGGGGTGCCGGCCGGTCTGGCAACGGCAGGCGCAGGCGGCGGGGCCACAATGTTGGCTCCCTGGCGGGGCAGCGGAACCACCCGGCGGGGAGCAGGAGGCTGAGCGGAGGTGGCTGCAGAGATCGTCGGGGTCGCGGCCGCTGAGCTGCGCGGCTCTGAAGTGCTGCCAGCGGCTGGAGACGCGACTGGAGCAGCCGGGGGAGCGGCAGCGGCAACTGCCGGCCGGACCGTCGGTACGGCGGCAACGGGTGGCGGCGTGGCAACCGGCGGGGTCGGAGCAGCAATCACCGGCCGGGCTGGCGGAGCGGATCGCGCGGCGGCCTCGGCCTGCTTCCGTTCAAGGATGGCGCGCATCGCGTCGCCCGGCTTGGCGGCCTTCGACAGGTCGATGCGGGGTGCGCTCTCGCCGCCGCCGCTTCCGTTCCGCTGGCCAGAGCCGCCGCTGCGACTGCCGCCCTTCAGGTATCCACGCACCTTTTCCGCCTCGTCCACCTCGATCGAGGAGGAGTGCGTCTTCTTTTCGGTCACACCGACCGCCGTCAGCGCGTCCAGAATGGACCGGCTCTTTACCTCGAGCTCCCGCGCCAAATCATTGATTCGAACTTTGCTCATCCGTCCCTTTTCAGTGCCCCGGCCGTCAGCTGGTCATATCAGCCTCGGTCGCGGGAGAGTAGCTATTGTACAAACTTTGGTGAAGCACGCCGTCAAAACCGGCGGGCTTGCTGGAAGGGCATTGCACGGGCCGTGGGCTAGCCACGGCTGTGCTCATCCGATCCAGCGACCTCGTCCGAGATCTCCTGGCTATCCGCAACCAGGGTGTCGACCGTGTCGTTATCCATCTCAATCTGCTCCTCGCGAGCGTCCGCATCGTCATTGGCGTCGCTCATGGACTCGCGATCCTCCTCGGCGGCGATGTCCTCGGTCGAGATGCCGTTCAGCTCCTGCGCCTCCCCGAACTCGGCCTCTTCGGAAAGGATCTCCTCGGGTGTCTTTGCCATCGACTCTGTCTCCTCTCCGTTCATGGCCGCAACCTCGGTCGCCTCGCCGCTCAAGCCTTCGGCCGTCTCGGCGCTCTCCCCTGCAGCTCCATCCTCTTTTGCAGCTTCACTCTCTTCTGTAGATGCTTGGGAGCCGGTCTCCGCCTCGGCCGGACGCTCCTCCCCCTCTTCGTACTGGCCAAAGTGGTGGCGAACCGCGGTGGAGATCTTTTCGACGGTCTTTTCTCCAATGCCCGGGACCTCTTCGAGCTGCTCCGGCGTCATGTCGGCCAGCTCCTCGATGGTGGTGATGCCGGCGGCGATCAGCTTGTCCAGGATCTGTTCCCCGAGCTCGGTGACCTGTTCGATCGGCGTCGCCGGCCCGCCGCTCATGGCCTGCATCTGCTGCTCGACCTCCTGACGCTTCTCCTCTTCGCTCTTGATGTCGATCTTCCACTGCAGAAGCTTGGCCGCCAGGCGAACGTTCTGCCCCTTCTTGCCGATGGCAAGCGAGAGCTGGGTGTCGTCGACGATCACCTCCAGCTGCTTGTCGGCAAGATCCGTGATGGAAACGCGGCTGACCTTGGCGGGCTGCAGCGCCTTTTCGGCAAAGGTTGTGATCTCTTCGGAGAACTCGATGATGTCGATCTTTTCGCCCCGGAGCTCGCGGATAATCGACTGCACGCGCATCCCCTTCATGCCCACGCAGGCACCGACCGGGTCGACGTCCTTGTCGCGGCTCATGACGGCGATCTTGGTCCGCTCGCCGGCCTCCCGGGCGATCGCCCGCACCGTGACGGTACCGTCATAGATCTCCGGGACCTCGCTCTGGAACAGGTTCTGCACCAGCGTGGGGGCCGCCCGGCTGACAATCACCTGCGGTCCCTTGGCCGCCCGGTCCACCCGCAGAAGGACCACGCGAACACGCTCCCCGACCGCAAACTGCTCCAGCCGGCTCTGCTCGCGCTTTGGCATCCGCGCCTCGGCCTTGCCCAGGTCGAAGATCACGTCCATCGGCTCCAGCCGCTTGACGACCGCCGTCAGCACCTCGCCGGCGCGGTGGTTGTACTCATTGAAGACCGTGTCGCGCTCGGCCTCCCGCACCTTCTGGAAGATGACCTGCTTGGCCATCTGCGCGGCGATCCGACCGAGCGGGGCTGTGTCCTTGTAGAAGCGCAGCTCCCCGCCTACCTCGACCTCCGGCGCGAGCTCGCGAGCCTGCTCGATGGTCATCTGGTTGGTCTCGTCCTCGACCTCCTCTGGAACCTCGACGACGGTCTTATACACGTAGGCCCGGATCTCGCCGGTTTCGCGGTCCATCTCCGCCCGCATGTTCTCCTGCGTCTTGTAGTACTTGCGGGTGGCCAGCGCAATGGCGTCCTCGACCGCCTCGACCACTACGCCCGGCTCGATCCCCTTGTCGCGGCTCAACGCCTCGATCGTCTGATACAGAACACTTGCCATCGCCTTGTCACTCGCCCTTCTTCTGCCTGTGTTGCCCGCCCGCCGCCAGGACGAGCCTGCCTGTCCGCTCCATCCCGACGCCTAGAAGTCGATCAGGAGGTTTGCCTTCTCGATGTTGCTCAGCGGGATCTCGATCGTCTCCCCGTCTGGAGCCGCCTTGCGAGCCTTGCCCTTCTGCTTCAGCGCCGCCAGGTCCACGGTCAGAATCTCTCCCCGAAGCTCCTTCAACCGGCCTCGCCAGTGACGATTCCCGTTGACCGGCGTAAAGGTCTGCAGCTTGACCAGGTTGCCGGCGAACCGCTCAAAGTCGGCTGCCGTGGTCAGCTTCCGTTCCAATCCCGGCGACGTGACCTCCAGCGTGTACTCCGCGCCGGGGATCAGCTCCTCCACATCCAGCACCGTTCCAAAATCCTGCGCAAATGCGGCACAGTCCTCATGGGTAACGCCGGAGAGCAGCTCCGGAGCGACACCCTGCGGCAGCTCGTCGGAAGCTTCTCCGCTGCGGGCGCGCTCCACCAGAGCGGCACGGCCGGCGGCATCCTTTTCAACAAAGACCCGCAGCGTGCGCAGCTTTCCACTGCCCTGCATCTCCGTCTCCACGACCTCCAGGCCGTGCGAGCCGGCTACCTTCTGCGCCCGCTCCCGAATTGTGTCGATCTGCACTGCCATCCGTCGCGACCCTGATCTGCCGTCCCGGAAAGCTCCCGGGCAATAAAAAAGTGGGCTTCAGCCCACTCATCTCTTCCGCGCTCCTGAGCCTCCACGGAAAGGGGGAGGGAGAACGACGAAACAAACTCGTCCGCAGCTCCCATGATACATCCGATCCATCCCCGATTTCAAACCTCCCCGGGGAACCCCGCCGCAGCCGGCCAACTCGGATAAGCTATGGGGAACCCTGCGGCTCCCGCGCGAGCGGAAAGCTCCGTCGCCGCAGAAGGACATCCGCTCATGATCAACTCCCCTATCCCGGAGGCGCTGACGTTTGACGACGTCCTCCTCGTTCCCGCCTTCTCCGATGTGGTTCCCACGCAGGTCTCGACGCAGACGCAGCTCACCCGCCGCATCGCTCTGACGACGCCGTTGATCTCGGCCGCCATGGACACCGTGACCGAGTCGCGGCTCGCCATCGCCATCGCGCAGGGCGGCGGCATGGGTGTGGTGCATCGGAATCTGCCGATCGAGCAGCAGGCCGGGGAGATCGATAAGGTGAAGCGATCGGAGTCGGGGATGATCGTCGACCCAGTCACCATCGCGCCCGAGCAGCCGATCGCCGATGCGCTCGACGTGATGCGGCGGTTCAAGATCTCGGGCGTGCCCGTCACCAAGAACAAGCGGCTGGTCGGCATTCTGACCAATCGCGATCTTCGCTTCGTCTCCCGCACCGACATCCCCATCGCTGACGTCATGACCAAAAACAAGCTCATCACCGTTCCGGTCGGCACGACGCTTGAACAGGCCGAGGAGATTCTGCATCAGCATCGGGTGGAAAAGCTGCTGGTGGTCAACGACGACTACGAACTGAAGGGGCTGATTACCGTCAAGGACATCCAGAAGAAGCTCAAGTACCCCAACTCGAGCAAGGATGACCAGGGCCGCCTGCGCGTGGCCGGCGCCATCGGTGCGACCGGCGACTTTCTGGAGCGTGCCGCCGAGCTGGTGCGCGCACGGGTGGACGCGCTCGCCATCGACTCCGCCCACGGACACTCTTCGCGTGTGCTCGAAGCGGTCGCGGAGGTCAAGAAGCGTTTTCCGGAGGTCGATCTCCTCGCCGGCAATATCGCGACATACGACGGCGCGCAGGCGCTGATCGACGCGGGAGCGGATGCGATCAAGGTCGGCATCGGTCCAGGATCGATCTGCACCACCCGCATGGTCACCGGCGCGGGCATGCCGCAGATCACCGCCATCTCCGAAGCCTTTCGCGCCGCCGGCAAGGCCGGTATCCCGGTCATCGCCGATGGCGGCATCAAGTACTCGGGCGATATCACCAAGGCGATCGCCGCCGGTGCTTCGGTCGTGATGATCGGATCGCTCTTCGCCGGCGTGGACGAGAGCCCGGGTGAGACCATTCTCTACCAGGGCCGCACCTTCAAGGCGTATCGCGGCATGGGCTCGCTTTCGGCCATGGCCCAGGGCTCGGGCGAGCGCTACTTTCAGGGCAAAGAGGACGTCGATCCGCTCGCCGGGGAGCGGCCCAACCTCACCGCGCGCGAGCCCTCCTCGTCCAATCGCCTGGCCAAGTTCGTTCCCGAAGGGATCGAAGGACGGGTGCCACATCGCGGCCCGCTTGAGGCGATGGTGTATCAGCTTGTGGGCGGTCTCCGCTCCGGCATGGGCTACCTGGGCTGCGGAACCATACCCGATCTGCAACAGAATGCGCGTTTTGTTCGCATCTCGAACGCCGGCCTGCGCGAGTCACACGTCCACGATGTCATGATCACGCGTGAGGCGCCCAACTACCACGTCGAGTAGCCTGGGTCTTTTCCAGCGCCGCGGCTTCGTGCCGGACCCCGTGCTCCCATCCTGGTGGCGCGTGGGCGTCCCGCGTTGGGCGAGATCAAAGGCCGGCTTCAGGGCAGATCTTCGAGCACCATCGCATCGAACCGCTGCCGCACGCTGAATCCGAGCCGCTGGTAGAGCGCAAGCGCCGGCGCATTGCTCTCGGTCACCGTCAGGGTCAGGGCGCTCGACCCGGTGGCCCGCAGATGCGCCATGGCGTGCCGCAGCAGATGCTCACCCAGGCGGCCGCCGCGCTGCCCGGGAGCGACGCAGAGCTGCGTCACGTGGGCGACATCTGCTTCCACCCGCGAGCAAAGGACGACCGCGGCGAGCGCTCCCGACCGGCGGTCGGCCAGCACCCAGGACTGCTCCGGCGCAAAGACGCCGCAGCCCGGGAAGCGCACGATATTGTGGAGAAATCGCAGCGATCCGTGGAGGCTGCGGTACTGGTCGTTGATGGTGGAGTCAACGTGCCCGGCGTAGGCGGCGTGGATCAGCTCTGCCGCCGCCTGGTAGCGTCCGGCGCTCCAGCGTTCCAGCTGCAGAGCCTCGCCGGACCGTCCGCGCCAACCGTTCTCCGGGCCGGCCGCGGGCTCCGGACGACCCAGCAGGAGATCGTGTTCCATAAACAGCCGCGGACTTCGCCGGAATCCCTCAGGAAGGAAGCTCCCGTTGAGCGTGCCCGAATCGTAGAGCAGCAGCTGCGATTCGATGCGGCTCACTCCCGGCGACGCTCGCAGCAGTTCGATCATGTGCTTCAGCAGCAGGGCCGTCGTCGACAGCGGCGCTCCGTCGCTGCCGCCGATCGAAAACGCATCCCCTATCACTGCCTTTTGCGCCTCGTACACGCAAAAGGCATAGCCCACCATGCGTCCCCGCTCGAGCGCGACGAAGCCGGGCAGCACGCGGGAGTCCAGGTACTGCAGCAGAAGCTCGGTCGAGCTCGTGTAGTCCCATCGCAGCCGCTGCCTCCACAGGCGCGCCTCCGCCTCAAGCATCGGCCGCATCTGGCGGGCAGAAAAGTGCCGAAGATCGACCACCTCGAGTTGAACCGGAACAGCCATTGGGGGTAGGGGAGTGGCTGGCGCCATCCACCGGTCGAGCTTACCGGAAGCGTCGGCGCCCCTGCAGGCCGGGAAGCTGCGGAGCTACTGCCCGGCGGTGGCCGCGGCGACCCGGTACACCTCGAGACCCTGCGTGTCGAACAGCAGGACGGGCCGGTAGACGCGGCCCGCCAGCCATCGGTTGAGCTCGTCCGCGTCACCGGCGCGCGTCACCAGCAGATGCTCCGCCCTTGGTACGCCATCCACGGCGTAGTGAATCACCGGCTGATTGCGGTAGAACGCCAGGCCGTAGTCGATATCGCGTCGTACGGAGTCAACCGCCACCACAGAGACGCCGGGAGCCAGGCGCGCCATCTGCCGCGCCAGGGGCCGGGCGGAGTAGTTCTGATCGAGTTCGCGGCCGAAGAAGCCGAGCAGAAACACCATCAGGCTGACCACCGGGATCAAGGTGGCATAAAGCACCGCGGCGTTGCCCCAACGGCGAATGATGGCGACCACCAGCAGCCCCATCAGGATGGCCGCGACCGCGGCTCCCACCAGCCATCCAGCGGTAGGCACCAGCGTCTCATACTTGATGTGTTGTGGTGCCAGCACAAGCACAAACACCATGACGGCGCAGACGGCGGCGTGCGACCACAGCAGCCACCGGGGCATGCCGGACCGCCGCTTGCGGTTCAGGTAGTCGCCGATCAGGATGGTGATGGGCGGGATAGACGGCAGGATGTAGCCCGGCAGCTTGGAGCCGGAGAACGAGAAGAACACAATGGGCACCAGAGCCCACAGCACCAGGTACTCCGGAAACGCCGCACCGGTTCGGGTGTGGCCCAAGTAGCGTTGCGGGTCGCGCCGGGCCCGCCACTCCGCCACCGACGTCTGGATGGCCTCGTAGGTCGCCCTGCCGGCCAGCGCCGTCCAGGGCATCAGGGCGATCACCAGAATAGCCAGGTAGTACCACGGAGGCTGGTGGTGCTGGTAGCGGTTGGTGGCGAAGCGCTCCAGGTTGTGCTCCAGCAAGAAGAATCGGAGAAACGTGGGGTTGCTGCGCTGCACTGCGATGTACCAGGGCAGCGTCATCAGCAGGTACAGAAGGATGCCGGGCCACCAGATCGTTCGCCGAAGCAGCGACCACTCCCGCCGCAGCGCCGTAAAGAGGAAGATGATGGAGAGCATGAGGAAAGGGGCGACGGGACCCTTCGCCAGCGTCGCGGCGGCCCCAAAGAAGTACAGGTCAAACAGCCAGAACTTCCGGCCGGTCTCATACCACCCGTACCATCCCAGCATGCCGATGCAGAAGGGCGCGGCCAGCTGCATGTCGGTGGAGGCTCCGCGCGCAAAGGCGAAGATGCCGATGCTCGAGGCGGTGATCAGGGCGGCATCGAGCTGCCCGCCGGGCCGGAACCGCCGCATATGGAGATAGATCAGCACGATCAGGGCGAACGCCCCGGAGGACGAGGGCAGCCGCGCCGACCAGTCCGAAACGCCGAACTCGCGAAAGAACCCCATCGCGCGCCAGTAGTAGAGCGCCGGCTTCTCCAGCCACGGCTTCCCATACAGGATGGGCGTGACCGTTCCGCCCAGCAGACACCGGTAGGAGTCGTCGAGATCGGTCAGGGTCAGGCCGCGCGGGACGATCTCCGCGTGGTGCTCGGCGCAGATGCGGTTGTGCTCGGCCAGCATCTCGCGGGCGACCTGCGCGTAGCGGGGCTCGTCCGCGCCCACCAGCCCCAGCTGATCGCCGCCAAAGATGGGCACCAGGCCATAGAGCAGAAGAAACAGGCTGACGATGAGAAGAATGCCCAGCTCCCGCAGGACGTCGGGCGGAGGAACGGTAAGCCATGCCCGAAGTCGGGTGAGAAAAGGAGATCGCGGAGGGGTCCCGGGGGAGCCGATGGGGAGCGAAGCAGCCTTGGTAGTGGGTGTGGTGATCTCGTCCATCGGAGCCAGCGGCCGGCGACTCCAGCTTAACAGAGTGCCTTTCGCAGCTCGCGCAGAATCTGCTGCTCTGCCGCAGCGAGCGGACCCGGCAGCGTGCACCCGCTGGCGCTGCGATGGCCTCCTCCTCCGAATCGCTCGGCGACGGCGGCGACGTCCAGATTGCCCTTGCTCCGCAGGCTGAGGCGGAAGGCGTCTTCGCCGGAAAGTTCGCGGAAGAACACAGCCGATTCAACGCCCTCGATCGAGATAAGGTAGTTGACGATCCCCTCGCAGTCGTCCGCATCGGCCCCGGCACGCTGCATCTCCCCGAGGCGAACGGAGGTCCACGCCAGGGGTCCATCGCGCTGCATGTTGTTCAGCGCCGCTCCCAGCACGCGAAACTTGCCCTCTGTCTGCGAGAAGTAGATGTTTCGGGCAACATGCGCGGGATGCGCTCCACGAAGCGCCAGGTCGTGCGCCATCCGAAGGGTTGTGGCGTTGGTGCTGCCATGGGTAAAGCCACCGGTGTCGAACAGAATGGCGGTGTAAAGACAGATCGCAATCTCGGGCGTGATCTCGAAGCCCCCGGAGACCGCGATGTCGTAGATCATCGCGCCGACCGCGCACGCCTCCGGATCGATCCAGTTGTAGCCTCCGAAGCTCCGTCCGCTGGCGTGGTGGTCGATGTTGATCAGAAGGCGGTTGCCGAAGCCGGTCAGGCCGGTGCGGGCCACGCCGTCGCACTCCAGCAGAATGCAGGGCGCCTCCTCAAATCCCGGAAGCTCTGTGAGGCTGTCCGTAACCAGGATTTCATCCACTCCCGGAAGATAGCTATAGGTGGACGGAACAGGGTCGGCGACGACAGGAAGCGTCTCGCAGCCGAGCTGACGCAGCATGGCGGAGAGCGCCAGCACGGAGCCTGCGGAGTCGCCGTCCGGACGGGAGTGCGAGGTAATCACGAACCGGCGGTGCGCACGGAAGATCGTGAGAAGCTCCCGCGTCTTGTCCACACACTGTGTGGTCGCGGAGGCGGCCCCTGGCATGACGGATGCGCTCATGGGATTGGCTGGGTTCCTTGCGCGGGGCCTGCCTCGGCCTTTTCTCCGGTGGACTCCGCGGGTGTTTCCACTCCGGTTCGCCGGCTCTCCCGCTTTCTCATGCGGGTCAGCAGCTCGTCCATGCGGCCTGTCATCTTCTCCGACCGGTCAATGGCAAAGGTAAGCTCGGGCACATGCCGCACGCCCATGCGGCTGCGCAGCTGTGACCGGATCCAGGCGCGCGCCGTCATCAGGCCCGCCAGCGTGGACTCCTCCTCAGCCTCGCCGCCGTGAACGGCCACAAAGACGCGAGCGGACTTGCCGCCCGGTGCAAGGACCACCTCCGTGACGTAGCTGGGAGCGATCCGCGGGTCGGCGAGTTCGCCTTCCAGCATCGCTCCGATCTCGTCGGAGAAGGTGTTGGCGACGCGGTTGCGGTGATGGGTTCGGGCTCTCTGTTCGGGCATGGTGGCGAGCGATCAGGAAGGCTGAGAATACCAGAACTGGGATGCGAACGCTGCAGCCAATCTGCCCCGGAACGACGAATTGGTTGAGCCGTCTCCCAGAACGGTCCACCTGCAATCCTGTGGCCAAGCTGGCCTGTGGAATGTGAGGAAACTTGCTCAGTCCGGCAGAATGTCCGCCCAGGAGTCCAGAACCACCGCGCCGAGCCCGGTCGAGAGCCGGTGGCAGGCCCGGTCGATCTCGCGAATCTGTGCCGTCAGGTAGCTGGTGGAGCCCGAGATGGTGGCGACCCCCAAAGTCGCCCGGTTCCACAGCGCAGCGTCATCGAGCTCCGCCACCGAGCAGTTGTAGTGGCGGCGCAGCCGGTCCTTCATCGACCGGACCACCTGGCGGCGGTCCTTGATCGATTGCGCATGCGGGATCTCGAGCTCGACCGTCAGTTTGGCGATGGGCACGGGGTCGCCTACCCGCCCAGAAAGGGAGAGGTCCCCTGCGGGCCGCTCCACTGGTAGCGCCGACTGCGGCCGGCATCCGCGCCCGATCGTGCCGCCCACTGCCAGGGCGCGCTGGTGCTCATCCAGTCCTGTGGCGTGGCTCCGGCTCCGCCCGCGGCGGCCATCGCAAAGGCCTCTCGCAGCGCGGCCTTCTGCTCCGGTCCGTGCGCTGGCGGTCCAGCGGAGACAACCGTGGCCGTGCCGCTGCGCGCCAGGGCATCCAGCCACTGCCGATTGAGCTCCCATGGGATCGCCTCGGTGATGCCGACCACATCGGCGTCCTGAATAAAGAAAGCCCCGTGCTGAGGGAGCCGGAAACCCAGCGTGTTGACGCCCATGCGGCGCGTCCGCTCCCACTCGCGGCCGCTGGTGTCGTCGCCTGTTCGCTGCAGGTCGAAGATGCCCTGGCCCAGGTGGCCGATGGTGTTGCAGCCGTCGAGCAGGGTACTCGGTCCGGCGGCCTCCCGAAGCAGGTGGTAAAGATCCGAGACGACCTCTGCATTGGTACGGCTGCGGTCGTGGAGCGACCAGCCCGGAAGCGTTGGCTGCGGGCCCATCTCGAAGCCCCACTGGCCCAGCAGATCATAGGTGCTGAAGTCGTGCTTGATCATCTCGTAGCCCCATCCGGAGAGCTGCCGCAGCTTTGCGCCGATCTGCTCCTGCGCCTCGGGAACGGTGGGGTCATAGGCCAGCTCGCGCGCGCGGCCGGTCCGCTCGCCGAAGCGCGCATCCGGCAGCAGAAGTCCGCGGCTGGTCGTCGCCGGTGCCTCGAGCGGCCGAGTCCAGATGCCGGGGCGCACCTGGTGCTGCTTGATGTTGGCCGCCAGCCGGCCCATGTCCGGCCAGGAAGGGGTGCCGTTCTCCCATCCGCCATCGATCACCGAAAACGGCCGCACCAGCCCGGCTGGGGAGAGCTCGGCGGTAAACTCTGTATCCCGTAGAATGCTCTCCGCCGTGCTGTGTCCGTAGCTGTAGCACCAGTCGTTCGCTCCGTAGATGGGGACGACCGGCCGGGTCGGGCGGGCGCACATCTGCCGGCACAGCGCTCGGACCGCCGCAAACGAGCCCTCGTCCGGTTCACCCCGGCGCGCCATCACCGTCGCCAGGGTGATCCGGCGAGAGCCGAGCTCGACCCCGCTGCCTCCGTTCGTCACGTTCAACCACAGCGAGACCCCTTCGCTGCCGATCTGCCATAGCGAGAGAGCGCGCGCGTCCGTCCTGACCCCGTAGCCATGGCACACGTGGCCGTCGGAGGTCGCGAAGTACCAGGGCAGGGGCCGCTGCGGCACCAGGTGTTGCCAGCTGAGTTCGCCGTAGCTGCGCTCCCACGCGTCGCCCAGCACCAGCAGCTCCGGCGCCACCGGGCTTCGCCAGCGCAGGTGCACCAGGCTGAGGGCTGTCGTGGGAGCGGACAGATCGATGCCCAGACCTTCTTTGCCGGGGCGGATCCGGACCGAAACATCGCCCCGCTCCCAGGTGTCGCCGTGCCTGCCGAGCACGATCTCGCCGGTTGGGACTGTTTTCTGGAACTCGCGAAAGGCCGTTACGATGTCCGGTGCGCGCAGCAGATCGACAAACGAGTCCGGGCGGGAGCGCGACGACACCGGCTGCGCTTCCCCGGAGGCCGCGCCGCTGCAGAAAGCCGCAGCGACACCGCTGCCGAGAAACGACCGGCGTGTCACCCCGGAGGGCGCGCTCTCCTCGTTCATCGAAGGCGTCTTGTTCGGCCCATCCTGCTCCATTGCTTTCTCCGATCCTGGTGCAGCCGTCTCCCGCATGATAAAGCGCAGGCGGAGAGGATTTGGGTCGCCAGGATCAGTGTGCTACCTTCAGCTCAACCCCCTGAACTCCACCTCCGCCTTGTCCGAAAGGGATCATGCGACCGATGCGTCTGCCCTGTCTCCGCGCCTGCAGCTTGGGCCTGCTCTTTGCTTTGGTAACCATCAGCTGGGGGCAGGGTCAGCCTGGCAAAACACCCGACGGACAGACGCACATGCGCAGCGTCGCGCTCGATCAGAACTTTGCCCGCGACCCCAAACAGCCAGTGGATGCAGCTTATGCGGCCAAGATTCGCGAGTACACCACCAAGCCCGAGTTCCTGTCGCCGCTGGTGAGTTACCTGCCCACAGCCAAGGGTGTGCCCACCCCCGAGGCGGTGCTTGGCGATGTCGCGGGCGCACCCAACATGCTGCCCTACGCCGAGGATGTGTATCGCTACTTCCGCATGCTGGCCAGGGCGACGCCACGGGTGCAGGTTTACTCCATCGGAAAGAGCGAAGAGGGCCGCGAGATGATCGCCGTGGCCGTCGCCGACGAGGCGCTGCTGAAGGGCAGCAAGGAAAACGGCGAGCGCCTGGCCAAGCTGGCCGACCCCCGGACGATCGGCCTCGATGACGCAAAGGCGAAGCCGCTGATCGATGCGAGCTACCCGGTCTATTACCTGACCGGGACGATCCACTCGACCGAGACCGGCGCGCCCACCGCGCTGATGGAGCTAGCCTACCGGTTGGCGGTTGATGATTCACCCTACATCCAATACATCCGCTCGCACATGATCGTGCTGATCACGCCGGTGGTCGAGGTGGATGGCCGCGACCGCATGGTCGACCTTTACAAATGGCACCGCGCCAACCTGGGCAAGACCTACCCCAGGCTCATGTACTGGGGGCACTACGTGGCGCACGACAACAATCGCGACGCCATGGGCATGACCCTGAACCTGACCAACAACGTCCTCACGACCTACCTCGGTTGGCATGCGCAGGTGCTGCACGATCTGCATGAGTCGGTGCCGTTTCTTTACGACAACACCGTGGGAGACGGACCGTACAACGCCTGGATCGACCCGACGCTGGCAGACGAATGGGCGGAGCTCGGCTGGAACAACGTCGCGCAGATGCAGGCCTTTGGCATGCCAGGGGTGTTCACGCACGGCGACTTCGACACCTGGAGCCCGGGCTACCTGATGTTTCTCGCCGGCATGCACAACGGCATCAGCCGGCTGTATGAGACCTTCGGCAACGGCGGCGCGGACACCGAAAAACGCGTGTTGAGCCCGGAGGAGTACTCGCGCACCTGGTACCGGCAAAACCCGCCGGAGCCGGTCGTCACCTGGTCGCAGCGCGACAACAACAACTACGAGCAGACGGCACTGCTCTCGACGCTGAGCTACTTTTCGCGCAACACACACCACTTTGTCGAAAACTTCTACATCAAGAGCAAGCGCGCGGTCGAAAAACCGAAGCTCGACGGCCCTGCCGCATACGTCTTTCCGGCCGCCGAGGCCGAGCGCAATCGTCAGGAGCAGCTGCTGGAGGTCCTGCGCAAGCAGCACATCGAGATCTCGCGGCTGGACGCGCCGGTGACGACACAGATCCCGCCGGCCAGGCGTGGCGACAAGCCGGAGCAGGCGACCTTTCCCGCCGGCAGCTATGTCGTTCGCATGGACCAGCCGTTCTCGCGTGTGGCGGATGCGCTTCTGGATAAGCAGTACTGGGCGCCGGACGACCCGCAGAAGCATCCCTACGACGACACCGGATGGAGCTTTCCGCTGCTGTTCAACGTGCACGTGACGCGGGTCACCGATCAGGCGATCCTCGCGGCCAGGATGTCGCGGCTGAACGACCTCGGCGAGGGTGCACCGGAGCTGATCACCGGTGCGGGCTCGGTGTATGCGATCGCCAATACAGGGCAGAGCTCGCTTCTGGGGCTCGTCTACAAGTTCCCCAACGCGAGCTTCGCCGTGGCGGAGCAGACCTTCGAGGCCGGCGGAGCGAAGTTCCCCGCGGGTTCGCTTCTGGTCAGCGGCGCCTCCGCCGGACCGATGGAGACGGCGCTCAAGCAGGAAACCCTCGCCGCGGCGCGTCTGGCTGCCGTGCCCGCAGGAGTGACGATGCGCCCGGTCAAGGCTCCACGGATCGCCTTCATGCACACCTGGCTCACAACCCAGACTGAGGGCTGGTGGCGCCTCGGCTTCGACCACGCTGGTGTGCCGTACGACTACCTCAGCACGCAGGATGTCGCCAAACAGGGGGATCTGCGGTCGAAGTACGACGTCATCGTCTTTGCGCCAGTCGGCCGGGCCAGCTCGGAGGAGATTCTGAACGGCCTTCCCATGTGGGGCAACGCCCTTCCGTGGCAGAAGACCTCGCTGACTCCCAACCTCGGCCGCATCGATAGCACGCCCGACATGCGGCCCGGTCTGGGCATGGCCGGGCTCGACCACCTGCGGAAGTTTGTGGCCGGGGGCGGCCTGCTGATCACCTCGGAAGATTCGGCGCGATTCGCCATCGACATGGGTCTGGCGCCCGGCGTCTCGGCCGCGTCAAAGGGCGACGCGCGTGTCGTGGGGTCGGTGCTGCAGTCCGAGTTTGTGCACCCGGAGAGCCCGATCGCGTACGGCTTCGGAAAATTAGTCCCGGTGCTCAGCGCCGATGGCATGGCCTTCAACGTCAGCAACACCACCTCGCGCGGTGGCGGCCGCATCCTGATGGATCCATATTCGGCGCGGCCGACGGGGCGGGGAACGGTCGAGGATGCAGATGTGCCGCAGGGGCGCGCCATCGTGCTTCCGGAGCCGCTCACGAAACAGCAGCCATGGGAGCCAAGGAAGCTGACCGAAGAGCAGACGCGCAATAACCCTCTGGTCATTCCGGAGGCGCTGCGGCCGGAGGTCATTCTGCGCTTCGGCGATAGCAAGGGACTTCTGCTGTCCGGTCTGCTCGACCACGCCGGACCGATCGCCGATCGGGCCATCGTGGTGGATGCACATGTGGGCGAGGGCAATGTGCTGCTCTTTGCCAACAACCCGGTGTACCGCGGAGAAACAGTCGGGAACTATCCGCTGGTCTTCAACGCGATCCTGAACTTCGATCACCTCAGGAAGGCTGCCGCGCCATCTGAAGCAGGCGCAAAGCAGTCCGGTGCGGAGTAAGAACAGAGGCTGAGACACGCGCAAACACCCCAGACCATACCAGCTGGTATGCCGGGGTGTTTGTGTGTGTTTGCACGAAGACGCTTACTGAATGCGAACAAAGACCGGCGACGTTCCGACCTGGAGCGATGCCTGAGACTTGTTCACCGCAGCGGTCTTGAAGACGCCGTTCTGCTGCATGGTGTAGGTCCCAAGAATGGTGTGGCCGGCCACTGACAGGCTCACCGGAACAGGAGCGGGTGTGATGTCCTTCGCGCCATCCCACGTGCTCTCCGCGAGCCACAGCGCGAGGTAAAAGGTGCCGTCACTCTTCTGAAAGAGCGAGTGCATCAGATCGCGATTGCTGCTGTTGAGTGAGTAGGGGAGGTCGCCGGGCTTGAAGCTCGAGCTGCCCGGATCGTCCATCAGGTGAATCAGGTTGGACAGGGCGTAGAAGGACGGCTTGGGACGGAGCGTGCTGTCGACCAGGCCATAGGTGTCGCCGGCGTCGTCGAGCAGCGAGTAGAAGTAGACGCGAGGGATGTTGTTGTTCAGAGCCCACAGGACCTCGCGAACGTAGTAAGCCGGAAGGTAGTTGCCTGGGACGTACTGGCTCTGGCCAGGAGCCGCGGGAGAGCCGGTGGTCTGGTAGCCCGTCTCCGTAATCCACAAGGGTCTACCATCAACGCTGGGCTGCACGTTGTTGATCAGGAACTTCAGGCCAGGGAAGCAGACCCAGTTGCCGTCGCCATCCTGAGCGCATGGGCCGCCGGCGGCGTTTGCGCCTGGAACGGATCCAATCCTGTAGTTGAGGTCCGGGGCATAGTTGTTGAAGTACGCGTGGAGATTGCCGACGTCCATCGAAACATCGCCAAGCTGGCGAGGTGAGTTCATCTGGACCAGCGAGGGACCGACGAGCGTCGTCGCCGAACCGCTCGAGGCTGGTTTTGCCGCGGCAAAAAAAACAGCACTATCTTTCCGAAGAGTGCTGGCCCAGTTGGGGTCGCCCGCGACGTCGTACTCGTTGGGGTACTCCGTCGCCTCCGCGTTGTGGATCTGGCCCAGGGCCTGCGAGATCTGCGCCGGTGTCATGTTGGCGTTCAGGATGTAGTCGCCATTGATTCCAAGGCCACCGAGACGATTGAAGACCTCATAGGAGGAGGTTGGAAAGGGTGCGTTGGTGTGGAGCCACACAACGCCATCGCGAAAGTGGTGCACTCCCATCTGGTGCATGTAGGAGACCAGGAGGTCGGAGTTGGTGCCGTATGGACTTCCAACGACTCCGAAGTGGGTATTGACGCCGACAGCATCGGCGACGGTGTTGGCAGGTTTTGCGGTTTCGGCCAGCAGAGCAGGTGCGGAAAGAACGGCAAGTGAGGCAGAGAAGCAGACAGATTTCCAGAGGCTTGGCAAGCAGAAACTCCCTTCACGTACGGCTATGGGCAGAGAGTACGTCAGGGAGAAGCCGAACACAGTGCCTCAACAGAGGAAGAGGCATCACCCTTTAAGGGTAGCAGGCTCGCATTGCCTCCGCACCGAAACAAGGAGAACCGGCAAGGCGACGTGTCTGGATCAGGCGGCAAGTTTCAGCAGCAGGTGATCGGCCAGACGCATGGTGAGAGCGACGATGCTCAGAGTGGGATTTGCGTAGCCAGAGGTGGGAAAAACGGAGCTGCCCGCCAGGTAAAGTCCCGCGGTCCCAAAGACCTCCGCGTTGCGATCCACCACTCCCTCCGACGCATCGCTGGCCATGCGTGTTGTTCCCGCATGGTGGAAGGCGTCGTTGAGGTGAGATCGCAGATCCACGTCCGTCTGATCCAGCCAGGTGTCGGGCACCACCTGGCCCAGGCGGAGACGGTCGAACTCTGCCTGTACGGTGTGCGTCAGGGCGCGCAGGGTGCGGCGTTCGGCGGAGCCGATCGACCAGGTAAGCCGTGCCCGCCGCAGGCCCAGGCTGTCGCGCGTCTCCCCAAGCTGAATGCGATTTCCTGCGTCGGGCTGCTGTTCGAGGTAGCACTGCAGGCGGATGCGTGTAGGGCGGCCGACGGGCGACCTGCCGCGGAGCGCCAGCCGCGCTCCGGCGCGAACTGTCTCCGGAAGATCGCCGAGCAAGTGAGCAAGATCGGCAGCGAGGTGCGGCGGACGATCGCCGCGGCGCAGCGCCCGGGCCAGCCGCTTCCCGGCGGCGATGCCGGTGTTGTCGCCGTACTCGAAGACCAGGTGAGCGTTGCCGTTGAGCAGGCCGTCCTTGGCCTGCCGGGCGGGCGCGATGGCAAACTTTGGGAAAAAGCGCAGCTTCCTTCGGTACAGAAGGCCGAACAGACTGCTGAGCCGCTCCACATCGGTGGTGGTGATGGTCGCGGTCTGGCCGTTCGGATGATCCTGAAAGAATCGCCCCACCAGATCGCGATCGTTCCCGAGCCCCTCCGGCTTCGCCTCGCTCGACAGCAGAAGCAGACGCGCGTTCTCGATGCCGCCCCCACACACCACCACAGACCGGGCGCGAACCTCGTGACGCCTCCCGTCCGGAGCGCAGAAGCGAACTCCGGTGGCCTCCGATCCCGTTTCGTTGGTCAGAATGCTGGTTGCGGTGGCGTGCAGCAGCAGGTGAATGCGTTCGGACCTTTGAAGCTCTTCCTCGAAGTGAGCCCCAAGATCGACCAGCGGCGTGTAGGCGGTGAAGTGAGATCGAAGTTGATCCCAGGCGGGCGGAACGATGCCAAACTGCCGATAAACCGACTCGTCATACGCCTGTCCCGCCATGCCGAAGAAGCTCTCAGCCCTCTCGTAGTACGGCGTGAGATCGGCGGCGGCGACGGGCCATCCCGTCCATGGAAGTCCGGGTCTTGCCTCGAAGTCGATCTCGTCCAGACGAATGCATTGCCCGTACCACAGCCGGGTCGCTCCGCCCAGCGCGCGGGCGCGTCCTTCCACAAATCCGGAGAACCCATGCGCTCCTTCGCCCAGCTCTCCCTCATTCAAGGCATCGGCTGGCCCCGCTCGAAGCACGCCTCCGCTCTCCAGCAGCACAACCTCGAGACCAGCCTTCGCGAGCTCCTGCGCAAGCACGATTCCGGCAGCGCCTGCTCCGACGATGCAGACGTCGCACAGGACGGAAGCGGGCAGATCTGCCTGCTGGAGATCGGTCCTCATGCGGGTGACACCAGCTCGGTCGAGCTCTGGTCGAGCGGGCGCTGCTGTTTTTTCAGTAGATCGTCTACAAGCTGTTGCAGGCGAAGATGCTGCTCCGCCGTGAACTCGGGCTCAATGGCAAGCCGTGCATTGCGCTCGATGGTCTGCGGATTCTGCGAGGAGAACAGGACGGTTCCGCCGGGGTTGCGCGCCATCGCCGCTGAAAGGAACAGCCTTCCGACCTGGTAGCGGTCGGAACAGTCGCAGTCCAGCCGCGCCGAATATCCGCGCGCGGTCTGCGCATCCTGGATAGCCTCCTGAAACAGGCGCCACTCGCGGCCAAAGATGGAGTGCGTCACCTGCATGCTGTCCGATGGAGGCAAGGGCTCGGCGGCAGCCGGGAAGGCGTCCGGCATCTGCAACACGGTCCCGTGAGGCTGGCCGGACTTGAGCATCTGACGGATCTCATCGCGTGTCGAAGCGACGCCGAACTGCCGGATCGTGCCCGCCTGCTGCCGCTCGGAGAGCAGATGGAGCAGCTCGGGCGTGATCTGGCCGGCGCGAATCTCGTGCATGAGATACACATCCACATACTCGCTCTGCAGCGCCTTCAGGCTGCGTTCGAGACTCATGGCAGCGTAGCGCAAGTCGAACTGGCCAGGCTTGATCATCTGCTCGCCACGTTGCACCAGGCGGGCGCGCAGCGAAGGAACAGCAGTAACCAGCACCCGCGCTCCGGCCCGGGCAAGATGAAGCAGTCGCGAGCGCGGCGCCGGTTCAATGCCGAACTTGGTGCTCAGGATAAGTTGATCCCGGCGTTTGGACGCAAACTCACCGACAATACTTTCCGTCGCTCCGTACCCATACATCGGGGCAGTGTCGAAGTAGCGGATGCCTTGATCAAACGCCGCCTCCAAAAGTCGCAGGGAGGCTTTTGGACCGATCCGGCCGCCCAGAGTGCTGGTTCCAAAGCCAAGCTGTGCATGGGCTGTAGCTCCACACGCTCTTTCCTGCCTTGAAGAAGATTGGCTCAGAAACATATCGTACTTCCCTCGTGATTCTAAGTAGAAGGCGTCCTGCGCCCTCATCCTTCATCTATTTAGGTCAGTCTGCACCGGTGCTGAATGCTCAGCCATTCAGCAGAACCTGCTTCGGGGAAGGTCGCTGAATGAGCGCAATTCCAAGGTTGACGCAAGCGGCTGGCCGATGCAAGCAGATTGAAATGGGAAAAAACTTTCTCTTAATACAATCTTGCGTCTTAGTTACCTCAGACCTCATTACCATTGATTGCTATCGTGCTATACCCATTTCAAGCTAGCCTACAGGTGCTATCTGGGCGCGTCATCTTCTTAGTTGCCATGAAAGGTTTCCCATGAAGCCGTCAACTGTTGTTGCTCCTGAATGGGTTGTAGCCGGGAAGAGTGGGTGGTTGGGGCGCATGACGACACCGACCTTCACGCATCTGGCCCGGGTCTGCTTTCGGAGACGGATTCACTCCCAGTGGTGGAGATCGGACCTCCTTCTGCTCAGCCTGTCAATGCTTGTGGTCGTGCTCGGGCCCGCCCTTCTTGAGAGAAATCTGGGTCTGGCCCGCATCCTGGCTCTGCGCATCTCCGTGGTCAACTTCCTGCTGGCGGCCCTGTGTCTCGCCTTGTGGCGCGCCGCCATGCTTTTGACCAGGCTGCCACGCGGCGCGCAGCATCACGCGGTTGCCCGTTGGGTCCTTTCCGTCGCCATGCGGGTGACGTTGTGCACCGGAGTGGCCGCGCTGATCCTGTGGTTCCGGCACCCCGATCGGCTCGCCGTGCCGTTGATCGCTGCCTTCTGGGGCGTAGGTTTCGCCTCCCTTCTTTTGTGGCGCGGGACGCTGATCGGCTATGACCTCGTCACCCGGCTCGTGGGCAATCGCGATCGCCAGGTGGTTCTGGTTGGAAGCGGACCGCGTGCCCAGGCCATCGCGCAGGAGCTGCAGCTGCACCCGCGCTGGCACTACCACCTGCTGGGATTCGTCGATTCGCGGCTGATGGATGGGTGCGACGGTCTGCTCGGCAGTCTGGACGAGCTCGAGTCGCTGCTGATGCGTCACGTGGTCGATGAGGTCATCATCGCGCTTCCGATGAAGTCGAACTACGACGGCATCCAGGCTGCCATCGCGGCGTGCGAGCGCGTGGGGGTGCAGTCGGTCTACTCCATGGATCTGTTTGCGACGGAGGTTGCCAAGCGACGATCAGTCGATCAGACCGATGCCTCCGCCGTGGTGCTGCACATGGTGCACAACGATCACCGCCGGATCTTCAAGCGGGCGGTCGACCTGGCCGGTGCGGCTGCCGGCATCGCTCTCCTGTCTCCTCTTCTGGCGGTGGTCGCACTTCTCGTGAGGGTGACGAGCAAGGGGCCGGTGATCTTCTGCCAGGATCGGTATGGTCTCAACAAACGAACGTTTCGGATGTACAAGTTTCGTAGCATGGTCGCGGACGCCGAAAAGCAGCAGGCTAGGCTCGAGCACCTGAACGAGACCACAGGCCCGGTCTTCAAGATCCGGGAGGACCCCAGGATCACGACCGTGGGACGGTTTATTCGCAAAACTTCGATCGATGAGCTGCCGCAGCTCTTCAACGTGCTGCGCGGGGACATGTCGCTGGTTGGGCCGCGGCCGCTGCCCATGCGGGATGTGAGCCGCTTCTCGGAGCCCTGGCTGATGCGCCGCTTCTCCGTGCGCCCGGGCCTTACCGGTCTGTGGCAGGTCAGCGGACGCAGCAACACCGGCTTCGCCCACTGGATCAAGCTGGATCTCGAATACATCGACCGGTGGAGCTTTCTGCTCGACCTCAAGATTCTTGCGCGCACGGTGCCTGCGGTGCTCAAGAAAGAAGGTGCGGCCTAACTGCAGATCTGCATCCCTGCCACTGTTTCCATGCTGGAGCCGGGTGAACAACAGTCCCCTCGTTCGCCCGTCCGGTCACCTTGTATTTCGGGAGCCCCTTTTTGTCACTCACATCGCACAGCTTTGCCGTCTCCCCTCGCCCTGATCCTTCGCCAGGGCTTGGGCCCTTCGATAGCTCCTCCGCGGAGCAGGGTCTCGCTTCGGCCCCTACCCTGACGCTGCGCTCGCTCACCGAGGCCTGCTTTCGCCGGTGGCGGCGCATGGCCTGGATCGCAGGCGTGACCCTGCTTCTGACCCTGGCCGCCATTCTGCTTCTGCCCAAGCGGTACCAGGCGACCATGAAGCTGATGGTCCGCAACACCCGGCAGGCGACCGTGATCGGAAGCGAAGCGACCGAACCGGCCCGCGATCCGGTCGAGGTGACGGAGAGCGATGTGAACTCGCAGGCCGAGCTCGTGCGCAGCCGCGATGTGCTGAACGGGGCGCTCGACCAGCTGGGACGGCCGAAGACCCCCGAGGTGGCCCGGGACAAGGCACTGGAAACGCTCAGCCGCAATCTGGACGTTTCCCCGGTGCGGCAGTCCGATGTCCTCAATGTGGCCTACGTCGACCGCTCCCCGGAGGCGGCCAAGGAGGTGCTGCAGGCGGTTGCCTCGAGCTTTGTGGCCAAGGAGCTGGCGCTGCGCCGGCCGCCCCAGAGCCGTCAGTTCTTCGATCAACTGGTGGAACAGAGCCGCAGCGAACTTGCGCGCGACCAGCGCCAGCTTGCAGCCTTTAAGGCCCAGACCGGCATCGCCTCGCTGCCCGAGAACGAAGCCGGCCTGCTTCGGCAGCTGGAGGGTGCGACCACACAGGCCAACACGCTCGCGGCATCGCTCGCCGAGGAGCGCCGTCGCGCCGACCAGACCCGGGACGAGCTTGCGCGAAACCCCGGACGCATCGCCACCGCAAGCCGCGTGACGCCCAACCAGAGGTCGGTCGAAGACCTGACCACGACGCTGGTGCAGCTTGAGAACAAGCGCACCGCGCTTCTGACCGGGTACCAGCCGACCGAGCGCAACGTGCAGGAGCTCGATCAGCAGATCGCCACGGTCGAGGCAGAGCTCAAACATCAAAGATCGGCGAGCGCGGTCGAGACGACCACGGACGCCAACCCGGTAGCTCAGGACCTCCAAAGCCAGCTGGCGCGTGCGCAGATCGCGAGCGCGGCGGTTGAGGCGCAGCGCCGCTCGGTCGAGGGGCAGAAGCAGCGGTACCTGGGCCAGCTCAATCAGCTGGAGGACCGGGCAGCCGGCTACACCAGCCTGGAGAAGCGGGTGGCCGAGGCGCAGAAGAACTTTGACCAGGCAGTGCAGAAGCGGGATCAGGCGGCGGTCGATGACGCGCTCGATCGCGAACGCATCCTGAACGTCGGCTTCGCGGCCCAGCCCTCCGCCTCCGCCATCCCGGTGCAGCCACGCCCGCACATGTACCTCGCGATGGGTCTGTTTCTCGCGATCTTCCTTGCCGTGGGTTCCTGCGCGGTCGAGGAGCTGACGCGCAAGACCATCTACACGCCCGCGGAGCTCGATGCCTGGACCGGCACCATGACGCTTGCGACCGTGCCCGCAGTCCCGGGAGGGAAGGGTGGATCGCATCTGCTGGTCGAAGCACTTCCCGCTTCGCGAGACGAGCAGGGATCGCGCGGCTCGGAAGAGGGCAGCCGGAGACCGGCTCCCTCCTATGCCGCAACCACCGCGGCAACCACCGCGGCAACCACTGCGGCAACCAGGAGCAGAAGCCTATGAGATCGCCGCGATCCTCCTCTCCCATCGCTCGCGGCGAGGCGGTCTACGAACAGATCGTCGGCCAACTGGTCGCGGCGCCGGCTGCGATCGCCGCGCGCCGCACCAGGCTTCTGGCGCTGGTCGGGTGCCGCCCGGGAGACGGTGTCACCCATGTCACCGAGACGCTGGCCGAGGCGCTGGCGGCGCGCTCCGGGCAGCGCGTGCTTCTGGCGCGAGGCGAAGATCTGGCCTCCAGCCTGGTGCAGCCCCCGGACGTGCTTCTGGAGCGCTGCCAGCCGACCCGGATGGCCAATCTGTGGACCCTTCAGCTGCGGCAAGGCGACTGGACGGAGGACACGGGCGATCCGGAGTCGGCCGGAACGCGAGACCAGGTGCTGTCGGCGCTTGCCGCCGAGTTCTCCTTCTGCCTGCTCGACTGTGGTGCGGTGACCTCCTCGGGAGACCTGTGGCGGGTCGCCGGCGAGGTCGATGACGTGCTTCTGGTGGTGTCCGCCGGCGAGACCACGCGGGACCAGATCCACTACGCCCAGCGTGTGATCGCCGAGACCGGAGCACGTTTGGCCGGGTGCATCCTGAACAAGCGAACCTATCCCCTGCCGGCCGCAGTGCACCGGGTGCTGCGATGATCTCCCCAGCTCCCCGACCGCGGTCTGCCGCCGCACAGCAAACTTTCCCAACCGGATGTTCTCAGAGGGTTCGACCTCCCATGATGCAATCCCAGCCGTCCCGCCTGTCGCTCTGTTGGTCTCCGCGCCTTGCCGCGCTGCTTCTGTGCGCGATGTTTGTCGCCGCAGTCTCCCCACGCTTCTGCCGCGCCCAGGCAGGTTCGAACCCACACCTCTTGTCCCGGACGCGATACACCATTCAGGCGGGGGACCGCATCGAGGTGAACTTCCGGTACACGCCGGAGCTGAATGAGACGGTCACCGTCCAGCCCGACGGCTACATCACGCTTGAGCCCACAGGCGATCTGAAGGTCGGTCAGCTCACGGTGGCGCAGGCGACCTCGCTGATCGCCCAGAGGTCGAGCGCGCACCTCAAGGATCCCAAGGTCACGCTCACCCTCAAGGAGTTTCACAAGCCCTTCTATGTCGTCGCCGGCGAGGTGAAGCACCCCGGACGATACGACATGGACAATCCCACGACGGCCTACCAGGCCTATCTTTCGGCCGGCGGACCGGAGGCCGACGCCCAGGCCTCGCAGGTGCTGGTCTTTCGCCGGCTGAACGCGGAGAACGACGAGGTTCGTGTGCTGGATCTGCACAAGATGAGGAAGGCACGGGATCTTGAGCATGACCTGATGCTCGAGCCCGGGGACATGATCCTGGTTCCGCATGACCGGATCAGCAAGATCGATCGCATCATCAAGGCAAGCAACATCGGGCTCTACTTCAACCCGACCAGCCTGGGGCTATAGCGCAGATGAGGGCCCTTCGAACGGTTCACTACAACCACACCGGGGTCGTCTCGGGCGCGGAGCGGGTTCTTCTGAACGTCCTTGAGGACCTCCCCGGCCAGGGCATCGCACCCGTGGTGCTGAGTCCGCCGGGCCCCCTGCAGCGGGACGCTGCGCAGATGGGCGTTGCGACCGAGGTGTGCCAGCCGCTCGAGGCCCGGTTCACGTGGAAGCCCTGGCGCATGCTGCGGTACGCCCGCTCGTTTCTCCGTGCCGTCCGCGAGCTCCGGCAGACGCTCGTCGGGCTTCGGCCAGACGTGGTTCACGCCAACAGCGTGCGAGCCGGTCTGGTCGCGACGGCAGCGACGGCGGGGCTCTCTATCCCGATTGTGTGGCACGTGCATGACACGCTTCCGCGGCATCCGTTTTCGCCGGTCATCCGCGCGATCGCGGCACTCTCCCGCCGCACCCGGCTCATCGCGGTCTCGCGTGCCACCGGACGGACCTTTGCCGGCGAGCTGTGGCGCCGGCGCCTCCAGGTCAAGATCGAGGTGCTCCATAACGCGGCCGTTGCTGCGGGTGAGCCGGCCAGCGAGGCGGCGACGCGTGCTCTGCGATCGGAGCTGGGGGTTGGCGACCGCTTCACTGTCGGCTGTATCGGCCAGATCTGCGTCCGAAAGAACCAGGTGGAGATGGTCCACATCTTTCGCGAGGTGCTGCGGTACGAGCCCGAGGCGATGCTGGTCATCGCCGGATCGGCGTTGTTTCCCGGCAACGAGCCCTACGAGCGCAAGCTCAAGGAGACGGTTCGCGAGCTCGGGCTCGATCGAAACGTGCTCCTCCTGGGGCACCGTGGCGACGTGCCAAAGCTGCTGCAGGCGGTGGACCTTCTGGTGCTGCCCTCGCGCAACGAGCCCTTTGGCATGATTCTGCTGGAGGCGATGCGCCTCGGAACGCCGATGGTGGCGTACGCCGTCGACGGTGTGCCGGAGCTCGTGTCGGACGGCCTCACCGGTTGGCTGGTGCCGCCCCGCGAAAGCCTGCAGATGGCGCGCAAGATCGTCTGGGCGGCGCGAAACCCTGCCCAACGTGCGCGGCTTGTGGCTGCTGCCCGGCTCAAGCTGGCGGACACACACACCCAGGCGCAGTACGCGGCACGGTTCGCTGCCATGCTGCGGGACGGGGTCGCCAGCCCGGAGGCGCCGCAGACCGCTCCTCACCAGCGATCCCTGAAGCCGGAAGAGACGCACGTCGCGCGGTCGCCGGCTGCTGCCGGCGAGCTCCAGGAGAGTGCGTGAGCTCCCCGATCGCCATCTTTCATGAGAACTATGCGCAGAACGGCGGCGCGGAGCGCGTGGCGGAGTCCATGGCGCGCATGCTTCCCCAGGCGGACCTCCTGTCGACGGTCACGGTCGATTGCAAGCTCTCGCCCTACCTGCGAGATCGCGGTGTGCGCACCACCTGGATGCAGCGCCTGCCGCGGCTTGACCGCTGGTACCGCCATTATGTGGCGCTCTATCCCGTGGCGGTTCGAGGGACATCGACCCGGCAGTACGCCCTCCTTCTGTCCAGCTGCTTCGGCTTCGCCAAGGGCCTGCGCCGGCCCAGGGCCGGGCTCCACGTCTGCTACTGCCACACGCCGCCGCGATGGATCTGGCGCGCGGAAGACTACATGGCGCGCGAGCGGTGGAACCCGGCGATGCGTTCCGGCCTGCGGGCGATGAACCGACTCGCCCGCGCCTGGGATCTGTTTTCGGCCGAGCAGCCAGATGTGCTGGTCGCCAACTCCGCCATCGTCGCCGAGCGGCTGTTCTGTTTCTACGGGCGCGAAGCCACGGTGATCCACCCGCCGATCGAGCTCGATCGCTTCCACCTGGCGCCGGGCGCTCCGGAGCCGTACTTCCTGGTGGTCTCGCGCCTGGTCGGGTACAAGCGCATCGACCTGGCGATCCAGGCCTCAAATCAGCTCGGCCGGAGGCTCAAGATCATCGGCGATGGGCCGGATCGCGGACGGCTCGAGGGGATGGCCGGGGAGACGGTCGAGTTCCTCGGACGGCTTTCCGATGCGGAGGTCGAGCACCATCTGGCACGCTGCCAGGCGCTGCTGTTTCCAGGCGAAGAGGACTTCGGCCTGACCCCGCTCGAGACCAACGCCTCGGGCAGGCCGGTGGTCGCCTTCGGTGCGGGCGGTGCGCTTGAAACTGTGATCGACGGGGAGACCGGCGTCCTCTTCCCGGAACCCTCGGCCGACAGCCTGGCCCGGGCGATGCTTCGTCTCGAGGCTGCCCCGTGGGACGCGCACGCCCTTCGGCAGCACGCGGCAAAGTTCCGAACGGAGATCTTTCACGATCGCCTGCGGGCCCTGCTCGTCGGCGAGCTGCGCCGCCGCGGGCTCGACCAGGTCGCTGCCGAGATCGAACGGGCGGACGCGGCATGACCCCCGTCACCTCCACTCTGCCCGCCGAGGCTGCGCCGCGCCGCCCAGTCTACCGCCGGCACGGCGTCCAGGCGGTCGCCAAGACGGTCGGCAGCCGTCTGGGATGGATCGTTCTGAACGCCCTGACCGGCATGATCACGGCGCGCGCCCTGGGCACATCGGGTCGGGGCGCCCTGGCCGCGATGATCATGTGGCCGGTCTTTCTGGCCGGTGTGCTGACCTTTGGTCTGCCGAGTGCGCTGATCTTCCGTCTGCGTCAGGCGCAGGGCCGGGAGCGCACCAGCCTGTTTACGGCGGCAACCATCCTGGCCGCGGGGGTGGGCCTGCTGGCAACTGCAGGGGGCGTTTTCTTGCTGCCGTTCTGGCTCTCCCGGTACAGCCCGCAGGTGGTTCGGTGGACCCAGTGGCTGATGCTGTTCACGGTCGTCAGCATGCTGATGCTGATCTTTCGCGCGGCGTTTGAAGCCATGGGCAACTTCGGCCGGTCGGCCAGCTCGTGGGTTGTGCCGCCGGTGCAGACGCTGGTCTCATTGCTTCTGCTGTGGCGCATCCATCGTCTGAACGAGCTGACGGCCGCGCTCTCCTACGTTCTGGCAGGCGTGCCCATTCTTCTGTGGATGCTTGTCCGGCTGAGCCGGGAGCTGGGATGGAGCCTTCACGGATTCCGGCAGTCCGCGCGCGATCTTCTGGGCTATGGTCTCCGCTCCTACGGGATCGACCTTTGCGGCATGTTGGCGCAGTCAGTCGACCAGGCGCTGGTGGTCGGTATGATTAGCGCCTCCGAGATGGGTCTTTACGTGGTGGCGCTTAGCCTGTCACGAACTCTGAACGCGGTGTACGTCGCCGCGGCCGCGGTGCTGTTTCCCAAATGCATCGGCCTGCCGCGGCGGCGCTCGTTCGAGGTAACGGTGGGCATCACGGCTGCGAGCGCGGCGGTCACGCTGCCCGGGGCGCTGGTGCTGGGCTTCTTCGGAAGCTCGCTGCTGCACCTCTTCTATGGTTCGGAGTACGTGGTCGCGACCCTGCTGCTGCGCATCCTCATCGCCGAAGCCATGATCTCCGGCATGGTGACGCTGATGTCGCAGCCCTTCATGGCCTGGGGCCGTCCGGGAACCGTCACCGTTCTGCAGGCGATGGGTCTGGCCGCCGCGATTCCGCTTCTTCTGGTGCTGGTGCCTCGCTTCGGCATCCAGGGCGCGGGTCTGGCCCTGCTGTGTTCGGCGGCGCTGCGGCTCCTTCTTTTGCTCTTGCTCTACCTGCGGGAGGTGCGCCGCAGACCACGATGGGACGACCTCACATCCGTTGTCCGTGCCCTGGCTCCCGGGCAGTGGCGGCGCACCCTGGTCACCACCCCGGAGCCGCTGCCATGAGCACCGCAGTCGTCACCCGCGGAATCTCACGCCGGACTCGGCCACAAGCTCGCTCCTCGGACGGCGCCTTTCGCGGCGCCATGTGGATGGTGGGCCTGCTGTTGCTTGCGGTCGCGCTGTTGCTGGTGGTGCGACCAGCGCTGCTGCGGCCGGTCTTTCCCGCGGCCGTCTGCCTGATCGGGTACCGGCTGTACCGCCGCAACGAGAGCTACTTCCTGTCGTTCCTGCTCTGGATCACGATGCTGGCCCCGCTGCTTCGCCGTCTGGTGGACTGGCGAGCCTCCTACCAGGAGCCGAACCTGATCCTGATCGCGCCGCTGCTTCTGATGCTGCTTCCGGCGATCTCATTTCCTCAGCGTCTGCGGCGGGTGCCTGCGTTTCTGCGATCCGCGGTGCTGCTCTGCTTCAGCGCCATCCTCTTCGGCGCGGGCGTCGGCATGATTCGTCA
The DNA here is from genome assembly GCA_965218595.1 of Acidobacteriaceae bacterium. Classification (GTDB taxonomy): domain Bacteria; phylum Acidobacteriota; class Terriglobia; order Terriglobales; family Acidobacteriaceae; genus Edaphobacter. Next base: position 677,517 of record CBDCLC010000003.1, on the reverse strand, counting down.
CCCAGGGACGGGCGTGATCCTCGCCGTGGTTACCTGGTCGGCTCCGATTGTGCTGTGCGTCTTTGCCGCCACGCTCCGCGAGCGCGACAGCCTCACGCGCGTGCTGACGCGGACCTTTGCCGGCGGCGTGCTCCTGATGGCGATCTACGGTGTCTATCAGTTCGTCGCGGCGCCCCCCTGGGACGTCTACTGGCTCGAGGCCGTCCGCCGGGGAGTCGCTTCGATCGCGCCGAGCTTCGGACAGCCGCGGCCCTTTGAGATTCGCGTCTGGAGCACCATGAACGCCCCCGGTCCCTTTGCCGTGGTGATGAGCGCTGCTCTGCTCTGGTTGGCCACCCAGGAGACGGGATGGATGGTGCTGATCTCGCTCTCCGGATATGCTGCCCTGCTGTTGAGTCTGGTGCGGAGCGCGTGGCTGCAGACCGCGCTGGGTCTGGTGATTCTGCTGCTTGGAACGCGGCCGCGGCTTCCACTTCGCGGCGTTCTGGCGCTGTTCGTCACCCTCGCCATCACTGGAGCCACGCTCTATCAACTGCCGGAGGCTGCGGATATCCGGCAGCGGATCGACACCCTCTCCAATCTCCACAGCGACGCCAGCGCAAACGAGCGGGAAGATCTGCATCGGTACATGGCCAACGTCATCGCCCGGTCTCCGCTGGGCGACGGGATGGACACCGAATACGAGTTGCACGGCTTCCCCCTGGACAGCAGCCTGGTGGTGCTCTTCTACAAGACCGGCTGGATCGGAGGCAGCCTGTATCTGCTGGCCATGGCACGGCTGACCTTTGAGGTCCTGCGGCGCCTTCGCCGCAGCGGTGGCGGAGCGATCGCAGCTGCAGCGATCTTTCTGACCTCGCTGACTCAGATCGCCGCCGGAGATATCCTCTTTCGCCAGGGCGGCCTGTTGATGTGGCTATTTGTCGGCATCTGGACGCGGTTGATCTTCTCTCCCGTCGGGCCGCCTCGTGCCCCGGCGCGTGTGCCTCTCCGCGCGACCGCCCTGGCACCACGACTCTGACAAACACACGCAGAAGAGATGGAAGACGAGAGGACGCGGCGATGGCGATGGCAAGGGAACAACCGACGGACGGGCGGCACGCGGACCAGGGTAGAGGCTTGAGCTCCGTCTACGTGCTTCTGACCGTGGTGGGCGGTCTGGGCGTGCTCGGCAAGGTGGCCCTGATGCACGCCGTCGGCCCGAAGGCGCGACCAGCGGTTCTGGTCATCCTGTCTCTGTGGGTGCTCTCCGGTCTGCTGTGGAGACGATGGCTGCGCTGGAAGCAGGTGATCGCACCTCTGGTGCTGTTGGGCCTCGTCCTGTTTCCGCTGGTCGTCTTCCCTCACGTGGAAGCAATGCACGCTGTCGGACGCGGCAGCGACCAGCCGGACTGTATCCTTGTCGCCAGCCGAAACCTCGCAGGGGAGCGTTGGCCCTACGACGCGGCGCAGATGTGGACCCACAATCCCCTGAGCTGCGGTCCGGGGTGGGTCGCCCTGCAGGCTCCCGTCGTCGTGACGGCCGGCTACCCCGTCACCATGGTGCTGTTGCTGTGCGGAGGCGTCCTTCTGGTGCTGGTGCGCTGCGGTTGGGATGGACTGGCCTCCTGGCTGACGCTGCTGGCCCTCGCCCCTGGCGCGTGGATCGCAGCGGCAGACGGCACGGACTTCTTTACCTTCGGGGTCCTCTTTGCCGGGCTCTATGCAGTCGCTGTCCGGACCCGTGCCGGATCGGCTCTGCTGGCAGTGGCTCTCGGGCTGGTGGTGCAGTTTCGCATGGTCACCTCCTGGCTGCCAGCGCTGCTTCACCGGCGTTTCGGTCGAGCGACTGCGCTTTGGGCAACGGCCATCGCGGTCCTGACGGAGGCGGTCTTCCTCCTGATCAACCCCGGCAAATTCATCCATGACGGACCGCTGCATCTGGTGCACAAGGTAGGCGGCAGCCTTCCGGCCCTCCCTCCGGCGATCCTGGTCGGCGGATTCCTTCTGATCTCCCTCCTGATCACGGCTCTGCTCTTCTTTGCGGCGCGCCGGGCGCCATCCGGACCGCTCGCCCTCGGGTACCTGGTTCTGCTCTTTGCGCTGCCGGCGATCGCAAACCTGGTCGCGAGCTTTCGGCACTACGGCCTGCACCTGTCCGCGCTTGGATTTTGGGAGGGCGGCAACTGGATCGCCGGATGCCTTCCGCTCGCTGCCCTGCTGCTCAGCAACGGGAGCCGCCTTAGCGAGCAGGAAGGGAAGCCCACGTCGAGCCTTTCAGGTTCGGCGAAAAGCAAAGCTTCCTTTCCCCAGCCGGTCTAGGCTGTATCGACACATACGTTTTATCATCTCGACCGGACCCTGAGCGTAGCCGAAGGGAAGTGGAGAGATCCCTGTATTCCGCCCCTGGCGACTGGAGTTTCTGTCCCTCTGCGGGCGAAAACACAGGGGCTCTCCGCTCCACGAGACCAGACTCCGTCTCGTTCCAGTGTCGATACAGCCTGGAAGCCTCTGATCAGTCCACCTTCACCAGAAGCCCTGTCTTTTGTTGTCATTCCCGCAGAGAATCTGCGTTTCTTTCCCAGCCGCAACGGCTGATCAGAGCTTCCCCAACCTGAGGGAGTCCAGGGGAGAGGGAATGCCGTTCGGAGCTCGCGCGCACCCTGTCAGTTCTGCTGGACCCGAAACGACCGGATGAGCCTTGCCTCAGGAGGTCCCGGGCGCGGTCCCACAGCCCCTCCACTGACCTCGAAGTAGATGCCCTCCAGGCGATCCAGCACCGCGTCCCAGGTGTACCGTTCCAGGGCGACCTGGCGGTTGAGCTGACCCATGGCACGCATCCGCGCCGGCGAGCTGAGCAGCGAGATCAACGCTGCGGCGAGGGCCGGGACGTCTCCAGGAGCTACCAGCAGCCCGCCCTGCTCCGGTACCAGATAAGGTGTGCCGCCGGCGCGGGTCGAAACAATGGCCAGTCCGGACGCCATCGCTTCGAGCAGCGTCGTGGCGTAGGGCTCGCCGAACGATGGCAGGCAGTAGAGTGCGTGCTGCCGGAAGAGCTCCGGCGTCTGGTCGCGGGCGACCGGGCCAAGCAGGTCAATGCGCTCCCGGTAGGCTGATTGGCGTACCAGATCCTGCACCCGATCCAGGTCGGCGCCACCTCCGCCAATGGTCAGCCGGCTCTCCGGGACACGCTCGGCGACTGACTCAAACGCCTGCAGCAGGGTAAAGATGCCTTTTCGCTCCAGCAGATTGGCCAGAAACAGGATGCCGCTGGTCTGGAGTGCGGAAGGCGCAAGCTCCGGGTCGCGAGGGAAGAAGCGTTCGGCATCGATGCCGTGAGGAAGTTCGAGGAGCTTTCCCTGGACGGCCTCCGCATCGGGGATGCGATTCATGGCTGCGGGCGTGGTGATCAGCAGGGCATCGGCATGGCGCTGCTGCAAGGAGCAGATCGCGTCGCGTACGCGGGCAGCCACGCCGCGGGAACCGGTATAGCGATCTGTGAAGCCTTCGGACTCCTTGCCCCAGCGTGGCACATAGGTTCCAAGAATGAGCGGGAGATCGGTGCCGAGCAGGGCCAGGCTGATGCCCGGAAAGACAGGATTGAGCTGCAGGGCCAGGCCGAACCGGTGCTGCCGGCTGAGGCGTTCAAACAGCATCCGCATGCGAACCATGTACTCCAGCAGGTGCACGCCGGGGTGGCTTGACCGCGCTCCCACGGGGTAGACGGTGGCGTTCTCCGGCAGGGGCTGCTGCAGCGAGACCTTGTCGGCGGCAATGTGGAGCTCAAACCCTCGTGACGCCAGGCGCGAAAGAAATCCGTGCGCGATCAGACCATCGCCGTTCGAGAGATGGTCGGTCAGGTACTCCGACGGGTGCGCGACAAAGATGGCGGCCCGGGAGTTTGGCTTGCCGGTGGCTGCGATGGGTGTAGGCACGATGGACGTTCGATCCCTGAGGTGGGCGTGGGGAACGGCTTCGATTGTAGCGGAGCTCCTGCCGCGGAGTGTGCCCCCGATGAGATGGTCGGGGCGAGAGGATTCGAACCTCCGACCCCCTGGTCCCGAACCAGGTGCGCTACCAGACTGCGCTACGCCCCGAATGTTGCCTTCTGTGTAAGACCGGTGCCCTGAGGGCGGAGGAGCGACTCCCAACGCTGCAAGCGCTGCGGGATTGGCTTGCTGGGTCACTCAACCGGCTCCCGCTATGGTAGCAGAGATCGGCGTGGCGGAAGCGGACCCGCCTGGCAGTCCTGGCAGCCTCGCGGACGGAGCCACGAAGCCCGCGGACCCCTCGCGCAGCCCCTCGCGTAGCCAGGAGCATCGTATAGGCACGGCTCAAACGGCGGAGGTGCAGAGTGGGCGAGGCTTCGGTGATGGAGCGGCGAAGGATCGTGCGGTTTGCCCACGAGCACGGATCGGAGTTGCGCGCAGTGGCGACGCTGGTGCGGGTGGAGGGCTCCTCCTATCGGACCGCCGGGGCGCGGCTTTTGATCGGCTCCGGCGGGCAGTACGCTGGAACGGTCAGCGGAGGATGCCTGGAGGCCGAGGTGGTGAAGCGCTCGGTGTGGAAGGTGGGAGAAGGAGCTGTGGTCGACCGGTACTCGACCGAGTTCGACGACACCGCCGAGATTCCATACGGCCTCGGCTGCGGAGGCGTGCTTGACCTGCTTCTGGAGCCTGCAGGCACGGCGGAGTTTGCGGCGCTCCTGGCGGCGCTCGAAGATTCGCTCGCGGGAAAGGACCGGACGGTGGGAAGTTGGCTGCCGCAGCCAGGCCACGGCGGTCTGCGTCGCGCGGTGTGGACCGCGGCGGGCGAGGTGGTGTTTCGAAGCGAGGGGCTGGCTGTGGCTGAGGTCGCCGCAGCTGCCTCTGGCCGGGCGGCAGACGTCTTTCTCGAGCGGCTCCGCGCCCCGCAGCGGCTTGTCATCTTTGGTGCCGGCGAGGACGCGAAGCCGCTGGTCAGCATGGCGGCGCTGCTTGGGTGGGGCGTGGTGGTTGCGGACGCGCGCGGCCGGGCGGCGCGGCCGGAGCGATTTCCCGAGGCGGAGCATGTCACCCTGGCAGCGACGGCAGCGGCTGCCGCGGTCGCGCCGGGCGATGCCGTGGTGCTGATGACACACAGCTACGAGCAGGATCGAGCGCTGCTTGCCGAGTTGCTGGCGATGCCACAGGTCCCCCGTTATGTGGGCCTGCTGGGAGCGCGGCATCGCACGGCCCTGGTGGTGAGCGAGGCAGCCGCTGCCGCGGGCCTGACCCTGGAGCAGGCCTGCGCGCACCTCTTCGCCCCCATTGGACTCGACCTGGGAGGCGACGGAGCGGAGGCGATCGCGCTGGCGATCGTCGCGGAGATCCAGGCCAGCCTCGAAGGCCGGCAGGCGGAGCGGCGACGCTTGTCCGCGGCGGAGATCGCGCAGGGAGTCGCGGTGGGCAACGCCAGCCGGTATCTCGAAGCGCAGTGCGCCCTGGGCGCGGAGTGACGGCCGCGCCCCCCGATCCTGGGACCACAGCGGCCATCATCCTCGCGGCCGGCGCGTCGCGTCGCCTCGGCCAGCCGAAGCAGACGGCAGTCGTGGGGGGCGAACGGCTGCTGGACCGCGCCGTTCGGACGGCCTCGGAGTCAGGCTGCACGCCGCTCGTCGTCGTCCTGGGCGCGGCCGCCGAAGAGATTGCGTCCGTCTGCGATCTCAGGCGGGCCTGGGTGGTGGTGAACTCCGGCTGGGAGGAGGGAATGGGATCGTCTGTCCGGGCCGGGGTCGAGTTGCTGGCTGGCATGCCGGAGGTGAGCGGGACCCTGCTGATGACCTCGGACATGCCCGAGGTGACGCCGGAACACCTCCAGGCACTGCGGCGCGACCCTGGCTCCGTCGCGGCGTCGGAGTACGGCGGCCGGCGGGGGGTGCCAGCCTACGTTCCACGCTCGGCCTTCCCCGCGCTGCACGATCTGCGAGGCGACGCCGGCGCGCGGGAGCTGCTGCAGGCGGCGCGAGCTGTGGAGCTGCACGGCGCGGAGATCGACGTCGACACCCCCGAGGACCTCGAGCGCGTCCGGGCCAAGGCCGAGCCTTCGCGCCCATAGGTCTCAGGAAAGACCCCTCAGGCCTGCTGCAGCCCCGGCAAGAAACTCTTCCAGCAGATTGGCCGCGACCTCCCCGCGATAGCGTGCGGTCGATCGGATGTCGTCGATTGGGACGATCTCCTGGACGAGAGCTGCCCTCGCTCGCGCAATCGCGGCCTGGTCGACCGGACCGCCGAGCAGCGCGGCCTCCGTGGCCAGGAGGCGTACCGGGCGATCGGCCACGGAGGCGGCGGCAAGCCGGATCTTGCGCAGGGTAGGCGCCTGGCCGGTGACGGAGACCCGGGCGACCGCCGCCAGCACCACCTTGCTGATGGCCTGGGCGTTGCGGGTACCCACCTTGCGCAGGTATGTCGCAGACCCCGGCCACTGGCAGGGAACCGAGATGGAGTGGAGGATCTCGTCCGGAGCCAGGGCCGTGCGTTTGTAGCCCAGGTGAAAGCTGCGGTAGGGCACCGTCCGGATGCCCCGGGTGCTGTGGAGGTGCAGCTCCGCGTCGTAGACGAGCAGCACCGGCGGTGTGTCCGCGGCCGGGCTGGCGTTGACGAGATTGCCGCCGAGGGTGCCGCGGTTCTGGTTGGCGATCGATCCCGTCCAGCTCGCGGCTTGGGCAAGCAGCGGCAGGTGGCGGGCGACCACCGCGCTCCGCCGAACGTCGGTAAAGGTCGTTCCCGCCCCCAGGGTGACGCGATCGGCATCCTGGCGGATGAAGCGAAGTTCAGCCAGGTGAGCGAGGGAGAGCAGGGGCTTGGGCGGCAGGCGGCCGCTGTTGAAGGCCACCATCAGCTCGGTTCCACCGGCAATCAGCGCATGTTCGCCGGGACGCTCGCCGAGCGTGCGCAGGAGATCGGCGAGGGTGGGCGGTGCGGTCAACGGGTAGAGGGCAGGGTCTGCGCGCATGAGGTCTCCTTCAGCGGAAAGGTGTCGCCTGGAGCGCTCGCAAACGGGGCAGGTAACGATCCATGGCTTTGCGGGCTAAGGGTGTCGTGGCGGCGTCTCCGCAGAGCTCCGCCGCAGCCTGGCGGCCTGGCGCACCGCCTCAAAGATGCGCATGTAACCGGTGCAGCGGCACAGGTTTCCTGCCAGGCCCTCCTGCATCTGCGGCAGCGTGGGGTCGGGGTAGCGCTCGAGCAGGGCGTGCGTGGCAAGCATCATGCCAGGGGTACAGATGCCGCACTGCGCTCCGCCGCAGGACAGAAAGCACTGTTGAATGGGCGAAAGGGCCGCGGGAACCGCGTCGGGAGAGGCCTGGACCCTTCCGGGGTAGAGATCGGCGAGACCTTCGATGGTCGTGACGTCCGATCCCTGCGCGTGGAGAGCGGGAATCAGACAGGAGTTGCTGAGCTCGCCATCGAGCAGCACCGCGCAGGCGCCGCACTCGCCCTCCCCGCAGCCCTCCTTGGTGCCGGTCAGGCGAAGATCTTCGCGCAGGACATCGAGCAGGCGGCGCATGGGCGGCGTTTCCACCGTGTGCGGCTGCCCGTTGACGGCGAAGCGCAGTGAGATCAGGTGTGTGCGAGCGTCCACAGGTCTCCAGCAAGGATGTACAGGGAGGTCATGGCGCCGACGATCGCCACCCATCGGTAGAACAGCGTAAAGGCCGGGTCGCCACGGTCGGCGAACGGACGCCGCAGGATGCTGTTTGCCAGGGCGACGGGATCGACGGCGACAAGGATGCACAGGGCCAGCGTGAGCACGGCGCACGCCGCTCCCAGACGGAGGTGGTTCATGCCGGCTGCCGTTCCGGTTCCAGACCGGCGGGAAACCAGGGACCGGCGACGGCAGGGTCGAGCCCATCGGACGAAGCAACTGCGGGCGTGCGGCACAGGCGGGCATATATGTCTTCGGGCAGCAGGGGAATGGTGTCGAAGGCTTCGCCTGTCGCGTGCTGGATCGCATTCAGAATAGCCGGGGCGGGTCCATCCATCGGCAGCTCTCCAATGCCCTTTGCACCAAAGGCTCCATGCGGAGAGGGCGTCTCCTCGAAGTGCACGTGGATGGGCGGCAGGTCGGCCGAGGTCGGCATGATGTAGTTGGTCATCTGGTTGTTGCGCAGGCGGCCGTTCTGCCACTCGCACTTTTCGTAAAGAGCATAGCCGATTCCCTGGGCCACGCCCCCCTCCACCTGTCCGGCGGCGAGCGTCGGATGGAGCACACGGCCCACCTCCTGCAGCGCATGGAAGCTGGTGACCGAAGCGGTGTAGGTGCGGGTGTCCACCGCGACCTCCGCCACATAGACGGCCCAGGCATAGGCAGGGTAGGCGTCGCCACTGTACGTGTCGTCGTTCCAGAAGATGTCCCCGGGTGCCTGGTAGCGGGCGTGGGTCTCCAGGCAGCCGTGTTCGGCGCAGTACCGTCGCGCTGCCTCGCGAAACTGCTCCGGCGTGTAGGGCTGGGGCAGTCCGGCTGCGGCAAGCGTGCCGCACATCTGCTGGCTCGCCTGCTCGACCAGCTTGCCGACGATCATGGCGGTGCGCGAGGCGACCGTCGGGCCGGAGTTCGGCACGACCGCTGTGTCGGGCAGCGCGATCCCGATCTCCCCGTACGGCAGGTTCAGCGTCTCGGCGGCGATCTGGCACAGGATGGTATTGGTACCCTGCCCGAACTCGGTCGAGGAGACCAGGATCTCCGGCCGGCCCGTGGCAGGCTCGATCCGCAGGGTGGCGACGGAGTTCAGCCGGCGCTCGCCTGAACCGGTAAACCCCGCGCCATGGAAGAAGGTCGCAAAACCGATGCCGCGCTTGATCCGGTTGTTTCGGTCGGCGTTTTCCTGATCAAACCTCTCGCGCAGCTCATGGTAGTTCGACTCGCGCAAGGCGCGGGTGAGCAGCGCCTGCATGTCGACCGGCTCGGTCAGCATCTGGCCGGTGGCGGTGCGGTCGCCGGTGGCAAGGAAGTTGCGGCGGCGAACCTCCTCGGGCGACAGGCCGAGAGCGTCGGCCACGCGATCCAGATGACGCTCCAGGGCAAAGATGGACTGCGGCGCACCGAAGCCCCGAAAGGCTCCGTGCGGCGGGCAGTTGGTGGCAAGGGCGCGGGCACGCACCTCCAGGTGCGGCCAGTGGTACGGTCCGGGAGCGTGGATGGTGCCGCGGGAGAGCACGACGGGCGACAGCGTCGCGTAGGCACCGCCGTCGATGGTGAACTCGATCTCGCCCGCCAGCAGCCTGCCGGTCCGGTCAACGGCGGTGCGAATGCGGGTGCGCGAGGGGTGCCGCTTCGTGGTTGCGGCCATGTCTTCGGCACGGTCGTACACCAGCTTCACGGGATGACCGCAGCGCATCGCCAGAAGGGCCGCGTGCGATCCGATCACGGAAGGGAAGTCCTCCTTGCCGCCAAAGGCGCCACCGGTCTCCGTCTGGATGACGCGGCACCGCTCGGGCGGAAGGCCGAAGATGACCGAGAGCGCGTGAACCAGGTAGAAGGGGCACTGCATGGAGCCGCGCACGGTGACGGATTCGACCTGGCCCGCGGATCCGCGGTGGCACTCTGCAATCATGCCGTTGGGCTCGATGTACAGCTGCTCCTGCGCGCCTGTGCGGTACTCGCCCTCCAGCACGAGCTCCGCCTCATCCCAGATCTCCCCCGGCACGGGCCTGCCGTCCTTCTGCATCCGGTAGGTCTTGAAGGTGTTGGGCGATCGGCCGTGCTCATCGCGCCAGACCACCCTGGCCTCGTCACCGCCATCGGCCGCGGCTTCGGAGTCCTCGATGGTGAAGACGCCGGGCAGCTCGTCGTACGTGACCGTGATGCCGCTGAGCGCCGCCGGCAGCGCCGACCTTTGCGGGTGGGCGAGCAGCAGAATCGGCTCCTCAGGATGGTTCACCCAATCGCCGGCCAGGCAGGGGTGATCCTTGCTGAGGTGAACCACCGTGTTCTCGCCCGGGATGTCGGCGGCGCGCACCACGGCGTACTCGTTCCACGGGATCTCGGGGGCAAACGTGATGCCGATGATGCGGCCCCGGGCGACGGCGGATCGCAGCGTGGCCCCGTGCCACATGCCAGGCAGATCGAGGTCGTCGACGTAGCGCGCCTCGCCGAGGACCTTGGGCACACCCTCTTTGCGTTGCGGCGAGCTGCCGACGATCGTCTCCCGCATTGGCGAAGATGGCTGTTGATCCGGCAGAGATCGACCTCGCGCGTCAGTTGCGACCAGCATATCGGATGAGGCGCGCGGCTTCCTAGCGAATCGCATCCAAACAGCCATCCAGAATGGGACGACGGAGGCAACCATGGCAATGACGAGACGGCAGTTCGCACGCGTGGGCACCATGAGCGCGGCGGCATGGAGCATGCGCGGCCTGCCGCTGCTGGGGCAGCAGCCCGCAGCCGGCGGAGGCAAAAAGATCGGCTACGCCATCATCGGTCTCGGCGAGATCGCCAGTCACTTCATGCCCGGACTGCGCATGAGCCAGCACGGGGAGGTCACGGCGCTGGTCAGCGGGCACCGCGACAAAGCGGAGCGGATTGCGGCGGAGTACAACGTGCCAACCAGCTCCATCTACTCCTACGAGGACTTCGACCGTATCCGCGACAACAAGACGGTCGACGCAGTCTACGTCGCGCTGCCCAACAGCATGCATGCGGAGTACACCGAACGCTCGGCCAAAGCCGGCAAACACGTGCTCTGCGAGAAGCCGATGGCGATCTCGGTGAAGGAGTGCGAGCAGATGATCGCAGCCTGCAAGGCGGCGCACGTGAAGCTGATGATCGGCTATCGGCTTCACTACGAGCCGGTCAACCAGAAGGCCATCGAACTGATTCGCAGCGGTGCCATCGGGCAGGTGCAGACGATGGAAAGCTCCTTCGGCTTCAACATCCATCCGGGCGTGTGGCGACTGAACCGCAAGCTGGCCGGCGGTGGCCCTCTGGCGGACGTCGGCATCTACAGCCTGAACGCCATGCGGTATCTCACGGGCGAGGAGCCGACCGAGATCAAGGCGTACACCTCGGTCATCGACAAGGACGGCCGCTTCACGGAGGTCGAGGAGAACTGCTCCTGGACGATGCGCTTCCCGTCAGGCATCCTGGCGAGCTGCGCGACCACCTACGGCGGAGAGATGCGGGGCTTCTACAAGGTGCACGGCTCCAAGGGCTGGGTCTCGTCCGAGCCTGCCTTCTCCTACGACAACCTGAAGCTGCAGGCGCACCTCGGTGGCGGCGACAGGGCAAAGCCGGAGGAGTTTCACATGGACAGCGACTACAAGGATCCGCAGCAGTTTGCCTGGGAGGCGGATCACCTCGCCGAGTGCATCCTGAACGATCGGACACCGGCGACCTCCGGCGAGGAAGGTTTAAAGGACATGCGCTACATCGCGGAGATCTACAAGTCGGCGGGGGTGAAAGACGAGGTGGTGTAGCGCCAGGCTGTATCGCCATATAGCGAAACAGTTTGTCATCTCGACCGGAACGAGACGGTTTCTCGTCTCGTGGAGCGGAGAGACCCCTGTATTCCGCCGCAGAGGGGCAGCACTTCCAGTCCCCAAAGGCGAGATACATGGGTCTCTCCAGTTCGCTGCGCTCCGGTCGAGATGACAAAACGTATCTTCCGATACCGCCTAGGAAGAGCGCTCCTGCAGAGTCCAAGTTGTCCGGTGCGCTTCCAGGCTGTCAAAACGCAGCCTCCGCGGAGTGCTCGCAGCCGCTTGCGAGTGCTATGGTGTGGAGGGAGAGCGGCCCGGCGGCCCAGCAGGCGCGCTCGCGCAGGAAACGGCAAAGAGCTATGGAAAGAGAACAAAAAAGCCTGGAAGAGGCGATCCGCGACCGGCGCTCGACTCCCAGTTTCGACGGCACTCCCATGCCGGCGGCGGATCTGCAGCGCATCCTCAGCGCGGGACTGCACGCCCCCAGCGGCTACAACATGCAGCCGTGGCGGTTTGCCGTCGTGCAGAGTGAGGATGGCAAACGAAGGCTGCGCGCCGCGAGCTATAACCAGGCCAAGGTGGAGGAGGCCTCGGCGGTGATCGTGGCCTGCGGAGACGCCGACGGATGGAGGCGCGACCTGGACCTGATGCTGCAACAGGGCGTCGCCGGCGGCATGCCGGAAAGCTATGCGGAACAGGCGAAGTCGAGCATCCCGAAGTACCTTTCCAGCTTCAACGCCGACCAGATGAAGGGCTGGCTGAACAAGCAGGTGATGCTCGCCTTTACGCAGATGATGTTGATGGCTGAGGTGCTGGGCTACGACACAGCGCCGATGGAAGGCTTTGAGCAGGAGAAGGTCCACGTGATGCTGCGGCTGCCGATGAGCTTCTGGGTGGTGGCTCTGCTGGCGATCGGACATGGCAAGGGCCCCGACAAGTTTGACGGCGGCCGCTTCGACCAGGCGCACACCGTCTTCGGGGAAGAGTTCGGTAAGCCGCTGCGGTGAGCGAAGCTTTCGCCACGCAACCCTCGCTCCGGCGCGAGTATCCCCAGCAGCCGGTCGTCGGTGTCGGTGGGGTTGTGTTTCGCGCTAACTCCGGCGAGGTCCTGCTGGTGCAGCGCGGGCGCGATCCGGGGCGCGGGCAGTGGAGCCTGCCGGGCGGCGCGCTGGAGCTGGGCGAGACAACCTCCGAGGCTGCCGTCCGCGAGGTCCGCGAAGAGACCGGGCTGAGCGTCCGCCCGGAGGCTCTGGTCGCGACCGTCGATCGCATCGTGCGCGACTCCGACGGTCGGGTTCAGTTCCACTACCTCCTCGTGGACTGGTGGTGCAGCGTCGACGAGGACGCGGGAGAGCCAGTGGCCGGCGATGATGCGCAGGCCGCAGCCTGGGTCAGCCTGGACAGGCTTGGAGAGCTGCAGCTGCCGCGCGATACCGTGGACGTGATCGAGCAGGCGCGAGAGCTGCGCGACAGGAGAGCGTCCCAGTGAAGATTCTTGGCCGGCTGCTGCTCGGTCTCGTTCTGCTCGTCGTCGTCGCCGCAGCCGTTGTCTATCGCTATCCGCTTTGGCTGGCCACGGAGCACACCCGCTACACCCTGTGGCGGGCGGGGGTGAAGAGCCGGTCGGTCGCTGTGGACGGCAACCAAATCCACTACTTCGAAGCTGCCGCAACGGATGGCTCGGCCGGTACACCGCTGCTTCTGGTTCACGGCATCGGCGCCCGCGCGGAGGATTGGGCCCCGATGATCCCGGCGTTTGCGGCTCGTGGCTTCCACGTCTACGTCCCGGATCTGCTCGGGTACGGCCGCTCCGCGCATCCGGATATCCGCTACTCCATCTCCGAAGAGGAGCAGATGGTGGCGGACTATCTCCAGACCGTCCAGGTGCCGCACGCCGATGTGATCGGATGGTCGATGGGCGGTTGGATTGCCGCCAAGCTGACGCTCGATCATCCCCGTGTTGTGGATCGCCTGGTGCTGTACGACAGCGCCGGCATCCGATTTGCGGCGGACTACGACGCCACCCTGTTTACGCCGGATACGGTAGAAGGGCTTGACCGGCTCGTCGCCAGGCTCTCCCCCAAGCCCGTGAAGGTGCCGCACTTCATCGCGGAAGCAGCTCTGCGGCGATTGCAGGCGAACGCCTGGGTGCTTCGGCGCAATCTGCAGTCGATGCTCGGCGGGGCCGATCTGCTGGACGATCGGCTGCAGAACCTGAGCAAGCCCACTCTCATCGTCTGGGGCGCACAGGACGATCTGATCCCCGTCACCACCGGCGAAGCGATGCACCGCCTCATCCCGGGAAGCATTCTGGCCATCGAGCCGGGCTGCGGGCATCTTGCGCCCGCGCAGTGCACTGCGCCCATCCTCGCCGCAACCGCTCGTTTTTTGCGTGCAACCCCCCCGATCCAGGGTGGCGAGACGATGCTTCCGCCGGCGAAGCAGTCAAGGTAGCGCACCTAATCCGGCTGCCACTCATACGCGCCGGGCTGCGGCAGACCGACGTGGGCGAGCACGCGATGGCAGAAGTTGCGGGCCATCTCGGAGGTGCTCTCGGGCTGGTCGTAGAGCGTTGGAATCGCGGGAAAGATGGTCGCTCCCGCCTCGGCGGCGAGCGTCATGTTGCGCAGGTGGATGCGATTGAATGGCGTCTCGCGCACGCACAGGATCAGCGGCCGGCGCTCCTTCAAAGAGACGTCGGCGGCGCGCGTGATCAGCGTCGAGGCCAGGCCGTTGGCAATCGAGGCCAGCGTTCCCATGGAGCAGGGCAGGATGATCATGGCGCCGGTGCGGTAGCTGCCCGAGGCGACGTTGGCGCCGATGTCGGCGTCCGAGTGCTGCTGAAGCTTGGCGCAGGGTGCATCGAGGAGACGCTCGGCCAGCTGATTGCGGCCGCTCAGCGCGAGCTCTTCCGCCAGAACGCGGAGAGAGTTCTCAGAGGGGATGAAGTTGATCTTGCCCACGCGATCGTCCGCCGCCAGCGCCCGCAGCATCTCCCTCGCGTAGACGGCGCCGCTGGCAGCGGTCATGGCCAGCGTGATGCGACAGGTCTCGGAGTGTGCAGCGGAAGACATGGTGCATTTCCATTATGGCGGATGGAGCCGACGGCGGAGCGGCGTCTACTGGGCTGACTGGCAGCCCGGAACGATCGAGAACTGGAGCTCGGCATGAGTTCTTCGGCGAGTGGTCAGATGTTCGGCCATCCACTCGTGAATGGGCCCGAGATAGAGCGCCACGCCCACCCAGAACTGGGGGTGCCCCGCGGCATCGGGCGCAGTTGCCTGCCACACCGCGACTGCAAAGCGTGAGACCTTGCCGGTGTCGCGCGATCGGCTGTCGTCAAACAGGGCGGCGCTCCGAAGCTGCTTGTCTCCGCCGGGGATCTGCGATGTGACGTAGAGTGCCGAAGTCGCCGCCGTGTCGAGTGGAACCGGCTTTCCGGTGGCGGCAGCGCTGCAGACCAGCTGTTGCAGCCTTGGGCGGTCGACAATGCGGCTCAAGGGGCGCAGATGAGCGCGTTCGCGGATGCCCTGGAAGTGCCGGGCGACGATGTTTTCTGCGTCCCGCCGGCCATCCGCTGTTGAGACGTCCGGGCTGATCTGCTTCTCCGGCTTCGCCGCGGTGCTCGACGTCTGCAAAGGAGTGTTGGCCCATGCCGGAACAGTTCCAGCTGCCAGCGCGCAGAGGGCAAGGGCCGACGCGCAGCGGCGGGAGCTCCGGCTCATGCTGCCGGCCCAAGGACGCGCTCGAAGATGGCGTCCACATTGCTGAGCTGGCGATCGTAGCGGAAGGCGCGTTCGATCTGTTCGGGTGAGAGTCGCGCGGTGATCTCCGGATCGCGGCGCACCTCATCGCGAAAGGCGAGGCCCTCCTTCCAGGCGCGCATGGCGTGCGACTGCACCAGGCGGTACGCGTCCTCGCGGCTCATGCCGCTCTCGGCGAGGTCCAGCAGAAGCTGGCCCGAGAAGATCAGGCCGCCGGTCGATTCAAGATTCTGGAGCATCCGTTCCGGATACACGAGCAGCCGGTCGATCAGGTCCGTCGTCTTCGCAAGAAGGTAGTCGGCGAGCGTGGTGGAGTCGGGCAGAATGACGCGCTCGGCCGAGGAGTGCGAGATGTCGCGCTCATGCCAAAGGACGATATCCTCAAGCGCCACGCCGGCGTTGCCGCGCACCACGCGCGCCAGACCGGAGATCTGCTCAGCCGTGATGGGATTGCGCTTGTGCGGCATGGCGGAGGAGCCCTTCTGCTTTTCGGAGAAAAACTCCTCGGCCTCGCGAACCTCCGTGCGCTGCAGGTGCCGGACCTCGGTGGCGATCTTGTCCAGCGTGGAGCACAGGATGGCGAGCGCGCCCACATAGGCGGCGTGGCGGTCGCGCTGCAGCACCTGCGTGGCCACGGGCGCCGGCTTCAGGCCGAGCCCGGCGCAGATCGCCTCCTCGTGCTCGGGCTTGAGATGACCGAAGGTGCCAACCGCGCCGGAGAGCTTGCCGACCCGCAGATCTTCGGCCGCGGCGTTGAAGCGAAGAAGATTGCGCTCCATCTCCGCATACCAGAGCAGCAGCTTCAGGCCAAAGGTGGTCGGCTCGGCGTGAACTCCGTGGGTGCGGCCGATCACCGGCGTGTGCTGGAACTCGATCGCTCGTCGCTTCAGCACATTGGCAAGCGCGAGAATGCCCCCGCGGATCACGGTGGAGGCTTCGCGGATCTGCAGCGCCTGCGCGGTGTCGACCACATCGGTCGAGGTCAGGCCGAAGTGCAGCCAGCGCGAGGCGTCCGGGTCCGCGATGTGCTCGGCCACCGTGGTGGTGAAGGCGATCACGTCGTGCCGGACCTCGGCCTCGATCTCCGCGATGCGCTCGACGGTAAAGCCGCCACGATCGCGAATCGCGTCGGCCGCGGTCTGCGGCACCAGGCCGGCGTGGGCCAGCGCCTGCGAGGCGGCGACCTCGACCGTGAGCCAGCAGCGGTACTTGTTCTCGTCAGACCAGATGCGGCCCATGGCAGGCCGGGTGTAGCGAGCGATCACGGAGCAGCCTCCTGCTTCAACGGCGGGTCAGCTGTTGGCGACGCCAAGGAGCTTGCCCATCTCCTCATACAGGAAGCCCCGGCCCGGACGATACGGCTGCACCCACTTGCCGTCGATGACGAACTGCGGAATAGCACGCTTGCCGACGTTGCGCATGACCTCGTCGGCAGCACCTGGCGTGGTCTCGATGTCGATCTCCCGGAAGGCGATCTTGTGCTGAGTGAGAAAGCGTTTAGCGTCGCGGCAGTCGCGGCACCAGCCGGCGGAGTAGACAAGGAGATCCATGGCTCCAGTCTACCGAAACCGGCGCTACTGTTCGTGGTAGTTGCGCATCAGGCCACCATCAATGACGTACGTCGAACCGGTGATGTAGGCGGCCTCGTCCGAGGCCAGAAACGCCGCCAGCGAAGCAACCTCGTCGGAGTTGCCCATGCGACCCACAGGAATATTGGCCAGCAGTGGATCGAGCTTCGCCTTGTTGTCGAGCAGCTTGGCGTTGATCGGCGTGATGATCGCGCCTGGAGCGATATTGTTGACCGTAATGCCAAGTGGACCGAGCTCGACCGCCAGGTTGCGCATCAGCATGCGCAGCGCGCCCTTGGAGGCGGCATAGCTGTCGAAGTGGGGGAACACCAGATCCTCGTGGACGGACGAGAGGTTCAGGATGCGGCCCGGCTGCTTGCTGTCGCGCAGGCGGCGCACAAAGGACTGCGAGGTGAAGAAGACGCCTTTGACATTGAGGTCCATCACCAGGTCGTAGTCCTTCTCGGTGACGTCCCAGAAGTCTGCCCCCTTCTCCACGCCGGCGTTGTTCACGAGCACGTGGCAGCCGCCGAGCGCGGAGTAGGCCTCATCAATCAGGCGTTGCGCCTCGGGCACCTTGGCCACATCGGCCTGCACAACGTGCGCCCTCCGGCCCGCCTTTTGGATCTCGGCTTTGGTGTGATTTGCTCCGTCGGCATCGCTGTGGAAGTTGACCAGGACATCTGCCCCTTCGTTCGCGAACCGGACGGCGATCGCCTGGCCGATACCGGAGGACGAACCTGTGACGACGGCAACCTTTCCTTCAAGACGACCTGCCATGAACCACCCCTTCGATGCGCTAGCGAACCGCACCTGATAGTAGATGCGCCGCATTCCGAAAAGAGGCGTTACCCCGACATCTCGCTGGCGCGGGCAACCCGGCTGCGGCGCTCGCGAAAGAACGTCCGCAGCATGGCGCCGCACTCCTCCGCCAGGACGCCGGAGACGACCTCCACCCGGTGGTTGAGCCCCGGATGGTTGAGCACGGAAAGCACGCTGCCGCAGGCGCCGGCCTTCGGGTCGGGCGCAGCATAGACCAGCCGGCCGATGCGCGCGTGAAGGATGGCTCCGGCGCACATGGCGCACGGCTCAAGCGTGCAGATCAGCGTGCAGCCGCCGTCCGGATGCAGAACGCGATAGTTTCCGAGCGCACGAGCGGCATGGCGCAGAGCGACGATCTCGGCGTGCGCCGTCGGATCCTGCGATCGCAGCACCTGATTGTTGCCCCGGCCAAGAACTGTTTGCCCATCCGGGGCGACGATCACAGCCCCTACGGGCACCTCTCCCGCCATCTCGGCCGCGCGCGCCTCATCCATCGCGAGCTCCATCCGCTCCGCGTCTGTCACGGCAGGTCAGCAGATAGAATGCTAGTGGCGATGATGGTGATCCTCGTCACGTCCGTGACCGCGTCCGTCGCGCAGTTCGTCGCCATGGAAGCGGTGACGATACCGGCCGTAGCCGCCAAAACGCTCAGGGCCCCGCCTGGGCAGCGGCCGGCGATACCCATAACGGGGATCAAAGCGCCGGTTCACAGGACCATAAAACTCCCGCGGTCCGCGATACCAGGGTCCGGCGCCCACAAAGGCTCCGCGGTTGAACCACTGGGGACCATAGTAGCCGTAGGGGGCGCAGGAGTAGGGGGCGTAATCGAAGTAGCCGTAGGGACAGACCGGCTGAGCGCCGATGTTGATTCCAAACGAGACCTGCGCCCGCGCCGCCGTGGGAGCGAAGGCAAGCAAAGCAATCGCAACCGCGATCAGGGGAACAAACTTCCTCAGCATAGGTGATCTCTCCTCCCGTTAAGAACCCGGGCAGGCTCAGAACGTTGTGTCGTCGTGATCTGTCGCATGCGGCCATTGCCATGCTCGAGAGAAAATTCAGCGCGTCTGCGGCCTGGCTTCCGGTCCGAAGAAGCGGGCGATCTGCTCCGCCAGACCGCTCAGCGCGGCCCGGCGCGAGAGCATCGCTGTGTCATCCAGCGCAAAGCTGCGACGCCACGCCTGCTCGAGGATCGGCAGCAGGTTGGGTGCAATCAACGCGTCCACCGGCAGATTCTCGATGGCGCCGTGGATCTCTTTGGCCTCCGGGTCGTACTCGTCGGCCGGCGCGCCCTCGGCAAGGTGGTTCTCCGGGTCGGCCGCGCGCAGCAGCTCCTCGATGGACGCGAGGTCGGGCCTGGGTGGCCAGGGGGCGGACATGGTCAGGCGGGCTCCTGTTGGGTTAGGCAGTGCAGCGCACCGAGTCCCCAGATGAAGTCGGTGCAGTGAATGCCGGCGACGGTGCGGTCAGGGAAGCACTCGGCCAGGGTGTTCAGCGCGACGCGATCGTTGGGGTCGTTGAAGGTCGGCACCAGCACCAGGCCGTTGCAGACGTAGAAGTTGGCATAGCTCGCCGGCAGCCGCTGCCCTTCAAAGACGACCGGCGCGGGCATGGGCAGCGTGCGAATCTCAAACGGCTGGCCGTCGAGGTTGCGCGCCGCGCGCAGACGGTCCAGGTTCTCGGCCAGCGGCAGATGGTTCTCGTCGGCGGTGTTGGGCTCGACCGCCGTCAAAATCGTATTCGTCGCCACAAATCGGCTGATATCGTCGACATGCCCATGGGTGTCGTCGCCGGCGCAGCCGCGGTGCAGCCAGACGACCTGGTCGATGCCGAGGTACTCATGGAAGGCGTGCTCGATCTGCTCGCGCCCGACTCCCGGGTTCCTCTGCTGCACCTCCGAGAGCAGGCACTCCTCGGCGGTCAGCAGCACGCCCGCGCCATTGCTGTCGATCGACCCACCCTCGAGCACCAGGCGGTGCCGGCTGCCGTTTGGCAGCGTGGCCTCGGGCTGCCAGGAGGGCAGGCCGTACATCGCGGCCACCTCGGCCGGGATACGGTCGTCGTGGTGCCAGTTCGGGTACTTGGCCCAGGCGTTGAAGCGCCAGTCGGTCACCGCCAGCTCGCCCTCAGGCCCGCGCAGAAAGATCGGGCCGGAGTCGCGCAGCCACACCCGGTCGGTGCGCCACAGGTGAAAGTGCAGCCGGGCCAGGTTCGCCCCCTGCCGCCGCAGCAAGCCCGTGGCGCGGCGCTCGGCCGCGAGGTCGTTGACCAAAATGTGAACGTCCTCCACCCGCGAAAGGTGCCGGACGATCTCACAGTACACCCACGGAATGGGCTGGAACTTGCCCGGCCAGTCCTCCGGGTTGTGCGGCCACGCAATCCAGGTAGCAGCATGCGGCTCCCACTCGGCGGGCATGCGGTAGCCCCGGTCGCGTGGGGTGATCTGCGAGGTGCCCTCCCCCAACCGTAATTTGGTGCGGAAATCTTCCATTCTACTGTCTCTGCCCTGGGGAACTGGGCACACGGGCCTGCCGCGGGCACTCGGACCTGAGCGTTTCCGTTCCAGTATAGCGAGCCGGTCCGAGGGCGTTGCGCCGGAGATTTCGACCGATCTTGGGGACTACTCCTGGCGTAGCTTGCCGGGGCGGGGCTCTGTGGGTTTCAGGACGACACGAGTGGTCACCTGGGCGCGCCGGCGAGCGAGCTGAGCGGCGAACTCCTGGCCCTGCAGCCAGCGGTCGATGAGGCCCTGAGGGGTGCCCTGCCGCTGCATGTCGGCGATGATCTCGGCACGGGTGGCGGCCTCGCCGCCGAAGTCGAGAAGTTCATTGAGGTAGCGATCGGTAGGAGACATGCGCGGAGAGCGAGGTTTCATTCGGCGTCGGCTCCCAAGTTGAGGGTGAGATTTTCGGCGGCGCGTTCGCGGTGCCGTGGTGCGGCTTTGAAGGTGACATCCCGGCCGTGGCGGGGGAACTCCAGGCGCTGGGTGCCGGACATGAGGCCTTCAATGGTGAAGAGCTGGAGGCGAGGGTACCGGGAGCCGTCGGGAGAGGTGTAGAAGCCTGCCTCGGCGGCCTCCTTCTGCATGGGTTTGGTGAGCTCGGCGAAGGAAACGTAGGCGCCGATGGCGGCTCTCTCCCGCTCGATCACGCCGCGAAGGTCGCGGACCTCGGAGACGCCGACGTTCTGGCCACCCTTGACGGAGAAGATGATCTGCTTGGTCTTGCCGCTGTTGTCGTCGTGGAAGTTGCGGCGGCCGTCAATACCGCGGTCGGCGCCCTTCTTCAGAGCCTCGGTGGGCTGGCCGCCGACGAGGCCGAGCGCCCAGTACTGGAACTGGTATTTGTTTTCCGAGGCGAGCTGGGCAGCACCGGCGATGTCGGTGGGCTCGCCGATCACCTCGTAGGTCTTGCGGATCTCGGGGCCGAAGGTGTCGTCGAGGCGGGTCTTGATCAGGCCGATGGCGAGGTGGGTGATGTCGATGCCGATCCATCGGCGGTTGAGCTTCTCGGCGACCTGGACGGTGGTGCCGCAGCCGCAGAAGGGATCGAGGACGAGATCACCCTCGTTCGAGGAGGCGCGGAGGATGCGTTCGAGGAGGGCTTCTGGTTTTTGGGTGGGGTATCCTAGGCGTTCTCCGTTTTTATGAATACCTCGAAGCATAGGGATATCGTCCCATACGTCCTGAAGAGACACGCCTTTACTCTCGTCCAGATATCTCTTCTGATAAACCATCCCGCTTTGCGAGTACACCAGACGTCCCTTGGCCTCGAGTTCTTCCATTTTTGATCGCTTGTAGCGCCAGTACCGCGTCACTCCTGCCCACTCGTAATAAGCATTGCCCTTGGCCGCGCCACCAGGACCCGTGACGTCTCCTTTGTTGTAGCGCCGCCCTGTTCCTACTTCGATGTTCCGATACCAGCGGTCCTGAGTTGAATCTGGAAGCGGCGTGTATTGGGTGGTGAACTTAGGACTGTCGGTTTTGGAATAGAAGAGGATCACATCATGGACGCGTCCGAAGTGCATTGCTCCTTGTTTACTGTCATTATGTGCGTCAGATCTTTTCCAGATCAACTCGTTCTTAGAACGTTGTGCGCCGAAGACGCCGTCCATCAGCAGCTTGAGGTAATGGCTGGCGGTAGGGTCGCAGTGGAGATAGATGGAGCCGGTCTCCTTGAGGACGCGGCGGAGCTCGACGAGGCGTGGAGCCATCATGGCGAGATAGGCCATCATGTCGGAGTTGCCGAGCAGGGTGCGGAAGGCGAGCATGGCGTCGGCGACGCGGCCACCGCGTTCGACGATGTCCGTGTAGGCGCCTTCGGCTTCGAGGTTCCACTCCCAGGAGTCTTTGAAGGCCGTGATCTGGGAGGCGGAGCGGGAGCCGTCTTTTTCGGCGAAGAGGACGTTGTAGTCCTGGCGGGAGTTGAAGGGCGGATCGAGGTAGACGAGGTCGACGGACTGCGAGGGGATGTTGGGTTGGGCGTGTGCGTCCTGGCCGCGAAGGACCTGGAGGTTGTCGCCGTAGAAGAGCTTGTTCTTACCGGGGTAGTCGGGGGACATGGGTTCAAGGAAGGGTAGCACCGTGAGGGCGTGGGAAGGGCACCCAATACCCGGCAGGAAAGTGCTGAGTTTCCCCGAGAGGTGCCAGCACCTAAGGGTTTATACCCTCAGTCGATATACCGCCGCGTGATCCCGGTATACGCGTCGATCCTCCGGTCGCGGAGGAAGGGCCAGTGCTGGCGGGTGATCTCGACCTCGCGGAGGTCGAGCGTGGCGGTGAGGATCTCTTCGCGGTCGTGCGAGGCCTGGGCGAGGATGCGGCCGAAGGGGTCGGCGATGAAGGAGCCGCCCCAGAACTCGAGCCCAGGGTTGGGACCGGTGACGAAGTCTCCCGTCTGGCCGACGACCTCGCCGATGGTGGGCGGAACGCGGTTGAGCACGCCGTCGATCAGCACCTCGCCGAACTCGTGTCCGACGCGGTTGACCGCGCAGACAAAGACGCCGTTGGCGATGGCGTGCGATCGCTGGATGGTCTGCCAGGCGTCGTACTGCCGTTCGCCGAACTCCGCCTTTTCAGCCGGGTGCCAGCCGATGGCGGTCGGGTAGAAGAGGATTTCGGCGCCACGCAGGGCGGTCTCGCGGGCGGCCTCGGGGTACCACTGGTCCCAGCAAACCAGGACGCCGATGCGGCCGGCGGCGGTGTCGAAGGCGCGGAAGCCGAGGTCGCCGGGCGTGAAGTAGAACTTCTCGTAGAACAGCGGATCGTCCGGGATGTGCATCTTGCGGTAGATCCCGGTGAGGTGGTCGGGAGCGGCCGAGCCCGGGTCAAGCATAGCGGCCGTGTTGTGGTATAGCCCCGGCGCGCGGCGTTCAAAGAGGCTGGCGATCACCACCACGTTGTGCTCGCGAACGACTGCGGCGAGCTCCGCGGTCGACGGGCCAGGGATCGACTCGGCGAGCGCGAAGAGGGCATGGTCCTCCCTTTGGCAGAAGTACTGCGAGCGGAAGAGCTCGGGCAGACAGACGATCTCGGCGCCGGCCTCCGCAGCCTCGCGCACGCGGGCGACGGCCTTGCGGAGGTTCGCGGCAGGGTCGGCCGTCATGGACATCTGAATCAGGGCGACGCGAAGCGAGCTGGATGGACGTTGCGTCATGTGGAGTTCCTGTCTGGATTGATCTCGCGTGTCTCGAACAGGCCGTTCCCGCTGAAGCGCAGCAGAGCTCGATCGTGCGTGCACAGGGCAAGCTGTTCCACTCGGGCGGTGGCGGCGATCAGCCGGTCCGCAGGGTCACCAGGGAACTCCGCGGGCAGGCTCAGGGTTGCAAGTGCAATGGCTGGTGAGAGCTCGATCACGCGCACGCCGGGCTGGCGCAGGGTGGCACGGAACCACGCCTCCAGGCTCATGGCCAAGTGAATGCGCCCTCGGCGAACTGCATGGACGACCTCAAGCAGTGAGATACAGCTGATAAAGATCGCATCGTTCGATGCCGCCGATTCGAGCTCGCCCAGCAGATCTCCGGCGGGAGTGAACAGGCCCGTCTCGACCAGAGCCACACATGCGTGTCGAGCAGCAGGCCGGAGCTCACTTCCAGTCCGGTCCCCAACTCTCAGGGTCCGGAGCAACGATGTCCCCGGTGATCTCCAGGCTTCCTTGCATTCGTCCGAAGATGGACGCGAGAACGGGTTCGCCCTTCTCGGCTGTGAAGGGTACGAGCTGAGCGATCACGCGTCCCCGTTTTGTGATCGTGACCGGAGCCCGATCGCGCTCTACCTGGTCCAGCAATCGCAGCAGGTGAGCCTTGGCCTCGCTCGCCGGGATGCTCTCGCGACGCGGCATGCGTTTGCGAGCCGGACTGCCGGAGGTTGGAACGGCGTTGCCGGCAGCCTGCTTCAACGGGTTCCGTTCGTTAGCTTGCATGTGGTCATCTCCAGGTAACCAGCTAGAGTTTACCGCTGAAGGTGAGACGCGCCAGCGGTCTGCCGGCGCGTTCCTTTGGCCTGTGTGGCGGCTGGCGCTACTCGCTGCCGGAGCGGTCATCCTCGTCGAAGATCAGGATGGCGGCGGCAATCGTCGTGGTCCAGCGACCGTTCTTGTCGCCGACGGCGGACTGCGTCACGTTCGCGGTGCGGACGATCTTGTTGGAGATGCGGTAGATCTCCTTTTTTTCGTCCCAGCTGGTGTCGGGGTCGAAGTCCACATCGAGCGTGGTCGCGAGCATCTCGGCGGCAAGCTCTTCGGCGTAATCGCCGGCCTGCTCCTCGGTCTCGCCAAAGGAGTGGTGCTCGGAAAGGTAGCCGTAGGTGTTGCGATCGGTGGGAATCGCGACGCCGATGGAGCTGACCACCAGCCGATGCGCCTCGCGGGTCGAGTTTTCAGCCACCACGGCGAAGACCACCTCGCCCGGGTTGAGGTACTTCAAGCCTTCCTTGCGCGGGATCAGCTTGCACTTGGGCGGGAAGATGGACGAGACGCGAACCAGGTTTTGAGCGGCGATGCCAGCGTCGCGAAGAGCCAATTCAAAGGAGGTGAGGCGCTCCTTGTGCTTACCCACGCCCTTGGTGAAAAAAAGGCGCTTTGGGACCATGTTCATGCCCAATGTGAGAGATCCTCCGGTGACGTAAAAAGCGGAGCCGCGCACTGCGGGACTCCATCTGCAAGTATCACACGCACGGGAGCGCTGCGCGCCGATCCCGCAGATGAAAAGGCTGCGACTGCTTCGGGGCCGAAGGCCCTTGAACTGGCGTTCCGAGGGCAGATCGCGCCAGAGCTCGGCAGCAAAGAGCCGATTGCAGCGCGATGAATATCTGATAACTTTAGCGGTGAGCGCGGTCATTTGCCGCGGTCGATCCCTCAAAGCCTTTCGCCTTTCTGGCCTACAAACGCGTCTTTGCGGTCGTGTCCTTCGAGCCATTCGGGTCTTTCCAGCTACCAAGGAGTGTTATGTCGAACGAGTTTCGGAACTTTCTGGAGTTGTCCTACGAGGAGCTCGAAGAGCTCAACCTGAAAGCCAAGGATCAGCGCAAGAGCAGGATGGCCCCGGACAAGCTGCAGGAGGAGCGGCTCAAATACCTCACCGACACCAAGGGCATCAAGGCCGTGACGGTCATGTTCTCCGATCTGGAAGGCCGGCTGCACATGCTGGACTACGACAAGAAGTTTCTGCTGGGCAGCTACGACAATCTGACCTTTGATGGATCGTCGATCCGCGGATTCACGGCGCAGCGTGAGAGCGATCTGCGGCTCGGGCTCGATTGGAGCGCGTTCTACTGGGTGCCCGCCGATGTCTTTGGCGCGGGCAAGGTGCTGGTCTTCGGCGAGGTGATCGACAAGAACGGCGGCACCTACTCGGGCGATGTGCGCGGCGTGCTGAAGCAGTTTTCGCAGCAGATGTTCGACTCAAAGGGGTACACGCTGAACGCCGCCAACGAGATCGAGGGCTTTCTGTTCGACGGTGTGGACGCGGAGCGAAAGTTCATCGAGACCGGCGTCTTTGAGTACACCAACAGCGGCGGCTACTACCATTCGCTGCCCGGCGATCCGCTGCGCGAGTTTATCGACACGGCGGCCGAGGTGCAGCGGGCGCTCGGCTTCGAGAACGAGAAGGATCATCCGGAGGTCGCTCCGAGCCAGTTCGAGATCAACTACACCTACGGCGAGGTGGTCGCGGCAGCCGATCAGATTCAGCTTTACAAGCTGGTCTGCCGGCAGATCGCGACGCAGATGGGCATGTCGGCCAGCTTCCTGCCCAAGCCGGTCACCGGCGTCAACGGCAGCGGCATGCACACCAACGTCTCGGTCACGAAAGACGGCAAAAACCTGATGTGGGATCCCGCCGGCGAGGAAAAGATCTCGAATTTCGGCTGGGAGTTTGTCGATCGCATCCTGACGGCCGGCAATGACCTGTGTCTGCTGCTGAACGCGAGTGTCAATGCCTACCGCCGGCTCGACCCGCACTTCGAGGCTCCCAACCAGATCAAGGCTTCGGCGACGGACCGCGGGTCAATGGTGCGCATCCCGATCGGCAACGAAAAGTCGGCGCGCGTGGAGGTCCGATCCGTGGGTCCGGATGCGAACCCCTACATGGTGCTCTACTCCATCTTCCGGACCGGCCTCGAGGGCGAGACGGCCAAGATCAGCAACCTGCGCCAGGCCGAGCGCTACCTGCCGGACAACGTCTACACCGCGCTGGACGACTTCCGCTCGGCGGATTGGACGACGAAGCTGCTGGGCGAGGACGTCAAGGCCCGCTATGCCGACCTCAAGCAGGCATCGGCGGATCGCTGCCCGCGGCTGCTCGGCACCATCGTCAAGCCAGGCGAGGTGCAGTTCCACCACGACGTCTACAACCAGCTGCTGTGGGGGCAGTTCTAGGAAGGTCTGATTCACTTTGAAATCCAGAAGGGCACGGCTTCAGCTGTGCTGTAATTCCGTCGGTTGTAATCCGGCATTGGGGTAGATTCCTGATGCTGTGGTCTCACAGATCGGGTGGAGGGAACCCACATCTCAGAGTCGAGATGTGGGGCACCCGCGCATTCTTGGACCCGGCCCGTACTCTCGGATCTCTGCGGAATGTAAGCTACCGGCCTTATTGGATCATTAGTCCTTTCCTGATGCCGCAGTGACCGGGTGCCCCACGTCTCGCTTTTGAGACGTGGGTTCAGCATCCGCACTCTAGGACCCGCAGGGGAACCCACATCTCAGAGTCGAGATGTGGGGCACCCCGCACCTCACCCATACCCGCGGGTTTCTCAGAGATGTGGGCTACGTGTCCTGGTGGATGGGTGATTTCTCCTGATGCCGCAGTGACCGGGTGCCCCACGTCTCGCTTTTGAGACGTGGGTTTCAGGGTCCGGAGCGTGCTTCGGAACTGAGCGCGGTTCTCAGAACAGAGGGGACCAGCCCGGGGCGAGTCCCTGCATCGCCGGGAGACCCTCCTCGTCACGAGGTATGGCTCCGCCGCAAGGAGAGCTCTCGCCCCCCGGCTCAGAGCCGGAGCGTCTCAAGCATGCGGCTGAACAACGGCTGCAGGGCAGCGAAGTCCTCCTCCGGCGCAACAAAGACCAGGTAGGTGACGCCGCCGTCCGGGCGGCTGACGGTCACCAGCCAGTCATGCTCGGCGAGCCCCGTGTCCCCCGCGCGGATGGGGGACGAGCCGCGCAGATCGAGCGACTCAGCCGGCCGGTCCGCAACCGTCATCGCGGAGGTTTGTGTCGTCGTGGTCAGAGCTCCATTGCCGCTGCCGAGCGACTGCACGATGACTTGGGTGGCGTCCGCCAGGGACGCGCCGCCAGAAGAGCGTGTTCGAATCAGGACCCCGTACGCGAAGCCCGCCGGGGAGCTCGCCCCGGCTGGCGCAACGATCACGTCGCCGTTCTCTCCCGTGCTCTGCTGCCAGCCGGAGGGCGCGCTGATCCGGAAGCCCTGACCGGAGATCGGGACCAGCGGCTGATTCAGCCCAAGGCTGGAGCGGCTCAACCGCGAGAGCGGTGCATTCGAGGCAGCCGGAGCCTGAGCGCCACTTGATCGTGGGCCGTCTGACGCGGAAGGCGGTGTGCTCCCCGCGCCCGCACCGGGACCGGCGGCGTACTGGCCGCTCGATCGCCACGCCCCGGCCTGGATCTGCTGCGAGGTGAGCGCCCTGCGGTCTCCCGCGAGCGCGTGCATGCGCTGGAACTCCGGGGTTGTGACGATGTTCTTCGACCGCGGCGGCAGCGTCGCAATCTCCTGGTTGACGTACTCCGTGCGATTGCCCGGGTTGGGATGGTCGCTCAGAAACTGGGCTCCGCCGGAGCCGTACTTCGCGCGAATCGTCTCGAAGAACTGCGGCAGGCCGCGCGGGTCGTACCCGGCGTTGTAGAGGATGTTGGTTCCAAGCAGGTCGGCCTGCCTCTCGTCGTCGCGCGACATGTGGAGAAAGTCCAGGTTCTGCCCGAAGCCGATGCCAGCCTGGGCGAGCTGCCCGGCCGCCCCGTTGCCCAGAAAGATCGCGGACCCGATGGCACCCAGGCCATACAGCAGACCGCGGCTGCGTTGCTTGCCGATGTTGCAGGTGGAATGACGCATGATGACGTGCGAGATCTCGTGCGCCATCACGCCCGCCAGCTGCGCCTCCGTCTCCGACGCCTGGATGGTGCCCAGATTCACAAAGATCGATCCGCCCGGCAGCGCAAATGCGTTGACCTCCTGGCTGGCCACGACATGGAAGTTGAAGGGCCACTGCTCCGTGAGACCCGGTGTGAGCGGAGCGGCCTCGACCAGCCTGGCACCCAGCTGCTGCACGTAACCAGTGATGGGGTCACTCTCACGAAGCACCGGCTGCTGCCGGTACACGGTCAGCGCCACCTTGCGGCCTTCCGCGATCTCCTGCTGCTGCGAGAAGGAATTGTGGCAGGTGACGGGTTCGAAGCGCGCCCAGGCGGTTGAGCACGGAACCGATAGCAGAACAGCGGCCAGGGAGACCGGTTGCACATACCGCAGCAGCTTACGAAACAGGGACAAGGCTAAACCTCCGGATCGCATCGTACCGTGATCCCCAAAGCGAATCCAATCCGGACCGAATCCAACCCGGAGATGCGTGGCTCATACCCGTTCTGATGTAATGGAGTGTCCTCCCGTGCTTCGTGGCGGGATGCGCGAAGAAAGAGAGACACAGCATGGCAGAGGTGGCGCCCGGCGATCGGGTGGACGTCGTTCTGATCGGCTCGGGCATCATGTCCGCGACCCTGGGCGTGCTTCTGCACCTGCTTCGGCCGGAGCTGCGGGTGGTCACCCTGGAGTCGCTCGACCAGGTCGCGGCTGAAAGCTCGCACGCATGGAACAACGCCGGCACCGGACACGCCGCGTTCTGCGAGCTGAACTACACCCCCATGGCGGCCGACGGCAGCATCCAAACGGCCAAGGCGCTGGCGATCAACGAGCAGTTCCAGATGTCGCTGCAGATGTGGGCAGGCCTGGTCGAACGGGGGTTGCTGACCGAGCCCGAAGACTTTATTCACCGCGTGCCGCACATGAGCTTCGTCATGGGTGACGCTGACGTGGCATTTCTCCGCCGCCGCTTCGAGGCGCTCCGGCGCAGCCCGCTCTTTGACGAGATGGTGTACACGGAGGACCCGGCGGAGATCGCCGCCTGGGCTCCCCTGCTGATGCAGGGAAGGGCTGCGGGGAGCTTCGCGGCCACCCGCGTCGCCTCCGGCACGGATGTCGACTTCGGCGTGCTGACGCGCAAGCTGTTCGCTCTGCTGGAACGGCAAGGCCAGCGGCTGTTGCTGCGTCACAGGGTCAACCGGCTCCGGCGCGAGACCGATGGGCGATGGCGGCTGCTCGCCCGGGATCTTTCGAGCGGCCGCACCCGGCCCTTTTCCGCGGCGTTCGTGTTTGTGGGGGCAGGTGGCGGAGCCCTGCCGCTGCTGCAGCAGGCCCGCATCGCCGAAGGCCGCGGCTACGGCGGCTTCCCCGTCAGTGGACAGTGGCTGCGATGCACCGACCCCAGGCTGACCGAGCAGCATGCGGCCAAGGTCTACGGCAAGGCAGCCGTCGGTGCGCCCCCCATGTCCGTGCCGCACCTGGACCTGCGGCTGACGGAAGGGAAGCGCGAGCTGCTGTTCGGACCGTATGCCGGGTTCTCGACCAAGTTTCTGCGCTCCGGATCGTACCTGGACCTCCTTCGGTCGGTGCGGCTCGGCAATCTGTACCCGCTGCTCAAGACCGGCGCCGATAACCTGCCGCTGACGCGCTACCTGGTGGGCCAGGTGATGCAGTCGCCGGAGGACCGCTTCCGGGCCCTGCAGGCCTTTGTCCCGGAGGCTCGCATCGGCGACTGGCGGCTTGAGACCGCCGGGCAGCGCGTGCAGATCATCAAGCGGCATCCGCAAAAGGGCGGTGTGCTGGAGTTCGGAACGGAGGTCATCCGGTCGGCCGATGGCACGCTCGCAGCGCTCCTGGGAGCCTCACCCGGCGCCTCGACCGCCGTCAGCATCATGCTTGGCCTGCTCGAACGCGGTGTGCCGGGCGTGCCTCCCGATGAGGCGTTCCGGGACCGGCTGCGGGAGCTCATCCCGTCCTTCGGCTCCAAGCTGGGGGACCGGCCGGAGCTGCTCGAGAGGGTTCGAAGGCAGACGCGGGCGGCGCTCCGGTTGGAGCAGTTCTCCTGATGGTGTAGAGCTCCTCACGAGATGTCATCTCGACCGGAGCGAAGCGCAGTGGAGAGACCCCTGTATTCTTCCGCCCTACACCCAAGGGAGAACTGCCCTAAGGGGCCTCTGAATGCTGTCGCAGCTCGGGAAGGGACGCAGACTCCCTGCGGGAATGACAACAAGAGAACAGGTCTCTCGCCAGAAACGAAGCAGCGGCCGCGGCAAGATGCCGGGGCCGCTGCCATCCAGTCAATCGACGCGGGCTACTGAACCTGATCGATCGTCACCGAGTCGATCGTGACCGGAGTCTTTGGCCGATCCATGCCATCGCGCGGCACCTTGGAGATCTTCTCGACCACGTCCTGGCCTTCCACCACCTCGCCGAAGATGGTGTGTTTGCCCGTCAGCCAGCTGGTGTCCGCGACGGTGATGAAGAACTGAGACCCGTTGGTGTTCGGGCCGGAGTTGGCCATGGCGAGCTTGCCCGGCTGGTTGAAGCCGTGCTTCGAGCCCTTGGTCTCGTCGGCGAACTTGTATCCGGGCCCGCCCATGCCCGTGCCCTCCGGATCGCCGCCCTGGATCATGAACTGCGGAATCACGCGGTGAAAGATGCTGCCGTCGTACAGCTTGTCTCCCTTCTTGGAGCGGGAGTTCCAATCTTTGCTGCCTTCGGCGAGGCCGATAAAGTTCTTGACGGTCTCGGGGGCGTCCTGCGGAAACAGCTCGCAGACGATGTCGCCCTGGCTGGTGTGAAAGGTGGCGTAGGTTCCTGGCTTGGTTGGCATGCGGTGTAGCTCCTGTCTCTTGTTTTCACTGTCGACTTGTTCTCTGGCTTGGCTGCCTCTTGTTATGGATGCGGATCGGCGGCCGGGGCGGCAGGGCGGCCTCCGGCGGGGGCGGAGGCTGGTGCCGCAGCGGGGGCGGCCACAGCGGGTTCGGGTGGCATCGGCTGCCCATCGCGCACGATGCTGATCTTGTCGATGGTGACGGGCACCAGCGGCTTGTCGTTGGCATCCCGCTCGACTCGCGCGATCGATGCCACAAGCGCGATCGAGTGAGCGTCGCACTGCCCAAAGATGGTGTGTTTGCCGTTGAGCTCCGGCACCGGAACTTCAGTGATAAAGAACTGCGATCCGTTGGTGTTCGGTCCGGAGTTGGCCATCGCCAGCCGGCCAGGCACATCGAAGGTCAGGCTCGGATCGAACTCGTCGTTGAAGTAGTAGCCCGGGTCCCCCGTGCCGTTCCCGGCCCGGTCGCCGCCCTGGATCATGAAGTTCGGAATCACGCGATGAAAGGTGGTGCCGTTGTAGAACGGCTTCCCGTGCACCTTCTTCAGCGTCTCGGGGTCGGTCCACTCACGCGTTCCCTCCGCCAGGCCGATGAAGTTGGCCACAGCCACCGGAGCCTGCGCCTGGAAGAGCTTGCAGGTGAGTCGGCCCATGGAGGTGTCGAGCACAGCCGTGGGCCCGGTGGGGATGACCGGAGCAGCAGCCTGGGCGGTAGCTCCGGGCGCGTCGGGCAGAGCCTCCGGTGCCGCGGGTGTCTGGCTGGGTGCCTGGGCCGGCGTCTGGCTGGGTGCCGGGGCCGGAGGGGTGCTGCTTTGCGCCAGGGCGGCGACGCTCAGGGTCAGGCTCATCGCGAGAAGGCGAAGGATCATGCGAGTGGAAACTCCCAAAGCTAGGCTACCGTAGCCGCGGGACCGGGGCCAAGTGAGCCGGCCGGCGGGCGAGGGAGCACCCCGGGGGCAACCTTGCCGGGGCGCCCGCTCATCTCTCCATGGAGATCGAGGTGATTCTATGAACAGCTTTACCGAAGGATCGGAGAACCGGAACCTGAACTCGAGCAAGTCGGGCGTACGTCCCTCG
Source organism: Acidobacteriaceae bacterium (assembly GCA_965218595.1). Lineage (GTDB taxonomy): Bacteria > Acidobacteriota > Terriglobia > Terriglobales > Acidobacteriaceae > Edaphobacter. Next base: position 645,456 of record CBDCLC010000003.1, on the reverse strand, counting down.
CACGAGACGGTGGAGGTGCACTCCGAAGACGCCGCCGACGCGGGCACGATCGCCGAGCAGCAACTGCAGCACGACGCCGACTCCCTGTCGAAGCGTGGCCAGAACCGCATCCACAGCGATGAGCAGCGGAACCCCGAAGACACCCTCTTCACGAAGTAGTTTGCGTCGAGGAAGCAAGAAATGGCCCGCCAGCTGTGGCGGGCCATCTCTTGTTTACGAGGAGAAGGCGGCTGCACCGGCCTCGGCAACAGCCTGGTCCTGCTCTCCCATTCCACCCGATACCCCAATCGCGCCGACCACCTTGCCACCCTGTTTCAGCGGAACGCCGCCAGCGAAGATCATTACCTTTCCGCCATTCGAAGCGTGGATCCCAAAAAACTGATCTCCGGACTGGGAGTTCGCTCCCAGATCCTTGGTGGTGATGTCGAAGGCGCGCGAGGTCCATGCCTTCTTCTGCGCGATGTCGATCGAACCCAGCCAGGCGTTCTCCATCCGTTCGAAGGCGAGCAGGTTGCCTCCCTCATCGACGACTGCGATGTTCATGGGCTGGCCGATCTCCTCGGCCTTCTTCTCGGCTGCCGCAAGGATGCGGCGGGCATCTGCAAGCTGAATCATGTGTTTGTCTCCTCATGTGCGCGGTGGTCGTCTCTTAGGCACTCCCTCTCTGAGATGCTCCTGCGCTGTCCGCTGGCATGGCAGAGCGCGGAACTCGATCCACTCAGGGGTGCCCGACATCCCCCGGAAGGATGCGGGGCTGCGCGATCGGCCGTAGAGGATCGGGTTCGGCAGCCGGACTGCTCCAGCCGAGGGTCTCATACCGCCAGTTCGGTATGCCGCCCGAAAGCTCAAGAACCGTGAAGCCCTCGGGTGTGCCCCAGCGCGACCCGCGCCACCAGTTGCCGCAGACCGCCCCCGATGTAATGTAAGGCACGTCGCGCCACCAGACCGTCTCGTTGATATGGGTATGACCCTGCAGCACGGCGACCACGCGATGCCCTTCAAAGCAGTCGGTCACCTCCCGCGCATTGCCCAGCAGAAATCCGTGCAGGTTGGTCAGGGCCTGGTACTGCACAGCCTTCGCGGCCTTGTCACCCGGCGGCGCGTACTGCGGCGCGGCGCTGACCAGCGGCACGTGGCTGACGACGATGACCGGCGTTCCCGGCCTGATCGCGGCCAGGTCGTCTCGCAGCCATCGGAGCTGGGCGGTATCGACGATCGCGTCAAACTCACGCTCCGGCGTGATCTGCACCGAATCCAGCAGAACGAAGTGGTAACCGCCCTGATCGAAGGATCGGTAGGTCCTGCTGTCGAAGCGCTGCTCAAACGCCTTCTTGCCATACAGGGGATCGGAGGGCGAGACCCCCGACTCGGGCGCGCGGCCGAAGAGGTCATGGTTGCCGATGACGTGGTGGACCGGAATGCCGTCGAGCGCCCGCTCCGTCTTTGAGTACAGATCGAGCAGCATAAGCGATCGCTCTCGCGGCACGGCGGCAAGATCGAAGCAATGGTCGCCACCCTGGATGCAAAGGTCCGGCTTCATCGACCGAATCTTTGCCAGTGCCAGCGCTGTGCCCTCCCCGGCGCGGAGCTCGGGCTCGGTGTGGGTGTCGGTGAAGAAGACGAGCTTCAGGGAGCGAAGGTGCTCCACCGCTGCATGAGCTAGCCGCCCAAGCGCGCCCGCGGCCGTTGCCGCAGCAGAGAGCGAGAGAAAACGGCGTCTGCTGAGGGGATCCATGGCTGTATCGTACCTGCCGGCGTGCGGCTAACCGCCGCCGCCTTACAAGCGTCTGTCTCTCGTGCGCGCTGGCTCCCTCGAGCGGGCGGCTTCAGCGCAACACCGCGGATCGAGCCGCCTACCGTGTAAAGAAGTCCTTCACCTGCTGCACGATGACGTCACGGCTGACGTCCGAGATGGCCTCCGTCAACGGCAGCTGTTTGGGGCAGGCGTTCACGCAGTTCTGGGCGAAGCCGCACTCCTGCACGCCGCCATCGCCGGCCAGAGCGCGCAGGCGCTCCTCCTTGAGCACCGCGCCGGTGGGATGGCTGTTGAACAGCTTCACCTGCGCGATGGTGGCCGCGCCGACGAAGTTCGTCTGCTCGTTGAACTGCGGACAAACCTCCATGCAGATGGTGCAGGAGATGCAGTTCGACAGCGGATAGAGCTGCTCCTGCAGCTGCGGGAACTGCCGCGGAGCCTCGCCCAGGGCGTAGGTTCCGTCGATCGGCACCCACGCCTGGACGGCCTTGAGGTTCTCAAACAGCACGGACCGGTCGACCGCCAGATCGCGTACCACGGGAAACTTCGAGAGCGGCGCCAGCGTGATGGTCTCGTCCGACCCAGGCGCGCGCAGCTTGTCCACTAGCGCCGAGCAGGCCATGCGGGCCTTGCCATTGATCAGCATGGCGCAGGAGCCGCAGATCTCCTCCAGGCAGTTGGCGTCGTAGGCGATGGGCGTGGTCTCGCGACCTTCCGCCGTCACGGGATCGCAGGCGATCTCGCCAAGCACCGAGGTGATGTTCATGCCGGAGCGATACGGAATCTCGAACCGCTCCGTGTGCGCAGGAGCGTCCGGCGCGGCCTGCCGTTTGATCTCGATCTTGATGGTGCGGTTCGACGCCGGATGCCGGGGTGTGGTGACCTGCGTCTCGGCCCCCCGCGTGTACACTTCATTCTCTGCGACTGCATACGCCATGTGCATCTGCTCCTGTGCCGCGGACAACCGCGCTCCGGCACCGTGTGGGACTCGCGGGCGAGAGGGTGCGGTCAGGCCCGGCGGTTGTTGTCCTTCATGATGTCCTGGCCAGCTGCCGGACGGTCGGCCCGCTGCCGGCGGTTCTGCCGCACGACGTAGGAGGCACAGACCAGAATGACGATGCTGAAGACGATGGCGAGACCGACGTAAATGAGCTGATGAGTGGTCATATGGCCTTCGATGCGGATGCCGATCAGGAGGAGGTGACCGCGGAGCCTGAAATCGACCCCGCGAAGGTTTGCAGCACGTCTTAGCTGGCCGCGGCGTAGCTCCGGGCGCGGGGTTCGATGTACTGGGTATCGACGTCCTCAAAGGAGATCGCGGGAGCGCCGTCGACAAAGGCGGCCTTGGTCGTCTTCAGAAACTTCTCGTCATTGCGCTCGGGGAACTCGGGCTTGTAGTGTGCTCCGCGGCTCTCGTCGCGGACGGCCGCCCCCCCGACCACGACCCGCGCCAGGTGCAGCATGTTCTCGAGCTGGCGGGCAAAGGCGAACGATGTGTTGGCCCACTGGCTCTTGTCCGACAGGTTCACGTTGCGGAAGCGGTCCTGCAGCTCGACGATCTTTTCGTCCGCCTGCGCCAGACCGGCGTTGTAACGGATGATGGTCGCGTCGCGGGTCATCACATTGCCCAGCTCGCGCCACAGCTTGAACGGGTTTTCGGTTCCGGAGGAGGACAGCAGCGCCTCGTTTTTCTCACGCTGCCGCTGCTCCTCCGCCGCGGCACCGCCGTCGCCCGGCTGCGGGGCGAGGTTGCGGGCGTACTCCATCGCGCACGGGCCGGCGGTAAATCCGCCATGGATGCAGGAGAGCAGGGAGTTCGCCCCCAGGCGGTTGGCCCCGTGGATGGAGTAGTCGGCCTCGCCGGCGGCGAACAGCCCCGGGATGTTGGTCTGCTGGTTGAAGTCCACCCACAGGCCGCCCATGGTGTAGTGCATGCCGGGAAAGATCTTCATCGGCACCTCGCGCGGGTCGTCGCCAACAAACTTTTCGTAGATCTCGAGAATGCCCTCAATCTTTTTGTTCAGCACCTCGCGCGGGATGTGCGAGACATCCAGGTAGACCATCGGCTGGCCGTCGATGCCCATGCCATGCTCGTAGACGACCTTGTGAATGGCCCGGGTGGCGACGTCGCGCGGGACCAGGTTGCCGTACTTGGGATACCACTCCTCGAGGAAGTACCACCGGTCGCCCTCGGGGATGGACTTGGCGGCGCGCTTGTCGTTCTTGTCCTTGGGCACCCAGACGCGGCCGCCCTCGCCGCGCGCCGACTCCGACATCAGCCGCAGCTTGTCCTCGCCCGGGATGGCGGTCGGGTGCACCTGGATGAACTCGCCATTGGCGTAGAACGCGCCCTGCTGATAGACGGCCGACTGAGCCGATCCGGTGCAGACGACCGAGTTGGTGCTCTTGCCGAAGATCGCTCCGATGCCGCCGGTGCACAGGATCACCGCGTCGGCCGGAAAGATGCGCAAGGCCATCGACCGGAGATCCATGGCGCAGATGCCGCGCGTGACGCCATTCGTGTCGAGCACGGCCGAGAGAAACTCCCAGCCCTCGTACTTCTTGACCCTGCCCTCGGACTCGAAGCGGCGCACCTGCTCGTCGAGCGCATAGAGCAGCTGCTGTCCGGTGGTCGCGCCGGCAAAGGCGGTGCGATGGTAGAGCGTGCCGCCGAAGCGGCGGAAGTCGAGCAGACCCTCCGGGGTGCGATTGAACGGCACCCCCATGCGGTCGAGCAGGTCGATGATGGCCGGCCCCTGCTCGCACATCTGCTTGATCGGCGTCTGGTTCGCGAGGAAGTCGCCGCCGAAGACCGTGTCATCGAAGTGCTTCCAGGTGGTGTCGCCCTCGCCCTTCAGGTTCTTGGCGGCGTTGATGCCGCCCTGGGCGCAGACCGAGTGCGAGCGCTTGACCGGCACAATCGAGAACAGATCGACGGAGCCGCCGGCCTCGGCGATCTTGATGACGGAGGCGAGTCCGGCGAGGCCGCCGCCGACGACGATGATGCGGGGTGTTGCTGCCATGGAAGTTCTTTCTGAGCGTGATCAACGCATTGTTGCGGATTCATCCGCGACCAATTGCCAGCGACCGTTGCGTTTGAGCAGAACTGCAAGCTCGCGCGCGTTGACGTTGAGATCTGAGCCGTTCTGATGTGCAGTGATTGCCAAAGAGCACGAGATGACGGCGGTGTCTCCGACGATGTGGGAGTGTAACTGTGTCACTGTGAGTGAATCGAAGGCCGGACCGGACTTTACTTCAGAGATTTCGTCTGCCTTGGTAGTCAGCTTCCCCCGGCCATTCAAAGTGCTGTAGTCGTCCGCAATCAGTGCCGAGAGTGCACCCGTGTCTTTGTTTTTTGAAGCTTCCAGATATCGCAGATACGTAGCTTCAGCATCGTTCGCGGCGGTGATCTGCTGAGCGGGAGCGACGCTGCCGCCCAGGACAGCTGCAAAAAGGGTCACAAGGCACAGTCCGCGCATGGAACCTGTCACTTTCACTGTCGATCCTCGCCGGGTTGCTTTGGATTCGTCGTGCCGGGTGCTGCTGTTGTCGGCGCCGGCAACGCGATCCCGGCCGGCTGCGCGGGCATCACGTCCGCGGGCGCGTTGGGATACTTCCAGACCACCGCATACATGGAGATCAGCCCCATTAGGCACAGCGCTCCACCACCAGCGGCGCAGACCCAGCCGAAGCGGCGACGCGCCCGCTCGCCGGGGGTGATGCCCCACTTGGCGGCAAACAACCAGACCCCGTAAGCGAAGTGCCAGCAGGTGGCCACCATGGCGATGACGTAGATGGCCAGCACCCAGGGGTGCGAGAGCTCGACCTGCACCTTGTGGAAGGCCGCGCCAGGGTGCTCCGGAAGCGAAACGCCGGAGAACCGCTGCCGCCACACGTGGTAGACGATGTAGGCCAGCGCGATCAGGCCGGTGACGCGCTGGGTGAGGTAGGCCCAGTTGCCGGCCCACGGGTAAACGTTGACGCTGCTGCGGCCGCGGAAGGTGATAAAGACGCCGTAGATCGCGTGGAAGGCGAGCGGAAGAAAGATCAGGGTCCATTCCAGCACGCGCACCAGAGGCAGCGCGTTGAGGAACTTGACCTGCTGGGCGTAGGCGAGCGGACCGTTCCAGGTCTCGAAGTTCGAGACGATGTGCTCGATCAGAAACGCCCCGATGGGAACGATGCCCGAGAGCGAGTGGAGCTTGTGCCAGAAGAACGAGTGACCCTGCCCGGCGCGAAGCGGCTGGACGCCGCGACGCCCCCTGGGCTGTGCGCCAGAGGGCTGGGCGTTGTCGGGCGGTGCCATGGGGGCAGCTGCGGCCATTGGATGTTATCGCTCCTGAGCAGAGAATCGGGTGGGCGCCCCTTGAGCGGAGAGGACTCAGGTGACGCGGCAGCCTGATTATTCCGCCCGCTGAATAGGAGCGTCAAGAAATCTGCAGGGGTTTGTGCGATTACCGGCAGGTTTGTGCGAAAACCGTTGCTCCCATCACACCGCCGGAAGCTTCGGCAGAAGATCGCCGATCGCCAGCCCGCGATGGTTCGACCGAAGCTTGTCGCCGAGGGGCATCTCTGCCATGGTCAGACCCTCCCCGGGCAGCAGAAACAGCGGGTCATACCCGAAGCCGCCGTTGCCGCGCGGCACCGCCAGGATCTCGCCCTCCACCGTGCCCTCGCCGATGGCGAGCAGTCGGCCGTCGCGTGCAGCGGCGATGGCGCATCGGTAGCGTGCCGTCCGTTCCTCCTCCCGCGTGCTCGCCAAGGCGTCCAGCAGACAAAGATTGTTGCGCTGGTCGGCTGGCAGCGGCCGCCGCGTGGTGAAGCCGCGGTCGTCGGCGTAGCGGGCGGAGCGGACGCCGGGTGCGCCGCCGAGCGCATCGACCTCCAGTCCGGAGTCGTCGGCCAGGACCACTCGTCCGGGAGCGTGGAGCGAGTACGCGATCGCCTTGGCCACGGCGTTGCCGGCAAAGGTGGGCTCGTCCTCGGGCGGCGCGGGGATGCCGCCCAGGCCAGGCAGTGGCTCAAAGGTGAATCCGCTCACTGCGGCGGCGGCAAAGTCCCGCAGCTTGCCCGGGTTCGTGGTGGCGACATAGAGCAGCATCGGTGCTCTGAGCATACAGACCCGGCCACCGGCGCCGGCATCGAACCAGGCGTGCAAACGGCGATTCCAGACGATCTGATCGAAGCCTACCGGCGGGCGGTCTTCCGCGTGCCGTCGCTCGGGGTCGACCTGCGCGTCGGGGAGCGATGCCAGGCTCTGGCTGGCTGGACCGGCGGGTTTGCCTTCATCACCGCATGCAATCCCTACAGCGAGATCGTCTCCGGGGAGCGGAACGCGGCGGCCACGTACAGTCTCGAGGAGGCTCTTCAAGCTCTTCCTCCCGGCCAGGTGCTTGCGGCGGAAGGACGCGACCCGGCGGGTGAGTGGCCGCCCGAGCCCGGGTTTGTGGTCGGCAGCATCACGCTCGCGCAGGCGTCGGAGCTGGGGCGGCGGTTTCGTCAGAACGCGATCCTGTGGGCGGACGCCGACGCGGTTCCACGGCTGGTGCTCCTGCGCTAAGGCGACAAATCGCAGGCAGGGTGTCATCTCGACCGGAACGAGACGGCTTTCCATCTCATGGAGCGGAGAGACCTCTGTGTTGAGCAGAAGCATCTCACTTCCAGTCGCCTGGGCGGAAATACAGGGGTCTCTCCACTTCGCTGCGCTCCGGTCGAGATGACAGGCGGTCCAGTTCGATACACCTTATAGCAGCGTACCCCGGCTAGAACAGCGCACGCCGGCTCGGCGGGCATATGCTGGGAGCCGGAGGAATGCCGATGAGCGGGATCAAGGCCCACACCGAATATCTTGAGATGGACACCGACGACCGGTACGAGATGGTGCACATCACGCCCGAGGTCGAGGCCATCGTGCGCCGCAGCGGCGTCGTCGACGGGCTGTGCTTTGTCTCGCCCATGCACATCACGGCCGCGATCTATGTGAACGACAACGAGGATGGCCTGATCGAGGACATCGGCACCTGGCTGGAGAAGCTGGCCCCGCGCTGGCCCGGCTACAAGCACCACCAGACCGGAGAAGACAACGCGGACGCCCACCTGAAGGCGCTCCTGCTGCACCACGAGACGACGCTGCCGGTGACCTCGGGCAGGCTGGACCTCGGCCGCTGGCAGCGCATCTTCTACGCGGAGTTCGACGGCCAGCGCCGCAAAAAGGTGATTGTGAAGGTGCTCGGGGTCGCTGCGGCCGAAGGGTAACGTGCTCCCCCGGTTGGGGGATTCTCAGCATCTCTCGTGTGCCGCAAGCTGGACTGGAACGGACCCACGGCAGCCGCCAGGTCCTGCCCAGAAAAGAGAGAAGCTTATGGAGAAGCCGAGCGAGTACCAGCAGACGTACGTCCTGTCGATGGACGTGGAGTACAACAACGCGGGCGCGGCCATCCGCGGAACGCACTCGAGCCAGGGCCTGCTGAGCCAGGGACGCGTGGTCTGGCTGCGGGAAGATCCCCATCCGGCAACGGAGACGCCGGTTCCGGCGTACGCCGAGGGAGTCGGCATCGTGATGCTGGCACCGGAGGCGGTCAAGCGAGTCGCCTGAGCCGTTTTTGACAAGCTAGCGACCCAGCCGAACCACCTGTCCTCCGATGGGATGGCAGAAGACCTTGCCATGGCTGAGCGCGATGCGGCGGCTGGCCAGCGCCGCCATCTCGGGGTCGTGGGTGACCATGACAATGGTGTGGCCCTGCCCGTGCAAGCCGCGCAGAAGATCGGCGACGATCCGCTGGTTGGCGGCGTCGAGGTTGCCGGTAGGCTCGTCCGCAAGCAGGATGGGCGGGTTGTTGATCAGCGCCCGGGCGATGCAGACGCGCTGCTGCTCTCCTCCGCTCAGCTCCTTCGGCAGGTGACCGGCGCGCTCGCTCAGGCCCACGCGGTCAAGCGCGGCACGAGCCTCACCCTCGTCGGTCATGGAGTGAAAGTACTGCGCGAGCATCACGTTTTCGACCGCGGTTAGATAGGGAACGAGGTGAAACTGCTGGAAGATGAAGCCGATCTTGTCGGCGCGGAACCGGTCGAGCTCGGCGGCTGACATCCCGCCGGTCGCCGTGCCCTCGATGCGGAGCTCACCGTGAGTGGGGCGATCGAGACATCCGAGCAGGTTCACCAGCGTGCTCTTGCCGGAGCCGGACGGGCCGGTGATCGCGACCCACTCCCCCGCGACGATCGAGAAGGTGGCGTCCTCGAGGGCACGCACTGCCCCGGCGTGTCCCGCGTACTCGCGCGAAACGGCGTGGAGCGAGATGACGGCGCACTCCTCGCGGGTAGCGGCGGAGATGGTATCCATGGCGGAGCGGTTGGGCATGGCTTTGGGCTACTCTCCTTTCAGCAGAGCGGCAGGCTCCAGACTGCGCAGCACGCGGGCAGGAAGCACGGCGGCGGCGGTTGCAATGGCCAGATTCAGACCGAGCACCGGCAGAAGCACCTGAGCCCGGGGCAGTGTGGCGGTCCCAAAGTTCAGCTCGCTGATGACCCAGGCCGCGCCCGACCCAAGCATCCATCCGGCTCCGACGCCGGCGGCCGCCAGCAGCAGAGCCTCCAGCAGAAACAGTCCCAGCAGCTGCCGCTGCGAGGCCCCGAGAGCCTTCATCAGCGCAAAATCGCGGCGGCGCTCGAGCACGCTGGCCGACATGGTGGCAAGCACGCTGACGGCGACGGTAAGGGCGATCAGCAGGACGGAGCCGAACATCAGGGCGCGGGTGCGGTCAACGATGCGGCTTTCGCCCTCCACCAGCTCGCGCACGGGCGACACCTTAAAGGTGGGGAACTCCTGGCGAAGCCGGGCGGTGACGGCTCCGACGCGGTCTCCCCCACCCGGCACCTGGAGCTCAAGAACGGTGGGTTGAACCTCGGTCCAGGCTGTAAACGCGGCCATGGGCAGATAGATGCGGCTGTCCTCGCCGCCTCCCGTGCGGAGCCGGCCGACGCCCCGCAGCGTGACCGTCCGGCCTGCATAGGTCAGGCGAACCGACTGCTCATCGGCGACGAAGTTGGCGGCCTTGGCCCCGAGCAGCGCCTCGGAAGCGCCGGGATCGGGCCACCGATTGAGCTTCCACCAGCTGTCGAGCCGGCGCGTCGCCGCCACCTCCATGCCAGCGACCACAACCGGGGTGTGGCGGTCCGTGGTGGCGACGGCAAAGGCGAAGGGCGCCACCAGGGTGTCCGGTCCGGCGATCGCCTGCACCCGGCCGAGCGCTCCCGGCGGAAGGGGGGCGGCGGATCCTCCCGGCAGGGTGGCGGCCGAAACAATCACGTTCGCTCCAAAGGAACGAAACTCATGGTGCAGCTTGGTGTCGAGATCGCCATAGAGCGTCAGCAGCGCCGTTGCGACCGCGGCCGAAACCGTCATGGCCAGAAGCGCGGAGACCGACCGCGAACGGCGGTGGAGCAGCGACTGCCGTAGCAGCCGGCCAAACGTCAGGGAGCCGCGGGCACGGTCTGCGGGAGGGTGGGCGGTGGCCGGCATCAGGCGCCCGCGCGGAGAACGGCCGAGGGCTCCATGCGGAGCGCCTGCCGAATGGCGGGGGTGCTGCCGGCGACCGCGACCGCGAGCGCCAGGCCGACGACCAGAGGCAAAAGCACCGGGTTCAGAACGGCGCCGGCCGGGTCCCCGGGAAAGATGCGAGCGCCCAGCCGCCATGCCAGCAGACTTCCGGCAACAAAGCCGAGCGATCCGGCGACGACGGCCAGAACGGCGGACTCCACATAGAAGAGCAGCGCCACCGCCAGGCGGCTGGCTCCCAGCGATCGCATCAGGCCGATCTCGCCGCGACGCTCCAGAATGGCGGTAGCCATGGCGGCTGAAACGGCAAAGGCGGCAGCAATCAGGGCGGCTGCGCTCACCAGCCACATCAGCCCAGAGATGCGGCGGAGGATAACGCCTTCGGTCTGCTCCACCCGGCGCACCTGCTCGGCGTCCGCGCCCGGTATGGCCTCGCGGATCTGAAAGGCGATGGAGTTGGCGTACGGTCGGCAGTACCAGATCTCGCGCTTCTTCGGCGACAGCGCATCCGGGTCCTGGCGGGCAAAGGCGTCCTCGGGCCGGGTGCGGGCGGCCACGGCGACACGCGAAACGGCGTCGGGGTGGCCGGAGAGCGCCTGCACAGCAGCTAAGGGAAGCAGGAGCTGGCTCTCCGTGTCGTCGCCGGTGCTAACCACACCGCTGACGACCAGACTTTGGGGCTCCTTGAGAGAGGGAGCGCTCAGCTGAAACCGATCGCCGGGCGAAAGCTTCAGGAAGCGGGCGAGCGAGGCTCCGAGCACCGCGTTCATAGTGCTGCCCGCGGCGGGCGGCTCCCCGGGCCAGCTCCCGCGGATCTTCCACCAGGGATGCATGGCGGGAGCGCCGGTGGTCCGCTCCCCGAAGCGCCGCCCGAACCAGAGTCCGGCCACGGCGACGGCAGTCCCGGGAACGGCTGGCGAAGCGACCGTCCCCTCCCAGTCCAGCTCCGGGCTGACGCCGGTGATGTTGTTGGCCCAGAAGATGGTGCGGAGCTTCTGCAGGTCGGATTCTTTCAGGTACGCGTTGCCCGTGGCAGGCTTCAAACGGACGCCACCGAGGTCGACGTCGAGCGACGAAGCCGCCGGAGTAATGACGAGGTTTGCCCCGTAGACGGCCAGCTCCCGGTGAATGCGGTCGCCGATGGTAGTAGCCAGGGCCAGCATGGCGGTGACGGCTGTCGTGCCCAGCAGAATGGCCAGGCCGGCCAGCAGCTTGCGGCGGCGCTGGCGGCGAAAGCTCTCAAGCAGAAGGCGAAAAAACATCGACGGCTACCGCTCAAAGACCGGCGCCAGCTTTTGCAGATCGCCAGCCTGAATCGTCAGCATGCCGCCGGCCTGCGAGCTCCGCAGCGGAATCGGGTTGCAGCCACCCTCCTGCCCCATCGACTGCGGCACCAGGGGGCTGGCGCACATCTTGCAGGTGATGCCCTGCGCGCCCATATAAAAGCCCACCGGGCCGCAGATGTGACAGGCATCGGCGACGCTGACCACCTCGCCATCCGGCTTGCGAAACAGCAGAAATCGTACCTCGGCGATACCGCCCTTCCCGTCGTCCACGTGCACGGCGTAGCGGTGGAGCTTGTCGTCGTTCACCTGCGCCAGCGGAACCGCCACCTGGCTGCCGGTCAGCGTCACGGGGGTGGCGGCGGAGAGGGCGGTGGTGCTCTTGGCGTAGATGAACTCGGCGGTCGAAAGAAAGATGAAGACAAACGACGCTCCGACCACGGCGGACATCCATAGCCGCTCCCGGCGGTGGCTCCACTCGGCCTTGCGGCGCTCGGCCGGGGTCGCGGTCGCGGGCAGGGTGGCGGGCGCGCGGCGGCGCTGCTCCATCAGCACCATCAAGGCAGCGAGCGCGAGCATGGTGACAAAAAAGAACAGGTCGTTGCGGACGATGGGGCCGATCAGCCGCATCTCGGTCGGCGAGGAGGGAAGCACCCCGTTCTCCGAGAGCTCGTGGAGACCGCTGACCACCAGCTGGAAGGTGACGAAGTAAAGAATCACGGTCGTCACCCGGAAGAACCGCTGGAGGTTGATGCGGACGCTGCCGCGGATAAACATCACGCCAAAGACGACGGCGACGGCGACCCCCAGCAGGGTGCCGGTGAAGGAGAGCAGCTCGGTCGAGTTGAGGGAGACGGCCGAAAGGATCAGAACCGTTTCAACCCCTTCCCGCAGCACCAAAAGGAAGACAAAAAAGAACAGGCCCACGCGGGAAACGTCTCTGCCGCCGGTATAGCGGGCGACCTTGGCCTCGATCTCACCCTTCATCGACCGGGCGGCGCGCTGCATGAACCAGATCATGCTGACCACAAAGCCGGCGGCGGCCAGCATCACCCAGCCTTCGATGATGTCGGAGTTGACGTCCAGGTGCGCCACAAGCACGGCCACGGCAACGCTGGCCGCGACAGCGGAGGCGAGCGCGGTGAAGACGGTTCGCTTCAGCTCCGGCCGGCCGATCTTGGTCAGGTACGCGAACACGATACCAATGATCAGCGAAGCTTCCACACCCTCTCGCAGGGTGATGATAAAGGCCTGCAACATGAACGAGATCCCGCCCGCAGGCCGGCTTGCCCGAAGGGGAGCTCGGTGCAGCCTCGGCCAGCTTCGAGTGTAATCCGGACCAAATCGGTCGTCAATCGTTCGCTGACAGGGAAGCGGCCAGGCACGAAGGACGCCAGGAAGAAACTAGGGTGTATCGACAGCTAGCAAATGAGCGTGTCATCTCGACCGGAACGAGATGGTTTTCCATCCCGTGGAGCGGAGAGACTCCGGTATTTTGCTGCGGAGGCACAGAATTCCCGGTTGCCGGCGGCCAGAATACAGGGATCTCTCCACTTCGCTGCGCTCCGGTCGAGAGGACAAGCCGTATATATGTCGATACAGCCTAGGAGAGGGAACAAGGGGGAGAGAAGTGGTGCGCCCGGAAGGAGTCGAACCTCCGACCTACTGGTTCGTAGCCAGTTGCTCTATCCAACTGAGCTACGGGCGCACACGGTCACTGGAAAGTGACAACCTCAAGATAGCCGAGATTTCCACGGCTTGCAAGCGGCGGGAAAGGATGGTGCGCCCGGAAGGATTCGAACCTCCGACCCTCTGGTTCGAAGCCAGATGCTCTATCCAACTGAGCTACGGGCGCATACCTCTGCGGCTTGGACGAGCATATCGCTGGGACGGAGTGCATGCAAGGCAGATTCCATGGAACTCGCATCGTTCTGCGCCCCGAAGTGGCGCACATCTCCGGTCAGGACTCAAGCCAATGGAAAGCCGCACCTCAAAGGTGCGGCTTTCTTCACCCGAAACAACGTTACTTCGTGCTGTTTCTCATCGCGCGCACGCGATCGTGAGACTGGATGATGTGCTGCTGCTGGCGCTCGAGGATCGAACGGACGTTGCTGGTGAGGTCGGTCTGCTTTAGAGCCTCCTCGTAGGCCTTTTTGCCGGCGTCCTCGCCCTGTTCCGCGGTCTCGAGCAGCGTGTGGTCGCCGCCGCCAAGATTGGCCTTCAGGTCGCCCCAGCTGCGATGGATCGCGCCACTTACCGTTCCGCCGATGTCGTTGGCATCGTTGGTCTGCCCGAAGGCGGACTCGAGCTCGGTGGCAAACTCACCGCGCTTTCTTGCCTCGGTCATGAAGTACTGCTTGGCGGTCGCATCCTTCAGGTCCTCGCCGATATCCGCAAAGCCCTTTTCGCCATCATGCAGTACCTCAATCACTGTCTTCACATAAGAGTTCTGGTCAGCCATAGATCAAATTCCTCCCTTCCATATGAGGGCGCCGGACACCCGCCGGTTGTTTCGTCAGCAGGACGCGGGTCGCCTCTCACCCTCCTCCCGCGGCCAACTTTCACCGTATGAAGAAATCTCGGCTGCTCCCGGCGCTGCCGCCCGCCGAGGCGCGCCTACTGCTCGCGCAGGACCTCCAGCGGCTTCTGCCCCAGGATGCGGAAGCTGGCTACCCATCCGGTGATCACGGTCAGCAGCATGACGCCGAGGAGCGCCAGCGCGTTCCACGGCAGGTTCAGCCGGAACCGCACATGGAGCTGATGCAGCAGCACCAGAGCCAGCAGGTTGGCCGCCACCAGGCCCACGACGCCGGCGACCAGGCCGAGAACCGCGAACTCGATCGAAAAGATCGTCACCACACGGCCGCGGGTCGCGCCCAGCGTCTTGAGCACAACCACCTCGCGGATGCGTCGGTAGCGTGTCCCCGCGACCGACGAGGCCAAAATGACGATCCCGGCAAAGATGGAGAAGGCTGCCAGGAACTGGATGACGTAGATGATCTGCAGGACCACGCCCCGCACCGTTTCGAGCGCCGCCGCGACGTTGATCACGGTCACCGTGGGGAACGCCCGGAAGAGCGCCCGCTGCACCTCCGAGACCCGCGCTGGGCTGGCATGGACGCCGCCGTACCAGACCGCCGGCAGCCCCGCCAGGGCCGCGGGCGGCAGAACAAACTCCGCACGGGAAAAGGCGTGCTGGCCGTCCGAGTGCGTGATGGCGGAGACGACGGCGGTCAGCTGGCTGTCTTCCGCCGCAAAGGTCAGGGTGGAGCCCACCCCCACGCCAAGCCGCTGAGCCTCCGTCTGGTTGATCGCAATCAGCGGATGCTGCCTGGCCGACTGTGCCTCGACGGCGGTCCACCAGTGCCCCTGGACGACCGTCAGCCCCGGTGGGATGCCGGGCGACCAGGTCAGCGACATCGATCGCAGCATGCGCCGGGGCAGGTTGCGCAGTTTCGCCTTTTCCGCGTCCACGCCGTTGATGCCGAGCAGACGCGAGCTGACGACCGGCACAAACTCGGGCGGCGCGGTCACCGCCTGCTGCTGCGCGAGCAGGCTGCGAACCCCGGCGATCTCGTCCGAGGCGATATCCACCAGGAAGACGTTTGGGAGGTTGGGCGCTGCCGAAAGGTGGAGCTCCCCCACCACCGCCCGCTGCACCAGAAACACCGTTCCGATCTGCATGACGCCCAGACCGATAGCCGCCAGCAGCGCAGCCGATGGATTGCCCGGTCGGTAGAGGTTGGCCAGACCGTGGCGAAGCGCCGAGGGCAGGCGCAGCCGGGTGCGGTCCAGCAGACCCCGCAGAGCGGCCAGAAGCACCGCGGAGGCGGCCACAAGCGCCAGAAGAACGAGCGCCAGGCCGACCGAGAACGCCTGCCCGACCTCGACCGAATCCGACAGCGTCGTCGCGACGACCGCAAGTCCCGCAAGAATCAGCACACCGGCGGCAATCTGGGCAGGGTTGCGCACCAGCCGCTTGCGCACCGCCGGGCTGCGAAGCGTCTGACCAACCGCCCCGGCAGCGAACAGGGCGAGAACCAACGGACCGAGGTGCCGCAGGTCGCCGCGCAGGCTGTGGAAGCGAAGCGCGCCGAGACACAGAAGCAGCACCGGCAGCCCCAGCACCACCCACCTGCCGTTCCACAGGCGGCCAAATACCAGCGTCGTAAGCGTCTGCTGCTCCTCCTCCATCTCCCGGCGAAGGATCAGGATCGGCCGGATGGAGCGAATGTCCAGCAGCGGCGGAAGCGTGAACAGAAGCGTGATCAGAACGCCGGCCGCCAGCCCGGTCAGAACGGTCGAGGTCTGCACATGGAGCTCGACCGGGATGTTGATCAGGCGCGAGATGAGCGGCGGAAACAGGAGCTGCACCCCCACTCCCAGGGCGACGCCCAGCAGACCTCCGAGCAGCCCCAGCAGCAGCGTCTGCAGCAGGTAGATGCGGACGATGTGCGAGGACCGCGCGCCCAACGACTTCATCACCGCAATCGTATCCAGCCGCTGGGCCAGGTGCGCGCGCATCGCCATGGCCACACCCACCGCGCCCAGCACCAGAGCCACCAGGCTCATCAGCGAGAGCAGCGCCGTTGCGCGATCCAGCCCCTGCGAGAGCGCCGGATTGGTCTCACGGTAGTCGATCACCTGAGCCTGCGGCAGCAGATCCTGCAGATGCTGCTTCAGCCGGTCGACCTCGGAGTCCGGGATGGCCGTGCCCGCCGGCGGTGAGGGCAGCTTGAACAAAAATCGCTGCGTGGCGTGGGAGCCGGGCGCGAGCAGACCGGAGGCTGCGAGACCGGCACGCGAAAGAATCACGCGGGGGCCGGCGGCAAAGGAGCCCGACAGCCGGTCCGGCTCGTTGGTCACCACCGCGGCGATGCGAAAGATCTTGTTTCCCAGCTTCACGGAGTCGCCGTCGTGGAGGTGCAGGCGGATCAGCAGATCGTCCGCAACCACCACGGTGTCTGGCGTGAGCACGGATCGGAGCTGAGGCTTTTTGTCGTGCGGCCCCGCCGCCAGATCCACCTCTCCGTAGAAGGGGTACTCCGCCGGATCGACCGCCTTCAGCGAGACCAGCAGAGGCTCCATGGTGCGCGGCGAAGAGGCCATGGAGAGCAGCTCGGTGACCGGGGTGATGCGAACTCCGGTCCGCTCCAGCTGGTCGAGCCCGCGCTGCTCGTCAGGCGTCGGCTGCTGGTACATGCGGGCGGACAGGTCGGCCGCCATGATCGATCGGGCGCGAAGCAGCAGGGTCGACCGGAACGAAGCCGAAAACCCCCGCACACCGGTCAGCGCCGCCACGCCGATGGCCACCGAAACGATCACAAACAGAAACTTGCCGCGCGAAGACCGCAGCTCGCGAATGGCGATGCGGGCTGCGGAACGGAATGAAAGGGCAGCCATCAGCCCCCATTGTCGCAAGAACCGGAGCGGCGTGCCGCCGGCGGCTCGTCCGCAGATTTACGGGGTGGACACGTCCGGGTCTTGCCAGCTCACGCCGGCCTTGTCCGTTCCATCCGGAACGCCTCGACTTCGCTGCGCGAGGGCATGGAGTGGGCTGCCCCGGGCCGGGTGACCGAGAGCGAAGCCGCGTGGACGGCGAACCGCACCGCCTCGACCGGCTCCGCTCCCTGCAGCAGCGCTGCCGCCAGGGCTCCGTTCAGGCAATCGCCGGCCCCTGTGGAATCGACGGGGTCGACCTCCGGTGCCGCGATGCTCTCGCGCAGACCGCCCGCCGTCGCCAGGTAGGCTCCGCGCTCGCCCAGCTTCAACAGCACCTGCGCCGGACCGAGGGCCAGCAGCCGCTCGGCGGCTCCACGGGGATCGTCCACGCGGTTCGCCTGCTGCCGCGTAAAGCTGCAGGCGGCGGCGACTCCATGGCCCGGGGCGCCAGCGCTCAGCAGGGCCGCGGCCTCGCCTTCGTTCGGTGTCAGCCAGGCGATCTGCCGCAGAAGCTTGGACGACATCGGCTGCGCCGGTGCCGGGTCCAGCATGACTGGAACAGCTGCCGGGACAGCCAGCGCGACCAGCTCCTCCAGCGCCGCCAGGGGTGTTTCGAGCTGCGTCAGAACCATGCCGGCGGCCTCGATCCGCTCCCGCTGACGCCGGACATCGGCCGCCGAGAGCGCGGCGTTCGCACCGGGGATGACGACGATGGCGTTCTCCCCCGCGGCCATGCCGTGCGCGGAGGCCTCCGCCCCCTGCACGAGAACCAGGGCGACGCCGCCGGGGCCCGGGGCGGCCGTGACCCCCGCCAGATCGACCCCGCACTCGCGAAGAGCACGCATGGGCTCCGCCTCGGAGCCATCAGTGCCGTGCCGCCCCACCATCAGCACGCGGGGGTGCAGACGCCGTGCCGCAATCGCCTGGTTCGCGCCCTTGCCGCCCGGAGACCGTCGCAGAGCGCTCCCGGAGATCGTCTCCGAGGCGCGCGGCAGCCTCTCCACCGTCGCGGCCAGGTCGAGGTTCAAGCTTCCAACAACGACGATCTCCTTCACGCGGTGCGCTCGTCCGGCGCCACACGTTCGTCTGACGCCACCCGCTCGTCAGACAGGATGGCTCCGTCGCGCAGGGTGATGCGGCGATGCGCGAGGGCGGCCACCGCAGGATCATGCGTCACCAGCACCAGCGTCGTCCCCTCCCGCCGGTTCAGGTCCAGCAGCAGATCGAGCACCGCCTGCCCGTTCACGCTGTCGAGGTTCCCCGTGGGCTCATCCGCCAGCACGATGGGGGGTCGCAGCACAAAGGCGCGGGCCAGCGCCACCCGCTGCTGCTCGCCGCCCGAGAGCTGAACCGGGTAGTGGTCCATGCGGTCCGCCAGTCCCACTGCCCCCAGCAGCTCCCGGGCGCGGCTCAGACCTTCGGCCGACGTTCCGCCCGCCTGCTTCGGGTCCGCGTTCAGCTCGTGCGGCAGAAGCACATTTTCAAGCGCGGTCAGGGTCGGGATCAGCTGGTAGGACTGAAACACAAACCCCAGCGTACGTCCGCGAATGGCGGCCAGCTGATCCTCCGGGAGGTAGGAGACGCCGGTCCCGTTCAGAAAGACCTCGCCGGTGGTCGGCGTGTCCAGGCCGGCCAGCAGCCCCAGAAGCGTCGATTTGCCGGATCCCGAAGCTCCCATGATGGCGAGGAACTCCCCCCGCGGCACGGCGAAGCTGATGCCGCGCAGGATCTGCAGCGTCCGGGTTCCGGAGCGCAGCTGTTTTGTTATGGCCTCGACCCGGATCATGGGCTCCCCGGAGTGGGGCGCACTCCCCTGGGTCGCCGGCATGGGAAGCGTCGTTTCAGGCACCGTGGGGCAGACCTCCTCGCCGGACCACTGGACCGGCGGCAGTTTGGTAGCTTGGAAGCATGACCAAGCTTTCCCTGGTTGTTATCTTAGCGGCTGTTACCCTCGGCGCCGGGGGATGCCGGGCGGACAAGGCGACGCATGAGGCATCCCGGATGGATCAGCGGGCGGCGAACGACAGCGTTCCGCGCGGTAGGCGGGAGCAGCCGGGGATGGCTCTCGAGGGCGCGCCGGAGGGTCTCGGCACCGACGCCGCGGATGCGCCGGCCTCAACGGTGGCGCACGACCGCCGGCCGCTGCTGGTCTGCTTCGGGGACAGCCTGACCGCCGGATACGGCACCGACCCCGGGCAGAGCTATCCGGACTTCCTCCAGCGTGATCTCGACAGCAAGGGCTACGGCTACCGCGTGGTGAACGAGGGCATCAGCGGAAACACCACAAAGGACGGACTGGCGCGGGTCGACCACGTGATTGCACTGCATCCCAGCATCACAGTCGTCGAGTTTGGCGGCAACGACGGTCTCCGGGGTCTGCCCATCGCGGACTCCCGCGCCAACCTCGACAAGATCGTCGCCGCCCTCCAGAAGAGCGGCAGCAAGGTCGCCATCGCCGGCATTACCCTGCCCCCGGACTACGGCCCGGACTACATCGGTCAATTCAACCAGACCTACGTGATGCTGGCCAAGAGGTTTGGCGTGCCCATGACGCCGTTTCTGCTGGCCGGGGTCTACGGCAAACCCGGCATGATGCAGGCCGATCGCACCCATGCCACCGCCAAGGGCAATGCCATCGTCGCGGAGAACGTACTCCACCTCGTGCAGCCGCTGCTCAAGCGCTGAGATCGCCCTTACCCGATCACCACCGTTGGCTGCGCCAGGGTTCCCGCGACCCGCCGGGCGACGCACAAGAGCTCCGCCGGGCCGGTGAACACCTTGATGAGCGGAGCCTTCGAGAACTCGGGCAGGTTCACCTGCATGCCGTTCCGGAGCCGGCCCGCCACCGTCTCATCCACCGTCACCGCCGGCATCCGGGGCAGCAGTGTCCTTGGGTGCGGAAGCGCCTGGGAGATCTCCGCCGGCGACATGCTCTGGATTTGGCCGAGCGACAGAGCTGCGCTCAGAGGAAACGGTCCGACAGCCACGCGGCGGAGCTCCGCGAGGTGCGCTCCACAGCCGGCAAGCGAGCCCAGCTCCTGCGCCACCGAACGCACGTAGCCGCCAGCCGAGACCCGCATGGTGAAGCCGGCAAGATCGCCTTCAAGCGCGGTCAGGTCAAAGGCGTGGATGTGAATGCGGGCTGCTTTGACCGGCACCTCGGCCCCTGCGCGCGCCAGCCGGTGGGCCGGAACTCCGTTGATCTTTTTGGCCGAATAGACGGGCGGCACCTGGTCGAGCTCGCCCCGGAACCGTGCCGCGAGCTCGCGCAGCTCCGCCAGCGACAGGGTCAGCGGGCGAGGCTCGGTCACCGGCTCGCCCTCCGCGTCGAAGGTGTCGGTCGCAAAGCCGAAGCGGATGGTGCCGGTGTACTGCTTCTCGGAGTCGCCAAAGAACTGGGCGAGCCGCGTCCACCGGCCGAGCAGCAGCGGCAGCACGCCGGTCGCCATCGGATCCAGGGTCCCCAGGTGTCCGACGGACCGCTCTCCGGTGGCCCGGCGAACGACCGAGACAACGTCGTGCGAGGTGATGCCGGCCGGTTTGTCGACGATCAGAAGGCCGTCCAAGCGCATCTCCCCTCCGGCATCAGGACCGCGCTCCAGAGCTTCGGATCAAGGACAAGAACTCGTTGCGGGTCTGCACCTCGGAACGAAACACCCCCAGCATGGCGCTGGTGGTCGTGACGGACGACTGCTTCTGCACGCCACGCATCATCATGCACAGGTGCTGCGCCTCCAGAACCACGGCCACCCCCTGCGGCGCAATCGCCTCCCCAATGGCCTCGGCGATCTGCTGCGTCAGGCGCTCCTGCACCTGCAGCCTCCTGGCAAACACATCGACCACCCGAGCCACCTTGGACAGCCCCACAACCCGCCCCCGGGGAACGTAGGCAACGTGCGCCTGGCCGAAGAACGGCAGCAGGTGATGCTCGCACATCGAGTAAAACTCGATGTCCTTGACGATCACCATCTCGTCGTAGTCGACGTCAAAGAGTGCCCCGTGCAGCACCTCTTCGACGGTCTGCCCGTAGCCGCGCGTCAGGTACCCCATCGATTTGCGCATGCGCTCCGGCGTTCCCCGCAGGCCGTCGCGGGACGGGTCCTCACCATAGCGGCGCAACAGCTCGCGGTAGAGCTCCTCGGTCGAAGCTCCGGCGAGACCCTCCGGTTCGGGCGGCAACGGCGGCGCAGTGTGCGCGTAGCGCGACGTGGACCCGAGCCGCGATCCGTCGAGATGTGGGTCGGCGTCCGTCGCCGGACGGGAGTCCGGCTCCCCCTCGGGCGAGCGCTCCCACTGCTCCCACGCCACCGAGTCCCCGGCGTGCACCTCGCGAGCTATGTTGCTGTTTGCCACGTCTTTCCTGCCTCCGTTCCTTCAGAAGCCCATGCCGCGGCCGGGAGATCGAATGAGTTGTTGCTCGTCTCCTCGACATGGACGTTCACCAGCTCCGCCCCGCTGGAGAGCCCCCGGAAACGGCGAAAGATGCGGGCGATCTCCCAGGTCAGATTTTCGGTCGTCGAGACCATGTGCTCGAAACAGGGCAGGGTATTGAGGTTCTGGCCATCGAACCTGCGCAGGATCTCTGTTTCTGCGAAGCGGTCGAGCTCCGCCAGATCCACCACCATACCGGTCACCGGATCGACGGGTCCCCGCAGCAGCACCTCGACCCGATAGTTGTGTCCGTGCCCATGGGGATTGTTGCACTTGCCAAAGACGCTGCGGTTCGCCCCGTCGTCCAGGCGGTCCGTGTGCAGCCGGTGCGAGGCGGAGAAGCCGTACCGCCGGCCCAGGTACGCGATGGGCTGGGTGGCGGCGGTCAAGCTTGCGCCTCCTCGCCCAGGAACTCCGCAAACAGGTTCGGGCTCTCGTAGACGCGGACGCGATGGAGCTTCGCGTGCGGGATACGGCCGTCGAGCCGCCGCCAGATCGCCACTGCCAGGTTTTCGGTGGTCGGCACCGCCGATCGGAACTCCGGCACCTCCAGGTTCAGGTGGCGGTGGTCGTAGACGCTCACCACCTCGCGCTCCAGGATGCTCTTAAGCTCCTTCAGGTCCACGACGAACCCGGTGACCGGGTCGATCTCACCTGCGACCGTCACCTCCAGGGTGTAGTTGTGGCCATGCCCGTTGGGGTTGGCGCACTGACCGAAGACCTCCTGGTTCCGCTCGGCGGTCCAACCCTCGACCCGGTAGAAGTGAGCGGCGGAGAACTCGGCTTTGCGCGTCAGCAGAATCATCAGGTCTTCCAGTTTAGATGACCCAACGATCGTGCCGGTGCGACTTCAGTGGGAGACCGGATAGCTCCGTCCCTTCCACGTGACCCGGCGCATGAGGCGGTGGAACACCACGCTGCGCAGAAGAAGAAAGACAAACAACGGAACGCCCAGGATGGAGATTGCCGTTTCGACCCACGGGAAGTGCGCCCGGCCCACCCGGGAGTAGAACCGGACCACCGTCCGGAGCCACAGCAGACCGATGGCCGCGCGCTGCCACAGCACCAGCTGCGGCAGAGCCAGGGCCAGTGCCGGCAGGCCGAAGAACAGCAGCAGATCGAGCAGCCGCCACAGCGCCAGGGCGACCGGGCTCGGCATCAGCACCGCCAGGTTCTTGGTCCAGCCTTCCACCATGGCGGCCGTCGTCCGGTACATGTGCGCGGAGATCGCCTCGGGGGCATAGCGAAAGCGGATTCGGCGCTCTCCCCGCTTCAGGTTGCGCGCGAGCGCCACATCTTCGAGCACCTCCGTGCCCACGGCCTCGTGCCCGCCCACGGCGAAGTACGCCTCCCTTTCGACCAGCAGAAACTGCCCGTTCGCCGCCGCCACGCGCCGCGCCGGGTCGCTCACCTCGGCGGGCGGGTAGATGCTTGCCAGCTCGGAAAAGATCAGCGGCATCACCAGCATCTGGGTCAGGCCGGTGGTGATCTGGCGCGGCGAGTAGGAGAGCATCACCACGCCATGCCGGTCCGCTTCGCGCAACGATCGCGACAGGTCCCCGGGCAGGTGCACGGTGTCGGCATCCGTAAACAGCAGCCATCGGCCACGGGCCCGCCCGGCGCCCGCCCAGCAGGCGTTGTTCTTGCCAGTGACCTGGCCGCGCGGACCGGGCTGCAGCGGCGGAGCGGCCATCACCAGAACCGCCGGAGCCGTACCCTGCCCCGGGTTGCGCGAGGCCGCCTCGTCGGCGATAGCACGCGTGCCGTCGGTGGACGCGTCATCGACGACGATCAGCTCCCACTGCCGGCCGAGCGCGAAGCCAGGCTCGTTCTGCCCCAGCAGCGAATCGAGACACCGCCCGAGATTGCCCGCCTCGTTCCGGGCCGGCACAATCACCGAAAGCTCGATCCCCGCGTCGTCCGCGGCCACAGCCGGGGTAGTCACCTGCTCGCGCGGCTCCGCTTCGGACTCGAGGGCCGCCATCTCCTCGGCGGTCAAGAGGCCAAGCACCGGGGTCCGCGCCGCCCCACGTCGCGAACTGCTCTTCCTTGGCTCAGTCACAGGTCCCACTCACAGCTCCGTATTATAGGAAGGGAGGGGTGCCTGTGACTTCTGGGAAGCGAGCCGAACCTGTGAACCGGCCCAGGCTGTGGGCCAGCCTGCTCCTGGCGGCGCTTGCGTTGTCAGGCTGCGACCGCGGCAGCCACCCCCAGCGGCTTGGCACCGAGGCTCCAACCTTTCGCATCTCGGACGGGACCGAGAGCCTGAATCTCGAGAAGCTTCGCGGCCGCGTCGTGGTGCTGAACCTGTGGGCCACCTGGTGCGCGCCCTGCGTGGAGGAGCTGCCGAGCCTCCTGGCGCTGCAGAAGCAGCTGCCGCAGCTTGCCGTCGTGGGGGTCAGCACGGACGACGACGAGCAGGTCTACCGCCGATTTCTCAAGCAGCACGACGTGACCCTGACCACCGTGCGCGACGCGGACGGCCGCATCAACGCGCTCTACGGCACCGTCCAGATCCCCGAAACCTACATTATCGACCGGAACGGTGTGCTGCGGCGCAAGTTCATCGGCGCGCAGGATTGGACCAACCCGCAGATGCTCGCCTACCTTGAACACCTCTGAGCTATCATCCGACCTATGACCCAGCTGGACGTCCTTTACCGCTTCGGCGTCGCTCCCTCTGCCGCCGCCACACTCGCGATGGCACGGGTCCGCGAGGTATACGGCGTGCGCCATCTGGCAGTCGACGAGCGGGCACGCACCGTGCGCGTCGAGTACGACGCCAGCCGTCTCAAGGAGGCGGTGATCGAACATCTGCTGCGCCGCGCCGGTCTCGACATTGTGGAACGGGTCGCGCTGGCGGTCACCCCGCCGGCAGCGCCGGCAGCGACGGAACCGGCGGCGGGCTGAATCGGCGATCTCGGCCATCCGCTTCCAGGCTGTATCGACATATACGTCTTGTCATCTCGACCGGAGCGCAGCGAAGTGGAGAGACCCCTGTATTTCGCCCTGGGGATCGGAAGTCCTGTCTTTCTGCGGCAAGATACAGGGGTCTCTCCGCTCCACGAGACGAGAAACCGTCTCGTTCCGGTCGAGATGACAACCTCCTTGGCTATATGTCGATACAGCCTGGATCGGCGGTAGACGGCTCACCTCAAAGTCGCCTGAGAAACCTTTCCGCGCCATTCCGCCTCTGTTGTGAGTAGCGAGGTGCTTGCTTGCCTGTCATTCGAAGCTGTCGTCACTGCGGCCAGCGGAACCGGATCGCGGCCGCCCATCTGGCGGAGGTCGGCCGCTGCGGAGCCTGCAAGTCGCCGCTTCCTGCCGCCTCCGAGCCGATCGAGGCCGATGCCGCCCTGTTCGATGAGGTCCTGCACTCCGCCCGGGTGCCGGTGCTGGTCGACTTCTGGGCTGCCTGGTGTGGACCGTGCCGGATGGCTGCGCCGGAGGTCGCGAAGACAGCGGCCAGCATGGCCGGAAGGGCGATCGTGCTGAAGGTCGACACGGAACAGCACCCGGAGATAGCCAGCCGCTACAACGTGCGTGGCATCCCCAACTTCGTCGTTCTACGCGATGGCAAGACCGTCCGGCAACAGGCCGGTCTGGTCGATCACACGGCCATGGAGGAGTGGCTGCGCTCGGCCGCCTCCGTCTCCATCTAGGCTTCAGCCAACCAGGAGGCTTGGTCAGGGCGCCTCAGGGGCGTAGGTACCCTCCCCCCTCGTGCTCTCCCGTCCGGAGATCCACTGTGAACGGAAGCTCGCGATCGCTCCTCATCTCCCATCCCCAGCCGCTCAGCCTGCCGTCGCGCACCTCACCCAGCCTCACACCCTCCCAGCTCAGCCGTGCCGTCTCCCAGGCAAGGCCGGCCGTTCCCCAGGCGACGATGGTGTGAAAGCCGGCAAACAGCAGCAGCTGCTGCCCGAGCGCCGGGAGGACCGCCACCACCGGCCGCAGCGGCAGAAGGCTGCACGTCTCTGGCCGCAGAGTGTCGATCAGGTAGGCGTAGCCGCCAGCGAGCGCGCAGATCTGCTCCGGGTTGGGGCATCCCCAGACCCCGGTCGGAAGGGCGGTGGAGGCGAAGCCACGGGCACAGGTCGCCAGGAAGGCCCCGCCTACCTGGGGGCGGACCATCAGCTGGAGAGCTCCGCGAGCGAGCGCATCTTCTTCGCCGGGCACGTTTTGCGGGTACAGGAACTGACGCGCCGGGGCGATCAGGGGGGCCGACCGGAGGATCTCCGCGGACCACCTGGAAGGGAAGCCGGGGCCTGCTGCTGCGGTTTCATCTCCCGCCGTCGTCATCGAGCCGCCTCGAGCGCCTGGCCGATATCCGCAACGAGGTCGCCGGGGTCTTCGAGACCCGCGCTGAGACGGATCAGGCCCGCCGGGACCGCATCGTGGCCCCAGCGCGCGCGGCGCTCCGCCGTGGTGGTAACGCCGCCAAAGCTGGTGGCTTCGGTGATCAGCTCCGCCGAGGCCAGGAAGCGCTCGGCCGCGGTCTGGTCCCGCAGCACAAAGCTGAGGACGGGGCCGAAGTGACGCATCTGCCGCGCGGCGACGGCGTGGCCGGGGTGCGACGGCAGACCGGGGTACAGGACGCGCTCGACCTCCGGCCGGCCGGAGAGAAACTCGGCGATACGCTGCGCGTTGCCGCAGCTCCGTTCCAGGCGAAGGGGCAGCGTGGGAAGCGAGCGCAGCGCCAGCCAGGCCTCCATGGGTCCCGCGATGGCGCCAATGCGGTGGCGCCATCGTGCGATCGGGCCGAGCCATTCCGGCTCGCGCACCGCAACATGCCCCAGCAGCACGTCTCCGTGCCCTGCCATCAGCTTGGTATCCGACACGACGGCGAAGTCCGCTCCGAGCTCGAGCACCTTTTGCCCCAGCGGCGTGGCCATGCTGTTGTCGGCGGCGACCAGCGCTCCCGCGGCGTGCGCCCGTGCGCAGACCGCGGCCACATCGCACACCTCGAGCTCAGGGTTGTCCGGGGTCTCCACCCAGACCAGCCGCGCTCCGTCCACGGCCCCTGCCATCTCCCGGGTGGGTACCCTGCGCGAGATCACGCCCATGGGCCCGAAGTACTCATCGACCGCGGCGCGCGTGCCAAAGTAGCTCTTCGCCGGCAGCACCACGGTGTCGCCCGGCCGCAGCACCGCGCCGAGCACCGCCGCCGTCGCCGCTGTTCCTGACCCAAAGACCCGCACTCCGGCACATCGCGGCCCTTCCATGGCGCGGAGGGCCTCTTCCAGCACGGTCCAGGTTGGGTTCTCCGTGGCCCCGTAGGTGTACGGGACCCCGGCCGGATCGCCCGGCGTGTGAAACGGCCCCGCGAAGACGGGTCCCACCGACATCGGCTTGCCCGGCACTGCTGCCGTAAACCCCGATCGCACGACGCGGGTAGTTTCATGCATGGTCTGATCCCTTTCCCTGCTCTGATGCGCCACGGCGGGCTGCGTTCGTGGAGCGGCGGCCGCGGAAGTGCTCCCATCCGCCGGGCTGCAGCGGCTCGCGGCCGGAGGAGGTCACCAGCGTCAGGCCCGGCCCGGTCGCGTCCGGCTCCAGCAGCCGACCGATGGCGGTGACCGTTACCCCCGCAATCCTTCGTGGCAGCCGGGTTCCCGGCGGAGCGGCAAAGAGCAACTCGTAGTCTTCGCCGCCGTGCAGCATCGCGGGAAGCCGGTCCCCGGGCGGCAGCCTGGCGGCGAGCGGGTGCACTGGCAGCGCCTCCGCCCATACCTCGCCGCTCACCCCCGACGCCTGGCAGAGGTGCTGGAGGTCGGTCGAGAGACCGTCGCTCAGGT
Source organism: Acidobacteriaceae bacterium (assembly GCA_965218595.1). GTDB lineage: Bacteria > Acidobacteriota > Terriglobia > Terriglobales > Acidobacteriaceae > Edaphobacter. The sequence continues at coordinate 618,192 of CBDCLC010000003.1, read as the reverse complement.
CGATGGCCGCGCTCGCGAGCGCACGCCTCCGAAGGGCATCGCCGACGCCGAGCCGTGGCTGAGGGAATCGCTGCGGGAAGACTTCCTCGGTGGCGCGCTCGCGCCAGCGCGGCGGGGGCGGCGGGGGCGGCGGGTCTCCCTCGCGTTGCGGTTTGGCCAGCAGGGCACGCAGCTCCGCTGCCGACCCACCGAGGGCCCCCGTTACGTACAGCTGGTCGCCGGGCCGGGCTCCGTCGCGGCGCAGCGCCGTCCCGGTGGGGACCGTGCCAAGAAGAACGATGTCGGCGACCAGCCGGGGTCCGGGAGCCTCCGCCGTGTCGCCGCCGGCCAGCGGCACCTGCCAGGCGCCGGCGAGCTCCCGCATACCGGCGAAGAAGCCGCGCAGCCAGCGCCGGCCAGCCGCGCTTCCCAGCAGATCAGGAGGCGAGGCAAGCGACAGAAATGCTGCTACGGGCAGTCCGCCCATCGCCGCGAGGTCGCTCAGACCCCGCGCCAGGCAGCGGTACCCGGCGGAGATCGCTGGATGCGTTTCCCGGCGGAAGTGCCATCCTTCCACCAGCAGATCGGTCGTCACCAGCAGATCGGCGCCGGCACGGGGACGGAGGATGGCGCAGTCATCCCCGATGCCCAGCGTGATCTGCCGGCCCCGTCCCCGGATGCCGGAGAAGGTGCTCTGGATCGACCGGATCAGCGACAGCTCCGTCAGCCTGGGGTCCCCTGCCCTGCCCATCGTCTCTGCAGCATATACGCCCGAAGAGGGCGAGGCCGCCGAGCTGACCGGCTCCACTGCCGGTCGCCAGCGACAAAACTATGACGTGGCGGGTTGTCCAGAGAGGCACCGGCCGGGTTGCAGCGCCCCGGCGGCTTTGGTAGTCTCACCGAGACGCAAGCCTACGAAGCAATTGATCTTCCGGAATGGCGATTGTCTTCGCTCATTCATTCAAGTCCTTCGAGCCACGCTCCCGCAGCGCGGTCAAATCTCAGGCACAGGTCTCCCGTTTGACTCCCAAGAAGCGTTACTACCTTATGCTGGTCAGCCGCGAGGCGGATGGCACGCTGAACAAGGTTCCGGTCCCCCTGCACTATGCCTATATCGTTGGCGTGGTGGCCGTTGTGGGCCTGTTTACCATCACGGGCCTGGCCGGCTCCTACACTCGGATGCTGATCAAGACCGAGCGCTTCAACCAGCTGCGGCAGGATCATTCCCGGTTGCAGAGCGACTACGCCAACCTGGAGAAGACCGCCCATGAGCGCGACATCCAGGTGGCCTCGCTCGGATCGCTGGCGACCGAGGTCTCGGCTCTTTATGGTCTGACCGCCTCCAGGCTGGCTCTGCCCGGCGGACACACAGCCCGGCACGGCCGTCGAACGGAGTCGGCGGGCACCATGGCCGAGACCGCGCCGCTCACGACCGAGGCCTTTTCGAACGCGACGTACTACAAGTCGCTCGACACCTTCTACACCCTGCGCAGAACCGCCATGGAGGGCACCGCGACGCGCTTTCTGCCGTCGGCCTCCGCGCCCCTGGGCCTGACCGGCGACAGCAGTTTGACGCGGATCCCGGGCATGAGCGGCCTCGACGCGGCGTCGGTGCCCAGTTTGTGGCCGGTGATCGGCCCCATCACCTCCAGCTTCGGTCAGCGGGAGGACCCTGTGCTCGGCACGGGTGAAGGGGAGTTCCACAAGGGCATCGATATCGGCGCTCCCCTCGGCACGCCCATCCGGGCGACCGGCGACGGCACCGTCGTCAGCGCCGGGCTCGGCAACGGGTACGGCCGCGAGGTGGTCATCGATCACGGCCACGGCGTCAAGACGGTGTACGGACACATGTCGGGCTTCAACGTCATCGCCGGCCAGACAGTGTTTCGCGGCGAGATCATCGGCTATGTCGGCCACTCGGGACGCGCCACCGGCAATCACGTGCACTACGAGGTGCGCATCCGCGACATCGCGGTCAACCCACACAAGTACCTGCGCGAGACTCTGGCCAACCTGGGTGGCATCCAGCAGGCCAGGCGATAGCCCGCCACCCGGCCGGCCCACCGCAGATCGCGACCCGAACCGACGTGATCTACCGCCGGCTCGGGCTGATCGGGTAGAACAGGATGGCATTGCTGCCGGCCAGAGCCATCTCCGATCCGCCCGGTGAGATGGCAAACGAGTGCTGCGAGAGGGTGAAGTCGTCGGACGTCACCGCCGCCAGCGTCTTTCCGTCGGAGCTGCGATAGACCGCGATCTCCTCCTTCGCGAGGTCCCCGCGGGTAAACGGCTGCCCATCGGTCCACGGCCGAACCGTCTTGACGATGCGCACGGCAAACTCCCCGGCGCTGACCGCGGCAGCCGCCTGCTGGATCTCGTCCGAAGGAGAGAGTCCCTTCAAAAGCGGATGACCATCGCCCCGCAGGACCCGGTACCAGCGATCCCCGTTGCCGGTGCAGCCGACGGCAAAGATCAGGCCGTGCTCCGGCGAGGAGAGGACCGGGCGGCAGGCTGACCTGGTCACGGCGACGTCCTTCTCGGTCCGGTCCCAGCCATACTCCGTCAGCCGCCAGCGGTTGTGGCCCATGGGGTGCACACGGAGCTCCCCGAAGTCCGAGAGGACCGGGGGAGCCGACCGCGAAGATCGCGTGGTGGTCAGAAGGGGCGTGAAGCTGCCGTCAAACAGCCGCACCGTGACCTCCTGCTCCGGATCCTCCGAGATGTTTTCGAGGCGTTCGCGATACACATACGCGGAGTAGCTGGCGTCCACCGTGCCCACCGCCATGTGATCGCCCGACGGGGAAGAGACGACCCACGCGACCCGGCCATCCACCGGAATCGACTTGACCTCGTGGAGATCGCTGTCGAGCAGCCGCAGCTGCCGGCCGATGTGGACCAGAACCCGGCCGCCCGCCAGCTTCCACAGGTACTGACCGCTGCCCCGGATGCGCCACGAGACCACGCGCCGGACGTTGTGGGTCGCCGGATCGATCAGCACAGCCCGCACCTGGCGGCTCACGTCCTGGCCAGCCTCCGTGCGTCGCCGCAGCTGATGCGGGTCAAAGGTGCAGAGCAGCGTCTTCGCGTCGAGGTAGGTAAGGGTCGTGTCGTCGTCAAAGCTGGCCACCTCGCGCTTCTCGTGCGGAGCGTAGCCGAGATCGTGAATGGGCAGCCTCGCCGCCGAGGCGCTCACGCCACTGCCGGCCTCGAGCGCATCCACCGTGTTGCAGACGCCGGAGCAGATGTCGGTCTCGTCAGGCGGTTCAGGGACGGGCGCGGCCGCGGGGGGCGAGGCTCCGGCAGCGACCTCCTTTCCGGGCAGCGCCGGGGAGGCGATACCGGCGGCGGTGTTGGGCGATCCGGGAAGGTATCCGGCGGGTGTGCCCGCGCCCGCGCCGACGTCGGGCCGTGCTGCCGTGGCGACCAGGATCAGACTGGTGCCGCGTTCCAGGCGCAGGTCGTGGTTGGTCGCGGTGATCACGGTGGCGTCCCCCTGCCCGGTGCCGACGCTGAGCTTGACCCTGCGGATATCGACCACCTGCCCGGGGGTGATCTGGGAGGGCAGGCTGCGCGCCGGAAGAATGCGGGTGTCGTTGATGGCGGAGGCCGCCTGCGCGCTGCGGATGCCGCCACTGATCGCGAGTCCGGGCGCGTCGGCCAGCGGCGGCGCCTCGCGCACTCCGAACTGGTCCACGGCCCCACCGGTCGCGGTCGCGCCGACCAGCGCCACCAGGGTGAAGGCGCGTGCTGCGTGGAGCTCGCCATGGCAGTCCGCGTGGTCGAAGATCACCTCCATCTGCGAGTCCTTCTGCGCCTTGGAGCGCCGCGTGAAGGCGACCACCCGTCCCTGGACCAGGCTGCCGGCGTTCAGGACGCACTCGGGGCCGGTCCAGGCCAGGTCCATGCGAACGAGCACCGGCGAATCCACGCGCACCCGCGACAGGTCAAGGGGAGCGATTAACTCGGTCTGCAGCGGACGGAGCGCCCGGGGCGCGGATGCCGCCGGCAACTGCGGCCCGGCGGCCAGCAGCGGAAGCAGGGAGGTGCACCAGAGAAGCTTGGAGGAGGCGCGGCGAGCTGCAGTTTGCATGGCGGTGCCATGCTACGCCTCGGTCTCCGCAGGGTCTATCCTGCGACCGGGGGACTGCGACCGGGGGACGACCGCAACGGCCGCCCACGCCGCGCTGGTACGAAGGCGGCGGCGCAGCCGACAGGCCGGGTCGGCCGTTGGGTATGATCTCCTCTGTCAGGGAGGGCCGTTTCCCATGAGGTTCGCCAAGGCGATGGGCTGTCTCTCGCTGTGTGCGGCGGTCGGCTGGTCACAGGGGCCTGCGCCGCCAACGCAGGCTTCCCCGTCCCAGCCGCCGGTAGCAACACTTCAGGTAACCACCCGTGTGGTGGCGATCTCGGCCGTCGTCAAAAACAAGACCGGCGAGCCGGTGGGCGGCCTGACCAGGGACGACTTCCTCCTGAAGGAGGATGGCAAAGAGGAGCCCATCCGGTACTTCTCCCAGGGCTCCGAGCTGCCCCTGACCATCGCCCTGATGGTCGACACCAGCGGCAGCCAGCGCACGCTGATCGGCGATGAAACGCTGGCGAGCGACGTGTTCTTCCAGACGATGCTCGGCTCCCCGGAGGACCGCGCCGCGCTGATTCAGTTCGATGCGCGGGTGCTGCAGCTCCAGGCGCTGACTCACTCCGCAGGCACGCTGCAGATGGCGCTGCAGGGCGTGCGGTCCGACCCGGCTTTTGCGCAGGCGACGCTGCTGGACGACGCGGTCTCCGCGGTGGCAACGCACGTGCTCTCGAAGCAGACGGGAAGAAAGGCCATGGTGTTGCTGACCGACGGCGGAGATGCCGGCAGTCGCACCCCGCTGAAGCAGGCCATCGAGCAGGCCCAGCGGGAGAACATCCAGATCTACTCCATCCTCTACACCGCGCGCGCCTTCGCCAGCCCGTCGGGTGCGCTGCGCTTCGCCGCCGACGACCCCGGCCCCGAGACGCTGAGACAGCTCTCCGAGAGCACCGGCGGTCACGTCTTCACGGTCTCGGCAACGCTTGGTCTGCGAGAGATCTTCGCCCGCATCAGCCAGGACCTGCGGCTGCAGTACGAGCTTGGGTACGTTCCGCCTTCGGATGTGCAGCCGAACAGCTACCATCGGCTGGATCTGCGCACCCGTCAGCGCGGCTTGACGGTACAGGCGCGCAAGGGCTTCTTCGCGCCCCGATAGGCTGTATGGACACATACGTTTTGTCATCTCGACCGGACCCTGAGGGTATCCGAAGGGGAAGCGGAGAGACTCCTGTATTCCTCCCTGGCGACCGGAAGCTCTGTCCCTCAGCGGCAAAGTACAGGGGTCTCTCCGCTCCACGAGACGAGAATCCGTCTCGTTCCGGTCGAGATGACAACCTGTTTGGCTATAGGTCGATACAGCTCTAGCCCGCGCTAAACCCCCGAATGCGAGCTCCAGGTCTTGTCACCGGAGTTGCACAGCGTCTCAAGCGAGCAGTCCACGCAGCGCGGCTTGCGGGCGACGCACACCTGCCGTCCGTGGTGGATGATGCGGTGCGAGTAGTTAATCCACTGGTTCTGCGGAAGAATCCTCTGGAGGTCGGCCTCGACCTTTTCGGGCGAGGTGTTCCGGGTGAGCTCCAGCCGCCGCGAGATGCGAAGCACATGCGTGTCGACGACCACGCCGGCGGGGATGGCAAACCAGCTGCCCAGAACCACGTTGCCGGTCTTGCGCGCCACTCCCGGCAGACGCAGGATCTCGGCCATGGTCTGCGGAACCTCGCCTCCGAACTCGTTCACTACGATCTCGGCGGCTCCGCGAATCGATTTGGCCTTGTTGCGGAAGAAGCCCGTGGTGCGAACCAGCTCTTCCAGCTCCGGCAGGGACGCGGCAGCCATGGCCTGCGGTGTGGGGAAGCGCCGGAAGAGCTCCGGCGTGACCAGGTTGACGCGCACGTCGGTGCACTGCGCCGAAAGAATGGTCGCGACCGTCAGCTCCCAGGCGCTGCGGTGGTTCAGGGCGCAGACGGCATCGGGGTAGGTCTTGGCCAGAGCGTCCAGGATGGCGGCGACGCGCTCCGGGGCGAGCGGCTTCCTGGTGCCGCCGGTCCGCTTTCGGGGGGAGACAGGCTCGGAGGCGGCGATCGCCCGTGCCCTGGCAGCCTTTGCCGGAGCTGCTGCCCGTGCCGGCCTCGATCCTTTGGGAGGTGCCGCTGCCCGTGACGCTGCCCGCGTCCGGGGCTCGGTGGCCGCGGGCTTCGTCGCGGCCACAGCCTACCCGAGCCGGTCGAGCATGTCGGCCGGGGAGACGCGCACGCAGGAGAAGATGGGCGTGTCCGCGAGCGTGTACAGGCTGATATCGGTCTCACGCAGCTGCTGCACCAGGTCGAGGAAGTCCTCAGGGAAGTTGGTCTCAAACGCGACGACGAACTCCTGATCGTCGATGCCGAAGGAGTAGGTGGTGTTCAGCTTCACGCGCGGGTACAGAAGGCCGATGCGGATGTGCTCGTCCATCAGGCGCTTGCGTTCGGTCATCGGCAGCAGGTACCAGGGGCGCGTCTTCCAGAATGGGTAGATGAAGATGTACTTCTGCCCGCCCGGACGGATGGCGCCGCGACCCTCGCCCTCGCTCTCGTCCACGCGGTCGATCTGGTACTGCGATCGCTTGGTCATGGCCAGGAAGCTGTGAGGGGAGCTCAGGTAGCCGCCGAGCGGCGTTCCCATCAGCTCGGAGCGCATGCGGTTCAGCTCGTCCACGCCGTACCCGATCGACCACACGCACATGTCCACATCGCCGCGCGTACCGACGGTCGAGTAGGTGAGCGAGAGGAACTCGCCAGGCCGGTTCCAGCGCGCCAGCACGTCCGCGAAGAGGCGCTTGTGCTCGGACTTCTGGTCGGCTGGCAGGCGGCGCCACTCCGGCATGACCTTGTAGAAGGAGAAGCAGACGATCTGCCGCTTGACAGGAGGCTTGGACGGGTCAGGCCGGCCGTAGCCGCCCTGCGGTCGAACCACGGCCGGGGCCGCCGGCTGCTCGCGCTCGATGGTTCCGGTGGCCGCCTCGGCCACGACGACGGGGGTCTCGGTTGCTGTCTCTGCCATGCTGATTCTCCAAACTCCAATGCTACCAAAGCGGGGCGGCCCGATATACTTCACCTCAATGTCTGAACGCATCCTTGCTGCCATCGCCGGATTCATCACGGCTGTGATCTCGGCCTCCGGCTACTTCGGCGTCATGCTTCTGATGGCCATCGAGTCCGCCTGCATTCCCCTGCCGTCCGAGATCATCATGCCGTTTGCCGGCTATGTGCTGGCGACCGGCACGGCCAAGCTGCTGCTGGTCGCGACCGCCGGCGCCATCGGGTGCAATCTGGGATCCATTCCGCCCTACCTGCTGGGCGCGTGGGGCGGACGTCCCGCCATCGAGCGGTATGGCCGGTATGTTCTGCTGAACGGGCACGATCTCGACAAAGCCGAGCACTTTTTCCAGCACTTTGGCGGGTTCGCCGTGATCCTGGGCCGGTTGCTTCCCGTAATCCGCACCTTTATCGCGCTTCCGGCCGGAATGGCGAAGATGCCGGCCCTCCGGTTTCACCTGTACACCTTTATCGGCTCCTGGCCCTGGTGCTTTGTGCTGGCCTATGTGGGCATGAAGCTGGGCAACCGGTGGGAGACCGACCCGCGCTTCAAGGCGATCTTTCACCGCTTCCATCTCGGGGTGGAGCTTGTGCTCGTCGCCGGGATCGTCTGGTTCGTCTGGACGCACTGGAAGAACCGCGTGGGTGCGGAGCCTGCCTGAGCCCCCCTCATTTGCGCGGCTTGCTGGCTCTAAGCGATACTGTTCTGTCCGATTCCCCGGAACACTGAACCACAGAAGGGTACTCCTACGAACATGTCCATCCCTGACGCCGCGCATGGAGACGCGGCGACCATTACTCCTGCAGCCGGCAAGCTCGGCATCATGATCCCTGGCATGGGAGCGGTCGCGACGACGCTTATCGCCGGCGTCGAAGCCGTGCGCCGCGGGCTCGCCAAGCCCATCGGATCGACGACCCAGATGGGCACGATCCGGCTGGGTAAGCGCACAGAAAATCGCACGCCGCTGATCAAGGATTTCGTTCCGCTCGCGAAGCTCGACGACCTGGTCTTCACCGGTTGGGATATCTTCGGCGGCAATCTCTACGACGCCGCCAGCCACGCCCAGGTGCTCGACCGCGACCAGCTGCGGGAGATCAAGCCCTTCCTCGAGTCGATCGAGCCCATGCCCGGCGCCTTCAACCAGCACTACGTCAAGCGGCTGAACGGGACGTCGGTGAAGAAGGGCAAGAACAAGTGCGATCTGGCCAACCAGATCCGCAACGACATCTCGGAGTTCAAGGCCAAGACCGATCGCCAGGTGATGATCTGGTGTGGCTCCACCGAGATCTTTCTCGAACAGACGGCCGTCCACCAGTCGCTGGCAGCCTTCGAGAAGGGATTGGTGGACGATGACCCAGGCATCTCGCCCTCGATGCTCTACGCCTGGGCGGCCCTCAAAGAGGGCATTCCTTTCGCAAACGGTGCGCCCAACCTGACCGTGGACATCCCCGCTCTGAACGAGCTTTCGCGCAAGATGAACGCGCCAATCTGCGGCAAGGACTTCAAGACGGGACAGACCTTTATCAAAACGGTGCTCGCGCCCGCCTTCAAGACGCGCATGCTGGGCGTCGCTGGCTGGTACTCGACCAACATCCTGGGCAATCGCGACGGCGAGGTGTTGGACGATCCCGAGTCCTTCAAGACCAAGGAAGAGTCCAAGCTCGGCGTGCTCGACATCATTCTGCAGCCGGAGCTCTACCCCGAGCTCTACAAGGACCTCTACCACAAGGTTCGTATCAACTACTACCCGCCCCGCGGCGACAACAAGGAGGGTTGGGACAACATCGACATCTTTGGCTGGCTCGGCTACCCGATGCAGCTCAAGGTCGACTTCCTGTGCCGCGACTCCATCCTGGCAGCTCCGCTGGCGCTCGATCTCTGCCTGTTTCTCGATCTGGCGGCCCGCACACCGAGCCTGCGGGGCATCGGGATCCAGGAATGGCTAAGCTTCTACTTCAAGGCGCCAGATTCGGCACCGGGCGTCTACCCGGAGCACGACCTGTTTATCCAGTCCATGAAGCTGAAGAACACACTGCGCCACATCATGGGCGAGGACCTGATCACCCATCTCGGCCTGGACTACTACGGCGAGTAAGCGGCAATCCCTGGGAAGCCTGCGGCGTGAGGACGTTAATCTCACGCCGCCCTGGTTTCAGGCGGGGTCGGCTGCCGCAAGAATTCTCTGCCACAGGAGCTTCAGACCATCGCCGGTCTTCGCGGAGACGGGCAGGACCTCCTCGACCTGGTGAAAGCTCTTGAGCGCCGCCACCGACTTCGCCAGAACATTTTTGGAGATGCGGTCAGCCTTGGTGCCGGCGACCAGGTGGGGCCGCCGGGTGTGCTGGAGATAGCCGATCAGCTGCCGATCGCTCTCCTGCGGGGGAATGTTGGTGTCTACCAGGCAGATGCAGAGCGCGAGTTCCTCCCGGTCTGCCAGGTAGGGTTCGATGAACCTGGGCCACTCGGCGGAGATGCTCTTGGAGATCTTTGCATAGCCGTATCCCGGCAGATCAGCAAACAGCAGGGATGGCTGACTCTTGTGCTTCGCCGCTGTGCCAGGGAAGAGGCAGAAGAAGTTGATCGCCCGGGTGCGGCCGGGTGTGGATGAGGTATGGGCCTGCTGCGATCCCAGAAGTGCGTTGATCAGGGAGGATTTGCCAACGTTGGACCGGCCAAGAAACGCGACCTCCGGAGCTCCGCCGGTTCGGGATGCGGAGGGGAAGTGGGCAGGGTCGGTCGCGGACAGCAGAAATTCTGGAAAAAAGGACACGGCTCCAGTCTATGGCAGAGACCGGAGCCGTGATCTGAATCAGAGGCAAGACGTTTAGCGCGTGGTGAAGGTAATCACGGACTCCGCCGGGATGATCACGTCGTGACTGCCCGTGTAGCCCGAGGCCGCGGTGCCGGCGCCGGCTCCGGCGAGGCCGCCGATCAGCGCTCCCTTTCCACCCCCGGCCAGGCCGCCGATCAGGGCTCCCAGGCCGCCGCCGCCGCCGATCAGAGCGCCAGTCCGCTTGCCACGGCCCTTCTCCTCTTTCTCGTACTCTGAGGTCTGGACCCGGTCGCCACCGACGGAGGTCAGCTCGATACCCAGGGCGCCCGATCCCTTGAATCGGCCCCGGCCCTTGGAGGCGACCACGGTTCCTGCCACCCGTGTGCCGCGGGCAAACAGCACGTTCCCTGCACTGTTCCTTACCGGCTGGGCCAACGATCCGCTCCAGGATTCGCCCACATCCGCGGTGCTGGCCTTCAGAGTTTCGTTGGTGCTGACGACCACCCGTGTGCCGTTCGGAATTGACCGGTCTTCCCGGTGCTCCGGCTCCGATCTGCGCTCGACGGGCGCTGCCTCGGCGTGACGCTCGGGCTCGGAGCGATGTTCTGGCGCAGACTCGCGCGCGACCGGTGCCGGTGTGCTGGTGGGAACAGCGGTGGCCGGCTTGCTATTCTGTGGGTAGGTCACAGATCCATCCGAGTTCACCTTCGCGCCATTGGCCTGAGGTGCGGTGGCGTTCTGCGCCTGCTCCGCCTGATTAGCCTGCTGAGAGTTCGCCGGGTAGGTGACGCTGCCATCCGGATTGGTGATGGACCCATCCTGATTGCGAACGGCGACCCCGGCGGGCTTGCTCTTGCAGCCGCCCGCAACCAACGTAAGCGAGAGGGCGCAGGCGGTGAGGTAAACAGAAAGACGATTCGTCATATTATGGTATCTCCGCACAAATCCTTTCCTGTGTGATGAGGACCCTGTGGGGCCAGTTGTCCACCTGCCCGTGTCGGGTACCGATCTGGGAAAGCAGCCGCAGCGCCCTCGCAGCGGAAGCGGAGTGTACGTCGGCTCTCCCGCCGCGAAGGATCTCCCCGCCGCAGCGCTGTTCCCCCGGGCAAAGATTTTAGTTGGCAACTTCTGGCAGAAGTCGGAGAATAGCGACGAACCTGCGCGTCTCTGAATCGGTTCCGGCTACGCTGCTCTCCTGATGAGATGTTCTGTCTGGCCGAATCTCTGGGATGGTTTCTGTCCGTAGCCTGCTCGGCCCACGCACCCTGTCGTGCTTCCGCTCCACGCAGCAGCAACCCGGAGGACTCTCGATCATGCCGTCTCACCCTCAGCCTTTCTCCCGTTCCCTGGTCTGTCTGCTTGCCTCGGCGCCTTTGCTCCTGGCAGGCTGTTCGAACCTGGCGAAGAGTTCGCCCTCGAGCACCGCCCTGGCCACTCAGGTCACCATCAAAGGACAGCTGCATGGCGGCAATCAGCCTGTCTCCGGGGCCACCGTCACCGTCTACTATGCCGGGCAGTCCGGCTATGGCTCACTCGATGGCGTCGCTGCGACCACGACGACGGCCAACGATGGAGCCGGCAGCTTCCGCTTCGCGCTGACCTGTCCTCCCGCCACGCAGCAGCCGTTCAACCCCCTGGTCTACCTCATCGCGCGCGGCGGCAATACCCTGAACAACGGCAGCACCGGGAACAATAATGCAGCGGTGTTTCTGGCAGCGCTCGCTCCCTGCTCCCAGATCACCGACTCCACCTTTGTCGACATGAGCGAGGTCACGACGGTTGCGACCATGGCCGCTCTTCAGCAGTACTTCGATCCCGCGACCGAGCAGTTCGGCGTCGACGGCATCCTGCTGGGCTACACGGCGATGGCAAACTCCATGAACCTGATCCCGAACCTGGTGAACTATCAGACGGGAGAGGCGGTGAGCTCACTCGTCAAGACCGCCACCGTCAACGGCAGCAGCATCGCGGTCACGGTCACGCCGGAGCAGGCCAAGATCAACACCCTGGCGAACATCCTCTCCGCCTGCATCAACAACAATGCGGCTGGCAACGCGACGGCCTGCAATACTCTGTTCGCGGATGCCGTACCCCCCAGCCCGGGATCGACCTCCCGGCCGGGCGGAACGACCTTCAGCCCGGCAACCGACGTGCTGCAGGCGCTCTACTATATGCTGACCAATCCCACCAACGGGAGCGCGTCCAACCTATCCACCCTGTACGGGCTTGCTCCCGCTACGGGCGCGCCGTACCAGCCGACGCTCGCCACCGCGCCCTCGGATTGGACGGTCGGCGTCTCCTATAGCAGTTCCGGCACCTGCAGCAACGGCGGCGGCTTCATCGACACAGCCTACGACCTGAAGATCGACGCGTCGGGTGCAGTCTGGATCGACAACGGACCGGCCAGCAACGCCAACCTGGCGCACATGACCTACGATGGCACGCCCATCGCGTGCGCGCCCGTGGCGAACGGCTCGCAGGGGAGCACCATCGACAGTCAGGGAAATGTCTGGGTCGGCAGCGCCACCTCAAACACTGTGTACCGCTACACCCCGGGCACCGGAGCCATCCTGGCCTACGCGACGGCGTCCCCCGTGCTTTCGCTGACCGCGGACGGGACCGACAACGTCTTCTTCTCCACCACGGCCAGCTCCCTCTATGAGATCGCCGGTGGCGCCACGGCGACCTCGGCGACCGCACCAACCCTCATCTCGAGCACGCTTGGAGCCGCGCCGGCGCAGATCATGGTCGATCCCAACGGGAACATCTTTGCGACGACGGGCGCAGCCAACATCAGTTGGGTCGCTCCCGCAAACGGCGGAAGCTACACCACCTCCACCATTCCGGCCTCGGGCAGCTCCTATGGCCTGTCCCTGGCGCCCCCGAACAACTCTGGAACCGTCTTTGTTGCCTCGCAGAGCGGCAGCGTGGTGGACTACCTGGGGCCGAACCCGGGCACGCCGCCACCCCCCTACAGCGAGGTAACCAACTTCCCGGTGACAGGCGGCGGCATCAACAGCCCGACCGCCATCTCCATTGACGGTGCCCGCAACCTTTGGCTCGCCAACAACGCCAACGGGGTCAGCAGTGTCAGCGAGATCGGCGCCGATGGAACTCTCATTTCACCCGCGTCCGGCTTCGCCAAAAGCCCGCAGTACCTGGCGAACGGCAGGTCCATCATCGTCGACATAAGCGGCAATGTCTGGATCAGCCGGGATGGTGCCACGTCGATCACGCAGATCGTCGGAGCGGGAGTTCCGCTCTACCAGCCTGCGGCGATCGGTCTGCAGCAGGGCCGCTTCCAGACCCTCCCCTAGCCTCCGTCTCCTTCCCAACCCGCAAAGCCCCGGCGAATCTGTCCGGGGCTTTGACGTGTCCCACACTCGTGGGATAGCCTCGCGCCCCGGCCACGGAGTTCGATAGGTAGGGCAAGGGGGGCGGAGATGTCGTGCGGATGCGTCGGCCGGTTCCGCTGCTGCTCGTTTGGCTGCTGCTGAGGGTTTGCGTCTGCCTGGCGCAGAGCGACGCCGTTTCCGCGACGGAGACTCCGCTCGAGCTGCCCTCGGGCATCGCCTACAGCCCCACGGGTGAGCTGTTCCTGGCCGAGACGAGGACCCACCGTGTCCGAAAGGTCGATACGCAGGGAAGAATCTCGACCGTCGCAGGTACCGGGGAAGAGGGCTTCTCGGGCGATGGCGGTCCCGCAATCGCGGCCGAGCTCGATTCACCGCAGACCGTCGCCGTGGACTCCCACGGAAACGTCTTCGTCGCGGACGCCCACAACCATCGCGTACGCCGGCTCGACGGCAGAACCGGCATCATTTCGACCGTCGCCGGGGGTGGAACCGGCAAGCTGACCGACCCCCATGCCTCCGCCACCTCGGTCGCGCTCATCCTGCCGGTGGCCGTGGCGATGGACGCCGCCGGAGATCTGTTCGTCGTCGACGCAGGAGCGCACGAGGTCCTGCGTGTCGACAGCACTACCGGGGGCGTGCTCATCGTTGCGGGCAACGGGCAGCAGGGCGACTCCGGCGATGGCGGTCCGGCGGTCGATGCCCTGATTGACGCGCCGAGCAGCCTCGCAATCGACTCTGCCGGCAACCTCTACCTGGCCGACCCCCACAACCACCGGGTCCGCCGCGTGGACGCCGTTACGGGGCGGATCTCGACAGTTCCTGGAACGGCAGGAGCGTTTGCGCTTCCGCGAGGCATCGTACTCAGCGCCGCAGGCGAGCTCTTCGTGTCGGACTCTGGCGCGCAGCGGGTGCTTCGCGTGCTCTTGCACGGGTCCAGCGTCGCGGCGTTTGCTGGCAGCGGAGCGCAGGCGTTTGCGGGCGACCTGGGCGCCGCCACCGCGGCGGCACTCGACAGTCCGGCAGCCCTGGCGATCTCCCCGGACGGGCTGGTGACGATCGCCGACTCGCACAACGGGCGCATCCGTCAGGTGGATGGCGACGCCCGGATCCATACCATCGCCGGCCTCGCAGACCGTCAGCCGGTCGGTCTTGCGTTGATCCCGGATCCGAGCCTCACCTATGGGGCGGGCTCCGTTCGGGCTACGATCGTCACCTCGGGCACGGCGACCGGAACCGCGATTCTTCAGGAGACGCTCGCAGCCGGTCCGGTCACGCTGCAGACAGTACCCGTCAGTGGGAGCGGGATCAGCTTCAGCACCGCCACCCTCGCCGCGGGGACGCACACGGTACAGCTGCTCTACTCCGGTGATGCGCTGCACGCCGCCGCCGCATCGCAGCCCGCGCTGCTCACCATCTCCCCCGCCAACCTTACCGTGGTTCCCGTGTCGGCGGCCATGAGCTACGGTGAGAGCCCGCCGAAGCTCGCGGGCACCGTCACTGGAGTTCTGCCGCAGGATGCGCAACTCGTCTCCGTCCAGATCGGTTCGGCTGTTTCGCAGAGCTCCCCGGTTGGGGTCTACCCGGTGGTCGTCGCGGCCACAGGCAGCGCCGCGGGGAACTACCGCGTCTCCGCAGCTTCGGCTTCCGTCACTGTTCGCCCGGCAAGAAGCGTGGTGGCCATCCGATCGGCGGTTTCGGATGGCCGCTCGGGCCTCGCAACCCAGATTGCCGTCACGAGCAGCACCTCCGGCCAGCCCGGCGGTACGGTCACGTTACTCGATGGAGGCACACCCGTCGCCGCGGGAGCCGTTCCGCCAGGTGGCAGCAGCAGCTTCGACACGGGCACGCTCGCCAGCGGAACGCACGTGCTGACTGCGTTCTACTCGGGGGACGGCAACTTCACTCCAGGCACATCGGACGCCGTCAGCATCACGCTCGGATCGACAGATGGCGGCGGCAGCGGTGCCCCGGCGACCGGCGACTTTGTTCTCGCGGTAAGCGGTCCGGCGACACAGACCTCCGCTGCAGGAGCTGCGGTCAGCTATGCCTTCGCTGTGACCTGGACGGGTGCGCCGCTCTCCGGTCCGGTGACGCTCTCGGCCTCGGGCGCTCCGGCGCTCAGCACCGTCTCGTTCAATCCCGGTTACCTGCCACCGGGCGGCGCGGTCACGGCCTTTTCGATGACCGTGCAGCTGCCAAACGCGACGACAGCCCTGCTCCCGGCTCCCAGCGGCGGAGGGCATGCCGGGCTGCTGCTGGCGCTGCTGCTTCCACTCTCGTTCCTCGGCCGCGGGTCGCGCGCGGTCTGGCGGCGCCGCCTCGTGCTGTGCGCGGCTCCCATGCTGCTGTTTGCCGCGGGTTGTGGCGACCGGGTCAACGTCGCCGGGTCGGACCACAGCGGCGTGACCGAGACGCGCTACCCGATCACCGTCACGGCCACCTCGACCACGGCGGCGGGCACCGTGCTCGAACACGCCCAGGCAGTCACGCTGGTGGTGCAGCGCACGAACTAGGGAAGCTCTGGTTAATCATTGCGGCTCGGAAGGGAACGCAGATTCCCTGCGGGAATGACAACAAAGAGCAGGACTCGTGCTGCGTCGGTCGATTGAGGATCGGGGGCAGGGATGGACGATCTCTCCTGTCCGGCAAACATCGCAACACACCCAGACAGGCGTTCCGCCGTTCCGCCGAAGCGCCCGTCTGTTGCATATAGAAACGCCCCACTGTTGTGGATAGGAAGAAGGTGCGCTCTCCCGTGATCTCGCTGGTCTGGACTATCGACCATGGATCAACGAAGAGCGCCCCCTCGGGCAGCGTGGCTGTTAGGCGAAGATGCGGCGGCGCACCATGCCGGCAAGGCCCAGCAGGCCAGTTCCCAGCAGGGTCAGGCTCTCCGGCTCCGGTGTGACGGTGGAGCTGACGTTCGTGAACAGGAACTGATCGTCGTTGTAGTCCAGGTCGGAGCTGCTCTTGGGCAGGTCTTCCATGCCGACGTAGGTATAGTCGCCCGAAGCATAGTTGATTCCGTTCAACAGACCACCGGAGAAGCTCGTGATGTACGCGTGGTTGATGCCGTCCGAGCTGAGTGCCGGGTCGGAGGCGAAGATCTGGTTGATGGTCTTGTTGAAGATCTCAAAGACCAGGGTGTCGCCCTTGAAGACACTGCCAAACTTCGCCGACGTGCCAGGAGCGGTGCTGTTGTTGGTGAAGAAGTAGCTGCTGACCGAGCCGCTGGTGAGGTCGATCATGCGGATCTGATCGATGTCGGCGGCGCTGTATCCGGCGAAATAGCCCACGATCTGGCCGGAGTTCTGCGCGGTAATCACCGAGGTCGGAGCGACCTGACCAATGTTGGCGTAGGGGATGGGAGCGGCGAGGGCAGAGGTGGCGAGAGCAGCAAGGGAGGCAAGGGCGGCGAGAGCGAAAGGCTTCATTGGAGGAACCTCAAAAAGAATCAGTGTGTGTGCAACGACTTGTCCGATAGCAAGCGGAAGGCCAATGCTCCCGGTGTGCACAATACCGGGAATACGCCACTTTTTGCCTGCCCGGAGCACCTCGAACGACTTCGCGGAGTGGAAGTGAGTTGCCCCTGGCATCGTCCTACAGGGAAATCGCGTTCCTTCGGGCGGCGCCCCCCGCCCGACGCGCTCAGACCCTCGTCTGCTGCTGGTTTGGCAGACCCTGTCCTGCTAGTTTGGGAGGTATGGACATCGCCCTCCGGGAGATCTCACTCACCATCAACGGACAGAGTCGCGTCGTGGCAGTTCCGGATCCCGGCTCCCTCGATCAGCTGATCCCTGTGCTGGGGCTCAAGCCCGACCGGATCGCCGTCGAGTGGAACGGCGCCATCCGGCCGCGATCCGCATGGAGCGAGACCATGCTTTCGGCCGGGGATCGGCTGGAGATCGTTCAGTTTGTCGGCGGCGGAGCGACGTTGGGCTGAGATGGGGCTGGCGACCGGCCACGGATCGCCGCTTTCCCGGTGATCCGCCGCAGCAGATCCTCCCAGTGCTCGCCGTAGCTGTTCCATCCGCCCAGGTGCTGCACGCGGCGGATCGCGGCCGCGCTCATCCTCTGCTGCAGATCGCGGTCATCGCCGATCTGCTGTAAACGCTCCGCAAGGGCGGCGGCGTCGCGGATGGGCACGATAAAGCCCTCTTGCCCGTCGGTGAACAGGTCGCCCGCGCCCGTGTTGGTGGAGGCGATGACCGGGCAGCCGCAGGCCAGAGCCTGACCCTGCACAAGCGCCAGACCCTCCTCCAGACTCGGCAGCACCATGACGTGACTGGTGCTCATCAGCCCGGCAAGACGCGTCTGATCGACGGGGCCCAGGAACTCGACGCCTTCGAGCGGCAGACGGGCCAGCACAGGTTCCATATCGGGATGAACGCTGCCGGCCAGGCGGAGCCGCTTGGCCGGATGCCGGAGAGCGGCAAAGGCCTGGAGCAGGTAGGGAACTCCCTTGCGCAGACTCACCGAGCCTGCAAACAGCACCTCCAGGCGGTCTCGTGGGGGATCGCCGCTCCGTTGGAAGTTCTCGAGAAGGACCCCATAGGGGATCACCTCCAGGCGCCCCGCCGGGATGCCCTGCTCGAGAAAAGACTGCGCCGCAAAGGTGGACGGCACCGTGATCCGGTCGGCCACCTCGTAGATTGCCTCTTCCCGCGCGATGTCGCGGGGGTCGGTCACCGGCCGGTCCACGCCCCAGCGGCGGTACTCGCCTGAGACAAGGCCCTCCTGGTAGCGGATGTGCGAGCTGCCCCGATCGCAGATGAACCGGCCGCCACCGGCCTGCACCTGCCTGCCCGCGCGCAGACTGGAGCCGGAGATCCCGACGAGGACGTCCGGAGCGGGTGCGTTCCGAAGCTGCCGGGAGGTCCACCAGTCAAAGGCGATGGCGTTGCTGTAGCTGGTCTGGTCGAGCAGCCAGGTGTTGTGGACACCCAGGCGTTGCAGCAGCATCTCGGGGGTGTGGATCCAGGGAAAGGTCCCCACGTACTGCCGGGGGAGACCTTCCCGTCTGAGCCGCGCCCACGGCCACGTGGAGTAGATGGTCTGAAGATGTCCGCGATGAAGCAGCTGCCGGGCCAGTTCGAAGTGGTGAAAGGCGCCGAAGACGGTCTGGACGACTTTCATGAGGGGGAACACAGCACCGAACTTCCACCTGATGGTAGCAAACGAGGGATCGTCCGTGTCACCTTTGGCGGCCTCGCCTGTCTCACCGCCACGCAGCACACTCTGCTGAAGGAGCTTCATCATGACGGAACCACGTACTGCCGCGCGCGCGGCACGGCCTCGGAGGAGCACCTTGCGGCACATCGGCGGAGTTCTGGCCGTGTGCGCTCTGAGCCTTGCTCCCCAACTCGGCTTGGCCCAGACGCCGGCTGTCGGGCAGAAGGCGCCGCAGTTCACCCTCTCCACTCCGACCGGCCAGCCGGTGCAGCTCGCCGATGACCTGCGCAAGGGCAAGACGGTGCTGGTCGTGCTCCGTGGATATCCGGGGTACCAGTGCCCCTTCTGCACCAAACAGGTGCACGACTTTGCCGACCACGCGCAGGAGTTCGCGGCAAAGGGGGCGAACATTCTGCTCGTCTACCCGGGTCCTCCGGCCGACCTCGACCAGCATGCCAAGGAGTTCCTGACCAAGCAGGCCAACCTTCCCAACAATGTGCAGCTGGTCACGGACCCGGACTACAAGGTGACCAACGAGTATGGTCTGCGCTGGGATGCGCCGCATGAGACGGCTTACCCGTCCACCTTTATTCTGGACGGCAGCGGAAAGATCCTGTTTGAGAAGATCAGCCACTCCCACGGCGACCGGACCACGGCCCAGGAGATCCTCGAAGCGTTGTAGGCGAAGTTGGCCTGCCGTCTGGAAAAGCGCTGGCGCTTATGCCAGTCTGCCCCCGCGTTTGCAGGATGCGGGGGCAGATCCGTGTTGTGACCTCGGTCGACTCGGCCCCTGAACCGGGCTTCGAGGCGGCCCTGGTCTGCTTGGGGCGGCTTACCTGCAAAGATAGGGCTGAAATCTATGTGTCGGGCCTTCAGCGCTAGGCGATTTAGCTGAAGGTGTGGAGCGCGGGCCTTCAGCCCGCAATGGCCATCGCCCGGCAACCTGGGGCTTCGCCCCAGGCTAGATTAGCGCGGGCCTTCAGCCCGTGGATGCGGATCCTCTACACCTTGAGCCAATCTGCCTTAAAAGACTTCATGGATCGCTACCTGGGGCTTGCGCCCAGGCTATGATGTGTCGGGCTTTCAGCCCTAAACCGAGAGCTCCACCTGACGAGAACCGCTGAAGAAGTTCTGATTAGCCATTGCTACTGCGGCTCGGAAACAAACGCAGATCCCTCCGGGAATGACAACAAGAGAGTGGGCCCCTATTTGAAAAGAGCGGGACCTAGTAGAAGCGGGTTAGTCAAAGGCTCTCTCGTTGCTGCAGCCTGGGTTCAGCGGCTGCGCCGCATCAGGACCACGCCCGCGGCAAACACGAGAGCAGCGGTCGAGGCCAGAAGGATGATGGCGTGGCGGAACGCGGCCTGCGTCGCGGGCGGCGTGGCGGCGGTGTTGTCCAGGCACTGTGCGCAGCCCTGGGCGAAGGCGCTTGCCCGAAGCGTGGTCGCAAACGCCAGCAGGGAACCGAGCCAGCGCGCCACCCGCCCGGAGATCACTGAAAGAACGCCAGAAGCACGAACAGGAAGCCCCAGAGCACACCCATGCCGTGCCAGTACCACGCCGAACAGTCGACCAGGATCTGCCGGGTCTCTAGCTGACGGGAGAAGAACAGGCTGTAGAGCGCGATCATGAGGGCACCGATGCCGAGAAACAGGTGAATGGCATGGGTGTAGGTGATCAGGTAGAAGAAGTGGGAGGACGGGTTGGAGGCGAAGAAGACGTGCTGGATGGCGAGCTGCTTCCAGGCCAGTGCCTGGCCTGCAAGAAACAGCAGACCGAGAAACAGGGTCAGAAGAACGTACGGCATCGCTCGTTTCGAGGTGGGACGGCCCAGCCCGAACCACTCATCCATGACGAACTGTTCGTCAAACATGCGCTGCCGTGCGACCTCCATGGTGACGGAGGAGAGCAGAAGGACGGCCGTGTTGAGCCAGAGCACCGGAGGAATGGCGGTCGGCAGCCACACATTGATGTAGCGGTTGTATGCGTCGAAGTGGCCGGTGCTCTGGGCCACGAAGAAGGTGCTGACGATGGCGACAAAGAACATCAGGTCGCTGGCGAGCGCGAAGAACAGCCCCAGGCGGTAGGTGCGCAGGCGCTCCCGAGGACCCCTCCGTCCCTGCGGCCGGCTGTTCCAGTTGTCACCGTCTCCGCCGCCGCCGGTTCGCTTGTCATCCTTGTCGATGGGGGGTCGTCGACCGGAGCCGTGGTCGTGGTCGCCGACGCGACGCCCGTGGTCGCGCTCTGTCCCGATTGGGGTAATGGTGGCAGGCATGTCAAGGGCCCTTTCGGCGAACTTCCAGTAGATTACTCCGTTTGTACACCGCTTGCGAAGCGCTCCTCCCACTGTGGTAAAAACTTCGGCTGGCTGGCGTCGGTCCCGTAGCAGGCAGGCGGACGAACGACCAAAATCGGCGTGTCCTCCCTCTCGTCCGGCCCTTCCGCGATGTCCGGAGGGGTCGCCTCCGCGACGGGCCCGGCGAACGCCGGATGCCACTCCAGGGTCGTCGCCTCCCATGGGTTCGGCCCTGCCGCCTGGCCACGGCGCCAGCTGCGGACCAGGTTCCAAAGGAACAGCAGCTGCGAGGCGCCAAGGACGAACGCGGCGAGGGTAACGTGGAAGTTCAGCGCCAGGGTGGGTGCAAGCAGGCGGTCGGCGGGGGCGCTTGGCAGCGCACTCAGCTGGGCGTAGTGGCGCGGCTCGCCCATCAGGCCTGTGATGTGCATGGGAAGAAAGCAGCCATAGGCGGCCAGCAGAGTCAGCCAGAAATGCCACCGGCCCAGGGGCTCGGACATCAGCCGGCCCGTCACCAGAGGAAACCAGTAGTAAGTGGCGGCAAACAGCCCGAAGACGCCGGCCATGGCCATGATCAGGTGAAAATGCGCGACCACAAAGAAGGTGCCGTGGAGGTACTGGTCGAGGATGGGCTGAGCCAGGATGGGTCCTGAGAGGCCTCCGGTGACGAACATGGAGACAAACCCCAGCGCAAACAGCATGGCGGTGGTGTAGCGCGGGCGTGAACGCCACAGCGTCGCCAGCCAGGAGAGCACCTTGGCCGCCGATGGGAGGGCGATGGCCAGGCTCGAGATCGAAAACAACGTTCCGGCAAAGGGGTTCAGGCCGGCGACAAACATGTGATGGCCCCAGACCAGGATGCCGAGAAATCCGATCGACAGGGTGGTGACGATCATGATGCCGTAGCCGAAGATGCGGCGGCGAGCGAAGTTGGCTAGAAGCATGGAGGTAAGCCCCATGCCGGGAAGGATGGCGATGTAGATCTCCGGATGACCGAAGAACCAGAACAGGTGCAGCCACAGCAGGGGGGAGCCGTTGCCTGGATGCCCGGCAGCGTGCAGCGTTCCGTTCACCAGGTCCCCGGCCGGGATAAAG
The DNA here is from genome assembly GCA_965218595.1 of Acidobacteriaceae bacterium. Taxonomy (GTDB): domain Bacteria; phylum Acidobacteriota; class Terriglobia; order Terriglobales; family Acidobacteriaceae; genus Edaphobacter. The sequence goes on along the minus strand of CBDCLC010000003.1, from coordinate 596,371 downwards.
AAGCTGGTTCCGGCGTGGCGATCGCACAGCAGCAGCACAATGGCCGCGAGCAGAACCGAGAAGGCCAAAATCGACAGCAGGGCCGCGGTAAACCACGCCCACACCGTGAGCGGCAGCCGCTGCCACGTCATGCCCTGGCAGCGCAGACGAAGGATGGTGACCAGGGTGTTGACGGCGCTCATCGTGGATGCGATGGCGAACAGGCCGATGCTGACGATCCAGAGATCCATGCCCGTGCCCTGGCCCGGGCCAGCGGCGGCCACTGCAGAGAGCGGTGGATACGCGGTCCAGCCGGAGATGGGTCCGCCGCCCGGAACAAACGGTGCCGAGAGCAGCGTCAGGAGGGCGACGGCGGTCATCCAGAACGAAACCGCGTTCAGCAGAGGAAAGGCCATGCGGCGCGACCCGATTTGCGATGGCAGGATCAGGTTGCCGAAGCCGCTCTGCGGAGCGGTGGTCAGCACAAAAAATAGCATCAGCGTGCCATGCATGGTAACGAGCGCCAGGTAGTCCTCTGGCAGGATCGGCCCGTGAAAGGGCACGACCCGGTCCGGCCAGGTGAGGTGGAGCCGCATCAGCAGCGAAAGCACCGTGCCCACGGTCACCGCGACCAGCGCAAGTGCGATGTACTCGAGGCCGATCATGCGGTGATCGGTGGTGAAGACGTACCGCGCCGCCCAGGGTCGCCGGCGAGCTGCGGGCTGCGCGGCGCCCCTTCGCTGCGGAGTCATCGGCTGGCCTCCGCCGGGTTCTGCTGCTGCTGGCTCTGCTGCTGCTGGCTCTGCTGCTGCTGGCCGGCGAGCCAGCGGGCGAACTCGGCCGCTGGCAGCACGCGAAGGCTGCTGTTCATGCGGTAGTGACCCAGGCCACAGAGCTGGGTGCACAGGATGGCATAGCGTCCAGGTTGGGTGGGGGTGAAGTGGATGTGAAGCGTCTGGACGGGAAGGGCGTTCTGCTTCAGCCGCAGCTCCGGGATGGCGAAGCCGTGGATGACGTCGAGAGATCGGAGGCGAAGATCGACCTCGCGGCCGGCGGGCAGGACCAGTTCAGAGCGCACCAGGTCGTCCTTCCCGTGCGCGTCCGCCGGGTCCAGGCCCAGCGGATTGCCGGCACCGGGGTCCACCAGCGAGGGCGCGGTGCGGCCGAACGCGGCATCCGCGCCAGGGTAGCGGAAGCTCCAGACAAACTGCATACCGACGGCCTCCACCTGCAGCGCGGCGGGGTCGGCGCCAGTGTATCGGACCTCGGCCCAGAGCCGCTCGGCCCGGGCGGCGAGCCAGGCGAACAGGACGGTCAGGGCGAGCAGCGGGAGGTACTCGATGCGGCCGGCGTGACGGTTCGGTGGCTCCTTGCCGCGGCGGCGCACCACAAGCCCGGTAAGCAGAATGACGTGCGCCAGGACGACGAGCGCAAGCGCGATCCAGAGATTCAGCAGAAGCTGCCGGTCGAGCGCCGGGCCATGCGCGCTCGCGTCCACCGGAAGGTGCCAGCGGTAGGGTGCGGCGGCAAGGGTGGCGAGGCTCACAGCTCAGGGTATCGCAGGCAGCTCAGCCGTGGTTTGCCTCGCCCCTGTGCGATTGCACCAGGTCAAGAAACAGCTGATGAACCCGGCTGTCGGAGGAGAGCTCGGGGTGAAAGGTGGCGGCGAGCAGATGTCCCTGGCGGACCAGCACGGGGTCACCGTCGCGCGCGGCCAGGGCTTCGACCTCGGGACCGGAGCGGCTGATGCGCGGGGCACGGATGAAGACCATCTCGAGCGGCCCACCCGGAAGCGAGGTCGATTCGGAGACGATGCTGGAGTCGATCTGCCGGCCGTAGGCGTTGCGCTCGACGGCGATGTCCATGGCGGCAAGCGACGGCTGCGCGGGCTGCGTCACCTCGGTTGCCAGCAGAATGGCGCCGGCGCAGGTGCCAAAGGTCGGGGCCTGGCGGACGAAGCGGTCGAGCACGCCGAAGAAGCCTTCCCGCTCGAGGTGCCGGAGAAACGTGGTGGACTCCCCGCCGGGGATGATGAGGCCGTCGACCGCCGGCCGGCCAGCATCGTCGTACAGCTGGCCCGGCCGCCGGATCAGGACCGCCTCGGCCCCGAGCTCGCGCAGACGGCGGGCGTGCGCGGCAAAGGCTCCCTGCAGGGCAAGAATGCCGATGCGAACCGGCTGGGCTTCTGCGCTCATGTGCGGCTTACTTGCTTCCCGGAGGCACCACGCCGTTCATCCGCAGGTACTCCACTAGCTGGCCGTAGTGGTCGTTGCCATGCGCCACGGCAAAGGCCGCCAGGGTGGCCGGGGTGTGCATGCCATCCGCGCCCTTGATACCCTTGAAGGCGTTCTCCGGGGTCAGCGTGGCGATCTGCTGATGAGCGTAGGCAAAGCTCTGCTTCAGCGCCGCCACGATCTCCTCTTTGGTCTTGAGGTCGCGCACCTCCTTGGCTTCGGCCGGAGGTGTGGCGCCGCTGACCTGGCTAAAGAAGTAGAAGTTCGCCCCCGCGACGTGGGTCAGCTCCTCGGCAAAGGTGCGCACGGGACCGAACTTGGCGGAGCTTCCGGCGGCAAAGGTGGCGGAGGTCGGCTTGAAGTTGTACTTGTCCGCCGGCATGGCCTCGGCGACGCCCATCAGCTCGGACTCGAAGCCGCTGAGCATCGCGTCGAGCGCCGTCGATGGGGAGATGGGCTTGCCTGCATCGGCAGCCGTGTAGGTGCCCTGGTGCTCCGCCGTCTGCGCCACGCCACTCGTCGCCATGCCACCCAGCAGACACCCGACCATCCAAACCGCTGCACGCATACTGTCTCTCCGTCCGTTCATTAGTGGATTCCGGGGAACGCTCCCGCTCCCCTGAGTCCAAGATACCGCAACGATGCCTGGGTATGCGGCGCAGAAGATGCGGACCAGGAGATTCGCCCTGAACCTCTACCTGGAACACCGAAAGAGCTCTACCATCCTCGAGTCTGCATGCGCTGCGACTCTTCAATCGCTGCGGCAGCCAAGCCCTTCATGGTGCCGGTCACAGCCTCCGAGGCTTCGGCGACGATGGCGGCGTCGGCGAAGTGAGTGGTCGCGAGAACGATGGCCCTGGCCCGCGAGACGGCCTCCTCGAAGTCGTCGGGGTGGCGCGGGTTGCCGACCGAATCCCGGGAGCAGAGTCCGATCTCGGCATCGGCGCCGGTCCATGCGCGCACCTCAAGCGGTGTGGCGCCATCCTTCATAAAGATGCCGGAGCCCACAAAGACGGTCTCGGCGCCGAGCTGCATCATCAGGGCCGCGTCAGCCGGGGTGGCAATGCCGCCGGCCGAGAAGTTGGGCACGGGCAGCTTGCCGACCTTGGCGACCATGCGGACGAGCTCGTAGGAGGCCTGGAGATTCTTCGCGGCCGCATACAGCTCTTCGTCGCCAAGCACCGTCAGGGCACGGATCTCGGAGGTGATCTGGCGCATGTGCTGCACGGCGTGGACGACGTCGCCGGTGCCGGGCTCGCCCTTGGTGCGGATCATGGCAGCGCCTTCGGCGATGCGGCGAAGGGCTTCGCCCAGGTTCTTGGCGCCGCAGACAAACGGCGTGGTGAAGCGGTGCTTGTCGATGTGGTGGGCCTCATCGGCGGGCGTGAGCACCTCGGACTCGTCGATGAAGTCGACGCCAATCTGCTCCAGCACCTGCGCCTCGGCGAAGTGGCCGATGCGGGCCTTGGCCATGACCGGAATCGAGCTGACGGCCATGATCTCCTTGATCAGTTTGGGGTTGGCCATGCGGGCGACACCGCCTTCGGCACGGATCATGGCAGGGACGCGTTCGAGCGCCATCACGGCGACGGCACCGGCCTCCTCGGCGATGCGGGCCTGCTCGACGCTCATGACATCCATGATCACGCCGCCCTTCAGCATCTCGGCGAGACCGGTCTTCAGGCGAAGGGACGAGGGAGCGGGAGTTCCGTTCTGGTTGCCGTTCTGGTTGCCGTTCTGGTTGCCGTTCTGGGTCGCGTCTGCCATGGCGTGGGTGCCTTCCTCGCTCTCGATTCTAGCAGTTTGGCAGGGAGCCTGCGGCTGTCTGGGGCCGCACGCTGGCAGCTCCAGCATGCCCAGCTCACGCGGGTCCAAGAAAGGGGGTGGGGAGGTCGGCAGTCGCGCAAACCAGCGCGGCCGCCGGTGCCGGCGGTGGTTCCGTTGGCCGGATCTTTACCGGTCTGTCACGGCAATTTGAAGCCGGCAGGCGACGCTGGTGGCGGCCAGCTACGTTGGCAGGGTGGAGGACCGTCCCATGGGGAGCGACCTGACGATCGTCATTCCGGCCAAAAATGAGGCGGGGATGCTGCCCCGTCTTCTGGAGTCGCTTCTGCGGCAGGACTGGCCGGAGATGCCGCGGACAAAGGTGCTGGTGGCCGATGCCGCGTCCACCGACGAGACCGTCGCTGAGGCCCTGCGCTTCCAGGACCGCTTACAGCTGGAGGTGATCGCAGGCGGTCTGCCGGCGATTGGCCGCAACGCCGGGGCGCGTCTGGCCCGGACGCGCTTTCTGCTCTTCCTCGATGCCGACGTCGTGCTGACCGACCGGACCATGCTGCGGCGCGCCATGGAATCGATGCGGCGGCTCCATCTGGAGCTGGCGACGACCAGCATCGGGTGCCGGCACGGCGGCTTCTTCGACGATCTGCTGTATGCCGGCAACAACCTGATGCAGCAGGTTGGACGGTATCTGAAGCCGTTCGCGACGGGTATGTTTATGCTCTTCGACCGCGAAGCGTTCTGGAGGCTGGGCGGCTTCAACGAGCAGGCTCTGTTTGCGGAGGACTACCTGCTGTCGAAAGGGGTGAGCCGGCGGCGATTTCGCATCGTACGCGGGCGCGTGCTGACGACCAACCGGCGGTTTCGCCGGGTGGGCCATGCGCGCATGGTGTGGATGTTTCTCCGAACCATGGTCCATAGCTGGGATGAGGGCTACTTCCTGCGCGATCACGGCTACTGGGTGGAGCCGGGGTAGCGGAGTCCGGGACATGGGTCTCCCTGGGGGCTGCCCCAGGCCATGTCAGGCTGGCTTGCCACCCTTCGCAGCCGGTGAGGAGACGGCATCGCCCTCACGGGGCGCGGGCGCCTTCGCGGAGGGCAGAAGCAGCAGGCTGGAGTCGCTTCCGAGCGGAATGCCCTCGCGCTCAAACGTCAGCACCACCCGCCGCCGCAGATCACGAAGAACGCCATCGCGCTGATGCGGGCGGACGCGGAGGTTGACCGGGTAGACCAGCTCCCGCCCATTCATCCTGTCGAGGCCAGGCACGGTGGGGTCGGCGAGAAGGATCTCGCGGTAGGCCGGGTCAGACCTCATCTCCCCGGCGATCCTGCGCAGGGTTTCGAGCACCCGGTCGGGGCTGGCCGTGGCATCCACGCTGACCGCCAGGGTGGCGATGAAGTAGTCCCGGGACAGGTTGGCTACCGTGCTGATCTGGCTGTTGGGAATCACGTTGAGGGTGCCATCGCCCTCCCGCAGCCGGGTGATGCGCAGGCTCAGGGTCTCGACCGTGCCGGTGAGGCCGGCGATCTTGACCGCCTCGCCCACGTTGTACTGGTCCTCAACCAGGATAAAGATGCCATTCAGCATGTCTTTGAAGATGGACTGTGCGCCAAGGCCGATGCCCACCCCAACGACACCGGCGGAGGCGAGCAAGGGGCTGAGATCAATGCTGAAGATCGAGAGCACATCCAGCAGAACCACGAAGCCGATGATCGCCAGGGAGGTGGCCCGCACCAGCGACGCCAGGGTGCGCAGCTGGTTTGCGCGTTCGAAGTCGCCGGTCTGGCGTTCTGCCAGGCGCACCAGGCGACCGGTGGCGAACGCCACAAGACGTTCGAGGGCAAAGGCGACCACGAGGACGACCCCAAGCCGCAGCAGGTCATGGTGAAGAAATCTGCTCACGTCGTAGTGCCAGGAGCGAACAGGCGGCAGCGAGGCCGTTTCCGAGGCGGGCAGAAGGGAGGTCATGGTGCGGTTTGTCTCGCTTTCACGGTACGGCATCGGTGTTCTGGGCGCCCTGCGATCCCTGTTTGGACGCCGGTTCGTCGCCTAAGATAAAAGACGGCCCACCCCGCCCGCGAGTTGTGGCAGGGAGTCGCGGAGGTGCGAGATGAAAAGCGTGCGGTGGATGCTATGCGGTCCGCTGATGGCGGTTGCCTTGGGAGTTCCTGGTAACGGTCAGATCAACACGGCCAAGCCGTTTCCACAGTTTCCTGACCCGGCGAGTGACAGCCCCCATGCGCCGGAGCGCGATCCCAACTTCGTCCGCATGCAGGAGCAGGCGGCCAAGACCCGCAACTCCGATCGGCAGAAGCGGCTGGTCGCCGACACCGACCGGCTGCTGACGCTCGCGACCGAGCTGAAGCAGGATGTGGCCAAGACCGACAAGAACACGCTCTCGGTGGACGTGATCAAAAAGACCGAGGAGATCGAAAAGCTGGCTCACAGTGTGCGGGAGCGCATGAAGGGATAGTCCCGGTGAAGGCCAGAGTCAGGGCAAGGTCAGCGCGTGATTCGCTCGTGATTGGAACTCCAGGCTAGCCTCCTTGAGGCCGGGAGAAGAAGCTCGCACCGTCACCGTCCCGGCGACCTTTGTCATACGTATAAGAGCCGTTGCTATCCCGGCTTCCGCGCGCAGCGGATTCGCAAAGATCGTGGCATCGCCGATGACGGAACCCTGGCCTTGAACAGAAAAGGTAATCATACCGTCCCCATACGGGTAAGTTGTGCCGCGAGCATCACAGATGTGCGCATAAACGCGCACCCAATCCGACCCGTCCGCAACCGGATCACGGCCGCAGGTATCGAGCTTCAGTCGAATGTTGGTCGGTACGCCGGGAGAGTGGATGAGATAACTCGCCACGACCTTGCCACCGATCAGGCCCTCCGCCCGGAGTTCGCCGATCTCCGTTCCGGACGGTGCGACTCCGTTCGAAAACAGCATCGTTCTTGTTTTGCTGAAGTCCCCGACCTTGAAGGTGAATGGAGGATGCGGGACATGGTAGTCGGCATCCGGATGCTGGGTCGCAACCTCCTTTCCATTCTGGAAGAGCCGGACCTGTTCGCAGTTGCTGAACACCGTGACCTCAGAGGGCGACTGAAACGTGGCGAAGTTCGCGATAAACACCATCGGGCCGCTGCCGACTCCCGCAGGTTTGACGTCTGCCGGCCGTTGACTCTGAAAAAGAAAGTAGTCGAACTTTGGCAGTCGAAACAGGCCGAGAGGTGATCCTAGAAACGGCTGGTGTTGGTAGCCTCGGTAGTAGTCGATTCCTGCCCACAGGTCAGCACCCGCTGGCAGGTTTCCCTGCGAGAAGATCTGTTCCATGCTGCGCAGGTGACCCGCGGCCTGAACCAGCATCGGCGTTTCGCCCCATCTTCTGGCGGCACGAACCCGGCCCTGCTGGTCGCTCCAGTTATCTACCTGATCGCCCCACTCCCTGATCCACCAGGGCTTTGACTTGTCCCCTTGCCTGTAGCCGGTGTCGTAACCTTCCCATCGGCTGTACTCCACGTCCCATCCGGGAAAGCCTTGCACCGGCTTGGAGATGATATCCCCGGCGGAGTAGCACTGAGTGCCTGGATACTCTTCATGCACGATGCGATATAAGTTCGCCGCCAGAGATCTGTTATCGGACTCGTTGAGCGCGGCTTCCCAGAGCACCACGGAGGGTCGATTGCGATCCCGTCGAATCATCAATCGCGCATTCTGGTAAGCCCGCTCTTTGAATACCTCGTCGCCGACGAACTGCCACCCAGGGTTGGAGACAATGGCGAGTATGCCCAACTCATCGCAGGCGTCCATAAAGCTGGGGTCTTGAGGATAGTGACTTCGGTAGGAGGTGAAGCCTGCTTCGCGAAGCTTGTAGGCGTCGCGGTAATGCGCCGATGCCGGCAGCGCATAGCCAACGTAGGGATGATCCTGATGCCCGTTGGCTCCGATGGAAAGGTACGGCTGTCCGTTGAGAAACAGGCCGTGTTCCTTGTCGAACCGAATACTTCGGATACCAATGCGTGAGTATTGGTCATCAACCACTTTTCCCTCTTCCACGATGGTGGTGTGAAGAAGGTACAGGTGAGGGTCATCCGGATGCCAGAGCCTCGGACTGCGGACGTGCATCTGCTGCGTCACGGTGTAGCTCGCATGAGGAAGGATCTCTGCCTTGCGTCTGTCGACCGCCGCCACGTGGCCATCCTGCCCGACAAGCTCCTGCATCACGGTACAGCGACGCCGCGTCTCGCCTTCATTGGCGACATCCGTCTTCACTGTAACGGTAGATGCGGTGGTACTTACCTCATCGTAGGTGACAAAGATGCCGCCGCCCGCGACCTTGTCCGCCAGGATGGGATCGGTGATGTGCAGAGGATCAAGTACTTCCATCTGAACACTTCGATACAGGCCCCCGAAGTAGACATAATCGAGACTCCGCTCCGGCTTGCCTGGTGGGACTTCGGGATGGTCGGAGTTGTCGAGGCGTACCGTGAGTACGTTGTCCTGACCGAAGAGTACAGCCTTTGAGATATCGACAGTGAAAGGGGTGTATCCGCCGTAGTGGGTCAAGATGTGAGTGCCGTTGAGCCAGAGATCCGCCACCTGCATGGCTGCCTGAAACTTCAGATACAGAACGCGGTTCTTCCACTCCGGCTTGGCAGGGAAACGCTTGGTATACCAGCAGAGACCCTGGTAGTTCAAGCCGCCGCTTACATCGCGAGGTTCCAGCCTGACAGTATGTGGCAAGGTAACCTGTTGCCACCCGGGATCCGTTGGATTCGGCAACTCGCCGAGAGACGACGGGATGCGACGCGGATCAGACTGCAGGCCCGGCCCGAAGAAGAGCCAGTCCTGATCGAAGTTGAACTCCAGTCGCGCCACCGGGCTGCGGTGGAGGACCTGAGGCTCAGGTGATTCGCCGGACGGCGGCACCTGATTGGGGAGATCTTCACTGGAAAGCTCCAGGGGAGACACCATGTTCTGCAGCGCCAGTCCGGCAGCGGACAATGTACTGGCTTCCAAAAAGCTTCTACGAGAGAGCGGCATTCTATTTCCCTTCCAGCTGTCTGGTGTGCATGCTTCGGATCGAGCGCTTGCAATCCGCATCAAGGGAGCTACCCAAGACTAAGCCAAAACCGCCAGGTACGAAAGAACAGGGCGCCGTAAACGATCCGTGCAGAAGAAAACCGGATTTGGTGAAGCCCGATGCCAGACTGGTCGTGGGAAATGGCGTGGAACTCGTCGAACGGGCGAAGTAAGACGAAACGCGCCCACGCCTGGTAACTCTGTCCGGGAGGTCAAACGGGGTATATCGTCGCTCAGCATCTGGCGCCCTGCCGACCGAGTATTCTTTGCACGAGAAGGAAGGGCAGGTATGAAGATCAATGGGGTCGAATGTGTCTTCCACCACATGGGGATTCCGACCCTGGAGAAGAGACAGGGGGAACGCTATAGCTCACGGTTCCGCATGTACACCAGCGACGGGGAGTGTGGCGTGATGCGGGTTCAGTGGCATCGTTTTGAACCGGGTTCGTCGATGCATCCTCTCATCCAGACCATCCCTCATGCGGCGTTCAAGGTAGAAGACCTGGATCGGGCCGTGGTGGGGCACAACGTTCTGCTCGGACCCTACGAACCCATCCCGGGGTTCCGCGTGGCGATCATCGAGGACGGGGGCCAGCCGATCGAGCTGGTAGAGACATCGCTGACGGATGAGCAGGTCTGGGAGCGCGCCGGATCGGCAAACGCCCTGGATCAGCCTGGAGGTACGCCGCCGGTTTAGGCGTGCTCTGAATTGGAACGCTGCGGCGGTCAGAGGTGAGACGCGTGGTCCCGATGCATTTACCAGACCCGCCGTTACTTCAGCGGAGCCAGACGGAGATTGCGGTAGTAGATCTCAGCGCCCTCGGACTGGAAGAGGATCTTTCCGTCGGTCGGAAACGGGTCGGTGCCAACGTTGGCGAGGTGGCCGTTGACGTACTGGTGGATGACGTTGCCGTCCTCGACCAGCTCCAGCAGGTTCCACTCGCCGTGCGGTTTTTCGAACTCGCCGCTGGTATTGCGGAAGCCGACCACATTCTTCTCAGGGCCCTTGTCGATGTGGCCGATGTTGGTTGCGGACCCCGGAGGGCCGGTGACGCGTTTGCCGTTCGATCCGGTGAGGGCGGCACCGTCCGTCAGCCAGAAGTCGCCTGTTTCGCCCTCTTTGATCTGGAACTCGATCGAGCGTGGCCAGACCTTGGGCTCGCCCTGCACGCAGTAGAGAATGCCGCTGTCGCGAGCCTGGCCGGCGCGTTCGCCAAAGGTGCCTTCGCCCCACTTGAACTCCGCCCGGAGATAAAAACGGTGATAGGTCTGCCTGGTGACGACATACCCCATCTCGTGACCGGAGACGTGCAGCACCCCATCGGCTACGGTGAACACGTGTTCGGGGTCGCTGTTCAGACCTCGGCCGCGGATAAAGGTGTCGAAGCGGTTGAGCGTGGAGCCTTCCAGCAGGTCAACGGCCGGCCCATGACTGGGGATGGCCGCGGCGGGAGCACTCTGGGCGAGGCTAGCGTGCGCAGCGACGCCGAAGCAGAGCAGAAGCGCGGCGAAGCGGAGCACAGGTGGCAGGCTGCGGTGCCGCGGGCGAAGTTGCATGTGCGAAGATCTCCGGTGTGGCGTCTGCCCTTTGCTATGCGGACAGTGTACGCGCCCCGAAGCAGCTGCTGCTGGAAGCCGGTCCAGGCACCCAACGCGCAGGTCGGGTTCCGTTCCGGCTTGAGACCAGCTCACCTTACGAGCACGTCGGTCAAGAGGACGGCTGCGACGGCGAGAGCGGCGATGCGCGCGCGGTTCCTTCCATCCCAGACCCGGTGGATCTGCTGCCAACCGGCCACGCCTTTCGCGACCTGGTTGTTCAGTGGCACCTCGAACAGGATCGAGCCCGCTAAAGTCAGTACCCAGATGGCATCGACGATCAGGAGGACGGTTCGCTCTGGAGCGTGCCAGGAGAGCCAGGTCTCGACGCCGAGCAGCAAGGTCGCGAGCACGTACCAGACCGGCATCACCTTTCCGAGCACGACAGCAAGACGGCTCAGGATTTTACCCTGCGCTTCGGTCGGAAGCTGCCACGCGGCCGGGTTCACAAAGACCGAGACAGAGAACTCGACACCGAGCAGAGGGAGAACGGTAAAGATTGTTGCCATGTTGAGCAGGTGCATACGCGGGTCTCCTGTTGACTTCTTCACAAGAGACGCATTCGAATGAGGCACTGCTGCAAAAAGGAGCGCTGACAAAGTTGTCAGTGAAAGCGAGCCATGGGTGTATCGAAGAAGGAGATCTCGCCCTGCCCGATCGATGCCACGCTGAGCGTAATCGACGGCCGGTGGAAGGGCACTATTCTGTGGCGGCTGTGGGAGAGGCCGATGAGGACGAGCGAGCTGCGCAAGAGCATCCCTGCCATCGCCGAGCGAATGCTTCTCCGTCACCTGCGGGAGCTGACCGAGACGGGCATCCTCGAACGGCACCAGGAGGAGGGTCTGCCCTTGCAGGTGCGGTACTCCATCTCGGCGTACGGGATGACGCTGGTGCCCGTGTTGAACGCGCTCGGTACGTGGGGCAGGGAGCATCTCAAGCGCGAGCCCTCGGCCTGAGCCCCTCGGGAGCGATCTGGACCGCCCACAGAGTGATGTGCGCGCCTCTCCTGTCCGGTTTGAGAGCGTTTGGATCGATTGAGCCTTGCGTGATTCGGCGGAGCCACGCTCCCCAGCCTGCCGACCGGCAGCAGCCTGCGTGGGGTCGCTGAAAGCTCCGTCGCAGCGGCGGTAGAATGTCCACGGAACGGAGCTTCCGGCCGAGGAGGGATGGATCATGGCGGTGCATTCAGTGGAAAGCTCCCGGACAGGTGGCACCTCGAGTGACGCGACCCTGGACCGCCCGGGTGTTCTGAGCCGCGAGCAGATGGTCGAGTTCTACCGGCTGATGTACCTTTCGCGGCGCACCGACGACCGCGAGATCGTGCTGAAGCGGCAGCAGAAGATCTTCTTCCAGATCTCCTGCGCCGGCCACGAAGCTCTGCTGGTGGCGGCCGGCATGGCGCTGCGGCCCGGCTACGACTGGTTCTTTCCCTACTACCGCGACCGCGCCCTGGCCCTGGCGCTGGGCAACACCGTGGCCGATCAGCTGCTGCAGGCGGTGGGCGCGGCGGAGGACCCGGCCAGCGGCGGCCGGCAGATGCCTTCGCACTGGACCAGCAAGCCGCTGAACATCGTGACCCCAAGCTCGTCCACGGCGACGCAGTGTCTTCACGCCATCGGCTGCGCGGAGGCGGGCCGGTACTTCAGCCGGCACCCATCAGCCGCGGCAAAGCCCGCCGGGGACTACCGCGCCTACAAGGATGTGGAGTTCCACGGCGACGAGGTGACGTACGTCTCGATCGGCGAGGGCGCGACCAGCCAGGGCGAGTTCTGGGAGTCGCTCAACACCGCCTCCAGGAACCGTCTCCCGGTGCTGTACGTGGTTGAGGACAACGGCTACGCCATCTCGACGCCGGTCGAGGAGAACACTCCCGGTGGCAGCATCTCGCGGCTGGTGGCCAACTTTCCCCACTTCCACTTTGCGGAGATCGACGGCACGGACGCCCAGGCGAGCTACGCGGCCATGGTGGAGGCGGTGGCGTACTGCCGCTCGGGCTTCGGTCCTGCCCTGGTGCACGGCCATGTCATCCGGCCGTACTCCCACTCGCTGAGCGACGATGAGCGAGCGTATCGCGACGAGGCGGAGATCGCCGCCGATGCGATGCGCGACCCGATCACACGCATGCAGATGCTTCTGCTGCGTGAGGGCGTGCTGGACGAGAACGAGATCGACCGGTTGGAGCGCGAGGTCGATGAGGAGGTGCAGCGCGCCTCGGACCGGGCGCTCGCGGCGGCTCCGGCGCAGGTCGATTCCATTCTGCGCGAGGTCTACTCGGAGGCGCTGCTGCCCGGGAGCGAGCGCTTCGCGACGCAGGCACAGCCAAAGCCAGGCGCCCCGGAGCGCACCATGGCCGAGTCGATCAACGGCTGCCTGCGCGAGGAGATGCGGCGCGATGAGCGCATCGTGGTCTTTGGCGAAGACGTCGCCGATGCCAGCCGCGACGCCGCGCTGCGGCAGGGAAAGCTGAAGGGCAAGGGCGGCGTCTTCAAGCTGACCTCCGGGCTGCAGGCGGAGTTCGGCAACGATCGTGTCTGGAACTCGCCGCTGGCCGAGGCCAACATCGTGGGCCGGGCGATCGGCATGGCCGTCCGCGGTTTGAAACCCGTGGTCGAGATCCAGTTCTTCGACTACATCTGGCCGGCCATGCACCAGATGCGCAATGAACTGGCGTCCATCCGCTGGCGGTCGAACGGGCAGTTCACCTGCCCGCTGGTGATGCGTGTGCCGATCGGCGGCTATCTGACGGGCGGTTCCATCTACCATTCGCAGTCCGGCGAGAGCATCTTTACCCACACGCCCGGCGTTCGCGTCGTCATGCCGTCGAATGCGCTCGACGCCGCCGGTCTGCTGCGAACGGCCATCCGGTGCGACGACCCCGTGCTGTTTCTTGAACACAAGCGGCTTTACCGCGAGACCTATGGCCGCGCCCCCGACCCCGGTCCGGAGTTCATGATTCCGTTCGGCAAGGCGAAGATCGTCCGTCCGGGCACGGATCTGACGGTAATCACCTATGGTGCGGTGGTGCCGCGCGCTCTCCAGGCGGCGCAGCGTCTGGAACGCGAACGCGGCGTCAGCGTGGAGCTGATCGACCTCCGCAGCCTGAGCCCCTACGACTGGGAGACGATCGCTGAGAGCGTTCGCCGGACCAGCCGCGCCCTGGTGGCGCATGAGGACATGCTGAGCTGGGGCTACGGCGCCGAGATCGCCGCGCGCCTCGGGGACGAGCTCTTTCACGACCTGGACGCTCCCGTTCGCCGCGTCGGCGCCATGGACACCTTTGTGGCCTATCAGCCCATCCTGGAGGACGCGATTCTGCCCCAGCCCGAGCACCTGTTTCGCGCGATGTCAGAGCTCGCTGCCTTCTGAGGCGCGGCGCAACTCTGAACCCCGACGTGGGTCTGCTCTGCTAAGACGCTTCGGACGGACTCCGGAGACGCGGCAGAGGCGGGGCTCCCCATGGGACGAGATCATCGAGTCAGAGTTCTGCGGCCGTTGCTGGCCGGATGCACGGCGCTGGCGCTCACCCTGGAACCGGCGCTGGGCGAAGGCATGTGGCCGCACCGTGCCACCCCCACGCCGCCGTCCCGGACCGCTGGTCGTGCCGAGGTCGTTCACGCGCTCAACCGGCTGACCTTTGGTCCCGAGCCGGGGCAGGCCGATGCGGTCGCCAGGATGGGGCTCGACCGCTGGTTTGAGCAGCAGCTCAGGCCGGAGACCATCCCCGACACGACGCTCGATCACCAGCTGGCGCGGTTCCCGGCCATGCAGCTCTCGCAGACCGATCTGATGGAGCGCTTTCCTCCGCGGCAGCGGCTGCGGGCGGTGGAGGCCGGACGGCTGCCCATGCCGCAGAACCCCGAGCTCCGTGCCGTCTACACCGACCAGATTGCGTTCTCGCGGCGCGCCGAAAAGAAGAAGGCGATGGCTGCAGCCGCGTACGCCCCCGATGCAGCGGCTGTCTCTCCGGCGAACGAGGCAGCAGGCGCATCAGGAAAGGGTCGGCTGCGGCCGGCTTCGCTCCTGGGCGAGGCGGGCGCGGACTACACCGAGGCCGCCGGAAAAAAGGCGAAGCAGCAGCAGGCGGCCGAGGACGACATGGGCTTCGTGCGGCCGCAGGCCGGCCAGGCGGAGCACGACGACCAGGCCTATCCCGAGGGGAAGACGACGGCCCTTCTGGCGCTTTCTCCAAAAGATCGTGTCCAGGCGATCCTGAGCCTCTGTCCGGAGGAGCTGGTTGAGTTTCGTCGCAGCCTCAGCCGGACGGAACTGGCAACCCTGTCTGCGGATCTGAGCCCGGCGCAGATGGAGACCCTGGCCTCCCTCGGTGGCTCGAACCGCCTGGTGGGAGCGGAGGTGCTGGAGTCTCGGCTGCTGCGCGACATCGACAGTCAGCGGCAGGTCGAGGCCGTAATGACCGACTTCTGGCTCAATCACTTCAACGTCTACCTTCGCAAGAATCAGGACGAGCCCTTTCTTCTGCCGGCGTTTGAGCGAACCGTGCGCGAGCACGCGCTGGGCCGCTTTGAAGATCTGCTGGTGGCCGTGGCGCAGAGCCCCGCCATGCTGGTCTATCTCGACAACGCCCAGAGCACAGGCCCTGACTCCCCGGCGGCAGAGCGCGGCGCTGCGCTCGTGCGGGCAGCGCAGAACCGTGGCGGCAAGCCGCCGAAGGGAGCCAACAAAGACCGCGGCCTAAACGAGAACTACGCCCGCGAGCTGATGGAGTTGCACACGCTTGGGGTCAGCTGCGAGGTCAGCCGCGACCACCCCGCGGCGGCGCTGCCGAAGTCCTGCGGCGGAGGGTATACGCAGGCCGATGTGACGGCGGTCGCGGAGGTCTTCACTGGATGGACGGTCGACCGGCCGGCGGAAGGGCAGCTCTTCCACTTTGACGAGCGCCGGCACGAGCCGGGCAGCAAGCTGGTGCTGGGCCACCGCATCGGCGAGGCGGGTGAGGGCGAGGGTCTGGAGGTGCTGCGCCTGCTCGCGTCCAGCCCGGCCACCGCGCACCGGCTGTCGGAGAAGCTCGCCGAGCGCTTCGTCAGCGACACGCCGCCGCCGGCGCTGGTGGATCGCATGACTCAGACCTATGTCGCGACCCATGGCGACATCCGGGAGGTGCTGCGGACCATGTTCCACTCGCCCGAGTTCTGGAGCCCCGGCGTCCGCGAGGCAAAGGTCAAGACGCCGATCGAGTTTGTCGCCTCGGCCGTGCGGGCGACCGGTGCCGAGGTGACTGAACCCTCCTCTCTGGTGCAAGCGCTCAACCGTCTCGGCATGCCGGTCTTCGGCATGCAAACGCCCAATGGGTACAGCTGGAGCGCGGAGCAGTGGGTGAGCACCGGGGCACTGGTAAGCCGCATGAACTTCGCCCTGGCCATGACGGCGGGCCGTGTGCGCGGTGTGACGCTGCCATCGGCCGGCGCCGCTGCCGAGGATGGAACGGCAGCGGCGACCGAAGCCGCGATGGAGCAGGAGCTGCTCGATCGACCAGCCAGCGCTCGCACCCGCGCGGAGGTGCTGCGGCAGATGACCGCCGCACCGCCACCGCCACCGGCAGACAGCAGCGGAGCCGGCGGGCTGGCCCAGATACAGCAGATACCACCTGGCCGCATCAGCCTGGCCGAGGGTCTGTTGGTGGGATCACCGGAGTTTCAGCGGCGTTAGAGCCGTCTCCCGGCAGGCGTCGTCGGACGCCGTTGCGGGCTCGAGGTCCGCGCGAGACATCTGCAGGGAAACGACCTGCAAGAGTCGAAAGATTAATTTCTAGCAGAGTGAAGGGGAACGGCATGGCAAGGCAATCGGATGGACAAATGGATCGGGCGGGTTGGGGCTGCGATATGGCGGGGCGCGATCTGCCGAAGCGAAGTGTGAGCCGACGGTGCTTTCTGCGGGGCGGGGCGCTGGCGCTGGTGGGCACCTCCGCGATTCCCGCTTTCCTCACACGCAGCGTGCTTGGCGAGGTGAATCGTGCATCCAGTCACGGGCAACGGCTGGTGGTTCTTTTCCAGCGCGGGGCCGTGGACGGCCTGAATATGATCGTTCCCTTCGGCGAGCCGAACTACTACAGCATGCGGCCGACCATTGCCATCCAGGCGAAGGAGGTCGTGGACCTGGACGGATTCTTCGGGCTTCACCCCGCGATGGCGGCGCTGGCACCGCTTTACAAACAGGGGCACCTGGCCGTGGTGCACGCGGCGGGCAGCCCCGACACCACGCGATCGCACTTTGACGCGCAGGACTACATGGAGAGCGGCACGCCCGGCGTCAAGGCGACCCCCGACGGCTGGCTGAACCGGGCACTCCGGACCGCGCCGGCGGAACAGCCCGAGAGCGCCTTCCGCGCCGTGGCCATGGGCGCACAGCTGCCGCGCACGCTCGAGGGCAGCCTGCCGGCGGTTGCGCTCAGCAACCTGGCGGACTTCAGCGTTGGCGGCCGTGCCAAGGCACCGACCGCCGCCGCCGGGGCCCTCGAGGCCATGTACGACGGAAGCTCCGACACTGTTCTCCACGGCACCGGAGAGCAGACCTTTGAGGCGGTGAAGATGCTGCGCGCGGCCGATCCGGCAAAGTACCAGCCGGCCCCCGGCGTGAACTATCCCAGGTCGCCCCTGGGCGACAGCCTGCGTCAGATCGCGCAGCTGATGAAGAGCAACCTGGGGGTCGAGGCCGCCTTCGCCGACGTCGGCGGATGGGATACCCACCAGAACCAGGGTGCGGCGCAGGGTCAGCTGGCCAGTCGCCTGTCCGACTTCGCCGACAGCATCGCGGCCTTCTGGCGCGACCTCGGCGACGATGCCGCGAACACGACGCTGGTGACGATGTCCGAGTTCGGTCGCACGGCACGCCAGAATGGCACCGGCGGAACCGATCATGGTCATGCCAATGCCATGCTGGTGCTCGGTGGAGCTGTGCGCGGCGGCAAGGTCTACGGCCGCTGGCCGGGGCTGGCCCCCGAGCAGCTGAACGAGGGCCGCGATCTCGTGGTTTCGACCGACTACCGCCGTGTGCTGGCCGAGCTGGCGCAGGGTACGCTCGGATCACGCAATCTCGGAGAGATGTTTCCCGGGGCCGGTCTCGATCCCAGGGATTTTCTCCAGCTTCTGAGCAGGAGCTGAGAAGTAACGATTACGGAAGAAACCGGTCAGCACGCCCACAAGATACCCTCCGGAGATACACCGGCAACACCTTGTTTCTGCTCTGTCTTGTCACCAGATATTTACAACTTATGTGGCAGAAAACAGGACAACTTCTCGCCTGTGATTGCGTCATAATCTGTGTAGTCAACATCGCCGGGCTAGCAGTTCCCTCGGTTCCGGCTTCCAATCTCCGCACGGCAACTCCCCACCAATATGTAAGGCCCCCAGAGGATCGGGGGCCTTCACTCCTTCTGCCGTTGTGTCTGACCTCTCCCTTCATCGGGAAGAGCCGTCGCGGAGCGGAGATCTGCGCCAACCCACTGGTGCGAAGGCGATCTCGTCCAGGCTGTATGGACACATAGCCCGACAGGGGCTCTCTGCACTTTCCCCTTCGGCTACCCTCAGGGTCCGGTCGAGATGACAACGCGTTTATGTCGATACAACCTAGGCGAGTCCCGCGCGGCGATCGAGCGCCAGCGCTCCACCTCCCGTGAAGATCAGCATGACGGCGATGGCGATCAGGGCAAGGGTGTACTCCGAGGCGTTGTAGCCCTTGGGGATGTTGACCGTCACCAGCGCGACAAGCATGTTGACCGTGATCATGAAAGCGGCGAAGCGTGTCAGCAGACCAAGCACGACCAGGAGGCCGCCAAGAAGCTCGGTGAATGCGGAGACGTAGCCGAGCCAGTAGGGAAGGCCCAGCGTGGTCACGTAGCGGCTCCAGTGATCGAGCGCGGACAGAGCCTGGCTGTGCTGCAGATTGGCCGGAACCACCTTGATCCAGCCGTGGTGAATCATGGCCGCGCCGAGCGCAAGGCGGAGCAGAAGCACTCCCCAGGGTTGCAGTGTGTCGAGCCATCGTGACATGGTTGCTCCTTCCTTCCCCGTTGACTCCGTGATGCTTGCTGCAGAGGTGAAAACGTCAGTCGGTCTGCCCGGCGGTGTTCGGAACCAGCCGGGGCAGCGGGCTGGGCGGCAGATAGGCATCGAGAAATCGATTCACGACACGGAGGTAGTCCGAGGTCGGCGCTCCCGGCGGAAGGGCGACGGTGATCTTTGGGTCGTGGGCCAGCATGGCGCGGCCCCGCTCCTCCTCGGCCCGCGTGATGATCAGCTTCGGGGTGGCCAGGTGGTCGAGCGTCTCACGGAGCGCGAACCGCTCATGGAAGAGCCAGGCGACCGGCAGAAACCGCCCGGAGGGGGCGTGCTGGGCGACCGGCAGCAGATCCCCCCGGGCGCCGTCGAGGATCAGGGCCGGGATGTCTCCGTGGTCGTGCGCCACCTGCACGGCGAGCGCTGCTCCCACGCCGCGGCCGTAGAGCACGATGGCCCTGGGCGGCAGATGCCGCTCATTGGTCAGGTATCTGAGCGCCGCCGCGGCGTCGGCTCGCATGCCCGTCTCGGTCGGGTGAGCGCCCGCGCTGGCGCCGTAGCCGCGGTAGTCGAACGCCAGGATGTTGGCACCGACCGCATGCAGCTGGCGCAACTCCGTCTCATCCGCGGCCAGGGACTGGTCGCCGCCGCGCAGGTAGAGAAGGGTGGTCTGGGGGTAGCGGCCGCCCTGGCGCGCAGGAATCCAATCGCCGGAGATCTGCGCTGTGCCGGTCGCGTCCACGTCGAACTGCACTGGCTGCACCGGATCCCCGTCGAGGCTGCTCCATTGCGCCGGCACGCGGGATGGGTGCAGCACCAGCTGCCACTGCCCGTGCGAAAACAGCCAGCACACGGTGACATACCCGCAGAGCAGGGCGATTGCCAACATCAGCAACGCGGCCCTGAGCAGCCAGCGCGGGTCGACATCCTCCGTGTGAGGTCCACGGGGACGGGGCGAGGGCCGGGTGCGGGCACCGGCCGGCCGCCGGGAACTTCGATCTTCTGTGCGCATGGGAGACACTGGATTCTAGCGTAGTCGACCGGATGGCGTGGAGGGAACCAGGTGCTGCTGCAGTGGATACGGTTGTGTGATGCGGACGAGGCACCGGCTGAGGGTCTGGTGACCGAGGCCGTGACGGAGACGGGGCAGGCAATCTGCCTGGCGCGCGTGGGCGGCGAGCTGGCGGCGGTCGACAACCTTTGCCCGCACCGCCAGGGCCCGCTGGGGCAAGGCTGGATCGAGGCTGGAGCGGTGGTCTGCCCGTGGCACTCCTGGGCCTTTGATCTGAAGACGGGGCAGGGGACCTACCCCGAAGACGCGCGGGTGCGGGTCTTTCCGGTGCGTGTGGAGGCAGGCGAGGTGCAGGTCGGCATCGGAGGCGAGCCGGAGTGAATCCCGATCGAGGCACTCTCTCGTCGCGACCATGACAAGCACCACGCCCGTTTCGGCGTGCCTACTCCGGACGTCGTAGCTGCTCTCCGGCTGCTCCCACCTGGATCTCGCCTCGCTTTCTTCCGTTCAGGGTGCTGGCTTCATACGCCACGAGCTTGCCGCGTTTGGTCAGGGATTCGACCTTGACGATGCGTGCTCCCGCCGCCCTGGCTTTGAGGGCGGTCTGAACCGGCTCTGGAAGTGTGCTGAACGGCCGTTCCTCTTCGATTTCCATCAACGTTCCGTTCTCCACGACCGAGATGTCGCGACTCCGGCCGTTCACGGTCGTCTCAGCCTCATAGACGCGCTGGCCGTGCTCGACCTCGGTGGTGTAGCCCTTGAGGACGGCGCCCCGAGAGTTGTCTTCCATCGTCTTCCGCACGGCGGGCGGAAGTGCGCCGCTGCTGATCTTCTTCTCCTGTGCTGTAAGCGCCGGCCCCATCAGAAAAAGGAGAAGAACTGCCCCAACATATGGTTTCGAGTGCATCACGGCTCCTGTGGCGTAGGCACGCTTCACTCACCTTCGCAAAGACTCGCTGAGGGGAGGCTGAAGGCGATCCGCAGCACGCTTCCGGAGCCTTCGCCGGAGCCGGGATCGGACGCGCGCCGAAGGCGAATCCCGCTGGATGCCTCCTGTGGAAATCTTCAGGTTCGGCCGCGCACCTCCCCGTATGCTGCTGGGAGGTCCGCCGTCTCCTCGACGCACGAGGACGGCTGGGAAGAAAGGAAGTCTGCTGCCATGAAGCTGCGCCGTGCCCTGTTTGCTGCTGTCGCCCTGCTGATCTTTGCCGGTTCCGTTGTGCCCGCCGAGGCTCAGTCTCACCATCATCAGAAGCATCATCGTCACCACCACCACAGGCATCACTCCCGCTAGACGGGGGAGGGAACAGAGAGCGGTTCCGGCTGCGTGCCGGAGCCGCTTTCCTTGCCTGCTGCTACCATTGTAGAAATCCACTCCCCAGAGGAGAGGCAATGCAGGCAATGCTGGCGCTCGAAGACGGGCGCACCTTTCGCGGCGCGAGCTTTGGCGCTCCCGTCGAGGCACGCGGCGAGGTCGTGTTCAACACCTCGCTGACCGGCTACCAGGAGATCTTTACCGATCCTTCCTACGCCGGGCAGATCGTCGTTCTCACCAATCCCCACATAGGAAACTACGGCACCACGCCGGCCGATGCCGAGGCGCGCCGGCCCTACATCGAGGGCCTGGTCACGCGGGAGTTCTCGCCCGTCAGCTCCTCCTGGCGATCGACCGAGGTCGCCGACGAGTACCTGGAGCGGAATGGCGTTCCGGTGATTGCGGAGGTGGACACGCGCGCCGTGGTGCGGCACCTGCGCGCGCACGGGGTGATGCGCGGCGTGATCGCCTCCGGCGACGACCTGCGCGCCGAGGACCTGGTCGAGCGGGCCCGGTCGATTCCGCGGATGACGGGCTCCGACCTGGCGAGCGGCGTCAGCACCAGGGCCCCCTACACCTGGAACGTCGAGGAGCCGCGCAACCAGACGGGGGACGCGCTGCTGGGCCAGACTGCAGGGGGTGAGCCGATGCATGTGGTGGCCTATGACTTCGGCATCAAGGAGAACATTCTCCGCATGCTGGCGCGCGAGAACTGCCGCGTCACGGTGGTTCCGGCCAGGACCTCTGCGGAAGAGGTGCTGGCTCTGCAACCCGACGGGGTCTTCTTCTCAAACGGCCCGGGCGATCCGGAGCCACTGGGATACGCGGTCGACAACATCCAGAAGCTGCAGGGCAAGACGCCGATGTTCGGCATCTGCCTGGGCCACCAGTTGTTTGGCCTGGCCCTGGGCGGCAAGACCTACAAGCTGAAGTTCGGCCACCACGGCGGCAATCACCCGATCAAGAATCTGGAGACCGGCAAGGTCGAGATCACGGCCCAGAACCACAACTTCAACGTCGATCCGGAGTCGCTGCCGCCGGAGGTCGAGGTGACGCACATCAACCTGAACGACAACACCCTGGCGGGTCTGAAGCACAGGAGCGATCCGATGTTTAGCGTGCAGTACCATCCCGAGGCGGGTCCCGGACCGCATGACTCGCACTACCTGTTCGGGAGCTTTCGGAGCATGATGGACGAGTGGAGGAAGAGCTGATGGCGCAAACGAGCATGGACCTTGTGATGAGTGATGATCTGAAAGAGCGTTTGCACGCGGCGGCTGAAAAGCAGGGGAAAGGTGTGCAGGAGTTTGCTCAGGAAGCCTTGTATACGTATGTCGAAGATGCCGAAGATGGCGTGCTGTCGTATGTGGCGCTCAAGGAAGAGGGAATCGAGCACGTCATGGAGGGAGGAGTGACGCCGGTTGCCTTGGACAGTGCAGTATACGAAGCAAGCCGAAAGACAGCTTAGCAAGCTCTCTCCAGAGGTTGAGGCACGCATCCGGGCTTTTATGAAGGACCGGGTTGCAGCGCGGGAAAGTCCGCTTGTGCTGGCGAAACGGCTATCGGGAGCGTATGAGGATGAGTTTCGATACCGCGTGGGGGATTACAGGGTCGTTTGTACGATCCATGGACACCTCCTGCTGATTCTGGTGATCGAGGTTGCACATCGGCGTGAGGTATACCGCTGACGGAACGGCAGGCAGGCGTCGGAGAGATAGAAGAACATGCCACGCAGAAGTGACATAGCAAAGATCTTGGTGATTGGCTCCGGGCCGATCGTCATCGGGCAGTCGGCCGAGTTCGACTACTCCGGCACGCAGGCCTGCAAGGCGCTCAAGGCCGAGGGCTATGAGGTGGTGCTGGTGAACTCGAATCCGGCTTCCATCATGACCGACCCTGAGGTTGCCGACCGCACCTACATCGAACCGCTCACACCCGCCTATGTGGAAGAGATCCTGCGGGTCGAGACCGAGCGCATGGCTCCCGGCGCGGGCGGCTTTGCCGTGTTGCCAACCGTTGGCGGGCAGACCGCCCTAAACCTGGCCGTGGACCTGGCCGACGCCGGTGTTCTGGATCGGTACGGTGTCGAGCTGATCGGCGCCAAGCTGGGCCCGATCAAGAAGGCCGAGGACCGTCTGCTGTTCAAGGACGCGATGTCGAAGATCGGGCTCGACATGCCGCGATCCGCGCTGGTGAACAACCTGCGGGACGGCTTGGACTTCGCCCAGAAGGTCGGATTTCCGGCAGTGATCCGGCCGAGCTTTACGCTGGGCGGGTCGGGGGGCGGCATCGCCTACAACCGTGACGAGCTGATGGAGATCCTCTCGCGCGGTCTCGACCTTTCGCCCGTTCATGAGTGCCTGATCGAGGAGAGCGTGCTCGGCTGGAAGGAGTACGAGCTCGAAGTGGTCCGCGACCTGAACGACAACGTCATCATCGTCTGCTCGATCGAAAACTTCGATCCCATGGGCGTGCACACGGGCGATTCGATCACGGTGGCTCCGGCGCAGACGCTGACCGACCGCGAGTACCAGAGGATGCGCGATGCGGCGATCGCGATCATGCGCGAGATCGGCGTCGAGACCGGCGGCAGCAACGTGCAGTTTGCCGTGAATCCACAGAACGGCCGCATGACCGTGATCGAGATGAACCCGCGCGTCTCGCGATCCTCCGCGCTGGCCTCAAAGGCCACCGGCTTTCCCATCGCGAAGATCGCGGCGCGGCTGGCGGTCGGTTACACCCTCGATGAGCTCCAGAACGACATCACCCGGGCGACGCCCGCGTGCTTCGAGCCGACCATCGACTACGTCGTGGTCAAGATTCCGAAGTGGCAGTTTGAGAAGTTTCCCGGAGCCGACGAGGGCCTGGGGCCGCAGATGAAATCGGTGGGCGAGGTGATGGCGATCGGCCGCACCTTCAAAGAGGCGTTGATGAAGGCGGTGCGATCGCTCGAGACGGGCAGACGCGCGGCCCTGGACGCCATTGAACCGCGCCGGCTGACGCAGCGGCTGGTGACCCCGCACCCGGAGCGCCTGGCCTACATCCGCTACGCGTTTGAGCGGGACATGACGGTGCGCGAGGTAGCCCGCCTGACGGGGATGGACCCCTGGTTTCTCCACCAGGTCAAGCAGATCACCGACGAGATCAAGGCCATGGGCCGGAGCTCCGTCGACCAGGTAAGCGCCGGCGATCTGCGCACGGCCAAGCGCATGGGCATCTCGGACGAGCGGCTGGCGGCCGCCTGGAAGCTCCAGGGGGCGGACGCAGCCAGGCAGGTGCGGGAGCTGCGCCAGCGGCTCGATGTCCGGCCGGTGTACAAGCTGGTCGACACCTGCGCGGCCGAGTTCGAAAGCTACACGCCCTACCTCTACAGCTGCTACGACGAGGAGGACGAGGCCGCGCCAACGGATCGCAGGAAGGTCATCATCCTGGGCAGCGGACCGAATCGCATCGGGCAGGGGATCGAGTTCGACTACTGCTGCTGCCACGCAGCGTTTGCCCTGGGCGAAGACGGCTACGAGACCATCATGGTCAACTGCAATCCGGAGACCGTCTCGACCGACTACGACACCAGCGACCGGCTGTACTTCGAGCCACTGACGCTCGAAGACGTGCTTGCCGTGTACGAGCATGAGAGCTCCGGTGGTGCCGAGGTCAGCATGATCGTGCAGTTCGGCGGACAGACCCCGCTGAACCTGTCGCTGCCGCTCAAGCGCGCCGGGGTGCGGGTGATCGGCACGTCGCCGGAGTCGATCGACCTGGCGGAGGACCGGAAGCGCTTCGGCAAACTGATCGAGGAGCTCGGCATTCCGCAGCCCGAGGGAGCCATGGCCACCAGCGTGGAGGAGGCGACCGCCGGGGCCGGGCGCGTGGGCTTTCCGGTGCTGGTGCGGCCCTCCTACGTGCTGGGCGGCCGGGCCATGGTCATCGCCTACGACGCTCCGGCCGTGGTGCAGTACATGACGACGGCGATCGAGTACTCGCAGGAGCGGCCGGTGCTGATCGACCACTTTCTCGAAGACGCGACGGAGGTCGACGTCGACGCTCTGTGCGATGGCACCGATGTCGTCATCGCCGGCATCATGCAGCACATCGAGGAGGCGGGCATTCACTCGGGCGACTCTTCCTGCGTTCTGCCCTCGGTCGATCTCGCGCCGGAGGTGCTTGAGACCATCCGGGAGTACACCCGCAAACTGGCGCTCGCGCTCGACGTCCGTGGTCTGGTCAATCTCCAGTTCGCCATTCAGCGGGGCAAGGTGTACGTCATCGAGGTCAACCCGCGGGCCTCGCGCACCGTGCCCTACGTCTCCAAAGCGACCGGCGTTCCGCTGGCCAAGATCGCCTCGCGGCTGATGACCGGCCGCACCCTGCGCGATCTGCTGCCGCACTCGGTCGAGAGCGGTCGCGACCTCGAGACCGGACCCCACTTCTTTGTGAAATCCCCGGTCTTTCCGTGGGGCAAGTTTCCCGGGGTCGACACCGTTCTGGGTCCGGAGATGCGATCGACGGGCGAGGTCATGGGCGTGGCGGATACCTTCGGCGAGGCCTTCGCCAAAGCGCAGATCGCCGCCGGACAGAACCTGCCAACGCGCGGAACGGTGTTTCTCAGCGTCAACGACCACGACAAGGCGGGCGTGGTGAGCCTGGCCAGGCAGTTCGTCGACATGGGCTTCCAGATCGTCGCCACCCATGGCACGGCCGAGGTGCTGGAGGCAGCACGCCTCTCACCGGAGCGGGTCTACAAGGTCAAGGAGGGGCGTCCCAACGTCGTCGACCTGATCAAGGGCGACCGCATCCAGCTCATCATCAACACGCCGCGCGGCCAGGACACGTTTTTCGACGAAAAGGCCATCCGCCGGGCGGCGGTAATGGCCCGCATCCCGACGATCACGACGCTCGCGGCGGCACGGGCCGCGGCCGAGGGAATCGCAGCCCTGCAGGAGGGCCGGGTCGAGGTGGAGTCCCTGCAGGACCTCCATGCCGGACGAGCGAAAGCCACGGCATAGGGACCTTCTGATCAAATCCGCTTGCAGCAGAAGTTCTGCTCGTTTGTTGTCATTCCCGCAGGAAATCTGTGTTTTATTCTGAGCCGCAAACGGTAATCAGAGCTTTCATAGGTAAGCTTCTCTGACAGCGGAGAGGCTTAGATTAGCCGAGGCGGGCTGTAGGCCCGCGCAAACCTAGCCTGGGGCGAAGCCCCAGGTAGCCGGGCAACTCGAAACATGCGGGCTGAAGGCCCGCGCTCACCCACCTCCGGCGACCGCTGCCCTAGGTTGTATCGACATCTAGCCAAACAGGTTGCTATCTCGACCGGAACGAGACGAGAACCGTCTCTCTCCGGTCGAGATGACAAAACGGATTCGTCGGCACAGAGACATCCTAGCGGTCCGGGCCGAAGTGCGCTCCAAAGGCGTAGCCGATCATGGAAAGCGGCATCCACGTGCCGAAGAGCAGACCATCGCCGGCCATCAGACCGCTGCCGTGCGTGATATCGAAGAAGGTGCGGTAGAGCTTCTCGACCGCGCCGCAGCTCTCGCACAGGCCATTGCCCGTGGGCAGGTCCAGCACCCAGACGCACACAAAGGAGAACAGCAGCAGGCCGGAGATCCAGATGTGCCGGGCGACGTTGTGGCGCTGAAGCCGTGAGAGCAGCAGGCCGAAGACCATGGGCACGAAGAAGGCCAGACCGGTGCCGACCAGCTTGGGTGTGTTGGAGTCCGGGTCGGGGTGCGTCAGGGTCATGCCGGTCAGCACGCCGGCGAGCACCACCAGGGCCAGGACCGTGTGCAGGGTAAACCAGAGCGCCTCCTGCCCCAGATCGCCCACTGTCTTATCGCTCGAGATGTCCCGCTGATACATGGCTGTGCTGACGAGAGTACCCCACCGGCACCTTCGCCGCGCATACCACTTTCCGGGCATCCGCGCCCGCCTCGTGGCATGCTCTCTGCTCAGAGACGGGGACAGCTTAAGATGGAAAGATGCTGCTCGAAGGCCTTTATCTTCCTCTCACCACTCCCTTTTACGCGGACGGCCGGCTCTATCTGCGCAAGCTCGAGCACAACGTGCGGCGCTACTCTCTGACCCCGGCCGCCGGTCTGGGGGTGCTGTGCGCCGGCGGCGAGGCGGACAGGCTGTCGGATGACGAGACGCGCGATGTTCTGGTCACAGCGGCCGCCAGCAGCGCACCGGAGAAGGTGCTGCTGGCGGGGGTCGCGCGGGCAAGCGTGCGGGGGGCGCTCGAGCTGGCGGAGGTCGCAGCCGACGCAGGCTACGACGCCGTGGTTCTCCGGGCCAGCGACGCCCTGCTCGAGGAGGGCAACGACCGTGCCCGGAAGTCGCTGCTGCTGTTCTTTCGCGCGGTGGCGGACCGGTCCCCGCTGCCGGTCGTCATCACCGGACGCAGCGGCAGGAAGCTGCCGCTGGAAGCGATCGCCGCGCTGGCAGAGCACCCGCAGATCGTGGGCGTAGCCGAGGCGGGCGGGCATCCCGACCGTCTGCAGGCGATCCGGGCGGCGACCGCCGGTGTGCGGCGCGAGGCGACCGTGACCCCGGTCTTCGCCGCGGTGACCGGTCGCATGCTGCGCGCCAAGGCTGTTCCAGCCGCGGGTGGCGGCTACATCTCTGCAGCAGACCTGGGTGGCGGAACCGCTCTGACCGTCGCGCCGCCGCAACCAGCACTTCGGACGCGGAGCAAGCAGGTGGGCTTCCAGGTGCTTGCAGGGGGGGCAGGGGGGATGCTCGGCAGCTTGCAGGCGGGCGCGCACGCTGTGATGCCTGCCCTGGCCGCCAGTCTCCCGCAAGCGTGTTACGAGGTCACGGCGGCGTGGAAGGACGGTGACCCGGAGCTGGCGCGGGAGAAGCAGACTCGGCTGCTGGGGCCGGCGCATCTGCTGGAAGAGGAGCTGGGCGTCGCGGGCGTCAAGTATGGCTGCGACCTGAGCGGGTACTACGGTGGCTCACCGAGGCTGCCCGGCGTACCGCTGCTCGGGGAGGAGAAGGCCGAGATCGAGCGCCTTCTCGGAGCTCTGCGAGGATAGCGCAGGGACAGGCTGAGCGTGGGAACCGGTCAGCCGCGCGGCCGAATCGGCACCCCCATGCCGTTCAGCTTGCTCCGCGCCTGCACCGCCTCGGGGGAGTTTGGAAAACGCTGCAGAAGCGACCGGAGCTCGCGAATGCCAGCCTCTCTCTGCTTCAGCTCGATCAGCGCCTGGGCCTTGTGGAGGTGCGCCGCGGGGATCTTGTTGTTGCC
The DNA here is from genome assembly GCA_965218595.1 of Acidobacteriaceae bacterium. Taxonomy (GTDB): domain Bacteria; phylum Acidobacteriota; class Terriglobia; order Terriglobales; family Acidobacteriaceae; genus Edaphobacter. The sequence goes on along the minus strand of CBDCLC010000003.1, from coordinate 568,117 downwards.
CGGGAACTGCTCGAGCACGTGATCGTAGTTCTTGGCCGCGGCTCCGTACCGGCCGGCGCGGTAGTCAATCTCGCCCTGGTAGTAGTAGCTGTTGCCGGCGAGTGAGCTGTCCGGATAGGCGCGGATCACCTCGCCGAACTCGGAGGCGGCGAGCGGGTACTTGGCCGACATGTAGTCGCCGATCGCGGTCTTGTAAAGCTGCTCCACGGGCGGTGCGGAGATGGCGGTGGCGGTGGCGGGGCCGGCCGGCAACGGAGCAGCGGCATCTGGGCCAAGGGGGATGCCGGCCGAGGGCTTGCCGCGGCGGCCCGGAGCGGCCGCTGGAGCCGTGGGGGCCGGGGCTTCCATCCCCGTCGGAGCGGCGGCGGGCAGTCCCGGCGACGCGACCGCGGGAGCGGTGCCGACCGCCGCCGCAGGGGCGTTTGCATTCGCCGCCTGCTGCTGGCTTTCCATGTCCTGCATCAGCTTTTCCAGGCGGTTCAGGCGCGCCTTCATCTCGTCGAGCGAGTCGTTCATCGCCTGCACCTGGCCGGAGACCTGGTCGACCTTGCCGCCCTGCGCGTCGGTCTGCGTCTGCAGCTGCTTCTGCAGCGCCGTCATGCTGGTCGAAAGCTTGTTGACGGAGTCGGCGCTCTGCTGCACCAGGTTGGTCAGGACGCCCATGCGCTCGTCGTTGGTCTGCTGCAGCCGGGCTACCGCGTCCTGCAGCTGCTGCACCTGGGTCTGCAGCTGCACCATATCCCGGTTGGCGGCGGAGGCCGGCAGGGTGGAGAGGCCGAAGCACAGCAGAACCGCTGATGTGGTGCGAAGGAGTGTGTTCTTCATGAGCTCTCCCGTGGTGCCGATGCTCGGAAAAGGTGCCGATGGTCTGGAATCTGAAGACGCGAGGCGCGGCGGATCGTGAAACTCCGCCGCGCGGAGCGCCTAGCGGTCGAGCAGGAACTGGTCCCGGCGGTTCTGCTGCCAGCAGCTTTCGTTCGACTCTGTGCAGAACTGCTTTTCCTTGCCGTAGCTCACCACCCGGATGCGCGATGGAGCAACACCCGCTGCTACAAGCGCCGTCTTTGCGGAGTTGGCGCGGTTTTCGCCGAGCGCCAGGTTGTACTCGGCAGATCCGCGCTCGTCGGCGTAGCCTCCGATGACGATGCGGATAGCCGGGTGCGCCTGCAGGTAAGCCGACGCCTGCGCGACCGAGCTGCGCGCATCCGGCCGGAGCTCGTAGCTGTCGTAGTCGAAGAACAGATCCTGCACGTGCTGGTGGAAGGCAGCCTCCGACCCCATGTCGCCGGCCTCGTTCGACGGCGCCGCCGGCGCCTCGGCAACGCGCACGGTCACGCGAACATCCGCCTCGGTCGTTCCGCCGTCTCCCTTGGCGGTCAGGTGAAAGTCGGTCGAGGTCGAGGGTGCAACCGTCTGGGTACCGTTCACCGGCACCGTTCCAATGCCGTCGATGCTGACCGATGTGGCGTTCTGCGTTCGCCAGTTCAGCACCACCGACTGCCCCTGGTCGATGGTCAGCGGATTGGCGGTCAGGCTGGCGGTCGGAGCTGCCTCAGCAACGCCCCCCGCCGGTCCAAGCGAGGCAGGATTGACCACGTTTGTCTTCTTGTGGCAGCCGGTGCTGAACAGAAGGGCCGCACTGGTGGTGCAAACGGCGGCGGTCCGGAAGATGGTACGAGGCAGCTTCATGATCTTCTCCATCTCCTCATCGAGGAGAAATCTGGCAGGGGTTTTTGGGACACCGCGCCCGAAGGCGCCTCCCGTCGCGGTTGCAGGTTATCTCCAGCTCCAGTTTGGCATGTCCGCACCGGCTCCGGTCAGCGCATGCCGATCGGTGCCGTCGGCCAGCATGGTCAGGATGCGGGCGTGTTCGGCCCGGCCGTCGGGGGAGCTGGCGAAGACGATGTGGCGGCCGTCCGGCGACCAGGACGGGAAGTCGCAGCGGCCGGCGTCGTGGGTCACCTGGATCCATCGTTTGGTGGCGATCTCCATGACATAGATGTCCTGTCCGCCCGGTGCTCCCGGGCCGTACTTCCGGTTCCAGGCGAAGGCGAGAAACTGGCCGTTGGGCGACCAGGAGGGCGAGGTGGCGTAGCCGCCATCGGTCATGCGCTGCACGCCCGATCCATCCGTCTCCATGGTGTAGATCTGCGGCAGGCCCGTGCGTCCGCTCACCCAGGCAATCTGCGCGCCGGTCTTGGGGTTGATCACCGGCGAAACGTCCGGTCCGCGGAAGCTGGTCAGGCGCCGGGCTCCGCTGCCGCTGGCGTCCGCCATCCAGATCTCGGGGTCGCCCGAGCGCGAAGAGGAGTAGGCGAGCAGGCGGCCATCCGGGGACCACGCCGGGGAAAGGTTCGTGCCCGGAGCGATCGGAAACGCCACCGGCCGGCCGAGCAGAAGCGAGTACATCCGAATCTGGAAGCCGTCTCGACCAAGCGAGGAAAACGCCACGCGGGAGTTATCCGGCGAGACCCGCGGCGACAGGGAGATGGTGCCCAGATGGGTGATGGCGTGCTGGTTGGCACCGTCGTAGTCCATCGCCCAGATCTCCTTTTCGCCACCACCGACCTTGACGTAGTAGATCTTGGTCTCGGCAATGCCGGGGATGCCGCCGCCCAGCCGCAGAATGATCTCGTCGGCGAACTTGTGCGCGATCTGCCGGGCCTGGTCCTTGCTGGCCGTCTCGCTGTACTGCCGCGCCAGCACCTGCGGATACTGCTGGTTCTTGGCGTCGAAGAGATACCCGTTGACCGTCAGCCGGCCACCCTGATCGGCGAGGCTGCCGAAGGCGACCATCGCCGCCGAGGTGGGAGCCGCCGACCACTGCGGAAGGCTGATCTCGGCTGGAGCACCCGGGCTCGCCTGCGGGATCATGCTCTTCGACACAAGATCGAAGATGCCGGCCTGCCCAAGGTCGGAGTAGAGCGTCGTGTCAAAGGTCTGCTTCAGGTCCTGGGTCTCGGGGTTCGCACTGGCGGCCTTGAAGTCGGCGGCGGCGAGGCGGATGCGCTCCGCTCCGGTCGAGGTCTCGGTCTTGAACCAGTCCTGCGCGCGGGCCGCGGGAGCCAGCAGAAGAAGCGTCAGGGCAAACAGAGCCATTTGGCAGGGGGAGACGGGGCGCGTGCGGGGAAAGCTGACCATCACTGTCTATGGTAGACGCAAAGCGCCGCAGGTTGGTTCGCGCCCCAATCTACTGTTGGCGGTAATCGAAGAAGTACTCGACGGTGATGTGGTCCGCTCCGCCGGGAAGGGGGCCGAAGCCTTCGACCCGCTGCACCGCATGGAGCGCGGACTGGTCCAGGCTGGGCGATCCGCTGCGGCTCTCGATGCGCACGTTTGACGGCGTTCCGTCGCGATTAATGTCGAAGACGATCGCCGTGCGGCGGCCCTCCGAGGTGCGCGGGTCCGCCTCCTGGGTGAACCAGTTCTGGGCCACCGTGCGGTTGACGATGTTGATGTAGTAGGCGTAGCGCGCGCCAAAGCTGCGATCCTCGACTGCGACGCTGGCGGTGCCGTTGCGCAGCTGCATGGTCGCCTGCGGAATGCGGGTGCCGGCGATCTCGCCGGTTGTGGCCTTGCGCGGCTGGGGCGGCGTGGGCTGCGGGTGCCGGGGTGGCTCGGGGGCGGGCCGCTCCGCCACCCGGGGCGGTTTGGGCGGGTGCTTCACCGGGATGGGCACCTCGTCCGGTTTGGGTGGCGGCTCGGCACGCTCCTTCGCGGGGGTGGGCGCGGGGCTCGGCCGATCGGAGGTCAAAACGCCGGTGTCGAGCGTCTTCTGCCGCGGCGGCAGCGGCAGCGCCGAGACCACCGAAGCCTGGATCGCGCCGGCGGTCGCGGCGTTCTCCCCCCAGGACTCGTGCGTGCGGTGAAAGAGGTAGCTGCCGCCCACGATTGCGGCGAGCAGAAGCCCGTGCAGCGCGACCGAACCGGCAAAGGTGCCGCGCAGGTTCTCCCCCGGCGGCTCGGGCTCGGTCAGCCGCGGACCTGCCGGGGTGCGGCTCCACTGCGAGGGCGTCGCCACGGCTGCCGCGCGCCTACTTCGCCTCGATCGGCCGGGTCACGATCGAGATGTTGGTGATCCCCGCCTGCTTGACGGCATCCATCACCGAGGCAAACGCGCCAAACGGCACCGCCTCATCCGCCCGCAGATAGATGACGCGCTTTGCCGCAGGGGCCTTGCCCACGGCAGCCAGCCGCGCCGGAAGCTCGTTGACGTTGACCGGCTTGTCCTGCAAAAAGACGTTCTGGTCCTTGTCGATGGTCACCACCAGGCGCTCCTCGGTCAGCTGGTTGACCGATCGCGTCTTGGGGACGGCCACCTCGACCCCCGACTGCAGCACGGGCGCGGTCAGCATAAAGATCAGCAGCAGAACGAGAACCACGTCGACCAGGGGCGTGATGTTGATCTCGGCAAGCGCCGTCTGGGTGCGGCCCGAGGGGGAGGTGAAGGCCATGGCGTCAGTAGCTCCTCCGGTGGGTCTCTTCGGGGGCCGGCGCTGCGGCGGGTGGCGCTGCCATGGCGGCGTTCTCGATCGCGTTCAGCAGCTCGCGCCCGAAGTCGTCCATCCGGGCGGCAAACTCCCTCAGCTGTGCCGTCAGCTGGTTGTAGCCGACGACGGCCGGGATGGCGACGACCAGGCCGGCCGCGGTCGTGATCAGGGCCTCGGAGATACCAGGCGCGACCGCCCGCAGGGTCGCCGCGCCGGCGGTTCCCAGCCCGTGAAAGGCGTCGATGATGCCCATGACTGTGCCGAAGAGGCCGATAAACGGTGAGATCGCGGCGATGGTCGCAAGCCAGGTCATCCGCTGCTCCATCAGGGTGAGCGCCTCACTCGAGGCCGTCTGCGCGGCGCGCTCCAGGGCCTGCGGGTTCCTCGGCAGGCCACGTCCGGCGGTCTGCCGCTGGTATTCGTCATGGATCTCGGCGAAGACGGCGACCAGCGGGCTGGGTTTGAACTGCTCGGCGACGGCCGCCACCTCGCTCAGCCGGCCCGATCGCCGGAAGGCGCGCACAAACCGCGTCCCCTGCAGCCGGGCGCGACGGAAGTAGCTCCACTTCGAGAGCATGATGGTCCAGGAGAAGAGGCTTGCCGCAAGCAGCAGAAACAGCACAGCCAGGGCGACCGGACCGCTGTTGTGGATCATCTCCACCAGAGCGCCGCTGCCGGAGGTGTTGATGGGTGCGGTCGCAGCGGGCGCGGCTTCCTGCTGAAGCAGAACGGAAACAAGGGAAACGAGTGCAGGCATAGAGGGAGAACTTTCTCGCCCAGTGTATCGCGCAGGGCCGCGCTGGCGGAGCGGAGCCGCGGTGTTTGCGCGGCTGGATGTACCCGTCTGGATGCACCCGGTCCCGAACCGCGATAGGCCGCCTCTTTTGCTATGCTCCGATCAGGTCCGGGGAGGGTCGGGCGATGCTTCTGGAGCTGCGCGCGGAGAACTATGCCGTCATCGATCGCGCGACGGTGCACTTTGGACCCGGCCTGAATCTGCTGACCGGGGAGACCGGCGCCGGCAAGTCCATCCTCATCGACGCGCTCGCCCTTCTTCTGGGGGAAAAGGCGTCCAGCGACTTTGTCCGGCACGGCTCGGAGAAGGCGGTGCTGGCCTGCTCCTTTGAGAGCACTGCCGCCGCCGCGGCCATCCTGGACGAGAACGGCATCGACGCCGAAGGCGACGAGATCATGCTGCGACGCGAGATCGCGGCGACCGGCAAGGGTCGCGTCTTCATCAACAATCAGCCGGCGACCGTCGCGGTTCTGCGCCAGCTCGCACCGGAGCTGGCCCTGGTGCACTCCCAGGGTGAGACCCTGGGCTCATTCGATCAGGCGCAGCAGATGGAGCTGCTGGACCGCTTTGCGGGTCTGAGCACGGTCCGGATGGCCGCGCTGTTCCGGGAGTGGCGCGAAACCGCCGCGCGTCTCGAGGAGCTCAAGGGATCGGAGTCCGACCGGCTGAGACTTGCGGATCTTTGGCGCTTTCAGGCGGCCGAGATCGATCGAGCCGGCCTCACCTCCGGCGACGAGGACGCACAGCTCGAGGCCGAAAAGCTGGTGCTCGGCAACGCCGAGCGGCTCCACCTGGCGGCCCGGAACGCGCACGATCTGCTCTACGAGTCCGAGCACTCCGCCGAGGGAGCGTTGGGATCGGCGCTGAAGTACCTGGACGAGCTGGCGCGCTTCGAGCCGGCCTTTGAAGCGGCCCGGCAGCAGATCGCGGGCGCAAAGGCCGCGGTCGAAGACGTCAGCTCGGAGGCGCGCCGCTTTGCCGACGGCATGGACGCCTCGCCGGAGCGGCTCGCCTTGATCGAGGACCGGCTGGCGGAGCTCGATCGCTTGAAGCGCAAGTACGGCGGCAGCCTGGAGGAGGTCATGGAGTTCGGCCGGGGGGCCGCGCACCGGCTGGCGGAGATCGATGATCGCGAGGCGGTCCTGGAGGAGCTCGAGGCGCGTCTGCGGCAGCGGGAGGCGGCCTTCCAGGAGGAGGCGGCGCAGCTGTCGGAGGCGCGCCAGGCGGCCGGAAAGCGGCTCGCGGCGGAGGTCGCGGAGCAGGTCAACGACCTGGCGATGCGGGCCACCTTCGAGATCGCGGTCACGCCCGAGAAGGCCCAGGCGGGCTGGTCGGCCACGGGCTGGGACCGGCTCAGCTACCGCATCGCCACCAACCTGGGGGAACCGCTGAAGCCGCTGGCCGAGATCGCCTCCGGCGGCGAAATGTCGCGGGTGCTGCTGGCCCTCAAGGTCACGGTCGAAGCGGCAGCGGAGAAGCGCCAGCGGGGCCGGTCGGCGGCGGCGGCCCCTCAGCGGTCGCTGGTCTTCGACGAGGTCGACATCGGCATCGGGGGACGCGCCGCGGAGGCGGTCGGGCGCAAGCTCTTCCAGTTATCGCGCTCGCAGCAGGTGCTCTGCATCACCCACCTGCCGCAGATCGCCGCCTTTGCCGATCAGCACTTCCTGATCGAAAAGTCCGAAGCCGGGGGACGGACCCGGACCGGCGTGCGCCAGATGGACGCCGCCGAACGCACCGGCGAGATCGCTCGGATGCTCAGCGGCGCGGAGCTGACCGAGACCAGCCTGCGGCACGCCGAGCACCTGATCGAGCTGAGCCGCTAATCGCTTGTTCGGGCCAGAGGGTGACGGCGCCGATGGGGAAGATGCCGCTGCTCTTGCCGGTTCCCGCATCACACCCCCAGGTGGCACACTTGCCCCGAGGAGAGATTTCGATGGCGGATGAACGAAAGACATGCGCGAATGGACCGTGTTCCTGTCTGGTAGCGGACGGCAGGAAGTATTGCTCTCAGATGTGTGAGGACTCGAAAGGAACCCAGACCCTGGCGTGCGAGTGCAGCCACTTGGGCTGCGCGGGAGCGACCCTTTAGGAGCCATCGGCCGACCGAGGAGCCGTCGGCCGACCGAAACAGAGGAGCGGCGTTTGCACCAGCTTCGGTACACTCCGGCCGCCCGTCCAGGCCTCGGCACGATATACTGACCGGGTGACCACCATGACACCGGAACACGCTCTTGCCGGCGATCTCCCGGGGGCAGCCGAGGGGCAAAGAGCGAAGCAGATTCTTCTTCTGAAGCCTCGCGGATTCTGCGCCGGGGTCGTCCGTGCGATCGACATCGTTCAGATCGCTCTCGACACCTTTGGCGCACCGATCTACGTCCGCAAGGAGATCGTCCACAACAGCTATGTGGTCGATGATCTGGCGAAGAAGGGGGCGATCTTCGTCAACGAGCTCGACGAGGTTCCCGAGGGCGCGCGCGTCATCTACTCTGCCCACGGAGTCTCGCCGGCGGTGCGGGACCGGGCGCGGCAGCGCGGTCTGAAGGTGATCGACGCCACCTGTCCCCTGGTGACAAAGGTGCATGTGGAGGCGATCAAGTTCGCCAGGCAGGGCTACTCGCTCGTGCTGGTCGGACATCGCGATCACGAAGAGGTCGAGGGAACTCAGGGCGAGGCCCCCGACGTGACGCAGGTCGTGTCGACGGTTGAAGAGGTCGAGGCTCTGGTGGTTCCCGATCCCGCCCGCGTCGCCTATCTGACCCAGACGACCTTGTCGCTCGATGAAGCGCGCTACATGATCGAAGCGCTCAAGAAGAAGTTTCCGGCCATCGTTGGACCGCACGCGCAGGATATCTGCTACGCGACCGAGAACCGGCAGACCGCCGTCAAAAATGTCGCGCATGGCGCGGATCTGGTGCTGGTGGTCGGATCGAAGAACAGCTCCAACTCCAACCGGTTGGTGGAGGTCTCAAAGAATCTCGGAACCAGGGGCTACCTGATCGATACGGCAGAGGACATCCGGCCGGAGTGGCTGGAGGAGGTCAACCGTGTCGCCGTTACCGCCGGCGCCTCCGCTCCGGAGGTGCTGGTGAGAGAGGTCGTGAGCTACCTGAGCGACCGCGGTTATGGCGAGGCCGAAGAGGTGGAGGTCATGCCGGAGAACGTGCGGTTCGGTCTGCCGCCGGAGATCGTGCAGGCGATCAGTGCAGCCCCTGCGGCCGGCCGGGTCTAGGCCGCTGGCAGACGGAGCGTCCCACCCGATGAGATCAGCCGATACACCACAGTCCTCGCAGCCAAGATTTGGGCGGCTCGACCTGGCTCTCGAGCACGTTGCCAACTCCATCCGCCGATCGAAGGAGTGGCTTCTCGGGCAGCAGCATGAAGACGGCTACTGGTGCGGTGAGCTCGAGGCCGATGTCATGCTCGAGGCAGACTACATCTTTATGCACACGCTGCTCGGCACCGGTGACCCGGGCAGGCTGGAGCGGGCTGTCAATGAGATACTCCGCCATCAGAACGAGGACGGCGGGTGGAGTCTCTACCCCGGCGGCCCATCCAACATCAACTACGGCGTCAAGGCGTACCTGGCGCTGAAGCTGATGGGCTGGTCGAAGGACCATCCGGTGCTGGTCAGGGCACGGGAGCGGGTTCTTGCGCTCGGCGGCGTCACCCAGTGCAACACCTTTACCAAGATATACCTGTGCGCGGTGGGGCAGTACGACTACGACGCCGTTCCGGCGATTCCGCCAGAGATCGTGCTCTTCCCCAACTGGTTCTACTTCAACATCTACGAGATCTCCTCCTGGTCGCGCGGCATTCTTGTGCCGCTTTCGATCATCTACGCGAAGAAGCCCTTCAAGAAGCTCACTCCGGAGCAGGACATCGAGGAGCTCTTCGTCGGTGGTCGCGCCAACTCCAACCTTCACCTGCGCTGGGACACGCGCAAACCGATCTCCTGGCGCAACTTCTTCCTGTTCTGGGATCGCATGGCCCATCTGTCGGAGCGGGTTCACATCCGTCCGCTGCGCAAGATGGCCCTCCGGAAGGCCGAGCGCTGGATGCTGGATCGCTTCGAGATGTCGGACGGTTTGGGAGCGATCTACCCGGCCATGATGAACTCGATCGTCGCCCTCCGCTGCCTCGGCTACACCGTCGACGACCCGCAGATGATCCGGGCCATGGATGAGTTCGAGAAGCTGGGCATCGACTGCCCCGAGGGCCAGCCGGAGTACCCGACCCCGACCTTTCGCATGCAGCCCTGCTTTCCCCCGGTGTGGGATACCGCGCAGGTGCTCTCGACCCTGGGTGCCGCGGGCGTGCCCGCAGACGACCCCCGCATGATCCGGGCCGCAGACTGGATCCTGTCGAAGGAGGTCCGGCACAAGGGCGACTGGGCCGAAAAGGTCAAAAACGTCGAGCCGGGCGGATGGTACTTCGAGTTCAACAATGAGTTTTATCCGGATGTCGATGATACGGCTGAGGTTCTGCTCGCGCTCAAATGCGTCAGCAACCCTCGCGAGCGGTACCAGCACCAGGTGGCGCAGCGCGCCCTGAACTGGATCTGGGCCATGCAGTGCAGGAACGGTGGATGGGCGGCCTTCGACAAGGACAACACCAAGACCATCTTCCAGTACATCCCGTTTGCCGACCACAACGCCATGCTGGACCCGCCCACGGTCGACATCACGGGCCGCATGCTGGAGATGCTCTCGCTCTACGGCTTCAGTCGCTCCGATCCGCGGGTCGAGCGCGCGATCCAGTTCATTTTGAAGGAGCAGGAGCCGGATGGCAGCTGGTTCGGCCGGTGGGGCGTGAACTACCTGTACGGCACGTTTCTGGTGCTGCGGGGGCTCGAGGCCATGGGCTTCTCTCACCTGGAGCCCTCGGTGCAGCAGGCCGCCGAGTGGATCCGCATGGTGCAGAACACCGATGGCGGATGGGGGGAGACCTGCGGCACCTACGACGACCCGGATCAGCGCGGCGTCGGCCCCTCCACCCCTTCGCAGACCGCCTGGGCGCTGCTGGGTCTGCTGGCGGCCGGGGACACGCGGTCCGATTCGGTCGCCAAGGGGGTCCGGTGGCTGGTCGAGCGGCAGCACGAGGATGGCAGCTGGGATGAGCTGATGCCGGGGCGGAACGGCGAAAGCTACTACACCGGCACAGGCTTTCCGCGGGTCTTCTACCTCGGATATCATCTTTACAAGCAGTACTTTCCGCTGCTGGCGCTAACGACCTACCAGAGCGCGATGGAGCATGACGAGATCGAGGCGGCCTGAATCGCGGCTTCCGCATGCGTCATCGAACTACCCCGGAGGCAATACCCGATGGCAGTACCCGTATCGCAGGCCTGGACCGTCGCCACCTACGTTTTGAAGCAGAAGCTGCGCGGCAGGAAGCGCTATCCTCTGGTGCTGATGCTGGAGCCGCTCTTCCGCTGCAACCTGGCCTGCGCCGGCTGTGGCAAGATCCAGTACCCGGCCCACATCCTCAAGGCCGAACTCTCTCCTGAGGAATGCTTCCGGGCGGTTGAGGAGTGCGGCACGCCCATGGTGGCCATTCCTGGGGGCGAGCCTCTGCTGCACCCCCGCATGCCGGAGATTGTGGCAGGCCTGGTGGAGCGCAAGAAGTACGTCTACATGTGCACCAATGCGCTGCTTCTGAAGGAGAAGCTGCACCTCTTCCGGCCGTCCAAATACCTTTCCTTTTCGGTGCATGTCGATGGCCAGAAGGAGCACCACGACTTCTCCGTCTGCCGCGAGGGCGGGCATGACATCGCGATGGAGGGAATTCGGGCAGCGGTTGCGGCCGGCTTCCGCGTTACGACCAATACCACGCTCTTCGACGGTGCCGATCCCAACAGCGTCCGCGCCCACTTTGACGAGCTGATGGAGGCCGGGGTCGAGAGCATGATGGTCGCGCCGGGCTACACCTACGACAAGGCTCCCGACCAGAAGCACTTTCTCGGCAAAGCCCGGTCGAAGCGGCTCTTCCGCTCCATCCTGTCCAATCGCAAGCGGTCCTGGGCCTTCAATGCGTCGCCCATGTATATGGAGTACCTCATGGGCCGGCGGGAGCTGACGTGCACGCCGTGGGGCATGCCCACCTTCTCCATCTTTGGCTGGCAGAAGCCCTGCTATCTGCTGCAGGATGGCTATGCTGACAGCTTCCAGGAGCTGATGGAGGCGACCGAGTGGGCCAACTACGGCACTGAATCAGGCAATCCGCGCTGCGCCAACTGTATGGTGCACTCCGGCTATGAGGCCTCGGGGGTGAACTACACCTTTGGCTCGATCGGCGGTCTGCTGTCGACGGCGAAGGCCATGTTTGGCCGGTACGACGATGCCGGCGCCCAGAAGCTGCTGAACGAGTGGAAGCCTGCTTCGCACGCTCCCCTGGTCCAGATCGGCACGCCGGCGGTCTCGCACGCCGCGGCGGCAGCCAACCACGAGACGGGCGCCCTGGTCTCCGGAGACTGACGAGATGCCGACCGACCAGCAGGAGCACCTCAAGATCGAGCAGCTCAACGGACAGGCCCCCGATGAGCTCGAAGTCGCCGCCGGCCGCGAGCGCGAAAACCTGGAGGGCTGGATCCCCGAGCTCGCGTCGGACGCCGAGATTCGCGAGGCGCTTGAAAAGGCGTTCGACTACCGGGGCGACATCACCCTGACCCTGAAGGATGGAAGGAGGGTCGAGGGCTACCTTTTTGACCGGCGCACCGGCTCCACGCTGACCGATTCCTACCTGCGCCTCATCCCGGCCAAAGAGCGATCAAAGCTCACGATCGCCTATGCGGATGTGGCTGCGCTTGCCTTCTCGGGTCGCGACACCGCCGCTGGCAAGACGTTTGAGGCGTGGGTGAAGAAGTACTGGGAGAAGAAGGCCGCTGGGGAGACAAACATCCAGATCACCCCGGAGAGACTGGACTGAGTCGCCTGGGTCGGGTCCAGCGCAGGCAAAGGCCGTGAGAGTCTTCCTGACCGGTGCCACCGGATTTGTCGGCAGCCATGTCGCGTCCGCCTATGCCGAAGCGGGGGCGAGCCTTCGGCTGCTGACCCGAAGCACCAGCAACTGCGCAGCTCTCGAAAACTTCCGAGATGCAGAGATCGTTGTCGGTGATCTCCGGCAGGCGGCCTCGCTCCGGTCAGCTCTCGGGGGCTGTGATGCGCTGGTCCACGTGGCGGCCGACTACCGGCTGTGGGTGCGCGATCCGCAAGCCATGTACGCCGCCAACGTCGAAGGGACGCGCGTTCTGCTGCGGGTCGCCCGGGAGGCCGGGGTGCCGCGCGTGGTCTACACCTCAAGCGTCGCCACCATGGGATTCCAGAAGGACGGCACCATCGTCGATGAGGCGACGCCGGTTAGCCTGCGCGACATGATCGGCCACTACAAGCGATCGAAGTTTCTGGCCGAGAGGGAGGCGGTCGCGGCGGCGCGATCCGGCCAGCACGTTATCCTGCTCAACCCGACGACCCCCATCGGAGCAGGCGACCGCAAACCGACTCCGACCGGACGCATCATCGTCGACTTCCTGAATCGCCGGTTCCCGGCTTATGTGGAGACTGGCCTGAACCTGGTGGATGTCGGCGAGGTGGCGCGGATGCACCTGGTCGCTCTTGAGCGCGGCACACCCGGGGAGCGCTACATTCTTGGCGGGGAAAACCTGACGCTGAAGCAGATCCTCGACCGCATGTCGGCGATCACGGGTCTGCCCTCGCCCCGGCTGCGGGTTCCGCACAGCGTGGCGATGATCTTTGCCTTCTTCGATGAGCTGATTACGGGCCGGCTGCGCGGTCGCGAGCCGCGGGCGACCGTCGAGGCGGTCCGCATGGGCAAGAAGATGATGTTTGCCAGCTCAGCGAAGGCGCAGCGCGACCTTGGCTTCGAGATCCTGCCGGTGTACCCCGCCCTCCGCTCGGCAATCGACTGGTTTGTTGCAAACGGCTATGTGACCGCCGGCAGCCTGCCCGGTCTGCCGCCAGCCTGACGCGCGATGGGGGCCAGGCAGCAGATCGGGATCGTTGCGGCGCTGCGGGGTGAGCTGCAGCCGCTGGTGCGCGGGGAAGGATGGAAGGCGCTGCCGCCGAAGGGAGACCTCCTGGCGTGGCGCCTCAGCCGTCCGGGTGGGGAGTGCACCGCCGTCTGCGCGGGGATGGGGCCGGCCGCGGCGACACGAGCCTTTGCCTACCTGCGCCAGCTTGCAGAGCCGGAGGTGCTGCTGTCGATCGGATGGGCCGGTGCCCTGCAGGAAGGGATCGCTGCCGGAAGCGTCCTGAAGCCGGACGAGGTCCTCGATGTCGCGACCGGCGAACGCTTTCGCACGGATCGGCCGGGGGAGGGCCTGCTGGTGACGCTGAGCCGGTTTGCGGGCGATCGGGAAAAGCAGCGCCTGCACCGGAGCTACCCCGCCGCGCTGGCGGTGGAGATGGAAGCGGCGACCCTGGCCCGCCTGGCGGCCGCCAACGGGATCGGCTTCCGCGCGATCAAGGCGATCTCCGACGACCACCGCCTGACGCTGCCCGATCTGAACCCCTTCCTGACTAGCCGTGGGCAGTTTGCGACGGCTCGTTTTGTGGCCCACGCGCTTGTCCGCCCGAGGTACTGGGCCACCCTCGCCCGCTTCGGCAGGGATGCAAACCTGGCTGCGGAGCGTCTTGCCGCCGCGGTGCGGCAGGAGCTTAAACTGGAAGCGGAGGACCCCTCATGACCACAAGCTTCGCCACAGCCAACCCCGCGCCGACCGCCGCGGCCATCCCCGCGACGATGCAGGCCGCGGTGTATCGCGGGGTCAACGAGGTACGGGTGGAAGAGGTCGCTGTCCCGGAGATCGGTCCGCGCGAGCTTCTGCTGCGCATCGACACCTGCGGCATCTGCGGGACCGACCTCAAGAAGATCCACAGCGGATCGCACACCGCTCCGCGGGTCTTTGGGCATGAGATGGCCGGAACGGTCGCGGTTGCCGGCTCGGAGGTCAGCCGGTTCGCCGTCGGTGACCGGGTGATGGCCTATCACCACATCCCCTGCGGCGCCTGCTACTTCTGCCGCAAGAAGACCTTTGCCCAGTGCGAGCAGTACAAGAAGGTCGGCACCACGGCCGGCGTCGGGGCGCCTTCGGGCGGCGGCTTTGCCGGCTACATCCGCGTGATGGATTGGATCGTGGAACGCGGCGTGGTGCGCATTCCGGAGGACATTCCCCTGGAGCAGGCTGCCTTTCTCGAGCCGGTAAACACCTGCTACAAGGCCATCGATCTGCTGCAGCTCCAGCCGGATGAGACCGTCCTGGTGATCGGGCAGGGCCCGATCGGCATTCTTCTGGCCGCGCTGGCCCGGCGCACCGGAGCCACCGTGCTGACCTCCGATCTCTACGAGCAGAGGCACGCGGTCGCGCGTCACTACGGGCTCGACCGGCCGCTCGACGCGCGTTCGGATGTCGCGGCCGCGGCACGCGTCGCCACCGGGGGCAGGGGAGCGGATGTCGCTCTGGTGGCGGTGGGGGCTGACGCTCTGATTGCGACCGCGATGGAGGCCATCCGCCCAGGCGGCCGCGTGATGCTGTTCGCCAGCACGCAGCACGGCTCGGCCGCGTTTGATCCGGCAGCGGTGTGTATGGACGAGAAGACGCTGATGGGGTCGTACAGCGCCTCGGTCGCCGTGGCCGACGACGTCGCCCAGCTGGTGTTTGAAGGCTACCGCGATGGCACACTCGACCTGACGCGCCTGATCTCGCATCGATTCCCGATCGAGGAGGCGGTCGCGGCGATCGACCTTGCCTCGCATCCGCAGCCCGGCTCGATGAAGATCGTTCTGCAGCCTCACGCCCGTCCTGCTTTGCCCGAGGTGGAGAACCTCGGCGCTACGGGAATCTGAAGCGGGTTAGCTGCAGGTGTAGTCCTGGGTTATGTGTCGGGCCTTCAGCCCTAACCCCTTTATGGGCGAGTACCTGGGGCTTGCGCCCCAGGCTGTGATGTGTCGGGCCTTCAGCCCAAAGGAAGCTCGGTTTAACTAACTATTGCGGCTCCTTGGCTACTGCGGCTCGGACCGAGACGCAGATTCCCTGCGGGCATGACAACCAACGAGCAGAACTTTTGCTGCAAGTGGGTTTCCATCAGAGGCTCCCTAACCCCGAGAGCTACCCCGCAAACCGCTCCAGGTGTGCGCTCGAAACCTGGACGGGCACGGAGCTAGTCGCGCGAGCGCTTCCGGACCTCCACGCTGAGCCGCTTAATCTTCTGGTTGAGCGTCGAGAGGGGAATCTTGAAGTACTCGGCTGCCTCGGTCTGGTTCCACTGGCAGCGTTCCAGCCGGTCGGAGATGATGCGCCGCTCGATCTCTTCCATCAGGTCGAAGAGCGAGGCGTCGGGGCGGTGTTCGAGCACGCTGGCGTTGTAGGTGCTGCCGGTCAGCTGGGGTGGCAGCAGCTCCGTGGTGATGACGCGCGAGGTGGACAGAACCACACCGCGTTCGATGGCGTTTTCGAGCTCGCGGACGTTGCCCGGCCAGTCGTAGTCCATCAGGATGCGCAGCGCCTCCGGCGAGAGGACGCGCTCGCCGGTGCCGTTCTCGTCACTGAAGAACTTGAGGAAGTGGGTGGCCAGCAGCGGGATGTCGACCTTGCGCGACCTCAGGGGCGGCAGCTCCAGGGTGATGACGTTCAGGCGATAGAAGAGGTCTTCGCGGAAGCGGCCCTCGCGAACGGCGTTCGCCAGGTTCACGTTGGTGGCGGCGATGATGCGGACGTCCACCTGCATCTCCTGCGTTCCACCCAGCTGGGTGAAGCGGCGGTCCTGCAGCACGCGCAGGATCTTGGCCTGCATGTCCATGCTCATGGTGCCGATCTCGTCGAGAAAGAGCGTTCCGCCGTTGGCGGTCTCGAAGAGACCTTTTTTGGTGGCAATGGCGGAGGTAAAGGCGCCGCGGACGTGGCCGAAGAGCGTCGATTCGAGCAGGTCCGAGGGAATGGCACCGGTGTTGACGGGAACAAAGGGGTGGTCGCGCCGAGGGGAGTGGGCGTGGATGGCCTTGGCGATCAGCTCTTTGCCGGTGCCGCTCTCGCCCTGCAGAAGAACGGTGGCGCGGCTGGGCGCCACCTGGGCCACGACGTTGAACAGCCGCAGCATGGGATCGCTTTTGCCGATGATCTGGTCGAAGCTGTAGCGCTGTTTGAGCGTCTGCCGGAGACGAACGACCTCGTTCTCCGCCTTGTGCCGCGCAATGGCGGTCCGGATGTCGGCGAGAAGTTTCTCGTTGTCCCAGGGCTTCTGAATGAAATTTTCGGCGCCGGCCCGCATCGCGTCGACGATGTTGCCGACCGTGCCATAGGCCGTGATCATGATGACCGGCAGCCTGGGCTGCAGCTCCAGGATGCGCGGCAGCAGATCGATGCCGCTCTCGCCGGGAAGCGACAGGTCGAGCAGCAGCAGATCGAACTCCTGTCGCGACAGGAGGTCCAGGCCGGCAACTCCTTCTCCGGCCAGCGTCACCGAGAAGCCTTCCAGCGTCAGCAGAGTCTCGATCGACTCCCGAATGGCGGCCTCGTCGTCGATCATCAGGATGCGTGGAGCGTCGCCCGGGAGAGAGCTGAGGCTTGTCTCTTCCCGTTCCGCCTCCAGGACATGGCTCGATTCAGGCATGCAGGGTCTCCCTCTCCGGCGTCGTCGAGACAACCGTCTGCTGTGGTTCAGCTATCTGTGAAAGCCCGGGGCGAAGCGCCGGAAACTCCAGGGCGAACGTGGTTCCGATGCCGGCCTCGCTGGCCACCTGAATCTTGCCCCCGTGCTCCTGAATGATGCCGTAGCTGACGGCGAGCCCCAGCCCTGTGCCCTTGTGCTCGCCCTGGCGGGGCTGCGTCTTGGTGGTGAAGAAGGGGTCGTAGATGCGGCTCATGTGCTCGGGGGAGATGCCGGCGCCGGAGTCCGCGACGACTAGCGAGACCGACCGCCCGAGATTGGCCGTGGTCACCTGCATGCGCGGACGGTCGACTCCATGCATGGCATCCTTGGCGTTGAGCAGGAGGTTCAGCAGCACCTGCTGCACCTTGCCCTGGTTGCCCTGGATGCGCGCCAGCTGCGGCTCCAGCTCGACATCGACCGAGATCCTGGCCGCCTTCATCTGGTGGTCGAGCAGGATCAGGGTGTCGCGCACCAGCTGGTTCAGGTCGAGCGGGGCGAACTCCATCGTGCCCATGCGCGAAAAGTTCAGAAGTCCGTTCACAATCTCGGAGGCACGAAAGCTCTGCTGCGTGATCTTTTCGAGCACGGGCGCCAGCCGGCGGTCGGCGTTCAGCTGTTTGGACAGCATCTGCGTGTAGCTCGAGATCACCGCCAGGGGCGTGTTGACCTCGTGCGCGACTCCGGCGGCAAGCAGGCCGATCGACGAGAGCTTCTCTGCCTGGGTCAGCTGCGATTCAAGCAGGGTGCGGTCGTTGATGTCGTCGATCAGAAGAATGCGCCCGGCGGTGCCGCCATCGCGCGTCAGCAGGGGAGCGATGGCGATATTGGTGGTGCGGGCTTCGCCGGAGGGAAGCTCCAGGCGGAACTTGTAGAGCGTGTGCGTTCCCTGCTCGCCGCGTACGCGGTCGAGGCGCGCGAGAAATTCGGCAGGGAAGAGCGTGTGGAGGGGCCGCCCGAGCGCCGAGGAGCGCGGCACCCCGAACATGGCCTCCATCTGTTGATTCCAGCTCTCCACCCGGTCCTCGAGATCGACGGCGAGGACGCCGATGTTGATCGACTCCACGATGTTTTCGTGGAACTCCTTCAGGTGTTCGAAGTCCGTGATCTTCTGTTCCAGCCGGCGATACAGCTGCGCATTCTGAATGGCGATGCCGATGTAGCCGGCCAGCGACTGCAACACCTCGATGTCCTCGCTCGAAAGGAAGTCACCATGGTGGGTGCGGCCGAGTCCGATGACGGCAACCGTGCGCATGCCCAGGCCGTCGCGCCGGGCCACATAGCACGGAAGATAGAAGTTCAGGTCCAGCCTGGCCGCGGTCGCCCGCTGCTCCTCCGGCAGCCGCAGCACCTGCAGCGGGTTTTCGAAGAACAGGTGGTCGCTGCTGCCGGGACGGTCGAAGTCGAGGAATCCAAGGTCCAGGCCGGCTTCGTCGGCAGCCGAGGGCAGTGCCAGGCCGTGCGAGGCGGCCAGGGTAAATCCGCTGCCCGGCGTGTCTGGCTCGGACGCGAGCAGGACCGCGGCTTTGGTGACGAGAAGCGTCTGCGGCAGCCGCTCGACGACCGAGCTCAGCAGCTGAGCCAGGTCGGTCTGGGAGCTGAGGCCACGGCCGAAGTTCACCAGGGTCTCCCGGTAGTCGAAGCGCTTGGGATCGAAGACCCGGTCCACGTGCCCCTGAATCAGGCGCTTCAGCGGGTCGAAGACCAGGCCCGTGACGATCACCCCGGCCATCAGTCCCCAGACCCGCAGGCTGGGAAGGTGGCTATGCACGGTGACCGCCGCGATGGCCACGACCGCGAAGTAGAGGCCGAGCAGAGCCGCCGTCGCGAGCGTGTAGGTGACGCCGCGCTTGAAGATCAGGTCGACATCCATCAGCCGGTAGCGAATGATGGCCCAGCTGAAGGTAAGCGGCACGAAGACGAGCGACAGAACCGCGAACTTGGTCAGGAGGTCGGGGATGGGCAGATCCGCCATGTAGGGGATCGCGTAGAGCAGCGTGAACGGCGTCACGGCAAGCAGCGTGCCGCGGGTCAGCCACTTCAGCTGCTGACGCTCGAGGGCTGTGGGCGCCCACCGGTAGCGCAGGCTGAACACGACGGCGGAGATGACGTAAAAGGCGGCAAGGTAGCCGACGGCGATCTGATCCAACCGGTGACGGAGCACCTCGGTCGCGACCCAGAGCCGGAAGGCGGCGATCTGCAGCGCGATCAGCGCCAGACCGGGCAGGTAGATCAGCCCGGCCAGCAGAGCTCCGCGCAGACGGTCAGCCCGTGCGGTCCGCCGCCGGGCCGAGAAGCTGACCGCAAAGTGCAGAAACAGCGCCGGCTGCAGGGAGGCCGCGGCGATGTTGCACCAGTACACCACCCAGTCCAGGGTGTCGAACTCGCCGGTGTACTTGAAGGAGTAGAGAACAAAGGAGACCAGGCAGAAGATATAGAAGTGGGTCGCCTTCGGTGCCGTCCATCGCCGGAAGAGGACATAGATGCCGATCGACAGGTAGACGAGCGCAATCAGGCGCAGACCGTCGTTGATCGAGCGGTTGGTCGGCTCGAGAATGACGGGGATGTCGAGGTGCACGGAGCGGGAGGTGCCGTTATGCTCGGGCACGCGGCGCAGAATGGAGTAGGTGGCGTGGCCCCACACGCCGCTGCGGAAGAGCTGGCGCACGAAGAAGGCTGACCGCGGGGTGGGGTGCTCGTTGACGGCGAGGAGGAGGTCTCCCCGGCGCACTCCGCCGCGCTCGGCCGGCGAGCCGGTGGGGACCCGAACGGCCAGCAGGCCCGGCCCGGACTCGCTCCAGAGCACGCCGTCGGTGGGAACGCTGAAGCCTGCCTCACTATGGAGATTGATCGCTGCCAGAAGACAGGCTGCCAGGGTCGCCACGGCCAGGGTGATCGCCAGTGCGCGAGTTTGGAAGCTCTTCTCCATGCTTGGGTCGTTCGGTCCAGCCGATTCGCTCTCCTGCACGTCGCTTGCCAAACATCTGCCAGGCGTTGCCGAAGGAAACACCCGGATTTCACCCTACGGGATCGATTTTGCGGCCGGACGGCACGTGATTCGCGGGAGAACCGATACGCAAAATCATATACTTCCTCCCCAAACCCGTTTGTTTGCCCTCTGACACCCGGCTGGAACCGAAACAGGTACGTTTGTGCCTTGACCCCGGTTCCACGGTACTGTGAACTGATGGCTATGGACTCCGAAGAGGCCACCCCCTCAGAAGCCGTTCTGCAACGTGACCGGGACTACCTTCTACCTGTGTACGCCCGCTACCCTGCCGTCATGGTCAGCGGCGAAGGTGTCTTCCTCCGGGACGCGGGAGGACGCCAGTACCTGGACCTGATGGCCGGGCTGGGAGTCAACGCGCTCGGCCACGCCCACCCCCGCATGGTGGCCGCCATTCACGAGCAGGCGGCCCGGCTGATTCACCTGTCTCCCCAGTACAGCAACCCGCATCCGAGCCGGCTGGCCGAACAGCTCTGCCGCATCTCCGGCATGGCGGGTGCGTTCTTCTCCACCGGCGGGTCGGAGGCGGTTGAAGGGGCGCTGAAGCTGGCGCGGGCCCACGGCCGGCGCAGTGGTGGGCCGGAGAAGCATGGCGTCGTCTCGCTCCACGCGTCCTACCACGGACGCACCTTCGGCTCCATGTCGGTCACCGGACAATCCAAGTACCGGGCGGACTTCGATCCGGGGCTTCCGGGCGTCACATTCGTGGAGCGGAACCATCCTGAGCAGCTGCGTGCCGCGGTCGGGGAGAGCACCTGCGCCATTCTGATCGAGCCAATCCTGGGCGAGGGCGGCGTCTACGAGTGCACCCCGGAGTTTCTCCGGGAAGCGCGTCAGCTGGCCGACCAACGCGACGCCCTGCTGATCTTTGACGAGATCCAGAGTGGCCTGGGACGGACCGGGGACTGGTTCGCGTTTGAACAGGCCGGGGTCCGCCCGGATGTGCTGATCCTGGGCAAGCCGCTGGGAGGCGGTCTGCCGCTCAGCGCTCTGCTGGTGACGGAAAGGCTCTTCCACACGCTCGGCCTGGCCAAGCACGGCAGCACGCTGGGGGGCAGTCCGCTGGCCTGCCGGCTCGGGCTGGAGTTCCTGGAGATCATGGACGACGAAGCGCTTCTGCAGCGCGTGGCGGAGACCGGCGCGTACCTCCGCTCGCGTTTGGAGCGCATGGTGGAGCAGATGGAGGTCGCGGTGGATCGTCGCGGCCGTGGGCTTCTGCAAGGCCTGGAGCTCTCCATTCCGGCGCGTCCGGTGGCGGAGGCGGCCCTCGATCGCGGTGTGCTTCTGAACTGTATTCAGGGCAACGTGATCCGTTTTCTGCCGCCGCTCATCCTCGACCGGCAGCAGGCCGCCATCGGTCTGGACGTGCTGGAAGATCTGCTGCATCAGCAAAACGGCGATGGCGCGCCCGCAACCCGGGCATCGACCCTGGTCAGCGCCGCAGTCTAGCTCCTGCCTCCGCGGGCGACCGGGCCGCAGCCATGCAAGGCTGCATCCAGGTTGCGGCCCGGTCGCTCTGACGCGACCTGCGGCTTCGTTCCCGGTCCCCTGACCCGGGCTTCCAGGCACTCGCGTCACGAAAATCACCGTCTTCCATCGCAGGGAACGATTCACCGTGCTGTAACATAGAGGATGGCGTGCGCTCCGGGGCATGACCCTGGAGGAGTTGCGTGTCCGAGCAGCGAAAAGGAGCCTACCGCGACGGCTACATCGTCGTCGATGGGGCGCGGGTGCACCTCCGGGAGGCCGGCTCGGGTCCGCCGCTGGTGCTTCTGCACGGCCTGGTGGGTTCGCTCCGAAACTGGGATCGCAACCTCCAGGCGCTGGCGGAGCACGCAACCGTCTATGCTCTCGACCTCCCCAGCATGGGTTGGTCCGATCGCTTGAAGGTCACCGATGGCACCCTGGCCGGCTCCGCGGACGAGGTCGCCGCCTGCATGGACGCACTGGGCATCGGCCGGGCTCACATCGCCGGTCACTCGCGCGGCGGAGCCGTGGCGATGAAGCTGGCCGCACGGTATCCGGAGCGGGTCGACAAGCTGATCCTGTTCGCTCCGGCCAATCCCTTCTGTCCCCTGGGCGAGCAGCTGATCCGCTTCTACAACTCCGGCCCGGGACGGTACTTTGCCCATCTGGTGCCGCACCTGCCGCGGAGCCTGAAGGCGATCTCGCTGCGGCGCATGTACGGGGATGCCGCCCTGGTGACGGACGAGGTGCTCTCCGGCTACATCGACGGGCTCGCGGCGCCGGGCACGATCGAGCACATCCTGTCCATCCTGCACCACTGGACCGGCGACATGGCCCTGCTGCGATCCGAGCTCTGCCGCCTGGCGGCGAAGCCGACCCTGATGATCTGGGGAGACCGCGATCGGGCGGTGGGTCTGGCCTCGGCCGCCCATCTGCGCCGCTGGCTTCCGGTCTCCGAGCTGGTGGTGCTGCCGGGCGTCGGCCACATCCCGTTCGAGGAGTCTCCCGAGCCCTGCAACCGGGCGGTGCGACAGTGGCTGACCGGCGAGGACGCGCACGTAGCATAAGGGCGCCGCAGGGCGTGGAGCAGTTTTCCTGATGTTGCGGTTTCGCGAGACTGAGGCCAGACCCGGGGGATGGCCCGGCTATCGGAGGCTCTCAGGTAGCGCGGGCCTCGATATCTGGGGCTTCGCCCCAGGCTATGGTTACTAAGTCAAAAAGTCTTACGCTAGACTAAGGCCCTGGAAGAGCGGTCAACTTCTCACAACCGCGTTTACCGGTACCAATCCCTAGCGAGGCCGTGAAGGCTCTATCCTGAAGTTCACCTCTTTGTGAAGGAAACGCATTGAAGAGAACAGGATTCACGCTGATTGTTGTCGCTCTATCCTGCCTGAGCTTTCTATCGCCTTTCGCGACTGCCTCTGCACAAGACTTCTCCTTGCCTGCAAGGCAGGCGGATTTCAAAACCTTCGTGCAGGACTTCGAGAACAGCTACGCTTATCTGGACCACACCGAGAAGCCCTGGCTGACATGGGAAGTTCGGTATGCCGGGGCTGTGCAGCAGGCCGATTCCAAAGAAGGATTTGATGCATGCTGGCCTCCGCTCTGAGTGAATTGCACGACTTCCATGCTGAGGTCCGATCCCGTCTGGTAGATCGCTGGTTGCCCGTTCCCACCTTTGCAGATATCTGGGCCGAGTTTCAGCCGTCCGGGGCCATTGTCACCGCTGTTCGAGGGGGAAGCGACGCTGAACATGCGGGTATTCACGCAGGGGACCGCATCACGAGCGTAGGTTCTGTTCCATTGGAACAGGCCATTGCTACCCGGCTCACGCCAGCTGTTTCGCAGACAAGTCCGCAGGCACGAGAGTGGGCCTTGCTCTCTGTTGTTACCGGTAAATCGGATGAGCCAAGAGTGCTGACCCTGGTGACACCTACGGGTCGTTCATACACGGTAACCTTACCCGTGGAACGGCACTTCGACCGGGCTCCCGGAGAACTCTCACTGGAGCGCCTTCCCGGCAACATCGCGATCATCCGATTCAACAACTCGCTGGGCGAGCAGAAAACCGTCGCTGCATTTGATAAGGCACTTCTCGAAGCAAGAGAGACAAAGGGTCTCATCCTGGACCTTCGGGATGTACCGAGTGGAGGTGACAGCTCGGTTGCTCTCGGCATCATGGGGCGGTTTGTGTCAAAGATTCTTCCCTACCAGCGGCATCGCATTCCCAACTACGGGCAAGCCGATGTCGAGCGGAACTGGGTTGAGTTTGTCGCGCCTAGAGGTTCGTTCACCTATACCGCGCCGGTCGTGGTGCTTGTCAATCACTGGACCGGCAGTATGGGGGAAGGCATGGCCGTGGGCTTTGATGCAATGCAGCGAGCCGTGGTAGTGGGGACCCCCATGGCTCATCTGGCGGGAGCGGTGTCAGATGACAAGCTCCCGAAGACAGGGGTAGATGTTGCCTATGCAACGGAGCAGATCTACCAGGTCGATGGCGTACCTCGGCAGAACTGGCTCCCACCCGTTCTCATGAAGGAGCCTCTCGGAGGTCAAGCTGGGGATGTAATTCTGATGCGAGGAATTGCCGAGTTGAAGGCGCATTCACCTTGGCCGAAACGCAGCTTAGGTGATCTGCAGCCGCCGCAGTGACAAAGCCAAGTCTCGTTATGTCGCATTGTAGGAACTTGAGGTGATCGGACGGCCGGAAGGCCGTCTCTTTTCCTCATTGCGCAAAGAAACGTGTACGCAGTGTTCGATAGACTGAGCCAAAGCCCAGCACTTCGTGTTGCAAGAAGCTGTCGCGATTGCTGCTCTATTGGCTACAGGGAATCTGCGTTTCTCTCCGAACCTGAAGAGTGAATCAGAGCTTGCCTAAGGGGCCTGCTGCTTCAATCCGAACGTCGTCTCCACCCATCCGCTGAGGGCGCGCTGCATCTCCGCCAGCTTCGGTGCCGGGGAGCCGGGGACGCCTTCAAAGAAGTGGCCCGCGCCCTCGACCCACCGGACCGACACCGGAGGGGGCGCGGCGGCAAGGGCCTGCTCCAGAACAATCTGCGGCGAGAAGCCGTCCTTGGTTCCCGAGATGAAGAGCTTGGGGGCGGTGCAGCCGGGCAGGAACTCATAGGTGTAGTCGCGGCCGGCGGCCCGCACCGGCAGACCCAATCCCACCAGGCCCCGCACCCGGGCGTCGCCGCAGCAGGCCCGCAGCCCCACGTAGGAGCCGAAGGAGAAGCCGGCAAACAGGATCGGCCGTCCGAGGTTGCGGTCCAGCCAGTCGAGCGCGGCGCGCACATCCTGCTGCTCGCCATGGCCATCGTCGAAGCTGCCCTCGCTCAGGCCAGCGCTGCGGAAGTTGAAGCGCAGCACCGGCAGACCGAAGGAGGAGAAGACCTTCATGGCGTTGTAGACGACCTTGTTGTGCAGGGTTCCGCCGCTGGGGGGGTGGGGGTGGCAGACCAGCGCGGATAACGGTGCGTCCGGGCTGCCGGTGTTGAGCACCGCCTCCAGCCGGCCGGCCGGGCCGCGGAGGTCGTCGATCGAGCGAATCTGGGAGGCAAGGACGGTCATCTGGCTTCAGTCTAGCGGTTCGGGGGGGACCGCTCGGGTATGCTGGGCGCATGCCGATCGACCCCATTCAGCTGACCCGCGATCTGGTTGCGATCGATTCGACGACGTACCACGAGGGCAAAGTTGGGGAGTTCGTGGCGGAGGTGCTCGCGCGCGGGGGGTACACGGTCGAGCGAATGCCGGTCGAGCAGCCGGATCGTGAGCTGACTCCCGGCTCGGGCGAGGGCGAGCGCTTCAACGTCTACGCGGCGCCTCCGGGCACCACGCCGGAGATCGTGTTTTCGACCCACATGGACACCGTGCCGCCGTACTTCCCCTGCACAGAAGACGACGAGTACCTGTACGGGCGGGGCACCTGCGACGCGAAGGGCATCCTCGCGGCGCAGATCGCGGCTGCCGGCCGCCTCCGCGCGACAGGTCTGCCGGCGGGTCTGCTGTTTGTGGTCGGGGAGGAGCGCGACTCGGCCGGCGCGCGGGTCGCGAACCGGCACCCCCGGGGATCGCGGTTTCTGATCAACGGCGAGCCGACCGACAACCGCCTGGCGCTGGCCTCCAAGGGCGCGCTGCGGGTGGAGATCCGGGCCAGGGGCCGGATGGCGCACTCGGCCTATCCCGAGCTGGGCGAGTCGGCGATCGACAAGCTGGTGGCGGTGCTGCACGACCTCCAGGCCATGCCGCTGCCGGTCGAGCCGGAGATCGGGCCTTCGACGCTCAACGTCGGCCTGATTCACGGCGGGCGCGCCCCAAACGTGATCGCGGACCGGGCCGAGGCGCACCTGCTCGTCCGTCTGGTTGGGCCCTCGGAGGAGACCCGGAAGGCGATTCTGGACACCGTCGGCGACCGGGCGGAGGTGACGGTCAGCCTCGATCTTCCGTTTGTCCGGATGCGCGCGGTGGACGGGCTGCCGACCATGATTGCGAAGTTTACGACCGATATTCCGTCGCTTACGGCCTGGGGAGAGCCGTTTCTGCTGGGTCCGGGGTCGATTCATGTGGCGCACACACCGGGGGAGCGCATCCAGAAGCGCGAGCTGCTGGATGCGGTGGATCTGTACGTGAACCTGGCTCGGCAACTGTCTGGCAGCTGACCGGTTACGGCCCTGATTTCCTCCCTGGTGCGGTCTAACATTGGGGAAGGCACGGAAGGGAATCGAATCAAGACCATGGCGGCTGAGTTTACCCATCTGCACCTCCACACCGACTACTCGCTGCTCGACGGGGCGTGCGATGTCGACAAGCTGATGCAGCACGTGGCCGGGTTGGGGCAGAGCTCGGTCGCGATGACCGACCACGGCAACATCTACGGTGCGGTGCACTTTTTCGACGCGGCGGCCAAGAAAGGCATCAAGCCGATTCTGGGGTGCGAGCTCTACATCTGCAAGAACGACGACCACCGTGCCGCGCCCGAGGGCGACAAGTACAACCACCTGCTGGTACTGGCGGAGAACGAGGCCGGGTACCGCAACCTGGTTCGGCTGACCAGTGAAGCGGCGCTTCATGGGTTCTACCGTAAACCGCGCGTCAGCAAGGACTTCCTGGCCAGGCACAGCGAAGGTTTGATTGGCTTCTCGGGATGCCTGGCGGGTGAGGTGGCGCAGCACCTGATGGCGGACGAGTACGACAAGGCCAGGGGGGTGGCGGGGCAGTTCGAGGAGATCTTCGGGCGGGGAAACTTCTTTCTGGAGATCCAGGACCACGGTCTGGGGCCGGACAAGGCCGTCTGCGATGCCATGCTGCGGATGGAGAAGGACCTCGATATCCCGCTGGTTGCGACCAACGATTCGCACTACATCGCGGGGGACGACAGCCGAGCGCATGAGGTGCTGCTGTGCGTGCAGACGGCCGGCAGCATGAACGACCCCAAGCGCTTCAAGTTCGACACCCGGGAGTTCTACGTCAAGAGCGCGGAGGAGATGGCGCGGCTGTTTGCGCATGCGCCGCACGTAGTCAGCGGGACGATGCAGTTTCCGGAGCGCTGCAACCTGAAGCTTTCCAAGGTCACCAACCCGTTTCCGGAGTTCGATGTCCCGGAGGGGCACACCATCGACAGCTACTTCGAGGAGGTCTGCCGGGCGGGGTTCAGGCACCGCCTGGAGACGGCGGTCAAGCACCTGGAGTCGCGCGGGCTCCGACGCAAGTCCCTGGCCGACTACGAGGCACGGCTGGAACGCGAGATCGACTGCATTAAGAAGATGAAATTTCCCGGCTACTTCCTGATCGTCTGGGACTTCATCCGCTACGCCCGGCAGCAGAACATCCCGGTTGGACCGGGGCGTGGGTCGGCTGCCGGATCGCTTGTCGCCTATGTGATGGAGATCACGGACGTCGATCCGCTGCAGAATGAGCTGCTGTTTGAGCGATTTCTGAATCCGGAGCGCGTTTCCATGCCGGATATCGATATTGATTTCTGCATGAACCGGCGCGGCGAGGTGATCGAGTATGTCACGCGCAAGTATGGCCGGGAGCAGGTGGCGCAGATCATCACCTTCAACACCATGGCGGCCAAAGCGGCGGTCAAGGATGTCGGCCGGGCGCTGGATATGCCGTACGGGGAGGTCGACCGCATCGCCAAGATGATTCCGGCGACGATCGGCATCACCATCGAGCAGGCGCTCAAGGACTCGCCCGGGCTGGCCGGGGCGTATGAGGCCGATGACAGGATTCGGGAGCTGATCGACACGGCCAGGCGGCTGGAGGGCCTGGTGCGTGGAGCGGGTGTCCACGCGGCCGGCGTCGTGATCGCACCGCAGCCGCTCTCCGAGCTCGTCCCCGTTACCCGGGCCAAGAACGAAGATATCGTCACCTCCTACGACATGAAGGCCATCGAGAAGATGGGCTTGCTGAAGATGGACTTCCTGGGTCTTACGACCTTGACCGTGATTGACGACTGCCTGAAGCTGATCCAGTCCAATCGCGGTGCGGTGCTCGAGATGGCCACCGTGCCGCTCGACGACACGGAGACGTACGAGCAGGTCTTTCATCGCGCGCTCACCTCGGGGGTGTTTCAGTTTGAATCGGGCGGTATGCGCGATGTGCTGCGGCGGTACAAGCCCACCAGCGTGGAGGACCTGACGGCGCTGAACGCGCTCTACCGGCCGGGGCCGATCCAGGGCGGCATGATCGACGACTTTATCGAGCGCAAGTGGGGACGGCGCGCGGTCGAGTACCTCCTGCCGGAGCTCGAGCCGCTGCTGCGCGAGACGCTGGGGGTGATCGTCTACCAGGAGCAGGTGATGCAGATCGCGGCGGCGGTTGCGGGCTACTCGCTGGGCGAGGCCGACCTGCTGCGCCGGGCGATGGGTAAGAAGGACCCGGCCGAGATGGGCAAGCAGCGCGAGCGGTTCATGGCCGGAGCCGCCGAGCGCAGGCACCCGAAGGAGACGGCCGGCCGGCTGTTCGACCTGATGGAGCAGTTTGCAGGGTATGGCTTCAACAAATCGCACTCCGCGGCGTACGCTCTGCTGGCGTATCACACGGCCTGGCTCAAGACCCACTACCCGGTTGAGTTCATGGCGGCGCTGCTGACCAGCGAGACCTCGAAGCCGGAGAACGTGGTCAAGTACATCTCCGAGTGCCGCGAGCTGGGGATCGACGTTTTGCCGCCAAGCGTGCAGATCTCGGACGCCAACTTCACGCCGGCGGGCGACAGCATCGGCTTCGGCCTGGCGGCGATCAAGAACGTCGGCCACAACGCCATCGTCTCCATACTCGAGGCACGCGGCGCAATCGGGAAAGAGGGCCGGAGCGGCTTTGCGAGCCTGTGGGAGTTCTGCGGCAGGGTGGACCTGCGGCAGCTGAACAAGCGGGTTCTGGAGTCGCTGATCAAGGCCGGGGCGATGGATGAGTTCGGGCACCGCGCCCAGGTGAACGCCGCGCTCGACAAGGCGATCGAGCGGGCGCAGAAGACACAGCGGGACGAGGCCGCGGGGCAGACCGGGCTGTTCGGCATCTTTGACGACGACCCGGTCGTGGGGCCGGCGAAGGAGGAGTCGCTGCCGACCGTCGCCCAGTGGGACGAGCACACGCGGCTGGGGAACGAGAAGGAGGTGCTGGGCTTCTTCGTCTCGGGTCATCCGCTGGACAAGTACCGGGAGAAGCTGCGCAATCTGAAGGTGGTCGACACGGCCGCCGCCTGCGAGATGAAGCCGGAGCCGCAGGTCTTTCGCCGCGGCCGCGAGGAGCCCCAGAACGAGATTCAGGTCGCAGGCGTCATCACAGGGCTGAAGGTTGCCAAATCCAAGCGCTCGGGAGAGATGTATGCGCAGGCGTGTCTTGAGGACACGGTCGGCAAGATCGACCTGATCGCCTTTCCGCAGAGCTACGAGAAGCTGGCCGAGCGGCTGAAGATCGATGTGCCGGTCCTGGTCCGGGGGGTGCTTCGCGGCGAGGAGGATGCGGCGCCGAAGATCGCCATCTCGTCGATCGAGGCGCTTGAGGACGTGAAGCTTCGCCTGCCGGAGTCGCTTCGGATCAGGGTGCCGCTGCACCACCCCGATGGGACCCTGGTCGAGAAGCTCCATCGCCTGCTGGTAAGCGCGCCGGGGCAGGGCAAGGTGCTGCTCGATCTCGAGGAGCCGGGGCAGTTCTGTGCCGTGCTGGAGCCGGGGGATGTGATGGTGGCAGCCGACCGCCTGTTTATCGACCGGGTGGAAGAGCTGGTGGGCCGCGGTTCCGTGCGCGTGATCGACTGACGCATTCCTTTACAATCGATGGCATACGAGCATGGCAGACGAGACAAGCAGAGCCCCAGCAGCCGCAGCCGCTCCACCGCCGCAGATCTCTGAGGCGTGGCGCAAGACCGAGCTGGCCCGGCACCCGCAGCGTCCTTATCCGATGGACTTCATCGAGGCGATCTTTACCGACTACAGCGAGATCCACGGAGATCGCGCCTTTGGCGACGACGCCGCGATGACCTGCGGCATGGCCCGGCTGCACGGCGACCCGGTTCTGGTGGTGGGCAACCTGAAGGGTCGCACCCTGAAGGACCGTGTGCACCGCAAGTTTGGCAGCCCTGACCCCGAGGGATACCGGAAGGCGCTGCGCGCGATGAAGATTGCTGAGAAGTTCGGCCGGCCGGTCTTCACCTTTATCGATCTGGCGGGGGCCAACCCGGGCATCGGGGCCGAGGAGCGCGGCCAGGGCGAGGCCATTGCGCGCAACCTGACGGAGATGTCGCGTCTGCGGGTGCCGACGGTCGCCACCATCACGGGCGAGGGCGGCTCCGGCGGCGCCCTGGCGCTGGCGGTAGCGGACCGGGTGCTGATGCTGGAAAACTCGATCTACTCCGTCATCTCGCCCGAGGGCTGTGCCTCCATCATGTGGAAGGACGCGAGCAAGAAGCAGCAGGCCGCCGAAGCGCTGCGGTACACGGCCACGGATGTGCGGCAGCTGGGGTGCGTGGACGAGATCGTCCCCGAGCCGAAGGGCGGAACGCAGGAGGACCCTGCGATGGCCTTTGCCACCGTCCGCGACCGGCTGATCGGATGCCTGGCGGAGCTTCGTGCGCTGCCGGTCGACCAGCTGCTGGAGCAGCGCTACCGGAAGTTCCGCTCGATCGCGCAGTTTTACACGTCCGTTTAGCGGAGCCATCTCCTTTGACCTCAGCGACTCCGCCGCCCCCGCCACCTCGGTACGTACCGCCTCCGCCCCGGCCCGCATCCGGCAGCCGCCGGGCCGCTCTGTTCGTCCTGGCGATCCTTTGGATTCCGTTTGCGCGGTCGATCGCCTCGACGTCGGCGACCGGCATCGCCCAGCGGCTCGATCTGCCGGGGGTGGAGCCGACCCTGAGCGCTCTGTTCGCGTTGTTTCTCCTGCGGGTCGGATTCGCTCTGCTGCAGAGGGTGGACTCCCCCCGGAGCTCTGGCTCCCCCGGTCTGCTGGCGCTGCCGCGGCGCCTTACCAGTGGACGGGAGTGGGCGCTGGGAGCCTTGCTGGGCTGGGGCTCGGCCCTGGCGATGGTTCTGATTCTGCTGCTCACCCGGTCGCTCAGCCTCCAGATCTCGTTGGCTTGGCACGACCTGCTGCTGTCGCTGGTTAGCCTTGTGGGTTTGGCGGCGCTGGCGCTTGCGGAAGAGGCCGCGTTTCGCGGATACCCGTACCGGCTGCTGATCGCCATGACGGGACCGACGATCGCGACCATTGCCATGTCGCTCCTGTTCGGGCTATTCGCGGGCTTTCACCCCTTCGGCACTTCTTTGGGAGCGGCGGTCACGGTGCTGCTGGGGTTTGTGCTGGCGGCGGGGTGGCTGCGAACCCACGCTCTGTGGGTCTCCTGGGGCTTCAACTTCGCCTTCAAGGCTTCGGCAGCTGTGCTCTTCGGCCTGCCTGTGAATGGCGACACCGGCTTCTCCTACTTTGCGCAGGCGATCGTCTCCGGACACCGCGGCTGGAGCGGTGGCGACTATGGTCTGACGGGCTCCTGGCTGGCGGCGCCCGTGCTGCTTGGCGCGCTTCTCGTGCTGGTCCAGGCGACGCGGGGGTACGCGTGGAACTATACGCATCCGGAGATCCGCCCCGGAGGGTATGCGGTGACTGCCGCTCCACCGGCGGCGCACGCGGCGTACAGTTCGGCAGGCGCAGCTCCCGCGGGGGTGGAGTCAGTCCCCCTGGTGCAGATTCTGCCGGCCGCCCCTGCGCCGCCCCCCGGCGGAAGGAGCGAAGGCGAGACGCTTCCAGGCGAGGATGCGACCTCCGGTTGAGCGGACCAAATAATGGCGGTTAAGGTGCTTGCCAAGCTGCCAGGGGAAGGCGCACTCTGTCCTTACCTGAGGTGCACCGATGCCCGTTCGCACGCACAGACCGGCCCCCGTTCTCCTGCTTGTCGCGCTTCTCACAGCCCCCTTGGGCGGTGCTCAGGTCTTTGTTGTCGGCGAGAAGACAGCGACCGCAGAGATCAAGACAGACTTTGTTCCGACCGATCTGCAGCTTCCGAAGGACCGGCTGAACGAGCGGGACCGCCGCGAACTGGTCCGCATGCTGGAAGCCGAGCAGGGATTTGCTCGCCGTGCCCTGCCCATGGGCGCCGGCGTGACTCTGCGGGCAAACGGACCGCTGAGCCCGGGTCCGGAGGCGTATCGCCGCATGGTTTATGCAAAGGGCGAGTCCGCCGCCGCGGGCGATCGCGTGGTGGTCACGTCTCTGAACGTCGGCAAAGACCGGATCGTCTTTGACCTGAACGGCGGACCCTACGCCAAGCACCGCTTTCTCAGCCATGTGCAGTTCAACAACAATCCAGTGGCTGCGGGCAGTCTGGATAAGCAAACCGGGGCGCGGATTACTCTGACGTTCGATGGACCTGTCCCGGACCTTTCGCCGCCGGAGGTGAAGGCGCTGCTGGCTCCGCTCATCGACTTCGGGGCGAAGACGGGCGAGCAGGCCTATGCGGAGACCCTGCCGCCGTTTTTGAAGGACGCCATCGCCTCGCACGACGTGCTGGTCGGGATGAACCGGCGCATGGTGCTTGCCTCAATGGGGGCTCCCGAGAGCAAGCTGCGCGAGAGTGCGGGCGAGGACGGAAGCGGGGCTCACTACGAGGAGTGGATCTACGGACACGTGCCGCAGACGGTGCAGTTTGTCCGCTTTCAGGGCGATGTGGTGCAGCAGGTGAAGGTAGCCGCGCTGGGGAAGCCGATCGTGGTCCATGACAGGAGCGAGATGCAGGGCTACACGCTTCCTGGGCTGACCCGCGAGGTCGCGCTCGGCGATCGCAAGCCTGCGGACGGCTCCGCGGCCGCACCCTCCTCGCCGACGCTGCTGCAGCCGGGCGAGCAGCCCGATCCGGCGGCAGTCGACAACGGCCAGCGCAAGGTGCAGATGCCAGCGCCTGCGAAGACGCCTGCGGCAGGCAGCGGTCAGAACCAACCCTGACCCCCGTCTGAGCCGAACCATGTAAACTGAGGTGATGGCGCGACGGACCATTTGGGCCGTACGAGGCGCTGCCCGGTTGAGCTTTGGCTCCCCGGAGGAACCCAAGGAGACATAGCACCATGGCGAAGATTGCCAAGACCGGTGACCGCAAGAAGGTCATGGACACGAACAAGAGCACCGACTGCCCCAAGTGCTCGAAGCCGACCCGGATCGTGAAGCGTGTGAAGGATCGCGAGCGGGGCACGCCGGGCGGAGTTTACATCTCCTGCTCTGCCTGCGACTTCTTCGAGAAGTTGTAGCGCTTCGGAGCAGGTCTAAGTCGGGAAGCACATGACTGGGCAGAGGTGCTGTTCCTGCCCCGGACTGGCAGTTCCGATGCGATCTTCTGTTTCTGTCGCTCAACCGAACGGCCGAGGTCGAATCGGCACCAGACCATAGGAACGGCGAAACAGTACCCGGGGAGCTCCCCGGGTCTTTTTCTGTTGCGAGCTACGTAGCCTCCGTGCTTTCCGAGGCTGCCATCTCGCTGAGAATTGCCTCGACTGCGGCGCGGGGGTCCGGTGCCCGGGTCACGGGCCGCCCGACCACCAGCATGGAAGCTCCGAGGGCCAGTGCTGCCGCGGGCGTGGCGGTGCGGCGCTGATCGCCGCGATCGACACCCGCTGGCCGGATGCCCGGCACAACCAGCCTGACTCCGGGGCCGAGCCGGCGCCGCAGCGAGGAGGTCTCCTCGGCGGAGCAGACCAGTCCTGGCACACCGCAGCTCCGGGCCAGATCTCCCAGGCGCAGCACCTGTTCGGCCGGTGAGGCCGCGACGCCCGCTTCGGCCAGGTCTTCGGCGTCCATGCTGGTCAGCACAGTCACAGCGAGCAGTTCAGGCGCGCCGGAGGTGCTCGCAGCCGCCTCGACCGCGGCCTCCATCATGGCTCGACCGCCTGCCGCGTGGAGCGTCAGAAGCGAGGCTCCCGTCGCTGCGAGGGAGCGGACGGCGCCGGCCACCGTGTTGGGGATGTCGTAGAGTTTCAGGTCGAGAAAGACCTCGCAGCCCTGGTCCCGCAGGCGCCGGACCAGGTCGCCGCCGGTGGCGTAGAACAGCTCCATGCCGACCTTGAACCAGCGGCATCGGCCAGCAAGCTGCTCGACCAGGCGGAACGCCTCGGTGGCGGACGGCACATCCAGCGCCACAATCAGTCGATCGTCTCCGTGGGTCACATCGGTCTCCACCTGCCGATGCTAGCAGCCGGCGCGCGCTACCCTGTTCTGTAGCATGCCTCAACTGTTGACGATCGCTGGCTTTGACCCCTCATCGGGTGCGGGGGTCACTGCCGACCTCGCGACCTTTGCCGCGCACGCGCACTTCGGCACCGCCTGCATCACGGCGCTGACGGTGCAGTCGACCGTGGGCGTGAGACGGGTGCGCGCGATGGCGGCCAGCGATGTGACGGAGACTCTCGACTGCCTTGAGAACGACCTGCCGCCGGACGGGATCAAGATCGGCATGCTGGCCGATGCGGCCATCGTCCAGGCCGTCGCAGAGCACCTGGAGGCCCTTCGAAGGCGCGGCAGGAGACCGGTGATTGTTCTCGATCCGGTGCTTCGGTCAAGCTCCGGGAGCGATCTTCTGGATGCCGAGGGACAGCGTGCGCTGCTCGATCGGCTGCTCGGCCTGGTGGACTGGACCACACCAAATCTGGCGGAGCTGGGCGTGCTCTGTGCGCAGGTGGAGGTCTCCCGCGGCGGGGGGCAGACGGAGATTTCGCGAGCGGATCTGCCGCACTTGGCGGAGGTGCTGCAGGATCGGTATCCAGGGCTGGGTCTGGTGGTGACCGGGGGGCACATGGAACCGCCCGACGACCTGGTGCAGCCAGCCGGCCTGCCAGCCCGATGGCTGCCCGGCCGGCGCATCCGGACGACGGCGACTCACGGCACCGGATGCGCGTTTTCAAGCGCTCTGCTGTCGCACTTGGTGACCGGCGACGGACCCTACGAGGCGGCCGCCTCCGCGAAGGAGTATGTGGTGCAGGCGATGGAGCGGGCGGCGAGGTTCGGGCACGGAAGCGGTCCGATCAACCATCTCTGGACCAGGCCGGTACGGTGATCCGGCGGCACAGGGGGCGTGCCTACTGCGGCTCGGAAAGACCCGCAGATGTCCTGCGGGAAGGACAACAGACGAGCGGAACGGTTGCTGCAGCGGGTGTGATCAGAACCTTGTCCAGGGCGGTCTACCGGAAGTTGTAGTTCTGCGTTCTGTGTCGGGCCTTCAGCCCTGAAGCTCTTATGGATCGCCACCTGGGGCTTGCGACCCAGGCTATGATCTGTCGGGCTTTCAGCCCCGAAAGCCGAGAGCTACACCTCAATGCAAACAGGTTTACCGTTCCGCAGGGCGTGGGTCTTCGTGGATTGCATGGCGGGTGCCGGCTGCTGGCGTCAGATGCGGTTCGCGGGCCAGCAGAACGACGATGGTGAGCCCGAGCAGAAGAACCACACCTTCCATTCGCTCGGAAAGGGCATGGAGCCGTTCGAACTCGGCGCGAGCGGGCACGGACGGGCTGACTGCATCGATGACGCCGCCCGCCAGATCGCGGTCGTGCTCCATGGCGGGGACGATGCCGAAGTGCAGCGTCGCTGTGCCTGCGAGCATCAGGAGAGCCAGCAGCATACCCAGCAGCGGAGCGAAGCGTCCGGACACGGCACCCCGGAGCCACAGAACAGCCGTCACGATGAAGAAGATGATGCCGCAGGCCATGCCGATCCAGTCGAGCGATCGCAGACAGCCAGCCACCACCCGGCCGGCCTCGTGCTGGCTGGAGAGGGTCGAGAACGCCACGGGCGCGACGGCAAAGGCAAAGAAGGCGATGCCGCCCACCCAGAGCACGATCGAGAGCAGCCGCGTGGCGCGCAGCGCGGTCAGCACGGCAGCTTCGCTCGAAGCGACCGGGGGGAGCTTCCCGCGGTCATCGGGTCGCCACGGGTGTAACAGGCTCCCCCTCCGGGCTCCCGTTCGCGGAGCTCTGCGGGGCTTCACCCCTTCGCAGGGCCCGGCGCAGGACCGTCTCGAGCGCGGCCTTCTGCTCCGCGTACTCGGCCGGAGCGAGGTGCCCCTGCAGCTTTTCGGTCTCGAGCTGAAAGAGTTCGTCCTTGAGGACGGCGAGAAGGGAAGCGGAGTCGCCGGCTGCGGGCTGGTGGCCGAAGCGGGCGACCAGGGGACCGGGGCCTGTGTGCGTGTTGCTGCCGGTGACGGGCGTTGCCGGCGTCTTTTTGAGCAGAAATCCAGCGGCGGCAGCCATCGCCAGGCCAAGTCCGCCGAGGATCCACCACTTGTACTTGGCCCAGGGATCGTTGGTGCCGTTCGGGTCGATGGGATTGCCCAGGCCTCCGCCCGGGCGCGTGTCGCTGGCGGCGCTGCCGTTTGCTGCGGCCCCGGCCGGCGACTCCCCAGCGCCCCCCGCGGTGGTCGCGGTGTCGCGAGGCAGCTGCCCTGTGCCGCCGATACTGAACTCGAGCGGCTGCGAGGGCTGCGCGTTGCGAACGACATAGGTCTGGGCCGTCGTCTCTTCCGTAACAGGGGTGTAGCCGGCCGAGGCGTTGCCCTTGAAGGTCATGCTCTTCGGCATCATGACGGCGATGGTGTCAGTCGGCAGCGTGGGCCTGGGGGTAAAGGTCGCGGCGCCGTTGTAGGGCAGCTGGTAGGTGACCTGGAAGCGGGTCTCGCCCGGTCGCAGCGGGAAGATAAAGGTGTAGTGGTTGGGGTCGCCCAGGGGAACGGGCGAGGCCTGGACGGGCATGCTGCCCGGACCCAGGGCGGCGGAGCCCTCGATGATCGCGCCGGCCGGGAGGTAGAACTCAAACGGGCGGTCGCTGAACTGCGTCCGGGGCGGGTTGGAGTCGTTCTTGAGGAAGAAGTTCTCGACGACCTTCAGGGTCTTGCCGCTCTCGTCGGTCTGCATGCGGATCACATCCGCCTCTCCGGTGACCCCCTCGACCTTTGCGGCGGCGTTGAAGACATCGACGTCCACGGACTGGGTTCCCGGGGGCGCGGGACGGAAGTAGTTTGCCTTGTCGTGCGTCACGCGAACCAGGTGGATGCCCGCATCCGGAACGTTGAGGCTGAAGTGTCCCCGCGCGTCTGACTTGGTGCGTTCCGCTTCCTGCATGCCCTGCGCAAGGCGGATGAGCACCACCTCATCGCCGGCGGCGGGCTTGTTGGTGGTCTTGTTGGTCACCGTGCCGGTGATGGTCTCGGCGGCTGCGAGCGCGGAGGCGGTCAGAAGCAGCGCCAGCGAGCAGATCGTCAGAGGTCTCATACGCTTCACCTTCTCAGTCTAACGCCGCATGCGGGTCGCGCAGACGTCGCGACCGGCAGATGCGGCACTTGGGTTTAGCGCGGACGGAAGGATTCTGGCGGCTGGAGAGCTATCCGCGTGAGTCGAGGCGATCCATCTCGGCGAGAACATCGGCGGCCTCGCCTTCCAGGCTGGCCCGCTGCACGGCGTAGTCCGGTTCGGGATGCTTTCCGGCGAGGTACTCAAAGCGGAGGTCGCGCAGGTTGTCGTAGATGACCTCCCGCCGCTCGACCAGGTAGTCGCGCCGGGTCTTCTCCGGCTGCGGGGCACGCGCCCGTTCGGGCCAGAAGATGTAGGCGAAGAGAGCCAGCGTGAGCACGCCGGCGGCGAAGAAGCCCATCACAGATCGGCCTCGTGGCGGATGCGGTCGCGCATGCGGTCGCTGACCGTCGTCCCATGAGCTGCCGGGCGGCCCGGGCCAGCCGCCAGGGCCTGTGTGCCCGAGCGCCGTCGCCACGTCAGGATGAGGTAGATGGTTCCGCCGATGGCGAGCAGAAAGACGACCACCGGGGTGATCCAGGCGACGTTGTCGAAGCCTCCGCGCATGGGCGCGGCCAGAACGGTGGCGCCGTACTTGGCTACGAACCAGTTATAGATGCTGCTGTCGCCACCGCCCGAGGCGATCTGCGTGCGCAGCTCGCCGATCATGCGGTCGGAGTCCGGGCAGCCGACGTGGTTGCACTCCAGCAGAATCTGTCCGCAGCCACAGGCGCAGACCATCTTATGGCCGAGTTCGTTGAAGCGGGAGCCCGTGCTGGCTCCGAGCATCACGACGCCCAGCACGACGGTGGCGAGGGTCCTGGCCCAGCGGACGGCAAGAAGCTTAGACATGGTGGACCTCCGCCTCAGCCGGGACCGTTGCGGGAACCCGCCTACGCAGCGGGATGGCCGTGGTGCTGGGGAAGAGCCCGACCACCGTGCCGGCGATGACGATGCCAACGCCGATCCAGATCCAGTTCATCAGGGGATTGAGGAAGACCTTGATAATTGGTTTGTCGGTCTCAGGGTTCTTGCCCTCGTAGATGACATAGAGATCGTAGGCCAGCGTGGAGTGGTTTGCGACCATGGTGGAGTTGGTCTGGCTGGCCTGGTAGAAGCGCTTCTCCGGGGCCAACTGGGTGATCTTCTTGCCGTTGCGGAAGACGTCCAGAAGGGCGAACTCGGTGTCGTAGGTGGGGTTCGAGTCCTGGCTGAAGCCCTGGCAGACGAGCCGGTAGGGGCCCATGCGCATGGAGTCGCCGAAGCCCATCTCCTGCTCGTGCGACTGCTTGAAGGCGCCGCCCGCGATGCCGATAAACATGACGACGATGCCGAAGTGGACCAGGTATCCGCCGTAGCGCCGCATGTTGCGCCGAACCAGAAGCACCATGGAGGAGAAGAGATTGTGTCCGGTCTGGGTGCGCACGACGTTGGCGCCGCGGAGGAACTCGGACGAGATGGCGGTGATGACGCCGGCGGCGAGCGAAAAGGCGAGCAGCGAGAAGAACGTGGACTGCCAGTCGTCGCCATCCTTCCAGGGCCGCACACCGGCAGCCATCAGGCCACCGGCCGAGACAAGAACAGCCAGTGCGGGAAGCACGAAGTTGCGCCGGATGGAGCGCAGCGAGGTCGAGCGCCAGGCAAGAAGGGGGCCGACCCCGGTTAGGAAGAGCAGAAACAGGCCGATCGGCAGGTTGACGCGGTTGTAGAACGGTCCACTGACGGTGACCTTGGAGCCCTGGACGTACTCACTCAGAACCGGAAAGAGCGTGCCCCAGAGCACGGTAAAGCAGGCGGCGAGGAGCACCAGGTTGTTGAACAGAAAGGAGGACTCACGGCTGACCAGCGACTCCAGCCGGTTCTCCGATCGCAGGTGGTCCCGGTTGCGGAAGAAGGTAAACAGGCAGACCGAAAAGGTGATGAGGAGAAAGACATAGAACCAGTTGCCGATGGAGGACTGCGCAAAGGCGTGGACGGACTGCACGATACCGGAGCGGGTGAGCAGCGTTCCCAGGATCGTCAGCATGAAGGTGGAAAAGATCAGCCAGACGTTCCAGTTTTTCATCATGCCGCGCTTCTCCTGCATGATGACGGAGTGAAGAAACGCGGTGCCGGTGAGCCAGGGCATCAGGGAGGCGTTCTCGACCGGGTCCCAGCCCCAGTAGCCGCCCCAGCCGAGCACGGCATAGGCCCAGTGCATGCCCAGGCAGATGCCGCAGGTCAGAAACAGCCAGGTCACGATGGTCCACCGGCGGGTGATGCCGATCCATTTTTCGCCGGGGTAGCGCATCATCAGCGCGCCGAGCGCGAAGGCGAACGGGACCGAGAAGCCGACGTACCCCAGGTAAAGCATGGGAGGGTGGATCACCATCTCGGGGTACTGCAGCAGCGGGTTGAGACCGAAGCCATCGGCGGCCAGCGGACCGGGCTGGATGGCGAACGGCGGAGCGGCAAAGTTCAGCAGCGCCAGGAAGAAGATCTGGATGCCCGCGAGGATGGTGGACGCATACGCAAACAGCTTGAGGTCGGTCCGGTGCCGCAGCCGCAGCACAAAGCCGTAGGTGCTGAGCAGCAGCGCCCACAGCAGAAGCGATCCTTCCTGACCCGACCAGAGCGCCGAGAATTTATACGCGATGGGAAGGCTGCGGTTGGTGTGGTGCAGGATGTAGGAGACTGAAAAGTCGTTGGTGAGCGACGCCCAGACCAGAGCGAAGGCCGCGGCCAGAACGGCGAGGAAGCTGCCGATGCCGGCGCGGCGGGCGGTCTCCCCCAGTCGAAGGGCGCCGGCGTCGAACGGCAGGCCCGCACGCTGACGCCACAGGGCGAGGCTGCCAACGGCAAGGGTGTAGGCACTCAGGGTCAGCGCCAGAAGCAGGGAAAAGCTGCCAAACTCCGGCATGGGATGCACTTTGGGCGGGTCCTCCCCCGTATTCTCTCAAGCGCACCAAGGATGTGCAACGCGAGGGCGGCACGGCGTCAAGCAGAGGGAGGGGCAATTTGTGGCGCAGCCAAGCCGCTCTTTCCGGGCTCGGAGATGAGGCTATGCACCAGGGAGAGCAGGCTCTCGGGCAGCAGCGGTTTCAGGCGGAAGACCACGCCCAGGCCGGCATACTCTCGCTCGGCCTCGTCCAGGCCGCTGATGACGAGCACCGGAAGGGACGGTTTGTAACGGCGGAGCTGACGAACGAAGTCGGAGCCGTTCATCCCGGGCATCAGGTGGTCGGTGATGATCAGGCCGAGCTCGGCGCAAAAGTCGTCCTGTGCGATCTGTTCCAGGGCGCGCGCCGGGCTGAGCGCCACAAAGACCTGAAAACCCTCTCGCTTGAGAATTGTCTGCCGGGTCGCCGCCTGCACGGCATTGTCGTCAACCAGCAGGACCGCTGTTTCCATCTGTACCTGATCTGCATGCCGGAGGCCCCGGCCGGTGCTCGTTCGGCCACCCGATGTGACAGATGCTGTGTGGGATGCGATTTCAGGCTGCGGGGTAGCTTGGGGGCAAGATGCGATCTTGCCGGAGTTCCCGCGACCCCCGGAAGAACTCTGGACGACGCTGCGGAAACCCGTTACAGTTCCGGGAGCACCGCCGTTCCGACGCGGTGTTCTGGCAAGCAGGAGCCCCTGTGAATCTTTCGTGGATCGACTGGCTGATTATGCTGGTCTACTTCGCCTTCGTGCTCGGCATTGGATTTGCGCTGAAGCGCTACATGCGCACGAGCAACGACTTCTTTCTGGCGGGCCGGTCGATTCCGGCCTGGGTCTGCGGCCTGGCGTTTATCTCGGCCAACCTGGGTGCGCAGGAGGTCATCGGGATGGGCGCGTCGGGGGCCAAGTATGGCATCATCACGAGCCAGTTCTACTGGATCGGCGCCATCCCTGCCATGGTCTTCGTCGGCATCTTTATGATGCCGTTCTACTACGGCTCGAAGGCGCGCTCCGTGCCGGAGTACCTCCGGATGCGCTTTGACGAGAAGACGCGGGCGATCAACGCCATCTCCTTCGCCGTCATGACCGTCTTCTCGTCCGGCATCTCCATGTATGCCATGGCGCTGCTGATTCAGACGCTGGGGCTGTTTCACGGCATCATCCCCGACGCCTACATCTTTCACGTCTCCATTCTGCTGTCGGCCATCATTGTGCTCGGTTATATCTTTCTCGGCGGTCTGACCAGCGCCATTTATAACGAGGTGCTGCAGTTCTTCCTGATCGTCGCCGGATTTCTTCCCCTGGTCTTTATCGGCCTGCGTAACGTGGGTGGATGGCAGGGCATCAAGCAGACTCTGCCGGTCAGCATGGTGCACTCCTGGCGCGGCATGGCGCACGCAAACACCAATCCGCTGGGGGTGGAGTGGTTTGGCCTGGTGATGGGGCTTGGGTTTGTGCTGTCGTTCGGCTACTGGTGCACGGACTTCCTCGTGATCCAGCGGGCGATGGCGGCGGACTCGCAGGAATCAGCTCGGCGCGTCCCGCTGATCGCGGCTATCCCCAAGATGTTTTTTCCGTTTCTGGTGATCCTGCCGGGGCTGATCGCGGTTAGCGTCACGTCGCACGTGATGGCAAAGGCGGCCACTGCGCCGGCCGTGAGGACGTCGTCCGGGGCGACCTCGGCCGGCGTGGGTGACGTCGCCTCCACGCTGCCGTCCGAGACCGACTCGGGACGTCCCGTTCGCGATGCGCATCCGCACGGTCTGATTCCGCAGAAGGTCGACCCGCTGAACGGGCAGGCCGCGGTCGACAGCCATGGGCAGCCGGTTTACAACTACGACCTGGCGATTCCCATGATGCTGCTCCACTTCTTTCCCACCGGCATCCTGGGTCTGGGTCTGACGGCGCTGCTGGCGAGCTTTATGTCGGGCATGGCCGGCAATGTGACCGCCTTCAACACGGTCTGGACGTATGACATCTACCAGTCCTACATCAACAAGCGCGCCACCGATGAGCACTATCTGTGGATGGGGCGCATGGCCACGATCGGGGGCATCATTCTGTCGATCGGGGCGGCCTACGCCGTCACCTCGTTCAACAACATCATGGATTCGCTGCAGCTGATCTTTTCGATGGTGAATGCGCCGCTCTTCGCGACCTTTCTGCTGGGGATGTTCTGGAAGCGCACCACCGGAACTGCGGCGTTTACCGGGCTCATCTCGGGAACTCTGGGCGCGCTGATCCACCATGGCCTGACGCTGCCGGCGGACGCGGTTCCTGGCCTGCATGGGGGCTGGATCGCGGTGATCCATCGCTATCCGAGCGACATGGCGCAGAACTTCTGGACGGCCATCTTCGCCTTTTCGATCAACTTCGTGGTCACGGTGGTGATCAGCCTGGTGACCGAGCCCAGACCGGAGCCGGAGCTGGTGGGGCTGGTCTACTCGCTGACGCCCAAGCCGGCGGACGACCACCTGACCTGGTATCAGAAGCCGGCCACGCTGGGCATCGGTGTGCTTGCCATTCTCGTGGTCCTCAACCTGGTCTTTGCCTGACCTCTGGCTCGAATCCTGAAGGTCAGGCAGCGAAGTGTTTTTCGCCCGAACTCTGGTCAGCTGGGCCGGCCAGCAGACCAGAGATAGAGATGTCCTCGTCGAGCGCCTCCCAGTGCAAACCCCGGCTCGTGATACGTACCTGCTCACGTGCTTCTGGGGTGGCATGCAGGAGGCGTGGAAACCAGGCGAGCGGAACTCCCAGGGTCCGGCCGTCGCTCAGGTCGACCCACAGATTGTCCGCGTCGCAGTGCACCTGGCTTGCCCTAGCCAAAAAACTCATGCCATCTCCTTACAATCAACTCGCGTCTCCAGTGGATCAGATCCGTCAATTCGCGCAAGGTGCGCGAGTTGTATCCATCATTGTAGGCCAGCCGGACCTCTGGATCGAGCCAGAACTTTGCTTCAAGCTGGTCGCGTCCCACGTGAACGTGGACTGGTTCTCGGGGAGAGCCCTCGTTGGAATAGAAGAAGAACCTGAAGCCGCGCTCCCGGAAGACCTCAGGCATGGCAAGATACTAGCAACGATCCCTGATCGGGGCGGCACGTTTCAGCGGCGATTCCAAAAGCGGCCTTAACCCGACTGAAACTCTGAAGGAGCTCACCGTGGGTCTCGACATCCGCATCCCGCTCGGCCTGATCTTTCTGATCACCGGGGCGATCCTGACCTTGACTGGCCTCTTCACCAGGCACAGCCCCATGTACGACCGTTCCATGGGCATCAACGTCAACCTCATCTGGGGAGCTCTGATGTTTGTCTTCGGGCTGATCATGTTTCTGGTCGGAAGACGGCAGCGCTGGCAGGACGATCCGGCCGACCCGCGGCCCTGGGAGCGGTCGAAGGCCGGCCCGCCCCGGCACTGAATGTCCTCGCGGGCGGGCGGTTTCCACAGCAGCCTCTTGAGATAATCCAACTATGAAGCGCCGGATCATTGAGCAGTACGAGTTTCTGCGCAAGATTGGCGCGGGCGGCAGTGGCGTGGTGTACCTGGCCAACGACACGCTGCTGCAGCGTCCGGTCGTCATCAAGCTGCTGAAGCGCGGCAATCTGACGCCGGAGCAGATGCGGCGAACGCAGCTGCGGGAGGCTCGGCTGGCCTCGGCGATCGATCACCCCAACGTCTGCGCCATCTACGAGGTGGGCGAGGCGGAGGATGAGGCGTTCATCGTCATGCAGTACATCCCCGGCAAATCGCTGGACAAGCTGATTGCCGAGGGCCCGGCCAGCCTGCAGCTGGTGCTCTCCTGCGGTGTGCAGATTGCGGACGGCCTGGCTGCGGCGCACTCGCTCGGCATCTTTCATCGCGACCTGAAGCCCGCTAACGTGATGTTGACTGACGGCGGCCTGGTCAAGATTCTGGACTTTGGCCTGGCGCGTCGGCTGAGCCCGGCCGAGGCGGAGTTCGACCCCGGCGGTCCGGCCACCAAGCGGAGCATGCCTTCGCCGGGCGCGACCTATACGGCACGCGGAGGTACGGTCGCCTACATGGCCCCGGAGCAGTTCGTGACCGGGCAGTCGAGCGTGCGTTCGGACATCTTCGCGCTGGGTCTGATTCTCTATGAGCTCGCAACCGGTCGCCATCCCTTTCACCGCCCGGACGCGCCTGAGTTCCAGAGTATCCGCGCCATCCAGTTTGCCGACCCGCCGCCGATGCGGGAGATTGTGCCCGAGCTGCCGGTGGAGCTCGAGAGTGTGATCCTGAAGTGCCTGGAAAAGCAGCCGTCAGAGCGATTCTCCTCGGCGGCCGACGTACGCGAAGGTCTGCGCACGGTGATGCGGGCCATGCGCATCGAGTCCGACGTGAGCTCCGGCGAAGGCTTGAGCCGGCTGCCCCCGGTGCAGGGGAAGCTGGCGATCGACACCGCGGAGGAGGAGAAGCGGGCGACGGGCATTCTTTCCAT
Source organism: Acidobacteriaceae bacterium (assembly GCA_965218595.1). Classification (GTDB taxonomy): domain Bacteria; phylum Acidobacteriota; class Terriglobia; order Terriglobales; family Acidobacteriaceae; genus Edaphobacter. Next base: position 523,563 of record CBDCLC010000003.1, on the reverse strand, counting down.
GCTGGCGGAGCGATTTCGCGAGCCCGCGGCCACCGCGGTGGGCAAGCAGAACACCATCGTGGTGCTGCCGTTCGTCAACTTCGGACCGACGGACGTGGCGCCGCTCTACGGATATGCCCTGGCGGACGCGATCGCCGCCCGGCTGGCTCGCATGCCGACCCTGGTCGTCCGGCCATCCAGCTCGCTGATGACCGTGCCGACGCAGCAGCTCGATCCCCTGAGCATCGGCCGCAAGCTGCTGGTGCAGTTTGTGCTCGCCGGCAACTTCCTTCGCTCCGACAAGGGCTTCGACCTGAACTGGCAGCTGCTGGATGTGCCGGGGCAGAGCGTGCGTGCGGGTGGATCGATCAATGTGGCCTCCTTTGACCTGATCAGCGTGCAGTCGGAGATCTGCAACGAGGTCTTTAGCACCCTGCAAGGCTACGGCGATCTGCGATCGCCGGCTGAGCTGACCCGCATGCCCGCTCTGGTGCCGTCGCTTTCGGAGCGGCTCTCCGAGGAGTATCTGCAGGCGCGAGCCGTGCTGTCGAGCTTTCTTTCGCGCTCGGGCAGCCGCGACGACCTGGACCGAGCGCGCGAGCTGTTTGCTTCGGTGGTGAAGCAGGATGAGGAGTTCGCGCCTGGATGGTCTGGCCTTGGCATCACGCACCTCCAGTACGCGCGTCACGGCCTGGGCGGCCAGAAGCATGTGCTCGAGGCCAGGCGTGCGTTCGACCGGGCGCTGCAGCTGGACCCGGCCTCGATCGAGGCGAACCTGTATCGCGTCTACATGCTGCTCTCCCGCGGCGAAAAGGAGTCGGCGCGCCACGGCATCGAGCGCCTGCTGCAGACTGCGGCGAACGACTGGAACGTGCACATGGTGGCGGGCCTGACGCTGCGCGCGGATGGCATGTACGAGGAGGCGCTCGAGCAGTTCAACCTGTCGCTGCGCATGAACCCGGCGAACGCTGCCGTGATCTACAACCATCGCGCGCGGGTGTACCAGTATCAGAATCAGCTGGAGCTCGCGTCCGACGAGATCCAGAAGGGACTGACGCTTGAGCCGCGCCAGCCTCTGCTGCGCATCTCGCTTGGGTACCAGCAGATGCGCACTGGCGACCAGGCGCGCGCGATCGAGACGCTTGAGTCGGTCATTCGCGATGAGGATTCGCTGCGCATCGTCTACCCCACCATTGCGCTCTGCTATGCGCAGCTGGGGGAGCGGACCAAGGCGGCCAGCTTTATTGTCGACGAGACGCTCTCCGCGGCCGAGGCGGACAACGAGATGGCCTACCGGCTGGCGACCTACTTTGCCGTCGAAGGGGATGAGTCCGAGGCGCTGCACTGGCTGCGGCGAGCGATCTATCTTGGCAACGAGAACTACCCGTGGTTTGCCATCAATCCAGCGTGGCGGCGGCTCGGCGGACATGCCGATTTTGAGCGCATCCTGGAGGACCTGAAGAAGAGCTATCGCCGCAACCAGAAGAACTGGCGGCGGCTGCTGTCCCAGGTTTCGGAGTAGCGAAGCTGGTGCAGTTTTCTCGCAAGGTGGGGAGCGAAGCCAATGACCCATGCGCCAGTTTCGCTTAGGAAAGGTGCGGCTCCGGCAGTTCGCGGAAGGTGAGCCTGTGCGGGCTAGAGGCCCGCGTTACCCCCCCTCTGGGCTACACTCCGGGCTATAACGAATCTGAATAGTCCGGACCAGGCAGTTTTCCTGATGCTGTGATCTCGCAATCGGGTGGAGGGAACCCACATCTCAGAGGCGAGATGTGGGGCACCCGCACCCTCAGACCGACACCCTCAGACCGACACCCTCAGACCCGCACCCTCAGAACTTTTCAGAGATGTGGGTTACGTCCTGGCAGACGGGTCATCGTCCCTTCCTGATGCCGTACTGACAGGGTGCCCCACGTCTCGCTCTTGAGACGTGGGTTCAGGGTCTTCGCGTGCTTCGGACCTGAGTGCGGTCTCAGATCAGAGGAACTACCCCCTCAGAAAAGCTGCCCTAGCGAAGCTCGGCCGGACTGGCGGCCGGCTCATGCTGCCGCAGCGCGCCGGTCCGGCCGGATGCTCCCTCGGGTTGGATCAGCATGGGCTCGGTCAGCGTGAAGACGAGGCCCGCGTTCTCCGGAAGCTCGGTCTGGCGATCCTGCTTCAACCACACGATGGTGCTGGCTCCAGCGCCGATGCCTGCACCGACAGCGGCACCGACGCCGCCGCCGACGAGAGCGCCCGCAACCGCCCCAGCGCCGGTTGTTCCCCCCAGGATGGCGAGCATCTCCTTGGGGTGATCTCGCCGCACCAGTGAACCTTCGCTGTCGATCTTGTTGCGGCCAGTCTGGTCGGTGTCGATCAGCTGCGCGCGCAGATCGTAGAAGCTGCCATCCGGCAGCTCCACCCGGCGCGGGTCAAGATGCAGCATGGCGCGGCCGGAGATGCGGCGTCCGCTATGGACCTCCGTCACGCGACCCTTCAGGACTGCGCCGACGGGAAGCACCACGCGGCCGTCCTTCTCGACCGGCTCGGTCAGATCGGCGGAGAACGGCGCCCCGGGTGTGGTGGTCAGGGTGGACAGCTGCTCGCGCATGCGGACATGGAGAAGTGTGCCGGTGCGCAGCTCCCCTGGCACGTCGGGAACGCTGAGCACGATGTTGGCGTCAGGGTCGGAGGACTGCGCGGGAACGGCCTGCGCGGGAGTGGTGACAGCTCCGGCGTAGGGAACATAGGGGCCGTAGACGACGCCGCTGGCGGCCGGTGCGGCGAGGGCTGCCGCCACGGGGATGCCCGCGCGGGGCTTGGCCGGAGCGACCTTGACGGTGACCGTCTCAGCGGGCGTCGCCTCGATCACGACGGGATCGGGCTGCGAGACGCCGGTGGTCTGCGCCAGCGCGGGCACAGCGGCAAGCATGATGGCGGCGGTGGTCAGGTGAGCTCGCATGGTGTGTCTCCTCTTGCGTATCCGCCCCGCCAATACGGTGACTGGGCCAACTTCGAGGTTAGCCGTTCCGGAGGGGAGCGACTGAGCCTTCAGCGGGAAGGAATCGCCCCAGGCAACAGAAGTTGCGGTGGTGTCAGGAGATGTCTGCTGCTTCGCGTTCACGATGCGCAGCAGCAATCCTTGCTAGAATCCTCGCTGTGGGTCGCGATCCCCTTGAACTCATCACGACCATCAGAACCTCCGGCGGAGCGACGTGGGAGGTGGATCGCCGGCCCGCGCTGACCGATCGGCTGGCGCATCGCGTCTACAACGGTGGTCAGTTTCGACAGGCCGAGAGCCAACAGGAGAACGGAAGAGCTATGACTGACATCGTCTCGATTCGCGCGCGCGAGATCCTGGATTCGCGCGGCAACCCCACGGTGGAGGCCGACGTGATGCTGGACGGCGGAGCCCGCGGACGCGCTGCGGTGCCGAGCGGCGCTTCCACCGGCGAGCATGAGGCGATGGAGCTGCGCGATGGCGACAAGGAGCACTACCTGGGCAAGGGCGTGCTGCAGGCGGTCGAGAATGTGGAAAGCATCCTGGCCCCCGAGCTGACCGGCATGGACGCGACCAATCAGCGGCTGATCGACGCGACCATGATCGCGATCGACGGCACGGAGAACAAGGGCAAGATCGGCGCGAACGCGATTCTGGCGGTCTCGATGGCGGTCGCCCGGGCATCGGCCGAGGCGGTGAAGCTGCCGCTCTACCGCTACCTCGGCGGTGTGAGCGCGTGCATCCTGCCCACCCCCATGATGAACATCCTGAACGGAGGATCGCACGCTGATTCCAATGTGGACTTTCAGGAGTTCATGGTGATGCCGGTCGGCGCCGAAACCTTTTCAGACGCGCTGCGCTGGGGCACGGAGGTCTTTCACACGCTGAAGGGCGTGCTGAAGAAGAAGGGCTACAGCACAGCCGTCGGGGACGAGGGTGGATTCGCCCCGTCGCTCAAGGCCAACTCCGAGGCGATCGACCTGATTCTGGAGGCGATCTCGCTGGCAGGGTACGCCCCTGGGGAGCAGATCGCGATCGCGCTCGATCCGGCGGCGAGTGAGTTCTACGACAAGGAGAAGGGCAAGTACATCTTCCGGAAGTCGGACGGTTCGGAGAAGAGCTCGGAGGAGATGGCGGCGTTTTGGAAGTCGTGGATCCGTCAGTACCCTATCGTCTCGCTCGAAGACGGTCTGGCCGAGGACGACTGGACAGGCTGGCGGCACCTGACGGAGCTGGTCGGCAAAGACGTCCAGCTGGTCGGCGACGATCTGTTTGTCACCAACACGGAGCGGCTTCGCAGGGGCATCGACGAGAGCGTCGGCAATGCAATTCTGATCAAGGTCAACCAGATCGGGACGGTCTCGGAGACGCTCGAAGCCATCGATCTCGGCCGCCGCTTCGGGTATGCCTCGATCATCAGCCACCGCTCGGGCGAGACCGAGGACACCTTTATCGCCGACCTTGCGGTCGCGACGGGCGCCGGCCAGATCAAGACCGGATCGGCCTCGCGCACGGACCGCATCGCCAAGTACAACCAGCTGCTCCGGATCGAGGAGGAGCTAGGCCAGTCTGCCGAGTTTTTGGGACGCGAGTCGATCCATGGCAGCGGCGGCGGCGCACACTAACCCTTAGCAAGCCAGCAAGCAGAAGAGCTCCGGAGTTTCCATGCACAAGCAACTTGTCCTGATCGCGACCAGCGCCGTTCTTTTTTCTGGTCCCACCGCGCTGGCTCAGACGGCCGCCTCTCATTCCGCGACCGGAGGTGCGGCCCAGCACTCGACCGCATCGCCGAGCCCGGCCCCCTCGCCGCAGCTGCAGCAGCGTAACCCGAACGAGCCGGCGCCACCCGCGCATCCGGCGACACCGGCGCAGATTCGGGAGTACCTGGAGCTGACCCACTCGCAGGAGAACGCAAAGGCTGCCTTTGGGCAGCTGGTGGCGGGATCGCGTGCTCGCGCACCCCAGTACTTCCCGGCGGACTTCTGGTCCGATCTGACCAACTCGCTGGACGCGATCGACGTTGTCGCGGAGTTCACGCCGGTCTACCAGCGGTATTTCTCGGAGGAGGATATGGCTGCGGCGATCGCCTTTTACAAGACGCCCGCGGGCAGGGACATCCTGAAGGTCCAGCCGCTTGCTGCGTCGGCAGCCGGTGAGTTGCTGCGCACCGAAGGCCAGCGAGTGGGGCAAGCCACCTTTGCCCGGCACAAGGCCGAGATCGACGCTGCCGTGAAGGAGCACCAGGCCGGTGCTTCGGGTCAGCCCTCCGCGGCTCCGTCCAAGCCGACGCTGAACTCGCTTCCGCCGTCGACGGCATCGCCCTCAACGGCGCCCAAAACATCACCCAAGCAGCCGCAGTAGCGCCATGCCGACCCGACCTGTTGTTCTGACCATCCTGGATGGCTGGGGCTACCGTACCGAGACGGCCGGCAACGCCATCGCCCAAGCTCGCAAGCCGGTGTACGATCGTCTGCTCGCCGAGTATCCGAACACGCTGCTGCGGGCCAGCGAACACTTCGTCGGTCTGCCGGACGGGCAGATGGGCAACTCCGAGGTGGGACACCTGAACCTGGGTGCCGGACGCGTCGTGCGCATGGATGTTTCGCGCATCGACCAGGCGATCGCGGATGGCAGCTTCGCCTCCGATCCGACGTTGATGGAGGCCATGCGGCGCGCCGGCAGCGAGGGCCGCGCGCTCCATCTGCTCGGTCTGCTATCGGATGGCGGCGTTCACTCCCACCAGCGTCATCTGTATGCCCTTCTGCGCATGGCGGCGGAGCATCGTCTGCCGCGGGTGTACGTCCACGCGTTTCTGGACGGCCGCGACACCCTGCCGACCAGTGGCGTGCGCTACCTCCAGGAGCTTCTGCAGCAGATCGAGGCGATCGGCACGGGCCGTCTGGCGTCCGTCTCCGGGCGCTACTTCGCCATGGACCGCGACCTGCGATGGGAGAAGGAGCGGCAGGCCTTCGATGCGATGGTGACGGGATCGCCGGACGGCGGTGCTTACGTTGACGCCGTTGCCCGCGTGCGCGAGCTCTACGGTAGCGGCATCACCGACGAGTTTGTGCCGCCGTTCACCGTCGTCGATGCGCCTGGCGAACCGGTGGGTCCGATCCGCGACAGCGACGTCTGCCTGTGCTTCAACTACCGGGCAGACCGCGTGCGGCAGATTACGCGCGTTCTGGCGCGCAACGGCGACCGGCCGGGCGGGCTGACGGCGCAGGACGGGTTTGACCTGCCCAAATCAGCCGAGCTGGAGGCGGAGATCCCGCGCGCCATCGCGCCCAACGGCATCCACTACGTCACCATGACGCAGTACGACCGGCACTTTCGGCTTCCGGTCGTCATTCCACCGGAGTCGATGGACAACCTGCTGGCGAACCTGCTGGCGCAGGCGAACCTGCGCAACCTGCGGGTAGCTGAGACAGAGAAGTACGCGCACGTGACTTACTTCTTCAACGGCGGGATCGAGACGCCGTTTCCGGGCGAGGATCGGGCGCTGGTGCCGTCACAGAAGGTGGCGACGTATGATTTGGCGCCGGAGATGTCGGCAGCGGGGATTGCGGACGCGGTGATCCGGGCGGTCAACGACACGGCGTTTGACGTGGTGATTGCAAACTTTGCGAACGCGGACATGGTGGGGCACTCGGGCAAGATGGAGCCGACGATCCGTGCGGTCGAGACTGTGGATACCGAGCTCGGCCGCATCTACCGCGCGGTGCGGCAGCGCGGCGGGGCCATGCTGGTGACGGCCGACCATGGCAACGCAGAGATGCTGATCGACCCAGTCTCGGGTGGGCCGCACACGGCGCACACGACCAATCCGGTGCCGCTGATCTACATCGCCGAGGAGCCGGTCGCTCTCAGAGGGGGAGGAAGTCTGCGGGACATCTCGCCGACGATCCTGCAGCTGCTCGGCCTTGAGCGGCCCGCCGAGATGACCGGTTCGGACCTGGTGGACCGGAGCCTGCCTGAGAGCTAGAGCGCTCGAGAGCAGTCTACCGACAGGTCTGGTCCTGACTTTGTATGTCGGGCCTTCAGCCCGAAGAGGCTTTATGGATCGTTACCTGGGGCTTGCGCCCCAGGCTAGGATATGTCGGGCCTTCAGCCCGAAGAGCCGAGAGCTGCACCTCGATGCAAACAGGTCTAAATGCAAACAGCCCTAGAAAGCGAGAGCTACACCTGCATGCAAGCCGGTCCAGGGAAGCTCTGATGAACTATTGGGGCTGGAAAAGAACGCAAATTTCCTGCGGGAATGACAACAAAGAGCAGGACTCTTTCCCCAAGCGGACTTGATCAGAGATTCCTTAGAAGTCACGGCGTCCTTCCATGGCGCGTGACATGGTGACCTCGTCGGCGTACTCGATATCGCTGCCAGCCGGAACGCCGGTGGCGATGCGGGTGACGCGCACGGCGGACCCGGTGCGGCGAAGCTCGTCGGCCAGGTAGCGCGCCGTGGCTTCGCCTTCGGTGGTGGGTGAGGTCGCGAGGATGATCTCCTCCAGGTGCGGCAGCCGGCTCATCAGATTGCCGATGCGCAGCTGCTCCGGCCCCACTCCATTGACCGGCGAAAGGGTTCCGTGCAGCACGTGGTAGACGCCGGTGTACCCCCGCGTTTTTTCGACGGTGGCGATGTTGGTCGGCTCTTCGACCACGCAGACCAGGCGCTGGTTGCGCACCGCGCTGGTGCAGTAGCCGCACGGGTCGACGTCGGTGATGTTGTTGCACGTGCTGCAGAGGGTCAACTTTTCGCGCAGCTCCAGGATGGCCGCGGCCAGCCGGCGGGCGTCGGCCTCCGTCGACCGCAGCACATGGAAGGCGAGTCGCTGGGCGCTCTTGGTGCCGATGCCAGGGAGCTTGCGCAGCTCGTCGATGAGCCGGCTCATCGGCTCGGCGAAGCGTGCCATCAGCTGCCGAGACCGGGGAGATCGAGTCCGCCCATCAGGCCGGAGACGCTGGTCTGCATGGCTTCATCGGCGCGGCGGCCCGCCTCGTTGACTGCGGCGGTGATGAGGTCTTCGAGCAGCTCCAGATCGCTGCCCGAGCTGCCCACCGCGGCGGGGTCGATCTTCAACCGAAGAAGCTCCTTTCGGCCATTCATCCGAACCGTCACCACACCGCCGCCGGTTGAGGCCTCAACCACGGTTGCGGCGAGCTTCTGCTCCATCTGCTGCTGCATCTGCTGCGCCTGCTCCATCATCTCGCGCATCTTGCCGAGGTCGCCAAAGTCCATCTGTCATCGTCTCCTGTGGTGTGGGTTCAACTTCGGGCAGTGCACCTGCTAGACCGCGCTATCGCTCAGATCAATTACCTTGCGGATCTCCGCGTCGAAGAGCCGTTGCGCCTGCTGCACCACCGGGTGACCTTCGGCCTTGGCCTGGGCGGAGCCGGAGCTCGCCGGCCGTTTTTTCTTTGCCGCCTCGGGCCGAAGGGTGGCGGCCGCCGGCAGCAGAACGAGTTTCAGACCCGGGCGGGACGGCCGGAGCTGCGCCTCGATCAGCCGTTCCGCCTCGACGTTGACCACCATCGGCAGCATGATCTTGGAATAGCCGGTCTGCACCTCGACCGTGTCGCCGCTCACAGTCCAGGTGGCGTCTTCCATGGCTTCGGCTGCGGAGCTCTGGCCTTTCACCGCGGACAGCGCCGCCACGGCGGAGCGCTGCAGGGCTGTGGCGAGATCCCTCGAAGGTGTCTCCGCTGGATCGCTCGAGAGCGAGTCTGGAAGCTTCTCGGCTGGATCGAACTGCCTGGGGTCAGTGGCGTGAGCTTCCACCTGGGGGATCGCGTCTGCCGCGGTCGCCGTGCCTTCGCGTGAGCTCGGAGCGAGCCCGTCGTTCGAGGGCGCCGGCAGGGTCGCGGCCGCGCCTGGATGCAACGGAGATGCGCCTCCCTGAGATGGGGAAAACACTGCCCGCTCCGCCGGCTGGAAGGAGCTGCGGGCGGGGGCTGCCGGGAACGTGCTGGCCAGGGAGGGCGGCGGTAGTTGCGAGGTCGCGGGCCGCACGGGGTCGGCGACCGCCGCCATGGACCGGGCGGGGTTGGTTCGGGATGCGGTTCCGGACGCAGCCCTGGGTTCCGTCCCGGAGGGAAGCTGGCCGAGCAGATCTTCGATCGGCAGTAGACGCCGAAGGTGCACCAGCTTCAGCAGGCCGAGCTCCAGGTGGAAGCGCTGCTCCTGCCGATAGCCGAGCTCGTCAAAGGTCCGCAGCATTACCTGCAGAAATCGCGTGAGCTCCTCCTCGCTGAAGCGGGCTGCCGTGCGGCCTGCCCGGCGGATCTCGTCGGGCGAGGTTTGGAGCAGCTCGGCTGCCGTCCCATCGGCCGCAACACCGTCGGGACTAACCCCGGAGATCTTCGCCATCAGACAGTTGCGGAGGTAGCGCACGCACTGACGAGCCAGCTGAGCGGGAGCGTTGCCGGCGTCGAGCAGATCGTTGGCGGAGGTCAGGACCTCGGCACTGCGTCCACCGTCGACCGCCTCGAAGATGCGTTCAAAGACGGCGTTCGACACCGCCCCCATCAGCTCACGGATCTGCGCTGCATCGAGTCGCGGCCGCCCACCCTCGATCGGCGCGCTCGCAATCGCCTGATCCATGATGCTGAGGGCGTCGCGCAGCGATCCGTCGCCGGCCTCCGCCAGCAGGCTCAGCGCGCCGTCCTGGGCCTCGATGCCCTCCTGCTCGGCGATGCCGCGCAGCTCTGTGAGGATGTCGGCCATCTTGATCGCGTGGAAGGAGAAGTGTTGGCAGCGCGACCGCACCGTCTGCGGGATGTCCTCGGGCTGCGTCGTGGCCATCATGAAGACGATGTGCTCCGGCGGCTCTTCCAGAGTCTTGAGCAGGGCGTTGAACGCCGCATCCGTGATCTGGTGCGCCTCGTCGAGAATGTAGATCTTGTAACGGTCACGCGCCGGCCGGTAGCGGGCAGCGTCCCGCAGCTCGCGAATCTCATCGATGCCGCGGTTGGTGGCCGCGTCGATCTCGATCACGTCCACGGCGTTGCCGGCCCGGATCTCGGTGCAGCTCTCGCACACCTCGCATGGCTCCGCGGCGGGCCGCAGATCGCTCCCAATGGCGTTGCGGCAGTTCAGGGCCATGGCCAGGATGCGGGCGATGGTGGTCTTGCCGATGCCGCGGTGCCCGCTAAAGATGTAGCCGTGCGCGATCCGGCCCTGGGCCAGCGCATTCATCAGCGTCACCGTGACATGAGCCTGTCCGGCCACTTCGGCGAAACGCTGCGGGCGATACTTTCGAGCGAGAACCTGGTAGGCCATAGGGAAGGGAGATGGAGCCGACGGACGCGGACCCGGTCAGTCTTCATTGTATCGCCCGGCACTGCTGTCGGTCCCGCCTCCGCTGCCCTCGAAGAAGCCGGGGCTTCTCGCCCCCGAGCCCGTTCCTGCTCAACGGCGAGAACGTTCGAACCCTACTGCTTCGTCCTGCTCTTCCGGGCGGGACGGCTCTGCCGCTTGCGCCGGCGCACCTCCGCTTCGCTGAACATCGTTCCCCGACAGCATGCCGCGCCGCAGGAGCAGCCGGTGTCCGGATCGTCGGAGTCATGGAGGTTGTACTCGTAGGTGAGCTCTTCGCCGGCGCGGATGTTGCGAATGGCATGGATGAAGATTCGGCCGTCCTCCTCCTCTGTCTCGCAGTTTGGGTCACAGCAGTGGTTCAGAAACATGGCCGTGCCGAAGCCGTCGATCACCTCGCCTTGGCGGCCGAAGCTGAAGAGATAGGTGAGATCGCGGTCCCGGTAGCGCTCATCGGCCTCCGCTTTGCTGAAGCGTGGGCCGCCGTACTCGATCACGCGCTCGCCCTTGCGGATGGCCCGCGTGGTGTAGCAGCCGGCTGCGTGAATCGCCGACGACCGGATCACCAGACCTATGCTCATGGATGGCCCTCCTGGCATGCGCTCTCAGGATAAAGCGCAGCTGTTCCTCGGCGGAAGAGCTGTGGGCAGCACCAGCGTCCGCCGGAGCGTTCTGACCGCCCGCTCCTGCCACCCTCGACTGCGCTGCGGCTCCCCCATGCCGCGCAGGAACTGGCGATTCTGAGGGCCGACCAGGCGCCGGAGCTGCTCCGGTGGTTTTCTGGATGCAGGATACGCTCGCCTGGTCGGAAACAGGCTCGGCCGGGCTGCGGACCCGCGGGGTGAAGGGGTGCTACAGGGTGGAGCGCGCAGCGGATGATCGGTGGCCGCACTCCGCAGGAAACCGGTCAGGTCGTCTTTGCTCAGAGCGCCTAACCAGCTGATTTCGCAGTGATCATAGCCCCTCATCGAGTACCCCCTTGACAACCCTCGTGACGTGAGCACAATATGTGGCCGTCACTGATTGGTAGCGATTCCACGACCCTCCAACGAGGGCACTCGCCTCCTCTCCTTGCCCTGTGGGGGAGCGAATGGTAACGATACCGCTGCGCTCGGAGACAAGGTTCACTGCAATGGTCCGGAGGTGCTGGATGAAAGTGCAAGATCGAAGATTTAGGGCCAGGGCCGCATCGAGCGAGCGTCTGCTCGCGAGCCATGACATGAGCCGCGGGCTGTTGCAAGCACAGGGCACGGGAGATCGCGCGCAACGCAATCCGATGCCAACTGCCATCACGCTTTCGTCTTCAACCCAACCTGAGGTCCGTATGAGATTTCTCCGAGTTCCGCTGTTGCTTCTCACGCTCTTCCTGTCGGCCGGCCTGCTGCGGGCTCAACAGTTCACCGGGCGCATCACTGACCCCACCGGCGCTGTGATTCCGAAGGCCACAGTCACCGCGCACAACGTGGATACCGGAGCAGACCACACGACGCTCTCGACGGGAACGGGGGACTACACCATTCCCTATCTCAAGTCGGGCAACTACACGGTCACGGTCACAGCCCAGGGATTCGCCACGGGCGTTCACAACGGAATCAAGTTGCAGGTCGATGAGACAGCGACCGTGAACTTCAAGATGGCCGTAGGGGCCAGCGGGGAGACCGTGACCGTCACCGGAGACCCCCTGGTCGACTTTGGAAAGGGTGATGCCGGAGAGGTGGTCGAAAACACCCGCGTGACGGAACTGCCGCTCAACGGCCGCGACCCTCTGATGCTGTCGATTCTGTCGGCCGGTGTGCAGTGGAATCAGGGAGCGACGCAGTACCAGCGGCCCTTTGACGACACCCAGGCCAATACCTCAATCAACGGCGGCGGCAGCGGCAATGTGGAGTTGATGCTGGATGGTGTCGCCAACGAAGCGTCCTCGACGAATAACACGGGCAACGCGCACGTCGCCTATATCCCGCCCGTCGATTCGGTGCAGGAGTTCAAGATCGTCACCAATGCGTACGACGCCCGATTCGGCCGCAACGCGGGCGGCGTCGAAGACGTGATCCTCAAGTCGGGCACCAACTTGATCCACGGCGACGTGTATGAGTACGCCCGGCGGCAGTGGCTTGATGCCAACACCTGGAAGAACAACTATCTGCTGGCCCGGCTGCCGCCCGGTGGAAACCCGAAACCTTACCAGACCCAGAGGCACAAGCTGGACCAGTATGGCTTTGAAGTGGACGGTCCGATTGTGCTCCCCAAGCTGTACGACGGACGGAACAAGTCGTTTTTTGTGCTCCAGTACGAGAACTGGAACGAGACCGAGCCCAATACCGTAACCGACACCGTCCCGGATCCGGCCTGGCTGACCGGGGACTTTTCGAAGGACGTGTACTACAACGGCGCAACCAAGACCTATGACCCCATTACCATCTACGATCCGTTGACCGTTACCCTGACCGCGAACGGCCAGTACGTGCGGTCGCCTTTCCCCGGCAACATCATCCCCGCATCGCGCATCAACCCCGTCGCTCAGAAGATACTTTCCTACTACCCCAAGCCCAACACGACGCCAGCCCCGGGTAGCAGTCCCTATGCAGGCAACTACACCTCTCCCGCGGCCGACACAGATCGCTACCGGAATGCGTTGGCGAAGTGGGACCAGAACCTGTCCTCCCGCGATCGTTTCAGCTTCCACTACGGCTACTGGGAGCGGGTCGAGAATCGGAGTTACACCGGCTACAACACCGCCGCTGACAACGGTCAGCTGCCGCACGGTGAACGGAGCCACACCTTCACACTGGAAGAGACGCACACGGTAAGCCCCAATCTGCTGGTGGACTTCCGAGCCAACGTCTCGGTGCGAGCCGATTACACCATTGGCGGACCGTTGTTCGACCCGACCACCCTGGGCATTCCTGCGGGAGATATCGCCGCCCAGGGCAGTGCGGCCGCACGCAACTTCCCGCTGGTTACCAATGGCCAGGAAGGATTCTCCCAGCTCGGCCAGAACAATGGCGGGCAGACCGTCAGCAACTCCCTGAGCCTCTTCCCGTCCGCGACCTGGGTCAAGAACAGGCAGACGATCCACTTCGGGCTGGACGCTCGCTTTATGCAGTCAGTCAACAACATCGTGAGCGGCGGCAACAACCTGTCCGTCGATCGCCTCTGGACGCAGCGTTCCGTGGTGGTTGGAACGCCCGGCCAACAGACGTTTGACGCGGCCAGCGGCAACCCGATCGCATCCCTTCTGCTTGGCAATCCTTCCAATGGCAGCGACACCATTAACACCAAGGTCTTCTGGTCCGCGCACTATTGGGCGCCCTTTGTCCAGGACGACTGGAAGGTGACCAAGAACCTGACGCTCAATCTCGGCGTTCGGTGGGACTTCAACCCCGCACAGACGGAGCGGAACAACTCGGCGAACTACGCCTTTGACACCACTGCTGTCAACCCTATCAACTCACAGGTAACTGTCCCTGGCTACAGCCAGGTCCTCGGCGGCATCACCTACCTCGGCGTCAATGGCAACCCGCGTGGCCCCTTCGCGCTGAACAAGTGGGACATCCAGCCGCGGGTTGGCTTTGCCTACGCCCTGAACAACAGAACGGTGCTCCGTGGCGGCTTTGGTGAGTCCTTCCGCAGTCCCCAGAACGCCGCTTCGACCTATGGCTTCAGCGCGACGACGCAGTACCAGGCAAGCGATCCGAACCATCCACTGGATACCTATCCCAACCTCGGGAATCCGATCGACCATCTGTATGACAACGTGGTTCAGCCCAGCGGCTCCTCGGCCGGCAAGCTTGTGCAGTTGGGCCAGAGTCCCTTCTTCCTGAATCCTCACTACAAGATTCCCAGCTTCTGGACGTACTCCACAGGCATCGAGCAGCAGTTCGGAAACAGCGACACCGTCGCCATCTCCTATGTCGGGTCCCGTCTCTACAACGGCGACAGCAGCGACAACATCAATCACCAGGATCCGAACGCCTACACACCCTGCAACCCGGCGTATGGCGGAAGGTATGAGAACTGCACCAACAACAACGTGAAGAACCCGTTCCAGGGCGTGAACGGATTTCAGGGAACGAACTACTACACCTCGCAACCCGTGAACGCCCTGAACTTCACACGCCGGTTTCCAGAGTTTCAAGACATCACCGAGTACCAGCTGAATGACGGTCGGACCTGGTACAACTCGCTCCAGGTGACCGCGTCTCACCGCTGGACCCGGTCCCTTACCCTGCATGGCACGTGGACCTGGTCCAAGCAGATGGACGCCGGTGGGTACCAGGACACGACCTTCCGTGTTCTTTCACGACACATCGATGGGAATGATCGAACCCACCGCATCACGATCTCCGGGGTGTATCTCCTGCCGGTGGGCCGGGGAAGAAGCTTCCTTGGCAGCACGAACCGGATCGTCGACGGCGCCATTGGTGGATGGGAGCTGGGCAGCCTCTTCATCTACCAGACCGGTGTGCCGTACAACGTGCCCGGCCAGGACAACCAGATCGCCAGTCCCTATGTTCACCCCCACATCCAGCAGAACAGTGGGTACATCCGGCTGGTTGCACCCTGTGTCCAGCAGTGGAAGGAGGATCAGAGCGGTCACTACTCGATCCAGCAGCTGACCTACTTCGACAACGACACACCGTGCACTCAGCCGAACCTGATGCGCGTGCCAAACGGTAACTTTGGGCCGAACACGAATACGGTGTACACGGGCGTTCGTCTGCCCAGCATCTACCAGTTCGACACCAACCTGTCGAAGAACTTCAGTCTCTTTGAGAGGCTCGCTCTGCAGGTCCGTCTCGAAGCATTCAACGTCCTCAACCATCCGCTCTGGTCTGAGAATCCTGATACCAACTTCAACGATTCAACCTTTGGACTGATCACCAGAGGGTCTGCTGGACAGAGCAATCTGCCTCGGCAGGTCCAGCTCTCTGCCAAGATCACCTGGTAAACCCAGCCACGATGCTTGACCCGGCGTGCCCGCGCCGGGTTGAGCAGCGTGGAGACTTCGTGGGGATGGAGGCGCGGCGATCGGTCTGCTCTTCCGTTAGTCCGGTAGTCCGGT
The DNA here is from genome assembly GCA_965218595.1 of Acidobacteriaceae bacterium. Lineage (GTDB taxonomy): Bacteria > Acidobacteriota > Terriglobia > Terriglobales > Acidobacteriaceae > Edaphobacter. Next base: position 508,230 of record CBDCLC010000003.1, on the reverse strand, counting down.
AGGTGGAACCGATCGCAACAACAAGCGTGTGAATTTGGTAAGGGGGAGACTGTTAATGGCTGGACTGCGACGTGTCATCTGCCTGTTGGCCATCTCGTGGATGATTCCAGGGGTGGCCCAATCGACCGGGTTCGCGGCGCAGTCCTCAGCGGCCGCGGCCGGCAGCTCCCAAGCGGGCCTGACAACGCGGATCAAGATCGATGGTACAGCTACGGGGCTTGCCTTCGGCGGTGTCGGGGCGATCAGCGGCGGCGGCGGGAACTCGCGGCTGCTGATCGACTACCCACCCAAGCAGCGCGACGAGATCCTTGACTACCTCTTCAAGCCCGGGTATGGCGCAGCGCTACAGGTCCTGAAGCTGGAGATTGGTGGTGACGCGAACTCAACCGACGGCTCCGAACCAAGCGTGGAGCACACGTCCGGCGTGGTGAACTGCGATGCCGGATATGAGTTCTGGCTGGCGGAGCAGGCCAAGCGCCGCAATCCCGACATCAAGCTCTATGGTTTGGCCTGGGCGGCACCGGGGTGGATCGATCACCACGACTTCTGGTCTCAGGAGACGGTCGACTACCTGATGACCTGGATGGACTGCGCGCACTCCCACGGTCTGACGATCGACTATCTTGGCGGGTGGAACGAGAGGGGATTCAAGGAGCCATGGTATGAGAACCTGCGTGCCGCGCTGACGAAGCGACATTCTTCGACGCAGATTGTCGGGGACGACTCGGGCTGGCGCGTGGCGAGTGCCATGGTCAAAGACCCGGCGTTCGCGAGCTCTATCGACATCGTCGGTGTGCACTACTCCTGCGAAGGAGGCGATGGGGGCAGCGCGGACGCCTGCCACTCGACGAAGGAGGGCCTCGAAACGAAGAAGCCGCTGTGGGACAGCGAGAGCGGCTCGCAGGACGACAACAGTGGCGCCGGTCCCCTGATCCGGGCGATCGTTCGGGGCTACGTCGACGCCCAGATGACCGGATTCCTGAACTGGCCCCTGCTCGCTGCGATCACATCCAATCTGCCGTATCCCACTACGGGGTTGATGGTCGCCGGGCAACCCTGGTCGGGGCACTACAGCCTCGGCAAGAGTCTCTGGGTGACGGCTCAGGTGACTCAGTTCAGTCAACCTGGCTGGATCTTCCTGAGAGATGCGAGCGGATATCTCGGCGATGATCGCCTGAATGGGAGCTATGCTACGTTGCGCTCCCCGGATGGAGCCGACTATAGCCTGATTGTGGAGACGACGTCGGCAGACTCTCCCTCGAAGGTAGCCTTTAGCGCCAATGGCAATCTGTCGAAGAAGGTCGTGCACGTCTGGGCCACCGAGGTGGCGGGCACCTCTCAAAGCAACGAGTTCGTTCATGTGTCCGACCTGAACCCGGATAGCTCCGGAACCTATCAGTTCGATCTGCATCCCGGTTACGTGTACACGTTCAGCACGCTCGCCGGCGCCGGAAAGGGGCAGGCGGTCGCTCCTCCGGCCGGCCCGCTCACGCTGCCCTATCGCGAGAGCTTCGAAGCGTACAAGGCTGGCCAGGAGGCGCGATATGCCTCCGACATGCAGGGCTCATTCGAGGTTCAGCCCTGCGTGGCAGGAAGATCGGGTAAGTGCCTGCAGCAGATGGCAGCGACCAAGCCGATCGAGTGGCAGAATGACAGTGACGCGTTCACGCTGCTTGGCGATCCTGCGTGGACCAACTACACGGTGAGTGTGGATGCGGAGTTCACCAAGCCCGGAGCAATGGAGCTGATTGGCCGCGCCGGCGTTCAAAAGCGGCCGCAGTCGCATCAGCAGGGTTACTTCTTCCGTGTGTCAGACCAGGGCGAATGGACTCTGTTCCGAAGCAACTCCGACGGCAAGCACACCGATCTCAGCCACGGCTCGGTTGCTGCTCCTGGCACGGGCACATGGCACCGGATGGAGTTGAGCTTCGATAACGATCAGATCGCGGCATCGCTGGACGGCAAACGAGTCACTGCTGTTACCGACGATTCTTACGGCAGTGGACAGATCGGAATGGGACTGGTCGGCTATGACACGGATCAGTTTGACAACCTAGTGATCTCGCCGGGTGGGGCCTCCGAGAGCAGGAAGGTACAGTGAAGGGTCTCAGGAACCAACTTAGTGGAGCGATCCGGTCTACGTTTAAACGTCGTCACTTCGGCAACAGGTGCCGCACTTACCTCGATCGGAATCTCCCTGTGAAACGACTTATTCTTTGCTGCTGTCTTATGACCTTGTGCGCGCCGGTCCTTTCCGCTCAGACCTCGCTGGCTGCTCTGCCGCCGATGGGCTGGAACAGCTGGAATCACTTCGCCGGCAGAGTGACAGACGCCGATGTACGATCGGCGGCAGATGAGCTTGTCAGCACCGGGATGCGTGACGTCGGTTATATCTACGTCAACCTGGATGACACGTGGCAAGGGGAACGGGATGCTCAGGGTGTTCTTCATCCCAACTCCCGATTTCCGGACATGAAGGCGCTTGCTGACTATATCCACAGCAAGGGTCTAAAGTTCGGCATCTATTCCTCGCCCGGAGCAAAGACCTGCGGCGGGTATGCAGGCAGTCTGGATCACGAGTCGCAGGATGCGAAGATGTATGCGGCGTGGGGAGTTGACTTTCTCAAGTACGACCTGTGTTCCTTTGCGGGAAACATGCGGGCTGTGAAAGAGCAGCATCCGGATGACCCCATGGCCGAGTACGCCCTGATGATCTCGGCGTTTCGCAAGATGGGTGATGCCCTGAAGGCGACCGGCCGGCCTATCCTCTATAGCCTGTGCCAGTATGGCCTCGACGAGCCCTGGAAGTTCGGTCCGAGCGTGGATGCGCAGATGTGGCGCACGACCGACGACATCAACGATAGCTACGGTCGCATGATGGTGATCGCCTACAACCAGGTTGGACTGGCGAAGTACGCCGGGCCCGGGCATTGGAACGATCCTGACATGCTGGAGATCGGCAATGGCGGCATGAAGTATGCCGAGTACAAGACCCACATGACCTTATGGGTTCTGCTCGCGGCGCCGCTGCTTGCCGGCAACGATCTGAGCAAGATGTCACCGGAGGACAAAGGTCTGCTCACCAACCGGGAGGCGATTGCCATCGACCAGGATCCTTTAGGCAAGGAGGCGGATCGGGTCTGGCAACGCGGGGACTTCAGCCTTTGGCGCAAGCCCCTGAAGGACGGCCGCGTGGCAATCGGCGTCGTCAATACTTCTTGGCAGTGGCGGGATATCCCTATCGATCTCAGCGAGATTGGATTCCCACAAGGAGCGGCGGTACACGATGTCTGGGCCGAGAAGGACCTGGGGCGCTGGTCAAAGATCGAAATGGTTCATGTGCCAAAACACGGGGCGGCGCTCTACATCTTCAACCCGGCTCACTGAGTCACTCCAGAGGGAGCGGGGCCGCGGCCTGGCTTACCTTTCTGGATTTGTGACCCTCGTGGACTTACCGCTGTGCGGGTGCGGCTTTGGACAGATTGGCGGCCGTGCTGCGCTCCAGGGCGGCTTCGGCATTCTGCCCCTGTCGTGAGAGAGCATCCGCCAGAAGGGTGTGGAGCTCGGGGTTGTTAGGCTCGGCGGCAATCGCCGTTCGGAGCTGAACTGTGGCTTCGGCGAGCTTGCCCTGAAGCAGCAGGGTGCGGCCGCTGTCGGCGGCGAAGCTGGCACGCTGCCGGTTGACGGCAGATCGGGTGAGATCGGCGGCGAGGCGACGTTGTTCCCGGGCCGCCGCGGAGTTTCCCTGCTTCGCCAGGATGGCGGCGAGGTTGATGTGCGGGCTGGGCTGCGCGGGTTCGAGCTCGATGGCGCGGCGCAGGGCGGCGGTGGCGTGGGTGTCATCGCCGGCATCCTTGAGAACGCTCCCGAGATTTGCCCAGGCTTCGCCGTTATCCGGTCGGAGCTCGGTCGCACGGCCGAGCTGACGAGCTGCCTCGGCGAAGCGGCCCTGCTGCATGGCGATGATGCCCAGCGTGTACGGCGGGTCGGGAAGCTGCGGGTCGAGCTCGGCGGCACGCTCGATCTCCGGAATGGCTGCGGCCAGGTTGTCCTGGAGCTTGTAGGCGAGGCCGAGATCATAGTGGAGGTGTGGGTTCCGGGGGTCGATCGCAAGCCCCTGCTGGAACTCGCCGATGGCGTGTGCGAGATCGTTCTGCTGCAGGTACGCTGCGCCAAGATCCTCAAGCAGGGTAGACGTGGGCGGTCCGTTGGCGAGCGCCCGCTGATAGGCCTCGAGCGCTCCCCTGGCGTCGCCGGTCTGGACCAGGGCCAGGCCCAGGTTGGTGAGGGCGTCGGTGTCGCGGGGACGTGCGGCCACGGTCTGTTGGAAGAGGGGGAGCGCGGCCTGGCTGTCGCCGGTGACCTGGAGCGCGAGCGCCAGGGCGTAGCGGGCTGGGATCGAGTCGGGGGCGAGGCGGAGCGCGCGCCGCAGCTCGGGGATGGCGGCCTGGTCCTGTCCGGTGGCGGCGAGCGCGCGACCGAGCTCCGTTGCCGCAACAGGATCATTCGGAGCGAGCTGCGTCGCCTGCCTAAGCTGTTCGACGGCGGTTGGGGCCTCCGCCTGCGCCAGCAGAACCGAGCCGAGGTGGAGACGGGCGGAGGCAAGGTGCGGATCGAGCTGCAGGGCCTGGTCGAACTCGGCCCTGGCCTCCCCATAGTGGCTTTCGCGCGCGAGCAGAGTTCCGAGCGCGTCGTGAAGGCGAGCGTCGCCGGGCTGCGTCTGCAGCGAGGCGTGGAGCTGTTCGAGGGCAGCCGGCAGGTCGTTGCCGGCCTCGAAGGCTGCCGCGGCGCTGAGGCTCTCGTCCGGTGTCAACTGGGCGCGCTGCTCGGGCGAGAGCGAATGATAGAGGGCGAGGGCATCGGCTGGCTGATGCAGCTGAAGCTGCGCCGTTGCGAGCGTGGCCAGGATGTGGGGGTCGGCGGGGGCGAGGCGGTGCGCCTCCCGCAGCTGCCGGACGGCGGCCCGCGACTGCCCCTGGGCCAGCAGCACGGTGCCGAACGAAGAGTGGGCGGCGGCGACGCTCGGGGCGAGCTCAACCAGCCGGGCGAAGCTCGCGTGCGCCGCGGGGAGATCGCCGCGGGCAAAGGCGGCGGATCCGGCCTCGAAGGCAGCGGTAGCTGCTGCGGCATCAGCTGGCGGAGCTGCCGCTTTCCGCTGCGCCAGCAACGTGGAACCGCTGAACAGAAGGCAGCTGAACAGAAGTGCGGGAGCGGGGCGGGGCCGGCGCTTGATCTGGGCCAACCGGCTCGTCGGGGCCAATCGATTCATCTTGGCTGTCCGGTTCATCGGGCTGTCCGGTTCAGGGGCGCGACTCCGCCGCAGACAGGTTCGCGGTGAAGGTCACGTAGGACCGGCCCTCGTAGAGACGCATCTGCGGGGAGTTCGGCACGTTGTCGATCTGCAGGGGCGTCGGCCGTCGGATCGCAGCGTCGCGGGTGGAGGCGACGGTGAAGAGCTGGTGGTCGCCCAGATCCATGATCACGACGCGATTGTCGGCGATGAAGCCATAGCCGTAGGCTCCGGGTGCAAGATCGTGGCCCTCGATGCTGAGAGGCACCTCCGTGATCAGGTACGCCTGGTAACGCTGCTGCACCGTACTGGAGTAGCCGGAGGAGTCGACCAGCGCGGTGAGCAGGAGACGCCCGCCGGGGAACCGGATGCCGGCCGCGTTGCGGGCCTGCACGGGGGCGTTCTGGCCGCGAAAGAAGACGGTGGGTGGCATCAGCTTGCCGGCGTCGTCTTTGGAGAGCATGCCCTCGGCGGGCTGCGGCTGGCTTGAGGCCGCGGCGGTCGGGCTTTGGCCGCCAGCCTGGCCGCCAGTCTGGCCGCGCGCAGCTGGTGCAAGCGCGAGAAGAAGCAGAGCAGGAAAGATCTTGCTGTGGGAGAGCATCCGGGTGTAGCTCGCTTTGGAGTTCGTTCTTTGCAGGCCGTCAGGCAAGAGTGATGGGACGATGCCGATGGTACGGCGTGGGCTGTCCGGCCTGCAAGCTCGTTTAGCGGTCACCTGCGGCGTTGGCAGGCTCCGGGCGCTTTCCGAGCAGCTCCTGCATGCGCAGGTACACGCCGTTGGTCCAGCCAAATCCGACGACGTTGCTCTTATAGCCGGCGGCGACCTTGACGTTGGCAGACCCGTCGACCACGTTGTACTTTTCGCGGATGGTGTCGTCGTGGGCGAAGTTGGTGGCGACGGTCGCCGAAAAGTGCCGGGCGATGCGGTCGGCGTCGTCGTGAAAGCCGTAGCGCTCAAGGCCGGCGACGGCGATCCAGTTGGTGGGAGCCCAGCCGAAGGGTTGGTCCCACTGCGTGCCGGAGACGGTGTCGCTCATGGCCAGGCCACCGCCGTGCTCAAACAGCTTCAGGTGATCTTCCACGGCGGCGGCCTGCGCCTTGCTGGCGAGGCCGGCCCATAGCGGGTAGAAGGTCGTCAGGTAGTTGTACGTCGACTGCTTGCCGGTGGTGAGGTCGAGGTCGTAGAAGAGGCCGGCCTTCCCGTTCCACAGGTACTTGTTGATGGCAGCCTTGCGGGCTTCGGCTTCCTGCCTCCACCGGTTGGCCTCGGCCGGCTTGCCAAGCGTTGTGGCAAAGTCTGCCAGGTCTGTCTCGTACTTGTAGAGCAGGCTGTTCAGGCCGGTGGCGGCGTAGAGCTCGGTGGAGCCGCTGAAGGGTCCGAAGCGGAAGCTGGTGTCGAAGCCGGACTCGCGCATGGCGCGGTCACCGCGGTAGAAGGCGGCCGAAAGGCGATGACCCTGCACATGGGCACGGGCGCAGACGTGCGAGGCCGCGATGTCGCAGCTGGTGCTGGCAAGCGCACGGGCTTCGGCGGGGGTGGGGCTGTCCGGACCATCGACCAGGTAGTCGGTCGTGACGTTGGGGTGCGCCAGCAGCCAGCGGATGACATCGGGGTAGTAGCTGCTGTCGTCGGCCATCTCGGGCACGGGACCCTCGCCCAGGTCGTGGTAGCGGGCCAGACCGGTCTTTCGGTCCTGGTGGATGGTCGAGGTCCAGAGCGCGTGGTCCCGGACAGCGTAGCCATAGGCGCGCTCGAGCCAGGCGCGATCCCGGTGACCCTCCGGAGCGCTCTCATACACCTCGCGGATCATGGATGAGAGAAACGGTGGCTGGGAGCGGGTGAAGTAGTAGGTCCGATTGGCATTGAGCACCGCGCCGTAGTTCTCGATCTCAAAGAAGAAGTTCTCCACGATGCCGCGGGCCAGGTCGTCCCGATGGTCCGAGACCAGCCCGAGAACGATGAAGTAGGTATCCCAGCCATACATCTCGTTGAAGCGGCCGCCGGGGACGACGTAGCGATGGGGAAGGTAAAGCAGGCCCTCGTCCTTGAGCTCCGAGGTTTGCACCTCGCCAATGTGGGTGATCTTGCGAGGAAGATGTCGCACGGTGACGTTGCACTGCTTCTGCATGGCAGCCACCGGGGCTGGAATCTCCATGCCGGCGGGCAGGTAGAGCACGGGAACGGTGCGGACCTTGGGGTCGACGAGCGACTTGCAGTCGGACATGGACCGCGAAAGGCTGTCCCAGCCATTGTGGATATAGGTCAGGATCGGCTGCTGGCTGGAGGGGGCCTGCGGTCCGCGCGTCTGCGCGAAGGAAGGCGGCAGGGCACAGAGAAGGCAGGCGGCAATGACGAGGTGGAGGTTGAGACGCATGGGGGGCGTGCTCCTGGAAGGGATCGGGTGACCTCAGCGTGGCGGCGGTGCCGCGCTTGAGCGGGGGGCCTTCAGCCCGCATCGTGTGGGCGGGACGGGTACCTGGGGCGTTGCCCCAGGCCAGGGTAGATCGCGCCTGCAGCGCGAAAGAATGCAATGTGCGATGGCAAGCTGGAGGGAGCCTCTGATCCAATCGGCCCGGCGCAAGAGTTCTGCTCGGTGGTTGTCATTCCCGTAGAAATCTGCGTTCGTTTCCGAGCCGCAACCATGTGCGCCAGCTTTCCTCCAATACACTGGCGCACAAGCCGTCAGCTTCGCCATACATCATCCGCAGGACGGCTCTACTGCACGCTGCCGATCCACGAGGCATAGGGCGGCAGGGTAAGGGTGGTTGTCTTTGCGGACTCGAGCTCCGGCGTATCGGTCAGGAGCGTCTTGACCGAGGTTCCGGTGATCCCGGCCAGTTTCGGTTCCAGGGTGATGGTCTGGCTCATGCCGGAGCAGTTCAAAGCGACCAGCACGGGTGGGTGGCCGGCCTCGCCGGCGCGAACGTAGGCAAGCACGGCCTGGTTGCTCGTATTGATCATGGTCTGCTTGCCGTCGCGCAGGGTGGGGTTGTCGCGGCGCATGGCGATCAGCTGCTTGCTCCAGTTCAGCAGGGAAGCCGGGTTCTTCTCCTCCGTTTGCACGTTGATGGTCTTGTAGCTTGCGGGAATAGGAAGCCAGGTGTTGGGGTCGGTCGAGAAGCCGGCTTGCGGCCCTGGAGTCCACTGCATGGGGGTGCGCTCGCCGTCGCGACCCTTCTCCTTCGGCCAGCCCGTGATGCCGATCGGGTCCTTGACGTCCTCCTTGCGGGTCGGCGTGGTGGTCGGCATGCCGATCTCCGCACCGTAGTACGTCATGGCGGTGGCCCTGGTCGTGTAAAGGATCGAGGCGATGACGCGGGCGATGGCCTCCCGGTGCTCTCCATCGCCGAAACGATCGATCGACCGAGGGTTGTCGTGGTTGTCGAAGACGATCAGGGGCTGCGATCCGTTCAGCTGGGTCTCCGCCTCATTCAGATAGCGGCGAAGATACGAGGCCGAAAGCGGACCCTTCGGGCCAAAGCCGATCAGCATGTCCATCGGCAGCTGCAGCTCATTCTGCGCCGTTCCGCCGTACCACTTGTCGAGCGCGGCGGTGTTTGGCAGATAGGTTTCGCCGATCAGCACGCGATTGCCTGGGTACTTGTCGACCATGGCCCGCATTCGCCGCATCACGTCGTGGACCTCGGGAAGATCGTCCTGGTATTCGACGCTCTGGTTGGGGTCGCCCTGCGCGTTCACGCCGCCCTTCGCGGGCTCATCGCGCAGCTTGGGATCCTCAAACAGGGTTGGAACGGCGTCCAGGCGAAATCCGGCGACTCCCTTGTCCAGCCAGAAGCGCATCTGGTCGAACATGGCCTTTTCGACGGCCGGGTTGCGCCAGTTCAGGTCCGGCTGCTGCTTGTAAAAGAAGTGGTAATAGAACTGTTTGCGCGCGGGGACCCACTCCCACGCGGAGCCGCCGAAGCCGGAGACCCAGTTGTTGGGCGGAACCACCTTGCCATTCGGACCGTCATGCTCCCATCGCTTCTGATACGCGGTCACGTTCGGTCCGTCGGCCGGAACGCCATCGTTCCACACATACCAGTCGGCCTTAGGATTGTTCCGGGAGCTGGCAGACTCGACAAACCAGGCGTGCTTGTCCGAGGTGTGGTTGACCACCATGTCGAGGATCAGGCGGACGTGGTGCCGGTTGGCAGCGGCCTGGAGCTTGTCGAAGTCGGCCATGGTGCCGTACTGCGGATCGACGGCCTCGTAGTTCGAGACGTCGTAGCCGAAGTCAACCTGCGGCGAGGGATACATGGGAGCGATCCAGACGGCATCGACTCCGAGGCTCTCGAGGTACGGCATGCGCTCGGCGATGCCGTTCAGGTCGCCGGTTCCGTCGCCGTTGGTGTCCTGAAACGAGCGGGGGTAGATCTCGTAGATCACGGCGTGCTTCCACCAGGGGCCGTCGTGCAGCCTGGTCTGCATGGCGCTGTCGGGGATGAGCTTCTCCGCGACCTGCTGTCCGCTGGCGCAGAGGGGAAGCCCCAGGCAGCACATTGTGGCGAGCGTGAGCCATGTCGTCGACGGCCGGGAGCCGCGGGGGCGAAGCTGAGTCATTCGGTGGATCTCCTGAGAGAACATCTAGCTGGTGCCGAGTTTTTGCTGAAGCTGCTCGAGCGTGACGCCCTTGGTTTCGGGGTAGATGGCCAGCACGACGATGAACTGGAGCACCATCATGCAGGCGAAGAGGGCGAACGGACCGCCGCCAAAGCGCGCCGCGAGCACGGGAAAGCTGAGCGAGATGATTGCGTTCGCGATCCAGTGCGACGAGGAGCCAAGGCTCTGACCCTTGGCGCGGACCCGATTGGGAAAGACCTCCGCGATGTAAACCCAGATCACGGCACCCTGCGAGATGGCGAAGAAGCCGATATACGCCATCAGCAGCCACACCAGGGCGTTCAGGTGCGTGTGGGTGTAGAAGATGTCGGCCACACCGGCGAGCGAAATCGCGGTCCCGGCGCTGCCGATCAGAAGCAGGGTCTTGCGGCCGACCCGGTCGATCAGCGACATGCCGGCCAGCGTTCCCAGCAGGTTGACGACGCCGATCAGCACCGTCTGCAGGGAGCCTGAGACCTGGCTGAAGCCGGCGGAGGTAAAGATGAAGTCCGAGTAGTAGAGGATGGCGTTGATGCCGGAGAGCTGGTTGAACAGGCCGATGGAGATGGCAAGAAAGATGGGCAGGCGGTACTTGGCGCGAAACAGTGGCTCCTGCGCCCTGCTCCGTTCGTCACGGATGGAGTCGGTGATCTCGCGGAGTTCGGCCTCGGAGTTCGGGGAACCCATCAGCCGAAGTACCTCGAGCGCCTCGTCGGTGCGGTTCTGGGTCACGAGCCAACGGGACGAGCGCGGAATGCCGTACAGCAGCACCAGAAAGACGATCGAGGGGAGAGCGGCGACACCGAGCTGCCATCGCCACTGCGCCGCTCCCAGGTGCAGGAGCGAGATCAGGTAGTTCGAAAGGTACGCGATCAGGATGCCGACGACGATATTGATCTGAAACAGCCCCACCATGCGACCACGCCAGCTCGCCGGTGCGAGTTCGGCGATGTACACCGGGCCAAGCACGGAGGAGCCGCCGATGCCGAGACCCCCGATGAAGCGGAAGGCGAGAAAGGCAGGCCAGCTCCAGGCGAAGGCGCAGCCGAGCGCGGAGACCGTGTAGAGCATGGCCATAATGCGAAGGGCTTCGCGGCCGCCGATGCGCTGGCCGAGAACGCCGGCCGACATGGCGCCAATGACGGTGCCGAACAGGCCGATCGCCACGGTCAGGCCGAGCGTTCGGCCAAACAGATGGCCAAGCGACAGACCATACACGGCGGTCAGCTGCTGCGTCGTTCCGGAGATCACGGCCGTGTCAAAGCCGAAGAGAAATCCACCGAGAGCTCCCACAAGAATGCTCTTGATGAGATACGAAGACATCTTCATGCGTGGCGTTCCCCAGGGTGTGGATCGTGCGGCCGAACGGGCGTTCGTGACCGGGGAGAATCATACATGCCGAAGATGGGCCTTCGCCAAATGCCATAGCAATGGCGCGTCGATCGAAACGACACCCATTGATGCGTGTGAGTAGAATGAGGGCCACGCCGTGAAGCACTGGAAGGGCTGAACCGCATGCGGATTGGAATTGACCTGGGTGGCACCAAGATTGAAGCGCTCGCACTGGACGAGCATGGGACCGAGCTTCTGCGGTACCGCATCGACTCTCCCCAGGGAGACTACCAGCAGACCTTGCTGGCGATGAGCCATCTTGTGAGCCGCATCGAGGAGCAGACAGGGGAGACGGGAACGGTGGGTGCCGGCATTCCGGGCAGCGTCTCGGGGCTGACTGGGATGGTGAAGAACGCGAACTCGACGTGGCTGAACGGGCACCCGATCGAGCGCGATCTTTCCCTGTTGCTGGGCCGGGAGGTGCGCGTGGCGAACGATGCCAACTGTCTGGCGGTCTCGGAGGCGACGGACGGTGCGGCTGAGGGCCAGCGCGTCGTCTTCGGCGTGATCCTGGGGACCGGTGCCGGTGGCGGCGTTGCCTTGAACGGAACCATTCACGCCGGTCCGAACGGCCTGGGTGGGGAGTGGGGCCACAACCCTCTGCCCTGGCCCGAGCCTGACGAGTTTCCCGGGCCACCGTGTTACTGCGGCAAGCGCGGCTGCATCGAAACCTGGGTCTCGGGCACGGGTATGGCGCGCAGCTTTCGTGAGGCCACCGGCAGGAGCCTGACGGCGCGAGAGATCGTCGCTGCGGCAGAGCAGGGAGCGCCCGAAGCGGTCCGAGCGGTGGAGCGCTTTGAAGACCGGTTGGCGCGCGCCCTGGCGGGGGTGGTCAACATCCTCGACCCGGACGTGTTCGTCTTCGGCGGCGGCGTTTCACGCGTGAGCCGGCTCTACCAGGCGATCGCCGCCAAACTGCCGCGGTACGTCTTTGGCGGCGAATGCGACACACCCCTGCTGCCGGCGCGGTTTGGCGACGCGAGCGGCGTGCGCGGTGCGGCGTGGCTCTGGCCGCCCGTCCGGTAGCCGCGCTTAGGCCGGTTGGCCGTTCAGGTGGGCTCCGCACGACCGGCGCACCACGGTGTGGGTCTGCAGCAGCACATCCCGCACCGGCAGGCTGGGCCATTGGAGCCGCTGCAGCATCGTGGCAAACGCAGTGCTGCCAATGTCGCCGCAGTTCTGATGCTGCGTCGTGAGCGGAACCGGAAGCATACTCGCGTACTTGACGTCGTCGATGCCGACGATGCGAACCTGATCCGGCACGGAGACGCCGAGCGAAGAAAGTGTGCCCATCAAAAGGGCCGCAGTCAGGTCGTTCGCGCACACGATGGCATCGGGGTTGCCGGCTGTAATCAGCAGCTGAACGAAGGCAGTGTCGCGCGGGTCGCCGCGGCGAACCAGGTCCGTGGCACGCTGGCCGTGCGCGTACAGAGCGTCGCGGTAGCCCTGGATCCGTTCGGTCACGGTTGAGGCCGACCGTCGCCGGGCAAAGAAAGCGATGCGTTTCGAGCCGTTCCGGACCAGGTGCTCGGTCAGCTGGTAGGCAGCGCGGTGATTGTTGATTCCGACCAGATCGTGCGGGGTTCGCTCAAACGCCTTCGCGTAGCACCGGTCAAGCAGAACCAGGGGAATTCTGGCCTTATCAACGGCCCGCGCGATGCGCCAGTTGACCACATCCTTCTCCGGCGTAAATTCGAGCGGAGCAAAGAAGATTCCAGAGACATGCTGCGAGATGAACTGCTGCGCGAGCTCCTCGGCCTGCTGCTCCTGCTCGGTACCCTCGCCCATGGAGTGCCCCCACAGCAGGGAGTGTGAGCGCGACAGCGGCGACTGCATCATGCCGTGGCAGATGGGCTCGAAGATCTCGGTGCGTCCCAGATCCGGGATCAGCAGACCGAAGATGTGGCCGCGCGCCTGGGAGACGGGAAGCACATGGGTTCCGGAGCCAGCGCGGCGCGAGACCAGGCCCTGATGCTGCAGCTCGTTGACCGCCTTGGCGATGGTGATGCGGGAGACGCCATAGCGTTTACCGAGCTCGGCTTCGCTGGGAAGCCGATCGCCCACTTTGAAGCGCCCGGAACGCAGATCGGCGTGGAGTTCATCGTAGATCTGGCGATAGCGCGGCAGGCAGGCCGCGGCCACGTCGATCGCATCGCGAGATGGCTTACCGGTCTGAGGGGACTGCCGAGCACCCGAGGGGTGCCGTTTCTGCGATGACATGGGACCGCTCCTCACAGATGTAAACGGTAACAGGCTCTCAATAAGACACACGCACATTATTTTGCGAAGGAATTGCTATAGCGAAGTGTCCCGGCCGGGGTGCGAAATTGATTGACAGCCCGGATTTGGCTCACGTAGCGTTGCCATCGGTCCAAGTGATTGCTTTGCTTGAGCGGCCAGAAAGCCCACCGGAGCCAAACCAGACCGTCGATCTCGCGGTTTCACGCAGAACAGCGAGACATCTCCGGGTCGTGGCCAGATGTTTGTCAAGACAGTTCGTTACAGATTCAGGAGGCAGTATGGCAGCAATATTCAGAGGAGCATCAGTGCGGCTGGCGGTGGCGGCAGCCTGCCTGATCGCGACGCCATGGGCATCCGCCCAGGCGGTTTATGGCACGATCACGGGTACAGCGACCGACGCGACCGGAGCCGTGGTTCCGAACGCCAGCATCACCGTCAAGGACGTGGCCAAGGGCACCTCGTCGACCGTGCAGGCGAACGGCAGCGGTGAGTTCACGGTCGGTCACCTCATCCCCGACGTTTACAGCGTCACGGTGGCGGCACCAGGCTTCAAGACCTTTCAGCAGACCGACATCCGGCTGTTCGCCGACACCGTCGTTCGTGTCAACGCCGCTCTTCCTGCCGGCGGCTCCGAGCAGGTCGTCGAGGTGAACGCCGACACCGTGCCGCAGCTGAAGACGGACCGCGCCGACGTGGCGACGATCTTTGACTCCAAGCAGATCGTGGATCTGCCGATTCCGGACCGCAACTTCACCAGCCTGCAGCTCCTGTTGCCGGGCGCGCAGCAGCTGGGATGGGGTCACGCGGCCAGCGAGAACCCGCAGGGATCCAAGCAGATCGAGGTCGATGGACAGGCGTTTGCCGGCACTGCCTTTCAGCTGGACGGCACCGACAATCAGGATCCGATCCTCGGCATCATCGTGGTGAACCCAACCCCGACTCGCTCTCCGAGACCAAGATCACGACCCAGAACTTCGACGCGGAGTTCGGCAAGGCGGTCTCGTCGGTGATTACGGCGCAGACCAAGTCCGGAACCAATCACTTCCACGGATCGGCCTTCGACTACCGGCAGAGCAACGCCAACTTGGCGCGCGATCCGTTCAACCAGCCGCCTAACCAGCCCTTTCCTCCGGGGTTGAAGAACCAGTTCGGCGGATCGATCGGCGGTCCCATCATCCGGGACAGGCTGTTCTTCTTTGGGGATTACCAGGGAGTGCGGCAGAAGGTCGGTATCGCCAACACCCAGACCATTCCCACGCCGCAGCTGATCTCCTCCTGCCTTGCGGGCGGGTGTGACTTTAGCCAGTACGCCACCGCGGTTGGAACTGCTCTGAAGGTGGCGAATCCGGCGACCTACCAGCTGCTTTTCCACCAGGTGAACGGTGTCTCGACTCCTTACGCCAATAACTTCATCCCCGCCGCCGATCTGTCGCCGCAGGCGCTCGGTCTGCTGCGGCTGCTGCAGCCCTATGAACCCAACACCAATAGTGGCGGTCCCCTGGGCGCGTTGAAGCAGAACTACTCCCGCAGCGGCACAGGCGGCTTCAACAGCGATCAGTGGGATGTGCGTGGCGACTACACGCTGAGCAGCCGGACCCATCTGTTTGGCCGCTTCAGCCGATTTACGGACACCCTGACGGGAACAACCATGTTTGGCGCCGCGGGCGGAGCGGGCTTTGGCCTGGGTGGCTACGGCGGCACCTCGCTGGGCGCGAACGACAGCGCGGCGGCGGGCGCGGATATTGCTCTGACGAGCAGCCTCGTCACCGATGTCCGGCTGGGCTACTTCCGCTACAACATCAACACCTCCAAGTACGACCAGAGCGTCGCCTTTGCCGATCAGCTGGGCATCCCGGGACTCAACACCGGCACCCGCTTTACCAATGGCGCGCCCGGCTTCATCATCTCGGAGGTCGGCGCTTTTGGAGGGCCGAACCTTGGCACCGCGACTGGTCCGCAGTACGGTTCGGGGCTGAACATCAACCGCTGCAACTGCCCTCTATCGGAGCACGAAGACCAGTTCCAGATTGCCAATAACTGGACCAAGACGATCGGCAACCATTCTCTGAAGTTCGGTGCCGACCTTCGCTACGCTCGCAATCTGCGCGTGCCGAGCGACGCGAACCGGACCGGCCTGCTGAACTTCGGCACAGGTCCGACCTCGGACGGCACCGGTACCACGGGCCTTGGCTTTGCCACGTTTGTGACCGGGCAGGTGACGAGCATGAATCGCTACGTCAGCGTGTCCACCAATGCGAAGGAGTTCCAGAAGCGCGACTTCTTCTACGTCCAGGACACCTGGCGTGCCACCCAGAAGCTGACCGTGAACTACGGCCTGCGCTATGAGCTGTACTTTCCGGAGAGCGTCAACGGCAAGGGCAACGGATCGCTTCTGAACCTGAGCACGGGATACCTGCAGGTGGCCGGCTACGGCAACGTCGGTAGCAACATGAACTACCACCTGCCGAGCAACACCTACAACCCGCGCATCGGCGTGGCCTACCAGGCGACGCCCACCACGGTGGTTCGCGCCGGCTATGGCCGCAGCTTCGACATCGGCGTCTTCGGATCCATCTTCGGCCACGCCGCAACCCAGAACATCCCGGTGCTGGCAAACCAGTCACTCAGCGCGCTGGGCGGGGACAACGCCACCGACACAGCCGCTGCGTTCACCCTGGCTAATGGACCGACGGCCTATGCGTTTACGCCGGTTCCAGCCAGCGGTCTGCTGCCGAACCCCGGCTACACCGTGAACAGCCGTTCACGCCCGACCACGCTTCGGCTGCCCACGCTGGATGCCTGGAACGCCAGCCTGCAGCAGTCCATCACACCCACGCTCTCGCTCACGGTCGCTTACGTGGCGAACAAGGGAACGCACACCTTTGGAGATTCATCCGGCAATACGACCAATCCGAACGAGTCCGCGATTGTGCTGCCGGGCGAGTTCAGCGTCACCGGTCAGCCGCTGCACTACGACCCGAAGCCGCAGGGGCCGCTGATCAACGGCATCGCAGCCAACGGCGGAACGGCGAACCAGACGCTGCTGACCCGGTACTATGGCGGCAAGCTGCCGGCCTGCTCCGACCCGAACTACGCCAGGCCCGCTGGTCTTCCGGCTGGCAGCTGCGGATGGAACCAGGGCATCACCTACTTCGGGGATAACCTGGACACGCACTACAACGCCCTGCAGGTGACGGTGGCGAAGACCTTCGCGCACGGTTACTCCCTGAACGCGAGCTATGCGTGGCAGAAGGCGATCAGCGAAGCCACGGGGTACGCCTCGTGGGATCCTCTGGCGGTCAAGGGTCGCGACAGCGCTCTGCGGCCCCAGCAGTTGATCGTCTACGGCCTCTTCGAGCTGCCGTTCGGCCACAACAAGCCGTTCCTGTCGCACACCAACCGGTTTATCGACCAGGTGGTGAGCGGCTTTCAGATCAACCCGGTCATCAACTATTCGAGCGGCCTGCCGTTTACGCTGACCGCCTCGAACTCGAGCGCCTGGGTTCCCGGCTCCGCACCGGGATACGTCAACGGCGACCCGACGTTCTTCCACCCCAACCCGACCGGCTACCCGGGCAGTGGGCTGCAGTACTACAGCCCCATCCAGCTCGGAACCGGCGGGTTCACCCAACCTAACCTGGATCAGATCGGCAACGTCGGACGGAACAGCGTCTTCGGTCCCAAGTTCTTCAACACGGATCTTACCCTCCAGAAGAACTTCACCCTTCGCGAGTCGCTTACCTTCCAGCTGCGGGCGGATGCCTTCAACGCCTTCAACCACATCAACTGGGGAACCCCGAACGGCAACATCGATCAGGGCGGCAGCATCTCGGCCGGGCCCTACCCCAACAACTCCGCCAACCCGCGGCAGATGCAGTTCTCAGGACGCGTCCAGTTCTGAGGCAGCTTCGGATCGCAACCCTGCTCCATGGGAGGGAGGCTTCGGCCTCCCTCTCTCTTCGTTCGGGCTCCGTGTAGCGGTGTTCCTCTCTGCGTCTGCGGCTATTCTTGTTGCCATGCGATGTTTTCGATGGGCGGTGTTGGGCTCGGCTCTGTCCCTGCTGGTGCTCCCCGCGGGAGCGCGGGGGCAGGGCAGCGGAGGTGCTTCTGCTCCGCAGGCGGGGACATCCGCTTCGCCCAGCCCGGATCCGGTGGACATCGCCCAGCTCCGTCGGCTGATCGATAGCGGCCGGGCGGAGGAGGCGCTCACCGAGCTCGACCGGCTGCCGCCGGCTCAGGCCAAAGGCGACGCAGCCCAGCGTCTGCGAGGACTGGCGCTCTACGGGCAAGGCAAGCTGCAGATGGCCGACGCTGCCTTCGCGGCGGCGCTCGCGACCGACGCCAGCGACACCGAAGCGGCGCAGATGCGTGGCCTGACGCTGTTCCGGCTGGGACGCCCGAAGGATGCGATCCCGCTGCTCGAGGGCGCGCACACCTGGTCGGCGGGAACGAAGTTCGACCCCAGCTACGTGCTGGCGCTGTGCTACATCGATACCCGTCGATACGATGACGCCAGGCGCGCGTTTGCGGCGCAGTACGGCCTGCCACCGGACTCGGCCGCGGCCTACCTGCTGGCGGCACGCATGCTGCTGCGGCGGGAGTATCTGCCGGTCGCTCTCGAGTTCGGGAACAGGGCGATCGCGCTGGACCCGCAGCTGCCTCTGGCGCACGCTCTGCTGGGGGAAATTGCGCTGGCGGGCAATCACCTGGACGCGGCGATCGCGCAGTTTGAGCAGGAGCGGGCACGCAATCCTCTGGACGCCTCCGTGTACGACCGCCTGGGCGACGCCTACAGCCGCGCGGGGAAGTACACCGAAGCGCAGCAGTCGCTGCAGCGGGCGGTGCTGCTGGAGCCGAACTCGACCGGACCGTTCATTCTTCTGGGCAAGGTGCTGCTGAAGCGCCGGGATCCGGTGGGGGCCCTGACGTATCTCGGCCGCGCCGAGTCGATGGACCCGGCGAACTACATGACGCACAGCCTACTCGCCCAGGCGTACCGCTCCCTGGGCCGGACGGAGGAGGCCTCGCGCGAGCTGGCGACCTCCGAGCGCCTGCAGCGCGCCAGCGAGCCGAAGCTCGAGACTCCGCAGTAGAGCTGTTCTCTGGCGCAGGCGCTCCTTGTGTGGCCCGGCGTCCAGGCCAGATTCTGGGAACGATCGGCTGGTTCGGGGTGTCATAGACTAGGGGAGAGCTTCGTGACGAACGTCTGTCACCATCCATAACTCTTGCACGTTGGTTCGTCCTGGATGCCGTAGCACGTCATCGCGTTCCGATGTCAGGCTGCGTTTACTGCGTGGAAGAGGGTGCGCGCGACCTTGGAGACGGGCTGGACCGGCGAGAACAGGGGCAATCTGACGATGATGGAATTCCATATCTCCGGCGACGCGCGTAGACGGTACGACGTTGAGGAGCAGATGTTTGGCTTCAACGGCAACGTCGTCTTCGCCAACCTTGCCGCGAGCCGGCGGCTGGCTGCCCGCATGAACGAGAAGCGCGGCACGGCAGAGGATCCCGAGCAGGTCATCCACGCGGCGGCCCTGTTCGCCATGGGTCTGATCGACGAGCTGAGCCATGCCCTGGTGGACTTTTACCGGCGGCAGACCGACCCGGCGGTGATGCAGGCGGCGCTGGAATGGTTCCGGGCACGGGTCGGCGAAGAGGAGTTTGAGCGGCTGCTGCGCGGCTTTGCAACCGAGTTCCCGAACACGGCCATCTTTGCGGGCAAGGAAACAGTCAACGAGTGGCTGGAGGGACGGACTGGCGCGATCTCCCACCGTGAGGCGGCGTTTGAAGAGCTGCTGCTGCTGTGGCTGGCCAACACGAACCCGGCGTTTCGGCCGTTTGGGGAGCTGTTCGCGGATGATCCGCTCAGGCGAGAGACAGAGTACGCGGAGGTGACGGCTGGACTGGGGGCGTTCTTTGCGACGCGTCCGCCCATCAATCCGCAGAAGGGACAGACGCTGCTCGATGCGCTGCGCGCGCCCATGCTGGCCTCCCCGGACTCGCTGAGCGGGCAGCTGGCCTACATCCGCGAGAACTGGACCGAGCAGCTGGGCGAGGAGTTGCGCCGCATTCTGCTGGCGATCGACGTGCTGAAGGAAGAGGAGGTCGCCATCTGGATGCAGTTCCATCCGATGTCGGCCGAGGAGGCGGCCCGGCGGCGCGCTCTGCGGGGTGGTCGCGGGCAGTTCGGCGACGGCAGCTTTGGGACGTACTACGACGGTCCGCCGGACTTTGCCGCGTCCGGCCTCGTGAACGAGTATGAGGCCTTCAGTCCGGACCAGGACTGGATGCCGACCGTGGTGCTCATCGCGAAGAGCACGTATGTGTGGTTGGAACAGCTTTCCAGGAAGTACGGCCGGCACATCCACCGGCTGGACCAGATTCCCGAGGATGAGCTGGCACTCTTGAAGTCGCGCGGGCTCAATGGCCTGTGGCTGATCGGCATCTGGGAGCGCAGCCACGCTTCGCAGACGATCAAACACCTGCGCGGCCAGAGCGATGCCGTGGCCTCGGCCTACTCGCTGGCCGACTACCGGATCGCCGACGATCTGGGCGGCACGGCGGCCTATGAGGTGCTGCGCGACCGGGCGGCGGCGCAGGGCATTCGGCTGGCGAGCGACATGGTGCCGAACCACATGGGCATCGATTCCACCTGGATGATCGAGCATCCGGAGTGGTTTCTCTCGCGACCCGACAGCCCTTATCCGTCGTACCGGTTCGACGGTCCGGACCTGTCGACCGATCCGCGGGTGGAGATCAAGCTCGAAGACCACTACTACGATCAGACCGACGCGGCCGTCGCCTTCCGCTACCGGGACCATCGCTCCGGCAGGACCGAGTACGTCTACCACGGCAACGACGGCACGAGCTTCGCGTGGAACGACACGGCGCAGCTCGACTACTCCCAGGCCAACGTGCGGGAGCAGGTGATCCAGACGATTCTTTCCGTGGCCCGGCTGTTCCCCATCATCCGGTTCGACGCTGCCATGGTGCTGGCCAAGAAGCACGTGCAGCGGCTGTGGTTTCCGCTACCGGGCACCGGAGGATCCATTCCGTCACGCGCCGAGTTCAGCATGACGCAGACCGAGTTCGACGCTCTGATGCCGGCCGAGTTCTGGCGCGAGGTGGTGGATCGGGTGGCGATCGAGGTGCCCGGAACCCTGCTTCTGGCCGAGGCGTTCTGGCTGCTGGAAGGCTACTTCGTGCGCACCCTGGGCATGCACCGCGTGTACAACTCGGCGTTTATGAACATGATGCGCGACGAGGAGAACGCAAAGTACAGGTCGGTGATCAAGAACACCATCGAGTTCGATCCGGACATCCTGAAGCGGTACGTCAACTTTATGTCCAATCCGGATGAACGGACCGCCATCGATCAGTTCGGGACCGGCGACAAGTACTTCGGAGTCTGCACCATGATGGCGACACTTCCGGGCCTGCCCATGTTCGGGCACGGACAGGTGGAGGCGTTTACCGAGAAGTACGGCATGGAGTACAAACGGGCGCGCTACGAGGAGTGGCCGAACGAGGAGCTGGTGGCGCGGCACCAGAGGGAGATTGCGCCGCTGCTGAAGAAGCGCTGGCTGTTTGCGGAGAGCAGCAACTTCGTGATGTACGACCTTTGGCGTGGCGACGGATCGGTCGACGAGAACGTGTTTGCGTACTCGAATCGAAGTGGCGATCAGCGCGCCCTGGTCTTATTCAACAATGCTTACGCATCAACCAGCGGCACCATCCAGACCTCCGTCGCCTCCATGGAAAAGGCGACGGGCGTGCTGCGCCAGCGCAGCCTGAGCGATGCCCTTGGGCTGAGCGGGTCGGAGACGATTCTGGCGTATCGCGACTCCGCCACGGGAATGGAACATCTGCGGCGAAGCTCGGCGGTGCGCGAGCAGGGCCTGTCGTTCCACCTGCGCGGCTACCAGTACGCGGTGCTGGGCGACTGGCGGGAGCTTACGGCCAGCGCGGCGATGCCATGGGATCAACTCTGCGACGTCCTGAACGGGTCAGGCGTCCCGGACCTCCATCAGGCGATCTCCAGGCTGCGTCTCCAGCCCGTGTATGAGGTTCTGCGGCATCTGCTGGATCCTGCGCTGATGGAGGCCGCCATCGAGCAGTCGCAGCACATGGAGGCGAAGCGCACGGGGCGGTCGAAAGCGGCAAAGATGTCGAACCACCCGGGGTTTCAGCCGCTGACCGCGGAGTTTGCTCAGCGGGCGCGAGCCTTCTATGCGGCGGTCGCTATTGCGGACGACGGGCGCGACGACCAGCCGGTGACCTCGGATCAGTTCACGCAAGGCTGTGTCCAGGCGCTCACCGGTCTGGTGCTGCTGCCCAGTCTCGAGGCCCGATTTGGGCAGAGCTGGCCGGTTCCCGCGCGCATGGTGCTGCCGAGCCGCAATCCTTCCTCGACGGTGCTGCCGATCTGGGCGACGGCTCTGAGCTACGGAGTGCTGGCCAGCTTTGGGCGCGCGGGGCTGACGGTCTTCGACGGACTGCAGCTGCGCTCCTTCCTGGCGGAGCTGCTGCAGACGTTCGGACTCGGCGGCGAGGGTGGCTGGCGAGCGGCCGCGAGAGTCCGTCTGCTGCTCGAGGCCGAGAGCAACGGGGCAGGCAAGGTATCTCTCTCCGGTCCTCCCCCGCAGCTCTGGCAGGATGCCGAGTTTCGCTGGCTGGCTGGTGTGAATGAGTCCGAGGGGGTCAGCTGGTTCAATCAGGAGTCCCTCCAGGAGCTGATCTGGTGGTGGCAGCTGCCCGAACTGCTGCACCTCCTGCGCGCCGGCTCGGTTGCCGACGCGGAGCTCCGCCGTGTGGGCGACCATCTACGCGCCAAGGCTGAGGCCGCGGGTCGGGCCGGCTTTCGCGTGGACCGGTATCTCGCGGAAGAGCGCGCATCCTCCCCCGCGCCCACGCCTCCCGCGCCCAAGCCCAACGCAGCAGGGAAAGGAACGGACGGGGGCAAGCCCGCTTCCGGGAAACGAGCGCCTGCCGCCGGGGCGAAGTCGGTCCGCGAAGCTGGCTCCGAAAAGCTCGCGAGCAGGTCAGCATCGGAAGTGAACAACAACGCAAGCAAAGCTACTGCCGCAGAGCAGAGGTCCGCGGGCGAAAGCCAGCCGGCGGTGGTTGGGAAGCCCGGATCATCCACCAGGGAGAGACCGGGGAAGGCCGCGAAGCCAGCCGACGGAGTCTCAACTGCGCAGGCGGCAGGCGCAGAAAAAACCGCAGCGAAGGCATCGAAGCAGACTGCCAAAGCTGCGCCCAGCCCAGACACGAGGACGGCGGTCGGCAAGACTCAGCCGGCGAAGACCTCTGCGAAAAAGACTGCAAAAAAGAGCAGGTAAGCGAAGTTGTGCACGAAACAGGAGCCGCTCGGTGAGCGGCTCCTGTTTCATTGAAGCTGCCTGCGTTTCAATCGACACAAGAAATCAGGTGGGCTGGACACCGAATCTTGCCGGTGCGCCATCGAAGTTGCAGGCGCACCAAATCTGAGGCAGTGAGAGGCAGACGATCATGGCACTTTCGAAGACAACGCAGGATCACGAAGAGATTCAGCAGTGGGCTGAGGCCCGCGGCGGACGGCCGGCGGAGGTCGCGAGCACGGAACAGAACGGCGAGACGGGCATCATCCGGATCGAGTTCCCCGGCGCGACGAACGCGAATGACAGCGCTCTCAAGGAGATCTCCTGGGAGGAGTTCTTCGAGAAGTTCGACGGGAGCGGTCTGGCCCTGGTGTACCAGGAGCAGACGGCGGATGGAGATACCAGCAACTTCAACAAGCTGATTCACCCTGAGAACGCGTCTGCCTCCGCCAGCAAGTCGACGAGGAAGTCCGCCAAGGGTTCTTCCGCGAGCAAGAAGGCTTCGGCGAAGAAGAGCAGCGCTTCCAAGAGCTCTGCGAAGAAGGGGAGCTCCGCGAAGAAGGGGACTGCCGCGAAGAAGGGAACTGCCACGAAGAAGAGCACGAAGGCCGCCAGCACGAAGTCGGCCAGCAAGGGCGCGGCGAAGAAGTCGACCGCAAAGAAGGCAACCGCCAAGAAGAGCCCGGCAGCCAAAAAGGGCAGCTCGGTGAAGAAATCGGCGGCTCCCAGGAAGGGCGCGGCGGCCAAAAAGACCTCCGCGACGAAGAAGGCAACTGGAGCGAAGAAGTCTGCAGCGACAAGGAAGCCGGTCGCGGCAAAGACCAGCAGGACGGCAGGGAAGGGCGCGTCCGCAAAGCGCGGTTCGAGCAAGACTGCAAAGAAGGCGACCGGCCGGAAGTGAGGTTCACGTGCGGCGCGGCAGCTACGTAGATGCTGTGTATTCTTCTCCGAGAGGCTGCTGGAGGCGTCGTGCAGAACAGCCCTCCGCGGCGGCCTCGGGAGAGCAAAACGCGGTGACGCTCCGGTGAAGATTGTTGTCTTCGGTCTGTCGATCAGTTCATCCTGGGGCAACGGCCATGCCACTCTCTGGCGTGGCCTCTGCCGCGCGCTGGCGGCTCTTGGGCACCAGGTCGTCTTCTTCGAAAAAGACGTTCCGTACTATGCGGCCACCCGTGATCTCACCGCGCTTCCAGGTGGCGGGCGACTTCGTCTCTACCAGAACTTTGACAATATTCGACTTGACGCCTCGCGTCTGACCGACGGCGCGGATCTCGCCATTGCGACCAGTTTCTGTCCCGACGGTCCCGCGGCCTGTGCGCTGATCTGTGAGTCCCGGGCAGCGATCAAGGCCTTCTACGATCTCGATACACCGGTCACGCTGCATCGTCTCGCGGACGGAGGCGCCGTCCCGTATCTGCCAAAGGCGGGCCTGGGCGCGTTTGACCTGGTGCTGAGCTACACCGGGGGCCGCGCTCTGACCGAACTGCGGGACCGCCTGGGCGCCCGGCGGGTCGCTCCACTCTACGGCTGGGTCGACCCCGAGGCGCATCATCCCGTTCTCCCCCAGGCGGGACTTCGTGCCGATCTCTCGTATCTGGGCACGTATGCGGAGGACCGTCAGGCTGCGCTCGAGGAGCTGTTTATTCAACCGGCGCGTCTGCGGCCCGATCTACGGTTCGTGATCGGCGGCGCGCAGTACCCGGAGAGCTTTCCCTGGACGCCCAACATGTACTTCGTCCAGCACATGCCGCCGCCGCAGCATCCGGCCTTCTTCTGCTCCTCGCGGCTGACTCTGAACGTCACCCGGCAGTCCATGGCGAGGTACGGCTTTTGCCCCTCGGGCAGACTCTTTGAGGCAGCGGCCTGCGGCACGCCCCTTGTGAGCGATGCATGGGAGGGGCTGGAGGAGTTCTTTACTCCTGGCGAAGAGATCCTGCTGGCCGAGACGCGCGCTGAGGTAATCGATGCTCTGAGTCTCGACGACCGGGAGTTGCTGCGCATGGCCGGAAGAGCGCGCGCGCGAGTGCTGGCCGAGCACAGTGCCGGAGCCCGCGCGAGTTACCTGGAGGAGCTCTGCGATCGCGTGCTTCGACACGACAACTTCGCGGACGGCGCGTCGCCCGGCCTCCTGAACCGAAAGCAGAGCTCCCGCGGGCAGGTTCAGGTGGCGCACTGATGTGGGGCGTCATTCCAGCCGCAGGGATGGGTAGCCGCATCCAGCCACTCGCTTTCTCGAAGGAGCTGCTGCCGGTCGGAAGCCGTCTTGAGGATGGAAGGGAGCGACCCCGGGCAGTCAGTGAGTACCTGGTGGAGCGGCTGATCGCGGGCGGCGCCGATAAGCTGTGCTTCGTCATCTCGCCTGGCAAGTCGGACATCCTGTCCTACTACGGCTCCCGGGTGTGGGGTGCGGACATCGCCTACGTCGTCCAACCCTCTGCGGGCGGGCTGTGCGATGCACTGTTCCGGGCGCTGCCCTTGATCCATCCCGACGAGCCTGTCGCGATCGGTCTGCCGGATACCATTTGGTTTCCGACCGACGGCATTGCTCATCTGCCCGCGGACCAGCTCTCCTTTCTTCTGTTTCCGGTCGATCAGCCGGAGCTCTTCGACGCGGTGATCACCGACTCCGCCGGCGCCGTCTCCGAGATCCAGGTCAAGCGAGCAGCTGCCGAGAGTGCATGGATCTGGGGCGCGGCCCGCATGCCCGGGCACGTCTTCCATGCTCTCTACCGGCTGTGGTGCGAGCCCGATCGGCGAGATGAGTACCTCGGGACCCTGGTCAATGCCTACCTCGCGCGAGGCGGTCGGGCGCACGGCCGACAGAGCGGGGAATCGTACGTCGACGTCGGTACGCTTCATGGATATCGCCAGGCGATGGCGCTGCTTGGGGGAGCCGGCAACGATCAGGCCCGGTAAGTGCGGGCCTCTCGACGCTGCGGAACCCCCCCCCCCCGGCTCTCTTGACCCAAGTCCAGACCTGCCGTATATTCAGAGTGCGGGGTGGAGCAGCCCGGTAGCTCGTTGGGCTCATAACCCAAAGGTCGTAGGTTCAAATCCTACCCCCGCAACCAATCAAATCAAAACTTGCGGGGAGCTGGAAAATGCCAATCGGCCCCAGTGTCTCCAAACAGTCAAATCTTGATTGCAGGCGCTCGCTCCAAAGGGCTTGAGTGCCGTCTCAGTGATCTTTCCATTCGCTTCCGCTTCAATGACAGCTTTTTAGGGGGAGATTGCTTCGCGTCTCCCGCGGAGAGGGACGTGCCTCATGCGCGATGGCGTGCGGGGGAGGGGAACAAGCTCAGGCGGGCATTGCTCCCGGCAGGCGTCTATGCTAGGTTTGGTTCTGCGCTGCCGTTCGTTCGGACGCCTCTCAGAGGTGGCAGAATCGGGCGGGGTGCAGCCGGGGCGTCCTCCTTGGGCTGGCGTAGCTCAGCTGGTAGAGCATCTGATTTGTAATCAGAGGGTCGGGGGTTCAAATCCCTTCGTCAGCTCCAGCACTTCGGGGAGACAGGGCCCGCGCTTCGGGCACAGGTGGCCGAGTGGTTAATGGCAGCAGACTGTAAATCTGCCGTTCTTTGGAACTACGGAGGTTCGAATCCTCCCCTGTGCACCACCTTTTTGCCGGCACACAAAGGACCCGGTGCCCCGGTGTGGACATGGATCTGAGCCCGGCCGGATCGAGCCGTCTGCTGGTGGCGGCGTTTCTGTTGGCTGCGCTGGCGGTGGCGGTCTTCTTCACCATGGAGCCCGGCAAATACCGTTCGCTCACCTGGATCCTTCTCGCATTTTTCGCCTTTCGAGTCGTTCTCGGATACCTCCGTTCACGATAGTATGAAGAGGTTTGCTGATGTAGCTCAGTGGTAGAGCACTCCCTTGGTAAGGGAGAGGTCATGGGTTCAAGCCCCATCATCAGCTCCACAGTGTGTGCGGAACGGCCTTCGACGGCAGGCGCGAAGCCTGGTGGAGGCCGTGACCGAAGAGGCGGGAGTAACTCAGTGGTAGAGTCACAGCCTTCCAAGCTGTTGGTCGCGGGTTCGATTCCCGTCTCCCGCTCCATAGAACGACCTGTTTACGGATGTCTGGGGCGGTGAGAGGACAGATGGGCACGACATATCAGCAGGCGGGCATCCCCGTGGGGGATCCGGAACGATTCCATGCTGTGCTGGATTCCATCCAGGACTCCTTTGCCAGCTCCGGTGTGGATCGATTTCTTGGCTCCGTTCAGCGTTCCGGCCTTCGCATCCGCGAGTTTGAGGCTGTTCTGCGGGCGGGGCTGCTCGGAAAGGCCGCCGCCGGGGTCTATGGGGAGCTCGGCGACGCGGACCAGGGGCAGATCCGGGAGATGTACCTCCACGCACTGGAGCGGGTCAGCCCTGAGCTCCGGGACCGCTACTTCAAGCTGTACGCCTACTACTAGGCCCCGTCCCGATCGACGGGGAGGCCTTCACATTTGACCGGAGTCGCCAGGACCGCTCCGGCTGCGACACGACACACAGGGAGAGGGATTCGAGATGGGCAAGGAGAAGTTTGACCGCAGCAAGCCGCACGTGAATGTAGGGACGATTGGGCACATTGACCACGGCAAGACGACGTTGACGGCGGCGATCACGAAGGTGTTGTCCAAGCACAACCCGAAGAACAGCTTCCGGAGCTTTGACACGATCGACAATGCACCGGAGGAGCGTGAGCGCGGTATCACGATTGCGACCTCGCATGTGGAGTATGAGACGGCCAACCGTCACTACGCGCATGTCGATTGCCCGGGCCACGCCGACTACATCAAGAACATGATCACGGGCGCGGCGCAGATGGATGGCGCGATTCTGGTGGTGGCAGCGACCGACGGTCCGATGCCGCAGACCAAGGAGCACGTGTTGCTGGCGCGGCAGGTGGGTGTGCCCTACATCGTCGTGTTTCTGAACAAGTGCGACGCGGTGGACGACCCGGAGCTGATCGACCTGGTCGAGATGGAGGTTCGCGAGCTCCTGTCGAAGTACGACTTTCCGGGCGACGATGTTCCGGTGGTTCGCGGATCGGCGCTGGGCGCTCTGAACGGCGAGGCGGAGTGGGAGGCCAAGATCGACGAGCTGATGGATGCGGTTGACAAGAACGTGCCGCAGCCGGACCGCGCAGTCGACCTGCCGTTTCTGATGCCGATCGAGGATATCTTCTCGATCTCGGGGCGCGGCACGGTGGTCACGGGCCGCATCGAGCGGGGCAAGATCAAGGTGGGCGAGCCGTGTTCGATTGTGGGCTTCCGCGACACCCAGCAGACGGTCTGCACGGGCGTTGAGATGTTCAAGAAGCAGCTGGACGAGGGCATGGCGGGTGACAACGCGGGGCTTCTTCTGCGCGGCATCGCGAAGGAGGATGTGGAGCGCGGGATGGTTCTGGCCAAGCCGGGCTCGATCACGCCGCACACCCAGTTCCGGGGCGAGATCTATGTGCTGTCGAAGGAGGAGGGTGGGCGTCACACGCCGTTCTTCAACGGCTACCGTCCGCAGTTCTACTTCCGGACGACGGACGTGACCGGATCGGCCAAGCTGCCCGAGGGCACCGAGATGGTGATGCCAGGCGACAACATCGCGCTCGAGATCACACTGGGAACGCCGGTCGCCATGGAAAAGGGGCTGCGCTTCGCCATCCGCGAGGGCGGACGCACCGTGGGCGCCGGAACCATCACCGAGATCATCAAGTAAACGTTCGGATCTCCTCCGAAGCAGCAGGGGCGGCGGGCTTCGGCCCGCCGCCCGTCTCTTTTGCATGATGCGAGCGCCTTGCTGGGTGCCGACCACTGTCAGCTGACACAATAGAATGCAGACGATTTCGACTAATATTCTCCTGTGGCTGCGCTCGCTGAATTCGTTGGATTGGATCACCTTTCGTTGGCTGGCTTGCCGATGCCCATTACGGTGCGTCTTCCCATGCCGCTCACCGATGAGGAGCTCATGGCTTTTTCCCGACGGAACAAGCCGTATCGCATCGAACGCAATGCGAAGGGAGAGCTAGAGATCTTGACGCCGGTGGGTAGCAAAGGGAGTATCTGGGAGGCTCGCGCCATCGGCAAGCTTGCGGAATGGGCCGACGAGCATGGAGGCGTCGTCTTCAGTTCGAATGCAGGTTTTACGCTGCCTGACGGCTCGGTCCGAAGCCCGGATGCAGCCTGGGCCTCGAACGGCCGGTGGGATGCGCTGCGGGTGGAAGAGCAAGAGGGGTATGCGCCGATGTGTCCGGAGTTCGTGATTGAGGTGCGGTCGAAGAGCGATTCGCGGGAGGCTCTGCGGCAAAAGATGGAGCTCTGGATTGCAAGCGGGTCTCAACTAGCATGGATGGTGGACCCGTTTGCGCGGACGGTCGAGGTCTTTCAGCCCGGTGTAGTGACCGAGCTCCTGGAAGGTGCTGAGGCGGTCATCGCGCAGAAGGTCGTGCCGGAGTTCCGGCTGGAACTGACGAAGCTCTGGGATCGCTGACTCCTCTTGGCTTTTCAAGATCAATAAGAGATACTATCTAAGGACCAGTCCGGCCTGATCGATGGTCTTCTGCTAAACATTTCAGGATTTGGCAGCAGGGGCCGAATAAAGCCCTGCGTCGCGGCGTGTGAACCGCTGCTTGCCAGCCGAAGCGGCTGGCCAAACCGAAAGGACCCAAAATGCGCGAGATCATCACCCTGCAGTGCCCGGTGTGCAAGAACCGGAACTACTCCACCACCAAGAACAAGAAGACCACCACCGGACGTCTGGAGTTTTCGAAGTTCTGCAACACCTGCCGGAAGCACACGGACCACAAAGAGACCAAGTAGCTCCGCAGGGACGCTGCTCGGTACGAGCAACGCCTTCCGGGGGAGTAAGCTCAACGGTTAAACTGTCGGTCTCCAAAACCGAACTTCTCGGTTCGAATCCGAGCTCCCCCGCCATTCACACGCATTCTGAGCGGCTCCTCTCCGGGCCCCTTTCTTCGCAACTCCGAACCCGCAAGTCGAGGCAGCAGAATGGCAAAGTCAATCGCCGTCGCAGATCAGACCAGCACAGGCATCCAGCAGCTCAAAAGCTATCCCGAACGGCTCAGTCACTTTTTGTCTGACGTCCGCAGCGAGATGCACAAGGTCGTCACGCCGAACCGCGAAGAGGTCCAGTCGACGACAATCGTGGTCATCGTCTGCGTGTTTCTGTTCGCGGCCTACTTTGCGGTCATCGATTTTGTGCTCAGCCATTCGATTGACGCCCTCTTCAAGCACCTGGCGGCGCACTAGACCTCTGCTGCGTTGTGCGGCAGAAGCACGATTCTCAGGATTCAGGAAGGCAGGATTTTATGGCGGCGGAAGAGCTTGATGTACGGGATCAACTCGTGGAGGAGGCTCCGGTTTCAGGTGCGGACGAGGTGGGTCTGCCCTCGCCCGAGGGTGCCGACCAGCTCGAGCCTCCGGTCAATCAAAACTTCAAGTGGTACATCATTCATGCCTACTCCGGCTTTGAACGCAAGGTGCGGGAGTCGCTCGAGAGCCGCATCCGCGCCTTCGGCCTCGAGAATCGCATCGGCCGAATCATGATCCCGACCGAGCCGGTCACCGAGCTGCGGAACGGGAAGAAGTACACCATCGAGCGCGTCTTTCTGCCTGGCTATGTGCTGGTGGAGATGGAGCTCGATAACGATCTTTGGCACGTGATCAAGAACACGCCCCGCGTGACGGGATTTCTTGGCACGGGCGACAATCCGGTCGCGCTCTCGGAGCAGGAGGTCAGCTCCATCCTGTTCCGCAGCGAATCCGCCGCTGCCAAGCCTTCGCTCAAGGTCAAGTTCAACAAGGGGGAGCAGGTCCGCATCAATGAAGGCCCGTTTGCCAACTTCTCGGGCGTGGTGGATGACGTCAACGAGGATCGCGAGACGCTGAAGGTGATGGTCTCAATCTTCGGCCGCTCGACGCCGGTCGAGATCGAGTTCGCCAAGGTCGACAAGATCGAAGAGTAGCCGCCCGAAGGGCAGCAGTACCTACTGTGCCGGGGGTCCTAACGGATTCCCAGGCCACTGAAACGAGGATGATACGCATGGCACCGAAGAAAGTCACCGGACAGGTCAAGCTTCAGATCACGGCCGGCAAGGCAACCCCCGCTCCCCCCGTCGGCCCGGCTTTGGGACAGGCTCAGGTCAACATCATGGAGTTTTGCAAGCAGTTCAACGAGCGCACCAAGGGCCCTGATATCGTCGGCCTGACCATCCCGGTCGTTATCACGGTCTATGCCGACCGCACCTTCACCTTCATCACCAAGACGCCCCCGGCTCCGGTGCTGCTGCTGAAGGCCGCTGGGGTCGCCAAGGGAGCGGCCGCTCCAAACAAGGACAAGGTCGGCAAGGTGACTGAAAAGCAGATCCTCGAGATTGCGACACAGAAGATGCCGGACATGAACGCCGTGACGGTCGAGGCCGCGGCAAAGACGATCCGTGGCACCGCGCGTTCGATGGGCATCGAGGTCGTCGCCTAGGAGCTTTCGCGATCACGTCTCACAACAGGGAGTGCTTCGGCGCTCCCTGTCGCGCGTCGTGGCATCGCATCTGCGACTGCCACCTCACCCGGCAGAGCGCGAGCAAGGAGGCTCGCCGAACAGGTCGCCCTGAGCCGCTGTGCCACGGGGTGGGCGACGAGCAGAGGAATTCCCGTGCTCGGTTGTGAGCAGCGCATATCCGGAACGCTCCGGCAGACCGTGGCGGCGGCAGGCTGCTGTCACGTGACGGCTTATCTGCCCCCGGTACTCGCTGTTGGCAAAGGCGGAGACCGCGAAGCGGGCCACCGTGGCGGCTTCCAGAGCAGGGAAGTGCTCGTGCACAAACTGCAGATACGTGGGTTGCGAACAGGGCTTCAGAAAGAGCGGCTCTGCCGAGAAGAAGCTGGCACCGGCATCGGCGGCACATCCCGCCATGGCATCGATCGCCTCGGCGCCGTCCGTGATACCAGGCAGCAGGGGAGAGCAGAGGATGCCGGTCGTCAAGCCCGCGGAGCGGAGCCGGCGTACCGCGGCGAGGCGTAGGTCGGGACGCGGTGCACGCGGCTCCAGCTTGCGGGCCAGGCCGGCGTCCGGCGTGGTGATGGTGAGGTGGACCACCAGGGTATTTCTGCTGGCGATCTGTTGCAGCAGGTCAATGTCGCGCTCGATCAGCGTGGACTTGGTCACGATGCCAAGGCGGTGACCGCAGCGGCGGGCAAAGACCTCAAGGATGCCGCGCGTGATCTTCGCCCAGCGCTCGGCGGGCTGGTACGGATCGGTCGCGGTGCCGAGGGCGATCTCCTCGCCTTCACGCACCCGGCGCAGCTCCTGCTCCAGCAGCCAGGGCGCATTCTGCTTCACGAAGATGCGCCGTTCGAAGGCTTCCGGATCACGAAGGTCGAGCGGCTTCGCATCGCCGTCGGAACTCCGGTGTTCGATGTCCGGGGCGGGTGCGGCGAGAAACTCGTGGGTGTATCTGGCGTAGCAGTACCGGCAACCGAACTCACAGCCGCGGTAGGGATTGATGCTGTACGACAGCGACAGCCGGCGCTTCGAGACGGAGCGGTTCAGGACGCTGCGCACCGCCAGGGTGCGAAACTCCACCAGGTGACCCTCGCCTGCTGGCGCCGAGTCCCGCACCATGCGCGCCCCGCCCGGCAGCCTCCTGCTCAGGATGGGGAAGAGCTGCGTGGGCGCGCCTGCGTCCGTAATGTTCGCCATATCTTCGCCCCAAAGACCCACCATATCACCTGCCGTCGGAAAGGTACCCGTCAATTGTCGGTGCGACCTCTTCGGGCGCGCCTTGCGTCTGCGAAGCAGCGTCCCTCCGCGGGTCTGAAGCTTGACTCCGTCGTCCGTCATCAGCTAGTCTCAGAAGGTTGCCTGGACTCAGGCGTTGTCCCCGACCACGCCCGGCGGTTTCTCCCGTCCGAGGGGTGGAAGACAGGAGCAATATGTCTCAGAAGATCTCAAAGAATCTAGCCAGGGCGCGCGCCATGGTGGAGCCACGGCCTTACACCCTGCCGGACGCAGTCCCCCTTCTCCAAAAAGCAAAGTTCGCCAAGTTTGACGAGACGGTCGACATCACGCTTCGTCTCGGAGTCGATCCCAAGCACGCGGATCAGATGGTCCGCGGCACAGTGGTTCTTCCCCATGGCCTGGGCAAGTCCAAGGTCGTCGCAGTGATCGCCTCGGGCGAGAAGCTTCGCGACGCGGAGGCGGCCGGGGCCGAGTTTGTCGGTGGGGAAGAGATGGTGGAGCGGATCCAGCGTGAAGGCTGGACTGGCTTTGACGCCCTGATCGCTACACCGGACATGATGAAGTCCGTCGGTCGCCTGGGCAAGGTTCTGGGGCCGCGCGGTCTGATGCCCAATCCCAAGACGGGCACGGTAACGACCGACGTGGCCGGAGCGGTCCGCGAGATCAAGGCCGGCAAGGTGGAGTACCGCACCGACAAGACAGCTCTGGTGCACGTTCCGGTCGGCAAGCTCTCCTTTGATTCGCAGAAGCTTGTCGACAACGCCATGACCGTGATCACGTCGGTGCTCAAGGCAAAGCCCTCGGCAGCCAAAGGCAAGTACATCCGGGGGATCACGCTCTCGTCCACCATGGGTCCCGGCATCCAGCTCGACGACTCGGTCGCCGAACAGGCCGGCAGGGCCTAGCTCTCCGGCCGGTTCTGCGGCACCGGCCATCTACCAGTTCTGCTGAGCGGCTCAACCGCGTACAGCTCTTGCCTCGTTGCTGGTCTCTTTCGCGAGGTCCCGAGCTGCAAGCAAAAGGATCAATATGGCACTCACACGATTGAAGAAGACCGAGAACGTGGAACGGCTCGCCGGAGAGCTGAAGAGCTCCACCTCGGCGATTGTTGGAAGCTTTTCCGGGCTGACGGCCGCCAAGGACTCTGCGCTTCGCAGCACGGTGCGGTCGGCGGGCGGGAGCTACCACGTCGTCAAGAACAAGCTGGCAGCGCGCGCAGCACAGGGAACCGAGATCGAGGCGGCGCTTCAGGGCCTCAAAGGCGTGTCAGCTGTGGCTTACACCTCCGGCGATCCAGTGGCGCTGGCAAAGGCGCTCTCTGCCTGGGTGAAGGATAATTCGGAGTTCACCTTCAAGCTGGCGATCGTCGAAGGCAAGATCCTGTCGGTCGAGGAGATCGGCGCGCTCGCCACGCTGCCGGGCAAGGAGGAGCTGTTCTCGAAGCTGCTCTTCCTGATCAACTCGCCCGCGCAGCGGCTGGCCACGGTGATCAACGCAACCGGGCGGGACCTGGCAGTGGTGATCAACCAGGCGGTTGAGCAGGAAAAGTTCACCGGAGCAGCTGCCCCGGCGGCGGCCGCAGGAACGGCTTCGACCGAGGCACAGGGCTCCCCCGCTCCCGCAGAGGGAGGCCTGCTGGTCGAGCAGGCCCATGCGGAAGAGGCACCGACACCGGCCGAGCAGATCGCCGCCCACCCCGCGGCGGAGGCCGACGCCCAGGTGGAGCCGGCGCAGCCAGAGAACAGCACCGCCTCGCAGGGTGGAGAGGCGGCCGCGACCGATCCTGCCGAAGGGTAGGTCCACACAGAGTTCGTCCGGCCTGGCGGGGGCGCAGTCTGAGCGCACCGGAAACCTGACAGGAAGGGCAGCTCCGGAGCCCGAAGTCTGACTCCGGGGCGGAAGTGCAGCAGAGTTCAGAGTTCGAAGTTCATTTTTTCTGGAGAAGATCACATGGCAGATATGCAGCAGTTGGAAGATCAGATCGTTAGCCTCAGCCTGCTTGAGGCGTCGGCTCTGGTGAAGAAGCTGGAAGAGCGTCTTGGGGTTTCGGCTGCCGCCGCGGTGGCAGCAGCGGCTCCGGCCGGCGGCGGCGCGGCCGCGGCGGCTCCCGTCGAGGAGAAGACCGAGTTCACCGTGATCCTGAAGGATGCCGGCGCGAACAAGATCAACACCATCAAGGCGGTCCGCGAGGTCACCTCGCTCGGCCTGAAGGAAGCCAAGGATCTGGTCGACGGTGCGCCGAAGCCGATCAAGGAGAACATCTCGAAGGATGATGCGGCGGCGATCGCCAAGAAGTTCGAGGGTGTCGCTACCGTCGAGATCAAGTAGCGCATCCACCCCTTGCGCGTCCACGCTTCGCCGCTGTATCCTACAATCAGTGGGTGCTGGCGGAGCGTGGGTCTCGACCGCACCCTATCCTTCGCGTACTAAGCGTCTAGCCGATTGGCGAAGGACGTTCCTCTGGCCGGAGCTGACAAGCTCCTCACAAGGCGGTAGGCATTTCCAGTTTCAGTACCGATTCAGTGCACAGTTCGGACTTTGCGCTCACAGGACCGGCTGTCCTTGTGGGCTTTTCTCCGTCTTAACGGAGGCTGCCCTTAACGGGTTTCCCAGATCTTTGGGTGCAGATTCAGGACGCAACGCTGCAGAGTGCTTCGCAGGTCCTTCTCGACATGATTTTGTTTCCGGTACTCTTCGCCCAGCCAAACGGCAGGGGGAGCTTACCCTGCGCGTCGGTCGCGGCATCCGGGGATGCGCGACGGGCCGCCGTTCGCCGGCGTAGCGCAGATTCTGATAGCAGCGCCGAGACCGAAATCCAGGTCTCGACTCCCTTTGCTGCTTCCCGGCGTTGTGATGCCGGAGGATGCACGGGAGGAAGCCCCGGCTGGTAGAAGATTTGAGGAGAGAGCATGCCCAGCGAAACGCGCGCGATCCGAAGCCGTCTTGACTTTTCAAAGATCCCAACCGCCATTCAGATTCCCAATCTGATCGAGGTGCAGCGCCGGTCCTATGAGCGCTTCCTCCAGATGGATAAGCTGCCCCAGGAGCGCGAAGACAACGGCCTGCAGTCGGTCTTCACCTCCGTCTTTCCCATCTCGGACTTCCGCAACGTGTCCGAGCTCGAGTTTGTTGATTTTTCAATCGGGAACTGGGAGTGCAAGTGCGGTTATCTGAAGGGTCTCAATCACCTGCGCACCGCCTGCACCAACTGCGGGCACATGGTCATCACCGATCCCTTCCACCCGGGCGATGTGCTGTGTAACTTCTGCGGCACCTATAACAAGAACACGCCGGACTTCTGCACCAAGTGCGGCGACCCCGTGGGTCTTCAGCTGAAGTACGACCAGGCGGAGTGCGAAGAGCGCGGCATGACCTACTCCGCTCCGCTCAAGGTCACCATCCGCCTGAAGATCTATGACAAGGATGCCGAGACCGGGCAAAAGACCCTGCGCGACATGAAGGAGCAGGAGGTCTTCTTCGGAGACATCCCGCTGATGAGCCAGAACGGCACCTTTATCGTCAACGGCACCGAGCGGGTCATCGTCTCCCAGCTTCACCGCAGCCCGGGTGTCTTCTTTGAGACGGCGAACAACCGCACCTACTTTCTGGGCAAGATCATCCCTTATCGCGGCAGCTGGGTCGAGTTCGAGTACGACCAGAAGAACACGCTCTACGTGCGCATCGACCGAAAGCGCAAGTTTCTGGGCACGATCTTTCTGCGTGCGCTCGGCCTGCGGACCGACGAAGAGATTCTGAAGACCTTCTACACCGTCGATACCATTCAGGTGCGCGACGCCAAGCTCCACTGGACGCTTCCGGCCGAGGGAGCGGCATCGAACCTGCTGGGCACCCGCCCCGCGATGGCCGTGATGCACGGCGGCGAGGAGATCGCTCCGGCAACCCGCAAGATCTCCCCCTCTTCGCTGCGCGGCATGCGGGGCAAGGTCGAGTCCGTCGAGGTCGAGACCTCGGAGTTCGACGGCGCGATGACGGCCGCCGACGTGGTCGACATGGCGACCGGAGAGCTGCTGTATGAGGCCAATCAGGAGCTTTCGGCCGACAAGCTGCACAAGATCGCGCAGTCCGGCGTTACCTCCTTTGAGGTCTTCTTCCCCGACCGCGACGATGTGGGCAACGTCATCACCAACACGCTCCGGCGCGACTCCGTGCGCAAGCCCGAAGAGGCGCTGATCGAGATCTACCGCAAGCTGCGGCCGGGCGACCCGCCGACGCTCGACACCGCGACTGCTCTGTTTGAGGGCATGTTCTTTGATCCGCGCAAGTACGACTTTTCGCGGGTGGGACGCCTGAAGTTCAACATCAAGCTCTACGAGAACGGCGACCCGTCGCAGCTCGACCATCGCACCCTGACGCCGGAGGACTTCTACGGCACCATCCGGTACCTCCTGAAGCTGCGCAAGAACATTGGCGTCGTCGACGACATCGATCACCTGGGCAACCGGCGTGTCCGCGCTGTGGGCGAGCTGATGGAGAACCAGTTCCGCATCGGCCTGGTGCGAATGGAGCGCGCCATCAAGGAGAAGATGTCGGTCTACCAGGAGATGTCGACGGCGATGCCGCACGACCTGATCAACGCCAAGCCGGTGATGGCGGCGATCCGCGAGTTCTTCGGCTCCTCCCAGCTCTCGCAGTTCATGGACCAGACCAACCCGCTGTCGGAGATTACGCACAAGCGGCGCCTCTCCGCGCTTGGGCCCGGTGGTCTTTCGCGCGAGCGCGCCGGCTTCGAGGTCCGCGACGTCCACCCGACGCACTACGGCCGCATCTGCCCGATCGAGACACCGGAGGGTCCGAACATCGGCCTCATCTCGTCCCTGTCGTGCTTTGCCCGCATCAACGAGTACGGCTTCATCGAGAGCCCCTACCGTCGCGTGAAGGACGGTCGCGTTCTGGACTTTGTCGCGGTCTCAAACGCCGGGGAGAGCGGTCTGCGGCAGGGCGATTACCTCGAGATCAACGACGCGCGCAAACGCAACGCGGAGCTCGCCGCCGCGGGCAAGCGTGTCATGGAGCTTGAGCCGTTCTCGTTCTACCTGTCCGCCTGGGAAGAGGACCGGCACACCATTGCGCAGGCAAATATCGACCTCGATGAGAGCCTCAACATCGTTGAGGACCTGGTGAACGCGCGGCGCACCGGCAACTTTGTCTTGGTGCCCAAGGGTGAGGTCGACTATGTCGACGTCAGCCCCAAGCAGCTGGTCTCGGTGGCCGCCTCGCTTGTGCCCTTTCTCGAGCACGACGACGCCAATCGCGCCCTGATGGGCGCCAACATGCAGCGGCAGTCCGTGCCCCTGCTGGTCGCTGAAGCCCCGTTCGTTGGCACCGGCATGGAGGGTGTCACGGCGCGCGACTCCGGCGCAGTGATCCTCTCCAAGCGCAACGGCATCGTCGATTCGGTCGACTCCGAGCGCATCATCGTGCGCGTCGAAGGCGAGCACCACCCCACGCAGCTTTCGCGTGAGGTCGGCTCCGACATCTACCAGCTGACGAAGTTCAAGCGCTCCAACCAGAACACCTGCATCAACCAGAAGCCGATCGTGCGCAAGGGCGACCGCGTGCTGAAGGGGCAGGTGATCGCGGACGGACCGTGCACGGAGCAGGGCGAGCTCGGGCTCGGCCGCAACGTGCTGGTCGCCTTTATGCCGTGGCGCGGATACAACTTCGAGGATGCCATCCTGATCTCGGAGAAGCTGGTGCGCGAGGACTACTACACCTCCATCCACATCGAGGAGTTCGAGATCGAGGCGCGCGACACCAAGCTCGGGCCGGAGGAGATCACGCGCGACATCCCCAACGTCTCCGAGCACGCGCTGCGCGATCTTGACGAGTCGGGCATCATCCGCATCGGCGCGAAGATCAGTCACAACGACATCCTCGTCGGCAAGGTCACGCCCAAGGGCGAGACGCAGCTGACCCCTGAGGAGAAGCTGCTGCGCGCGATCTTCGGCGAAAAAGCCGGCGATGTGCGCGACGCCTCGCTCACCTGCCCCCCGGGGATCGAGGGAACGGTGGTCGATGTCCGCATCTTCTCGCGCAAGGGGCAGGAGAAGGATGAGCGCGCCAAGCAGATCGAGCAGGAGCAGATCGAGAAGCTCGAGCGCAATCTGGCGGACGAGATCCGCATTCTCACCGACGAGCGGCTGAAGCGCCTCGAAAACATCCTGGGCGGCAAGGAGGTGCTCGCCGATCTCCATGACGAGCGCACCAACAAGAAGCTGCTGTCGAAGGGCGATGTGCTCGATCGCGACACCATCGAGCTGATCTCAACCCGCAACCTGAAGCGCATTCGCTACGCCGACAAGGATCCGCGGGTGAACGAACAGATCGACGAGATCGAGGAGATGACCTCGCGGCAGATCGATGTTCTGCGCAAGATCACCAACGAGAAGATCTCGAAGATGGGCAAGGGCGATGAGCTCGCGCCGGGCGTCATCAAGATGGTCAAGGTCTACATCGCCATGAAGCGCAAGCTGAGTGTCGGTGACAAGATGGCAGGGCGTCACGGTAACAAGGGCGTGATCGCCCGCATCCTGCCGGAGGAGGATATGCCGTACCTCCCCGACGGGACGCCGGTCGAGATCGTTCTGAACCCGCTGGGCGTGCCTTCGCGCATGAACGTCGGCCAGATACTCGAGACGCACCTGGGATGGGCGGCGCACGAGCTCGGCCGGCAGGTCGCCGAGATCGCGGCCACGCACGAGTCGGCCTCCGAGGTCCGCGAGCTGTTCAAGGCGCGGTTCTCCAAGACGGCGGCGCTCCATCAGCTGCTCGACCTCGACGACGAACAGACCATGCGCGTCGCCGCGGGCATGAAGCGCGGCATCTGGTTCGGCACGGCTGTCTTCGACGGCGCGCGCGAGACCGAGATCAAGGCGCTGCTTGCAGCCGCCGGCCTGCCCTCCTCGGGCAAGTCGCAGCTGTTTGACGGCATGCTGGGTGAGCCGTTCGAGCAGCCTGCGACGGTCGGCTACATCTACATGCTGAAGCTGTCGCACCTGGTCGACGACAAGATCCACGCACGTTCGATCGGGCCGTACTCGCTAATCACCCAGCAGCCGCTGGGTGGAAAGGCGCAGTTCGGCGGGCAGCGCTTCGGCGAGATGGAGGTCTGGGCCCTGGAGGCCTACGGCGCGGCCTACATCCTGCAGGAGCTGCTGACCGCGAAGTCCGACGATGTCTTCGGCCGAACCAAGATCTACGAGGCCATCGTCAAGGGCGAGGCGGCGATCGAACCCGGCGTTCCGGAGTCGTTCAACGTGCTCATCCGCGAGCTGCAGTCGCTGTGTCTGGACGTCGAGCTGATCAAGCAGGCCGACCAGAACAAGCCCCTGCCGGCGATCGCGGCGGCGGACTAAACCCAGCTCCCCACCTTCGCTGCCCGCTCCGGAAAACAGAACGGGCGCGGGTAGCGGAGGCGGAGCGAACGCGAGCGGAGCGCGGCAGGCTCAGGGCTCGTCCGGCAACACCCACAACTGAAAAAAGCACCTGGCACCAGAACCGAGGGCATCGCGATGCGCCCCCAAGTTATCGCGGAACAGAAGCACCAACCGCGGCTCCCCTGCGTGGGGATAACGCCGCACCCGGAGATACGAAAATATGTTTCGCTCCAGCCCCTTTGAACTGACCGGCCCGATCGCCGACTTTGATGCCATCAAGATTCAGCTCGCCAGCCCCGAAAAGATCCGCTCCTGGTCGCATGGCGAGGTCACCAAGCCCGAGACCATCAACTATCGCACCTTCAAGCCGGAGCGCGACGGCCTGTTCTGCGCCCGCATCTTTGGCCCAATCACCGACTGGGAGTGCCTCTGCGGCAAGTACAAGCGCATGAAGCACCGCGGCGTCATCTGTGACAAGTGCGGCGTCGAGGTCACCCTGTCCAAGGTGCGTCGCGAGCGCCTCGGCCACATCGAGCTCGCCAGCCCCTGCTCGCACGTCTGGTTCTTCAAGGGCCTGCCCTCGCGCATCGGCCACCTGCTCGACATCTCGCTGCGCGAGCTTGAGGCCGTCCTCTACTTCGAGTCCTACGTCGTCGTCGATCCCGGCGACGCTCCGGTCAAGGAGCGCGAGGTCATCAAGGACGAGACCCGCTTCCGCGAGCTCGACCAGCAGTACCGCCCCTCCGGCTTCAAGGCCATGATGGGTGCCGAGGCCATCAAGGAGCTGCTCAAGCGCGTCGAGGTGAACGAGCTCGCCATCGAACTGCGCGAGCGCATGAAGACCGAGACCTCGCTGCAGAAGAAGCTCAAGTACTCCAAGCGGCTGAAGATCGTCGAGGCCTTCCGCAAGTCCGACAACCTGCCGCAGTGGATGATCCTCGACGTGATCCCGGTCATTCCGCCCGAGCTGCGGCCGCTGGTTCCGCTCGATGGCGGCCGCTTCGCGACGTCTGACCTCAACGACCTGTACCGCCGCGTGATCAACCGCAACAACCGCTTGAAGAAGCTGATGGATCTCCACGCGCCCGAGGTCATCGTCCGCAACGAGAAGCGCATGCTGCAGGAGGCGGTCGACGCCCTGTTCGACAACGGCCGTCGCGG
Source organism: Acidobacteriaceae bacterium (assembly GCA_965218595.1). Taxonomy (GTDB): domain Bacteria; phylum Acidobacteriota; class Terriglobia; order Terriglobales; family Acidobacteriaceae; genus Edaphobacter. The sequence continues at coordinate 467,047 of CBDCLC010000003.1, read as the reverse complement.
CCGTGTTCTGCGCGGCGCCAACAACCGCCCGCTCAAGTCGCTCTCGGACACCCTCAAGGGCAAGCAGGGCCGCTTCCGCCAGAACCTGCTGGGCAAGCGCGTCGACTACTCTGGCCGATCGGTCATCGTCGTCGGCCCGGAGCTGAAGCTGCATCAGTGCGGCCTGCCCAAGAAGATGGCGCTCGAGCTCTTCAAGCCCTTCATCTACCACCGCCTGGAACAGACCGGCCACTGCACCACCATCAAGCAGGCGAAAGAACTGGTGGAGATGCAGGAGCCGATCGTCTGGGACATCCTCGAAGAGGTCATCAAGGACCATCCCGTGCTGCTCAACCGCGCACCGACGCTCCATCGCCTCGGCATCCAGGCCTTTGAGCCGGTTCTGGTCGAGGGCAAGGCGATCAAGATTCATCCTCTGGTCTGCACCGCCTTCAACGCGGACTTCGACGGCGATCAGATGGCCGTGCACATCCCTTTGTCCCCCGAGGCCCAGATCGAGGCATCGGTGCTGATGCTGGCCTCGCACAACATCCTCTCGCCCGCCTCCGGCCAGCCCATCACGGTGCCGACCCAGGATCTGGTGCTCGGTATCTACTATCTGACCAAGGCCAAGGTCGGGGCCAAGGGTGAGGGCCGCGTCTTTGCCAACATCGAAGAGGTCCTGATGGCGCTCGAGGCCAAGCAGGTCGAGACCCTGACGCCCATCCGCCTGCGTTACACCGGTCCGGTGCTCGACATGACGACCGCGTACGACGACCAGGACATCACCCACACCGAGCCGGTCGAGTTTTCCAGGCAGTTCATCTCGACCACGGTCGGCCGCGCCATCCTCAACGACGCTCTCCCCGAAGGCATGCCGTACGTCAACGGCCTGCTCAAGAAGAAGGGCATGGGGCAGCTGATCAACTACATCTACCTGAACCTTGGGCTTGAGGTGACGGTCAAGACGCTTGACCGCATCAAGGACCTGGGCTTCCGCTATGCCACGCGCTCCGGCCTGTCGGTCGGGCTCGATGACATGGTGATTCCGGACTCCAAGTACACCGTCGTCGCCGACGCCGAGAAGCAGGTGATCAACGTCCAGCAGCAGTATCTGGATGGCGCGATCACCAACGGCGAGCGCAACAATAAGGTCATTCAGCTGTGGTCCGGCGTCACCGAGCGTGTGGCCGACGAGATGTTCGGCAACATGAAGCGCGCGGACAAGGAAGGAGCCATGAACCCGATCTACATCATGGCCGACTCCGGCGCCCGCGGCTCCAAGCAGCAGATCCGGCAGCTCTCCGGCATGCGCGGCCTCATGGCCAAGCCCTCCGGCGAGATCATCGAATCGCCGATCAAGGCCAACTTCCGCGAGGGTCTCACCGTGCTCGAGTACTTCATCTCGACGCACGGAGCGCGCAAGGGACTGGCTGACACCGCGCTCAAGACGGCCGACTCCGGCTACCTGACGCGGCGCCTGGTCGACGTCGCGCAGGATGTCATCATCTCCGAGCTCGACTGCGGCACGGTCGAGGGCATCTACGTGACACCGATCATTGAAGCCGGCGAGACCATCGAACCGCTGCGCGACCGCATCATCGGCCGCGTCTCGCTCGAGCGCCTCAAGGACTTCGAAGGCAAGGTCATCGTCGATATCAACCAGGAGATCGACGAGGAGCGCGCCTCGGCGGTGCAGGCGGCCGGCATCGAGAAGGTGAAGATCCGGTCCGTGCTCACCTGCGAATCCAAGCGCGGCTGCTGCATCCTCTGCTATGGCCGAAACCTGGGCTCGGGCAAGATGGTTGAGATGGGCGAGGCCGTCGGCGTCATCGCGGCGCAGTCCATCGGCGAGCCCGGCACGCAGCTGACGATGCGTACGTTCCACGTCGGCGGAACAGCCTCCCGCGTGCAGGACGCCTCGCACCTCGAGGCCAAGAACGCTGGCACCATCCGCTTCATCAACCTCGTCACGGTGCGCTCGAAGGACGGCGGTCTGGTCGCCTTCAACCGCAACGGATCGATCGCGATCGTTGATGACAAGGGTCGTGAAAAGGAGCGCTACGCCATCGTCTATGGCGCCAAGCTGAAGGTCGAAGATGGCTCGCAGGTGAAGCTCGGCGATACCATCGGCGAGTGGGACCCGTACACCTTCTCGATCCTCACCGAGGTCGCGGGAACGGTGCAGTTCAAGGACCTGCAGGAAGGCGTCACCCTCAACGAAGAGGTCGACGAGGTCACCGGGCTCTCCCGCCTGGTGGTCGCGGACTCCGCCGATGAAAAGCGGCAGCCGGCCATCCTGATCAAGTCCGCGCAGGGCAACAAGCGGTACCTGATGCCATCGCGCGCTCACCTGATGATCGCCGACGGCGATGAGCTCTCCCCCGGCGATATCCTCGCCAAGATCCCGCGTGAGACCACCCGTACCAAGGACATCACCGGCGGTCTGCCGCGCGTTGTCGAGCTCTTCGAGGCACGCAAGCCCCGCGATCCCGCGATCATCTCGAAGATCGATGGCGTGGTGCGGTTCGGCGATGTTTCGAAGGGGCAGCGCAAGGTGTACGTTACGGCCGACAACGGGCAGGAGGAGGAGTACTCCGTCCCGCGCGGTGTCTACGTCAACGTGCAGGAAGGCGAGCGGCTGCGCGCGGGCGATGCCTTGATCGACGGTCCGCGCAACCCGCACGACATCCTTGAGGTGCTGGGCGAGCGTGCGCTGCAGATCTACCTGGTCAACGAGATTCAGGAGGTCTACCGTCTGCAGGGCGTGGCCATCTCGGATAAGCACATCGAGACCATCGTCCGGCAGATGCTCCGCTGGGTGAAGATCGAGGAGGTTGGGGATACCACCTTCCTGATCGACCAGCAGACCGATCGCTTCCGTTTCCAGGCGGAGAACAGCCGCGTTCTGATGGAGGGCGGGCGCCCTGCCATCGGGCGGTCGCTCCTGCTCGGCATCACCAAGGCGTCGCTCTCGACCGACAGCTTCATCTCGGCGGCGAGCTTCCAGGAGACCACCCGCGTGCTGACCGAGGCCTCGATCAACGGCTCCATCGACACACTGCGCGGCCTCAAGGAAAACGTCATCGTCGGCCGGCTGATCCCGGCCGGCACGGGCATGGAGTACTACCGCAACGTCCAGCTCTCCCCCGAGCTCGAGGAGGCGGCAGCCCAGGTCCAGGCCGAGGTGATGGAAGCGCATGAGGCTGAAGAGCGCGAGCTCGAGGCCATGCGCATGGAAGGCGAGCAGGAGGAGCTGGCGGCCAGCGAGTAGGCGTAGCTCCCAATCAGGGCACGGCAGAAGCAAGGAAAGGGCGGCCTCGAAGGAGGTCGCCCTTTTCCTCTTGCGTGGAGCACCCGCCGCTCCGCACACGCAAAGGTCCCCTCCGGAGAGTTGCCTCTGTGTGCGCCCGACCCGACCCTGCTTCCCGAGGGCCTCTCTCAGAGCTCCGCTCCCGAACGACTTCTTGGCTAAGCACCGCCGCAGCCGCAGAATGTCTCGCGCCGGTTTCGCGGTTCGGAGCGCCCAGTCCGAATGGGGGATGCGACGAATGCCGCATCGGAAGGGAGACCCGTCGCATCGAATCGGCGTATGAGCGCCCCCAAGAGCTCGGACCGCAGCCCCACGCTCCTTATCGTGATGGTGGTCATTATCGTCGTCGGCATTCTTGCATTTCTGATCATTCGGCCCCGGTGAGAGACGCCAGTGGGAGTCGCGACCGGTTCAGGAGCGAGCCGGTGTGTTCGCAGCCGCTTCGAAGTGCATCCTAGGTGGCATGGCAAACCCTCCGAACCTGCCCACCAGCCCCGCCGACAAGAACTGGCCGAAGGGTCCCAACTTCAAAGGAATCGTATATGGCTTCGCGCTTGCGATCCTTGTGGTAATCGTTCTTGCAATCATCCTGCTCAGCAGCTCCGGCCGCAAGCTCATTCCGGTGCACACCAAGACGACCCCCTCCCAGACACACTTGATCCTCCCCGCCGCGCCGTGGGCATCGGCCAGTGCGGCCGCATCGAGGGCCTGACGAGGGTTGGTTTGAGTCTTGGGACAGGCTGAACCGCAGACCTCAGGCTGTCTGCGAGAGCGGGGCTGGTTCAGAGGTCCGGTCTCGACGGAAGCCATGGGACCGAACGGCGCGCACGAGTTCGGCAGCGGGCACAGGACGCGAGAACAGGTAACCCTGGGCCTCGTCGCAACGGCGCCGAACCAGAAATCGCATCTGCTCCTCGGTCTCCACTCCTTCGGCGACGACCTTGATATTCAGTCCGTGAGACATGGCGATGATGGACCGCACCACCGCCGCGGCGTTCGCGTCGCTGGCTGCGATCCGCACAAAACGTTGATCGATCTTAAGCCGGTCGACCTGGTACTCGATCAGATAAGAGAAGTTGCAAAAACCCGTGCCGAAGTCATCGATGGCGATCCGCACGCCCATCGCCCGCACCCTCTGCAGCATCTCGACATTGGCCGCGGAGTTCACCATCAGGGTGTTTTCGGTGATCTCGATCTCAAGCGCCTCCGGGGGCAGGGCGCTGACGTGCAGTGCGTGCTGGACCATGTGAAACAGGTTTTTCTGCCCGAACTGTCGCGGAGACAGGTTGACCGCGATAGTCAGATCGAGCCCGAGCTGTTCGCGCATCTTCTGCCCCTCGCAGCAGGCCTGGGTGAAGGCCCATTCGCCGATCGGAAGGATCAGCCCGGTCTCCTCCGCGAGCTCGATAAACTGTCCCGGCATCAGCAGTCCCCGCTCCGGGTGTTGCCAGCGCAGCAGCGCCTCCATGCCGATCACCTCCCCCGTCAGGAGCGAGACCTGAGGCTGGTAGTGCAGGCAGAGCTGATGGTCAGCCAGAGCCTGGCGCAGCGCCCGCTCCATGCTCAGCCGGTCGGCTGTTTCGCGCAACATATCGTGTGAGAAGATCTGGTGCTGGTTGCGTCCGTTCTCCTTGGCGGAGTACATGGCGGCATCGGCCCAGCGCAGCATGCTGTGCGCATCGCCGTGGAAGTCCGGGAAGACGCACACGCCCACGCTGGCCGAGATGTGCAGCTGATGCCCCTCGATGATCATCTCGGGAGCGAAGCGCGTCACCAGGTTCGACGCGCAGGTTTCGATGTCGCGAAGGTTCGTCATGTCCTCCATCACCACGACAAACTCGTCTCCCCCCATGCGCGCCACAACGTCTCCACTGCGTACCGTGTCGCGCAGCCGTTTGGAGGTCTCGATCAGGACCTGATCGCCGGCCCAGTGGCCGAGGGAGTCGTTGATGCGCTTGAACTGATCGAGGTCCAGCACAAAGATGGCGACCTTGGTGCCGTACCGGCGAGCCCGGTCGACGGCGCTGACGATCTTCTCCTGCAGACGCGCCCGGCCCAGGAGCCCCGTGAGCTGGTCATGGTCGGCCAGGTGCGTGACATAGTCCATCATCGCCTTGCGATCCGTGTTATCGAACGCGATACCGACATAACCCGTCACCTCGCCGGCCGCGCCGGTTACGGCTCGCATGGCCAGGTTGATGGGAACCCGGGACCCATCGCGCCGGATGCAGGTCCACTCATGCTCGGCAACGCTGCCCGGAGAGACGTCGGCGATAAGCACCTGAAAGCTGTCCTTGGTGAAAACCACCGGCAGCTCCAGCGTGGCGGCCTGTGCGTCGAGCTCGCGACGGTCGTGCAGCACCGTCAGTGGCGCGCGCCCCACCAGATCGTCTCTCCGGTAGCCGGAGAGACGCTCCGCGGCTGCGTTCATGGCCGAGATCACGCCCTCCGCATCGGTGGCGAAGATGCTGAACGGAGCGTTTTCGAAGATGGAATCGTTGAATTCGGCCAGCTCCCGAAAGCGGTTCTCGCTGGCGTGCATGTCGCTGATATCGCTGCACGTCAGAGCGACGCCATCTCCCAGGCGCACTGCCTGGTACCGGACCCAGCTGACCTCCGAGCGCGGATTCTGGAACGGGCGGTCTCCCAGGACCGGTTCGCCGGTCTCGACGATCGTCTTCAGCTGCTTCCAGAAAGGGTCTGAAGCAAAGGGAAGGGCCACGGAGGCGAGTGCGTCCTGCATTCCGGAGCGCGGCACGCCCGTGAAACGCTCCACCTTGCGATTGACAAACCGGATGCGGAAGTCCTGGATCTCGCCGGCGCTGTCTCGCACCGCATCCAGCAGGCAAAAGGCATCCAGGCTGATCTCGGCTGCGGCCAGGAACCGGGAGTGTTCCGCCTCTGCCCGGCCGCGCAGCGAAAGAGCCGAGGAGCGGCGCCGCCACCACGGCCACCAGGTGCCTGCGGCAAGAACCAGACCGGCAGCAATGGCAGCCGTTGCCGCCAGGGAGTGGCCCTGAAGACCCCAGGCGACGCTCGTCAGAAGCGTGTGCGCCGTCATCGGCGTGCCCGCGCCGGAGTGCTTCGATCGTGCCGATTCTGCGGCCGTGTCGCCAAGGTATACCTCAGGAAAAGAGAATCCAGTGCTGCAAAAGAAACCGTCTGCTACGGGCCGTGGGGAGGGCCTCTGTACCGTCTTGCCCTAAGCTAGCATCTCCCCCACTGCCTCTCATACACCCCCTCTGGGTCATTGATCGAGTAGTAACTCAGGTGCGCCCGATCTTTGGCAAGACGACCTGCGGAGGGTGGAAGCGCAGGATACTCTCTTCGCATCTGAAGAAACATGGCTCACACACCCCGATCGAAGGCCCCGCGACCTCCCTCTCCGGGGCGCAGCCCAGCGGCTCTGCTCACGGCGCTGCTGGTCATTGCCGCTGTTCTGATTGCGCTCTTCCTGCTGCTTCGGCGAGGTCCGGCGACCCAGAGGGTGCCCCCAGGTCAGAGCTCCGCACCGGCGCCGGCAGAGCCCGCCCCCATCACACCCAACCCGCACCTTTACTCAGCCGAGGCAAACGCGCCGGAACAGATCAAGAGCGCCCTGGGACAGGCCGCGGCCGAGCACAAGCGTGTTCTGCTCGACTTCGGCGGGAACTGGTGCGGTGACTGCCAGGTGCTCGACATCTACCTGCACCAGCCTCCGAACGCGGAGATCCTGGCCAAGAACTTCATCCTGGTGCACGTGGACATCGGAGAGTACGACCACAACCTGCAGGTCGCGGCCAGGTACGGCATCCCGCTCTCGAAGGGTGTCCCTGCGATGTCGGTGCTCGACTCCGACGGGAAGACGCTGTATTCGCAGCGGACCGGCGAGTTTGAGCGCATGAGTCACATGGATTCAGCCGCGGTAACCGCATTTCTGAATCAATGGAAGGCATAGTCCTCTACCATCAGTTCTAGCCACTGTGTCTCCTGCCCTCCATCTGCTGCGCCGGCTTCCTGTGCTGCTTCAGCGCACCCTGTTTCGTGCGCTGGACCACAACGCGGCGCAGGTCTCACAAGCGGCGGCCTACTCGTCCATTGTGGCGCTGTTTCCCGCGCTCATTGTCGCCGCCTCGGCCGTCGTTCGGCTCCCCGAGTCCGCGATGGTGCGTGCGGAGCTGTCGGGAGTCCTCGACCGGGTGCTTCCCGGCGACGTGTGGCCGCTGTTGGCAAGCTACTTCGATGTCAGGGCGCCCGGCACCCCGGTCTCGCTGCGCGCGTTCCTGGTCGCGGTCGTCGTCAGCACCACCGGAGCGTCCGGCGTCATCGTCACCTTGATGGAAGGCCTGCGCCGCGCGGCAGATCTACCCCCCGATTGCTGGACCTTCTGGAAGCGCCGCAGCCGGTCGTTCCTTCTGGTGCCACTCTCCCTCATTCCGCTGGCTGTGGCCAGTGTGCTGGTGGTCTTCGGACATCTCCTGAGCGAGGTGGTGGCGAACCACGTTCCCATCATCATCCGGACGCCCGTCTATCTCCTGTCCACCACGCTGCGCTGGATCTTTGCCCTGACCGGCAGCTTTGGTCTCACGGCTCTGCTCTACCGCATGGGGACCCCGTCTGCTCCACGCTGGCGAGTCGCTCTGCCCGGGGCTCTCGTGGCCACCCTGCTTTGGCTGGCAAGCACGCTGGCCTTCGGCTGGTACGTCACGCGCTTTGCCAACTATTCGCGCGTCTACGGCTCCCTCGGCGCTGGAATCGCCCTTCTGTTTTGGCTCTACATCACGGCATTCAGTGTGCTGTGCGGGGCGGAGTTCAACACCGTCTTTCGCGCGGAGGTCGCAACTCCGAGAGCTCCAGGCAGAAGACGGGCGCGCCCGGGTAGAATTGCTTCGGGCTGAACAAGCGCAGCTCGCGTGCAAGTGGTTTCCCCTTTCGCAAGCCAGACTGGAAGACGGCCCCCAATGACAACTGTGACCACCGACGCCATTGCCTCTGACCAGGGCTCCTCCCTGCCCGGAACAGATCGCGGCCGCCGCGCCAAGATCGTCGCCACCCTTGGTCCCGCGTCCAGCTCACCGGAGATGTTTCGCCGGCTGGTTCGCGCTGGTCTCGATGTGGCGCGACTGAACTTCTCGCACGGCAGTCACAGCCAGAAGGCCGAACTGATCGCCATGGTGCGAAAGGTGGCGCGGGAAGAGGGCAAACCCATCTGCATTCTTGCCGACCTCCAGGGGCCGAAAATCCGCACGGGCAAGCTCAAGGATCACCGTCCCGTCGTTCTGGTCGAGGGCAACCGCCTGACGATCGCGCCAGGCGAGACCGAAGGAACGGCAGAGCGGGTTGGCACCACCTTCACCACGCTGGCGGAGAATCTGGAGCCAGGCTCGCGGATCCTGCTCTCGGACGGCCTCATCGAGCTGCGAGTGGTGGAGGTGCAGGGCGAGGACACCATCTGCGAGATCATCAACGGCGGCACGCTCGGCGAGAACAAGGGCATCAACCTGCCCGGCATCCCGGTCAAGGTGCCGTCGCTGACCGACAAGGATGAGGAGGATCTCGAGTTTGCGCTGGCGCAGCAGGTCGATACCGTCGCCGTCTCCTTTGTGCGGACGGCGGAAGATGTGCGGCACGTCAAGGCGCGCGTCGCGGCGCTGGGCTCCGATGCCTGGGTGATCGCGAAGCTTGAAAAACCGCAGGCGATCGAGCACCTCGACTCCATCCTGGAGATCGCCGACGGCATCATGGTGGCGCGCGGAGACCTGGGCGTCGAGGTGCCGCCGGAAAAGGTGCCGGCGATCCAGAAGCACATCATCCGGCGCGCGACAGACTTTCGCAAACCGGTCATCACGGCCACGCAGATGCTGGAAAGCATGATCGACAACCCCCGCCCAACCCGGGCCGAGGCCTCGGACGTGGCCAACGCCGTCTATGACGGAACCGATGCCGTCATGCTGTCGGCTGAATCGGCCGCCGGCCGGTACCCGGTCGAGGCCGTGGCCATGATGGCCAAGATCGTAAACGAGACCGAGCACCAGATGCGGCTGGACCCCGGACCCTCCACCCGCCGGCTGCGTGGACCTCGCCTGTCCGTCGCGGAGACGGTCTGCGAGTGCATGGCACACGCCGCCGAAGACCTCGACCTGGGGGCGATCGCCATCTTCACCGAGACCGGCCAGACCGCCCGCCTGCTCTCGAAGTACCGTCCCGACCCACCCATCTTTGCGCTCTCGCCGTTTGAAAAGGTCGTCAACCGGCTGATGCTTCTGTGGGGAACCTACCCCATCCGCTGCGACCGCTTCCGCGATACCGACAAGCTGGTGAGCATGGCCGAAGAGGTGCTTGAGGGTGCCGGCGTTCGACCGCGCGAGGTGGTCGGCATCGTTGCCGGAACCCGGACCCGCTCCGGCGCCACCAACTTCATGCGGCTGCACATGATGGGCGACCGGGACCTGGAGCCGGAAATCTAGGAAAGACCTTCTGCAGCAGGGGCCTGACGCTCAGCAAGGCGGACTCCCCAGCCGGAGCGATTCCTTCCCGAGCGAGCCTCTGGTTGATGGTCGCGGCTCGGAAATAAACACAGATTCCCTTCGGGAATGACAACAAAGGACCAGGGCTCTCGGTATAAACAGGCTTCTTCAGAGGCTCCTTAAAGCGGTTTGCAGGGATGTGCAACTCCCGGCTTTTAGGGCTGGAAGCCCGACACAGGACAGCCTGGGGCGAAGCCCCAGGTGTCGATCAGTCAGGGCTTCCAGGGCTGAAGGCCTGACACATGAAATCAGGGCCACACCGTTCCAGATCTGCGTCAGAAGCTCTCCATCGCGGCCCTTACAATCTGGTTCGTGGCCTTGCAGAAGTAGTGGAAGCTGTGGCCCGCGGCATCGGTCGCATCCCAGCTCTCGCCGGTCGAACATGGCTCCGATGAACTCTTCGGAGTTCCGCGCGTGGTGGTATAGGTGCCGGCAACAGCATGCAGGTTGCTGAACTCGAGTGCATGGGTCTCCGGAACGTAGTGCAGACCGCTGTCGTTGCCGTTGCCAGGCTGAATGAAGACGAGCCAGAACGGCGTCGCGTTGCGCATCTGCTCATGCAGCGGATGGAGCCTCAGGATCGTGCTCTCGGTCGTCCACTCGGCGTTCAGGATATTGCGAAAGCCGCCGTCGGCACGAAAGCACGTCCACGGAGCGATGTGCGTTCCGCCGTAGCCCAGCAGCTTGGAGTCGGCCTCGCCGTTCGAGCAGCGGAAGCCGATCTTGCCCGGCGCGACCACCGCCTCTCCACCCCCGCCTGCAAACACCACCCCCGTCGTGTTGGTGGGCACGTCCATCTCGGGGGTGTACTGCGTCTGAAACTGCTCGCCGGCGTTGCCGGTCAGGGCCAGGTGAAAGTGAAACTGCTCCAGATCGTCATTGGCCGTAAACGGCACCAGGTTGGGGAAGAGAACCACATCCGATCCGTCGGGCTTGCCCGTGGCCGGGTCGACGACCCGCTCCGTCTCCGCGATCGGAATCAGGCGGTAGGCGCCGTTGCTGAAGGAGAGCGTTCCTCCGGGCTCCCCCGCCGCATCCGGCCCCTTCGCGGCCACCGTAAACAGAGCTCCGCGATCGGTGACGCGCTCGAGCTTCAACGCCGCGGGCAGCTTCCCGTCCAGGCCTGCGATGCCCGCTCCTGTAACCGACGCCACCAGCCCGTTCATGTACCAGCAGTCGCCCCCGCCGGCCTCCAGCGTCACCTTGCCCGCGTGGCGCTCGGAGGAAAGGATCGGGCAGCGCACCGAAAGGTAGGCGTTCGAGCTCAGACTGCGTCCCAGGCTGGTCTCGGGCGGCAGCAGAGCAGAGTCCGCGCTACGGCTGCCGAAGATTGGGATCACCTGTCGGAGAGGGCTCTTGTGATTGCGGAAGTGCGCCTCATCCGCGATCAGCGAGATGCCCAGGCCGCAGGTGCCGCCCACCGCCGCCAGCGTGGCTCCGCCGTGCTGCTTGTACAGCGTCATCGACAGGTGCGTGGCGTCAAGTACCAGGTACTGCGTCATCTCCGGGTTGTTGCCGCCAAAGTCCGTCAGGCAGAGCACACCATGGGGGGGAATGGTGGCGGTCGTCGAGGAGAAGCCGCGTGGAAGTCCCGTCGTCGCGATCTGCAGGTGGACGTTGCCGGGAGAGATCTCGCCCGGGCGCGACTCCGGCGTGGAGCTGATCTTGAACAGGGTGCTGACAGGAAGCTTCGCTCCCGTGAACAGGATCTCGTTCAGGCTCAGCTCCCGATCCTGCCGAAGTCCGGAGATCGCCCCGGCTCCCACGCTGGCGCGGCTGAGGTCGCCGAGGTAGCGGCCCTCCCCCGCGGTCCCCCATCCCTCCGCGTCGTCGACCGAGAGGAGCTCCGATCCGGGGGAGCAGCCGCGCAGACACCGGCCTGACGGCACATCGATCACCTCGTTGATCTGCTGATCGAAGAAGTGCACTCCCTCGTCGGAAGAGTCGCGCATCCCGTTGGCGTGGTTCAGGAAATGTGAGCCAATCAGGCAGTCGCCGATGCCGAAACAGTTCTGGGTCGACTCCACCAGCACATGCTGGCCCATGGCGCCGTAGGTGCCGGTGGTCTTCGAGCCGAAGTAGGTCGTCTTCCCGAACGAGTGCATGGGCTCGTTGTTGCCGCCGGTCCATGCCGTGCTCTCGATCTGGATCGTAGTCAGCTCCTGGTTGGGATTGCCGTTGGCGCGAAACAGCTGCGCCTCGGTCGCGTCCCAGTAGCTCACTGCCTTCACGCAGGCGCTCGCCGGCCGGTTCTCCGGAACAATGGGATTTTTGCAGCTCCAGAGCTGCGGCCCTGTGCTGACCCGGGGCGCAACGGCCCTGGGGGCAATGGCGGCCTGCGCGGCCGCCGCGGCCTCTTCGGCAGGGGCAGTCGACGTCTGCGCCGCCGCCGCGTGCGCCAGCATCGAAGCCGCAAAGAGTGAGATGAGATAGCGCATCCGGGGGAGCTCCTCCGCCTTCAAGGGTACTGCCGCCTGCCCTCGGCATCCCAGCCGCCCGGCCGGTCGACTCCGATCCCGTCCCTCCCAACTTAGAATGGAGAGCATGGGCCGCATCCATGTCTTGTCCGACCAGGTCGCCAACCAGATCGCCGCCGGCGAGGTGGTGGAGCGGCCGGCGTCGGTCGTCAAGGAGCTGCTTGAAAACTCGCTCGATGCCGGAGCCACCCGCATCCGCATCGAGGTCGAGGCAGGCGGACGCAAGCTGATCCGCATCTCCGACAACGGCCACGGCATGGTGCGCGACGACGCTCTGCTGGCGTTTGAGCGGCATGCCACCTCCAAGCTTCGAACCTCGGACGATCTGCTGTCGATCGCCACCCTCGGATTTCGCGGCGAGGCGCTGCCCTCCATCGCGAGCGTGGCGCGGCTGCTGCTCGAGACCCGTGCCGCGGGGGAGGACGGCAACCCCGCCGAGCCGTCGGGAACGCTCGTCGAGATCGCCGGTGGAAAAATGCTGCGAGCCGATCCGGCGGGCGGTCCTGTCGGCACCACCATCGCCATTCGCGACCTGTTCTTCAACACCCCGGCGCGGCGCAAGTTTCTCAAGTCCGAGCAGACGGAGCTCTCGCACATCGCGGCGCTGGTGACTCACTATGCGCTCGCCCATCCCACGCGGCACTTCGAGCTCCACACCGCAACCCAGGCGCTGCTGGTCGCACCGGCGGTCGCCGACAGCGGGGAGCGGCTCTTCCAGATCTTTGGCCGCGAAACCTCCTCGCTGATGCTGCCGATCGCGGCCGAGATGGACTTTCGCCGCGCCGGTCTGCCGGAGCCGCCGCCCTGGAAGCGCGACGAGGACTACCAGCCACCCGATCCCGGCTACCTCCGCATCTCCGGCTTCGTCTCCAAGCCGGAGCTGCAGAAGCTGAACCGGAACTCGATCTATGTCTTCGTCAACCGGCGGCTCATCCGCGACCGGCTGGTGCTGCACGGCCTGACGGAGGCCTACCGCAACATCCTTCCGCCGACCTCCTTTCCCGTGGTTCTGCTGTTTCTGGAGATGCCGCCCGAGGAGGTCGACGTCAACGTCCACCCGGCCAAGACCGAGGTGCGCTTCCGCCAGCCGGCCTTTGTGCACGACTTCCTGCGCGACACCGTGCGTACGGCGCTGGTGCAGGCCCGGCCAGCTGCGAGCTTTGCCGCCGCGCTTGCCGGCGATCGGCACGACCCTGCCTCGTCGCTCAACATCGACGTCAGCCCGCTTCCCGGCGAGCCCAGCCCGGACCGCGTTCTGCGCGGGGCGCGCGACGCGCAGGCCAGGCAACAGGCGCTGTACGCTCCCGGCGTCGCTCCGCTGGGTGGCGTCGACCGTCCCGTCTTCCAGCCCGGCGCGCGGACCGAGTTCCCCCCGTCCGTCACCACTGGACCGCAGTCGGAGGCGGACCCAAACCCGGCCGACGTCGCGGCGTTCTCGCTCGAGCCGGTGGCCACCCCGCCCCAAAGTGCGCCGCTCCGATTTGGGGAGGCGACCATCCCGGTCGGCTACCCCGACCCGCGCCGCGACCTCGCTGGCCCGGCCGCCGCACCCGGGTCGCCGCACATCGCCGATACCCTTCACGCGCTCTCCACGCTGCAGCCCCTGGGGCAGCTGCGCGATTCCTTTATCCTCGCCGTCAACGAGGAAGGGCTGTGGATCATCGACCAGCATGTGGCCCATGAGCGCATCCTGTTTGAGAAGATCCTGCGTGAGCGCGATACCGAGCGGGTGCAGCGGCAACGCCTGCTGATGCCGCTGCTGATCGACCTGCTGCCGGAGCAGATGATCCGCTTCGCCGAACTCGCGATCGAGCTCGACCGCAACGGCTTCGACGCCGAACCCTTTGGACCGCGCACGCTGGCCATCAAGGCCGCGCCCGTTGGTCTCGAGGGCCACGATCTTGGAATGATCATCGAAGAGCTGCTCTCCGCGGCGGACGCAGCCGAACAGACCGAGAACACGGAGACCCGGCAGCGCCGCATCGCCGCCAGCATCGCCTGCCATGCGGCGATCAAGATCAACACACCACTCGATCCGGCAAAGATCGCCTGGCTGCTCGACGCGCTGGGCAAGACCGAGCACCCAACCAGCTGCCCCCACGGCCGCCCCATCGCCCTGCGCTACCCGCATCGCGAGATCGCCCGGGCCTTCGGGCGCACCTAGGCTGTACCGACGTGTACGTCTTGTCATCTCGACCGGACGCTGAGCGTAGCCGAAGGGAAATTGGAGAGATCCCTGTAGTTCGCCCTGGCCACTGGAAGTTCTGCCCTGAGCGAAGCCTCTGATCAAGTCCGCTTGGCAAGAGAGTCCTGCTTTTTGCTGTCATTCCTGCAGGGAATCTGCGTTCCTTTCCGAGCGGCGACGGTGGATCAGAGCTTTCCGCGAAGGCACTCTGCCGTCGCCCGGCGAGTTCCCATCCCGTTTCTTGTACAGTTAACTTTCAGGTCATACCCGCGACCCGGAGCAGCCAGGCCGCGTCTCTCTATGCGCGACGACGCCACGAGCGGAGCCCGGAGCCTCGCGATCGAGACGGACGTGAGCCGGAGCGGGACAACATCACTTCGGCGCGGACGCCGTGCTCGACGACCTTTGGAAAGGCAATACCACCGTGAGCGACACCCCCATCCCCTCGCCGGAGCAGCTGCAGTCGGCGCGCAGCGAGCGCTGGCATCAGACTGGCGAAGGCCTGTTCACGGTGGAGGCGCTTCGGCCCTGGCTCCACCGCTTTGGCCTGGTCCTGTTTGCGCCGCGTCCCCAGCAGCTCGCCGTCCCCGCGCCCACCGTGGTGGAAGCCGTCGCCGGTACCGCGAACGGCACACCCGCCCTGCCGGAGCGGCAAACAGCGCGCGACCTGGTCCATCGCCTGGTCGTCGAAGGCACGGCCATCCCGCTCAATCTGCTTGGATCCCCGGGAACCACCGCGGACGAGCCGGACTTTGTCGCCTCCGCCGCCGCTCTGCCGTACCTGTTCACCCTGCGCGGCGACAAGGGCTGGAAGCAGCTGCCGTCGACCGAGGGCGCCTTCAAGGTCTCTCCCCTGGCCGTCAACACCTACACCATGCTGTCGGAGAGCGGTCCTCGATCCGCTGCCGACCTTGCCAGCGAGTTGGGAAAAGGCCTCACCGAGGCTGCCGTTCTTCGCGCTCTCAACGAGCTGTGGCAGCATCTGCGAGTGCTGCCCGTGCGGGAGCCAGGCGGCCGTACGCTGTGGGAGCCCCTGACCGCGCGGTTCTCCAAGGCCGTAAAGGCCGGGGCCAACGCCGGACAGCCCTCCGCTCTTTCCGCGCTGATCAGCCTGTACCTCGAACAGGCGATGCTTGCGACCGAAACCGAGACCGAGACCTTTCTTTCCCCGCTCGCCCCCCGCTCGCGCATCCGGGATGTGATCCACGCCCTGCGCGCGGCAGGCGAGCTCCAGGAGATCGTCATCGCAGGCAAGCACTGCCTGCATCTTCCGGACGGTCTGCCGCAGTTCCAGGCCGTCGCCGAGCCTGCCGACGCGGAAGCTCCGCCCGAGACCGCCGCCGCTGCCGAAGAAGTCGCGATCACCGGGGAAGGCGGTAGCCGGATCAAGCGTTTCGTTGCTCCTCCCAAAAAGGTGGGGACTGGCTTCAAGCAGCGTCCCAAGCCCTTTGGCGGCGACCGCGATCGACGGCCCTTTCAGCGGGAAGGTGGTGCTCCGCGATCCGGCGATCGCACCGACAGGCGACCGGGTGGCATCGCCGGCAAACCTGGCCCGGGAAACTTCAGCAAGCCATGGGAAGAGGAGCGCCAGGAGCGCCAAAGCCGGCCCGCCCGCCCAGAACGACCGGGCAGTCCAGACCGGCCCGCCCGCCCAGATCGACCATCCCGCCCAGATCGACCAGGCCGCCCAGAACGACTCGGCCGACCCAACCAGCCAGACCGGCAGCGGCCAGAGCGTGCGAGCGGCGAGGGGCGGCCGTTCTCCCGGGACGAGGCCGCCGGCAGCTCCGGGCAGAGGCCGCCACGCACTGGCAGGCCCGGGTTCGGCTCCGCGTCCCAGACCGAGGGCGGATCGCGGCCTGCCTTCAGCCGTGGCCCGCGGGCCCCAGGCGGGGCGGACAGCAGGGGGAGGTCCGACCGCGGCGCAAGACCGAGGGACGTCTCCGAGACCCGACGCCAGGGTGGAGCCGCGGAGCGGCCGCCCTTCGGGTCGGACCGGGCCCCGCGCGACCGCGGCCTCGGTGCCGAACCACCTCCGTTCCGTCCCCGCAGAGACGCGGGCGAGGGATCCGGAGCTCCACCACGGCGGGAGAAAGGGCCTGGCGCCGGCAAGCGCCCATTCGACAGACGCGAGGGTGGAGCGGACAGACAGGACGGGGGAGCGCCCCGCCGTCGACCCGACGCCGCGCGCGGCGGTGACCGTCCGCCCTACCGGCGCTTCGACGCCCCGGCGGGCGGCGATCGACCCCGCAAGGGAGCCTCCGGTCGACCGCAGCGTCTCTTTGGCGAGCTCGCCGCCGGTGCCGACCGGCCGCGAACACCGCGTCCCGGAGTGCCGGACCGGGGGAGTGCCCGGCCGCCCCGGACCTTCTCTGGCCCACCCTCCCGCGGAGCCGGAGCCCGGCCGGCCCGTGGCGGCTCTGCGCCAAACCGGGGTGGCGATCGTCCGCCGTCCGACCGACCCGGCGCCAGGAAGCCCTTCGTTAAGCGTTCCCCGTCCGGCGCTGGACCACGCGGGGAGACTGGCCCCCCGGCCGGTCCCTTCGACAAGTTCAGGGGCGGCGCCAAGCCATGGGGCAAACGTCCTCCCGCGCGGCGGATTAAACCGGAAGAGGACCAGGCCTGATGCACCCACAGGTTGGCTCCGAAAACCCCGAGGCTTCGCAGCAGGATCGAGCCGCGCAGTCTCCGCGCCTGCGGCCAGTCATCGCCATCGACGGTCCGGCGGGCGCCGGAAAGAGCACGCTGGCGGCACACCTGGCGCGGCGCTTCGGCTTCCTCAACCTCGAAACCGGGGCCATGTACCGTGCCCTGGCGCTCAAGGCCATCGAGCGCGATCTTGACTTCGACGAGGAAGCTCCCCTGCTCGATCTGGCCACGCACACGACCATTCGCCTGGAGCCTTCGCGCGAGGGCAACCGTGTGCTGCTGGACAACTTCGACGTGAGCCAACGGATCCGGGACGCCGACGTGACCAGCGCGGCCTCGCGCGTCTCGGTCCACCCGCATCTGCGGGCCTGGATGGTCGATCAGCAGCGTGCCCTGGGGGCCGCTGGCGGCGTGGTTATGGAGGGCCGCGACATCGGCACGTGCGTCTTTCCGGACGCTGAAGTCAAGATCTTTCTTGATGCCGCGCCCGAGGTTCGAGGCAGCCGCCGATACCAGCAGGTCGCGCCGGAGGCTCGCGGCGGCACCCGGGAGGCCCCGACCCGGGGAGCGGTCTTCGCTGAACTTCAGGAACGCGACCGCCGCGACCGCGAACGCAAGGACTCCCCCCTCCGTCCGGCCGATGACGCCACCATCCTCGACTCGACGGCCATGACGCTCGACGAGGTGCTCCACCGGGCAGAGGAGATCGTGCGCTCGCATCTCGCCTGAGCAATGGCACCGAGCGTGCATCATACGTGGAACTCTATCGCGTGTGCTCCAGAATTGGTGCAAAGTGATTTTTATGCAACGAAGTGGGTACGAAAATCACCTTTTGTGCTAACCTCCTCACATCGTTCGAAACAGATTGGTTGAACCCCGATTTGGATCAAGCGTCAAAACTCATCGCACCAAGGGAATGGAACCGAAATGGAACAGGGAACAGTCAAGTGGTTTAACGACGCCAAGGGGTTTGGCTTTATCAGCCGTCAGAACGGCGAGGACGTGTTTGTGCACTACTCCGCCATTAACTCGAATGGATTCAAGAGCCTGCAGGAAGGCCAGGCCGTGCAGTTCAACGTGGTCAAGGGACCCAAGGGCTGGCAGGCGTCTGACGTTCAGCCCCTGTAGATCGCAGCGAAGCACCCGATCTCGGCAGGATTGATCTTGGGGAGCGGCTCCGGCCTCTCCCCTTGTGTCTTCCCGGCCAGAACGGGTTCAGGGCTCTCGCGGGCCCGGAGAAGTCTCTGCCGGCTTCCTCGGCTGATCGCCGACCTTGCCATCGCCGGGAACGACTTTTCCGACTCCCGGCAGAATCGTCGAACTCGCGCGAAACTTCCGGTATCCGGAGTTGCTGATGGTCAGGCTGCCGTCGAAGTGGTAGACCAGCAGCGCCCGCACCGATCCGCGAGCTTCGACGCGGCTGGGAAGCCAGACCTCCCCATTCACCTTCTGCTGGTCCAGGCGGAAGCGCGTCCCTTGCCCGATGTTCGCCACAAGACCGCCCGCGATCTTGAACGCATGGGTAAACTCGCCATCCGCCCGCCGCAACACCTTGTCGCGCTCGTCCACGTAAGCGGTCCCCTGCAGATCGCGGATCACCGCCTCGAAACGATTGCGCGTGTGCGCTTCAGGGTCACCGGTGTAATCGACCACGATCGTCGGTCGTCCGTCCATCTCGACTCGCCGCGGATGGGTGAATCGCCCGAGCTCCAGAAGGCGTGAGACCGGAACGATCTCGTTGCCGCGAGGGTCGGTCTCCCTGCCCTGGGCATCGGCACGGTCGCGGCGCTCCCGGGCCTTTGCCGCCTCCCTGTCGAGACGCTCTGTTTCCTTCGCTATCTCGCTGGGCGACAGGTCCTTGCCGTTCCTGCGCATGAGCCGCCGCACCGGCACGCCGTTCAACCAGAAGACGTCGTACTCGGTGGTCTCCGTCGATTTCACTCCGCCGTGCCCATCGCTCTGTTGCAGAACCTGCACCGAACGGTAGAGGTAGTCCTTCTGCCTGGCCTCTTCGGCGTGCTGGTTGGCCTGCACGGCGAGCATCAGACTGGCGATGTCCGGAAGCGGCTCGGCCGCCGGGGCCGCCGCCTGGACGGGAGCAGCCGCCTGGACGGGAGCAGCCGCCAAGGCCAGACTGCTGCCGAGCAGAAGCGGCAGGCACCAGGCGGCACGAGAGTGTTCCGCAATCCACAACCCCATGCTCTTGAAGGTAACGCGACTTCGCGTCGAGGGGGTGCGGAGCCGCAGTGAAAGGACTAGCATGGATGTGGCTCCACGGCGCGCAAATCCAGCCGCCAACGAGCCAGGACAGGGAAGATGCAGGGAGAGCCGATGGCCAGCAAGGCACAGATTGCCGCGCCCAGACAGGCGCGGGAGAATGAGGCACAACGACGCGAGCAGGTGTTCGATGCGTTTCGCCGATGGGGGTATCTGCAGGCTTCGCTGGACCCGCTCGGACAGTACCTGCCCCCCGAGCCGTTTCCGGTGGCGATCCCGGACGGCGACGCGGCGGCCGAGGCCCGGCGCATCTACTGCGGCAGCATCGCAGCGGAGTTTATGCACCTTCCGGGCAACGAGCAGCGGCACTGGCTGGAGCAGCAGATGGAGGTCGACCAACCCCCGCAATCAAGCTGGCTCGACCAGCGGCAGGTCCTCAGCGACCTTATCCGCGCCGACATCTTTGAGCAGGTCATCCAGTCACGGTATCTCGGCACCAAGCGATTCTCGCTCGAAGGGCTGACGGTTCTGGTTCCCGCGCTCCACCAGATCTTTGCCACCGGAGCCGCCCACGGGGTGGGCAAGGTCGTCCTGGGCATGAGTCACCGCGGACGCCTGAATGTAATGGTGAACACGATCGGCCGATCGGCATCGGAGATCTTCACCAAGTTTGAGGATGTAGACCCGCGCAGCACCATGGGTGGCGGCGACGTCAAGTACCACATCGGTGCCACCGGGGAGTTCCGGGCCGCCAACGGCGACGTCATCGCGCTCCACCTGGCCTCGAACCCCAGTCACCTGGAGGCGGTCGATCCCGTGGTGCTCGGCCGTGCACGCGCCAAGCAGGATCGCATCGGCCCGGGCGGACGAGCGGCGGTGCTGCCGCTTCTGATCCACGGCGACGCCGCCTTTGCCGGGCAGGGTATCGTGGCCGAGACCCTGAACATGGCGACCCTGCGGGGCTACGACGTCGGTGGCACCATCCACCTGATCGTCAACAATCTGCTGGGCTTCACGGCGCTGCCGGAGGAGTCCAACTCTTCCCGCTTCTCGACCGACCTGGCCAAGCGCCTGCCCATTCCCATCTTTCACGTGAACGCTGAAGATCCCGACGCCGTCATGCGCGTCGCTCGCATCGCCTCCGAGTTCCGCGCGCGCTTCCACGCCGACATCGTCGTCGATCTGGTCGGGTATCGCAGACACGGTCACAGCGAGGTCGACGACCCGACCGTGACCCAGCCCCGCCGCTACGCCATCATCAAGGACCGGCCGCCGCTCTATCTGACCTACGCCGCCCAGATCGGCGCGGACACGGCAGCCGAGGTGCAGGAGCGGCAGCAGGCCTTCCTTGAGGATCAGCGCCAGGCCTCCCAGGCCGATCACATCCCGCGCCTGGCCAGGCTGCCGGACTACTGGACTGCGTACCGGGGCGGCGAGGTCGACACCAGCGCGACCGTCCGCACAGGGCTCAGCCCGGCCAGCATCGAGGACCTGACCCGCAAGCTGGTCCACTACCCAACCGACTTCCACATCCATCCCAAGCTCCGGAAGCTCTTCGAACAGCGGCTGGAGATGGGCGAGGGCCGACGTCCGATCGACTACGGCATGGCCGAGTTGCTGGCGTTTGCCTCCCTGCTGGAGGCGGGCACGCCCATCCGCATGAGCGGCCAGGACTCCCAGCGCGGCACCTTCAATCAGCGGCACTCGGTCCTGATCGATGTTGAAACCGAGGCGCGCTACGTTCCGCTCTGCCACCTCGGGCCGGGGCAGGGCCGCTTCGAGATCTACAACTCGCTTCTGAGCGAGGCAGCGGTGCTCGGTTTCGAGTATGGCTATGCGCGCGACTACCCCGAAGCGCTGGTGCTGTGGGAGGCGCAGTTCGGCGACTTCGCCAACGGGGCGCAGATCATCATTGACCAGTTCCTCGCAGCCGGCGAGGCCAAATGGGGGCTGCTGAGCGGGGTCACGCTGCTTCTGCCGCACGGCTATGAGGGCCAGGGGCCGGAGCACTCGAGCGCCCGCGTGGAGCGCTATCTGCAGCTGGCGGCGAACGATAACCTGCAGATCTGTCAGCCCTCGACCGCTGCCCAGTACTTCCACCTGCTGCGCCGGCAGGTGCTGCAGCCCTGGCGCAAGCCGCTGATCGTCTTTACGCCCAAGAGCATGCTTCGACACCCGGACGCCTCGTCTGCTCTGAGCGCGTTCGCCGAGGACCACTTCCAGGACGTGCTTCCGGACCCCTCCGTTGAGAACCCCCGTCGCATTCTGGTCTGCACCGGCAAGATCGGTCACAACCTCCGGGTCGAACGCGATCGCCGCAACGACCACGGGGTTGCCATCGTCTTTCTGGAGCAGATGTACCCCTGGCCAGCCGCGCAACTCGAGGCCGCGCTCGGACAGCACCCCGGCGCGAAGGAGATCGTGTGGGTGCAGGAGGAGCCGGCGAACATGGGCGCGCTTACCTACGTCATGCCCTTGCTGCGACGGTTGGCGCACGACCGGCGGGTGTTGAGCGTCAAGCGCAGCGCGACCGCCAGCCCGGCGACCGGCTCCGCGAAGGCCCACGACCTTGAGGAACGAGCCCTGATCGACCTGGCCTTCGGCAAGTAGACCTTACACCCGGCCGTCGTTCCCAGGCAGTGAGCTCTCTGCGGACCCGTCGCGGTCTCCACCAAACCTCGCCTGCGCCCGAACAGGCGACCGGCGGGACTCGGCCGTGTCTTTGTGTGCTCCATCCAGCCTCGATCAAAGAAGGTGGAGGCTCCTCCGTCACCTCGCTCCTCCGTCAGACCCGGTGAGCTGTCCCCCAGGATGCGCGCCTCTCGGCAAAACGGCCCGTCGGGTACGCCGAACGGTCCGGACCCCCCTTTTATCGGGGGTTACCATCGCCCATTAAAAAGGGTCACGTGTAGTTACCAGAAAGCGTACTGGGGAAAGATATTTCCCTTCGCATACCCTCCAGGGAAGACAATTTCCACAATTCTGCAATGGTCTGCGCTCAAAGTGCTCTCAGACTCTGCGTCTATGCAAAATAAGGCGTGATTTGAGGCTCGGAGCGGAGTACTCTTTCTCAGTACTTTGGGCACCTGCGTGCTACATGGTACGGCAGAAGAACTGCTTCAATTGCGTCGTCGAAGGAAGACCACATGCGTCGTTTTCTGCTGATTCTGCTTGCCCTGGTGTTCATCGGAACATGCACACCTCACGTCCGTGCGGCCCAGACTGACTGCGCGCGCTGGTGGAAGGACTATCGCAACACGCTGGCCCACACCCCTGCCGTGCACCGTCTCCGGCACGTGCGCCATCGCATTCACCACCTGATGCGCAAGCAGCTGGCCAGCTTTACGCTGAGCCCGCGGCCCCGCCCGGCACGGGTTCTGCCGGCACGCCACCGTCCCCACAAGAGCCGCCGGGAGGCGCTGCGGTCCTTTGAGTTTGCCTGCGGCGATCTCCCGGAATCGACCGATGATCAGGTGCTTCCTCTGGACCAGCCGGCGACCTTTTTGTCGGGCGTGATCCTGCCGGAGGACCTGGAGACACAGCCGGCCGTAACCGGTCCCATCGCCGTGGCCGAGCAGCCGGTCTACCCGGCCGTGTCCGCCGCTGGCGGCTCCCCCACGAGCCCGATCTCTGGCCCTGGCTTTGGCGGCCCCGGCTTCGGCGGTCCGGTCTTCGGTGGTCCGGGAGGCGGCGCCCCGGGTTCCCCGGTCGTTCCCGGAACTCCCAGCTCCCCAGGGACCCCGTCCAGCCCAGGCACCCCGTCGCAGCCCGGCACGCCATCCAGCCCAGGCACCCCGTCCAGCCCAGGCACCCCGTCGCTTCCTGGAACGCCGTCCAGCCCCGGAATCCCCTCGCTTCCCGGCACTCCGGATCAGCCGGGAACCCCCGGAACACCCACCCTCCCCGGCACTCCCGGTACTCCGGAGACACCCATTTCGCCGGCCAGCCCCGTTCCGGAGCCAGGCAGCCTGATGCTGGTTGGAACCGGTCTTGCGGGGCTGTTTGAGACCGCCCGGCGGCGACGGATGGAGGCGCGGTAACGCGAGCCATGCCCCGGCAGGCCCTCACGCCGGAACTCACCGGAGCGGAGGGCCTGGCACGAATCGGCAGTCAAGGGCACACAGAGACACGAAAGAGATTAACCCGGAAAAGGAAACCCACGCAACGCGGTGGGGGCTGATGCGTGGGTATTCCTGGTGAAGCAACGAAGTGGGTGGACTTCGTTAGGACTGGCTCAACTCAGGCGCAAAGCGCCGAGGAGCTCCGCCCCCCATCGATACTAGGGCGGTCCTGCGATCGCGTCAAGCACGGAGTTCGTGCGTAACTTACAGGCGGCAGATCAGGAGCTCTCGCTCGAAGACCATCTCCGGGGGCAGGTGGTCATGGAGCGAGAGGAAGAGCTCCTCGTGTCCCATCACCTCCCGCTTCCACTGCTGCCGGTCAACCTCTTGCAACTCGTCGAAGCGCTCCTCAGGCAGCGCCAGCCCGCTCCAGTCCATCTCGTCGAAGTAGGGAGTCCAGCCGATCGGGGTTTCCCGGGCGCGCGTCCGTCCATGGACCCGGTCGACCACCCACTTCAGAACGCGCAGGTTCTGCGAGTATCCGGGCCACAGGAACTCGCCATCCGCATCCTTGCGAAACCAGTTCACGTGAAAGATGCGGGGCGTGGCGCTCAGGGGCCGCTGCATGCGCAGCCAGTGCCGGAAGTAGTCACCCATGTGATATCCGCAGAAGGGAAGCATGGCCATGGGATCGCGGCGCACCCGGCCGATCTCGCCGGCGGCGGCGGCCGTCGTCTCCGATCCCATGGTCGCCCCCATGTACACGCCGGCGGACCAGTTGAAGGCCTGGTAGACGAGCGGGATGGTGGTGGGCCGGCGGCCGCCGAAGAGAAAGGCCGAGATGGGCACGCCCTCCGGATCCTCCCACGCCGGGTCGATGGTGGGGCACTGGCTCGCGGGCGCGGTGAACCGCCCGTTCGGGTGGGCGGCCGGCCGGCCGGTCTCGGACGCCAGCTCCGGGGTCCACGGCTCGCCCCGCCAGTCCAGGCACTCGGCCGGGGGCTCGTCCGTCATGCCCTCCCACCAGACGCCGGGTCCATTCCCGTCGCCGGGCGTCAGGGCGACGTTGGTGAAGATGGTGTTGGCCGAGAGCGTGGCCATGGCGTTGGGATTGGTGCGGGCCGAGGTGCCGGGGGCGACTCCAAAGAAGCCCGCCTCCGGATTGATGGCGCGCAGCTGGCCAGTGGCGTCCGGCTTGATCCAGGCGATGTCATCGCCAACGGTCAGGACGCGCCACTGCTCCATCCCAGGCGGCGGATCCATCATCGCCAGATTGGTCTTTCCGCACGCTGAAGGAAAGGCGGCGGCAAGGTACGTCTTCTCGCGACCGCCGTTCTGATCCGGACCCTCGATGCCGACGATCAGCATGTGCTCGGCCATCCAGCCCTCGTCGCGAGCGATGTTGGAGGCGATGCGAAGGGCAAAGCACTTCTTTCCGAGCAGCGCATTTCCGCCGTAGCCCGAGCCGTAGGACCAGATCTCCCGCGTCTCCGGGAACTGCACAATGTACTTTTCTTCGTTGCAGGGCCAGGGGACGTCGGTCTCGCCGGGCAGCAGGGGTGCCCCGAGCGTGTGCATGCAAGGCACAACGCGTTTGCGATCCTTCTCGATCTCGCGCAGCACCTCGGAGCCGATGCGTGCCATGATGCGCATGGACACGACCACGTAGGCCGAATCGGTCAGCTGCACACCGATCTGGCTCATGGGCGAGCCAACCGGGCCCATCGAAAACGGCAGCACGTACATTACGCGGCCGCGCATGGAGCCGCGAAACAGCTGCTTCAGGCGGCGTCGCATGACGAAGGGGTCTTCCCAGTTATTGGTGGGGCCGGCTGCATCGCGCGAGAGCGAACAGATAAAGGTGCGGCTCTCCACGCGGGCGACGTCGTTCGGGGCCGATCGAGCGTAGAAGCAGCCGGGCCAAAGCGTCGGGCTGAGCCGGGTAAAGGTGCCGGCGTCTACCAGGCGATCGCAGAGAAAGTCATACTCGGCGAGCGATCCATCAACCCAGTAAATGGAGTCCGGCTGGGTCAACTCCGCCATCTTCTCCACCCACCGGATCAGGTGTTTATTGGTCGTGGCCGGAGCGGCGCTCACAAGGTTCTTCATAGGGGGAGATCTCGGCTTTCTCTGAAATTGTTCGCCCATGCCGGGGCGAAGTCAATCCAACCGTGGAGGAAGACTCTACTTCGAGGGAGAGAAGCCGGTGCAAAAACGCAAAAAGGTCCTGCTGTCCTGGAGCAGTGGAAAGGACAGCGTGTGGGCATTGCGCCTGCTACGCCAGCGGCCAGAGATCGAGGTGGCCGGTCTGCTGACCACCTTCAACGGAGCGGCGGACCGGGTCGCGATGCACGCCGTGCGTCGCGTTCTGGTGGAGGCGCAGGCGGAGCGCGTTGCCCTTCCGCTGTGGCGTTACGACCTGCCGTCGCCCTGCTCAAATGCCCAGTACGAATCCGTGCTGCAGCAGGTCTTCGATCGAGCGCGAGGGCAGGGAATTGAGGCCATCGCCTATGGCGACCTCTTTCTGCAGGACATTCGCGAGTACCGGGAGCGGCAGATGAGCTCGTCCGGAATGGAGGCGATCTTTCCCGTGTGGAACCTGCCCACCGGGGAACTGGCACGCGAGATGTTGCAGGCGGGCCTCCGGGCCAGGCTGACGTGCGTCGATCCGTCTCAACTCGACCCGGCCTTCGCAGGACGTGAGTTCGACCACGCCCTGCTCGGAAGTCTGCCGGCCGAGGTCGATCCGTGCGGCGAGAGGGGTGAGTTCCACACCTTTGTCTATGCGGCACCGGGCGTCTTCTCCCGGCCGATCGAGGTGGTCGCAGGGGAGCTCGTTATGCGCGACAACTTCTGCTTTGCCGATCTCCTTCCCGCCGAGCGGATCAGCTCCCCAGGGCCTCGTTGACGATCTCCCGCGCCCCTTCCTGGATCGCCTTCAACGCGTCCGGACCCCGGAAGCTCTCGGCGTAGATCTTGTAGACGTCCTCCGTGCCCGAGGGCCGCGCGGCGAACCATCCGTCGGCGGTCTGCACCTTCAGGCCGCCGATGGGGGCGTGGTTGCCGGGTGCCTCCGTCAGAACGCCGGTGATGGGTTCTCCGGCCAGCTGTTTCACCCCGATGTCCCTGGCGGAAAGCTTCGCCAGCCGTGCCTTCTGTTCGCGCGTGGCCGGTGCGTCGATGCGCGCGTAACTCGGATCGCCATACCTGGCCGTCAGCTCGCGGTAGAGCTCGCCAGGATCCTTGCCGGTGCGCGCGGTCATCTCGGCGGAGAGCAGGCCGGGGATGAGGCCGTCTTTGTCCGTCGTCCACACCCTGCCATCCTTGCGCAGAAACGTGGCGCCGGCAGACTCTTCGCCGACAAAGCCGAGGCTGCCGTCCATCAGGCCATCGACGAACCACTTGAAGCCGACCGGCACCTCCAGCATCGGCCGGCCGAGCCCGCCCGCAACGCGGTCGATGATCGAAGACGAGACCACCGTCTTGCCCACACCGACCTGCTCGTTCCAACCCGGGCGATGCGTGAACAGGTACTGGATGGAGACGGCGAGGTAATGGTTCGGGTTGAGCAGGCCGGAGCTGCGCGTGACAATGCCATGGCGATCGTGGTCGGTGTCGGCGGCGAAGGCGACGTCGTACAGCTCGCGGCGGGCGATCAGGGAGGCCATGGCGTAGGGCGAAGAGCAGTCCATGCGGATGCGGCCGTCCCAGTCGCAGGTCATGAAGCGGAAGGTGGGGTCGACAAACGGATTAAGGATGCTGAGCGGAAGCTTGTACCGCTCGGCGATGCGCGGCCAGTACGCGACGCCTGCCCCGCCCAGCGGGTCCACGGCGAGCTTCAGGCCGGAGCTGGCGATGGGCTCGAAGTCGATGACGTTGGTGAGGTCTTCCACGTAGGCCGTCTCGAAATCGTGCCGGTGGGTGGATGCGGCGGTCAGCGCCTGGGCATACGGCATGCGGCGGATGCTGCTGAAGGAGCCGGCGTGTAGCTCACCCAGCAGCTGGTTCGCCCGCTCCTGGACCCACTTGGTCGTCGTGGTGTCGGCCGGTCCACCGTTTGGCGGGTTGTACTTGAAGCCGCCGTCCTCGGGCGGGTTGTGCGACGGTGTGATCACAATGCCATCGGCCAGGCCATCCTGGCGGCCCGCATTGTAGGTAAGGATGGCGTGCGACAGCACAGGAGTCGGGGTGTAGCCCAGCTGCTCGTCCACCATCACCTGGACGTCCCTCGCCGCCAGCACCTCCAGGGCGACGGCAAAGGCCGGCTCGGAGAGGGCGTGGGTATCTTTCGCGAGAAACAGCGGCCCGGTGGTTCCCGCGTCCGTGCGGTACTCCACAATGGCCTGGGTGATCGCCGCGATGTGGTCCTCGTTGAAGGCGGTGTCGAAGGCGCTGCCGCGGTGCCCGGAGGTGCCAAAGGAGACCCGCTCGCCGGGGATGGCCGGGTCCGGATGCAGCGAATAGAAGTCGGTCAGCAGCCGCGGAAGATTGACCAGGGTGTCCGGGTGGGGAGGCATTCCGGGTTGATTGGCTGTCGGCATGGCGAATCGGTCCTTTGCGTCAGATCTCGGGGCAGGGCCCGAAGCTGCGACTTCCCCAATGTTTCATCCCAGGTCGGTTGCCCCGGGGAGGAGGTCGGTTGGTCCAAGTATAAGGATGCGTCCTGGAAAAGCTCTCCGCGGCAGGGAGACCTACGACCTCTGGGGAAGTGCGCGGTTGCCCCCGCAAAGGTTAGCTTGCGGGGAGGTTCGCTTCGCACGTCACCTGCAGGGTGCGGGCGGTCACCACAAGCGCATGCACCGACGGCTCCGACGATGGTTCGCGCCTGTACTGCCGCTTCTGCTGCTCGCAGCCGTTGCGCAGCCGGCGCTTGCCGCGGAGGCGACTCTTGTGGCGGATGCGCATGTGAGCAGCGCCCGGCCGGACGCCAACAGCGGCACCATCTCCAACCTCCATGTCGGTGCCGGATACACGTCGCTGCTTCAGTTTGACCTTCGAGCACTGCCGTCCGGCACCACCTCGGCGCAGGTTGCGAAGGCTGTGCTCAGGCTCTACTGCAACCAGGCCGGGACGCCGGGAGCGGTCGACCTGCGGTCAGTCAACGCCTCCTGGGGGGAGTACAGCGTCACCTTCAACACGCTTCCGGCCCTGGGAGGCGTCGCTCAGACGGCCCAGGTTAGCGGCGCGGGCATGTACGTCACCTACGATGTCACCGCGCTGGTGCAGGGCTGGATCGCCTCCCCTGCTACGAACAATGGGCTGGCCCTGACGGCGGCTGCGGCGGACGTGCAGTTTGACAGCAAAGAGAACGATCTGACGGCACACCCGGCCGCCCTCGACATCGTGCTGACCTCGACAGGCGGCGTCGGTCCGGCGGGGCCACAGGGCGCACAGGGAATGCCTGGATCGCCTGGAGCACCTGGAGCACCCGGGTCCATGGGGCCGCAGGGGGCGACGGGAGCAGCCGGTCCTGCCGGACCGCAGGGTCCTGCCGGCGGTCTCAGCTACCAGGGCAGCTACAACAGCGGCAACAACTATGCGATGGGTGCCGTGGTGAGCTACGGAGGGTCAAGCTATGTGTCGCTCACCGCCTCCAACCACGGCAATACACCCCCGCTCAGCACGGGGCAGTGGGGTCTGCTGGCCCAGGCGCAGGCGGGCGCGACGGGTCCAGCCGGACCGCAGGGCGCGCCAGGTCCGGCTGGGGTCCAGGGAGCGGCCGGTCCCGCTGGACCGCAGGGTCCGGCAGGGGGCGCCGGTGCGGTTGGGCCACGCGGTCTGCCCGGACTGGTGTACCAGGGCAGCTACTCTTCCACCACCAACTACGCTCTGGGCGATGTGGCGATCTGGGGCGGCGCGAGCTACGCCTCACTGCTGAACGGCAACCACGGCAACACGCCGGACCAGAGCCCCGCCGCCTGGGGGCCGCTGACCCTGCGGGGTCCGACCGGCCTGCAGGGACCGCAGGGTACCGCGGGAGTTGCCGGTCCACAGGGAACCCCCGGATCGGTCGGGTCGCCCGGAGAGCGCGGTCCGCAGGGCGAGCAGGGCATACCCGGGCAGGCCGGGGCACAGGGGCTGACCGGGGCCACCGGGGCGCAGGGACTCTCCGGGCCGGCGGGACCCCAGGGGGTACCGGGGCCGGCCGGCCTGCACTGGATGGGAGCGTACAGCTCCGTGGCCAACTACGCTCTGGCCGACGCGGTGCTCTACGGTGGCGCGGCATACGTCTCCACGGCGGCGTCGAACCACGGCAATACGCCGGATCAGAGCCCATCTGCCTGGAGCCTGCTGGCGGCCGGGGGAGCGGCGGGTCCCGCGGGTCCAGCCGGCGCCTCCGGCCCACAAGGACCTGCCGGACCCGCCGGAGCTCCTGGACCTGCCGGCTCAGCCGGTCCGGCCGGTCCCGTGGGTCCGCAGGGACCGCCGGTCGCCAACTTCATGGGGCCGTACAGCTCAGGCAGTAACTACACCCTGAACGATGCCGTGAGCTACGGCGGCGCCACCTACGTCTCACGGATCGCCGGCAACCGCGGGCAGACGCCGGATCAGAGCCCCTCCCAATGGGCGCTGCTCGTCGACCGGGGAGCCACGGGGCCGGCGGGCGCGACCGGAGCACAAGGGCCCCAGGGTCTGCCAGGAGCTACGGGACAGGCTGGACCGGCCGGACCACAGGGGCCGCCCGTCCACTTCCTGGGAGCCTGGTCGGTCAACCGCAGCTACGCCACCGGAGATGCTGTCAGCTATGGCGGGTCCAGCTACATCGCTCTCTCGGCGAACACGTCGTTCCAGCCGGATGGGAACCCGGCGACCTGGGCGCTGCTGGCGCAGATTGGCGCGGCCGGCGCAGCGGGAACGGCGGGTGCCCAGGGGCCGCAGGGACCTGCCGGTGCGACGGGTTCCCAGGGTCCGGTCGGGGCGGCGGGCTCCACCGGGGCGGCGGGTCTGATCTTTCGCGGCACGTATGGCCCGGCTGTCAGCTATGCCGTCAACGACGGGGTGGTCTTCCAGGGGTCGAGCTACATCTCGCTTCAGTCGGGAAACCGAGGGAACTCTCCGGACGCAGGCTCCGGCTGGTGGAGTCTTCTGGCGCAGGCGGGAGCCGCCGGTCCGGCGGGCGGAACTGGCCCGGCAGGTTCAACGGGAGCGACCGGCCCGGCCGGCTCCCAGGGACCAGCCGGACCGGCAGGTCCCCAGGGCGCCATCGGCATCAACTTCCGGGGGAACTGGAGTTCGGCAGGGAGCTACAGCACCAATGACGCCGTTCTGTTTGGCGGATCAACCTATCTCGCGGCGATGCCGAGCTCCAACGCCTCGCCCGACACCACTCCGCAGGCCTGGTCGGTGCTCGCCCAGGCGGGAGCCACGGGTCCGTCCGGACCGTCAGGAGCGGCAGCGACGGTCCAGGTGGGAACCGTGGTCACAGGTGCCCCCGGCAGCTCCGCGACCGTCACCAACGTGGGCACAAACTCCGCGGCCGTGCTGAACTTTTCCATCCCGCAGGGCGCCCCCGGAGCTGCGGGTGGCGGAGGCAATCCGGGCGGAGGAGGAGGCACGAGCTTTGCGGCCATCTACCACGCCGTCTCCTTCAACTCCACGTACTACTCCGTCAGCAGCCCCACGGGTGCAACGACGGAAGCGACCGGGGCCGTGCTGACCTGGGTGCCGAACGGCTGCACCGCCACCAGCCTGAGCGTGTATTCGATGCAGGCAAATCCGATCACCGTTACGCTGCGGCAGGGCAGTTCGCCGTCGACCATGGCAAGTACCTCACTCGCCTGCACCCAGGTGAGCTCCGGCAGCGCGTGCACGCAGACGGGCAGTGTTCCGGTCGCTCCCGGATCCTTCGTGGACCTGATCATTACGGGAGCAAACGGATCTCAGTCCGCGGTCTGGACGGCGCTGGGCTGCAGCTGAGGTCTCTCCCTCGATCCGGGATCGAGAGTCTCCCCGCAACCCATCGCGACCGAGAGCTCTGCAACTTGCTCGAGGAGGTGCGGGCGAGGGCCGGCCAGCAGAAGCTCCGATTCGATCTCCCGGGCGATCAGGCCGGCGGCGGCATAGCCATACATCCCGAGCGAGCCGGCGAAGCCATGAGCGATCTGAATGGCATGGCGAAGCGGCTCCCCGGAGAGGCTGCCGCATGTGGCCATCTCCGCCGCGGCATGGAGTGACAGGAGGCGCGCCTGGAACTCGGGAAGCTGGCGAAGCCAAAGCGCAGCCAGGCGGCGGTCGATCTCCCTGCCTGCTTCGGAGCCCTCCTCGCGGAAGGTGGCCGGACTGGGATCAGCGCCTGGGGGTGGAAGCATGCGTGCAGAAGCCCCTCAGCTGACCTGGTCCGGCCATCCCAGCGAGTCGCAGATCTGCTGAGCCAGGGTGAGGGGATCGAAGGGCTTGAACAACACGGAGGCGACGCCGAGCGTGTTGAACCGCCGCTGGTCGACACCCTGAACCTTGGCCGTAAGTAACAGCACAGGGATGGTGTTGATGGCCGGAATGGCCTGCATTGTGCGAAAGGTAGTAGGCCCGTCGACCCCGGGCATCATGACGTCCATCAGGATCGCGTCGGGCTGCTCCGAGGTGGCGAGCGCGATGCCCTCGGCTCCGGATCGAGCCGTGACGATCTCCCATCCGGCGGTGGCCTCAAGCGAGAGCGCCGCCACCTCCCGGATATCGTCTTCGTCGTCGATGATGAGCACTCGTCGCATGGCTGGATCAGCTTCTCACAGGAAAACGCGCCCGCTTTACAACTTCCGAGTCATTCCCCACCGGCTAATTCAGGGTGGCCAGGCTGGCTGATGGCGGTGGTGGCAGATGACGAAGCTGATGCATCATCGACCGGACCAGCTCCTCCACCTCCTGCGGCTGCACCTTGGCCTTGGTGAGGAACTGCGTCGGTCCGAGCCGCAGCTGAGCCCGCTCCCGGTCCGACACCTCACGACCCGAGTAGACGACCAGCGGAAGGGAGCGCGTCTCGGGCCGCTGCCGAAGCCACTCGACAAAGGAGAAACCATCCCCGTCCGGCAGGGTCAGGTCCAGAATCAGCAGGTCGGGGCGGTTTGCCATGCAGCGATGGATGGCTTGCTGGCGCGTCGAAGCGTGATCGATCTGCACGTTGGCGGCGCCGAAGCTTGCGGTGACGACGCTGGCCAGGTCCTCGTCGTCTTCGACAAGCAGCACCTGGGCCGGTCCATCTGCCGGACGCAGAACCCGTGCGAGCTCGGCAAAGAGCAGGTGCTCGTGAAAGGGCTTCTGTACCCAGCCCTGGGCTTCCGAGGTGAGCTGTCCCCGCAGAGTGGGGGTCAACACGCTGAGCACGACGACCGGAATCACCGCCGTCTCCGGGTCGTGACGAAGCCGCTGCAGCGTCTCCCAGCCGCTCAGCCCCGGCATGTACATGTCCAGAAGCACAGCTTCGACCGGCTCCGATTTAGCGATCCGGAGGGCCTCCTCCCCGCTTGCCGCTTCGAGCACGGTGTATCCCTGCCGCGCAAGATGCTCTCCGACCACCGTGCGGATACTGGCATCGTCGTCGCAGACCAGGATGGAACCATGACCGCGCTCCGCCGGCAGCAGCGGCTCGACCGCGTCAGACGAGCGTGCCATGCGCGGGAGCAGCACGCAAAAGGTGGTTCCGGGTCCGGGGTTGGCCTGCGCCCACACCGATCCGGAGTGCTGCTGCACGATCGACCGGCAGATGGCGAGTCCCAGGCCGGTGCCTCCCTTGTGCCGGCTGTCCGCATGCTCGACCTGCCCGAAGCGATCGAAGACACTGTCCAGCTTGTCATGCGGAATGCCACGGCCTTCGTCGCTCACCTTCAGCAGAATGGAGTCCGGCGTGGCCTCGGCGTGGATCCGCACCGTCGAGGCGGCGGGCGAGAACTTGACGGCGTTCGAGAGCAGGTTCGTAAGCACCTGGAGGATGCGATCGGCGTCGCCATCGAAGAACAGGCTTTCGGCCGTATCCGCACCAGGGGGTCTGACCAGCTGCAGGTGCACCATGGACTCGTCCGCAAGCGCGGTCATCGTGTCGATCGCCTGCTGGGCCAGACCCACCAGCGAACATCGTCTGATCTGCAGGGGAGCGCGTCCCGACTCCATCCGTTCCAGGTCCAGGATGTCGTTGATGAGCCGGATCAGACGATCGGTGTTGGTGACGGCGATGCGGAGGAGGTTCTGCGCCTTGGGATCGAGGTTGCCCATCACTCCCGAGGAGAGCAGGCCGAGCGAGCCCCGGATGCTGGTCAGAGGGGTTCTGAGCTCGTGCGAGACCGTGGAGACGAACTCATCCTTCAGAGTGTCCAGGGCCGAGCGCTGATTCAGCTCGACGGCCTGCGACCTTTGCTGTTCGGAGGCTCGGGCCAGCTCCCCCTGCAATGTGGCCACGGTGCGCGTCAGACGAAAGGTCACGGCCAGCAGGAGCAGGCTGGCCGAACCGAGGAGCAACAGGGCGGGGATCGTCCAGAAAGACATAGCGACAGAACCTATGGGTAACTTCTCAGCTGCGCAATAGTAATCCACAACCACACTACGTCAACGCACATTTTTCCCGAAAAGCGGAAATTTGTTCCAAGGTCCGCCGTGCTTTTGGCTGGGTAAGTAGAAACTGAGGCTTTAGAGTGCCTCGCAGCTGTGCAAATCGCAACCAAAATCGAATCTTGGGGGTGGTGCCGCAATGCACCAAAGTAACGTACCCGCTCCGCCGGTACTTGGGCTGAAACAAGAAAGCCGCCACCGGAGAGCTTCCGGTGGCGGCCAGGTGAGACTCCCCGGAGCTCAGGCGTGGACGGCCTGCCGGCTCTCTTCCAGGACGGAGTTCCACTGTTTGCCCTTGCGATCCGAACCGGCCTTCTTTTGAAGCGAGTAGCCGGCGATGAGCGGAACCGCCATGGTGGCCTCGGCGTACACCATCTGCTCGTAGGTGGTGTCGACCTTGCCCCAGGAGGACGCCTCTTTCAGGGTCGAACCCGACAACGCGCCATCGCGGACATCGGCTACGGTGACCTGGATGGCGTACTTGTGCATGGGCGCCTCGGAGCCGAGGATGTCGGCCGCGACGACGATATCCTGCGCGAAGTTCTTGGGAACACCTCCGCCGATCATCAGCAGGCCGGTGGTCGGGTTGTGGATCTTCAGCTGCGTGAGCTCGTAGAAGTCCTTTGCCGAATCGATCGAGAGCATCGGCCGTCCCTGGCGCGCGTGCTGATGCGCCACCAGGCCAAAGCCGGCCGAGCAGTCCGAAAAGGCGGGAACGAAGATGGGCACGTTCTTCTGGTAGGCGGCGAGCACGATGGAGTCACGGCCACCGGCCTCGGGAGTCTTTCCCTCGCGCTCGAGGTACTCGCCCATGGCGCGGATAAACTCACGCGAGGAGTGCGGGCGGGTGGGCAGCGAGTCCGCGATCGCGTGGGTGGTCTCGTCGCAGATGCGCAGCTCGTCCTCGTCGATAAAGGTGTCGTAGATGCGGTCGATCCGCAGATCGCGCAGAGTGTTGTCTTCGGTGCCGTACTTGTACTCGTCCGGCGCGATGTAGTGCCGGAAGCCGAGCGCCTCGAAGAAGTCCTGGTCGACGATGTTGGCGCCGGTCGAGACGATGGCATCGACCATGTTGTTGCGCAGGAGATCGACAAACACCTTTTGCAGGCCGGCCGAGATCAGGCTGCCGGCCAGGCAGAGAATGACGCCGCAGTCCGTGTCGCGCAGCATGCGCTCGTAGATGGAGGACGCGCGCGCGGTGTCTCGCGAGGAGTAGGCCATCTTCCCCATGGCATCGACCAGCGGCACGAGATCCAGCCGGGCAACGTCCACAGGCTCGATCGGGTTCTTCAGAAGTTCTTCTCGGGTAGGCATATCTTATTAAGACTACAGCCGTGGCCCCCGGGAGGGCCGGTCCGCCGCAGAATTTTCTGCAAAATCTCCGCCGCCGCGGTCCGCGCCGGGCCCGCTTGGTAGGCTGTCAGCAGCGGAGGTCCAGTCTTCGATGAATGTGAACTTCGCCGAGCGCGCCCACAACCATAACTGGAAGCTGGACCCGATCGTGCGATCGCTGCTGGACACGGACTTCTACAAACTGCTGATGCTGCAGTTCATCTGGAAGAACTTCCCCCAGACCAGGGTGACCAGCGAGGTGACCAATCGCACCGTGTGGATGCGGCTGGCGGAGCGTGTCGGCGCGTCGGCCCTGCGGGAGCAGATGGAGCACGTGCGCGGCCTCCGGTTCCGCCGCAGCGAGCTGGTTTGGCTGGCCGGCAACACCTTCTACGGCGTGCGCAGCATCTTTGAGCCGCAGTTCCTGGATTGGCTGGAGCACGACTTCCGGCTGAGCGACTACGAGATCGCGGAGCACGACGGGCAGCTGGTTCTGCGGTTCTCCGGCCTGTGGACCGCGGTGACCATGTGGGAGATCTACGCGCTCGCGATCGTCAGCGAGCTCAAGACGCGGTCGGCCCTGGCGGAGCTGAGCGAGCTCGAGCTCGACGTTCTGTACGCCCGCGCCAAGACGCGGCTGTGGGACAAGATCGAGCGTCTGCGCCGGGTGGAGGGGCTGCGAGTCTCCGACTTCGGCACGCGTCGGCGGCACAGCTTTTTGTGGCAGGAGTACGCGGTGATGGCGCTGCGGGCGACCCTGGGTGAGAGCTTCACCGGTACGTCCAACACGGCGCTCGCCTACAAGCACGACCTGGAGGCGATCGGCACCAACGCGCATGAGATACCGATGGCGATGGCGGCGCTGGCCTCGGCCGGCTCCGATGCCGAGCTGCGGCAGTCGCAGTACCGCGTGCTCGAGCTTTGGCAGCGCAACTACGGCGGCGCTCTGCTCATCATGCTTCCCGATACCTTCGGAACGACGCAGTTTCTGGAGGGCGCGCCGGACTGGGTGGCCGACTGGACCGGCCAGCGGGTCGACTCCAAGGACCCCTTTGTCGCGGGAGATGAGTACATCGGCTGGCTGGAGGGGCGCGGCCGGGACCCCAGGCGCAAGCTGCTCATCGCCTCCGACGCTCTCGATGTGAACGAGATCGCCGCGCTGACGGAGTACTTTCGCGGCCGCATCCGCTTCAGCGCCGGCTGGGGGACTCTGCTGACCAACGACTTTCGCGGCTGCCACCCCCGCGGCGAGGACACGCTCGAACCTCTGAGCCTGGTCTGCAAGCTGACCAGCGCCGATGGCATCCCGACGGTGAAGCTGAGCGACAACACCCACAAGGCGACCGGGCCGGAGCCGGAGATCGAACGCTACCGGCGCGTCTTTGGCAGCGTGGCCGTCGAGGGCACTCCGATGCTGGTGTAGCTCCTGTTGCCTCTCCTGTAACGGGACCGTCCTATACTGGCAGCAATGCGAGTTGCTCGATGGATGCGCTGGAGCGCGGCTGGCGTTCTCTTTCCGGTTCTGCTTTCTCAACAGGCCTTCGCCTGGGGCTCCGATGGGCACCAGATGATCAACCGCATCGCGGCCGCCAACCTGCCGACCTCCATTCCAGGTTTTCTGCGCGATGCCGAAGCACAGCGGACGATGGCCTATCTGGGGCCCGAGCCCGACCGCTGGCGGGGGCGCGAGGTGCCGGAGCTGAACGCAGCGCAGGCGCCCGAACACTTCATCGATCTCGAGTACGCCGACCTTCTGCCGGAGCTGCCACGGCGCCGTTACGACTACATCCGCGCCCTGGCGTTCGCGCAAAAGCAGCACCCGGATCTGCCGCTCTCTGTCGAAAAGGTCGGCCTGCAGCCGTATGTGGTCGTCGAGGTATGGCAGCGGCTGGAGGTAGCGATGCGGGAGTATCGCAGACGGGTCGCGGCGAAGGAGGACATCAAGCCGGTCGAATTGACCATTCTGTTCTATGCCGGCTGGCTGGGCCACTATGTTGCCGACGGGTCGCAGCCGCTGCACACGACCATCCAGTACAACGGCTGGACCGGTCCCAATCCGCACGGCTACACGACCGAGCACAGGATCCACTCGCAGTTTGAGACGGCCTACGTGGCGGGAAACATCAAGGCCGCGGACGTCGATGCGATCGTCCAGGCCTCCCAGCCGGCCGATCTGGGCGATGTGTGGACACAGTACCTAGCGTACCTGCGAAAGACGCACAGCTACGTGGAAGAGACCTACCAGCTCGACAAGCAGGGTGGATTCACCGGCGAGGGCACACCGGCGGCGAAGACGTTTACCGAGCAGCGCCTGGCGGCGGGGGCCGAGGAGCTTCGCAACCTGATCAACACGGCCTGGCTGCGATCGGCCGATCCGGTGGAGCCGTATAAAGGCGGCGGTTAGGGCGGTTTACCTGGTGTACTCCTGACTTTCTATGTCGGGCCTTCAGCCCTGGGCTGTACCGACACAAACGTCTGTCCTCTCGACCGGAGCGCAGCGCAGTGGAGAGACCCCTGTATTTCGCCCTGGCGACTGGAAGTGATCTCGCTCTGCGGCGAAACACAGGGGTCTCTCCGCTCCACGAGACGAAAAGCCGTCTCGTTCCGGTCGAAATGGCAGCCTGTTTTTTTTGTTGTCATTCCCGTAGGGAACCTGCGTTTCTCCGGAGCCGCGACCGTGATTCAGAGGCTCCTCAGTCCGGCTGGCCCATTAGACTGGTATAGACCTCCGCCGTCTTCCTGGCGATCTCCGGCCATACCTCCTGACCGAAGCGCATCTCCCGCACCTCCTCTTCGAGCTGATGGCGCCCTTCCGGGCTATGGGCGAGGCGCAGAATGGCTTCGGCCAGCGCTCCCGCGTCGCCCGGCGGCACCAGAAGCGCGTTTTTGCCGTCGGTCAGAAGCTCGCGAAATACCGGCAGATCGCTGGCCACAACCGCCTTTCCGAGGGCCAGGCCAGTGGCCAGCGCACCGCTGGTGGTGATGGCGCGGTACGGGTAGACGACGATGTCGGCAGAGCGGTACGCCGCCACCAGCTCCTCCGAGCTGAGAAAGCGCAGGTCCAGCCGGACCCGCGACAGGTGGAGCCGATCGACCTGCGCGCGAACGCTCTCCAGCATCTCCGGCGATCCCGTGCCGGCGATGACCAGGGTCGCGGAAGGCATCTCCGCCTCGACCGTCGCCCACGCGTCGAGCAGAAGATCGACGCCCTTGTAGGGGAAGAGGATGCCCTGCCAGAGCACCTGGACGCCTCCTTCGGGAGCGAAGCCGAGTGCCGGTTCCCGGGCAGCGGCAGGCTGGTCGAAGAAGAAGGGACCGTGCGGGATGACCCAGATCTTCTCCGGGGCGACGCCGAACTCCACCTGCAGCCGGGACCGGACCTGGTCGGAGTGGCAGATGATGCCGTCCACCCAGAGGTACAGCCGGCGAAAGATCTCCCGGTACCGATCTCCGCTGTCGTGCGGCACAAGGTCGTGCACGGTGAGCAGAATGCGGGCGCCGCGCCAACGCAGGAGGCGAAGAAACCACAGATCGGCCGGCAGCGGCCACTTCAGCATCGGCAGGTACTGCACATGCACGATGGCCGGGGGCGACAGCAGAAACCGGAGGCTGAGCGCGCCCAGGTTCAGCATGGCCTCGCCCAGCTTCAGCACCTGGCGCGGGCGACGCGGCAGGCGATACCGCCCCACCACATCCAGGAGCCCCGGATCGAGCTCCAGGCCGCGGCTGCGGAAGCAGTCGGTGTCCAGGTAGTAGGTGATGGAGCCGACCATGACCGGCGTCCCACCCCTTTCGAGCGCGCTGGACAGGTAGGCGGTGTAGTAGGGAACCGTGGCCCAGAGATCCATCATGAAAACCGCAGGTTGCCGCACCCGTTCTGCCATGCACCTCTTCCCATTCCGGGGATCGATTCCGTTGCGAAGCGGCTGGCCCCCGCGTTCCCTTGAGCAAACGTCGCGCCAATCCAGGGGGCGATGGGGAGGAGTGTATATCGCCCGACCACGGCCGCCGCCTCAGCACTCGCTGTGGATCCGGCAAAGAAGAAGAAGCCGAGGCAGCTAGACGGTGCCGGCGACCGTCTCCCCGGCACGAATGTGGACGAGCAACCGGCGCAGCAGCGGGGTAAAGCAGCGGGCCGCGATCGGCGTGGCCACCAGGGCGACAACGGCCCAGACGGCGAGCGCGTGCCACTCCCAGAACCAGAGCTCGCGAATCAGCTTGATGGGGTGGTGATGCGCCATCTCCGCCAGCTCTCGGAGGCTCATGGGCATCGGATCGGTGTCAAACAGGTGCGTCCCGAGGCGAAGAAACGGGATCACCAGAAGGAGCTCCAGCGGGTAGACCAGGTGGGTGACGATCTGCGAGGCGGCGACGTTCAGGCGAAAGACAAAGGCTGCCGCGAGACAGAGCACGGTGGTCGACCCGAGCACCGGATTGATGCCGATCAGAAGGCCAGCCGCCAGCGACCACGCCAGCTTCTCCGGACTC
This sequence comes from Acidobacteriaceae bacterium, assembly GCA_965218595.1. Lineage (GTDB taxonomy): Bacteria > Acidobacteriota > Terriglobia > Terriglobales > Acidobacteriaceae > Edaphobacter. The sequence continues at coordinate 427,304 of CBDCLC010000003.1, read as the reverse complement.
ATGCCCATCCGCAACAGCGCGGCCAGGGGAGCCACGGTCCGGCGATACAGCCAGGACCGGCAACGTGGCTCGCAGGTGGCGGGGACGTGCCTGGCAGCTCCCTCTTCCGCGCGACCGTGCTCCGGCGCTGAAGAGGGCTGGTGCAAAGGAGCGGGAGCCGGGCCGAGACTGCGCCGTTGAGCTGGATTGACCTGCGGTTGAGCCACGTCTAGTAAAGATAGACTGCCCAGGGTGCCAGGGCGTTACCTTAAATGGGAGAAAGGTACAAAACCATGGATTTTTTCCGGGCGACCGTTCGATCCGCCCGACTGGTCCTGCTTCTGACCGGCGCCACGGTGGATCTGCTACGGCAGCGGGATGGGAGCCGGCAGGCACGGGCGGAGTGGATGCATCGCACCTGCAGGCGGGTGTTGCGGCAGATGCGGATCCCGGTGCGGGTCCATGGACGCTTTCCTGACCGCGGCTCCGTCCTGTCGAACCACACCGGCTACCTCGATATCCCCGTCTTCGGCTCGCTGCACCGCTGCGTCTTTGTCTCCAAGGCGGAGATCCGCAGCTGGCCGGTGCTGGGCTTCCTGACCACGCGAGCCGGAACCATCTATGTCGAGCGCGGCCACGGCGGAAGCGCCGCCCGAGCCGCCGAAGCGATGCGGACGAGCTCGGCGGCGGCCCTGCCGGTGGTCTTCTTTCCCGAAGGCACGACGACCGACGGCAGCACCCTGCTTCCGTTCCACAGCGGAGTTCTGGCGAACGCGGTCGCGAGCGGCGAGCCGGTGACGGCAGCCTACGTGCGATACAGCCTGGGTGCGGGCAATGCGCCGGGAACCACGGTGAGAAACAATGTGGCGTACTGGGGCAAGGTGTCGCTGCTGCCGCACATCTTTCGCTTTCTGTCGCTGCGCCGGGTGACGGTGGAGGTGATCTTTGCCGATGGTCCGATCCGCTTTACGCCGGAGGCGGACCGCAAGCAGATGGCCGCCGAGGCGCGGGAGGCGGTGTGCGCCCTTCGCTCCAGCCTTCCCGGCGATCCAGTGTCAACCCAGCAGACCGCGGCGATTTAGGGCAGTTCTCCTGATGCTGTGGCATATCGGACATGGACGCATGCCAGTTTTCCTGGGGGAAACCGGCACGGGCAGCGTTGGCTTCGCTCCACACCTTCAGGAGAACTGCCCCAGGGCACGAATCACCTGCTCGACGGACCAGTCAAGGTCGTCGGTCCCTTCCACCCGCAGGCTGGCATGGCGGGCCGAGGGCCGGACAAACTGCTCGGCCATGGGACCGGTGGTGGCGTGGTACTGCTCGCGCACGGAGATCTCCGTCCGGCCGCGCTCGCGCACGTCGCGGTGGATGCGGCGCGCGAGACACACCTCCTCCGGCGCATGGACGTAGATCGGCAGATCGTACCGCTCGAGCAGCCCGGGGTAGTGCAGCGCAAGGATGCCCTCGACGATCACCACCGGTGCCGGGTCGATCCGCTCGACCGTGCTTGACATGCGGGTGTGCGTGGCGAAGTCGTAGATCGGCCGGAGCACAGGCTGCCCGGCCGCCAGACCTTCGACGTCAGCAATCAGGAGATCGACCTCGAGGGAGTCCGGATGATCGAAGTTCTGCCGGTCCCGCTCGTCCGCCGGCATACGCGAGAGGTCACGGTAGTAGGCGTCGAGCGGAAGCAGCGCCGCCCCCAGGGAGCGAACCAGCTCACGCGCGAGCGTGGTCTTTCCCGAACCGGAGCAGCCGGCGATCCCGAGAATCGGCGGGCGGCGCGGAAAGGAGAGCTGGAGCGGGCTGACGAGGGCGGAAGCGGAGTCGTTCATGCTGCGGTCCGGGAGGGCGGCGGGAAAGAATGGGCATGCCAAAGCGGCCAGGACCGCACGGCTGCTCGTGTGTGGGGGTGGGTCAGGTGAGGTTGTCTGCCGCGGGGAAGCCGATGGCCGGGATGATGGCCGTCAGCAGCTCGGCAAACTGCTGGTGCACCCGTCGCCCGATCTCGAGTACCTCCGCGTGATCGATGGGGTCGGAGGAGACCCCGGCGGCGGAGTTGGTGACGAGCGACAGGCCGAGCACCTCCATGCCCATGTGCCGGGCCACGATCACCTCGTGGACGGTGGACATGCCGACGAGGTCGGCCCCGAGCCGTGCGAAGGCGCGGATCTCGGCGGGTGTCTCGAAGGAGGGGCCTAGCACGGCGAGGTAGACGCCCTCGGGCAGGGGAGTGCCCAGCTCCCTGGCTGCATCGTGCGCGATCTGCGCCAGCCGCGGGGAGTAGGCCTCCGACATGTCGAAGAAGCGCTGGCCGGCTCCCGGCTGAACCGCGAATCGGGGCTCGTTGGGACCGAGGGCCGCGTTCTGTCCGGTCAGGTTGATGTGATCGGTGATCAGCACCAGCTGGCCCGTGCTGAAGGAGGGGTGGATGCCGCCAGCAGCGTTGGTAACGATCAGCGCCTGGCAGCCGAGCAGCCCCAGGACGCGGGTGGAAAACACCACATCGGCCACAGGCCTGCCCTCGTAGGCGTGCACGCGGCCCTGCAGCACGGCTACCGGCGTCCCTCCAATGTGACCGAGGATCAGGTTGCCGGAGTGGCCGGCGATGCCGGCCTCAGGGAAGTGCGGAATCTCGCGGTAGGGAATCACGGTTGGGCGCTCGACCGTCTCGCCAAAGCTGCCGAGACCTGAGCCCAGAATCACTCCCACCCGCGGACGGAGAGAGCTGCGGCTGCGAATCAGGTCCGCGGCGGCCTGGGCGCGGCTAAAGAGATCGTCAGGGTTGTTCACAAGGGCTCCGCGACCTATTGTAGCGACCGTGCTCTGCCAGGTGTTATCGCCTGGGAGGGTGGGTGCTGACCGCGGCGGCAGCGTTGAGCAGGTCGAGCGCCGAAGCCTGCGCCCCGGCGTTGCCGGCGACCGGCGGACCGGACCACACGGTGCTGAAGCGGTTCTCCGGGGTGCGGGCATCGCTCCACAGCGTCTCCGCGTTCTTGTTCAGGAATTCGACGTACGCGGTCTGCGGTGCGGCCGCCTGCAGATGGGCCAGGTTGCGCACGAAGATGCCCTTGAACTGCACGCCATCCGCGCCGCAGTTCGGCTCGCAGACGTCATGGAGAATGCCGTTCCTGTCGGTCAGGTGCTCGATGGCGGCGCTGGCGATGTGATTGGCGCGGGTCAGGAGCTCCGGGTCGTTCACAGAACGGTTCAACGCAGCCAGACCGCCGAGCACCACGCCCTGGTTGTAGCTCCAGGTGGTTCTGCCGTTGTTGTGGCAGCTTCCGTCGGGATCGATGCGCAGACCGTCGTTCACCAGGCCCTCGGCGTTGATCATTCCGCTCTGCGAGAACCAGGCCCACTCGCGCTTGGCCCAGTCCAGGGCCTGGCTCTGTTGCTTGCCATGTGTTCGCAAGGCGAGTTCGCCGGCGACCGCTAAAAACAGCTCGTTGGCGATGGCGTTCTTGTAGTGGCTGTTCTTCTTCCACCAGATGCCGCCGCCGCAGCTGTCGCTCCAGCCGCCGGTCATGTCGGCGAAGATGGTCTCCGAGGCCCGGAGATACTGTTTCTTGCCGGTCAGGTCGTAGCTGTCGATCCAGGCGAGCGCCCACCAGCCCTCATCGTCGTAGAACTCGTTGAGGAAGTGCGGGAACTTGTGCGGTGCCTGCCGCAGGGTGTTCTTCAGCACTCCCCGGACGGAGCGATCGCCCGTCAGGCGAGCCTCGTCCGCGAGCGCCGTGATGGCGTTGGCGGAGTTCCACCAGCCAGTGGTGCGAAACAGGCCAGTATCGCGGTCGTAGAGCCCGACCAGAGCCGTTGCCGCTGCCTTCGCGCGGTCGTCCGGCGTGGTCGCCGGCTGCTGGCAAGCAAGAAAACGGCTCAGGCCCAACAGCAGGACGAGCGTAGCGGGAAGCACACGGCTGGTGGTCAAGGGCAGGCTCCTGACAGAGCGGTATTGGCGTCTGCCAGCATACCCTCATCCGCTGGCCAGATGCGAATCAGAAGCTGTACCGCAGGGTGACGCTGGCGTGGATGGGAGCCGCGGGGCGGATCTGGAAGTCAGTCTGCGCAGCGTCGAAGTAGCGCAGGTTGGCCAGGTTCTGCAGGTTCGCCTGTGCTCCCATGGCGCCGTACCGAGAGAGGGGCTCGCCTGGGGTGTATCGACCTGTAGGGAATAGGGTGTCCTCTCGACCGGAACGAGATGGTTTTCCATCTCGTGGAGCGGAGAGACCCCTGTATTTTGCTGCGAAGGCACAGAAAGTTTCAGTCGCCAGGGGCAGAATACAGGGGTCTCTCCACTTCGCTGCGCTCCGGTCGAGAGGACAGGTGGTCCATGCCGATACACCCTAGGAGCGTCTGTTCGCGAGCCGGAGAAGCAGACCGAGCAGGATCGGGATCGCGAGTACCCCTGCGAAGACGATCCAGGCGACCGGCCGGCCGAAGTTCAAGGTGTAGCCAAGTCCGCTGCGTTTCGGCACCATCAGAGCGCTGTCCGACGGGTTGTAGTAGAAGATGCCTGCCCTCCAATACTGGCCCTCGGTGCTGTTCCGCGCCGCAGCCAGGGTGCTGCTGCTGTGAATCGCACGGTAGGCGATCAACGCAATCAGTCCCACGCTAGAAAGGATGGACCCGATTACGAGGATCGGAACCAGGCGGGTAGGATCATGCGCCAACGGCAGGAGACTGGTGCCGCAGAACAGGATCGTGAGCAGCCAGGCGGCCGCCAGCAGGATGGACCGAGTCAAGCTGATCGCCGTTTCACGCACTTCGTGACCAGGCGAAGAACGCGCGACCAAGTGACCGAGCAGGCCGATCCCAGCGATCAGGACAGCCGCCACGGCCAGCAGACCGAAGACACCCCCGGCGCTGCGTTCCGCCCACCGGTCCGGCTGCCCGGAGATGCCCCAGTGAACGGGGAATCGCTGCGGAATCGAGCTCCAGCGAATCTTCAGCAGAACCGCGGTCCCGGCCAGCGGCAGCAGCGTCGCCGCCAGTCCAAGGAGCCATCGGCCACTACCCTCACCCGCCGCGGGGCTGAGGCTGGCGGTTCGCACGACAACCTCTGTCTGGAGGGTCGCGTTGCGCCCAGGTTTCAGCAGCAGGATCAGTCCAGCTGCCGCGAGTGCGGGGAGAGCGGCTGCGACGTAGAACAAGGCCTGGTGCATGAGTTCACCTCCCGAGAACGCTTTCAATCTCAGATTGAATGGTGCCGGCGTCGATCCCCTTCAGGCGCATCTCGGCGACCAGGTGGCGCAGACGCCGGATCAGCCCGTCCGCCTCGGCGGCCGGCAAGGGCACGGGCACGCCGGGGGTTCGCGCGATGGCGCGTTTGCCCTGCCGCAGATCGATCCAGCCCTCGCTCGCGAGCTCCCGGTAGGCCTCTGCCACGGTGTTGAAGTGAACTCCCAGCTGGGTTGCCAGACCTCGCACCGATGGCAGCGGATCGCCCGGCGAGAGCGCGCCGCGATGGAGGTGGAACCGGATCTGATCGACGATCTGCCGGTAGGCGGGAACCGTGGACGGAGAGACGATCTGGAGCGGGGCATCAGGCACAGGTCGACTGTACACATAATCTATACAGAGGGCAAGGTGCATCTTTTTTCAGGCGGATGTGAGCCGGAGATTGCCTCTCCGGCAATGCTTGGGGAGGAGCCGCCCGGCAGACCTGAGATACTGAGCAGGATGATCGCCCACAAGAGATTCCACCGCGTTCCGTACGCGCGAGCGATTCGCCGGTTCAGCACCGGGCGAACGATGGGTCTCGCGCGGCCTTGCGGGCTTGAGGGGGGCGACGGTGTCGTCTAGCTTCGCCGCCAAACCGGCCGGGCGGCCCGGCCTGATCGACCGGATCAAGCGCCTCTTTCCTTCCGGGCAATTTTTGCGATACCTGGCGGTGGGGGTGTGGAACACCATCTTCGGGTACGGCATGTATGCGCTGTTTGTGCACCTCTTCAGCCGCGTGTTGCCGCACAAATATCTTTGGCTGACGGTGGATCTGGCCTCGATCACCTCGACCCCCATCGGCATCACCATGTCGTTTCTGTGCTACAAGTTCTTTGTCTTCCACACCACGGGCAACTACTTCAAGGAGTGGATTCGCTGTTTTGCGGTCTACGGTACGGGCATGATTCCCAATCTGGTGGTGCTGCCGGTTCTTACCCGCACGCTGCAGACGATCTCGTATCTGCACGGTACCGCGGCCGGCTATGTCGCGGGAGCGTTGCTGACCGGATTTACCGCCGTATACAGCTACTTCGGCCACAAGAAGTTTTCGTTTCGCGCCTGAAGCGCGTCCCTGCGGTTTCCGTATCCGTCTTCCCCGGCTAAACTGGAACGGGACATCGAGCAGCGCAGTTTGAGATCCTTCGAGGCCAGCCCGCTTGCAGACGCAGACGACCATCTCCCAGACACAGAAAACGATCTCCATCGTGACGCCCTGTTACAACGAGCAGGACAACGTCGTGAATCTGTATACGCAGGTGCGCGACGTGATGGCCGGCATCGGCAAGTACCGATACGAGCACATCTTTATCGACAACAGCTCGGGTGACAGCACGGTGGCGATTCTGAAGCGAATCGCGGCGCAGGACGCAAACGTCAAAGTCATCGTCAACTCACGCAACTTCGGTCATATCCGATCGCCGATTCACGCGCTGTTTCAGGCCAAGGGCGACGCTGTGCTCGGCATTGTGGCCGATCTGCAGGACCCTCCTCCGATGATTGCGGACCTGATCCGGGAGTGGGAGAACGGGGCCTACTGCGTGCTCGGCATCAAGCGCACGTCGGAGGAGAACTCGCTGATGTTCTGGGCGCGGAAGCAGTACTACCGCATCGCTGAGCGGCTTTCGTCGATCGAGACGATCCAGAACTACACCGGATTTGGGCTCTACGATCGCAAGGTTGTGGACCTGGTGCGCTCGTTCGACGATCCCTACCCGTACTTTCGCGGCATGATCGCCGAGATCGGCCTGCCGACCGTCAAGCTCCTGTACGACCAGCCTTCGCGCAAGTTCGGCATCACCAAGAACAACTGGTACACGCTCTACGACATCGGCATGCTGGGTATCATTAATCACTCCAAGGTGCCGCTTCGCCTGGCTACGTTCGCAGGCTTCGGCGGGGCGGTTCTCGCGTTTTGCATCGCCCTGACGTACCTGGTCCTCAAGCTCGTCTTCTGGTCGCACTTCGATCTTGGCCTGGCGCCCATGCTGATCGGCGTCTTCTTTATCGCGTCCCTGCAGCTGGTCTTTCTCGGCGTCATGGGGGAGTATGTGGGAGCGATCTACACCCAGGTGCAGAAGCGTCCGTATGCGGTCGAGCTGGAGCGGATCAACTTCGACAACGGCTTCGGGTATCCCAAGACGGGCCCCGTTCAGCTGCCCATCGCAGAGATTGGGACACCGGCCTTTTCTTCCTGAGCTTTTCCTTCGGCGCCGTTCAACCTTTTGCCACCCCTGGAGACTCCTGTCGTGAAAGAACTCGTCCGCAAGCAGCTGGAACAGTCCATCGCCACCATGCAGAAGGTTCTGGCAGACGATGCCATCCATGAGGCCGTGGTGCGGGCAGGCGAGATCACGGCTGCCGCCATGCAGATTGGGAAGAAGCTGATGGTGTGCGGCAATGGAGGCTCGGCAGCCGACTCGCAGCACCTGGTGGCGGAGTTTGTCTCGCGGCTGACGGTCGATCGTCCGGCTCTGCGTTCGGTGGCTCTGACCACCGACACCTCCATCCTGACCGCGATCGGCAACGACTACTCCTACGACAACGTCTTTGAACGTCAGGTGGAGGCGCTTGGGAACGCTGGCGACGTTCTGCTCGCTATCTCGACCTCCGGCAACTCGAAGAACTGCGTGAAGGCCCTTCAACTGGCGCGGAAGCTGGATATCCGCACGGTGGCGTACACCGGCAACGGGGGCGGAGCGATGCGGCAGTTTGCCGACATCAACGTCATCATTCCAAGCGACACCACCATGAACATCCAGGAGTCGCATCTGGCACTCGAACATATCTTCTGCATGGTGGTGGAGCGTTGCTACTTCGGCCCGGAGTTTGGCCGCGAACCTCAGCACCTGGCAGAGTAGTCCTGCGGCTGGGGTTGACAGGTATGGACACGATTTCGTCCCTGCCGCTTGGCCTGATAGAGCGCCGCATCTGCGCGATCGAGCATCTGTTCGATGGAGTCGGCCTCACCCCGGTAGCTTGCCAGGCCCAGGCTCACGGTGAGGTGAACCTCCGGCGCGTGTCCAAACTGCTCTGGGTAGGACCGCGCCAGATCGATGCGCTCGACGTTGCGTCGTATGCGCTGCGCAACCACCAGGGCGTCGCTCTGCACGGCGCCGGGAAGCAGGACCACGAACTCCTCGCCGCCCCACCGGCCGAGAACGTCGATGCCGCGAACGGAGTCCTGCATCTCCTCAACCACGGCGCAGATGGCAAGGTCTCCGCCGGAGTGGCCGAAGCTGTCGTTGATCTGCTTGAAGTGGTCGAGATCCAGCATGAGGATGGAGAAGGCTGAGCTGAGGCGCAGACTTCGCGAGAGCTCCCGATCGCACCAGTCACGAAAGACGCGGCGGTTGTAGAGGCGGGTCAAGGGATCGGTGCTGGCCATGTGCTCGAGCTCTGAGCTGAGCTGCGCGGTCGTGACCCAGAAGAAGGCGAAGGCGATGCCCAGTGCAAAGGCGAGGTACAGGACGAAGGCGGCCAGGTTCAACTCTTCGAGCAGCTTCGGCCGGGCGAGCCACGGGTCAAGCACGACCACTCCGCGCAGAACGTTGGTGGTGGCAAAGCAGACCAGAACGCCGATGCTGAAGGAGGTGGAGGCGCGAACTCCGCTGCGGATGTTGCGGCTCAGCAGGCCAGCGGTTTGCAGCAGTTGAGCCGCGACAAGAAGGCTGAGCAGACCGGCACGCAGGCCTGGAAAGCTGTAGCCGAGAGAAGCCAGTGCCGCAGTTCCCGCGTCCATGTAGAGCAGGACGAGGCCAAATACGGGAATGAGCGAGGGAGCGTCCATCAACTCCAGGGTCGAGACATGGAGCAGAACGACCGCGAGCAGAAGAGCCAGGTCCGAACCGGCTCCAACCAGCCGTCCCGAGCCTTTGCCTTCGCCCTCGCAGAACAGCAGCAGAGCTCCGGCCAGCCCGGAGGCAAAGGCGGCACCCAGCCAGCCGAGGCCTTTCAGCCGGGGGTTGCTGAGCTTGACGGTGAAGAGTCCGCCCGTGCCCAGAGCAAGAAGCAAGGCTCCCACGATTAAGATGGCGTCCAGGGTTTGCGTAAACGCTCCTCGGTGGCTGGTTGCACTTCCTGCGCCGCGTGTCTGGCTGCAGTCAAGCTGCTTATCGGCAGCCGGGAGGGGGATCGCGAAGGTGTCCTGATGTCGGACATCTTCAGGCAAACTGGTCTGGGCGGACAGGAGCACACCACGGGGAACTCTGCTGGGGTGCGGACCCCTCTCAGCCTATGCGCTCCCTTTGAGCAGACCGTATCCCCCAAACGGGTCAGTGACGGGAAGGCATGCCGGTGGGCCTTGGCCGAGGCAGCTCCGGGTCGTTCTGGTACGATCAGCCACACCTGGTCCCCAGCTGGCGGGCCTGAACGCGACACCGGGAACCATGCCCAGGCCACTGCCACAGAACGATTTAGACCACGCTCTGGAGGGAACACGGGAGGTCTTTCCCGACCTGGCCGGCGGCCGTCTGTTTATCACCGGGGGAACCGGTTTCTTCGGTCACTGGCTGCTTGAGACGCTGCTGTTCGCGAACCGGAGGCTATCGTTGCAGGTTCGGGCGACGGTTCTGACCCGGAGCGCGGCGCGATTCCGAGCCCACGCCCCACACATCGCAGAGGATCCCGCCATCGACCTGCTGGAAGGCGACATCCGCAGCTTCGTCTTTCCCGGCGACCTGAAGGATGACCCCTTCACCCATGTGATCCACGCGGCGACCGATACCGGGGGGCAGCAGGGGCCCGGGGCTGCCTCCGAGCTGGCCGACTCCATCCTTGAGGGCACCCGGCACGTGCTGCGGTTTGCTCTTGCGGCGGGTGCGCGGAGGCTGCTGTTTACCTCGACCGGAGCTGTCTATGGCCGGTCGGTTCCGCTGCGAAACATCCCGGAAAGCTACCCGGGCGCACCCGATCCGCTGCTGCTGCAGTCCTCCTATGACGAGGCGAAACGGATGTCGGAGCACCTGTGCGTTGCCTACTCCCATGGCACGCCCCTGTCGTGCGTCATCAGCCGGCCATTCGCCTTTGTTGGCCCGCATCTGCCGATGGACGCTCACTTCGCTATCGGCAACTTTATCCGCGACGCCATGGAAGGCCGGCCGTTGCACATCCGGGGCGATGGCACCCCGCTCCGCTCCTTCCTGTACACGGCCGATCTGGCGATCTGGCTGTGGCACCTTCTGCTGCGGGCGCCGCGGGACCGGGCCTACAACGTCGGATCGCCCGACGGGGTGACGATCGCGGAGCTCGCGCACCTGGTCGCCTGCACGCTGCGTCCTGGCGACGGCGACGGACGCTCTTCGAGGCTCGCCATCCAGATTGACGGCGTCGCGAACCCCGAAGCACCGTTGGCGGGGTACGTGCCTGACACCCGGCGAGCCAGCGAGGAGCTTGGCTTGCGGGTGAAGATTCCCCTGGCCGAGGCGATCCGGCGGACGGCGGCGTGGCATGGGTTTCCGGTGGAAGCCCGGCGATAGTGGAGCGGCTCCGCACCGCGCGAACCGCTCATCGGATCAGCAGCGAGACGATCGAGGCGCTCATCAGGTTGGCCATGGTTCCGGCGAGCATGGCGCGAAATCCGAGCCGTGCCAGGTCGTTGCGGCGGTTGGGGATGAGCGCGCCGATGCCGCCGATCTGCATGCCGATCGACCCCAGGTTGGCGAATCCGCACAGCGCAAAGGTGGCGATCGAAAAGGTGCGGTGCGAGAGAACGGCCTTCTGCTGCCCAAGCTGGGTGAAGGCGATGAACTCGTTCAGCACGGCGCGCGTTCCCAGCAGATTGCCTATGTCGCGGGCTTCGCGCCAGGGAATGCCGATAAGCCAGGCGACGGGCGCGCCCACAACGCCGAGGACGGAGTTGAGCGAGTGCGGGAAGGGAATGTGCCCGAGGCCCCAAAGAAAGTTGGAGATGGCCAGCATGATGGCGTTGAACAGACCGACGAGCGCCAGGAAGCTGATGAGCATGATGGCCACGTTGAAGGCGAGCTGACCTCCGTCGATGGTGCCGCGCGCGACCGCACCGAGCAGATTCTCATTGCGGTGCTCTTCGGATCGGGGCATGTCCACGACGCCGGCCGTCGCCGGGTGGCCGGTCTCGGGAACGAGCATCTTTGCCACCAGAATCGTTCCCGGGGCGGTCATGATGACGGCCGAAAGCAGGTCCTGCGCGTTGATGCCGAAGGAGATATACGCCGCCATGATGCCGCCCGAGACGTGCGCCATGCCGGAGGTCATGATGGTCATGAGCTCGGAGCGCGTGGCTCCGGCGAGAAAGGGGCGAATCGTCAGCGGGGCCTCGGTCTGGCCCATAAAGATGCTGGCGGCGACGTTGGTCGACTCCGCCCCGCTGGTGCCCATGGTGCGCTGCATTAGCCACGAGACCACCCGGATGACGCGCTGCATGAAGCCGATGTGGTAGAGCACGGCAAAGAACGCCGAGACAAAGATGATGGTGGGGAGCACGGAAAACGCCATGACCGCCAAAGGATTGCCCGGTGTGCCCAGCGGACCGAAGACCAGCGAGGAGCCATCGACCGAGTGGGCCAGCAGCGAGGTGATCACGGCACCGACCGAGTGCAGCACCTTCTGGCCAAAGGTCCACTTGATGACCAGGAAGGCGAACAGGATCTGCAGGCCCAGCCCCCAGGCCACGGTGCGCCAGCGGATGGCACGGCGGTCAGTCGAGAAGAGATACGCGAGGGCAATAAAGACAGCAAGGCCGAGAAGACCGGTCAGACGGGGCAAAGGCGTGCGCTCCTGCGAGGATGGAGGCAGTGTATCGGACGAGCGTGTGCCGAGGTGCGGGACGTCGGAGGAGACACGGTGAACAAGGCATCGAGCGTGGTCAGGCGTGCGCACCGAAGGAGTGGAGCCTGGCTGTGGGTCTTCTGCCTGCAGTTCTTCCCCATGGAGCAGATTGTGCGGTGGGGGTGGCGGATTCCGTACAGCTTTCGCCGCAACTACGTCAGCGACCTCGGAGCGGTGTACTGCGTGCCGAACCTCTGCTCGCCATGGCACGCCTGGATGAACGCATCGTTCCTGCTGGAAGGCACGCTCATCGCCGCAGGGACGATCCGGCTCTGGCGACATCTGGCCCGCGGCTGGGTGGGGCACCTTGCCATGGCGCTGCTGGTGCTGTGTGGCGCGGGCCTGGTGGCGGTTGGGTTCGTCCCGGAGGATATGGACCTGCCGGTGCATAGTGCGGCGGCAGTGACTTACTTTCTCGGGGGCGGATTTGGAGTCGTGCTCATCGGGTTCGCAATGCTGCGAGCGCGGCGGTGGACGGCGGGCTGGATCTCTGCCGCCGTAGGCCTGTCTGTGCTGGCGGCGACCGTTGTTGTCGGTCAGATGAGCCATGGGTCGGAGCACCCGGAGGTCGGTGCCGTCGAACGGGTCGCGGTGTATGGATTGACGTGCTGGTTCGCGGGCATCGGGGTCTGGCTCTTGCGACAGAGCCGCCTGACGAAGGTCGCCCTCCGCCGCAGCGCTGGAGCAGGGGAGGGGTAACGAGCGGGAGGGATGCGGCACAGGAGGTCGGACGCAAAGGTCGGATCGACGGTCGCGGCTCGGGGGCGAACGCAGATTCCCTGCGGGAATGACAACGAAATAGCAGATCGATCAGGGAGTCTGTGGGGGTTATCGACATACAGCCAAACAGTTTGCTATCTCGACCGGAACGACGAGTTTTCGTCCTCTGTGGAGCGGAGAGACCCTGTAGTTTGACGCAGAGAGGCAGGACTTCCAATCGCCAGGGCGCAAGACAGGGGTCTCTCCATTTCCCCTTCGGCTCCGCTCAGGGTCCGATCGGATGACGAAACGTAGATGTCGGATACAGCCTACCGGGGAGCGGCGAGAGTCTCGTAGACGAGCGGGCGTGGAGCGGGGCACCGGTCGGCAAGGACGATGCTCTCGCGCAGCATGGTCTCCGCCGGTTCGAGCAGCGCGGGCGAGGCGGCGAACAGGGTGACGAGCGGCTCGCCCGCTTCGACGCGATCGCCCAGCTTTCGGTGCATCTCGATGCCAGCGTGCGGGTCGACCGGGTCTCCGGGGCGGGTGCGTCCGGCGCCGAGCCGCTGCACCGCCCAGCCGATGGCGGTGGTCTCCGTGCTGCTGAGATAGCCGGTCTGCCAGGCGCGGAGGGTGCCCGTGGCCGCGGGCCGGTGGAAGGCCTCGGGGCGATCGAAGACCGAGCCGTCTCCTCCCTGGGCGCGGATGATCCGGAGCCAGGCCTGGTACGCCTCGCCGGAGTCGAGCAGGTCGCGAGCGAGGCTGGCCCCGGCCGCCGGGCTGTCGGCGGCCCCCGCGAGGTGGAGCATCCATCCGGCCAGCGTCAGCGAGAGCTCGATGAGGTCGTGCGAGAGCGGGTGCGGGCGGCCCTGCAGAACCTCCACGCACTCCCAGACCTCCACCCAGTTCCCGGCGAAGCGGCCCAGCGGCTGATCCATCGCGGTAAGCAGGGCCACGGTACGGGTGCCGGCAGCCTCCCCGGTTGCGACCATCAGCTCGGCCAGGTGCCGGGCGGCGGCTCGATCCCGCAGAAAGGCACCGGAGCCGGTCTTTACATCGAGCACAAGAGCATCGAGGCCAGCGGCCAGCTTTTTGCTCATGATGCTGGCGCAGATCAGCGCGGGGGATTCGACGGTGGCGGTGTGATCGCGCAGGGCGTACAGGATACGGTCGGCGGGCACAAGATCAGGGGTCTGCCCGACCAGCGCACCGTGGGTCTCGCGGAGGACCTCGAACATCTCGGCGAGCGAGAGCTGCGTGCGGAAGCCGGGAATGGTCTCGAGCTTGTCCAGGGTGCCGCCGGTGTGCCCGAGCGCTCGGCCGGAGATCATGGGGATGGAGATGGAGGGTTGGCCGCGAACGCCGGCCGCGGCGATGATGGGCGCAATGAGCAGCGAGGTCTTGTCGCCGACGCCGCCGGTCGAGTGCTTGTCCACCGTGAAGGTGTTGAGCGGACCGGGGTCGAAGGTCTCGCCCGAGAAGCGCATCGCCTCCGTCAGGGATGTGAGCTCCGCGGGAGAGAGGCCGTGGAGATAGACCGCCATCAGAAAGGCAGCGATCTGGGCGTCGGAGACCGTGTGCTGCACCACGGCTGCGACCATCTGCCCGATCTCCTCCGGGGAGAGCTCCTCTCCGTCGCGCTTGCGGCGGATCAGGTCGACCGGGTGGAGGCTGGGGCTCATTCTGCGACCGGTAGCTGAAATCCGGAGGGCAGCAGGTCGGCGACGGAGAGGCTCGTCAGCGTTCCGCCCTCGCCGGGGAAGTAGACCGGGGTGACGGGCGCGGCGAACTCCAGGATGGTCTGGCGGCAGGCTCCGCAGGGCTGTGAGGGCATGCCGTTGCCGTTGACGACAAGCACGGCACGGAGGCGGATCTCCGGTCCGAACTCGGCCACGGCGCGCGTGATGGCGGCCTGCTCGGCACAGGTGGTGAGCCGGAAGGAGGCGTTTTCGACGTTGCAGCCGGCGACAATGCGCGCGGTTTCGCGGCCCGGGGCATCTTCGAGCAGAACGGCCGCCCCGACGTGGAAGCGGCTGTATGGAGCGTAGGCGTGGGCGGCGGCGGCCCGGGCGCTCTGCTCGAGCTGGAGCAGAAGCTCAGGCGCCACCGTGCCGGCGGTGTGCGGGGAAGGAGCCATGATGGGTCGAGGCTACCGGGCGCGTTGCCTCCTTCGCAAGCGCGGCCGCTTCGCAGGCTGGAGGGCAGGGGCGCAGCCCGCGAGGGCGGCGGGGCAGATGCGCTCCGCAGCACCATCCAGGTCGCGGCAGATGCATCTAAATTGGTGCGGCCCCGTGCTGCCACCTTTTTCGAACGATGCCGCGCGTCCCCAGCAAATCGAGCCGTTCTCGTACGCCCCAAAGGCCCTCCGCGCCCGAGGGCATTGTGCCCGGAGAGGCGGCCGATGTTCTTGAGCTCTTTCACCCGGTCACAGCCGAGTGGTTTCGCGCGGTGTTTTCCGCGCCGACCGCTCCGCAGGTGGAGGGCTGGCCGGCGATCGCTCGCGGCGATTCGACGCTGATCCTGGCGCCGACCGGCACGGGAAAGACGCTCACCGCCTTTCTGTGGTGCCTGGACACGTTGATGATGCGAACACCGCCCGAGGCCCCGGAGGGCTGCCGGGTGGTGTACCTGTCGCCGCTGAAAGCGCTTGCGGCCGATGTGGAGCGCAACCTGCGCTCCCCTTTGACGGGAATCGCCAACATGGCAAAGCGTGCAGGCGTGCCGTTTCGCATGCCCGAGATCAGCGTCCGCACCGGCGACACCTCGCAGAAGGAGCGCGCCCGCTTTCGCCGGCACCCTGGCGACATCCTGATCACGACGCCTGAGAGCCTGTACCTGATGCTGACGAGCGAGGCGGGCGAGGGTCTGCGGTCGGTGGAGACGGTGATCGTCGATGAGATCCACGCCCTTGTGCCCTCCAAGCGCGGCGCCCACATGGCGCTCTCACTCGAGCGGATGGAGGCGCTCGTCGCGGCGGAGGGTGGTGGCCGTGGGCTGCAGCGCATTGGCCTGAGCGCCACGCAGCGGCCGCTCGAGGAGGTGGCGCGATTCCTGGGGGGAGCCGACACGGCAAACGTGGCGGTAGCCGCGCCACAGACGGAGCTGCCGCAAGCGGCGGAGGCGGCGGCCGAGATCTCGGGCGTGCTTCTGGAGGTCGCGGGAACCGATGCGTCGGCGGCGGAGGCCGCTCGCGATGCGGCCCCGGCCGGGGTACGGTACCGGCCTGTGACCGTCGTCAACGCAGGCGCGCGCAAGGTGCTTGACCTGCGGGTCGAGGTCCCGGTTGAGGACATGGCGCGGCTGGGCGAGATCGACGAGCAGCCGAGCGGTCCGGCGAGCCAGGGGCCCAAGCGCACCTCCATCTGGCAGTCCATCCATCCGCGGCTGCTGGAGATCGTTCGTGAGCGCTCCTCCACGCTCATCTTCGTCAACGCACGGCGGGTTGCCGAGCGGCTGGCGGGCGCGCTGAACGAGCTCGCGGGTGAGCCGATCGCCCGCGCGCACCACGGCTCCCTGGCAGCCGCGCAGCGAACCGAGATCGAAGAACTGCTGAAGGCGGGCAAGATCAAGGCGCTGGTCTGCACCAGTTCGCTCGAGCTGGGCATCGACATGGGCGCGGTTGACCTTGTGATCCAGATCGAGGCGCCACCGAGCGTGGCCAGCGGGATGCAGCGCATCGGCCGGGCGGGGCACCAGGTGGGCGCGCCCTCGAATGGCATCATCTTTCCCAAGTATCGCGCGGACCTGATCGCCTGCGCCGCGGTGACCCGGGCGATGCACGAGGGGCACGTCGAATCGACGCGCTTTCTGCGCAATCCGCTGGACGTGCTGGCGCAACAGATGGCGGCTACGATCGCGCACCCACCTTTGACCGCTGATCGGGCCGAACGCCGGAGAAAGTCGACCGCGGAAGAGGACGCGAGCCCCGGCATCAGCTACACCGCCCTGCTGGGTCTGGTACGCAGCGCGGCTCCGTTTGCAGGCCTCAGCCAGGGCGTCTTCGACGGCGTTCTGGACATGCTCGCCGGGCGCTACCCCTCCGACGAGTTTGCCGAGCTGCGGCCGCGCGTGACCTGGGACAGGCAGCGCAACTGGCTGACCCCGCGGCAGGGCCTGAAACGCATCGCGATCCTAAACGGAGGGACGATCCCGGACCGCGGCACCTTTGGCGTGTTTCTTGCCGGAGCTCACGCCAAACCGATCCGCGTGGGCGAGCTGGACGAGGAGATGGTGTTTGAGCAGCGGACCGGCGACACCTTCATTCTTGGCGCCTCGACGTGGCGAGTGGAGGAGATCACGCACGACCGCGTGCTCGTCAGCCCGGCTCCGGGGGACGCGGGCAAGATGCCGTTCTGGCATGGCGATCAGGCGGGTCGGCCGATCGAGTTCGGCCGCCGCATTGGCGCTCTGGTGCGCGAGCTGCGCGAGACTCCGCGGCCGGTCGCCATGACGCGGCTGATGGGGGAGCACGACCTCGAGCAAAGGGCAGCGGAGAATGTTTTGCGCTACCTGGCCGACCAGGAGCTGGCCAGCGGCGTGGTGCCGGACGACCGCACCGTCGTCATCGAGCGTGTTCGCGATGAGCTGGGCGACTGGCGGGTGTGCTGCCTGACGCCCTTCGGCAGCCGGGTGCACGCTCCGTGGGCGATGGCGGTGACGGCCAGGATTCGTTCAAACGGCGGTCCGGAGGTCGAGACGATGTGGTCCGAGGACGGCTTCTGCCTGCGTTTTCCGGAGACCGACGCACCGCCGGAGATCGATGCGCTGCTGCCCGAGCCAGAGGAGGCCGCGGAGCTGGTGCTGCGGCAGCTCGGGTCGACGGCGCTGTTTGCCGCCAAGTTTCGAGAGAGTGCCGCGCGCGCGCTTTTGCTGCCGCGGCGAAAGGCCGATGGCCGGACGCCGCTGTGGCAGCAACGCAAGCGCTCCTACGATCTGCTCTCGGTGGCGTCGCGCTATGCGTCGTTCCCCATCCTGCTGGAGGCGTACCGCGAGTGTCTCCGCGACGTCTTCGACATGCCGGCGCTGCTCGAAACGCTGCGCGCGGTGGGCAACCGGAGCCTGCGTGTGCAGACGGTGGATTCGCGGACGCCGAGCCCCTTCGCTGCCGCGCTGCTGTTCTCCTACGTGGCCAACTACATCTACGACGGCGACGCCCCGCTGGCGGAGCGCCGGGCGCAGGCACTCTCGATTGACCAGGAGCAGCTGCGCGAGCTGATGGGCGACGCCGACCTGCGCGAGCTGCTGGATGCCAACGCGATCGAGGAGACCGAGGAGCAGCTGCAGGCGACGGCGGAGACCTACCGGGCGCGATCGGCCGACGGAGTGCACGATCTGCTGCTGCGGCTGGGCGACCTCTCCGCAGCCGAGCTGCTTGCGCGTTCGGTCAGCGCGGAGGTGGCGGAGTCCGTCACGAAGCTGGCGCGGTCGCGGCGCGTGCTGGAGGTGAAGATCGCGGGCGAAAAGCGATGGATCGCGGTCGAGGACGCGGCCCGCATGCGCGATGCGCTCGGAGTTCCTCTTCCGCCAGGGCTGCCGTCGGCGTTTCTCAACCCGGTGCCGGACGCGCTCTTCGACCTTCTGCGACGCTACGCGCGCACCCACGGTCCGTTTACGACGCGAGACTGTGCCGCGCGGTTTGACCTGCCGGCCGAGAGCGTGGAGGCGGTTCTGCAGCGGCTGGTGCAGGCCGGCCGCGTGAGCGAGGGCGGCTTCCGGCCAGGCGGCGTGCATCGCGAATGGATCGACGCCGAGGTCCTGCGGACGGTGCGCCGCAAGTCACTCGCGCGCCTGAGGAAGGAGGTCGAGCCGGTCGACCAGCGTGTGCTCGCACGCCTGCTCACGCGCTGGGCGGGAGCCGTGCAGCCGAGGCGCGGGCTCGATGCCCTGCTGGACGTCATCGAGAACCTGCAGGGCGCACCGCTGCCGGCGTCCGTGCTGGAAACGGAGATTCTGCCGGCACGGGTGCTGGGCTACCGGCCAGCCGATCTCGACACGCTGGTTGCGGCCGGCGAGGTGGTGTGGTGCGGACTGGAGCCGCTGGGGGAGCGGGATGGCCGCATCGGGCTCTACCTGGCCGAGAAGCTGGCGCTGCTGTGGCCACCACAGTCGGTGTCGACGGCGGGAGCGCGGGAGGACGGCTCGGCGGAGGGGCTTTCCGAACGCGAAGAGCAGGTGCTGGCCCTGCTGCGCGCGCGAGGAGCGTCCTTCTTTGCCGATCTGCACGACGGCGTCGGCGGCGGGTATCCGGGCGAGACGATCGAGGCGCTCTGGAGCCTGGTGTGGCGTGGCCTGGTGACCAACGATGGCATGTCGGCGCTGCGGGCGTACTGCGATCGCGCAACGGCAGCCACGGCAAAGAGTAGCCGGCCGGCGGCGCGGCGGGTGCACAATCAGGGAGCCTTTCGCTCCCGTCGCACCACGCCGCCTACCGTGCAGGGACGGTGGGCGCTGAATTCGGCGGCCGCCATTGCAGGTGACGCCACGGCCTGGAGCCACGCGGTCGCCAACCAGCTGCTCGCGCGATACGGCGTGGTCTTTCGCGAGACGGCGCACGCCGAAGCTCTGCCCGGCGGGTTCTCCGCGATCTACGACGTGCTGAAGGCGATGGAGGAGAGCGGCCGCATCCGGCGCGGGTACTTCGCCGCCGACCTGGGAGCGACGCAGTTTGCGCTTCCGGCCGCGGTCGATCTGCTGCGCTCGCTGCGGACCGGGGGGCAGGAGGACGCGCCGGAGATGGTGCAGCTGGCCGCGACCGACCCCGCCAACCCATACGGCGCATTGCTTAAGTGGCCGCAGCCGCCGGATGCCACCTCGTCGCTCACTCGCAGCGTGGGCGCGCGGGTGATCCTGTGCGATGGCGCGCTCGCCGCCTATCTGCGCCGCGGCAACCCCAACCTGCAGGTCTTTCTTCCCGAGGAGGAGCCGGCGCGGGGGCGCGTTGCGCGGGCCGTGGCGGAGTTCCTGGTCGATCGCGTGCAGCTGCGCGAGGGCGAGAGCGCCAACGGACCGCGGATGGGCATGCTGGTGGTGACGGTCAACGGCGTCCCGGTGGCCGAGCACCCGCTGGCGCGTTTCCTGCTCGATGCAGGATTTCAGGCGGCTCCGTTGGGGTTCAACGTGCGGAGAAATTTGCCGACTCTCCCGGGGAGCGGAGCGCGGGCGAACGCGTGAGGGTTAGGCCGAATTGCGCGGGTGCGTCTGGATCACTACGCGTTGGAAGCTGCCGGGATTAGCAGCACCCACTGCTCGCGCGATGGCCGGTGCAGCGTCCCTCACGAGCTTCCAGCGGTTTGTACTAAGTACGACCAGGGCGAGTTTTCTTCCTGTGAGGTTCTGCTGGTAGGAAAGATTGTTATCTGCGGTCAGCATGACGTCGAAGCCGGCGTCTTCTGCTGCGAGCAGCAGACCGTTATCGAGCTCTGCCCAGCTCATCTCATCGGCGGTCTTGATCTCGTGCCCTGGAAGCAGGTGGCGAAGCTTGTGGGGCACATTGTGGTCGAACAGAACCTTCACGACCGCGAGTGCTTCCTTTGGTCGGCGGCAAAGGCGAGCAGCTCGCGAATGCTGGATTCGGGGATGGCGAAGTTCTCTGCGATCTCGTCGATGGGTGACCCGTCATCGAAGTTTTCAAGGATCGCGTCGGCTTGCACGCGTGTTCCTTTAAGGAGGGAGGCACCGCTGACCTTGCGTGGATTTACTTCGACCAGTGGGCACTGCGACCAGTTTACGAGAGCGGCCTTGGCGTGCGTCAGCATGGCCGAAGTATATAGGCTTTGACTGAAGTCGAAGCGCGGCCCTCTCAAAAAGCTCCTGCTTCCGAGCACGGGCGGTGACGTCCCCCTCAATGCACCTGGGATGAGCCGAGTGATTTACTTTGCGTATAACTGCAACCTCCCGCTTTTCTTGAGAGCCTTGTATGCGTGCTCATATGATTTCTCTTCGAACGGATTGAGACTGTTCGTTTCAAGGTACTCGATCATGACTTGGGAGTTGCCGGCACATTGCACGAAATCTTTGTGCTTGGCCACGAAGGCGTAAGCAACGGCACTCGCCCTCTCTCCTTCTGAGGGACAATGTCCGGAGGAGAGTACCTGACCGGTAGAATAGCTGGTGTATTTCCATTCTTCCCCGGGGTGCTCCGTACAATACTTCTTTAGGCCCTTCCCGAACGAGTGCGCTTGCATAGCGTTGGACAGGCCCTAACCAATCGCGCTTCCAATTTGACGTCCCTGCTCATAAGCGCGCTGGTTTTGAGCACCATAATCGGTGGTGTTGCTCGTGCAACTAGCTGCGTTTCCGTTTAGGTTGCAGTTGCTAGTCGTAGTTGTTTGGCCGAAACTTAGACCTGCATAAAGGCAAACAAAGGAAGCAAACGTCAGCGGTGCAGTGCGACAGACAGTCATGCCCTCTCTCCTGATAACCGACGCTAGTCTAAAAAGGTTTGGTGACGCTAGCACATCAGTGGAACTAACCCGGAGGTCAACATGCCGGAAGGCGACACAATCTATCGCGCTGCCCGCGCCATGCAGCGGGCGTTGGCTGGCCGGGTGGTCACAGGCTTCGATACCGGGCTTGCTCCGCTGGCGCGGGTAAACGACGACACTCCGCTGCTGGGACGGATCGTGGAGCGGGTGGAGTCGCGTGGGAAGTGGTGCCTGCTGTACTTTTCTGGCGACCTGATCCTGGTGACGCACATGCTGATGAGCGGGAGCTGGCACCTGTACCGCACCGGAGAGAAGTGGTGGATGCCGCGCAGCAGGATGCGGGTGGCGATTACGGTGGGTGCGGCGGTAGGTGGGGTCGCGGAACCCACTCACGCGATGGGACCGCGTGAATGGGGCACCCAAGTGCAGTCGGGTATCCAGCGGGAAGGCGAGGCGGATGGCTGGCAGGCGGTCGCCTTCAACGTGCCGATTGCGGAGTTTCACACGGCGCGGTCGCTCGAGCGGTCGAGCCAGGTGCCGAAGCTGGGGCCGGATGTGCTGTCGGACGACTTCACGCTGGAGGCGGGGGTCGCGCGGCTGGAGGCGTACGGTCGCGAGCATCCCGAGGCGGAGATCGCCGTGGTGCTGCTGAACCAGCGGGTGCTGGCCGGGTTGGGCAATGTGTATAAGAGCGAGGTGGCATTTGCCGCGGGGGTGAACCCGTTTCGCGCGATGGGGACGATCACGGCGCGGGAGCGTGAGGTGATGGTGGAGCGCAGTCAGCAGTGGCTGAAGGCCAACGTGCTCGACGGCGCGGGTGACGGCATCGTGACCTACACGGGCAATCGCCGCACGACGCGCGCAAGCAACCGGGAGGACCGGCTGTGGGTATACGGACGGCAGGGGCAGGAGTGCCGGCGCTGCGGCGCCAGGGTGATGATGAGGAAGCAGGGGGTGGAGGCGAGGTCGACCTACTGGTGCCCGGAGTGCCAGCCGTGGGTGCCGGCCGCGGGGCAGAGCGCGGTCGCGCCGGTGGGCGGTCAGCGGGGAAGCCGGCGGCGGAAGGTGGGCTGCTAAAGGGGTTTACCGCGGGGGTAGTCCTGAGTTTCTATGCCGGGCCTTCAGCCCTAAGAGGCTTATGGATCTCCACCTGGGGCTTGCGCCCCCGGCTATGGTATGTCGGCCCTCCAGCCCGAAAGTCCGAGAGCTACACCTCAATGCAAACAAGTTTAGCCCAAAAAGCCGAGAGCTACACTTCGATGCAAACACGTCCAGGGAGGCCCTGATCCAGCTGTTCCGGGGCGGGAAGAAGCGCAGATTCCCTGCGGGAATGACAACGAAAAGCAGGGCTCTCGGCAGAAGCGGGATTGTGCAGAGGCACCCCAGAGGGGCAGGCTACTGTGGCGGCTGAGCCTGGGGCGGCGGCTCGGGCTCGGTCTGCGGCGGCTTCTTGTCTCCTCCGCCGAAGAGCTTCTGAAGGAAGTTGCGCTTTTTCGGCTGGTCCGGCGACGGGGGCTGCCCGGGCGTGCTGTCGAGGCGGTCGGTGGGGGTCTCGCCGTTGAAGGGGTCCTGCGGGTGGCCGTGATCGCCGAAGAGTTTTTCGACCAGCGACTGCGGGCTCTGGCTCATCTGCGAACAGGTGTTCTGCGGCTGCGTGCCGTCGAGAAAGGCGGCGTAGAAGTCGTTGGGGCAGGTCGCGTCCGCCAGCAGGTTGGTCGTCTTGTCGAGCCGCACGGTCGTGACGCCATCGGGCGGGGTAAAGGACTTCATGTCCGAGTACTGCGGCAGCTTCGCGGCGCGCTTCATAAACTCCGCCCACAGGGGAGCGGCTGCGTCGGCGCCCTGCAGCTTGATGTCCGTGTAGTCGTCGTTGCCGACCCAGACGATGCAGAGCAGGTTGGACGAGTAGCCGGCAAACCAGGCGTCGTGCGAGGTGCCGGTCTTGCCGGCGGCGGGCGCAGAGAATCCGTGCGCACGGGCTGCCGAGCCGGTGCCATAGGTCATCACGTTCTCAAGCAGGGACTGGGTCAGGTAGGCCGACCGGGGATCGAGCACCTGGTGCGCTTCGGGCGCGTAGTCGGCCACCAGGTCGCCGTTGGTGTTGCGCACGCTGGCCAGCGTCCACGGCTTCAGGTGCACGCCGCCGTTGGCAAAGGTGGTGTAGGCCCCGGCCATCTCGATTGGCGTCGCGCCATAGGTGCCGATGGCGACCGAGGGCGTGGCGCGCGCGTTCGGGATGCCGGCCGACCGGGCCAGCGCGGCGACGTTGCCGAAGCCGACCATCTGCGCCAGATTGATGGTGGCGATGTTGAGCGAGTGCTCAATCGCCTGCACGGCCGTGACCATGCCGGGGAACTCGCCGCGAACGAAGTTGCCGGGCGTGTAGCTCTGACCGCCATAGCTGAAGGTGGTGGGGTCGTCGTTCAACTCCGTGGTCGCGGTGAACACGTGGGAGCCGTCGATCGCGGTTCCGTTCAGCGACGTGTTGTACGCCGCCGCGTAGACAAACGGCTTGAAGATGGAGCCCGTGGGACGCTCGGCGGCGGCGTGGTCGAGCTGGGAGCTGCCGTAGTTGCGGCCTCCCACAAGGGCAAGGATCTGACCGGTGTGTGGATTGAGCGCAACCAGCGCCACCTGCGGATAGGTGACCGGATCGGCGCCATGGTGCCGCTTGCGCACCAGCTCATCCACATGCTGCATGCCGATGGCGACCGCGGCCGAGGCGGCGCTCTGCAGCTCGGGATCGAGCGAGGTGTAGATGCGCAGACCACCGCTCGCGTTCATCGCCTGCTCGCCGATGCGCTGCATCATCTGGTCGTGCACCAGGTCGACGAAGTAGGGCGCCTCGCTGGCGTCGACGTTGAGCGGCGCCAGGTGGAGCGGCTCGGCCTTGGCGCGGGCGGCGGCAGCGGCGGTGATGTCGCCGGTCTCGACCATGGAATCGAGCACCACATTGCGGCGCTCGGTGGCGCGCTTCGGGTGCCGGTATGGGTTCAAGCGGCTGGGGCTCTGGATCATGCCCGCGAGCAGGGCGTCTTCCGCGAGATCCAGCTGCCGAAGGTTCTTGCCGAAGTAGGCCTGGGCCGCTTCGCCGAAGCCATTGATGGCATAGGAGCCACGCTGTCCGAGATTGATCTGGTTGGCGTACATGGCAAAGATCTGCTGCTTGGAGAAGCGCGACTCCAGCTGAAAGGTGATGGTGATCTCGGCGAGTTTGCGGGTGATGCGCTTTTCGGGCGAAAGAAAAAATCCTCGCGCCAGCTGCTGGGTCAGCGTGGAGCCGCCGCAGGACATGTGGCGCGACAAGAGGTCGTCTACACCGCACTTCAGGGTGCGGGCGTAGTTGATGCCGCCGTGCTCAAAGAAGCGCCGGTCCTCGATGGAGGTCACGGCTTCGACCATCTGCCGGGGAATCTCCTGGTAGGTGACCAGGCGGCGCTTGGATCGATTCTTGTCTTCCGAGAGCGCGGTGATGAGCTGTGGCTCAAGCTGGTAGGCACGCAGCGCCGCTCCGGTGTCGGCTGTGATCGACTGCACGACGCCGTTGCGAGTGGTAATGGTCGCGGCGCTGTCGGCTGAGTAGTACGACTGCGGTCCGGGTCTGATGGAGACGCTGTTCTCGGTCAGCTGAAAGGTGCCGAGCTCCGGCCTGGTGTTGTAGCCTGCGCGCCGGAGCTCGCTGGCGATCTCGTCGGCTGCGAATCGCTGTCCGGTGCGCACCTCGCGAGGAGCGGCGTAGATCTGCGCAACTGGAGCGAAGAGAGGACCCGCGGCCAGGCGGGCGGCCACCACGCCCTGATACTTGTGATCAAAGTACGCGGCGACCCCGGCCGCCACCAGGGCGCCCGCAACCAGAAGGACCAGAAGCCCGCGCAACAGCGACCGGCCCAGGCCGCTGCGGCGGCGGTTGGCGGCTGGGGCTTCCGGACGGAGTTTGATCTTGACGGGCATGGGAGGTGGATCTCAGTTGGACATACGCAGGACTGGACGCAGAAGCTCGCGCACCTGCTGGACGGCGTCGGCGGGGGAAAGGGCAACGGTTTCGCCGGTGAGGCGGTTGAGCAGCTCTACTTTGCCCTCCGCGAGCTTCTTGCCGACCGCAATGCGATACGGGATGCCGGTGAGGTCGGCGTCCTTGAACTTGACGCCGGCTCGTTCATCGCGATCGTCGAGCAGGACGTCGATGCCGGCCATGTCGAGGCGGGTGGCGAGATCTTCGGCAGCTTCGACGAGCTGTGCCTCCCTGACGTTGGTGACGGTGACGACGATGTGAAAGGGCGCGATGGACGGGGAGAGCACATAGCTCTCGCCACCGCAGCTGGCAGCGGAGCTTTCGACGGCGGCGGTAAGGATGCGCTCGATGCCGATGCCGTAGCTGCCCATGATGGGCACGATCTCCTTGCCCTGCGCGTTCAGCACGCTCGCGCCCATGGATCTCGAGTATTTGTAGCCGAGCTTGAAGATGTGGCCGATCTCGACCGCCTTGCCGAGGCGCAGCGGTTCGCCCGCGACCGGGTCAGGTTCGCCTTCGTTGACGTTGCGGATGTCGAGGACGAGCGTCGGGGTGAAGTCGCGGCCGGGGGTGACGTTGCGGAAGTGGAAGTCCAGCCGGTTGGCTCCGGCGACCAGGTTGCGCCGGCCCTCGAGACCGGGGTCCATGACGACGATCGTCTTCAAACCCTCCAACGGGTTCTCGCGCAGGACGCCTTTGAGCTTGTCGACCGGCTTTCCGGAGCGAAGACCGTTCAGAGAGCCCGTGCTCATGACCTCGGGAATGCCGACCGGACCAAGAAATCCCGCCGGTCCCCCGAGGTGCAGGGCAAGCTCTTCGGCGGTCATGGGCCGGAGCTCGACGGTGCCGGCGCCTGCGTTCAGCTTGGTCTCGTTCACCTGGTGATCGCCGCGAAGAAAGGCCGCAATGGGTCGCAGCGGCGCTCCAGCGTCGGAGCTCGTGCCCATAAAGGCGACACACTTGATGTCCTGCGACGCCTGTATGCCGAAGAAGGCCGTGACGTCCGCGATCGACGCCTTGCCCGGCGTGTGGACCAGCTCCGGCAGACCGTCGCCCGTCGGTTCGAGGTCGATGACCGGAGCCAGGCGGCTGGTCGCCTTTTCGAGGTTGGCCGCGTAGCCCGAGACCGAGGAGGCGATCAGGTCCTCGCCCGCCTCGGTGTAGACCATGAACTCCTGCGACTGCGATCCACCCATGGCGCCCGAGTCGGCCTCAACCGCAACGAACTGGAGGCCGCAGCGGGTAAAGATGCGGCGGTAGACCTCGTCGTGCTTGCGGTAGCTCTCGTCCAGCCCCGCCTCGTCGAGGTCGAAGGAATAGCTGTCCTTCATCAGAAACTGCCGGACGCGCAGGAGCCCGGATTTGGGCCGGGGCTCATCGCGGAACTTGGTCTGGATCTGGTACCAGATCTGCGGCAGCTGCTTGTAGGAGCGCAGCTCGTTGCGCGCGATCGAGGTCATGATCTCCTCGTGCGTCATGGCCAGGCACAGGTCGGCGCCCTTGCGATCCTGGAGGCGAAACATGTTGTCGCCCATCGCGGTCCATCGGCCGGACTCCTGCCAGAGCTCGGCCGGGTTGAGCGCGGGCAGCAGAAACTCCTGCCCGATGGTGTCCATCTCCTCCCGGACGATGGCGACGATCTTGTTGATGGCACGGTTTCCAAGAAAGAGGTAGCTGTAGATCCCCGCGCCAAGCTGGCGGATGTAGCCGGCGCGCAGCAGCAGGCGATGGCTGGCGACCTCCGCGTCCGAGGGAGCCTCGCGCAGGGTGGGAATAAAGACCTGGGACCAGCGATGCATGAGCGGGTGCTGCCTTTCCGTGCGTGTCTCTGTGCCGGTGTCGTCCCGGACGAATCTACCTCGCCCATTCTAACTGGGGCGGCGGCCTCCGAGCCTCCGACCGGGCAGGTTCCGCTCCGGAAGTGGTCCCTTCCGACCCTGCGACGGGCGGGCAGCCAGAAAGCGCGAGTGATACGGTCAGGGCAGGAGAATCAGTTTTCCTCGCGCCTGCTGGCCTTCGCTGACGGCGAGTGCCGTCTTCCACTCGTCCAGAGCGAACGTGCGGGCAATCGGAACGGAGAACCTGCCTTCTGCAGCAAGGTCCGCAAACTCTCCCAGGACGTCATATCGTATGCGCATGCCGGGTTCCTCAAGATTGGAGCGGACACCCAACGTCTTTGCAGCCGCAAAGTCGCTGATCGTCATGACGCGCTTTGGGTCACCGGCTATCTCCACCAGCGCGGGCAGAGCTCCACTGACGGGCGCAACGTCAAGGATCACGTCCGGCGACCTGTCCAGCAGGGCCGAGACCCTCTCCGGCAAGCCATCGCCATAGGCGGTGACCGCAGCTCCGAGAGCTCGCAGCTGATCCGCGAAGGTTGCACCAGCCGTTGCAATCACGCGTGCTCCGCGCAACAACGAGATCTGGACCGCCGCGAACCCGACGGTAGTCGCCGCGCCGTTGATCAACACCGTCTTTCCCGCTTCGACGCCGAGGCAATCCAGGCTGCCGTACGCAATCGCAACTGCCATCGGCAGAGCCGCGGCGTGAGTCGCGTCCAATCCGCTCGGAACGGGAGTCCAGTGCTGCAGGATGGCGTAATCGGAGGCTCCCGCGCTGCTGGTGTTCACGAAGTCCACTGGACCGAACACAGGCTGACCGACCTCTACGTCCGACACCTCCTCGCCAACAGCATCGACGTGCCCAGCGACTTCCAATCCGATTCCCCGTGGAAGGCTGCCGGCGAACAGACCCCGGCACAGGGCCCAATCGGCCGGATTCAGACCACAGGCCTCGACCTTCACGCGAACCCGCTGACTGGCAGGCCCGGGCAGAGTGGTTTCTTCCAACCGCAGCACCTCGGCCGGTTCACCGTAACTCCCAAACCGAACAGTGCGTGTTGGAACGCTGGCAGTGCTTGGCATTTGCTCTCCTATTGCAGGGCCGCGAAGGGCCCTTCCAGTGAAGTGACGCAGTCCATTCTGTACGATCGATGCCAGGTAGTTCCGACTGGTCTTGTGAACGTACAGATCACCTGGACCCTCCTTCGAGTCTATTCTCTGCTTCAACCACGAGCTCGTGGGAGTAGGGCAGCGGCCTCGAAGCCTCCGGCCCGGGCATCTTCGGCTCCGGAAGGGACGATGCCGGGATAGCGCGATACGCTTAACCTCCTCGGCCTCACCAAATGCTCCTGGCCCGGCCGACACGCTGACGTTGAGCCTCTGCAACCGAATGCCGCCGGACCCCGACGCGCCTAGCAAATACAAGAGCTCACGCCGTCATTTAGATTTTGAGGAGTGATCTCACTCTTTAGCTGCGCGCCTCTTGTACTCACGCTTGCGGCGTGGCTCAAACTGTATCGGGTCCGAGATCGCCAGTGGCCGAGCCGCGTTGCTATGATTGCGCTCAGCATCGTTACTGCGAATGGGATATTCGCTGCGGGCACCTACGCCTACTACCAGGTGCATCCTCCTTCTGCTTCGCTACCACCCTGGAAGGACCCGCAGATCTTAAACTTCGGACTACTGTTCTTGTTGGCTCCGATAGGCATGATCGTCGGAGCCGTAGCCGCTGCGCGCGGTACTGCAAAGTGGTTGATTTGGCTCTTGGAATTAGCTTCGATACCTTTACTGGTGCTCGGTTTCTTTGCCGGCATGGCTGTTTGACCCACGACATCTCCGACGGTCGTAAGCTGGCAGGCGCCCCAAGGCGCCTTGCGCTCGGTCAATCTTTGCCCGGCTCCCATAGCTTATCGAGGTGAAGAACTCCACAGGTTCGCCTTGGGTAGGCGGCACGTTCTACAGCGCGATCTACGAGGTAAAGCGCGATCTACGAGGTGCGACAGGACAAGGAAAGCGAGTTCTATCACCTTGCCACTTTATGGAAAGCGACGAAAGAAGAAAGGAGAGCGTATGCCGAAAACACCCCCTAAGCCGGTCGATGCAGAGGAGATTGCCCGGATGGCAGATCGGGGGCAGGACATCTCAGCACACTTTACGAACCAGTTCACCGTTGTCCGGCCAGCTGTTCAGCGAGTGAACGTAGACTTCACCGGCCCTATGCTGCAAGAACTGGACCGCGAGGCCGAGACGTTGAACATCAGCCGGCAAGCTGTCATCAAGACCGTGCTCCGCGAAGCTCTTGACCGGCGCTACTTGGCGCAGCAAACGCGTGGAGCGCATCGTCGTTGACGATAAATCGGTCACTTCCGACAATACGACGTATAGGTACTTTCGTCGGTTGAGTGCATTGGCAGCCGGATCGAGCGACGCACGTCCTCCGGCCCGAAGGTGATCTGACCAGTCTCCCGTAATCGTGAGTTTCAGCTCCCCGGTGTCTGGGACAGCAAGAGTCGGTTTGGGAGAGCAGCAAAGTTCATGCCGCAACCGGAAAACTTTCGTGCGGCCGACCGGAACACACCGTCGTTGACTTTGACGTTCAGCCCCAGACACCCGACGGGCCTGACACTCTCGTCGCCGAATGCTCAAATTCGGTAACTTCCAATTTCGGACTTCCCGTTCCTGAGTACGCCACTTTGGTAGAAGCGAAACGACCGGCTTATCGGGGCCAGGAAGCCATCGCCAGTTCGATGACTTGATTCAGATCCGTGCCTGCTGCGCCATTTGCCGCTTGTACCGATAGACCGGTTACGACGGAGGAGAAGTACTCTGCCATCACTGCTGTATTTGCGGTCGTCGGAAGCTCGCCTTTCCGTTTCCCCTTGTCCAGTCGGATTCGCAGCAGATGTGTGGCTTGCCGCTGCAGTGCACCTAATTCGTCGCGAAGTTCCTGCGTATCTGCGCTTCCTGTGAGCGCCCCTTGCACAAGGAAACAGATCTTCGGCTCATTTGCCGGAGCGTTCAACCCACGTGCCAGCCGTAAGCAGGCTTCCACCGCTTCGCGCGCCGTCGGCTGATCCAGAGCCTCTTTGTACACGCTGGTTGCCTGCTCGGCGTACGCTACAACGGCTTTGCGGAAGAGTGCGATTTTGTCTCCAAACGTCGCATAAATTGTCGGCTTGCTCATGCCCGTTGCTGCTGTGAGGTCGGTATAGGAAGTGCCGTCGAAGCCCTGCCTCCAGAACAGCAGCATGGCTGCATGCAAGGCAACGTCGGCGTTGAAGCCGCGAGGCCGCCCTGCTTTACGCCGTTCGTTGCTCATTGCCTGGACTTCGGTCCTCATCGCAAGTATTGGATGCGCAGGACGAAACCGCGCCGCAATACCTACGATTCAGCAAAGTTTTCTGAATCCGAACGCAGCAGCCCACATCTTTTACCGTACGGTAGGGAATGGGATCGCCAGCTTCCTGCCGATTCGAATCACAGGAGCATCTCACGTCATGAGTCAGGTTCATGCAGATTCTCGCGGTACGGCAGTTGTCACCGGCGCATCATCGGGTCTAGGCAAGGTATACGCTGATCGTCTTGCCTCACGGGGTTTCGATCTTCTTCTTATCGCCCGCCGTAAAGATCGTCTGGAAGGCATTGCCTCCGATCTGCAAACTCGATTTTCAGTCAAGGTTCAGATTCTGGAAGCAGACCTTGCGCGTCCCGAAGGTGTGGCCGAGGCAGCGAAGCGCATCGGCGGCAATGCGTCTATCACCATGCTCGTGAACAACGCTGGCACCTCCACGATGGAACCCGTCGCGCAGGCTTCGGTCGAAACTATCTCAAGTTTAATCGCCCTGAATGTGACGGCACTGACGCTGCTTACCAAAGCAGTGCTGCCAGGGTTTATCGAGCGAAATGCAGGAACCATCGTAAACATCGGATCTGTGGTCGGCTTCACGGGCTATTCATGGGTTCCCGTCTACGGTGGAACCAAGGGGTATGGGCTGAACTTCACCCAGGGATTGAAACAACAGCTTGCGGAAACAAACATCCGCTTTCAATATGTGGCCCCGTCGGCGACAGTTTCTGAGATATGGGACGTCATGGGAGTTCAGACCTCCAGCCTTGGTGAGGGTGTGCTGATGGATACAGAAGCCTGTGTGGACGCTGCCTTGAAGGGTCTGGACGATGGCGAGTTCATCACCGCTCCCTCCGTGCATGATGCGACGTTGGTCCACAACTTCGAAGAAGCTTCGACAACGCTCCTGGCAGCAACCCAGCAATCCCAGCCAGCGCCACGCTACGCTCCTCGCGGCTGACCCTGGTTGACCAGTGCTTCGAGGGAGTAATTTCACAAACGCGGTTGTACTAAAATAGTTCGCCCTGGCCCCCGACATTCTCGATTACCGACAGCCGACATCTACCCGTGAACGCCTGACTTCTTATCAGCCGTTTCCCGGCACCCACAGATCATGGAGGTGAAGCACTCCCCGCGGTTCGCCATCGGGCGCGACCGCGACCACCGAGGTGATCTTGCGCCGCTCCATCAGGCTGAGCGCCTCGGTGGCTGGGGCATCGGCTGGGATGGTGATCGGGTGAGGGTTCATGATCTCGCCCGCCCGCCCCGTGTGGGCGTGCGCGCCATCCCGTTCGAGCAGCCGGCGGAGGTCGCCGTCGGAGATGATGCCGGCCAGCTTGCCACCATTCGCATCGTCGTCGACTTCAGGCGTCCGACCGGCCTGACGCTCTCGTCGCCGAATGAGAGCGGACCCGGCGTGCCCTCTCACGCTGTGCTTAAGATCTTGCATGCCCAGAAGGTGATCAAAATGCGACCGCAGGCGACGGGTTGAGGGGCTTGCGGGCTGGGCTGTCTTCAGACATGAGTACAAGCTGACATCACTTACTTCCGACAATGCGACTTCCCATTCCTAATATCGTTGCGGCTTCTTAAGCGCTGCGGTCAGGAACTGGGGACGGCAGACCTGAGAGCAAGAATGTCTCGTCGGGGAGGCATGCCGAACATACGGGAGTACTCGCGGCTGAACTGGGTTTCACTTTCGTAGCCGACCTGAGCTGCTGTGGTTCCCACATTGGACTCCTCCGCAAGCATGACCCGCCGAGCTTCGAGCAAGCGAAGCCGCTTCTGATACTGGAGCGGTGTCATGGACGTAATCGCCTTGAATTGACGGTGGAACGCGGAAGGGCTCATCTGAGCGATGGAAGCCAGTTCCTTCATGCGAACCGGTTCAGCAAACCGATCTCGAAGGAAATGAATCGCACTCAGCACGTTTTTTGTATGAACTTTTCCAATCGTCATACTCATGATCTCTGCGCCGTGAGGGCCGGTTAGAAGCCAGTAGCAGATCTCGCGCATGATCGCGGGGTACAGGACAGGAATCGCCCGCGGTGTTTCGAGCAATCGCAGCAGCCGCAGGACGCAATCCTCCAGGGGGCCGTTAAAGTCTGTCACAAAGACACTCCGTTCAACCTCACCGGTCGCGTTCGGCAGCGCCTCCAGGCCGTCCATGACCTCGCGCATCATGGCCAGATCGAACTCAACAATGATGCCGAGGTAGGGCTCACTCGGGCTTGCCTCAACAATGGTGCTGAACGCAGGCAGCTCGACGCTCACCACCATGGCCTGACCTGCACGGTAGTCAAACCGCGTCTCCCCGAACATGGTCCACTTTGCCCCCTGAGCCACAATGCAGAGTGCCGGTTTACAGGTGTGGAAGTTTGTCCGGTTTTCATGAGCTGAGCGCAAAAGCGTCAGTCCTGGGACTAGCGTCTCCAAAGGCCCGGCTCCGACCTGCGCCTCAGTTAAGCGCGCGGCCGCATCTCGCAGCAGCTTCAGCATGGCTTCCTGGAACTCCCTTAGCTCCCCTTCAAAGTCTAGCAAATTGGCTGAGGCAGGACGAGCAGGAATAGGCAAGAAACAGGATAGTTCGGGCAGGTGCGTCAGCACTGGCAGAAGTATCTAACTTCCAGTACGCATTCAGGAGAAAAACAATGCCGACAGAACAATCCTCATCCTTGGCCGGAAAAGTAGCAATCGTTACCGGCGGCAGCCGTGGGCTGGGTCAGAATACTGTACTCCACCTTGCCAGGCGCGGTGTCCACTCGATCTTGACCTATCATTCAAATAAGGCAGAAGCCGAGAATACTGTGGCAGAGATTAACAAAGCGGGAGCCAAGGCAATCGCGCTGAAACTGGACGTTGGAAATGTGGGTTCGTTCGAACCCTTTCTGGGGGAAGTGCGCAAGGCGCTCACCGAGTTGGGTGCGGAACGATTCGATTTCCTCGTGAACAACGCCGGTGTTTCGCATCACGCTTCTTTCGAAAAAACGACTGAAGCAGAGCTGGATCAGCTCTATAACGTGAACTTCAAGGGTGTCTTTTTCCTGACACAGAAGTTCCTTCCACTTATCAATGATGGCGGCCGTATTGTCATGATCTCGACTGGCCTCACCCGGATCATCATCCCGGAGAGCGCACCCTATGGATCTCTCAAAGGTGCCATTGAGGTCTTGACCAAGTACCTGGCCAAGGAGCTTGGCCCGCGCCGGATCACCGTCAACGCCGTCGCTCCAGGAGCCATCCAGACGGACTTCAGCGGAGGTGTGGTTCGAGACAATCCGGCCGTCAACAAAATGGTTTCGGAGGCGACGGCGCTCGGCCGCCCGGGCCTTCCGGACGATATCGGTCCGATGATCGCTTCGCTCCTCACCGAGGATAACCGTTGGATCAACGCGCAGCGGATCGAAGTTTCCGGCGGTCAGTCAATCTAGTCAGACCCAGGAGGGCGTCACCTGGCGCCCTCCTAATCACTCGTCCTCTCAACACCAGATGAAAAGGGAGCCAAATGACAACCTTAAGGAACAAAGTTGCACTTGTCACAGGGGGTGGACGCGGCATCGGCAAAGCGATCGCCGAACGCTACGGTGCCTTGGGCGCAAGCGTCGTAGTCAATTACTCCTCCTCCGCGGAAGCTGCTCAGGAGACCGCTGAGGTGATTGAACGTGCCGGCGGCAAAGCGATCACGGTGCAGGCGGACGTGTCGAAAGTGGCTGAGATTGAACGCCTTTTTCAGACTTCAATCGAGCGGTTTGGTCACCTCGATATCGTTGTCGTGAACGCGGGCCTTGAAATGTCCGCTAAGCCTGTCCTCGACTTTACCGAGGATGAGTACGATCGACTCTTCGCCACCAACACAAAAGGCGCATTTTTCACTATTCAAAAAGCTGCAAAGTATGTGGCTGACAACGGTCGCATCATCTTTGTCGGTTCAAGCACCACAGCGTTTCCGATGCCTGGCCACGGTCTCTACGGCGGAAGCAAGATGGCACCGCGATTTCTCATCGAAGTTCTGGCCAAAGAGATTGGATATCGCGGTGTGACGGTCAATTCCATCCTACCCACGGCAACTCAGGGCGCAGGCAGACATGCCGAATCCAGGCCTGAGATCGCCCAGTTCATCAAGAACTTCATGCCCATGAATCGTATTGGGACCGTAGAGGACTCTGCGAATGCGGCGGAGTATCTTGTGAGCGAGCTTGCCAGCTTCGTGAGCGGTCAGCATCTGCTCCTAAGCGGTGGCGGCCCTGCATAAGAAACTTTAGATGTTGACTGGATGCATTTCCCGCCTGATCTATAAACGCAGCTCCGCAAAGACAACGCCTAGAAGGAAAGATTTTACATGACCACAGCGATTGAAGATGTCACCCAACTCATCCTGCGTGAACGGCCATGCCGCGACCGGGGCTGGTGGGATCAGATGGCAGACTGTTTTGCAGAGGGATCAAGCATCCGTATGAGCTGGTTCACCGGCAGCGGCGCCGAGTTCGTAAATCGGTCTCGTGCCATGACGGGACGTGGCGATTACGCTGTGCATCGCCTCTCCCCACCGGCGGTTGGCCTTCACGGTAATCGGGCCAACGCTGAAGTCCCTCTTACAATCGAATTTCGCGTCAGCGTCAAGGGAACCGAAGCGTACCTCGATTCAAACGCCCGGTCACAATACCGAGCGGAACAAACAGAGGGTGTCTGGCGCATTGTAGCCATTACGTCGATCTGTGAACGCGATAGCCTCCGTCCAGCGGTACCGGGAACCCGGCTCGAAATCCAGAAAGGCTACAAGATCGGAGCTGACCTACTAGGAGACGATCAGCCTGAAGCTACCGCACGTCAGTACGAGGCTGAAGCTGCTTGGCTTGCTGAAGCGAAAGCAGGACTGCTCTAACCTCTCCCACCTACTCGTGCGATATCCGGAAGAGAGGGCCGTGAACTCGCCTTTCACTTCAAGTGGAGTACCGGTAAACGCCGTTATGTTGAGTAATCCCGCCTTGACCCACGACAACTCCGGTTGTTGCAAGCTGGCATGCGCCCTCAAGACGCCACGCGCTCGATCAGCCGTTTCCCGGCACCCACAGATCATGGAGGTGAAGCACTCCCCGGGGCTCGCCCTCCGGCGTGACCGCGACCACGGAGGTGATCTTGCGCCGCTCCATCAGGCTGAGCGCCTCGCTGGCTGGGGCGTTGGCCGGGATGGTGACCGGGTGAGGGTTCATGATCTCGCCCGCCCGACGCGTGTGGGCGTGCGCGCCATCCCGCTCCAGCAGCCGGCGGAGGTCGCCGTCGGAGATGATGCCGGCCAGCTTGCCAGCATCGAGCACCAGCGTCATCCCCAGCTTCTTGTGCGACATCTCGTGGATCAGCGAGGGAAGATCGGCCTCGAGCCCGACCGTGGGCAGGGCCTCGCCGGTGTGCATCAGCTCCTCCACGCGGGCAAGCCGTCGCCCCAGACGTCCGCCGGGGTGCAGACGGGCGAAGTCCGCCTCGGTAAAGCCATGGCCCTGGCTAACGGTGAGGGCCAGGGCGTCGCCGAGCGCGAGCATGGCCGTCGTCGAGGCGGTCGGAACCAGGTCGTGCGGACAGGCTTCGCCGGGCACCGAAGCGTCGAGCAGGGAATCGGCCGCGCGCGCCAGGCTGGAGTGGGCGCAGCCACAGACGGCAGCCACGAATACGCGCGGAATCCGCCGCAGCAGCGGAAGCAGCGCCAGCAGCTCCGGGGTCTCGCCGCTCGATGAGAACAGGAGCACGGTGTCGCCGGGGAGCACCATGCCGAGATCGCCGTGCAGGGCATCGCCGGCATGAAGAAAGTGGGCCGGGGTGCCGGTCGAGCAGAGCGTGGCCGCGATCTTCTGCGCGATGAGGCCGCTCTTACCGATGCCGCTCAGGATCACGCGGTGTCCCGGCGCGGCATGGATGATGCGATGGGTGAGCGCCTGAAACGCGGCCGCCTCGCTCGACTCCAGCCGGTCGGCCACGGCCTCAAGCGCCCGGGCTTCCGCTCGAACAAGCGCGGCGGGCGAGAGCGGAGGGAGGCGATCAGGCATGGCAACGCCGATGCTAGCAGAGGCGCCGTTTGTATCGCGAGGGGGCTCCCGGACATCCCATAGACTGGAAGACGCGGCAGCCGTGCGGATGCGGAGCCGGGTGGAGGAGCGTGCGATGAAGCGTATGGCCGCCGTGCTGGGGCTGTTGATTGCCGGAGTGGTGCTGCTGGTGTGGGCCGGGGTGCACAACCTGCGCGAGCGCCGGCTGGCCTACCAGCGAGCCGAAGCGAACCACGTCGCGCTCACCCCGGTAAAGCCGGGCGAGCAGGCGGCCAACCCGAATGCCGCGCCCGCGCTCGACGGCAAACCCGCGCCCGCGTTCTCGCTGCGCGACCTCGACGGCAAGAAGGTCAGCCTGGCCGACTACAAAGGGCGTCCGGTGCTGGTCAACTTTTGGGCCACATGGTGCGCTCCCTGCAAGCTTGAGATGCCGTGGTTCGAGGAGTTTCGGAAGCAGTACGCCGGGCAGGGATTTGAGATCCTGGGCATCGCCGAGGACGACGCGGGCAAGGACGAGATCGCGAAGGCGGTGAAGAAGATCGGGGTCGACTACCCGATTCTGCTGACCGACGGCAAGGTGGCTCCAGCCTATGGCGGCGTCGATTACCTGCCGATGTCGTTCTATGTCGATCGCGGCGGCGTGGTGCGGGTCGAGACCGCCGGTCTGGCCTCGAAAGACGAGGTACAGGCGAACATCCAGAAGATCCTGGCCCCGGCGGGAACGCCGGTGGCCTCGGTTGCGGAGCCCCGGTGATCGCAACCGCGGCGGCGTCCCTGGCCGGTCTGCTGCTGTGGGTCTCCGCAGGCGCAGTAGCTGCGACGCAACAGCTGCCTGACCCCATCGGAAACCTCAGCGCGCCCCGGCCGGTAAGCCGAGGGCACGTCTCGTACTCCGGGGCGCAGGAGCAGGAGG
This sequence comes from Acidobacteriaceae bacterium, assembly GCA_965218595.1. GTDB lineage: Bacteria > Acidobacteriota > Terriglobia > Terriglobales > Acidobacteriaceae > Edaphobacter. The sequence goes on along the minus strand of CBDCLC010000003.1, from coordinate 390,026 downwards.
TCGCAGCCGGCAAGCGGGCGACCCTCCATCTACACTTCCAGGTGGAAGAGGGATTTCACATCAACTCGCACACACCCCGGAGTGAGCTGCTGATCCCGACCGTGTTTACGGCTGAGCCCGGCGAGGGAGTGCAACTGGCGCCCCCAACCTACCCCGAAGGGAGCTCCTACAGCTTTGCCTTCGACCCGAAGAGCAAGCTGAGCGTGTACACGGGCGAGTTCGGGGTGACGCTGCCAGTGATCGCCAGCTCTGGCGAGCATACCGTCCGCGGGCTTCTGCACTACCAGGCATGCGACCGGGCGGCGTGCTACCCGCCCAGAACCCTGCCGGTTGAAGTCAGCTTCCGGGCGCGCTAAGGCAGTTCTCCTGATGCTGTGGTGTCGCAAGCGGCGATGGAGGCCAGTTTTCTTGAGGAAAACTGGCGCATGGGTCCTCGGCTTCGCCCTACACCTTCAGGAGAACTGCCATAGGGGCGGTTTCGCTTATGGTGCGTGCCTTCAGCCCGCAAGTCGAGCCGGCCTGCTGACCTGGGGCTTTGCCCCAGGCAGATTAAATTGGGCCTTTAGCCAACAGGCGCGGACTCTCTATCCCATCAGCGAAACTGCTCTACGACGGGGATTACTTCTTCGCCACGGCGGTTTTCTCCTGCGTTTCTAAGAATCTCCGCAGGCGATCGACTGATCGCGCCTTGCCAAAGACCAGAAGACTTTCGAGCAGAGGCGGCGACATGGTGCTGCCGGTCAGGATGGCTCGCAGGAGCATAAACGTCTCCTTCACTGACCAGCCTTTGTGGTTTCCCAGCTGACGCAGAGCAGCATCAAGAGCATCGTGCTCCCAGGCGCTGGCCTCGAGCGAGGTCAGCAGGTCGCCGGCGAACTCAAGCGTCTCCTCCGGCGTGCGCTTCTTCGGCAGAAAGACCTCGGGTGCCGGCATGACGTTATCGGCGAAGAAGAAGCCGGTCATGTCGCCGAACTGCCCGAGCGTCTCGATGCGCGTCTGCACCAGGCTCGCGACCTCGCGCAGATAGCTGTCGGCAAGCACCGTGGAGCGGAGCGCGGTGAAGAACTCCGCCGGAGCAAGCCCGCGCAGATAATCCCCATTGAGCCACTTGAGCTTGGTGAGATCGAAGACCGGTCCACCGAGCGAGATCTTGTCGAAACGGAAGCCCGCGAGCATGTCGGCGAGCGAGAAGATCTCCGCCTCCTTGCCTTCGCCGGTGGGCATGCCGCCGCCCATCAGACCGAGAAAATTGAGCAGCGCCTGCGGCAGGTAGCCGGCCTGCTGATAAAACACGAGCGACACGGGGTTCTTCCGCTTCGAGATCTTCGATTTGTCCAGATTGCGCAGTAGCGGCATGTGCCAGAAGCGCGGGATCTCCCACCCAAACGCCTGGTAGAGCAGCACGTGTTTTGGGGTCGACGAGATCCATTCCTCCGCGCGGATCACATCCGTGATGCGCATCAGGTGGTCGTCGACGACGTTGGCCAGGTGGTAGGTGGGGAAGCCGTCGGATTTGAGCAGCACCTGGTCGTCGACGTTTGCGTGGTCGAAGGTCACCTCTCCGCGCAGCTCGTCACGAAAGCTGGTGGAGCCAGCCTCCGGCACCTTCAGGCGGATGGTGCAGGGCCGGCCCTCGGCCAGGTACGCCTCCACCTGTTCCGGGGTCAGGTGGCGTCCCGCGCCGTTGTAGCGCGGCGGCTGCCTGGCGGCGATCTGCTCCTTGCGAACGGCCTCAAGCTCTTCCGGCGTCTCGAACGCGCGGTAGGCCCAGCCGTTGGCCAGCAGCAGATCGATGTGCTGGCGATAGATCTCCGTGCGCTCGGACTGGCGGTACGGGCCGTAGGGTCCGCCGACGTCCGGTCCCTCGTTCCAGTCCAGGCCCAGCCAGCGCAGGGAATCAAAGATCATCTGCTCGGAGGTGGGGACAAACCGCGTTCGGTCGGTGTCCTCGATCCGCAGGACGAACTCACCGCCGCGCTGCCGGGCGAACAGGTAGTTGAGCAGGCCGATATAGGCCGTTCCGACGTGCGGATCTCCCGTGGGCGATGGAGCGATACGGACGCGAACCGGGGGTGGGGAAGGGAGGTCAGAGATCGTCATGTGAGGCCAAACGTCTATCGTAGCAGCCACTTGCGGCCGCGGTGCAGGGGTGCGAGAGGTCAACCGGCTCCCGGACGGACAGCTGGCCGCGGCGAGTAGACGCAGTGGCTATCCGTTCTGGAGAGCATGCCAGCAGGGGCGAATGGCAGCTACCGGAGGTTTAGGAGAAGCTGCTGTCGTCACCGCCGTCGAAGCCGCCTCCGTCATCGAAGCCGCCTCCGTCGCCAAACCCTCCGCCATCGTCGAGACCGCCCGCGTCGTCCCCGCCCGATCCGTCATATCCCGAGCCGTCGTCTGCGGTGCCGGCGCTGTCGGCCAAGTCGTCTCCCGCGCCGGCGTAGGGCTGGTCGTCGCGGCGGTCCTCGATGTCTGGCGAGAGGGAGCCTCCTCCTCCATCGGCAGCCTGATTGATGGCAGACCGGTCGCCGCCGCTGCCTCCTTCGCCGTAGTAGTTATTGATGATCTCCTCGCGCGGCTGCCCCCCACCGAAGCCGCCGAGTTCGGATCCGCTGTAGCCGGCGGAGTGGCCGAAGCCGTGCATCAGTGACTCGACACCTTCAAAGGCGAGCGCCCCGGCCGCGACACCTGCTGCGGTCTGCATGGCTCCGCGAAGAAATCCGCTGCCTCCACCCGGCGCCTGCGCATAGCTCGGGGGAGGGGCGTAGCCCGGCACGGGAGCATACGGCGTCTGTCCGTACCCACCCTGCGGTTGAGACCACCCATCGCGGGCTGCGGCGGGTGGCGCTGGCTGAGAAGGCCGCGGTGGCGGAGGAGCCTCGCTGCGACCGAGCAGGTTGTCAAGAAAGCTGGTGTGCTTTTCAGGCGCTGTAGGAGGAGGCTGCCGGCGCATCTCCTCCATCTGCTCCTTCGTCTCGGCAAGCTGCCTCTGTGCCTGGGCCAGGGCATAGTTCTGCACCAGCACGGTCTGGCTCAGGATGTAGAGGGCATCCGGGTTGCGGCCGAGCCCCTGCTGCAGCATCTGCTCGGCAGCCCCATCCTTGCTGTCAAGCCGCGTTTGGTTCACACGGTCCACCAGGCTCGAGATCATCTGCTGTTCCTGCGGGGTCATCTGGTCAATCCTTTCCGAAAGTCCGTGCCGTTCCGTACCACTCCCACCCGGTGCATCTTGGCGTGCTAGACGGCGACGCCGATCTGCTGCAGGATGCCGAGCTGATCGGACGATCCCCAGCGCTCGACCATCTTTGCCTCGTCGTTGAAGCGCGCGATCTGAACGCCCCGCGCCCGAACGCGCCGGTTGCTCGGGGGAACTCCCATAAATGGTCCCCGCTGCGTGCCAGTGATGGTGTAGGCGATCGAGACGTTCTCGTCATCGGCCACCATGTGCTCCACCTCAACCGCCAGGTCAGGAAAGGCGGCGATCAGGCCGGAGAAAAAGTGGATAAATCCCTCCGGTCCGGGACCCTGGTCGGGCGCCGGATCGTGATCGACCACGTCGGGCGACACCAAGTCCTTAATATCCATCAGGCTGTTGTTGTTGACGGCTTTGCCGAAGCGTTGCTGCGTGGCGATGTTGTCTGCTTTGTTCATGCGGAGTTGGATGCGGATGGCTGCAGACGAGATTGCAGGGACGTTCAGGACCTCAGGCGGCTCCAACCCCCTCGCTGTATCGACCTATACGTTTTGTCATCTCAATCGGACCCTGAGCGTAGCCGAAGGGGAATTGGAGAGACCCCTATATTTCGCCATGGCGAATGGAAGTTCTGTCCCTTCTGCGGCAAAATACAGGGGTCTCTCCGCTCCACGAGACGAGAAACCGTCTCGTTCCGGTCGAGATGACAACCTGTTTGGCGCTATGTCGATACAGCCTGGCAGAGGGGCAGCGCCTCGAAGATCTCGTACTCCTTCCTGCGGCAGCAGAGGCGCATGCCTTCGATCGCCAGAACCTGGTCGCCACAGCGCGGCCACAGCAGGATCACCACGACGCGACAGGGGTGCCGCCGGCGCGCCGCGTCAAGGTTCTGGAGAACCCGCGCCATCGTGGCAGCGCCGAACGGATTGAAGAGGTAGAGCACAAGGTCGCCCTCGGGAAATTGGAACTCCGTGGCATTTTCGTGCAGCGATCGGATCGCTGGGCAGTCATGTCGCCGCCAGGGCCGGAAGCTCCGGATGTTGCGGCAACACTGCCCGTAGAGCAGCTCTGAGAGCTCCACGCCGACGATCTCCCGGAAGGGCAGCTCCGCCGCGACAAACAGCGACCTGCCCTTGCCGCAGCCAAGATCGATGTAGCGGAAGCCGGAGACATCCTCCCCGACCGGCATCGCCCGCAGGGCCTGCCGGATGTGCGCCGGCCGGGCTGGCACGTAGAGCTCGCTGTCAGGAGACTGCGCGGCATCTATGCCAGCCGAGCGCAGGGACACATCGCCCGAGGTGCGGACACGCCGCGTACGGTCGAACCACTGATCCTGAAAGAACTCGCGGATGCGCCGGAGGGTTGATTCAAGGAGGGAACGCGTATTCAATTGGACCTCCGATTCCGATGGCTCAGATGCCGCAGAACGGCCTGGGGGAGCCCGACGCCTGAAGAAATGGAGAGCATGCGGCGGGTATCCGGCAATGGCGTTCAAGTGTCATTTGGCATGTGAGCGACCGCAGCTTGCACGGATAATAGAGCGCGGTCGCGGTTGGCCCTGGAGTGGTTTCGAGTTGAAAAGATGAAAGACGCGGGCAAGTATCCGCCTGAGCGTCGGATTTTGAAGGACACGAAGGTTGACACTGATCCTCACTAGAGTCATGACATGCCCTAAAGGAGGAATGTGCAGCACGTCGGCTGATATGTACCCTGCTATGCAAGGCGTGTGTACTCTGGCCGGAACATGCAGAGCAGAAATGGAGGATTCATGAGCGTAGCAGGTCTAGGAAGCGTACTCGGGTCCGTGGGATCGCAGTACGACTTCACAAAAATGAGCAACAAAGAGCTTTTCCAAGCGGCTAAAACGCTTCAGAGTGAAGGAAGAATTGCGACTGAGCAGATGGCAACTATGGAGAATGTTGCTCAAGGCGTGGACAGTGTTTCTATAAACGGCACTGGCCCTTCGGGAGCTGAAGTGATAACCGAGTCGGGCACTCATAATTTCCTCGCTCATTTTCAAGACATGTACACCTGGATGAACGAGACCCCCGGCTCAGTGGGCGCAAGTCTTTATAGCTCGCTAACAAATGTGCTGGCGTCGCTCCAAAGCACCACGCCGAATGGAACTGAGTTGTCGACAAAAGCCTAATACCGGTTATGAAGTACTAGAGCACCCCAGCAGGCTGCGCAGGTGATCACGAAGGTGCTGAGGAACGCGCCAGGCGCAACCGGCATGTACTACGACGACGAGGTTCACCCGATGCTCCCTCCGCGCACAGGCTGGGAAGGTGGTATCTTCAAAGCGGCTCCGCTACACTTAGTAGCACTATGTCCCAAGGTAAGCTGGCGTATATCGAACTGCCTGCAACAAGCACAGACGAGATGAAGTCCTTCTACGGGGCTTTGTTCGGATGGTCTTTTCAGGACTGGGGTGCGGACTACACGGCCTTCTCGGAATCTGGGCTTGACGGCGGTTTCAATGCCGGAGATGAGCATCGGACCAAAGCGCCCCTTGTGATCATCGAAACCGACGACATTCGGGCGATGGAGGAACGCGTACGGCAGACTGGCGGAACCATCACTCTGCCAACGTTCAGTTTCCCAGGCGGAAGCCGTTTCCACTTCACTGATCCTAGCGGAAATGAACTAGCCGTTATGCAGGTTGGTTGATCGCGAGGCATACCGCGCCCGTCCCTTTGGTCGGACGTGTGCTTCTTCGGCGGAACAGTAGGTTGCCTTCCCCGGACCATTCCGCTCTGTCCGTCTTGTCGCGGCCAGGCTGAAGCGGTCGACATCGGCATCGCGGGTGCGATTGATGCTGTTCTCCTGAAGGCGTGCCGGGAAGCCGATGACCCACGCGCCAGTTTTCCTCAGGGAAACTGGCCTCCCCTGCCGCCTGCAGCACCACAATATTGGGAGAACTGCCATAGAGTCGTTCCAGGGGCCTCAAGTTTCGGGTCTGGAGGCGAGGACGACCACGGATGTACGTTCCAGGACATTTTTTCTTTGCGCCGACCCAGCGGATCCACTTCGTGGGTATTGGCGGCATCGGCATGAGTGGCATCGCGGAGATCCTGCTGACCATGGGCTACACCGTCTCGGGCTCGGACCTGCGGCGGAGCGCGGTGACCGAGCGGCTGCTGGGCATGGGTGCGCGCCTCTTTGAGGGGCACGCGGAGGCCAACGTCGCCGCGGCCGATGTGGTGGTGACGACCTCCGCCGTGGGCGAGGGCAACGCCGAGGTGCGCGAGGCGCGCGCGCGCAAGATTCCCGTCATCCAGCGAGCGGAGATGCTGGCCGAGCTGATGCGGCTGAAGTTCGGCATCGCCGTGGCCGGCATGCACGGCAAGACCACCACCACCAGCATGGTGGCGGCGGTTCTCGCCGGCGGCGGGCTCGATCCGACGGTCGTCGTCGGCGGGCGTGTGGATGCGCTGGGGTCAAATGCGCGGCTGGGGAGCTCGCAGTATCTCGTGGTTGAGGCCGACGAGAGTGACCGCTCGTTTCTGAAGCTGAGCCCGGTGCTCGGGATCGTGACCAATCTCGATCGCGAGCACATGGACTGCTACCGCGACCTGGCCGACATCGAGGCTGCTTTTGTCCAGTTCATGGACGCCATGCCGTTCTACGGGGCCACGACGGCGTGCCTGGATAACGATCTGCTGCGCCGTGTGCTCGGGCGGGTGCGGCGCAAGGTGTACACCTATGGCGAGAGCCCGGACGCCGACTTTCGCGTGGAGCCGACGGACCGGCAGGAGGAGTGCCATTCGGGGTTTCGCGTGAGCTACGGCGGAACGGAGGTGGGTTGCTTCGGTCTGCGCGTCCCGGGACGGCACAACGTGCTGAACGCGACGGCAGCCGTGGCCATCGGTGTGCAACTGGGGATCGCGCCGGAGCAGATCGCCGCCGGACTTCAGAGTTTTCGTGGAGTGGACCGGCGATTTCAGGTGCGCGGCGTCGAGCGGGGGGTGACGGTGGTGGACGACTACGGGCACCACCCGACCGAGATCCGCGCGACCCTCCGGGCGGCGCGGGAGTGCGGCTACCGTCGCGTTCTGGTGCTGTTTCAGCCGCATCGCTACACCCGCACGCGCGATCTGCTGGAAGAGTTTGCGGATAGCTTCGGCGACGCCGACCGGGTGGAGGTGCTGGACATCTACGCCGCCAGCGAGGAGCCGATTGCGGGTATCTCGGGCGAGGCCCTGGCCGGGCGCATCCGCTGTTTCAGGGCGGGATATGCAGCCTCGATCGAAGCCGGTGTTGCCGCGCTCGCGGCCGAGGCGCGCGATGGGGACGTGGTGCTGACGCTCGGAGCGGGCAGCGTCTCGGGTGCGGCGGCTGGTCTGCTGGAGGCACTTCGGCTGCCGACTCGCGCTGCCACGGCCGGGTGAGTTCCTCGCAGGGTACGTCCCCCGAGCTGCTGCCCCGAGCGGCTGGGGAGCGGGATATAGTCGGGGGTGTGACGCGCCATGCCTGCCCTGACGGCGGGCGCGGCAGCAAGGGAAGCAGGGGAGGCGCAGCAGACCGGTGATCGAGGTGCCGCAGGAGACATTTGTCCGCAACACGAAGCGGTCTCCCGGGACGGCGGCCAGGCAGCCTGCTCGGTCGCGGTCGGCACCGGAGCCCCGGTTGCGTCGCGATCCGGTCGACGAGTTCGATGGAGAGCTGCAGGAGGAGGAGGGCGGGTATCGCCGGCGCCGCCGGACCGGGCTGCGCCTGAGCTTCGCCGGCGGCCTTCCGCACTCGGCCTGGGGCCGGGTCGCCGCAGGAGCCGCACTGCTGGCCACCGTGGGGGTCCTGGGAGCTGCGGGCCTGTTTGCCCGGCGGGAGCTGCTGCACGATCCCCGATTCGTTCTTGGGGGACCGCAGGCCATCTCCTTCGTCGGTGACGGCGATGTCACGCGGGACGAGATCGTGGGGGTGTTTGCGAACGACTTTCAACGCAATCTCTTGACGCTGCCTTTGGCGCAAAGGCAGGCCGAGCTTCAGGCGCTGCCGTGGGTGAAGCACGCGACGGTGATGCGTCTGCTCCCCAACCGCCTGCGGGTGGAGGTCACCGAGCGCACCCCGGTGGCGTTTGTGCGGGAGGGCGGACACATTGGCCTGGTGGACGCCGACGGCGTGCTGCTGGAGATGGGCACCAATCCCGAACGCGACGCGCGGTACTCCTTTCCGGTCGTCACCGGCATACGGGCGGAGGATACCGCCTCTGTGCGGCACGCGCGCATGCGCCTGCTGGGAGGGTTTCTCCGGGCACTGGATGCCACGGGCGAGCACATCTCCGGCAGGCTGAGTGAGGTGGACGTGTCCAACCCGGAGGACGTCAAGGCGCTCATCCCGGAGAACGGCACCGACATGCTCGTGCACTTCGGCGACGGGGAGTTCCTGAAACGGTACGAGTCGTTTGACCAACACCTTCCGGACTGGCGCACGCAGTACCCCAGGCTGGCGAGCGTTGACATGCGCTACGAGCGGCAGGTGGTGCTGGAGATGGAGCCCGGGGCGGCCGTCCCGGTCCTCGCCGCACCGCCGACTAACGCGACCGCGATCTCGAAGGCCGTAACTGCGGCTGGCACCACCGCTCACCGCAGACCGGCCGCGCACGCCGTGCCGGCTGCCGCGGGACCCCACCGCGTCCCGTCCACCGTCACAGCCGGGAGACACAAGCCGGAGCTGGTCGGGCACTGGACCCCGGATGGAAAGTTTCATGCCCCGGGGAAGGTGCAGCCATGACGCAGAAGCCGGAGAATCTGATCACCGTTCTGGACGCCGGCAGCTCCAAGAGCGTCGTTCTCGTGGCCGAGCTGCAGGATGGCGTGCTGCGCTACCGCGGGCACGGGGTGGAGTCGTCCAAGGGGATGCGCAAGGGATTGATTGCGGAGCTTGGTCCGGCCTCTGAGGCGATCAATCGAGCGGCGCTCACGGCCGAGCGCACCGGCCGCGCCACCATCGAGACCGCAGTGGTCGGCATCGGCGGGGCGCACGTGCGCGGGGTCAACTCGCGCGGCGGCATCAGCATGGGATCGCGCATGCGGGAGATTACGCGGGAAGAGGTGAAAGCCGCGGTCGACCGGGCCCGCAGCGTGGCCCTGCCACCAGACCGAGAGGTGCTGCACCTGCTGCCGCAGGAGTTCATCCTGGACGACCAGGCTGGCATCCACGATCCCGTTGGCATGGTGGGCAACAAGCTCGAGGTCAACCTCCATATCTCCACCTGCTCCGGCGGTGTGGCGCAGAGCGTCATCACCTGCGCCAACCGGGCCGGGCTGGAGGTGCAGGACACCGTCTACGAAGGCCTGGCCTCGGCTGAGGCGGTGTTGAGCGCGGATGAACGCGAGCTGGGTGTGTGCCTCGCCGACATCGGCGCCAGCACCACTGAGCTGGCCGTGTTCTTTGAGGGCGCGGTCGCGCACACGGCGGTGCTCCCCATCGGCGGCGATCACTTCACCAATGACCTTGCGGTGGGGCTCCATGTGCCGGTCGAGGAGGCCGAGCACCTGAAGCGAACCTGCGGACATGCGGTCGTCACGGCGGTGCCGCAGCTGAACGAGATCGAGGTGGGTGGCGATCTGGCGCTCTCGGGAGGCCAGCCGGCGCGCACCGTCCGGCAACGATTCCTGGCGGAGATCCTGGAGCCGCGTGCGCGTGAGCTGTTTACCATGCTGCGCGACAACCTCCGTGCCGGTGGCGTGCTCGAGGCGCTGGGTGCCGGCTGCGTGCTGACAGGCGGCGGTGCCTGTCTTCCGGGGCTGCTGGACAACGCGGAGAGCCTTCTGCGGGTTCCCGCGCGGCTGGGCCACCCCGTTCCGCTGAGCCGCATGCCGGCGGAGCTGAGCCGGCCGGAGTTTGCGGCAGCGATTGGCATGCTGCTCTACACCCACCGCACGCAGGTGCGACGCGCCAGCGAAGAGCAGGGGCTGCGGCTGAAGCTGAAGTCGATCTTTGCCGGCAGCTTTTGACGGCGATCAAATCTCCGCCGGTGGGGCAATGACACAGAAGTTCGCCGGCCTGGAACCTTTTTGGGTACCAGCGGTGGAAATGGGCGATGCGCCGATCTGGGGTTGATGGGAGAATTAACGCAGCCGCCGCCGCCCCAGCGCTATCTTTCGATCCTTGCTTGATCCCTATCTCAGGAGTGCCTGCACCGATGCCCAACCTCCCCACCGATGATGGCCTTCGCATCCTTTACCAAGACGAGATCTCGCGTGGTGCGCGCATCAAGGTCATCGGTGTGGGTGGGGGCGGCAATAACGCCGTCAATCGCATGATCGCGGCCGGGGTGGAGGGCGTAGAGTTTATCGCCGCGAATACCGACGTGCAGGCATTGCAGGTTAGCCAGGCGGCGGTGAAGCTGCAGCTTGGCGTCAAGCTGACGAGCGGCCTGGGCGCGGGGGCGAATCCGGACATCGGCCGTCGCGCGGCCCTCGAAGACTCGGACAAGATCCTCGAGGCGCTCGAGGGTGCGGACATGGTCTTTCTGACAGCCGGCCTGGGCGGAGGAACCGGAACGGGAGCGGCCCCGGTGATCGCCTCGCTGGCCAGCGAGATGGGCGCCCTGACCGTCGCGGTCGTGACCCGTCCCTTCGCGTTTGAGGGCAAGCGGCGGCTGGCCCAGGCCGATCGCGGCATGCAGGAGCTGCTGGACGCGGTCGACACGGTGATCGTCATCCCGAATGAGAAGCTCCTGGCCGTAGCCAAGGATGTTGGCTTCTTCGAGTCCTTCCGCATCGCCGACGATGTGCTTCGGCAGGGGGTGCAGGGCATCTCGGACATCATCACCATCCCCGGTGTGATCAACCGCGACTTCGCCGATGTGAAGACGACCATGGCGGGCATGGGATACGCGGTGATGGGAACGGCCTCCCGCTCGGGGGCGAACCGGGCGATGGAGGCGGCCAGCGCGGCGATGGCAAGCCCTCTGCTCGAGGCCGGTGCCATCGATGGTGCGCGCGGGATCCTGATCAACATCACCGGTTCAAGCTCGCTGAAGCTGAGTGAGGTGAATGAGGCGTCGACCATCATTCAGAATGCCGCCCATGAGGACGCCAACATTCTCTTCGGAGCCGTGTTGGACGAGAGCATGGGCGACGAGGTGAAGATTACGGTGATTGCCACCGGCTTCCGCCAGGGAGAGACCGGTGAGCGCCGAGAGCGCATGCTGGCCGAGGCGACCCTGCCCGGCAGCCGATACGACCTGGCCCCTGTGCGCACCGTGCCCGTGGTGCGGGTGGCGGCGAGCCGGCCTGAGCCGGCCCCGGCGCAACCCGCAATGGACGTGGCCGGACCCCGTGAGGGAGGTTCCCCATCGGCCGGAGCTCCCACTGCGGTCAGGGTGGCAGGCCCGGAGATCTCTCGAGCCGCCAACCATCCCACGGTCGAAGCCGCGGCGGAGCGCGAGGTGGAAAAGGCGCCCGAACTGAAACCGGTGCCTGCGTCCGTATTTGATGACGACTTTTTCCGGAGCAGTCACCGGTCCATCCGCGAAGACCCCGCCGTCGTGCAGGTTGCGATTGAAGCTCCCCGCCGGGAAGCGGCCGAGACCCAGCACGCGGCTCCGGTCCAACGCAGCGAGGGAGAGGGACACAGAAGCTCGCCTGAAGCGTCCCACGCTGCGGCGGAGGACCATGCGCCCGATGACCTCGACATCCCGGCCTTTCTGAGGAGGGGCAACTGAGCTATTCTTCCCAGCCCGCGAGCTCAAGTTTTTTTTCGCAGCGCCGATATGGGAGTCAGAACCTTCGTCTTCCAGCCCTTGCACCTTTGCCTTATTAAGGATGACCCTGATGCCGACCTGGTTCCGAACGCTCCTCGCCGCCGCTCTCGCCCTGGCTCTCGTCCCGATGGCCCTGGCCAAGCCGACCCGCATGGAACAGCACGCGCACAGGACGGCCGCGCCTCGCCACCATGCCGCCCACGCCTCCGCACGGCAGACTCGCCGACGGACCTCCGTCCGGGCGAGCAGCCGAAGAGGCACCGAACCCTCGGCGGCGTATGTCAGCCGGCACGGTCGGCGTCGCAACGTGCGTGGCCGGGTTCGGGTGCGGTATGCGGAGCACTTCACCGCCAGCTCCTTCACCGATGACCTCACCTCCGGGGACGTCACCGGAGGAGAGGATCCGGTGGTTCGAGCCGCGGCCATCGAGGCGCTGGGAAATATGAACGGGACCGCGCTCGCGATCGATCCTTCAAGCGGTCGCATCCTGGCCATGGTCAACCAAAAGCTGGCCTTGTCGAGCGGCGCCGAACCCTGTTCGACCATCAAGCTGACGGTCGCGCTTGCCGCCCTCGAAGAGGGACTGATCAAGCGGGACACGCCCGTCAACCTGGGCGGTGGCTACAAGGTCGACCTCACCTACGCGCTGGCACGGTCCATCAACCCGTTCTTTGAGGTGCTCGGCCGAACCATGGGCTTCGAGCGGGTGAAGCACTATGCCAACATGTTCGGCCTCGGCGAACTGGCCGGCTACGGCATCAAAGGGGAACAGCTGGGCACCTATCCGGACACGGAGCTGCCGCAGCGGCTCGGCGGTGTGGGCCGGATGTGCTCCTTTGGCGAGGGCATCTCGATGACCCCGCTGCAACTCGGTGCCATCGTCTCGTCAATCGCGAACGGCGGCACGCTCTACTATCTCCAGCACCCGGAGACCCAGGCCGAGGTGAAGAGCTTCAAGCCGCGGGTGAAGCGCATCCTCGATATCGCCCCGATCCTTCCTGAGATCCGTCCGGGTATGGCCGGCGCGGTGGCCGCCTCGTTTGGAACCGCTCGGAGCCTGCGGTCCAACTTCAATGCATTTCCGGTACTCGGCAAGACGGGCACCTGCTCGAACAACGGAACCCGCTTCGGCTGGTTTGCGAGCTACGCCGACACGCCGACCGGCCGGATTGTGACCGTGATCTTCCTCGAGGGAGGCCGGCCAACCTTTGGTCCCAAGGCTGCCGAGCTGACCGGGCAGTTCTACCGCGCGATGTATGAGCGGAGCTACTTCCAGCCGCGCGGGGTGCCTCTGGCGCCGCTTGCTCCGCAGTTGCCCGCCTCGGCGAGCGCCGCGGATGAGGATACGGGCGGCGGCATGCAGTAGCTCTCCCCGCTTTCTGACCACACGGACGACCTGGTACGCAAGAACGCATCCAGACGCCATGGCGTCCCTCCCTGTGCCTGCGGTCGGGCACGGAAGCTGCATCGAAGGATGCGGAGGGCAGACGGAGCCATGCAGATTCTGACCGCAGCGGAGATGGGCGAGGCCGACCGGAGAACCGTCGCCGAGGCGGGCGTCCCGTTTGCCGAGTTGATGGAGCAGGCCGGAGCCGCCGTGGCCCGGTTCTGCCTGAGGCAGTACCCTGACGCCGGGGAGGTCCTCGTACTCTGCGGCAAGGGGAACAACGGCGGGGATGGCATGGTCGCTGCCCGTGTGCTTTCTCGCTCCGGCCGCACCGTGCGCGTGCTTCTGCTTGGGGCCGAGGAGGGTGTTCACGGGCAGGCCGCGGAGGCGCTCCGGAGGCTGCGGAACGAGGCTCCGGATGTGGTCATCGAGTCCGTCGACGAACAGACCGTCGGAGCCCAGGCGCACCGTATCGCCGGGGCGGACCTGCTTCTCGATGCGGTCGTCGGAACCGGGTTCAAGCCGCCTCTCCGAGGCACGGCGGCCGCGCTGCGGGAGCTCGTCAACCAGGTCACGGTACCGGTGGTCGCGGTGGACCTGCCGAGCGGATGGAGCGCTGACGCCACCTCGCAGCACGCCGACGGATCAAGCGGAGCGGAGAGCAATCCACCGCAGCTCCGCGCGGAGGCGGCCGCGCACGGGGCCTTTCGCGCCGATGCCGTGGTGACGTTTACGGCGCCCAAGCTGGCGCATGTCTTCGGTCATCTCACGCCGGGCCGCAGCTTCGGCCCGGTTGCCGTCGCAAAGATTGGCTCGCCGGAGACAGCGATCCGGTCCGATCTCCGGCTCACGTGGACCGGCGCCAGCAAGAGCCTGACCGAGCTGCCGCGGAACATCGACTCGAACAAGGGCAGGTTCGGACATCTCCTCATTGCCGCCGGCAGCTACGGAAAGGCGGGTGCTCCCAGCATGGCGTCGCTTGCCGCGTTGCGCGCGGGCGCGGGCCTGGTGACGACGGCGGTTCCGAAGAGCATCCTCAACACCGTTGCGCGGATCGCGCCGGAGCTGATGACGGCCGCTCTCAAGGAGGATGCCGCCGGCTCGGCCGCGCTCAGAAACCTCGACCCGAAGCCCTTGGAACGGCTGATAAAGGGCATCGACGTCCTGGCGCTTGGTCCGGGGCTCTCCACCGAGGGGGAGGCCAGCGAGTTTGCGAGGGGGATGGTCGAGCGCACATCGATCCCGGTGGTGATCGACGCCGACGGCCTGAACGCGTACGCCGGCCGGCCGGAGCTGCTCAAAGGTGTGTCGGGCAAGGGCATGGACCGGGGTGAGCTGCGCACGGTCGTGCTGACACCACACCCCGGCGAGATGGCACGGCTGATCGGAACGACGATTTCGGCAGTCCAGGCGAACCGTCTCGACCTCGCCCGGAGCTTTGCCACTGCTCACGGGGTGACCCTGGTGCTGAAGGGCTGGCGCACGCTGGTAGCGCATCCGGATGGCCGCGTGGCCGTGAATACCAGCGGCAATCCGGGCCTGGCGAAGGGCGGCAGCGGGGATATTCTGACCGGCATTGTGGGGGCCATGCTGGCCCAGTTTCCCCACGATGTCCCGGCGGCCGTCGAGGCTGCCGTGTTTCTCCATGGTCTGGCCGCCGATCTCGCCGTCGCCGGGCCGGGCGCGGGGGCCGGACACGACGAGCACACGCTGCTGGCGACGGACGTCGTCAGTCATCTCTGGGAGGCCTTCCGTTACCGGGTGGTGGACCGCGACGGCCTGGCCTGGCTGGCGGGGCTGAACCTGTAGCCTGGCACAGAGAGGAACGGCATGCCTGGGAGATGGACACGGGAGAAGCGGCTGCGGACACGCAGCGTCGCCGGCACGCTGGCGCTGGGGCAGACGGTTGCCGAGATGCTGCTGCCCGTTCCGCGCCTGGTGGTGGTGCGGGGAGAGGTCGGCGCCGGCAAGACGACCCTGATCAAGGGCATCGCGGCGGCCCTGGGAGCCGCGAGCGAGGAAGACGTGACCAGCCCCACCTTTACGCTGGTGCATGAGTACGCCGGCCCAAAGGTTCGGGTGTACCACCTCGACCTGTATCGGCTGGAGGGTGAGCGGGAGCTGGCTGCGCTTGGGATCGAGGAGATGGCCGGGAGCCCGGATGCTCTGGTGCTGGTGGAGTGGGGTGAGCGCTTCCCGGGCATCGTGGACCTGGCGACAGCGGAGATCAGCATGGCGCAGGGCGAAGCCGAGACGGAGCGTCTGCTGCTGGTGCAGTGGCGGTAGATCGCTCCGGCAAGGTCCCCCGCAAGCGTATCCTGTGACGGAAGTGCACGGAGTTTCGATATGAGTCGTCTCGCGCCCATGCTTCTCCTCGCGCTGGTCTCGCCGCTTCTGTTTCCCGGCGGCAGGGCCATGGCTGCCACGCCTCCGCTCCTCTCCGGGCAGGACAGCACGGGCACGGAGGCGCTCGCCAGGACCGAGGCCCGCACCGCCGCGTTGAGCTGGCTGGCGCTGGTGGACACCGGCAAGTATGCCGAGAGCTGGAAGGAGGCGTCCTCCAGCTTTCGCAAGGCAGTCCCGGAAGAGCGGTGGACCACGGGCGTCCGGGGCGTGCGATCTCCCCTGGGAGCCGTGCTGCACCGCGAGCTGCGCAACGCCACCTACAGCACCCACCTGCCTGGGGCACCCGATGGTCAGTATGTCGTGAGCCAGTACCAGACCCGCTTCGAGAACAAGGCCGACGCAATTGAAACCGTTGTGGCGCAACAGGATACCGACGGCAGCTGGCGCATCTCCGGGTACTACGTCAAGTAGATCTACCGGCAGTTGGGGGGCGGCCGGTGTAACGGTAGATGGCGCACTGCTCGTCGCCGGTCGAGCCGTACTCGAGCTGCGTCGCGATCTCACGCAGGTCGGCCAGGTGATCTTCCGTCGACATCGGTACCGTGCCCTGCCAGACACGTTCAAAGGCCGAGTTCCGATCGATGACAGCGGTGTGCTCGGCGTTGACATAGAGCAGGTCCATCTGCCGGGGACGGTCTCCAAAGCTGGTCCCGATCCGGCCGAGCAGACGCCGCAGCAGCGGCGACTCAAAGGGGTGAAAGAGGTGCATCAGCACCGGACCCTCTGGCAGGGGAGCTTCAAGCACATCCCCGACGGCCAGGCGGAGCGAGCTGAGCAGCTCCGGCGCGCCGTTCTCCCTCGCTTGAGCAGACTGCGCCCGCCTGAAGTTTTCCTCCGCGATCTGCGCCAGGGAGGGGTTGAGCTCCACCCCGGCCACCTCGCGAAAGGGTGCTTCGGCAGCCACGAGCATGGCGCGGCCTTTGCCCGCGCCCACATCGAGAAAGGTGTACCGATCCAGGGAAAAGACGGGGGCGGTCTGGAGCTGCCAGATCCCCAGCAGCGTGTGAAGGATGGAGGGAGCCACCCCGTAGTACGCGGTCACGTGCCGGTCGGAGGCGTGCCCGGTGTGGAGCTCGCGCCCGCGAATCAGCCCACCGGTATCGGTTCCGCGGAGGGCGTCGAAGGGGTGGACGGGCGGAGCGGCCGCGGCGTTGCTGCCCGCCGCTCTGGGGACGAGAAAGGGTCTGCGGTCGCGGGGAGGCATGCCGTCAGCGAATCTGGACGAGGTTGCGATTGCCTTCCAGACCGAGCGCCTGCCGGCCCGCAGGGGAGATTGCGAGCGGAGACCACGGCGGCTGCTCGGTGAGGTTGACTCGGGTGGAGCTCACGCGATCGATGCCGGCAAGCCGGTTGCGGACCTGTGCGGTGAGCTGTGCCTCGGCGGCCTCTCCGCGGGTCGCTGGAGCCAGTTCGACCTCCACGGCATGCTTGGGGGGAACTCCCGGGATGCCAGCACCCGGGGCGCTCGGGTCCAGGGTGACCCGGATGGAGCGAACGACGCCGAGATCGACCAGGTTGCAGGGCAGCTCCGGGTCGTGGCAGTCTCGCAGCGCGTCCCGCACCTCGGCCTCGGTCAGGGTTCCCATGCGCCGGTTCAGTTCTCTCGTTCGACCAGGTACTGGGCCAGGTCTTTGAGCGGCCCGGCTGCAGCCCCGAACGGCTCCAGAGCGGCAAAGGCTTCGGCGATCAGCCGCTGTGCGTCGTGCCGGGAGTGCTCCAGGCCGAAGACGGCCGGCCACGTCGCCTTGGTCGCAGCGGTGTCCTTGCCGGCGGTCTTGCCCAGGTGGGCGGAGTCCTGCGTCTCGTCCAGGATGTCATCGACGATCTGAAAGGCAAGACCGGCGTTTTCGCCGAACAGCCGAAGGCGGGCAAGGACCTCGTCGTGCTCGTGCGGCGGCAGGTCCTCGCGATGGGCAAGCCCCAGCATGCCACCCGCGACGAGCGAGACCGTGATGAGCGCACCGGTCTTTGCGCGGTGGATCTGCTCCACCAGATCGGTGCTCGGGCTTCCCCCTTCGGATTCGATATCGACGACCTGTCCGCCGATCATCCCCGGGGGCAGACCGCCGGGCGCGGCTGCGCCGGGATCGCCGAGCGGTGCGGGTGGCGTCGCCGGGTCCGGGGCCGCACCGATCCCGGTGCCGATCGCCGATGCAATCTCGCGCAGTATCCGGACCGTAGCCGATGGCGGCAGGGGCAGGCCGGCGATCACCTGAAAGGCCGTGGTCTGGAGCGCATCGCCGGCGAGCACGGCGATCGCCTCACCAAAGGCGATGTGGCAGGTGGGCTGCCCGCGACGGAGATCGTCGTTGTCGAGCGCCGGCAGATCGTCGTGGATGAGCGAATAGGTGTGGATCATCTCCAGGGCCGCGCCCAGATTGGCGGCTCCGGGCGGCAGGTGCTCCGGAAGGGCGACAGCTTCCTGGGCCGCGCCTCGGAGCGTTGCAGCCATCTCCCGGTCGGCTGGCGTTTCTCCGGAAAGAGACCCTGTACCCCGCGTGGCAACCATGCGGGCGGCCTCCATGCAGAGGATCGGCCGAAGCCGTTTTCCTCCCGCAAAGACCGAGTGGCGCATGGCGCGGTGGATGGAGTGCGGGGGGGTCTCCGGCCCGGGCAGCAGCCGCTCCAGCGCGGCATTGGCCGTCTGCGCGCCGGAGCGCAGGAGAGATTGTACGGCGGGGGTCATCCAGGGAAGATCATAGCAGCGCACCGGCCGGACCTCGGCCGCTCTCGGGGGATCGCCCCCTGCGCCTCAGCCGACCTCCAAAGGACAGCACCGCCATTATGGCAAGAGCCGCGACCGAGAGCAGGTCGCCGGCGATGTGATCGGGGGTGAGGCGCTCGCGGACGGTGACACGGACTTCGCCTGCGGGCAGCGGAATGGTAAGCAGGCCATCATCTCGCTGCGGCCGATCTCCCCCGGATCTTCCGTTCACCGTAACCTGCCAGGCCGGGAAGTCGCGCAGGTTGAGGATGAGGTCTTCCGGCCGCTTGAGCACCAGGGTAAGTTGACGGGGTGCGGGTCCCGTGGCGCCCTTTGGTGCGGGTTCATCAGGCCGATCGCCCAGCCAGAAGGGCGGGCTGCCGGGGTGCAGAACGTCGTTGTCGGCTGGTTCGGGGGTGTATTCGTCGGTCGGCTCCACCCCGGTCCCGGTCTCAAACCGCCGGGCCAGGTCGGCGGGCGTGCCGCCGCGCTCGCAGGGCTGGGTGAACTGCCGGGCGAAGGGCTGGCTGAAGCCGGCGGCCAGCGCCAGGGACAGCCCGGCGGCGGCCCAGCGATTGAGGGGCAGCTGGCGCAGCGCCAGGGCCAGAGCCAGGCCGAGCAGGACGCCGACGATGGCCAGAAGACGCCACGGGAACTGAAGAAATGCAAGCTCCGGAACAAACCGCCACACCGGCAGCGAAGGCCTGGTGAGCATGGCGGCAGCCGCGACGAAGAGAAGTGTCACGGGTAGAAGCACGGAGCGTCGGAGCCGGAGTCGGAGTCGGAGCCCCGCCGCGGAACGGAGCCACGCGCCGGCGAGCGCCACCGCCGTCATCGCCAGCAGGGTAAGCGAAACGAGGCTGGCGGTGTGCAGCACAACGTCGTGATCCTGGTCGAAGGTGTGGTGAAAGAGGGTGTTGTCGGAGATCCGCAGCCCGGGCACCAGGGCCAGGCCGACCTCGACCCAAGGCCGCTCGTGGATGGCAGGCAGGAGATAGAAGCCGGCCAGGGCCAATCCCAGGAGAGCTCCCGCGATCGAGCTGCGAGCCAGCCGGGCAGCCTCGCGCGGCTGCTTCCGCTGAATCGCCAGGCGCACGATCACCACCAGAGCGACGCTGTAGCTGCCCAGCACGGCAGCGGGGGCGTTGGTGAGCCATACGAGCGCGAGCGCCACGGCGAGGCTCACGACCCGGGTGGTTGCGGGTTCCGGCTCTTTCCCGTCCCAGTGTGCGCCGTCACCAGAGCCATCCGGCAGAACCGCCGAGAGCAGCAGCGGCAGCCACACGGCCGCCAGCAGCTCCCCGTAGGCGGTTCGCTCATACGCGGTAAAGAGCAGGTAGGGGTTGACCAGGTAGATCGTTGCGGCCAGCATCGCCACCGGATCGCTGGTGTATCGCCGGGCAAGGTGAAACATCGCCAGCCCCGCCCCGGTGAGCGCGATCCAGGTAAACGCGATCGGGGCGCTGGCCAGGGCCACCGCGGGTGTCTGGCCCATGACGTGCTCCAGGCCCAGCACCAGAAGCGCGCCCAGCGTCCACGAGAGGGGAGGGTAGAAGACAAAGCGGGGCTCGCCCGCACCCCAGGCCGGCAGCGTTGCCCAATGCGGATGGAGGTCGCCTTGGGCGATCTGGCGCGCGGCCTCGAACCAGGACAGCAGATGGAAGTTGAAGTCGTGCCCACAGGAGACGCCATCTCGCAGCAGGGGAAGAATCGCGATCAGCGCCGCCAGGGCCGGAAGCAGAGCTCCGAGGCGTGCGAGCCGGAAGGGGCGTGCCTCGGGGGGGAACATGTCTGCCATTGTGCCACCGGTGCCCTACACGAGGGGCAGCGACCGGTGCTCCCCGGCCGGTTTCTCGACGTGAATGGAGTCGCCGCGCCGCACCGTGCCCGAGCGCAGAACGACGGCCATGACCCCTGCGCGTGGACGCACGCGACCGTCCGCCGGACGCGGGCTCACCGCCGCTCGCAGGCCAGGGCGGATGCGGTCGAGCAGGTGGCACGGGGTTCGCAGGCCTGTCAGTTCGATCACCGCCTCCGGGCCGAGGTGCAACCGCGCAGCCAGGGGAAGGGCGAGCAGATCTACGCCGCAGGTGGTGATGTTTTCGCCCATGGCACCGGGCGCGAGAGTCAGGCCAGCCAGGGCGAGACCGGCCAGCAGTTCCGTCGGGATCAGGTGGACCTGAGTGGGGGGGCGGCGGGACTCTTGGACAGGGGAGCCGTGCTGTACCGTCCGCCCGGCATGCACATCGCCCTCGACGCCAAAGCTCGCCAGCATGGGTCTCCGGCTGAGGAAAATTTGGAAAGCACTGAGCATACTCCAGAGCTGCGTTCTCATAAACCCGCATTTCTGAGAGCAGTACGGTTTAGCTGTGTTCACGGGCTTGCCCTACACACTAGGCTAGCCCGTGAAGGAGGGGGCTAGCGGTTGCCGCCCGCGACATCTAAAGTAGACCCGTTCACCCAGCGTGCATCATCTGAAGCGAGGAACACCGCAACGTCTGCAACATCGTCCGTCTGGCCGAGGCGGCCCAGCGGAGTTGTAGCCACTACCATCTTTTCAAATTCTGAAGTGTCACCGGTATAGCCTGCAGTTGCAGTGCCTTCGGTCGCAATGAGGCCGGGATTCATTGCGTTCACACGAATCTTTTTGGCCCCGAGATCTTTGGAAAGCACACCAGTAATAGTATCGACTGCACCTTTCGTTCCTGCATACACGCTGATACCTGGGAATGTGCCCTTCGCTACGACCGAACTGATATTGATGATGCTGCCGCCTTCCTCACCAAACAGAGGTAGTGCAGCTTTGGTGGTGAAGAGCAGACCTTTCACATTGGTATTGAACTGGCGGTCGTATTCCGCTTCCGTCAGTTCCTCTATGGGCGTGGCCCCAAACACGCCAGCGTTGTTCACCAGCACGTCAATCTTGCTGAAATGTGCTTTCACCTCCGCAAAGAGGGCTTCGATGTCGGCGATCCTCGCGACACTGCCACCGATGACCACTGCAGTGCCCCCGGCGTCCGTAATCGCCTTTGCCGTGCGTTCAGCACCGGCCTTGTCTGACGCATAATTGACGACCACGCTCGCGCCTTCTCGCCCGTACGCCTTGGCAATACCCGCCCCAATGCCCTTGGACGCCCCTGTGATCACTGCAACCTTGCCTGTAAGCTTACCCATATCCTTCACCTCGTTTGCTTCCCGTCGAGATCGTCTCGAGGTTTGATTACTAGATGGAATAAAGAGAAATCGGTTGCGGAAAGTGCTTGGGACCTCCATGTCGATGACCGCAACTCCTCAAAGTCGAGGTGGAGTAGCCCTCTCATAACGGAGAATAGCGAGAGCTCTCAACTGAGAATGCATTCTGTGCGATCACCGGCTTTTAGCGTTCTCGAAGCATACTCTCAAGTGCGATCCTCACTTTTTGCCTACCCAGACGACGCGCTGAGTGACACGGCGATGGCACGCCGGCCGGCCGGCTCCCCTTCCGGCGGGGAAGGAGTGGTGCTCATCGCGGCGTCAGTGTCAGCGTGTGGACCGCTGCTCTGCCGGCGGCGGCATCCGAGAAGGGCGAGGGCAGCGTTCTGCCTGCCAGCCAAAGGGGGAACTGGTCGAGGAACCAGGGACTGACCGGGTTCCCGGACTGCCCGAGGACCAGGTTCAGCGTGCTGCGGTCGGGCTCCGCCAGATCCGCCGTAAAGCGTTCCGACGGCCCAAAGGAGCGGCCCACCTGCTTGATCGTGGTTCCGTCGCCGCTCTGCGGCGGGGCCCCCGTGCCGACCGGCACGCCAAGCAGGTACCGCAGGATCGGCGTGGCTGACAGCAGAGGATGTTCGATGTCGACCGGGTGCTGGCGGCCGTAGCTCCACTGGCGCAGGTCGGCTGGTGCATCGGCGGCCAGCATGCCCTGGGCAACGGCCGCGGACAGCAGGTCGTCCCAGGTGCTGTAGCTGGCCGGCAGCCATCGCGCCGGGGTGTGGAGGATGATCTGCTCTTCTGCAAAGGCTCGCTCCCCCCAGGTGTAGAGCCGCCGGGCCTGGGCGTCCCCACCCCTGGCACCCGGAGCGCTCAGCTTGGGCCGGAGGATCATCGGCCAGAGCGTGGCACGCGCAGCGTCTACGAGGTTTGCCGCGACGGAGTCGATCGACACAACGCCGTCCCAGTCGCGAAGAAGATCCGCTGCCTGCCGCAGGCGCCCGTCGGTTCCATGGCTGTGATCGATGGCGTAGGCCAGCCGCTGGGCGACGACGTGGTCGAGGTCCGAGTAGACGTCGTTCTGCAGCCGCAGCATGTCCGCGGGTGTCAGGCCGTTGCGACCGGAGAGCTGCTTCCAGATGCGTTCGTTGCGGTATGGGTCGGTCCAGTCGAGCGTGACCGGGTACGGGTAGAGGTCCGGCGTGATGCGGGCGTTGGCGGTTGCAAGGACGCCACCCGCGGGATCGGTGGCCTGCGGCAGCTGATCGTACGGGATGTAGCCGGCCCACTCATGCGCAGCGGCACCGGGGCCCCAGCCAGCAATGGGAACAGGGCTGAGCGGCGTGGGCTGGGCGAGGCTGCCGCGAACGGGGATGCGACCCGTGGCATGGTATCCGATGTGGCCACCATCGTCCGCATAGACGAGGTTTTCCGAGGGGCCGCCGAACTCCGCAAGCGCCGCGGCGAGAGTCGGCCCGTCGGCGGCCGTGTTGACGGCAAAGAAGGGGGAGCTGATGTTGCGCGGGTCGTAGACCGTCCAGCGCAGCGCGATCGGCCGCGTCTCGGAGGGAAACAGCGGCGTGATGATCGGCGTCGGGTCCGGCCCGTGCTGCGTCATTTTCACGTCCAGCGTGATATCGCGCCCACCGCGCACGCGGATGACCTCCTGGCGATGCAGCAGAGGGTGCCAGCTGCCATCGGCCGCCTCGAACTGCTCGGCAGCTGCCGATCCGCGCAGATGTTCGACGTAGAGGTCCTGCACGTCCGCTCCGAGGTTCGTGAAGCCCCAGGCGACATGCTGGTTGTGGCCGACGATGATGAACGGAACGCCGGGCAGAGCCACACCGGCCACGTGGATGCCCGGAGCCTCGAGACCTGTTTCGTACCAGACGTCCGGCACCGCGAGGTGGAGGTGCATATCGTTGGCCAGCAGCGGTTTGCCGTCTGCGGTGTGCGCGCCGGAGACCGCCCACTGGTTTGACCCGGCGCGGCAGCCGGAGCACAGCCCAGGCGTGGCCGAGGCCTCCAGCGCCAGCAGATCGGAGGAGGTGGCGGCCGGGGACGGCAGGTTCCGCACCTGCGAGGGGTCCAGCGGGACCTCCTCGACGGGCTCCGCGGGGTTGGCCAGGTCGACCGCCGGAGCCCCGGGAGGATGATCGCGCCACGATCCCACCGGGTAGAGGTCGGCGAGCAGCTGCTGACGCTCAGAGGCGGGCAGCGCGGGATCGAGCCGAGACTCGATCGCCTCCCGGTTCAGCTTCGTGGGAAAGCCATTCGACAGCTCCTGAAACATCGCCAGCGCCACCAGGAGGGAGTCGCGGGGCGTCCACGGAGCGGGCGTGTAGTGCAGCAGGCGAAACTCCACAGGCAGGTGATCCCGCGCGGAGGCGATCTCGGCGTTGACGCCGCGGGCGTAGACCTCCAGCTGATGCAGCTGGTCGGAGGGCAGAACCGCAATCGCGCGATCGGCGGCGTCCCGGAGGCCAAGCACGCGCTGGAGCCGGTCGTGCGGCAGGTAGGCGGGGCCGAGCACGGCCGCAAGCTCACCGGCGGCGTGGCGGCGGAGGCCATCCATCTGAAACAGCCGGTCCTGGGCGGTGACAAAGCCCTGCGCAAAGAGGAGGTCATCGACCGTCGCGGCGCGGAGAGACGGCACGCCGTGGACATCCCGCAGCACGGTGACCGGTGCGCCCAGCCCACTGAGGTGAACCGTCCCATCGATCTGCGGCAGGGCATCGCGCATGGCGTGCCGCGCCCACAGGCGACCGGTGACGGCAGTTCCAACAGCGGCCAGAAGCAGCAGCAGAAGAAGAACTCCCGCGGTCCGGCTCCGTCCTCTTCGCCGGTCTGCGGTGGCGGGAGCTCGGTCCCGCATCGGAGGCTCGATCGGCTCGCGGCGCGTCCGGAGGCGTGGCTCGGCCTCGTGGGATGATGTTGGGGAGTCGGGGTGGCTCATGCCGCTGACCCTGAGTCTACATTCCGTGCCGCAGGCGCGATCGGAAATGGGGGGCGAGCGTGGGGCAGGGTGTAGGGGTTCATGGGCTGCAGATTGTGGTGCTGTTGCTGCTGACGCTGGTCGCCGGATTCGCTCTGCTGGCCCGCTGGCTCCGCATCCCGTACCCCATCGTGCTCGTCCTGGCTGGTCTGGGCGTCAGCTTTCTGCCGCACATCCCGCGCATTCCGCTCACGCCCAATCTGGTGTTTCTGATCTTTCTTCCGCCGCTGCTCTATGTTTCGGCCTGGCAGACGAGCTGGCGCGACTTCAAACGAAACTTCGTGACCATCTCCATGCTCGCCATCGGCCTGGTGGCTTTTACGGTCTGGGCTGTGGCAGAGATCGCTCCGCGGTTTATGCCGACGCTCGACTGGCGCTCGGGGTTTGTCTTGGGCGCGGTGGTGGCCGCGACCGATGCGATCGCTGCGACCTCCATCGCGCAATCGGTCGGCCTGCCGAAACGGATTGTCGAGGTACTTGAGGGCGAGAGCCTGGTCAACGACGCCACCGCCCTGCTCGCGCTCGAGTTCGGGACGGCGCTGATTGTGCATGGGCAGACGCCCGGCGTCACAAGCAGCCTCGTTCGGTTCCTGTGGCTGATCGCCGGCGGCATCGGAGCCGGTCTGCTGCTCGCGCAGATCGTCGCCTGGGTGGAGCAGCGGGTGAACGATGGGCAGGTCGAGATCCTGATCAGCCTGATTGTTCCGTACGTTGCCTACGCCGCAGGGGAGGAGGTGCGCGCCTCCGGTGTGCTCTCGGTCGTGGCCTGTGGTCTGTTTCTCAGCCGCAGAAGCGCCCGTTTCTACCGTCCGGAGGTGCGGCTGCAGATCACGGGCTTCTGGAACGCGCTCAACTTCGGCTTGAACGGGATCGTGTTTCTGATGATCGGTCTCCAGCTGCCCTATGTGCTGGCCGGCATTCACGCCTACAGCCGATGGACGCTGATCTGGGATGGGCTCGCCTTCTCCGCCGTTCTGATTCTGCTGCGGCTCGCCTGGGTCTTTCCCGTGCAGGCGATGGCGCACTGGGTGCGCAACCATCTTCTTGGGCAGCAGACCGGACCGCTGCCGGTTCGAGGCGTCTTTGTGGTCGGCTGGACCGGCATGCGGGGTGTGCTGGCGCTGGCCGCGGCCTTTTCCCTGCCGGAAAAGCTTGCCAACGGGCAGCCGTTTACGCAGCGCAACCTCATCATCTTTCTCGCCTTCGGCGTCATTTTGGTGACGCTGGTGCTGCAGGGTCTGACGCTGCCGCCGCTGATTCGCCTTCTGGGTCTGTCCGGTGCCGGAAAGGGAGACCCGGAGGAGCGGCACGCGAAGAGCGTGATGCTAAAGGCAGCCATCCAGCACCTGCAGGAAGTCCGAACCGGCGCGGGCGATCGCGTGCAGCATGGCTACGACGATCTGCTGCATCGATATGAGCACCGGCTGGCCGCGGTCGAGGACGACGGAAGGCGCGCAAAAAAGGGCCAGCTGGATGCCAGGACCTACCGCAGCCTGCGCAAGGTGGCGCTGGAGACCGTGGAGGTGGAGCGGCAGACCATGATCCGGCTGCGCGACGAGGGAAAGATCGGCGACGACACCATGCGGCGGCTGGAACGCGAGATCGATCTGGTGGAGTCACGGGACGTCATTGGTCAGGACCGATGACCGCGTGCTGTCCGTCGACGCGACCGGCAGAGGCCCGTCGGCGGGCTGCGGCGCGAGTGTCCACCGGATCGCCAGGGCGACGCACGCGAGCACCGGCACGACCAGAATGCTGCCCTCCGGTCCGGTGGTTCCGCCCGAGAGCAGCACCGGGCCGGCCGGGTGCGTTGCCAGCAGCCGCCCTGCGGAGAGGATTCCGCTGTCGGCCACGCCGAACAGGAACGACTGCGCCCAGTCCCACGCGGCATGAAAGCCGATCGCCCACCACAGGGAGCCGCTGCGCCACAGGCTGTAGCAGAAGACCAAGCCGGCCAGAGCCGCGGAGAGCAGACCCAGGGGTGATTCGCCCGCGTTGCCCCGGTGCCCGGCGCCAAACAGCACCGACAGCAGAACGGCGGTGCTCCAGAAGCCGAGAGCGCGGCCGCGCCCCGGGGGCAGTCTGGTTCCGAACAGCGCGCCAAGTCCTCGAGCCAGGGTGATCTGGAGATATCCGCGCAACAGGGTCTCTTCCAGCAGGGCAACCGCGAAGAAGGCCGCGGCCCACGCGAGGGCATCGATCGCAAGGCTTCTGCCGGAGAGCAGGCGGCGGTCGAAGCGCAGCGCGCCCGCAGCCCACAGCAGCAGAACCAGCAGGGACAGGGCCGCGAGACCCCAGGCAGCGCCCTGCAGCAGGCGGCGAAGCGGGCTGGGGCCGCCCAGGCCGAAGCTTGTGAAGGGCCGGCCCTCGATCCTGCTCATCACCCACGTGGTGAACAGAACGGACGCCAGGAGAAGGCTGCGGCTCAGCAGCGTGACGCCGGGCAGCATGCCTGCCGGACCGCGCGGGGAAGGAAGTCCGAGCCAGTGCCCGGCGGCGTTCGCCAGGCTGGTGCCCGCGACCGTCAGGAGAACGAAAAGAAGCAGACCCCAGCCGGCGCGGAGTCCCTCGGGACCGATCAGAATGCCCGGCTGAAGAAGAGGTGGGAGGGACGGCGGATCGGGTGCGCCGGACCACATGTCGGGCAAGCGGAGATCCTTTGCTTGGAGCTGCTGTGAGTGTATCGCGCCGCACAGGACGCGACCGTTCTATCGCGGCAGCTGCGCGGAAGCTCGAGCCGCTGCGTGAAGAATGGCTTGACACCGCGCGAGGCCCCGCTATGCTAGGAGATTCGCGCCAGCTCACCCGGCGTGCCACGGAGCGGAGCGAACCCGGTGAACTGTCGCGTCTTTTTTCATGATCACTGCTTTGACGGGGCCTGCTCGGCCTCGCTGTTTACACGGTTCCATCGGGAGTGCATCGGTGGCGCGAACGGCTATGAGTATCGCGGCCTGGTGCATCGCGCGGGAAAGCTGTTCGAGGACTCGGAGTTTCAGCCGAACGGCGAAAACGCCATCGTCGACTTCAAATACTCGCCGTCGCCGCGCGTCACCTGGTGGTTCGACCACCACCTGAGCGCGTTTCTGACTCCGGAGGACGAAGCAGATTTTCTTCGCGGGCAGCAGGACGGCTCGGCGACGATGCGGAAGTTCTTCGACCCGACTTACACCTCGTGCACCGGCTTCATCGCGCACATCGCCAGCACCCGCTTTGGCATGGATACGGCGCCGCTGCGCGATCTGATTCACTGGGCCGACATCGTGGACGGTGCGCGGTACCCGAGCGCGGAGGCCGCGGTCGCCATGCGCGAGCCCGCGATGAAGCTGACCATGGTCATCGAAGGGGTGCAGAACGAGACCCTGATTCCGCAGCTCATTCCCATGCTGACCGAGATGACGCTCGAGCAGGTGCTCGAGCAGCCGATGGTTCAGGAGCAGCTCGGCCCGTTACTGGAGCGGCATCGAGCCGCCATGGAACTGATCCGCGAGCGCTCCACGGTCCGGGACGGCGTGATTCGCTTCGAGATCACCGACCAGCCGGCGGAGGGCTACAACAAGTTCATCCCGTACTATCTCCATCCCGAGGGCACCTACAACGTGGGCCTGTCGAGGTCGAGCTTCCGCACCAAGGTGGCGGTTGGAACCAGCCCGTGGACGACACGGGCTCCGGAGGACCTGGTCAACCTGGCGGCGATCTGCGAGCGCTACGGCGGTGGCGGCCACGCCCGTGTGGGAGCCATCAGCTTTCCGCCGGACCGTGAAGAGGAGGCACGCGCGGCGGCGGTGGAGATCATCGCTGCACTGGAGCAGGCCGCCGGCTGAAGGGGTCACCTGCAGGTGCAGTCCTGCACTTTATGTGTCGGGCCTTCAGCCCTGACAACTTTTATGGATCGCTACCTGGGGCTTGCGCCCCAGGCTGTTATCTGTCGGGCTTTCAGCCCTAAGAACCGAGAGCTACCCTCTATGTAAACAGCTCCAGCAGAGCCGGGTTCGAGCTGCCCAGCCCCGCCTCCGATCAGTACGCTCAGGGGTGCAGCTTGGCGAAGAAGCCCAGTTTGCTGATGTCGTTGAAGATCACAAACGCCGCAAAGACCACGATGCAGACGAAGGCGACCTGGTAGACACGTTCCTTGATGCTCTGGTCGATGTCGCGGCGGATGATCTCTTCGATGAGCAGGAACAGAATCATGCCGCCGTCGAGAATCGGAATCGGCAGGAGGTTGAAGATGCCCAGGTTGACCGAGATGTAGGCCATCAGGCTGACGATGGGAAGCCAGCCGGGCATCTCGACGGCCTCATGCACCTGCTGTCCGATGCCGATCGGGCCGGACAGGCTCTTGACCGAGACCTGCCGGGTGAACATCCGCTTGATGACCTCGCCGATCAGCTTGGCGGCCTTCCAGTTGAACTGCCACGAGGCCGCAATCGCCTGTCCAAACGGCAGCTTTCGCACGACCACCGGCGGCGGGACGTAGCGGAAGCCGAGCCGGTAGTCCTTGGTGCCGTCGCCCGCGTCGGCGAGCTTGGGCGTGATCTCGAGCGGGACCTTCTGACCGGCGCGGTTGACCACAAGGGCGACCGGCTTTGCCGTACGGTCCTGCAGGTAGGCGAGCAGCGCCTGGACGGAGTGGAAGTCGTGGCCATCGACCGTCAGGATCTTGTCGCCGGCCTTCAGCCCGGCTTTTTCGGCGGGCATGCCGGGTTCGAGCGCGGAGACCTCGATCGGACCGTTCTGCATCTTCGGGATGAGCCCGAAGTGATCGAGCGAGAAGTTCTCGGGCGTGCTCTTGGATTCGACAAAGATCTTCCTGTCGACGCGATGGCCGTCGTGCAGGTAGTCGAACGGGATGGTCTGATTCAGGTTCAGGAGAGATCGCACCGCCACCTGGTCCCAGGTGGGGTTGTCGACGGTGTCGTAGCGAACGATGCGATCGCCGGCCGCAAAGCCGGTGCGAGCGACCGGACTGGACGCCGGGACGTAGTCCGCAACGGCCGGGGCAGAAAGGTACTCCTGCACCTCGTCGTGCGCCATGTACACCCCGGCCATCAGAGCGATGGCCAGAAGAAAGTTTGCGAACGGCCCGGCGAGCGCGATCAGGGCGCGCTGCCAGCGGGGGTGATTCTGCAGCTCTCCCGGGTCGTTGGTCTTCGCCTCCCCAGGCATCTCGCCGGCCATCTTCACGTAGCCGCCAAGCGGAAGCAGGTTCAGTCGGTACTCGGTGCCGCCGCTGCGGAAGCCGACGATGCGTTTGCCGAAGCCGATGGCGAAGGCTTCCACCCGCACGCCGCAGAGCTTGCACAGGGCGAAGTGGCCGAACTCATGGACCAGCACCATGATGCCGAGGACGATGGCGAGTTCAACGACGGTAGACATCAGACGGAGCTGTACCTCATGCGGTGCGGGGACGTTCAGGAGCGGACGGCCGGCGTCTCGCGCCCCACGACCTCAGCGGCGATCTCCCGGGCTACCCGGTCCTGATGGAGCACCTCTTCGATAGACGACGGGGAGGCCGAAGCGGTGTGCAGCAGCACCTGCTCGATTGTACGCGGGATGCCCGGAAACGAGATGCCACCTTCGAGGAAGGCCGCCACCGCGATCTCGTCGGCCGCGTTCAAGGCGATCGAGTGCGCCGGGCTTGCGGCCGCTGCCTCGTAGGCCAGGCGAAGGCAAGGGAAGCGGTCGAGGTCGGGCGGTTCAAACTCCAGATGGCTGAGGCTGGCGAGGTCGAAGACGAGCGACGGAGCTTCAGCCGTGGCGGGCGGCGCTGCAGGCCGCTCCGGGTAAGCGAGCGCGTACAGGATCGGCAGGCGCATATCTGTAACCGAGATCTGCGCCAGAATCGATCCGTCGATGAACTCAACCAGCGAGTGCACGGTCGACTGCGGGTGCACCGTCACGCGAACCGCCGACGGGGGCAGGCCGAACAGGCGGCACGCCTCGATCACCTCGAAGCCCTTGTTCATCATGGTGGCCGAATCGATGGTGATGCGCTGGCCCATGACCCAGGTCGGGTGCTTCAAGGCCTGCGCCGGTGTGATGCGGTCGAACTCTGCCGCCGGCGTGTGGCGGAAGGGGCCGCCCGAGGCGGTCAGCCACACCTGCCGCACCTCCCGAGGCGTGCCTCCGCGCATGCACTGGTGCACGGCATTGTGCTCGGAGTCGATCGGCAGCAGCGCCACCCCGTGCTCCCGCGCGGCTGCGAGGATCAGATCGCCCGCGGCCACGAGGCATTCCTTGTTCGCCAGGCCGATCGTCTTGCCCGCGCAGACGGCAGCGTAGGTGGCCTCGAGGCCACCCAGGCCGACGATGGCCGAGACGACAAAATCGACCTCCGGCAGCGTGGCGCAGCGCACCGTTCCGGCGGTTCCGTAGACCACCTCGACCCCGCGCACGCCCGCAGCCTCGAGGCGCTGCCGCAGATCAGCGGCGCGCTGCTCCTCCGCCATCGAGACCACCTGCGGAAGCCAGCGCAGACACTGCTTCAGAGCGTCGTCGACGTTTGCTCCGGCGGCGAGCGCGACTGGACGGTAGCGGTCGGGAAAGGATTCACACAACGAGAGCGTGGAGTGCCCGATGGAGCCGGTCGAGCCCAGAACAGCGATCTTCTTCACAGGGTCTATCTTCGCAGATGCTGTCGCTTCGCAGATGCCGTCGCGAACCACGGCTCGGCCGGCTTTCAGAAGCGTCCCAGGCCAAAGGCATCCTTGAGCAGCACGGCGTACCACAGCACCGGTGCCGCCAGCAGCAGGGCGTCGATGCGGTCGAGGATGCCGCCGTGTCCGGGCAGCATGGTGCCTGAGTCCTTCACTCCGGCTCCGCGCTTGACGGCAGACTCCAGCAGGTCGCCCGTCTGCGCGGCCACGTTGAGAATGGCGGCAAGAACGAGCGACTGCCACAGCGGCTGCGCGATGTGCAGCAGCAGATTGCCACGCGCGGTCAGCCAGTCGCTCGCCGCCACCACGGCTCCGGCCGCGAGCAGCGATCCGGCGACGGACGCGATCGAGCCCTCCCACGTCTTGCCCGGCGAGAGCCTCGGCGCCAGCTTGTGACGGCCGAGCGCCCGGCCCACATACAAGGCGGCGATGTCGCCTGCCCAGACCGACACCATAAGAAACAGAACGAGAGCGGGCCCGTCCTCGCCCTTCCACAGCAGCGGAATCAGCGTTAGAGGATAGGCGATCCACAGAAGGCCGAACACGCCCTGCGCCGTGTCGGGCAGGACCTGGATGAGCGGCGAACAGAAGCCGTTCCAGGCAAACAAAACCAGCGTCAGAGCGCTGAGCACGGGCAGCTGCAGCTCCCCCGGCACGCTGGGCAGCGTCACCACAAACAGAGACGCGGTCGCGGCCAGCATCCACGCGACGGGAATGCGCAGCCGCGCCCCATGCTTCTCCGCACCCACGCGAGCGAGCGAGAGGAATTCAATAGCCGCGAGCTCCGCCACCAGCAGAGCCGCGAGTGTGATCATCCACAGCTTGCCAAAGAAGATCAGGGCAAAGACGGCAACGATGAGGACGAGGGCGGTAAGGATGCGCTTCATTGCTTGAGTGGGCCTCAAGCAGGATACATGCCGATGCGGGCGGGTTGACCGCTATCGCTGCACGGCTGCGGGCGCGCGGCCGTTCAACTGGCCCTCGATCTCTTCGGCCACCTGATCGGCCGGCTCCAGGCTGGACAGATTCTCGTCGGTCTGGCTCTCGCTGAGGCCGCCGAAGCGCCGGTCGCGCTGCTGGTAGGCGGCGATCGCCTCCAGCAGGTGCACGCCACGGAAGTCCGGCCACAGACGGTCGGTGACAAAGATCTCCGCGTAGGCGATCTGCCACAGCAGAAAGTTCGAGATGCGCTGCTCGCCGGAGGTGCGGATCACCAGGTCCGGATCGGGCATCCCGGCGGTGTAGAGCGCGCGCCCGATGCTGCCTTCATCGAGCGAGTCGAGCGCGCCCAGCCCCAGCAGGTCCTCAACCGAGCAGCCACGGGTGTGAGCCTCCCCCGCGAGGTCCGTCAGGATGCGGCGCACCGCGTCGACGATCTCTGAGCGGGAGCCGTAGTTCAGTGCCAGCGTCAGGGTGGTGCCGGTGTTCCGCTCGGTAGACTCCATGGCCCACTGCATCGTCTCCTGCACCTCCGACGGCAGTTCGTGGGTGCGGCCGATGTAGTTCATGCGCACATTGTTGTCGTTCATGCGCTTGACGTTGCCAATCAGGTAGTTCTTCAGCAGCTTCATCAGGAAGCTAACCTCGGACTTCGGCCGGCGCAGGTTGTTTTCGAGCGAAAACGCGTACAGCGTCAGGTAGGGCAGATCGATGCGGGAGGCCGTTTCGACCACGTACTGCACGCTTTCGGCGCCCTGCTGATGGCCAAGAAAGCGCTTCAGCGCTCGCTTGCCGGCCCACCGGCCATTGCCGTCCATGATGATGGCGATGTGCTGGGGAAGGCGCTCCGGCGTGAGCTGACGGTACATCTGCATCTCGTCCGGGGAGAGCTCATGAACTCGGCTGGGCGGCACAGCGCGCACGGGACCTCGCAAAGCATGACGCTAGCACACCGGAGTACCCGGTGCAACGAAACGGAGGTGGGACGACGAGGCGAGGCCGGGGAAGAGGGAGGGACGAAGCGGGAGAGGGGCGGACCCCGAGAAGGAGTCCGCCCGAAGAGGAAAGGAGGTTGAAACTCAGGCGACTACGCCGTCCGTTTGCGTCCGGCGGCGAGCTCGCGCACGTGATTGAGGAAGATGGAGCGCTGCAGGGCGTCCAGCTGAGAGGCGAAGTGCGCGATCTCGGCCAAAAACGGATCGGTCATCAGAACGGCTGTCTCGTCCTTGTGCCGGGTGCTGGAGTCCCGCAAAAGAACGGAGATATCCACCTGCAGAGCCCGCGCCAGACGGTCGAGCGAGGCCAGGGTTGGCATCGCCTTGCCGTTCTCGATCTTGGAGATGTAGGTGCGGGGGACGTTCATGCGGGCGGCCAGCTGTCGCTGCGACAGATTCCGGACGTGGCGGAGATCGCGTACGGCCTGCGAGACCTGAAGCGTGCCACTCACGGCCGGACTGGCCGCGACCAGCTCCAGGGTGGCCGGCGCAGGCTTCGCCGGCTCGACCTCCAGGCATTTCTTGCAGCGTCGGCACAGCGTGCTCGCCGTGCGAAACTGGACCAGGCTGCAGTGGTCACAGCGCACGACCTCGCGCTGCTCAACAGGGGCCATCATGGTTGCCATAGGTTGTATCGTGCGGAGCGGATTCCAGAGCAAGGACCGCAGCACACGTCCGATAACCGGGTCGTGCGATGTCGCTAGAGTGACACTGGTATCGTGGAAGAGTCAAGGGCGATTCGGGCAGAACTGCCGAAGAGACCCGAAGAAAGCAGAAGTGGGAACCAGCCTGGTAACGGGGGTGTGGGGTGGGTGATCTGGCCTGGAGGCCGGGACGTGAGTCGGCGGAGGCGCGATCTCTGCTGGAAGAGTGGACGAGCGGCGAGAGCCTGCGCAAACACGCGCTGGCGGTGGCTGCCTGCACGGAAAGCTATGGCCGGCTGGAGGGTGTGCGAGAGGGGCTGACCGGCGTGGAGCTCGATCGCTTCGCCGAAAGCTACCGCTGCGCCGGCCTGCTGCACGACATGGACTACGAGCGGCACCCGACGCCCGACGAGCACCCCTTCGTGGCGGTGACGTATCTGCGCGAACAGGGCTGGCCGGAGCCGATTCTCCACGCCATCCTGGCGCACGCGGAGTACACGGGGGTGGAGCCGGAGACGCACCTCGACCGTACGCTGTTCGCCTGCGATGAGCTCGCCGGATTTCTGACTGCCTGCGCGCTGGTGAAGCCCTCGCGCTCGATCGCCGAGGTGGAGGTCGCCGGAGTCCGCAAAAAGATGAAGG
Source organism: Acidobacteriaceae bacterium (assembly GCA_965218595.1). Taxonomy (GTDB): domain Bacteria; phylum Acidobacteriota; class Terriglobia; order Terriglobales; family Acidobacteriaceae; genus Edaphobacter. The sequence goes on along the minus strand of CBDCLC010000003.1, from coordinate 355,569 downwards.
ATAAGGCCTTTGCGCGAGCCGTGAAGCGGGAAGACATCACCCGCGGAGCCGAGCTGCTGGGCGTTCCGCTGGACGAGCACATCAGCACCTGCCTTTCCGCCATGCAGACGCACGCCGCGGAGCTGGGCCTCGCCGGCGGCTGACGGCTGTTCCCGTGCGTTGGAGCGGGGCTGAGCGCTCTCGCCTCGCCTCAGCTGCAGCCGCGAAGCATGGCAAGCCACAGCAGCGACAGCACCACACTGCCGGCGATACCCACGGCCAGGAGCGGGGAGCGGCCTGCGCCGAAGCCGCCTGCCTCGCGCGAGCGCGAGTTCTGCTGCGGATCGAGTGGGTTGTAGCGGACAGGGATGCGGGTGTCCTGCGGGATGGCGACCGGCGACTCGAACTCGTCGGAGTAGATCTGCCCGTGCGCCCGGTAGTCGAAGGTGATGCGGAAGCGCTCGCCGCGCTGGAAGCCGAGCGACAGCGTGTTGAGCCGCGCGAACTGATAGCGGCAGGTGGTGACGGTGCCCTCGGTCTCGATCCAGCCGGGCGGGTTGGTCATGCCTCGAAGGCGTCCGAGTCGATGGTCTGCACACCATCCCGGGCGAAGCTCGCCTGGGTACCGGCCACCGTGCCTGGCAGATTGACCGCGCGCGTCAGGTCTTCGACGACGGTCGCTTCGAAGCCGAGACGCGCCGCCGCCACGGCAGAAAAGCCCACGCAGAAGTCGAAGGCCAGGCCGGCAAAGAAGAGCCGCCGCAGATCGCGCTCGCGCAGGTATCCGGCGAGCCCGGTGGAGGTGGTGCCGTCGTTTTCGGTGAACGCGGAGTAGCTGTCGATCTCCCGGCGGAAGCCCTTGCGCAGGATCATCTCCGCGTGCGGGATCGCCAGGCCCGGGGCAAACTCCGCCCCGGACGTTCCCTGGACGCAGTGGTCGGGCCACAGCGCCTGCGTGCCATAGCTTGCCTCGACGGTGCCGGTGAACGGCTGTCTTTCGTGAGTGCTGGCGAAGGAGATGTGCCCGCGCGGGTGCCAGTCTTGCGTGAGGATCACGTGATCAAACCGCTTGGCCAGCCGGTTGATGCCCGGAACAATGGCATCGCCCCCCTGCACGGCGAGCGCTCCGCCGGGCAGGAAGTCGGCCTGCATGTCGATCACAAGAAGCGCGTCGGTGCTGCGGAGTTCGAGGGGCATCGCTGCTTCCAGAGTACCCCCGAACCGCGGCCCTGCCGGTAGACTGGGCAGATGCATGGAGATCCACAGCAGGTCGAGGCCGGTACCGGGGAGACGCGCGTTCGTGTCCGATACGCGGAGACCGACCAGATGGGCGTCGTCTACCACGCCAACTACCTGGTGTGGTTTGAGGTCGGGCGCGTCGAGCTGATCCGCCAGATCGGCCTGGACTACAGCCGTCTGGAACAGGAGGACGGCTGCATGATCGCGGTGGTCGAAGCGACCGCGCGGTACAAATCGCCCGCCCGCTACGACGACGAACTGATCATCCGGACCAGCCTGGCAGCGGTCCGCGCTTCGCTCATCCGCTTTCGCTACCAGGTGCTGCGGGCCCGGGATGGGCAGCTTCTGTGCGAGGGTGAGACGGTTCACGTGGTCGTGGGCCGCGACATGCGGCGCAGATCGCTGCCGGAGCGCTACATCGAGCGCTTCCGTGAGTTGCAGGCAGCCCACGGGGAGACGGTCGCGGCAGGGTAGGCAAAGCCGTGCGCGAGCCGACGGGAGGTGTGCCGACCGCCGGAGATGATCGTTCCGGACATGGCGCCCCGGATTCCCCGGAGAGATACGCGCGGGGTGAGAGCGACGGCTCTGTCATCAGGAGCTTTTGTAAGTTGCCCCCGCAACGTGACGCAGGACGGTCCGGCTTCAGAACTCCTCGTCTTCGCCGATGGGCATCCCCGGCGGCGCTTCGATCGGCTTGGCCGGGGTGAACTTCGCCGGGTCGCGCTCCCACTCGGTGATGCGTGCCGCCAGGGCCGAATCGACGGGGTCCCTGGTTGTGCTTCCGGCCCCAGAGGAGAGCCGGTCCCGCAGTGCCAGAAGGCGTTCGCGCGTGATGGCCCGCGCCTCGGAGGAGGCAGCCGGGTTGGAGGCGAGCGTAAGCAGCGCCTCGACGACCCGTGCCTTCACCGCGCGACCGGTCTCCGCCGAAAGACCGCCAGGGCCGGCGGGATGGGCGACGGCGTCGAGCGTCGTGTCAATGACCTCTCCGAGCGAGGGCTCGCCGGCATCGCGGGCGTGGTACTCCACCAGGCGCGAGGCCCGCGCCGGCTGGAAGAGCAGCGCCAGCGTGAGGTCCGCGGAGGACTCCGCCGCAGCCACGGGGTCAAAGGTCAGGCCGGTGTGCGTGGCGAAGGTCTCCCTCGTGCGCTCGAGCCCCGGAGGACGCGGCGGCAGCAGGGCGAGGAGTGGCTCAGGCAGGGTGAGCACCTCGGGGGAGAGCGTGCGAAGCACCGCCGCGAGCGCCTTGCGCTGCTCCGCCGGGGTGACCAGCACGGGTCCCTTCTGGCCGTCGCCGCGCAGCGTGTAACGGTAGTCCAGGCCGCCGATCTCCTTGGCCGCGGCCTCGGTCTGGTAGCGGTGCAAAAGGTAGAGTGGCACCAGCGTGTCGTCAAGCTGTGCGGTGGGTGTGCCCGGGCGAATGGCGGCCTCGCCGAAGCGGGCGAGGGCTGCGGCGCGCACTCCCAGGATGCGGTTCAGTTCCTCGGCAGAGTCCGAGCCGTTGTCCCACAGATGGGCATGCGGCTGCGCCGAGCCCAGCGGACGGGAGTCCGCGTCGGTGATGTACGGAATGCCGCGCTGCTCGGCTTCGGTGAGGATGCGGTTCAGGGCGGTGGTGTCCTCGACGGGCTTGCCGGCGCGGTCGAACTCCCGGTAGCCGTAGTCGATCGCTACCTTGTCCCATTGGCCGATGTTGACGGCATACGCGTGCGACAGGTCCGGAACGCCGTTCTGTCCTAGCGTGATCCACGGGTGCGGGTAGTCCATGACCGAAACCGACTGCTCCGGGGTGTGGGGAAAGGAGCTCGCGGCGAAGTTGTGGGCCAGGCCAAGGGTGTGGCCGGTCTCGTGCGCGGCCAGCTGCCGGATGCGGGCGAGCACCATTGCCAGCATGGGGTCGTGCCCGGGACGGATCGTCTGGCCGGTCACGTAGGGGCTTAGCAGCGCCTCCGCGATGAGGTAGTCCTGGCGTCCGCGCAGCGAGCCCAGGGTGACGTTGCCCTTCAGGATCTCGCCCGTGCGCGGGTCGGCGACCGAGGCGCCGTAGCTCCAGCCGCGGGTGTAGCGATGGACCCACTGGATGATGTTGTAGCGGAGGTCCATTGGGTCGGCGCCGGCGGGCAGCGGCTCCACCTGGAATGTGTTGGGCGCCCAGCCGGCGGCCTGAAAGGCCTGGTCCCACCAGCGCGCGCCTTCGACCAGGGCGGTGCGGATGGGCTCGGGCGCGCCGCGGTCCACGTAGTAGCGGAGGGGCTCGACAGGCTGGCAGCTGTGGGTGCAGGCAGGGTCTCGTTTGATGAGGCGGTGCCGCAGGATGAACTGCTGGTCGAGCGGCGCGCCGAGCGGGGCAGAGTAGTCGCGGTAGCTCTCGGGGAAGTAGCCGGCGCGCGGGTCGAAGCGACGCGGCGTGAAGCCGGGGCCGGGAAGCGCGACGAAGCTCTGGTGCTCGTGCACGGTGAAGACGCCCGGATCGGGGCTGACGTCCGCGACGAAGTTCGCGTGGGAGCTGTCGGGTGTCACAAAGGTCAGCAGAGCCTCGACCTCGGTATTGCGCGGGAAGGCCCTGGTCCCCTGAAGCTCAATCGCCGAGCGGCTGAGGTCGACCTTGTAGCTGCCCTGATGCGCGCGCGTGAGCATCTCGGCGATGCCGTGAACGTCGGTCAGGAAGAGGTCGGTGGCGTCGACCAGAACGGTGCCGTTCGGATCCTCGGCCTCAACGCGAAATCCGGCGAGCACCGACTCCGGAAACGACTGACGCACGCTGAGCTGCTCGGCCGGGTCGGGGGAGGAGGAGCGGAACTGCTGGTTGGGCTGAACCAGCAGAAGCTTCGGGCCGGCGCGTTCGAAGTGCACGATGCGGTTGTTGCGCTCGCCCCCGCCAAGCGCGCCGTACTGCCCGCGGTCGAGGCCGAGGTCGTTCGACCCCACGCCGAAGGGAAGCGAGTGGAGGTAGAGCAGATCGGCGCTGCGGCCGCTCGAGTCGAGAGGGACTTCGAGGTAAAGCTTGCCGCTCCTGGCGTCCCAGTCGAGCGGAAGGAGACCAGGGAGATGCCGCATGGTTGCGGTCCGCGAGCTGATGGACGGCGCTGCGCCCGCGCCGTCCCCCGGCTTGTTCCCGGTGTTCTGCAGCGCAAACGCGGCGGCGGAGATCAGCAGAAGCGCTGCGCTGGACGGGAAGCGAAGTCGGGGGCGGGTAAGAGATGAGGTCATCAGGCGGCGCGTTCTCCTTGGCAGTTCGAAGTCAGGTCTGGGCGGGAGGCTCGGAGGCGGAGGCGGGGCGAGCTCCGGAGAGCTGGGCGTGGAGCGGAGCTCTTGGCTCGCGAGCCATGCGCCAAGCTTTGGCGTACTTCCAGCTCACGTAAGCGGAGTGATACAGGTGCAGCAGAAGGCCCTCGCGGCCGTCCAGAAAGCCGAGCCGGAAGAGATAGTTCCAGGTAAAGGTCAGCTGCGGAACCAGAAGCACGTTCCAGTAGAAGGCCGCCAGAGATCGGCTGCGACGTCGCTGCTGGACGAGGAGCTCGGCGCCGAGGGTCGAGTAGCGATCCATGTGCGCCAGGTAGCTCTCAAGCGTGGGATACGCGTGGTGAATGAGGTCGAAGTCCAGTGTGTCGGAGGCGCCATCGAACGTGATGGTCTCGTGGACTGGACGGTCGGAGAAGCGGGCGGCCGAGGCGAAGTTGGCGGCGTTGCGGCGGAAGAGACGGAGCTTGGGATCGGGGTAGTAGCCGCCGTGCTTCATCCACCGGCCAAGAAAAAGGTTACGCCGGCGGAGGAAAAAAGCGTCGACGGGCGGATTGGTCGGCAGCAGCGTGCGAAGCTGGCGCTGCAGATCCTCCGAGAGCTCCTCATCCGCGTCGAGCGAGAGAATCCAGGTCCCGGTGCATTTGCGGATCGCCGAGTTCTTCTGGGCGGAGAAGCCCTTCCAGGGTTCCACGAAGACCTGCGCGCCGAAGGAGCGGGCGATCTCGACGGTGCGGTCCCTGGATCCGGAGTCGACCACGATCACCTCGCCGGCGAAGCGAACGCTGGCCAGGGTGCGCGCGAGATTGCTCTCTTCATCGCAGGTGATAATCGCGACGGAGAGCAGGGGAGGGGGCTCACTCCCTCCTAGGGCCGGATCTCCCAGTCTCAATTCCTCAGCACGATTCGGTGACGGCATCAGGTTGAAGGTGGTCCCGAGTTGAAAAGCCTGAACGGAGTTCCCATCGTCGTGCACCTCCGCGCTGCCGGACACACGGGTGACCGGGGTTGCGCTGAAAGGCGAATCAGATGGTCTGGACAGCTCCACTGTACGTGAAGCTGGCTGCTTGCTGCTATCCATTCCGAACTTTTCTTCTTCGTCGACTGAAGACCTGTCACACCTCCGGAGCAGCGGAGCTTGCTTCAGGACAGGCTGATGCCGGGATTCTCAAGGAACTCCTGAAGCAGGCGCTGGGTCAGCGTTTTGAGGTCCTCGCCGGTTCGCGGGAGAACAAACACGCTGCGCTCCGCATCCCAGTCGAGCTTGAAGGAGGTGGACTGGGCAGAGATCCACAGCTGACGCACGGGAGTCTGTGGGGTCAGAACGAACTTGCCCGGACGGTCTTCAAACAGGATGTTGAGAACGCCGTGGTTTTCCTCAGCCTCAAAGCCACCCTCCTCTTCGGCGGCGATGAGGGACTGCTTGAGAGACTCGAGGGCGCGGTCGGACTCGCGGCGAAAAGCGGCTTCGTCGATCATGGGGCTAGTTTACGGCAGCGGAGTGCCGGGAGCAGTCCGGCGAGGGGGTTGGCCTCGCCGGCATAAACCGACTGCCTGCAGTGAAGCAGGCGCGCTCAGCCGCTCTTTCCTACCCCAGAACTGTTCTATGCGTGCAGGTCGGGCGAGACACCGCGACGCCTGCGATAGCTTGCCAGACCGATCATCGCAAGGGCTCCGGTGCCGAGCAGGGCAAGGCTGGCGGGCTCGGGCGCCTCGGTGGCATCGGTGTAAAAGAGCGAGCCACCCTGCTGCTCGGTGTAGTCGTAGGTGAAGTCGTAGAAGCCCGTGCTGCCGTTGAAGACGAAGGGCGTGTCCACCGGAGAAGTAGGCTGGGGTGCATTCACGACCGTCACACCGTCCACGTTCAACACTACACCGTCGTCATGGGCGACGTGGTAGGTCATGCCGTTCTCGAAGTAGGCGCTGCCGGTGAACTGGAAGAAGGAGAAGTCGAGGTTGGAGTCGGCGGTGTATCCATTCAGGTAGTTCACGTCACCAGCGATGGCGTGGTGGTAGTTCAGAAAACTTCCCAGGTTGTTTGTCGCGCTCGAACCGTTGCTGTAGAAGACGAGTTCGTTGGCCGCGAAGGTCGCGCACTCCGTGCCTGAGGGAGTGACGCCCGGCGCCGGCGTGTTGGAGGCGTCTGCGGAGGAGATGTTGCAGTAGACCACACCGTTGATGGGGTTGGCGCGGGCCGTGGAAGTGAAGGTGAGGGCGGCAAGGAAGGGCAGCAGAGACAGCAGGCGTGCAGGGGTTTTCAGCATGGACCAGTCCAGATCGGGGAGTGGTGAAGCACTACTCTCCCGTTGTAGCACCGGGTGCCGCGTGCCGGTCTGCGGACTGCTCCGTGAGGGCGAACGGAAGTTGTAGAGGTTTCCCGAAGTGGGAAGAGAACGAGGGTCCGGCACCTTAGAACGGGATGTCGTCGTCCGTGATTCCCTGGTCGCCGTAGTCCGGTGTCGCCGCGGGCTGCCGGTCGTAGCCGGAAGAGCTGCCGCCGGCGTTTGAAGACCGGCTGTAGCTGCTGGACGACGACTGCGAGTAGCCGCCGCCCGAAGACTCGCGCGAGGAGCCCTGGCCATCGCCGCGGCCACCCAGCAGTTGCAGGTCGTTGACCAGGATCTCTGTCTTGTACTTCTTCTGGCCTGACTCCTTGTCATCCCAGGAGCGCGTCTGGATCTTTCCTTCGACGTAGACCTGCGAGCCCTTCTTGACGTAGTCGCGGACGATCTCGGCGGTTCGCTGGAAGGCGACCAGGTTGTGCCACTCGGTCCTGTCGGTCCACTGGCCGTCCTGACCCTTGGTCCGGTCCGTGGTGGCGAGCGAGAAGCTGGCAATCTGCATGCCGCTCTGGGTCGCGCGGATTTCGGGGTCCTTGCCGACGTTGCCGACGAGAATGACTTTGTTGACGCCTCGTGCCATAGGTGGGATCGCTCGCTTGCTTGGATTTTGCGCAGGTTGAGGATAGCAGACGGTCCGGCAAGCCGGTCGGGGAGCTCAGGGTCTCGGCGGTGGCGGCCAGGTGCTGGCGATGTGAGCCGCGATCTGGTCGACCGAGCTGCCGGCGGCAAAGGCGTTCTCGGGTGCGGCAGTCAGCAGAAGCCGAATGATGCCGGCGTGATCGGTCGCGATCAGCATGGGCGGATCGGTGACGCCGAACTGCGCCAGCGTTGCGGGGGAGACGACCAGCGTCGGGGTGCCGTGGGCGATCTCGGCGGCGGTGGGCGGCTCTGCGGGCGCGGCCGGCGGGATCGGCGACGGTTGACTCTGACCCGGAGGGGAGTGCGCATGGCGGACGGGGGAGCGCCGCGGCTCGCGAGCCGGCGAGGCTGCGCTGCCCGGGGCGGGGATCGGCGGCGGATCCCCGGCGAGCAGGCCGTAGATGTGGATTCCGCTCTCGCCGAGGCGGAAGAGCGCGGGAAGGATGCCCTGGGTCATGCGGGCGCACTGAGCGCACCAGGGCGGAAACAGAAACAGGAGGGTGGCCGTGCCGAAGTCGCGGTTGATGCGGGGCGTCTCATCCGGCGAGAAGAGCGAAGCGGAGGCGGCGATGTTGGGGAGAACCGTACCGAGCAGAGCATACTGCCGGCGCTCCCGGTCAAGGAGGATGGCCTCATCCGGCGGCACCGTGGCCGGGAGTGCCCCCTCGAGAGCGGCCACGGTCGCGGCTGAGGCGGGTGCCTGGTTGTTGTACTGCTGCATGGCGGCAAGAAACAGGCCGTCCTGGTAGAGCTCATGGAGGGGCGGTGTGTCCGCGGAGGGCGCCGCGGGGCTGGCCCCGGGATCGGCGGCGGAGGCGCTGCCCTGGTGCAGCAGGCGAAGCAGAATGGGTTGGCGAGCCTCCGCGAGGGTCACGGCCTCGGGCGTGTAGGCGAGTTGGAGGAAGCGCAGGGTCTGGTTGATGGCCTCGTTTGTAAGGCTGGTGTAGGGCACGGCTGCCAGCATCGCCAGCGCGCTGCTGAGCGCCCCGGCGTGGTCGCCCATGCGCAGATGGGCGTTGACCTGGTAGCCGTAGGCGCGGGCGAGCTCGGGTTGCGGGGAGGAGGTCGCCTGGATGTAGCTTGTCGCAGCGGTGAGAACAGCAGGCCACTGCTGGCCGAGCGCGCAGAGGCGGGCGAAGTCAAGCAGGCCGGTGCCCGTGTACACCACGCCTGCCCGCGCGGCACAGGCGTCCTTGGCCTGACGCATGGCGACCGCAAGTGCGGCCGTTTCAACGTCCGACCAGTTACTGATGGCGCTGTGGGTGACCTCGACGGGCGTCATGGCCTGGTCGTAGGCGGCGCCCGGTGAGAGCAGGGGAGGAGAGGCTGCCCCGGTCGGGGTTGCCATCTGGGGTGTCGTCTGGCCCGGTGTCTGGGTCGCCGTCTGGCAGACGGTCTGCAAGTGGAGCGTGGACGCGGCCAGCAGCGCGGCAAAGCTGAGGCGGACCAGCGACCGGAGATCTTCCCTGAGGCTCATGCGAGGAGGGTAGATCGCCGGAACATCGGACGGCAAAGGTGCTCAGCGGCGCAGGTCGCCGATCAGCTTCGCCACGGCGAGAGCCAGGGTCAGGGTGCCTGTCGGGAGGCAGCCCATGGCGACGATCAAGGCGAGCCAGCCGGCGTTGGTGTGCGGACCCTGGCGGGTGACGCCGCCGAAGACCGTCAGCATGAGCGCTGCGGCTACCGCTCCGAAAAAAAAGATCAGCAGGCCGGTGCGAAGGATTTTGCGGGTGTCGGGATGCATCGGCTAGTGGATCGCCGCCTGCATCCAGTACACGATGACGCCTGTGACCGAGACGTAGAGCCAGATGGGAAAGGTATAGCGGGCGAGGCGCTTGTGCGCCTGGAAGCGGCCAGAAAGAGAGAGGAAAAACGTGATCAGGATGATGGGAAGCGCAATGACCGAGAGAAGCACGTGCGAGGCGAGCAGCTTCCAGTAAAACGGCCACCAGGCGCTGAGACGATTGAAGCGCGTTTCGCCGTGGAGCGTGAAGTTGACCAGGTACGAGACCAGAAAGATGGAGGAAAAGAAGAAGGCGGAGAACATGCTGGCGCGGTGCTGCCGGATCTCGCGGCGGCGGATGAACACGAAACCGGCGATCAAGGCCACGGTCGAGAGCGCGTTCAGGGCGGCGTTGACCAGGGGCAGCGAGCGGAGCCGGGTGCCGGCGACGTCGGTGGGGGTGTGGACGTAGACCAGCCAGCAGATCAGCACGCTGGCGGCGGCCGAGACGGCCACGATGGCCAGGATGACCCACGGCGGAGTTCGGGCGGCGGCGCGCTGCTGGGGGCTGATGTCGAGTTCTGCGGACATGGCAGTTTAGAAGAGCAGACGTCCCTTGGCGTTGAGCATCATGGCCGCGAGCAGCAGAGGCAGATAGATGACGGAGGCCTTCAGCAGATTGCGGGCCGGAGTACGGGTCTCGGGCGAGCCGGGGTTCCGGAGGATGCGAGCAAAGCGCAGCGTGAACCAGAGGTACCCCAGGCCGAGCAGCGTGGCGACGACGGCGTAGGGGACGCCGGTGATGCCGAGCCACGTGGGCCAGATCGAGACCGGGATCATCAGCACGGCGTAGAAGAGGGCCTGAATGACTGTGTTGCGGGCCGCGTCCGCGACAGGCTGCTGGGTCGCGGTAAGGCGGATGCCGCCGTGACGGTAGTCTTCGCGGTGGAGCCAGCCGATGGCCATGAAGTGCGGGAACTGCCACACAAAGAGGATGGCGAACAGAGCGACGGCGGGCCACTCGATGATGCCGCGGGCGGCGGTCCATCCGATCAGCGGTGGAAGGGCTCCGGGAAAGGCTCCGATAAAGGTGTTGAGGGTGGTAATGCGCTTGAGCGGGGTGTAGATGCCGACGTAGCCGAGCGCCGTGAGCAGCGTCAGCGTGCCGGTGAGCAGGTTGGTCTGCCAGACCAGGTAGAGCGTGCCGAGAAAGACGGCGGCGAAGCCGAGCAGAAGACCGTGCGCGAAGGAGATTCGGTTGGCGGCCATGGGGCGTTGCGCGGTGCGGCGCATGTGGGCGTCCGAGCGGCGCTCCAGCGCCTGATTGAGCGCGGAGGCGCCGCAGGTAACCGCCGCAATGCCGGCCAGCGCCGGAAGCAGACCGGCATGAAAGGGGCTGATGCCGGAGCGGAGCGAGCCCAGAAAGAAGCCGGCTCCAGCCGTGATGACCACCATGACGGAGACCCGCAGCTTGAAGAGCGTGGCATAGTCGGCCAGCAGCGAGGGCCGGGCGCTGAGCGGCGCAACTGCTACGGCGGCGGGCGTGGCGCGGGTCGGGGTGGTGACGGTCAGGGCCACATCGTTAGTTTAGCGCGAGGCGAAGCGACGCCGCGGGGCTCTGTGCGCGAAACGGATACCGGGCGGCGTTGCTGGTAGCGGGATGGGAGCTGTTCGAGCCCCGGGCGGCGGCCGCCTCGATGCGCGCGGGCTGGAGACGCGCATCCGACCAGGGATGCACTTCCTTTCCGTGCAGCACCTGATCAGCTTCTTCGCGCGGTACGGCTACTGGACGGTGTTGGCGGCTCTGCTGCTCGAAGACGCGGGTCTGCCCCTGCCGGGCGAGACGGTCCTTCTGGTGGCAGGCTCGACGGCTGCAACGAGTCCTCGGCTGCACCTGGCCTGGGTGATCGTCATAGGCATCGCCGCGGCGGCGACGGGCGACAACGTCGGGTACTGGATCGGCAGAAGCGGCGGACGGGCGCTTCTGAACCGGTATGGGCGGGTGTTTCACGTCAACGGCCGGGTGCTCGACCGCGGCGAGCGATGGATGCGCGAGCACGGAGCAGCAGCGGTCTTTGGAGCTCGCTTTGTGGCGGGGCTGCGGGTTGTCTCGGGCCTCCTGGCCGGATCGCTCTCCATGCCCTGGCGCCGGTTCTTTGTCTTCAACCTGCTCGGCGCGACCGTGTGGGTGTCGGTGATCTGCTCGCTCGGGTACCTGTTTGGGAGCCGCCTGCAATGGCTGGTGCACGTGCTGGGGAGGACGGGCCTGGTCCTGCTGGGCGTCGGCCTCCTGGCGGCAGCAGCCTGGTGGTGGTTTCGGCGGCGGCGAGCGGGTGGCAGCGACCCTGCAGCCGGTGCGTCGTAGAAGCCGACAGGACATCGGCAGCACAGGGAGTCCCATGCAGTGGGCTCCCATGCGCCAAGGGGATCCCGCGGTCAGAACTCGAAGCGGGCGGAGAGCTGCATGCGCCGGGCCTGGGTCAACTCCAGGCTGTAGACGCCGATGTTGCCGTCGGTCGATCCGTTGTCGATCGACTGGGGATCGAAGCGCGTGCTGTTGGTGACGTTGAAGAGCTCGGAGGCGAGGTGGAAGCGGTACTTCTCGCCGAGTGGGATGTCCTTGTGGAGGCCAGCGTCGATGTCGAAGTAGCCGTCGCCGCGGAACTTGTTGCGTTGGCCTGCCTCGCCGGGGTAGGGATCGCGGATGTTGGCCAGCAGCTGCTTGGGATCGGCAAAGGCCTGGGGGCTGCCGTTCGCGTCGAGGTGTTTGCCCATCTTGATCTTGCCGGTGTTGACCTCGTAGCCCTCGTACTCCCAGTTGGTCGACCAGCCGTCGCCGTCGGAGATGCCGAAGGGCAGGCCGCTCGAGACACGGACGATGCCGGAGGTGTACCAGCCGCCGATCAGAGCGTTGACCAGACCGTTGGAGTTGCCGGCGAAGTGCTGGCCGCGGCCGACCGGCAGGCGCAGGACCCAGTCGCCGGTGAGCAGATGGGTGGTGTCGAAGTCGGAGACTGAGTAGTTCTTGCGCGGGTTGAAGGCGTCCAGGATGAAGCCGAAGGAGTTGCCGCTGCTGGTGGGGTTGTTCTCGGAGTCCGATCCGAGGTCGAGCGACCTGGAGTAGGTGTAGCTGAGGTCGACCTGAATGTTGTGCCGCATGGGGTGGCGCAGGATGAACTGCCCAGCGTGGTAGGACGAGCTGCCGAGCGACGAGGTGACGTAGAGCGAGGAGTACTGCAGCGGCCAATAGCGGCCGGCCTGATCGCCGTTCGGTCCGCCGCAGGCCGGGAAGCAGGCGATGTCGAGGTCATACAGCGCGGCTGTCTCGTTGCCGCGAACGTACTGCCACAGCCTGGAGTAGATGTTCTGGGTCGCGGAGCGCGTCGCGGTTTTGGCGGCGGGAAACATGTTCTCGAAGTAGGGGATGGGGGCGACGGTCTTGGCGCCCGCGTCGACCGCCTGCGAGAGCTGGGTGCCGGCGGTGTAGTAGTCGACGCCTGACTTGGGATCGACCAGGTCGAGCGGCTGCGCGAGGTCTTCCTGCTGCAGCAGATGGCGCCCCAGGCGGCCGACGTAGTCGGCTTCGAGGGTGAAGCCGCCAGGAAGTTCGCGCTGGAAGGAGACGTTGAAGACTTCGGAGTACGGGGTCTTGATGCGGTCGTCGAGACCGGAGGTGATGGCGAAGCCGGTGCCGTTCGGATCGTTCGAGGGCGTCTGCGGGTAGGCGATGGAGGAGTCAGCCTGGGGGACCAGCGTTGGCAGGTCATGAAGGCCGGTATAGCGGGGCGAGGTGTCGGCGGTCAGGGTGCTGGCGGGATTGTTGATGGAGGAGGCGAGGGAGAAGGATCCAGAGCGCGAGTAGTTCGTGATCAGGCCCTGGCCGAAGTGGTCGAAGTAGATGCCAAAGCCCGCTCGGAGGGAGCTTTTGCCGGCCGCACCGAAGATCTTGTTCAGCATGGAGCCTTCGTCGAAGGCGGGCGAGTAGGCGAGGGCAAAGCGGGGAGCGACGTTGCCCCAGTTCATGGGATAGAAGGGCTTGGCCCCGCGAGCCTGACCAGAGGGCGCAAAGGAGATATCCGGCTGAACGGAGTTGCCCATCGCCGCTTGCGCTCCGCGGGTTTGGAACCAGTCATGGATGTTGATGGTGGGCTGCACCTGCTGCCCGTTGGTCTCGTAGGGCGTCTGCAGGATGGTGTGGCGCAGGCCAGCGGTGATGGTCAGATTGGGCGTCGCGTGGAAGATGTCCTGGATGTAGTACTCGAGCTCGTTCGAGCGGAAGGAGCGCGAGACGGGCGTGCCCTGGGGCAGCAGCGTTCCGGTCGAGCCGTCCTTGGACAGGTTGTAGTTGAAGCGGCCCGTCTGTTCATTGACCAGACCGGCGAGAGCGGTGACCGCGAAGTCATAGTTGGTCGTGAAGCCGTTTGAGACCGGAGCATAGCCGAACGCCGCCGGATCAAAGGTGCCGCCCTGGTTGGCGTAGCCGGAGTTCAGCATCCAGTAGGCGTTGGTGACGGCGGAGCTGTAGGAGTTCAGCGTGTTGCTGTTCTCGTAGGTAAACCGGCGGTAGTTCGCCCCCACCTGGATGGTGTGCCGTCCTTTGGTGAAGGTGAAGTCGTCGATGATGTTGTGCTCGGGCACCGTGGTAAAGCTTGATCGGTTGCTCGCCTCCGGCAGGTCGATGCTGCGAAAGGTCACATAGCTGCCGTTGCCGGCGCCGCGGCTGCCGATGCTCTGCCGGATGAAGCCGTAGCGGAGATTGTTGACGGCGTTGGGCGAGACGGTAAAGGTGTAGTTGCCCGAGATGCCCTTGGAGTCGTCGGTCGCGATGGAGGTGGGGGGCTGGTTAGGAAAGAGCTGCGCCGCGGAGTTCTTGTCGTTCTGCATGCTGGCGCGCACGTAGAAGCGATGGCGGTCGGAGGGCGTGAAGTCCAGACGGGTGATGTAGACGTTCTGCACCACAGGCAGCGAGGCGGCAAAGGTAAAGGAGGCGGTGTTCAGGTTGTCGCCGGTGAGATTGCCGTTGGGCAGGGGATACAGATTGAGCGTGGTCAGAACGGCGGGGTCGACGCCCGGGCCCAGCGGGCAGGTGCCGTTGCCGGTGCAGTTGGGGTCCATGCTGGCGACCTGCGCGGGGGTGAGGGTGACGGTGCTGCCGTCCGCGGCGGTGTATTTGAGCTGCCCGGCGCGGAACGACGCGGTAGGCACGGTGCGCGTGTAGGGCGAGGACTCGTTCTGCCGGTTGCCCTCGTAGTTGCCGAACAGGAACAGCTTGTCGCGCTTGAGCGGACCGCCGAGCGAGACTCCGTAGGTGTTGCGGATCAGCTTGCCGGGGCGGTTGGGCTCGCCGGACTGCAGCTGGGCGTTCTTGTTGAAGTAGTCGTTGGCTTGTGCGATCGAAGACCGGTTGTACTCATAGAGCGAGCCGTGGAGCTGGTTGGTGCCGGACTTGGTGACCAGGTTGACCTGCCCGCCCGAGGAGCGGCCGGTGTCGGCGTTGGCGTTCGAGGTCGTCACGCGGAACTCTTCGGTCGCGTCGAGCGTGGTGCGGAGCACGCCCTGGAAGGCGGCGGGGGAGACCTGGTTGTTGTTGTCGACGCCGTCGAGCGTGATGTTGGTCTGGTCGGCGCGGGCACCGCTAACGACGCCATTGCGGCTGTCGGCTGACGAGGTCTGGCCCAGAAACAGAACGCCGGGCTGCAGCGCCAGAAGCGTCTGCGGATTTCGGCCCTCGGAGGGCAGCGTCATGATGGTCTGGTTGTTGATGGCGTTGCCGATGGTGGCGTCGGTGGTGTTGATTGTCTCGGTCGCGGCCGTCACGTTGACCTGCGTGTTTTCCGTGATGGAGAGCGGGGCGTCGACCGTGGCCGGTTGCGCCACCAGCAGCTTGGCCGTGGCGGTAAAGGTGCCGAAGCCGGTGGCGTTCACCGTGATGGTGTAGTTCCCGGGGCGCAGCTGCTGGAAGCTGTACTCGCCATGGGTGTTCGAGGTCGTGCTGGTCTTGAAGCCAACGGCCGGGTTCGCGATGGTCACGGCGGCGCCGGAGATGATAGCGCCCGTGGGGTCGGAGACGACGCCACGCAGCGAGGTGGTGGCGGTCTGGGAGAGTAGCGTGACCGGAAGACAGCCGAGCAGAAGCACGAGGAGAAAGGGCCGGAGGAGACGCAAGCTGGACCTCACACGGTGACGCAAAGATGACCCCGCTCGCAGCCAAAAGGAGCTTGCGCAGGAGGTGCACCGGGGGACAGATCAGCCTCCGGCGGCCTCGCAATGAACTCTGGATGAAACGTGGGTGAATTCAATATGCCAGATAACAGGTTTGGCAACAAGCTTGAACTGTCCTTGTGGGCAGATTAGGGGCATCGCAGAGCTGCGACCGTCTGCTTGACCTGACGGAAAGCGGAAAGAAAAAGCGCGTTGGGAGACCGTACCGATGCGATAGAACGCGTCGTACGCGGTGATGAGATCGGCGGCGGCCCGCTGCAGCACCGGACCAGACCGACCTCTGTCGACGAGGACTTTGGGCGAAGATGGCAGGAATCGGGGGAGCGTCCGCGGGTACAAGCCGGACTGCCGTCGAGGTTTCGACGAGCTTCGGCTCGGAGTTGCGCCTCACGGCCAGGCTGGGCTGGCCCCTGGCGCTGGCCGAGGTGGGATGGATGTCGACCTACATCGTCGACGCCATCATGGTGGGCCGCCTGCCCCACAGCGCTCTGGCGATCAGCGCGTCGTCGCTGGGCAACAGCATCTTCTACGCCATCCTGTTCTTCGCGGTGGGACTTCTGCTGGGGCTGGACGCCGTTGTGTCGCAGGCATTTGGCAGCGGCGATCTCCGCGAGGGCAACCGCTCGCTGGCGCAGGCGATACTTGTAGCCGCAATCGCGACCCCCGTGGTGATGGGGCTGACCCTGCTCTCGCCGTGGGTGCTGGTGCGCACGGGGGTGGATGCGGCCATCGTAAGGGAGACAGCGGTGTATCTCCGTCCGCTGGTGTGGTCCGCGCTTCCTCTGCTGCTGTACATGGCCGTGCGCCGCTATCTGCAGGCGGTGAACCGGACGATTTTGATCATGGTTTCGCTGTTGACGGCCAATCTGGTGAACCTGGTCGGAGACTGGGCCTTTCTCTACGGACATCTGGGCTTCCGTCCCATGGGCATCGCGGGCTCCGGCGTGGCCACGGTGGTGGTGCGCGTCTACATGCTGGCGCTGCTGGCGGTGGGGCTGGTGCTCAGTGTGCGATCAAGCGGTGTGGGCTTCCGCTGGGCCGATCTGCGGCCTGATTGGGGGCGGATGCGGGTTCTGCTGCGGCTCGGCTGGCCGGCCGGCGTGCAGAGCCTGACGGAGCTTGGGGCCTCCACCTTTCTCGTGATCCTGGCGGGAAGGCTGGGAGCTACGCTGCTCGCCGCCAATCAGGTGGTGCTGGACCTGAACGCGCTGGCGTACATGGTGCCGTTTGGACTGTCTGCCGCGACCGCCGTGCGGGTCGGCCAGGCGATGGGCCGGCGCGATGGCGTGCAGGTGCGGCGGGCGACCGTAGCCGGAGCGACACTGAGCTGCAGCTGGATGCTGCTGGCGGCGATCGTCTTCCTGTCCATCCCTCAGCTGCTGGCAAGGGCTTACACGAACGACCCTGCCGTCGTGCGCGCCAGCGTGGATCTGTTTTTTCTGTGCGCTTGTTCGCAGATGTTTGACGGTCTGCAGGTGGTGCTGTCAGGCGCCCTGCGCGGAGCGGGCGATACGCGGTCGCCGATGCTGGCGTACTTTGGATGCACCTGGCTGCTGGCGATGCCCGCGGCCTGGTACCTTTGCTTCCGCATGCACATGGGGCTGACGGGGTTGTGGCTGGGCAGGTGCGGTGGGGCGATAGCCATCGCTGCCGTGCTGACGGTGGTGTGTCTGCGCTTCCGCCGCCGGGGACTTCCGCGGCCGGTGGTCGCCAAGCCGGCTTTCGCGCCTTTGCACGTTCCTGCGGGAGATATTCACGCCGTGAAGGGGTGAACAGGGAGCGACGGCAGCCAGCCGGCCGCGGCGACCGGAACCGTGGGCGACGGCAATGCAGCGGTTCAACCCGGCTGCATGCTCCTGCCCGGGCTCGGTTCTGAGCTACTCGACGGAGCTGAGGGTGAGCGAGGTCAGGTTGTGCACCCATCGGGCGGGCTGCTTGTCTTCTGTTGAGATCAGCATCAGCTTGCCCTCACCCCGGAGGGGCTGGCCGTTGCGCCGGGTGGCGACGATCACCTCGCCGGTATGAAGGGAGCCTTCCATCTCGACGGCCGAGTAGAGAACGTAGTAGAAGTCGGTGCCGGTCGCTCGGAGGTAGCTGTGCAGCAGCTGCCGGTGCGCTGCTTGCGCGTCGGCGTTCAGGCCAGAGCGAGCCAGCAGATCGCTGACCGCGACACCGGTGTAGCTCTCATCCACGTTGGTGTGTCCGTTGTGGACGGTCACGGACCTTTGCGGCATCCCGTCGATCTGCTGGAGGGTGAAGGTCTGGGTGCGGCCTTCGACGGTGACGGTGAGTGCGGTGGAGATCTCTGGCGCTTGCGGCTTCTGGCCCATGCGTGGCGGCCCGGCGGTGCCGGTGGGGGCCTGCGGAGCGGGAGCGGGGGCTCCGTCGGTCGCTGCGGGCAGGCTCTGGGCAGAGATGCGGCCGTCGCAGCACACGGCGGTCACGGCAGCAAAAAAGGTGCAGCAGAGAAGGATCCTGGGTCGTGTCATCTCACCATCCTAGGGCAGGGTCGATGACGGATAGATGCGGCCAAAGACCTTGCCGCACCAGATATACTTGAACGATGTCCATCATCGGCAATGCGGCAGCTATCGCCAAAGGAATGAGCATCACGCTTCGGGAGGCTTTTCAGCCGACGGAGGTGGAGAACTACCCGGACGGCAAGGGACCGATGCGGGGGGCGAAGTTCCAGGAGCGCTTCCGCGGCAAGCACCAGCTGCAAAGGGACGAGAATGGCCTGGAAAAGTGCGTCGCCTGCTACCTGTGCGCGGCGGCCTGCCCGTCCAACTGCATCTACATCGAGGCGGCGGAGAACACGGACGAGGTGCGCATCTCCTCTGCCGAGCGCTACGCGAAGGTCTACAACATCGACTACAACCGCTGCATCTTCTGCGGCTACTGTGTCGAGGCCTGTCCGACGGATGCGATCACGCATGGCCACGGATTTGAGCTGGCCAGCCTGAACGCGACCAACCTGGTGATGCGCAAGGAGGATCTGCTGGTGCAGATTCTGCCGGAGATGCCGCTCGAAGGCCGATCCGCCCGTGACCTGGCCGATACCCTGCGATAGAGATCGGCCGCAGCGGCCGGCAAAGATGCTTCTATCCTGAGACTTGGTGCGCTTCGACGCATCCGATGTGCAGGAGCCCATGCCCTCATTCCTCGACATTCTGAAGCAGCGCGTTCTGGTCTACGACGGCGCCATGGGCACCAGCATCCAGGGCTACGATCTTTCGGTCGAGCGCGACTATGCCGGCCTGGAAAACTGCTCGGAGATCCTGGCGGTGACGCGTCCGGACGTGATCGGCGAGATCCATCGCAGCTACCTTCAAGCAGGCGCTGACGTGATCGAGACCGACTCCTTCGGCGCGAGCTCCCTGGTGCTGGCGGAGTTCGGCATCCCGGAGCGGGCCCGCGAGTTGAACCTGGCGGCCGCGCGGGTGGCGCGGGAGGCGGCGCATGAGTTTTCAACGCCGGAAAGGCCACGGTTCGTGGCAGGGTCGATCGGACCGACGACCAAGCTGCCCTCGCTAGGACACATCGGCTACGACGCCATGCTGGCCACCTATGTGGAGCAGGCGGAGGCGCTGATTGAGGGCGGTGTCGACGTGCTGTTGATCGAGACCTCGCAGGACCTCCTGCAGGCCAAGATTGCGCTCGCCGCCTGCCACGACGCGATGAAGAACACCGGTGTGACGGTGCCGATCCAGATGCAGATCACGATGGAGGCAACCGGCACCATGCTTCTGGGGTCGGAGGTCGGCGCGGCGCTGGCGGTGCTCGAATGCTTCCGCCCCGATATCGTCGGTCTGAACTGCGCCACCGGACCGAAGGAGATGAACGACGCCGTCCGGTTCCTGTGTCAGAACGCGACCATGCCGGTCAGCGTTCTGCCCAACGCCGGCCTGCCGCAGAACGTGGGCGGCCGCGCGGTGTATGGCCTGAAGCCGGACGAGCTGGCGCAGTATCACCGGCGATTTGTGACCGAGTATGGCGTCCAGGTGGTCGGCGGCTGTTGCGGCACCACGCCCGATCACATCCGCGCGGTGGCCGATGCGGTCGCGAACGCCACCCCGGCCGAGCGCAGCCCGCGGGTGCAGTCGGTCGCGGCCAGCGCCTTCTCGACCGTGCCGCTCGAGATCGATGGGCAGCCCGCCATCGTTGCCGAGGAGATGAACACCACCACGCGGCAGGCACACTTTCGCGAGATGGTGCGATCCGGCGACTTCGACGGCATCTTCACCATGGCCAAGCGGCTGGTGAACGAGGGCTCGCAGATGCTCGACCTCTGCTGCGCCGTCGTGGGGGAGGACGAGAAGGGCTACATGAACGCGGTGCTCGAAAAGATCGCGACGCGCGTACCCGCGCCGATCCTGGTCGATTCGACGGAGGCCGATGTCATCGAGGAGGCGCTCAAGCGTATCCCCGGAAAGAGCATCATCAACTCCATCAACCTCGAAGACGGCGAAAAGCGCACCCGCAAGGTGCTGCCGATGGCGAAGCGCTACGGCGCGGCGGTGGTGGCGCTGACGATCGATGAAGATGGCATGGCGCTGACGGCCGACAAGAAAGTCGCGATCGCGCATCGCATTCACAAACTGGCCACGGAGGAGTTCGGCCTGCGATCGCAGGACCTCATCTTTGACGCCCTGACGCTGCCCATCTCGACCGGCCAGGAGGACTACCGGACGGCGGGCATCGAGACCCTCGAAGCCGTGCGCCGCATCCGGCAGGAGCTGCCGGAGTGCAAGACGATCCTCGGTGTCTCAAACATCTCCTTCGGTCTGAACGCCTACGCCCGGCGCGTTCTGAACTCGGTGTTCCTGAAGGAGGCGGTCGACCGTGGGCTGGACTCGGCCATCGTCAACTACTCGAAGATCTACCCCCTCTACAAGATCCCCGAGCAGGAGGTGGAGCTCGCGCGCAACCTGATCTTCCGCAATGTGGAGACCGAGCAGGACCCGCTGCAGATCTACATGCAGTACTTCACCGGGCTGTCGAAGGCGGCCGGCAGCGGTGAAGAGGCTGCCGTGGTCACCGACACGATGTCCGAGGAGGAAAAGCTCAAGCACCTGATCATCAACGGCGAGCGATCGTTGGGGCAGGGCGATCGCAAGGAGACGCTGGAACAGATCCTGGAGCTTGCGCTCACGCGGTACACGCCGCTCGATCTGATCAACACCGTTCTTCTGGACGGTATGAAGACGGTGGGGCAGCTCTTCGGCGACCGCAAGATGCAGCTGCCCAGCGTGCTCGATTCAGCGGCCACGATGAAGGCGGCGGTCGCCTACCTCGAACCCCGGATGGAGAAGACCGAGGGCAATCAGAAGGGCACCATCGTGCTCGCGACGGTCAAAGGCGATGTCCACGACATCGGCAAAAACCTGGTCGACATCATTCTTTCGAACAACGGTTATAAGGTCGTCAACCTCGGCATTAAGCAGACCGCCGACGCCATCATCGCCGCCGCCCAGCAGCATAGCGCCGATGCGATTGGGCTTTCGGGGCTGCTCGTGAAGTCGACCCTGGAGATGAAGTATGTGGTGCAGGACCTCCAGCGCATTGAGTCCAGCATTCCGGTCATCTGCGGCGGCGCCGCGCTGACCCGCAAGTATGTCGAGGACGATCTGCGGCGGGAGTACCGGTCCGCCGTTTTTTACGCCGAGGACGCCTTCGCCGGACTGCACGTGATGAGCGACCTGACCGATGCGGATGAGGGCGTCAAAGCGAAGCGGCTGACGGACGGTGCGACCGTGAAGACCTTTACCCGGGCCCAGGCGGCGGAGCCCTCGTCGGCGCCGGCGGCCATGGGAACCGAGCGATCGAAGATCGTGCAGGATGTTGCGGAGATCCCGCGACCACCCTTCTTTGGGGCGCGGGTCGAGCGAAACTTCAGCCTGGATACGTTGTTTCGCTATGTGAACGAGACGGCGCTGTTCAAGAATCAGTGGCAGCTGAAGACCGCCTCCGCGACGGACTACGTTCGGCTCGTCGAGGAGAAGTACCGGCCCATTCTGCGCGAGCTCTCGGCCGAGGTGAAGCGCGAGGGCTGGTTTGAGCCCAAGGTGGTCTACGGCTGGTATCCGGCGGTCAGCGACGGCAACGACGTGGTCGTCTACGATCCGGCTGCCCCGGATGCGGCGCCGGCCAATGCGAGGGAGCTGCTGCGCATCACCTTTCCCCGGCAGCGCGAGGGCCGTCTGCTCTCGATCGCGGACTTCTTTTCTCCGAAGTCGATGGGTCGCATGGACGTGATCGGATTTTCGGTCGTGACCATCGGAAGCGTCGCCAGCCAGGTAACGCAGCGGCTGTTTGAAGCAGGGGACTTCACACGTTATCTGTACCTGCACGGACTTTCGGTTGAAACCGCCGAGGCGCTGGCCGAGTACATGCACAAGTGCATGCGCGAAGAGCTCGGCATAGCGGGCGAGGACGCGACCGAGGTGCGGGACCTGATCCACCAAAAGTATCGCGGGTCCAGATACTCCTTCGGCTATCCGGCCTGCCCGAACCTGGAGGATCAGACCAAGATCTTTGAGCTGCTGCGACCCGAGGAGACGATCGGCGTGCGGCTGACTGAGGGTTATCATCTGGAGCCCGAACAGAGCACCGACGCGATCATCGTGCACCATCCGCAGGCCAAGTATTTCGTCGTCTAGCGTACTGACCTGGTCCGCCTGTCTGCCATAAAATGGGGTGCTGTATGGATAACTCCTCGACCACGAAGTCGACCGTGCTGCACGTCTCCAGGCGCGAGATTTTGCGACCGCTACGCGACCAGATCCTGCGCATCTCGGGGTTCTATGTGGAGTCCACCGCCGATGTGACGGACGCGCTGACCAGGGTGTCGGCGCAGCCGTTTGATCTGTTGCTGATCGACATTGAGCGCGAGGCCGCGATTGGCGAGGCGGAGTTCCTCTGCTCTGCGGCCAAATCCGCGCGGCAGGCACAGCGGGTCGCCTTCCTGTGCAACTGGCGCATCGCCTCGATGACGGATTGCCCGGATGAAATTGTGCGCACAGAGTTTGATCCGGCAGCATTTGTGGATGGTGTGCGTCAGGCTGTCTTCGAGGCGTGAGCGGCACGGCATCTGAGGTGGCATGACCTCAAGAAAAAGTTCCGGGTCGACCGACGATCAGTACACCGATCCCGATCTACGGGATCGGATCAAGGCCGAGGTGATGGCGGGCGACAAGGGCGGCAAGCCTGGCCAGTGGAGCGCGCGCAAGGCACAGATGGTGGCGCACGAGTACGAGGCGCAGGGCGGTGGATACAAGCACGAGCGGACCGAGGCGCAGGAGCACCTGCATGAGTGGACCGGCGAGCACTGGAAGACGTCCGACGGCAAACCGGCGATCCGCGACGGGGAGACAACCCGGTACCTGCCGGAGGAGGCGTGGAAGGAGCTCTCCCCCGGGGAAAAGCAGGCCACCAACGAGAAGAAGGTGAAGGGCTCGAAGCAGGGCAAGCAGTACGTTCCGAACACGGCCAAGGCGTCCGAAGCACGGCAGCACGCGGAGCTTACTCCCGCGGAGGCCGACAAGGCCAGGGGAACCCGCAAGGTCGCGAAAACGAGCGCCTCCGAAGCGAAGAAAAAGACAGCGTCCAAAAAGAAGGCAGCGCCGAAGAAGAAGGCAGCGACCCCGAGCAAGCCAAGCAAGCCCGCGAAACGCGCGGGAGCGACATCAAAGTCTCGGAAGGGAAAGTGACCTCTGCCCAGGAGAGATAGAGGCTGGAGGTCGTCGAGCAGAAACACGGTTTATTCCGTGGAAGCGGGAGCAGTGCCGCCGGTTGCGATCGGAGTTCGGCTCATGCTACAACCTTAAGTATTCCAGTCTGCCTTTTTGGCAGATTCGAATTTCATGAAGAGTGGTTGAGGGACGAGCCCTGCGACACCACGACAACCGGACAGAACAAAGGCGTACCGGTGTCAACTCTCTCCTGGAAACAGGGAACATGAGATCTGGAGCGCATTGCCAAATCGCCGGCCTGCATTCTCGCATTTCATTTCACTGGCCGGCTTCGGCAGCCCACAAGAGAGCGCACTCGCAGAGCCAGACCCCTCCGACCCACGGAGATGCGGCATGGCGTATTCCTGTACGGCGTACGAGCTAAGGTGTAATGAGTGTGGCCGAAGCTTCGGCAATCAGCCGGTTTCGGCGTGCGAGGACTGCCTGGCGCCGCTCGAAGTGAAGTACAACATGGAGTCGATCCGGCCGGAGTTCACCCGCAAAGGCATCGAAGCCGGACCCCTCAACATCTGGCGCTACTCGGCTCTGCTCCCGATCCCGGAAGGGTTTGCCCCGGATCTCCCGGTGGGCTTCACACCCCTGGTTCGTGCCAAAAATCTTGGCCGGCGCGTGGGGGCTCAGCATCTCTACCTTAAAAACGACGCGGTCTGTTTTCCGACGCTCTCGTTCAAGGACCGCGTAGTGGCAGTGGCTCTGGCCAACGCGCAGGCCTTCGGTTTCGAGACCGTCGGCTGCTCTTCCACCGGCAATCTGGCGAACTCCGTGGCGGCCCAGGCGGCGCGCCTGGGGCTGAAAGCGACGATTCTGGTGCCGGCCGATCTGGAGCCCGCCAAGATCATGAACACGCTGGTGTACGGAGCGCGCCTGGTCCGGATCGACGGCAACTACGACCATGTCAACCGGCTGTGCACGCTCATCGCCGATGAGTACCGGTGGGGCTTCGTGAACGTCAATCTGAGGCCCTACTACGCGGAAGGGTCGAAGACGGTCGGCTACGAGATCGCCGAGCAGCTTGGGTGGCGGCTGCCAGACAACATCGTCTGTCCGATGGCGGGCGGCTCGCTGATCCGCAAGATCAAGAAAGCCTTCGCCGAGCTGACGGAGCTTGGTCTGGTGGAAGACAAGCCCGTGCGCTTCTTCGGCGCACAGGCGACGGGCTGCTCGCCCATCTCGCACGCCGTGCGGGAGGGCCTGGACTGGATCGAGCCACAGCGGCCGAACACCATCGCGCGATCACTGGCGATCGGGAACCCGGCAGATGGTCCCGCGGCAGCAAAGATGATCCGCGGTACCGCGGGTGGAGCGAGAGATGTTTCGGATGAGGAGATCATCGCCGGCATGCAGATGCTGGCCGCCGAGGAGGGCATCTTTACCGAGACGGCCGGTGGGGTGACGACGGCAGTGACGGAGCAGCTCTATCGCGACGGCATCCTCTCTCCCGAGCAGGTCACGGTCGCCTGCATCACCGGCAACGGTCTGAAGACCACGGACGTTCTGGCCGGCCGGTACCCCGAGCAGACAGCCGTGCGGCCGCGCCTGGCGGACTTCGCGGCCTACCTGGACCGCTTGGAGGCGCCCCAGCTTACGGAAGAGTTGGTACTGGCCGGAGGAGGTGCGCGTGGCCTATAAAGTGATGCTGCCGACGGCGTTTACACGGCATACGGACGGGAAGAAAGAGGTGACCTGTTCGGCCAGCAACCTCGACGGCATGCTGCAGGAGATCGACGCAAGCTTTCCCGCTCTGGGCGCACAGATCAAAGGAGAAGATGGCAAGCTGCGCCGCTTCATCAATATCTACGTCAATGAGGAGGACATCCGCTTTCTTGGTGGCGATGCTTACGCCTTTCAGGACGGAGACGAGGTGATGCTGATTCCTTCGATCGCGGGCGGATGATGCGCGACACACTTGCGGCCAGCTATTTAGCTCACGCAAGCAACGATCTCAGGAGAAGAGCTCTCCTATGCTGAGATGTCATACCGTCGATTGACGGGGCACGGAAAGCAGGTATCTCCCATGTGGGTCATCCTTGGAATCGTTCTTCTTGTCGCCTGGATCTTTGGATTCCTGGTGTTTCACGTCGCCGGATTTTTCATTCACCTTCTGATTATCCTGGCGGTGCTCTGCTTCATCATGCAGTTCGTCTTCAGCAGCAGGAAATCCGCATAGCCTCAGCGGAGTGACGCACAAACACTGGCCGGGCAGAGTCTGCCCGGCCATTCTTGTGAGCCAAGAGGGGAGCTACTGGTGGGCGACAGGCTGCTGCGGCATCTCCATGACAGGAGGGATGACGCCGGCCAGCGCCTCCGGAGTCTCCTCCTCCAGCTCCGGCAGCTTCTCTTCAAGCGCCAGTTGCAGGACCTCATCCATCTCGGAGACGAAGTGCAGCTTCATCGTGGACTTCAGCAGCTCGGGCAGGTCCGCGTAGTCCTTGCGATTATCTTCCGGCAGAATCGCCTCGAAGATCCCGGCGCGATGAGCGGCCAGCAGCTTTTCCTTGAGACCGCCGATGGGCAGCACCTTGCCACGAAGCGTGATCTCCCCGGTCATCGCAATGTCGCGCCGCACCTTGATCTTGGTAAGGGCGCTGGCAAGACCGGTGGCCAGCGTGATGCCGGCTGACGGACCATCCTTCGGAATGGCACCTTCGGGCACATGAACATGGATGTCGACGTTGCGGTAGAAGTCCTTGCCCAGCCCAAGATGGTGAGCGCGGGAACGGATGTAGGAGAGCGCAGCCTGCGCGGACTCCTGCATGACCTCGCCCAGCTGACCGGTGGTCGTGAGCTTGCCTTTGCCGTCGAGTACCTGCACCTCGGTCTGCAGGATCGTCCCGCCGACCTCGGTCCAGGCGAGTCCCGTCACCAGGCCGACCTCGCTCTTCTCATGAGCGAGCGAATCCTTGAACTTGGCCACCCCGAGGTAATCGGAGAGGTTGTCCGCCGTGATGGCTGCCCGGTGCTCGGCGCCCTCTGCGACGACCTTGCGAGCGACCTTGCGGCATACATTGCCGATCTCGCGTTCGAGGTTGCGAACACCGGCCTCACGGGTGTAGCTGCGGATCACGCCACGTAGAGCGTCGTCGCTGAAGGTGATCTGCTCTTCGGTCAGGCCCGTGCCCTCCCTCTGCTTCTTGACCAGGTATTGCCTGGCGATCTCCAGCTTCTCGAGCTCGGTGTAGCCGTGGAGCCGAAGCACCTCCATGCGGTCCTGCAGGGGGCCGGGAATGGTGTGCAGGACGTTGGCCGTGGCGACAAAGAGAACCTGCGAAAGGTCGTACTCCACGTCGAGGTAGTGGTCCTGGAAGGAGGTGTTCTGCTCGGGGTCGAGCACCTCCAGCAGGGCGCTGGCCGGATCGCCGCGAAAGTCCGACGCCATCTTGTCGATCTCGTCCAGCATGAACACGGGATTTTTGGTCCCGGCCTTCTTCATCGACTGAATGACCTGACCTGGCAGCGCACCGATGTAGGTGCGGCGGTGCCCTCGAATCTCGGCCTCATCGCGCACTCCGCCCAGCGACAAGCGCACGAACTTGCGGCCGGTCGCCTTGGCGATGGACATCCCGAGTGAGGTCTTGCCGACACCCGGAGGCCCGACGAAACACAGGATCGACCCCTTCGGATTCTTGATGAGCTGGCGAACGGCCAGGAACTCGAGGATGCGCTCCTTGATCTTTTCCAGGCCATAGTGGTCCTCGTTGAGCACCTGCTCGGCGTTCTCAAGCGATCGAACCTCCTTGGAGCGCTTACGCCAGGGCACCGCGAGCAGCCAATCCAGGTAGTTGCGCGAGACGGTCGATTCGGCCGACATGGGTGGCATCGCCTCGAGCTTGCGCAACTCCTGCGTCGCCTTCTCCTGAACGTCCTTCGGCATGCCGGCTGCTTCGATCTTCTTCTTCAGCTCGTCAAACTCCGACTTCTCCCCGCGGCCGAGCTCCTTCTGGATCGCCTTGATCTTTTCGTTGAGGTAGTACTCCTTCTGCGCCTTCTCCATCTGCCGCTTCACCCGCGACTGGATGGTTCGGTCCATGTTCAGCTTCTCGATCGCGACATCGAGGGCGTCGGCGACGCTCGAAAGGCGTGTCTCGGGGTCAAACACCTCCAGCAGAGCCTGCTTCTCTTCAATGGTGAGCTGCAGATGGGCCGCGATGGTGTCGGCAAGGCGGGCCGGATCGTCGGCGCGGACCCCGGAAGACGTGGTCTCGTAGTTGAGCGACTGCTGCAGCTTCACATACTGTTCAAACAGGGTATGCACGCGTTGCATCAGCTGCTCGATCGCCGGGCTCAGCTCTGCCCTGGCGCCCGCGGTGCGAACAGTGGCAACAAAGAAGCCGTCTTCGTCGTTGACCTGGCTGGCCCGTGCCCGTTCGACACCTTCGACCAGCACCTTGATGTTGCCGTCCGGCATCTTGACGCTCTGGACGATGTTGCCGATGGTTCCCGTCTGGTAGATGTCGTCCGCGCTCGGTTCATCGACCGAGGCGTCGTGCTGGGTCGCCAGGAAGATCTTGCGATCGCCGTTCAGCGCCTCTTCGAGCGCACGGACGCTGGATTCGCGGCCCACGACGAAGGGCGTCATCATGTAGGGAAAGATCACCATGTCCCGAATGGGCATCATGGGCAGTTTGCGAACTTCGCCGCTCAGTGCTTCTTTGGATGGATTCATCATGCTCCTTCTTAGACGTCTGCTCCCGGCGAACGATGCAGCCCAATGCCCGATCGGCTTGCGCTGATTGTACTGCGATCCCTGCCAGGGGAAAGCTCTGCAAAGGCAGGAGGTCCGTCGACTGACGAGTCTGGCTTCGGAGCCTCACGCACTACGGCTGGCCGGGTCAGACGACAGGGCGGACCCATGAGGGCCCGCCCTGTCCACGTCACCAATCTCCGGAGGTCAGCCAGCTTTTTCAAGAAGCATCGGCAGCATCAGCGTTCGCTCCCGCACCATCTCGGCGTTGATGACCAGGTCCTTCACTTTCTTGTTCCCGGGGACGTAGTACATCAGGTCCAGCATGAGCTCCTCGAGAATCATGCGCAGGCCGCGGGCACCGACCTTGCGATTCAGCGCCTCGCGCGCGATCTCGCGGGCTGCGTCTTCTGTGAAGGAGACCTTGACACCCTCGTACTCGAAGAGCTTGGCGTACTGCTTCAGGATGGCGTTCCGCGGCTTGGTGAGGATCTCGATCAGCGCGGCCTCGTCGAGCTCGTCGAGGATGCTCAGCACAGGCAGGCGCCCGACAAACTCCGGAATCAGACCGTACTTCAGAAGATCCTGCGGCTCGGCCGCGCGAAGCAGTTCGGAGTCGCGCTGCGCCCGGATCGGTCGAACCTCGCCCTCCTTCAACTCGATCTCACCGATCGCCTTGAAGCCGAGTGCCTTTTTGCCGATGCGACGCCCAATCACCTTCTCAAGACCCACAAACGCGCCTCCGCAGATGAAGAGGATGTTTGTGGTGTCCACGGCGGTGAACTCCTGATGGGGGTGCTTGCGGCCGCCTTGCGGGGGAACGTTCGCAACCGTGCCCTCCAGAATCTTGAGCAACGCCTGCTGGACACCCTCGCCCGAGACATCCCGCGTGATTGAGGGGTTTTCGTCCTTGCGGCCGATCTTGTCGATCTCGTCGATGTAGATGATGCCGCTCTGCGCCCGGGCCACATCGCCGTCAGCCGCCTGCAGCAGCTTCAGAATGATGTTCTCCACATCCTCTCCGACGTATCCGGCCTCGGTCAGGGTGGTCGCGTCGACGATCGCGAAGGGCACGTCCAGCATCTTGGCCAGCGTGTGCGCCAGCAGCGTCTTGCCCGAACCGGTCGGGCCGACCAGCAGGATATTCGACTTCGCCAGCTCCACCTCGTTGCCGCGCGTCTTGTTCATCTGGATGCGCTTGTAGTGGTTGTACACAGCGACGGCAAGCTTTTTCTTGGTCTGATCCTGGCCGATGACGTACTCGTCCAGAAAGGTCTTGACCTCCTGCGGCTTGGGCAGGTGTGCCGGAGCCGAGCCGGGCTGCGCCTCCGACCGGTCGTCCTCCAGAATGGAGTTGCATACGGCGACGCACTCATCGCAGATGTAGGCCCGCGGGTAGTCCGATGGCGAAGAGATCAGCTTTGCCACGGCGTCCTGCGACTTGTGGCAGAAGGAGCAGCGCAGCGACTCTTCGGAACCTCGTGATGTCTTCATGTCGGCGTGACTCCCGTATCTGGCCCGGAACCGCTGGCGAACTTCAGTTTACACCCCAACCGGGGGATGCCCCAGGTCGAAGAGCCTGCCCTGATGACCCAAAAGACGTAAACCCGGACGGGCGGTCCGGGTCTACGACGGTCGTTGGCGGAGCGATGCTCCTCAGGTTCTAGGCCGGTCAGGTTCTAGGCCGGTCAGGTTCTAGGCCGGTCGATGATGTCATCGATGATGCCGTACTCCTTGGACTGTTGCGCGGTCATGATGAAGTCGCGCTCGACGTCGCGCTCGATGCGGTCGAGCGGCTGACCCGTCGACTGGCTCATCAGCTTGTTGGTGATCTCGCGGATGCGAAGGATCTCGCGGGCGTGGATGTCAATATCGGTCGCCTGCCCGGAGAGCCCGCCCATCGACGGCTGATGGATCAGGATGCGGGAGTTCGGAAGCGCAAAGCGTTTTCCCTTTTTACCCGCCATCAGCAGAAACGCTCCCATCGAGGCCGCCTGCCCGATGCAAAACGTGACGACATCGTTCTTGATGTATTGCATCGTGTCGTAGATGGCCAGACCGGCGGTGATCGATCCGCCAGGGGAGTTGATGTAGAGCTGAATGTCCTTCTCCGGATCCTCGCCGCTGAGGAAGAGCATCTGGGCGATGATCACGTTGGCGATGTTGTCGTCGATCGGCGTTCCCAGGAAGATGATGTTGTCGCGCAGCAGACGGCTGTAGATGTCGTAGGCGCGTTCGCCCCGGCTCGTCTGCTCGATGACCATCGGTACCAAACCCATGCTGTTGCCTCTTCTTTCGTCGGTTAGGAGATCAGGTGTTAGCGTGCCAGCTTTTCGAAGACCGCGGTGCCGGCGCGTTCGCGCCGCATCTGGTCGCGCATGCGTTCCAGGCCGCCGTCCCGTTCCATGCGTTCGCGAATCGACTCCATGGGCTCGCGAGCGCGGATCGACATCAGCAGCAGCTCGCGGTCGAGATCCTCTTCGGAGATCGTCACATTCTCGAGCTCGGCGAGCCGGTCCAGAATCATGGAGGCCCTTACCTCGTTGACGGCCTGGTCCCGCTGCGCCTCGCGAAGAC
The DNA here is from genome assembly GCA_965218595.1 of Acidobacteriaceae bacterium. Taxonomy (GTDB): domain Bacteria; phylum Acidobacteriota; class Terriglobia; order Terriglobales; family Acidobacteriaceae; genus Edaphobacter. The sequence goes on along the minus strand of CBDCLC010000003.1, from coordinate 325,179 downwards.
GGGCAAAGTCCAGCTGCCGCATCTGCTCCGGCGACATGCCCTGCTGTGCCAGCGCACGCAGGCCGCGGTCGAGACGCGCCTCAATCTGCTGCTGCACAAAGCTCTCCGGAACGGGGAACTGGAAGCGCGCGATATAGGCCTCAAGCATCTTGTCCTTTGCGCGGTTCTCGAGCGCCTCCTTCTTGCGAGCCGATGTGCTCTCGAGCAGCTGCGCCTCGAAGTCCTCCCAGCTGTCAAAGCTGCCAAGCTGCTGGGCAAACTCGGCGTTGCGCTCCGGAAAGACCTTGCGCTTGATCGCCTGGACCGTGACGTCGTAGCTGACGGACTTGCCGGCGAGCCGAGCCTCGCCGAACTCCGGCGGGTAGACCACCTCAAAGGTCAGCTCCTGGCCGGCCCTGGTGCCGCGCAGAGCGTCCGTAAAGGCGGGAACGGTGTTCTTGCCCCCGATCTCGACCAGGACGTCCTCGCCGTTAATCGGCTCCTGGTCGGCGGGCTCGCCTGCACCCTCTTCGGACTCCGAGACCGTCTGCGCGAGCTCCTGCAGCTTGCCGGTGAAGCGGATCTCGGCCCAGTCGCCATCGGCGAGCGGCCGGTCCTCGTCCACCGTCTCAACCGTGGCATGAGGCTCCAGTTCACGGCCGAGCTCGGCTTCAAACTCGTCCTCCGTCAGCGCCGTATCCGGCCGATCGACGGTGACCGTGTCGTAGCCGGCCACATCGATCTCCGGCAGGATCTCGAAGACAGCCGTGAATCGCAGCGGCTGGCCCTCCGCCAGCTGGAGGTCGCGCAGCTGCGGCTGAGACACCGGCTGGAGGTGCTGTGCTTCAAGCGCCAGGCGGAATCGCTCGCTCACGAGGCCTTCCAGCACCTCCTCCCGCAGCTCGCGGGCGAAGCGGGAGCGGACCAGGCTGTCCGGTACCTTCCCGGCGCGGAAGCCGGGGATGCGGGCAAGTTTGGTGTACCGCTTGATCACCTTTTTGTAGCTTCGGTCCACCTCATCGGCCGGAGCCTCAACCTCGATCTCGCGAACGAGCTCCGGGTTCAGGGCAGGAGCGGGCGGGTGGACGTGCTCCGGAGACGTGGAGGTGGCTTCCTCTGCGGCTGCGGCAGTCTGATCGGGGGCGTCGCTGGCGGATGCGCCGGCTGCCGCCGCTTCCGTATCTGTGATCTCGGTCTGATTCAACGTATTGCCTTCCAGGGTGATGGCATTTTGGGGGGAGGCGCAGTGAGCGGCGGAACCGCGGCTCGTGGCGAAGCTGCCTCCTCTCCAACTGTACGGGGGTTGCGAGAGGGGGTCAAACCAGCTCGAACCGCAGTCACAGGCCTGTCGGCAGCGGTGCGGCCAGGGTAAAAAGCTCCAGGCGGACGCGCCATTGCAGTGTCTTGCCAGGTTCGAGCACCGCGATCCCCGGGTCGTCCGTGCTGGTCCACTCCCGCCCCAGCGGGTCGGGCAGGTTGGTCTGAGGGTCCACCAGAATGCTGTTCGACCCAGCCGGGCTCTGGATGTGAAGGGACCGTATGCTGGGCGTCATCATGGTCATGCGTAGACCGTAGTTGCTCTTCGGGTCGCGCAGCTCCAGGGTGGGGCCGATGTCGAGCAGCGCCGGCCGGAGGCGGGCGAAGCTCTCGTCGAGCGTCGACGATGGCAGCGGCTGACCGTCGCGCCCGGTGAAGTCGTACGCGGTTCCGGCCACCGGAAGCAGCTGCCCGGTGGGCAGACCGGTCGCTCCGCGGGTCTCGACACGGAGACCCGTGGGCAGGTGCAGCTTCAGCTGGGAGCGATCGCGGCTGAGGATCGCAAACCGCGGACGCCAGCCGATGCCCATCGGTTCGGCGACCGATCCCGTGTTGTGAGCCACGATGCGGATCTCCAGCACCCGGCCGCTCAGCAGAACGGTAGTCACGACGTCCGTGCTGGAGGGCCACCGGTCATCGAAGCGCTCCGCCCGGTAGGTCGCCTGGGCCTCGCCGCCGTCGGGCATGACGTTGGACGAGGACCGGAAGGCGCTCCTCTGAAACAGCAGACCGCCAGAGGAGGCCGCCGCCGCGGAGCTCCGCATCCGGCTGTTGTCGGGCAGGATCAGGTTGTGTCCGCGCCACAGGACGGAGAGGGTGTGGCCGTCGGCGGAGGGTGTGCCCGCGATGGCGCCGGCCCATGGCAGCTCCGGGGGCGCACCGGGATCTACGGCTTCGGAGGGTGTGCCGCCGCCCGCATCGGCCGCGCCGGGAACCTCCTTCGAGAACTCCTCCAGCTCCGGCGCTTCCAGCAGCTTCACCTCGCCCGTGTCCGGCAGGTAGGCGGTGATCTGGAGCACGTTCATGCCGCGCCCGGGCAGAAGGGTGGTCGAGAGGAACTCGGGCATGGTGCTGCCCGCCATGCGCGAGCGTTGCAGCACGATCGACTCCTGGCCACCTGGAAGGATCGGTGGTGGCGGCTCCGGCGCACGCTGCGCCTTCAGCTCGGACTTCAGGCGGGACAGGTGGCCGCGTCCCTTTTCGCGCATGGCGACCCCGGCGCCGGCGATCAGCAGAACCACCAGCAGCGCTGCCAGCAGGGCGCTGTGGCCGGAGATCCACCGCGCCACCCGCCCGGGAAGGGACCGCAGGCGTCGCCGGTACAGGTTGGCGTACATCCGGCTGATGCGTGGATCTTCCAAACCGAAACCTCGTCTCTTCTACCGCACAGTGAATTCTACGTGGCGGATGGGGGGGGGGCAGAGCTCAGCGAAGGGTGACCAGGGGAGACACCGGCGGAGGAGCCGCGCCCCCGTCCTCCGCGTCTGCAAAGTGCTGGCGGATGCGGTCGGCGACCGCCGGGCTGACGACCGCGACCAGGGCATCGGGCGATGCCTGCTGGATGCCCCGGACGGAGCCGAAGTGCTGCAGCAGACGCTGGCGGGTGCGCGGACCGACGCCAGGGATCGTGTCGAGCTCGGAGCTGCGATCCCGCATCTGTCGCCGTTTGCGATGGTAGGTGACGGCAAAGCGGTGGCTCTCATCGCGAATTTTCTGCACAAGGTGCAGCACCGGGGATCGGCGGTCGAGAACCACCGGGTCGTCCTCCTGGCCGTGCACATAGATGACCTCTTCGCGCTTGGCGATGGAGGCGACAGGCTGCAGGGTCGCCCCAATCTCCTCGAGCGCAGCGTAGGCGGCGTGGAGCTGGCCGAGCCCGCCGTCGATCAGGATCAGCGACGGGAACGGCTTGCCGTCCTCGATCAGGCGCTTGTAGCGGCGATGGATGATCTCGCGCATGGAGGCGAAGTCATCGACCCCCGTGACGGTTTTGACCTGGAACTTGCGGTATTCGGACTTCTTCATCGCGCCCTCCTCCCACACCACCATGGAGGCGACGGTCTCCGCACCCTGGATGTGCGAGATGTCGAAGCACTCGATGCGCCGGGGCGGTTGCTCGAGCGTCAAGGCGTCCTGCAGCGCCTCTGCGATGGCCTTTTGCGTGGGTTGCAGCACACGGAAGCGCTGGTCGTAGGACTGCTTCGCGTTCTGGCAGACGAGGTCGACGAGCGATCGCTTTTCGCCGCGCTGGGGGGCGGCCAGCTCAATGCGGCGGCCGGTGCGCTCGGAGAGCAGATCGGCCAGGAGGGCGCGATCCCCGAAATCGACCGGCACCAGGATTGATCGTGGGATGTAAGGCTGGTCGAGATAGAGCTGCTTGAGCAGAGCGGAAAAGAACGCCGCGGGGGAGAAGCGTTGCTCGAGCTCGGTCAGGCTGGTGCGCTGGATGGGAGCTCGGCCGGAGAGGGGGCCGGCCTCCGCCTGGTCGTACTCCGGAGCGGCCTCCCGGGGATCGGGTTTGAAGCAGGGAAGATCCTCGGGTTCGGCGCTGACTGGCTGGGCGGAGCTCTGCAGGGCCTCTTCGTAGGAGACGGGTTCGGCACAGTCTCCGGCTTCGTCGGGCCAGGGGCGGTTCTCGAAGTACCGGGGTCTCTCCACTCCGGCGCGGTGCGCCTCCGGTCGAGAGGACGGGTGGGTCACAAAGGCTTGCGCCTCCGGGTGAGCTTCGGCGCCGGGGCCGCTTGTCTCGGAGCCATTGTCGTTGAGCGACTCCCCCAAGGAGCTCTGGAGATCCGGCAGGTCCTCCCAGAAAAAATCGCGCCGGTCCACAATCTTGCCGGCGCGCATGTGAAACAGGTTGACCGCAAGCATGTCGTTTTCGAAATGGAAGCCGAAGACGTCGGCGTCCTCCTGATCGGTGGTGGCGATGCGCTGCTTGTCGTGCATGTCGTGGACGGTTGCGATCTGGTCCCTCAGCCGGGCGGCCAGCTCGAAGTGCATCTCCTCGGCCGCAACCTCCATGCGGGTGGTCAGACGATCTTCCAGCTCACTCGGCCGTCCGTCCAGAAACAGGCGGACGTCGCGGATGGTCTCCTTGTAGATCTCGGGCGTGGTCAGGCCCTCCACACAGGGCCCCAGGCAGCGCTTGATGTAGAACTGCAGGCACGCGCGCGGGTGGTAGCGCGAAAGGTCCACCTTGCAGGAAGGAATCAGAAATGACCGGTGGATCAGATCGACGAGCCGATGGGCGAGATTGCCTGGAAAGTAGGGCCCAAAGTACTCGCCGCCGTCCTTCCGCAGCTTGCGCGTGACAAAGACCTTGGGAAAGCGGTCGCCCATTGTGAGCTTGATGTAGGGGTAGGTCTTGTCATCGCGCAGCAGGATGTTGAAGCGGGGCTTCCGCTGTTTGATGAGGTTGTTCTCAAGCGCCAGGGCTTCGCGCTCGTTGTCCACGGTGATGTAGTCCACATCAACCGCCTCGCGCATCAGCGATCCGGTCTTGGCGTTGCTCTGGTTGGCGGCAAGGAAGTACTGGCGCACGCGGGCACGGAGGTTCTTCGCCTTGCCGACGTAGATGACCTCGCCCTCGGCGTTCTTGTACAAGTAGCAGCCCGGCGAGGTGGGGATGGTCCGGATTTTTTCGTGGAGGTCCATGGGAGGTGGAGGCCGGGACTGGCGACCCAATCCCAGTCTAGTAGGTCTCGGCGGAGCGCCGAACTCCGGAGAGCCGCGCAGATTTGACTGGACCGAAGGTGCAAATGTACTGACAAACCAACACGAAGCGGTCGGAGCGCAACCCGTCCCAGCACCCAAGTCGCTCCGAACGCAGGGCTTAGGCGCAGTGCACAGTTTGGCCCCAGAGTTGCTGTAGAACCTGCGACGCACCTGGTGTGCCCAGGGAACGCCTGCGTTCCCAGAGGAGAAGGTATGACCCGAACCACCGAACGCGGCCGTCGCAGACTGGCCGGATTTTCGATCTCATCTCCCGTCTGTTCTGCTCTGCTGGCCGGTTCCGCAGCGACCCTGCTGTGCGTGGGCTGCTCCAGCAAGAACTACGTCCGCTCGCAGACCGCGCCGATTGTGCAGCAGACCAACGACCTGGACGCCCGCACCGCGGCCGACCACAGGTCGATCACCGACACCGACGAGCGGGCGCAGAAGGGAATCAACGGCGCCATGTCAGCCGCGAACGCCGCCGATCAGCGAGCCATGGCCTCTGGTCAGGCCGCGGACGCCGCCAACCGATCGGCGCAGGATGCCTACAACCGGGTGGGAACCCTGAGCGGCGTCATCGCCAATCTGGACAACTACAAGCCACTCTCGGACGTGAGCGTGACGTTCGGCTTCGACAAGTCGGTTCTTACCGCCAGCGACAAGCGTGAGCTGGACAGCCTGGCTGCTTCGCTGTCGTCGGCCCGTGGCTACATCCTGGAGCTGACCGGCGGCACGGACACGGTCGGCGACAAGGCCTACAACTACAAGCTCAGCCAGCGCCGGGCGGATTCGGTGGCGAACTACCTGCAGGCGAAGTACAACATTCCGCCGCACAAGTTTTATTTGGTGGGCATCGGCGAAGACAGCCAGGTCGCCACCGACCGGACCTCCGCCGGCCGGGCCAAGAATCGCAGGGTGCAGATTCGCCTGCTCTCGAACATGGGTTCGGGCGGGTCAGGAGGCACAAGCACCACGGCCTCAACGGTACCGAACGGCAACTAAGGACCGCATCGCGTTCGGAAAGGGCACCCTTGTCACGAGGGTGCCCCTTTTGCATTTCGGGGCCCGCACACTTGGTGACGCTGCCTCCCGTGAAGATCGGCAGACGGAAAGGCGTAGAGTGACATCGATGACGGACAGCACGGCAGACGATCGGCCCCAAACCCCCACAATTGCCGAGGTCCTCGCGCTGCGAGACCGGCCGATGGAGCAGGCGATCGCGATCATGCGCCTGCTGCGGTCGCCGGAGGGCTGCCCGTGGGACCGCGAACAGAGCTTCGACTCCCTTAGGCGGCACACGCTCGAAGAGACGTACGAGGTCTTCGACGCGATCGAGCGGAGGGACTGGCCGGCGCTTCGGGAGGAGCTGGGCGACCTGCTGCTGCAGGTGTTGTTCTACGCCCAGATGGCGGCAGACGACCAGCGCTTCGACATCTCGGAGGTAGCGGCGACCCTGAGCGCGAAGCTGATCCGGCGCCATCCACACATCTTCTCCACCGCAACGGCGAGCGACTCGGCAGAGGTCATCCGGAGCTGGGAGGCGATCAAGCGGGAAGAGCGGAAGAGCTCGCCCGCGGCTGCTGCCTCCTCCATCCTGGAATCGATCCCGCGCACCATGCCAGGTCTGCTGGAGGCCTCCAAGGTAGGATCGCGGGCGGCCAGGCTGGGCTTTGATTGGCCGAGCGTGGATGGGCTGTTCGAGAAGCTGCAGGAGGAGACCGACGAGCTAAGCGCGGAGCTGGTTGGGGAGATCGCCAGCAGCCAGGCAGCTCAGGCACGCATCGAGGAGGAGTTCGGCGACCTGCTGTTTACCGCGGTCAACCTGGGACGGCATCTGGGGCTCGATGCCGAATCGGCCCTGCGCTCGGCGACCGCGAAGTTCCGTCGCCGGTTTGCAGCCATGGAACGCTTCGCCGGCGGGGCCGAGGCGCTGGAGCAAAGCTCGCCCGAGCGGATGGAGGCACTGTGGGGCCAGGCCAAGCTCGAGAGAGAACCCTGACGGGAGAGACCCGTCGACCGGGTGCAGGAGCAGACGCCGCGCCTGCAGCACCTCCGTCGCTGCTTCGATCAGTGCTGCGGCAGCGGCGTGCTGAGCAGGAGATGGATCGCATCGGCCGGAGTTAACGCAGGCACGGTCTGGTACCCGGAGGTCTCGACGCTGCTGCGGAGGTCCATGCGCTTGACCATCAGAGCGCGCAGCGAGATGTCTTCCATGAAGCGGGAGACGATCCACCGGTTGTCATTCACCGCAACCTGGTCGACGGCGACCTTGCCCCCGGGATAGATACTTGCCAGCATGCCGAATCCGAACCGGACGCTGCGGAAGATTGTCCCCTCAAGCCGGACGACGGTATGGCTCTCCCCGTCGATCCAGACCCGCCCCTGCAGGCCAGTCAGCCCCTCCGAGATGGTCGAAGGAGGGCTCCAGGCGGGGTTGGGCTTGAAGTCAAGCACCACCTGCGGGCGAGCGGTGTGGGGCAGCTGCGGCTGGCCGGGAACGTAGCTGTAGAGCATCGCATCCGGCACGATCGACGCGATGTCGGTGGCGATCTTCTTGGAGGAGCTATCTTCCTTCACGTGCCTGGCAAAGGCCTCCGGAGAGTGCAGCACATCGTCCAGCCGGCTGAGTTCGTTGCGGTTCTCCTCCTCGGTAAGCGGCCGGCCATCTCGAAGAATCAGCCGGGCTACCGTTCCACTGGGGGTCTCGATCTCGTCCCGCACCTGGTCGCCCTTGCGGTCCACGAGGTGAAGACGATAGCGGAGATAGGACCCGCGGTGCTCGATTAGCCGAATCTCGTTCCTGGCGGCATCAACCGCCCAGTCTCGCGGTGGCCGGCTGGTCAGGTCTGAGCGGTCACCCGGGGGCGCCGGAGGTCGAGCGGCCTGCGCTCGAACGGAGCCGACGCCCGCTGCCAGCACGCAAAGGGCGTAACAGCCAACCCGGAGGGACGACGGCAAAGTTTGTTGACCCCGAGGGGTGGGAACGGCCATGGGAGAGCGCACAAAAGACACGGTATCTAGACGGCCGGATGATGCGCAAGGTTTGCCGCCATTGCCTCAAATCTCTGCCTCCGCTATAGTTCGGGCAAGACACGCAGCAGCAGGGATCGCAATCGGAGTTCGAGACAAAGCGGGGTGGCATGAAGCCAGAAGAAGCATCGGCGGTGCTTGGGCGATCGGTCACAATCAAGGGTGACCTGTTCGGGAGTGAGGATCTGTTTCTTGACGGCGTGCTTGAAGGCACCATCCAGCTGCCGGAGAGCCGGTTGACCATCGGCCCGAACGGTCGGGCGAAGGCCGATGTCGACGTTCGGGAGCTGATCGTTTTCGGGCAGGTCGACGGCAAGATCAAAGCGACGGGCCGCGTCGACCTGCGGCAGAGCGCGACCGTTCTGGGGGACATCACGGCGGGCAGTCTGGCGATTGAAGAGAGTGCCTCTCTCAAAGGCCGGGTCGAGCTCACAGCGGCGCAGGGAGCGGCCAGTGCGCGACCGGCTGCGGCTCCGGCCAGCGCCTCGGCGTAGCGGATCTCCGAGAGGCATGCGGAATCTCTTTGGCGGTGGCGCAGACCGGACAGGCGGCTCTCGCGGTCAGGCAGCCGAGCGCATTCCCCGCAGCTCCAGTGGGTGGATGGAGATGCTCAAGTATCTCCAGTCCACGGAGTCTCTGCGCGTGCTCGACATCGGTCCCACGTCGTCGACCAACATCAACTTCATCACCGGCCTCGGCCATAGCATCTACATGGCAAACCTCGTCGAGGAGGCTCGCCGGCCGGAGTGGATGAATGCGGCTGCCGCCGGAGAGCCTCCGGTCTTCGACGTGGACCGATTTCTGGCCGCGAACCTGAACTTCTCCGGCCGCACCTTTCACGTGGTGATCTTCTGGGATACCGCCGATTACCTGCCCGACGTGCTGGTAGCCCCCCTGTTCCGCAGGGTCTACGAGGCCATGGAGCCGGGAGGACGGATGCTGGCGTTTTTTCACACCAAGGCGACCGGCGCGGACACGACCACCTACCGCTATCACCTGACGGGCAGCGGTGTCGTGGAGATGCAGCCGGGAGGCAAGGTTCCGCTGCTCCAGGTCTACAACAACCGGCAGGTGGAAAATTTGCTGGGGCAGTACTCTGGCTTCCGGTTCTTTCTCGCCAAGGATAATCTGCGCGAGGTGCTGGCAAGCCGCTGATCTGCAAGGGACGGACGGCCTGCCTGCGCTCGATGGCAACAGCGGCAGATCGGACGTTGAGGCTAGCTGGAAGCCGCTTTGCGCCGCTCCGCCCAGCGCCGCTTCATCGCGTCGGCGATCCGCTTCCGGCCCTCCGGTGTAATCTCCCGCTTCTTCCGCCTTCCCTGGCTGGACGGTGCCGCAGCCTGAATGCTTTTGGGTCTGCCCGGACCGCGCTTCGCAGGTGCTGCCGAGCTCCCCAGAAGCTCGCGAGCCTTTTGCAGCTTGGATATCTGCGCGTCAATCTGCGTGATCATCTCTGTTACTTCCATGCCATTCTCCCCCAGGTTTCCCTGACTTCTAACGTCAACAAACTACATCGTATCTGGAACCGCCGCCAGCCCCTGGCCACGTTGGAGGTCGTCGTCTAGCTCTGGCCCCTGGCTTCGAGCACCGGGTCAGACTTTGGTCGCGCCTCGTCTTCCAGGTCCAGTTCCTCAAAGGGAAACGAGCCCAGACCGCGCCGGTTCTCAACCAGGGTCATACACCGTCGCAGGCGTTCCACGGTGCCCTCCTGATCACGGGCCAGCTCCCCTGCCAGGCGGCTGATGGCATAGGTCAGGATGTCGCGATGGTGCAGAGCAGCCATCTCGGGCGTGCGCCGCAGATCGAGCCACATCTGGTGCACCATCTGCACCTCTTCGGCCGGCAGCGCAGGCGCGTGCGGCCCGATGTGAAAGCTCAGAGCCTCGCCCTCCGGCTTCACCACATAAAAGGTGAACTGCCGTTTGGAGGGCGGCAAAGCCTCCCAGGCCTGACCGACATGGTAGGCCTGCTCCTCGGCCGTGAGCTTGTTCGAAAGCCCTGAAACGACCGCTGCCGCGTCCAGGGAGTTGGCCGTCTGCACCAGAGCGGCGAAGATGTCTCCGGCTGGAACCACAAGCAGGGAGATGTGCTTTCCGAAGCTTTCGGCGACGGAGACCGCCTTCGTAAACAGCATCTGCTCGTGCTCACTGAAGAGCTGTTCGGAGGCGTCGACGTACTCCGGTCCGCCCGCTCCCATCATGCGCGCGGCGAGCACCACAATGTCCTGCTGGTCGGTGTTGGTGTGGGTCAGCGCCCACTTGAGGGCGAAGGGCGAGGCGAAGTCGCGCATGGTGACGATCACGGCTCCGGGACGGATCGCCAGCGCCTCCCGTCCGACGGTGTCCTGGTGCTCGAGCTGAAAGTGCTCCTTCATCTGCCGCTTGGTCATGTCCTGACGCCGCTTGTTGTCGCGCTCCGACAGCGAAAAGATGATGAAGAAGGTGGCGGCGAAGAGAACTCCGCTGACGGTTGCGACCGACTTGGTAAACAGGTTCACGATGGCTGTCGTCAGCAGCACGAGAAAGACGGAAAGCAGGCCGAGCGGGATCTCGGTCTTGCCTACCTTGAGGTTCAGGGGGACCTTCCATCCGCGTTCGCCATGGTGCTTCCAGCGCAGCACCAGCATGGCCAGCGAGTTGAAGGTAAAGCTCCAGATGACGCCAAAGGCATACGCCTCACCCAGCATAATGACGTTGCCGCGGGTGACGAGGATGGTGAACAGCTGCAGCACAACGACCAGGTTGACGATGCGGTAGGAGGTGCCGAAGCGGCGTTGCGGTTTGCGGAACCAGTCGGTCAGGACGCCATCCTCGGCGACCCGCATGAGAACGCCGGTCGAGCCGACGATCGCCGTATTGACGGCTCCTCCAAGGATGAGAAATCCCACAAGGACGACGAAGACCCGGAAGCCGATGCGCAGGGCGAGAGGACCGACCATGAACATGGCCATGCCGGCGATCAGGTTGTCGCGGTAGACCGGAACGCGCACGGCGTCCGGAATGATCATGACCGCCAGCAGCGATCCAACGCCGGTAAAGATAAAGCTGTAGATGGCGATGACGATGGCGGCGCGCTTGAGATTCTTGAGCTTGGGATGCTCGATCTCGCGGTTGACCTGTGCCAGCGACTCTTCGCCGCTCATCGCCAGCACGGAGTGGCCGAAGGCCATGATGATGCCAAACAGGCCGAGGCTGCGGACAAAGCCGGTTTGTCGAAGGAAGCCGAGCGCATCCTGCGAAAAGTGGAGGTTGGCCGGCGTGGGCAGCGGAGGAAGAGCGGCGCCGCGATGGATGACCGTGTAGAACCCCCACCCGAGCAGAAGCACCACCATCACGGTGGTGATCTTCATGACCTTCAGCGCTTTGTCGCTGGACTCCTCGATGCCCTTGATGTTTTGCCACCAGAAGTACACCGTGACCAGAACCGCGATCGAGGCGGAGGCTCCGTCCACGGGCAGCTGGCGCAGGGCTCCGGAGGCGGTGTGCGCGATGCCGGGCAGCCATCCATGGGCCGCCATCTGCCCGAGCAGTTCATTCAGTAGACCGGTGATGTACTGGCCGGCGGAGACGCCGGAGATCGGCCCGGTGAGGATGTAGTCGAACATGAGCGCCGACACGCTCAACTTGGCGAACGTGCCGCCCAGCGCCTCCTTCACGATGCGGTAGACGCCGCCGCGCGTAAACATGGAGCAGCTCTCGACATATACCGCGCGCACGGCAAAGGAGAACAGCATGACGCCCAGAATGAACCAGGGCGCGGACTTGCCGACCGCCTCTTCCGCGATGCCGCCGGCGTAAAACGCGGAAGAGCCGAGGTCGTTCAGAACGATGGCCGCCGCGCGCCAGAAGGAGATAAAGGTGAGCATGACCGACGAAGCCACAACCAGGCGCACGCGGTTCGATGGAGGTCGTTGAGCGGTTTGATTGACGAGCATAGGGGGGACGTTCAGGCCGAACTGCGGGAAAAAAGCGCATCCGCCGCGGGAGGAGAGAAGGGCTGGACTTGCGCGGGGCGCAGCGCCGAAGCCAGACAGGGCAAAAACCTACTCCTCGTGTTCAAACAGCTCCTTCATGTCTTCCACGAAGCTGACAGCAATGACGACGACCGATCCGGCCAGCCCGGCGAAGAACAGTGGAACCACCACTCTTTCAACTCCGCGCATCAGGAGGTCAAGCACATCTGCCATTCTAACCCGGGGGAAGCTGCTTTCAACAGCAGGTTTGTTCCGGGTGTGACGGGTGTGACGGGTGTGACGGGGGGACGGGTGTGACGGGGGGACGGGTGTGACGGGGGGACGGGGGGACGGGGAGACGGGGAGACGGGGAGACGGGGAGACGGGGAGACGGGGAGACGGGGAGACGGGGAGACGGGGAGACGGGGAGACGGGGAGACGGGGAGACGGGGAGACGGGGAGACGGGGAGACGGGGAGACGGGGAGACGGGTGGTAGACTCCCTTCGATGCGAGATGTCTCAGGGAGGCGCTGGGCGCTGGCAGCCCTTTCGGGCGTGCTGCAGGTGCTGCCCTTTCCCATCGCGGGACCGGCGCCGGTCTGGCGGACAGCGGTCTGCTGGGTGGCGCTGCTGCCGCTTTTGGCAGCTCTTCCGGGCGTGTGGAGCTCGCAGTACCCGGCCCGGCGAAGCTTCCGGCAGGATCTGCTGGCCGGGGCGGCCCTCGGGTACCTCTGCGGCGTGATCTGGTACGCCGGGAACTGCTACTGGATCTACCAGACCATGTACCTTTACGGAGGTCTGGCCAGACCGGTCGCGGCCGGCATTCTGGTGCTGTTTTGCCTGTACCTGGGGCTCTACCACGCTCTCTTCGGCGGTCTGGTGGCGGCGTTTGGCCGCTGCCGCATGGGGCGCCAGGGAGCTCTTCTGCTGGTGCCGTTTGCTTGGGTTGCGGTTGAGCTGGCGCGCGCGCGGGTCACGGGGTTCCCGTGGGACCTGCTCGGCATCGCACAGGTCGACAACCTCGTTCTGACCCGGCTTGCCCCCTACACCGGCGCCTACGGCCTCTCATTCGTCATCGCCGGGGTAAACGCCCTGTGGCTCCTGCGCCTGCAGCTGCGGGACCGGCGATGGACGCGCCCCGTGCTGACGGCAGCGGGCGTGGCGCTGGTCCTGCTTTACGGGTTGGCGGTGTTGCGGGTCAACACCGCCAGGCGGCCCAAGGCGAGTGCGACGGCCGTGCTGCTGCAGGAGAACCTGAAGGTGGGCGCGGTGGCCGATGCGGCCGGACCGCCGGAGTCCACCCGGGAGCAGATCGAGACGTTCTCGCGTCTGAGCCTCCACCCCTCGGCGACGTTTCTGGCCGGGGTGCCGGAGCTGTCCGGAACCCGGCAGGTCATGATCCTGAGGAGGAGGCCCGTGCAGCCCGATATCGTGCTGTGGCCGGAGTCGCCGGCTCACTTCGAGGAGCACGACCAGGAGCTTCAGGCAGCCCTGGCCCGGTTGGCCCAGGCGGCGCAGGCGCCGTTGATCGTCGGCGGTTACTCCCTGACGCCCATGACCCGCAGCCCGGAGCACCCCGAGGGCTACCGTCTGCTGAACTCCGCAACCTTTGTCACGCCAGACGGCGCCGTGGTCGGCCACTACGCCAAGATGCACCTGGTGCCGTTTGGGGAGTACGTGCCGTTCAAGCAGATGTTCTTCTTTGCGGGCAACCTGCTGGCCGAGGCAGGGACGTTCTCCCCGGGAACCGAGCGCACCGTCTTTCGGGTGGATGGCCACACCTTTGGCACGTTTATCTGTTACGAATCGATCTTTGCCGATGAGATTCGCCAGTTTCCCCTGCTCGGTGCCGACGTTCTTGTGAATCTGTCGAACGACGGCTGGTACGGGGACACGAGCGCTCCCTGGCAACACCTGAACATGGTGCGGATGCGGGCGATCGAGAACCATCGCTGGGTGCTGCGGGCCACCAACACCGGGGTGACCTCGTCGATTGACCCGCTGGGGAGGGTCGTCGCGGCGGCTCCGCGCCACCTGCGCACGGCGGTGGCCGTGCCCTTCGGGTATGAGCACGAACTGACCTTCTACACGCGCTTTGGCGACTTGTTTGCCTACGGCTGCGCCCTGGTCTGCCTGGGAGCGCTGGGCGGCAGCATCCTTCTCGAACGGCGGCAAGGGTGAACTAGAATGGCTGCATGTTGACCGATCTTGAGTACACCTACTCCCCGGTTCGCGAGAAGGTTCGCGATCTGCGGGAGTATCTTTGACGCGGCTCGCCTTCGCAGGGAGCTCGCCCGGATTGAAAGCGAGATCGCGGACCCCGCGGTGTGGGCCGATGCAGCTCGATCGCAGCCGCTGATGCGCGAACGCAAGCGGCTGGAGACGCTGCTGTCGGACGAGGCGGAGCTGGCCCGCCGGGCCGACGATATCGATGCCTACTTCGAGCTCGCGCGTGAGGGCGAGAACACCGAAGGCGATCTGGAGCGCGAGATCCCCGCCCTGGTCGAGTATGCCGATCAGCTGGAGTCGAAGACCATGCTCTCGGGCGAGACCGACGGAATGAACGCCATCGTGGTGGTGCATCCGGGCGCGGGCGGGACGGAGTCGCAGGACTGGGCCGAGATGCTGATGCGCATGTATCTGCGGTGGGCAGAGCGCGAAGGCTTCCGTGCCGAGCTGAACGAGATCCAGGACGGTGACGAGGCGGGCATCAAATCTGCCACCTTCACCATCTCGGGGGAGTTCGCCTTTGGCCTGCTCTCGGGCGAAACGGGCGTGCACCGCCTGGTGCGCATCTCGCCGTACGATTCGGCCAAGCGGCGGCACACCTCGTTTGCCAGCGTCTTTGTGTCGCCGGAGATCGATGACACCATTCACATTGACATCAAGCCGGAGGAGCTGCGTATCGATACCTACCGGTCTGGAGGCAAGGGCGGCCAGCACGTGAACACGACCGATTCGGCCGTGCGCATCACGCATCTACCGACGGGTCTGGTCGCGGGCTGCCAGAACGAGCGCTCGCAGCACAAGAACAAGGAGCGCGCCATGAAGCTGCTGCGGTCGCGGCTCTATGAGTACGAGCTCGACAAGAAAAAGGCAGCGACCAAGAAGCTCGAAGACTCCAAGCTGGACATCGGCTTCGGGTCACAGATTCGGTCGTATGTGCTGCAGCCGTACCGCATGGCCAAGGACCTGCGCACTCGCGTGGAGGTGGGCGATGTCGACCGCGTGCTCGACGGCGACCTGCAGCCGTTCATTCGCGGCTATCTGCGCATGCGGCGTGAGGGTGGCGTGCCGGCCGCGGCCGAAGACAATGATCTATGAACTTTGTGGACTCCGCCGGCTTCAACGCACGCTAAAGTAGGGTGCGAGAGACGCGGAACCATGACTGCTTTTCAGAAGCGCAAACCAGACTACGGAATCGATGCTCCCGCAGCTTTGCGAAATCTGCTCCTGATCGGGGCGTTGTGCCTTCTTCTCGGCTTCTTCGGACCTCGCCATCTCCGGCTTGGTCCTGTCAATCTTCTGCTGACGGCGACGTTTCTCTGGACCGGCGGCATTTTGCTGGCTGAAGGTCTGCTGTTTCTGCTGTACGTCAAGTACGGCAAGTTTCGCCACCGCGATTTCCTTCTGGGAATGCGTCCCTGGAAGGGGGACGAGCAGGTGCTGGATGTCGGGTGCGGCAGGGGGCTTTTGCTGGCAGGCGCGGCGAAGCGGCTGAGCAGCCGGGGGCACGCAACCGGGCTCGATGTGTGGTCCAACGTGGATATGGGCGGGAACTCTGCAGCGGCGACCACGCGCAACCTGGAACTTGAACGAGTAACGGACCGGTGCACGCTTGTATCGGAGTCAGCGCACAAGATGCCGTTCGCGAACGGCAGTTACGACCTCGTGGTCTCGAACCTGTGCCTGCACAACATCTCAGATCGCGCCAAGCGGCGGCAGGCTGTGGAGGAGATCATCCGCGTGCTGCGGCCGGGCGGCACTGCATTGATCTCCGATTACAAGTTCACAGGGCAGTACGCCAAGCAGATGCGAGCAGCCGGATGGACCGTCGAGCGCAGGTGGGGCAGCTGGCTGACGACCTTCCCTCCGCTGCGTGTCGTGGTAGCGCACAAATTGGATTCAGCCTCCGGTCGCGACCGCGTGGCATCTGAAGAGCAGCCGGACCAAGGCGGGGAGATGGCGTGAGCAACGTACCGGAAAGTACTCAAATGGCGCTCGACACCGAGCTGCGCAAGCAGCTCATAGCGCTGCTGGAGGGCGGGCAGGCGCATGCCGGTCTCGAAAAGGCGGTGGAGGGCTTTCCCCCGGAGCTGCGCGGCACCGTGCCGGAGGGGCTGCCGTACTCCGCCTGGCAGCTCCTGGAGCATCTGCGCATCGCGCAGCACGACATCCTGAGCTTCAGCGCTCCGCCAAGCGGCGGGTATCAGCCGATGGAATGGCCGAAAGACTACTGGCCATCCTCGGCCGCGCCGCCCTCGCCCGAGGCGTGGGACCGATCGGTCGCCGCGATTCGGATGGACCGCGAAAGCTTTGCCGAGCTCATCCGGCGGCCGGAGTCGGACCTGGCCAAGCCGTTTCGCTGGGGCAATGGCCAGAACCTGCTGCGCGAGGCTCTGCTGATCGCCGACCACAACGCCTACCACACCGGCGAGCTGATCCTGCTGCGCCGGCTTCTCGGCGTATGGGAGAGCTAAGGTGAACGAGCCGGAGACGATGCGCGAGATGTTGTTCGGGGCCGCGGGCAAGCGGCGGAGTATCGCCGTCATCGGTCTGTCGGACCGGCCCGACAGGCCAAGTCACTACGTCTCGGCCTACATGCAGGCGCAGGGATATCGCATCCTGCCGGTCAATCCGGCGCTGCGGGGCGAGGTGCTCGGCGAGCGGGCGTACGCGTCGCTCTCCGATCTTCCCGAGCGGCCGGACCTGGTGAACGTCTTTCGCATGCCGAGCTTCCTTCCGGCGATCGTCGACGAGATGCTGGAGCTGCGGCTGACGGAGCTGTGGGTGCAGCAGGGAATCGTGAACCGTGATGCGGCGGAGCGGGCCGAGGCGGGCGGCGTCGGCGTGGTGATGGACCGGTGCATCATGGTGGAGCACCGGAGACTTGCCCGCGGCTGACGGTCACTTTTCCGGACTCTGTGGGTCTGATACGGGAACGATCGCTGACCGCCTGACCTACAATCACATGACGATGATCCGCCCCCGACTGCCCTTGTTTCTTGCCGTGTTCGCACTTTTCCTGCTCCCCGCGCGGGGCCTGCGGGCGCAGATCCCGGTGGTCGGGGACGGCGGTCCGGGACCGGTGAAGGCGCAGCACCTGACGGCGGAGTTGACCTCGCTCTCCCCCGCGGTCGCACCGGGGGGAACCGTGACCGCGGGCCTGGTGCTGACGCTTGAAGAGCACTGGCACGTCTACTGGATCAACGCGGGCGACTCCGGCGAGCCGCCCAGGATCACCTGGACCCTCCCCCAGGGAATCAGCGCGGGAGCCATGCAGTTCCCCATCCCGCAGCGGCTGCCGCTGGGGCCGCTGATGGACTTCGGCTACGAAGATACTGCCGCCTTTCCCGTGACCATCACTGCGGCCGAGGGTCTGAAGCCTGGCCCTGTGCACCTGGATGCCCAGGTGCGATGGCTGGTTTGCCGCGAGGTCTGCATCCCCGGCAAGGCGCATCTTGGGCTGAACCTGAGGGTGGATCCGAAGGCCGCGCCCGGGCAGCCGGTGGGTGCGCTGGGAGCGGCGCTCAAGGCTCTGCCGCGGCCGCTCGAACCTGAGATGCGCGTCACCGTGAACGGCGGCAGAAAAGACTTCGTGATCACGCTGATCACCGGGGACGCCGCCGGCGATGCGGAGTTCTACCCCTACGATCAGGACCAGATCGCGAACGCCGCCGATCAGGTGAGTGAGCCGGTGCCGAACGGGGTACGGCTGCGTGTTCCGCGCGCGCCCGAGCTGACAGCTTTGCCGAAGGAGCTCCACGGCCTCATCAAGCTCGATGACGATGAGGGATACGAGTTCACGGCGCCGGTCGTGGCCGGGGAGGTCGCCTCGGCGACGGGCGGAAAGCAGCCGGCTGCGGCGAGCGGAGTCACCGTCGGCGGCGCGATCGGGCTCGCGCTGCTCGGCGGGATCCTGCTGAACCTGATGCCGTGTGTCTTTCCGGTGCTCTTTCTCAAGGGTCTCGCGCTCGTGCAGAGCTCCGGCGAGAGCCGCTCGCGCCTGCGGCTCCATGGCCTCGTCTACACCCTGGGAATCCTGGTTTCGTTCTGGGTGGTCGTCGCTGTGCTTCTGCTTCTGCGCACCTCGACGCACCAGATCGGCTGGGGCTTCCAGCTGCAGTCCCCGGGGTTCCTGGTGGTGCTCGCCACGGGACTCTTCTTCTTCTCGCTCTCACTCGCCGGACAGTTCGATCTGGGGCTCACCTTTACCAGCGCCGGTGGTGCCCTGGCTCAGAGGCAGGGCTACGCCGGATCCTTCTTTACCGGCGTTCTCGCAACCGTGGTGGCCACGCCGTGCACGGCTCCGCTGATGGGTGCGGCGATCGGCTTTGCGCTGACGCAGCCGGTACGCATCACGTTCGCCATCTTTACCGCGCTTGGTCTGGGCCTGGCGCTGCCGTATCTTCTGCTGACGCTGCAGCCGGCCTGGATCAGGCTGCTGCCGAAGCCCGGTGCGTGGATGGAGACGCTCAAGCAGGCGACCGCGGTTCCGCTGTTCCTGACGGTGATCTGGCTGACATGGGTCTACGGCCGGCTCTACACAGCGGGCGCGACGACCAGCGTCGCGGGGCAGGGCAGCGACCACATCGCTCGTCTGCTGATCGGCCTGTTGGTAGTGGCGGCTGCCGGTTGGGCCCTGGGCAAGTGGCCCGCACGGCGAGGATCGACAGCCGCGGCCGTCGTGCTTCTGGGGCTGGCCCTGCTGATTCCGCTCTACCAGCCGAAGGACACCACCCTGACCTGGCAGCCGTTCTCCCCCCAGACGCTGGCGGCAGCTCGCGCCGAGGGGCACCCGGTCTTTATCGACTTCACCGCTGCCTGGTGTCTGTCCTGCCAGGTGAACGAGCGGCTGGTGCTGCGCTCGAACGAGGTGCAGCGGGAGTTCCGCAAGGGAACGGTGACGCTGCTGCGGGCAGACTGGACGCAGTACGACCCCGCCATTACCCAGCAGCTTTCGAGCGTGGGTCGCAGCGGTGTGCCGACCTATGTGCTCTATCCGGCGGCGCAGAACGGCAAGGCTGATGTGCTTCCCGAGCTCTTGACCAAACCGATCGTCATGGATGCGCTGAAGCGGGATCTGGGGCAGTAGGGCTGTTTGCATGGAGGGTGTAGCTCCCGGCTATTCGGGCTGAAGGCCCGACACACATCAAGTCAGGACTACACCTGCAGGGAAACCGATTGAGAAAAACTCTGATCAACGGTTGCGGCTTGGGCAAAGACGCAGATTCCCTGCGGGAATGACAACAAAAGAGCAGGGCTCTCGGTACAGGCGGGACTGTTCAGAGGCTCCTTAGCCGCACAGCACGGTGGTGCTCCGGGAGCCGCCCCGGTGGCCATCTGAGCGTCGTCAACGCTTTCCGCTGCGCAGGCGGGCGATCTCCTCCATGCGCGACTTCAGCTGCCGTTCCCGGCCCTCTTCGGTGGGGTGGTAAAAACGGCGACTGGTGAGCGATGGGGGAAGGCAGTCCATGGCGGCGACCTTTCCGTCCACATCGTGCGCGTACTCGTAGCCTTTGCCGTAGTCGAGCTCCCGCAACAGCTGTGTGGGTGCGTTGCGCAGGTGCAACGGCACCGGCTCCGCTGCGGTGGCGGCAATCGCCTCCTCGACGGCGGCCCAGGCGGTGTAGACGGCGTTGGACTTGGGGGCGAGCGCCAGGTAAACGACCGCCTGCGCGAGTGCGAGATCGCCCTCCGGCTGCCCCAGAAACTGCATGGCATCGCGCGCGCTGAGACACAGGTTGAGTGTTTCGGGCGCGGCCAGGCCGATATCCTCACTCGCCATGCGCACGATCCGGCGCGCAAGGTACATGGGATCCTCGCCGGCGGCGAGCATGCGTCCGAGCCAGAACAGCGCCGCGTCCGCGTCGGAGTTGCGCACGCTCTTGTGCAGCGCGGAGATCAGGTCGTAGTGCTGCTCGCCGCCTTTGTCATAGAGCAGCGTGCGCCGCTGCATCGCCTCTGTCACAAGATCGACGGTCAGCACATGCTGGCCGCGCCCCTCGGCAAGCCGGGCCGCCGCCTCCAGAGCGTTCAGCGCGCCTCGGGCGTCCCCGCTGGCAAAGCTCGCGATGCGCTCGAGCGCGCCTGGCTCCGCCGTGAGCTCCTGGCTGCCGAGACCGCGCACAGGGTCGGCCAGGGCGCGCTCCAGAAGGGCCGTCACCTGGGCCTCCGTCAGCCCGGTCAGGGTGTACACGCGGCAGCGCGAGAGCAGCGCCGCATTGACCTCGAAGGACGGGTTCTCGGTGGTCGCGCCGATCAGCCGGATCGCGCCGCGCTCCACATAGGGAAGAAAGGCGTCCTGCTGGGACCTGTTGAAGCGGTGGATCTCGTCGATGAACAGGATGGTGCGGGAGCCGAATCCGGCCGCCCGCTCCGCCTCCGCCATCACCTGCTTGATCTCGCGTATGCCGCTAAGAACGGCGGAGAACTCGATGAAGCTGGCGCTCGTGACCTCGGCGATGATCTTGGCGAGCGTGGTCTTTCCTGTGCCGGGCGGACCCCACAGGATCAGGCTTCCGGGGTCGTCGCGCTCGATGGCCAGCCGAAGCGGACGGCCCGGCCCGACCAGATGTTCCTGCCCGGCGAACTCGGCGAGCGTGCAGGGGCGCATGCGTTCGGCCAGGGGAATCTGTCGAGTCGCCGCGGCTCCCGGCGCCAGCGGCGAGCTGTCGAACAGGCTCACCGCTTCGCCCGCCTCTGCCGCGACGCCTCGTAGAGCAGAACCGATCCGGCAACGGCGGCGTTCAGGCTTTCAGCCGGCCCGGAGAAGGGAATGGTGACGCGGATGTCGGCGAGCTCGAGATACTCGGGATCGAGCCCCGCACCTTCGTTGCCGACAAGAAAGGCTACCGGTCTGGTCAGGTCGATCTGGCTGACATCAGCGATGCCGCCTCGATCTTCGTCAGCGTCCGGAGCGACCGCGGCCAGCAGACGGATGCCACGGCTCTGCAGCAGTTGCAACTCGGAAAGATCGCAGGGCACGACCGGTGTGCGAAACAATGACCCTGCCGAGGCTCGCAGCGCCTTTCCGTTCCATGGGTCGACCGTACCCTGGGTGGTGAGCACGGCATCGGCGCCAAAGCTCTCCGCAGAGCGCACCAGCGTGCCGAGATTGCCGGGGTCCTGCAGCCGGGCGGCAATCAGGAGAAGGGGGCAGGGAAGCTCCGGAAGGGCGGCAAAGCTCCAGCTTCCTGGCCTGACGAGCGCCGCGACCCCCCGCGGAGATCGGGTCGCCACCGCGCTCGCGAAGATCTCGGGCGGGAGCCGGAACAGATCGGTCTCGGGCGGCAGGGCGGCCGGGCGTGGACGGTCCTGGCTGAGGAAGACGCTGTGGATCTCCACGCCGCTGCGCAGGGCCTCCTCGAGCAGGTGGTCTCCCTCGATCGCCACCAGACCAGACGCCGATTGGCGGTCGTGCGCAAAGGCGGCTCGCAGCTGCTTGACGCGGCCATTGCTGCGGCTGGTGATCCCGGCCGCGGGACGGCGTGTGACATCGGGCGGCATCGGTGTCGATCTTACGCTTTCAAAAGAGCGGTCGGATTGAGGCTCTCCGGGCGCCATGCTACTCTGCCCCTTTGTCACCCAAGTTCATGCCGCCCATTCGGCTGAACCTGTGAGGAGCACGAACGTTGCTGGCTGAAACTCTGCGAATCCATCCCGACGAACCACAACCGGAGCACATCGACCGTGTCGTCGCGATGCTGCAGGCAGGCCAGGTCGTGGCGCTTCCGACCGACACCTTTTACGGCCTGGCGGTCGATCCGGTCAACCTGCAGGCGGTGGATCGGATCTACGAGCTGAAGTCGCGCGCGCGTCACAAGCCGCTCTCCCTGCTTCTGTGCGAGACACACCAGGCCTATGAGCTGGCGCCGGGCATCGATGGAGCCTTTGACCGGCTGGCGGAACGCTTCTGGCCCGGCCCGCTGACCATCATCGTGCGTGCAGGCGCACGACTGCCGCTGCGGGTGACCGCCAATACCGGCAACGTGGCGCTGCGGGTTCCGGAGGCCCCCATCGCCCGCGCCGTGGTGGAGCGGCTGGGGCTGCCCATCACGGCGACCTCGGCCAACCTTGCCGGCCTGCCCGAATGTACGTATGCCCAATGTGTTCGCGACCAGCTCGGATCGGAGATCCCCATGATCGTGGACGGCGGTCCGACCGCAGGGACGATGGCCACCACCATCGTGGACCTGTCCAGCGGTGGAACCGCCTGGTCGATCCTGCGCCAGGGGGCCATCCCCACCCACGAGATCGCGCTCGCTCTGCAACGGTAGCGTTCGGGCTGCGGGATCGTCGTCTCTGTTCTGCAAGGAGTGCTCTCCCACCAGCATGCAGACAACAGGCCAACATCCCCGGCGGCGACCGAAACAGGGCTCGTTTCCTCACAGGCTGGGAAGGCTTCTGCTGGTCCTGCTGGCCGCGGCGATCGGCTGGTCGGCGTACGTGTTTGTGCAGATTCGCAGCGTCGCGGAGGCGGACCAGGCGATCCCGGCAGATGCCATCGCGGTCTTCGGCGCGGCCGAGTACGGCGGCCGGCCGTCGCCGGTCTTTCACGCTCGCCTCGACCACGCGGTGGAGCTCTACCGGAGGGGCATCGCGCCCCTGGTGATCACGCTGGGCGGGGGCCGGCAGGGCGACTCCGGTCTGACCGAGGGCGGAGTCGGCCGCGACTACCTGCTCGCCAGCGGCATTCCTTTCTCCGACATCGTGGCCGAGACGCAGTCGACCGACACCGGACAGCAGGTGCGTCGCCTGGCCGAGATCGCGCGCGAACTCCATCTGCGGTCGATCGTGGTCGTCAGCGACCCAACCCACCTGTTTCGCATCCGCGAGCTCTGCCAGGCCGCGGGTCTGGAGGTCTTTCCGTCTCCCCGGTCACTGCTCGGAAGGATCTCGGATGCCACCCTGGCGGAGCGCTACCTCCACGAGATTCTGAGCTATACCGTCTTCCGTCTCGAAGAGGGCGCAAGCGCCCTGCGGCGCCTGTTGGAAGCCCGTGCGGGAGGGGATGAGGCGTCACGCGGAGAGACCTGCGATCGGAGGGGGAACGAAAGGGCCTGAGGCTTCGGCCGGGAGCGGGGGGGACCTGCGGCTTAGCGGAGAGCCAGCAGGGCGGCGGCGACCGCGGCGGCAAACGCGGTGGAGCAGAGGTTGACCAGGTCGTTTCCGATCCAGCCCCGCTGTTCGATCGTCGCCCCCAGAAGGCTGTCGAAGAGCAGGCCAGCGACACCGCACCCCGCCACCACCCACATCCCCGCCGTCCCAAGGACGCCGGTCCATTGGCTCGCCAGCGCGATGGCAAGCGCGGCCAGGACCCCAAAGGCGGTTCCCGCCGCGCTGATGGCACCATCCGTGCCCGGAGCGACGGGCGCCCAGCTCAGAACGCTCCGCGGTGTACCGCCGAGCACCTGCCCCAGCTCCGAAGAGACCGTGTCTGCGGTCGCCTCCGCGAGCGCGGCAAGGCACGCAACCGCCATCACCGGGTGCCCAAAGCCCGCGCAAAGACCGGCGCATCCCAGGTTGGCGAGCACCTGCGAGGCGCGACGACCTCGCCGGCTCCCCGCCACTCCCATGCGCTGCTTCTGACGGCGGCCGAAGCGGGTGGCCGCGAAGGTGAGCAGAAAGAGCAGAAGCAAGGCCGGCATGGGGGTGCGATACCACGGCACGGGCGATGCGGGGTCCAGCACACGGAGGCACACGAGACCTCCAAAGGCCGCCGCTGGCGCGGTGGCCGAGCGCAGCGCCCACACCAGCAGAGCAAACGCAGCGCTGGTGACCACGGCCAGGGAGGCTCCTGTCGTCCATCCAGCCCCGGCAGCCCGGACAAGGCTCAGACCTGTCGCTGCCAGCAGCAGGCCGCCAACGCCGGCCACGAGACCTGCCGATTGCAGGCGGTCCCGCCCCGCCGGAATCGCTTTGGCGGGGGCGACCCGAGGACCGGGCTGCGTCTCCACACGGACTTGTCCAGGCAAACCTTCTTCCTTCCCGCTGATTTACAATCAGGCTTTGAGACTAGATCAATACGGCAGTACAGCGGGAGCACTTTTGCACTTAGCACGCATCGCCTCAGCCCAGGCCTCTGGCCTCCCCCGTCCGGGGCGCTTTCCCGCAGAAACCCTGCCCCGCATGCTCCTGGCCTCGCTGGCTCTCGCCTCTGTGCTGCTGCCGGCGTTCGGCTGTGGCAACCAGTACCGGCCGGTGGTCACCGCGACCAATCCCGTTGGCCCGGCACCCCAGCCGCAGAAGCTTGCCATCGCTGTGGCGCAGCCGGCAGGCTCGGCGAACGGACTTCTCTCCTTCATTGACTTTTCGGGTGACACCCTTCTGACCAACGCCTTTGTGGGTCAGCGGCCCTACTACCTCAACCTGAACAGCAGTGGTGGGCAGGGCTACACGCTCAACGCCGATGGCACCATCAGCAGCTTTTCCCTGGCCACCACGCTGCAGACGAGCGAAGTCAACACCATCACCCTCGTGTCTGGCGCCAACCCGACCAGCACCTTTTCGACCAGCACCAATCTGTACGTCCCCGAGTCGGGTCGAAGTGCGGTGGCGCAGCTGCAGGGGACGCCTCCGGCCGTGGTGCAGGAGCTGCCGGTCAACAGCAGCTTCGCTCCGGTCTACGTCGTCGGTACGCTGAACGCGGCGCGCGCCTATGCCGTCAGCCAGAGCACCGCTCCCGGCGCGCCGGGGCAGGTTTCGGGCATCGAGACCGCAACCAACACCATTTCGACCAACATCCCGGTGGGCGTCGCTCCGGTGTACGGCGTCATGACCGCCGATGGCAAGCGGGCCTTTATCCTCAACCGCGGAAGCAACTCGGTGAGCGTCATCAATGCCCAGGCGAACCAGCTGGACGTCACGACACCTCTGGTCCCGGTCGGCACCGCTCCTGTCTGGGCCGACCTCGCTCCCACCCGGAACGAACTGGTGGTCGCCAATGCGGGCGATGGCACCGGCCCGGGCTCGGTCTCGCTGGTCAGCATCCCGCTCTGTTCGGCCGCCGCCCTGCCGACCAACCCAAACTGCGACCCGAACAACCCCGTGGACGCGGTGGGCTTTGGCACGGTTCTGGCCAACATCCCCGTCGGCCGTCAACCGGTGATGGTCGCTGCGCTGCAGGATGGGTCCCGGGCCTACGTGGCCAACTACGCCGACAGCACGGTCTCCGTCATCGATCTGCAGACGAACGTGGTGATCGCGACCATCCCGGTCTCCGGACGCCCCATCTACCTGGCCGCCACCTCCGGAACACCCACGGGCAAGGTCTACGTGGTGACACAGGACTCCGTCGCCGAACCGGGTTTTCCCCTCGCCCCGACCTCCAGCCTGATGACCGTGATCCGAACCGACACCGACTCTGTCGAGACCTACGTGGATCTCCAGGGCAAGGGCATCTCGGTCCGGGTCTCGCTGCCGTAACGCTGCGACAGCTATCGCGAGACAAGCGATCCGGCCTGCAGCTTCACCAGCTCCGGCTGCGCAATTTTGATGGGACCGAGCACCGCGATGCGCGGCAACTCGCCGTGCACCATCGCCACCTCGTCGCAGGCATAGAGCCGCGGACAGGTCTGGCAATCCTTGTAGATCTTGTCGGGAAGAACCGTGCGATCGACCACGCGGAATCCGAAGTGAAGGAAGAAGTCCGGGATGCGCGTGAACAGGCAGACGCATGTGACCCCGTGCTCCTCCTCGCCCTCGCGCAGCAGCGCTCGCAGCAGCTTGCCTCCCGCACCCAGCCCCTTGGCGGCTGGCTTGACCACGATGGAGCGGACCTCGGCCAGGTGCGGGCCGTAGAGGTGCAGAGCGCCGCAGCCGAGGAACTCGCCCTCTGCCGATTCGGCCAGGGTGAAGTCGCGCACGTTCTCGCAGATCTCCGCATAGGAGCGGCGAAGCAGGGTGCCGTCACCCGAGAGCGAGTTCACCAGCTCGAAGATCTTGAGGGCGTCGCCCAGCCGCGCCTTGCGCACCCTGACATCGGGTGAGCGTGCGGGGTCAGGTTCGAGACTCGCCTCGGCTGCTGTCCGAACAACGCTACTCGGCATGGACGGCCTCCTCTGCGGTGTGCGGCGTGGCCACCGCGATGCGCTGGCGGGCTTCGGTGAGCGCTGCCTGGACCTGCCGGCGAGCGGTGCCGCCGGGCACGTCGTGGCAGTCGAGTGTCGCTTCGAGCGCAACGGCGGCGAAAAAATCATCTTCGAACTCAGGGCAGATGGCCTGCAGCTCTCCGAGGGAGAGCTCGTTCAGCTCGCGGTTCGTCTCGAGACCGAGCCGGACCGCATTGCCCACAAGCTCATGAGCTTTGCGGAAGGGAACACCCTTGTTGGAGAGGTAAGTCGCAGCCGCCATCGCGTTGAGATACCCGTGAGTGGCAGCCGCTGCAAGCTGCGGAACGCGAAACCTGAGGGCGCGGGTGAAGCCGGGCAGAACGCTGACGAGGCCGGCGAGGGTGTCGGCGATGTCAAAGGTCTGCTCCTGGCCCTCCTGCAGATCCTTGTTGTACGCGAGCGGCAGGCCCTTTACGAGAGCGGAGAGAGCCGTGCTCGCACCCAGAAGGCGGGCAGCCTTGCCGCGAGCGAGCTCGGTGAGGTCGGGGTTTTTCTTCTGCGGCATGGCGGAGCTGCCGGTCGAAAAGGCCTCGGGCAGGTCCACGAAGTGGAACTCAGCGGTGGCGTACAGGGTAAGCTCCTCGGCAAAGCGGGAGATGTGAAGACCAAGGGTGGAGGCTGCCTGCGCAAAGTCAAGCAGGAAGTCGCGGTCCGAGGTCGCGTCCATGCTGTTGGCCGTCGGCGCGGTGAAGCCGAGGGCCTCGCTTGCAATCGTGCGATCGAGCCTGAGCGTCGCACCGGCGATCGCGCCCGAGCCGAGCGGGCAGAGGTTCATGCGGGTGCGGGCATCAGCAAAGCGGGAAAGGTCGCGCTCGAGCATGGCCACGTAAGCGAGCAGCCAGTGCGCGAGGAGGACGGGCTCGGCGCGCTGGAGGTGGGTGTAACCGGGCATGGGGGTTGTGGTGTGCTGCTCGGCGAGGGTGAGGAGAGCGTCCAGCCAGTCCCGGAGGCCATGGGTTGTCGCGTCCATGGCCTCGCGGACGAACAGGCGCATGTCGGTCGCGATCTGCTCATTGCGGCTGCGGCCGGTGTGGAGCTTGAGTGCGAGGGGGCCGATCTCCCGGGTCAGTTCGAGCTCGACGAAGTGGTGGATGTCCTCGGCCTGCGGGGCCGAGGCGACGATCGCGGCGCCGATCTGGGCGTTGCTCGTTTCATAGCCGATTTGGCCTGAGGTGGCGCTGATGCGGTGGGCCCGTTCGCCGACGCGGTCCAGACCGCTCAGGGTTTGGTCGAGTTCGTCCGCGGTGAGGATGCCGGCGGCGGCGATGGCGCGAGCGTGGGCCTTGCTGGCCGCGACCTCGTGCGGGAGCAGGCGCCAGTCAAAAGGGAAGCTGCGCTGCCACTGCTCAAAGGTGCGGTTGAGCGGCTCGCGGAAGCGGCCCGACCACATCTTGTTGGGTTCGTTATCGTGTTGCGAGGTGGACACCTAGGATTTCCTCCAAGTGGCGCAGCAGCCCTGCATCTTCTTGCGGCAGTGAACTTGAGCGTTCGTGGCAATTCGAGACAAACCGCAGATTCCCTTCGGGAAGGACAACAAGAAAAACAAAGGCAAGCGACGAATGGTGTCAAGAGATCATGCAATTTCTTGCGGCCGCTCTTTGTTTGTCATTCCCGAAGGGAATCTGCGTTTCTGGTTGTGGTTGCGACCGCAGTCTCGTCGGGCATCAGTTCTTCCCAAGTTGGATTGATGGACTCGACGAGGGCGATCTTCTGCGCTCTGGTCCAGTGTTCGAGTTCTTTCTCGCGGGCTATGGCGTTGTTTACGTATTGGTAGTGTTCGAAGTAGACGAGGCGGTCGATCCTGTACCGCGCGGTGTGGGTGCCGGGTTTCTGTTCACGGTGTTGGATTACGCGGGCCAAGAGGTTGTTGGTCATGCCGATGTAGAGGGTGTGGGAGCGGTTAGATAAGATGTAGACCCAATAGTGGTGCTCGCGTTTGGGCATGGCGGTTGACCTTGGGATTCTGCGGCCCAAGTAGGCACGCAGATTCCCTTCGGGAATGACAAACAAAAGGAGTGCCCCATGTAAATCACTCTTTGGTGGTGCCGTCCTTTGTGCTGCCGCTGTTGAGTTGAGGCATCTCGGTGCCGTGGCTTAGGGTGAGAAGGCCAGCCTGGGCGTAGGTCTGGAGTTTGGCTCGGGTGTCGGTGATGTCGAGGTTGCGCAGTGTGAGCTGGCCGATGCGGTCGCGCGGCGAGAAGGTGGACTCCGTCTTCTCCATCGAAAGGCGTTCGGGGGCGAAGGTCAGGTTGGGCGAGTCGGTGTTCAGGATGGAGTAGTCGTTGCCGCGGCGGAGCTCGAGGGTGACCTCGCCGGTGACCGGCTTTGCGACCCAGCGCTGGGCGGCCTCGCGAAGCATGATGGCCTGGGGGTCGAACCAGCGGCCCTGGTACAGCAGCCGGCCCAGCCTGCGGCCGTTGTCGCGGTACTGCTCGATCGTGTCCTCGTTGTGGATGCCCGTCAGCAATCGCTCGTAGGCGATAAACAGCAGCGCAAGCCCCGGGGCCTCATAGATGCCGCGCGACTTGGCCTCGATGATGCGGTTCTCGATCTGATCGCTCATGCCAAGGCCGTGGCGGCCGCCGATGATGTTGGCCTCGAGCATGAGGGCGACCAGGTCGTCGAAGCCGCGGCCGTTGAGGGAGGTAGGGACGCCCTCCTGGAAGCGGACGCTGACCTCTTCCGGTTTGATGGTGACGTCGTCACGCCAGAATGCCGTTCCCATGATTGGCTCCACAATCTTGACGGAGGTGGAGAGGTGCTCGAGGTCCTTTGCCTCGTGAGTGGCGCCCAGGAGGTTGGAGTCGGTCGAGTAGGCCTTCTCCTGCGACATCTTGTAGACAAAGCCGGAGCGCTCGAGAAACTCCGACATCTCGGCCCGACCGCCAAGCTCGTCGAGAAAGGCCTGGTCGAGCCAGGGTTTATAGACCTTGAGGTCAGGGTTGACGAGCAGGCCGTAGCGGTAGAAGCGCTCGATGTCGTTGCCTTTGAAGGTGGAGCCGTCACCCCAGATGTTGACGTCGTCCTCCCTCATCGCCGTGACCAGCATGGTGCCGGTGACAGCGCGGCCGAGCGGCGTAGTGTTGAAGTAGGTGACGCCGGCGGTCGAGATGTGAAACGCCCCGGACTGCAGCGCGGCGATGCCCTCGCGCACAAGTTGCTGGCGGCAATCGATCAGACGCGCCATCTCGGCGCCGTACTCGAGAGCCTTGCGCGGGATGGCGTCATAGTCGGTCTCGTCAGGCTGACCGAGATTGGCGGTGTAGGCGTACGGAATGGCGCCCTTCTGCCTCATCCAGTGCAGCGCGGCAGAGGTGTCGAGACCGCCGGAGAAGGCGATCCCCACCTTCTGCCCAACGGGCAAGTTTTCCAGAATGACAGGCATCGTGACCGGACCTCAGGGGTGTTGCTGGGATGCGTTGGTGATCTACGCCCATGCGCGATCAGCCGCAGGAGCGAACCGCTGTTGGAACCGCCTCAGGCCGGCATGGAGGCAGCCGGGCGTTGTGCGCCGCCGAGCAGCATGAGGAGCACGGCCTTCTGCACGTGAAGCCGGTTCTCTGCCTGCTCAAAGACGACAGACTGTGGGCCATCCAGCACCTCGTCCGTCACCTCGGCGTTGCGGTGCGCGGGCAGGCAATGCATAAAGGCGGCGTCCGGCTGCGCCTGCAGCATCAGCGCGGAGTTCACCTGGTAGGGCTGAAAGATGGGCGCCCGCTTCGTCGCCTCATGCTCGGCGCCCATGCTGGTGCACACGTCGGTGTAGACGGCATCGGCTCCGCTGACGGCCTTGGCGGGATCATGCATTAGGGTGATGCTGCCGCCGGTCTCTTCCGTGATCGCGATCGCCTGGTGAATGATCTCGAGCTCCGGAGCGTAGCCCTTCGGAGTCGCGACGCGGCAGTCGACGCCGAGCGCCGCGGCCGCGAGGATCAGCGAGTGACAGACGTTGTTGCCGTCGCCGACATAGGCAAACTGCCTTCCGGCAAGCGATCCGAGCCGCTCTTCCAGCGTAAAAAAGTCGGCCAGCGCCTGGCACGGGTGCTCGAAGTCCGAGAGTGCGTTGACCACCGGAATCGCCGCATTGGCGGCCATCTCGGTGATGGTCTCGTGCGAGTAGGTGCGCAGCACAATCACGTTCATCCATCGTTCCAGGTT
Source organism: Acidobacteriaceae bacterium (assembly GCA_965218595.1). Taxonomy (GTDB): domain Bacteria; phylum Acidobacteriota; class Terriglobia; order Terriglobales; family Acidobacteriaceae; genus Edaphobacter. The sequence continues at coordinate 294,696 of CBDCLC010000003.1, read as the reverse complement.
GCGCGCCATGTCGGGAATCGACTCACGCTCGCCCAGCGGTGACTGCGTCTGATCGACAAACACAGCGTTCCCGCCCAGTGTGTTGATGGCCGCCTCAAACGTCAGGCGCGTGCGCAGCGAGGCCTTTTCAAAGAACAGCACCATCTGCTTCGCGTCGAGTGCATGACGGAACTGCCCCGGGTCGCGCTTCACGTGGTGTGCGAGCTCCAGGATGGCGTGCAGCTCATTCGGGGTAAGGTCGGCGATCGAGCAGAGATCCGATCCGCGTAGCCGGTCGCAGGCGGAGGTGAAGTTGCCGGCGTCCATCTGGGTGCGGGGCTGCCCGATGCCGGGACGGGGATGCAACGTGACAGTCTTGCTACTCATGGAACTCGGCTCCTGATCTGCCGCCGGCCGCGGCAAGCGCTCCGGCAGTCGCTTCGCGCAGGGTGTCCTCGAGCGCGGCAATGGCCTGGTCGACGTGGACGCGACCGATGACGTAGGGAGGAAGAAATCGCAGCACGGTGTCGCTGGTGCGATTCAGAAGAATCTGCCGGTCGAGCATGCCGGCTGCGACCCGCTCGGCGAGATCGGTCGAACGGAGCTCCATCCCCAGCATCAGACCCATGCCGCGGACGTCGGTGATCTCGTCGAAGCGATCGCGAAGGCTCTCCATCTGCTGCTTGAAGTACCCGCCCACCTCCCCCACGTGCGTCAGCAGGTCGCGGCGCTCGATCGCGTCGATGACGGCGATCGCGACCGCGCAGACCAGCGGATTGCCGCCGAAGGTGGTGCCATGCATGCCCGGCGTGAATGCCTCGGCGGCACGATCGGTCGCGAGCATCGCGCCCATCGGAAGTCCGTTGGCCATGGGCTTCGCAATCGTTGTGACGTCGGGCAGGATGCCGTAGTGCTGGTAGGCGAACCACCTGCCGGTACGCCCGAAGCCGCACTGGATCTCGTCGGCGAGAAGAAGCGCGCCGGTCCGGTCGCAGAGCTCCCGGGCAGCGTGGAAGAACTCCGGGGAGACCGGATGGATGCCGCCCTCGCCCTGCACCGGTTCGATGCAGATGGCGCAGACCTCGTCGGAGAAGTGTTCCCGGAGGTCCGCGACGTCGTTGAAACGCACAAACTCCACCCCCGGCATCACCGGTCCGAAGGGCTCGCGGTACCGCTGCTTGTAGGTGGTTGCCACCGAGCCCATGGAGCGACCGTGAAAGCTGTGCTCGAGCGCGAGAAACCGGGTGCCAATCGACCGGCCATGTCCGCGAAGCCGCTCGGCATGGGCGCGTGCCAGCTTCAGCGCGGCCTCCCACGCCTCGGTGCCGCTGTTGCAGAAGAAGACGCGATCGAGCCCGCTGCGTTCCGTCAGCCGCATCGCCAGATCTGCGGTGCCCTCGTGAAAGAAGAGGTTGGAGGTGTGGATCAGGCGCTCGCTCTGCTCCCGGATCGCCCGCGTCACATCGGGGTCGCCGTAGCCCAGAGCGCAGACACCAATGCCGCTCAGCAGATCGAGGTACTCCTCGCCATCGGAGTCGCGCAGAGTCACACCTTCGCCGCTGACAAACAGGCGGGGGGTGCGCTGGTAGGTTTGCAACAGCAGCTTCTTCTCCGCTGCCTGGACTGAAGCTAGATTCACGCGACCATCACCTCGGTTCCGTCGTTAACACGGGTGGAGCAGAGATCGGGCAGCATCGCCGCCGCCTCCGCGGGAAGGATGCGCACGCGCTGCACACCGCCCTCGAGCGCGGTTCTGCAGGCGTTCAGTTTGGGCAGCATGCCGCCAAAGACGACACGCTGCTTTTCAAGTTCGGGAATCTGACGCAGCGTCAGCCAGCGCAGCACGGCACCATCCGCGCCTTTCACGCCGGGAACGTCCGTCAGAAAGACGAGCGCGTCGGCGTGGGTGCAGACCGCGCAGGCGGCCGCCATCTCGTCGGCGTTGATGTTGTAGTACTCGCCGTCGAAGCCGAGCGCCATCGACGAGATCACCGGAACGGCGTTCATGGTCCAGATGGCGTTGAGCCAGCGCGGGTCGGTGGCGGCGATCTCGCCCACAAATCCGAGGTCCGGGACCGTTTTCTTCTTGCGTGCCCGGAAGACGTGGCCGTCGCCGCCCGAAAGCCCGATCGCGGCCTGTCCATGCGAACCGACCGCGGCGACGAGCGACTTGTTGACGCGGCCGGCGAGCACCATCAGCGCCGCGTCGCGGGTCTCGGCATCGGTGACGCGGAGCCCGGAGATGAACTCGCTCTGCTTGCCCATGCGCGCCAGCGTGCGGGTCAGCTGGACCCCCCCGCCGTGGACGACGGCGACCTTGTGGCCGTCCGCCGCCAGATCAGCGATCGCCCGGCCACAGAGATGCAGAAGCCGATCGTCTTCCAGAGCCGTTCCGCCCAGCTTCACCACAAACTTCATCGCAGTCCCTCATCTTCGCGGTAGCCGCACATCAGGTTCAGGTTCTGGACCGCCTGGCCGGCGGCTCCCTTCAGCAGGTTGTCCAGACACGAGACAACAACAAGACGTCGCCCGTCCGGAGCGAGAGCAAAGCCAAGATCGCAGAAGCTTGTCCGGACCACATCCTGGATCTGCGGCAGATCGCCCGGCCGGCGCAACCGCACCATCGGGCAGCCGGTGAAGAACTCCCGCAGCAGCCGGCTGATCTCGTCCCCAGTCGCCGGCGTGCGCAGGCGCAGGTAGATCGTGGACAGGATGCCGCGCGGAATCGGCAGCAGGTGCGGTGTGAACTGAATCTGTTCGGCGGTCAGGTGCAGCTGCTCCAGCAGCTCGCCGGTGTGCCGGTGCCCAAAGACGCTGTACGCGGAGAGGTTGTCGGCCGCGTACATGAAGTGGGTCCTGGCTGTCGCTGCCTTGCCCGCGCCGCTCACCCCTGATTTGGAGTCGCAGATGATCCCATGGTCGAGATCGACGATGCCGGCGCGCACCAGCGGTGCCAGCGCAAGCACGATGGAGGTCGCATAGCAGCCCGGGTTTGCGACGATCCGCGCCTCGAGGATCGCCTCCCGGTGGAGCTCGGGGCAGCCATAGACCGCCTCCGCCTGGATCTCGCGCGCGGCTCCGGCGTCAGCATCGGTCAGCTGATACACTGCGCGGTTCGCGTCGTCGCGCAGCCGCCAGGCCCCACTGAGATCGATCACGCGCAGCCCCCGGCGCAGCGCCTCCGGCACCATCGCCCGCGACTGCTCGTGCGGCAACGCCAGAATCAGCACCTCAGAGCCATGCGATTGCAGCAGCTCCCATTGGAACGGTAGGACCTCGGTCTCGGGCTCGCCCGTCGCAGGTGCGAGCGCGGGGTGCAGATCGGAGAGCAGCACCGTCTGCGATCCGGGACCGGTCTCAGCCCGGCCAAGGAACAGCATGTCCGATCCCCCGAGACGAGGATGATGGAGCAGAAGGCGCGCCAGCTCACCGCCGGCATATCCGCTGACCCCTGCGACCGCCACCCGCGCCGGCGCTGTGGGCGCGGCGATCGGCTGCTCCAACGTAGCTGTCCTCGTCTCTGTCATGCTGTTCAATCGATCAGCTCCTCCAGGCGAACCTTCAGGGCCGAGGCCCGCGGCTCGTCCGGGCAGATAATCAGCACCGTGTCATCGCCAGCGATAGTGCCGACGACCTCCGGCCAGTCCTCGTAGTCCACACCGGCCGCGACCGGCTGGGCGCTCCCAGTGGTCGTCACCAGCACCAGCAGGTTCAGCGCCTGCCGTACCTCCATGCCGAAGGAGCGCAGCATCTCGCGGATGCCTGGCAGGTCCTCCTCTTCCTCCTCGGGCGACGCGGGCAGCGTGTACCCGTTCGGGCCCTTTGACAGGCGCAGCTCATGGATGTCGCGCGAAAGCGTCGCCTGGGTGACATGGAAGCCGGAGCCAGCCAGCCGCAGACGCAGGTCATCCTGGCTCGTCACCGGAGATCGGCTGAGGAGCTCCCGGATGGCATTGTGACGCTGCTGCTTCAAGGCTCCTCCTTCCTTCCGCTGATGTGCTACCGGCTTGCATATTTATACTTCAGCACTGAATAAATATACATGAAACGCGTCCCGAAGGCAAGCCCACGCTGCCCGCCTGTCGCGAAAGAACTTGACGAAGTATAGTGAGCTATGGATCACGTTTCTGTGCTTTGCTCCCAACCGGCCCGGCGGCCGGAGGACGCCTCGTCTCTCGTCGACCCGCGGTTCGACCACGACTCCTGCGGCGTTGGATTTGTGGCGTCGATCGCCCGGGGATCCCTGGACGCGACCATCCTTCCACGAGCCCTGACCGCACTGGCACGGCTCGCGCATCGCGGAGCCACAGCAGCCGACGGAAAGAGCAGCGACGGCGTCGGCGTGATGACGGCGATCCCACGGGCCCTCTATCTGAGGGAGGCAAAGCTCGACCTCCGCCCGGACGAGATGCTGGGGGTCGGTGTGCTCTTCTCAACCAAGGGTTCCGAGGGCGCCGCGGCGCGCCTGCTGGAAGCGGCAGTGAGGCAGCAGGGCATGCGGGTGGCGGGCTGGCGGCGGCCCCCCACGCAGACCGGGTTTCTGGGCGAGATTGCGCTCGAAACCATGCCGGAGATCCACCACATCCTGCTGACCGACACGCGTGGAGACACGCCGGCCAACCGCGACCGGCGGCTTTATCTCGCGCGCAAGAGCTTCGAGCGCGGGCTTGCCGCCACGGGCGAGGCGGCCTACCTGTGCTCGCTCTCCTGCCGGACCGTCGTGTACAAGGCGATGTGTACGGGAGCGCTTCTGCCCGAGTTTTTTCCCGACCTGGCGGACCCGGCCTTTGAGACGCCGTTTGCGATCTTTCACCAGCGCTACGCCACCAACACGCTGCCTGCCTGGCATCGCGCTCAGCCCGGCCGGCTGCTGGCGCACAACGGCGAGATCAATACCATCTGGGGCAATCGCGCGCGCATGAAGGCTCGCGAAAGCTCGCTGCCGGACGAGTGCAAGCCGATCCTGACCGAGGGCGGCACCGATTCGGCCAGCCTGGACGAGGCGGTGGAGCTGATCGCGCAGAACGGCCGATCGCTCGGTGAGGCTCTTCGCATGCTGCTGCCGCCGGCGGCCATGGGGCGCAACTCCCCCTTTCTCCGCTACCACATGGACTCCGCCGAGCCCTGGGACGGACCGGCGGCGCTCTCGTTCAGCGATGGCCGGTACGTGGGCGCGGCGCTCGACCGCAACGGTCTCAGGCCCTGCCGATTCGCCATCACGCACGATGGCCTGGTGGTGGCGGGATCGGAGGTCGGCCTGGTCGATCTCGATCCCGAGACCGTCGTTCACAGCGGACGCCTGGGGCCGGGACAGATGCTGTTGGTCGACCTTGAAGAGAAGCGCATCTATGAGGACCGCGAGTTGTGGCGGATCTTCGATGCCGACACGGCCTATGCGCAGCTGCTCGAGGAGGTCACGATCGAGCCGTCCGCGACTGTGCCCTACCTCGATCCGCCGCAGCTCGAAGCCGCGCAGAGGCGCTTCGGCTACACGCGAGAAGACGTCAAGATGATTCTGCAGCCGATGGCCCTGGACGGAAAGGATGCCGTCTGGTCCATGGGCGACGACACCGCGCTCGCCTTCTTTGCGCGCGCCCCGCGCCCGCTGTACGGCTACTTTCGCCAGCGGTTTGCGCAGGTCACCAATCCGGCTATCGATCCCCTGCGGGAGTCCTGCGTGCTTTCACTGCACACCCGGCTCGGTCCGTGGTCGCACCTCCTGGACAAGAAAGCTCCGCTCCCGGGCCTCTCGCTGGCCTCGCCCCTGCTGTCCTTGGGGCAGGTGGAGGCGCTGCGCCAAGGGGCGCATCCGCACTCCCAAGAGCTCCCGGTCACCGAACTGGCCGCTACCTTTGCCGTCGGCGCAACCCTGCTCGAAGGTCTGGAGGCGCTCTGTCTCCGGGCCTGCGATGCGGCCAGGAGCGGCACCGCCATCCTTCTTCTGTCGGATCGGAGCGCCGACGGGCAGAACCTGCCGATCCCCATGGCGATGGCCACGGGCGCGGTCCACCAGGCGCTGGTCGAGGCTGGTCTGCGCACCCGGACCGGACTTGCCGTCGAGGCTGGCGACTGCCGCGACACCCACCACGCCGCGGTGCTGATCGGCTACGGCGCCGGTGTGGTCTGCCCGTGGCTTGCGCTCGAGACCGCTCGCAGCTTCCGGAGGCCGGGTGAGGACCCCGGCGCGGCCGAGAGCCGGATGCTGAAGTCGTTCGGGGCTGGAATCGCGAAGATCATGTCCAAGATGGGCATTTCGGTGGTGGACAGCTACCGCGGAGCTCATCTGTTTGACAGTCTCGGCCTCCACGCCAGCGTCATCGACCGCTGCTTTCCGGGAACTCCCGCGCCTCTGTCGGGCATTGGCTTTGCGGAGATGGAACGGGGGCTGCGCGCGATGGCGAGCCAGGCTGCGCCAGCTGATCTGCCCTCGGCCGAGCTGCCGGACTATGGCTGGGTGCGATTCCGCAAGACAGAAAATGCCGAGCTGCACCTGTGGCAGCCCCCGTCGGTCAAGGCGCTGCAGACGGTGGTTGGCAGCGCCCGCGGCATGGCCTCGCCGGGAGATAGCCGTGGCGCCTTCGCGACCTACAGCCACGATGTGCTGGAGCGCGAGCCTTCCATGCTGCGCGACCTGCTCGAGATCCGCCCGGCAGGTCCGGAGCTGTCTCTCGCGCAGGTGGAGCCGCCCGCCAGCCTGTGCCGCCACTTTGTGGCGAGCGCCATGTCGCTCGGCTCGCTCAGCCCGGAGGCGCACCAGACCATCACCGCGGCCATGAACCTGCTTGGCACGCGCTCCAACACGGGCGAGGGCGGCGAGGATAGCGCCGTCTACCGTGCGCTTCCGCAGGCGGTCGCCACCGTGGCTCCCGGCGCTCTGCCCAGGCAGGCCGATGGGTCGGCGGTCGCGCTCGCCGAGGCTCCCCCCGCAGCGGTGCCGGAGCCGCGCAGTGCCGGCGCCGAGCTCGACTACAACAACAAGATAAAGCAGATCGCCTCTGGCCGCTTTGGTGTGACGGCAGAGTACCTGGCGCATGCCGAAGAGATCGAGATCAAGGTGGCCCAGGGCGCCAAGCCCGGCGAGGGCGGGCAGCTGCCGGGCTTCAAGGTGAGTGGGCTGATCGCGCGTCTGCGCCACGCTCAGCCGGGGGTCTCGCTCATCTCACCACCGCCGCACCATGACATCTACTCGATCGAGGATCTCGCGCAGCTGATCTACGATCTGAAGCGCGTCAACCCGGGCGCGGCGGTCGGGGTCAAGCTGGTCGCCAGCTGTGGCGTGGGCACGGTCGCCGCCGGGGTGGCAAAGGCCTACGCGGACTTCATCGTGATCGCCGGCAACACCGGTGGCACGGGAGCCGCGGCGCTCTCAAGCATCAAGTACGTCGGAAGCCCGTGGGAGCTTGGGCTTGCCGAGGCGCAGCAGGTATTAATGGCCAACGGCATGCGCGATCGCGTCAGGCTGCGCACCGATGGCGGTCTGAGCACCGCGCGCGATGTCCTGATCGCCGCTCTTCTCGGCGCGGATGAGTTCGCCTTCGGGACGGCGGTGCTTGTGGCCATCGGCTGCGACATGGCCCGGCAGTGCCACCTCAACACCTGTCCCACGGGCATTGCCACGCAGAAGCCTGAGCTGCGGGCGAAGTTTCGCGGCAAGCCGGAGCACATCGTTCGCCTGTTTGAGGAGCTCTCCTCCGATCTGCAGCAGCTGCTGGCGCGCTACGGCCTCCCGTCGCTCGCCGAGGCGACCGGACGCACGGACCTGCTCGAGCAGGTGCGGTCCGACGGTCAGCTGGACCTCCGGCCGATGCTCGCGCGGGTCAGCCCCGGCGCACGGCGCTGGGGCGGCGGACGCAACAACCAGCCACTTCCCGCGCCCCCAATCGATGAGGCTTGGGTCGAGCCCGCGCTGCGTGCGATCCGGAGCGGAGATCCCTACCAGGTCGAGGCATCGGTCGCCAACCGGGACCGTGCCCTGGGAGCGCGTCTGGCCGGGGAGATCGCCCTCCTCCGAGCCCAGAATGAGGGTCTACCTGTAGACGTGACCCTGAAGCTTCGGGGCGTCGCCGGGCAGTCCTTCGGCGCATTCACAGTCGCCGGGATGCGCCTGGTGCTCGATGGCCTGGCCAACGACTTCGTCGGCAAGGGGCTGTCGGGCGGCCACCTCGTCATTCGTCCGCTCGGCCTGGCGGCGCGGCAGAGCGATCAGCACGTCATTTTAGGCAACGTGGCGCTCTACGGAGCGACCGCGGGAACGCTGCTGGCGGCAGGCCGGGCAGGCGAGCGCTTTGCCGTGCGCAACTCGGGAGCGACGGCCGTCGTTGAGGGCATCGGCGATCACGGCTGCGAGTACATGACCGGCGGCACCGTGGTCGTGCTCGGCTCGGTCGGAGTCAACTTCGGCGCCGGTATGACGGGGGGAACGGCCTGGGTGCGCGACGGCGATGGCTCCTTCCTGCAGCAGTCGCGCTTCCACACCGACTTCCTCACCGGCAGCGGCTATGCCGACGCTCCCACAGAGGCTCAGAACGAGCTCCGGCGTCTGCTGGAGCAGCACCACCGGGAGACCTGCAGCAGCCTCGCTGGCGCTCTTCTGGCCAGATGGAACGACGAGGCAGGCCGCTTTGTTCTGCTGACGCCGAGGCCGCAGGCCTGATCGCGAGCGTGCGCGCCGTTGCCACCGGAGTCGCTTCATTGCATCCTATCTCGGGGCGGCGAAGGCCGTCGGAGTGCCGGGGCGCAGTCAGCGCTGCGGCGACCGGAAGTGGGTGCGGGTGAGAAAAGTATTCAGTCTGGACACGTTGAACGACGTCCTGCGGAGGGCGGCAGGGCGTGGCGGGGCGACCGCCCTTCTCTGGAAGGACGGCGGGGGAGCCTGGCAGCCCATCTCCTCGGACGAACTGCTCGAACGGGTCAGGGCCTTTGCCGCGGTCCTCGAGGGCTGGGGTCTCCGGAAGGGTGACCGCGTGGCGCTGCTGTCGGAGAACCGTTGGGAGTGGGCCGTGACCGACTTCGCCACCATTGCCATCGGCGCCGTCGATGTTCCGCTCTACGCCACGCTGCCCGCGGAGCAGATTGCGTACATGCTCCGCGACTCCGGCGCCCGGGTAGCGGTGGTCTCCACGCGAGAGCAGTTCGACAAGGTTGCCGGCCTGCCCGATCTTCCGGAGCTGCAGCACATCGTCGTCATGGACGAGGACCCGGCCGCAGGCGGCGAGAGCTTCGGGAGTCTGATCGCCGGTGCGCAGACAAAGCTCGATCCCGATCCATCTGCCTTCTGGGAGCGGGCAGGGCAGGTTGAACCGGACGATCTCGCCACCATCATCTACACCTCCGGGACAACGGGTCAGCCGAAGGGCGTGATGCTGTCGCACGGCAACCTGGCCAGCAATATCAACTATTCGACCGGAGAGCTTGAGTTCTGCGACCGCGACCTTTGCATCTCGTTTCTGCCGCTGTCGCACGTGACGGCGCGACATCTGGACTACGCCCTGATGTGCCATGGGACGACGCTCGCCTATTGCCCGCACTTTGACCAGCTGCCAGAGGCGATGCAGGCGGTCCGGCCGACGGTCTTTGTCGCGGTTCCGCGGGTCTACGAGAAGATCCGGCAGGCGGTTGAGGGCAAGGCGGCTGCCTCGAAACTCCGGTCCCTTGTGCTGCGCTGGGCGCTCGGCACGGGAAGGCGGCAGCAGGCGGAGATCGCCGCCGGCCGCATCCCGCGGGCGATCTCCTGGCGGCTGGCCGACCGGCTGGTCTTTCGCAAGATACGGCAGGCGTTTGGCGGACGGGTCCACACCTTTCTTGCCGGTGGCGCGCCGCTCGGCAAGGATACCGCCGGCTGGTTCCTGTCGGCGGGCATCCGCATCTTTGAGGGCTACGGCCTGACCGAGACCTCTCCGGTGATCGCGCTCAACTACCCGGATACCTACCGCATGGGAACGGTCGGCAGGCCGCTTCCCAACGTCGAGCACCGCTTCGCGCCGGATGGCGAGCTGGAGGTGCGGGGCCCTTCGGTCTTTCGCGGCTACTGGCGAAACGACAGGGAGACGGAGGCGGCCTTTACCGGCGATGGCTGGTTCCGGACCGGCGACATCGGGGAGCTCGATCCCGAGGGAAACCTGGCCATTACGGACCGGAAGAAGGAGCTGCTCAAGACCAGCGGCGGCAAGCTCATTGCGCCGCAGCCGATCGAGAACCGGCTCAAGGCGAACAGCCTGGTCGCCCAGGCAGCGCTTGTGGGGGACACGCACAAGTTCGCCTCCGTGCTGCTGTCGCCAAACTTCGACGCGCTCGAGAGCTGGGCGCGGGGCAACGGCGTCGCGGCGGAAGATCGCGAGCGGCTGGTGACCCACGATCGCGTCAAGAAGCTCTACCAGGGCATCGTCGACGAGGTCAACCGGGGTCTGGCGCACCACGAGACCATCAAGCGCATGCACATCGTCGGCGACGAGTGGACGGTCGAGGACGGGGAGCTGACACCGAGCATGAAGCTGAAGCGGCGGGTGATCGCCTCGAAGTACAAGGACGAGATCGATGCGTTCTACCGCGACGAGGCGACGGCGCACGGCTGAATGGAAAAGGAGATGAACTTTCGCAACTCTCTTGAAAGACTCCCCCGCGAAGATGGCGGCGCGCCGGAGCTTCTGCATCCCTCCACTCGCACGGGCCGGAGATTTGACAATCCGATACCCGTCCGGCTGGGAGGTCTCGGCCTGATCCTCCGCATGCTGCCGCGGTACTTTGCCATGGGTGAGGAGCGGGTTCCGCGCCACACCCTGGGTCCCTTCCGCACCGATGCGGCGGAGCTCGCCACCGCGGGAAAGGGCATGCGCGTGACCTGGATGGGGCATTCGACGCTGCTGCTCGAGATCGATGGCATGCGGGTGCTCCTCGATCCCGTGTGGGAAGAGCGTGCGGCACCCTTTCGGCACTTCGGTCCGCGGCGATTCTTTGCTCCACCACTGCGGCTCGATCAGCTGCTGCCGATCGACGTGGTTCTCGTCTCGCACAACCACTATGACCACCTGGGCGCGCGCACCCACAGGCAGCTTGCCCGTCTGCCGGAGGCCGAGGGAGCCCGCTGGATCACCAGCCTCGGCGTGGGTGCGGATCTCCGCCGCTTCGGAGTCACACCGGAGCGTGTGACGGAGCTCGACTGGACAGACGGCGTTCGGCTTGCCCCGAGTGGCCTGGCGGAGGACGAGCCGGGCGCGGACCGATGGCTCGAGATCCGGGCGTGGCCTGCACGTCACTTCTCCGGCCGCAGCCCCCGCGACAGCTTCCAGACGCTCTGGTCCAGCTTCTCCTTCCGAGGCCCGAGCTCTTCGGTCTTCTTCAGCGGCGACTCGGGTCCGTGGGAGGGCTTCGGCCCCATTGCCGCGGCCGCGGGCGGCTTCGACCTGATCCTGCTGGAGATCGGTGCCTACGACCGGCTCTGGCCGGATGTGCATCTCGGCCCTGACTGTGCCATCAGGGCCATGCAGCAGATGCTCGAACGCAATGGGCGGCCGGCGCTTCTGATGCCCATTCACTGGGGTCTGTTCAACCTCGCGCTGCACGCCTGGGACCAGCCGATCAGACGGCTCGTCGAGTTGAGCCGGGCCTTGGGCATCGACCTGTGGACGCCGGTACCCGGAGAGCCAACCCCGTGCCTGCCCGGGGTAGCAAAGCTGCAGCCATGGTGGATGAAGGGGCGCGGCTGACTTGGACCCTGGCGAGGCAGCGGCCGCGCTCCCGGCGGCTGTGGAATCTGCTTGTCAGCCTGACGGAAACCCGGTACAAAGGGGCTGCCGGGGTTTGCAGTCGCACACGGAGCACGGGGAGACTACGTTTGAGTCAAGCGGCAGCATCAACGGTGCGCGAGGTGATGGATATCCGGCAGGCGTCGGAGTATCTCGGCATCAGCGGCGACACGCTCTACCGATATGCGTCGGAGGGCTTCATCCCCGCGTTCAAGCTGGGCAACCGGTGGCGCTTCAAGAAGTCGCTGCTGGACGGCTGGATGGACGAGAAGTCCGGTGTAAGCCGCTCGGCCATCGTGACGGTGATGCCGCGGCAGAAGAAGCCGGCCAGTCGCGCACGTTAGGCGGCGTTTGCCTCTCCGGCATGGGCTCGCAGGTGAAACAGGGTAATCTCGGGCGGGCAGTTCAGCCGAAAGGGTAGGCCAACGGCCCCGATCCCTCGGTTGACATAGAGCTGCATCCTGTTGAATCGGAAGAGGCCTTCCACGTACTTCTGTCCCATGGGCGGCAACACCATGGCCCCGACCACCGGCAGCCGGATCTGCCCGCCGTGGGTGTGACCGGAGAGCATGAGGTCAATCAGCGGTCCCCTTGGGTGGACGACCACGGCATCCGCGTAGTCCGGCTCGTGGGCCATCAGGATCACGGGTCCATCGGGCCTGGCGGGGACGGCGCGCGTGAGATCCGGGTGGCTGGTCGCGGGGTCCTCGACGCCACACAGCCAGAAGCGCTCGGAGCCCTTTTCGATCGGGATGTGGAGGTTCTGCAGCACCGGAATCTTTGCCGTGGCCAGCGCACCGATCACCAGCGGAGCGCTGACGCTGACATCGTGGTTGCCAAGGACGGCGATCCGCCGGTCGCACTTGAGCCGGCTGAGGATCTCGGCGCAGCGGTAGGCCGCGTGATGCGAGGCCAGAAAAGTCAGCGAGCCGCGGGTGATGAAGTCCCCGGTGAGCAGCACCAGGTCCGGCGCCATGCGGTTGACCCGGCCGACAATCTCTTCCAGAAAATAAGGCTCGGTGAACTCATCCATATGGATGTCGCTGATCTGCACGACGCGAAATCCATGGAAGGCGGCCGGCAGGCGGCGGATGGCCATATCGCGCTCGATCACGCTGATCTCGTGCCGCGCAAACTCACCGGAGTAGATGGCCATGCCCGCCGCGACTGCGCCGGCGCCGATCAGGAATCCGCGGCGGGTGAGATTCGCGGTCGGCTTGCCCCGGTCTTTGGCCATCCAACCATTCTACGGTTTCGAGGGGAAGCGGCCAAGCCCGGCCAAGTAGAATCAGAGAGATGAACTTCCGCTGCCGAAGACGATCCGTAGCCGCCGCGGTAGAGGCCCGGGGCGGCGACGCCTGCCTGGTCAGCCATGGTGCTGACCTCCGCTACCTTTCCGGATTCACCGGATCGGCAGGCGCGCTGGCCTTTGCGGGCGGCCGATGGGCGCTGTTTACCGATGGCCGCTACCGCACGCAGGCAAAGCAGGAGGTGGGCGGAACGCGGGTGTCGATCGTCGAGGGATCGCCTTCGGCTGCGGCCTGCCGCTGGATGGAAACATCCGGCGCCGAGCGCTGCTGCTTCGACCCCGAGCACACCAGCGTGGCTCAGGCGGAGATGCTGCGGAAGGCGCTGCCTGCTCGGAGGCGTCGCGGCTGGCTTTTGCCGGCGTCCGGGATGCTCTCCCGCATCCGCGAGATCAAGGACAGCGACGAGATCGAGGTGCTCGCCCGGGCCGCCGCCCTGGGCGACCGGCTGTTTGCGGTCTCGCTCCGGCATGCAGAACGGGGATCGTCTGAGGTCGACCTGGCGCTGGTACTCGAGACGGCTGCCCGGCGGGCGGGCGCGGAGGGCATGAGCTTTGAGACGATCGTCGCCAGCGGCGAACGCAGTGCGCTGCCGCACGGCCGCGCCACCCTGGCGAAGCTGCCCCGCCGCGGCTTCGTCACGCTGGACTTCGGTGTTGTGCTCGACGGCTACTGCTCCGATATGACCCGCACCCTGCACCTGGGCCGTGCCCAGAGCGAGGAGCGCGACGTGTATCATTCGGTTCTGGAAGCCCAGATGTCGGCGATCGAGGCCGTTGGTCCCGGAGCCGTCGCAGGGGAGATCGACGAGGCGGCTCGCTCCGTGCTCCGGCGCGCCGGGCTCGCCCGGTACTTCACGCACTCGACCGGCCACGGTGTCGGAATAGAGATTCACGAAGGCCCACGACTGGCCGCGAACGGCAAGCAGCCGATCGAGGCCGGCATGGTCATCACGGTAGAGCCGGGTGTGTACCTGCCGGGCAGGTTTGGCGTGCGCATTGAAGATATGGTGCTGGTGACGGAGACGGGCCACACGGTGCTGACACGGGCACCCAAGGCCATGGTGGAGCTGTAGCGCACATCGTCGCAGCGGGCGCGAAAGGGAAGAGGCGGCAGGGAAGAGTATGGATCGAGAGCAACTGCAGGAGCTGCGCGAGCTGGTCGAGTTTCTGAAGACCAACTCTGTCAATGAATTCGATATGGAGCTCGGGGACCTCAAGGTCCGCATCAAGTTTGGGGCCGATCCCGCAGCCGGTGCCCAGGTGGCCCCGGAGGAGATCGCCCGGCTGCTGGCAACGCAGGCGGCCGCGGCCGCCCCTGCGGCCCTGGGCGAGGTCTCTGCCTCGGCTGGGCTGCCGCCCGTGCCGCCCACGCCTGCCGAGGTCCTCCACGAGGTCAAGTCGCCCATCGTTGGGACGTTCTACGAGTCAGCCTCGCCCGGCGCGGACCCCTTCGTGAAGCTAGGCGATACCGTCGAGGCCGGCCAGGTGCTCTGCATCGTCGAAGCCATGAAGCTGATGAACGAGATCGAGGCGGATATCGCCGGCGAGATCGTCCAGCGCATCGCGGTCACGGGGCAGCCGGTCGAGTATGGGCAACCCCTCTTCGCCATCCGGCCGCGCTAGGGAGCCGCGGAAAGATTGGAGTCTATGTTTCGCAAGGTACTGATCGCCAACCGAGGCGAGATCGCGCTGCGCGTCATCAGCGCCTGCAAGGAGATGGGCATTCGCACGGTGGCGGTCTACAGCGAGGCCGACCGCAACTCGCTTCACGTGCGCTTTGCCGACGAGGCCATCTGCATCGGTCCGCCGCGCTCGGCCGAAAGCTACCTGAGCGTCCCCGCCGTCATCTCGGCGGCCGAGATCGCCGACGTCGACGCGATCCACCCTGGCTACGGTCTTCTGAGCGAGAATGCAAACTTTGCCGAGGTCTGCCGCGCCTCCAACATCAAGTTCATCGGTCCGCCGCCCGAGGTCACGCGCCTGATGGGCGAAAAATCGACCGCGCGGCAGACCATGAAGAAGGCCAAGGTGCCGATCCTGCCCGGATCGGATGGCGTGATCGCCAATGAAGGCGAGGCGCTCGAGTGGGCCCAGAGCGTCGGCTACCCGGTGATCCTGAAGGCGGTCGCTGGCGGTGGCGGCCGCGGGATGCGCATCTGCCGCACCAGGGACGAGCTGCCCGGGCTATTTCAACAGGCCTCGAACGAGGCCGCCAACGCCTTTGGCAACGGCGAACTGTACATGGAGAAGTTCATCGAGCGGCCTCGCCACATCGAGTTCCAGGTGCTGGCCGACGAACACGGCAACGTGATGAGCCTGGGCGAGCGCGAATGCTCCATCCAGCGCCGGCACCAGAAGCTGATCGAAGAGGCGCCTAGCCTGATGATCTCGCCCAAGCAGCGTGAGGAGCTCGGAAAGACGATCAAGCGATCGCTCGAAAACATCGGCTACTGGAACGCCGGCACCATCGAGTTCCTCATGGACGAGGACGGCAAGATCTACTTCATCGAGATGAACACCCGCATCCAGGTGGAGCACTGCGTCACCGAGATGGTCACGGGCATCGACCTGGTCAAGGCGCAACTGCGCATCGCGGCGGGCGAGAAGCTCGGCTCCATCGTCACCGAGCCGGTGCGCATCCGCGGCCACGCGATTGAGTGCCGCATCAACGCCGAGCACCCGGAGAAGTTCACCCCCTCCGCCGGCCGCATCACCGCCTTCAACGTTCCCGGCGGAAACGGGGTGCGGGTCGATACTGCGCAGTACGCCGAGGGCGTGGTGCCCCCCTACTACGACAGCCTGATCGCCAAGCTCGTCTGCCACGGCAAGGATCGCGAAGAGGCCATGAACAAGATGCAGCGCGCTCTGGACATGTTTATTGTGCAGGGCATTCACACCAGCATTCCGCTGCACAAGCGCATCTTTGCCGATGAGGAGTTCCGCTCCGGCAACTTCGATACCAAGTTCATGGAGCGATTTCTGGCGCGGCAGCCGGCCGGATGATCTCCCTTCCCAGGCTCTACGCCATCGCAGACGCGGAGTTCCTCGCGCGGCGGAACGTCGACCTGCGGGAGTTTGGGGCGGGGCTGCTGCATGCTGGCGTGTCCCTGGTCCAGCTCCGGGACAAGCGAAGCCCGCCGCAGCAGGTGCTGGAGCATGCGGCCGTGCTGCGCGAGGTGCTCGCCGGCAGCGGCTGTCGACTCATCCTGAACGATCGCGCGGATCTGGCCGTGCTCGCCGGCTTCGGCGGGGTGCACGTGGGCCAGGATGATCGGTCGCCGGCAGACGCGCGGCGGGTCGTCGGCACGGAGGCTTGGGTCGGTCTCTCGACCCATACCGAAGATCAGCTGCGGGCCGCCGAGAACGCAGACGCGGACTACGTGGCGGTCGGACCGGTCTTTGCCACGAATACCAAGCCCGATGCCGAGTCTGCCGTCGGTCTTGAAGGGGTGCGTCGCGCGCGCGCGTTGACCGGAAAGCCGCTGGTCGCGATCGGTGGCATCACGCGCGAGAACGCCCGGAGCGTGATCGACGCAGGAGCGGACTCGGTTGCCGTCATCTCGGGCCTGCTGCCGCCAGGGGAGACCCCGGAGCAGGCAGCGCGAGACTTCCTCCAGCTTTTACGGTAGAACGGACGGAACGTGAACAGCCGAAGCAACGCCGAAATGGATGCCGTGCCAGCCGCCCAGCCGCACCTGGTACAGGGCATGGGGCTGTTTTCCGCCACCGCCATCGTCATGGGATCGATGATCGGATCGGGCATCTTCATCGTCTCGGCCGATATGTCGCGCTCGCTCGGCTCCCCGGCGCTGCTGATCCTGGCCTGGCTGGTGACGGCCGTTATGACCATCATCGGTGCGCTCAGCTATGGCGAACTCGCCGCCATGATGCCTCGGGCGGGAGGGCAGTATGTGTACCTGCGCGAGGCACTGGGTCCGCTGTGGGGATTTCTCTACGGCTGGACCCTGTTTCTGGTCATCCAGACCGGGACCATCGCGGCGGTCGGTGTCGCCTTCGGCAAGTTCCTGGGCGTCTTCTTCCCCGCCGTCAGCTCCAGCCACTGGTTGCTGCACCTGGCGCACGTCCCCACGGTGAAGATCGGTCCCGTGCTCCTCGGCAACATGGAGATCGGGCTAAACACCGCCAACCTGGCCGCGATCGCCATCATCACGCTGCTGACGCTTCTGAACACGCTTGGTGTCCGCATGGGCGCCGCCATCCAGAACATCTTCACCTCGGCCAAGGTGCTGGCACTGGCCGCGGTGGTTCTGGTTGGGCTGCTCGTGAGCGACCCAGTTGCCCGCGCGGCCAACTTCGGTGCCGGATGGCACAACTTCTGGGCCGGTGCCGGCTGGAGCACGCTCCACCGCGTCTCCTCCGGAGCGGGCGGCGGCAGCAGTCTGGTGGGCTTCCTCACCGTTCTGGCCGTCGTGCAGGTCGGATCGCTCTTCTCCTCCGACGCCTGGAACAACGTCACCTTCACCGCCGGGGAGATCCGCCATCCACGCCGCAACCTGCCGCTGTCGCTGGCCATCGGCACCGGCGTCGTGCTGCTGCTGTATATCCTGTGCAACTTCGTCTACCTGGCGGTGCTGCCGTTGCATGGCACGCCCGGGGGCGCCACCGTGACCGCGCGCGGCATTCAGTTTGCCCGCGAGGACCGCGTCGCCACCGCCGTTATGGAGCACGCCTTCTCCAACCGCGGAGCCCGGCTGATGGCTGCCGCCATCCTGATCTCAACCTTCGGCTGCGTCAACGGCATGCTGCTCGCAGGGGCGCGGGTCTACTACGCCATGAGCCGCGACGGGCTCTTCTTCCGGGCCGTCGGCCGGCTCAGCCCGCGCTCGGGCGCGCCGGTCGTCTCGCTGTGGGTGCAGTGGGCCTGGACCTGCCTTCTGTGCCTCTCCGGCAGCTATGGCCAGCTGCTCGACTACGTCATCTTCGCCGTTCTGCTGTTCTATATCCTGACCATCGCCGGTCTGTTTGTGCTGCGGCGCACCCGGCCGGACGCCGAGCGGCCCTACCGGGCGATCGGCTATCCCGTGCTCCCCGCGCTCTATATCGTCATGGCTCTCTGGATATCTGTTGTACTCTTGCGTTACAAACCTCAGTACACCTGGCCGGGTCTGGCGATCGTTCTTCTGGGCATCCCGATCTATCTGCTCTGGTCGCGTCGCTCGCCGACCGGCTTTGGAGCCGAAGGTGAATCTGCTGGGAACGGGAGAACCTAGCTTGGCCAATCTGCTGGCGATCAAACCGCTTTCAAAGCTGCTGCGAGAGGCGGAGAACGAGGGCGAGAGCGGGTTGAAGCGCGCGCTTGGGCCGCTCAACCTCATCACCCTGGGCATCGGGGCCATCATCGGCGCGGGTATCTTTGTGCTGACCGGCCAGGCCGCCGCGCTTCATGCCGGACCGGCCATAACCCTGAGCTTCGTCGTCGCGGGTATCACCTGCGCCTTCGCCGGGCTGTGCTACGCGGAGTTCGCCTCGCTCATCCCCATCGCCGGCTCGGCCTACACCTACGGCTACGCCACTCTGGGCGAGTTCGTCGCCTGGATCATCGGCTGGGATCTGGTGCTCGAGTACGCGTTTGGAGCCGCCACGGTCGCCTCCGGCTGGAGCGGCTACTTTGTCGGCCTGCTGCAGGATTTCCACATTCACCTGCCGCCGCAGCTGACGACCACGCCGGGCAACGTGCTGTATCTCTACCACGATCGCTGGCAGGCGCTGGCGGCGCTTCCCCCCGGAATCAACGCAACCGCTCTGCCGCACGTGACGGGTGTCTTCAACCTGGTCGCCTTTGTCGCCATTGTGATCATCACCGCGGTTCTGGTGATCGGCATCGAGGAGTCGGCCAACCTCAACACCGGCATCGTCATCGTCAAGCTCGCCGTGGTCGGGATCTTTTTGGTTCTGGGTACGAACTACATCCTGCACCACATGGCGCAGGCGCATGCCAACTGGACCCCGTTTATTCCGCCGTCACAGGGATCGGGCCGGTACGGCATCGGTGGCATCACCGCCGGAGCCGCTTCTATCTTCTTCTCCTACATCGGTTTTGACGCCGTCTCGACCGCCGCGCAGGAGGCCAAGAATCCGCAGCGCGACATGCCGATCGGCATCCTCGGATCGCTCGTCATCTGCACCGTCCTCTACATCGTCGTCTCCGGCGTGCTGACTGGCCTGGTGCCGTACCACTCGCTCAACGTTTCCGACCCCGTTGCCGTTGGCATCGACGTCACCGGCGTCCGCTGGGGCAGCATTCTGGTCAAGATCGGTGCTGTCTTCGGCCTCGCTACCGTCATGCTGGTGATGCTTCTGGGCCAGTCGCGCGTCTTCTTTTCCATGTCCCGGGATGGCCTGCTGTGGAAGTGGGCCGGCGCCATTCACCCGAAGTTTCGGACCCCCTGGATCTCCAACATTGTCGTCGGCGTCATTGTCGCCTTTATGCCGGCGGTTCTGCCGATCGATCGCCTGAGCGAGCTCGTCAATATGGGTACGCTGCTGGCGTTCGCGATCGTCTGCGCCGGCGTCTGGATCCTGCGCCGCCGCAACCCGACGCTGCACCGGCCCTTCAAGACGCCGCTGGTGCCGCTGGTGCCCATCCTTGGCATTGTCTCGGCACTCTACCTGATCTGGACGCTGCCGGCCTTGACCAAGATCGTTGTCTGCGGATGGCTTCTGATCGGTCTGGTGATCTACTTCACCTACAGCCTGAAGCACAGCAAGGTGCAGATCGCGGAGCGGGAGGAGACTCTCTCCTAGGCCTGTTTGCATGCAGGTGTAGCTCGCGGTCTTTCGGGCTGAAAGCCCGACGTATAACAGCCTGGGGCGCAAGCCCCAGGTAGCGATCGGTAGGGCTTTTAGGGCTGAAAGCCCGACATATAGACTCAGGTCTACACCTGCAGGTAAACCGCTCTCAGGAAGCTCTGATCCACCGTTGCGGCTGGGAAGAAACGCAGATTCCCTGCGGGAATGACAACAAAGAAGCAGAACTCTTGCTGCAAGCGGGTTTGATCAAACTTCTCCCTCGACCGAGGCGGAACCGAAACGCGCGGAAGCGTGCGCCAGGCAGGCTTACATAAAACCCTGGGCTCACTTACTCAGGCGGCCGACCGCGGTAACCGGAACAGCGGCGGAGGCGCCTGGTCCAGGGCCCGGGAGGGGGAGCTTCAGCGAGTCGGTTGCGGTGGGATCGTCGCGCAGCTTCAGGTAGAGTGTGTCGCCCGAGGGTCGGGGGACCGGCAGAGTGCTCCCCACAAACCCATTCGGGACCTCGGTGGGATCGGCGAACTCGGACTCCGGAGAGAGCTCGGCGATCAGGAACAGGCCCGATCCCGACAGGCTGCAGGGAGCGACGGTCTTTGCCGCGGACGCCGGGGAGCACTGGAGCTGGGTCAGCACCGGCAGGCGCACCAGAATTCCCAGCGGCAGCCAGTCACTGCCCATGCCGTCGTGCATGAACATCCGAAGCTGGATCGGCCCGAAGGCGGAGGCGCCAAAGGTCTGCTTGGGGTCAAACTCGGCCAGCAGCGTGTGCGCGTCCTGCAGAACCAGGGATCCGCTGGCGAGCGTGAGCCGGGTCGAGAGGGAACCGTCGGGACTGGCGACCTCCACACTGGCGTCGCGCGCGATCGCCTGCTCGGAACGGAGCGAAAAGGTCACCCGGGAGTTCAGAGGGAGGTCGTTCGGTTCACTCAGCTGAATGGCGGACGGCTGGTTTTGGACGAAGCCCTTGCCCAGCAGCTGAATGGCGGGCCGTGCCGGAAGAACGTGAAGCACCGTGTCCAGGGTGCGGCCGTCGTCGAGCACCAGGCTGGCGTTCAGATCCGATCCGGCCCGCAGCGTGGCCGGCGCCGTGCCCTTCAGAGCCATGGTCATCGACCTGCCGTTCTCTGCCGGTTGCGACGTCTCCGGGGCGGCGAAGACGGCTCCCCCGGCGCGCAGCTCCCGGACCTCGCCCAGCTGCGATCCAGACAGCTTCGCGGTGCGATCTCCCTCGTGGAAGTTCGCAGACGCCACCTCTGCCGGCTTGGAGAAGCTTTGCAGCGCGACCACCGCAGGCGATGGATCACCAAACTGCTTCACATCCAGCTTCAGTTCGCCTGGCCGGCCGGCATAGCTCGGCAGCGTGATCCTGACGGTATCGGCCTTTCCGGCCGGTGTCCAGTCCGCCCGGATCCGGTGGCCCTCCGCGTCGTCGAAGCTGATCGATTCAATGCAGGCGGTTCCGGTCGACGTCAGCCGCAGCTCCTCCTTCTGCCCGGCGATGATCGGACCGCTCGTGCCGCTCAGCTGCCAGTCCTGCCCGGGGCGGTCCTGCAGCTTCAGCGTGGGCCCGCGAAACGGGTCGAAGCCCCAGGCCCCTCGTACGGTTCCGGTCAGAACGGCGTTGGCCGGATGAGGAAGGGTCGAGGGCTG
Source organism: Acidobacteriaceae bacterium (assembly GCA_965218595.1). GTDB lineage: Bacteria > Acidobacteriota > Terriglobia > Terriglobales > Acidobacteriaceae > Edaphobacter. The sequence continues at coordinate 273,246 of CBDCLC010000003.1, read as the reverse complement.
AGGCTGTGCGCCGCGGACCGCCTGCCCCCTGGCAGGAGCGGCTCCGTCCTCGGACAGCACCTTTCTTTCGGCCGTGCCTGTCGCCGGAACCAGGCCACCTCGAAAGGCGTCTGCGTCCAGCGGAATAACCCTGGTGGTGGAGCCCGTCTTCAGGTCGAGCGTCAGATTGTGGGCAAAGGCTGTCGAGAAGACCAGGGGCGCACCTTCGACTGGAAGCGTCACGTTCGGCGCCAGCAGGCAGGTCACGTGGTTTGGGTCCGCCGGCCGCAGCGGCGGCGGAACAGAGCTCTGCACGGCCGGCAGCCCGATGACGATGACGGACTTGGGGTTGTGGAACGAGGGTGGCGTGTTCAGGCGAAGGTTCAGCTTCTGAGCGTCGGGCGAGGCGATCGCCGGAATGTACTGGTACTGTGCCGTGTGCAGGCCGCTCATAATGCGCACCAGATCGACAACCGCTCCCACATACGCGCTATAAGCACCGCCGCCGGCGAGCTGCGTATTTGCGGCGGTGTGAATGAAGTCCGAACCGGGGCCGCTGGTCAGGCTGGAGACCACCGTCTGTCCGTGCCCGTCATTGAGCAGCGTCTCGGTGCCGGACTGGGCCAGGCAGTTGTACTGCTGGTCTGCCGGCCGTTTGAAGCAGGCGTCGTCCGGCCGGAGGTTGAGGGTGCGCGCCAGCAGGTTGGAGTGCTCCATAAGCGCCCTGGGGTCCGCTGGCGGCACCTGCTTGATCTCTGCCGCATACTTTTCGATCCTGCCCTGTTCGAAGCCCGCCTCATTCAGGTCCTGCGAGGCGCGGACAAAGACGCCCGGCCTGCCCTCGACCGCGGACCGCAACGTGGAAAAATCGCCGCCGGTCACCGGCGCCAGAAACAGCAACGCCTGTTCCGCATCGGGCGGCACAGTCACGGTTATGCCTTCCTCGCGCACCTGCCTGTTCCACGTCTCTGCCTTGGTAAACCAGCTATCCGGCGGAGGGTTGGTGGTGCCGCGGAGAAACGCCACCACCAGCAGGTAGTGCACGGACTGGCTGCGCGGCAGGTCCGGGTGCAGCCACAGCCTGTCGCCCGGCTGAAGGTTCGGCACGGAGGCGATGGGAAGCGTGGCGGAGCCGCGCGTGACGCGGACCTCGATCTGTGGTCCGGTCAGGTCGAAGTGCGCCGACTGGGCACAGGCTGCCGCCGACGCGAACAGTGCGAAGACTCCGCTCAGGACCGCAGATCGGCGAAAAAGGAGCCTCATACCTCCATGATAGTGGCGAGCGCCGGAGCCTCCAAGCCTGTCTGCAACTTCCGCGGCAGAAGGGAAGCTACACCACGGTGCGAACCCGGCTCGAGGCATGGTCGCTCGCGATCACACCGTCGCGAATGGTCACAACGCGATGCGCGTACTCGGCGATGTCCGGCTCATGCGTGACCAGAACGATGGTGTTGCCCTTCGAGTGGAGATCGTCAAATAGCGCCATGATCTCGTCGCCGGTCTTGGAGTCCAGGTTGCCTGTGGGCTCGTCGGCCAGGATGATGGACGGGTGATTGACCAGAGCCCGCGCGATGGCGACCCGCTGCCGCTGCCCGCCCGAGAGCTCGTTCGGCTTGTGCATCATGCGGGTTCCCAGGTTCACGGACTCAAGCACCGACTTCGCGCGTTCGATGCGCTCGGCCGCGGGCGTTCCGTTGTAGATCAGCGGAAGCTCGACGTTGTGGAGCGAGGTGGCCCGGGCCAGCAGGTTGAAGGTCTGGAAGACGAAGCCGATCTCCTTGTTGCGGATGCGGGCCAGCTGATCGTCGTTGAGCTCGGAGACGTCGTGGCCGTTGAGCCAGTAGCGGCCTTCGGTCGGCGAATCCAGGCAGCCGATCAGGTTCATCAGCGTCGATTTGCCGGAACCCGAAGGCCCCATGATGGCTACGTACTCGTTGTGGCGAATGCGCAGATTGACACCGCGCAGCGCATGCACCTGCTGGTCGCCCATGGAGTAGGTCTTCCACAGATTGTCGGTGACGATGACGTCGCCCGGCTGCGGTCCCGCCGTCCCGATGCTGCCGTTTGCCTCTTGCACTTCCGTCGCCATCGCCTGCCTGCCCTCGCTGATCGGTCCTGAGTCGTGCCTGCCCGGGTGTCCGCCGAACATCTGATGCGTTGGATCAGCTGGTGGTCTCGGGAGCGGCCGCCTCCGCCGCGGTCTCGCGCTTCACCACCGTTCCGCTCTTCAGCACACGCAATACCCTGTAGCGGCCGATGACGATCTCATCGCCCTGCTTCAGACCGCCCGTGACCTCGATATCGGTCGCTCCGGTGATGCCGGTTTCGACCGGCCGAAAGGTGACGCGGAGCTTGTGCCGGTCCTCGTGAACGACATAGACCCCCTGCACCAGCTTCGGCTTGGGACCGCCGATGGGCGCGGGCGCGAGGGAGGCAGACGTCTTCTTGCCGGCGTTCTCTTCGAGCGTCTGTTCCGCCGCCGCGTCGCGCTGCACCAGCGCCTGGATGGGAATGGCGAGCACGTTGGTCTTGTGCGCCGTCGTGATCTTCGCGGTCGTCGACAGACCGGGCCGAAGCTCGTCCGAGGTCTGGTCGAGGGTCACCACCACCTTGAAGTCCTTTGCCTCTTCCGTGCCCGTGGTGCTCTGGCTTGTGGCAACACCGGTCGTGCGCAGCAGCGCCTGGTCGCCCACCTGCGTCACGTGGCCATGAAAGACCTTGCCCGGAAGCGCATCGACCGTTACATCGGCGGGCTGATTGAGCTCCACATTGACGATGTCGGTCTCGTCGACCTTGACCTCGGCGGTGATCACGGACATGTCGGCGATCGTCATCAGCGTCGATCCCTCGGCGTTCTGGATGCCGACGACCATCGTCTCTCCTTCACGCACCGGCACGTTGGTGACGAGGCCGTCAAAGGGAGCCCGGCTGATGGTCTTGTCGAGCGCATCATAGTTCGACCGCTGGCTCGCAACCGCCTGCAGTACCTTTGCTTTCTGCGAGGCGGTCTGCGCATCGGCCTGGGCCTTGGCTGCCTGGCGTTGCGCCAGGGTCGCCCTGGCCATGTCAAAGGCGGCCTGCTTGCCGTCGAAGTCCTGCTTGGCGATGAGCTTGTCGGTGTAAAGCTGCTTGGCCCGGTTGAAGTCCAGGCTCTTCTGCTCAAGATCGGCCTGTGCCTGCGAGATGTTCGCCTGGGCCGTCTTTTCGGCCGCGGAAAAGGAGCTCACGTCGGTCCGGGCCGCGGTGATGGTCGCCTGCTGGGCCGAGACCGTAGCCGACGGCTGCACGCTCTCGATCGTCGCCAGGACGGCACCCTTTTTGACGTGGTCGCCTTCCTTGACGTTCAGGTGCGTGATGCGGCCAAAGGCCGTCGCTCCGATGTTGACGTAGGTCTTCGGTTTGATCTGCCCGGTGCCGCTTACAACAGCGGTCAGGTCCTGCCGGGTGACCTTCTGGGTATCGACCTTGGTCACTCCGGCCTGGCTGTGCAGGATGCTCCCAACCACAACTCCCGCCAGCAGCAGCACCACCAGCACCACAAAGAAGATCTTCTTCTTGCTCATCCGTTTCGGTCTCTCGTTTCCGCCTGGGCTGAAGGGAAGCTCCGGCCCGGAGCTCCGGGCATCCCCGTTCAAGCACCCTTACGCACGGGGACTGTCTCCGGTTCCCACATCCGGCGGCACCGCCGCGGTGGTTCCGCGGCTGCAGCGATCATAGCAGCGGGTTGGGGCGCGCCTTGCCCATCCGGTGTTGGTGAACTAAAATCGTCTCGCTGAGGAGCAACCTTGTCCATGAACTTTCGCATCAGCCTGGCCCTTGCCTCTGCTCTCGTGCTTGCCCCTGTTGTCGTCACCCCCGGAAGGGCGCAGCAGCCTGCGGACCCCGCGGCCGCAGGCGGGGTAACCAAGGTGGCACCCACGGCCGAGCAGCCCGATCCCCTGAAGCGAAGGCTCTCCGACAAGGAGCGGTTCAACCAGCAAAAGGCGCTCAAAGGCGAGCTCAAGGGCGAGTACAAGAAGTGGGTGGATGAGGATGTGCGCTGGATCATCAGCGACGAAGAGCTGGCCGCGTTCAAGAGCCTCAGCAACGACGAGGAGCGCGACCAGTTTATTGAGAACTTCTGGCTGCGCCGGAACCCGACGCCCGACTCCCCCGAGAACGAGTACAAGGAAGAGCACTACGCCCGCATCGCCTACGCGAACGAGCACTACGCGGCAGGCAAGCCGGGCTGGCGCACCGATCGTGGCCACATCTACATCGCGTACGGCAAGCCGGACAGCATCGATTCGCACCCCAGCGGCGGAAACTACGAGCGCCCGATCGAAGAGGGCGGCGGCAGCACCTCCACCTACCCCTTCGAGATCTGGCACTACCGCTACCTCGAAGGCATCGGCGACAACGTCGACATCGAGTTCGTCGACACCTGCATGTGCGGCGACTACCACATGACCATCGATCGCTCGGAGAAGGATGCGCTCAAGTATGTCCCGGGCGCCGGCGAGACGCTGTACGAGCAGAACGGCCAGGCCAAAAAGGCCGACCGCTTTGCGACCGGCGGCTTTGAACAGCTGGGCAACGGCCCCTTCAGCCAGACGCAGCAGAGCAAGCAGTTCGACCGCCTGGACCGGTTTGCCCGCCTGATGGCTCCGCCCGTGATCAAGTTCAAGGACCTCGAAGCCTTTATGGCGACCTCGAAGATCCTGACCGGGCCGCCTTTTCTCTTTGACGTCCGCACCGACTACGTCAAGGTGACCAACGACACCGTGCTCGTTCCGCTGACGCTGCAGATCAAGAACCGCGACATCACCTTCAGCAGCAAGGACGGGGTCGCGACGGGGACCGTTAACATCCTGGGGCGGGTCTCCAACCTGAACCACAAGGCGATCCAGACCTTTGAGGACACCGTCAGCGTGCAGGTGCCCGGTGAGCTTCTGGCCCGCACCAAGGACAATGCGTCGGTGTACTGGAAGTCGCTGCCGCTGCGGCCCGGCCTGTACAAGATTGACATCGTGATCAAGGACGTCAACAACCCGGACCACATCGGCACCTGGCGCCGAAGCATCAACGTGCCCAAGTATGACGACGACCGGCTCGCCTCTTCGTCGCTCATCCTGGCGGACCAGATGGAGCGGGTGCCGTCGAAGGAGATCGGAGCCGGAAAGTTCGTCATCGGCAACACTCGCATTCGGCCCCGTGTCCCCGCGGAGCTGGCTGCGCCGGTGACCTTTCATCGCAACCAGAACCTGAACTTCTGGATGCAGGTCTATAACCTTGGCATCGATGGCAAGAGCAAGAAGAACGGAGCAACGGTCGAGTACCAGATCCTGGATATGGCGACCAACAAGGAGATCCTCGACACGGAGGAGAGCACAGACAAGATCAGCCCGAACTCGGACCAGGTCACGCTCGAGAAGAGCATGTCGCTCGCCAGTCTGCAGCCGGGCCGGTACAAGGTCACCATCAAGGTCAACGATGGGGTGAGCAAGCAGCAGATCGCTCAGTCGGCTCCGTTTGTAATAGACTAGGCGGCACAGCTAGAAACCTTCTGCCGAAGAGTCGCGCGGACCTGCCATGCGACGGCTCACGGCGTGTCTCGGATCTCAGCATCTTCAGGCGTTCGGAAGTGCTCCCTCGGGGGAAGGCCATCGACGCGCAGCTTCAGGAGACTGTGCAACGATTCCACGTTAGTCTCGTCGCTCTTCTGCTAATGGCGATCTCCGCATCGCCCTGCTCTGCCTCGCCGCGCCGGTCCGCACTTGGGGGCGTGGTGCGCGACTCCGAGGGCACGCCCCAGATGGGGGCTGTAGTGGAGTTGCTGTCGCCTGGTTCGGCGGCACCGGTGCAGACTGTCGTGACTGGCCTCGACGGCCACTATCTCTTTCAGGGGCTGGCACAGGGAATCTACCGCCTCCACGCCGACGCCACGCTGTTTCGGCCGGTCTCGACACGCGGTGTGCACCTGGCCAGCGGCGCCAGAGCCGTACTGAACCTCACCCTGATCGGGCTCTACGACACCGCCTCCTGGCTGCCGGCGCAGCCGCGCCACTCCGCCACCGAGGACGACTGGATGTGGACGCTGCGATCAGCGTCAAGCCGGCCCATGCTGCGCGCTCTGCCGGTCGGCCGCGTGCCCGGCGGTGAGATTCCGCAGCGCCCCTCCCGTCACGTTGCCGCCGCGCTTCGCACTGGCTCCGGCGGGTTTGGCCGCACCGGGCAGCAGCAGATGGTCGCCCTTGGCTATGTAGCGCCGGAGACCGGCGGCTCGGGCTCGCTCGAGGTGGCCTACACCGCGGCATCCTGGGGCAACCAAAGCGCTCCGGCAATCCGGTCGGCAGCCTCGGTCGAACGCAACATCTCGCCGTGGAGCCGCATGCAGGCGGCGGCCAGCTACGAATCGGATCCCTCCGTTGCGGCGCCTGGCAGCGAGATGGGCTTCTCGCTTCTGCGGCTCGCGAGCGCTCAGGAGATGAATTTCGGTGAGCTGGCCCACGTGGAAGTCGGGGACCTGATCGAGTCTCGCGGCGGTGCGGGCAGGGCAGTGTCCTCGCACCCTTTCGGCCGGCTAAATGTGCCTCTCCCCGGCAGATGGAGCCTGGGCTACGCCTTTGCCACGGATCGCGCGCTGCAAAGGGCCGAGGACCTCGACCGGATCGCCCACGTTTCCGCCGGCGACCCGACGGCCCGGCAGCTGCCACGCATCGAGCGAGGGCATCACCAGGAGCTTTCGCTGGCCCATCGCACCGCGTCCCGGGAGCTGGTTCTGCGCTACTACCGCGATGTTCTCGACCAAACCCCGATCCTGGGCGTTCTCACCGGTCCAGACCTGCCGGAGGCTCTCGATGGCGCGCTGAAGCAGTCTCTGCTTGTGGACCGGGCAAACTCCACCTTTCGCGCGGAGGCCGCCGGGTACCAGGCAGGCGGCACCAGTCTTCTGCTGCGGCAGCAGCTGCCCAACGGCGTATGGGTGGAGTTCACCTGCAACAACGGCGAGGCACTGGCTCTCGTCGCCCCGTCGCGTCTGGCGGGCTCCCGGGAGAGCAGCCGCCTCGCTCCGCTCCGGGGCAGCTCCGCCGGTCTGGCCATCCATGCCAGCGCTCCTCGGACCGGTACAGCGGCTGAGATCGCCTATCGCTGGCAGCCGGCGCACCTCATCAGCCAGGTCGATCCCTTCGCCACCGCGGAGATGCCGGTCGCGCTCAGCGTCTCGGTCAGGCAGCGCCTCAGGAGTGGCCGGGGACTGCCGCCGGGAGGGTACCTCGCCGTAGCTGCCACCAACCTTCTGCAGACGGGCGGCGAGGTCCTTGTGGTCAAGGGAGTGCGCGAAGGAACTCTGATCCAGGAGCTGCCGACCCTGCAGGCCAGCATCGGCTTCTCCTTTTAGAGCTGTTTCCCTGCACGTGCAGCTATAAGTCCTTCAGGGAAGCTCTGATCAAACCCGCTCGCAGCGAGAGTTCCGCCCCTTTGTTGTCATTCCCGCAGGGAATCTGCGTCTCTTTCCGAGCCGCAAAACTTAATCAGAGCTCCCCAGAGCTGTTTGCGTAAAGGTGTTGCTGCCTGTTGATAGGGCTGAAAGCCCGACATATCACAGCCTGGGGCGAAGCCCCAGGTACGGATCAACAAAGGATCTTAGGGCTGAAGGCCCGACACATGGGCTCAGGACACCCGAAGGTAAACCAATCCAGGAAGTCTTTGAATAGAAACGCAGATTCCAGCGGGAATGGCAACAAAAGAGGTGTAAGCGGATTCAGCCAAGGCTCGCTTCGGAAGCTACTGCAAGTGGGGGTTTGGTGGACGCGGAAGGAATCGAACCTTCAACCTGTCGATTAAGAGTCGAATGCTCTGCCAGTTGAGCTACGCGTCCAGGGGTGTTTCGGTCTCCGGTTCGGCCGGCTCTCGCTGCAGCCTTCCCCGGAACAATTCTCTCAATCTAACACAATCGACCCCACTTCGCCGCTAGACAAACTCCACCTCGGCGCGCTCGGTAATGATGCCGCGATCGTATCCCATCTCCAGGATCTTTCGGATGGCCACGCGGCCGTCGTCGCCGTAGTCCAGGGTTCTGCCGTTGACGTACATGCCCACAAACTGATTCGCCGCATTGGTGTCGAGATCGCGGGCAAACTGCATGGCGTAGCTCAAAGCCTCATCCCGGTGGTCGAGAGCGTGCTGGATGCTGTCGCGGAGAGCCTGGCTGGTGACCTCGATCGCCTCCCGTCCGAGGGAACGGCGGATGGCATTGCCTCCGAGCGGAAGCGGCAGGCCGGTCTGTTCGCGCCACCACTGACCCAGGTCGACAAGCTTCACCAGGCCATCGCGCGCATAGGTGAGCTGCCCTTCGTGAATGATGAGCCCGGCCTCGAACTCACCGGCCAGAACCGCCGGGATGATCCTGTCGAAGGGCACGACCTCGGTTTCGATCTCGGGCGCAAACAGCTTCAGGGTGAGATACGCCGTCGTCAGCGTGCCGGGAACCGCGATCCGCATGCGCCGGAGGTCGGCTGGGGTGATCGGCCGCGGCGAAACAATCATGGGACCGTAGCCATCCCCCACGCTGCCGCCGCAGGTCATCAGCATGTAGTTGTTCTGCAGGTAAGGGTACGCGTGAAACGAGATGGCGGTGACGTCGTAGAAGGCCTCGTGGATGGCCCTCTGGTTCAGCGTCTCGATATCCGTCAGGGTGTGCTGGAAGCGGTAGCCCGGCACGCGCACCTTGTTGGTAGCCAGGCCGTAGAACATGAAGGCGTCGTCGGAGTCCGGGCTGTGCGCAATGCTGATCTCCCGGACGGCGCTCGAAGTCAAAGTCATAAGTATCTTTTTCTTTCTTGGCTAGACTGCAGCACACGGGACTTGAAACGTCCTTCCTCGCAGGAGAACGGGAGCCCGATCAGGAGCTCCGGCGGGACTGGAACGAGGATCGGACCGCCGCGGCGGAGAGGATCTTCAAGGCGCTTCCTGCAAGAAACGGAAGCACCGCCAGCCCCCAGGCTGCTATGAGACTGAGATGCAGCAGATGCGCCAGCCAAAGCATGCCGCTTGAGAGGATCACGACAGTGCCTGCAGCGGCACCAACGATCGCCGCGGGAAAGATTGGCATCACGCGACGGAGCGACCGGCCCCCGAAGCCGGCGATCGCCGCCGCCAGGGGGTATGCGAACAGGTATCCGGCGGTGGGGCCCAGCAGCTGCGCTACTCCGCCCGGACCCTGGGGACTGAAGACGGGCAGACCGGCGGCTCCTTCAGCCAGGTAGAGCACAAGGGCGGCAAACCCGGTGGCCGGTCCCAACATCAGGCCCACGAGAAGCACGGCAAAGTCGGAGAGCACGACGGGAACCGGTGTCACGAAGATGGGAACCGAGACATGCGCGCACACGGCGACAAACGCCGTCGCGGCGACAGCAAGAACGACCCGGTGCACCGGCGAGAGCGGCACAGCAGACCGCCAGGGCAGCCGATCGACGATCCGGGGAGAGTCAGCCAGGCCCGGGGAGTCGGCCAGTCGGGGAGAGTGGGTGTGCATGCGTTGCGGCTCCTTTGCCTGGCCTGCGTCACGGCCCCCCGGAACGAGGTGAGCTCCTGTCAGGCCATCCCCGGAGGGGTCGCCTTCCGGGCTGACCCTGCCCGGGAAGAACTCACACAGTATAGCGTCCCTGGGCCGATCGCCGCCGCTCGACCGCGCCCTCGCGCACCGGGCGGAATCGCGCAAGGGAAGGGTGCGAGTTAGATTCCCTCGCGCGGATTTCTGACGTGGAGCTTGACCCTGACGATCGGGGAACGATCTACTACTTACTGCAGAACGGTGACGGTACGGCTGAGGGAGTTCGGTGGCAAAGCAGAGACGGTGGAAGCACAGACTGGCACGCATGGCCTCGCACTGGCGCAAGGCGGCGACCGTGGCGGCGGGTGGGCTGACCGTCGCGATGGGCTACCACGTCGTTCTCGGAAAGAACGGCCTGATCGCCTTTCAGCACAAGCGGCAGGAGTCGACCACGCTCGCGCAGCAGGCAAAGAGCCTGACGGAAGAGAACGAGCGGCTGCAGGATCACGTGAGCCGTCTTGAAACCGACCCGAGCGCCATCGAGCACCAGGCCCGGGAGGAGCTGCACTACACCCGTCCGGGTGAGGTGATCTATACCCTTCCGGCCCCGCCACGGGCAAACCAGACCCAGGGCGCCGCCTCGCACTGACCGGCGATGGAGATGGTCCCCGGACCACCGAAGATGCCATGAGTGCTCCGCGGCTCCCCGATCTGCTGGACCGGCCAGCCTTGCGGTCGGATCATCGCCTGCACTACGGCGGGGCGGAGTCGCAGTTTGGGGATCTGTGGCTGCCGGAGCACCCGCACAATGGACGACGCTGGCCGGTGGTCGTGTTTGTGCACGGGGGGTGGTGGTCTTCCGCCTTCGATCTGGGCTACTGCTCCTTTTTGTGCTCGGCGCTGCGGGCCGCCGGCGTCGCGGTGTGGTCGGTCGAGTACCGGCGCACCGGCATCACCATGGGCGGCTGGCCGGCGACGTTTCAGGACGTGGCGGCCGGGTTTGACTACCTCCAGGTGCTGCAGAAGCAGTTTCCGCTGGATCTCGAGCGCGTGATCGCGGCGGGGCACTCGGCCGGGGGACACCTGGCCTTCTGGCTGGCTGGACGCCACCACATCCCGGAGACCTCGGTGCTGTTTCAGCCGCAGCCGCGGATCGGCCTGCGTGGTGTCGTCAGTCTGGCCGGTGCGGTGGATCTTTCGCTGCTTCTGGAGCTTTCAACCGGGCCGTTCGCCCTCGACCGGGAGTGGGTCGCCCACCTGATGGGCGGTCTGCCCCAGGCAGTTCCTGCGCGCTACGCGGCGGCCGATCCGGGAAGGCTGCTGCCGCTGCCATGCCCACAGTCGCTGGTGCAGGGAAGCGCCGATGAGCAGATTCCGCCTGCGCTGCCGGAGCGGTGGGCCGCCAGATCGCGGCGCCAGGGCAGCCAATGCACGGTGGCGATTCTCGCCGGGGCGAATCACTTCGACGTGGTTGACCCGGAGAGCCGGGCATGGCCGGCTTCGCGGGCGGCCATTCTTCGCATGCTCTGACCCTGCAGACTATCTCGCATCTGAAGGGAGATCAGAGACGTGGGAAGCTCCCAGGGGGACTGGGGGCGAAGGAGGAGCAGGCAGTGCTGTTTGACATGAAGGAGACCGGCAAGCACGACATCTACAACCTTCTGATTGGCCTGGTGGCTCCTCGGCCGATCGCGTGGGTGACCACGTTCAACGAGGACGGCAGCATCAACGCGGCACCGTACAGCGCCTTCAATTACCTGTCGATCGATCCTCCCGTGCTGGGCTTTGGCGTGGCGGATCGCCCCGAGGGTGACCCCAATCCGAAGGACACGGCGCGCAACATCCGGCGCACCGGCGAGTTTGTGGTGAACGTCGTGACCGAGGACCTGCTGCACCTGATGAGCCTCTGCGCGACCCCCTTTCCCGAGAATGTGAGCGAGCTCGAGATGGTGGGGCTGCACACGGCGGCCTCGTCGGTGGTCGGTGTTCCGCGGATCGCCGAGGCGCACGCCGCCATGGAGTGCCGCGAGCACGAGATCATCTCGGTCGGCCGGACCCGCATTGTGCTGGGTGAGGTGGTGGCGATGTATGTGGAAGACCGTTTTGTCGATCCGAAGGGGCCCTACATCCTGGCCGAAGACCTCCACGCGGTCGGTCGCATGAACGGGCAGGGAGCCTATGTGCGCACGCGCGACGCGTTTCTGCATGAGCCGCGCCTCTCCTTTGAGGAGTGGCTGAAGGGCAAGCGGTGAGCTCCGCTACTCCACGCTGACCGACTTCACCAGATTTCTCGGGCGGTCCACGTCGAGCCCTCGTTCCAAAGCCATCCAGTAGGCAAACAGCTGCAGGGGAATGATCTCGAGAATGGGCAGGAGGTACTCCGTCGCTGTCGGGATGCGGAGCACCTCGTCGGCGAGCGAGCCGATCTCTCCATCCCCATCGCTGGCCACGGCGAGCAGGTGGGGGTGCTGGGCCTGAATGTCTTCGAGCAGCCGAAGCGACTTCCTGTGGCGAGCCACGGAGCTCGCATTGGACGGGTCGGCCGCGGTGACGATGACCAGGGGGGCTCCTTCCGCGATCAGCGCGTTGGGGCCGTGCTTCAGCTCGCCGCTGGGGTAGGCCTCGGCAGGGAGGTAGCTGACCTCCTTCAGCTTCAGCGCGGCCTCGCGGGCGATGGGGTAGGCCAGACCGCGGCCGAGAAACAGGAACGAGGAGGCGTCCGCGAAGGACTTTGCCGCTGCCTCCGAGCTGCTCTTCCAGCCCGGCAGAGCTCCCTCAATCTGATCGGGAAGACGGGCGAGGAGGCCGACCTGATCGCGCGTCTGCTCCGGTGAGAGGCGGCCCCGCCGCCGGGCCAGCGCCAGGGTCAACAGGGAGAGCACGATCAGCTGCGTGGTGAAGCTCTTGGTGGCGGCGATGGCGCGCTCCGGACCGGCAAAGGTCTGCAGGGTGGCGTCGGCCAGGGTTGCCATGGAGGATCCGGCGACGTTGGTGATCGACAGGGTGCGGGCTCCGCGGCGGCGGGCTTCGGCGAGCGCGGCCAGCGTGTCGGCGGTCTCGCCCGACTGCGAGATGACCAGCACGGCAGCCCCGGTGTTTGCCTGGGGGCTCTGCAGGATGTACTCGCTGGCGTACTCCACATCCACCGCCAGGCCGGCGATCTCCTCCAGCAGGATCTCGGCCACCAGGCCGGCGTGCCGGCTGGTTCCGCTGGCAGCGATCACCAGGTGCGCCGGATCGCCGAGCGCGTCCAGCAGCGGCTGCCACAGATCGGGGCGAAGATCTCCGTCCGCGGTGTAGGCGTCGAGCGTCGCCCGGATGGCAGCAGGTTGCTCGAAGATCTCGGTCAGCATGTGGTGCTGCGCATGGGCGGCAGGCTGGGCAGAGGCGTCCGAAGGCATGGCTCTATGATGCCATCGTAAGTAGAAGATGAACAGAATCTTTCATTTACGGCTTGCGGGCAACTTTGTAGCTGTGTAGCCTTCACAGGAGTTGCACGAGACCAGACAAGGTACGGTGTGGATGAGGGCATTCTCTAAGTCGCTCCCAGGAGCGACAGTGGTTCTATCGGCAATCTTTGCGGGGCTTGTCGTTCATGACGTCCGGTCGCATTCCCAGCATCTGATTGCACCTCCGCCGGCTCACCAGGCGGCGATCCCCGTCAAGTCCGCCGGTCGTCTGCATCCGCTCAAGCTGCGCTCCGGTCTGGCCTCCTGGTATGGGGATCTGTGGCAGGGTCGCAAGACGGCCAGCGGCGAGCTGTTCGACACCAACCAGCTGACCGCGTGTCATCGCACGCTGCCGTTCGGCACCCTGGTCCGGGTCATCAATCTTCGCAACCATCGCTCGGTCGTCGTCAAGATCAACGATCGGGGAACGCTCGAGCCCAAGCGGGTGATCGACCTTTCCTCCGCGGCGGCGCGCCGGCTGGGCATGCTTGAAGCCGGGCTGGTGCCGGTGCGGCTCGAGATTATCTCGCACGCGCCGGGCTCCACCCACAGCTGATCCGGCTGCGGCCTCCCGCTCAGGCCAGGTAGTCCTTCAGCCACGGGTCGTCGGTGTGGACGAGCTCCTCGGTCGTGCCATCAAAGACCACCTTGCCTTCGTTCAGAACCAGAAACCGGGTGGACGGATCGATGCCGCCGTGGTCATCCTTGGAGATCGGCTCCATGTGGTTGGTCTCGGAGTTGAAGCGGTGGGTCGCCAGGGTAAAGGCGTCCTGCAGGCGGTGGGTCACCAGCAAGGACGTGGTCTGGGAGACGTCGCGCTGCTTCACTACCAGCTCGATAATGGTGTTGGACGTGATGGGGTCCAGGCCACCGGTGGGCGAGTCGTACAGAATCAGGTCAGGGCCGGTGACGATGGCTCGCGCGATGGAGGCGCGGCGTCGCATGCCGCCCGAAAGCTCGGACGGGAACTTGGCCTCGGCGTTGTCGAGCGCGGAGAACTTCAGGGCCTCGAGCGCGCGCCGGTGGGACTCGTCCGCGTCTACGTTATCGGACTTCAGACGGTAGGCGACGTTGTCTTCGACGGTAAGTGAGTCAAACAGCGCCGACTCCTGAAACACCATGCCGATGCGGGCGCGCAGCTGGAACAGGTCCACCTCGCGCATGTGGGTGATGTCCTGACCGAAGACGCTGATGGTGCCGGCATCTGGCCTCAGGAGTCCGTCGACCAGCTTCAGCAGCACGGACTTGCCACAGCCCGCGGGACCCAGGATGACGCGTGTCTCGCCATGCGCAACGCTGAAGGAGATGTTTTCAAGCACCGGCTTGACGTCGAAGCGGATGGAGACGCCCTCGAACGAGACGATCGGCCCACTCTCTTTTGTGGGGGGCTGCGCTTCGGTGCGGGGCTCGGTCTCTGGCATAGGAACGGTTACCGGCCGAAGATGCCGATCATGGTGCGGGAGATCAGGAAGTCGACGACGATGATCATCACCGAAGAAACGACCACTGCCTGGGTAGTGGCCTTGCCCACGCCCTGGGTGCCTCCCTTGGTGTTCATGCCGTAGTAGCAGCCCACTGACGCGATGATGAAGCCGAAGAAGAGCGGCTTGGCCAGGCCCTGGACGACGTCGGCGTAGACCAGCGACCGATAGGAGTTGTGGAAGTAGGAGCTGGCGTTCAGGCCGAGCAGAAAGACCGAGACCAGGGCACCACCGGCTATGCCGACGGCGTCGGACAGGATGGTGAGAAAGAACAGCATAAAGACGGTGGCGGTCAGCCGCGGCGTGACCAGCTTGCGAACCGGATCGGTGCCGAGCGCGCGCATGGCATCAATCTGTTCGGTCACCTTCATCGACCCCAGCTCGGAGGCCATGCCGGAGGAGTTGCGGCCCGAGACCATCAGGCCCGTCAGCACCGGACCGAGCTCCTTCACCATGGAGAGCGCGACCAGGTTGCCGGTCATGCCGACGGCCCCGAACTGCTGCAGCGAGGTCGCGGACTGAAGTGCCAGAACGCATCCGGTAAAGAAGCCGGTGAGGACGACGATGGGAAGCGAGCCGAAGCCGATCGAGTCCATCTGGGCATAGATGTCGGCCCAGTAGCGCGGCCGCGAGAACAGGTCGCCCACGGCGCGAGCCGAGAGGATCGAGTACTCCTGCACGGCGCTGACGATCTGTTTGGTGAAGACCTCGGGGGAGACGAAGGGCATGGTTAGTCTGGCTCAGGGTATCAGATGCCACCGGCTGCGCAGCGATGGAGAAAGCTTGCCCCGCAGCTGCTTTTTCCCGTCCATCCGAGCGGGATGTGACGTGGGGAGTGCGCCAGAAAGGTCAGCCAAAGGTGAGAAGATAAGGAGGTGCAGGCGGAGATGACAGCAGCGGTCCTCTACGGCAGGGAAGACCTGCGGCTGGAGCAGATGGCGACGCCTTCGGCCGGCCCCGGGGAGCTGGTGCTGCGGGTGGGCGCGGCGCTGACCTGCGGCACGGATCTGAAGGTCTACCGGCGGGGCTACCACGCCGCCATGCTGCGGCCGCCCATGCCGTTTGGGCATGAGGTTGCGGGGGTCGTCGTCGCAGCCGGGCAGGGCGTGACGGAGTTTCAGCAGGGCGACCGGGTGGTCGCGCTCAACTCCGCCCCGTGTGACAGCTGCTTCTGGTGTGAGAAGGGACAGCAGAACCTGTGCGAGGATCTGCTGTTCAACAATGGCGCCTATGCGGAGTATCTGCGGATTCCGGCGCGGATCGTGGCGAAGAACACGCTGCACGTTCCCGATGCGGTCAAGCTTGAGCACGCGGCGCTGACCGAGCCGCTGGCCTGCGTTGTCCGAGGGCTGGAGGAGAGTGGAGGCGCGCCCGGCGACACGCTGGCGGTGATCGGCGCAGGTCCGATCGGGCTGATGTTTGTCCATGTTGCGGCGCTCTTCGGCATGCGGGTGATCGCGGTGGCGAAGCGCGAGGATCAGGTGAGGGCGGCGCGGCTGTTTGGCGCCAGCGAGGTGGTTCGCCTCGACGAGGTGGACGACATCGTGGCGGCGGTGCGCGCACTGATCCCGGAGGGTCGCGGCGTGGACCTCGCGGTCGATGCCGTGGCGACCGCCGCCACGTGGGAGCAAGCGGTGGCGATGGTGCGGCGGGGGGGCGTGGTGAACTTCTTCGGAGGTCCGCCGGCCGGTACCACCGTGGCGCTCGACACCAACCGCCTGCACTATGGAGGCATCACCCTGAAGGCCAGCTTTCACCACACGCCGGCGACCTGCCGGACCGCCTTTGACCTGATTACGAGCGGCCGGCTCCGATCCGCGGACCTGATCACGGGAAGGGCCTCGCTCGACGAGGTGCCCCGGCTGTTTAGGAGCATGGTGACTCGCGGGCGGGGTGACGGGCGGCAAAGGGACCGGATGGCGGGTCCGAGCGATGGCAAGGTCGCTCTGGCGGCTGCCGCGGTGGCCGTCGTGCCCGCGGAGGACGTGCCAAGTAGCGTCCCAGCCGGCATGGAGATCAAGACGGCGGTGCTGCCGGCAGGGATCGAGCTGTGAGTGTTGCGTCCGGAGTGGCGTTGGGAGCTCCGGCTGCGGAGCGCGACCCCGCAGCCTGGGACGCTCTTCCCGGTGCCCCGGTCGAGTGCCTGACCCCGGAGGAGCGGCCCACTTTTGAGGAGGCACAGGCCTGGTGCCGCCATCTCGCGACGACGCACTACGAGAACTTTCACGTGGCGACCTGGTTTCTGCCGAAGCGCGTTCGCCCGCACTTCGAAAGTGTGTACGCCTTCTGCCGCGTCTCAGACGACCTTGGCGACGAGGTGGCAGACACGGCAACGGCGCTGCGCCTGCTCGACAGCTGGGGCGGGATGCTGGACCAGTGCTACGACGCCCCCGCTGCGAGCCGCCATCCCGTCTTTGTAGCGCTGCGGGAGACGGTGATCGCGTGCGATCTTCCTCGGGAGCCGTTTCACGATCTGCTGCGAGCCTTCCGCTATGATCAGGTGAAGACCCACTACGATACCTGGGACGAGGCGGTCGAGTATTCCCGCTTGTCGGCCAATCCGGTGGGACGCCTGGTTCTGATGGTCAGCGGCTACCGCGATGAGCCGCGCGCCCTGCTTTCAGACAAGATCTGCACCGCGCTGCAGCTGGCGAACTTCTGGCAGGACATGGTGCGCGACTCCGCCATTCCCAGGCGGTACGTGCCGGCGGAGTACATGGAGCGGTTCGGTGTGGACGAGGGGCAGATCGAAGGTCGTGTCTTCACCCCGGAGTTTGCCGCGATGACCCAGGCACTGGTCGAGCGCACGCGAAGGATGCTGCGCGAAGGAGCCGTGCTGCCATCGACCGTCGACCGCGAACTGGCGGTGACGCTGCGGCTGTTTGTGCGCGGTGGGGAGTCGATCCTGGACGGCATTGAGCGTCAGGGCTACGACACGCTTCGCGGCCGGCCGGTGGTCTCGAAGCTGCGCAAGGCCGCGCTTCTGGCGGAGGCTCTGGCCGGCAAGCTGCGGGCGGGAAGCGGGTCCGGAGACCGGTGACGACCGAGCAGGCGTTCCGGATCTGTCGTGGCATCGCGCGCCGCGAGGCGAAGAACTTTTACTGGTCGTTTCGTGTGCTGCCGCGGCCCAAGAGCGATGCGATGTGCGCGGTGTACGCCTTTATGCGGCAGGCGGACGACCTTGCCGACGATGAATCGCGTTCGGTCGAGGAGCGCCGGGAGAGTATGGCCGCGTGGGTCGAGCGCTGGAGGTCGGTCCGCGCGGGCGCCGAAACCGGCGATCCGGTTTTTGTCGCGCTGCGCGAGACCCAGCGACGATTCGCCATTCCCGATGAGCTGCTTGAAGAGCTCGTCGCGGGAACCACGATGGACCTGCAGCCGGCCATGGGGGGCCTGCAGACCTACTCCACCTTTGAGGACCTCTACCGCTACTGCTACCTGGTGGCATCGGTGGTTGGACTGGTGGTGATCCGCATCTTCGGCTACACCGACAAGCGGGCCGAAGGGTACGCGATCGAAACCGGTGTGGCATTTCAGCTGACCAACATCCTTCGAGACGTCCAGGAGGACGCCCTGCGCGGCCGGGTGTACCTGCCGGTGGAGTTGATGGAGGAGTTCAATGTGCCGCTGGGGCGGTGGAGCGAGCTGGCCGAAGGCAGGGTGCAGATGGGAGAGAAGGAGCGGGCCCTGCTGGCGACGGTCGGCGTCCGGGCGGAGCGCTACTACCTTGCCGCCGGAAAGCTGATTCCTCTGCTCGATGCCGATAGCCGCGCGGCCATGTGGGTGCTGACCCAGGTCTACCATCGGCTGCTGGCACGCATCGCGGATCGCGAGATGAATGTCTTCGGCGCCCGGGTGAGCGTCCCCACCGGGGAGAAGCTCAGGCTCCTGCTGCAGGGTGTGGCGATGGCGGCGCGCGGGCGAATGGCGCGGTGAGCTCCGCGCGCGAGGTGGTAGTGGTCGGTGGCGGCCTCGCGGGTCTGGCCTGTGCGGCCGCTCTGGCCGGCGCCGGGCGGGAGGTGACCCTGCTGGAGTGGCGGCCCTATGTGGGAGGACGCGCCTACTCCTACGAGCACCCGGCGCTGGGCGAGACGGTGGATTCGCAGCACGTGGTCCTGGGCTGCTGCACCAACGTCGTCGACCTCGTAACCCAGGCCGGGATAGCCGACTGGCTTCGGTGGTACGACTGGACGGTGTTTCTCCAGCCGGATGGCGGGCGCACGTGGCTCAAGCCCGGCGCGCTTCCCGCGCCCATGCACCAGGCCGGCAGCTTCCTTCGCGCGCCCATGCTGGGCTGGCGCGACAAGCTGGCAGTCGCTCGGGGAATGAGCCGCTTCCTGCGCGGCTACCCGGGGGACGATGTTGAAAGCTTCGCCGATTGGCTGCGGCGAACCGGCCAGACGGAGCGCGCCGTCAGGCATTTCTGGGAGCCGGTGGTGCTGGCGACGCTGAACGACAGCTTCGATCGCTGCTCGGTGAAGTACGCGGGAAAGGTCTTTCATGAGTCCATGCTGCGGTCGGCAGCGGCCGGCCGCATGGGCGTCCCCACCCGGCCGCTGAGCGAGTTCTTCGCCCCGGTCGCCCGCCTGGCGGAGAGCTTCGGGGCTGAGGTGCGGCTGCGGGCCAGCGTCGACCGGATCTCCCAGGGCGGCAATCGCTGGCAGGTGCGCCTGGCCGGAGGAGAGGAGATCACCGCCGAGTCCGTGGTGCTGGCGGCCGGCCTCCACCGGACGGAGCAGCTGCTTGGACCGCTGCGGGGCGAGAGTATGGATGAGGCCGGTCTGCAGGCGGAGGCCCTGGCGCAGCACTTTGTCCCGGCGCCGATCACCACCGTGCACCTGTGGTACGACCGGGAGGTGACGGAGCTCGATCACGCGGCCCTGCTCGACACCCGCGTCCAGTGGATGTTTCACAAGTCGCGTATCCGCGGCTGGGAGGCCGGGCGCGGAAGCTACCTTGAGCTGGTGATCAGCGGGTCGCACCGGGAGCTCAAGGCCACCCGCGAGACCATCCTCCGTGACGCGATCCGGGAGCTGGAGATCTTCTTTCCACAGGCACGAACGGCTCGTCTGCTGAAGAGCGGCGTGCTCAAAGAGGCGCAGGCGACCTTCTCCGTGACTCCGAAGCTGGACCGGTGGCGGCCCGGAGCGAGCACGCGGTGGAAGGGCGTGTACCTGGCCGGAGATTGGACCCGGACAGGGTGGCCCTCGACCATGGAAGGAGCGGTTCGCAGCGGACGCCTGGCGGCCGGGGAGCTGATGGGCCACCGAGACCGTTTCCTGTCGGCGGAGCTGCCCGCGACCGGGCTCATGCGTTGGCTGTCCCGGCCCCCAGACGTGCTCAGCTGAGCGTTTCGGGAGAGCGCTACCTCGCCAGAAGAACGACGCCGAGGCAGACGAAGATCGCCGCAAACCAGCGACGGCGATCCACATTCTCCTTGAGGAACAGCTTGGCTGCGAAGGCGTTGCCGATGAAGGTGAGTGCGGCCGAGGCCGGAGCGGCCAGCGAAACGTCCACCCGCGAGAGCGTGAAGAGCAGGGTAAAGAACGAGAGCGCCATCGCTCCGACGCCGAGCAGAAACAGCGGACACGTCACCACGGCTCGCACAGCGCCCGCCAGGCCGGAACGCGCGCGCACGAGGTCGAGATCCCCGATCTGCCGCATCGCTCCCGCGGTCAGAACGTCCCCGGCGATGGCGGTGCAGGCGACGGCGAGGATGGCGGCCCAGGTAACGGCGGCCGTCGCGGGATGGAGTGGGGAAGGCATCATCGCGAGTTGGCGGAGACCAGCGTTTGGTCGTCGGCAACCGTTTGCTCCGCTGGGGAGCCGTGCTCGGTCAGGGCGGGCCCATTGGCCACAAAGCCGACGCCGCAGACGATCAGAACGATGCCGCACCACCGGGAGACGGAGATGTGCTCATGGAGCCAGAAGCGGGAGATCAGCGCGACGACCACGTAGCCGAAGGCGGTCGACGGCAGAACAAAGGTGAGATCGGCCCACGAAAGCGCGCTCAGGTAGGTGGCAAAGAAGCCGATCAGACAGACGATGCCGGCGACCACCCACGGATTGGAGAGAGCATGGATCAGCAGTCCAGGGTGCCAGAGCGAGATTGGCCCCACCTGGGCCATGCCATGGGAGAGCAGCGTGTCACCGACGGAGGCCGTCAGCATGATGGCCAGCAGAACCCCGTAGCGGCCGGGAGTGAGCCTGTGGTTGGACTTCATCAGGAGATCTGGACTCCTCCGCGCAGATGGGGAACGTGAGCGCGCAGCGCGGCGAGGAAGGCGGCACGGTTCCGCGGGTCGAGCTTGAGGACCGTCTTGGGCCGAAGGGCCGAGGCCAGTTGGCCATACTCGACAGTAATCGGGTGATCGCCTGGCTCTCGCCGGGAGCTCGCCTCCTCGACGCCATTGATCTCGTCGTACGGGACCTCGTCCTCCCGCAACAGACTGCGAACGGTCAGCTCCTGCGCGCCAAACGACCAGGAGGTGGTCAGCGTAGCAAGAATGGGGATCCCGAAGAGAACCAGCCATAGCCCCCCCCACACGAGGGCTTGCCCGGGATGGCCGTGGGCGACCGATGTGGCGACCAATCCGAAGGAGAGGAGCAGGCCTCCGACCCTGACCCAGAAGAAGGGGCCGAAGCGCGGCCGGAACGCAGTCGGGTCGGAGGCCCCGGTATCGCCCCTGTCTGTCGAACCGATGGCACGAGATGGCTGCGCGTTCGTCTCCATGGGACCCCTCGACGAGACTTGGCTGCACGCGCAGCCGAGCTCTTTAGCGCTTCTCCTGGGAGTAGCCGGTGCCGGCAGACGCACCGACCAACTCCTCCTCGGGGTAGTTGCTGACGGCGTTCATGCTCACCGACTCCTGCTGTCGCGCACTCTCGGCGGCCTTTGCCCGCGAGGCCCGGTTGCGCTGGGATCGCAGCCGCATAAAGCTCCTGGCCTCCTCGTAGAGCCGCGGAACGTCGCGGTTCACGATGGCCTTCCAGATGACGCGAGCGGCGGCTTTGGGCCGGAAGTAGTACTCGTCGTAGAACTTGTGAACCATCTCCATGACGTACTCGGTCGGCAGCCCCGGGTACTCGATGTGCGCCATCTGGTGGCCGCCATGGTCGTTCATGCTCTCATTGGTGATGAACTTGTTCTTGGCGGCAAAGTCGTAGAACTCGGTTCCCGGGTAGGCGTGCGCCACCGAGACCTGGATCGTCTCGCAGTCCAGACTCTTGGCGAAGTCGATGGTGTTGCGGATCGACTCCCTCGTCTCCCCCGGCAGGCCGAGGATGAAGTCGGCATGGATGACGAGACCGAGGTCGTGGCAGTCCTTGACGAAGTCGCGGGCGCGCTCGACGGTCGCACCCTTCTTGATGTTCTTGAGGATCTGCGGGTCGCCGGACTCGAAGCCGACGATCAGCAGCCGGCAGCCGGCCTCCTTCATCGCCTTCAGGGTGTCGCGGTCGGTCGTGACCCGCGAGGTGCACGACCAGGTGATGCCCAGGGGCTTCAGCTTGGCACAGAGTTCAACCGTGCGTGCCTTCTGGATGTTGAAGGTGTCATCGTCAAAGAAGAACTCCTTGACGTGCGGAAAGTTCTCCTTGGCCCACTTCATCTCGGCGGCGACGTCATCGGTCGAGCGCTTGCGCCAGGCATGGCCGGAGAGCGTCTGCGGCCACAGGCAGAAGGTGCACTGCGCCGGGCAGCCGCGCGTGGAGTAGAGCGAGACAAAGGGATGCAGAAGAAAGGGGACGTTGTACTTGGTCACGTCCATGTCGCGCTTGTAGATCTTGGTCGCCCACGGCATGGCGTCCAGGTCATCGACCTGGGGCCGGTCCGGGTTGTGCAGCACCGTGCCGTCGGCCGAGCGGTAGGAGATGCCGAGGATCTCGTTGAGCGGCTTTCCGTTCGCAAACTCGACGACCGAGAAGTCGAACTCGCGCCGGCAGACAAAGTCGATGGCGGAGCACTCGTGGAGGGCACGATCAGGATCGGTGGTCACCGGCGGGCCGACAAAGGCGATGCGAATGGACGGGTTTGCCCGCTTGATCGTCTCGGCAAGCGCGTGATCGCCACTCCATCCCACGGTTGAGGTGAACAGCACCAGAAACTCGTACCCCTTGCTGATCTCGATCGTCTCTTCGGCCGAGACGTGGTGCGGCGGAGCGTCGAGCAGGCGGGAGCCCTCCAGCATGCCGGCGGGATAGGCGAGCCAGACGGGATACCAGTAGGACTCGATCTCGCGGGTCGCGGGCCAGCGTGAGCTGGCGCCGCCGTCGAAGTTTTCAAAGGAGGGCGGGTTCAAAAGAAGCGTTTTCAGCGGCATGTTTGTACCCCAAGTTTACCATTGCATCGGTGCCGCAGCTCCGATTCCCCGGTTCGGCCGTTGGAAACGCCGGCGGCCAAATTTGCTTCAGTAGAAGACGGTTGAAAGCCGTAAACGATTCACAACAAAAGAGTCTCTCCGCTGGTTCCGGACCGCGGTTCAGAGCCCGGGTGGAGGGCCGGTGGGGCTGTTTCCCGCCGACGGAGCCGAAGGTGCAGGCTGCCGGTCTCCTCTGACTGCTGGCAGGGTGGATGGGGCACCAGCTGGGGAGCTTCCCCCTGGCAGCTTGAGCCAGAGCTCCAGCTGTCCCGTCTGACGCAGCAGGCGGACCTCGGCCTGCTGCAGCTCGAATCGCGCATCCAGCAGCGCAAGGTACTTTTCCCGCTCGGCAACGCGCGCGTTCTGCTCGTCCTTGGGCGTCAGCGGCGGCAGATCGGGGTTGCCCGTGCCGGACTGCACCTGCAGAAGAACGATGTCGAGCTGCTGTTGAGCGAGCTGCTGATCCAGCCGGGCGACCTCGGCCCGGGCCTCGAGCTCGGTGGTGGATCGCTGGATCTTGAGCCTTGCCTCGGCGAACTGATCGCGGATCTGCTCGGCGTCGTGCTGCGCGTGATCGGCATCGGCCCGGCTTTCCCGCTCCTTCGCCCGGTGGCCGTAGTCGAGAAAGGGAATGGAGACTTGTACGCCGATGCCGAAGGAGTTCGCGGGAAAGGGAAGGAGATTGCCGGCAGCGTCACGGCGGCCGAAGTATTCAAGGTAGTTGCTGTTGTTGAAGGTGCTGATGCGGCTGTACTGCGCGGCAAAGCTGATCTGCGGCCGGTACAGGTACCGCGCGTCCCCGAAGGCGATCTCGCGCTTCGCCTGCGCGTTGGCGAAGGCGGCGGCGACGCCAGGTGACGCCGTGGGGGCGGGCAGCTCACCCGAGGGGGGCATCGCAGGCATCTCGGGCGGCGTCTTCGCAACGGCGAGGCCAGTCGGAGGAAGAGCGGTCAGGTGGGCCAGGTGGAGCCGGTCGCCGGCCAGTTCATCCCCTGCGTGAAGCAGCGACAAACGCAGCTGGGCGACCGAGAGCTGGGCCGTTGTCAGGTTGATGGCGGTGTCCTGGCCCGCCTTCAGCCGCTCGGCGACGATGACGGCAAGCCGGTCGGCGAGGGCACGCTGCTGCTCGATGGCAGCCATGCGCGCCTCGTCGTGAACGACCGCCAGGTAGGTCAGAACAGTGTCCTCCGCTACGCCCTCCCGCGCCTCCGCGAGAGATCGCTCCGCCCCGGTCAGACCGGAGTGGGCGGCGCGGATGTAGTCGCGCTGCGAATAGTTGAAGACCAGCGACTGCGTCTGCACGTTCAGCACCGACGGCTGACCCTGGGGATATCCGTACGACCTCCCATACCCCGAGCCGCCCGCGCTCAGGGTGGGGATGTAGACATCGTGAGCCTCGGAGAGGGAGGCGTCGGCCTTGCGCAGGTCGGCCTGCGCCAGCTTGACCCGCGGGCTGTTGCGCAGGCTGAGGTCGACCGCCGCGGAGAGGGAGATCTGCGCAGGCAGCGCGGCAGAGGAGATCCACACAGCCGCCAGCACCGCGCCGATCGGAAGTCGGGAACAAACCATGGGGCGAACAGGAGCTCCTTCAAGACGGCCGCTTGCTTTCATCGTAGATCGCGTATTGCAGACCGGGCACCGGTTTGCCCGGCAGCCGAACCCTCCGAGTCAGGGGCGAGCCAGGCAGCATACGCCCGGGAGGGAAGCAGGGCCGGGCAGGCGCGATCTCCAGCCACGTCAGTTGGCGGCTTTGACATGAAGTCCGTTGGTGAGGTCATGGGTGCTCAACGCGCTGAGAGCGACGGTGTCCTTTTCGGCGAGACCGCTCAGGATCTCCACCCGGGTCAGGGTCACCGCCCCTACCCGCACCGGGGTCCGCACCAGGCGGCTGCCGAGGATGCGAAACACATAGTCGCTGGCTCCGTCGGTGTGGAGGCCCTCTCGCGGGATGCTCAGGACGTTGAAGCGCTGGGAGGTGGTGACGGTGACGGTGACATTGGTATTCGGCAAAAGATCGCCATGCGCGTTATCGACCGAAATCACGGCCTCGCCAACGTTTCGGGTGCCGTAGGCGATGACGCTGGTCGGAGCCTGTTCGATGTGACCGTGCCACACCAGGTTGGGCTTGGCGTCCCAGACGATCTTGACCGCCTGTCCGACGGCCAGCTTGCCGATCTCCGGCTCATCGAAGTAGGCGCGCACCTGAATGCGATCGAGGTCAGCCAGGTCCAGCAGATCTTCTCCGGCCGGAACAAAGTCGTACTGGCTCACCGGGATGGAGTAGACGGTTCCAGCAAAGGGCGCCCGGATGTTGCTTCCGGCATAGGCGGCCTGCGCCGCGGCGAGCTGCGCCCGGGAGTCGCTGAGCTGGG
The DNA here is from genome assembly GCA_965218595.1 of Acidobacteriaceae bacterium. Classification (GTDB taxonomy): domain Bacteria; phylum Acidobacteriota; class Terriglobia; order Terriglobales; family Acidobacteriaceae; genus Edaphobacter. The sequence continues at coordinate 248,070 of CBDCLC010000003.1, read as the reverse complement.
CTTCGGAGCGGCTGCGATCGGTGGCACTGTAGCGCTCCGTCGTCCGCTGCTGCGCGCTTTGCAGCGTCGAGTTGGCGGTGTCGAGCCGCTGCTGCGCCGCGCTGATCTCCCCGGCCGAGGCGGCACCCTGCTTGCCCAGCTTTTCGAGTGCGGAAAGGCTGCTCGCGGCCTGTTGCTGCTGCAGCCGCGCCCGGCTCAGGTCGCCGGCGGAGTTCAGGCGCTCCTCCTGCGATCCACCCTGGCGCAGATCGTTCAGCGACGCTTCGGCGGAGCGCACCGAGGCATTTGCCGCCGCGATGCGGGCGACCGCATCCGAGTCGTCCAGCCGAAGCAGCAACTGCCCGGCCTTCACCGTTTGCCCGACCTCGACCAGCACCTGTTTGACCACGCCCGGAGCCGGAGCGTGCGCCTGAAACTCATCGACCGGCTCGACCTTGCCATTGGTCGAGACAGTGCTGAGAAGATTGTCGTGGGTCACGGGCGAGGTGCGGACTTCGACCGTCTCGCCGGTGGAGGTGCGCAGGATCAGAACCGCGGCAATCACCACTGCCGCCACGACCCCCCAGACGATCCACGGACTTCTGCGCTTTGATTCAGGTGGGGGCATCTTGTTCGATCAACAGTGTATAAGACGCGATCGTGAAGGAGAGGAAGCAGGAATATCTCCGGTCACAGCGATCTCCGCGACCGAGCGTCGGAGATCGATGAGCTCGAGCTCCAACGCCGGATGCGGCTGGAAGGACGAGCCGCCCGGATTCTGCCGCAGACGGTAGACCACATCGATGAGGTCGCCAGGTTGGAGATCGAGCTCCTGCGCGACGGCCGGCCACGAGATCGCCCGGCTCCAGCCGAGAGCCCGAAGTCGGCCCGGCAGCGCCGGCGCGCCGAGCTCCAGGCAGAGGTGCTTCCCTTTGAGTACCCGGGGAGCTCCCAGCAGCTGCAGATTGCGTGTGAGCAGCACCGGCTCGGGGTTGCCGTTGCCGAAAGGGGCGCATCGCTCGGTCCATTGCCACAGGTCCTCGGTCAACTGACCCGGGGCGATCTCGGCATCGATCCCGATCTCCGGCGAAAGAGCGCGGCCCTCCAGATGAGATCGCCCGTAGCGGACGAGACGGCTGCGCAGAAGACTCACCAGGGGCGAGGGCAGGGAGAAGCCGACCGCGTGTGCGTGACCACCGAAGCGGATAAATAGCGAGTCGGCTGGGGCGTGCTCGCAGGCCATCCCGTGCACCGCCTGGAGAGCGTCAAGAAGATGGAATCCCGGAATGGACCTGCCCGAGCCATGCGCCACACCGTCGGCATGGCTGAGCACAAGAGCCGGCCGCCCGGTGCGATCGACCACACGCGACGCCAGGATACCGATCACGCCGCGGTGCCAGCTCGCATCCTCAAGCACAAGACACTCCGGCGCCCACGACCCATCGTCGCCGCGATCGGCGTCGAGCCGCCCGTCGATGGTGCGGAGTGCCTCGGCCTCGGTCGCGCGGCGCTCCTGGTTCAGGCGGTCGAGCTTCTCGGCCAGCACCTGGGCACGCTCGGGGTCGCGGGTCAGAAACAGGTCCACCACATCCGACGCGACGTCCATGCGGCCCGCGGCGTTGATGCGCGGACCCACGCGAAAGCCGATCTCCATCGCGGTCGGCGGCCGGTCGGTGGGCAGCCTGGCCACCTGCAGCAGAGCCCGCAGCCCGGGCTGCACCGGGTGAGCGAGCTCGCGCAGACCGAGCGCGGCAATGACGCGGTTTTCTCCCGTCAGCGGAACCGCATCGGCGATGGTGGCAAGGGCGGCCAGCTTCAGAAAGGAGGGCAGCAGCCGCTGGTCCAGGTGGGTCCGTTCGGCCGGACCGGCGACCTGCCGGAGCAGAAGCGCGTGAGCCAGCTTGAACGCGACACCGGCCCCGCACAGGGATTTGTACGGGTACGGGCACCCCGGTTGAGCGGGATTGATAACCGCCAGCGCATCCGGGACACCCGTCTGGCCATCCGGCAGATGGTGATCGGTGACGATCAGGTCGAGGCCGAGCGCGCGGGCTGCGTCCGCAGCCGCAAACGCCCGGATACCGGTGTCGACCGAGATCACGAGGCGCACCCCGGCGGCGGCGGCCTCGGCGAGGCGCTCGCCCTGCATGCCGTACCCCTCCCGCAGACGGTGCGGCACGTGAAAGCTGACCAGGGAGGGTGCTCCGGGGCTGCGGAGCCGGTCGATCGCCGTCTTCAGCAGAACGGTCGCGGTGGTTCCGTCGACGTCGTAGTCCCCGTAGATCAGAATGGGTTCGGAGCCGGCGACGGCCCGTTCGATGCGGCTGACAGCCGCGTCCATGCCCAGCAGAAGCAATGGGCTGTGGAGCTGGTCGAGCGCCGGTTCGAGGAACGCAGCCGCCGCGGCAGGGCTGTCGATCCCGCGCAGCGCAAGCGTGCGGGCGATGCTCTCCGGACATCCCAGGTGGAGGGCAAGCTCGCGGACGAGCTCCGTCTCCGCCGTCCGAACGCACCAATCGCCACGCATCGCCGCCAACTGTCTCCCGATCTTCGCGCCCGGATCTTCGCGCCCGGATCTTCGCGCCCGGATCTTCGCGCCCGGATCTTCGCGCCCGGATCTTCGCGCATCGCGTACTCGCCGGTAGGTTCAGCCCGGGCCTGGGTTGCCGGAGCCGGTTGAGCTCAGGCCTCGTCGGCGTCGTCGACCACGATGCCCCCGAGCTCGCCCACAATCTCCATCAGGTTCTGGAACTGGTCGTACCACTCGGTCGCGCTCTCAAACAGAAACATCACTCCCTGGTGCGCGAATCCCAGCTGCAGATACCCGGTTTTGCCGACGTGACGGAGAAGGTACTCGGCGTCCTCGATCTCCGGTGCGTGGTCGTCGGGGAAGTTCTGCTCCCGAATCTGCTCCAAAAGAAGAGCGATGTCGGACTTTTCGAGGACGACCTCGTTCATGGTGAGAAAGATCGCGCCAGCCGCCTTGGCGTGTTCGACAAAGTCCTTCCAGGAGTCCGGTGTCTCCTCTTCAAACAGAACGGAGGGGACCTCTTCGGAGACGAAGGCCGGCATCCGCCGCATTCCGTGTCCGGCGATAAAGGCGATCATGTCGTCTTTGAGCGTGTTCAGGTTATCTGGCTGCATGCTGAGGTCCATTCTCTCAGATTGGGGATCGGATCGGGGGCAGATGGGCGGGGGTTCCCCGGGGTGGACGGATACGGTCCGCGCGGAGCGTCGCTATCTTCCGGGAGAGGCACCAGGATGTGTGGAGGTTGGCCCGTTCAACAAGGGTCGGGCCGGGGATCTGGAGTGGGCTCGGAGGGCTCTCCGGGAGCCGCCGGAAGGCTCCGGTCCGGAGCTCGCGCACAGCCGCAAGCCGTCTGTTTCCCATGCTATAGTCGAAGGAAACGCGATGATCTTTTCAAGGGATTATGTGGGATATCTGGCCCGGCAGACGGTCCGGCACCTCGTCGAGGCCAGAATGATCGAGACCGGCAAGCCGCAGCTGGTGAACGATCGTGTGACGGCCGCCATGATCGACGAGCTCTCGCTCGAGGACCGCATCAACGACGAGGTCCGGGTGATCCTCGAGGCCATTCAGGACGAAATGCTGAAGGGCGGCGTGAGCTACCCGGAGATGTTCAAGAAGGTGAAGCAGAAGCTTGTGGCGCAGTACAAGGCGGTGCTGTGAGGATCTCGCGCGACAAGTTGAACAAGCTGGCGCACACGGTCGCCGACACGCTGGCAGAGATCGACGAGGTCGACTTCCGGGAGGACCGGAATACCATCCGGCAGGAGGCGCGCAAAGCGCTCGAAAAGCTGCTGACCGAAGAGACCCGGATCGACGCCGCTGCCCGGCAGAAGATCGCCTCGCAGAGAAAGATCATCCTCGAAGGTTCGCAGGAATGGGACATTCTCTACCGCAAATACTACAACGATGAGGTCAAGAAGCTGGGTCTGTAGCGCTTTCTCCTCGGGGTTGATCTGCTTTCTCATCAAGGTTAATCTGCTTCTCATGGAGCTTGATCTGCTTCTCATCGAGGTCGATCTGCGCTATACTTCACAGGTCAGGGAAGCGAGACCGGTCGGTCTGGCTCCCGGGTCGCACCTCCGGTGTGGCGATATGGTGTAACTGGTTAACACGTCGCCCTCTCAAGGCGAAGAGTTCGGGTTCGAGCCCCGATATCGCTACCAAATCTCCCTTCCGCGTCGGGCTGGCGTTCGCGATCTTCAGAGCCGAACTTCCCCGCAGTACGACGGCAGACGATCCGCCGCCGGCTATGTGAGCCATCCGCACGAGATTCATTTCTCCTATCTGCTAAAAGGTTGTCCCGCAGCTCCGGCCGCGATGTAATCTCGTGGGGAGATCCTCCCCCCAGGCTGGATGCCCAGACCAAAGCTCCACCAGAGGAGCGGAGCGACGGCCTGAAGCCTCCATCCTGTAGTGTGGGTCTCCCATCCTGAAACCAGACTCTCTGAGCCGGCGGTGTCGGCGGGGATTTGGAGCTGGAGATGCGTGTGGCTACGCTCGGAATCCGCAATCCATTGCGGCTGCTGACGGTGCTCGTCTTTGCAGCGAGCGCGGCGTATTTTGCCATAGCCTCCATCCACTGGCCGCTGATGTGCGATTCGCCCGTGATGCACTACGTCACCTTCCTGATGGATCACGGCAAGCGGCCCTACATCGACATCACGGACAACAACATGCCGGGCAGCTATCTGACCGAGGCGCTGGCGATGCACGTCTTTGGCGGCGGGGACCTCGGCTGGCGCCTCTATGACTTCGCCCTTCTGGGAACGATGATCCTGTCCATGATGGCGATCTCCCGACGCTCCGATTGGGTGGCCGGGATCTATGGGGGAGGTCTGTTTCTGCTGCTCTACGGTGCCCAGGGGCCCAACCTTTCGGTCGAGCGCGAGGAGGTCGTTACAGCTCTGTTTCTTGTGGCATATGCCATCCTGTTTGCCGCGGTACGCCGCCAGAGACCTTTGCTGATGGCGCCGTTCGGAGTGCTTGCCGGAGTGGCAGCCTCGATCAAGCCGACCTTTTTTCCGATGGGTGTCGCGCTTGCGCTCGTGGCCTGCTACGTTCTCCATCGTCGCGGTGTCCGGTATGGACGGTACCTTTTCTATGCGACCCTGGGCTGCGCGCTTATCTTCACCCTCGATCTCGGATTTCTGCTGTACCACCATGCGTTGCGGCAGTTCTGGCTTGTTTTGCACGAGATTACGCCGACCTACATGGGAATGAGGCAGGTACGAACCCGCGACCCGATTCGGAACGCCTTTCCGAAACGTGTTCTGTTCCTCCTGTTCTTCTTCGGTCTGCCGCTTGCCCTGCTCAACCGCCGGTGGAACTGGGAGCGCTGGGCGCTGCTGCTGGGAGTCGGCTTCGGGATCTTCTCGCTGGTGCTGCAGCATAAGGGCTTCCTGCACCACCGCTACCTCGCACAGGCCCTTGCCTTTCTCCTGCTCGGGTTGGAGCTGATGATTGGTCTCGAACGCGACGGGTGGCGTCGCGTCGTGGCTGCGACCGGCATCCTGGTGACGCTTTGCTATACGGTTCCGCAGTACCTCCGCGACATCAGCTACATCCCCGGCCGAAGCCTGTTGACCGAGGGTATCGAGGCCGACCTGACGCGGTTGGGCGGCGAACGGCAGTTGCAGGACAAGGTGATGTGCTTGGACCTGGTCTATGGCTGCCTCAACGCGCTTTACCATCTTCACCTGGTCGAAAACACCAGCTTCACCGGAGACATGCTCTTCTTCTACCCCCACGGCGGCCGGGGCACGGCCTACTACCGGCAGATGTTCTGGGACGAGGAAGGGCGCGACCCGGCCGATGTGCTGGTCGTGACCAACGAGTGGTTTCTGCAGCCCAACAGCTACCGGAAGCTGGAGGCCTGGCCAGAGTTCAAGCGCTATCTCGACCGCAACTACACGCAGGTGAATGAGCGCAGCTTTCCGCTGGAGAACCGCTCCTTCTACGTTCCCGAGGGGGGTGACATCGCGGGCTACAGGATCTATGTGCGGAATAGCACGCCACTGCTGCCAGCCGCTGAGCGGGATTTCGGATCGGCGGCTGCCCTCGCGAGATAGGCTGCCGTTTCCGGAGAAAACATGGACGGGTCTGCCAGCGGGAGGACCGGAGGCAGACCCGTCGAGGATCGGGAAGGCGGCGGGGGATTAGATGGTGAGGAAGCGACGCCGCGCAACGCCGAGCGCGCCCAGCACTCCCGTGCCCAACAGCAGCAGGCTGGACGGCTCGGGAACGGCGGAGGTGTTGGTCAGGGTGAAGGTGACGGGGAAGTTCAGGCCGACGCCGTCGGAGTCCAGCAGCACGGCTTCATAGCTTAGCGGGGCGTCCGCGTAGATGTTCACCTGAAACCTGGTGTTCCCCATCTGGTCGTTAAACGAGAAGCCACTGTTATCGAGCTTGGTCGCGCTGCCCGGGAACAGCAGGTTGTCATTACCGCCGTACTCGGGTACGGGAATCAGGCCCGTGATGCCGGTGCCGGAGATGCCGGTGATGAGGTAGGAGCCGTTCCCCTGGTTGGTGGTGACGAAGCTTCCCACTCCGGAGAAGCCGTTTCCACCGCCGGTGGCGGAGAAGTCAAAGGTATCGGCGTGCGCGGCTGCCGGGAGGGCCAGGGCGCCTGCGAGGGCAAAGACGGTGAGGAGACTGCGCATGAAGGGGGCCTCGGGCTGTATCTCAGGCGAGGCTACGCTGCCCCGGGCGGCTTGTCTACCACTTCCATGGGATTGCAGGCGACTTTCGAGGTGCGTCACCCGATCCGCAGTCTCTTCCGTCCGGAACGGGCTCCCGCCCCGGTCCCATCCGGCGGGCGGACGAGCTCAAACCCGGCGCTCTGCGAATCACGTCCGCGAAGCCGCGCGACTTATACTTGGGAGGTGAGCAAGACTTTTTTTATCGAGACCTTTGGCTGCCAGATGAATGCGCACGACTCCGAAAAGGTGGTCGGCACGCTCGAGCAGGGCGGCTACGCCCGCGTGGAGGACGAGGCCGCGGCGGACCTGATCGTGTACAACACCTGCTCGATCCGGGACAAGGCTGAGCAGAAGGTCTTTCACCGGCTCAACGAGTACAAGCGCCTGCAGGGCGAGGGCAAGCGGTTTGCCGTGATCGGCTGCGTGGCGCAGCAGGAGGGCGAGCGCATCTTTGAGAAGGCTCCCTATGTCTCGATCGTCTCCGGCTCGGCCAGCTACCGCAACCTGCCGGAGATGCTTGCCCGGATGGAGCAGGGCGAGGCTCGCATCACGGGCCTGGACGACCGGCAGACCGAGGAGACCTTTGAGACCGAGTTCGTCAGCCGCTCCAACCCGCACCGGGGCTACATCACCATCATCGAGGGGTGCGACAAGTTCTGCGCCTACTGCGTGGTTCCGTACACGCGCGGAAAGGAGCGCAGCCGCACCGCGGTCAGCGTGCTCGAGGAAGCGCGGCGCATCGCGGACGCGGGCTACACCGAGATCCAGCTGCTGGGGCAGAACGTCAACTCCTACCTTGACCCCTCCGGCAGGATGAGCTTCGCCGAGCTGCTGGTCGCAGTCGGCCAGGTGCCCGGCCTCCGTCGTGTGCGCTTCACCACCTCGCATCCGCGCGACTTCACTCGGGACATCGTGGAGGCGATCGACGCCTGCCCCACCCTGTGCGATCACGTGCATCTGCCGGTGCAGTCCGGTTCGACCGCGGTTCTGCGCGCCATGGCGCGGGAGTACACGCGCGAGTGGTACCTCGAACGCATCGGCTGGATGAAGTCGGCGCGGCGGCCGATCTCGATCACCTCCGACATCATCGTCGGTTTCCCGGGGGAGACCGAGCGTGATCTCGAGGACACGGCCACGCTGCTCGACGAGGTGGGCTATGACGCCATCTTCGCCTTCAAGTACTCACCCCGGCCCAACACACCGGCGGTCGACCTGCCGGACAGCATCCCGGAGGAGGAAAAGGCGCGCCGCCTGCAGATTCTGCTCGATCGTCAGCGAAAGATCCAGCGCGTGAACTATGCGCGGCACGTGGGCGAGGAGATGGAGCTGATGGTGGAGGGGTACAACCGGCAGCGCAACCAAGTGACGGGCCGCTCCTCCCAGAACAAGACGGTCAACTTCACGGCAAAGAGTCCGATTCTGCCGGCGACGGGCAGCTACGCCGCCGTGCGGATTGTGCAGGCGTTTCCAAACAGCCTCCTGGGTGAGGAGAGGGTCGGTTGACATGAGAGCAGCGGTACGGGAGGCGGAGACATCGGCGGAGGTCGAGATGCAGATTCGCGGGCTGATGATGGACCCGGTCACCAACATGCCCATCATCGTGCTCAAGGATGTCGCGAGCGACACGGTGCTGCCGATCTGGGTCGGCATGTTTGAAGCCAATGCGATCGCACTTGAACTTGAGAAGACCAAGACGCCACGGCCCATGACGCACGACCTGCTGCAGAACGTCACCCGCGGCCTGAACGCGGTGGTGACCAAGGTCGTCGTCTCCGAGCTGCGCAAGGAGACCTACCTGGCACTGATCTGGATGGACCAGGCCGGCGAGCGCATCGCGGTCGACGCTCGGCCCTCGGACGCGATCGCGCTGGCACTCCGGTGGGACTGCCCCATCTTTGTCAGCCAGCAGGTGATCGACAGCTCCCGGCAGAGCTCCAACGGCAACCAGAGCGTAAACGCCGAGCAGATGCGCCGCTGGCTGGAGAGCCTGAACGACGACGATACGGGCCGCTACAAGATGTAGCTGGCTCTCTCCCGGGGTCGCTTGGGACGAAAGAAAAAGAGGGCAGGCGAGTTGCTGCGAGGTGCCGTGCTGGGCGGTCTGGCGAAGCTGGAGCGGGGGATCGGCCGGCGACCGTTGCCGCTCGCCGATGCCACCAACTTTCTTCTGCTGCAGCATCCGCTTGCGCTTGGCACCGCGGTCCACGCGACGCCACTGGTCGAGGCGCTTGCGGACACGGTTCCGGGCAGCCGGATGATCGTGGCTGCAAGCGGGATGGGCCTGGCCGTCTTTCGGCATCACCCCCGTCTCGAGCGTGTCGTCGCGACGCCCAATCCACTGACCGACCTTCTGGGAGCGGCGCGCGAGCTGCGGCGGCAGGCGCCGTTCGGCCGCGAGCCGTACCTGGTTCTGATCTCGAATGGCAATCAGCGAACCAGGGTGGCGCTGCAGGCGGTGCTCTCGGGCGGTCGCGAGCGCGTGGGCTTTGCCGAGGCTCCCGAGCTTTACCGCGTTCCGCTCAGCTTCGACGAGAGCCAGAGCCAGATCGGCAACAATCTGCGCATTCCGGGGGTGTTGGGGCACCCGGTCGATCCAGCGCGGCGGTACGAGCCCAGGGTCTTCTTCACCAAAGCGGAGCTGCTCGTGGCGCGCAGACTGCTCGAAGGCGACGGCCTGGACCTCCGGCGTCCACTGACCGCGCTGGTGACTCAGACCAGCGTGACGCAACAGAAGAGCTGGCGGCCGGAGCGCTTTCGCGCCGTGGCGGAGCGGCTGCGGCGCGAGTGGGACTCCGGCATCGTCTTTGTGGGCACGGCGAGCGAGCGGGCGGCCATCGACGAGCTCCGGGCGGCGCTGCCTTTTGGCACCTCCAACCTGGCGGGGCGCACCTCGCTGACCGAGCTCTGCGCCCTGCTGAGCCTGTGCGACCTCGGCGTGACCCTCGACACGGGCACCCTGCACCTTGGGCGCGCGGTGGGGCTGCCGATGGTCATCGTTGCGCCAGCCTGGTCGCCGGTCCTGGAGTGGCTTCCCGTCGACGACCCGCGCTTCGTCATCCTGAAGAACCTGACGATGGAGACCGCGCCGGAGCACTACATCATCGATGAGGTGAGCGTCGCGGAGGTCCTGGCGGCCGTCGATCTGCTGTTTAGCCGATACCCGCCGCTTACGCGCGGCGGACGCGTGGGTCTGCTCGGGCCGTAGCTATCTCTGGGCAAGGTCCGAGAGCGCGGTAAAGAACTCCGGAAAGGAGATCGCGGCCGCTTCGGCACCGTGGATCTCGGTGTCTCCACTGGCTCGCAGGGCGGCGATCGAGAAGGCCATCGCGATCCGGTGGTCGTGGCCTGAGTCGATCGAAGCACCGTGCAGCTCCTGTCCCCCCGGGATGTCGAGACCGTCCTCAAACTCCGTCAGCTCGGCCCCCATGGAGCGCAGGTTTCGCGCGACCAGGTCGATCCGATCCGACTCCTTCACCCGAAGCTCGCGGGCCTCGCGGATGCGCATGCCGGTGCGGGTGAACGGCGCAATGGCAGCCAGCACGGGGATCTCGTCGATCAGCTGCGCGGCGAGGGCGCCGCTGATCTCAAAGGGGCCGCTGCGTGGACGTGGATTGGGATCGGTGTTGACCTGGATGGTCCCGGCAAGCTCGCCGAAGTGCTCTTCGACGTTAAGCACCCGGATCCTGCCGCCGAGCGCAGTCACGACATCAAGCAGCACCGCGCGAGTCGGGTTCATGCCCACCGTGTCGAGCACCAGGTTGCTGTCAGGGAACAGGAGGGCGGCAGCCAGGAAGAAGGCAGCCGACGAGATGTCGCCTGGAATGGTGGCGTCGACGGCGCGAAGCTGCTGCCCGCCCGAGATCTGAAGCAGGGTCGCTCCATCCGCGGCTTTGCTGCGGTCGAGCGTCGCACCAAAGGCGCGCAGCGCGTGTTCAGTGTGGTCGCGGGTGCGAACTGTTTCGAGCAGCGAGGTCGCTCCGGAGGCCTGGAGGCCGGCAAACAGGACCGCCGTCTTCACCTGTGCGGAGGCGATGGGCGACTCGAAGGAGATGGCCGTCAGTGGGTGCCCAACGATCTGCATGGGTGCGTGTCCGCCCTCGCCTCCATCGCCGCCGGAAAGGTGGATCTCGGCACCCATGCGCGCCAGGGGCTTGCGAATGCGCTCCATGGGCCGGGCCGACAGCGACTCATCCCCGATCAGGGTGAAGCGGTGGGGCTGGGCAGCCAGCAGACCGGCCAGCATGCGCATCGTCGATCCGGAGTTGCCGCAGTCGAGCGGGTGCGCGGGCTCGCGGAACCGGCCGTTCGCCCCCGTGATCTCGACACTGCGCCTGCCGGCATCTTGTTCCACCTGCGCGCCAAGCGCAGCCATGCAGGCCAGCGATGAGTGCGGGTCGGCCCCGGTCGAAAAGTTCGTCAGCCGTGTGATTCCTTCGGCGAAGCCGGCCAGCATGGCGTAACGGTGCGAGATCGACTTGTCCCCCGGAAGGACGAGCGAGCCGGCGAAGTTCCGGGCCGGACGGATGATCTGGGTTGCGGCATCGGGTGAGGACATCGCCTCCCATCCTACCGTGCGCGAGCGGGCGACAGCTCAAGCGGAGCCCCGGCTGACGAAGCTCTGAGGAACGATTGCGGCTTGGAGAGAAAACGCCGATTCCCTGCGGGAATGAAAACCAACGAGCAGAACTCGTGCTGCAAGCGGATTTGCTCAGAGGCTCCCTACAGCGCGCGAAGCACCACTACCGTCTCATCGTCGAAGTGCGCCGCGCCGGCCTGAAAGGTTCCGACCGAGTTCAGGATGGTGTTGACGGTGGACTGCGCGGTGTCGCCCGGAGTCCCCGGCAGACTCTGGAGCAGCATGCAGAGCCGGTCGGAGCCAAACATCTCACCCTCGGGGTCGACCGCATCGACGATGCCGTCCGAGAAGAAGACGATGCGGTCCCCGGGCCGCGTCGACAGGGTGAACTCCTCGTAGCTCGCCTCCGCGAACAGCCCCAGCGGAAATCCTTCGGCCTGGATGGTGCGGACCTCCAGGGTGCCGTCCGGCACCGCCGAGACGAAGAGTGGCTGCACGGAGCCGGCGTTTGCAATCTGCAGGGTGGCGTTGCGGTCGTCCCAGACCGCGATCAGCATGGTGACGTACTGGGCATCCAGGCGCCGTTCCTGCAGCTTGTCGTTCAGCGCAGCCAGCAGGGCAGCGGGGGAAAGGTGCTGGGGTGCCAGCGACCGCAGAATGCCGCTGACCAGAGCGGCGTAGAGCGCCGCCGGCGCAGCCTTTCCGCTTACGTCGCCGATCGCCAGCGCCGTCCGGCCGGGGCCGTAGTCGAGGAAGTCGTACAGGTCGCCGCCGATGGCCCGTGCTGGAAGAAAGCGTGCAGCGATCTCAGCGCGCGCGGGCTGCGGCGGCTCCGGCGGCAGAAGTCGCAGCTGCACCTCGCGCGCCATGTCCAGGTCCCGCTCCAGCCGCTGCTCCTCCTCGTTGATCCTTTGGTAGAGGCGCGCGTTGGCAATGGAGATGGCGACCTGCGCGGCGAGCGTTGTCAGCGTCTTCTGGTGATCTTCGTTGTAGTAGTTCAGGCGCGTGTGTTCGAGATCGATGACGCCGATCACCTCGCCCTTGTAGATCAGCGGAACGGCGAGCTCGGAGCGTGTCTCGGAGTTCTCGGCGACGTAGCGGCTGTCGCGGCGAACGTCCGGGGCCAGCACGGGCTGGCGCAGCTCGGCGGCGGTACCGATCAGACCCTCGCCCAGGGCCACCGAACGTTCCCGCGTGATGCGCTCGCCGTAGCGGGAAGAGAAGCGATGCTCAAACTGCTGGGTGCGCTCGCTCCACAGCAGAATGGTGAACATCTGGAAGTCGATGACGCGCTTGAGCAGCTGGCCGATGCGTTCCAGCAGATCGTCCGGATCGAGGATGGAGGTGATCTCGCGCGAGATGTCGTTGAGCACGCTCAGGGTCTGGGCCTGGCGGGAGACTCGCGTGTAGAGCCGCGCATTCTCGACCGCGACGGCCATGCGCGAGGCGACGAGCTCGAGCAGGCGCTGATGCTCGGTCGTGAAGAAGGCGGGGGTCTCCGACTGGATGTCGATGACGCCGATCACCTTGTTCTTGACGATGAGCGGCACCGCCAGCTCGGAGCGCACGCCGGGATTGGCATCGATGTAGTTCTCAATGAAGCTCCCGTCCGGATGGCGGACATCCTCGACCAGGATCGAGCGGCGTTGCACGGCCGCCTGACCGACGATGCCGCGGCCGAGCCGGATACGCATGCGCTCCACCTCCGGCGAGTGCCCGGTCTGGAAGCGCATCCACAGCTCCTGGGTGCGGTCGTTGATCAGCAGGATGGCGAAGATGCGGTAGTCGATGACGGCGCGGACCAGGTCGGCGACGCGGTGCATCAGGGTCTGGAGGTCCAGCGTGGAGTTGAGGGCGTCGGCCAGGCGATGGAGGAAGTCGACCTGCAGCGGCTCCACGCGCGGTCCGCCGGCAGCGGCCCCGCCGGTCACGGGCCTGTAGTCTCCCTCAAAGGGATCCTCGGAACGCTCGCCGAGCGAGAGTTTGGGCCGTTCCGGGAAGGGGTGGGGGGTGCTCATCGCGGAAGCTGCGATGATACTACCCGGCTGCCCTGCTGAAGATTTCGCCGGGGAACAGCGTCAGTAACCGGTGCCACGGACGGGCTCCGGGGCGGCCTGGCTCCGGAGCTCGGAGAGGATGCGCACACTGGCGCTCGCGCCGATGCGGCTTGCCCCGGCAGAGAGCATCGTGATGGCGTCGGCAAGCGACCGGATGCCGCCCGAGGCCTTGACTCCGGCCCCGGTGCCGGCCTGCTCCCGCAGGAGGGCGATGTCGTCGGCGGTGGCGCCGCCTGTTGAGAATCCGGTCGAGGTCTTGAGGAAATCGGCACCGGCGGAGAGCGCAAGATCGGCCGCGCGCAGCTTTTCCTCAAACGAGAGCAGGCAGGTCTCGAGAATGACCTTGACGATCGCTCCCGAGCCGTGCGCGAGCTCGACCACGCCAAGGATGTCCTGCCGCACTGCGTCGAACTCCCCGGACCGCAGCAGGCCCACGTTCAGCACCATGTCGACATCGTGTGCGCCCAACCGGAGGACACGTGCGGTCTCGTCGCGCTTGGAGTCCGCAAGCGTCGCCCCCAGGGGAAAGCCGACGACGACGCCGACCGGAACGCCGCTGCCAGCGAGCGCCTCGGAGGCAGTTCGGACCCAGGTGGGGTTCACCATCGCGCAGGCAAACCGATGCTCCGCAGCTTCACGGCAGAGCTGGAGGACCTGGGTGCGGGTCGCGTCCGGCTTGAGCAGGGTGTGATCGAGCACGGACGCAAGCGCCAGGGGAGAGGACAGGGTCTCCGCGGTAAACCGGGCGCTGTCCCAATCGGAGGAGATGGGAGAGTTGGGCACGGAGGTCGATGGCGAAGAGGGGAGGGAAGAGGTGCTCAAGGGGAGGCTCCTGCGGGCGCCCGCACCTTGCAGGTGCCTTGCGCCGCGTACTTTCTATCACACGGCGGTGACATCTGGCTGAACCGCGGAGCCTTGGAGAGCCGCATGGTAAGCAAGAGCCAGATCGTCCTTCAGAAACGTGTACAGCTGGTCCTGCGAAGGTTGATCGCGGGCGCGCAGAACCGCCGAAGGATGAATCGTGGCCAGTACCTGATCGGCATAGGGCGTGGGAAAGATCTTGCCATGATCGCGCATCAGGGCAAAGGTGCCGCCGAGCAGCGACTTGGCTGCCGAAGCACCGAGGCAGAGCACCACCTTCGGGCGGACCGCGTCGATCTCGGCCAGCAGCCACGGACGGCAGGCGGTAATCTCCGACATGCGCGGGTTCTGGTGCAGACGCAGCTTGCCCCGCTGCACAAACTTGAAGTGCTTGACCGCGTTGGTGACGTAGACGGTGGAGCGGTCGATGCCCAGCTCGTCGAGGGCGCGGTCGAGCATGCGACCCGCCGGACCGACGAACGGCTTTCCCTGGCGGTCCTCCTGGTCGCCCGGCTGCTCGCCCACCAGCATCAGCTCAACGGTTCGGCTCAGGTGATCGGCGGGCGCGGCGCCAGGGACCACCTGGGTGGCGTGAAGGTAAAGATCGCAGCCCTTGCAGGCGGGCAAGCTGGCGTTGATCAGCGGCAGCGTATGCTCGGCGGGAACAAAGGGTGTGGCAGAGGGCTTCAGGGACTGGGTCTGGACCATGGCTCCAACTCGTTGGGCGGACTCTGTGATGAGTTGCGGAAGAACATCGATCTCGGGCAGATTCTTCCAGTAGCGCACCGGCATCTCCGAGCGCATTACCTCGGGGTTGAGCCGGGCTGGATTGAAGATGGACGAGTAGTAGGCGCGCCACATCCCTTCGAGCTCATCGCTTGCCGGCGCCTGCTCGCGCGGCACGCCGGGCCCGAAGGCCAGCTGCTTCGCCGCGGGATCCCAGCTGACCGAATCGTCCGGCGTCAGAATGGTCCACTGCATCCCGGCGAAGCGTTCGGCGAAGAACGGCGCGGCCAGCGAAAGGATGCGGTGGTCGGGCTGGTACCAGGCGACAAAGTGCTCCCGAGACTTTGACGCTTCGCCTGCAGCGCCGGCGAGGTGCCCGGTGAAGGGGTTCGCCTCGTCCATGGGGTCGGCTTCGACCTTGCGGAAGCGGACAAACGCATGCATCTTGTGGAGGTCGCGGCGGACCTGTTGGACGAGCGATCGGAGCCGGCCCACATCGGAGTCGACCTCGATCTTCAGCAGGTCAGGCTGGGTTTGCAGACGGTAGAGCAGGCGATACAGCAGGTTCCAGCGCTCGGGGTCGCGATGCACGGCGGCGACTTCGGCCGACTCCAGGAAGGACTTCGGAACGTGGGGGTTGGGATGGGCGTCGCCGGATGGCTGCGGATCCGTAACGGAAAGCGGAAGCGGCAGGGTCGCCTCGACGGTCGCGTCGGCGAGGTCCACCTGCTCCGGGGCGAAGCCCTCCTGCAGGAGCGTGCGGGCGTGGGTGCGCCAGTCGGCGAATCCGGGTTCAAGGAGGACGCGCTTCATACCAGGTGTCATCTGCGTCACACGGAGCCGGTCAAGGCGCTCACCGGCGCGAACAGGTCCATCTGCGCCGCGGCAAAGGTTGCGCCCGGCTGGCCGACCGCGGCAGGTTGGACCGACGGCAGGTGGTCAGCGGCGATGCAGAAGGGAAGCGCGTCCTTGACCCGCACATGCAGCTTGCGGAGGTCGTCGATCGCGAGCTGGTGGTAGCGGCGGATGGAGACGATGCGGTCCACATTTTTGTGGCCGATCCCGGGGATGCGCAGCAGGGCCTCACGCGGGGCGGTGTTGATGTCGACGGGGAAAAACTCCGGGTGCGACTTTGCCCAGGTGGTCTTGGGGTCTTCGGTGAGCGAGAGCGACGGGCTCTCGGGCGTGGTGAGCTCCCGGGCGTCGAAGCCGTAGAAGCGAACCAGCCAGTCGGACTGGTAAAGGCGATGTTCGCGGATAAGCGGCGCCGGCTTCAGGGGAAGGCGCGTGTCCGCCTCGGGGTAGGGGGAGAAGCCGGTGTAGTACACCCGCCGCAGCTTGTACGCGCCGTACAGGTGGCTGGCGGTCGACAGGATCTCGCGGTCGGTCGCGGGCGTCGCGCCGATGACCATCTGGGTGGACTGCCCGGCGGCAGCGAAGCGGGGCGCGCGGGCGGTCTTTCTGCGCTCCTCGTCGGCCTCGTCCTTGCGCGTGGCGATCTCCCCCATGGTCGACTCGATCACCGCTGCCTTCTTTTCGGGCGCCAGCTGCACCAGGTCCCGCTGGGTGGGCAGCTCGATGTTGGCCGAGAGCCGGTCAGCGAACAGGCCGGCCTCCGCGATCAACCTGGGGTCGCAGCCGGGAATCGTCTTCAGGTGAATGTAGCCGCCGAAGCGGTGCACCTGACGCAGCGTCTTTGCCACCGCCACCAGCTGCTCCATGGTGTAGTCGGGCGACTGGATGATGCCGGAGGAGAGAAACAGCCCCTCGATGTAGTTCCGCTTGTAGAAGTCGAGCGTCAGCGTGACGACCTCTTCCGGCGTGAAGCGGGCACGGCGAACGTCTGACGAGACCCGGTTGACGCAGAAGACGCAGTCGTACGTGCAGAAGTTCGTCAGAAGGATCTTGAGCAGGGAGACGCAACGGCCGTCCGGAGTGTAGGAGTGGCAGATGCCGGTGCCGTCGGTCGATCCAATACCACCCGGCACGGCCGCCCGTTTCGCGCCCGAGCTGGCGCAGGAGGCGTCGTACTTGGCCGCGTCGGCAAGGATCTCGAGCTTCTGCTGGACGGTCATCATAACTCAGCTCTTCGATGCGTGGGAGCGCTGCTCCAGTGTACGCGCGGAGGGCGAAGAGAAGGAGAACGCGTGAGTCGACAACCATGGTGTCACATCTAAAGAACTGTGGATTTAGTGAGGTGCACAGGATGAGCTTGAAACTTTCCGTTCTGGATCAATCGCCGGTGCCGGAGGGCAAAACACCCGCCGAGGCGCTGCAAAACTCCGTTTCGCTCGCGAGGCATGTGGACCGGTTGGGCTACCAGCGCTTCTGGATGAGCGAACACCACGCCATGGCGACGCTCGCCTGCACGGCTCCGGAGGTGGTGCTGGCGCGCATCGGCGCCGCTACCGAACGAATCCGCATCGGCTCGGGCGGCATCATGCTGCCGCACTACTCTGCCTTCAAGGTCGCCGAGCAGTTTCGCACCCTGTACGCCCTGTTTGGCGACCGCGTCGACCTCGGGGTCGGGCGCGCGCCGGGTGGCGGTCCGATGGAGAGCCTGGCGCTGCGGCGCGAGCGGCGGGTCGAGCCAACCGACGACTTCACCGGTCAGCTGAGTGAGTTGCTGGCGTTTCTCGGTGGGGAGTTTCCGCCACAGCACCCGTTCGCGCGGTTGGAGGTCCAGCCCAGGATGCCGGGTGGCCCCGATGTGTGGCTGCTGGGATCGAGTCTGTGGAGCTCCGAGGCGGCGGCGGAGTTCGGTCTGCCCTACGCCTTTGCGCACTTCTTCTCTCCGCTGCCGACCCGCCGCGCCATTGCGGAGTACAGGCGGAACTTTCAGCCGGGGCCGCATGGCTCCCAACCGGAGGCAGCCGTTGCCGTCGGCGTGATCTGCGCGGACACGCAGGAGGAGGCGGAGTTTCTGGCCGGAAGCGTGCGGCTGCTGCAGCGGCGTATTCGGATGGGAGATCGGCGGCCAGTCGCCCCGCCGGAGAAGGCAAAGCGCGAGCTACAGCAGATGGGTCCGGGCGGGGACGAAGAGGGTGAGTTTCCGCGCTACGTGGTTGGCACGCCGGAGTCCGTCCGCACGCGACTTCAGGCGATGGCGACTGCCCTGGAGGTCGAAGAACTGATCGTGAATACCATCACCTGGGACCATGCGGCACGGCTAAGGAGCTATGATCTGCTTGCCGCCGCGATGCAAGGGGACGGAGTCCGTGAGACCGAGGTCTCCACGGTCGCCTGAGGCCCCTTTCCATCTAACCCTGGTTCCCATCAGGCTTCAGATCTGGGTCGGATGCCAGAAGACGAGCATGGACCAGAACAGCATCGTGAACAGGATCAGAAGCAGCGGCCACCAGGTGTCCAGCCAGCGCTCCGTCGGGTGCTTCTCCTGAATCTTTCGTTCTGTGCTCATCCCTGGTTCCTCCCCAACGTACAAAGACTAACGGAAGTGGGGATCGGGTTCAAGCCAGACGGAGGGGAGGTGCTGCCTGCGGTTCACGCCATCTGACCGGCAACCGCCTCTGGGAGAATGCGGATGTCGCCCACATTGCGGTATACCTCGGCGTAGTCCATGCCGTAGCCGATCACGAAGTGGTTGGGTATCTTGAAGGCCACGTAGTCAGCGTCGATCGGAACCAGCCGCCGATCCGGTTTATCCAGGCAGGTGGCGATCTTCAGGGAGGCGGGCTGGTGCTGCAGCATGAGCCCGCGAAGATAGCTCAGCGTCAGACCGGTGTCGAGGATGTCCTCCACAAGAATGACGTGTTTGCCTTCAATGGGATTGTCGATGTCCTTGATGAGCTTGACGGCGCCGGAGGAGACGCGCGCCCGGCCGTAGGAGGAGACGGCGACGAAGTCAAAGGTGGAGTCGACTTCGATGGCGCGGGCAAGATCCGAGAGAAAGATGGCGGCGCCCTTGAGCACGCCGATCAGGACGACCGACTGCCCGGCGTAGTCGGCTGAGATCTGCTGTCCCAGCTCCTCGACGCGCGCGGCGATCTGTTCCCGAGAGAGCAGCACGGGCATCTCCGAGGCGGGTGGAAAGGAGATCTGGCGGAGCGCGGGCTTGCTGGGCAGGGTCGTATCGGCGGGCATGTCGCGAGGGTATCGCGGATGGGGGCACCGGGTGAAGAGGGCTATACTTCTCGGTGGGAAGCGAGGCGTATGTACCCCTATATCAACCTGGGTCCGCTGCACCTGGGGACCTTTGGGCTGCTGCTGTGGGCGGCGGCGGCGGTGGCGACCCTCGTTCTGCACCGGAACTTCGAACGTCACGGCGTGGAGGCGGACGCTCTGAGCATTGTCGCCGTCGTCACCATCGCCGGCATCGTCGGAGCCAAGCTTTGGAATCAGCTGGAAGAGCCGCACGAACTGATGCTGGCCATGCGGGCGATCGCGGCCCCGGGATGGAGCCATCCGGGCGCTGTCCTGCTGGAGTTCTTCTCCTGGTTCAAGGCAGGGTTCGCCTGGTTTGGCGGACTGCTGGCGGGCATCGTGGCTCTGATGTGGTCGGGGCAGTCAGCGCGCTTTCGCGGACCGGAGCCGGACCGGCCGGGCGAGCGGATCGGTGCCATTCGCATACTCGATCTGGCCACGCCTGCGGCCGCCATCGGGTATGGCGTCGGCCGCATCGGCTGCCTGACCAGCGGAGACGGGGACTACGGCATCAACACCACGCTTCCGTGGGGCGTCCGCATGATGAACGGGGCCGACCAGTACCACCGTGCGCTGGTTCTGCCCACGCCACCCGACGCTCTGGTGCAGCCGACGCCCATCTATGAACTTCTCTTCGCGCTGGCGGTCTTCTGGGTTCTCTGGCGGCTCGGCAGACGGGTGCACCCCGCTGGCTGGATGACGGGGCTCTACCTGGTGCTGAGCGGCGTCGGACGATTTCTGGTCGAGTTTGTCCGCATCAATCCCAAGCTCTACTGGGGCATGAGCAACGCGCAGGTGGCGGCGCTCGGAAGTGTGGTGGCGGGCACAGCCGTCATGGCCTGGGCGCGGGTGCGGCAGACGAGGTGGTCGGCAGGGTTGGCGCCGACTCCGCGAACCTGAGCTCGGCCCCTACAACCGCTTGAGGTACTCCTTGGCCTGATCGAGTTCGGGGAACAGCCGTTCCTCGGCCTGGAACTCCCGGGAGTGGACGCAGCGGCGGCCGGCCCGCACCCGCACCGGGTGTTTCAGGTGCAGCATCTCGTGGTACAGAAGGTACTCGATGGCGCAGCGCGGCGTGTCCGGGCGGTCAAAGACGCGGGAAACGACGATGGTGTTGTGAGCGGCGTCATAGTGCCCGAGCATGCGGCGAGCGGCATGGGCGCTCCACGTGAGCACGGGACGGCCCAGCAGACCATGGAAGAACCGAAGGTTCAGGGTCTCAAAGACCTCCTCGAGGTCATAGTGGTGGCCCTGCGGTGCCTGCAGGCGTTTGCGGCCGCGGGTCTGTCGAATGTGCTCGGCCTGGCGCAGCACGGCTTCCGAGGAGACGTAGCGGCGGTAGCGGTCCGCATAGGTGGCGGCGATCGGCTTCTTGTAGAGCTTCGCGAGCAGGATGTGCGCGATGGCGCAGTGGACGCTCTCGGGTGCGTGCTCCAGCAGGTCCGACAGCCGCACGTGAAGTCTTCCCTCGCGCAGACGGATGGTGGTGTTCAGCGAGGTGAAGCGGCGAAAGCGGATGTCGAACGGCGGCATGGGCGCGCGCGGCCGCAGATCGCGATAGCTGGTCTCGAAGATGACGAGCAGGGCAGGGAGCACGCTTCCGAGAGCTTAACATGCAGCCGCAGTCTGGCGGTTGAAGCGGTGGACCACTCGCCTACTGCGGGCCGATCGTGCGCGGACGTGACTGCGGCCCGGCCTCGTCGCGCTGCGCTTTGGCGGCCTCCGGGTGAGCGGCGAAGAACGCCTTCTGCTCTTCCAGCAGCTTGGACGACTCTTCGCGCACGTCGCGCAGGGACTGCAGCGCCAGCTTGCGGGACAGATTGTAGGTGTCGTTCTCGGGCATCCCGCGCAGGCCGGAGGACCAGCGATCGACCGCCTCCAGCAGCCTGGGCAGGGTCTTGCGCACATCGCGGTGGCGTGCGTCGTAGTCGTCCAGGTTGTCGTTCAGCTCATCGGAGAGCGCGGTGAACTGCTGCAGAAGATCGTGGAGATCCTCCTCGCGGCCCGGCCGGCGCGGCTTGGCGAGCAGATCCTCGATCGCGTGGAGACGGGTATCGAGCAGCTTCGAAAAGACGGTGAGGCGTTCGGAGGGCACGTACGCCGCGTCCCGCAGCTGCTCGACCTCCGCGTCGGAGAGGGTGGAGCTATCCCGCGTCTGCGCGGCCATCGGCGGCTGCGAGAGCGTCGAGGCGATCAGAAGAGCGGCAAGCGGAGGGAGAAGACGCATTGGGTGCCTGGATTCGGCTGTGTCGCGTGACGGTTGGCGTCGGAGGTGCTTCGAGGCTTCAGTGCTGAAAGACCTGTGCCAGGAGCTCGTCATGCACCTTTTGCAGCTGCTTCAGCGTGGTTTGCACTGTGGCGCGGTCATCCCCTGAAGATTTGTGGAGGATCTCCGACAGCCGAACGGTGGTGCGCTCCATCAGCATCTCGGCATTCTTCACCCGTCTGGTATCACGGGCCAATCCCAGGTGGATCTTTTGCGCGTACTGCTGCACCGTTTTCAGGGTGGCGCCGGCCTTTTCAGTCTCGCCATCCTGCATCTCTCGCCCGGCAGTCTCGGTCATGGTGTGGACGAGCTCGGTGTAGAGAAAACACTGATCGCGAGGGCTGGCGTGTTCGGCGCGGCTGGCGAGTTCAGCCAGGTCGGTCGCCGAGTCGGAAGAGAGGGCATCGGGGGTTGCGGCAAGGGCCCTGGGGGCGAACGACGCCGGAACCCAGGAGACCGCGACAACCGAAAAAAGAAAGAGACGCAGCGGGCCGGACAGCATGACGCACCTCTGGGGGACCGTCTACCTCATGTGGGCGAGGGCCACGAGGCGGTGGCGCGCCTCGAACTCCTCGTCCGGAAACCTGCCGTCGGCCGCGGAGAGGAACTGCCGGTAGAGCTCCGCAGCCTTGCTCGGGTGGTGCAGCCTGTCGTTCGCGGTCGCCGCCAGAAACAGGGTAGAAGGCGACTGTGGCAGGACTGTAGCACGAGCCTCCAGCGCTTGCAAGACCACCTCCGGATGATTGTTCTGTGAGGCGGCAAAGGCCAGCCGCCCTTCGGCCTCGGCGCGGTCCTGCGCGGTGGGGAAGAGCTCCGGGCGCGCCAGAGCACGGCGGAGCAGCGCCTCTGCTTCAGGCGAGCGGTGGAGGTGGATCAGCGCGTCCGCCCGGTCGTCGAGCAGGCCAGCGTCCGCAGGCGACTGTTCGCTCAGCTGGGCAAGGATCGGATCGGCATCGGCGTAGCGCCCCGCCTGCAGCAGAAGTCGGACATACAGGCGCGAAACATCGGCGTCGTTGGGATGCGCCTGGTGCAGCGGCTCGGCCAGGGCGAGTGCTTCGGCGAAGTTGCCCTCGCGCGCGTACGCCCCGGCAAGCTCCGCCTGCAGCACGGGGTTCGGGCTGCTGGCGGAGGCTGCCTTCAGCATCGTCACGGCTTCGGCTGTTTTACCTTCCTTGAGCAGCAGGTGGGCGAGATCGGCAAGCAGCGCGGGGTCCTCGGGAGACCGCTTCAGGGCCTCCCGCAGGGCAAGCTCCGCGGCAGCCGGATCGAGCGCCTTCTCGGCGAGCGCGGCGGAGAGCAGGGTGTCGTCCGGCGTCTCGGGCGAGAGCTTGAGGGCCGACAGCAGGGCGTCCCGCGCCTCGGCCGGGTTCAGATTTGCGTCGACGTGGGCGAGGGCCCGGTAGGCGCGCGCCATCAGCGCCGGGCTGGGCGCCTTCAGGGTGACCGCGCGGACCAGCTCGGCGCGGGCGGCCGCAGCCTCCTCCCCCCGCGCCAGCAGCAGACCCAGGCCAAGGTGCGGCTCAAAGTACGTAGGATCGGCGGCGATCGCACGGCGGTAGCTCGCTTCGGCCGGCGAACTCTCACCCAGGGCGTCCTGGGCGGAGGCCAGGTCAAACAGGATGTGGGCGTCCTTCGGGCTCTGTTGCGAAAGGGTGGTCAGGATCTTGACGGCTGCACTGTAGTCGCCGCGATCCATCGCCTGGTTGGCCCCGAGCAGAAGCTCATCCGTCGCGGACGAGGCGGGCGAGGAGGAGGGGGCCTGAGCGGTGGCGCTTGAGTCCGACGTGCCGGGCGGCAGCTGACTGCGGGAAGCTGCCGGAAGCAGAATGGAGATGAGCAGGAGGAACAAAGCTCCGCTCGGGCTCGGCATGCCGTGGCCTCGGTTACCACGGCTCCGGGGGAGGTGAGACGGTCTGGAGGTCAGTCGCATGAAATTCGTTCCCACAAAAGTGGGTATTTCGAGCGGGCGGGCCGGAGTGTAACAGCTGGCGCATGGGAGCCCGTTTGCTCCGATATCGCAGACCGGTCTCCGCTCCGGATCTCTTTGGCTCCCCGGGCCAGGTGCTCCGCTCAGCTGCTTCGCTTTGGACCCGGTCGACCAAGAGCTCGGAGATTTCCAGTGTAGACCGAACTCTGTTTCGGCCTGCTGTTCCGGCGGGAGCATCGGGCGATCCGCAGACGGCGTCTTACTAGAAAGGCTCGGAGCGCAACCGGGGTATGGCTTCAGTCGCCTTTTAGAACTCCGGGGAGCGTCCCCTTACCCTGTCCCGACCAACCTCGCACCCTCGATCCCCTTATAATGGAACCACAGGAGCTTACCCATGGCAGATCAGAATGGCAAGAACGGCACCAACGGGTCGCGCGGCTTTAATGAGCCAGGTGGCGACGGCAGCCTGAACGCGGGAAGCGGTCCCCGCATCGATAGCGAATCGCCCCTGGGCCAGGGCAGCAACGGCCCGTGGGAGAAGGACCCGGGTGCAACCCACATCAATCCGCAGCTCACGACGAACCAGGGCAGACCGATCGGCGACAACCAGAACTCGGTGACGGCCGGACGCCGCGGCCCCATCACGCTCGACGACTTTGCGCACTTCGAGAAGATGGCGCAGTTCAACCGCGAGCGCATCCCCGAGCGCGTCGTCCATGCCAAGGGCTCCGGTGCCCACGGCCACTTCGTCGTGACGCACGACATCTCGAAGTACACCTCCGCAAAGCTCTTCTCCAAGATCGGCAACACGTGCGAGCTGTTTGCGCGCTTCTCCACCGTAGGCGGCGAGAAGGGTTCAGCTGACACGGTGCGCGATCCGCGTGGATTTGCGGTCAAGTTCTACACCGAGGAAGGGAACTGGGACATGGTCGGCAACAACACGCCGATCTTCTTCGTCCGTGACGCCATCAAGTTCTCGGACTTCATCCACACCCAGAAGCGCGAGCCCGGCACCAACCTGAAGTCGGCGACGATGATGTGGGACTTCTGGTCGCTTTCGCCCGAGTCGATCCACCAGGTCACGATCCTGTTCTCCGACCGGGGCATCCCGGATGGGCATCGCCACATGCACGGCTACAGCTCGCACACCTTTTCGCTGATCAACGACCAGAACGAGCTGTTCTACGTCAAGTGGCACTTCCTCACCAACCAGGGCATCAAAAATCTGCCCGTGGAAGAGGCCGAAAAGCTGGCCGGGGCCGACCCGGATTACTCCCAGCGTGACCTGCTCCATGCCATCGACAGCCACAACTTTCCGTCCTGGACCTGCAAGATTCAGGTCATGCCGGAGAGCCAGGTCGACGATCAGCACTACAATCCGTTCGATCTGACCAAGGTCTGGCCGCACGCGGACTTCCCCCTGATCGACGTCGGTGTCATGACGCTCGACCGCAACCCGTCGAACTACCATGCCGAGGTCGAGCAGGCCGCCTTCAATCCCTCGAACGTCATCCCCGGCATGGGCTACTCGCCGGACAAGATGCTCCAAGGACGTCTGCTCTCCTACCCGGACGCGCACCGCTACCGCATCGGCACCAACTACGACCTGCTTCCGGTCAACGCCGCCAAGAACAACGTCGCCAACTACAACCGCGACGGCTCCATGCGCTTCGACGGCAACTTTGGCGACCTTCCCAACTACGAGCCCAACAGCTTCGGCGGTCCCAAGGAGAACCCGAAGTACGTGGATCGTCCCTACACGGTGCCCTCGACCAACGGTCATGTGACGATCGGCCGCTTCGACCACCGCGAGAACAATGACGACTACACCCAGGCGGGCAACCTGTGGCGTCTCTTCCCCGAGGACGAGAAGCGCCGCACCGCCAAGAACATCGCCCAGTCCCTCGGCCAGACGCCGCTCCGCATCCAGAAGCTGCAGCTGAGCCACTTCAAGAAGTGCGATCCGCAGTTCTCGCAGTACATCGCCGAGCAGCTGAAGCGCGACGAGCACCCGGAGTACCTCCACGGTGCGGACGCCGCGGAGCTGGCCGCCGCCGGCCGCCTTCCCGAGAAGTAGACCGTACCCCACGCACGCAGAAAAGGGCCGCCTGGATCTCCGGGCGGCCCTTTCGCTTTGCCGGCGAGGTACATTGGAGGGGAGAAGATCATCCATGCCCGACTCGCTCCCGATCGCCCAGACCGAATCCACACCCGCGCAGATTCTTGCGCTGCTCCCCGCCATGAGCAATCGTCATGGCCTGGTCGCCGGAGCCACCGGCACTGGCAAGACCGTCACCCTGCAGGTGATGGCCGAGGCGCTCTCCCGCCTCGGCGTCCCGGTCTTTGCCGCCGACGTCAAAGGCGACCTGTCCGGCATCTCGCAGGCCGCCGCTCCTTCGGAGAAGCTCAACGCCCGCCTCCAGCGGCTTTCGCTCTCCGGCTTCCCGCTTGAACCCACGCCCGTGATCTTCTGGGATGTCTTTGGGCAGCAGGGCCACCCCATTCGCGCCACCGTCTCCGAGATGGGACCTCTGCTGCTCGCTCGTATTCTCGCGCTCAACGACGTGCAGTCCGGCGTGCTCGTGCTTGTGTTCAAGATCGCCGACGACCACGGCCTTCTGCTGCTCGACCTCAAGGATCTCCAGGCCACGCTGCAGTTTGTCAGCGCCAACGCCGCCGAGTTTCAGACGCAGTACGGCAACGTCTCCGCCAGCTCGGTCGGCGCCATCCAGCGCGCGCTCACCCAGCTCGGATCGCAGGGTGGAGACCTCTTCTTCGGCGAGCCCGCGCTCGACATCGCCGACCTGCTCCGCACCGACCCCGCCACCGGCCGAGGCATCGTCAACCTCCTTGCCGCCGACCGCCTCATCCAGGCACCCCAGCTCTACTCCACCTTTCTGCTGTGGCTGCTCTCGGAGCTCTTCGAGCACCTGCCCGAGGCCGGCGATCTCCCCCAGCCGAAGCTGGTCTTCTTCTTCGATGAGGCGCACCTGCTGTTCGGCAAGGACAACACCGTCCTCCGCTCGCGGATCGAGCAGGTCGTCCGGCTCATCCGATCGAAGGGCGTCGGCGTTTTCTTCGTCACGCAGAACCCGGGGGACCTGCCCGATACCGTGCTTTCGCAGCTTGGAAATCGCGTGCAGCACGCGCTGCGGGCGTTTACGCCGCGCGACCAGAAGGCCGTCCGCACCGCCGCTGAGACCTTTCGCCCCAACCCGCAGCTCGACACGGCTCAGGCGATTACCGAGCTCGCGGTCGGCGAAGCGCTGGTCAGCCTGCTCGACGCGAAGGGCACGCCGACGGTGGTCGAACGCGCCCTGGTCTACCCGCCCCACTCCCAGATCGGCCCCGCCACGCCCGAGCAGCGGCGCCAGCTGATCGAGACCTCGGTCGTCGCGGGCAAGTACGATACCGCGATCGATAACGTCAGCGCCTACGAGCGCCTGACCCAGCGCGCCGCTTCCCAGCCTGCCCCCGCCGCCTCGACCAACCCCACCTGGCAGCCGCCTGTCGCCTGGCAGCCGCCCGCAACTCCACCGCAGCAATCACAGCCCGGCACGGACGTCCCGGCAGCCAACCGCAACAGTCCGGGTGCCCCACCCACGACAACGTCCTGGGTGGGATCCACGGGACCTCAACCCGCCTCCCCACCCCAGCCCCCGACGTCCCAGCAACCCTCCACTGCGGCGGCCATCTTCGGCAGCCTCTCCTCGCTCATGCTCGGCAGCACCGGCCCGAGGGGAGGCCACCGCGAAGGCCTCGGCGAAGCCATGCTCAAATCCGCCGCCCGCTCGACCGGTACTGCGCTGAGCCGACAGCTGGTGCGAGGAGTGCTTGGATCGTTGCTGGGCGGCAGCCGGCGGTAAGTCGACGCTATGCCGAGCAGGAAGGTGCGACCCATTTGGAATCGAGTGCGTGCTTCCGCTTTGTGTCTCTCGGCAAGCGTCGTGTGGGCTCAAGCGCCTCCCACCATAGAGCAGGCCTTGGAGAGCCACCACATAGGGACCTCGCGCGGTGCCCTCATTGCCGCATTACGGAACAGCGACCCTGATGTTCGTGGGCTTGCAGCCATGGAGCTTGCCAGTTTTCACGACAAGAGTGCAATCGAAGCGATCCGCGGTGCAGTGAATGTGGAGCGCAGCACACTGGAGCGCTCCAACATGGCGCGCGCCCTCAAATTGTTAGGCGATCCTCTCGGGATGGAGCTATTCCGGCAGATCTGCAGTGACGTCACGATCCGTCCGGATCTAAGACTTGAAGCTGCTGACGAGCTGGCACCGACCCCGGGAGGAGAGTGTGTTAGCTCGGTTCTGGGCATCCTGGCCTCATCAGACAATTCTGTGATCACAGACGCTTCTTTGGGAAGTCTCCTGAAGTTCGATAAAGAAGTCGTATCAGGTCAGCCGGCAAGCGATGCCTTGGCGCGTGGACTCGTCTCTGCTCTCTCAAGCACCGTCGCTGACGTGCGCCAGAAAGCTGCGGAGTGCATCTCGAGCTATAAGGTAACTGCCGCTGCTTCTGCACTTGAAGCCGCAACTAAGAGTGAGACGGACCCGGTTACAAGAGCCGCACTCGTTCGAGCTCTTAACCACCTCAGGTCCTGACGTTCGCGTGCGGACACGATTGGAACCCGCCGACTTAGACTGGGGATAGCATGGTTCAGCCGCCGCCTCGCATCCTCGTCACGCGCTCCGCGAACCAGGGCTCGGTGCTGGCCGACGCGCTGTGGGCGCTTGGGGCGGAGCCTGTCCTCATCCCGGCCATTGCGATCGCGCCGCCCTCGTCCTTTTGCCCGCTCGATGCCGCGCTCGCCAGCCTGCGATCCTTCGAGTGGCTGATCTTTACCAGCGCCAACGCGGTCGAGGCCTTCGCCCAGCGTGCGCGGCGCCTGTCGCCTCATTTACTGCCACCAGGGAATCGAGTTGCCGCCATCGGCCCGGCCACGGCTGAGGCGCTGCGCCAAATCGGGGTTCGGGACCCGCTGATTCCGCCCACGGCGGTCGCTGAATCGCTCGCGCAGCAGATGCTGCCGCACGCGCGCCGGCCGGACGGCACGCCCACGCGCATGCTTCTGCTTCGCGCCGAGACCGCCCGCGACGTGCTGCCCGATGCTCTGCTCCAGGCCGGGGCGGACCTGACCGTCGCACCGGTCTACCGCAACATCATCCCCCCCGAATCCATCCCGCGGCTGCGAGAGCTCTTTACCGCGCCGGAGACCTGGCCGGACGCAATCACCTTTACCTCCTCCTCCACCGTCACCAACCTGCTGGCGCTGCTCGAGGCCGCCGGGGTGACGCTCCCGCCGGATGGAAGCCATGGCAGGACCATTCTCCGGGCCTCGATCGGGCCTGTCACCTCGGCGACCCTCCGGGAGGCCGGCTACCCGCCGCACGTCGAGGCCTTGGAGGCGAGCATTCCGTCGCTCGTCGAGGCGCTCGCCGGCGCGTTTGGGCAGCTGGCCATCTCGTAGACAAGAACCGTTTACCCGCGGGTTTAGTCCTGAATGTATGTGTCAGGGCCTTTAGCCCTGAAACCGGGAGCTACAGCTGTAGGCAAACAGCTCTAAAAGGGGTTTGTTGCGACTGAAAAAACCGCAGATTCCCTGCGGGAATGACAACAAAGAGCAGGACTCTTGCCGCGAGCGGGTTGGCTTAGAGCGGTTTACCTGCGGGTTTAGTCCTGAATTTATGTGTCGGACCTTCAGCCCTGAAGGTCTTTATAGGTCGCTACCTGGGGCTTGCGCCGCAGGCTTTGATAGGTCGAGCCTTCAGTCCGAAGAAATCGAGAGCGACACCTCGATGCAGGCCGGCATCAATCTCCGCTCCAAACAGGAGAGGCGGCCCCCGCGGGGACCGCCTCCGGCCTGCTCGGTACCCGAGTTAGCGGCTGGCCTGGTTCTGCTGCCTGGCGTTGCCGGTGTAGGTCACATGCCAGATGCTCTTGGATCCATCGTCCGTGACAAAAAGCGATCCGTCCTTCGCCACGGCGACCCCGACCGGACGCCCCCAGACCTTGCCGTCCGGAAGAACGAAGCCGGTGAGGAAGTCTGTGTAGGCCCCGGTCGCGTGGCCGTTTTCCATCGGAGCCGTGATGACCTCGTACCCGGCACGCTTGGCTTTGTTCCAGCTGCCATGCTCGGCCGCGAAGATGTCGCCCTTGTACTCGGAGGGGAACTGCGAGCCCTCGTAAAAGAGCATCTCGAGCGAGGCATTGTGCGGCTGCAGAAGGATGTCCGGGGTCAGCACCTTGTCGCGCAGCTCGGGGTGCTTGCCCTCGTGCCGCGGATCCTGATGCGGTCCCATGTAGTACCAGGGCCAGCCGTAGAAGCCGCCGTCCTTGACGCTGGTGATGTAGTCCGGCACCAGATTATTACCGAGCTTGTCGCGCTCGTTGGTCGAGCACCACAGGTCGCCCGTCACGGGATTGATGGCCTCACCCACGCAGTTGCGGATACCGGAGGCATACACCTTCACGAACTTGCCCGCGGGGGTGTATTCGAGCACATCCGCGCGGTGAAACTCCTTGGGGTGCGTGTCCGGGTCGTCGACGTTTGAGGCCGACCCGACCGAGATAAACATGCGCTTGCCGTCTTTGGAGAAGACGACGTCCCGCGTCCAATGGCCGCCGCCGCGCAGCTGGGCGAAGCCAGGCAGCTCCTTGATGATCACCTCCGGAGCGCCGCTTGCCTTCATATCGCCGGCCTTGTAGGGAAAGCGAACGACGTTCACGGTATTGGCTACATAGAGCCACTTCGGATTATGGGCCGGGTAGAAGTTAATTCCGAAGGGCAGCGACTTGCCGTTCGGATCAACGAGTGTGGCGTAGACCTCTTTCTGCCTGGCCTTGCCGTCCGGACCGACGCCGCGCAGCACCCAGATCTTGTCGCCATGGGAGTCGGCGAGAAACAGGTCGCCGTTGGGTGCGGTGCGGATCAGTCGCGGCTCGGTAAAGTCACCCTGGGCGTAAAGCTCCACCTTGAAGCCGGCCGGAGCCTTCGGCCACACGCCATCCGGCCGCGGGACGATGTCCGCCCCGTTGTCCACTGACGTATCTTCCATCGGCTTGGGCAGGTCAGCGACCGTGATCTTGCGGCTGACCCCGGGGTGCTCCTGCGAGTAGTCCGTAAAGGCTGCCTGACCGGTGATCACCTTCTCTGAGCCGCTCTGAGCGGTCGCCATCGCGGCGCATCCCACCAGAGATCCTGCCGCGAGCACCACGGTGCCCCATCTGCTGTGAATCATAGATCGCTCCTTGTTTCGCCCCAGCTCTGTCCCGGCAAACTGTGATTGACGCGTCGTTCGTTCTCTATTGTCGGTTGAATTGCTGCCTGGATGCAAACTCCGGGGGCTATCGGGTTCCGGAGCTGACGGGCTGGACCAGTTTGCGCAGCAGGTCCACAGGAGCGCTGGCCGTGATCACTGCCCGGTCGCCATGCTGCTCCACGTGGAGGGAGTCGAGGGCCTGCTTCATCTCGACATCGGCAGGATCGCGCGGCTGGGCCGCCTCGACCGACTTCACCATGCCAAAGATGCCGGACAGCATCTCGGATGATCTTTCGGCGTCGCTCCGGGAAGAGGCGATCTCCTCCACCTTCAGGTGCAGCATGCCGGTGTATCGCACGCTGGCGACAAAGGTCGTGTCCTCCGGCAACGGAAATCGCAGTCCAAGGACGGAGATAGAGCCGCGATCCGAGAAGGGAAGACCGATGTGGCCGATGCCCCACGCTGCCGCGAGCAGGGGGACATCCTTGTAGCGCGCGGTGAGCAGGGTCGAGCCGGAGAAGGGTGCCGCCGCCGAGCGATAGCGGTCCAGCATGGAGTGGATCTGCTCCGGGGTGGGCATGTTGCTGGCCGCGACCATATCGTAGCCGAGCCGCGCCACACGGAGCAGGCGTCCGCCGCCCTTCACGGTCGGATCCCCCACGGCGATGGTGTACACCGTGTGTCCGGCGTACTGTTCGGTGCCCCCGGCGATCGACCGGAGATAGGTGTCCAGGCGCTCTCCATCGAAGTGACCTAAAAAGACCTCGGAGTAGGCGACCGGGCCGTTTGGTCCCTTCGGGTCGGCCATGCGGTGCAGCGCAAAGGCCGCTTCTTCGAGGTCGCGCTCCGGCACGATGCCGGTTGCCTGGACGAAGCGCTCAAACTCCGCCGACCGCTGGACCGGCACCTGGTTGAGGTGAACCGCGGCGCGGATCGGCTTCAGGTTGAAGTACACGATCGCGTCGGACTCGGGCAGCAGTCGAGCCGTCTCGGGCGGAGCCTTCTTGCGCAGGAAAAGAACGGCAAGCAGCCCACCCAGCAGGACGACCACGGTGAGCAGGGAGATCCAGGTTCGTCGGCGCAGAGGAAAGATGGTTGGCAAGGTGCCTCGTCATGAGAGCGCCGGGCGGACAGGCCAGGACGCCCTCACCTCACTACTGTAATGGCGAAGGTCTCGCTTCTGCCCGCGCGGAGGCGATCTCTGGTCCGTCGGCAGAGCCGGGCGGAAGGAGGTCCTTGTGGCCGCCGGAGGTTGGGGACTACTCCGCCGCACTGGGAATCCTGACCGTGCTCGAGAGCGGCAGAAGAGAGGGTGCGTCTGCTTCGCCCACAAAGATGGTGCGCTCTCCCGGGTTGGTGACCCATCGCTGCCGCGGCTCGCTCCAGTACTGGAACGAGCGCGCATCGAGCACGATCGTCACCTGCCGCGCCTGTCCCGGCGCCAGAACGACGCGGTCGAAGCCGCGCAACGATCGCACAGCCTGCTGCACTCCGGGAAGGGTTGGCCCGGCACCCACGTACACCTGAGAAACGACGGCACCCGCGACCCTTCCTGTGTTTTCCACGCGAAAGGTGACGTGGACCGTGCCGTCCTGCTCCGGATCGAGTCTCAGAGCCGAAAAGCGAAACGTGGTGTAGGACAGCCCATAGCCGAAAGGAAACTGCACCGGCACGTCCAAGCGGTCGTAGTACCGGTATCCGGAGAAGATCCCCTGCGACTCAACCGACGGCTCCTTGCCGGTTCCGGTGACCCGTTCCAGGTGCGGTCCGGCAGTATCGCCCGGATAGAGTCCGTGGAGCTGGTTGTAGCCGTAGATGGTGTCCGTGGCCTCCCTTGGCCAGGTGATGGTGGTGTGGCCGCTGGGATTTGCCTGGCCCAGCAGAAGACGCGCCGTGGCGGTACCGCCCTCCTGTCCGGACTGCCACATGTTCAGCACGGCCTTGACGTTTGGATCATCGATCCATTCCCTGACCACGAACGGGGTTCCTGTATTCAGGACCACGACGGTGTTCGGGTTTTTCGCTTCCACTGCCTTGATCAGGCGCAGCTGCGTGGAATCCAGCGACGAGAGTGTGAGTTGTTGCGGAACAGTGTTTCGGCCCTGATCGTCGACGAAGACCAGCGCGAGCGCCTTGCCTTCCGCAGCTGCGGCAGCGTCTTCGATATCTCCGTTGGCGCGCGACATGGCAAATCGAAGGCTCACCCTGGCTGTGGGCGGAAGAGCGGTCGCATCCAGCGTAAGCGCGACCCTGTGCCAACCGACCGTGGGGTATGCGGCGCAGCTGACGAACGGCTGCGGCGACCCTGCACGCTTGTGTTGCTGCGGAAGCGCACACTGGCGATTGCTGAGGCCAGCTTCGACGTACCCGGCGTTGGTCCGAGATACGGCAACGGACATGCTGCCGTACCAGGAGCCTTGATAGAAGGATTCTGCCTCCACGAGACTTTTTCGACTGTTGTCGAGGGTGAAGCTTACGTTTGGATCGGCGACGGCGCTGCTGTGCTGGATGCGAAAGACATAGGCGTCCCGGATCGGAACGTAGATCCAGCCCTCCCAGTGATAGACCTTGCCAGCTGCGAGTTGGTGCTCGGCCGACATGGAGGAGTAGTCCACCTCTCTGTCGATCCGGTCGGCGATCAGGTGGAATGCGCTATCGCCTGAAGAACGCTGCAGACCACTTCGACCGTCACAAGCGCGTCCGGGAGCAGCTGAGGGCATGGTGCCGCCTACAGGGGCGCTGTCCAGCACGGAGCAGGGCACTGGCTGGCCGGTCGGGGAGTTGGCCGGCGTGTAGGAGAACGCCTCCGGGTGCCCGCTCAGCGCTCGCAGCTGCTGCAGGGGACTGACCGCGTTGCGGTCGGCAAAGCCGGCGGAGCCTTCGTTGTTGGGGTTCGCCACCAGATACTCGGCACCGGGGCCGCTGACGGCGACGCCGCGGCTCAGATCGGCGGCTGTGATCGGCAGCGCCTGCTTTTCGTCCTTGAGGAGAACTCCGCCTTCTTCCGCGACCCTCTCGGCGATGGCGGCGTCGCCATTCCTGGTTCCGAGCTGGGCGACACCGCTGGTTGCGCCTGCGGGGAGCGGTGCGAGACCGGAGCGGTCTGTTCCGATCCCTCCAGGGTTTTTGCAGGCGGCACTGGCGTTGTCGCACCCGAGCAGGCCAAATCTCTCCTCCTGATAGAGCACTCGTGCCAGCGCCTGGTTGAAGACGGAGAGGGGCACCGTGCCGTTCGCCACGGCGTTCGCGATGCTGCAACCGGTGGCCGGGCAGCCGGGTCCGGGGATGCCGGCCACGTGGATGGCCCGGGCCTCCCCGCACGGGATGTTGTTTCCCGCGGCGTCGGCGCAGGTGCTGCTGGTGGCATCGATCCCGAGATCGGAGCTTCCCCGCAGCCCCTCAGGATTGGTGCCACCCAGATACGTTTCAGAGGGATCTTCACGATCGTCGCCCTCGAGCAATCCGCTGGCGCTGTGCACGGCGCCATAGTCTGAGCCGACAAACACCCTGGAGTTCCACAGCTTGCGCAGAACATAGTTCAGAAGCAACGGATTTTCACAGGCATAGTGGGTTTCGCCGAGCGGCCAGGTCGAGGTCGAGGCGCCCGGAAAGGGGCTGGGCTGGCTGAGGGTGCTGAGCTCCCTCGGAAGGAACGGCGAGGTGTCCCGGAAGCTCTGGTAGGAGCACATGACCGACGAGGCGCCCCCTTCTTTGAGCGCAATCTCGTAGGGCGTCAGCAGCATCTCGTGCAGGGCCTGGTCCTGCACGTCGGTCGAGCTACCCGCCGCGCCATAGTAGACCGCGTAGTGCTTGACCTGCGACATGAGGCCCTGGCCCTGGATGCCGTTGATCTGCGCCGCGGACATGGCGCCGTTCAGAAACGGATCTTCGCCGGAGGTGTGGTGCCCTCGCTGCCAGTTGATGAAGACGTCGGTATCAGCCTGGGGTCCCAGCAGGCCGGTCACCATCAGACTTCGACCTTCGCGGCCCTCAACCTGGCCCATCGCATTGGCGAGCTCGCGATCGAAGCTCGCCGCCAGCGTCAGCATCGAGGGCAAGCCTGTGGTGTCTCCGACGTTTGGACCGGAGTCCACGTTGATGCCCAGACC
Source organism: Acidobacteriaceae bacterium (assembly GCA_965218595.1). Classification (GTDB taxonomy): domain Bacteria; phylum Acidobacteriota; class Terriglobia; order Terriglobales; family Acidobacteriaceae; genus Edaphobacter. The sequence goes on along the minus strand of CBDCLC010000003.1, from coordinate 213,417 downwards.
GTCGGAGAAGCAGAGCGGCATGATGCGTGGTGTCGTCGAGACCTTGACGTTGACGTTTGCGAGATTGTGGCAGGTTGGGTTCGACCCCTCCGGGTGGGAGTAGGTTCCACCCTGCGTGGTGAGGAGGGCGGAGGCACGGACGAGCTCGGCTGGGGTGGGCGGGCTATGCGGCTCCAGCTGCCGGATGAGGCTGACGACCGTCGGCGTGTACGGTGCTGCGGGATCTTCGGCAGGCGACTGCGTCGGAGCAGGAAGCACGACCGGAAAGGAGTATGGCACCGCCTGCGAGGGTGCGGCCCGCGACGGTATGGACGGAATCTGCGCCGGCACAGTGCCGGGGAGGCAGAGGAGCACCGGAGCAAGAAAGCCGAGAGCCAGGGTTCCGAAGGAAGCTGCTCGGTGCGTGGTGGCCTGCAACCTGGGATCGTCCATCGGTCTCCTTCTTGTTTGGTTCCACTTCGCTCTTCGCTCCGAGCTGGCAACAGCTGAAGAGCACCACGGCTGCGGGATGACGGATACCCAGCGCTAGAAACGGGATAAGACGGTGCTGTCCCGCAGCGTCCAGACTATACGTCTCAGCCGTGGGTGGAGTCGAGCGGCTGCCGAAGCGCATGGGGGAACCGCGGTCTTGGCGCGTTCGTCATGGCATGCGCGTGACATTGGCCGGACGGGTGGCGAGGACAAGACAGCGCTCACAACTTAGCTATATTCTTGCCTTATGACAAGCTGTCTGCGAAGCTCACGACGTTTTCTGACCTTGGTCGCTCAGGCCCGTCCTCTGACCTTCTCCATCCCCCTTCCAGCTGGCCAGATGGTGCGGAGCAGGGCCGTGTCCGTGAGCTCGGGCCTCGCTCTCCTGGCGACGTGCCTGGTGCCGTTCACCACTTGCGGCGTGCGCGCCCACGCAGAGGTAGACGTGCTGACCCAGCACAACGACAACAGCCGCACGGGCGCCAACCTGCAGGAGACCATACTTACACCGGCCAATGTGAACGAGAAGCAGTTTGGGATGCTGTTCAAGCGAGTCGTGGATGACCAGCTCTACTCCCAACCTCTGGTGGTCACCGGTGTAACCGTTGGCGGAGGCACACGCGACCTTGTCTATGTGACCACGGTGAACAACAGTGTTTATGCCTTCGATGCGAACGACCCCGAAGCCTCCGCCCCGATCTGGCACGTCAACTTCGGAACTCCGGCCAACGTACACAGCACGGACTTCGGCTGCACGGACATGAACGGGCAGATGGGGATCGTTGGCACGCCTGTGATCGATAAAGCACGTGGCGCGCTGTATGTGGTTGCGCTGACCCAGACAGGCGAGCGCACCGGGCCCATGACAGGATTTACGCAGCGCCTGCATGCTCTGGACCTGGCGACGGGGGCGGACCTGCCAGAGAGCCCGGTGGTCATCAAAGCCAAAGACTTCGATCCTCTGATGGAGAATCAGCGTCCTGCTCTTGCCCTGGCCAATGGCATGGTGTACATCGGGTATGCATCGCACTGCGACAAGGAGCCGTATCACGGATTTCTGATCACCTACGACGCCAGGACGTTGGTGCAGCGTGACGTCCTGAATACATCGCCCACCGGTTCCGAGGCGAGCATCTGGCAGTCTGGTCAGGGACCCGCAATCGACCAAGCAGGCAACGTCTATGTCGTGACCGGCAACGGAAGCTGGGATGGGAAGAAGAACTTCAGCGAAAGCTTTCTAAAGCTTACGCCACACCTGAAACTGCTGGACTGGTTTACGCCGACAAACCATTTCGTTCTGGACAAGCGAGATGAGGATCTGGACTCATCCGGAGCGACACTGATTCCTGGAAAAAACCTTGTTTTGGGGGGTGGCAAGGAGGGCGTGTTGTATGTGTTGGACACGCGACATCTGGGCCATCTCGGAGATGAGAACGCGGTGCAGCACTTCCCGGCAACGGTCTCCCATATGCACAGCCTCGCTTTTTGGCACAGCGCGAAGACTGGTGATCTGCTGTATGTCTGGGGACAGCTGGACAAACCGAAGGTGTATAAGTTCGACGGCGACAAAATTGAGCCGACGCCCTACATGATGCTGGATATGCCCAATCAGGGACATCCCGGAGCCATGGTGTCGATCTCGGCCAACGGCAGCAAAGACGGTATCTGGTGGGCAGCGATCCACGCGACGGGCAACTCCTGGCATGAGTCGCGGCCTGGAATTCTGCATGCCTTTGACGCCGACGACATCCACCACGAGCTGTGGAACTCCCTGCAACAGCCCTCACGCGATAACTGTGGTGAATACTCGAAGATGGCGCCGCCGACCATCGCAAACGGCAAAGTCTACCTGTCGAGCTTCGGTTTCCAGAACATAGGAACAGGTCAGATGTGCGTGTACGGCCTGCTGCCGACATCGGGCGAGTCGAAGCTGCCGGCGCCCGGCGGCCTGAAGGCTTCGGTCTCTTCCCACAAGGTGACCCTCAGCTGGAACGCCGTACCCGGCGCTCAGATCTATCGTGTCGTCCGAACCAGCGCCGGGGAGCCAAATGGGAAGACGGTGGCCGTGGGACTGACGACCCCGACCTTCACGGATGAGAAGGCCGAGAACGGGGCAACGGTAACCTACAAGGTAGTCGCGGTCGGGTCGGAAGGAGTAAGTGCCATGTCCGACGCGTTTGATGTGACACCGCCGAAACCGAAGCCGACGATCCACTGACCTCAGGTCGGTGCAGCAACACTCGCTGCTTTGGCGCTATGCGTGGTGGAGCCTCAGTGCAAGGAGTCGCCGGGGTGTTCCGGTATGCCCGGCTCGTCGAGCACCTGAACTGCTGTGGCCGGACCGAGGTCTCGCCAGTCCTGAAGCACCCAGACCACCTTCTTGTCTCGCGTGATCTCCACCAGCTGCGGTCCTTGCCTGCCGTCTCCGCGGGAGCAGATGATCGTGTTGCCATTTGCCAGGCGGGTGACGGACTGCGAGTTGCCATACCAGTAGCGAGCCGGGATATCGGCCTTTGAGACCTCCCACACGGTCTCTTTCTTTGGATTGACCTCGCGCGTGATCACATCCTGTTCGTCGGTAATCAGCGTGTTTCCGTTAGGAAGGCGGATCGCCGCCCAGGGCTTGGGGATGTCGTAGGACCATATTTCCTTGAAGTCCCGGTCATACTCGACGACCCGGTTCATCTCGAGAAACGACACCAGATACGTTCCCTGGGCGGTGTACCGCACGCGGCGGAACTGTGCGTGCACGCTCCTGGGGTCGGTGGCGCTGATGGCAGGCAGAACGTGATTCACCTCTACCGCTTTGGTCTTGATGTTGACGACCATGAGCCTGGGAGGCAGGCCATTCAGGATGAAGAGAACCTTGTCTGTGCCGATCGGCTGGCAGGTGTGAATCTCTGTCCCGGGCGCCGCGTCGTAGCGCCAGACCACCTTCTTGTCCGGGGTGATCTCGGCGATGTACTGCATCCGCGTGAACAGGATGTTTCCGTTCGACAGCATCCACACATCGTCGTACTCGTTCCCCGGACCGGTCGAATACGTCCACACGATTTTGCCGTGGTTGATGAGGAACATCTTGTTGTAGCCTTCGCCGATGTAAAGCATCGGGTGCTGCGCCAGGCCTTTGCCAGGGAGGTCCTTGGGCTGGGGAGGACCCGGATGGAAGTTTGGAGCCACCTCCTCCTGCGGAGCCATCGCCGGCACAGAAGCGGACTCAAAGCGAGGCATCAGCTTCATCAAAGGCGCTTTGCTGGAGGGACCGGCGCTTCCGGCGTCTTGCCCAAAGCCGAAGGAAGGCGTGAGCGCAAGCGCCACCAGCAAGGGTGTGCGGAGAAGGGAAGTTCGATAGTTGAGGTGCACTGGGCTCCGGAGTTCCTTGTGAGTTTGCTGTAAACGTTGCTGCTTCGAAACCCCCGCGAGCTCAGCGTGCAGACACGCTGGGCGTCGCTCCTTTTAGCCCGTGCCCATTTCTCTTAGAAGAGCACCTTGGCAGCGGCCTGAAAGACTCGGCCGCCAACCGAAGTTCCGGTGATCTCGCCGAAGTTGCCCGAGAACGAAGGTCCGCCGTTGTTTCCGCTGTTGAACGAGGGATGGTTCAGGACGTTGAACGCCTCCAGCCGAAGATCGAGGTTCAAGCGTTCGTGAACGGGGAAGAGGCGGGAAATCTGCGCGTCATTCTGAAAGTAGATTGGGTTGGAGAAGGTGTTTCTGCCAATGTTGCCCTGGGTTCCCGGAACGGTGTTCAAGACGAAGGCGGCCTGGTTGAGATAGGACCGATCGGCATAGACCGCTCCGCCGGGGTCTGCTCGGATCTTTGTGCGCTTGTAAGGATTGACGCCGGGCACGAGATTCGGCCGATCGCCGCCGTTGCCGGTGAACGATTCGTCCTGGCCTTCGGTGACGGTGAAGGGCGTGCCGCTGACCACCCGGACCAGGGGAGCGAACTCCCAGTTGTTGACCAAGTATCCGGTGAGGCCATGCAGCGGAAAGGCGCTCCTGAGAACGAGCAGAACGTTGAAGTTGTGACGTATGTCCGACCCGCAGCGACCGTAGTCCGCCGACGGGTTGCTGGGGTTGGAGAACTGCCCTCCGCTGATGTCGCCTTGGGGGTCGGCATCGTTCAGGCATTTGGACCAGGTGTAGTTGGTCTGAAGATTGAAGGTCGAGGACAAGCGATGCTGCACGGTAATAGTCACACCGTTGTAGTTGGCGTATCCGATGTTCGCCTCAACCAGCGATCCGCCGCCGCCGCCGCTGTAGTAGTTTCCCTGGGTTGGGTTGGCCTCGGTAAGAGCCAGGCGCGCCTGTTGGTTGTTGTAAACGCCCACTTTGGTGTTTTGGTTGGTGCTGTTGACGGAGCATGGAGATCCGACCGGGCCTCCGTGAAGGGTGTGTGCCGCCACGGCGGCGGGGCCCGTTGTTGCGACCGGACCGCAGCCAGTGCCACCCGCTCCCCAGACACCCGGGGTGAAGACTGCCGGGCTGAGGGGGAGACCGACAAGCTGATGTTGCGTCCGGTTGCCGGTGTAGAAGATCTGAGCCATCCAGCCGCGTGGCAATTGCCGCTGAATGCTGGCGGTCCACTGCATGGTATCGGGCATCTTGTACGTGGTTGGTAACACAATAAACTGACTCTGCTGCACGAAGGTGGCGTTGGCCGGAGTAGGCACGGCAGGCTGGGGAAAGGGCGAAGTGTCGGTGCCGCCCGTCTGTCCGCAACCGGCATTGCCCGTGCCACCGACCAGCCAGGGATCACTGAAGCAGAGCTGGGCGGAGGTGTTGGGCGAAGCCAGAAGGGAGAACGGCGGATTCTGCTGGACGCGCTGCTGGACGAAGAAGTTCGGCTCGTCGTAGGCGTAAGCGGCACCGGCGCGCAGCACCGTTTTGCCGTTCCCGGCGATGTCGTAGGCCAGGGCGAAGTTCGGATTGAACTCGAGCGGTGTGTTTCCCGTCAGCGCGGGTTTGACGCCCGGGTCCCCATAAAAGAAGGTGCCGGCGGGAGCGTTCGGGTAGAGCGCGCTGTGCTGGTTGGCGAGAAACGCCGCCATGTTGAAGGTGGATCCACGATGAAAGACGTCGTGCGGAAAGTACAGCGGCTCCCAGCGAATGCCGCCGGTGATGGTCAGGCCCTTGGTGGCGTGGAAGGTGTCCTGCACGTACAGCGTGGGGATGGATCCACGCAGCGCATTCTGCTGAGGCAGGCTCTGCCCAAAGCCGCTCAGGGCGCCGGCAAGCAGATCCAGGTTGGCATCTCCAGGCCTGGTCTGTCCGCTCCAGATACCGTTGAAGGTGAAGTCGCCGTTGGACTCATAACCGTTGTTGACATTGAGTTGATTACGGACAAACGAACCGCCAAAGGAGATCTGATGCTTGCCTCGGACCCAGGTCACGTCGTCGGCGATATCGATGGGGATGTTGTCATTGATCACGGCGAGCAGGTTGGAGCCACCGCCAACTGTGTGGCCGTGATTGGCCCCGGAGGTCCCGATATTGATCCAGATTCCGGAGGGAACAGCCTGAAAGTCCTTGATCCCGAACGCAGACGCGTTCGGGGTAGCCGGATTGAAGCCGCGAGTCAGCTGGCGCCGAACCGCCGTCACGTGGATCGTATTCACCAGGCTGGAGCTGAAGGTGTGGTTCTCGCCGATGGTGATGGTCTGCCAGCGGATCTCAGGGTTCCCGGATTGTGTCGTCAGGAAGATATTCGTTGGCGAATAGAAGGACGGGATCTGATTGCTGTCCAGGAAGTACCGGGCATACATGTTGTCGTTCTGACTGAGGGTGTAGTCCACGCGCGTATCAAACTCGTTGTCGGAGCTGATATTTGGAATGGAATACGATATGTGGCCGCAGTGGTACGGATCGAGCGCCGGATCGATCGCAGGAAACTGCTTGATGAGGGCTAGCGACGACGCGTTCCACTGGGGAAGCGGGACCGCCGGGTACCCATTCGCGCTGTAGTTGTATTTGTTGCCAGGCAGGAGTGCGCCTGTGGCCGGATCATGCAGTTGGACCACAGGACCGCATGGATTGCTGACGCCGGTTCCACCCGAGGCGGCCGGAGCCGGATCCGTCTGAGACCAGTCTCCCGCGAGGTTCGCCGCGGTAGGAATATACGCGTTCTGCGTTGAGCTCTTGGAGCTGCTGTAGGTGCGCTGGAAGGCAGCAAAGGCGAAGAGCTTGTTATGGAGAATGGGTCCGCCGAAGGTGCCGCCATACTGGTTCTGGTGCAGTGTGTCCTTCGTGGTCGAGAAGAAGTTGCGGGCGTTCAGGTAGTTGTTGCGAAGAAACTCAAAAGCTGAGCCGTGATAGACGTTCGTCCCGGACCGGGTAACCACGTTGACTAAGCCGCCCGCCTGACTTCCGCCCTGCGCGCCAAGCGCCGCAGTTTCCACGCTGAACTGCCCGATCGCATCGGGAAAGGGCAGTGGGCCGTTGCCGCCGCCCATGTAGTCGTTGTTGTCTCCGCCATCCAACCGATAGCTGATCGCATTGCCCTGTGCACCGGCGATCGAGATGGTGGTGGATTGGGTGGGGAATTTGCTTCCGGTTGCATCCTGCACGCCCGCGCTCTGTGTGCCGCCGACCAGAGAGATCAGACTAGTCATGTTGCGCCCGTTGAGCGGCATCTCCGTCATCTCGGTGCCGTCCACCGTCTGCTTGAATGACGCGTCCTCGGTCTGCAGAGCGACCCCTTCAGCACGGACTTCGACCTTCGTATCCGCACTGCCCACGGTCAGTTTGGCGTTGATTGCGATGCTGCTGCCGACCTCGAGGACGTTGCCTGCCGACGTAAACGTTTCAAAGCCTGGGGCCTGGACCGTAAGCGAGTAGGTGCCCACGTGGATGTTCGGAAAGGCGTAGTTGCCACCCGAGCTGGTCTTGCTCGTCAGCGAGACGTGGGTTGAATCCTCCGTCAGCGTGACCGAGGCATTCGGAACCAGGGCTCCAGAGGTGTCGGTGACAACACCTTGAATGCTGCCTGCGCCGGTGGTCTGGGCCCTGGCGGATGTCATCAGGAAGAGAACGGCGACGAGAGTCGTCGTGAAGATGCCGAGCCGGGCTGCGATTGTGCTGCCCAGGTTCATGCGTGAAAACGAACGGCGAACTGCCTCACACCTGCTGGCTGCGGGGATCTCCCGTGCGATGCGCGTCCCATGTCCGAAAATCGTCATCCTGCATCTCCTGCGAGGCCGCCGGACAGAGATGTCGGCGGATGCTGATTTATAGTTTTCCCTGAGCTGGTAACGCTGCCATTCAGAATGGCAGCGACTCTACTCGAGCGAAAAGTAGGCTGTCAAGAATCGTTTGAGAATTTACTTGTTTGCGTCTTGGGCCGCAGGCGTGTGCTCCGTGCTCTTGGCCGACTTGCAGCTTAACCAAGGGAAAATAGGGAGCGACAGAACATTGTTTGACGGACAGATTTATCCCGGTTTAGAGTCTTACGCATTGCGAAACAAACGCTGCGAGAGACACTGACCTCCGAAGCATCAGCGCATCAACCGACCGGGTCATCCAGGTGAGCTATGGACCTTTGCGGCTTCCATCCATACCTGTCGGTCTCCAGGGAAGCTTCACCAGACTCCTCCAATCGATCCTCCGAGAGGATGAAAGAGGGATGTGATGCATCGTCGTGATCTTTGCAAGCTCTCGCCACTCGCCCTCGCTTCCACATTGGGCTATGTGGCGCACGCCCAGGCTCCCCAGTCGTCACCCGCCGAAGCTATCTTCGACGTACGCACCTATGGCGCGACAGGAGATGGGAAGACAGTCGACACTCCGGCGATTAACCGGGCCATCGAAGCCGTTGCTTCAAAGGGCGGAGGCACCCTGGTCTTTCCGGCCGGGACGTATCTCTGCTTCACCATTCGCCTGCGCTCCAAGGTCACCCTGTACCTTTCGAGCGGCTGCACCATCCTTGCCGCCGACTCCCCGAAAGCAGGGGAGACCACCGGTTACAACGGAGGGGTATACGACCCGGCCGGACCGGCGCAGCCATGGGAGCAGTACCAGGACTACGGTCACAATCACTGGAAAAATTCGCTGTTTTACGGGGAGGACCTGAGCGATCTTGCGATCTCAGGCCCTGGACTCATTCACGGAAAGGGGCTCTCCTTCGGGCAGGGCGGAACCCGCGGCAACTACGTCGGCTTCACCGCGGAGCAGCCAGGCGTCGGCAACAAAGCCATCGCGCTCAAGAACTGCCACAACGTCCTGCTGCGCGACTTTTCCGTGCTGAAGGGCGGTCACTTCGCCTTGCTTGCGACCGGCGTCGACAATCTGACGCTCGACAACCTCCTCATCGACACCGACCGCGATGGCTTCGACATTGACTGCTGCCGCAACGTGCGGGTCTCGAACTGTACCGTAAACAGCCCCTGGGATGACGGAATCTGCCCGAAGTCCAGCTTTGCCCTGGGCTACACGCGATCCACCGATAACGTGACGATCTCGAACAACTACGTTACGGGGACCTACGAGCTCGGATCAGTGATCGACGGTACTTGGAAGAAGTTTGCGGACCCAGGACACCCTCGCCAGGGCCGCATCAAGTGCGGGACCGAATCGAACGGGGGCTTCCGGAACTTCACGATCAGTGGCAACGTCATGGAGGGGAGCAAGGGCATCGCTCTCGAGACCTCCGATGGCGCCTTTCTCGAAGACTTTGCGATCACGGGCAACACCATGCGGGATACCGTGGATGCCCCGCTTTTTCTGCGGCTGAATCGCCGTAATCGCGGGCCGCGCGAGACCATGCGGCCGGGGACGCTGCGCCGCATCATCATCTCGGACCTTGTGAGTTCGAACTCCGATGCAGAGACAGCATCGATCTTCTCTGGGATCGCCTCAAACTTGATCGAGGACGTCAAACTGTCCAACTGCTACTTCGGCGGTCGCGGCATCCCCAGCGTCATTGGCCACGGCCGGCATTCCAGACCCATGCCGGATTGGCGTAGCCTTCAGGTGCCGGAGAAGGAACAGGACTACCCCGAGCTCTCGAGCTTCGGTCCAACGCCGAGCCAGGGCTTTTTTATCCGCCACCTGAAGAACCTGGAGATGTCGCACGTGGAGGTCGCGCCGGCCGCAGCTGACCCGCGCCCGGCCTTTTGGCTCGAAGATGTTCACCGCGCCGACTTCTTCGCCGTCACCGCGCCGTCGCAGCCCACCTTTTCCCTGCACAACGTCACGGACCTGCGCATCTTCTGGTCGCGCGCCGCCCGGGATACAAACCTTGCCACGGCAGCGGACCAGACTATCTAGCTGAGCCATGAGCCGATCTCTCACGCGTGGCAAGCTGCTCCGAGGAGAGAGGCGCACGGGGTAGGGAATCGGGAAGATTGCTTCGAAGTTTCGTGTCGTTGAGAGGGTTCTGCCATGCACCGGTCACTTCGCTTTGCTGCGTTCTCCATTCTTCTTGTCGCCTCATTCGCCAGAGCTGCGAAGACGGAGATCCAGTACCTTTCCGGTCTGGGCAAAGACGACCCGGTCCCCTGGCAGTTTCGCTGCGACAAGGGCCAAAACTCCGGGAAGTGGTCGACCATCGGGGTTCCGTCCAACTGGGAGTTGCAGGGCTTCGGTATCTACACCTACGGCACAATCCATCCGGCGGATGGCTTTCCTGACGTTCACGGCACCTACAAGCGCACCTTTACCACGCCTGCCGGCTGGCGTGGTAAGACCGTCTTCGTCAAGTTCGAAGGGGTCATGACCGATACGCGGGTCAGCATCAACGGCCAGTCAGCCGGACCTGTTCACCAGGGCGGTTATTACACCTTCAAATACGACATCACACGCCTGCTGAAGCCTGCCGGCGAGCGGAATGAGATCCAGGTCGACGTCGACGACGAGTCGGCTGACGCGTCGGTCAATCACGCCGAGCGGCGAGGCGACTACTGGAACTACAGCGGTATCTTTCGGCCCGTTTCCCTGGAGGCCGTTCCCAGGACCTTCATCGATCACGTGGCCATCAACGCGGCAGCCGACGGCTCGCTCGACCTCGACGCCACGCTCTCCGATACGCGTACGGCTGCCCCAAAGGACTCCCCTGCCTCGCTCGAGATGCGGGTGCTCGACCGGAGCGGCAGGCCCTTTGGCGATCCGGTCAGGCTCAAGGACGTCAAGTTCGAAGGAGTCACCCATCTCAGCGGCAAGGTGCGCAACCCGAAGCTGTGGACGGCCGAGACGCCCAATCTGTACCAGATGGAGGTGCAGCTGAAGGTTGGGGGCGCCGTCGTCCACACAATCTACCAACGCTTCGGCTTTCGCACCATCGAAGTTCGGCCCGGCCATGGGCTCTTCGTCAATGGAAATCGCGTCTTCCTCAAGGGCTTCGACCGCCACTCATTCTGGCCCGACTCCGGACGCACTCTCTCCGCAAATATCTCCAGAGACGATGTCAATCTAATCAAGGAGATGAACGGCAACGCCGTTCGGTCCAGCCACTATCCGCCCGACGTCCACTTCCTGGATACCTGCGATGAACTGGGCCTGTATGTGCTCGATGAACTCACCGGTTGGCAGGCGTATTACGACACCGACATCGGCAAGAAGCTGGTGAAGGAGATGGTGCAGCGTGATGCAAACCACCCTTCCATCCTGTTCTGGGATAACGGCAATGAGGGAGGATTCAACTTCGCGCTGGATGACGAGTTCTCGAAATACGATCCGCAGAAGCGCTTGGTGCTCCACCCCTGGGCAGCCTTTCCGAAGGGAATCGCCGACACCAAACACTACCCCAGCTATGAGGCACTGCAACAGAAGCTCGCCGAGGATCCTGTCCTCTTTCCAACCGAGATGCTGCATGGCCTTTACGACGGAGGTGCTGGAGCCGGCTTGAGCGACTACTGGAGCGCCATCGTCAAGAGCAAAGCCGGAGCGGGCGGATTTATATGGTCCTTTGTCGATGAGGACGTAAAACGCACCGACAAGGGGGGCATTCTTGATTCTGCCGGGAATCGTGCTCCCGATGGCATCGTTGGGCCATACCGTTCGCGCGAAGGCAGTTTCTACACGGCCAGGCAGATCTGGTCTCCGATCCTTGTCACGCCGTCCAATGGCAACCCGCACGCCTTCCAGGTGACAAACCGCTATTCCTTTACAAACGCCGACCAATGCACCTTTGAATGGCAGGCCATCGCCTTTCCGAAGCTCCACGACAAAGCCTCCGGCTCCGTTGTGCTGGCATCTCGGGTCGATCACGGCCGCTCGCTCGCGCCGGGCTCATCGGCGACCTGGGAGGGCTGGGGACCGCCGTCCGTTCGCCCTGGCGGCCGTGGGAAGGGAACACCCGACGCCACCCGGCTTCTCATCAAGGATCCGACGGGACGCCTCATCCGGACCTACGTCTGGCCCGTGGACGATCTCGATCAGCATCTGCGCGAGGCAGAGCAGTCCACCGCCGGCGGCGGAAAACCCGCAGCCACGGAGTCAAACGACTCGCTCAACCTCGCCGCGGGGGCGCTCTCCATGCAGATCAGCAAGGCCACCGGCCTGCTGCAGTCGGTGTCCCGGCAGGGGCAGCCCTTCTCTCTGCGCAACGGCCCGCGTCTTGTGGCTGTGGGCCCCCGGCACCCTCAGGCACGCAGGCAGGATCCTCCGCCTCCACCGCCCAGTCCCGCACCGGAGTCGACGCTCAGGTCGTTGCAGCACCGCGTCGACGGCAACGATGTTGTTGTCTCTGCCCTCTTCGACGGCCCAATGGAATCGGTCACCTACCGGCTCCACCCCAATGGCTGGTTGTCCATCGATTACGTGTACAACCTGAGCGGCTCCCATGAATACTTCGGCGTTGGATTCGACTATCCCGAGGCAGACGTGAAGGGCATGCGATTCCTCGGCGAGGGCCCCTCTCACGTGTATCAGAACCGTCTGGCTGGCGGCACCCTCGACGTCTGGAGCCGGCCGTACAACAACACCATGGTCGGAGATCCGGACGATCTGAAACCTGGCCAGCACTTCAACTATCCGACCTTCAAGGGATTCTACTCAGGCGTGCACTGGCTCGAGCTCGACACCTCAGAGGGTCCGATCAGCGCCATGCTGGACCAGCAGCATGACCCTCCGACGTATGTGCAGATCTTTACCCCAAAGACTCCGCCGCCCAACCTGCTGGGGCAGACCGGCGTACCTTTCCCGAGCGCCGGACTCTCCTTCCTTCAGGCGATTCCTGCAGTTGGCAGCAAGTTCCACCCCCCGCAGGCCAGTGGACCCATGGGTCAGCCCGCGATTGCCAAGGGGAGATATGAGGGGCACGTCAGCCTGTACTTCGGAGGCTTGCCGGGAGGAGGCCGGAACCACAGGTAAGGTTTGGCGGTCTTGTGTCCTCCTACAAGCTGTGAGCTCAGGGCTGCCCAGCTATCCTTGAGTCTCTGCATCGCTCGCCGATCCACGGTCCGGAGCAGCGTGCAGGAACGACGGGATCAGGAACAGCACAGCCAGCACCGTTGTCACCATGCCGCCCACCACCACACGAGCCAGCGGCTGCTGCGCCTGCGCACCGATGCCGTTCATCACCGCGGCCGGAAGCAGCCCAAGCCCGGCCGACATGCAGGCCATGAGCACGGGCCGCAACTCGTCCAGAGCTCCGGCACGCGTAGATTCGGGGCCGGGATGCTGCGCCTGCATGCGCCGGATGCCCGAAAGGAACACCACCGCTGCAAGCGTGGCCACGCCGGTGAGCGACGTGAAGCCCACCGCCGCGGAGATGCTGAACGAAGTGCGCGTGAACAGCAGGGCAAGGATGCCGCCGGTCGCGCAGAACGGCAGCACCGCCAGCACAATCAAAGCGTCCGTCCAGCGCTGAAACTGCAGGTACAGAAGCAGCAGGATCACCAGCAGGCTAATCGGCACGACGACGGAGAGCCGCCGCTGTTCCTTCTTGAGCGAGTCGAACTCGCCCGCCCAACCCATGCTGTAGCCTTGCGGCAGTTTGACCCGACGGCTCAGCTGGCTTTGAAGGTCTGTGATGGTGTCGGCCAGGTCGCGCCCGCGTACGCTGAACTTGATGGGGATATACCGCCGGCCGCCTTCGCGAAAGATCTGGAAGCTGCCCTCGCGAATGCCGATACGAGCGACCTGCGACAGGGTCACGCGGCCGCCGTCTGGGGTGGGCAAAACGATCTGGCCGATGGCGTTCGGTCCATCCCGGTTGGGCTTCGGATAGCGCACGGTGATGTCAAAGCGCCGGTCTCCTTCGACCATCTGTGTCACGGCGGCCCCGCCAACCGCGGCCTGCACTGCGGCGTTGATGTCGGCCGGCGCGATGCCATAGCGCGCGGCCGCGGCACGGTCGACTTCGACCACCAGGCTGGGCTGGCCGTTCACGGCAAACACCCCGGCGTCGGCCACACCGCGGGTGCTGTTCATGACACTCAGGATGCGTCCGGCGACCTCCGTCAATGTAGTCAGATCGTCGCCAAACAGCTTGATCGAGTTCTCTCCCTTGACGCCACTCATGGCCTCTTCCACGTTGTCCTGAATGGTCTGCGAGAAGCCGAAGACCACGCCCGGGTATTTTGAGAACGTGCGCTGCATCTCGGAGATCAGCTCTTCCTTGTTGCCGTGCGTCCTGCGCGGCCACTGGGTAGATGGCTTGAGCGAGACGCCAAACTCGACGTCGTTGAACGTCGTCACATCGGTGCCGTCGTCAGGCCGGCCAATCTGTGACACGGTCTGCGTCACTTCAGGAAAGCGTTCGAGCTCACCACGAATCTGGTCGGCGAAGTCTGCTGCGCGGGCGAACGAGATGTCCTGCGGCAGCGTCGCGCGAATCCACAGATTGCCCTCTTCCAGCGGCGGCATGAACTCTCCGCCGACGGCGAACAGAAACAGGAGAACGGCAGTCACCAGAAACACACCCGAAACTGCCCAAAGGATTGCCCGCCGCCGCATGACACGGTCGAAGACACGCACGTACCATCGAGCGAAGAAGCGGCTCAGCCATGTGCCTTCGGACGCAGGATGAGATTCTATTCCGGTCGGCTCAGGGGTGGCGGCGTCCGCAGCCTTCCTGGAAGCAAACACCGAACTCAACACGGGCGCAAACACCAGCGCAAACAGCAGGGCTCCCATGAGCGCAAAGCCATAGGTGACCGACATGGGCGCGAAGATCCTGCCCGGCACTCCTTCCATCGTGAACAGCGGAACAAACGCGACCAGAATGATGAGGGTCGAAAAGAGCACCGGCCTGCCAGCATCCAGTACGCCCTGCACGATGCTTTCGTCCGCGCTTTCGCCGGACCGGCGCCGGGAAAGGCGGCGAAAGATGTTCTCCAGCACAACGATGGAAGCGTCCACCAGGATGCCGAAATCGATCGCGCCGATGGAAATCAGGTTGGCGGAGCGTCCGGTGAGCACCATCATGCTGAAGCTGAACAGCACCGCAAACGGTATGGTGGCCGCCGCGATCAGCGTGGTGCGCAGATCGCCCAGCATGAGCAGAAGAATCAACGTCACCAGGATCAGACCTGTGACGATCACGTGCTCCACCGTATGCGTGGTCAGATCGATCAGGCGCGTTCGATCGTACAGCGTGCGGATGTGCATGCCGGGGGGCAGCAGGGTGCCGTGGTTCAGGTCGTAGATCTTCTTCTTCAGTCCATCCAGCGCGGGCAGGCTTTCGGCGCCCTTCTGCAGCAGCACGATCCCTTCCACGATGTCTGGCTCGCCGTCGCGGCCGACCTTCCCCAGCCGTGGCTGATACCCTTCCTGCACCGTTGCGACGTCGCCCACCAGCACGGGAACCCCGTTCTTCTGCGCCACGACAACCTTGCGCAGATCGTCGACGCCGTGCAGCAGGCCCAGTGAGCGCACGTTGATGTTCTGATCGCCCACGCTCAGGTAGTTCCCGCCGGCGTTGGCGTTGCTGTTCTGGATCGCGGTGATCAGTTGTGGAAGGCCCACACCGTACGCCAGCAGCTTGTTCGGGTCGGGCTGCACCTGGTACTGCTTGGTGGTGCCTCCAAAGGTGGTGATGTCCACCACGCCGGGCACCTGCTTCAGTTCGCGCCGCACCAGCCAGTCCTGCGTCTCTTTCAGCTGGTTCAGTGAGTATGGTCCGGTTAGCTGGTACCGGTAGATCTCGCCAACGGGTGACCAGGGCGAAAGCTGCGGCTGCAGGTTGTTCGGCAGCTGCAGGGTCTGCAGCCTTGCCAGCACCTCCTGCCGGTCGTGAAACAGGTCGCTGGAAAATCGGAAGTAAAGCTTGACGTCGCTCAGGCCGAAGATGCTGATGGAGCGTACCTGCTCCAGCTCCGGCGTGCCGTTCAAGGTCGTCTCGAGCGGCGCTGTGACTTGCTGCTCCATCTCCTCGGCCGACCACGCCGGATTCTGGGTGATGATCTCCACCAGCGGCGGCGAGGGGTCGGGATACGCTTCCACATCCAGCTTGAGCGCGCCAAAGGTGCCGGCCGCCAGTGCCGCCCCCAGCAGGATCAGCACGACCGTCCGGTAGCGCAACAGTGTGTTCAGGAATTTGCTCATCGCCCTAGTCCCCGACCGGCTCGCGCAGAAACGCCGCGCCCTGTGTGACCACCTGCTGGCCGTCATGGAGTCCGGCGGTGATCTCGATGCGGTCGCCGACCGTGTTGCCGGTGGTCACCCCTTGGGTCACGAACTTTCCATTGCCCGCGGGCACGTACACCACCGTTCCATTTCCTTCGTGCAGCACCGCTCCGAGCGGCAGCAGGATGCGCGGACTGGCTGGCCTCGTCAAGTGGAGCGTGGCGAACATGTCAGGTTTGAAACGGTGGTCCGGATTCGCGAGCACCACACGAACCTTAACCGCATGCGTCGCGGGGTCCAGGGCATCGCCGATATTGGACACGTTCGCCGGAACGCGCAGCCCCGGATACGCGGCAAAGGTGACCGTGACGGGTTCGCCGCGATGCACCAGATGCAGGTCCTGCTCAAACACGTCGCCGGCCACCCAGATCTCATCCAGGTTGGCGATGGTGGCGATGCCGTTCGCTGTTTCGACCGAGCGCTGCAGCTCACCGGCGGCCGTACCGATGTCGAGCACCGTGCCGCTGATGGGTGCGGTGAGGGCGGTCGTGTCGCTTGTGCCGGTTTCGCTGAAGCCCAGCTCGTGGATGCGTTGACGCGCACGCTCCTGCTCGGAGTGTGCGGCGTCGTCCGTCGCCTGTAACTCTTCCAGCTGCGACGCAGGCAGCACCTCGTGCGCGGCAAGCAGCTTGCCGCGGGTCAGCGCAGCATCCGCGCGCACCACCTCGATGTGAGCCTTTTCGAAGTCCGAGCGCGCCTGCGCGACATCGCCAGACTGAAGCAGTCCCACCATCTCTCCCTTGCGCACCTCCTGCCCGGGAACGAGATTCATGCGCAGGAGACGGCCGCTAAGCGGCGCGTACAGGTGCACCAGGTGCTCGGGATCCGCCTCGACGCGCGCGGGCAGGTCCAGTGTGTCGCTGCCGTCTACCGCGTGTACCGTGGACACCACAATGCCGACTGTCGCCGGCTGCAGATCAGGAGGTGTCGCGCGCTTTTTGCAGCCATTGCCCACGACGCCAAGGCAAAGCAGAATCAGCAGCAGGGAGCGCTGGCATCTCATGGCAGGACCTCCAAATATGCTGGTACGGCGGCCACATAGCTGAGCTGTTGCAAGGCCAGCAGCAGCTGCAGATCGGCGTTCAGCGAAGCGAGGTTGACCTGGCGATACTCCGCCAGGGCGCTCAGGTAATCGAGCAGTGTGGAGTTGCCGTTGCGGTAGCTGAACTGGATGTTGTCGCGCACCCGAGCGGATTCGGCGAGGTACTTGCCGCGGTACCGGGCAGCCTGCGAACTGGCGCTCAGGTAGGCAGCCCATGCGGAATCCACATCGCCGAGCACCTGGTTGCGAACGGCGCTCAGCTCCAGTTGTGAGCTTTGCAGCTCCAGCGCGGCACGGGCTTTTTCTCCCTGGTTGCGGTCAAAGATACGCAGCGGAAGGTTCAAGCTGCCGCCCAACGTGCTGGCGCGGCCGCTGTGCTGGTAGTCAGCCTCGATGGTTGGATCCGCCGTGCCGTTGCTCCGGGCGATCTGCACCGCGGTCCGGTTCACCTCCACCTGGGCGGCGGCGGCCTTCAGGTCCGGCCGGCCGGCCAGGGCCGCGGCGCGCAGGTCGTCCAGCGTCAGCAGCACCGGGGGTGGTGCGAGAGTTCCCGCAATGGCAAACCCCGGATCGGGCCGCTCCGCACCCAGCAGTGTCTGCAGCGCGATGCTGCCCTGCCGGAGAACAAGCTGCGCGTTGTCCAGGTCGGACTCGAAGCCGGCCAGCTGCAGCTCAATGCGGTCAAAGTCGGTCTGGTCCACGACACCGGCCTGCAGCTGCACGCGCGTCAACTCCACAGTCTGCCGGTAACTTGCCAGGTTCGCCTGAGCAATGGCGAGAGCCCCCTGCGCATACAGCATGCGGGCAAACGCCTGCCGCACGAGAAGGTCGATGCCGCGCCGCTGGTCGTCGGCCTGGAAGCGACTCAGCGTCGTCAAGGCGCGAGCGTTCTCCAGGCGAGCTCCGCGCTTGTCGCCGCGCTCAAACAATCGCTGCAATCCCGCGCTGTACAGCGGAGGTCCGTTCGGGTCTTCGAACCCCGTGGTGACCGCCTGCGTCCCCACCACCAGATTGGGATTTTGCCGGAGACCGGCCGTAATCTCCTGCGCGTGGACAGCCTCCAGGTGGCGCTGTGCGGCCTGCAGCGTAGGGTTGGCGCGATGCGCGCGGTCCAACACCTGCGCCAGTGTCAGCGCGGGGGCAGGGAAGCCGGCAGACGCAGCCGGGGTCTGGGCCAGACTCGCCGAGGGTAAGGTCTGGCCGTGGGCAAATGACACCCCCAGGCCGCCCAGGTCGGCAAGGCAGAAGAGAAGGTACGCGAAGCGGCGCACAGAGACACCTTCTTGCTGTCGTAAGTGGAACTTCTCGCGGAGGCAACACGACGTCTACGCGCGGCGTGCAGCTTGGGGTGGCTGCAAAGATGCTGCGTAGCCGACGGATCTAACTCGGCAGGCTCAAGCGGTACCGGCAAAGACGGGCCACTCCGGTGAAGACGGAGCTGGGCTTCTCTCGGTACCAACACTCGCTCGGGGGGATTGTTACAGGGCGAATTCAGGCGGTGGCCTGAGTCGCTGCGCGCGCGTCAGCCACGCGCAGTGCGTGCGCTTCCGGCGTACCGGCTGGGCGCACACCACCACCGCAACAGCTTCGGCCAGCAAGGCGAGCAGGGCCCTCATCCAGGCCTGCAGCATGGGCGTCAGGTCCAGCCCCGCGGAAGCATCTTCTTTGGCCAGATGCCAGGTCTGCGCAGCCAGGGGCAGACCACGCTCCCGCGCCTGCAGCAGATCGTCACTGATGGAGATGATCGGCAGCAGAATGAAGCAAAGCGCGACCGCCGCGGTCAGCGCCACGGGGGCCGAGCGCGTCAACGTCCGCTTGCGGACCGCCCACACCGTCATCCCGACGATCAGGGCCGACAGCACGAGCCAAACAAGATTGAGCGCGAACTCCACCGCCTTCAGTGTACCCGTTGCGGGACGTCGGGTCTGTGGCTGCCGTTCTGCTTCTGACGTCGCGAAGTGACGGCAGCCCCTGCGAAGCCATCTCTTCCTAGCTGGTCAACAGCACCGGGGGAAGGACGTGCGCGTTCCCGGTGAACGGAGAAAAATCCAAGTAGGCGAAGTGAAAGTATCTCTCCGCAAACAGCCATTTTCCATCGACCTTTTCCATGCGATCGGAGACGACACAGTAGTTGTGGTAATACTTCTCACCACCTTTGGCCGCTTCTTCGATTAGCCACTGCGCGGTCGCGTCGTTTCCATTCAGCTTGATCACACCGGAGTGCACGAACTGAACAAAGAACTCCTTGTCGCTACGCAGTCTGCTGATAAAAGCGACGACTGCTTCAACGCCCCTGGCTGAGTTCAGCAGCGGAGCTCCAATGGTGAGAACTCCATCGTCCTTGTAGGTGGCGGCGAGTTCCTCCATGTTGTGGCGAGTGGCTGCATCCGCGAAGGCGGCCGCAAGATTGCGGATAGCGGCTTCATCTTCCAAGGTCTGGATGCGTTCTTCTATCGTTGGCATGTCAATCTCCTGGTCTGGTTGGTATCGACAATCTCTTTGCAGGCTGCTGCTCTTCTGCGATACTTGGCGATTAGATGAGCAATCCATCAGTTCCGAAGCTCGCATTATGAAGACATCGACCGGACCTGTGTTTCAGCCAAGAAGGACGCCCACTCAGGCGCGTTCAGCGGTCACAGTCGAGGCGATCGCCGAAGCGACTATTCAGGTTTTGCTCACAGCAGGGATGGATCGATTGACAACAAACCGCGTGGCCGAGCGGGCTGGCGTCTCTGTCGGAACGCTGTATCAGTACTACCCAAACAAGCAGGCGTTGCTGTATGCCTTGCTGGATGACCACATGAACAAGGCGTCTCACGCCGTGGAGGTGGCCTGCGAGAAGGCTCGCGGCAAACCGCTCCCGGAGATGCTGAGTGACGTCGTGCAGCGCTTCATCGACGCCAAGATGATACGCGCCGATATATCGACGGCGCTCTACCGGATCTCGACCGACGTCGGTGGACCGGCACTCGTGAAGAAGACGGTCGACCGGTCGCGGAAGGCCCTGGAGGCGGTGATTCAGACGGCGCCCGATATCGCCCATCCGCCAGACAGGTTCGCCATCGAGATGATGCTTTCAGCCATGTCAGGTGCGGTGCGTTCCGTTCTGGAAGCAGGCGCAACCCCCGCGATGGTCGCCAGGCTGCGGAAACACCTTGTGCTGCTGTGCCTTAGCTATATGACGACTCAGGTGATCGCCGAGCCAAAGAAGGCCTCTAACGGGCAACTCCAAGCCAACTGTACATAATATGTGTTATCAGACATAACAGCCGCACCGGCAAGTGGCCGCTGCAGCTGTTTGAACCCGAATCTCGTCCTACAAAGACGGATGTGCGGCTTGGCTCGAGGACACGTGGTGGCGGAGCGTAGCAGCAGCGCGGGTTGGTTCGCCCTGGTGGCCGTCTTCTGCTCCGGATTCATGGGAGCGCAGACGGCGCCCGAGCCGGCAGCTGCCAACACAGTCTCTGGACAGGTGATCGACGGTTCGAGCGGTGTGCCGATCGTGCGGGCGCTGGTGCAGGTCCGTGGGGCGGCGCAGCTGACAGGTGGCGAAGGCCGGTTCACGCTGCCGCTGCCCGTTTCCGGACTGGGCCTGGTCACTGCAAGGAAGCCCGGGTATTATGACAGCCCGGCGGAGACAGGGTCAATCCCGGTCTCGGTCTCCGCGGCGGAGGCGGACCGGCCGGTGACTGTGCGGCTGTTTCGGGAGGCTGTGATCACCGGAACGGTGCTGACGCGCGGTAGTGAACCGCTGCCAGGCATCCGAGTGGAGGCGCGAAGGATCCTGTTTGAGGAGGCCGGGCCGCGCCTGGTGACCGCCGGTGTCACGCAGACAGGTTTCGATGGACAGTTTCGATTAACGGTGCCTGCGGGGGACTTCCTGGTTCAGACGCTCTACACGCCGAGCTCCTTGGAGACCGGCCTCGCCGTGGCCCCGGCTGTGTTCCCGGGGGGTGCGGCGGCTGGGACCACCTTTCACCTCGGAAACGGAGAAACACAGAGTGTGCCGCTAAGGGTGGTCACCGGCCGGGCCTACACCGTGCGAGTTCACGTGGAGGGCCTGACCGAGGGGCAGTTCCCGCGCTTCCTCGTGCGCTTCCCAGGCGGAACGGCGGCGTCGCTGCCTGCGCGGTTTGATCGCGCGACCCGCGAGGCCCTTTTTCGCCTGCTTCCCGGCAGCTACCGGTTGGAGATCACCACCTGGGGGCCGGACCAGAGGATGTTCGGAAGCCTGCCCATCCAGGTGCCAGACCACGACATCGCCGGCCTTGCCGTGGCGCTGACGCCGGTTCCGTCCATTCCCGTGGAACTGCTGGTCGAGCACGCCGCACGCTCCCCTGCCCAGCCCGGAGCCGACGCACAGGATCCCAGGCCGCAGCAGTTGGGCCTGTCGTTGCAGTCGGTCGAATGGGAGGAGAACAGGCCGGGAAGCGTGCTCCTGCGGACCTCTCCGGACGGAGCGGCGGCCTTCGATCCGTCGCCCGGTGTGTACCGCCTGTCCGGCTCCGAGAGTAGCCGGTGGCGGGTCCAGTCGGCCAGCTTTGGCAGCACACCCGTTCTTGGGCGGCCGTTTACGGTGGCTGCCGGCGCCGGATCGGAGACCTTGCACGTTGTGGTCAGTGACGAGTCCGGCTCCCTCCGCGGCGTCACCCGTCTTGCCGGCACGCCTGGGGGCGGCTTTGTGGTGCTGCTGCCGCTGTTCCCCTCGGCCACGCCTCGCATTCTGCTTCGGGCCGACACCCAGGGAATCTTTTCCGCTTCCGCGCTCCGGCCGGGCAGCTACCAGGCTGTCTCGTTCGAGTTCAGCCCCAGCCAGGATCTGACCGATCCGGCGGTGTTGCGCAGCCTTGGGGCGGCGGTCCGGCCGGTAACGATCACAGTCGGCGAGCAGGCCACCGTGGATCTGGACGCCATCGCCGGAGAAGGTCGGCCCCGGTGAGATCGCCATGGCGACGCGGCGTGCCGCTGCTGCTGGCGTTCGCGGGCGCCTGCCCGGTGGTGGTTCACGCCGAAGCCTCTGGACAGGCTGCCTCCTTCATCGTGACGGGCGTCGTCCGCAGCGCGCGCGACGGATCGCCGATCCCACGGGCGCAGGTAACGCTTCGGCCCGAGAGGGCGACCGCCGGGCTGCCGCCCCCGGAAAACGGAGCGACATCGCCCGGGGATGGCGTGCTGCACGCCGAATCCGACGGCGAGGGACGGTTCCGCTTCGAGGCAGGAAACGCTGGCCGGTGGCAGCTCAGCGCCGAACGGACCGGGTACCATCTGCAGCTTTATCAGCAGCACGGCCTCTTCTCCAGCGCGGTCGTGCTTTCGCCGGAGATGCGCAGTGTTGCGCTGGACTTCCGTCTGCAGCCGGATGCCATGATCCAGGGCTTCGTGGTGGATGACGCCGGAGAGGCGGTTCGGGGCGCGGAGGTGAGTCTCACGCGGGTGCCAGGCGAGGAGGAGAACGCCCGGGAGACCCTGCGGGGGACCGTAGCGAGGCAGCGGACCGATGACCGGGGGCACTTCGAGATGGGGGCTCTCAGCGCCGGCAAATACCTGCTCTCTGTCCGGGCTCAGCCGTGGTACGCCAGCAATCTGCGGCTCACCGGCGCGATCCTCAGTCCGGAGCTGGACGTCGCCTACGCCGAGACCTGGTACCCCGCTGCCACCGACCGCGAGGACGCGGAGAGCATCTCCCTGGCCGCTGGTGAAGAGCGCGAGGCCGATGTTGCCCTGCGGCCGGTCCCATCCACGCACCTCCGCGTCCGTGTTCCGACCGTCACGCAGCCGGGGGGACAGGAGACTCCGACCACGTGGCCGCAGATCGAACGCGTTACGCCGGAGGGGCTCAGCTACGATGGCGGCGTCCACATGTCCTTCCGTGACTCGGCGGACGTGGACATGAGCGGTTTGGCCCCGGGTCTCTATCGAGTCCGGCTGCCGGGAGATGACGGCCAGGCGGTGTACGTTCGCGTTCCAGAGGGGGCGCGTGCCCTCGATCTCAGCTCGGCGGTCTCGGCCGCTGCCGTTTCTTTTCATGTCGAGGGGTCAGATGGGGATCAGCCCGTGCGCATTCTGCTGACCAATGTGGCGACGGGGACGCCGTTCTTCGCCGGAGGCTCCGGGGGGCGGAACTTCCGAGGCACGCTGCGCCGCCGGCGAGGGGATGGAGCAAATCCGGGGAACGCCGGGCGGGAACTGGGGCTGGACGTGCCGCCAGGCCGGTACCGGGTCAGCGTCGCCGGGTCGAGCGGTCTCTACCTGGCCGGGATCTCTGCTACGGGCGCCGTTGTCTCTGGCGACACCCTGGATCTCAAGGGCGGCCATGTCGACGTTGTGCTGCGCGTCTCCTCGGACTCGGCCACGGTTCACGGATTTTGCCGGGACGGAGGTCGTCCCGTGAGCGGCGCCATGGTAGCTTTGGTGCCGGCCAGCCTGGGTGAGGACGGAAGCGTCGCCCTCCTTCGGCGCGACGAAAGCAATAGCGACGGCAGCTTCGATCTCCCGGACGTCGTTCCGGGAGAGTACATCCTGACCGCAATCGAGAACGGTTGGACCCGGAACTGGCAGGATCCTGCGACTCTCGAGCGATCGCTCCTCTCCGGAACGCCGCTGGTGGTCAAGCCTGGCACGGAGCTGCACCAGGAGCTGCGCTGCCCTGCTCCGTAAATGGCCGAGTCAGTCCCGGGGGCGTGACGGCAACGAAGCTCCGCCGGAGCACGAATGTGTTAGATTCAACAAGTCCCAAAGGTCTGGAGAGATGGCCGAGTGGCTGAAGGCGCACGCTTGGAAAGCGTGTATACCGCAAGGTATCCAGGGTTCGAATCCCTGTCTCTCCGCCACTTCCCTGCCGTCCATCTGTCGAACGTGACATCCGCGCTCTCGATGCGCTTAGGACCGATCCTCTTGCCTTCCCCTCAATCGGTCTTCCCTGGCGCAAAAACCTCACTTCCCCGCACCGCCGATTCGCCATCGACCGCAGGCTTGCCCGGCTACGCCTCTCCCAGGGTCTGGCTGCTGGGCCTTCTGCTGCTCGCCTTCGTTGCCGCCGGAATGTGGCATTTCTGGAGTGCAGGCGGCGACGACCTGGCGTCGTCCTACGTGGGTTGCAAACTGTTTGTGACGGGGCAGGCCGGTGGCCACCTGTACGCGTATGACAATGAGACCTTCTCGAAGATCGAAGATCCTGTCTGGACCAGTATCGCCCGAAGCGGTGGCGACCGGAGTTACCTTCACCCCTACGTGCAGACGCCGCTCTGGGCTATCGTGCTTCAGCCGCTCTGCCGCAACACGCAGTTCCTCACCTTCAGCAGGGTCTTTCTACTGGCGATTCTGCTGGCGTTCGCCGGAACGGTGTGGCTGATCGCGCGGTATTGGACGCCCTCGCTCCTGACCCCTTCGGCATTTGTTCTGATCCTGGTGGCGCTCTGGTTTTCGCAGCCCTTTCAGTACGCAATGTTTCTAATGCAGACCCACGCCCTGTTCCTGTTTCTCACGGTGGCGAGCCTGATCCTTGCGGAGCGACGTCGACCTGTTGTCGCCGGACTTCTGCTCGCCTGCGCCGCCGCCGTCAAAATTACACCCGCGGTTCTGCTGATCTACTGGCTGCTGACCCGGCGATGGAAGGCCGCCGCGAGCACCGTTGGCTGGTCGGCGGTGCTTCTGGCCGTGACCTTCATCGCGGCGGGCCCGCACCTGATGGCGAGCTACTTCGCCGACCTGCACCGCATCTCCCGCGTTCTTCTGGTTTCGATGAACAACCAGTCGTTTGCCGCCTGGTGGATGGGCCGTTTCTACCCGCCGGACGAGATATACGACATCACCACTTATCCCCTTCCCGCCGCGGTCCGATGGATCTCGACCGCTTTGCTGATCGGGGGCACGGCTATTGGTGGCCTGCTGGATCGCCGGCGCACGGATCACGCTGCTGAGAGCGCAGCGGCGTACCGCGCTCCCCTGGGCGCCATGGTGGCCTTGATCTGTGGCACCCTCTTCGCGCCAATCGCCTGGACGCACTACTCCGTGGTTCTCCTGGCGCCACTCATGGTGCTTGTGGAGGAGTGCCGATCGCGGCGGATCTCCCGTGCGGCCACTCCTCGTCCAGCCGTTCTTGCGCTCGCTGGTCTGGTGCTCGTGGCGACTGCGCTCAACTTCCAGCCGTTCGCGACCGACGTCATCCAGCTGGATGTCCACCGCTTCTCGGTTCTGCGCGGGCAGTTCTTTGCGGCGCTTCTTTGCCTGGCGGGGCTCGCGTGCGCGGCTGTTCTGCGTCGTTCCCGGGCGGGTGCAACCTGGGATGGGCTGCGTTCAGACTCTGTTAAGCTGCCCTGGCTACACTCATAACGATGCTCCGGATCCCCGCAGCCCTGCTCTTCGCGCTTGTGGCCCCGGCAGCTGCGGTTTCACTGCAGGTGAATGCGGCGCAGCTTCCGTCGGCGGCCTCAGGGCAGCTGTCGGCGACGGCCGGCGCGCCGCTGCGGGCGGCGGCTGCCCGCCCGGCCCAGGCGCCTGCTTCAGGAGGGCTCACTCTGGAGGATGCGATCGAGCGCGCCGAAAGCAACGAACCGCTCTTCGCGGCCGCCACGGCGGAGACCCGGGCGCTTGCTCTCGTGCGCAAAGACGCCAGGGCCACGCTGCTTCCCTCGGCGATCTACCACAACCAGGTGCTCTACGATCAGCCGAACGGCGCTCCGGCCAGCCGCATCGGCCAGACCGTCGACGCCCCTTCCCCCATCTTTATCGCCGACAACGCCGTCCGTGAATACGTCAGCCAGGGCGTCATCACCGAGCGGCTCGGTCTGGCGCAGGTCGGAGCCATCCGGCTCGCCGACAGCAATGCGGCACGCGCAGGAGCAGAGCTTGAGATCCAGCGTCGCGGCCTGGTCGCCACCGTCGTGCGTCTGTACTACTCGGTTGGGGATGCGGAGAGTCGAGTCGCCATTGCGGAGCGTGCGCTGACCGAGGCGGATCACTTTGTCGCACTGACCGAAAAGCGTGAAGCCGCCCGCGAGGTCGCGCATGCCGACGTGCTCAAGGCCAGGCTGCAACAGCAGCAGCGGCAGCGGGAGCTGGTGGACGCCAGGCTCGCCGCGGCCAAAGCCCGGCTGGAGCTGGGCGTGCTCCTCTACCCGGATCCATCGACGAACTTTCAGCTTGCCCCCGCCGATCCGCTGCCTCCCTTGCCGGAGCGTGCCGGTGCGGAGGCACTGGCCGGAGCGCACAATCCCGAGCTGCAAAGTGCTCTGGCGGGGGTCACGGTGGGATCGGCCAACCTGTACGCCGCGCGCGCCGCACTGCTGCCGGAGCTCGTCCTGAACTTCACTTATGGCATCGACGCGACCAGCTTCGCGGTCAACGGACCGGAGGGCATTCGCAACCTGGGGTACTCGGCCAGCGCCACCCTGGATATCCCCGTGTGGGACTGGCTGACCACCGAACGTCGCATCAAGGAAACGCATCTTCGCGCCGAGGCGACCCGTGTGGCGGTCACCGCCGCGCGACGCCGGCTGCTCGCGGACCTCGCCGAGTTCTATGCCGAAGCGCAGGCCGCAGAGCAGCAGCTCGCCTCGCTCGGCGGCAGCGTTGCGGACGCGCGGGAGAGTCTGCGGCTGACCAACCTGCGCTACATCGCCGGCGAGAGCACCGCGCTCGAAGTTGTGGATGCGCAGAACAGCCTCAGCCAGGCCGAGGTCGCGCTCTCCGCCGGAGCTCTGCGGCTCCGCGTGGCCCGGGCGCAGCTTGAAACTCTCACGGGGCGGCTGTGATGCTGGAACAAGCGACGCGATCCCTCACCGGCTCCCTGCTGCTGCTGATGCTGTCCGCCGCAACGGTCTCGGGCTGCCATAAGCAGGCTGCCGAGGCGCCGGAGGCCGCGGTGACCGTCCAGGCCGCGCACCCCGTCGTCGGACCCATCTCGGAGGAGATCGAGGCCGATGCGACGCTGGCCCCCCTGGCCCAGGCAGCTCTCGCGCCGCGCATCTCCGCACCCATTCGCGCCGAGTACGTGCAGCGAGGGGACCATGTGCACAGGGGCCAGCTGCTGGTGACGCTGGAGAACCGCGACGCGCAGGGCGCAGCTCTGGATTCGCAGGGCGCACTGACCTCGGCCAAAGCCGCTTACACGACCGCGACCCAGGCGACCATTCCGGACCAGCTGTTGCAGGCGCGGCTCGATGTCGATCAGACCCGTGCCGCACTCGACGTCGCCAGCACAACCGCGGCGGAGCGCCAGCGACTCTTTCAGCAGGGAGCGCTCTCCGGCCGCGAGGCCGACGCCGCGGCCGCAGCCAGGGTGCAGGCGCAGGTCGCCTACGACACGGCGCGGCAGCGTCTTGCCAGCGTCACCCGCACCCTCGGCAGCACCACGGCGGCAAACGCGCGGGGCCAGCTGACCGCCGCCCGGGGAAGGCTCGAAAGCGCAACGGCGCAGGCCAGCTACGGTCTTCTGCGCAGCCCCATCAATGGCGTCGTCACCGAGCGGCCGCTCTTTCCTGGCGAGACCGCACCCGCCGGAACACCCGTTATCACCGTCATGGACACCTCTTCCCTGCTGGCGAAGCTTCATCTGGCACAGGCGGCGGCGCAGAAGCTGGCGGTGGGCGGCGAGGCGGCGGTCGACGTGCCAGGCATGAAAGAACCAGTTCCTGCCACCATCTCTTTCATCAGCCCGGCGCTCGACCCGGGCTCAACCACCATCGAGGTGTGGCTGCGACTGCTCAACCCGGGTGGGCAGCTCAAGGTCGGAACTCCGGTGCACGCCGTCATCCGGGGACACACTCTTCCGAATGCCCTGCAGATTCCCACGGCGGCGGTGCTGCCGGGCAGCGAGGGTGGCTCGGCAGTCATGCTCGCCGGTCCGGAGGGCAAGGCGCACCGCAGAGCCGTCACCGTGGGCGTGCGCACGCCCGAGACCGTGCAGATTCTGCAGGGGCTCTCCCCCTCCGACAACGTCATCGTCGAGGGCGGCTTTGGTCTCGACAATGGCACGGCCGTGACGGTCGGTGGGAAGCCGGCCGCCGGCGGGAACCCGGACTGATGCCGCTCCAGTCCCCTTCATCGTCCCCTTCTGCAACGCAGCCTGCCGAGCCGGCGTTCTGGTTGGAACGCATGCTGCGCACCATTCTGTTCTTTGCCGTCGCACTCACCCTTGCGGGCGTGTACGCCTTTTTCCAGACACCCATTGCAGTCTTTCCCGAGACCAACTTTCCACGGGTCGTCATCGGTGTTGACAACGGCGTGATGCCAGTCGAGCAGATGCAGGTCACCATCACCAAGCCGATCGAGGATGCCGTCAACAGCGTCCCCGGGCTGACCACCGTGCGCTCGACAACCAGCCGCGGGTCGGCCGAGGTAAGCCTGTTCTTCAACTGGTCAGTAGACATGTTCCGCACGCTGCAGCTGGTGGACGCAGCCCTGAGCCGGGTGCAGCAGAGCCTGCCGCCGACGGCGAAGATCACGACCAATCGGCTCACCTTTGCGACCTTTCCGATTCTGGGCTACAGCCTGACCTCCGAGACCGTCTCGCAGACCGAACTATGGGAGCTGGCCACCTACACCCTGAAGCCGCCACTGAATCGTGTGGACGGCGTCAGCACCGTGGTGGTGCAGGGCGGCGAGGTGCCCGAGTTCCAAGTCGTGCCGAATCTGGCCAGGCTGCAGGCCGCCGGGGTCACCATCCTCGACCTGACCAACGCCATCCAGAGCTCGAACATCATCGATTCGCCCGGTCTTTACCGGCAGAATCACCAGCTGGTGCTGGCCCTGGTCGGGGCCCAGGCGCACGATCCGGAGGGCATCAAGCGGCTTACCGTCAAGACCACGGCCAGTGGAGCTCCCGTGCGCATCGGTGATCTGGCGGAGGTCGTTCCCTCGACCATGCCGGTCTACACGGCCGTTCGCGCCAACGGCCGGCCGGCGGTGCTGCTCAACGTCACGCGGCAGCCCTTGAGCAACACGGTCGCCGTAGCCGACGGAGTGGCGCGCGAGGTCCAGCAGCTCAGCACGAAGCTGCCTCCCGGTGTTCACCTGCAGCTCTACTACGACCAGTCCGAGCTGGTGCGCGAGAGTATCCGCAGCGTTCGTGATGCAATCCTGATCGGCCTTCTGCTCGCCTGCATCATCCTGTTTCTGTTTCTTCGCGACTGGCGATCGTCGCTCATCGCTGGCCTGGTGCTCCCGGTCACGGTCGCCGTCACGGTGCTGGTGCTGTGGCTGCTCGGCGAGAGCTTCAACCTGATGACGCTTGGCGGCCTGGCCGCAGCCATCGGTCTGGTAATCGATGACGCGATCGTGGTGGTCGAAAATATCGTTCTGCATCGCGACGCCGGCGAAGGCCGCGTCGATGCTGTTCGGAAGGCGCTGCACGAGATCGCGCGTCCTCTGGTCGGCTCCACCATCACTCCGGTGGTTGTGTTTCTTCCCCTGGTCGTCGTCACCGGCGTAACGGGCAGCTTCTTTCGCGCGCTCGCCATCACCATGACGGTCTCGCTGCTGACCTCTCTCCTGCTGGCCGTCACCTGGACACCGGGGCTGGCCCTGCTGCTGCTGAAGCCGGCACCCGAGGCGCAGCACGCTGCGGAGCCTCAAACCGTCGAGCATCATCCGCAGCCGGGTCGCGTGCTGGGGCGGGTCATGCTCTGGCATCGGCGGGCGCTAGACTGGGCTCTGGCGCGCCCCGTGTGGCTCGGTGTCCTTTGCGTTTTGCTGGTCGGGGGAGCGTATCTGGCGTATCGTTCGCTGGGCTCCGACCTTCTGCCCGGCATGGACGAGGGCGGCTTCATCCTCGACTACACCATGCCGGCGGGCAGCTCCATCGAGTCCACCAACCAGGTGCTGGGCCATGTGTACGCGATTCTGCACAGCACGCCGGAGATCGAGAGCACCAGCCGTCGAACCGGCCTGCAGATGGGTCTCGCCGCCGTGACCGAGTCCAACTACGGCGACTTCACCGTGAAGCTCCGATCGGATCGCAGCCGCGGTATCGACGAGGTGATGGCGGAGGTACGCCGCAGGATCAAGGCGGCCGAACCGCAGCTCGATGTCGAGTTCACGCAGGTTCTTCAGGACAACATTGGCGATCTCTCCAACTCCCCCGAGCCCATTCAGGTCAAGCTCTTCACGCAGGATCTGACGCTTCTGAACCAGCTCGGGCCGCGCGTCGCGGAGCAGATTGGCAAGATCCCGGGAGTGGTCGACATCCAGAACGGAATCGACAACACGGTCAGCGGGCCGGCGACCGACTTCGCGGTGGACCCGCAGCGCGCAGCGCAACTCGGTTTCACACCGGCCGAGGTGGCGGAGGACGCGACGGCGATCCTCGATGGCGTGACCGCAAACGACCCCCTGATCAGCAATGGCCGGCCCTACACCATCCGGGTGCGGCTCGGCGAGGCGACGCGGCAGTCGCTCGAGACGATCCGCAACACCGTCTTCAACTCCGCCTCTGGCCACACCGCGTCGCTCGGGTCGATGACCAGCATTACCGAGCTGCCGCCGCAGAACGAAATCCGGCGCGAGAACCTGCAGCGCCTGGTGGTGGTGACGGCGCGGCTGGAAGGGACCGACCTTGGTACCGCGGTCAAGCAGGTACGGGCCCGTGTGCAGGCCATGCACCTGCCGGCCAGGGTGCGCGTGGAGTACGGCGGCACCTATCAACAGCAGCAGAAGTCCTTTGCGGATCTGCTGCGCGTTCTGCTGATGGCCCTGGTGCTCGTCTTCGGTGTGCTGCTGACGGAGTTCCGCAACTTTGCCGCACCCGCCGCCATCCTCACGTCGTCGGTGCTGTCGATCGCCGGTGTGGTTGGAGCTCTGCTGCTGACCGGGATGACCTTCAACGTGGCCAGCTTCATGGGGCTGATCATGGTCATCGGGATCGTCGCCAAGAACGGCATTCTTCTGCTCGACGCCGACGAGCGATTTCGCGCGGAGGGCCACGATGCGCGCGAGGCCATGCGCCAGGCGGCGCAGCGGCGGCTGCGGCCTATTCTGATGACGGCGCTGGCCGCGGTCAGCGGCATGCTTCCCCTGGCGCTGGCGCTCGGTTCCGGATCGGAGATGCTGCAGCCGCTGGCCATCGCCGTGATCGGCGGCCTGATCCTCTCGCTGGTGCTGAGCCTCATCGTGACGCCGGTGATCTACTACTACCTCACGCGCCACCGCAGCGAGGCGGAGCTCGAAGCGGCGGCACCCTAAGATCGCACGCTCCTGCTTCCAGACCTGTTCCGATCGAGGTGCAGCTCTCGGTTCTTGGGGCTATAAGTCGACATATACATCCTTTTTATCTCGACCGGACCCTGAGCGTAACCGAAGGCGAAATGGAGAGCCCCCTATACTTCGCCCGGGCGAATGGAAGTTAGTGAGTGCCTCCCGCTCCTGCGGGCGGCTTGGCTGCGGAGTCGGACAGCCCTCGGTACTTCAACATCGGCGCGGCACTCGGCGCGGCTCCGAGCCATGCCTTGTACATCGCCGCGAGGTCCTCGGTGTTGCCGCGTGAGAGCACCATCCTGCGGAAGCGATCGCCGTTGGCGCGCGTCAGGCCGCCATGATCTTCAAACCACTGGAAGGCGTCGTCGTCCAGCATCTCGCTCCACAGATAGGCGTAGTAGCCTGCCGCGTACGCGCTTCCCCAGATGTGCGCGAAGTACGTGGAGCGGTACCGCGGCGGAACCTGCTTCAGCGCCAGACCCTTCTTCTCGAGAGCCTCCTGCTCGAAGGCGTCCGGCTTCTGCTGCGGAGCAGACGGAGGCAGGGTGTGCCATTGCATGTCGAGCTCTGCAGCCGCCAGCAGCTCGGTCAGCCGATAGCCCTGGTTGAAGGTGCGTGCCTTCAGCAGCTTGCTCTTCAGCTCCTCGGGCATGGGCGCGCCGGTCTGGAAGTGCTTTGCGTAATGGTCGAAGACCTCAGGATAGGTGGCCCAGTGCTCATTGAACTGCGAGGGGAACTCGACAAAGTCGCGCGGAACGGAGGTGCCGCTCAGCGTCGGGTACTCGGCCGCGGCAAACATGCCGTGCAGCGCATGCCCGAACTCGTGGAACATGGTCGTCACGTCGTCGAACGAGATCAGCGCTGGCTGCCCGGCAGCGGGCTTGGTAAAGTTCGCGACGTTGTAGACCACCGGCATGGTGCCAAGCAGCCTGGACTGCCCGACAAACTCGCTCATCCACGCGCCGCCGTTCTTGTTGTCGCGCTTCCAGTAGTCGCAGTAGAACAGCGCCAGCGGCTTGCCATCGCTGTCCGAGACCTCGAAGACGCGAACATCCGGCTGGTAGACCGGGATGTCGTGACGCTCCTTGAAGGAGATGCCATACAGCTGGTGCGCCGCGTAGAAGACACCATTCTCGAGCACGTTGTTCAGCTCGAAGTAAGGCTTCACGGCACTCTCGTCCAGGTCGTACTGCGCTTTGCGCACCTGCTCGGCGTAGAGCTCCCAATCCCACGGCTCCAGCTGGAAGCCGCCACCCTGCGCGTCGATGACCTTCTGGATGTCGGCCGCCTCGTGCTTCGCCTTTGCGGTTGAGGCGGGCACCAACGCATCCATAAAGTTCACCGCGGCCTCCGGCGTCTTGGCCATCTGGTCTTCGATCTTCCACGCGGCATAGTTCGGAAACCCGAGCAGCGCGCCTTTCTGCGCCCGCAACTGCGCCAGCTCCGCAATGGTCTCGCGGGTGTCGTTGCTGCCGCCGCGCTCGGCGCGATTCCACGAGTCCTCAAACAGCGCCTTGCGTGTGTCGCGATCCGTCAGCACGCTCAGCTCCGGTTGCTGGGTCGTGTTCTGCAGCGGCAGCACATAGCCACTCTCGTTGCGTGCCTTGGCTGAGCGCTCCCCCGCGGCTATCTGCGCCTCGCTCAAGCCCGCGAGCGCCGCCTTACTCGTGGTTGTGAAGGCACCCGCTTTGGTCGCTGCCAGCAGCTTGGTCTGGAAGTCGTTCGACAGCGTCGACTCGCGCTCGTTCATCTTCTTCAGTTCAGCCTTCTTCGCCTCGGGCAGCTCCGCTCCGGCGTGTACGAAGTTGCGGTAGACCACCTCCACCAGGCGCATCTGCTCAGGCTCCAGGTGCAGCGAGGCGCGCTCATCGTAGACCGCCTTCACCCGCTGCCAGAGCTTCGGGTTCAGGCGAATGGCATCCGAGTGCGCCGCCAGCCTGGGAGCTTCTTCGCGCTTTACAGCCTGCAGCGCCGGATTGGTGTTTGCGCCTGTCACGCCCGAGAACGCGCGCAGCACGCGATCCAGCAGGGCGCCCGAGCGTTCCATGGCGACGAAGGTATTGTCAAAGGTCGGCCTGGCCGGATTGTTCGCAATCGCTTCCATCTCGCGCAGGTGCTCCGCCATGCCGGCCTCGATGGCGGGCTGGAAGTCCGCATCATGGATGCGATCGAAGGGTGGCGCGTGGAACGGCAGCGTCGACTCCGCATAGAAGGGATTCGTCTTATCCAAGGTCTGCGCTGCGGCCATCTGTGTCGCTCCCGCGCCGGTCACCGCCAGCGTTCCGAAGAGTGCCCACATCCCAAACCGTCCCGTTCGTGTCAATGAAGGATCTCCTCTGCAGAATCTGATTGTAAGGGCAACGCCTTCTAGCCCTCGAAGCCGCGGTTCCAGTGCGCGATCACCCGTGTCTCCCGCTCCCACCCAAGCACGCTGACGCTGCCCGTCCCGAGCGCCAGCAGACGTCCGTCGCGTGCCGCGAGGCCGATCCACCGCGCCGCCAGAATGCGCAGGATGTGCGCGTGCGCGAACAGCGCCACCCTGGCTCCGTCGCTTCCCTGCCCCGCCGCCAGCGCACGTTCGATCACGCCGTCGGCCCGCTGCCCGACGTGCTCAACCGTCTCGCCCTCGACGATCGGGTCCTTCCACACGCTCCATCCCGGGTGCTGCAGACGAATCTCCTTCGTCGTCTTGCCCTCATAGATGCCGTAGTCCCACTCGCGCAGACCCTCCTCCACCTCTGCCCGATCCCCAAAGCCGGCGATCTCGGCGGTCTGCCGCGCACGCACCAGCGGGCTGGTGAAGATTGCTGCGAAGCGCTCGTTGGCAAGGTAGTCGCGCAGCTGCTCGGCCCGCCTGCGGCCATGCTCGGTCAGCGGGATATCGGTCCGGCTGGTGTGGGCGCCGCTCAGGCTCCACTCCGTCTCCCCGTGCCGCACAAGCCATAGCTCTGGGTTCATCGTCTCTCCCCGGAAGATGTCGCGTGCATACGCAGCCGCGCTCACGACATCCAAAGTGTAACGGCTTGGGAACAGGTCCCGCACGCGGCCCCGTCCGGAGGAGGATGCATTGAAGATCATCTGTTTCGAGGAGCACGCGCTTGATCCTGCCATTACCAAGGCAACCCAGCAGGCGCAGGCCGAAGAGGCGCCCTATATGGCGAGTCTTCGCACGGGGACGCAGGATCAGCCGTCGGACTTCAACGACGACCGTCCGCATCTTGCGCCCATGCGAACCATCATGGAGCGCGCCCACGATGTCGGCACCGAACGCATCGCTTTGATGGACCAGCATGGGATCGACATGCAAATCCTCTCGTACAGTAACGCCTCACAGCTCGCGCCGCCGGCACAGGCTGTCGACCTGACGCGGTCTGCCAATGACAAACTGGCAGACGCTGTGCGGGCGCATCCGGCTCGCTTCCGCGCCTTCGCTACGCTGCCCTGGCAGAACCCGGACGCCGCAGCTGCGGAACTCGATCGAGCTGTCAACGAGCTCGGCATGGTGGGGACGCTGCTGATCGGCCGGCCGGGAGAGACGTTTCTGGACGACGCACGCTACGAACCCGTGCTCAGCAAGCTGAGCGAGCTTGGCGTGCCTCTCTACGTGCATCCCGGCGCGCCCCTGCCGCAGGTGCAGAAGCCCTACTACGGCGGCCTGAAGGACGATGTGACGGCGCGGCTCTCGCTCTTCGGCTGGGGATGGCACAACGAAGCCGGCGTGCACGTCATCCGCATGATCCTCGCCGGCGTCTTCGACCGGCACCCGAAGCTGCAGGTCATCAGCGGACATTGGGGCGAGATGGTTCCCTTCTACCTGCAACGCATGGACGACAGCCTGCCCCAGGAGGTCACCGGGCTTGCTCGCACCATCACCCAAACCTACAAGGATCAGGTCTACGTCACACCGAGCGGCATGACCTACCTGCCTCACTTCGAATTCATTCTGAAGGTGCTTGGTGCGGATCGCATCCTGTACGCGGTCGACTACCCGTACCTGACGCTCCAGGGCGCACGTCACTTCCTCGAAACACTTCCCGTCAGCGCGGCAGACAAGGAATCCATCGCCCACGGCAACGCGGAGGCACTGATCCGCCTGAGCTAAGGCTGTACCGACCTACACGTCTTGTCATCTCGACCGAAGCGCAGCGAAGTGGAGAGACCCCTGTACTTCGCCCTCGCGAGACGAGAAACCATCTCGTTCCGGTCGAGAGAGCAACCTGTTAGGGCTCTGTGTCGATTTACCCGAAGGGAGGGCAAGGCTCGCCATCTTCGCCCCACCTTCGCTTATTCTGGAAGAATGGACTTCCAGCTCTCCACCACCTACAAGCCGCAGGGCGATCAGCCCCGTGCCATCGCCGAGCTTGTCAGCGGTCTCGCCGCCGGTGAAAAGGACCAGGTCCTGCTCGGTGTCACCGGCTCCGGCAAGACCTTCACCATGGCCTCCATCATCGCGGAGCTGAACCGCCCCGCGCTCATCCTGGCGCACAACAAGACCCTGGCCGCGCAGCTCTATCACGAGTTCAAATCCTTCTTCCCTGCAAACGCCGTCGAGTACTTCGTCTCCTACTACGACTACTACCAGCCGGAGGCTTATGTCCCCGCAGGTGACCTCTTTATCGAGAAAGAGGCCACCATCAACGAGGAGCTCGACAAGCTGCGCCTCTCCGCCACGCGCTCGCTGTTTGAGCGCCGCGATGCCATCATCGTCTCCTCCGTCTCCTGCATCTACGGCCTGGGCTCGCCCGAGGCCTACTACGGCATGCTTCTGCTGCTTGAAAAAGGCCAGAAGATCCGCCGCGAAGACATCACCCGCCGCCTGGTCGAGATCCTCTACGAGCGCAACGACGTCGACTTCCGCCGCGGCACCTTTCGCGTCCGCGGCGACATCATCGAGGTCTACCCCACCTACGACGAGAGCGCCTTCCGCATCGAGCTCTTTGGCGACGAGATCGACTCGCTCTCGCAGATCGATCCGCTCTTCGGCACCGTCAAGCAGAAGTACTCGCGCCTTCCCATCTACCCCAAGAGCCACTATGTCGTGCAGCCCGAAAGGAAGAAGACCGCCTCCGAGACCATCCTGGCCGAGCTCTTCGAATGGGAGGCGCAGCTCGAAAAGGAGGGCCGCCTGGTCGAGTCGCAGCGCATCCACCAGCGCACGCGCTTTGACCTCGAGATGATCAAGTCCGTCGGCTACTGCCACGGCATTGAGAACTATTCGCGCCACTTCTCCGGCCGTCTGCCCGGCGAGCCGCCGCCCACGCTGCTCGACTACTTTCCGCGCGACTACCTGCTCTTCATCGACGAGTCGCACGTCACCGTCCCGCAACTCCACGGCATGTGGCATGGCGACCGCTCGCGCAAGCAGAACCTGGTCGACTACGGATTCCGGCTCCCGTCGGCGATGGACAACCGGCCGCTCAAGTTCGAGGAGTTTGAAGGCCGCACCGGCCAGATCATCTACGTCTCAGCGACACCGGGACCGTATGAGCTGACCAAGTCGGCCGGAGTTGTGGTGGAGCAGATCATTCGACCTACCGGCCTCATCGACCCGACCGTCGAGATACGCCCGGTCAAGGGCCAGATCGAC
This sequence comes from Acidobacteriaceae bacterium, assembly GCA_965218595.1. Taxonomy (GTDB): domain Bacteria; phylum Acidobacteriota; class Terriglobia; order Terriglobales; family Acidobacteriaceae; genus Edaphobacter. The sequence goes on along the minus strand of CBDCLC010000003.1, from coordinate 176,563 downwards.
GACCTCCTGGCCGAAATCCGCGACCGCGCCGAGAAGAACCAGCGCGTGCTCGTCACCACACTCACCAAGCGCATGGCCGAGGACCTCGCCAACTACTACACCGAGGTCGGCGTGCGCTGCCGCTACATGCACTCCGAGATCGAGACGCTCGAACGCATCAAGCTGCTGCGCGACCTGCGCAAGGGCGAGTACGACGTTCTGATCGGCATCAACCTGCTGCGCGAAGGGCTCGACCTGCCCGAGGTCTCGCTGGTCGCCATCCTCGACGCCGACAAGGAGGGCTTCCTGCGATCGCAGGGATCGCTCATCCAGACCATCGGCCGCGCCGCACGTCACCTCGAAGGCCGCGCCATCCTCTACGCCGACACCATGACCGACTCCATGCGCCGCGCCCTCGACGAGACCGACCGCCGCCGAGCCGCGCAGCTCGCCTACAACACCGAGCACGGCATCACCCCGCAGGCGATCAGCCGAACGCTCGAGATGGGCCTGGCCGGCATCCTGAAAGCCGACTACGCCGACCTGGTGGAAGAGACCGAAGGCATGCCCGACTTCGTCTCGCAGGCCGAGCTCGACGCCTACATCGCCAAACTAGAATCCGACATGCGCGAGGCAGCGAAGAAGTTCGAGTTCGAAAAGGCCGCCAAACTTCGAGACACCGTCAAGGAACTCCGAACCAAAGAATTCCTGTTCAGCTGACGAACTGCTAAGTTCCACGTGAGGTCGACATGCGCAAGCTGCTCTTCATCGATACCAACATCTGGCTTGATTTCTACCGGGTCCGCAATGACGCAGCAGTGAAGCTACTCGACCATGTCGAAGCCATCATGCATGACGTAATCGTCACGTACCAAGTTGAAGCGGAATTTAAGAAAAATCGGCAGATGGTCATTTCAGAGACGTATAAATCATTGAAGGTAGATACCAATGTTGGTCGACCGGCGATCTTCGCCGACGCAAAAGCATCAGCAAACATCACCAAGGGACTCGACAGGGCGAAGAAAGGTGTGGACCGACTAAAGCAGCAGCTAGGAAAGCTTTTAGAAGACCCTACACAGAACGACAAGGTCTACAAGAGCTGTCAGCGAGTCTTCCACCAGAACAGCAGCATCGTTCTCACTCGCGACAATCCAGAACGTAGAGGTCTTCGGCACAGGGCGAGAACCCGCTTCCTACACGGCCTTCCACCACGCAAGAAGGATGACACATCCTTTGGTGATTCCTTCAATTGGGAGTGGATACTTGCTTGTGCAAACCGTGAGAGCGCAGAAGTCGTCATAGTGAGCAGGGATGCCGACTTCGGACTGACCTTCAACGGAAAGTCCTATGTGAACGATCATCTGCGTCATGAGTTCAGCGATCGTGTCAGCCAAAAGCGCGCTCTGTTTCTGTACGACAATCTTTCCCGTGCTCTCAAAGAGCACTTTGCGATTCAGGTGACGCAGGACGAGGAAAAAGCAGAGAAGGAGATCGTCACACCTCAACCTAGCGGCCCTAACTTTTTTTTCGACGAGAATTTAATTCGTCAACTTCGGTCGGCGCTCGATCGACAGTTCCTCAGCAACCGCATTCGGTCTGAGGGCGGTGGTGAGGAGTTGGAGTCTCTGGAAGCTTCTCAGACGGCGTACGAAAACGATGCAGGACCAGATGATCCTGAGACAGATGATTGAGTTTGTGGCGGGTGGGCGCGTGGACCAGCTCTCAATCCGACAAACCCTCAGAAGCGGGTGCCCCACACCTCGCCTCTGAGATGTGGGTTCCCTCGCCCTCCAAAGCTTAATCACCCCAACCCAGCCCAGCCCAGCCCAGCCCAGCCCAGTTCGTCGAGCCGCCGTCCAGTCCGACTCCACTTCGAGCGCCCCAACCTCGCCCGTCCACCAGTGCCGGAAACTCGACCAGCGCCACTGGTCCGGCTCCGCCACCAGACCCCGCCAGACCGCATTCCGATGGATGTACCGGCGCTTCTCAATTAACTGCCGCTCGATCCAAACATCGAAGTCGTAGTACCGGGGAGTCCAGAACGGTGGCTCCGTCCGCTGCGCCGCAACCGACAGCTTGATCGCCTGCAGCGCCGTTGCCAGTCGCACCGCGCGCGGCTCCCTGATCAGCAGAGGGACATGCTCCGGCATCACCACGTAGGCGCTGACGAGGAAGTCATACCGGAGGCGCATCCGTTCGAGCGTCCGCTCCAACCCATCTCGTGCTTCGCTCGTGCCGAGGTAAGGCCGCCGGCCGTAACAGGAGAACGTGACGAAGTGCCAGTTACCTGTCTCCTGATATCGCACCAAGTCCCGAGGCACGCGAAGATCGTACACCCACGTCTCAAAAGCGAGACGTGGGGCACCCTGCCACTTCCGTGTCAGAAGCGGGATAAACCACCCACTCACCAGGGCGTCACCTACATCTCCACCCAGAAGACCCACAATCACGGGTGCGGGTGCCCCACATCTCGCCTCTGAGATGTGGGTTCCTACAGCCCCCTGAGGCACCCCACGATCCTGCACCCACGTCTCAAAATCGAGACGTGGGGCACCCCGGACTTTCGCGTCAGAAAAGGAATGAGCCAGCACCGCGCGGAGCTACAGCCCGGCGTACCAGTCGTACCCGAGCTTGGTCCAGTAGTCGTCGGGCTTGTCGTTCGTGTAGGAGATCAGGCCGATGCGCTTGATCTGTTTGTATCCGTACTTGATCGGCATATGGAGCCGCAGCGGAGCGCCGTGGAACTGCGTCAGCGGAGCGCCCATCATCTCCGTTACCAGCAGCGTCTGGGGGTGCCTCAGCGCCGACAGGTCATATCCGTTGTAGAAGTCGCCGTCTGGCGTCTCCATGTAGACGTACTCCGGCTCCCGCCCGTCGATGCGCTCGGGCGGATACGCCTCCAGAAAGTCCGCCGCGCGCACCCCCGCCCAGTGCACGATCTGGCTCCAGCCTTCGATGCATTTGAACTGCGTCACCAGCTCATGCCGGGGCAGTGCCTGGATGTCGGCCATGGTCAGCAGCAGCCCCGGCGTTCCGGGCGGCAGGGTGGAGTCGCTCTCGCCCGCCTCCTCCATGCCCCGAGGTTTGCGGCCGGTGTGGTTCTCATCCTCCTCCGCCTTGCCCTGCATGGCCTCCGGCGCCATCCTGGTCGAGCTCAGCAGCTTCGGGTCCACCTTGGTGTCGTGACCCGGATCCTCCTCCGCAGCGCCGCCCGTGTACTGGTACTCCCATGCCGTCACGTCCCTGGTGTAGCGCGGGTGATGTGCCGCATCCCGGACGCCTGTCAGCTGCAGCCGCCAGCTTTCGGGCTTCAGCGGCATCTTCAGGCCGTAGATCCCGTTGACGCGAAGCGTCTCCGCCCGGACGAGCGGGTAGGTCGGCGCCAGCGGCTCCTGGCGAAAGGTCCCGCGGGAGAGCGCAGCGTTGGTCTGGAAGGCCTTGCGCAGCGGGGCGGGCTGCATGTCCTCGCTGGGTGCGCGCTCCACGGCCTCGTACAGCCCGAAGCCGGCCGCAGCCCCCAGGCCCGCCACCAGGAATGATCGCCGGCTCTGCCGGCGTGAGTCCGCCAGCACGGCCGCATCGGCCGCTTCCCTCCCCTCCACGCGACGCCGCAACACGTCGTCGGCGGACTCGGGATCGGCCGGTCGCTGCTCCCCTTCCCGGACCGCCTCCGCCTCCCCCGCGGGGCTCGCGCTCTCTGCCAGGGGCTTCCCCTCCTGTTGCTCCGGATCCGTCATCGCCAGCTCCTTCTGTCCTGCTCGATCGACGGCGCCTCGACCCGCTGGATCTCCCGTCCGCTCACCATGGCCCGCAAGTTGTTCCAACCTGCCAGCGCCACCTGGGTGACATGGACGGCAAAGAAGCCCAGAAAGCTGATCGTCAGCCAGAAGTGCAGCCAGCGCGCCATCTCATAGCCTCCGAGCATGGTGGTCAGCCAGTGGGCGGAGGTGGGTTTATAGATGGCCAGGCCGGTCAGCAGCATGCCCGCGCCCATCAGGATCACCGACGTGTATGCGATCCTTTGCGCCCCGTTGTACTTGGTCTGCGGCGGCAGCCCTTTGCGCAGGTGGAGATCAACCAGCGTCACCTGGATGGCATCCCGGAGGCTGCGGCGCTGCGGCAGCAGAAACCGCCACTCCCCGGAGATCCAGGTGTACAGCACGTACACCAGACCGTTCAGGGCAAAGAGCCACATGAAGAAGAAGTGGTATCCCAGCCCCTGCGTGACGTGGTACGGCACGTGCAGCTTGTTGTAAAACCAGTCTGGGAAGAAACGAAACAGCGTCCATCCACCGACACCCACCCGGTACACCCGATGCGGATGCTGGTAGGCGTTGTCGGAGTCGTTCCAATAGATCAGCAGACCGCTCCAGATCATCAGAAACAGGATGGGGAAGTTGATCCAGTGCATCCACCGGATCGCGAGGGGATGCTTGCGTTCCAGCCGGATCGAGGCACCTTCCTCCGCGGATTGCTCGTCTTGCTCCATGAGTGCTCCCCCCATTTCGAAACTCCTCCTCCTGCCGCCGGGCCGCCCGCGCAGATACGCCCGGTTCTGACGCAGAGATTAGACCATCTGCCTCGCTTGAGGTGACGACCCGGGGCGAAAATTATGCCGGTTCGGGCTCCGTTCCGTCACTCCTGGGCGGGATCTTCATCTCAGGTGTGGCAGGTCCAGTCTATGACCCATCGATCCCTCCCCCTTCTCGTCTCGCTTCTCCTGACGCTGGTCCCGAGGCTCTCAGCGCAGCAGCGCCCCACGGCTTCTCGCCAGGAGCCGTCTCCGGTGCTGCTGGAGCTCTTCACCTCCGAGGGTTGCTCCAGCTGCCCCCCGGCCGACGCTCTGCTCGAACAGCTAAGCGGTCGGACGACCCCCTCGGGGCAGCTGCTGGTCGCTCTCAGCGAACACGTCACCTACTGGAACCGGCTTGGCTGGTCGGATCAGTTCTCGTCCGATCGCTTTACCGACCGGCAGGGCAGCTATAGCCGTCGCTTCGGTCTCGAGGGTGTCTACACGCCGCAGCTGGTCGTGAACGGAGAGGTCCAGGTGGTCGGTTCGGACCGGCGGGAGGTGGAGGCGGCGATCGCCTCCCAGCGGCGACACGCCACGCCGGCGATCCACCTGCTTCAAGCGAGGCGGAGCGACCGCGGGATCGAGATCGCGTTCACCGTCGCCCCCGAAGCAGCAAATGGAGACGATCTCTACGCCGTGGTCGCCGATGATCTGGACCGGTCCGAGGTGCTGCGCGGTGAGAACGGTGGCCGCACGCTCTCGCACGTCGCCGTGGCTCGGTCCCTGACGCGTTTGCGCCGCAAGGAGGTTGACGCCGGTCCGCAGACGGTGTTTCTGCCCCTCCCTCCCAACGCACAATCGGCGCAGCATGTGGTCCTGTTCCTTCAGGCCCACGACCAGGGACCGGTTCGGAGCATCGCCTCGCTGCCCATCGAGGTGACACAGTCGCTGTCACCTTCCGGACCCACCTCCATCTCACGGAGATAGAGGCGGCATGTCCACAGCTCCCATTGCGAGACCGGATGCACCCGCCGCGAACCGTCTTCGCATGAGCAGCTTTCCACATCGAGCAGAGGAACGTGAGCTGATCCGGCAGATCTGTGCCGGGCAGACCGAGCACTTCCACCACCTGATCCGACCGTATGAGCGCGCCGTCTTCTCGACCGCGTACGGCATTCTCGGCAACGAAGCAGACGCCGAGGATGTGGCCCAGGAGGTCTTTCTCAAGGCGCTGAAGCACCTTGCCAGCTTTCGCTCGGAGGCACGCTTCAGCACCTGGCTGATCCAGATCGCCTTCAACGAGGCCCGCATGGCGCTGCGGCGAGGCCGCCGCAAGCAGTACGAGTCGCTCGACGAGGGCCGGAACACACCGGAAGGAGATGTGATCCCCCGCGACTTTGCGGACTGGCGCGAGATCCCGAGCGAGGCCCTGGCCCGCAAGGAGCTCCGCAGCGCGATCTTCGCCGCTGTCGGGCAGCTCAAGGCGATCTACCGGGAGGTCCTGATCCTGCGCGACATGCGCCACCTCTCGGTGCGCGAAACGGCCGACCTGCTGGGCGTCTCGCAGGAGGTCGTCAAGACGCGACTTCTGCGAGCGCGGCTCAAGATGCGGGACGCGCTCGCACCCGGTTACGACGGCGGTTGGACCCTCGCCTCGAGGGAGTACCAGAAGGTTCGGCCCTGGTGAGCGCACACCCGGAGAAAGGCACGATTTCGATGAGCACAGTGGTTGAGATCAGCTGCGTCGAGGTCTGGCAGCAGCTTTCAGAGATGATCGACGGCACGCTTCCCACGGACCTGCAGGCCCGCCTGGAGCTGCACCTGAAACACTGCGCCCATTGCAGAGCCGTGCTCGACGGCGCCCGCAACGTCGTCGAGCTGATCGGCGATGAGCAGGTCATCCCACTCCCTGCGGGATTTCACGAGAGATTGCTGCAGCGACTCACCAGGGAGCTCTGCCAGGGCTAGAGCTGTTTACCATGCAGGTGTGACTCCCGGTTTAGGGAGTCTCTGAACGCTCTGCTCGAGAGAAGCACTGTTCTGAAAGCGGAGTTGATCAGAGATTCCCCAAAGCCGTTTTCTGAGGGGTCGTTCCTCTATTTTGAGACCGCACTCAGGTCCCGAGGCACGTTTTAGACCCTGAACCCACGTCTCAGAGCGAGACGTGGGGCACCCTGTCACTGCGGCATCAGGACGGGACGAATCACCCACCAGGACGGGTAGCCCACATCTCTGAGCCTACGGATCGGCACCCCACGAGTCCGGGTGCCCCACATCTCGACTCTGATATGTGGGTTCCCTCCAAACCCGATTTGCGGAGACCACAGCATCAGAAAATCTCCTTCAGACTAGGAAATCTCTGTCCGGTTAGCCGGCGCCTCACTCCCCTGACCCCACGGCGCGATGGCACCTGAGCGCAGCGCCCCCCAGCATCTCACCCAGCAACACTGAGGGTTGGTCCAGGTTGTCGATCGAAAAGTGAATGCGCCAGGCCCCATCACTGTCTTTGCGCCAGAGTTCGGCGTAGCGCGTCCGCCGCAGATGAGCTTCCCCACCCGACCTCGCCCGCACCGTCGACTCGTGCCAGCCATAGCTGAAGGCGGTCTCCTCCCACAGCAGAATGGCGGCGGTCAGCGGAACCAGGCGTACGTCGTAATCGGCAAACAGCGCAGTCAATCGCGCCTGGAGCACCGTCCTGGCTTCGGCACCTCCAAAGCTCGGCAGCCCCTCTGCCATCTCCTGGTAGCCATCGGCGTACGCGGAAAGAACCCGAGGGACGTCCCCGGAGTTGTAGCCTTCACGGATGGCAGTCTTCGCCAGGTGTATGGCGTACCGATCGTTCGGTGCTCCGGCGCCTTCGTTGACGGGTGATTCCCCAGCCGTGCCCGGCGGCGTTTCGCTCACGTTCAGCGGCGCTTCTTGGGGAGCTGTTTCTTCGCCAGCTTCGCGCCAGCTGATTTCACCGGCGCCGACTTCGCCGTCCTCCCCGGCGGGGTGGACTCCTTCTTCTGAGGAGCCGCCGTCCGCACCGCCTTTTTTGCCGTAGGCGACGGGCGCGAGGCCTTCGTCGGAGGCAGTCGCCTGGGCGGAGGGGCCTGTGCCTTCCTGGTGGATGCCGGCGCAGCTGCCTTCGGTGGCGCGGCTCTCCCCGTTGCTGCCCTTCCCGGTACCGTCACCTGAGGCGCTGCCTTCTTTGCTGGCTGCTTCTTGGCTGCAGTCTTCCCGGTGGAGCCTGGTTTCCCGGCGCTCAGAGGAGCCTTGTCGCGCGGAGAGCCCTTGCTCTTCGCTGGCACCGGTGCCGGAGAGGCGCCAGGCTTTTTGGCTGCGGTCCGGTCTGAGGGAGTGGACTTCGTGGTCGGCGGCGAAGAAGCCGCGCCTTTGCCTGTCTCGGCTACGGCGGCCGGCGCCTGCGAGCTCTTCGATCCCTTCTTTGGCGGCGCTGGACGCGGCTCCGCGGACGGTTCCACAGCCTCTGTTTCCTTCGAGACCTCGGGCCCCGTGGCGTCCGAAGCCGGCGCGGCTGAAGTCTTCTTTCCCTTCACAGGCTTTGCGGCAACCTTCTCCTCCGCAACAGGAGCGGCGTTCTCCATCGGCGGTGGAGCCTCCGGCTCGGGCGCTAACTCCTGCGGAGGGGGCGTCAACTCAGGCCGGTCGTCTGCCTCCACGCTGCTCTGCGGCTCCTCTGCATCTTCCGGGTCGGCTGCGGCTGCCGCGTCCTTCTTCCGGCTCCGCGATTTGGCCTCCTTCTTCGGGGCGCGAGGCCGACGGAGGTTGACCGGGGGTGGCGCCGGAGGCGAGAACGGCTCCAGAAACTCCTTCATCTGCTCGGTCGTCGTCAGCTGTCCATCCATCAGCTGGAAGAAGATCTGCTCAATCAGCGCGTCATAGCCCGGCAGCTCTGGCGTGATCCGCATCTCCTGCAGAAGCGGATACGGGATCCGCTGGCGCGCCTGCGGCCACTCGCCCGAGAAGCTCTTGAACTTCGCCTGCACGGCCGGGCTCTTGGAGTAGAACGCGGTCCACAACACCACCTCCGCGGGCGTGCCGCGCAGCAGCTGGTAGCTCTGCGAGGGCAGAGCCGCGGACTTTGCCGTCAGGCGGCCGGCAAACTCCTTTCCTGCCGCATCGATCGATTCGACCTCACGCACAAAGCCCTGGCGGGGAAAGCTCTTCTTCACGGCAGCCACATCCGCCGGCGAGAGCCGGGCGGCGATCAGGGGAAAGTTCAGAGCCGCCGAGTCGACGATCAGACCCTGCATCTGCAGCTGTGCCTGTACCTCCCGCAGCCGGTCGAGCTCCGCCGCATTGGCCGTCGCGACCGAAAGAGCGGGCGCCAGCTGCTTCAGCCAGCCCTCCTCCTCCAGCCGCCGCAGGATGCGAAGTGGGTCATCCTCGTGAAAGAGCTCTTCCGTCTCGTACCCGCGGCGAAATTCGTCCATCGCCTCCAGGTACTGCTCCTCGCGCCCCGTCTCGTAGCGTCCCTGCGTCTTCTCTTCGAGCGTCCATCCCAGCCGGGCCATCAGGCGCGCCGCCCGGATCATGCGAACGGGGTCCTCGATGAAGCCATAGTTGCTGACAAGGCGCAGCTCCCGGTTCTCGATGTCCGCGACTCCGTTCAGAGGGTCCATCAGCAGGCCGTAGGAGCCCTCGTTCAACGAAAGCGCCATGGCGTTCGCGGTGAAGTCACGGCGGCGCAGGTCCTCGAGGATCGTCGCTGGCTGCACCTCCGGCTTTCCGAGCTTGGGGTAGGTCACCGACAGGGTCGACCCAACCTCCATCCGCACACCGCTAGGAAATCGCACGTAGAACGTCTGAAACAGGTCGGACTCTCCGGCGATCTCAACGCCTTTCTCCTCGAGCTCGGCCCGGAGCGCACGCGCATCTCCCTGCACGGCAACGTCCAGGTCCCGTACCGCGGTCCCGGAGATCAGGTCGCGAACCGCGCCTCCCACCAAGAAGATCGTCAGGGCGTGCGCGCGTGCCAGCTCCCGCACCGTCTCCAGGGCGGTCTGTTGTTCGGGGGAGAGCCGGGTCTCAAGCAGATAAACGTTGTCGGCCATGTTCCTCGAAGCTCATGGAAGCGCAAAAACAATCACCGCTAAGCGGCTCGTATGAAACGACTTATCAGAGAGTCTCGAGCCCTCTGCGACAGTCAATAGTACCATAGCATTGACCAGCCAGCTACCTCGATCGCACCTTTTTTGAGGCAGCACCGGGCGGGGGCCTAGAATCGGCCGAAGAGCATGCCTCCCTCGCAAAAAAAGGTCATCGTGCGCCGGTTCTCCGGCACGGTGCTGCCCGGTTACCTGCCCGGCAGCTCCGTTCTGCAGGGGTCTTCGGGGGGAAGCGCTCTCCACTCCAGCGGCCAACCGGCCCTGAACCTGCTCGACCTGGCAGGCCGCGTCGTCCCGGTACCGCTGGCGGAGGTCAAGATAGTCAGCTACGTGCGCGACTTCAACCTCACCGATCCCCACAATCCGGAGCGTCTGGGCCGCCGCGAGTTTCTCGCCAGGCCGCGCGCTGAAGGTCTTTGGCTCCGCATCACCTTCCGCTCCGGGGACCGGATCGAGGGCCTCGCCCCGCTTGACCTGTCGCTGCTCGACGATGTTCTTGAGAATGCAGGGGTTCACCTGGCGCCGCCGGACAGCCGCTCCAACACGCTTCGGATCTACATCCCCCGAAGCGCCATGACCGAGCTGCGCCTGCTCGGTGTCGTCACCTCACCCTCTCGGCGCGAGCGGCCGGCCGCACGGACGCCCGGCCAGCAGGAGGAGCTCTTCGCAGACGCCCCCGAGCCGATCCCGGGCAAGAGCGTCCAACCGCGATAAGGGAGCAAGCGATGACACAGGCTGCGGTCTACACCCTCGGTGAGCTTGCCGAGCGACTCGGAGCGGAGCTGCGCGGAGGCAGCACGGAGACCACGGTTCGCGGGGTGGCCGGTCTGGAAGCCGCCGCGCCCGATCAGCTGAGCTTTGTCGCCAATCCTCGTTACACCGTACTCGCTCGCGGCACCCGGGCGGCCGCCGTTCTGGTTGAGCCCGGCTTCGCGGAGATTCCGGTGGCCACCCTGCGCCTCCCCGAGCCCTACCTGGCGTTTGCCCAGGCAGTCGAGCTCTTCTACCAGCCGCCCACCTACCCGCCCGGCATCCATCCCCTGGCAAGCATCGACCCCACCGCGCGGATCGGCCGCGGAGCCCACATCGGCGCCTTCGCCGTCATCATGGAAGGTGCCACCATCGGCGACTTCGCCACTGTCCTGCCGCACGCGGTCATCTACCCCCACGTGCGCGCCGGCGACCGGCTTATGATGCACAGCCACTCCGTACTCCGGGAGCACTGCCAGGTCGGCGACGACGTGGTTCTGCAGAACGGTGCCGTGGTCGGAGCCGACGGCTTCGGCTTCGCGCCCGAACCAGGGCACGGTTGGCACAAGATCCCCCAGTCAGGACCGGCGGTGCTCGGGGACCGGGTCGAGGTGCAGGCAAACGCCTGCGTCGATCGCGCCTCCGTCGGCGAGACCCGTATCGGAGCCGGCACAAAGATCGACAACCTGGTGCAGGTCGGCCACGGCTCGACCGTCGGAGAAGACACCCTTCTGTGTGCCCAGGTCGGCCTGGCTGGATCCACACGGGTCGGCAATCGGGTCATCCTGGCCGGGCAGGTCGGCGTCGCGGGGCACTGCACGGTCGGGGATGGCGCGGTCGCCACGGCCCAGTCCGGCATCCCGTCCGATGTCGCCCCCGGAGCCGTCGTCAGTGGGTATCCGGCGGTGGAGAACCGGAAGTGGTTACGTTCGGTCGCTTTATTAAACCAATTGCCGGGTATCTTGCGTACTCTTAGGGAACACACAGGTAACAAGCCATGACGACGTGTGAGCTCCATCCGGAAAGCGTGACCCAGACCATGAACGACAAGCCCTCCCCAGACGCTTGGAAGCTGAGTACGGCGCCAAACGGAGTGCGGGTGCTTTTGCTCGACGACGAGGCCGTCAACCTCCAACTCCGATCGGCGATTCTTCGTCAGCACGGATACGAGGTGCTGGAAGCCCAGTCGATCGACGAAGCGATGCCGATGTTCGATCGCACGGACGTGGCGGTGATGGACTACCATCTCGGACCGGGCGAGTTCGGCACGGAGGCAGCGGCTCTGCTGCGGCGACGGCGGCCCCACATCCCCATCATCATCCTGTCGGCGACGCTCGAACGCTCCCTGGGCGGCGTCGAGGACATGCATCTGCTGAAGGGGTTCAGCTCCATCAACGACCTTCTGAACGCCCTGAAGTCGCTCTCGTCGAAGCGCCGAGGCGAAACCTCGGTCGTCGATGCCCGGGACTTCTTCTACTCCCGCATCTCGCTTGCGATCGGCACGGATGTGATGGTGCAGATCTTCGATGATCGCGGCATTTGGCTCCACTGCAACCAGCCGGCGGCCGAGTATCTGGGCCACGCCCGCGAGTGGTTCACTGGCCGCTCCATCTTCGTCGAGGTGCCCAACCTGCTGCGGGACCTCCGTGATGTCCTTCTGAGTGTGCCGCGGACCCGGGAGACCTATATCGATCGCACCCGGCGGGGTCTGCTCGAACACGGGCAAGGGTCGTCGCAGGCGGCGCCCTGGAGCACTCTCGCGTTTCCCATCACACTGCATGATGGCCGGACCGGGGTCGTTCTGACCGCGCGCACGCTCAACCTCCCATCAGAGCTCGCGTCCGCGTAGCCGTCCACATGAGGCTGCCCGGCTGGTAGCCTTAACTCATGCGTCTGGTGGCATGGGCCGTTCTGGCGACCTCCCTTCCCGTTCTTGGCGGCTGCCGTTCCGCCTTCGTCAACGCCTCGGTACAGAACGCAACCCACCAACCCATCAGCCTGGTCGAGGTGGACTACCCAAGCGCCAGCTTCGGCGTCCAGACACTCGAACCCGGAGCGGCCTACCCCTACAAGTTCAAGATCCTGGACAGCGGTCCAGTCAAGCTGTCCTACACCGACAGCCAGCGCAAGGTCCACTCGGCCATAGGGCCCGTGCTCTCGGAAGGCCTCAGCGGATCGCTGACCATTCAGATCGAGCCCTCGGGAGTCCATTGGGAGACCAGGCTACACTAGGGAGTTTCTTGAGGGTGTCGTTTCTCTGTTCTGACACCGTACGAAATCCGAGGCACGCGAAAGACCCTCAACCCACGTCTCAAAAGCGAGACGTGGGTTCCTTACAGTCCAAGAATGCGGGTGCCCCACATCTCGCCTCTGAGATGTGGGTTCCTTACAGTCCAAGGGTGCGGGTGCCCCACATCTCGCCTCTGAGATGTGGGTTCCCTCCAACCCACCTGCCAGACCACCTGTCCGGCTTTCAGCCCTAAGCCGAGAGAACTACATCTCCAGGAGAACCGCCGTAAGGCTACTTCACGACCGACTGAAACAGGGGAGAACTCAGCAGGCTCGAAAACTGACTGTCCGAAGCCGCGTAGCTCACGGTCAGCGTGCCCGCGTTGGAGTCGATGGTGGTGTCATCGAGGGCTGTCTTTTCGAGCGGTGTGCCGGAGGTCTTCTTGAGCAGAACCACCCCCTTCATCAGAGTCGCCGCGGTGGCGGCGGTCAGGGTGTCCGACATGACGACGGCCATGTCGAACTTGACCCCGTTCTGGAAGTCCATGGTGTACCGCGAGCTCTTCATGCGGTTCTTGACCGTATCGTAGTCGGCCAGGGTCGAGGCATCCCCCAGTACCGAGCGCATCATGGTCTGGGTTCCCTTCTGGTCAAGCAGGCTCCACACTGCCTTCTGGTCGACCGCCGCCATGTCGTTGACCATCTCCGAGTTCCCCAGCAGATTGGGGGTCATGCCGTCGCGCGCATCCAGGGCTGCCTTCACCGCGTCGCGATCGCCAAACACCATCGTGGTCTGATTCAGAAAGGCCACGCTCATGCCGGCGGCGCCCATCGGGTAGATGCTGTTGTTGCGCAGCAGCACTGGCTTGGTCTTGGTTTTGGCGAAGTGGGCCAGAATCTCGCGTGTGCGGAACTGACCCTGCGCGACTCCCAGAATCCGGGTCGCATCCGTGCCAGGCTCGCGGAACGCCGCAAAGGCGAGGACATCGGCATCCTGGTCGACCTTCAGCCCTGAGGTTTTGAGCGCGGTCTCGAGCCGCTTCAGCTGGGGCGGCAGGGTCCTGTCCTTGAGAGCCATGGCTGCGGACGAGTTCTGCATCGCCCGGTAGTCCACCACGATCAGCTGCTGGATGCCGCGCGGAATGGCTGACTTGGCGTCGCTCGAAAGTTCAGCGGCCCGCAGGGAGGCGCAGCAGGTGAGGAGAACGGCAGCCGCGGCGACGGCGAGCGAGAACGGTCGAGAGTAACAGCGCAAGGGGAGGGCTCCTGATGAGGCGATCGGCTTCCGCGCGCATCGCAAGTATTCTTCCGTGAAATCCGGAAGGAGGCAAGCATTTGCCTATGGCTTGGACGGGGGATGGACGGCAAGGTCGTTCCCTGGCATCGGTTCCTGCTCCGCCGGCCACTCCATCGGTCGCTCGAGTCTGCGCTCAAGGATCTTTCGCTCGGGGTCGAACTCCGCGACCAGCCCCGTCCAGCGATCGTCGGGTTGGCAGGCCGCCTCCGGCACAAGACCGATCAGCTCGGCTTCGGCGACCTCGGCGTTGTGCCGCCCGGCCAGCAGCTCCACCATGCTGTGAACAGCAGAGATGGGGGTGGCGTGGAAGTCGGTGATGTTCATGCTGACCTGCGCGCGACCGTTTGCAACGACGCCGATCGCCTTGACTCCGCGCATGCCCCCCGACGACGACCGGATCTCCCGGGCGATGGCGCGCGCAATGCCGATCTCCGGATGGCCCTTGGCGTTGTGAGCTGGTCTGGTCGCGGCGGCCTGCGGTGCCGTTGGTCGGAGATACAGGTTGTAGGCGATCAGAAACGGCCGGGCACCCACCACACTTGCCCCGGCGGTGGGGTGAAGCTCAGGTCCACCCAGGTCAGGACGGCGTGCCGAATCCCGAAGAACCGCCTCCCGCAGACCTTCGAACTGTCCCCGCCGGAGGTCTTCCAGCTGAATCCGATCCGGTCGCGTGGCGGCCGCGCCATAGAAGTAGACCGGAACGCCGTAACGCTGCCAGATCAGATGTCCGGCCTGCCGCGCCAGCACCGCGCAGTCCGCCAGCGAGACGCCGCGGACCGGCACAAACGGGATGACGTCCGCAGCTCCGATGCGGGGATGCACGCCGCTCTGGCGGGTCAGGTCGATCAGCTCCGCAGCCCGTCCGGCGCCTCGCACGGCTGATTCAACCACGGCGGCCGGCGGTCCGGCAACGGTGATCACCGAGCGGTTGTGGTCGGGGTCGCGCGAAAAGTCGAGCAGGGCGACCCCCTCGACGCGCATGGCGGCGACGATGCTGCGGACCTTCCGCTCCTCCAGCCCCTCGGAGAAGTTGGGAACGCACTCGACAATGCTGTCCGTGGTCATGGATGCGGGCCGTGGTCTCGGGACCAGGCGGCTAGTGCCACCAGGTGTAGCCGAGGTTGAACATCACGCTGGCGTTCACACCCGGGTTGCGATCGCCCAGGGAGGCGGAGGAGGTGTGCACGCCGTTGGCCCCGAAGTCGATCGACCGTTTGGGCGAAAGAAAGTAGTGGAGCCCGATGCCGCCCTGCGGCGTAAAGTTCCACACGCTGCTGTCCGCGTTGGGACCGTCGTTATTCAGGTTCAGGGTGGTCGAGCCGTAGGCCGGGTACTTGTGGTTGGTCCACAGCAGGCCGCCCGCGGCCTGAACCCAGGGCGTGATCCGGCGGTTGCCGGCGAAGTTCCAGCGCAGGATCACCGGCACCAGGCTGATGCCGGAAAACGTGCCCCCGACCGTGTAGAGCGCGGAACAGCTCAGCGGATTGCCTTCCGTTCCCGGATTGGGACCGCTTCCGGTGCAGCTCGCCTTTTGAAACCTGGGCGTAAAGGACTGCCAGTAGGGAAAGAACTCGACGGCGTACTCGAAGTTGCCGCGGAGCAGGCCGTGCCCGTGATCGTAGGTCAGCACCTTGCCAGCGTGCACACCGGCCATGATGAACTTGAAGTCGTCCCTCTGGTCCGTAATGCCCTTGCCGCCCTGGACAATGCCGCCGATCTCGAACGGCAGGTTGCGTGGGTCGGGTTTGGTGATGCCCTCCTGCGCCGGGCTGCGCACCGGGAGAGCGAGGAGGGTGAGGACGGAGGCGGCCAGCAGGACGAAGCGGCGGTGGGACTGGTTCAAGATCGGCTCCGGGGGGGTGCTTGGGGCAGGGTGGCGTTCAGAAGAAAGCCGCCGGATCGTCGGCGGCTCTCCCGTCCTAGAAAGAGGTGTGGTCAGCCGGCGACTTCGGCCATGTCCATGTCGAAGTTGGAGTACACATTCTGCGTGTCATCCAGGTCTTCCAGCGTCTCCAGCAGCCGCATCATGGCATTGGCCTGCGCGCCTTCAAGCTTCTGGTAGGTGGAGGCGATCATGGTCACCTCCTGGATCTCGGGATCGATTCCGGCGGCCTTGACCGCGTCGCGCACGGCCTCAAACTCCTTGGGATCGGTCGTGATCTCCCAGCTCTCCCCGTCGGCCGAAAGGTCTTCGGCGCCCGCCTCGAGAGCGATCTCGGTCAGCTTGTCTTCATCAGCTGCCTCCTTGGGAACGATCAGGAGCCCCTTTTTCGAGAACAGGTACGAGACGGACCCCGTCTCTCCGAGATTGCCATTGTTCTTCGAGAAGGCGTGCCGGATCTCGGAGACCGCGCGATTGCGGTTGTCGGTCGTGACCTCAACCAGCACCGCGACGCCACCCGGACCGTACCCCTCAAATGAGATCTCCTCGTAGGAGACGCCTTCGAGCTCGCCCGTGCCACGCTGGATGGCGCGCTTGATATTGTCGGCCGGCATATTCTCCGCCTTTGCGGCCGCAATGGCGGTGCGCAGGCGCGGGTTTCCGTCAGGATCGCCGCCGCCGCCCTTGGCCGCGATGGTGATCTCCTTGATCAGCCGGGTAAAGATCTTGCCCCGCTTGGCGTCCAGGGCGCCCTTCTTGTGCTTGATGGTGGCCCATTTGGAGTGGCCGGACATGCTCTACCTCTGCGATCGGATCTGTGCGGAGCCGGGCTCACGCGACCTAAGCATGTTAGCACGCGAGAGCACCTTCTCGAGGTGCCGTACCTCCGTTCCGGAGAGCTACCCCAGCTCCGTGGCCAGCAGGTCGTCGAGGGTCTCGCGGCGGCGAATCAGGCGCGCAGCTCCCCCGTCCACCAGCACCTCCGCGGCGCGGGGGCGCGAGTTATAGTTCGAGGCCTGCGACATGCCATAGGCGCCGGCGTCGAGCACCGCCAGCAGATCGCCCGCAGCCACCTCCGGCAGCGATCGATCGTGCGCAAAGAAGTCGCCCGACTCGCAGACCGGACCGACCACATCGGCGACGGTCTGGCCAGCATCGGCGGCCATCCGCACCGGAACGATCTCGTGGTGTGCCTGGTAGAGCGCCGGCCGGATCAGGTCGTTCATGGCAGCATCCGTGATGAGGAAACGCTTCGTCTCGCTCCGCTTGACCTGGAGCACGCGCGTCAGCAGCGCCCCCGCCTGCGCGACGAGGAAGCGGCCCGGCTCGAGCAGAAGATCGACCGAGAGCGGGAGCAGCAGCGGCAGAAGCGCGGCCGCGTACTCCCCCACGGTCGAGGCCGGGCTCCCCGGCTGGCTAACATCCACCTCGCTGGGGCCGGCGATGGGAAGGCCATACGGGATGCCAAGCCCGCCACCGGCATCCACGTAGCGGATCGCGTGTCCGTCGGAGCGGAGCTCTTCGACCAGCTGCGAGACGCGTCCCAGGGCAGCGGCAAAGGGTGCGACCGACTCGATCTGCGACCCGATATGGACGCTCACACCCACGGGCAGGAGCTGCGGCAGCTGCGCGGCGCGACGGTAGAGCTCCCGGGCGCGGCCGATGGCGATGCCGAACTTGTGCTCGCGAAGACCGGTCGAGATATAAGGATGGGTGACGGCGGAGACATCGGGGTTGACCCGGAGCGCGAACGGCACCCGGCAGCCGAGCGCAGCGGCCCGGGCGGCCAGGAGCTCGATCTCCGCCTCGGACTCGATGTTGAACATCCGGATGCGCGCCTGGATCGCGGCATCGATCTCGTGCAGCTGTTTGCCCACTCCCGAAAACACCACCCGCTCAAGCGCCGGGGGACAGGCCTGGCGGACGCGCTCCAGCTCTCCTCCGGAGACGATGTCGAAGCCCGCTCCAGCCTCTCCCAGCAACCGGAGAATCGCGAGGGACGAGTTGGCCTTGACCGCGTAGCAGACGGTGGTTGGCAGAGATCGGAAGGCCTGCTCAAAAAGCCGGAGCCGGGCGAGGATCTGGCCGGCGGAGTAGACGTAGAGCGGCGTGCCAAACTGCTGCGCCAGGGCGTCGCACGCCACCTCATCGCAGCACAAGACCCCGTCCTGGTAGCGGAAGGGGCGTTGCGCTGCCGCGTCGTCGGGGCCGGAACTCATCTTGGTGGAAGGCAAGAAAGGACCCGGCTCAGCTCCGGAGATCTCCGGTGGGGGGCAGAGCAAACTGCGCCTCGGGAATCGCGATCCAGCAGATGATGTAGGCGAGCACACCGAAGCCCCAGAACAGGCTGACGACCACGGTCAGAATGCGCACCAGGGAGAGGTCCCAGCCATAGTGCAGGGCAAAGGCAGCGCAGACACCGGCGATCGCTCGCGGATGGCGTGGCCGCACCAGCTGCGGGGTGCGCGGCGTGAACAGCCCTGGGCGCGGCGGCGGCACATCGGCGCCAGAGCCAAAGCCGGCCGCGAAGCCGCCCGCCCGGTCTGCTGCCGAGTCTGCTACCGGCTGCCCGCAGGTCGAACAGAAGCGGCTCCGGGCTGCTAGCTCTCTTCCGCAGTTGGTACAGAACATGGATGCGCCGCCTTTGTGAAAAAGTATGCCACAGGCAGGAGATACGAAGCTTTGGGAGCCGCGGTTCCCTGCCCTCCCCCGTTTACTTGCCCGTGTAGGGAGACCTGAGGTACCGGCGGGCCGCGTCGGCCTGCGACTGATCGCCCCCGCCAGCGCTCGCCAGGGTGTACTGCCGAACGGCGTTGCCCCGGTCGCCGAGCAGATCAAACATCCGGCCGGCGTTCAGCTGGGCTCTCCGGCGCAGCCACTCGCTCGAGTTCGGCTGGTCGGCGGCCTCCAGGTAGTGCTGCGCCGCGGAGCGGATATCGTTCTGGCCGCGTTCGGTATCGGCCAGGCCAAACCATGCGAGCTGCAGACGCGCGTCCGTGAAGTAGCCCGGCTTGCGGGAGTCCGCCAGCACCTCGCGGTAGAGGGCAATGGCGGCCGGACCGTCCCCCTTGTCCTTGGTGATGTTGGCTTCTTCCAGGCGAAACAGATAGTCGTGGGGGAACTCCTGCGCCAGGCCGTGCTCCACGGCCAGCGCCTCGGCGTAGCGGCCGTCGTGGCGCAGAAACAGCGAGAGCGCCGTGCGCGCCTCCACACGGTTCACCACGCCGTGCTCGGCACAGTCGCGCAGAAGATCGAGGCCCTTCTCCTTGCTTCCGCCGACGCCCGCGATCCCCACCATCAGGCGAACCAGACGCGGCAGGCTGGCTACGGCAAACTGCTGGATGCCCACCGCCATCTTGGCGTCCGCATAGCCCGGATCGATCTTCAGCGTCTGCTCGGAGTCGTTGCGGGCGGCCAGACCCTGGCGGGCAGCGGCGAGAAAGGAGTGATCGACCAGAGTGATAAAGGCCGCGTGCATCCCGCGCGCGTAGCCCCGGGCAAACCACGCATTGGCGTTGTTCGGATTGGCCTTGATCTCGGCGTCCGCCAGGCCGGTTGCCAGCTCGGTGAGCTGCTCGATGCGCTGCCGGGTCGCCTCCGGAACGTCCACCTTTCGCTTCGACGTCAGAAAGCTGTCATGCGCGTAGTAGGTGGTATCCAGCAGATCCTGGTGGTAGAGTTCGCGAAAGATCAGCGTCATCAGCACATAGCTGGCCGCGATGGGGTCCTGCGGGTTGCTCTGCTGAATGCGTTCAAAGCGAGACAGGGCTCCGTCATAGTCCAGATTGTAGAAATGGACGTGCGCCTCGCGTACAGCAGGCGTGAGATTGAGCGGATCGGTGTGAGCCGCAGCGCCGGGGAGCTGCGGAAGGGCGTCCGATGCGAGCAGGGGAGCAGAAAGGGCAAGACACGCAATGAGACACCGGGCTATCTGGCGAAGAACGGTAAAGCGGACGCGCATTCTACCTCGGGGAGTGTCAGGCCCAGCCGTTACGCGGCCGCACCTATGCCACTATACCGCCGGGCCCTGGTGCGAGGATAAGCCGGCAGCGGCCCGGCAGCGGCATCGCCGAGGTCCGTCATGACCCGCATTGAGCTGCTGGAGCTGCTGGTGGCCCACGCTCGCAGCAATGGCTTCAGCTTTCGGAGGTGGTACGCCGGCGCCATGCGCATGGAATGGACCGGCGCCTCGGACGCGGTCAAGACACTTGCCGAGGGGAGACGCTACTTTGCCCTGCTCTTCTCCCACGAGTTCGCCGAAAGCTTCTGGAAGGCCGGCAAGCTCATGACCTTCCAGGTCCCGGCCCAGGAGTTCGCGCGGGCCAACCCGGACGGCACCATCCAAAGGGTGAGCCGGCAGGGATACACGCGGCGCATGGCCCGGACCGACGTCTGGCGGTACCACCTGCGCGAGATGGCCGTCGCGGAGGAGCCGCTGCGCTACATCCGCAGGTTTCTACCGGTCGTGGAGGAGCTCGAGGACGAGTCGGCAGCCCCGGCGGAGATGGCAGGAGACCCCCGCTTCATCGTCGATCCGGAGGACCTGATGGGCGAAGAGGACTGATCGGAAGAGGACGAATTGCCGGGGCGGCGCCCTACTTCAGCTTCAGCAGCTCCTGCCGCGCCGCCTTCACGTGGTCCCCATCCGGTTCCATGGCAAGGTACTGGTTGAACTCGGCCACCGCCTCTTCCCGCTTCTTCAGAGCGGCCGCCGCCTGCGCCAGAGCGTAGTGCGCGTTCGAGTCCTTGGGCAGGTACTTCACCGCATCCTTCGCCCGCAGGTAGGCTCCCATGGGATTGCCGGACTGCAGGTAAAACTTCGAGACACTAAGGTCCTCAGCCTCGCGATCCTCATCGCTCTGCAGGTGCTGCGGCTTGGGCAGCATCCTTCGCCTGGGACGGGTCACGTCTCCCGCGTTCCCTGGCAGCCCTCCGGGGGCCGTCCCCGCGTTCGAGTCGCTGCTGCCCATTCCGGGGCTGGAAGAGCTCTCACCCGGGTAGGGGAACTGCTGCCGGGGAGCGGCAGGCGGGCTTCCGTCCTTGGCGGAGGAGCCATTCCGGGGGGCAGGTGCAGACGCCGTCGGGGCAGCTGAGGTGGAGTCTCCCGTCTGCGGGGACTCGCCCGGATAGGGAAACTGCTGGCGAGCCGAGGGGGGTGGGGAGGGGTGCTGCGGCTCCGGGGCAGGACACGCCGCTGGCGCACTGCTGGAGGAGTTCGGGTCGGGCTTCGGGCACTGGGCCGCCGGGGACGTCTGAGCACCCGCGGCCCCGGTCAGACCCACGCCCAGCACCGCGCCGAAGATCCAGCAGGCGCTCCGGCCCGGCGGTCGTGTGAGGTGATGGTTGTTCCAGCGCATTTCGCCCCCACTGCTCGCTGATTAGACGCCCATCGCAGGAGCCAGGGTGCCAAAACCGCCTATGCTCCGGCAGGCAATCGCCGGCGAGGTGAGTGCGAGACCGGGCTGGGGCGGGATGCGCGTCTCCAGCGCTCGCGCAGCATGGAGCCGAAGACGCGCGTTTCTTGCGCGGTTTGGCGGTTCCCATGTAGGGTGTGAGGCATGTGTGGCCTCTTGAAGGGTGCTCCGAGGCTCCCGTGGTTTCGGCGTGCGGCTGGCTCCCTGCTGCTCTTCGCCGTGCTCGCTCCCATCCCCAGGCTTCGGGCGCAATCCGCCGATCTGGGTGCCCTGTTGGGCAAGGCGCAGGCCGCCCAGACGGCTGGGGACTACGCCCGGGCGGCCACGCTGTACCGCCGAGCCGCGGCGATCGACCCCGGCACCGCTGAGCTGTGGTCCAACCTCGGCCTCATGGAGTTCCTGGCCGGGCAGACCGATGCCGCAGAGCCCGATCTCCGCCACGCCCTGCGGCAAAAGCCCGATCTCTTTGTTGCCCTCCTCTTTCTTGGCAAGGTGTACATCCAGCAGAAGAGGCCGGCGCAGGCGCTTCCCCTGCTGCTTCGGGCGCAGGCACAGCACCCGGCCGATCCGGAGGTGCTCCGGTCGCTGGGCAAGGCCTACGAAGCCCTGCACCAGGATCGTGCGGCTGCGCTCGCCTACCGCCAGGCCACCGAGGCGGCGCCGCAGGATGCCAATGCCTGGCTGGCTCTGGGCTCCGCTTCCCTGAAGCTGGTCGCGACCGACGGCCACATCCTGGCAACCTCCGCGCCGAAGTCCCCGTGGGCCCGCGCACTCTACGCCGACGAGCTGCTGGAGCAGGGCCGCCCCGTTGAGGCGACCGACACCTACACGGGTGTTCTGGCCGCCGCGACTCCCCCCGAGAAGGCCGTGCTGGCGCGCATGCTGGCGCACATGGCCTACAACCCGAGTCAGTTTCCCTTCCCCGCCAGGTCGCAGGCCGCCCTGCAGCACCTCGTCGATCTGACGGCGACGGCAGCGACGCAGACGCCCGAAGCGTGTACCGGCCCGAGCCAGCCTAACGGACCAGACCAGCCTAACGGACCAGACCAGCCTGACGCTCCCGTTCACCCGCGGTCCCCCGCCGCCTATACGGCGGCCGCCGCCTGTGCCTTCTGGGCCAACCACTACACCGAGGCGGCTGTTAGCGCGCAAAGGGCCATCGAAGAGGCGCCAGCGGACGTCGAGGCGCTCTACTGGTCGGTCAAGGCCAATGAGCACATCGCCGTGGTGGCCCTCTCGGAGGTCGACACCCTCGCTCCCAACTCCGCGGTCAACCATGACCTGGTTGGCGATCTGTTTCGCTACCAGCACCAGGCGGAGAACGCCCTGTCGGAGTATGGAAAGGCGCTGGCCATCGACCCGCACGACTCGGCGGCGCTGCTGGGGTCGGCTGCCACCTACCTCAGCGTGAACCGCTACGAGGAGGCGAAGAGCGCCGCACAAAAGGCGCTGACAGAACACCCGTCCGACCCGCAGACCAACCTCTTGATGGCCGAGATCCTGGGCGCGCAGGGGCAGGAGGACGAGGCGCGGCCTTTTCTGCTCAGGAGCGCCAACGTGGCTCCGCAGTTCCAGCCGAGGGTGCACTACCTGCTGGGACGGGCCGCGGTGAAGACCGGAGACCTCCCCGAAGCGATTCGGCAGATGGAGCTGGCACTGCCCGGGGATGAAGACGGCAGCACGCATTACCAGCTCTCGCGGCTCTACCGGAAGACGGGCGATCTTGCCAGGGCGCAGGTCGCGGAGGCGCAGGCCAAGGCGCTTGTGGCCCAGCGGGAGGCAAACGCGGGCGTTGCCCTGCGCGAATCGAGAGCGGGTCGACAGTGACTCCGCGCCGTGGCCGCGGACGAGCCCGATCGATCCGTGCCTGTCTCGTCGTCTTTGTTCTGCTTCACATCTCCGGCATGCGCGGCCAGACGGTCGCCTCCGCCGGTGCGGAGACCGCGACCGAGGACCGCTTGGCCGATCCTGGCTGGTGGCCCACCAAGGGGAGCTCCCCTCGCAGCAGCTTTGCCGGGGACGCCTCCTGCAAGGGCTGCCACGCCGACCTGTTCCGCTCCCAGACCGCGACCCCCATGGCGCGAGCGGCGCAGCCCGCCCGGGAGGTGCATCTGCCGACCGGGCAGGCGTCGCTCTCCTTTCAGAACGGACCCTACAGCTATCTCCTGGCCTCCTCCCCGTCGGCCGGACTAGTGCTCACGGTGCACAACGGCGCGGAAAGCGAGACCGCCGCATTGGGGTGGGCCTTTGGCTCCGGTGAGCTGGGGCAGACCTATGTCTATCAAAAGAATGGCGCGTGGTTCGAAAGCCGGCTCAGCCTGTACACCACGGTGAAGCAACTCGACATCACCACCGGGCATGGACGCGCCGCGCCGGAGAGCCTCCACGATGCCCTCGGCCGCGAGCTGACGGGTACGGGGGCGCAGCGCTGCTTTGCGTGCCACACCACCATGTCCACCACCTCGGCGCACTTTGAACCGCAGAGCGCCGTCGCTGGCATCACCTGCGAGGCCTGCCACGGGCCCGGAGCAGGCCACGCCAGGGCCATGTCCTCGAGCAACAGGACCACAGCACAGGAGGCAGCGCTTCTGAATCCAGCCCGCCTGAGCCCCGTGGATTCGGTGGACTTCTGTGGTGCCTGTCACCGGACCTGGGCCGATGTCGCCTTTTCCCCAGGACCGAAGACCGACGCCGACACCGTCCGATTTCAGCCATATCGCCTGGAAAAGAGCCGCTGCTGGGGCAAAGCGGGCGATGCCCGGATCACCTGTATCGCCTGTCACGACCCGCATCAACCGCTGGAGCGGGACCTTGCCGCCTACGACGGTCAGTGCCTCTCCTGCCACCAGCGTCACAACGAGGCCGCCTCGCCCGGAAAGTTGGCAGCGGCCTGCCCCCGCGGCACCGACCACTGCGCCTCCTGCCACATGCCGAAGGTCACCGTCCCGGAGATGCATGGCAGCTTCACCGACCACTTCATACGGGTGGTGTACCAGACCACAGCCTCAGCCAGGTAGGCTCCGCCTCCCGCAAGTGGGAGTTGCCGGGTGCGGAAGAGCCCTACTCCGGAAGGTGAATGGAGAAGAGATTGCCCGTGCCGATCCGAGGTTGGACGATGGGAGCTCCCGAAGGCGTGATGCCGCTGAAGAAGTAGGAATCGACCTTGGGCATGTCCAGGCTGGACATGTCGGCGACTCGCTCGGCCGGCCCCCCATCTACCGGAATTCGAAGGATGGCTGACTTTGGGTCGGCAAAGGCGTGAAAATAAACGGCTTTGCTATCCAGGCTCCACACCGGGTCGGCTGCACTGCCGGTCGCGAGCGTCCTCCACCTGCGCTCCGCAACGTCATAAAGCAGCATGCGCGTCTGGTCGAGCGAGAGCGCAACGATCCATCGCCCGTCCGGAGACCAGCGCGGGCTGAACAGGTCGGTTGAGCCCGGCAGGATCTCCGTCTTCATGGTCTGGAGGTCGAGCAGCTCGATATTGTGCGGTCCGCTCTCCTTTCCCATCAGGTCGGCCTCGCGTCCAAAGACCAGCCTCGTGCCGTCCGTGGACCAGTCCGGGTCGGCCAGGTTGCGCTGATCGGCAAGTACCTTCCGGACCAGCCCACCCCTGGCGCTGACCAGGTACAGCTGCCAGGTCTGTCCCGGCTCCCGGGCCATGACCACCAGCTGTGACTGATCCGGCGACCACTGTGCCAGAAATATGTCGAGGTCATCCGGCGTGAGCTGCAGGCGCTCGGAGCCGTCCTGGCCAAGAGCCCGCCATAGCCGGCCATGGACATCGACCCAGGCCACCCACCGGCCATCGCGGGAGTAGGTGACGCGCCGTGCGTGTTCCAGAAAGGCAGGCGCGGGAAGAAAGCGCTGCAGGCTAACGTTATAGAAACGGGTCTCCGCCGGCGGCTCCAGGCCGACAAAGAAGACTGCGTTCTCCGTGCGCGACGGCAGGGGCGAGATGTAGCTGAGCGGACCATTGGTGAGCCGCAGAAGCTGGGCGTGCCGCCCCGTTCCCATCGCCCATATGTCGCTGCCGATCGCGCCCGTGGCCTGGAAGACGTAGAACCGGCCATCGGTCGACCAGGAGCCGCAGCAGACGGACTCACCATGAAGCCCAGGCAGGGCGAGCGGGTGGATGTGGCGGGTCCGGGCATCGAGCTCCCACAGAGAGCTGATGTGGGTCACCGGGTCGATCAGGGTAAAGCGCAGCGAACTGTCGGTGGGCGACCAGCGCAGCCAGAAGGCGCGGCCGGGCAGCTCGGCGTACCGCGACGACACCCCGGACTTCAGCCGCACCACATCCAGCTCGTCGCCGGTCGCATACAGCAGGCTCTCGCCATCCGGCATAAAGGTTGCGTCGTGCGCGAGCACATCGCCGACCCGGAGAGCACTGGAACCGTCTCTCGGCACGATCCAGAGCGGTTGCTCCGAATTGCGGGAGTGCCGCCCCCGCACGATCAGCCTCGATCCGTTCCGGGAGATGTCGGCCACGGAGACAGAGCTGAGCTCTTCCGGCATCGTGATCGCCTCGGCGGCCGAGCCGCTGGTGTCCAGGGAGCCAATCTCAGGCACGCCGTTGACCAGCAGCGAGGTGTAGATGCGCGGACCGTCTGTCACCAGGGTGAGCAGATTCTCCGCATTCGGTGGCCCATCGTAGATCTGACTGGCCTGCGTCAGCTGCGAGATCCGGGACGGCTGCAGGAGATGCGGCGGATGAGCCAGCAGCCAGGTCACCAACGAGGTCAGCGCGACCAGGGCCAGAGCGCCGCTCACTCCCCAAAGCCACGCCGGAACTCGCGCCGGGTGCGCCCCTCGGCGCAAGAGATCCGGGGCCATTCCCTCCGCGACCCGCGGAATCCGTTCCGCGCTGAGGCTCCAGCCTTCAACACGCGGGTCCCGGCCGGGGGGCTCGCGTTGGCTGGGCGGGGAGACTGCTTCGGGCAGCGTGCCCGGAGCCGCCAGGGCTCCCGGCTCGTACCCGGCTGCAGGCTCGACAGCCGGTACCTCCGATGGCGGTTCGATCACCACCGGCGCGATAAACCGGAAACCTCGTTTGGCCAAGGTCTCGATGTAGCGCGGATGGTCGGCGGAGTCACCCAGCGCGTCCCGCAGCTTGCTCATCGCCGTGGCAATGCCGCGCTCGAAGTCGACTGTGGTGTGCTCGTCCCACAGCTGGTGCTGGAGCTCCTCGCGGGTAATCACCTCCCCGGGCTTTGCGAGCAACGCCACGAGCACCCGAAAGGGCTGCCCCTGTAGCCTGACCCGCATGCCGAACTTGCGGATCTCTCCGGTGTGGAGGTCCACCTCGAAGCTGCCAAACGTGATGAGCTCGTGCCGCTGAACTTTACTCATGGGTGAAATTTCTCAGCTGCGATCCTCAAGCACCCTCTCTCCAAGTTTACCTCGATCGCTAACCATTTGATGAGAAACCACTTCCGTGGTTACACCAAAAATATGCAGAAGTAAGCTGAAGGCTATTGCGTGGAGCCCCTCGCGGGTCGGAAGCTTCGCTCCGCAACATGGAATCAGGACTGCTGCCACTGGGCAAAGCCCGGCACCGCAGTTCAGGTTGGGTGTCAGAGGGAGTGTTTCGATGTCGATCCTGTCTTTCCGGAGTTCCACCACCTGGTCGCGTCTTCTGTCCCCTCTGGCGTTTGCCTTCGTTCTGATCACCGGAATGCAGGCTTCGGCGCAGGCAGACCCGCCCATCCCAGCCGACGATATCCGGGTGCACTACTTCCGGCCGGACGGCAACTACACAGGCTGGACCATCTACGCTTTCTTCGACACGACGGAGCCCAACAACTTCCCCGGAGGTCCGGTCCAGGTCACCGGCCGAGACAGCTTTGGAGCCTACTTTGATGTAGGTGTGACGGCGAACGCCACCAACGTTGGCCTGATCCTCCACAAGGGCGACCTCAAGGACCCAGGTCCGAACCAGTACGTGAACCCCTCGACGCAGGGCCGCGAGTTCTGGGAGCTTTCGGGAAGTGACGTCCTGTCCACCACCCAGCCGCCGACCGGGCAGGACCCCCCCATACCGCCCGGCCACGCCCGCATCCACTACTACCGGCCGGATGGCAACTATAGCAACTGGAGCCTGTACGTCTATGGCGCCACCACGGACCCGACCGGCGACTTCTGCGGGACCAACGACTCCTACGCCGGGTATGACAGCTTCGGTCCGTACTTCGATGTCGGCGTGGTCCCAGGTCACCTCGGCTTCATCATCCACAACTGCTCGACCGGGTCAAAGGATCCGGGTCCGGACCAGTCGCTGCAGATTCCCCAGCAGCTTGAGGGCTGGGTGGTCTCGGGCGACCCGACCGTCTACCCGCAGCAGCCCACAGCCGCCCAGCTGCTGTCAGGGCCGTTCCACCAGCTGCAGGGGTACTGGATCGACGGCACCACCATCGCCATCCCACCTGCCGATGCAGTCGCAGGATGGACCTACACACTGAACGTCAGCCTCACGGCGAACCTCGCGATCTCAAGCACGGGTCTCACCGGCGGCACCAGCATTCCCCTCACGCCTTTCTCTGGCACCCTGACGCCGGACGAGCTCAAGCGCTTTCCGCAGCTGAGCACGTACGCGCTCTTCAAGCTGCCAGTCGAGACCAAGCCTGCGGTCCTGCGATCCGCGCTGAAGAGCCAGCTCGAGGTCTCGGCCGTCGCCGCCGACGGGACCCTGAAGTACGCCACCGGGCTGCAGACCTTCGGCGCGCTCGATGATCTGCTGTCCTACAACGGCAAGCTCGGCGTGATCTTCCGCCACCCGAACGGCCGCTTCTGGTTCGACTGGGACGACGATGACGCGTACCCGATGAAGATCAAGGTGTGGGCTCCCACGGCTCAGAAGCTTTCTCTCCTGCTCTTCAATCAGCCCACCGACACAGTCCCCGAGCAGACCGTCGCCATGCACGAGCACAAGGGGGTGTGGGTCGCCGACGGCGAGAACCGGTGGATGGGCAAGTACTACCAGCTACGGGCGCAGGTCTACGTCCCTGCCGACCAGGCGATCGACACAAACACGACCACGGACCCGTACTCGGTGGATCTTTCGCTGAACGGGACCATGACCCGCATCGCCGATCTTTCCTCGGAGGAGACCAAGCCGCCGTTCTGGGACTTCCTGTCTTCCCCGGCGCTCCAAAGCCTCAGCGACACCAGCATCTATGAGCTGCACGTCCGCGACTTCAGCGTCGGCGATCCCACCGTGCCCGCCCGGCTGCAGGGCACCTACCGGGCCTTTGACGACCTCGGGAGCAACGGCATGCGCCACCTGCGTCAGCTGGCCGGGGCGGGGCTCACCTATGTGCATCTTCTGCCCACCTTCCACTTCGGCAGCGTGAACGAGGACAAATCCACCTGGAAGTCGCCGGGCGCGCTTTCGCCCAACCCCCCGGACGGGGAGCAGCAGCAGGCGGCGGTCGAGGCCGTTCAAAACGCCGACAGCTACAACTGGGGCTACGATCCGGTGCACTACATGGCGCCGGAGGGGGCCTATGCTGTCAACCCCTACAATCGCGTGCGCGAGTATCGCGGCATGGTGGCCGGCCTCCATCGCAGCGGTCTGCGCGTGATCCAGGATGTCGTCTTCAACCACACCTACACCTCTGGCGAGGACCCGACGGCAAACCTGGATGAGCTGGTGCCCACCTACTACCACCGTCTGAATTCGACGGGCGTGGTTGAGACAGGCTCCTGCTGTTACGACACTGCCAGCGAGCACAAGATGATGGAAAAGCTGATGATCGACACCGTCGTGCTGAATGCGCGGCAGTACAAGATCGACGGCTTCCGCTTCGACGCCATGGGTCTGCACTTTGTCTACAACATGGTGGACATCCGCAACGCACTCAACGCGCTGACGCCCGAAAAGGACGGTGTGGATGGCAGCAAGATCTATCTCTACGGCGAAGGCTTCCAGATCGCCGAGGCCGCTAACAATGCCATCGGACCCAATGCCAGCCAGGCCAATCTGTACGGAACGGGGATCGGCAGCTTCAACGACCGCATCCGCGACTCCATCCGAGGCGGAAACATCTTCGGCAAGGACTTTCAGGTGCAGGGCTTTGCCACGGGTCTGTTGACGGACCCCAGCACCTTCACCAGCCAGACCACCGGCTCCGCGGACCAGCGCAACACTCTGCTGAGCCAGGCGGACCTGATCCGGCTGAGCCTGGCGGGTGCTCTGAAGAACTTCACCTTCACGGACGCCACCGGGCAGCCTGTCACGGGCAGCCAGCTGACCTATGGCGGACAGCCGGCGGGGTATGCGGCCTCACCACTTGAAGACGTGAACTACTGTTCCGTGCACGACAACCAGACGCTCTTCGACGCGATCCAGATCAAGTCGGCCGCCGGGGACACCGCCGCCATGCGCGCGCGGCGCCAGGTGGTAGCCATGAGCCTGATCGCACTGGCGCAGGGAGTTCCCTTCTTCCAGGCCGCGGACGACCTTCTGCGCTCCAAGGACATGGACAACGGCAGCTACAACTCCGGCGACTGGTTCAACAAGATCGATTGGAGCGGCCAGGGCAATAACTGGGGCATTGGACTTCCACTTAGCAACGTCAACCAGGCGCAGTGGTCCATCGAGCAGCCTCTGCTCGCAAACGCCGCGCTGAAGCCCACACCGGAGGAGATCGCCACCACCGCCGCAGCCTTTCAGGACTTCCTGCGCGTCCGGTACAGCACCGGCCTGTTCCGCATGGGCACGGCTGAGGAGGTGCAGGCAAACCTCAGCTTCCTGAACACGGGCTCCGACCAGATTCCGGGGTTGATCGTCATGAAGCTGGACGACCATGGACAGAACTACGGCGGAGCGCACCACGTGGTCGTCTTTTTCAACGCGAGCAATGCGCAGGTGAGCTTCACCCATGCTACCCTCGCGGGCATGCAGCTCCACCTTGCCCCCCAGCAGAGGCAGTCCTCTGACCGCACTCTGCGGAGCGCCACCTTCGACAAGAAGCAGGGGACGGCCACGATCCCGGCTCTTACCACCGCTGTGTTTGTCAGTGACAGCGAGTAATCAGCTGCTCCGGTCCGCGTGGGCCGGGGCAGAACAGACGGCAAAAACAGGCACGCGTATCTCTTTGGATTTCAAACTTTTGGAGGCGACGTTGAATCGAAAACTCTTCACCTTGTGCACCTGGCTGGGAATGCTGCTGGTTCTGCCGCTAGGTTCCACTGCCCGGCTCTACGGTCAGCTGGCCGTAACGACGGCAACGCTCAGCGGATCGGTGGCTGACAGCTCGGGAGCCATTATCCCGCAGGCGACGATTACCATCACCAGCACCGAAAAGGGCATCACGCGCAATGCGACCAGCAACGCGCACGGCAGCTACAGCTTTACGCAGCTCCCCCCGTCCACCTACACGTTGTCGGTCACGGCAAACGGATTCACGACCTACAAGCAGACCGGCATTGTGCTCGATGCCGCCCAGACGGCGACGCAGAACGTCACGCTGAACGTGGGCGCTGTCAGCCAGGAGGTCGTCGTCAACTCGCAGGCCTCGCAGCTGAACACGGACAATGCCAACATCGCCACCAGCATCAACGCCAAGCAGGTGGTGGAGCTTCCTCTTAATCTGAGGAACGTGTACGGCCTGGCGACGCTGAACTCCTCCGTCCAGAACGGAACCGAGACACAGGGGCTGCTGGGCGGCGGACCGAACGGCACCGACAACGCGGATCAGGACATCTCATTCCTCAACTTTGCCGGAGGCTTCTTTGGCACCTCGGCCTACCTGCTGGACGGCGGCTGGGACACCGACCCACAGTGGGGCGCCGTAATCTACGTGCCCTCGGTCGATGCCGTCCAGGAGTTCAGGGTGCAGAACAACTCCTTCACGGCGCAGTATGGATGGAGCACGGGCAACGTCGTCAACGTGGTCACGAAGTCCGGGACTAGCGGCTTCCATGGCGATGTGTATGAGTTCTTCCGCAACGACGCGTTGGACGCCAACTCCTGGTTCAACAACCACAACGGAGTTGCCAGGCTGAGCTTCGGCCGCAACCAGTTTGGCGGGTCAGCTGGCGGTCCGCTCTACCTTCCTCACCTGTACCGGCAGAAGGACAAGACCTTCATCTTTGGATTGTACGAAGGCCTCCGGCTTACCACGCCCATCAACCAGACCTTTACCGTGCCGACGGCCGCTTATAAGGCTGGCGACTTTTCCGCGCAGCTCGGAGCTCAGGGCACCATCAACGTCGGAACCGACCAAAATCCTGACTACGTCCCCGCAGTCGACGCGCTGGGCCGGCCCATCCGCATCGGCCAGATCTACAACCCGCGCAGCACACGAACCATC
The DNA here is from genome assembly GCA_965218595.1 of Acidobacteriaceae bacterium. GTDB lineage: Bacteria > Acidobacteriota > Terriglobia > Terriglobales > Acidobacteriaceae > Edaphobacter. The sequence goes on along the minus strand of CBDCLC010000003.1, from coordinate 145,069 downwards.
ACGGCCGGACAGGTCGATCCGAGAACAGGTTTGGTCGCGAGACGGAGCGGCTACATCCGTGACCCGATCGCGAACAACAACGTCGCCGCACTGGGCGCCTTTGATCCCATCGCGGTCAAGCTGCTCAGCTTCTACCCTTCCCCGACCGGCCCCGGCCTGTCGAACAACTTCTTCGGCTCCGGAAGCGCGCCCGCGGTCTCGAACGAGTACCTGATCCGCGTTGATCACAACTTCAACAACAACATCCGGGGATTCTTCCGCTACTCCTACAAGAGCGAGACGAAGACCGGCAACCCGGCGTATTGGGGCGCTGATAATCCAGCCGGTCCGGGCAACCAACGGCCGAACAACCGCTACAATATGGCCGCCGGCTACAGCCAGATCTTCAGCCCGACCTTCACCATGAACGTCCAGGCCGGCGTTGGCATCTGGCATGAATCTTCGAACAACCAGTCGCTCGGCTTCCAGCCGTCGACTCTTGGCCTGCCCACCTACTTCGACGCGAACAGCCCGCAGTTCCCGAATATCTATGTCGGAGGACAGTCTGCCCTCGGGCCCACCAACGACCAGTACACCGTCAACCATGGTCCGGTCGGCAGCGTTGCGGTCGACTTCATCAAGACCGCCGGTCGCCATACCATCAACTTCGGCGTGATGGGTGTGGAACTCGAGGACGATGAGAAGTCAACCACCCGATCCTCGGTTACGGCCAACGGCAACTTCACCAGCGGCCCCGATCCCAACAACGCCGTCCCCTTCAACACCGGGAGCGGCACCGCTCAACTGCTGCTGGGCGTTCTGGACGGAGGCTTCACCGGCACACCGTACAATCCCGCAGTCGCGATCCACTACTTCGGCGGCTATGTCCAGGACGACTGGCGGCCGCTCCCGAAGCTGGTCCTGAATCTTGGCCTCCGGTATGAGGTTCAGACGGCGCCGACCTACCGCCACAACATCGCCTCGACCTTCAACCCCAACGCCGTCAATCCGGTGAGTGCTGCGCTTGGCAAAACGGTTCTGGGTGCTGTGCAGTTTCTGTCCCCGGACCAGCGCGGCATCTACAAGACGGCCTACACCAATGTGGCTCCCCGTATCGGCTTCAGCTACGCTGCCATGCCGCACCTCGCCTTCCGTGGCGGCTACGGCATCTTCTACCCGCCTTCCATCACGTGCTGCTTCCCAGGGGGACGGGACGGCTTTGCACCCACTACGACTGCCCCGACAACCCTGAGCAACAACGTCAGCCCCAATCCAGCCGTCACCCTCGCCAATCCGTTTCCGAATGGCTACACTCCCGTCAGCGGCAACGCTCTTGGGGGCATGCAGCAGGTGGGCAGTGCGCTGGGCGAATCCTTCCTCAACCGCAAGTCCCCATATGTGCAGCAGTACATGGTCGGCTTGCAGTGGGGCATCACGCAGAACGATCTGCTGGATGTCAACTACGTTGGCAACCATGGCACCCATATGGTCGCTCAGTACATCGTCGAGAACCAGCTGAATCCCTCCTACCTGTCGTTGGGAGCAGACGCACTCAACAGCCAGGTAGCCAATCCCTACTACGGTGCCATTCCGCTGGGCACAAGCTACTGCAATCTCGACCAGCCGACGGTCTCGCAAGCCCAGCTGCTCCAGCCCTACTCGCAGTACTGCTACATCAACCAACAGAACGCGCCCATCGGCTTCTCCATCTACAACGCCCTGCAGGCGCAGTACACGCACCGGGTCTCGCAGGGTCTCACCGCCACGGTCTCCTACACGTACTCCAAGTTCCTGGATAACGTCGAAGGAAACCAGGCCTGGGCCTATGCCGGTAACTCGAGCCCTGCCAACACCTACAACCTGGCCGCCGAAAAGAGCGTCGACGGCTCGGATACGCCACACAGCCTGGTCGCGAACTATGTCTACCAGATTCCTGTGGGACGTGGTCGCACCTTTGGCTCGCACCTGAACAAGGCCGTCAATGCGGTGGTCGGCGGATGGGAGGTCTCGCAGATCGCCACCTTCCGGTCCGGTCTGCCGCTCGCCATCACCGGCGCAAACTACAACTCGTATGGTGGCAATCCACGTCCCGATGTGACCGCCAACCCCCACATTGCGAACCGCACCATTCAGGAGTGGTTCAACACCGGGGCCTTTGCCTTCGCGAAGTTCGGTACCTTCGGCACCGCACCCCGCTACTTCTCCAACCTGCGCGGACCGCACTACCAGAACTGGGACACCAACCTGTCGAAGAACTGGCAGTTCACAGAGACGATGCGAGTGCAGTTCCGCGCCGAGCTGTATAACACCTTCAACCATCCGCAGTTCTACACGCCGAATACGGGTTACGGCGGCTGTGACCCGAACTCAGCTGCTGCGATCTCCACGGGGTCGTGCCCTTCCTCCTTCGGGCAGATCACCAACACCTTCCCCTCACGAAGCGTCCAGTTTGCCGGCAAGTTTTACTGGTAGCTCGAAGCGGGAATCCAACCGCAACACCGACACTCCTGCTGGCCGCTCAGTTCTGGGCCAGCAGGAGTGTTTTCCTTTTGTGGCGCTGCGGCAGATGCCAGGGCAGCGTCACCTTCTCGTCCGGCGCGGGAGCCGTAACAGCCACAACGTGCGCACACACCTTTACCAGGGGAGCTCTCCATCCGTTTCGAGGAACTTCCCGGTCACGGCGGGCTCGAGAAGGGCGACTCGAACGATCTCGGCGGCACCTTCTGCGGCGGTCTGAGGACCACTGTTGCCGTTCAGGTCCGTGGCTGTGTAGCCTGGGTTGACCGAGTTCACAGCGATACTTCCGTCGCGAAACTCGTAGGCCAGCTGCACGCTCAACATGTTGAGCGCCGCCTTTGAGGCGCAGTAGGCCAGAAACTTGAACGGAGCGTACTTCCACTCCGGGTTCGTCTGCTGGCTGATGCAGCCAAGTTCACTTGACACGTTGATGATCTGCGCTTTGCCCGCAGCCTGAAGCAGCGGAACCATCGCCTGCGTCACTGCAACAGTGCCGATGAAGTTGGTCGACATGCACTTCTTCACCGCTTCCAGGTCGACTTTGCTGGGCGGTCCGTCGCCCTGGCAGATCGCCGCCAGAGTTCAGGCAAACTCCCCTGAAACAGTCACTGACCCATGCGCCGGTTCTTGTAACAAACGCCTGCCCTGACATCCACTCTGACTCATCGCTGGACGGCATCGAAGGGCAGAAACATCGAGAACACTGTTCCTCGGTGTCGTTCGTTCTGGGAACTGCGAACGCGCAGCTCTCCATGGTGCCGCGCCACGATCTCGTGGCTGACCCAGAGACCCAACCCGGTACCACCGATTCCCTTTGTCGTGTAGAACGCGTCGAAGACCTTTCTGCGGACCGCCGGACTCATGCCCGTTCCGGTGTCCGCCACGGTCAGGACCAGACCCTCCTTGCCGGTCTTCCAACTATGCCCGTCGCGGCTGCGCAGCATCAGTCGCCCGCCACCCGGATGCATCGCATCAATCGCGTTTCCGACAAGGTTGTTCAGCACCTGCCGGATCTCACCGTCGAAGCAGCGGACAGAGCGTTCCGCCCGTTTGCGCTTCTCCACTTCCACGCGGGAGTTCACCAGCCGGCCTTGGTAGATGTCGAGCACGCTGCTGAACAGGTCCGCGCAGGAGGTCTCGGTGGGCTTGCTGGACTGCTTGTAAAAGCGCAGGGTCTGATTGCTGATCGCAGACACTCTGCGCAGCTCCCGCTCGGCTGTGTCCAGGTAGTTCTGTACCTCATCGAAGCTCTTACTGGTCCGAGCCAGATAGAGCAGGTTGGTCACGGACTCCAGGGGGTTGTTGATCTCATGGGCGATTGAAGCGGCTAGCCGGCCCACCGCAGCCAACTTCTCCGTCTGCAGCAGCACAGCTTCTCGCTTGCGGACCTCCGTCACCTCGATCACAGCGGAACTGATCGCAACCACCTGTCCATCGGCCGCGCGGACGGGCAGGTAATCGACGGTCCAGTACCTGTACTCTCCTGGGCTGGTGGCCAACTCGCCTTCCATCTGGATTCCTGTAACCGGCTCTCCTGCGGCGACTCGGTCCAGCGTCCCCTTCAACCCGTCCCCATCCGGCGCGTACTCAAAGATCGACACACCGACAAGGTCTTCGACCAGCCTGCCGAACATCTCTGCCAGGCGGTTGTTCACTCGGATATAGCGAAAGTCGGCTGCGTCCAGCAACCCCAACCCAACATCGACGCTGTTGTAGATCGCCTCGATCTCTGAGAAATTGCTTTGGATCGCTTGAGCAAGAGCCTCCCGCTGCTGTTCTGCCACTCTTCTTTCCGTGATGTCCCGAAAGACCACGACCACACCTGTCAAGTCACCATCATCGTTCCGGATGGGCGCGGCGCTATCGTCGATCTGCGTTTCGGTCCCATCTTTGGCAATCAGCAGCGTGTGGTTCGCCAGGCCAACGATGGCGCCCGTCCGAAGGACCTTCTCCGCCGGATTCTCTGCCGCGGCGCGAGTGGTTTCGTTGATGACGCGGAACACCACCTGCAGACTTTGGCCCTGCGCGTCGGCCTCCTTCCAGCCGGCAAGTCTTTCGGCAACGTCGTTCATCCGGGTGACCGACATGCTCGCATCCGTCACGATGACCGCATCCCCGATGCTTTCGAGCACGCGCGATGCCTGTGCTTCGCTCGCTCGCAATCTCCGCGCAGTCTGTACGGCATCCGTGTGATCGATCGCCGTCTGGTAGAGACCCAGAACCCGGAAGCCCTCGGCGGTCTCCCCCCAAACCGGGTTCACGCTCATGGTGTAGACCCGCTCGACCATCTCTCCGTTGAAGAGCACCTGCATCGAGACCTGATCCACGTGCTTTGCTTCCCCGGTCTGCATGGGTTCGATAAACACTGGGCTGACCTGGTCGTACACCTCGGACCAGGCCTGCTTCAGGGTCTCGCCCAGGGCCGGGTGCTTCGCCCCAAGATGCGGACGGTACAGATCGTTGTAGATCATGACCAGCTCCGGTCCCCAGAACAGAGTGGTGACCACCCTGGAGGACAGCATCATGTTGACCGCAGAGACCAGCTCGATCGACCAATTCGCGATCGCACCAAGCGAGGTCGAAGCCCAGTCATGCTGCCGGATGAGCGTCGCCATCTCGCCATCGCCGTGGATCCGGCTCGAACCCTGATCTCCCATCGTTCGGCTCGCGGTCATTGGTCGTATCGGCAGTTCTGTGCGGAAGAGTTCGTTTCCACTCCGCACCAGAATGACAGAATTCCTTGTACCCGTAGTTCTGCACCGTCAACTCTTGCTCCGTTGATTGTAGAGGAGCGGATTCGCTGCCGGCTGGATCGGTCCGCCAGGTCGCATCCGCGGAGACAATTCGCCTGTCACCTCCCTGCAACACCACGGACGACCGCACGCCCCAGGAGTTCAAGCTCACCCTCGAAGGACGAGAGGCCATGGCCCCTCATCCTTCGCCACCCGCAACCATCAACATCACCGAAAATCTCCAATTAGTGAATGGTTGAGAAAGAGGGGCAGGTCAGCACGAACTGCACTCAGAGTTCAGGCAAACTCTTTGAAATCGTCACTGGCCAAAGCGGCGTTTCTCGGTATAACTGTTGGCTCAGGGCGCTACGCCAAGCGGAGTTGTCATGGGAACAGCAGAACCTTCTTTGTGACTAGGAATGATTCACGAGAGCCGCCCTGGTTGCCTTGGGCTGCTACCGTCTCTTGGGTCCAGATTGCTTATGCTCCCATTCCTGGAAGCGTTGTACCTTCCACTCGCAGCCAGACTGATGTTGCTTGGACTGAGGCTCATCAACCTGCTTGCAAGAGAATGGCCCACCAACTTGGGACGGAACCTCACAAATTCCCGGATGGGCATGTTTGCTCCTGTCGTAGAAGGTACAGCTCATGTCCGGACGCACGACCCTTGCCGCGGGAGTCAGATGCGGGACAGCAGCATTTAAAGGGATTTCTGCCGTCTGCGCTCTGACCTGTTCTGCCGCAAACGGTGACAAGATACCAAGCGCAAGGAGGGTCAAGACGGCGATAGCAGCAAGGGCCAACAAATTGCCCCGAGCCGGTGTTGCGAGCTTCTGTTTGAAAAGTCTTGTGATCCGCATAGCCAAATGACCTCCAGACGCACCAAGTAAGAGTTGAGGTTGTGCTGGAGAACGTTGCTCCTCCAGCGTGACCAGAGCCTTTGCATAGATCAAGACAGAGCCGCTCACCGTGACAGCAAGGTCATCGCAGCAGTGCTCTCTTTCGCGGCGGATTTGCTTAGAAACCCACCAAACGCCAGGGTGAAAGAACAGAAGCGCTTCGATCACCATCTGAATGGTGTTGACCAGGTAATCCTGCCGTCGAATATGCGCTAATTCGTGCGCCAATACCGCCTCAAGATGTTCTGGAGCGACAGTGGATAACAGGCCAGTGGGAAAGAGGATTTCGGGTTTGAGCCAACCGACCACAACAGGTGTGGTCGTAGCAGCAGAAGCTGTCAGCCGAATCGGACATGTGATCTCAAGACGCGCTATGAGTCGACATGCTGCTCGCTGCAACCGTTCGGGTACAGTGCCACCCCGGCGACGCTGGAGCCGTTTTGCACCCACAAATCCGAACAAAAGACGGCCCAAGAACAAGAGCACGCCCACGGACCAGAACAACGAGATGACTCGCATGCGATGATCCGCGGAGACGATCAGCCACTTGCAAATCGACCAGTGTCCTGGGATCTCCGCTCCGGACAACGAAAGAGGGCCGGCATGAGACAGCACGACAGTTGCTGGAATGGACGGCGGGTCAGCACCAAACCTCAACCAGAGAAACGTTATGCATGGACACAAGATCATGCTGAGCAGCGCTGTACAAGAGATCGCATAAGCTCGGTTTGCTGAGTCTCTCTGCGAGATCTTGAGACTTCCAGCAAGAGCTAGGGCTAAGGCACTTGACTGCCAAAGAGAATGCAGAAGGGTCCAGCCTAAACAAGCGAGCAGGCCCATATGAGTTGCTGAAGGCAGAAGCGTCATTGCGCCTGCTCCTTCTCAAAATCCGTGATCGCTTGCCGAATCTCTTCCAGCTCCGAACGCGACACGGACTGTGCCGATAAGGCACCAAGAACCAGGTTCTTGGCGGAACCGGAAAAAGCCTTGTCAAGAAGATTCCTCACTAACTTCTGTTGCGTGCGTTCCTGCGGCTGCTTCGCGGCGTACACGTGCGAACGAAATCGTTCATTTCTCGTGAGCAACCCCTTTTCGGCCATCACCTGCATTTGCTTCAGAACAGTGGTGTAGCCGATCTGTCTTCTGGAGAGCGCTTCATACACCTCTCGAACGGTTTGCGGCCCCTTAGACCAGAGAACCTGGAGGATAGAAAGTTCTGCTTCTGTAGGCAGCGGTTCCGGGATGTGCTCACTCATGAGGAACACATTAGTACGAACGATGTCGTATGTCAACGACATTCTTCGTACATCCGGTTCACTGACGTGCCGTTCCGCGGAGATCCCAGGTCAATCCCGGGAAATCGCATTCTCGTCAGTGACGAGCCCGCGGGGATCTTCTGAGGCCGGGTGCCGGGTGAACCCTGCTCGCCCAGGCCTTATCGCGGCAGGGGCAGACCACCGGAACCGCCCTCGAGTGCAGCAGCCCCGCTAGCCTCGCATCCGCTAGAACCTGCCCAGCCCTGAGGCACAGCGGTGCATCGCCTGTACCGCCGCCAGAGTCAAGGCAAGCTCTTACGAAAACGTCACGGACCAAGCGGCAATCGCCGCTGCTTACCCTGCGGTCGCCGCAAGGTACGTTGCTCCGGAACGTCGCCACCCTGACAAGCAAGAGGCCCGGCCGGAGCCAGGGCCTCTTCCATGATGTCGTCGTCATCCACTACGAGGGCTTGCAGACCACGCGAAAGGCGCTGCGCAAGCAGGCCACAGCTGAATGCGAGAGAACTACACCTCTGTGGCACCGCCGTCCACAAACAGCTCAACGCCGGCGATGTAGCTGGCATCGTCCGAGGCGAGAAAGACGGCTGCTTTTGCAATCTCTTCCGGCCTGCCGACACGGCCAAGCGGCACCACAGAGGCGAGATAGCCGTACAGGCCCTCCTTCTGCTCTTCGGTTTCTGCAAGCCCGCTGAGACCTGGCGTGTCGATCGGTCCCGGACTGACAACGTTTACGCGAATCTTGCGGTCCTTAAGATCGGTCGTCCAGCCGCGGGCAAAGGAGCGCACCGCGGCCTTCGTTGCGGAGTACACGCTGAACGCGGCGTTGCCCTTGACCGAATTGGCCGATGCGTTCAGAACGATCGCTCCCCCGTTGGGAATAAGCGGAAGCGCCTTCTGCACGGTGAACAGGACAGCCTTGACGTTGACCCTGAAGGTATCGTCAAAGTGTTGCTCCGTGATCGCTCCAAGCGGAACCATCGTGCCGCTTCCGGCATTGACAAACAGCACGTCGAGACGGCCTTTTTCCTGCTGGATCTGTGCGTAAAGAGCATCGAGGTCTGAAAGCTTCGTCGAATCTGCGCGAACACCCTTAGCTTGACCCCCAAGGGTCTCTACCGCTTCATCCAGTTCAGCTCGCCGGCGTCCGGTGATGTAGACGAAGGCACCTTCCTGCACAAACTGCTTTGCTGTTGCGAGCCCAATGCCCGAACTCCCGCCTGTGACGAGGGCGATCTTGCGTTCCAGTTTGCCTGCCATAGTGTTTCCTCCCGGTCTACTTATGTACCTAACGTTTCAGATGTGACTACGGCAGTTGGGGTGCAATCATTTTGCAATATTTGGTTCAGAAGCCCATCCAATGAAATATGGAAGCGAAGCCGTCGACGCAACGTGGAATGGGCAGGCCGCGTAACTTCTCGGAAGAGGTCGCGCTTGAAGCGGCTATGCGTGTGTTCTGGGAAAAGGGGTATGAGGGCGCGAATATAACGGACCTGACTACAGCCATGGGCATTAACCGCTCCAGCATGTACACCATCTTTGGAGATAAAGAGGCGCTCTTTTATCGCGCAGTCCAGCACTACAGAGACGGGCCAATCTCCTTTGTCAGTGATGCTATGCAAGAACCCACTGCGCGTAAGGCGGTAGAGGTGTTACTGCAAAGGGCTGGAGATTTCTACGGCGACCCGAAGCACCCTCGGGGATGTCTTTCCGTACAGGGTGCTCTCGCCGTCGGTACGGAAGCCGAGTCTGTGAAACAGGCAATGATCGGGTTTCGCAAGGTGGGCGAAGTTGTCCTGACGAAAAGATTCCAACGTGCTCAAGATGAAGGAGAGGATCTCAGAAACCAGACACCTGGAGATCTTGCGCGATACACACAGATGCTGCTGGCTGGCCTTGGACTTCAGAGCGCAAATGGAGCATCGAAGTCGGAGCTTCAGATGATGGTCAACCTAGCTTTGAAGGCTTTACCCTTCTGAGCTTTGCCCTTCTGAGCAAGAGCGTAGGAAGCGCACTAGCAGCCCCGTCTACCTCCACGCAGACATTTGCAGGAGTTCTACCCTGAGGTCACATCGTCGTCAGTGATCCGCCCGTCACTCGTCTACAACACCACGGGATTCATCGCTCCCTCGCTGAAGCGGCCGCGGTTGAACGCAAGCACCCACATTGCCTCACCCTCGCAGCGTTCTCTATACTTCCTCTGAACTTGCCCACCCCTCATCACTCCCGACGCCATTCCCTTCGCTCGCTCTCCCGCACCGCGCTTGTGCTTTCGCTCGAAGACGTTCTTTCGCTCGCCCTGCCCGCGCAGCAACCCGCACTCCTCATCGGCCAGGTCGGCGCCCCTCCCACCTTGGAACCAAACCAAAAGCCGCCCAGAAGTCCTTCCCTTCCCACGATTCGGCAACCCTTCTTACCGTTGCTCATTTCTCTAAAACCAAGATGTGCTTCGCGTGCTCTCCGGCCAGGTGCAGCAACGCTTTGTCGAAGGTCGTCAGTACCAGACCTTCGCGCACTGCCAGGCCAAGCAGGTAAGCGTCTGTCACCTGATTATGTCCGTGGATGCGTTTTGCAAACGGGATCGTTAGCGCCTGCCAGTCTGCGGTGACCGGCTGAAAATGGTAACCGGGCCTTCGCCTAAGTCGCTCCAGCATCGCCGTAGCCTGTTCCATGCTCAGACCGCCCGTCTTCGGTCGCGTAAAGAATCGCAGTACGCCGGCTTCTGTGAAGGCGCACACCGACCACCGTAGCTCGGGCGAATCAAACCAGACTTCCGCTGCTGCGTGATGAACGTGGCGCTGGTCCAAAAGAGCCAGCAAGACGTTGACGTCGAGGAGGTGGATCGTCCCCTTACTCAAGATCGTCCTCTGAGAGCTCCGTCACCATCTCAGGTGTCACGACGATGTCACCGTTCTGCTTCGTCCTGACCAGGAGGCCGAGTCGGCTGTCGGTCAGCAGGGTCGACGCAGGTTCCGGGGCTTGTTCTGCCCTGCGCAGAAGTTCGCTGATGGCTGCTCCGAGCGGGATACCCTTCGCACTGGCATACGTTGACGCAAAGGTATAAACATCAGTGTCCAGATTGACATTGGCTCTCATGAGCAGATTGTGCACCGCGGATCACATCGGTGCAAGACTTCATTTAAGTGCATAAAGGACATTCTGGAACTCACAGTCGTTCTCGAGCCGTCGCCATGTCCCAGCCGGTGTCTCCCTTCAAGCTCAGCGACAACCCAACCTGCACCGGCATTGCCTCGCCCTCCCGAGGTTCTCTATACTCCGCCTGAACTCTATCGTTTCGTCTGAACTTGCCCACCCCTCCTCACTCCCGACGTCGTTTCCTTCGCTCGCTCTCCCGCACCGCGCTTGTGCTCTCGCTCGAAGACGTTCTTTCGCTCGCCCTGCCCGCGCAGCAACCCGCGCCGGCCTCGGCACCGGCCGGCCAGATCGGCAGCCGGCCCGCCTACGACGCCAGGCCTCACGCCGCCCCCAGGGCGCTTCCCTCGCCCATTGCCGGAACGCCGCTTGGCATCTCCTTCGTCGATGTCGCCCGCGAGGCTGGCCTCCACTCGAAGACCATCTACGGCGGAGAACATAAGAACCGCTACCTGCTTGAGACCACCGGCTGCGGAGTGGCGTTCTACGACTTCGACCACGACGACTGGATCGACTTGTTTCTGGTCAACGGATCGCGCCTCGAAGGCTTCCCGAAGGGTCAGGAGCCCATCAACCGGCTGTTCAAGAACAACCGCGACGGCACGTTTACCGACATCACCCTTGCCGCCGGCCTCGCGCACTCCGGCTGGGGCCAGGGCTGCTGCGTCGGCGACTACAACAACGACGGCTGGGACGACCTGTTCGTCTCCTACTACGGTCAGAACGTGCTCTACCGCAACAACGGCAACGGCAGCTTCACCGACGTGACCGCCAAGGCCGGCCTCCAGGAGGCGAAGACCCGCTGGAACACCGGATGTGCTTTTCTCGACTACGACCGGGACGGCCATCTCGACCTGTTTGTCGCCAATTACATCGACTTCGACATTAAGACGGCTCCGCTGCCCGAGGCCGCCGGCTGCGCCTACAAGGGCATCCAGGTCGCCTGCGGTCCGCCCGGTCTCGAAGGCGGCAAAAATATTCTCTATCACAATAATGGCGACGGCACCTTTACCGACGTCTCCCAGAAGTCAGGCATGTGGGACACCGTCGGCACCTATGCCCTGTCCGTCACCGTCGCCGACCTCGACAACGATGGCTGGCCCGACATCTACGTCGCCAACGACTCCACCGCCGCCACCTTCTACCGCAACCAGAAGAACGGCACCTTCAAGGATGAGGCCATCGAGAGCGGCATCGCCTACTCCCCCGACGGCAAACCGCAGGCGGGCATGGGAGTGGCCGCCGGCGACTTCAACCGGGACGGCCTGCTCGACCTGGTCAAGACCAACTTCGCCGGCGACACCGATTCGCTCTACCTCAACCTCGGCGACGGAACCTTTGAAGACCACACCTACCTCTCCGGCCTGGGCGTGAACACCCGCTATCTTGGCTGGGGCGTCGGCTTCTTCGACATGGATAACGACGGCTGGCCCGACATCCTGATCTCGAACGGGCACGTCTACCCCGAGGTGGACGGCACGGCCATCGACGCCTCCTACGCCGAGCACAAGTATCTCTACCGCAACCTGCGCAACGGGCAGTTCCAGGAGGTCACCAAAGAGGCGGGCCCAGGCATCAACGCGCCTGTGGCCGCGCGCGGCTGCGCCTTCGGCGACTTCCTCAACACCGGCCGGCTCGGGGTCGCGGTCAACTGCATCAATGCCCTGCCCCAGCTGCTCCGCTGTGACCTCACGGCCGGAGCACCGCAGCGCCACTGGATCAAGCTCCGCCTCGTCGGCACCAAATCCAACCGCTCCGGCATCGGCGCCCGGCTGATGGTGACGACGCACCTGCCCGCCGCCGGTTCCGTCCCCGCAAAGCCCTTTACGCAGATCGACGAGGTCCGCTCCGGCGGCAGCTATTTCTCGCAGAACGACCTCCGCATCCACTTCGGTCTCGACCAGGCCAGGGCGGCCGACGTCGAGATCCGCTGGCCCTCAGGAGCGGTCGACAAACTTCCCAACCTGGCCGCGGACCGGCTCTACGTGATTCAGGAGGGCGGAAAGACTCTGAAGACCATGGCCATGGGACAGGCCACCGGCGCCGCCGGGAAGTCATGATCTCTCGACGAGGAGTGCGGGTTCAGGGACCGAAGCGGCTCCTCGTGGTCTGTCTTCTCTTGCTTCTGCTGGCAGGCAGCCAGGTAGTTCCAGCTCAGGCTGGAGCTTACCCGCCCACCCACGACCACCCCGGCCCGGCCTGGTTTCTCGACGTCGCTTCCAAAGCCGGCATCACGGTCCGCAACGTCAACGGCGACGCGGAGACCAAGCACTACATCATTGAAGCCACCGGCTCCGGCGTCGCCATCCTCGACTACGACCGCGACGGCTGGCCCGACATCTTTCTGGTGAACGGAACCGTGCTGCCCGGGGAGAGCGTCGGGCACAAGAACCCGCCCACCAGCCATCTCTTCCACAACAATCACGACGGCACCTTTACCGACGTCACCGACAAGGCAGGCCTGGTCTCGACCGGCTGGGGCCAGGGCGCCTGCGTGGGCGACTACGACAACGATGGCTTCGACGACCTTTTCGTCACCGGCTACGGCAAGAACCGCCTGTTTCACAACCAGGGCAACGGCACCTTCAAGGAGGTCGCCGAGCCGGCCGGCGTCGCCGGAAGCGGCGCGGAGTGGGGCACCGGCTGCGCCTTTGTCGACTTCGACCGCGACGGCAAGCTCGACCTGATGATCGCCAACTACGTCCACTTCGACCTGGCCAAGACCCCGAAGCCCGGCGCGGCCGCCGACTGCACCTGGAAGGGGTCGCCGGTGATGTGCGGTCCGCGCGGCCTGCCCTACGCGCCCAACGTGCTCTACCACAACGCCGGCAACGGGCACTTTGAAGACGTCAGCAAGGCCTCCGGCATCCAGAAGACCCCCGGCCACTACTGCTTCTCGGTCACCAGCCTGGACTACAACAACGACGGCTGGCCCGACCTGTACGTGGCCTGCGACTCCACGCCGGCCATCCTCTACCGCAACAATAAGGATGGAACCTTTACCGACGTGGGCGGGGAGACGGGGGTCGCCTTCAACGAGGACGGCCGCGAGCAGGCGGGCATGGGCTCGGCCGCGGCCGACATCGACGGCGACGGCCGCATCGATCTGTTCAAGACCAACTTCTCCGACGACACCTCGACGCTCTACCGCAACAACGGCGACGGCACCTACACCGACATCACCTTTCCCGCAGGCCTCGGCATCAACACCGAGGACCTGGGCTGGGGCGCGGCCTTTCTCGACACCGACAACCACGGCTACCCCGACATTCTGGTCGCGAACGGCCACGTCTACCCGGAGGTCGACTCCGCCAGGCTCGGCGCAGCGTATCGCGAGCCGCGCCTGCTCTACCGCAATCTTGGCCCCACGGTCACGGCGGACGGCACCATGCCGAAGTTTCAGGACATCTCGAAATCCTCAGGCCCCGGCCTCACCACGCCGGAGCCTTCGCGCGGCCTGGCCGTCGCCGACCTGTTTAACGACGGCCGGCTGGAGGCGGTGGTCAACAATCTTTCCGGGCTTCCCATGCTGCTCGTCAACACCGCCGCCAACAGCAATCACTGGCTCGGAGTCCGCCTTGCCGGCACGACCTCCAACCGTGACGCCATCGGCGCGCGCGTGACACTGCACTCCCCCAAGCGCACCTGGGTGGACGAGGTCCGCTCCGGCTCGTCCTACAACTCCTCGAACGATCTCCGGCTGCACTTCGGCCTGGGCCAGACCGCCGCCCTGACCTCGATCGAGGTCCGCTGGCCCAGCGGCCACGAAGAGACCTTTCCGCCACCGGCTCGCCTCGATCAGATCCTGACGCTAACCGAGGGGAGTTCAATACACCCTGCGCAATCCCGAAAGATGTCCTCTCGACCGAGCGAAGCAAGGTGAAGACTGTATTTCGTCGGAAGGAAGCTCGGAGGAACGATTGCGGCTCGGGAAGGAACGCAGATTCCCTGCGGGAATGACAACAAACGGGCAGAGCTTTGCTACAAGCAGATTTTGATCAGAAATCCCCCAATCCCCACAATGTCCTCTCGACCGGAGCGAAGCGAAGTGGAGAGACCCCTGTATTTCGTCCGGACGAAGTGGAGTTCCAAACACCACCACTCCCCATCGAATCACATGGAAGTTCCGGGCATCCCACCTCCTGTGATCACCCCCGAACAGGCCGGACAGCTCTTTCGAGACTTTCTTCCCGAAAGCCCTGCCACCCGCCTCCACATTCTCACCGACTCCGACGCAGATGGCCTGCCCGCCGCCGCCCTTCTGGTCCGCGCCCTGCGTGCCGCCGGCTACACCCAGGTCACCGCTGCCCCGCGTCAGAAGCACGAGTCCGCCTGGCAGCCGGATGTGCTCGAACGCCTCCAGGCACTCCGCCCCCAGGCCCTGATCGTGGCCGACCTCGGCAGCCGCGACCAGCCGCTCCTTCCCGGCGTGCCCACGCTGCTCATCGACCACCACTTCCACACCGGCCAGCCCCCCGGATCGACCCTGATCACAGGCTACGCCGCGGTCGAGAACTCCCGCGAGATCCCGACCACGGGCCTGCTGGCCTTCTGGTGCGCGGAGGCCCTCGCGCCGGAGCAGGCACCCGGCTGGCTGTGGCTGGCTGGCATCTCGCTGCTCTCCGACCTGGGCGACAAGGCCCCTTTCCCTGAGCTCGCCGCGGCCAAAAAGCAGTTCGGCGGCGGAGCCCTTCGCGACGCCACCTCCCTGCTGAACGCGCCTCGCCGGACCGCCTCCGGCGACGCTACCGCCGCGCTCGATCTCCTGCTCGAGGCCGACAGCCCCAAGGACCTGCTCTCCGGCCGACTGCCCCAACTCGCGCAACTCCAGGCCGCCAAGGTCGAGGTCGCCGAGGCCCTGGCTGTCGCGCGCAAGCTTCCACCCCGCTTCTCAACGGCGGTGCGCGGTGAACTCGGCGCGGACCTTATCGCCATCCCCATGGACACGCCCTGCCAGGTCCATCCGCTGGTCGCGCAGCAGTGGCGCGCGCGCTTCCCCAGGTCCGTCATCTTTGGCGTCAACTCAGGGTTCCGTCCCGGCTGGGTGCACTTCTCCGGGCGCGCCCCCGCCGGAGTCAACCTGATCGCCTTTCTGCGCGCGCACCGGCCGCCTGAGGCCGACGCCCAGTACGGCAACGGCCATGACCAGGCCGCCGGCGGCGCCCTTCCGACCGCGGTCTGGAACCGCTTCGCCACCGAGCTCGGCTTCGGTCCCGAACTTCAGGTCCCCGTCCCAGAACCGGCCCATGCCGTCTGAGCCGGAAGATCTCGCCCGCTGGAAGCACCTGACCGAGACCGCCCTTCCCGCCCGCGCCCGCGATCTGCGCTGGCCCATCCGGTTCGATCACTGCTTCAAGCGCATCACGCTCGACCACGCCTGCAGCGATGTCTGGTACCAGCACCTGCCGCGCCCCGCCGAGCGCCACCTCCGTGGACCGGCGCTGGCTCGGGCTCTGGCCGCTGCGAAAGCTCTGCTCTCCGGCGACCGCGCCCTGCTCGACAGGCTAAACCAGGCCAGCCTGCGCCACCGCGGAAAAGCTCTCGAGCATCACAACCCCAAGACCCCACACAGGAACGCCTGACCGATGAAGAAAGCTCCTCCCGATTCCTCCTCCCCCGCTGAGGTCGCTGCGACTCCGGCCAAACCCCGCTCCGGTCACACCGCGAACTCCGATGCGTCAGCGGCTAAGCCCGCCCAGAATAAGGTCCAGACGAAGGCCAGGAAGAAGGCCAGGAAAAAGAAGTCTGCCAAGCCGCGCGTGACCAAGAAGGATGAGGCGGCCGCTGAGCTCCACCGCATGGAGACCACCCCCATGTCGCAGTGCGCCGCGCTCGACGGCGCTGGTCCGCTGCCGTTTCCGGCCGAGGCCATGCGGCTCGGCTTCGCTGTCAAGGTCATGGGCCAGCCCGGCCTGAAGTCGAACGACACGCGTCGCCACCAGGCCAACCCGCATCTGCGCGTCTCGCTCGGGTACCTGTGCGAGATCTTCGCCTACCTGCGCAAGCACCGCATCCACATGTACCGGATGTCGTCCGACCTCGCGCCCTACGCCACCCACCCCACCATGCCGCGCTTTCACAGCATGGTGCGCGACTCTGCCGGCGACCTCGCGCATGTGGGCCGGCTCGCCCGCGAGGCCGATATCCGTCTCTCCTTCCACCCCTCGCAGTTCATCGTTCTGAACAGCGAGAACGAGGAGCTCACGCAAAAATCAATGGCCGACCTTAATTCGCAGGCCGAGATGCTGGACCGGATGGAGTGCGGTCCCGAGGCCGTCCTGGTGGTGCACGTCGGAGGCTCCTATGGCGACCGCGAGAGCGGCTGCGAGCGCTGGATCCGCACCTGGCCCCGGCTCTCCGAGCCCGTGCGCCGCCGTCTGGTGCTTGAAAACGACGACCTGCGCTTCTCCTCGGCCGACGTGCTCAAGATCCACGACGCCACCGGCGTCAAGTTGGTCTGGGACTACCAGCACCACTGGTGCTTCAACCCCGAGGGTCTTCCCATGCTGCCCACCCTCGAACGATTTCTCGCCACGTGGCCCGAAGGAGTTCGACCGAAAACGCATTTTTCCTGCGCCCGCACCGAGATGCGCGAGATCAAACGCAAGAACCGCAAGACCGGCAAACCCGAACTCGTGCTCCAGCCGCCCATCTGGACCGGCCACGCCGATTACAACAATCCGTTTGAGACGATTCCCTTTCTCCGCTCGATCGCGCACCTGGAGACCGACCTCATGCTCGAGTCGAAGGCCAAGGACCTTTCGCTAATTCGTCTCCGCAATGACATCGCCCGCTTCGCGCCTGACCTTGCCCCGCGCTACGGCATTGACCTTGCCAAGCCGCCCGAGGATGTTCCCGAGGTGATCGAAGAAACGCAGGAGGATGAGGCCCTGCCTGCGGCGTAAGCCGGACCGGTCTCATCTCCCTACCGCATGTGGAACTGCTGCGGTTTCTTTCAGGCCTGCTTTGTGCCCGGAGGCACCTCACTGCTCGGTCCGCCCAGCCACTTCGGATTGTGGGCGGTGCTGTCGAAGTGCGAGCTGGTCTTGAAGAGCTCGGACTTGCCCGTCATCGCGACGTCCTTGGTGCGAGCCAGAAGAGAGCTGATCTGCTCCTGCGTCATCGGCTTGAAGGTCTTTGCGGCTTCGATCGCCTGATCCAGAATGGCCGGTTTGTCGATGCCGGTGATGATGACGGAGACCGGCTGAGTCAGACCGTAGTGAAGCGCCTCGATCGGCTGAAAGGTCCCGGTCTTGAGGATGAAGTCGTCGCCAAAGGTCTTCATGCCGAGGACGCCGATGCCCTCCTTCACCGCGACCGGCATCACCTCGTGAATAAAGGAACGAAAGTGAGCGTCCATCACGTTCACCGGCATCTGCACGGTGTCGAAGTGGAAGTTGTGCTGCCGGGCCACATCGAGCATCCGCAGGTGGACCGCCGGATCCTTGTGGCCCGTGAAGCCGATGTAGCGGATCTTGCCGGCCTTGCGCGCGGCCATCGCGGCATGGATGGCGCCGTTGCCGGCAAAGATGCGGTCAGGGTCTTCCATGCGAATGATCTCGTGAAACTGCACCAGGTCGATCACATCGGTGTCGAGCCGTCCCAGCGACTGTTCCAGCTGCTTGTCATAGCTTTCCGCGGTGCGACCGTCGATCTTCGTCATGAGGAAGACCTTCTTCCGATAGCCGTCCTTGAGCGCCTGGCCGAGGCGCACCTCGGAGATGCCGTCGTTGTAGTCCCACGAGTTATCCATAAAGGAGATGCCGCGGTCGATGGCGGAGCGCACCAGCGCCACCATCTCGGGCTGGGTGGACTTCGGGTCCTTGGCCAGGTGGTATCCGCCCATGCCGATGGCGGAGACCTTTTGGCCCGTGGTACCGAGCTCGCGATAGATCATCTCCGAGGTGTGGGTGCGCGACTCGTTGGTGGAGTCGTGGTCCGATCGGCCGGGCTGCTGGGCGACGCCGGCTCCGGTGGCCGCCGCGGCCATACCGGCTGCGGTCGCCGTCTTGAGAAAGTCTCTGCGCTCCATGGGTGCTGGGCTCCTGGGAAGGTGCGTCTGCGTGCTCGTCACAGGGTTGGATGCGAGCTCAGGAGCGATGGCTGGCGCGGGCGATCAGCGTGGCGGTGTAGGCGGCGCCAAAGCCGTTATCGATGTTGACCACAGTGACATTGGGCGAGCAGGAGTTGAGCATGCCGAGCAGAGCGGCCGTTCCGCCGAAGGAGGCGCCGTAACCCACCGAGGTGGGCACAGCGAGGACCGGCACGGCGACATGCCCGCCCACTACCGAGGGCAGGGCTCCTTCCATGCCGGCGCAGACGATGACGCAGTCGGCCTCGCGCAGCTGAGTGCGGACCGCCAGGATGCGGTGCGGACCGGCGACGCCCACGTCGTGGAAGCGGGTGACGCGCACGCCAAACAGCTCGGCGGTCACGGCCGCCTCCTCCGCGACGGGGAGGTCGCTGGTGCCGGCGCAGACCACGGCGATGTGGCCCCGCGGTGCGGCCGAGGCGGAGCTCTGGCGCAGCGTAAGGCAGCGCGCGGTGGCGTGGTAGGTCGCTGCGGGGGCCAGGCTGAGGGTCGCCTCGGCAGTAGCCTGGTCGGCGCGGGTGGCGAGCACATCCGATCCGGCGGCGGCCATGCGGGCAAAGATCGCGGCCGTCTGGGCGGGGGTCTTGCCGGCGGCAAAGATCACCTCCGGAAGGCCGGATCGGAGGGCGCGGTGGTGGTCGATGCGGGCCTCGCCGGTGTCCTCGAAGGGCAGGTCCGCAAGCCGCGCGGAAGCCTGCTCAGGCGTAAGGGAACCGCGCTGCACCTCCGCCAGAAGAGCAAGAAGCGTGGAAGGATTCATAAGGGTTCCGCGGGCGCAAGATACGCCGCCATGGCAGCCTGCATTACCTGTTTCAGCGCCACGCCGTGCGCGGCGGCAGCGGTCCGGCAGTCCTCGAACTCGGGCGCGGCGTTCAGCTCCTCCGCGTCAAAAGAGCCGACCTTCACCCGGATGTTGCCAAAGGCGGTTGTGACTGTACGGTGCTCCCGATGGAGGCAGATGCGGCGCTCGGTGCGGACGCGGATGCCAAGGGTGGAGGTTTCGCGCAGCAGCAGACGCTCAAGCGCCGGGGAGTGCCGGTCGTCGGTCAACACCGTCAGCAGCGTTCCCAGGCGGCCCTTCTTCATGGTGACGGGCGTGGTCATCACGTCGAGCGCGCCGGATCTCAGCGCGAGGTCGGTCACGTACGCCAGCACCTGCGGGCTGAGGTCGTCGAGCGCCGTCTCAAGCACGGTCACCGTCTCCATCTCGGCCGAGTGGCGCCCCGGGCCGGGGCTGTCCAGGTCCTCGGGAGCGGCGTCGAAGAGACCGGCGGAGGCGTCGGGCACGGTGGCGGGGGCGCGCACCGCCTCACCCAGGGAGAGGCGAAGCACGTTGGGAAAGCGCTCCGGGTTGCGGCTGCCCGCGCCATAACCGATCTGCGCGACGCGCATGGCCGGCTGCGGACCGAAGGAGGGCGCGAGGGAGCAGAGCAGAGCGGCGCCCGTCGGCGTGACGAGCTCTTTTTCGAGGTGGGCCGAGTACGTGGGCAGGCCACGCAGGAGGTCGGCCGTCGCCGGCGCAGGCACAGGAAAGTTGCCGTGGGCACACTGCACTGTGCCTCCACCCACGTTGACCGGCGAGGCGTGCCATCGCAGCGGCTGCCCGGTCTCGGCGAGCGCCTGCTGGTTCAGCGCATGGATACCGGCCGAGGCGCAGGTGATGTCGACGATCGCGTCCACCGCACCCACCTCGTGGAAGTGGATCTCGTCGACCGGAACGTTATGGATCCTGGCCTCGGCAGATCCCAGCAACTCAAACGTCTGGATGGCGAAGCGCTTCACAGGCTCGTCCAGAGCGGAGTCGCGCAGCAGCTGGCGGATGGCGGTCAGGGAACGTCCGTGAACGTGGGGGTGCGCGTGCCCTTCCGCCTCGTGCCGGTCTCCCGGATGTCGATCTTCGGGAACGTCGTGGGTGTGGGGCTCATGCGGGTGGGCATGGGCATGACCGGCCTTATGGAGATGCTGCGATCGGGGCTGCGCGTGCTGCTCGTGCAGCGGCTGCTCCTCCGGCCCATCGCCTTGCGGGTGCTTGTGGCCATGTTCGTGTTCGTGTTCGTGCCCGTGCGGGTCATCATGCGGCGCCTCGGCAAGGTGGCCGGCTTCGAGCACGTGGACCTTGGTGGAGGTAATGCCGGAGCGATCGACCTTCTCGATGCGCAGACTCGCGTCCAGGGGGAGCGCACGGACGGCGTCCTCCAGGACGGAGGGGTCCAGGCCGGCGTCGATCAGGGCTCCGAGAAACATGTCGCCGGAGATGCCGGCGAAGCAATCGAGGTAGGCGAGACGCATACGCTCATTCTGTCACGGCAGCTACGAGAGCCTCTGTCTGACACAGATCTCATCCCGGCCCTTCAGCAGTTAGCGAGCGGGTGCGATCGAGCTGATCGCCAGCACCTCGTTCATCGATCCCGTGCGGTAGCCCGAGGTATCGAGTGTCACGAAGGCGAAGCCGAGCGGCTTGAGGGCGGCCGTAATCTCGTCAAGCATAGCCAGCGCGAGCGCGCGCGGAAGATCCTCGCGAGCGATCTCGACCCGGGCAAGATCGCCGTGGTGCCGGACGCGCACCTGGGGAAAGCCAAGCCCGTGGAGGGCGGCTTCGGCCTGCTCCACCTGCGCGAGACGACCGGCGGTGACGGGCAGACCGTAGGCAATGCGCGACGAAAGGCAGGCGGAGGCGGGCTTGTCGGCCAGCGCGAGGCCGGCCTGGCGAGCCAGGGTGCGGATCTCCAGCTTGGTGAGCCCGGAAGCAACAAGCGGGGCCAGCGCACCGTGCTCGGCGGCGGCGCGCTGCCCGGGGCGAAACTGCGCCACCTCCGGGGCCCGGTCGTCGAGGTTCATGCCAAAGGCGAGGTGGGCGAAGCCGAGCCGCGTGCGGGCGGCCTCCATCTCCGTAAACAGCTCGTCCTTGCAGTGGAAGCAGCGCTCCCGGTCGTTGCGCTGGTAGTCCGGATTGCTGAGCTCGGCGGTCTGCAGGATCTCGGTCGGGATACCGAGCTCGGCGGTGAAGCGGAGCGCGGCGGCGAGCTCGGCGCGGGGCAGCGAGGCCGAGTCCGCGATGACCGCCAGCATGCGCGGTCCCAGCGCCTGGTGCGCGGCCCAGGCCAGAAAGGCCGAGTCCGTTCCGCCCGAGTAGGCGACGAGCACCGAGCCGAGGTCGTGGAGGAGGCGATCGAGGTGGTCGCGTTTGGCCTGGAGGTCCACTGGTAGTCAGTATGATGCGACATCGTGGGAGCTGGACCGGTTTGCATGGAGGGGTAGCTCCCGGCTTTTATGGGCTGATGGCCCGAAAGATCATAGCCTGGGGGCGCAAGCCCCAGGTAGGAATCTCTTAAAAACCCGTAGGGTTGATGGCCCGACACATGAGGTCAGGACTAAACCTGCAGGTAAACTGCACAGGGCCTGTTATCAAACTAGGCTGTATCGACACATAGCCAAACAGGTTGTCCTCTCGACCGGAACGAGACGGTCTCTCGTCTCGTGGAGCGGAGAGATCCCTGTATTTTGCCTCGAAGGGGCAGAACTTCCAGTCGCCAGGGCCAAATACGAGAGGACAAACGTATAGTTCGGCCCAGCCTAGCCAGCCGCACAGGTCAGCAGCTGCTCCCACACCGCTTCTTCGACGGGCACGCCGTCTGCCAGGTTCTCCGCCCTCACCCGCAAGGTCTGCTCCCCGGGGTAGCGCGGCCGGCGGTCGGGGTCCGACCGGGGAGCCGCGTGGAGCGCCTCGATCAGGGCGTCGGCGGTGCGGGTGAGCTCGGCGGTGTGGACGAGGTTTTCCGGGTGGATGGCCAGAAAGAACTGCGACAGCCCCGACTCCTGGAGCGGATCGACCGGAATCCGGTGTGTCGCCTGACCGCCCGAGAGCATGGCCGCAAACAGATCCAGCATCAGGGCGAGGCCCGAGCCCTTCCATAACCCGATCGGCAGCGCCCGGTAGCTCTTGCGGATAGCAGCAGGATCCGTGGTGAGATTGCCTTCGGTGTCGAAGCCGCCGGCGTACGGCAGCTGCTCGCCGCGGGCGATGTGAGCGTCGATCTGCCCATAGGAGAACTGGCTCATCGCGATGTCGAGCACAATGTGGGGTCCGCCGGAGAAGGCGTCCGGCGCGCCGGTCTGGACGCCGGTCTGGGCGTCCGGGCGCGGGCGAGGGATGGCGAGCACCAGCGGGTTGTTGCCCAGCGTCGGTCCGGAGGTGCCCCAGGCTGGCGTGTTGGGGTTGGAGTTGGTCCAGCAGATGGCAAAGAAGCCCCGGTCCGCGGCCTGCCAGCCGTAGCTGCCGCCGCGCATCCAGTGGTTCGTATCGGCCAGCGCGACGGCGCCGATGCCGTGCTCGCGGGCAAGCTCCATGGCACGCTCGGTGGCAGCCCAGGCGTTGGTGTTGCCCGGACCGCGATGGCCGTTCCAGCGCTCGATGGCGCCGGCCGCCTTGCCCAGCGACGGCTCCGCCGCGGGCTGTACACAGCCGTTGGCCACCATCGCCGCAAACCGCGGAAACCGGTTCAGCCCGTGCGTGTAGACGCCGTCGCGGGAGGTCTCGGCAAAGAGCCGCGCGCAGAGCGTGGCGCGGGGCTCCGGCAGACCCAGGGCGAGGGTGGCGCGATGAAGCGCGGCAAAGAGCTCACGAAACGGAACGCGGCGGGTAGCTGGCGGAGGCATCGCTCTTCAGTGTGTCACGTCGGCCGGTGCCTGGGGCAGCCCGTCGATCGACCGCAGCAGACGCGACGGGCGTCGGCATCGCTTCCTCCCTTCGCCCAACAGCAGCCTGGCCTCCGCATCCGGCGGCCGGGTCGCGTCTTAGGCGCGCGGGCGGCTCACCCACAGCAGCGGCTGCCGGATGGGAAAGGCGCGCAGCAGGGCGGGCTCGGGCGGCACGGCTGGCGTCAGCTGACGCCAGAGCGCGGCGTAGTCCGGCTGGTCGAAGGCCCGGGCCGCAAACAGCAGCGCCGGTCGACGGCAGGGCAGCTGCTTGAACAGGCTGTGGTCGGCAGGGTAGGGCCAGCTGTTGCGGTCGGCGATGTACGGCACGTAGCGGGCCACGGCGGCGCGCATCCCCGGGCCATCCTGCAGCTCGTAGTCCCAGACAGAATCGAAGCGCGTTGAGAGCAGGTGGGCGGCTCCGGCGAGAAGGTCCAGGTTGAACAGCGAATCGCGGTAAGGATCGGGTGTGGAAAGCTCGTGGGGGAAGTATCCGTCGGCGCGAATCTGCGCGCGGAGCGTGACGGAGCGGAAGCGGTGACGCAGATCGGTCAGCAAAGCTTCATTCCCGGTGAAGCGAGCGAAGCTGGCCGCCTGCAGCAGCCACGAGCTCCCGTAGTGGTCTTTGGAGTCGCGGGCAAGCGCGGCAAGCCGGGAGGTGGTCAGCCAGTCGAGAAAGCTCGCAAACCAGTCCCGGAGCTGCTTCTGCTCGGCCGCCGTGAGGACCGGCTGTTCGGCATCGGCAGGAAGCAGGAACGGGATCGCAACCGCCACCTCCGCCAGGCCCGTTGTCTCAAGAATGCCCTGGTAGCGGGGCTTCGCAGTTCCCGGCTCGAGCTCTGCGAAGTTCAGATTGGCGCTCATCGCTGTGGCGGCATCGACGAACCACGCCCGGAGATGACCGGCAGCGTGCATGGCGTACTTTTGCGAGCGGCTCGGCTCCGTCGCGGCCGTCAAAAAGGCCGCCGCCGCCAGCGCGGGAACCTGCAGGCTAAGCCGCAGAAGGGCGTCCGCGTGCGCCCGGAACGGCTCCTGCCGTGCCCCGCTCCCGGGTGATTCGCCGGGCCTCCCGACGGGCTCGGGAGCCTCCGAAAAGAAGTCATGGACAGCCCCCGGCGAGCGCGCGGCAGGCAGGCTGGTGAGAGGCGTGGGCACCGCGGCGAGAGCGGCGTCCGCCTCGGCCAGAGTGCGGCTTCGATCCAGAGCGGCGACATCGGGGTGAGTCGTCGGGGCCTGGGCGAACAGGGGCGGCGGCGCGAGCAGGGCGGCAGTGGCTGCGGAGCAAAAACTGCGGCGGGTCAGGGGCATGGGGTACGGCTCCGGTGCCTGCGACCGAAGTATAGCTTCCCCGCACGCCTCCGATCGAGCCTTCCACCGATCTGACCTGGGCAACAGAACCACCGCTGCCTGAGGTGGGTGCAGCCTCGGACAGGGCGCGCGGGTCGGCGAACGGGCGTCAGGGCTCGTCCCGGTAGATGCCCATCTCCAGCGCGCCGCCCTCCGCCAGCCTCGCCCGGAACATCCCCGGCGTGTTGAAGCTCCAGGCCATCTGGCCGTCTGGCGCGATGGCAATCACGCCGCCATCGCCGTGGATCGCGGGCAGCTGCCGCTGCACCACCTCATCGGCCGCGGCCTGCAGCTTCATGCCCCGGTACTGCACCAGGGCGCAGATGGTCCGGGCCACCGTGAGCCGGATGAAGTACTCGCCCGTGCCCGTCGCCGAGACGGCACAGGAGCTGTCCGAGGCGTACGTCCCCGCCCCGATGATCGGCGAATCACCGACACGTCCCCAGCGCTTGCCCTGCGTGCCGCCGGTGGAGGTGCCCGCTGCCACGTGCCCCGCCCGGTCGAGCGCAACGATGCCGACCGTGCCGAACTTGTGCGTCTCCGGCGTCTCGATCTCTGCGGCAGCTTCGGCGGGCGGCGGCGGCGCGCCTGCCGGACGCGGCGGCACGGGCTGCCCCTCCTTCTTCAGCTGCTTCACCAGAGACTCCCACCGGCGCTCGGTGAAGAAGTAGCTGGGCGGCACCTCTTCAAGCCCCACTGACTGCCCAAAGGCGTCGGCTCCGGCTCCCATCAGCATCACGTGCGGACTCTTCTGCATCACGGCCTTGGCCAGCGAGATCGGATGCCTGGTCCGCGTCACCCCGGCCACGGCGCCGGCCTCAAGGCCGTCCCCGTTCATGATCGCGGAGTCCAGCTCATTGCGGCCCTGCGCGGTAAACACGGCACCCTTGCCCGCGTTGAAGAGCGGATTGTCCTCGAGCAGCCGTATGCCCGCCTCGACCGCGTCGACCGAGCTGCCACCCCGGTCGAGTACCGCCGCTGCCGCCTCGACCGCTGCCTTCAGACCAGCCCGGTACAGCTTCTCTGTCTCCGGCTTCATGGTGCTGCGTTCGATCACGCCGGCACCACCGTGCAGCACCAGGGCCCAGCGATGAGCTCCGCCCTTCGCCTCGATCCCAGGTGAGGCTGCGGTGGTGCTCTGAGCCACGCCGGCTGCCGTCGCCATCATCCCTGCCATCCACACCACCGCCAGCGATCGTCCCAACCGCATGTGCCCACCTCGTCCCTCTCTCGGTTGCCCCCGAGTCTAGGGCATGGCACGGCCCCCAGCACGGGAAAGATGACGTTTCCCGAACCTTCTGGGAAGCGCAGGCCGATGCTATACTCTCCCCTGGGTTGATCCACGCTGCGGGCGCGTCAGTGCCCCGTGCTCGCGCGGAGGTGGCGAAATTGGCAGACGCACTAGCTTGAGGTGCTAGCGCCGCAAGGCATAGGGGTTCAAGTCCCCTCCTCCGCACCAATCTATCGAATCATCGACAAGATCTCATGGGCAGCTGTCGAGCAGATCGGCATCAACCCAACCTATCTCCCGAGTCTCTGGAAGGCATTCACGCACCATGGTCCTGATCTCCGTCCTTGTTGTGATTCACATCTTCGTCTGCCTCTTTCTGATCGGCGTCGTCCTGATCCAGCAGGGCAAGTCAGCCGACCTCGCCGGTGCCTTCGGCGGACAGGGATCGCAGACGGCGTTTGGACCGCGCGGTGCTGCCAACCTTCTCACCCGGCTGACCACCTGGGGAGCGGTCGTCTTTATGCTCGTCTCGGTGGCTCTGACGCTTCTGCTGTCGCGCAACGCTGCGGACCGGTCGGTGCTCTCGGGAACCGGGCATCCGGTAGTCAAGACCGTCCCCAAAACCAAGTAGCCAGAATCGGGGAACACCGGTCCGCGGGCAGCGGCTTCGCCTGGTCGCCCGGCCCTCCCCAAGCACGGAAGCCTGACCGGAGCCACGGCATCATGATCCGCGAGACGTTTCCCGTAGGTCCGCTTCAGTGCAACTGCTCGATCGTCGGCGATGAGCCCTCCCGCCAGGCACTTGTGATCGACCCAGGGGACGACATCCCGGAGATCCTGGCGCGGCTCGCTCGGCACAGCCTCAAACTCACGCACATCCTCGTCACCCACGCCCACATCGATCACATCGCCGGGGCCGAGCGTCTGAAGTCGCTCACCGGTGCGCCCGTCCTGTACAGCGAACTGGATCTGCCGCTGGTTCGCATGATGGACGTGCAGGCAGGCTGGCTGGGAGTTCCGGTGCCCGAGGTCTCGGCCCCTGACGAGGCGCTGCGGGATGGATCTCGCATCGTTCTCGGAGATCGCAGTGATCCCACTCACGACCCCTTGATCCTGGAGGTGCGGCACACCCCTGGTCACACCCCGGGAAGTCTCTGCCTCCACCTGCCTGATCACCATCTGCTCTTTGCCGGAGACACCTTGTTCGCCGGCTCCGTCGGCCGGACGGACCTGCCGGGCGGCGACACGGCCTCCCTGCTCCGCTCCATTCGCACCCAGCTGTTCCCTCTTCCCGAGCAGACGGTCGTCATCGCCGGCCATGGCCCATCGACCACCCTGGCCGCCGAACGCGAGTCCAACCCCTTCCTTCAGAATCTCTAGGCCGTATAGACATTCCATTCGGTCATCTCGACCGGACCTTGAGCGTAGCCGAAGGGGAAGCGGAGAGACCCCTGTATTTCGCCCTGGCGACTGGAAGTTTTGTCCCACTGCGGCAAAATACAGGGGTCTATGGCTCCACGAGACGAGAAAACCGTCTCGTTCCGGTCGAGATAGCCACCTGTTTGGCTACATGTCGATCCCGCCTTGCGCGCCTGGAGCCGTCCTAACCCTCGGCCGCAAACTCCCGCAGCCTCTCCGCACCTTCCCGGAGCTCCGCAGGCGATGTCAGCAGACTGAGCACAATCCGGTCAAGCTCGGCGAAGCCGTAGAGCGAACCATCCTGCACCACCACTCCCCGCCCCAGCATCTCTCCGGCGACGCTCGCGTCACGGCGTCGCTGCGGCATCCGCAGCACCGCGCTCCATCCCGCGTCCGTCCGCAACACCTCCAGCCCTGGCCGCCGCAGC
This sequence comes from Acidobacteriaceae bacterium, assembly GCA_965218595.1. Lineage (GTDB taxonomy): Bacteria > Acidobacteriota > Terriglobia > Terriglobales > Acidobacteriaceae > Edaphobacter. The sequence continues at coordinate 117,303 of CBDCLC010000003.1, read as the reverse complement.
TCCGCCAGGTTGGCCCGCGTGCGCTCCCGAATCTGACCCTGGATGAGGTGCCGATCCGCCATCCAATGCGGCAGCGCCAGCTGCACGGGAGCGTTCATCGACAGAAAGGTATCGGCAATCACCTCCAGCCGCTCGGCTGCCGCGTGCCGCTCGGGGGCCGGGCCCCGAATCGCCATCCAGGCCGCCTTCATCTGCGGCAGTCCTGCCACCTTGCTCATGCCACTCAGGACGAACGTCAGCACCGGCGCCTCCCCACTCGCGAACGTTGGCAGCTCCGCTTCCCCGTCGAGCGGGTAGTCGAGAAAGACCTCGTCGACCATCAACGCCAGACCAAATCGCGCGCATAACCCATATAGGTGCTCCCGCTCGACCGGCCCGGTTGCGTGCCCGGTGGGATTGTTGGGGTGAACCACTATGATCGCCCGCGTCCGCGGTCCAATCTGCCGTTCCAGCTCCGCCACGTCGATCCACCAGCCATGGTCGTAGAACAGGGGGTAGCTTCGGAGCTGCACATCCTCCAAATCGGCCAGAAAGTCGAACAGCGGGTAGCTGGGCTGCGCGATCAGCACCTCGTCGCCGGCGTCGCACAGGAGCCGGAACAGGAACGAGTAACCCTCGCTGGTGCTGGTGGTTAGAAGGATATCCTCAAGCTCCACTTCAGCGTCGTGGGAACGGTAGTACTGCTTGACCCCCTCGCGCGCAGACAGCATCCCAAACGGCGCCGTTTCATAGACCAGGGCTCGCGGGTCGGCCAGCGGTGGCAGAAGACGCTCCGCCGGGTAGATGAACCCGCACCGGGTCGGATTCGAGACAGTCAGGTCCAGCAGCGGCTGCCCGGCGGCACGCATCCGCCGCACGGCACCGGCCAACTCCGTCTCCTCCACGTTCCAGGCGGTCCGCCGTGAAAACCTCATGCTGAGATCATCCTAAGTACAATGGAAGGCGGACGCTATGAGCCAAAGCACACCCACTTCGCCGAATCGCATCAAGGCCGTCCTGTTCGACTACGGCATGGTTCTCTCCGGACCCCCCAACGCCCAGGCTTGGAGCCGCCTGCGCGACCACACCGGCCTGACCGAACAGGATCTCCAGCGCGAGTACTGGGCCCATCGCCACGCCTATGACCGTGGCACCTACACCGGGGAGGCCTACTTTCAACAGGTCGCGAGCGGCGCGGGCCTGCCCCCATTCGCGCCCGAGACGGTCGACGCCCTGCTCGAGGCCGATACAGACCTCTGGACCGACCTCAACCAGCCGATGCTCGACTGGGCGGACTTCCTGCAGCGAAAGGGTGTTCGGACGGGTATTCTCTCCAACCTGGGCGACAGCATGCACGCCGGCCTCCTGCGCAAGTTCTCGTGGCTGGGGAGCTTTGACCACTGCACCTGGTCCCATACCCTCAAGCTGGCCAAGCCGGAGATCGCGATCTACCGCCACGCCGCGGAAGGGCTACAGACCCCGCCCGAACAGGTCCTGTTTGTGGACGACAAGATCGAGAATGTGGCGGCTGCCGAGCAGGCCGGAATGCTCTCCATTCAATACCTTAGCCATCCACAGTTCATCCAGGAGATGAGCTCGCGAGGCATGGCTTGGATGCTTCCGGAAGGGGACACCCACCTGCGGGAGGCTTAGGCCTTGGCTTGCCTTGTCTGGTGAAACCACTTGTAGATCGAAAAGCCGGTGGCGATCAGGCAGATCACGACAAAGGTCACCATGGTCCAGCGGAATGCTGAAGTCTGCGCAATCTTGAGAACCTGCTTGCCAAACTTGAGCGCGAGATACGCCAGCAGCGTGAAGCGTGCCGCCCGGGCCAGGAAGTTGGTGAGCAGGATGCGAGGAATCGAGTAGTCAAGCGCGCTGGCTGCCGCCACCACCAGGGTATAGGGAAAGGGAGGCGGTGCCAGGGCGCCCGCCGCAATCGACAGCGCCGCACGCTTCTGGACCCATGTGCACAGCCGCTCAAACTTCTTGTCCCCTGCCATCTTGCGGATGCCCGCTTCGCCGACCTTGCGGGAGACCAGGGCCAGGATCAGCGCGCCCAGGGTCGACCCAGCGGCGGCCATCAGCACGTAGATCCAGACGTCGTGCCGCTTCTGAGCCACCATGCCGACCACGACCAGATCGTTGCCAAACGGCAGAAACAGAAAGGACGAGTCCATAATGCCCATCACGAACGGGCCGAAGTAGCCAAGGTGAAAGAGAAACGTGAGCAGAGGCCCAAAAAACTTCATCATCGATGTTCCGCCTCTACCTCCCGGGGCGTGCTACATGGATCGTACGATGCCCGCCTTTGCCGGCACACTGCATGGAGGCGAAGGATTGAACCAGGTCAGGTTCTGGCGCCCCGCCCCGTGACCGCCAGCTGCTCCACAATCTCGATGCCAAAGCCCTGCAGCGCCGGAACATGGGTGGGGGTGTTGGTCAGCAGCTGGATCTTGTGCACTCCGAGGTCGGACAGGATCTGGGCCCCCAGCCCCACCTGCCGCAGGGTGGTCCTGCCGGTGCGGTCGAGACTGCGGTGGATCCGCTCCTCCGGCCGGTCGCTCCGGCCCCTCTGGTTGCGATGCAGCACCAGTCGGTGCGGCGTCGCAACCTGGTCCACGCCAAATCCCGCGGTCCCGTTATGGAGATAGACCAGCGCTCCCCGACCCTCTTCGGCGATTCTGCGCAGCGATCCGGCGACCACCTCGCGGCAGTCGCAGAGAGTCGCGCCAAAGACGTCGCCGGAGAGGCAGTGGGTGTGTACCCGCACCGGGACCACGGCGTCGCCGCTGACCTCGCCATGCACCAGGGCCACATGGCTCTCCGCCGGATCGGTCTCGCTGCCGTAGGCAATCATGCGGAACTCGCCGAACTCGGTCGGCAGCACCGTCTCCGCCACGCGGTAGATGTATCGCTCGTGCTGCAGGCGGTAGCGAATCAGCTCGGCGACGGTGACCATCTTGAGGCCGTGCTCCTCGCAGAAGCGATGGAGGTCCGGCACCCGCGCCATGGTGCCATCCTCGTTCATGATCTCGCAGATGACGCCGGCCGGGATCAGACCGGCCATGCGCGCCAGGTCGACCGAGGCCTCCGTCTGGCCGGCTCGCACCAGCACCCCACCCTTGCGCGCGCGCAGGGGAAAGACATGCCCCGGCCGCGCGAGGTCATAAGCCGTTGAACCTGGGTCGATCGCCACCTGGATGGTGTGCGCCCGGTCCGCTGCCGAGATACCGGTCGTCACCCCCTCCCGCGCCTCGACGCTCTCGGTAAAAGCCGTTCCGAATCGCGAGGTGTTGTCCTGGGTCATCGGAGGCAGGCGCAGGTAGTCGGCGCGCTCCTCGGTCAGGGTCAGGCAGATCAGACCTCGGCCAAACCGTGCCATGAAGTTGATGGCCTCGGGCGTGACATGCTCGGCCGCCAGGGTCAGGTCGCCCTCGTTCTCGCGATCCTCATCGTCGACCACGACCACCATGCGTCCGGCCTGGATCTCCGCTACCGCCTCGCTGACCTCAGCAAACATGTGCGCTCCCCTGCTGCGACTCCCCCATCCAGATTCCCTCCTCCCCCGCGCGGTCGCAAATCTCTTGGCGGGGAAGATGAGCAACGCCGCCCCGGAGGACGGCGCTCGTGCAGCTCGGTAGAAGCTCTGCCGGCTACAGGGTGGACTCAATCTCGAAGCCCCAGGCTTCGAGCAGCGCCTCCGGGATGTACTTGGAGTTCTTGTTGCGCCGCGCCCACTCCCGCAGGCGGGTCGACCGCACATACTGGTCGGGGGTCAGCTTGTACTCCTTCACCACCTGCTCAAAGGAGGTCACGGTGGGCACCACCGGTCCGATCGGCTCCGGCTTGCCCCAGTTTGGATTGCCACGACGCTTTGCCATCTTTGCCCTCACCTCCGCGCCGAAGCCCTTCCGCTCCGACGCAAACACTTGATTTTACCGTGTTTTGACATTCCGCATCAACTCGGGGAGCTGACGCGAGAGGACAGCTCAGTGGCCGGTCGCCTCCCCGTAGAAGCGCTCCATATCTGCGTGCATCTGCTTGAGAGCCTCCACGTTGAGATACACCATGTGGCCGGCCGGATAGTAGCCGAACTCCACATTTTTCTTTAGCGCACCCGGCAGCATCATGTGATCGAGGTCGTACTCGGTGCCGAAGAACGGCGTCGCCAGGTCGAACCAGCCGTTTGCGGAGAAGACCTTCAGGTGCGGATTCTTCCGCATGGCATCGGAAAGGTCGATCGCGACATCGGGCAGCACCTGCTCGCCTCGCCCATACCCCTGCCCGCCGCTCGGCCGATGCTTGAAGTCCCAGTTCTGGTTAATGCCCGGACCCTGCAGATAATAGGGCTCTTGGCTCATGTAGTTCAGATCTCGCTGCAGGTAGTCGTGAAAGGCTCCGACAAAGACGCCGGTGATGCCGGTGGAGGAGGGATCGTAGCTCGGCGCCTCGCCCGCCGCGTCGGTATCCCAGCCCTCGAAGCGCGCGTCGTACCGTCCCATGGTGCGTTCCTGGTCCCGCAGCAGCTCCTTGCGGAAGCGCGTGGCGGAGATCCGCAGCTTGGAATCCTTGACGTACTCGAGGGGGACCCCGGTGAACGCCGCCACCTTTTCGGCGATGGCGTTGAACTGCGCCGGGGGGAGCCGGTCGCCCTGCTGGAGCGCCGTCAGGTAGGGTCCGCCGGCGAACTGCCGTGCCTGCTCCACCCACTCCGGCAGCGTGACTCCTGGCTTGACCTTGCCGTGCTGGAAGGCGATGGCGGCAAAGCTCGGGAAGTAGGAGACCGCCTCGGTGTCGTAGCCCGGGCTGCGGACGGCGTAGTTCAGGATGGACGACAGCAGCACCACGCCGTTGAACTCCAGTCCGTCGTTCTCAAGCGCGGCCACCAGACCAGCCGACCGCGTCGTGCCGTAGCTCTCGCCGAAGAGAAACTTGGGTGAGTTCCAACGCTGATTCACGGTGACGTAGCGTGTGATGAACTGCTCAAAGGCGTGGATATCCTGGTCGGTTCCCGCGAAGTCCTTGGCCGTTCCCTTCCCCACGGCGCGGGAAAAGCCCGTCAGCGGAGCATCGATAAAGACGAGGTCGGTCTTGTCGAGCAGGCTGTACTCGTTGGGCTTGTACTCGAAGGGCGGCGGTGGCGTCGCCTCCGGACTCGCCGTCACCACGCGAACCGGCCCGAACGACCCCATGTGCAGCCACACGGTAGCCGACCCAGGACCGCCGTTGTAGAAAAAGGTGACGGGCCGAGTGTTCGCCGGGACGCCGTCCTCCGTGTAGGCCACGTAGAAGATGCTGCCGTTCGGTTTGTCCTGCGGATCTTTCAGCAGCAGATTGCCCGCGGTCGCCGTGTAGTGGATGGTGCGCCCGCCAAGCTGCATCTGGTGTTTGGTCACGGCCGCGATCTCTGGCGGAATGGGGAGCTCGCCCTCCTTTGTGGGGGGAGCCTCATAGCGTCCACGCGCCTCGCCGCCCGGCTCGTTCTCCCGCTGCTTCGGGCCGGGCGTCTCCTGATCTCCGGTTGCGGCGGGGCGCCGGTTGCGGCGGCTCTCCCGGTCGCTCTGGGCCGGCTGGTCCTTCGGCTGCGCATCGTTCTGGGCGTTTTGGGCCGCGGCCGGCAGCCACGCCGCTCCGGCAAAGATACAGCCAACAGCACAGAGGCGAACGGCACGCAGACGCCGGTGGGAGCGAAGTTCCATGGAAAGATCTCCTCAGGAGACAACTGGATGGATGTTGAACCTGAGACACGCATTGGCTGGGTATAAAGTTTCAACAAAATGTTGAAGCGCCTGGTGCATCCCCGAGGTGTTCGTTCCGCGCTTTGACAGCGACGCCCTCGGTCAGGGAAAACTAAGGGGAGCTATCGATGGGGGTGAGAAGATGTCCGATCTGACGACACGGCAGCACGCTTCAACCGGACCGGCGCCTCCGCAGATGCCGGAGCCGACCCATGCCGAGCGGGTCCGCACGCTGCTCTCGCTCGCGGCCGTCGGGACGCTGTCGACCACCTCGCGAAAGCATCCGGGGTTCCCGTTCGGGTCGTTGATGCCCTTTGCGCTCGATCCCGACGGGCTGCCGCTGTTTCTGATCAGCAACATGGCCACCCACACCCAGAACCTGAAGGCGGACCCCCGCGCCAGTTTGTTTGCGGCCCAGACCGGACCGGACGAGGACCCGCTTGGCTCCGCACGCGTCACGCTGGTGGGCGAGGTGCAGCCGGTGCCCACGCCCGACCTGGCGGAGGCCCGTGAGCTCTACCTGGCGCGGCACCCTCATAGCCGCTACTGGGTCGACTTCGCCGACTTCGGCTTCTTCCGTCTCGATCCGATCGATCTCTACTATGTGGGCGGCTTCGGGGTCATGGGCTGGGTGGCAGCTGAGGACTATGCGGCCGCGGCGCCCGACCCGCTCGCCTCCGCCGCACCCGGCATCCTGGCTCACATGAACGCCGACCACACCGCCGCAATGCTCCTGCTGGCCCGCGCGCACGCCGGCATCGAGGCCAGCGAAGCCGCCATGACCTCCATCGATCGTCTCGGATTTCACCTGCGTCTCAAGACGCCGGACGGCATTAAGGGCACGCGCATCGCTCTCGCGCGCGAGGTCCGCACACCGCAGCAGACGCGGGAGGTTCTGGTGGAGATGGTTCGCTCCGCTCAGGGCAAACCGGCCGGGAGCTAGCCGCGCTCCAGCCGTGGTCGCGCTCGCGCTTCCAGGCGCCATCCCAGCCGCGACCGGGCACCCTCCTGGAAGCCCTATCCGGAACGCCAACCCGAGCGGGCCAGTATGGCAAGGCACACCTTGCCTGGCAAAGTTGCGGGAGCTCCCAGCAGCGGAGAAGATACAATCCTTGCGTGCGATCCGGGCCGCAGGCCGGGTCGATCCGAGGGGCAATATCGTCCAGGGCAAGATCGGGAGGTCCAGAGAGAAGCCAGGGCGCGTCAGCCCCGTGCAGCTTGTTGCCCTGGCCGGATCGCTGTTGTACGTCGTCTTTCTCTCGTGGCACCTTTCCCGGGCTCGCATCCTCTGGTACGACGAGCTGCTCGCCTGGAACCTGCTCACTGACCCCTCCTTTCGTCACATGCTGGCCAGCTGGAACCAGGGTGCGGATAGCGGCGGTCTGCTGTTCTATGTTCTGGGCCGGCCGCTTGTGCTTGGCTTCGCGCACCACGTCTTCCCAATCCGGCTTGCCTCCGCGGTGGCGCTCTGGGGTGCCGCCGCGCTCTGGTGGGGCATGCTCCGCCGCAGGGTCCCTGGCGCAGTAGCCGCCTTTGCCGTCGCCCTCGTCTTCCTTGGCAACAGCACCCTTCTGAACTACGTTGCGGAGGTCCGCTTCTACGCCCTTCTGCTGTTTACTACCAGCCTGGCCGTCTATGCCGCGTTCTGGATGGAGCGGCAGCGGCCATCGCGCGGGGTCGCCTTCGCGCTCAGCTTGCTGACGAACGGCCTGCTGATCTCCAGCCACATGCTCGGCCTTATATATAGCGCTGCCGTCCTTTTCGCGGTGCTGGTCAGCGCCTTTCCCCGCCGCCTGAAGCCGGCTGCCATCCTGGGTGGTCTGGCGTCGTGGAGCCTTCTGGCCACCTACGCCAAAGCCATGCACTCCGGGGCTGCCAAGCTGAACTGGATCCCCATGCCGCATCCCATCGAGCTGATCCGATATCTGCTGCACCGGCCGACGGAGTTCCGTGCCGTTAATCTGCTGCTGGTGGTTCTGCTCGGCAGCGCCGCCCAAAGGCTATGGAAGCTCCGCCAGACGCTGCCACGCCCCTCCGTGGTCACCGCCTTCTCGCTTTCCATGCTGCTGGTGCCCTTCGCCTTCTACCTGATCTCTCACGCCTATAAGCCGCTCTTTGCGGAGCGTTACATGATGCCCTACCTGCTTGGCCTGGCTTACCTGTCCGGCCGCGCGATGTGGCTGTTGGCAGAGCCGCACCGGCTCAGTCTCGCCCGATATCGTACCGTAGCGGCTGCCGCCGCCCTCGCACTTCTGGCTGGGGTGCACCTGGCCAGCCTGCAGCAGCAGGATCTTCGTCCCTATGCCGCGGTCGCCCCGCTGATTGCCCTCCGTCCCGCTTACCCGCTGGTCATCCCAGACGACCGCCTCTTTCTGACGGCGCGTTACGAGCAGGGTCCTGTTACCGGCAAGGCCATCTTTCTGACGCCGCCCATGTCGCCCGCCGAGCGGGACGCCTCCATCATGACGGTGCTGGTGAAGCAGGGCTACGCGGCCCACGTGGACACGGCGCCTGCCTTTCTGGCGGCCCATCCGCGATTTCTCTATCTCGATGTTCCCCGGGGTGTCGACCCTCTGACGTGGACCCTCGCTGACGATCCCCGGCTGCGCACGCGGCAGGTGGGGTCCATCGATCTCGCCGGCCGGCCCGCCGCCATCCTTCTCGTCGAGCCACAGGGATCGCTGCCGTAACCTCCTTCCGCCGCCGTGCGAAGATGGAGGTGCCCGGCATGCCTCCCTTCCCTGACCATCTTCCCGGCGCTCCCGACCCGGCCGAACTCGAACATCTGCTTCAGAAGACCTTTCGCCACAACGGCTTCCGAGCGAATCAGAGGCCGGTGTGCGAGGCTGCGGCGGCCGGGCGCGATGTTCTGCTGGTGATGCCGACCGGGGCCGGCAAGAGCCTCTGCTACCAGCTTCCCGCGCTCGCTCGCGGAGGCACGGCTCTGGTGATCTCTCCGCTGATCGCGCTCATGGAGGACCAGGCGGGAAAGCTTTCGGCACTGGGTCTCCGCGTGGGTCGCATTCACTCCGGCCTGTCTCGCGAGGAGTCGCGCCAGGCGTGCCGTGACTATCTCACCGGCGGGCTCGATTTCCTGTTTATCGCTCCCGAACGGCTTCGCGTTCCGGGCTTTCCCGAGATGCTCGCCCGCCGCAAGCCGGCGCTGATCGCGATCGACGAGGCCCATTGCATCTCGGCGTGGGGCCACGACTTCCGACCCGACTACCGATCGTTGGGCGAACATCTGCCGGCTCTGCGGCCGGCTCCCGTGATCGCGCTCACCGCCACCGCCACACCGACGGTTCAACGCGACATCGTCACCCAGCTCGCGCTTCACGATCCTGCTCTGTTTATCCATGGCTTCCGCCGGGAAAACCTGGCGATCGAGGTAGTGGAGATGTCGAAGCCGCAGCGCAACTCGTTTGCGGTGGACCTGCTGCAGCAGGCCGCAGCCCGTCCCGCCATCGTCTATGCCCCTTCGCGCAGATCCGCCGACGAGCTTGCCGCCCTGCTTGGCACGAACGCGGCCGCCTACCACGCCGGTCTGGAGGGCTCGACACGCGAACGCGTGCAACGCCGCTTCCTTTCGGGGGAGATCGAGATCGTCGTCGCCACCATCGCCTTCGGCATGGGAATCGACAAGGCGGACGTCCGGACGGTGCTGCACATGGCACTTCCCGCCTCGGTCGAGGCCTACTACCAGGAGATCGGACGGGCCGGCCGCGACGGTCTGCTCTCCCGAACCGTCCTGCTCCACTCCTTTGCCGATCGCAGGATGCACGAGTTCTTTCTGGAGCGCGACTACCCTGCCGCCGCCGAGCTCGATCGTCTGCACCGGCTGCTGACGACAGAGTTTCAAAGCCCGTCTGACCTCGCCCGCCGGTCGCGGCTCGATGTCGAGTCGGTCGGCCGCATCCTGGACAAGCTCGCGTCGCAGGGCGCTGCTGCCTTTGACATCGAGGGCAACGCCCGCCGGACCCAATCAACCGAATGGCGGACCGGCTACGACGCCCAGCTTGCCTTTCGCCGCTCTCAGATCGACCGTATGGCTGGCTTTGCCGAGGGCAGCCAGTGCCGCATGCTCGCCCTGATGCAGCACTTCGGAGATACCTCCGATACGGCCAAGCCTTGCGGATTGTGCGACATCTGCAAGCCAACCTCAAGCACGGCACAAAGCTTTCGCGAGCCCACCGGTGCCGAACAGCGCCACCTCAGGTCGATCCTCCAGGCGCTCGGGGCTCAGGGCCGGTCCACCGGCAAGCTCTTTACCGATCTCGCCCTGACACGCGACCGGAAGGAGTTCGACTCCTGGCTGGATGGACTGGCACGAGCCGGCTATCTGACGATCACCTCCGATACCTTTATTAGCCGCGACGATGGTCGTGCCGTCTCCTATAAGAAGGCCTCCCTGACGCACGAGGGTCGCAATCCCGAAGCCGGGGACCTCCTGGTGCAGATCCGCGCGACCCGCTTGCCCTCCTCACGGGAGGCAAAGAAGGCCGCACCTACGGGAGGTCCAAGGGCCTCAAAGGCAGAGATTAAGGCGGAGCGCGACCGGATCAGTGCCTCCTACAGCGCTGTGCAGCGGGATTTGGAGGCGCGTCTGCGCGATTGGAGAAAGGCGGAGGCCGGCAAGACTGGTAAACCTGCCTTTATGGTCTTCGGCGACAGCACACTTGGGCAGATCGTTCTTGCCTGCCCCACAACCATTCCCGCGCTGGTCGCGGCGGTTCACTTCAATCAGGATCGTGCCGACCGGTACGGCCCGGCGATCGTTGCGCTCTGCCGGGAGATGAAAGGCATCGTCTCTCGGGAGAGGACTTCGTCCGAGGTCACGCCGACGGTTGGCCGCGCGGCCGTCGGCAGCGACGACCGCGGGAAGGACCGGTCGAATGGAGACCGGTCGATGCCGCCGCCACTGCAAGCTCGACACTCCAGCCGGCCGGTGTCTCACCAGTCCGGGGTTGCTCCTCCACCACAAGACGGAGCTCTTACCCAAGCGCAAGAGCTCCTGGATGAACGCCTGCGCACGTGGAGGGCCGCGGAGGCGCAGCGCTCCGGCGTGCCTCATTTCCTGATCCTCCCGGCCTCATCCCTGCGCGCGATTGTGCTTGGAGCTCCGCACACGCTGGCGGATCTCCAGAGCATCAAGAGCCTGGGTGCGGCGACGGTGGAGCGTCACGGCGCCGACATCCTCCACGTGTGCCAGGCTGCCAACCTATGACTGAACCGGAAGAGGTAGACGACAGAACCATCGACGAGATCTCGGGCCAGTGCTTCGGCTGTGGTCCTGCAAACCCGCACGGCCTCCACCTCCGCTTCACGCTGGACCCGCTGAGCGACCGGGTCGTTGCTCCAGTTGAGTTGACAGAGCTGCACCAGGGGGCCCCGGGCTACATCCACGGCGGCCTTATCGCCACCCTGCTGGACGAAGCCATGAGCAAGCTCAACCGGCCGCTTGGGCTGCTGGCGATGACCCGCCACATGGAGGTCGACTATCTCCGGCCCGCGCCCATCCGTCAGCCCCTTACCCTGTCGGGGCGTCATCTCCGACGCGAAGGGCGCAAGCTATTTCACGCAGCCGAGTTACACGACGGCGGCGGCAACCTGCTTGCCCGATCGACCGGCCTGTGGATCGTGGTGCCACGGTCGGTGCTGCCACTCGCCGCCGGAGCTGGCCGCATCGAGCCCGCCTAGGGTTGGTGCTCTCGTTAAGATGAGCTGAAGGAAGCGCGGGCCTGAAGCCCACAACGGCGGTTGCTCCACAGTTTGAGCAAATCTGCGGGGCGGTTTGGCGGGGTTCCACCTTCAGAACTCCCCTGTCGAAGCGGCCGCACCGCCGTCGACTCTTGGCAAAGCCTCAGCCTGGAGACCAGCTCAGCACTTCAGGGTCTCGAGCAGCGCCTTGGCTGTCGTGACGGGAGGCTGGCAGGTGTTGCCGCTGCAGACGACCGCGACCGCAGCGGAGGAGCCGTCGCGGAGGCCGGGCAGATTGGGCAGAGTCTCCGCCAGAGCTGGCGGCAGCTCCGCCAGCTGATCGCGCCTGAGGCGAACAACGCTTTTGTTGACGGCGTAGCGGGCGAGCGCGACCTTCTCCATGCGTCGTGCCTCCTCGCCTTCGCCCACGATGCAGACCTGAACCGGCCGTTGCAGCATGCGCTGGAGCGCGAGTCCGTAGGTGGCGGCGTAGAGTCCGAAGTGCTCGACCACCCCGGCAAAGCTTTCGAGGGTATCTTCCGCCACCGTCAGGTACTCCGCCTGGCCGCTGAGAGCCTCCAGACGAAGAAGCAGAGCGGCGGCCGCCGGATTGCCTGCCGGCGTGGGGGAGTCCTGGAGCGGCTTGCGCCGAATCGAGAGCACGCCGACGAGCGGCTCCGTTCCGCCGCCCAGGTCTGTATCGCAGAAGGCCTCTCCCGTCCTGTCGTAGAAGCGCGCGATGGTCTGCCCGGCGATCGCATCGGCGGTTCGGAAGTAGGACATTTCACCGGTCGACTCCCAGGCGTCAAGCGCTGCATGCGCCAGAAAGACGTAGTCGTCCAGGACTCCGGCGACCTTCCTTGGGGGGGTGCCGCCCTCGCCGTAAGCGACGACGTGAGCGACGCCTGTCTCCGGGCTCCAGGCCTCGCGCAGCACGCGTTGGAGCGACCGGAGAGCGAACGCCCGGGCTTCGGGGAGGTCGAAGACGCGCGCTGCTTCGAGGTACGCCGAGATGCACATGCCGTTCCACGCCGTGTACACCGTCCTGTCGACGAACGGAGTGGGACGCCGGAGACGGGCGGCGTACAGCTTCGTCCTGGCGCGAGCCAGCAGCTCCTCGGCTGCCACTGGGTCGAGGCGCTCGGCGCGAGCCAACCGATCGATCGGAGTCGCGACATGGAGCACGTTCTTCGCCGGGTTGTGATGCATCTCCCCGACCTCGCCGATGTCGAAGTACGCCGCGGCAACCGCGACCTCTTCGGGTGTGAGCACGGCTGCCGCCTCGTCACGGGTCCAGGTGAAGTAATCCCCGTCGTCATCGAGCGACAGGTCAGCATCCTGCGACGCGAAGAAGCCTCCGTTCTCCCGATCGCTCAACCAGGCATCCATCCATCCGATGATCTCGCGCGCGGTCCGTTCGCTGGCAGGATCGACAAAGGTCTGGAAGGCGTGGACGTAGTTCTTGAGAAGTTCGCTGTTGTCATACGCCATCTTCTCGAAGTGAGGCACAACCCAGCGCTCGTCGACGGAGTAGCGGTGAAATCCTCCGGCCAGCTGGTCGTAGATGCCACCGTTCGCCATCTTCTCGAGGGTGACGCGGACGGCCTGCCCTGCCTGGTCGACCAGGGCGGCGCGGGAGTCGACCGAGACACGCGAGGCGACATCGAGCAGCAGATCGAGGGCTGCAGGGTGGGGGAACTTGGGTTGGGAGCCGAAGCCGCCGAAGCGTGGGTCGAACTGCTTCAGGGTCGATTCGACCAGCTTCGCAACCAGCTCGGGGCCTGGGTCCCCCATGTGTCCGGAGAAGCTGTCGTTGTGTTCGATGGCCGCGATCACACTGGCAGCCGATTCGTTCACCTCCGCTCGGCGGGTGCGGAACGACTCCGCCATCGTCAGGAGCACGCGCTGAAAGCTCGGCCGGCCGTGACGGTCTTCCGGCGGAAAGTAGGTGCCACCGAAGAAAGGTCGGCCGTCGGGAGTCAGAAAGGCCGTCAGAGGCCAGCCGCCCTGCCCGCTGATGGCCGCGACGGCGGACTGGTAGCGCGTGTCGACATCCGGCCGCTCATCCCGATCGACCTTGACGGCGATGAAGTGCTGATTAATCAGCCGCGCCGTGGCCTCGTTCTCATACGACTCGCGGTCCATGACGTGGCACCAGTGGCACCAGACGGCGCCGATGTCGAGCAGCACCGGCTTGTCTTCGCGCCGCGCCCGCTCGAAGCTCTCCTCACCCCACTCCATCCACTGCACGGGCTGGTGGCGCGCCGAGCGAAGGTAGGCCGAGGAGGCCTGGGACAGGGCATTTTCGGAAGCGGTCATAGAGCTTCAGTCTACGCGGATCGGACATTACGCTCCTGCCCGGGACCGCGTGTGCCGGGGCAGTCGCTGAAGGCCATGCCCCGGAACACGCTCGCTGTCCCCTACTGCAAAGGAGGCGGTGTGTCCGTCAGCGGCTTGGGCGGCGCGGGCGGCTTCGGAGCGGTCAACCCCGGAATGTTCGGCTGCTTCGTCACGGTTCCGGTCGCCGCATCCACCAGGCTGATGCCGTAGCGGTCCAACGTGTTTGACAGGATCTGCTCGAGCGAGACGCGATCGCGGGCGTAGGCGGCCGTGGCCGAGATCAGATTGTCTTCCGATGTGGCCAGATTGCGCTCCTGCTGCAGCACGTTCGCGGTCGTCGAGGCACCCAGCTTGTATTTTTTCTGTTCGGCATCCAGGCTCTGAGCCGCAAAGTCGCGCGCCGCCTGGGCTGACTGCACCTGCGCCCGATCGTTGGTCAAAGCGTACTGCCCGTTGATGACCTGGATGCGGATCTGGGTGTAGAGCTGCTGCAGACGCATCTGGGTCTGGCGGTACTCCATCTGCGAGCGCGCCTGATCGGCCTGAGCGGCGCGGTTGCGAAGCGGGATCTGAATATTGAGCCCGACGCCCTTGTCCGGAGAGGAGTTGTTGAAGAGATTGCCGAAGACGGACGGGTAGCCCACCGAAGACACAGTCTGCTCGGGAGTGCACGGTTGCGGGGCGAAGGTGGTCGGATTGGTGCACTGCAGGGCAGGGTTCTGCGATCCACCGAGAGCGCTTGCGCCGTAAAAGGCATAGGCATCCACAATGGGGAGCAGCCCGTTGCGGAAGGCCTTGATGGTGATCTGGTTGTTCTTGAGCTGCAGGACAGACTGCTCGATTGAGGGATTGTTGACGTAGGCCTGCTTCACCAGATCGTCGACCGACATGTCCTCCTCCGGAAGCCGATCGAGGCCGACCCGGTCGGTCGGGATGACGGGGGCGGTCGCGAGCTCCGGTTCGTTCAGGTCGCGGGCGATCGCCTGCTTCATCAGCAGCTGCTGGTACTCGAGGTTCGACTTCGACGCGATCAGGGCCTGTTTATCGCTGGCCACAGTGGTATCGGAGTTGACCACATCGAGCGGAGCCAGCGTGCCAATCTCGAGCTGCTTACGATTGTCCCTGGCCAGCTGAGTCGACTGCATCAGCGCCCGCTCCTTGGCCTGCTCGTCTTCGTAGGCGCTGACAAGTGCCCAGTAGATGTTCTCCACCTGGGAGACGGTATAGATCACCTGCTGCCGAAAGGCTGAATCCGTGATGCGCCGGTCGTTTTTGGCCTGCAGAATGAAACGCGTGTTCAGGCCGACGCCGAAGCCCTGCAGAAGGTGCTGCGTCACCTGGGCACGGGCGGTTGACTGCAGCAACGGACTGAACAGGGTGCGGATGCCGTTGGTGGTCTGGCGGGTGTTGTCGAAGGTGACGGCAAGCTGCGTGCCCGTGGCAAAGCCCTGAACATAGCCGAAGTTGAACAGACCTGTGTTCTGGTTCAGGGTGTTGGTGCCGGTCAGAAACGTGGTCGTCTGCGGAGACTGCAGCGACTCGTACTGCAGGTTTCCGGTCAGGATGGGGTCGTAGTTGTAGGGCAGCGGACCACCACCGTTGGTGCTGAGAACAAGTCCCTGCGCGCCGGTGCCGGTGCCGCCCGATCCAGCGGTTGTACCTCCGGGGCCTCCGCCTCCGCTGATGGTCGGCGTCGCGCCTCCACCGAGGGTGCCGGTCACGAGCCCGGTCGAGACGCCGCGCAGGTTGGCTCCGGACTTGGCCCGAAGCAGGTCCGTGTCGGCGATGTCCAGGTTGATGCGGGCGATGGCGATGTCGTAGTTATTCTCGAGCGCCAGCGCGACAGCGTCCTCAAGGCTCAGGTAGATCTTGCCGTCGCGCAGCAGCGTGGTCAGCCGCTGCGTGTTGGTCAGGCGCGGCAACGGCACGTTTGTGGCGGTGTAGGGCGCGAGCGGATTCCAGTACTGGAAGTGCTTCTTGGGTATGGTGTAGTCCTTGCCCGTGTCCCGCAGGAAGAGCGGCTCGGTCGGCTTTGGCAGAGGCTCCTGCGGCAGACCCTGGGCGTCGACCCCGCTGCGGATGGTGCCGGGACTGGTGGTGGTGGGCTGGGTGGGACTGGTCTGGGTCCTCGGTTGAGGATTGATCTGGCTCTGGGCCGCCGGGCTGTTGGCAGCCGGGGGCTCCGCCGGTTGCTGCTGCTGCTGTCCCGCCATACCTTCGGGAGCGAACAGCCCCGTCAACATCACGGTCACAACAACCGCCGCTTGCATGTCCTTCAATCGCACGTTACGCTCTCCAACTCTGTTTCCATATCGGCAGATACGGTCCAAACTTTAGCCCCAGACTGGCCGCACGGGGAGGAAGCCGGGCCAGAGACAGCCTGCAGCTGTTCCGATCTGTCCCGTCATTCTGGTGAGACAGCACCTAGACGCGAAAACCCGCCCCCGGGATTCCACAAACTGCTCCCTTTCCGTGCTGCTGCTCTCCCGTGCACCTTCCGTGCAGCGGACCAGCGGACTGGCGACATGGAGCCATACGCAAGTGGCATCTGCCCGGTTCCGCAACCGGTGCCGAGGTTTGCCGTGCCTTTCGCAGGCGTTCCGCGTGGCACACGGCCATCTTCGGTCTGCGTCGGCTTATGCAATCGATGAAGTATACCAATCGCTTCCGGAGGTCTGGGCGGCATGGTACCGTGCAAGGCAGCCCGCATGCCGCTCTGGAAGACAACCCTGGCCTACGATGGAACCCCTTACCACGGATGGCAGATACAGCCCGCGCTGCCGACCGTGCAGGGCACGCTGGCCGCGGTTCTCCATCGCGTGACCGGTGAGACGGTGCTGCCGCAGGGATCTGGCCGCACCGATACCGGGGTTCACGCTCTGGGTCAGGTGGCGTCCTTCTTTCTCAAAGGACCCATCCCCGGCGCGAACCTCAAGCGCGCTCTGAATCACCACCTGCCGCCGAGCATTCGCGTGCTGTCGGTGGAGTCTGCCCCCCGGGACTTCCACGCCCGGCACAGCGCGCGCGCGAAGACCTACGAATACCGCATCTTTCCGCGGCGGCCGCCTGTGCTGGACGGGCTTCAGGCAGTCCATCCGCCGCCCCCGGAGCAGGGGATCTGCTCCCCCATGCTGGCTCCGTTTGTCTGGGACACGGGCCTTTCGCTGAGCCTGCCCGCCCTGCGGATGGCTGCCGCCCTGGTGCTCGGACGGCACGACTTCACCTCGTTTGCCGCGAGTTCGCCCGATCCGGCAACCCCACACACCCCGCTTCAGCCGCAGCCTGACTACCCTGTGAGCCCGCCCTCCCCGTGCCGCACCCTTTTTGCGTCCGACTGGGGGATGGAGGGCGACCTGCTGGTGTACCGCGTGACCGGATCGGGATTTCTCCACCATATGGTGCGTAACCTTGTGGGGACCTTTGTGGAGGCGGGCGCAGGCCGGACGGCGCCAGATCGTATGCCGGCGATCCTTGCCGCACGGGACCGATCCGCCGCCGGCCCGACCGCCCCGGCGCGCGGTCTGTTTCTGGTCGGAGTCGAATATTGAGTGCGTCAGGGCTTGCCGGCGCCGTCTCGGCTCAGGGACGCATCGCCCACCTGGCGTCGCGCACCTCCGTGCACCGCGCCTTTCATTGGCTGCACCTCCATCAGCCGCAGATCCTGGACTGGCAGATCGAATGCACCAGGATTCCGGCACCCACCTTTAATGAAGGCGCGCGAGCCGCCTGGTTCGTGGAGAGGTTTGCGGATCTTGGGCTGACCAATCCGCAGATAGACGCGGCAGGCAACGCCCTGGCGCAGCTGCCGGCGATCGATAGAGGCACCACCGGTCCGCATCTTCTGGTCTCGGCGCACCTGGACACCGCCTTTCCCCCCGGCACGGAGTGTGAGCCCCGCACGGAAGGCAGCCGGATCCTTGCTCCAGGCGTTGGGGATAACGCCGCCGGTCTCGCCGCCCTGCTTGCCCTGGCCGCGTCGCTGCGCTTTGCCGGCATCACGCCGCCGATTCCGCTGCTCTTTGCCGCAAACGTCGGCGAAGAGGGGGAAGGCGATCTCCGTGGCATGCGTCACCTGCTGCGCGGAGATCCGTTCCCCATCGCGCAGGCGCTGGTGCTGGAAGGCTCGGGAGCTTCGACGGTGGTCACGCGCGGGCTTGGCAGCGTTCGCCTGCGGGTGACTTTCAGCGGTCCGGGCGGTCACTCGTGGGCTGATGCGGGCGCGCCTAATCCGATCTTCCTGCTCGGCGAAGCCCTTGCCTCGATCGCCGCGATCGAACTTCCGGTCGACCCCCGATCGACCCTCAACGCGGGTCTGATCTCCGGAGGGACCTCCGTCAACTCGATTCCCATGTCCGCGACCGTTCTGCTTGATCTGCGGTCGACCAGCCCGGCTTACCTCCAGGAGCTCGACGGCGAGGTCCGGCGTCGGCTACAACAGGCGGTGGACGCCCACAACCGGAGGCAGGCTTCGTCCCGGCCTGCGGAGCTCCACATCGAGGTGATCGGCGACCGGCCCTCGGCCGAGCTCCCCGCCGACGCCCCCCTGCTGCAGACGGTCCGCGCCGTCGACCGGCACCTTGGCATCCGGACCGAGCCCCGCATCGGATCGACGGACGCCAATCTCCCACTCTCCCGCGGCATCCCGGCGGTCGCTCTCGGCGGTGGAGGCAGTGGCGGTGGCATCCACACCCTGGGGGAGTGGTTCGATCCGGCCGGCCGGGAGCTCGCTCTTCGCCGGCTTCTGCTCATCCTTCTTGACTCCGCCGGTCGGTTCGGCGCGGAGACGCAGCCCTGAGCAGGCCTGAGATCGCCAAAAGGTTCCGAGGAGCCCTGATAGACTCCTGTTCGTGATCCCTCGGAAAGCCTGTTTTGCGGTCCTTTGCGCCGCCGTTTGCACGACCCTGTGCGCCGCTGCGCAGGAGCCTGCGTCGCCTTCCCGCGCGCAGGCTGCTGCTGCGACAGCTCCGCAGCCAGAGGCAGCGACCATCCTCTATCACGGCAGCATTCTGACGGGCGCGCACCTGCGTGCCGGGGATGCGTCGCCGGTGCCCGCCCGCGTCTCCGCCCTGGCGATCGCGGCGGATGGACGCATCCTTGCCGTCGGCAGCGATGAGGAGGTACTTCGCCGCCGCGGGACGGCTACGGAGCTCGTCGACCTCCAGGGCAGGTTTGCCATGCCCGGGTTCAACGACGCGCACGTGCACCTGCTGAGCGGGGGAACGCAGAAGACGCTGTCGGTCGACCTAGATGGCGTCCCGACCCTGGCCGCGATGCAGGACCGCATTCGCCGGTACGCCGCGCAGGCTCCCCCGGGCTCATGGATCCAGGGTGCTGGATGGGACCACACCCGCTGGCCCGGAAAGAAGCTTCCCGACCGGCAGGACGTGGACGCGGTCACAAAAGGTCATCCCGCGCTCTTTTACCGGACCGACGGTCACATTCTGGTCGCCAACTCCGCCGCGCTGGCCGCGGCCCACATCACGTCGGCAACCCCCGACCCCCCGGGTGGCCGGATCGACCGCGATCCCAACGGCGAACCGACCGGAGTTCTGCGGGAAACGCCGGCCACCAGCCTGATCGACCGCATCGTTCCACCGCTTGCCTGGCCGCAGCGCCGCAAAGCGCTGCTTGCCGCGATCGACGATGCGCTGGCGCACGGCGTCACCAGTGTGCAGGACTACTCCCCGGAGTGGGACAACTTCCTCCTGTTCGAAGAGCTGGAGCACACTGGAAAGCTGCCCCTTCGCATCGCGGAGTGGATGGACTTCAACCTGCCCCTGCCCGTGCTTGAGCAGCGCCGTCGCAGCCATCCGGCGGACGACCCGCTGCTGCACCTGACGCAGCTCAAGGGCTTTATGGATGGCTCGCTGGGCTCCCGCACCGCCGCGCTCGCGGCACCGTACTCGGACGATCCGGGTAACGAGGGTCTGCCACGCTACGAGCAGGACAAGCTGAATACGATGAGCGCGGCGCGGGCGGCGGAGAGCTTTCAGCTGGGCTTCCATGCCATCGGAGATGAGGCCAATGACATGGCTCTGAATGCCTTCAGTGCGGCCGAGCAGGTCGCCCGGCCGGCGGATGCGTTGCCTCCGGCCATCAACCCGGACGCGGAGGTCGTGACGACCGCGGCGCCGGCCACGGCATCGCCCGGCGATCTGCGGCTCCGGATCGAACATGCCCAGGTGCTGCTGCCGGCGGACTTCGACCGGTTCGCCCGCTTCGGCGTCATCGCGTCCATGCAGCCGTCGCACCTGCTGACCGACATGCAGTGGGCAGGGGCGCGGCTCGGTCCGGAACGATCGAAGGACGCGTACGCCTGGCGCTCCATGCTGGACCACCGCATCCCACTCGCCTTCGGCACCGACTACCCAGTCGAGTCGCTCGACCCCATGCGCGGCCTCTACGCTGCGGTCACGCGGCAGAACGAGGCCGGCACGGCGACCTTCCATCCCGAGCAGACCATCTCCCTGAGCGAAGCGATCTACGCCTACACCCAGGGCTCCGCGTTCGCCGAGTTCCGTGAACACCGCAAGGGCCGGCTGGAGCCTGGCTACCTCGCGGATGTGGTGGTGCTCGATCACGACCTGACCGCGATTGCGCCACGGCAGATCCTGTCCACGCGTGTGCTTCGCACCCTGGTGAATGGACGAACGGTGTACACCGCCCCGGCAAAGGCAGATAGGACCCCTCATCGGCCGCAGCCTGACCTGGACTGAGGTGCTCTACGGAGGCCGCAGGCTCCTGCCGCACGCTCTTCTGGCAGGTGTCGTCATGCTATGGGGCGCGACCTTTCCCATGGTCAAACGGGCGCTGTCGGACGCTCCGCCGCTGCTCTTCAATCTGCTGAGAATGAGCCTGGCCGCTGCGATCCTTGCAGCTTTCCATCGCCGGCGGCTCGGCCGCCTGGGCTGGCGACGGGCCGCGGCCGGTGCCTCCGCGGGCCTGCTGCTGGGCGCCGGCTACCAGCTCCAGACTGCGGGCCTGGCGTTCACCTCTCCTACCCGGTCGGCCTTTCTTACCGGTTTGACGGTCCTGTTTGTTCCCCTGCTTGGGGCCGCACCCACCCTGCTGGGCCTGCCCGGGCACCGGCTCAGGACACCCAACCTGATCGCTGCCCTGCTGGCGCTGGCCGGGATCGCGCTGCTGACACCCGCCTCCGGCGGCGCCGCCCGGGGAGTCCTTTCAGCCGTGAATCGAGGAGACCTGCTCAGTCTGCTCTGCGCGGTCGCGTTTGCGCTGCATCTGCTTGCCCTCTCGCGCATTGCCCCCGGCGCGGACGCGCGTGCGCTGGCAACGGTGCAGGTTGCTGCCGCTGCTGCCTTGATGCTGCTGACCTTGCCGCTGGGCGGAGCCGTCACGCTGCGCCCCAGTCCCTGGCTGCTGGGTACGCTGCTGGTGACGGCGCTGCTGGCCACGGCCGCCGCCTTTACCGTGCAGACCTGGGTGCAGCAACAGCTGCCTGCGGCGCATGTCGCTCTCTTGCTCACGCTGGAACCGGTCTTCGCCCTGCTCACCTCCGTGCTCTTTTTCGGCGAGCGGCTCTCCGGACGAGCGCTTCTCGGTGCGGGCCTGATCCTGGCCGGCATCGCCACTGCCGAGTGGCTGGGGTCGACTCCTACCGTGACGCGCGGACCCGCCACCTGACCCGCACAGGCAGGGACGGGCGATCTCCGTCGCGACGCGCTCCGCCTCCACGTCCAACCCCCGTTGCCATACTTTGCTGCGGGATGTGCGTCTAAAAACTCGAACGGCCGGAGCGCCCTGATCTGCTGCCAGGGAGTCGCGAGGGCCACACGCACACAGATCCAACGATTTGTCAGGTGTCCCCGGCAGCGGGACCGCACATCTTCGACCGAGGTTGAACTTACACATGGAACCATCGAACTTCCAGCCAAAAAGTTTTCTTAACCGTGTCCGGCGCCATCGGCTTACCTCCACCTTTGCTCTTCTCGCGACTCTCTCGACCGGCGTGATCGTCGGCTCAGTCATCACCCACGGGGTCAGCGGGCAGGTGAAGAGCAACAGTTCAGCCGATGCAACGCCCCTCACCATCCCAAACCCGGTCCAGCTCTCAAACGGCTTCTCTCAGATCGTCAAGCAGGTCGAGCCTGCCGTGGTCAACATCAACGTTGAAACACTGCCGAAGCAGTCCGCGAACCAGCGGAGACGACGCGGCGGCCAGGGTGGTGGAGACGATCAACAGAACGACATGCAGGACTTCTTCAATCGCTTCTTCGGCGGCCAGGGTGGCGGTGGCGACGAGGAGGGCGGACCTCAGGGAGGCGGCGAGCGCCGGGCCCTCGGTTCTGGCTTTATCGTTGATCCGCGCGGCTACATCATCACCAACAATCACGTGGTCGACAAAGCCGACCGCATCATGGTCAAGCTGGCGAGCGATGAAGACAATCCCGCAGACCCAGGCCGTCCGGCAAAGGTGATCGGCGTCGACAAGGACACGGACATCGCCGTGATCAAGATTGACGCTCCCCAACCCCTGCCGACCATCAAGCTCGGCAACTCCGATGGAGCCCAGGTGGGCGATTGGGTTCTTGCCATCGGCAGTCCCTTCGGCCTGAACCACACGGTCTCAGCCGGCATCATCTCGAGCAAGAACCGCACCATCGACGAGGGTCCCGGCCCCGGCGGTGTCGCTCAAAATCAGTTCCAGCGCTTCATCCAGACCGACGCCGCCATCAACCCCGGCAACTCGGGAGGTCCGCTGGTCGACATGGCCGGCCAGGTCGTCGGCATGAACACCGCCATCTACACCCAATCCATGGGATCTCAGGGCGTCGGCTTCGCTATGCCCGCAAACACCATCGCCAGTGTCTACAACATGCTGATTGGGCCGGAACACAAGGTTGTGCGTGGATCCATCGGCATCAGCTTCCAGGGCGCACAGTCCTCGGCCGTCGGCCGGGTCTACGGCTTCTCGAACGGCGGCGTGATCGTCAGTTCGGTCACACCGAACGGTGGTGCCGCCAAAGCTGGCATCCAGCCCGGTGACATCATCGTTTCGATCGACGGCCGCAAGATCAAGGACGGCGACGATCTGGTGCAGGACATCTCCGCTCGCAAGGTCGGCTCGACGGTGAAGCTCGGCTACATGCGGAACGGCAAACAGGACAGTGCGAACGTCACCATCGGTGACCGTGCCAGGACCTATGCTGATCTGGCTGGAGGAGGCGAGGGGAACTCCTCACCCGACCAGGGCGACTCAGGTCAGAGCAAGCTTGGCATCACCGTTGGACCGGTGCCTCCGCAGCAGGCGGCGAAGATGGGGATCTCTGGCGGCGTAGTCGTCACCAGCGTCACCCCGGGATCGTTCGCAGAGCAGATCAACCTCGGTCAGGGCGAGGTGATCACGGAGATCAATCGTAAGCCTGTCACCGACGAGGCAAGCTACCGTGCCATCGTCAATAACCTGCACCCGCATGAGGATGTCGTCTTCGTCGTGCACTCGCCGCAGCAGAAGGGTAGCAACTACCTGGGCGGCACCCTGCCGTAGCCCGCTCTGCAATTGGGGCCGTGGAGGCGCGTGTCGAACTGGCACGCGCCTTCGCTGTTAAGGAAGCTCTGATTTATCTCTGTTTGCCGCCGTCTTTTTGCCTTAGGTTGTAGGCAAGGGTGGTGCGGCGATGAAGCAGCAGCAGACGTTGGCGATGGCGGCGGGGTTTGAGAAGCACGCGAAGCGGACGCGGCGGGCGGAGTTTCTTTCGCAGATGAACGTGGTGGTGCCGTGGCGGGAGCTGTGTGCGGAGATTGAGCCGTTTTACCCCAGGAGCGAAGGCCCGGGCCGGCCGTCGGTGGGCTTGGAGCGCATGCTCAGGATGTACTTTGTGCAACAGTGGTTTGACCTGTCGGACCCTGGCGTGGAAGAAGCGCTGTACGAGAGCCTGAGCATGCGTCATTTCGTGGGCATCGACCTGGGTTCGGAGCCGGTGCCGGACGAGACCACGGTGTGCAAGTTCCGCCACCTGCTGGAGCGGCATGGGCTGGGCGCGAAGATCTTCGCTCGGGTGAACGGATACCTGGAGAGCCGGGGCGTCAAGATTGGCACGGGCACCATCGTGGATGCCACTCTGATCGAAGCGCCCAGTTCGACGAAAAACAAGCAAGGCAAGCGTGATCCGGAGATGCACCAGACGCGCAAGGGCAACCAGTGGCATTTCGGCATGAAGGCGCACGTCGGCGTGGATGCCGAGACCAAGCTGGTGCACACGGTCGTGGCGACCGCGGCCAACGTCAACGACGCGCGTGTGCTGCCGGAGCTGCTCCATGGCGAAGAGATTGCGGTGTGGGGCGACCAGGCCTACCAAGGCCAGGCGACGGTGCTGGCTGAACGCGCGCCCCGGGCCGAAGACCGCATCTGCCGCCGGTGGCGCTCGAAGCTGCAGGTCTGGCCCGAGCAGCGGGAAGCCAACCGCATCCACAGCAAAATCCGCTCACGGGTGGAGCACGTGATCGGCGTGCTGAAGCTGCGCTTCGGCTTCAGCAAGGTGCGCTATCGTGGGCTGCGCAAGAACCTCCATCGGCTCCAGGTCGGCTTCGCGCTGGTCAATCTCGTTACCGCAAAAAAACATCTGGTCGTGCTCGGGCAGGAGTGTGCCTGAAAACAGCCGGTTGAGTGTTCAACCCCCTGCAAACACTCCACCACAGCCCAAAATGCGGCAAAAAGAACACCTCAGTCCGCGAAATGCAAAAGTAAGGCTTTAAATCAGACCTTCCTTAACACGGAAGTATTACCTCGAAGAGCACCTCCTTGGGTTGCAGAGCTCTACTGATCGCGCTAGTCTGGGGTCGTTGCAGCTGATCCGTACCCTCCGCTTTGGTACATCACACCCCAAAGGAGACCTTCTCCGCATGCGCTCTGGCTCGCTTCTGTTCGGCACCTCGCTCCTGCTTGCGACGCTTCCCTGCGTCGCCGCAAGTCACTCCCGCCGGGGTCCGACTGCACAGCACCGATCGGCGCATCACGCGGCCAAGTCCCACATCTCGCAGGTCTCCTCCCAGCGCAGCATCGATGACAGCCGGGCCACACAGCTGCAGACGGCCCTGATCGGCGCTGGGTACCTGACCGGAGATGCTTCCGGGCACTGGGATGCCAATACCCAGGCCGCCATGCAGAGGTACCAGGCAGACAATGGCTGGCAGACCAAGCTGATCCCTGACTCTCGCGCCATTATCAAACTTGGCCTCGGACCGGCTGCCGAACGCTCGGATGCCAGCGATCAGGGTTCGGTCCAGACGGCTGGTTCGGCCCTGTAGAGTCCTCCAACCTGTACGGAAGCGTTCGCCCGACGACTGTTCTAGGCGGCACGAAGCTTGGCTGCAACCTCCGAACGCCTGTTTTCGACCTTGCGCCGACCGCTTCCCGTCGTTGCTTTGCGGTCCTGGCGGGAAGACTTGATCTCGAGCGACGGGTGGCCCAGGGCCGCACGCATCCGAAGCACCGCGCTGGCGCGAAGCTGGGACACGCGAGATTCCACCACACCCATCGCCAGACCGATCTCCTTCATCGTGAGCTCTTCGAAGTAGTACAGGGTCAGAACCAGGCGCTCCCGTTCCGGCAGCTGCTCGATTGCGTCAGCCAGTCTCTTCCGCGTCTCTCCCTTCAGACAGAGGGCAAGCGGGTCTTCTTCGGGCGATCCGGGAACGGATGCAAGCTCATCCTCTCCCGAGTCATCGAAGCGCTCCTCTTGCAGGCTCGCGACCTCAAGCGACTTCAGGGTGCCGAGGAGCTTCTGGTAGTCCGCCAGATCAAGACCCAGATGCAGCGCCACCTCCTGCTCGGTGGCGGCGCGTCCCAGCTGCTGCGTCAGCGACTGCATCGCCGACTGGATCGCTCGCCCCTGGCGGCGCAGCTCCCGCGACCCCCAGTCCGAGGCACGGAGCGAGTCCAGGATGGCTCCGCGAATGCGGAACTGAGCATAGCTCTTGAACAGGACATGCTTTTCCGGATCGAACTTGGAGGCGGCGTCCAGCAGACCGAGCACGCCAGCCGACTCCAGATCTTCAAGCTCAACATGACCAGGCAAGGTGCTGTGGAGCTTGCGGGCAACGAGATGGACCAGCGGCATGTGCTCCAGGATAAGGCGGTCTCGCGTCTCAAGAGCCGCTGCTTCGCTGCTGTGGAGCTTGCCAGGCTGTCCAGGCCGCTTGGCTCCTGTGCTGACGGGGAACTCCACCACCGTGCAGCGTTCCGCCGAGCCTGACCACTCCGAGCCATTTCGTACCTTAGCTGATGTCATCTGCGCTTCCCTCACTTGCCGTCCGCTCTTGCGTCGGCTGGCATAGGGAAATGCATGGCAGGTGCCGTTACCGGCGTGCAGTTTCTAAATTTCTCCTTAGGTCTCCGCAGGTCAGAAGGTCAGAAATCGCGGCGAAATGGGCCAGTTTCGAGGGAGTGCGCAGAAATCTCCTGCTTGCGGACAGGTTTGCAACGGGGCTCCAAACAGGGCGCGTCAGATTGCCTGGATTACCTAAGACTGCCCTTAGGCTGGAGCGCCTCACCTAATAGGGCTGTAAGTTTCGGGTGCTGAAGGAGGGCGACTCGCAGCGAAGACTTTATAGCGCACCAGCTGTATCGAACTACACCTTTTGTCATCTCGACCGGACCCTGAGCGTAGCCGCAGGGGAGGTGGAGAGACCCTGTATCTCGCCCTGGGGACTGGAAGTTCTGTCCCTCTGCGGCAAAATACAGGGGTCTCTCCGATCCACGAGATGAGGAAACGCTCGTTCCGGTCGAGATAGCGACCTGTTTGGTGATATGTCGATACGGTCGAGCTCACGTCCGCTATGACTTAGGCGCGCCACCAGAGAGAGGTCGTCTGAATCAGGTTTAAGGCGTCTTCCGGCGTTCAGGCGCGGCAGCGATCGAAGGGTCAGACGATTGCAGAAGAAGGGGATTTACAAAGCGGAGGATATCTCCCGCAAACAGGGCGCGTCTATCGCGGAGTGCGGCGGTACCGGATGTGCTCGGCGTCGATCGTCTCCTGTTCCGCGGACAAAATAACGGCGCGCTCCAGAACGTGCATGAGCTCCCGCACGTTGCCTGGCCAGTGATGCTCGGCGAGCCTGGCATGAGCTGCCGCCGAGAGGTGCTTCGCAGCACCTCCCTGGACCGACCTCATCAGCAGGTAGTTGGCAAGGCCCGCAAGATCGCCCAGTCGTTCTCGCAACGCCGGCAGTTCTACCGGGAAGACCGCCAGACGATGGTACAGATCCAGACGGAACGTTCCTTCGTTTGCCCTGGTTTCAAGCGGCTGGTGAGTTGCCGCGACGACGCGCACGTCGACGCGAATGAGGGCGTTGTCACCCACCCGCTGGATCTCGCCAGACTCTAAAAACCGAAGCAGCTTCGCTTGCACCCCCAGCGGCAACTCGCCGATCTCGTCCAGAAAGAGGGTTCCACCGTGTGCGGTCTCGATTCGACCAACCCGGGACTGAACCGCGCCGGTAAAGGCCCCCTTGGTATATCCGAAGAGCTCCGCCTCCAGCAGCGCTTCGGGAATGGCCGCACAGTTGATCACGACGAAGCTCTGATCCGCACGGGAGCTAAGCCTGTGAATCGCACTCGCGACCACTTCTTTTCCCGTGCCTGTTTCGCCTTCAATCAGTACCGTCGTTCGACGAGGAGCGACCAGCCGAATCAGAGCCGCCACCTCTCGGATGGGCTGACTCTCGCCTGCCATGCCGGGAAGCAGCTCCGGGAGAGCTCCGCTCGGGACTGGACTCGCGTCAGGCGTGATCAGAGCCGTAGAAGGGGCATCTGATTCACTCGCAGCCTCAGGTGCTTGCAGCTTCCGTAGAATAAACAACAGTTCAGCGTGATCGGACCTCTTGAGATCCTGTGCCCGGTAGGCCTGATCCAGGCGAAGCAGTTCAAGCTCCGGATACCCCCTGGCCAGATGCGTGGTCAACTCCTCCACCTGCAGGTCGGGCAGCCACTCATCGACAAGAAGAACGTCCGGGACACCAGCTTGCAAAGCAAGAATGGCTTCGGCTCCCCCTGAAACTTCGCTGACTTGCCATCCGGCAACTCGGAGAGCGGCCCCGAGGTCCGCCTTTCGAGTTGCGTCCGCACTGGCGATCAGCACAGTGCGTCGGGACGAGACACTGCCGCCTCGAGAACTACGCGTCGTGCTCTGTTCCCACGCCACTGCTGCGCCGGCCCCGTTTCCTGCTTCGCTTCACATTCTATGCTCCGATGGCCGACAGGCGCTCTTGAGCTGGGAGGAGACAAACTGGGACCGTGTGGCACTCGGTCAGACGGTATCCTGCTCCTCGAACTGTCTCGATCACACAGGAGGCGCCGCCCAAGCTTGCGGCTGCGGCGGCCAACTTGCGCCGAAGATAGTTCATGTATACGTCCACCACGTTTGTGCATGCGTCCGGGCTCAGCTGCCACACCTCCTGAAGCAGATCTCCGCGGCTGCAGCAAGCTCCCCTGCGCAGAAGGAGAGCCGTAAACAGAGCAAACTCCTTGGCTGTGAGGTCCAGATCGAAGGAGCCGATCTGTGCCTTTCGGGTGATCCGGTTCAGTTCCACTTTGCCGTACCGAAGGATCTCCTCTGCGGAAGATCGCCGCCGCCGAAGCAGAGCGCGGCAACGAGCGGCGAGTTCATGAAAGCTGAACGGTTTCGCCACGAAATCATCAGCGCCATGGTCCAGACAGTGAACACGGTTCTCTACACTTGCCTGGGCGGTAAGCACCAGGATCGCACCTTCAAACCCTGAGTCTCGGAGGCTGCGCAGCACCTCGACGCCACCCATCATCGGCAGGTTCAATTCTGTTACGAGCAGATCCGGAGCGAAGCGGACTGCGTGTTCCAGCCCGGAGACGCCATCCGAGGCGAGACTGACCTCATGTCCGTCAAGTTCCAGGAACTTTTGCAGAAACACACCCAGGGCCGCATCCTCTTCCAGAATCAGAACTCGCACCTGCTTGACTCCTCTGCGGGTCTTCGCTTTTCCTACGCCCGCTTACAGGTTTACTTTCGCTCACCCTTCGCCTCTGCGCAACACCTTTCTTCTTTTATTCGCCTTTGCATTCCCAAACTGGGAATGGGCGTTGATCTGTGCGGCGAACCTGTCATTCGGCCATATTTTCGTTTGCTATTCGCTGTTTGTTCGCTAAGATGGCGCTATGGCTATCACCCGACGGCAAAAAGAGGTTCTCGACTTCCTGACCAGTTTTACCGAGAGCAACGGCTACTCGCCCTCCTATGAGGAGATCGCAAGCGGACTCGGGCTCACATCTCTGGCCACGGTGCACAAGCACATCACGAACTTACAGATGAAGGGAAAGCTCAGCCGCGCGCACAATCGTTCCCGTTCGATCGATGTGCTTCCTGGGCGTCAGATGAAGAGCACCCCGGAGAGCCTGCCGCTGGTCGGCCGCATCGCTGCTGGTCTGCCGGTTGAGGCGATTGAATCTGCGGAGAGTATCTCGCTCGGCGACATCATCGGTGACCGGGACGTATTCGCCCTGGAGGTCCATGGCGAATCCATGCGCGACGAGCACATCGTCTCAGGAGACTACGTCCTGGTGGAAAGAACGAAGACGGCGCGGGAAGGCGAGATCGTCGTGGCGCTCGTAGACGGTATTGAAGCCACCCTGAAGCGCTTCTACCGGGAGGGTTCCCGCATCCGCCTGCAACCATCCAATGCGGAGATGGCTCCCATCTATGCGCCGGCCGCAAGTGTTGCTATCCAGGGAAAGGTGTTGGGAGTTCTTCGAAAGTACTAGCGACCACTGCAGGTCTCGAACGGAGCCGCAGATGGAACAATCAGGCAGCGGTTTGCGTAACAAGGGTCGTGGAAGCGCTGCGGTCAGCTCGCCGCGGTCTCCGAACCTTTCTTGCCGCACAGGATGGCCATGTTCCGACGCCAAACATTTCTAGCAGCTCTTTTCTTCGCCGCCACAGCTCTCCCGGCTCTTGCGGGTCAGAGTTCGTTCGATCGCACGCTGCCAACCGGTGCTCATCCCATGCTGACTTTGTCCACAAACTCCGGCTACATCCACGTGCATCCTGGCGCGGACAGCCAAATCCACATCGTGGCGCACCTCCATCGCAACAATCACCTGTTTTCCGGTGACGTGGAGCAGCGGATGGATCAGATCTCCCGCAATCCTCCCATTCAACAGAGCGGCAACAGCATCACGGTGGGGGAGAGGCAAAACACGGATCTGTACCGGGACATCACGATCGACTATGACGTAGCGGCTCCAAAAGGGGTGCTGTTGGATCTTGCGAGCGGATCCGGCGATGTCGAACTCCAGGAGGTTGGGGCACGAGTCAAGGCGAGCAGCGGTTCGGGTTCCGTCCGCGCCCGGAGAGTGCATGGTGACGCTGACCTGCAGAGTGGCTCAGGGGATGTCGAGTTGACCGAGACCGCCGCGGGAGATGTCCGGGCACAGACTGGATCGGGATCAATTCGCCTCCATGACATCGACGGCGGCGTTCGCGCCCACACGGGATCGGGCGATATCGAGGTCACCGGGCGTATCCGATCGGAGTGGAGGCTGGACACCGGCTCGGGCTCCATTCGATGCGACCCCGGTCAGGGTGCCAGGTTCCACCTTAACGCCGACACAGGTTCTGGCACAGTGCGGGGGGCGCCATCGATCCACGTGTCCGGGGAGTCGACTCGGAACCGCATGAACGGCGACGTGAACGGCGGTGGACCTCCTCTGCATGCAGAGACCGCGTCGGGGGATATCGAGATTCGCTGAGGCTCCGCGGGGCCGATGAGGCGACAGTACAGTGGGAGGATGGCCGATGTGCGGACTCCTCGATTGCTTGTCTTTGATCTGGATGGAACGCTGATTGACTCGCGGCAGGACCTTGCGAGCTCGGTCAATGGCATGTTGCAGCGCCATGGCAGAAAGGAGTTGTCGCAGTCGGAGATTGCGAGCTTTATCGGAAACGGCGCGTCCGTGCTGGTCGAGCGAGCGCTCATGGCTTCTCCGGCGGAGGGTGGCGGTCCGGTAACGGTTGAGACGGCGCTCCGCAGCTTTCTCGAGCTGTACCGGGAGCGCAAACTGGAGCACACGTACGTCTACGCGGGGGTGCTCCCAGCGCTGTCGGCCATGCAGGCCCGCTGGCCCGGCGTTCTGATGGCCTGTCTGACGAACAAGCCGGTTCGTCCGGCGCGCGAGATCTGCCGAGCTCTCGGGCTCGCTCCCTTTTTCTTTCAGAGCTACGGCGGCGACAGCTTCCCCACAAAGAAGCCCGACCCCTCCGGGCTGCTTCGGCTCTGCAGCGAAGCAGCTGTCCTCCTGGGATGGACGCAGTCTTCGGAACGGTTTCGGGCGGAGACGGTGATGATCGGGGACTCCGCGGTGGATGCCGAGACCGCTCGCCTTGCGGGCACTCTGTTTGCCGGCTGTGCGTTCGGCTTCGACCCCCAGTCTCTGGCAGGCCTCACTTCTTCTGCTCTGGCGAACGCTCCGTCGGAATGGCAGGCCTGCATCTCCAGTCTGTTTGCGGCCAGCTGACGTCCTTTCAGGGAGAGACCTCTCCGGTCTCCACCCGGGACTGCCGCAGGACACCAGTTCTCCTCAGTCAGCTTCCGAAACGGGAATGAGTTGAGTTCGCCGCAGCTTCCCTGAACCCATAGCAGTTGCGATGCCCGACGGTCTGCGCAACACTGAATGGGCGTCGTGCATTTCGGGTGGTCGCCCGATCGATGCGGTCGCGGCCCTTGCTTGTTCGCCGCGCGCTTCCCGGCTTTTCGAAACGTCTAATCAGCGGCAAAGGAGTTCCTTCGCGCGTGAGTCTCACAAAGCTTGTTTCCGGTGCAGTTGTTCTTTCCTTTTTGTTTCTGCCCCTGCTGCGCGCCAGCGACGACGCGGTCACGCGGGCGAGCCTCGACAACGGCATGAAGGTCGTCGTGATCCGCAACACGCTGGCGCCGGTCGTCACCGTGCAGGCCAACTTCATCGTCGGCGGGAACGAGACGCCCGAGGGCTTTCCGGGCATGGCGCACGCGGAGGAGCACATGGCCTTTCGCGGATGCACGGGCATGACGGCCGATCAGACGGCGGCGATCTACGCGCAACTGGGCGGCCAGAACAATGCCGATACCCAGCAAAACATCACCCAGTATTACGCTACCGTGCCGGCCGCCGATCTCGACGTGGCGCTGCAGGCGCAGGCTGCCTGCCTTCGCGGCGTGGACGACAGCGACAAGGAATGGGACGCGGAGCGCGGAGCCATCGAACAGGAGGTCGCTCGCGATCTTTCCAATCCCACCTACAAGTTCATCAACCGGCTGAACGCGGCCATGTTCGCGGGGACGCCGTACGCGCACGATCCACTCGGGACCAAGGCGTCGTTCGACAAGACGACCGGAGCGATGCTGCAGGCCTTTTACAAGAAGTGGTACACGCCCTCGAACTCCATCCTTGTGATCGTCGGCGACGTTGATCCGGAGAAGACGGTAGCGCGGGTCAAGGAGCTGTTCGGATCCATCCCGAAGCACGCCATTCCGCCTCACCCCGAGGTGAAGCTGCAGCCGGTGAAGTCGGAGACCTTCACGCTCGACAGCAACCTGCCCTACGTCCTGGGTTTTGTGGCGTACCGTATGCCAGGAACCGACTCGCCGGACTACGCCGCCAGTCAGATCCTCGGCGATGTTCTGGCCAGCCAGCGTGGCGACCTGTACGGCATGGTACCCGCTGGAAAGGCACTCGCGGCTCAGTTCGGCATCGCCGAAAGCTATCCGAAGGCCAGCGTCGGCTTCGGCCTGGTCGCCCTGCCGGCGGGTGGGGACTCCGACGCGGCGATCGCGGAGATGCGGTCCATCCTGAACAACTATGCGGAAAAGGGGGTGCCTGAGGATCTGGTGATCGCTGCCAAGCGGAGTGAGCTCGCCCAGGCACAGTTCCAGCGGAACTCGATTCCAGGGCTCGCCAATCTGTGGTCGAGCGCCCTTGCGGCGGAGGGCCGGAACTCACCAGAGGAGGACCTGGAAGCCCTCCGCAAGGTCACTCTGGCGGATGTGAACCGCGTGGCCAGGCAGTATCTGCTGAACGTCGGCACCATTACGGCCACGCTGAAGCCGGTGCCGACAGGCCAGCCAGTGGCGGCCAAGGGCTTTGGCGGAGGCGAGAAGCTGACGTCCGCCCCCACCAAGCCGGTGGAGCTGCCGAGCTGGGCAGCGACTGCGCTGAACGAGCTCAAGGTACCCTCAGGCTTCGCCAGCCCGAGCGACGTCACCCTGCCCAATGGCACTCGCCTGATCGTGCGACAGGATACGACGAGCCCCACGGTCACCGTTCTCGGATCTGTGAAGCACAACGCCGACCTGCAGACCCCCGGCGGACAGGAGGGTGTCTCCGATCTCCTCGATGGCCTGTACTCCTACGGAACGGAGACCCTGGACCGGCTCAGCTTCCAGAAAGCGCTGGACGACATTGCCGCCAACGAGAACGCCGGAGCCAACTTCTCCCTCAGCGTTCTGAAGGAACACTTTTCGCGAGGCATGCAGCTTCTGGCGGACAACGAGCTGCATCCCGCGCTTCCGGCGGGGGCCTTCGAGATCACACGCAAGCAGACCGCGCAGTTCGTCGCCGGCAATCTCCAGAGCCCTGGATACCGCACGACGCGGGCCTTGATCACTGCCCTGCTGCCGGCGAACGATCCTGTTCTGCGCGAGGCCACGCCGGCAACCGTCTCCAAGGTCACCCTGGAGGACGTCAAGCAATACCATGCGACGACGATTCGCCCTGATCTGACGACCATCGTGGTGATCGGGGATGTGACCCCACAGGAGGCTCGCACGGTTGTAGAGAGGTGGTTCGGCGGATGGAAGGCGACCGGGCCCAAGCCGGAGACGGTGCTCCCCCCGGTGCCGGTCAACAAGCCCTCCGCCCAAAATATTGCCGACGCCGAGCAGGTGCAGGATTCGGTCACGCTCTCCGAGCAGTTGCCCATCAATCGCTTCAGCCCGGAGTACTACCCCCTGCAGCTTGGGACCCACGTGCTCGGCGGAGGCTTCTATGCGACGCGGCTCTACCACGACCTGCGCCAGGTCGCAGGCTACGTGTACACCGTTGATGTCCACCTGAGTGCCTCCAAGACGCGCTCCAGCTACTCGGTCAGCTATGGCTGCAACCCTGAGAATGTCTCCAAGGCGCGAACGCTGATCGAGCGTGACCTGAACCAGATGGGCACGGAGCCGGTCTCGGCGGGCGAGCTGCACCAGGCCAAGGCGCTGCTGCTGCGACAGATTCCGCTCAGCGAATCGAGTGAGGAGGCGGTCGCCGCGGGCATGCTGGGGCGCGCGGAGATCGGCCTGCCGCTCGATGAGCCTTTGGTTGCGGCGCACAAGTACGTGGCTCTGAAGGCGGAGGATGTGCAGAAGGCATTCGCCAAGACCATACGAACCGCGGATCTGGTCCAGGTCGTCCGCGGCCCGGCCCCGAAGTAGGCCTGGCCTCATGAATCGATGCTGCGCACCGGGAGCTTTCAGGTTCTCCGGCGCGCAGCAACCTTTACGGGGAGCCGTGGCTCGCGTCGGCTGCCTGCTTTGCGTCGTCCTCCCCCGCCTCACCGAGGCTCACTCGCAGCTTCTGGGCGACCTCTTCGACGGCCTCCGGAATCTGCTCCCGGTGCGCCGCCCGTGCCTCGTAGCTTGCAAGCTTGTCGTTTGAAAGGGTGTCCAGCACCTCGGCCGAGAGAACATATCCCTGTCCTGACCGGCGCAGCTCGCCGTAAAGGTACGCCCGCACCCTCAGCCGCTCCGCGACCCTGCGTGCAGCGACCGTGCCGCCCGGCCGGCGGTTCTCCGCGGCGATCTGCTGCTCTCCGGATTCGAAGTCGTCGAGACCTCGCAGCCGAGCCGGCTGCGCCTGCGACAGCGCGTGCGACAGCTCCATCGAGAGACTGTGATCGAGCGAAACATCGCCCGTTCGGTTCTGAACCGGCGTGAGCAGAATCTGTTCGCCCGAGAGAAGGTGCAGCCTGGCACCACCTCCGAAGCCAGGGACACGGCCCCACCCGAGCCAGACGGCCAGGATGGCGAGAGCCGCCGCAGCGACTGCCCCAAACCAGGCGCCCTGTCGGCTGACAGGCGCCTCCTCGCCAGCCCCGGCTGCCTGGGACGGTGCTGGTTGGGGCTCCGCGAGCGTGGCTGAGGCCGCAGGTCTCGCCGCAGGTCTCGCCGCAGTGCTCTTCTGGCTCTCCCGGGCGGGCTCTGCCTGGGCTCCCGTAGCCGCCGCCCTCATCCCGGAGACGGTCCGTTCCCCGGAGGGACGCACCGCGATGTCCCGCGAGCCGCTCTCCCGAACGGTGTCGTCCCGGAACGGCCGAATCCACTCCCCCGGTGCTTGCCCGGAGCTGGGTGTTCCCGCGGCGCGGGCTGGACGGCTCGGCACCGCGATCGGCAGGACCTCTGTCGGTGGCGAACTACGGTCCGCGCCATCTCCCTCCGGGGAGCCGGCATGAAGAGGACTCTCCGGCGCCTTTCGCCCGGTCCGTCTCTGGCGGGCCACGGGATCAGGAGCTTGCACCAGAGGAACCGTCGGAACCCGGCCGCCGCGCCTCCGTCCTTTTACCCCTTTGCCTTCGATCGTCAGCAGCTCGTGCCGGAGCTCGCTTCCCGTCTGAAAGCGGGCACCGCGGTCCTTTCGCAGGAGGCGCTCGACCGTGCGCTCCAGGCTGCGGGGAACCTCGTCGTTCCAGCTTCGCATCGGCTCCGGGTCATGTTTCAGCAGCTGCACCAGCATCACGGCGCTCGTGGCACCCTGAAACGGAGTTCGCCGGGTCGCCATCTCGTACATGACGACTCCGAGCGAGAACAGGTCCGAACGCTCGTCGATCGTCTCCCCACGCGCCTGCTCGGGCGACATGTAGGCCAGCGTCCCCACCGTCAAACCAACCGTGGTGATGTCCATCGCGCGAGACATTCGGCCGCCGCTTCCCTCATCCCGCATCTTCGCCAGGCCAAAGTCCAGAACCTTCACCTGGTACCCGCCGTCGATCGTCTGCTGCAGAAAGATGTTCTCCGGCTTGATGTCGCGGTGGACGATCTTCTTCGCGTGTGCGGCGGCCAGGGCCTCAGCCGTCTGCCCGGCGATCCGCACCAGCTCCTCTGGCGCGATCGCACCCACGGCGATCCGCTCCTTGAGCGTCATGCCTTCCAGCAGCTCCATCACCAGGTAGGGCTCGTCATCCTGTTCGCCGATGTCGAAGATAGTGCAGATGTGCTGATGGTTCAGGGCCGAAGCAGCCCTGGCCTCGATGAGAAATCGGCGCCGGAGATCCGGCAGCTGATATCCATCGTTGAGAATCTTGAGCGCGACCTCGCGATGCAGACGTTCGTCCCAGGCGCGGTACACAATACCCATGCCGCCGCAGCCCAGCCGCCCCAGGATCTCGTATGGCCCGAATCGACGTCCCTGCTGCTCCAATGTCATAGCGACTCTGCGTGGTTCCGATTGCGCTGGCGCTTTTTGCACCGCGGTTTTGCCAGGCACGCCAGGCTGGCCGGTGGCCAGCTCTTGCCCGGATCATATCTTCCGCATGGCTTCGGGCGGTGCTCCCCATGCGCCTGCGCGCACTCCACTTTTGGGGGATTGTCTCTGCACAGCCTGGGGCAGATCGTCGGCTTCTGCGAAACTGTTCCTTGGTGGCGGACTCGGTTCCACCCCCGATCTGCTCCGTCCAGAGGTGTCCCACCATGTCCATCCCATCGCGCCAGAACCAGCGGCAAACCCTGCTCTTCGACGCGGACGACACCCTTTGGGAGAACAACATCTACTTCGAACGCGCGATCTCGGCCTTTATCTCCTACCTCGATCACCAGGTCCACACGCCGGAGGAGGTGCGCGAGCGCCTGAACAGCTGCGAGCGCCAGACCATCGCCGCCCATGGCTACGGCCTGCAAAGCTTTCGGAGATCGCTGATCCGCTGCTTCGAGCAGCTCTCCCGGTCGCCGGTCACCCCCGACCGGCACGATCGCATCGTCAGCTTCGCGCAGTCGATCGCCGACCAGGAGATTGAGCTGCTGGCCGGTGTGCCGGAGACGCTTGCCACCCTCAGCAGCCGACACCGCCTCCTGCTCGTGACCAAGGGGAACCTCGCCGAGCAGCAGGACAAGCCGCATCGCTCCGGGCTGGCCGCACACTTCAGCGCGGTCGAGGTCCTACCCGAAAAGCACGAGGACGCCTATCGCACCCTGGCCGAGCACCACGGCTGCGAGGCCGGCAGCACCTGGATGATCGGCAACAGCCCACGGTCGGACATCAATCCCGCCCTCGCCGCCGGCCTCCACGCCATCTTCATCCCGCACGACTTTACCTGGGTGCTGGAGCACGAGAGCATCCACCAGCCGCCGCCAGGACAGATCCTGCTCGAACTACCCACCTTCGCCAGCCTCACCCAGCATCTATAGTCATCGTTTAGCCATCATCAACCGGCCACTCACAGCGATCGACGACGTGGGCCTTCCGGCGCACCGGAGAGCCGCGACGCCAGACCGCGCTTGATATCCGCCCCCGACCAGCAGCGGCAGCTTCGAAGTGCGCTGCAGCTCATTGGTGATCGCCGCCACCTGCTCGGGCGAGCTCTTCACCAGATTCGGTCCCGCCATGCGCGCGCCCAGGTCAACCGAGCCGATGTGGCAGGTCAGAATCTGCTCGCGCACCGCCGCGAAGTCGGGCGAATCGAAGGAGCGATAATCGCCGTAGACCCGGACCTGCAGCATCTGGCCAACCTTCTCTTCGAGCGACATGGCCTTGAGGGTCTGTTCCACCCACGCGTGGCTTGACGATTGCGTCGATGTTTCAGCGATGGACGAACTGCCCGGACCGGCGGCAGAACTCGCGGAGAACCCGCACCACATCGCGCAACAGAGACACAGCCCAGATACCCTGAAGAAACGCCGCTTCGTGCCGGTAGAACCGTTTGCCATGGCATTCCCCAAGGAATCAGAACTTGCCGGCAATTTTGATCAGGAGCATGACACACACCGCATCCCCGGGCCAAGCAAAAGCGCCGGATAATCTCGCCCCATTTTAGGGGTGGAGTGTCCTCTTACTTCCGGTGCAGAGCACCGTGTACTTTCTTTCGGTCGGCACGGCTCCCGATGGAAGCCACAGACGCAGTACGGCCGCCTCCGATGACACGGCCAATGTACCGAGACTACCGCAAGTCCGCTGAACTCGCTGATAGGTCTGTGACCCCTCTGTCCACATTGAGGAATTTAACAGCCTGAGATTCGATCTCTTGTTTGCCTCTGTGATAGGTCAACTCCAGTCTGCTTGGCGATACCCATTTGATCCCAACACTTTCACCTTCTAGAGTATCGGAGTCATTCGACAGTTCTAGAATCTCCTTCGGCTTCTGAGATCCCGTCGCCCAGTTTAGATAGACGAAGGTCGCTGGAGAGCCACTGACCCCAAATCCCCCGTTAGCGTAGGCCTGTGCTGTTGCCACCATCTTTCCATCTGGCGACTTCGATTCCGCAGTCCACACGCTTTGGGGATTCTTACAGCCGCATACGCTCAAGCAGGCGGCGGCGAGAAGCATGAGCACTAGCCCGCGCAAAGCCATACCTTCTAACAACAGCACTTTACTCAACGATGGCATGTTGTCCCACTCCTCGCAGCGTTGAACCCACTTGTAATGTTCACGACGTTAGCATTGGGCAGATTGGTATACGTCGAATCCATGGGCCCATTCTTAGTGTTGTAGTGAGAGAACATTGCAAACGCGTTTGCTGTCGCCATCGTTGCGGCATACGGGACACGAGCCGACGCCATATACACACCGAATGAGTAGTTGCCATAGGCAGCTCTCTGAAACACATTGCCTGATGCTTTTGGTTGTGCGTCAAGGAAACTTCCTCTTGGAAAACCAGCACCTGAAATGCCCAGAAAAGCCGCAGGACCGAGAGCCGAAGCAGCAGCTCCAGCAGCCGCATACTGACGCGGCGACATGGCGTTGCCCTGGAATAAGCAAGGGTTTGGTGGAGTCAAGTTACTTGGGGCAACAACACCAATCTACTTTGTTCACTCACTTTCACACAGAGCTGACCCGTTATCTTAGTGCGCAGCGGGCTGCACACTGGCAGCTGTGCCTTTTAAACTAATTTCAACCCCAGCGAATCGCACCGCCTGAAACTGAATCTCCTGTTTATCACTTTGATACTTCAGCTCCAAGTGTTGCGGTGACACCCAGTAACACACAAGTGACTGAGCGTTTGCGCCTACTACATCTTCTGACAGCTCAAGAACTTCGCGGGGTTTTTGAGAACCGGTCGCCCAGTTTAGATATACGAATGTTCCTGGAGCCCCGCCAAAACCTCCGCCCTCATTCGCAAACGCCTTTGCAGTGACGACCATTTTCCCATCGGGGGATTTTGATTCTGCCGACCACACCACCTCGGGGTTGTGGCATCCACTGATTGTTATAGTAATCATACTCAGGAGCGTCACTATACCTATTAGAGTTCGTGGCATGGAACGCAGATAGAATACTAGCGATGGCATAGCGTTCCGCTCCTTTGCGCGTTGTAGCCGCTTGTGATATTCGTAACATTTGCTTGCGGCAGGTTTGAATAGACTGAGTCGATTGGCCCATTCTTCGCCGTGTACTTAGAAGTGAGTGCAAATGTGTTCGCCGCGCTCATCATTACCCCGTAGGGGACGCCTGCAGATGCCATGTATGCCCCGTACGCATAATTGCCATAGGCAGCTCTTTGTAGTCCATTGCCGTGGGCTGCTGGTTGTGCGTTTAAGAAACTGATGCCAGGAATCCGAGCGAACCCTATGGTTGATACGCCGAGGAAGACTCCTGGATTAGTTGATGCGATCGCGCCCAATTTCGAGTAGGTCTGGGGAGACATGGCATTGCCCTGATAAAGGCATGGATTTGGAGGCGTCAGATCATTTTTACTTGGGGCTGGCACCGGACCATTGCTGCTTCCTCCACCTCCCGAGCCTCCCGAGCCTCCCCCAAAGTTTGCTCCGCCCCCGGTCGGACCAACATTGCGGAGAAAATCCATAAAGCTCGTATTTACCGTTGTTACATCTCCGAGTTGCTGAAGCTGAATCAAAGTGGAAGTTATCACCATGGTATAGACATAGCCCGTCTGGGGAGAAGGCGGACCCTGCTCGCTGGTGCCGTCCTCTGGGGAATATCCCAGAGGATCGACATAGGCCAGCGGATTGTTCAGCGCATATACATACCGGTTCAAGCTCTGCGGATCGGTGAAGTCATAGCTGCCGGTGTACGGATCAGGGCTGGTCCATCGCCCAGCCACGTTGCCGTACTCGCGATAGGTGGCGTGACCCAGGCCTACGCTCGGAGCCACATCGGCGTCGAATCCTGTGTAGTGGAGGAGATTGTCGTCGCTGCCGGACTCCGTAAAACCATCGCCAAAAGGAAGCGATCCGTAGCTGCCCTCGACCGTGCCATAGGCGTTCGTCCGCAGCCGGACGGTGCCGAGCCAGTCGGTGCTCTCGAAATGGAAGTTGTTGTCGTTGTTTAACCAGTACGCGTGCTTCTGATTCCCGGCATAGAACTGGACTTCGTTCACAGACAAAGAGCCGTTAAAGAAAGAGGTAGATCGCCGATTGTAGAGATCGACACCCCACCGCTGGTACTGGTTGTTCCAAGCCCCAAAGAGCCTCTCATTCATGGCTCCGTATTGATAGAGCGCCGTCGATCCGCCATCCACTGAAAGCAGATTGTTCTCCGCGTCATAGGTGTAGGAGTTTGCCATCCGTCGTTCCTCGCGGTGCCCGCTGGGTCGTAGCTTATCCCACCCAAACCGCTCCTGGAAGTGACGAACTGCTTCCTTGCGGCGAACCGGCCCTCCGCCGGCAACAGGTGACTTTTCGCGCCGAAGGTGTCGAGGAGAGGCCGTCAGCTTGCCCTTCCTGAAGGGAGCGCTATGCCAGGCGCTGTGCGCTTCGACGTGAGGCCCAGAGCCATCCGCCTGCGGCATTCAGGATGCCGCTGAGACGGACGCTACCTCCCGAAGCGACTCTCATGAGCCCACAGGCCCAGCGCCGGGTTGGAGATGAAGAAGATCTCTTCGCCATCCACCTCATTCCAGCCGTCGCGCAGCTTGCCCGGCCCATACCGCTCCATCGCGGGTGCCAGCTCCGTGTAGCTGTAGCCGACAGCTTCGATCTCCTCGCGCGTCAGGTGGCCGGGGGCGTAGGTGATGCCGAAGCGGCCCTCGCTCGAGCCGTGGATGAGGTGGGCTGCCGCGCTCAGATTGCCTGCCAGCTGCGGGTCCTGCTCGATTGCGGCGAGCGTGTGTTCCGTGCCGCGGTAGCCGTGTTGCCGGATCAGCCGGTCGATCTCCGCATCCTCGCCAAACTCGCGCACCCCGGGGGCCAGCACCAGCAGCTCGCCCCCATCTGCCATGGCCATGCGCGTGCGGTAGATGCTCTTGTTACCCAGCCAGGTGGAACGGTACTCCCCCGGATTGAGGTACACCACGGCCCGCCGGATCTCGCGGTCCACGCGTTCGAAGTTGCATTGGAGGCTAAGCTCCGCAGCGCGCTCAAAGCATGCGGTGTCATCACCGGCAAAGAGCCCGCGCACGGCCAGCGACCCGTCTGCCCTCTTGCCTACAACGGTAAGCACGTAGACGATCTGCGGCAGCTTGGGGCCAAACTCCCGGCTGGCGTAGTTCAACACCCGGCGCACCGGCGTATCGGCGCGGCCCATCATGCGCTCCATGCCGAAGACGGCGCCGAGGAAGTGCGACCGGTTGATCCCCATCGGACCTCCCGTGCCGATCAAGATGTTCTTGTTTCCGTTGGCGAAGCCAACCACCTCGTGCGGCACCACCTGCCCGATCGACAGGATCAGGTCGTGGCCGCCATCGCGCAGCAGCCGGTTGACCTGCGCCGGCCAGCTGTAATCCAGCCTGCCCTCACTCACCTCGCGGATGAACTCACCCGGCACTTCCCCCAGGGTGACGACGTCGCGCCGCCAGTCATGGGCGCGAAAGAGGTTGGCCGGGGTCCGGCCGAACATGGCGGAGATCTCCGTGCTGGTCATGGCGCGGTGCGTTCCCAGCGCGGGCAGGACATCGGTCAGGCGGCTGCCCAGCAGCTCGGAGGCCATCTCGGTCAGCACACCGCTCTGGGAGTGCACGCGGGTGTAGTCCGGCGGGATCGCCAGGACCTTGTGTCGGTCCCCGAGCTGGCGCAGAAGCTGCGACAGCAGCTCGCGCAGGTCGTCAAGGGGAAGGTCGCTTGTCTCTGATCCTGCTGCTGCAAAAAGACTCATGGCTGGCACCGCCCGGTGCTAGCATACCGCCATGACGAACCGGGGGTACAAAGCGATGCGGTCTCACCGCAACAGCCGGCGAGTGTTGCTACTCGTCCCGCTGGCCTCTGTCGTGTGTGTCGTGCTCTCGCGAACGGCTTTCCATAGCAGCCGTTATGAGCATCCGGTGTTTGGCTTCGGCATTTGGCTCGAGCTTGCGTACGTCATCGCCGTTGCGTTTCCCAAGTGGTTTCACTTGCGCCCGCCGGAGGAGTCCGAGCTCCAGACCCTCAATTTAGGCGGGTAGGGTTGCTGGAGACTGACTCGGCCTGCACCAGCGACATCTGGTGCCGCACGTCGGAGCCGCGTACCCAGAAGATGACGTCCTCGGCGATATTGGTCGCGTGGTCGGCGGCGCGCTCCAGATTGCGCGAGATGATGATGGCGTTCAGGGCCTGGTTCGACACGACCGGGTGCTGCTGCATGACCTCCATCAGCTCGGCCTGCACGGCGCGGTTCATCTCGTCGACCTCGTCGTCCATCTCCAGCACCTGATCAGCCATCCTGGCGTCGGCCTCAAGGAGTGCCTGGATGGCCCGGCGGATCATCCCCCGGACCTTCTCGCCCATATCAGGGATGTCGATTGGCAGGGAGATCTGCGGAAGGTCCTTGTTCTGCTCCGCGCGCTGCGCGATGTTGGTCGCCTGATCGCCGATGCGCTCCAGATCGCCGTTGATCTTGATGACCGACAGAATGAAGCGAAGGTCGATAGCCATCGGCTGTTCTTTCGCGAGCAGGTCGTAGGCCATCTCATCGACATCCCGCTCGGCTGAGTTGATGGCCTCCTCAATCTCGCGAATGTGCTCGCACAGCCCCAGGTCGCCGGTCAGGTAGGCTTCGAGCGAGAACTCGAGCGACTGCTGCGCCAGCGCCGCCATGGCCAACAGCTTGTCTTTCAGAGCGACCAGCTGCTGTTGAAAGTGGATCCGGGGCATCGGGGAGGAACCCTTTCGTACAGAGATTCACCATTCTCGCTTATGGAATGAAAATGGAGCGTTAATATTTCGTCGCGGCGTGCCGCACCGAGGTTCCGGCGGTGGAGGGCTCTGCAGCCGGGTAGAGAAGGTAGCGCTCCCTCCGCTTGAAAAAGTTCGCGAGCTTTCCCTTCCAGCCGGCGGCGATCTCGCGTGGATCCGTCCCGTGCTCCAGATCGCTCATCGTCTCGCGGTTCGCCACCAGGCGCGAAGCCTTGCCCATCTGGAACTGCTCGGGGTAGAGCTGGTGCAGGGCCGCCAACAGCTCCACGCCCAGCTCCGGGCTGTCGAGCTTCGTCCGGTCCGTTGCAACGATGCGGATGCCGCCGACTGTCTGCCCATGAAAGGGATACCGGTTCGCGTCGTCGGCCACAGTGAAGCGCTCCGCGGCGAAGCGCACCCCGGGAATCTGCCGCTGGGTCAGGAAACGCACGAGGTCGGCGCCATCGATCCAGGGAGCTCCGAGAACCTCGAACGGGGTGGGCGTTCCACGTCCGACCGAGACGTTGGTCATCTCCAGGAAAGCGACGCCTGGGTAAAGAACTGCCGCCGCTTCGCTGCGGAGGTTGGGGCTGGGATTGATCCAGGGAAGGCCGGTCTGATCGAAGTACTCTGAGCGGTGCCAGCCCTTCATGCTCACGACGGTCAACTTCGCTCCCAACTGCTTTTCGCCGTTGAAGTACCGCGCCAGCTCGCCGAGCGTCATACCATGCCGCACCGGCAGCGGCATGTAATCGGTGTAGCTTTCGGCGCCCGCGTCCGAGACCGGTCCCTGGACGGCAACGCCGCCGATCAGTGCCGGCCGGTCCAGCACGACCAGATCCACCCCGGCCTGGGCGCAGGCTTCAAGGAAGTATCCGGTCAGCGTCTCGTAGGTGTAGAAGCGGACGCCGGCATCCTCAAGATCGACGACCACAGCGTCGAGCCGGCGCAGATCCTCGAGCTTCGGGCGGCGGTCGGCATCATGCGCACCATAAAGCGAGATCACGGGCAGGCCGGTTGCCGCATCGGTGGAGTTGGAGACGTCCGTCGAATCCTTCACGCCGGCGATGCCGTGCTCTGGCGAGAACAGCACCTGCAACCGCAGACCCGGAACTGCTCTTGCTGCATCTCCGGCCAGGATGTCGATCGACCTTCGACCGTGGCTGTCGAGACCGGTCTGGTTGGTCAGCAGGCCGAGCCTCAGCTTGCCTCCGTGCTGCGCCGCGATCGCCTGCAGAGCTGCGAACCGGGTCTGCTCGAGCACGTCGATGCCGGTCTGGACCTCGCTTCCGGGGGAGCCTTGCCGCTCGGCTTCCGGTGCACCTGCCTGCTCCACGGGGCCGGCGCTTTGGTACAGATCCAGAGCCCGGCCGACTGCCGTCGCAACGTCGCCGCGGAGATGCGAGATGGAGGGCCGGCCGCGGGGGTGAACGGAGTTCGCCAGCAGGACCACATAGGTGTCGCTGCCCGGGTCCATCCACAGGCTGGTTCCGGTGAAGCCGGTGTGGCCGAAGCTGCCGACGGGAAAGACTAGGCCGCGCGGCCGCGAGAAGGAGGAGTCGATGTCCCACCCGAGGCCGCGCACCTCATGGCCCTTGCGGCTGGGATAGACCCCGGCCGGTCCGGGCTCGGCAAGGTCGGCAGGGGTGTGGCCGGGCTGCGCCGGCGTGGTCATGACCTCCAGGGTCGCCTGCTTCAGAGGAAATTGGCTGGGCCGCCCGGCCAGGCGGTCGAGCAGCGCCTGGGCGAACAGCCCCACATCATGCGCGGTTGAAAACACCCC
Organism: Acidobacteriaceae bacterium; assembly: GCA_965218595.1. Lineage (GTDB taxonomy): Bacteria > Acidobacteriota > Terriglobia > Terriglobales > Acidobacteriaceae > Edaphobacter. Next base: position 72,506 of record CBDCLC010000003.1, on the reverse strand, counting down.
AGCGTGCCCGGCAACGCCGCCCATGCGCCGGGTGGTCGGGTCGTGCACCGTTCCACGCAGCAGACGGTCGTCGTCCATCGGCTTGTCGTCGTTGTGGGCGGTCGGAGCGATCCTCGGAATCCACGCCGCGGGGGGCAGATACCGCGTCTCCGTCATGCCTAACGGATCAAAGATGTGCTGCTTCGCATACACCTCGAGTGGCTGCCCGCTCAGCCGCTCGACCAGCACCCCGAGCGTGATGAAGTTCACGTCGGAGTACTGGAAGGCGCTCCCCGGAGGCGTCATCAGGGCTGAGGTCATGGCGCGCCGAACGCCCTCCGCCCGTCCGCTCCAGCGATCGCTCAGCTTCACATCCGGAGGCAGCCCGGAGAAGTGCGTCAACAGCTCGCGAACGGTGACCCGCTCCTTTCCGTTGACGCCAAACTCCGGCAGATACTTCGCCACTGGCTCGTCCAGGCCCACCTTTCCCTGCTCCCACAGCTGCATCACGGCGGTTGCGGTCACCAGGCATTTGGTCAGCGACGCCATGTCGAAGATGGTGTCCGGGGTCATGGCTTCGACCCGCGGCTCAACCGCCCGGTCACCGTAGGCCTGCCGGTAGACCACCCGGCCGCCATGCCCGACCTGCAACACCGCTCCGGGAAGCTTGTTGGCAGCGATCGCGTCCAGGATGACGCGGTCGACCCCGGCGAATGCGCCCGATGGAGGTCCTACCCCCGGGCTTTGAGCCTTCAGCACGCCCGGCGCCGCAAGCAGCACCGCCGACAGCGTGATGGCCGTGACCGCCGCACGCCGCGGCGCTCCAACTACAAAGCTCGCCAAACTCCCCACCAGAAATGTCACCCCGCTCCCCAGAAGCACGTACCAGGTCCACGCCACGTGCGGCACGGTCACCGCTCCTATCTGTATCGGCGCGGGGTGCTGCCACAACAGCAGATTCAGCAAAAATCCCACAATCATTCCCAGAATGGCACCCCCCTCGGTCGCCCGCCGGTTGAGCGTGCCCAGCAGAAAGACGCCCAGCATGGCCCCGTAGGCCACGCTAGCAATCGACAGGCCGATCTCGACGACGTGTCCCTTGCCGCCCGCACGCACTGAATAGACCGCGACCGCAAACAGCACCAGCGCCCACAGCACCGTCGAGACGCGCGAGACCGCACCGCGCTCGCGGTCCCCTGCCCCCGGCCGCCAGCCCATCCAGAAGTCCACCACGCTGGTGGAGGCGAGCGAGTTGAGCGCCGCGCTCAGGTTCGACATCGCTGCCGCCAGGATCGCCGCCACCAGCAGCCCCGCGACGCCGCGCGGCATCCGCTGGACGATGAAGCTGGGAAAGATGCGGTCGCCGCTGGCAAAGACCTGCGGATGCTGCCCGTAGAAGACCCACAGCCCCACGCCGATGAGCAGAAACAGCGTGAACTGCAGAAAGATGACGACGCCAGAGCTGAGCAGGGCGAGCCGGCTCTCCCGCAGGTTGCGTGCCGCGAGCATGCGCTGCACCATCAGCTGATCGGTGCCGTGCGAGGCCATGGTCAGAAAGGTGCCGCCCAGCACGCCCGCCCAGAAGGTGTAGCTCTGCGACAGGTTCCAGGCAAAGTCCAGAACGTGAAACTTGCCTGCCGCGGCTCCGGCTGCGTGGATCGCCCCCCACCCGCCGGGCACATGCGCCCCCAGGGTCGCCATGGCGATCACCGTGCCCACGAGATAGATCGCCATCTGCACCACATCGGTCCAGATCACCGCCGCCATGCCACCTTCAAAGGTGTAAGCCAGCGTCAGCAGGCTGATGATGCCGATCGACAGCACGTCGCCCGTGCCGATCGCGATGCCGACCACAATCGACACGGCAAAGACGCGAACACCCTCGGCCGCGGCCCGCGTCAGCAGAAACAGGCCGGCGGTCACTTTATGGAGCGCCGGGCCAAACCTTCGCTGGATCAGCTGGTAGGCCGTCAGCATGTGACCGTCGAAGTAGCGCGGCAGAAACAGCAGCGCCACCACCACGCGGCCCACCATGTAGCCCATCACGACCTGCAGGAAGCCCAGGTCGCCCGCAAACGCCACGCCGGGGATGGAGATGATGGTGAGCGTGCTGGTCTCGGCGCTGACGATCGAGAGCGCGATCGCCCACCAGGGAATGGTGTTGTCCGCGAGAAAATAGCTCTTGAGCGAGCGGTCCCTGGCCGCGCCGCCGCGGAAGCGCAGACCGAACAGCGTGATCCCCAGGAGATAGAGCGCCACGATGCCAAGGTCGAGCGCACTGAGCCGGGAGGGTAGCGCCGCTCCCAGGCCCGCCATCAGCGACTCGCCCCCCACTCCCGCCATGCCGTTCCGCAACCCTCAAAGTTCGTAGCCGTTATCGTACGCAGCCGCGGCTGCTATTGCACCACCGGGACACCGCGCAGGTACGTCCCCACCAGCCGGCCGCTCGCGTCCCATCGATTCAGGTCGGCCCAGGCTCCTGCCCGCAGCTCGGCCCGATCGCTCATGCCCAGCATGCGTGCCGGTGTCGAGCTTGCCATCCGCACTGCTGTTGTCAGGTCGACTCCGCCGATGCGTTGCAGGTTGGCCATGGCCCGGTCCAGGGTCAGCACACTGCCCGCGAGGGCACCGTCCGGCACGCGGCAGACACCGTCGCGCACGTCCACCTCGAGGCCGCCCAGCCGGAAGCGGCCATCGCCCATGCCGGTGGCCGACATGCTGTCCGTCACCAGGATGCCGCGTTCCTCGCCCTTCGAACGCAGCCACAGCCGCACCGCCTCGTCGGCCACATGGACGCCATCGCAGATCAGCTCGGCCCACAGATCGCCACGGTCGAGCACCACGCCCAGAACCCCCGGCTCGCGATGGTCGAAGGCGCGCATGGCATTGAAGGTGTGCGTCGCGCTGAGGGCGCCCGCCGCGATGCCCGCGCGTGCCTCCGCCGCGGTCGCGTCGGTGTGCCCGAGCGACACTCGCACGCCCAGGCCGATGGCCTCCCGAATCATCTCGCCGGCTCCGGGTAGCTCGGGGGCCACCGTCATGAGCAGGATGGTCCCGCGCGAAGCCTCCCACAGACGCCGGAACAGCGCGACGCTGGGCGGCTGCAGATCCGCCGCCGGGTGCACGCCCCGCTTGCGATGAGAGAGGAAGGGCCCTTCCAGATGAATGCCGAGAGGGGTCGCCTCGCCCGCCGTCGCGCCACGCTCGACGAAGCCGGCCAGAGCCTCGAGCGCGCGCAGAAGCGTGTCGACCGGGGCCGTCACCGTGGTCGGCAGGTACGCCCCCACACCGTGCGCGGCGAAGAACCGGCCCACTGCCCGCATCGCCTCGGGGGTAGCCTCCATGACGTCGTGCCCCGCCGCACCATGGGTATGGACGTCCAGCAGGGTGCTGGTCAGGGTCTCGTCGCTGCGGATGGACGGATCGCTCTCAATCTCGGCGATGCGGCCGTCCTCGCCCACCATGACCACCGGGAACTCGATCACGCCGATGTCCGTCACCAGCCGCCGGGCCGTCAGGCGCTGTCGCTTCATCAGCGCGCTCCCGCCGGCGGCGGCATGGGAATGCCGACCTCCGCCGCCGCTGGCAGCGTGTGCGAGTCGCTCCACTGCCGCTGCGCGGTCCGGATGCGGTCCGATCGCCCCAGCCAGATGCCAATCGTGTAGTCGTACTTTTCGAGCACCGGCCTGAGGCCGTACGGCCGGTTCGACCGCAGCCACGCCTGCTGGTAGAGGTCGCGAATCAGAGAGTACGCGCCCTTGATGTCAGCGATGCGCCCGTTGACGCCGTTGATATCCGAGAGCTCGCGCGCGACGTCCGTGCGCACCTGGTGGTCGATCGAGCCACGCTGCGCATACGCCCGCTGGTAGCCCTGCTCGATCTCCTCGGCCAGTTGGAACTTCTCGCCGAGGAAGTCCATGCGCCGCGCCCCCAGCTCCATGGCGTCGATCGCGTCGCGCTCGCGCAGGCTCGTCGGCGCGGCCGGATACGCCTCTGCGGGGTTGAAGACCGGCGTCGTCCCGTCGGCCTGAGCGCTGACCGGAACCGGGGTCATCGGGGCCGCCGCCCGCGCCTCCGCGATCAGCTCCATGGCCTTTTCGGCATGGAGCCGCAGCTCGTGCGTGTAGGGTCGAATCTTGTCCGCGTACTTCATGCCGTCGGGCGACCACGGGTCAATCCAGAACAGCCCGTCCGAGCCGTCGCCGGTCCTGGCCTGCTCCTTCAGCAGCAGGTGGGCAAGCATCAGCTCGTGCTGCGCCTGGTTCAGCTTGCCGGTGGTGTCGCCGTGGAAGACCGGGCCGTAACTCGCCTCGAACTGCGCGATGGAGCTTTCGCCCTTCTGCCAGCCGGCGGCCGCGCCGTAGAGCACGCCATACCAGTCCTGATTGACCAGACCTTCGCCGTCGTCGTTCCAGATGGTGTTCAGCTCGCCGGTCGCGCCCAGCCGCTGTCCATCCCGAATGAAACCCTGGATGTTGAGCAGCCCCATGTTGAAGTTGGGCCACACCCGCGACCAGTTGTTGACCCCCGGAGCGACCCAGGTCTCGTAGCCGGAGTCGGTAAATGGCTTGATGAAGCGATCGAAGCCGCGCGGCTGCGGGTTGTACTCCCACGGAACGGCGATCGTCGCCTGCTTGAAGCTGGCGGGCATGGCTTTGACCAGATCCGGCGACTGCAGGGCGATGTCGCCCCAGAAGAGCAGCTTGCGCCCGAGCGGCCGAAGCGCCTCCACAATCTGTTGCACGTAGTCCAGGTAGACCGCGCCCAAACCGCGGCTCTCAACCGCCGCCCTGGTCTGCCCTTCGCCGAGATCCACCGTCTCGTCCGCGCCCAGGTGGAGAAACGGCCCGGGAAACTCGCGCGCCAGCTCGGCGAACCAGTCCCGGATCAGAGCGAGCGAGCCAGGCTGCCCTGGCGCCAGGAGCGTTCCGTGCGGCGTCTCCGCCAGGGACTGGTACTGCTCGTAGACCAGCGTGTGGTGGAGGTGGCCGAAGGCCTCCTGCTCCGGAATCACGGTTATGTGAAACTGCCGGGCGTAGGCGACCAGATCGCGCGCATCCTCCGGGCTCATGCTGCCGTTCGGCGGCGCGCCCACTGGATGGCTGCGGTACTGCATCGTCTCCTCGAAGTACGGCGAGTACAGGTTCACCTTGTACTCGGCCAGCGTGCGCACCATGCGCTTCTGAAAGGCCAGCGTCACCACCGGTCCGCGCGACAGGTCGTCGTCCTGGCCGCGGTAGCGCATGGCGGGCCAGTCGCGGATCTCGGCCGGGTGAAGCACGGCTGTCCCGCCCGGCCGCACCTCAAACATCTGCTTGGCGGTCTGTGCCCCATAGAAGACGCCTGCCGCCGTCTCCCCCGCAATGTCGAGCCTCCCCGGCGTGCTGTGGATCACGTACCCTTCGGTCCGCATGGGCGCGTCGAAGGCCAGACCGCCCGGTCCCCGGCCGCCGCTCACTCGCCCGAGGCGGATCACCAGCCCGCCCGCAGCAGTCGCCGTGGGGACACCCCGCTCCCCGAGCGTCCGGCGCAGATCGTCTGCCGCGAACTGGTCCTCGGCGTCACAGGCCGGGCACTCGACACTTACCCCGTTAGACGGGACAGTCACCTCTGCGGCGGGCCGCACCTCCCGTGGCATGGGAATGAGGTGCATGGCCTGGCCCCAGGCGCTGGTTGCCACTCCCATCGCCAAAGCCGTTCTGGCGGCCCAAACCAGGCTCTTTCGCATAGCTCCACGCTACACGAGGGTTGCGCCCCCATGGACGGCTCGAAGCTGGTGCTGTGCCTGTCCGAACCCGATCGGGCAACTCATGAAACTTCCGCAACAGGCCTCCAATTCTCATTCTGTTCACACGACTCTGCCAGAGTACGGACAAAGCAAGGGCTGAAGCCGGCACGGTCCGCGGACTCACTAACGCGGGTTCTTCCGCGATTTCCCAAGCGATTCTTCAAGAGAGGTTTCATGACGAAGCGAATTCAAGCGACTCTGGCCGCGATTCTGGTGATGTCGACCATATCGGTTCGAGCCCAGCTCACGACGACGACCAGGACGAGCAAACCAAACTCGAGCACGACCCGGACGACCGTCACCACAACCGATCGCAGCAGATCGCATTCCTCGGCGGCAAGCCGGAAGCACAGGGCAGCCCGCACCACGGCGCATCGCGAATCGCCGCTCGAGCGCCAGATCCGCGAGCTGCGGGAGCAGATGGTGCAGCAGCAGTCACAGATTGACGCGCTTCGCCAGCAGAACGCCGACAAGGACGCCCGCCTGGCCAGCGCCAGCGCCGATGCGGCCGCTGCCACCTCGGCCGCCGCCAATGCCCAGCAGCAGAGTCAGAACCTGCAGACCCTGATTGAGCAGAACCGGGTCAGCGTTTCGACGTTGTCGAGCGACGTGGGCAACATCAAGCTGAACAACGCCGGCCTGGCACAGACCCTGGCCGACACCAAGCGTGACCTGACCGACAGGATCGAGTCGCCCACGACCATCCACTACAAGGGTGTCACCATCCAGCCGGTTGCGTTCTTTGCGCTCGAAGGCGTGTATCGCACTCGCGCCATCAACTCCGGCCTCAACACCCCCTTCAATACCACGCCGTTCCCGGGCTCCAATGAGGGCCACATCTCCGAGGAGAATCTTTCCGGCCGGCAGAGCCGCATCGGAGCCCTGTTTGAGGGCAACGCCGGCGGGTTCAAGCTGCAGGGCTACGTCGAAGCCGACTTCCTGTCGGCGGGCGTCACCTCGAACGAGAACCAGTCGAACTCCTACACGCTGCGCCAGCGCCAGATCTGGGGCCGGGCAGAGACCAAGTCCGGCTTCGCCGTCACCGGCGGGCAGATGTGGTCGCTCGTGACCGAGAACGGCCGCGGAACCGACAATCGCACCGAGAAGCTGCCGAACACCATCGATCCCCAGTACATGGTTGGCTACAACTGGGCACGGCAGCCGGCCATCCGCTTCCAGCAGAAGATTGGCCACCCGTACTTTGGGGCCGCAACCACCGTTGCCATCTCGCTCGAGCAGGGCCAGACGCAGTTTGCCGGAGCGAATGCCCCGAACAACTTCATCTTTGGCGGCTCCGGTGTGGGTGGCGGTCTGTTCAACTCGACGGCAACCTATGCCAACAACGTCGCTCCGGACGTGGTCGCCAAGGTCGCCTTTGACGCCAAGCATGGCCACTTCGAGATCGGCGGCCTGGCCCGGTTCTTCCGCGACCAGTACTACCCAGTGATCGTCAACCCGGCCACAGGTCTGGTGACGGCCTACTCCACCAACCTGCACAAGGACACCAAGACGGGCGGTGGTGTCTTCGGCACCGGCCGCGTCATCACCAAGTATGCCGATGTCGCCTTCCAGGGCATGTACGGGGATGGCACGGCCCGCTACGGCTCCTCCCAGCTTGGCGATGTCACGGTGCACCCCGACGGCGAGCTCGAACCGATCCGCAACTCCCATGGGCTGTTTACGCTCGAGACGCACCCCAACAAGAAGCTCGATGTGTACGCCTACTACGGTGCGGAGTACAACCAGCGCACCTACTACCCGGGCTACGGTGGCGTTCTGGTCGGTTACGCCCCACCGAATCTCAACAACTCCGGATGCTACAAGATCATCGCTCCGACGGTCGGCAACGGGGGCAACGGCGTCGGCGGCTCGCCTTCGACCGCCAACTGCGCCGAACCCACCAAGCTGATCCAGGAAGGCACGATCGGCTATACCTACCGCATCGTCAACAGCCCCAAATACGGCCGGCTGCAATACCAGGCGACCTACAGCTATCTGCAGCGCTCGAACTGGACCGGCCTCACCGGCGGGACCTTCAACACACCTTCGGCGACCTTTGGATCCGGTCGTGCGACCAACAACCTGATCTACGCAGGCATGCGCTACTACATTCCGTAGCTGGCAGAGGCTGGCAAGAAGCACAGAGAGGGCGTCCTGACTGGGACGCCCTCTCTGCTGATGCGGTTCACTCGGTTGATTTCGTGAGGTCCTTGGCGCACAGCAGAGCGTCAAGCCCCGGTCCGTAGAAGCCGCTCGCCACCCTCACCACCCGGTATCCCTGTCGCTGGTAGAAGGCCCGGGCTCCCCCGTTCTCGGTGTGCACGTGCAGCAGCATCTTCCCTGCACCCGAGGCGGCCGCCCATCGTTCGAGCCCGGCCAGCAGCCGAGCTCCCAGACCTGCTCTGCGCAGGCCCGGGTCGACGTCCAGGGTCACGCAGTAGGCAGCTAAACCAGCTGGGGACTGCTGCAGATGCGCGATCGCGAACCCAACGATTGACCGCTGGCGTTCAGCAATTACCGCGCGGGCACCCTTGCCCTCGGCGAAGCGCCGCATCGCGGAACGAGGGAACAAAAACTCCGGAGCGAAGCACAGGGCGTCGAGGGCTACCATCGCCGCGAGGTCATCCGGCCGGTAGAGCCGGAATAGCACCTCAGCCTCGTCTTTCCCGCCCGCTGCTTCCTCGTGGAGATTGGTCACACGCTACTGGGGATTGTTGGTGGGGGTGTCCGGCTTGCCCTCGATGGAATGTCCGACATGCTTCGTAAAGTGCTTCGTCTTGTGGTAGCCCTTCTTCGTGTAGTGCTTGGTCTTGCCATACCCCTTTTTCGTGCCCTTGGCGACGCCATGGCCCGTCTCCTGGGCGGCGTTCTTTGTGTCGTGGCCCGCGTTTTTCATCGACTGGGAGGCGCTTGAGTCGTTCGACTGGGCTGCAGCGGAGGCGGCAGGCAGCGCCAGTCCGAGGGCTGCGGAGAACGCAAGTGCGGCGAAGGTTTGTAGCTTCATGGCGTAGAACTCCTTGGGGTGCGACACCGGGCGGCTGAACCGAGCCGGCCCTTCAATGGAGAGATGCACGGTTGGGCCGCGCCGGTATCTGGAAGATTTTAGAAGCCTCTCGTACCCCTGCCCTGCTATATTGGCCCGGCTTCCTGTAAGCGTTTTCTTTCAGCTACCGTCCGGACCTCCTGGCTCCGTTGCCTCCGGGAGTGGAGGACGTTTCCCGTTCGCCGTGCGATCGGCCTTTGGTTTTGAGGTGAACTTCGCCCATGCACCCGCTTCCGCTGTTTGCCGCCCTTGTCTCGCGCCAGATGACCCATCTGTCGCCAATCGACATGGTGATTCTTCTGCTGTACTTCGTCCTGGTGTTGTTTATCGGCTTCTACGTGAAGGACTCCGCCTCGACCAGCGAGGAGTTCTTTCTTGCCGGCCGGGAGATGACGGCCTGGGTCGCCGGACTGAGCTTTGTCTCGGCCAACCTCGGATCGCTGGAGCTGATGGGGTGGGCCGGAGCGGCCTATCAGTACGGCATTCTGGCGACACACTGGTACTGGATCGGTGCCATTCCAGCGATGCTCTTCCTCGGCATCGTCATGATGCCCTTCTACTACATCTCAAAGACGCACTCCGTGCCCGGTTACCTGCAGCTGCGCTACGGCGAGGGAGCGCGCGGGGTCAGCGCCGTCTCGTTCGCCTTTATGACGGTGCTGATGAGCGGCGTCAACATGTACTCCATGGCGCTGGTGATGAAGGTGGTTCTGGGCTGGAACATCTCCTTCTCCATCTGGGTCGGCGCGGTGACGGTCGGGCTCTATGTCATGCTCGGCGGCCTCCGGTCGGCCATCATCAACGAGGTCCTGCAGTTTGTGCTCATCTGGGCGGGCGCGGCGCTGATCCCCATCCTTGGCCTGATTGAGGCGGGCGGCTGGACCAACCTCAAGGCGCAGATTCTGCACAACGTCGGCAACAGCAGCTACACCCACATGTGGGCGGACCTCGGATCGTTCGCCGGCAATCCCATGGGCGTGCATTGGACCGGCATCGTCTTTGGCCTGGGCTTTGTGGTCAGCTTCGGGTACTGGACCACCGACTTCCTCGTCGTCCAGCGCGTTCTGAGCGCCAACAATCTTCGCGCGGCCAAGATGGCGCCAATCATCGGCGCGGCGTTCAAGATGGCGGTGCCCTTTATCGTCATTGTTCCCGGCCTGCTGGCGCTCTCGGTTCTGCGCAACCCGGACGGCAGCCTGATGCACCTGGTGCCGGAGAGTGTGGCCACGGCGACGGGACAGCACTCCTATAACGAGGTGCTGCCGCTGATGCTGGTGCGCTACTGTGGACCGGGCCTGCTCGGACTGGGCATCACGGCCCTGGTGGCCGGCTTTATGAGCGGCATGGCGGGCAACGTCAGCGCCTTCTCCACCGTGTGGACCTACGACATCTACGGCGCCTACATCAACAAGAAGGCTGCGGACTCGCACTACGTCTTCATGGGCCGGGCGTCCACGGTGGTCGGTACCCTGGTGAGCGTCGCGACGGCCTACCTGGTGGCCAACGCCGCCTCCATCATGGACTACGTGCAGGCGCTGTTCTCCTTCTTCATCGCGCCCCTGTTTGGCACGGTCATCCTGGGCATGCTGTGGAAGCGAGCGACGCGGCAGGGCGGCTTTTGGGGGCTGCTGTGCGGCACCGCCTCGTCGATCGGCATGTGGCTGTGGGTGCAGCGCGACCCTGGAGCGCTGCGCTACATTGCGCTCTCCCCCGATGCCAAGCCCATGGCGGAGAATCTCTACCGCGCTCTGTGGTGCTGGCTCATCTGTGTCATCGTGACGGTGCTGGTCAGCTTCGTGACCAAGGCCAAGACGGATGCGGAGCTCGACGGCCTGGTCTACGGCGCGACCGTCATCCCCAGCGACGGGGCCACCACCGTGTGGCAGAAGCCGATCTTCTGGGCCATCATCGTGGGCACCGTCTTTTTTGTTCTGAACCTGATCTTCTGGTAGGGAAAGAGGCCACCGATGTCTGATCCTGAACCGCACCTGATACCCCACCCTGCCTCCTCCGACGTCGACCCCCAGGGAGCTCACAAGACCGCGCTGTCGATCTGGTTCTTTGTCGGAGCCCTGTGCCTGATGTACGGCGTGGTGCTGATTCCGGTCGGCATCTACGAGCTGAGCCACCCGCCCGCTGTGGTTCTCGCCCGTCTCCACGCGACGCTCTGGTGGGGCATGCTGATGACGATCTTTGGAGGTTTCTACACCGCCCGGTTCTGGCCGTGGCGCCGCTGACGCCGTGCTTTGCCCTCAGCTGCATCCTATTTGCATACTGTTGACGAGGAGCGGGTAGTCTCGCAGCCTATGGCGTCAAAGAAACAGACGGGGCATCTGAGCAAACCGGCAAAGCCCTCCCCGGGTCCTGCCGTGGAGGAGTCTTCGGTCGACGGGCCGGCCAAGGCGGAGGGCTCCAAGCCAAAAAAGCGGAGCCACAGCCCGAAGAACCGCCACGTCCGCGCGAGCAAAAAGGAGGCGGAGGCGGCCCAGCCACGCTTCTTCGGCCGTGACGAGAGCTGGCTCAAATTCAACGGCCGCGTGCTCGAAGAGGCCGAGGATGAAGACAATCCCCTGCTGGAGCGACTGAAGTTCCTGGCGATCACGGCCAGCAACCTGGACGAGTTCGTCGAGATTCGCGTGGCCGGTATCCTCCAGCGGATCGAGGACGGCATGGCGACCGAGCGCGACGAGGCCGGCATGTCGCCGCAGGAACGGCTGGACCATATTGTGGCCGAGATGCAGAGCTTCGCGCGGGCCCAGTATCGTTGCTGGAACAAGCTGCTGCTGCCGGCGCTGGCCAAACAACGGATCCGTGTGCTGCGGTGGAAGCAGCTGAACGATGAACAGCGCGAGCACACCCTGCGCTTCTACCAGGCCGAGGTCGACCCTCTGCTGACCCCCGTGACCATTGATCCGTCGCATCCCTTTCCCCGCGTTCTGAACAAGGCCCTGTGCGTTGCCCTTCTGCTGCGGCACAAGCGCGGGACCGGCAGCGGTCTGAAGACGGTGCCCGTGCTGGGCGTGGTCACCGTTCCCCGATCGCTGCCGCGGCAGATTGCCCTGCCCTCCGAGCCCGGCGCGTATGACTTCATCCTCCTCCATGAGCTCATCGAGGCCCAGGCCGAACGCATGTACCGCGGCTACGAAGTGCTGGAAACCGCAGCCTTTCGCGTCACCCGCAACAGCAATCTCTACATGCAGGAGGAGGAGTCCCGCTCCGTGCTGGAAAGCGTGCGGGCCGAGCTGCACAACCGCCGCAAAGGCGATGCCGTGCGGCTGGAGATCGACGCCTCGGCCAGCAAGGCCCTTGCGGAACGGCTGCGGCAGAACTTTGAGCTCGAACTCTGGCAGGTGTACAAGACGGACGGGCCGGTCAACCTGTCGCGGCTGATGAACCTCTTCTCGGAGGTGAATCGCCCTGACCTGAAGTATCCTGCGTTCCTCGCGCGGGAGTATCGCCCCGGGAGCAAGTGCTCGGATCTGTTCGAGGACCTGCGCAAGCGCGACCTCCTTCTGCACCATCCGTTCGACAGCTACAAGACGGTCGAGGGATTTATCGAATCCGGTGCCGAAGATCCGGCCGTGGTCTCGATCAAGCAGACGCTGTATCGCACCAGCGCCGATTCGCCCATGTTTCGCGCGCTGTTCGACGCAGCGCAGGGGGGTACCTCCCCCCAGGGCAAGGATGTCACGGTGGTGGTCGAGCTGATGGCGCGTTTCGATGAGGCCTCCAACATCCGCTGGGCGCGGGAGCTCGAAGACGCCGGGGTGGGGGTCTTTCACGGCATCTTTGGCCTGAAGACGCACTGCAAGCTGGCGCTGTTGGTGCGGCGCGACCCCGACGGCGTGGTGCGGCGATACGCTCACCTGGGCACGGGCAACTACAATCCGGTCACCTCGCGCTTCTACACCGACATCAGCCTGCTGACGGCGCGGCCAGAGCTGACCGGCGCGGTCCAGGCGGTCTTCAACTACCTGACGGCGCTGACCTCTGACACCGAGGAGGACGAGGCTGTCTACCGTCCGCTTTTGGTCGCTCCGCTGACGCTGGCGCGCGATCTGATCCGGCTGATCGGCCGCGAAACCGAGCATGCCAGGGCCGGCCGGCCGGCCGCCATCGTCGCCAAGATGAACGGTCTGCTCGACCATCCGACGATTGAGGCGCTCTATGCCGCCTCCGAGGCGGGAGTCGAGATCGACCTGATCGTCCGTGGCATGTGTGCGTTGCGGCCCGGAGTGAAGGGCCTGAGCGAGCACATTCGCGTGCGCAGTATCGTCGGTCGCTTCCTGGAGCACAGTCGCATCTTCTGGTTTCAGAACGACGGCGCGGAGGATATCTTCTGCGGCAGCCCGGACTGGATGCCGCGCAACCTCTATGAACGCTGCGAGGTTGTCTTTCCGGTGGAGCAGGCGGACCTGCGGGACCGGCTGGAGCACGAGATCCTGCGCTCCTACCTCCGTGACAACGTCAAGGCGCGTCTGCTGCAGCCGGACGGGGAGTACCTCCGTGCTCCGCGGGACGGCCAACCCGCCTTCTGCGCCCAGAACTTTCTCATCCAGCGCGCGCAGCACCAGGAGGAGCGCAAGCTCTCCGCTCTCGCAGGGGAGCATCTCCTGCGGCCGAATCACGCCGACCCGAGCGAAGAGGCCGGCCTGTAGCCCGGTCTACTCCACCGTCACCTGGTACTGGTAGGTGTGGCGGCTCGAGCCGGCGCCGTTCGATGCGGCAGCCGTGATGGTAAAGGTCTGGACCCCCAGCGGAGTCCCGCTCGGAGCTCCGGCGGGCATCTGCGAGCTGCCGTCCTGGGCCACGTTTGTGGCAAGAACACCGCAGCCCGAGGCGGAGACAAGCCCCACAGTCAGCAGGCAGAGCAGAAGCCTGGTCGCCAGGCGCAGACGCTTCCGCGGCACAGCCAGCAGCAGAAGCGAAGCGAGCGACAGCCCGGGAGCAAGCCGCCAGGCACCAGGCCGGCCGGTCTCCGCCGGCTGCCTGGCTGCTGCCTTCGTTGCGGCGGTGGTTTGAATCGTCAAGGCGCTGGCGCTGCCGGGCGTCAGGGAGGCCGGGGAGAAGGAGCAGGTGGCCTGGCTGCTGGCGGGCGGCGTGCAGCCGAGAACCACGGTGCCCGCAAAGCCTCCCGCGCTGTTGAGCAGCAGATTTGCCGTTCCGGAGCTGCCGGCCGCGAGGGTCATAGCCGCTGGTTCCAGGCTCAGACTGAAGTCGCCGATCACGAGCGCGAGCACAGGGGAGGTCGTGGCCGCGAAGTTGCTATCGCCCGAAAAGGTCGCGTAGAGGCTGTGCTTGCCCGGAGCCAGGCCAGTGGTGGAAAAGATGGCAATGGCGGCGTTGGGACCGTTGGGAACGGTGGCCGAAGGCGAGCCCAGCTGCACCACGCTGCCGTTGAAGGTATCGAAGAAGGTGACCGTCCCGGTCGGTCCGGATGGGCTCGCCGCCGCCGATGTGCTGGCCGAGGCCGTGAGGATCAGGTTGGCCCCCGCGAGCGAGGTCGATCCCGAGACCGCGTTTGAGGACAGGGTGAGGCTCGATGGCAGCAGGCTGGGTGTGATGGCCGCCACGCTCGAGGTACTGCCGTTCCAGTTGTAGTCGCCCGTGTACACGGCGGTGAGGTTGTGGGTGCGATCGCCGCTCAGGCTCTGCGTGACGGTCGCCTGGTTGGCCGCGACCGGAGCCGTCGCCAGCAGCTTGCCGTTGTCGAAGAACGAGAGGCTGCCGCCGAAGACATACGCGCCCGGGGCGTCGCCGGCATTGGCGATCGTGGCAAGGAGGGTGGCGGGCTGCCCTGCGCTGGGCACGGTCGGCGAAACGCTGATGGTCGTGGAGCTGTTGCCCTTGGTCGAGCTCAGCGTCAGGTTGACCGGGGTCTGGCACTGGAAGTTGGCGTTGCCCGTGCACGTCACCGAGATACCGTAGGTGCCGGTCGGCGGGGCAGCCACGGCGATGTTGGCCGTGGCACTGTTGCCCCCTGGATTGGGGATCAGGTTGGCGCTGAAGGCCATGCCGCTGACGCCCAGGATCTGCGCGGAGCCCGGACCCGTCGGTGTCGCGGAAGAGTTGGGCAGCGTCACCGTCGCCGTCACGGTGGCGTTGGCGCCGTAGGGCACCTTGGTCGCGGGTGAGACCTGGGCGGTGAGGGTGGCGTTGGCAACGCTGACCGTGACGATCACCCGGGAGGTGCTGGCGCTCGCCGCGAAGCTGGCATCGCCGGAGTACGTGGCGACAAAGCTGTAGGTGCCCACGGGCAGCGTCGTGGTCTGCAGAGTAGCGTAGCCGGTGGCGTCGACGGTCGAGCTGCCGAGCATCCCCGCGGCGGAGGAGAAGGTCACCGTACCGGAGGGCGCCGAGGAAGCGCCGGTCGGCGGCACGACCTGCGCCGTGAGCGTGAGGCTCTGGCCCCAGGAGACCGAGTAGCCAGTGGCGACCAGCGACGTGGTCGTCGCGAGCACGCCCGTTCCCCAGGCCTTGACCATGCGGTCGAGATCCACCACACCCAGCCCTGTCGCGGGCTGCCAGCTTCCCGGCACGGGCTCCGATGTGCCCGGCTGGGTGAACAGACCGGGCGTGGGCGCCAGGGCATAGAGGTGGCGATTGATGTTTCCCTGCCGTTCGCCGGTCTTGCTCAGAATGGCCGAGAGGGCCTGCCCGAAGGCTGCGATCGAGCTTGTGGTCAGATCCGGCTGCTGCCGCACGCGGGCGTTGTCAAGGCCGGGAGCCGCCTGCCAGAGAGGTCGAGGGTCGATGCTGAGGGCTCTCTGCGCCTCCATGGGAGCGGTGGCCAGGGCGGTGACCTCAGGCAAGCTGGCGGCAAAGCTCCCCTCCGTGCCGGAGGCGCAGTCACTCGTTCCGAGCACCGTGATCCCCTGCGCGTTCGCCTGCCGAAGCACCGTCCGGTACGCCTGCAGGGTCGCGCTCGGAAGATCAGCCAGGCACACACCCGTCGCGATCGTCGCCATTGGTGCAGAGTTCCGGTCGACGAGTTCCTCGAGAGCCACCAGGGGCTCCGCGCCGGGGGTGGGGACGTGCCCGGGCGAGGAGATGCTGGTCGGGTGAGCCGGTGCGAGGTCATCAAGACCGGAGACGCTGGCGATCAACGACGCGACACCCCCCGGAAGCGAGACACCGCCAGTCGCGGAGAAGTGCACCTGCCCGTCGACGGCCAGGCGCCGAAGTCCGGTCTGGAAGGCCGCACCCACCGCCGCAGCCGATCCCGTGACGGTGAGCCGCCCTCGGGAAGGAGCGACGGGGGTGACGGCCAGCCCTCGCTGCTGCAGCCACGTGGTCAGGTTCGCGATCTCGTCCGGCGAGGCGCCGAATCGGTCGCCATACTGCTGCGGCGTAAGCCACCGATGAAAGCTGGGCGAAGCGGGGTCGGTCTGTGCCTCGAGCAGGGACGCGAGGTCAGTCTCCTGCCTCGGGTCGAGCGCCAGACGAACCGTCAGGGTCATCGGCTGGGAGTCCGGCAGCGGTCCCGCATCGAGGCTCGTTGCCGGTCCGGGACGTTCGGTGAGCACCGCAACCGGCACCTGCTGGGCCTGCAGAACCGAGCCAAAGAGAAGCAGCGTGAGCAGAAACAGGAGGGTCGCCGCGATGGTGAGCGACGGGACCTCGCGCGAGGTCTGGACGCGGGTTGAACCAGGGAGCGGCGGCGATCGACGCATGACATCGCGATAGTGACAAAGGTGCGGACCTGCAACAAGAGCCCGCACCGGGCCACTCGGGGGAGAGGGCCTGCAACCTTTGGGGCATGTGCGGCGCCCCCGTCCGGAGTTCAGATCGCCGCAGAGATGCGAAGATAGCTCTTGCGGAACGCGGGACGGACGTTGAGCATGACCGACTACCTGGAGCAATCGCTGGAGCAGCTGAAGCACTTCGAGGGAAGCATCCCCTGGATGTATCTGGAC
The DNA here is from genome assembly GCA_965218595.1 of Acidobacteriaceae bacterium. Classification (GTDB taxonomy): domain Bacteria; phylum Acidobacteriota; class Terriglobia; order Terriglobales; family Acidobacteriaceae; genus Edaphobacter. The sequence goes on along the minus strand of CBDCLC010000003.1, from coordinate 55,780 downwards.
ACCGTGGGCCGGGTGACGGCTGGTGTAGGGCTGATGCTGCCCGATGCGGGAGCCGCCGCCGCACTTCCCTTTCGTGTGGGCGGTATCCCAGCCGACCGGCAGCAGATCGAGCAGGAGTTTGCCCGCGTGCAGGCGCTGCCCAAGGGACGTACGGCCGGCTTTTATCGTGCGCCTGACTCCCCCGAGCTCCCGGGGAGCGTCATTGACGGCAAGCTGCGCGATGTGCTTTGCCGCTTCGAGGGGTCCCTCCGGGTCGGCCTGCCGGGCTACGACGCTCTGCCTGGCTCGGTCAAACTCGCGCTGCTGGACATGGCGTATAACCTCGGCCCGGAGGGGCTGCTGCACGGCTATCCCCGCCTGCTCGCCAGCCTGCAGGCGGGCCGGTGGTCTGCGGCGGCGGAGCAGTGTCTCCGGCGCGGACCTTCGGCGGCTCGCAACGCCTGGACCCGGCAGCAGATACTCGCCGCCGCCACGCTGCGCGAGATCAAGGCCGAGGCCGAGACGATCTGGCATCGGATGAGCTGGGCAGCGGTGGCGCTGTTCGCGGCCGTTGTCGCGGCAACTGCAGCAAGCCTTCTGCGGCGCAGAGCAGAAGCTCAGCATTGACCGGAGAAGAACAGATGTTCCTGAGGAGAGACAGGTGAGCGACCGGACGACAGACGACCTCGTGATCGTGATTATGGCAGCAGGCAAGGGCACGCGGCTCAAGAGCAAACGCCCCAAGGTGCTGCACGAGATCGGCGGTCGCGCTCTGTTGCTGCACGTCATCGCTGCCGCCAAAGCCATCGTTCCAGCCTCACAGATCCTGTGTGTTGTGGGCCATGAGGCGGACCGGGTCCGTGCCGCGGCCGCGCCGGAGGGGGTGCGGTTCGTATTGCAGGCGGAACAGCGCGGAACCGGCCATGCCCTGCAGCAGGTCAAGGCGTTCTATGCCGGGCAGGCCGGCCAGGAACCCCTGCCGGAGAACCTGCTTGTACTCTCCGGGGATGTGCCGCTGATTCGGCCCGAGACGATCCGGTCCATTCTCGACACGCACCTGCGCGAGCGCGCCGCCATGACCATCCTGACGGCGGTGCCGCCCGATCCGACCGGCTACGGCCGCGTCATCCGCCGGTCGGCCGGTAGTGCCGAGGTCGTGGCGGTTGTGGAGCAGAAGTCACTCACACCCGGGCAGATGGCGGAGCGGGAGACCAACTCCGGCATCTACTGCTTCCGCACGGAAGCGCTGTTTGGCAAGCTGGATCAGCTTGATACCCACAACGCACACGGGGAGTTCTACCTGACGGATGTGGCCGCCATGCTGGTCGGCTCCGGCGAGCGGGTCGTCGCGGTCCAGGCCCAAAGCGTGGACGAGGTGCTGGGGGCCAACACCATCGCCGAGATGATGCACCTCGATGCCGCCATGCGGAGCGCCACCGCCGGCCGTTTAATGGCGGCTGGCGTCACGATCTTTCGGCCGGACACCTGTGTGATCGACGCTTCGGTCGAGGTTGGGCCGGACACGGTGATTGAGCCCTTCGTGCAGCTGCTTGGAAGCACGGTCATCGGGAGCGAGTGCCGGGTCCGGTCCTACTCGGTGCTCGAGTCTTCGCGGCTGGCCGACGGCGTCACAGTGCGAAACGGATGCATTCTGGAGGAGGCGATCGTCGAGACTGGGGCGGTGCTGGGGCCGTACGCGCATCTCCGTCCGGAGAGCCACATCGGCGAGGAGGCAAGGGTCGGCAACTTCTGCGAGACCAAGAAGGTGCGGCTGGGACGGGGGTCCAAGGTGAACCATCTGACCTACCTGGGCGATGCGACGATCGGTTCCGGCGTCAACATCGGCGCGGGAACCATTACCTGCAACTACGACGGCGTTCGGAAACACCAGACGGTCATCGGCGCGGACAGCTTCGTCGGTTCGGATTCCATTTTGATCGCTCCTTTGGAGATCGGCGAGGGAGCGTACGTGGCTGCTGGCAGCTGCATCACCGAGAACGTCCCGGACGGCGCGCTGGCACTGGGGCGCAGCCGTCAGACGACCAAGGGGGGATGGGCCAGGGCGCGACGTTCGGCCGGAAAATAGACCAGCTGACCGGCCATCTACGAAAAATCATTGGCGCGCTTGCAATCCATACCGATTATGGTATTCTCCGGTGAGAGCTTCTTTCTCAACAGATCTTCGGCGAGGTGGGATTCGCCGAGAGCAGGTTGCGTCACTGGCCTCCCGGCACGGACAAAGCACCGTTCGTGCCGTCCTTTTTCCCGTTTTCGCGCCGCACTCCCGTACAATCTGCCCTATGAAGAAGATGCTTGGCTGCCTCCTCCTTGGTCTGGCCACGGTTGCCGCCTCCGCGCAATGGTCCAATCCTGCCGAGGAGATCCCGGCCTACAACGCAAAAGCACCGACCCATCCCCTGCCGAAGATTCTGAGCGGGGACCAGCTGACCGGTGTGTACTTTTCGCACCCCTACCAGGTCACCGTCTACAAGATGGCAGCGGCCATTCCCGGTGTGCTGCACCAGGAGCCTTGTTACTGCCACTGTGATCGGGCGCTCGGGCATAACAGCCTCCACAGCTGCTTTGAGGGCACGCACGGCGCCGTCTGCTCGACCTGCCTGAAAGAGGGCGCGTACGCATATGCCGAGACGAAGAAGGGACAAACGTCGGCCGAGATACGGGCCGGCATCGAACGTGGCGACTGGCAGCAGGTGGACCTTCTGAATCTGCACATGTAGAGCGCGCAACGCTATATACTCAATGTAGTTCTTTGGATTGCCACGGCAAGGTTGGTGCCAGCTCCAAATGTGGGGGCGTCACGGCTTCGACGGGATTGCTAGCGGCAGAGAGGCATGCCGGGGTGGGTACACCCGTAATCGCGCCCAAAACCATAAGTGCCGAACCTCAATTCGCGCTTGCTGCTTAATTAGTTAAGTAGCCGTTCTCCCCGGCTTCGCCTACGGGCCGGGAGCGAACGTCGCACAGTAGGCTGGTCCCAACTGCTCCGCCTGCGCGGACGGGACGAGACCGATCAGGCTGGTCGCCCGCACATCTTTGCCCGTTCCAAGTGCCGGTGACGAGACAAAATTGAATCGGGAAAAGCATGAATGCTCTCTGTTGAAGGCCGTTTCGGACGCGGGTTCGACTCCCGCCGCCTCCACCAACTTCTTCCTCCTCCATCAGCTCTCGTCGGGAACCGACCCCGGGCGTCGCGCTTGTGATACGGTGCAAACACCCTACAAGAGTGAGCCCCGGATGCGCTATCTTTCCCTGCTGCTGACGATCTGTCTGCCGGTCTGCGCCGTTGCCCAAAACGGCACTCAGACAGGTAACCAGACTGCGCCGAAGTACCCCGCCCTGCCCAGCGAGACGCCCGACTCCGTCACCGTTCCTGCCGGTCTCGCCGCCTACACCCGCCGTGTGGTCATGATTCCCATGCGGGACGGCGTCAGGCTGAATACGGTGATTCTGGTTCCGAGGTCCGCCACCACGACGGCGCATGCAGCCATCCTGCTGACCCGAACACCGTATAACGCGGTCGCGCTGACGACCAACGGCCTGTCCACTCACCTCGGTCCGACGCTCTACGGCTACGACAACGCCACGGACGTCGTGGTCGACGGGGGCTACATTCGCGTCATTCAGGATGTGCGCGGCAAGTACGGCTCGGAGGGGGACTATGTGATGAACCGTCCCTTCCGCGGACCGCTGAACCCCACGCCCGTCGACAACTCGACCGACACCTACGACACGATCGACTGGCTGATCAAGAACCTTCCCGAATCAAACGGCAAGGTGCGATTCTGGGCATCTCCTACGACGGCTTCACCTCGTTGGCGGCTCTGGTCAAACCGCACCCGGCGCTCAAGGCCGCGGTCCCCATGAACCCCATGGTCGACGGCTGGCGCGGCGACGACTGGTTCCACAACGGCGCCTTCCGCCAGCAGAACATCCCCTACATCTACGAGCAGGATGGCAGCCGGGACAACTCCGCCCGGTGGCTGACCTCGACCTCGGACGACTACGACATGTGGATGCGCGCGACCTCCGCGGGCCACCTCGCGAAGGAGCGCGGCGTGGACCAGATGGGTTTCTGGCGCAAGGTCCTGGCCCACCCCGCCTACGACTCCTTCTGGCAGGATCAGGCAGTCGATCAGATCCTCGCCGCCCAGGCGAGCACGCAGCCGCTCTCGGTGCCCACCCTTCTGGTTCACTCCGAGTGGGACGCCGAGGACATCTACGGAGCCATGGCGGTCTACCGGGCTCTGAAGCCGTTTGACAAGGCGACCGGGACCCCGGACGAGAAGCTCTTCCTCGCCATGGGACCGTGGCACCATGGCGGCGAGATTGACAACGGCAGTTCGCTCGGCGCGATCCGCTGGCCGGAGGACGAGTCGCTCTGGTTTAGAACCAACGTCCTCGGCCCCTTTCTCGCGCACTACCTTAAGGATGAGAGCCCGGGCAGGCTGCCGATTGCACCGGTGACGTCGTTCCGGTCCGGCACCGACGTCTGGCAGAGGCTCCCGGGGTGGCCGGTGGTCTGCACGCAGGCGCCGAACGAGAGCCCGGCGGCGACTTCCTGCCACAATCCGCCCGCGCGCCTCTATCTCCATGCCGGCGACGCTCTCAGCCTGCAACCGCCACGGGCGTCGGAGCCCGCCACCACGGCTTACGTCTCCGATCCGTCGCGCCCGGTTCCCTTCCGCGCCCGTCCCATCCAGGCCATCAACTATCTGACGGCTGCCGCCTGGCCCGACTGGCTGGCCGATGACCAGCGCGAGGCCTCCGGTCGACCCGACGTGGCGGTCTTTACCTCCGATGTGCTGACCCATCCCGTCGCGATCGCGGGACAGCCGATCGCGAATCTGGTGGCGTCCACCTCCGGCACCGACTCCGATTGGGTGGTCAAACTGATCGACGTCTATCCTGACGAGGTCGCCGGCCAACCCAGGATGGGCGGCTACCAGTTCATGATTGCGGCGGACATCTTTCGTGGCCGGTACCGAAGCTCTCTTTCGAGACCCGAAGCTGTTCCTGCAAACACCCCCGAGCTCTACCGCTTTGCGCTTCCGAATGCGAACCACGTCTTTCTGCCTGGGCACCGCATCATGGTGCAGGTGCAGAGCTCCTGGTTTCCCCTGTACGACCGCAATCCCCAGACCTTTGTTCCGTCGATCTTTAAGGCGCAACCGCGAGACTACCGGAGCGCGACACAGACGATCTATCACTCCCAGGACCGACCCAGCTATATCGAGCTGCCCATGATGGAGTAACACGAAAGTGTGAGAGAGCTGGTTCAAGCAGATCGCTTAGGCTGCCGATAAGAGACCCATGAGTCACCTATCGAGTTCCAGCCCGAAGTGCAGCGCCTGTCAGGATGGGGTTGAAGCACCCTTCCCATTCACCATGGCATTCCAGCCCGTCGTCGACACGGTCGACCGAAGGGTGTACGCCTACGAAGCCCTGGCGCGCGGACCGGAAAATCAGTCCGCCGCGTGGGTTTTGGGGCAGGTCACCGAAAGCAACCGCTACAGCTTCGATCAGAGCTGCCGGGTGCGCGCGATCGAGCTCGCAGCCCGGCTGCAGCTGCCGCAGACCGGTGCAAAGCTGTCCATCAACTTCATGCCCGGTGCGGTGTACAGCCCGGCGGCCTGCATCCGCTTGACGCTCGAACAGGCACGTAAGACGAACTTTCCGTTAGACCGACTGGTCTTCGAGATCACCGAAACCGAGCAGGTGCAGGATCAGGCACACCTCCTCCGGATCGTCGACGAGTACCGGCGGCATGGCTTCGCGATGGCTTTGGACGACTTTGGCGCGGGCTACTCCAGCCTGAACCTGCTGGCGGGCTTCGTTCCCGATGTCCTGAAGCTGGACCGGGAGCTGATTCGGAACATTGGGATGCGGCCGACTGCGCTCTCCATCGTCCGAGCGATCACCGTACTCGCAGATTCCCTGGGTTCCTCGGTGGTCGCCGAGGGAGTTGAAACCGCGGAGGAGCTTGAGATCCTTCAAGGCTGTGGCATTCGCTTGATGCAGGGCTATCTCTTTGCGCGGCCGGCCTTTGAGGCTCTGCCGGAGGTCACCTTTCCGCCCTCCGGAGCTTCCCCCCGAAGTTGGTCGGTTCCGGCCGGCCCACTCACGGTTGCCACTCCGGTGCCAGCGCAACAGCTGGTTCCGCTCCTCTCGACTGGAGGGGGTCGCCGCCTCTGTTGAGAGGCACGATACCCTGAGGAGGTGGATCGGCCCGTCTTTGCTCTGCAGCACGTCAATGTCGTTCGGGGTGACAGGCCTGTTCTGCATGAGATCTCGCTTCGGCTCGACCCTGGCGAGCATATGGCGATACTCGGTCCAAACGGTTGCGGCAAATCGACTCTGCTAAAGGTCCTGACCTGTGAGCTCTACCCGACCCACCAGCCCGGGAGCAGCGTTCGGATCTTCGGCCAGGAGCGCTGGGATGTAGCGGAGCTCAAAAAGCGGTTGGGAGTGGTCTCGACCGAGTTGCCGGGCATACCGATGCTGTCGACCGCGGGTCTCGATGCCGTGCTGACCGGCTTCTTCGGCAGCGCCACCCTTTGGCCTCACCTCCTCATCACCCCCAAGATGCGGAGTCGCGCCTCGCAGATTCTGCACCAGGTGCAGGCAGGCGACCTCGCGCAGACGCCCGTCGGGGCGATGTCCACCGGGCAGCAACGCCGGGTCATGATCGGACGGGCTCTGGCCGGCTCCACGTCTCATCCCGGCAGCCCCGCCATGCTGCTGCTCGATGAGCCGTGCAACGGCCTGGATCTTCTGGCCAGGCGACGGCTGCGCTCGGTGTTGAGCGAGTTGGCGCGAGCCGGCGTCAGCCTGGTTCTCATCACGCACGATGTCGCCGACATTGTCCCCGAGATCGGTCGAGTGGTGCTGATGCAGCAGGGCCGGATCGCCGCGGAAGGAGACCGCAGCTCCCTGCTGACTGCCGACGCCTTGTCGCAGCTCTTTGAGACGGCTGTCCGCGTTGCCAACGTCGATGGCGTGCTGCACGCCTGGTGAAGGAGCTGTCGTTCGTGTCTTCGGGGCTCGGCACGCCGGGGGCGCGTGCCGCGGCTGGTCAGCTCTGGTCAACTGTTGCGGCTTGAAAAGAAATGCAGATTCCCTGGGGAATGTGATCGAAGAGCAGGACTTTTCCGAATCGGGCTTGATCAGAGATTCCCCTAAACAAGCGGGAGCCACACCGGTGAGGAGTGAAGCACCTAAGCGGCAGATTGGACGAAGGGCCTCACATTCGGGAGCGACGCTGTCGCTGTCCCGGAGCTCTACGGACCTGCGATCGTTTCTCTTCGGGGGATGTCATCAACCTAAGTCATTTAGATTGATGGCGGGGACGACGGGGCTCGAACCCGCGACCTCTGCCGTGACAGGGCAGCGCTCTAACCAACTGAGCTACGTCCCCACGCTGCTGCCTCGCGGGGCGGTTGGCCACTCCCAGCGATCAGACAGGTTTGAGTCTACCAGAACAAGGCACGAAGACGATTGCGAAACTCGGTAGACATATCAGCTTTCGTGAGGCTATCTCAGCGCGCCGAGCCGGCCTGCTACTTGGCGCTGCACTTGGCCAGCACGACCGAGTGGAGCCGTTCCTGAAACTCGGCCGAAAGTTCGTAAAGCTCGTGATCGCGGTACACCTGGATGGTCTGCCGGGTGGTGTTGAGGACGACCTCGCAGTGTCGGCAGCCGGCGCTGTGGGACCGCACCTCCGCCAGCAGGTCGGCGCTGATCTCGCCATCGAAGTAGTCCGTGAGCTTGCTCAAGAAGTCCGTGCAGGTCATGCTGGCTGGCTCTCTTCCTTTTGGTGCTGGCGGAAATATCGGCTCAAACGTTCGCGCAATTGTAAACGCGCACGCAGCAACCGTGATTTGACCGCCGGAACACTGAGGCCCAGAGCCTGCGCAGTCTCTTCGGTCGACATGTTTTCGATGTCGCGCAGGGTAAAAACGGTGCGAAATCCCGGGGGGAGCCCCTGGATGGTCCGGCGCAGGATGTCGCTGAGCTCGGACTGCCCAAACAGCTGTTCGGGATTGGGTCGCCATTCGGCAAAGTCCCGAGGGATGGAGCCGTCTTCGGTGTGCACGTCCTCGTCCATCGAAACCGTCTTGTTGGTCTTGCGTTTCCGCAGCCGCATCAGGCTTTCGTTGACCGCGATTCGCACCAGCCAGGTGGAAAATTTGGAGTTGCCCTGGAACTGCTCTAGCTTCTCGTACGCCTTCAGGAAGACGTCCTGCGTAATGTCCTCGGCGTCTTCGCGGTTCTGGGTGATGTGCTGGGCCACGCGGAAGATCTGGCGCTCATACTGGCGGACCAGTTGTCCGAAGGCGGCTGCATCGCCCGCCTTCGATCGCTCGACCAGTGCGACATCCGGGTGAACCTCTTCGGCGATGGGAGCTGGTAGGGATGCCATAGTGGGAGATCGGCGGGCGCGGCAAGTGGGCACGCGCGCGGCATCTCCCATAGTAAATGCGGGGCCGGGAGCTCGCCAAGAGACCGCCATCGCAGATCCGGGGCGCGAATGGGCCGGTGTATCTCCAGTGAGTCATCCACCTCCCTTCGACGTCCAACCCTTGGCCTCCGCGCTAGAGTGGAGCTACCGGGGCGCGCACGGAGATGGGTCAAAGATGAGAACGCGAAGGCTTGCATGGCTGAACGGTTTGCTGCTCTTTGTCGGCCTTCTGTGCTGGCCGATTGCTGTCCTTGCGCAGCACAAGCACGCGGCGCACACCGCGGCATCCAGAGGAGCTCACGCTGCAAAGAGCCGGCCGCGGTCTCAACGAGGGACTCGCAGCAAGTCGGCGAGCAGCTCCCGTTTGAGGTCGTCTCACGCCAAACGTGCTTTGGTTCGCGGGAAGGCTGCTCGCAGCCGCGGATCGGCACGAAATATTCACGTGGCCGCGACCGCCCGCAGCATTCGTCTGAACAATGCTTTTGTCGCCTCCTCGCAGCTCCGGCCCATGGCGCAGCAACTGATTGCGAGTCGCCTGCCCGGGGCGTACCTGGGTGTTCAGAGGTACGCGTCCACGCATCCTGGCGAGGCAGCCTCCGCGGCGTATCTGGCGCTCGGACACGCCTACATGCTCGATCGCCGCTACACGGATGCGGTGCAGGCCTTTCACGCGGCCAGCGTCAGCGGCCAGGCGATGGACGACTATGCGGATTACCTCGGCGCGCAGGCGGATCTTCGCGCAGGCCGTCCCGGAGATGCGTATGCTCTCCTGAACGGGTTTGCGGAGCGGCACCCGGACAGCATTTTTGTGAACGATGCACCGGTGCTGCTGGCCAACGCTTCCCTGCAGCAGAACGACGCGCGCAACGCTCTTCGCGTGCTCGAGGGCGCTTCAGCCTCACCACAGGCCAGCCATGCGGACTTCCAGTACGCGCTCGGAAGGGCGCGGCAGATGGCTGGCGACACCGGCCAGGCAGCCACCATCTTCCGGGGCATCTACCTGTCCGAGCCCCTCTCCCCCGAGGCTGCCCAGGCCCGATCGCAGCTGCAGGGGATGGGCGTTCCGCTGACGGCGGCGGAGCGCAAGACCCATGCCGACAAGCTCTTCAACCTGCACCACTACGCCGAGGCAGGTACGGAGTACCACGAGCTGCGGGCGAGCGATGCCAGCCTGAGCCAGACCGATCGCGATGCCCTGGCGGTGTACAGCGCGGTCTGCGATCTGAAGCTGAAGCGCATCACGCGCCGCGAGGTGGAAGCGCTCGCCTCACCCAGCGACGACACGGCGGCGCTGAAGCTGTACATGCTGGCCGAACTCTCTCGCAGCGAAGAGGACCGGGTCGGCCACGACGCCCGGATCGCCGAGATGGTGCAGCGTTTTCCGGCGAGCCGATGGACGGAGGAGGCGCTCTACTCCGGCGGCAACATGTACCTGATCAAACGCGATCCGGATCAGGCGATCCGCCACTACGCTCTTCTGGTTCAGCTGTTTCCCAGGAGCACCTACGCACCTTCCGCGCACTGGCGCATGGCGTGGCTGAACTACCGCCTGCGCCGGTATGCCGAGGCCGGCCGCCTGATGGACCAGCAGATCGTGCGGTATCCCGGCGGAGACGAGGTGCCGTCGGCGCTCTACTGGCGGGGCCGGATCTACGAGGATGCGGATGGCAATCTCCCGCAGGCGGCCGACTACTACCGCCGCCTGAACGGCGCGTACGTCAACTACTACTACGGTGCGCTCGCTCGCAAGCGGCTGGCCATCCTCGGGACGCAGCCTCCGGTCGCCCCGGCGCCTGCACTGGCCGCGGTCCGACCGCCGGAGATTCCGCCGCTCACCGACGACCTGCCGGAGAACGATCCGCACCTGATCAAGGCGCGGCTGCTGGCCAATGCGGCGTTGAATGAGTACATCGGCCCGGAGATCCAGTCCAGTCCTACCGCGGAGGAGTGGGGTGCCCTCGGCCAGGCCGAGATCTACGACTCCTTTGGGGAGCACACCCGGGCGCTGCAGTCCATGAAGCACAGTCACCTGCCCTTTCTGTCGCTGCCGTTCGACGAGGTTCCGGTGCTTTACTGGCGGCTGCTCTTCCCTGAGCCGTACTGGCCCGAGATCCTGGCTGGAGCTCAGAACAACAGCCTCGACCCGTACCTGGTGGCTTCGCTGATCCGGCAGGAGTCCGAGTTCAACCCCGGTGCGGTGAGCCGCGCCAACGCCTACGGCCTGATGCAGCTGCTGCCCTCGGTCGCCAAGTCCCTGGCGAAGCGGCAGGGTGTTCGCCACTTCAACACCAACGAACTCCTGGACCCCGCGACCAACATCCGGCTCGGAACGGCGAATCTGCGACAGGTGCTCGACCGCTACAAAGGTCAGCCAGAGTATGCTCTCGCGGCCTACAACGCGGGGGACGTCCCCGTGCGGCAGTGGATGGCGGCGGGCGACTACAAAGACATCGCGGAGTTTGTGGAGTCGATTCCATACAGCGAGACTCGCGAGTACGTCCAGGCCATTCTGCGGAACCGCGACATGTACCGGGCGCTCACCGCGGCCAATGCTGCTGGCCGTCCGGAAGAGTCCGCGCGTGCAACAATCAACGGAAGCCACTGAGCCCGGATGGTGAAATCGGCAGACACAGCGGACTTAAAATCCGCAGACCCTAACCGGTCGTGGGGGTTCAAGTCCCCCTCCGGGCACTCGAAAAGGTCACCGGTGAAGGGAGAAGATCTGCGATGGTGCTTGTGCTGATGGGCGTGAGCGGATCCGGCAAGTCCACCATCGGGCATCTGCTCTCGCAGCAGACCGGATGGCGCTTTGAGGACGGCGACGACTTCCACTCCGCGGCAAATCGCGCCAAGATGGCCGGGGGAACGCCGCTGACCGATGAGGACCGGTGGCCGTGGCTTCAGGCCATCCACACCCGCATGGCGGAGGCGGCGAGCGCCGGCAGAAGTGAGATCTTCGCCTGCTCCGCGCTGAAGTCCACGTATCGCGCCGTGCTCGCCGACGGCTTTGCTCCCCGGGAGATCCAGTTTGCCCTGCTGAACGCGCCCGCCGATCTGATTGCGGAACGCCTGGCGGAGCGGCACCACGAGTTTATGAATCCCCATCTGCTCGGAAGCCAGCTGGCGACCCTGGAGCCGCCCGGGGATGCGTGGGAGATCGAGGTGACAGGAACGCCCGAAGAGGTGGTGCAGGAGGTCGTCCGGCGTCTTCGCACCGCCGGAGCTCTGCCCTCAGGACCGGCGAGGGCGGAAGGCTCCACGAACGCGTAGATACCGGCGAACCGCCATCCGCTCCGCAGCCCCGGCTTAGAAGCGGGCTTTGCCGGCCGCCTCCTGCGTGATCTCGACCTCTCCCTGGAGGAGCACGGACTCGACCGAGTCGCCGGCCTCGATCCCGAAGCGGCCTGGGTCAATCGTCCAATGCTTTCCCCCGACGTCGTAGTAGGCGAAGGATCGGCCGTCGAGCGGGATGGTGACGTGGTGGGTCTCACCCGGCGCGAGCTCTACCCGTTCGAAGCCCTTGAGCTCGCGCGCGGGACGAGGCACCGGAGCGTGCGTATCCGAGACGTAGACCTGTGCCACCTCCGCGCCCCGCCGCTGGCCTGAGTTGGTGACATCGAAGCTGACGGTGGCCAGCTCCGCTCCAGTGCCCGGCTCGACCTTCAGGTTCGAAAACTTGAAGGTGGTGTAGGAGAGGCCGTAGCCAAACGGAAACAGCGGCTTGCGCTTCTCCTTCTCGTACCCGCGATAGCCGACAAAGATGCCTTCCTTGTAGACGACGCGCTTGGAGTCGCCCTCGGGGTAGTAGTTGCCGAAGGTGGGATTGTCCTCGGCCCGGCGCTCAAAGGTGGCCGGCAGGTGACCCGAGGGGTTGACCTTGCCGAAGAGGATCTCCGCCATGGCCTGCCCCGCGGCCTGGCCGCCGTACCAGCCCTGCACCCAGGCCGGCACCTGGTCGATCCAGCGGGTGGAGTCAACGTTGCCGCCCGCGGTGACGGTCACGATGGTTCTGGGATTGGCGCTCGCCATGGTGCGGATCAGGGCGTCCTGACCGTACGGCAGGTCAAAGGTGCGGTCGCCGCCCTCGCCTTCGCTGCCGCTGTCGCTGTTGGAGTGGTAGCCCGCCCCGATGATCACCACATCCGCCTTTGCTGCCATCTGCCTGGCGCTCTCGTTGACCACCTCGTCCTCGGGCAGAAGGGCGAAGCGCAGCTTGCCGCCCAGGGCTCCGTTCTGCCACGACTCGACCACAACCTTGTGCATGCCAGCCGAGAGCGGCACGGTCAGGTGAGGCTCAAAGGCGCGCACCAGCGTCCAGTCGTCGATCACCACCTTGCCGTCGATGGTGACGCGGTTGCCATTGCCTTCGCCCTCCGCGGCGAGCGCGACCAGGTAGTCGCCGGCTCTTTTTGCGTTGTAGTAGCCGGTGTAACGCTGGGAACTGGACCTTTGCGGCCTGTTGAAGAAGGCCGCCACGTCCTGCATGTCGCCGCTGGCGAGGATTTCTTCCCAGCCAATGCCATTGCTGTTGATGTGGCGCGCGGTGCTCTTGCGGGGGGTGCCGGAGAGCTCCTTGCCTTCAAACTGCTCGCGCAACAGACCCTGCTCTCCTCCGCTGGATTGGGTCATGAACTCGGTTCTCCGGGCGAGCTCTCCCAGGGGAGGGATGCCGGCGTCGTAGAGTACCTTGATGTTCGGTTCGACCATGGAGACGCCTTCAAGCAGGCTAGTGGCGTGAAATGGAGCGACACCCGCGCTGCCGCCCCCGACCGGAACACCCGGGTAAGCGTCCGGGCCGACCACCAGCACCGTCTTGACCTTGGCTGTGTCGAGCGGAAGGAGATTGCCTTCGTTCTTCAGCAGCACCGCCGCCTCGCGCGCCGACTGCAGCGCCGTCTCATTGCTGGTGCTGTCAAAGACCGAGATCGTGGGATCGCGCTGATCGCGCTTGAGCCAATCAAACATCTCGGCAGTGGTCAGGATGTGGCGGATCTTCTCATCGATGGTCGCCTTGCTGACGCTGCCGTTCTGAATGGCGGGCATCAGGGTCTTCGCGTTCATGAACTTGCCCGTGGGCATCTCGAGGTCCAGGCCGTTGTTCGCGGCGGCGACACCGTCGTAGGTCGCATCCCAGTCTGACATCAGAGTTCCGGGGAATCCCCACTCCTTGCGCACGACCTCAATATTCAGATATCCGTTCTGCGTCGCGTGCTTGCCGTTGATCAGGTTGTAGCTGTCCATCATGGCGCCCACGTGCGCCCGGCGGACGGCGGACTCGAAGGCCGGAAGATAGATCTCGCGCAGCGTTCGCTCATCGACGATCGAATCGGAGTCGTGCCGGAGAAACTCCGAGTTGTTCGCCAGGTAGTGCTTCACCGTGGCGCTGACGCCCTGGCGCTGCATGCCGGTGACGTATCCGAAGACCATCTCGCCCGCGAGGTACGGGTCTTCGCCGAAGTACTCGAAGTTGCGTCCGTTGCGCGGCGAGCGGTAGATATTCGTTCCCGGGCCGAGCATGTAGTTCACACCGCGCGCCCGTGCGTCGCGGCCGATGCCGGCGCCCACCTTTTCGGCCAGATCACGATCCCAGCTGGCTGCCAGGCCGATGCCGCCGGCGTAGGTGGTCGAAGGAAAGCCGGCGTTCGAACGTACGCCCATCGGCCCGTCCGACATCTCGAGCGCCGGCAGCTTCAGCCCCGGCATCGCCCGGACGGCGAATCCTGTGCCGCCGATGTAGGCCAGCTTTTCTTCAAGCGACATGCGCCCAATCAGCGCGTCGATCTGCTTGGACTCCTCGGGCGTGAGCGGATGCGGTGCCTGCGCCTGGAGCACCGAACTGCTCCCAAGGCAGAGGACGACAGAGGCAAGCGCAGCCACGGTGGCGGAGACACGGCGCGAGGAACTCGGAAGACGAGGCGGAAGGTGGCGCAAAGGACGCTCCTGAAAGTGGGAACGGCAGCCACACGGGCCACCGGTGCCCGTCCATACTACCGGACGAAACTTTCTCCGGACGAGAGCGCCCATCGACTGCTCGGCTCGCTGTCGGCTGCGCGCGGCTGACGCCGGACCCTGGACGCTCAGCAGAGCCGACCTCCCGGGAGTCGCCCTTCAGCTCTGCTGAGCGAGGTTCGGCTTGGCGCCTGGCGGCGTCACGGTGCTGAGCGACGGTATGCTGTCAGAAGCGGTCGTCTGCCGCTGCGGCACGGAGAAGATTGGGAGCCATGACATACCTTTGGGTCGCTGTGGGAAGCGCGCTTGGCGGCGTGCTTCGATACGCGCTCACGCGTCTGACGATGAGCTTCAGCGGCGGTCTGCCCTGGGGCACGATCCTGATCAACATCGGCGGCAGTTTTCTGATCGGCTACTTCGGCACGCTCACCCTCAGTGGCAGCCGCTACGCCGTTCCGGAGAACGCGCGGCTCTTTGTCATGGTTGGCGTTTGCGGCGGATTTACGACGTTCTCCTCCTTCAGCCTGCAGACCTTTGACCTCCTGCGCTCTGGCGCCTGGGGACGTGCGCTCGCCAATGTGCTGCTCTCGGTGCTGCTGTGCGTGGCCGCGGTCGCGGCTGGTCATGCCCTGGCTCACCGATCGGTCGACCGGGTCGCCATCGCGCAGACAGGTGAAGAGGAGTTCACCGGCTGAGGCGGAAGCTGCCCGGCCGACGGCACACCTGCAGCTGCACCCCGTGCGCGGGGCGCAGACTGACGGCAGGCTTCACCGCGATGCGTTCGGGCGAACCTGCGGGAAGCCTGAGCTCCCAATCGCGCGCCAGAGTGGCCAGCACCAGCGTCCCTTCCATCCACGCCAGACCCTCGGCGATGCACTGCCGACTGCCTCCTGCGAAGGGAAAGTAGCTGTAGCGCGGCCGTTCTGCCTTGGCCGCCTCGGTAAACCGCAGCGGGTCGAAGCGTTCGGGTTCGGCGAAGAAACGCGGATCGCGGTGCACGGCGAACTGTGGCGCCAGGATCGTCGCCCCCCGCGGGACGGTGTATCCAGCGATCGTGTAGGGTTCGGCGCACTGCCGTCCGGTGACCCAGACCGGCGGATACAGCCGCATCGCCTCGGCAAAGATCTCTGTCGCAAGCGGCAGGCGCGGGTAGTCCTCAGCGCCGGGCGCTCGGCTGCCGGGCACGGTGGCTGCTTCCCCGTGCAGTTTCTGTTGCCAAGCGGGGTGTTGGGCCAGCAGGTGCACGGCAAAGGAGAGTGCGTTCGCCGTGGTCTCGTGGCCCGCCAGGATGATGGTGACGCACTCGTCCCGCAGTTGCTGGTCAGACATCCTCTGCGGCGAGGCTGCGTCCTCGTCGTCGGTCGCGTTCAGAAGCATGGACAGGAGGTCGCCGCGGTCGGCGGGATCGGCACGGCGCTCCGCGATCATGCCGTAGATGAGCCGGTCGAGGTGCGCGCGGCCACGTTCGAGCCGGCGCATCGCGGGGATCGGCAGCTGCTGAATCTGGCGCGAAAACGGCAGAAATGCCAGAGGCACAAAGCTCATGAAGCTGTCGACAGCCTCCGCAATGGAGGCGATGTCCCCCAGCACGTCAAGGTCAAAGAGCGTCTTGCCGACGATGCGCAGCGCCAGTTCCAGCATGTCGCCATGGAGGTCGCGCACACCTCCGGAGTCCCATCGCGCCATCATCTCCAGCGTCTTGCCCGTGATCACGCTGCCGTAGCCGGCGATGCGCTGCCGCAGAAAGGCCGGCTGCGCCAGCCGGCGCTGCCGCATGTGAGACGGCTCCTCCGAGGTCAGAAGGCCGTTGCCGAGCACATCGCGTGCACGCTGCATCACCAGGTTGCGATGGTGGTGCGGAGCATCTTTGAGAAAAAAGTCGGCGATCAGGCTGGGGTGGTTGAGCTGGTAGATGTGCCGGCCAAATGCGGTGTAGTGGTTCAGATCGCCGAAGCGCTGGGCGGTCGCCAGCATGAACTCCGCCGCGTTCCGTCGCATGGGACCGCCCGACAGCAGCTCCCGGGCGAAGGACGGCCCGGCCGGGTAGCGCGGGTCGCGCGGGTCGCGCGAGGCGCGGATATCCGGTTCGGCGGCGGAGGGCACGGCTCAGTGTAGACGAGAGATTTTGCTGGGATCGCAGGGAAACGCGGAGGTTGCAGCAGGTATTACTTCGGCATGATGGGGCTGGTCAGCTCAATGTGCCAGGTCGGCCCGTTCTCATAGAGCTGGCCGGTGAAGCGGATAAACGCGGGCGCTTCGCCACCCAGAATGTCGACCATGATGTCGTCCGGCTGCTTGCCGAAGACCGAGGCGAGAAGACCGGTCAGCCCCCCAAGATCGTAGTGAGCGCGAAAGCGCTCCGCGGTGCGGTGCTTCGGGCCGATGGAGAACCCCTCCTGACCATCGGGCGTAATGTCCAGGTGAACCAGCCGCGGCTTGCCTGCCACCACCAGCATGCTGATGCGGGTGGTCGGGGTCTTGGGACTGAGGTTCGTCATGATGGTGATCGCCATGCCGTTGTAGAGATCGGCCGGCAGCTTCATCTGCTCTTCGGAGGTCTTGCCTGCAACGCGGTCGATCACCTTGCCCGAGGGCACGTCGATCTCAAGATCAAGCGGCTTGGGAAACGACGGCCCGCGCTGAATGTGGTGGTCACGCAGGAGGTGGAAGCTGCCTCGCTGCGAGTAGGTGGCCTGATCGTCATCGAGCGAGCCATCCGCAAAATGGAAGGTAAGCCGGGAGCTGACCCGATTGCCGTGAGCGACCTGCACCAGGTCGCCCGCAGCAAGCTCCTTGCCGGCCTCCGATCGGAGCAGAAGAAAGCCATGGTAGGTGCCCTGGGAGTGGCGCACGGGAACGACCTCCGCTCGAAGAGATCCCCAACCGAGCAGGAGAGCAGAGCAGAGAGGCAGAAGGGTGCGGGGCGGAACGGATCGGAGGGAGATAGCTGGCTCTCTTGCTAAAAGGGGAATGAGTTGCGCGGCGAGGAGGTTGCGCGGGGGAGGGGCCGTCAACTCAAGATAGGACGGTTCGCTGCGCGTAAAAGATGGATGGACAGAGACTATTTCGCCCGGGGAGACTGCGCCACAGCGGGGCGGCTCTGCCCACGCGAACGCGGAGCCAGAACACCCGTGCGGAGGAGCACGCCCAGGATGCGCACGGCGGCTTTGAGCGAGGCCCGGAGGTCGCCCGCCACCTTGCTGACGCCCCCGATCCGATTGCGGTAGCTGACCGGGATCTCCAGGATGCGGAGCCCGTGCTGCGCCGCCTTGATCTGCATCTCCAGATTCCAGCCGTAGGTGAGCTCCGACATCCCGAGCTCTTCAAGGCTCGACCGGCGGATGGCGCGGAAGGCACCCATGTCGGTGTAGCGGGCGTGACGCCGCACGGAGGGCACAAGCCGCAGCAGGTTACCCACCAGATGCGCGGCGAAGACCTGCGACGGCAGCATCGATCCGGGCTCGCGCCGGCCGCGAATACGGGATCCGATCACGAAGTCGGCCTCCCCCGCCAGCACCGGGCCAGCGATCCGCGGGAAGTCGGAGAGGACGTCGGAGCCGTCGCCATCCAGGTAGACGAGAACCGTCGACGAGGGCAGCGCCGCCTCCGATCCGGCCTTGCAGGCCGAGCCATACCCTCGCGGCGCACGGACGACGCGCGCCCCGGCCTCCATTGCGACCGCAGAGGTGGCGTCGGTCGATCCGTTGTCGACCACGATGCACTCGGCGATCTGCTTCCAGGACATGGAGCGGACCACCTCGCCGATGGACTCGGCCTCGTTCAGCGCGGGGATGATGACGGAGACCGGTTCAGGCATCGGGCAGCTCCGTGCCAGGCGCAAGGTGCCGCGGGCCAAAGAGCGTCGTGGTCCAGGCCGGCCATCGCCGCAGCAGCAAGCCCAGAACAACGGCCACGCCCACGCCGGAGTACAGATACACGTTCAGCTGAAACTGCCTGGGACCGTAGCCCTGCGCCAGCGAGGTGGTGCAGAGATAGAAGAGGCCTAGGATGTAGGCCATGACCGGCAGATTGGGAAGCAGAGTGACGAACGGGATCAGCCAGGCCACGTACCAGGGGTAATGGGGGCTGAAGAGGAGCATGAGAGCCAAGCCCAGGGCGAACGCCGGAGGAAGAAAGGCGGCGGCATGGTGCGGCCGGAGCTGGTCGGCGAGCGAGGCGCGCGTGCTCCGCGGGGCGAGCTCGACCGGACTCGATCGGAGGATCGCCCACACCGTGAGCCAGGTAAAGGCGAGACCGCTGAAGAGCAGAAACGACCATGCCGGAACGCCGGCCAGATGCGGCACCTTGTGCAACGCATCCAGCAGAAAGTAGCGGCCGCCGCTCTCCATGCCCTCCTCCTGCGCATACCCGCCCAGAAATCCGAAGACGTTCCAGCCGACCGAGGAGTAGATCGCATACAGAGGAACGATCACGGCGACCATCGCCGCGGGCATCTGCCAGTCCAGTGTGCGCACGAACTGCCGAAGCCGCGACTGCCCGGCGAGATCTGGCGCGGGCAGCCGGAGATAGAGCGCCGGAAAGAGCACCAGGGGATAGAACTTGGTCAGCACCGCCAGCGCCAGGAAGATTCCCGTCAGCACCCGCCGCCGCTGGTAGCGGAAGAGCACCGCCAGCATGGTCATGGCGATCACCGCCGAGTCGACGTGTCCCGCCCCGGCGATCTCCCAGACCAGAAGCGGGCACCAGGCGTACAGCAGCGCCTGCTCGCGCGGCCGGCCGAGGTGGGCCAGCAGCTTCAGCACCGCCCACAGGGTCACGCCCTCGAAGAGGACCATGACGGTCTTCATGCACGTCACGGTAGGCGAGATCACCGTGGTGGCGAGATAGATCATCTGCGCGAAGGGCGGGTAGATGGTGTGGGCGTAGGTCGCTCGATTGATGGCCGGGTAGATGTCGCCGTTTGAAGCATCGCGCAGAAAGGCCAGCGCGGGGTCAGCCGGAACATACCGGTACGGATTGATGCGGGCGTGCTGCACCATGCCGTCCCAGACATAGCGATAGATGTCGGACGAGAGGTGCGGTGGGGCAAACAGCGTGGCCATGCGGCAGAGCACCGCGATGACAAGGATCAGGGGAAAGGTCAGCCGGTCGGTGGGCTGTGTCAGCACAACGAAGCAGGCAAACAGGTAACACCACACCGACCACCCCGAGGTTCCGGAGAAGCCGATGGTGTAGCTGTCGTACTCCGAGACCAGATGCCGCGATAGCAGAAACAGGAGCAGACCCAGGATGGCCAGCGCCAGGTTAGTCTGCCACGGCCTCGCTACCGACCAGGACCGCAGCCGAGAGGACCATCGGACGTGAGGGGCAGCGAGCGAGACCTGATTCACGAAGCCGGATCTCCCTGCGGCTGGGAGACGATCTGATCGGGTGGATCGAGCTCCATCAGAAACTCCCGGGTCGCCGCCGCGGGGTAGCCGGGCACCTCGGTGAACGGGGGTGGCATGCCGTTCAGCAGCTCGTCCGAAAGCAGATCGAGCGTGGCGGCGTCGTCCACGTCGTACCAGACGGGCAGCTCCACCAGCTCCAGATCCGCCTCCTGGCAGCGCTGCCGGGTCTCATCCGCAACAGAGCCGGTCGACCAGCGGATGCACGCAAAGGGCTCCGGGTGCGGGCTCTTGAGCCCGATCAGATAGTACCCGCCATCATGGGACGGACCGAGCACCACACGGTCGCCGGGCCTGGCCAGCTCAGCAACAGCCTGTTCAAAGGCCGCACGCGGCACGGTTGGCGAATCGGAGTCGATCAGGCAGACCGAGCCGTACCCGCAGGCAAGGATGTCCTGGGCCGCTGCCAGAAGCCGCTCGCCAAAGGCGTCGCCGCGCTGCGGAATCAGGGGAAACTCGGGCGGCAGCAGGCCTTCAAACGCCGCCTCGTCGCCGACTGGCGTGTAGCAGATCAGAGCCTCGGCGCCTTCGACCCCGGCGAGATTGGCGGCGGTATCGCGCAGAAAACAGATGTTCAGGGCAGCCGTCTGCGCCAGCGTCAGCGGTGGCGAAAGGCGGGTCTTCACCTTTCCGGCGCGCGGAGCCTTCGCCATCACGGCGAGCGCACAGAGCGAGGCACGGGGCAGGTCGGGTGAGGAGGAGGGATCGAGGATTCGGTAAGGCATGGGCTCTTTCGTTTCGGCAGCAGATCGGCAACGAAGCGATGGATCGGAAGTTTCTGGAAGCGAGGCGACGGAGGCGGACCCCAAGGGAGCGGACCCCAAAGAGCAAATCCAGACAGCAGACTAGGAGGGCCGGGAAGTCTCCTCCCGCATCAGCTCCGGCGTGCCAGTGTCTCTCTCCTGCGGCATCTCGCGCGCCGGCTGAAGCACCGTTTGAACCTCCGCCACGCCCCGGCTGCAGACCGCGTACTGGTACCAGCCGTCGCCGTGGAGCTGCACCTCCTGCCAGGGCTGGGTATGGATCAGCGCGGCAAAGTCCGCCTGGGTCATGACGTCGGCCTGCTGTGGCTCGCGGTACTTGCCCGCGGGAGAGGTAGTCAGACGCGCCAACAGCCACATCACCGCCAGGGGCAGGCGGGTGCGGAAGCCGGAGGTCGGCTCGGCCACAAACACCCGGCCGGAGGGCTTGAGCACCCGAAAGATCTCGCGGACGATGCCCTCTTTTTCCGGCACGATCAGAAACAGACGCGAGACCACGATGGTGTCGATGGAGCCGGAGGCGTAGGGCAGCGAGTGCGCGTCGGCGTGCTGGAAGGAGCAGTTGGATAGGTGGCGGGCGGCGGCGCGCGATTGGGCGCGCCGGATCAGGGTCTCGGACAGGTCAACCCCCGTCGTCCGCAGGGTGGGATACTCCTCCGAGAGGCGGCAGGCGTAAAAGCCCGGACCACAGCCGAGCTCCAGCAGCCGGGTTCCCGGATGGGGCTCAGCAGAAGGAAAGAGCGCCCGGGCGATCTCCTCGGTGTGATCGCGGAAGAGGTACTCACGGCAGAGCGCATAGAACCAGGCAACCCGCTCGAACAGACTATCCGGTTCGTGCGGCAGACTGTGGGCAGCCATCCCGGTGGTGCTGGTTTCCATAAAAGCGGTCCATCCCGTTTCGTTGGCAGAGCCTCATCAGCACACCATGCCGGCTGGAGGTCTCTTGATTCTAGCGGCAGAAGCACACCTTGGGATACGGCGTCCCCCTCAGGCCTGCCAGTCGAGGATGACCTTGCCCGACGCACCCGAACGCATCGCGTCAAATCCTTCCTCAAACCGGTCCCACGGCAGGCGGTGGGTGATGACGGCCGAGATGTCCAGGCCGCTCTCGAGCATCACCGTCATCTTGTACCAGGTCTCATACATCTCCCGGCCGTAGATGCCGCGCAGCGTGAGCTGGTTGAAGATCACCTGATTCCAATCGATGGCGATCGGCTCAGACGGGATGCCGAGCATGGCGACGCGGGCGCCATGGCTCATGTTCGCCAGCATGTCGCGAAAGGCGTGCGGGTTACCGGACATCTCGAGGCCGACGTCGAAGCCCTCTGTCATGTGAAGCTCCGGCCAGAGCGCGGCCAGGGTCCGTTGGGTCGGATCGACCGCGAGCGTGACCCCCACCTTCTCTGCCAGGCCGCGCCGGTAGCTGTTCGGGTCGGAGATGACGACGTGCCGCGCACCCGCGTGCCGGGCGACCGCAGCCGCCATAATGCCGATGGGACCTGCCCCGGTCACCAGAACATCCTCGCCCAGTACGGGAAAGGCGAGCGCCGTGTGGACCGCGTTGCCGAGCGGATCGAAGATGGCAGCGATCTCGTGGGGCACGGTCGGAGCGTGCCGCCAGACGTTGGTCATGGGCAGAACGATGTACTCCGCAAAGCAGCCGTTGCGCTGAACGCCGGTGCCCAGGGTGTGCGCGCACAGGTGGCGCCGCCCGGCAAGGCAGTTCCGGCACCGTCCGCAGACGACGTGTCCCTCACCCGAGACCAGGTCGCCGGGAAAGAAGTCCGTCACGTTCGATCCGACCTCGACGACCTCGCCCACAAACTCGTGGCCGATCGTCAGACCGATGGGGATCGTTCTCTGAGCCCAGCTGTCCCAGTCGTAGATATGGAGGTCCGTGCCGCAGATGCCGGTCTTCAGAACCCGAATCTTGACGTCGTTGATGCCGGCGACTGGCTCCTCGACCTCCTGCAGCCAGAGTCCCCGCTCCGCGCGGGCCTTGACGAGAGCCTTCACAACACTGCCTTTCCGGATGAGCCGAAGCCCGTGTCTCTGCTGGTTCGAGTTGCGAGCCGGCGGCCTTCAGGAACGGGCCAGGGTGAAGGCAGGAGCGCCGGTCGGGAGAGATTGGCTCCTGAGGTAGGACTCGAACCTACAACCCTTCGGTTAACAGCCGAATGCTCTGCCATTGAGCTACTCAGGAGTGTCGCTTTGGAGCCCGTCTTCCCGACGCGCTGCACTGCCTGTAGTTATAGCAGGAGCTCCAGGGAGGGTCAAAGCCCGATGCGCCCTGTCCAAAAACAAAGAGGACCGGCATATCGATCTCCGGTCCTCCCGTGTGCTTCGGTCTTTGACGTGGGTCTACAGGCCCGAGGGCTCTGCCGCGTTACGCTTCGTCTGCGAGACGCCGTGCGCCTGGGCAACCTGCTCGGCCATCTGCAGGTGGCCTGCGATGACCTGCTCACCCTTCTGCACGGTCTGCTTCAGGTTCTGGTCCTTGGTGGTCGCGACCTCGTGCTTGAACTCCGCCAGGTCCTTGTGGTGGTCCTTCAGCATGGCAGACATGTACTGCTTGTCGAACTGCTCGCCCTGCAGCTTGCTCAGACGGTTGTAGAGCGCCTCGTCCTTGGGGCTGGGCTGGGTGGGCGCAACGATGCTCATCTGGTCCACAAACGGCTTCATGTCCTCGTTCAGCTGGGTGTGGTCGGTCACCATCTTGGCCCCGAAGCTCTTCACGTCTTCGCTGTTGCTCTTCTCCTGCGCCAGTTGGCCCAGCTTGATCTCGGCCAGGCCGCCCTGCGCCGCTTCCTTGACGAACTTCTTGTCCTGCATGCTGGCCATGGAGCTACCCTTGGCCGAGTTCATGCCGTTGCAGTTTCCGTTGTTCATCTGAGCGAACATCATGGCAGGCGTCAGCGCAACGGCGCCCGCAAGCAAAACGATCTGGGTGGACTTGAACTGCATCTCCGAATCTCCTTTGTGGCTGGCCAGCTGCTCGTTCTCTGCGGCGTCGTGCACCTTTGGCGTCTGGCCCAGCTCTAGGTTTGGTGTCGGGATGGCTCGCCCGGTTGCCCACACGACGCGCTATCCTGAGCCTTGGAGCGAAATGTTGGAGCGAAATCGATGAGCGGAGAGAAGATAGAAGCCCCGGTCGCACGCAGGGAGCCGCAGACGGTCAGCCTGCATGGCGAAACCCTGACCGACGACTACGGATGGATGCGCGAAAAGAGCTCGCCGGGGGTGATCGGGTACCTCGAGGCCGAGAACCGCTGGACCGCCGAACAGATGCGCTCCACCGAGCCTCTGCAGGAGACCCTCTACCGCGAGCTGCTCTCGCACATCAAGGAGACCGATGAGTCGGTGCCCTACCCGATGCGCGGCTGGTTCTACTCCACCCGCACCGTCGAGGGCCTCCAGTACCCCGTCCACTGCCGCCGGCAGGCGGTCGAGGGGCTGCCTCCCGACGCCGCGCCGGAGGTCGTTCTGCTGGACGTCAACCAGCTCGCCGCAGGGCAGCCGTTTATGGCCGTCGGAGCCATGAGCGTCAGTCCTGACGGACACCTGCTGGCCTACTCGACCGACAACACCGGCTTTCGGCAGTACACCTTGCACATCCGCGACCTGCGCACCGGGCAGGACCTCCAAGACACCGCCGAGCGGGTCGGTTCTCTCACCTGGGCGGCTGATTCGCGCACCCTCTTCTTCACCACCGAGGACGAGACCACCAAGCGTCACAACCACCTCTACCGGCACACCCTGGGCCAGCCCGCCGAGACGGATGTGCTGCTGCGCGACGAGACCGACGAGCGCTTCAACCTGGGGGTCGGCAAGACCCGCGACGGCCGATATCTGCTGATGGAGGCCGGCAGCCACACCACGAGCGAGATCTGGTGGCTGGACGCGGAGCAGCCGACCGGCGACTTCGCCCTTATCGCCGGCCGCATCGACGACCAGGAGTACACCGCCGACCATCGCGACGGCCGCTTCTACCTTCGCGTGAACGACACGGGCGATAACTTCCGCGTGGTCACCACGCCGGTCGGCGCCACCGGTCGTGAGACCTGGCAGGAGCTGATCCCCGAGGACGGGGACGCGCCGCTCGAAGACTTCGAACTCTTCCAGGGCTTCTGCGTCTGCGGCCGACGGCGGCAGGGCCTCACCACGCTGGAGGTGCTGCGCTTCGATGGCGAACGCCTCGGCCCCCCTGAGGAGATCGGCTTCCCTGAACCGGCCTATACGGCAGCCTCCCACATCAATCGTGAGTTCGACACCCCCGTCTTCCGCTACAGCTACCAGTCGCTGGTCTCGCCGCCCTCGGTCTTCGCCTACGACGTGGCCAGCGGCCGGTCGCAGCTGCTGAAGCAGCAGGAGGTGCCGGGCGGCTTCGATCGCGAGCTCTACAGCTCCGAACGGCTTTGGGTTACGGCGGCAGACGGCGTCCGCGTGCCGGTCTCGCTCGTCTACCGGCGGGACCTGTTTCACCGGGATGGCCGGTCGCCGCTGTACGTCTACGGCTACGGGTCCTACGGCTATCCCCTGCCCATCGGCTTCAGCTCGTCGCGGCTTTCGCTGCTCGACCGTGGTGTAGTGGTAGCGTTCGCGCACATTCGCGGCGGCGGAGAGATGGGCGACCCATGGCACGATGCCGGCAAGATGATGCGGAAGCGAACCACCTTTACCGACTTTGTCGAGGTCGCCGAGGGGCTCGTCGACCAGGGCTACGGAGCCCGGGACCGTATCGCCATCGAGGGTGGCAGCGCCGGCGGTCTTCTGATGGGGGCCGCCGTCAACCTTCGGCCGGAGCTGTTTCGCGCCGTGCTCTCGCACGTTCCCTTTGTCGACGTGATGAACACCATGCTCGACGCTACGCTGCCCCTGACCGTGGCCGAGTACGAGGAGTGGGGCAACCCGAACGAGCCCGAGGCGTTCCGGTACATGCTCTCCTACTCCCCGTACGAGAATCTGCGGGAGGGCAGCTACCCAGCCATGCTGGTGAAGACCAGCCTGAACGACTCGCAGGTGATGTACTGGGAGCCGGCCAAGTACGTCGCCCGGCTGCGCACGCTCAAGCGCGACGACACGCCGCTGCTTCTGCACATCAACATGGAGGCCGGTCATGGCGGCGCCAGCGGGCGGTATGACTACCTGAAGGAGATCGCCTTCGACTACGCCTTTTTGCTGCGCGAGCTCGGCGCGACTGGCGAGCCGGTCACCAGCTGAGCGGCCGATCGCGCATCCCTGCACCGCATCACAGCACCGCATCACAGCACAGGAGACCCCCGATGACCCCCGACCAGCTGCCCGACTCCCTCCAACTGCGCAACCGCGTCCGATCGCTCGCTCTGCTCGACCTGGTTCTGGCGCCGGCAAAGCCGTTCCTTCAGTACACGGACGACGAAGCGGAGCGGACCCAGACCGCGGCCCTGAGCCCGGACGATGACACCCTGTGGACGATGCTGTTTACCCGCGACGGGGCGACCCTGTCGCTGGACGGCACAGACACGGTCCTGGCCTCCACGCTCGACCAGCCCGTGTGGCAGAGCTCCGGTCCCGCGCCGGAGCTTCCGGATCTGCTGGATGGCAGCCCGGAGTCGGTTCAGACCTGGCTGAAGACCCGGTCTGGCCGACAGGTGGACGCCGTTCCCATCGAGCAGATCTTGCAATCGGTTCCGTTAACAGTGGATCTCGCTCGCAACCTCGGCAGCGATCGTCCCTGGCCGGAGCTTCGCGATGCGGCCCTGCGCATCGGCTACCCGGTTCCGGACGAGGACCTGCCCGGCCCCGACAACCCGAACGCCGGGGCGACCACCGACTGAGTCCATCCTGACCTGAAGCCTGGGCCAGCGGCCTCGCTGGTGTGGGTGCCGGGCCAGCCAGCCAAGACAAGCGCAATGGCGACCACAACCCCATCCCCCGCAGCCGCCCTCCCCGCCTCCTTTGTCGAGTTCCTCGGCAACGGACCGGCGGTCGATCAGCTGCGGATGGCGATCGCCGCCGGCCGGCTGCCGCACTCGCTGATCCTCGCCGGCCCTGGAGGAGCGGGCAAGTACACGCTCGCGCTCATGGCGACCATGGCGCTCCTGTGCCAGCGCCAGCCGCGCAGTCTGTGGTCGAACGGCCAGTCCCTGGCTGACTTCTGCGGCGTCTGCTCGAACTGCACCCGCATTCGGGGTGCGGCCGACCTCGCCGCACGTGTGGCGGAGGCGGTCGCCACCCGGGAGGAGATGCGCGACGCCGACAAGAAGGAGACCCGCGTCCTCATCCAGCCGCACCCTGATGTGCTCATTGTTCCTCCCGATCCGCCGCAGCTGCTCATCAAGCTGGGTCAGGTTCGCACCGTCATCCATCGGGCGCACCGTCAGCCGGCTGAAGCGCCGCGTCGCGTCTTTCTGTTTACCTCCTCCGCGCTGATGAAAGAGGCTGCGAACTCGCTGCTGAAGCTCCTGGAAGAGCCGCCGGAGACGGTTCACCTGATTCTGCTGGCGGAGAACCCGGCCGAGCTGCTGCCGACGATCCGGTCGCGCTGCGCGCTTGTGCGGCTCGGTGCCCTGCCTATCGAGGAGCTGGACATGCTTCTGCGCGATCGCCGCTCCGATCTCCTCCCTGCGCAGCGATCGCTGGTCGCCCGCCTGGCCCAGGGCGCCGCCGGCCGCGCCCTCTCCTTCGATCTGCCGAGCTACACCGCGGCCCGCGCCGACGCCATGCTTCTGCTGCGCGGCGCCGTCGCCGAACCCGACCATTCCGCCCTGTTTCGCATGACCGAAACCTACCGCGCCGGCGCCGAAGGAGCGGAGAAGACGGCCGCCATGCTGCACGGGCTCGCGCTTCTGCTCGAGGATGTGCTGCTGCTGCAGGCGGGGACGCCCGAGCTCGTCCGCAACACCGATCTCCGTCCGGAGCTGGAGCGCATCGCCCACACCGTCTCCTTCGACTGGATCGAGCGGGCATCCCGCAACCTGGACGGCGTTTGGACCGGCATGCGGCGGAATCTTCTGCGCAACCTCTCTCTCGACAGCTTCGCTGCCTCGCTGGGTGGCTGACCGGTCAGTCCCGCCGGGCAGCCTTCCGCAGGCGATCCCGGATAGCGACGCCAAGACCGTCCGCCGCGGGCACCGGACAGACGATCACATCGACGCCGCGGGCGTCCAGCTCTCGCAGACCGGCAAAGACACGGCGCGCGAGACCGGCCGCGTCTCCCCACGGGGCCCATCCGAACACCTCGGCTTTCTCGACGGGGAGCCACTCCGCCGGCAGGAGAACCCCCACGCGTTGCGCCGAGGGCAGACCAGCCACGACCGACCGGAGCTCGACCTCGTCCCGTACCAGCAGAAGCCGAGCCCGCGGAGCGTAGTGCCGAAGCCCCATGCCCGGGGAAGGCAGGCTCTCTGGAGCCGCCCCTGCGCTTCCACCCGCGGCAGCAAACAGCTCGACCGGCCCCGCCACCCGCCGTATGTCGTCCGCGGTGACGGCGCCCGGCCGGTAGATGCACATGGGCGATGCCAGGGGGTCGAGCACCGTCGACTCCAGGCCAACCTCGGTCGGCCCTCCGTCGACGACCGCATCGATCCGGCCGTCGAGGTCTTCGAGCACATGCCCGGCGGTTGTCGGGCTTGTCCGGCCGAAGCGGTTGGCGCTCGGCGCTGCCACCGGCACATCCGCGGCACGCAGCACAGCCAGCGCAACCGGGTGCGCGGGCATGCGCACTCCCACCCGGGACCGGCCGGCGGTCACGGCGTCCGGCACGGCAGGGGAACGCGGCAGCAACAGGGTCAGCGGCCCCGGCCAGAAGGCCTGGGTCAGGCGTTGCACCCGGTCTTCGCGGAGACCCTCTTCCAGGGCGACCTGCGCCAGCATCGCCCGGTCCGCGACATGGACGATCAGCGGGTCCCACCCCGGCCGCTCCTTTGCGGCAAAGATCCTGGCGACGGCCTGCGGATCGAGCGCATTCGCTCCCAGTCCGTAGACCGTCTCGGTCGGCAGCGCGACCGTGCCGCCCGACCGCAGCAGCTCCCCCGCCCGCGCAACACCGGCCTCGTTTGCCGGCAGCCGCTCCGTCTCCCTTTCTTTCATGGTTTCATCCTAGACGTGGGCGGATTCCAGGCCCGCCCGCTTTTTGGGCGTGATGGTAGATGCAGGGTGAGCTCCTGAGGCTTCTTTCTGGCTACGCCGGGGCATTTGAACGAAGGCAGTACGGACCAACGTAGGCTGCACCATCTTCCGCCGTCAGTTCCATGTCATAGAGAGACAAGATGACGGCGAAGAGTGGGCCTGGCTCGCCACCGTCGTACTTCCCTCATCGCCTCAGCGCGCATCCATCTTCTGGTTGGGAACACAACAAGCGGAAGGTGATGCAATGGCAGCGAAAGATCCAGTACGGGGCGTGCTTGCAGGTGTAGCCGGGGGTCTGGTGGCGGCCTGGGCGATGAACCAGTGGAGCACCGGGCCGGGCGCCGCGCTCAGCAAAAAGATCGAAACGCCCCAGCAAGAACAGCAGGTCAAAGCGAACAGCGACGGCGAGGACGCCACCATGAAGGCGGCCGACGCGATTGCGAGCAAGGTCGATGGCGGCAAGCATTTGACGCATGCGCAGCGTGCGGAGGGTGGACCCATCGTCCATTACACCTTTGCGGCGCTCATGGGTGGGCTTTACGGTGGTCTGGCGGAGTACATCCCGCTCGTCCGTATCGGCTTTGGCACTGCCTATGGCGTAGCACTGTTCCTGGGCGGCGATCTCACTGCGGTGCCGGCACTGGGCTTTTCCAAGCCAATAGAGGATTTCCCGGCATCGTCGTATGTAAGTCCCTTTGTCTCGCACCTGGTGTACGGTGCCACGACGGAGTCGGTACGGCGGCTCGTGCGCAGAGTCTTGTAGAGAGCGTTCATGAACGTGCCTACTTCTAGCGTTGCACAGCCCATCCGGCCGTATACTCAGCCGCATGCAAGGCGCTGAGATCGAGCTCAAGTTCCCCGTTCCGGCGATCGCCGACCTGGAAGCACGGCTTCCGGCGTTCGGATTTCTGCTGAAAACACCGCGCACCTTCGAGCACAACACGCTGTTCGACACGCCTGGCCGCGATCTGCGCCTGCGTCACCAGCTGCTCCGCATCCGGCAGTACGGTGGGCTCTGCACGCTGACTCACAAACGGACTCCGGCCGACGCGGACGACTCACACTACAAGACCCGCATCGAGACCGAGACCGCGGTCGAGGACGGCACCGCGCTGGCCTCGATCTTTAAGCAGCTGGGTCTGACGCCCGTGTTTGTCTACGAGAAGTTCCGCACGGAGTGGCGCTTCGAGCACGAGGATGGGACGAGCTCTCACCTGGTGATCGACGAGACGCCGATCGGCACCTGGGCCGAGCTCGAGGGTCCGACCCACTGGATCGACGGCATGCTTGAACATCTGGGCGTCAACCCCGGGGAGTGCTCCACCGCCAGCTATGGCAGGCTGTTTCTGGACTGGCGCGACCGCACCGGACACCCCGCCGAACACCTTACCTTTGCCGCCATCGCCGAGCCTGTGCTTACGCTCTCCTGAGACGACGCACAGCCGGAAGGACCGCCCCACCGGGCGAGCCTTCGCGCTCGGCCTTTGTCGGTTCGGGGCTGGTCCGCTGCAAGATTCGCCCTGAAGCGGGAACGACGACGAACGAACTGATCCATCATTCCAAGCTTCGCCAAGTTCAAGCTTCGCCCAACGTCTGCAGGTTTGCCCCTGCGGGGTGAAGGCCCGCGCTACCTTAGCCTGGGCAAAACCCCAGATTGCCCAGACAACTTCCACTGCGGCTGAAGGCCCGCGCTACCTTTCGGCCCGACCGGATCAGGAACTCGCTAGAAGATCTGGAAGTTGACCTCGACGTTCAGCTCCACCAGCACCGGCTTGCCATTCTCCATCGCCGGCTTGAAGCGGTACTGCCGGACGGCCTTGACGGCCTGCTCATCCAGCCCCATGCCCACGCCGCGAATGACATGGACGTGGCTGGGATTGCCGTGCTGGTCCACCCACAGATTCACCAGGACGTTACCGGCGACCTTGGCCTTGCGCGCCTCCTCGGAGAACTCCGGCTCGACCGAATAGATCAGCACCGGCGCGGAAACGCCGCCGCCGATCTGCCTGGGACCGTCACCGGTGTTTCCGCCCGACCCAGGCCCCAGCCCTGATCCGCGGCCCGAACCCAGGCCGGTGCCGCTGCCGTTGCCCATGGACATGCCGACGATGGGCGAGTTGGCGACGCCCAGCTGCGGGATGCTGCTGGCCATCTTGACGTCCTTCTGCACCTCGATCGTCGGCTCAATGGCGATCCTGGGCTGCTCCAGAGGAGGCGCCTTGGGCGGGACGATCTGGTGCTCGGCAAACTTCGGCGGCGTGCCCTTGGTCACCGGCGTCGGTCCGCGCTGGCCGCCGCCGCCACCGATCGAGAGCTTCTTGGGGGGCGCCTTGGGCGGTGGCACGGGCAGATCGATCGGCGTCACGGTCGCCTGCTGCTTCGGGGCCAGCTTGACGTGTTCCGCCAACAGCCAGGCAATCAGACCGATGACGAGCACATGGAGCGCCACCGCGATGGCCGTCGACTTCGGATCGCGCCGAAAACGCATGGGGTCGGCCACCGCGATCGGCTGCGATTCAAGCTCGAGCGGCGGCAGCTTGCGTGGCGAAAAGGTGTCGCGCAGGCTCTCCCAAAGGGAGGTAAAGACGTTCTCTTCCTTCAGCTCTCCCAGGTGGGGCGAGCTGCCCTCGCGCAGATGCGGTGCCTCCTGGCGTGGGTCGATCTCCGGTGGGGTCAACAGTGTTGCCATAGCTGGTCTGCTCCGCGAGCGCCTTTGCCGGGAGATCTTCCCCTCCCCGCGCCCTGTCCTTCTGTGTACGTCTCCCGGTCTGCTGCCGGTTTGGTCTCGTGCGGTGCGGACTTCGACGCTCTGGCTCCGCACCCAGTCTACAAACTTTCGCAAGGGTGTGCTTACCCGTTTGGACGAAAGTGAGCGCGTGGAAGTCACCGTGGCTCCCCTTTGAGCGCATGGCACCGCCTTACAATAGACGTTTGGCAGATTGGCGAGGTTTCGCACCTGCCCAACCCCGCAGCCTCGAGGAACCATGACGGACGCTCCCGAACCGCGACAGCCGGCAGAGACCGGCCCGAAGCCCCTGAAGTCCACGCTCAACCTGCCGCAGACCTCCTTCGCCATGAAGGCCAATCTGCCGGCGAACGAGCCCGCCCGGGTGGAGGCCTGGCAGCGGGAAGACCTGTACGGCCAGATTCGCGCCAAAGCCGCCGCCGGGAACTACCCCAAGTACATCCTGCACGACGGTCCGCCCTACGCCAACGGCGCCATCCACCTCGGGCACGCGCTGAACAAGTGCATCAAGGACTTCGTCGTCAAGACCAAGACCATGGCCGGCTTCGACGCACCCTACGTGCCTGGGTGGGACTGCCACGGCCTGCCGATCGAGATCAAGGTCGACGAGCAGCTCGGCCGCAAGAAGCTGGAGATGGACCCTCTCGCCGTCCGGGAGGCCTGCCGCGAGTACGCCAGCAAGTATGTCGAGCTCCAGCGCTCGCAGTTCGAGCGGCTGGGCGTGCTGGGCCGGTGGAACCGGCCCTACCTGACTATGTCCCACCAGTACGAGGCCGCCATCGCCGAGACCTTCTTCGACTTCTTCGAGAACGGCTTCGTCTACAAGGGGCTGAAGCCGGTCTACTGGTGCATCCACGACCGTACCGCGCTGGCCGAGGCGGAGGTCGAGTACGAGATGCACACCTCGCCCTCGGTCTACGTGCGCTACCGCCTGACCAGCGATCCGGCGGCGATCGCCCCCGGACTTGCCGGCCACCGGGACGTTTACACCATCATCTGGACGACCACCCCCTGGACTCTGCCTGCCTCCCTCGCGGTCGCCTTCAACCCTGATATCGAGTACGTTGGCGTGCTCGGCTCCGACGGCAACGTTTACGTCGTTGCCGAAGCGCTCCTTGAGTCCGTCCTCAAGAACACCACGCTGGGTGCCCCACGTCTCGACTCTAAGACGTGGGAGGACTACATCCGATCTCACGTCGTGCTGCGCTTCCCCGGCAGCCGGCTCGATCGCGCCACCTTCGAGCATCCGTTCCTGGACCGCATGATCCTCGGCGTCAACGCCGACTACGTCACCACCGAGCAGGGCACGGGCGCGGTCCACACCGCTCCCTCGCACGGCGCGGACGACTTCCTCACCGGCGCGCGCTACGGCCTGTCGCAGCTCTGCGATGTCGATGCCGGCGGCCGCCTGCGCAACGCACCCCCCGAGCTCGGCTACGAGGGCCTCACCATCACGGAGGCCAACCCGGTGATCATCGACCTCGTCCGGTCGCGCGGTGCGCTGATGGGCCAAGCTGACCTCCACCACTCCTACCCGCACTGCTGGCGATGCCACAACCCTGTCATCTTTCGCGCCACCGAGCAGTGGTTTATCTCGATGGAGACCCCCATGCCGCCGACGCCCGACGATTCGATCCCGTCGGGTGCCCCAGGTCTCGACTCTGAGACCTGGGATGCGATCCGGGACGCGCCAACGCCCGACGATACGATCCCGTCGGGTGCCCCAGGTCTCGACTCTGAGACCTGGGTTCCCCCAGGCCCACCCCTCACCTTCCGCCAGCGCGCCCTCGATGAGATCCGGGGCGTCACCTGGGATCCGGCCTGGGGCGAGGAGCGCATCTCCAACATGATCGCCACCCGTCCCGACTGGTGCATCTCCCGCCAGAGGATCTGGGGCGTGCCCATCGCCGTCTTCCTGTGCGAGCGCTGCCACACGCCGTTGAACGACGCCACCGTCAACCAAAGCATCGTAGACCTCTTCGGCCGTGAAGGGGCCGACGCCTGGTACACGCATACCCCCGAACAGCTGATGCCCGCGGGCACCGCCTGCCACAGCTGCGGTGGGACAGAGTTCCGCAAGGAGATGGACATCCTGGACGTCTGGTTCGAGTCCGGCGCCTCATGGAACGCCGTGCTCGACGTCGAACCCGAGCTGCGCCGGCCGCCGACCGACATCCCGGCAGACCTGTACACGGAGGGCGGCGACCAGCACCGCGGCTGGTTCCACTCTTCCCTGCTGACCTCGGTCGCGGTGCGCGGCCACGCTCCCTACCGGACCGTCGCGACCTCCGGATGGACGCTCGACGAGCAGGGCCGGGCTTTTTCGAAGTCGCTCGGCAACGGCGTCGACCCGGTTGACGTTGCGAAACGCCTCGGGGCGGAGGTCATCCGGCTGTGGGTCGCCTCGGTCGACTTCCGCGAGGACGTCGCCGCCAGCGAAAATCTGATGCAGCGCGTCTCCGACAACTACCGCAAGCTGCGCAACACGCTGCGCTTCCTGCTCGGCAACCTCCACGACTTCACCCCGGCGACCGACGCCATCGGCGGCACCGGCCCGCTCACGACGGAAGCGTTCGACCGGCTGGAGCCGCTCGACCAGTACATCCTGGCCCGCACCGCCGAGCTCGACGCCAAGATCCGCAAGAGCTACGACGAGTTCGAGTTCCACCGCGCCTACCACGCGCTGAACGAGTTCGTGAACACCGACCTGTCGGCGCTCTACCTTGACGTCATCAAGGACCGCCTCTACACCTTTGCCCCGGACGCCCCGGCGCG
Organism: Acidobacteriaceae bacterium; assembly: GCA_965218595.1. Lineage (GTDB taxonomy): Bacteria > Acidobacteriota > Terriglobia > Terriglobales > Acidobacteriaceae > Edaphobacter. The sequence goes on along the minus strand of CBDCLC010000003.1, from coordinate 21,574 downwards.
CCGCTCCGCCCAGACCGCCCTTTGGCGCATTGCGGAGGCGCTCACCCGGCTGATCGCGCCCATCCTGTCGTTCACCGCGGAGGAGGTCTGGCCCCTGCTGCCGCACGTCGAAGGGCGCGAGAGCAGTGTTCACCTGGCGCTGTTTCCCGATGTGGCGGAGATCGTGCCGGGCAATACGGCAGCAATCCGGGGCGACTGGCAGCAGTTGCTTGCGGTTCGAGAACAGGTGCTTACCAGGCTGGAGAAGCTGAGAGCGGAGAAGGTCATCGGCAAATCACTCGAAGCCACGGTCACACTCCTCGAAACGGATGCATCGCTCAGCGCGTACGTCGACTCGCTTCCTGAACTCTTCAACGTCTCGGAGGTCGATCTCCTCGCTGTGACCCCTCGTAGCTCAGACGATGCCGCCAGCATCGAGGTGCAGCGTTCCCGGCAGCCCAAATGCGAGCGCTGCTGGCGCTACGTCCCGGACGTGGGCGACAGCCCCGACTACCCCACCGTCTGCCTGCGCTGCGCCGGTGCCCTCCGCGCTATCGGCTTCGCTCCCTACCCTGCGCCCCAGCCCACCAGAGCCACCGCCTGACCATGTCCACCCAACCGACCCTAGTCGCCCCCGAGACCCGCACCCGCGACGCCCGTCCCTGGCTCTTTCTGCTTGCCGCCGCCGTGGTCGCGATCGACCAGGCGACCAAGCGCTACGTCGTCCACCACCTGCCCTCGGGCCGGGAGCACGTGGTCATCCCGCACGTCTTCGCCATCTCGCACGTGCTCAACTCGGGCGCCGCCTTCTCGGCCTTTGCCGACTCCGCCTCGCCGGCCACCGTGCGCAACCTGCTGATCGCGTTCTCCGTCGTCGCCGCGGTGATCGTTCTGGGGCTGCTGTGGCGCGCCGGCCGCGCGCTCACCCTTTCCTCGGTCGCCCTTGCGCTCATCCTCGGCGGAGCGCTCGGCAACCTGTGGGATCGCATCCACTACCACTACGTCATCGACTTTCTGCAGGTGTTTATCGTTCACTACCACTGGCCCGACTTTAACGTCGCCGACAGCTGCATCTGCATCGGCGCCGGGCTGCTGATCGTTGAGATCTTTCGACCGCAACCCGCCGCACTAACAACCGAGAACTGACACCTGTCCACTGTCTCCATGAACGACCAGATCACCATCCGCGGCGCGCGCACCCACAACCTCAAGGGGATCGACGTCGACATCCCGCACAACGCCCTGACCGTCATCTCGGGCGTCTCCGGCTCGGGCAAGAGCTCGCTCGCCTTTGATACCGTCTACGCCGAGGGCCAGCGCCGCTACGTCGAGTCGCTCTCCGCCTACGCGCGCCAGTTTCTGGAGCGCATCGAGAAGCCCGACGTCGACTCTATGGACGGCCTCGCGCCGGCGATCGCCATCAAGCAGAAGAACCAGACCCGCAATCCGCGCTCGACGGTCGCCACCGCTACCGAGATCTACGACTACCTCCGCCTGCTCTACGCCCGCTGCGGCACCGTCACCTGCCTCCACTGCGGCGGCGTCGTCCGCCGCGATACCGTGGACGAGATCGTCACCTCGCTCCTCGCGCTGCCGGAGTCCACTCGTGTTTACGCGCTGTTTCCCATCGAGCGCACCGAGGTGAAGCTCGAGCCGATGCAGGTGGCCTCGACCGCCGATCCGGCTGACGCCGCCGGGGAGCCAAGCCCTGCACCCAGGACGGCAAAGAAGGCCGCCAGGAAGTCCAAGTCCGAGCCGCCGCCGCCTGTCTCCGACCCGGCCGACTCCCTCAAAGCGCGCCTCGCCGAGCTGCGTGGCCGCGGCTACAACCGCCTGTACCAGCCCGCGCCGGACGGCGGCCTCGGCCCGATCGTCGAGTTCTCGACCCCCGAGTCGCTGCTGGAGCTCGACTTCACCCGGCCCATCTTTGTCCTGATCGACCGTCTCGCGCTCTCGCCCGAGGTGCGCTCGCGCCTGGTCGATGCGATCGAGACCGGATATCGCGAGGGCGGCGAGGTTCGCTTCCTGACCGTTCCCCGGGAGGAAACGGCCCCCGTCGAGATGCGCTTCTCCGCGGCCTTTGAGTGCTCTACCTGCCATCGCGCCTACCGCGAGCCTGAGCCGCGGCTGTTCTCCTTCAACAACCCGTACGGCGCCTGCCCGCGTTGCCAGGGCTTCGGCAACACCATCGACTTCGACCCCAACCTCATCCTCCCCGATCGATCCAGGTCGCTCGAGAACGATGCCATCGCGCCCTGGGCCACGGGCAAGTACCGCCCCATGCATGGCGAGCTGAAACGCTTCTGCAAGCAGGCCGGCATCCCGTTCGACACGCCCTGGTACGACCTCCCCGAAGGGCAGCAGACCCTGATCTACGAAGGTCAGGGCAGCTTCCCTGGTATCCGCGGCTTCTTCGCCGAGCTCGACCGCAAGAAGTACAAGCTCCATGTCCGTGTGTTTCTGTCGAAGTTCCGCGGCTATGCCACCTGCCCGGACTGCCGCGGCCAGCGTCTCCGCGCCGAGGCCCGCGCCGTCCTGCTGGCCGGCAAAAATATCTGCGAAGCGTCGGCGCTCACCATCACTGCCGCGTCAGAGTTCTTCGACCGGCTCGAGCTCTCCCCTGCCCAGACCGAGGTTGCCGGCAAAATACTCGAAGAGGTTCGCCAGCGCATCCGGTTTCTTCACGAGGTCGGCCTCGACTACCTCACCCTCGACCGGCTCGCCTCGACCCTGTCCGGCGGCGAGTCGCAGCGCATCCAGCTCGCCACCTCGCTCGGCTCGCGCCTGGTCGGCGCGCTTTATGTGCTCGACGAGCCTTCGATCGGGCTCCATACCCGCGACACCGCGAAGCTGATCCGCATCATGGAAGACCTGCGCGATCTGGGAAACACGATCCTGGTCGTCGAGCACGACCCGGATGTGCTGCGCGCCGCGGATCGCCTGATCGATCTTGGTCCGGGAGCCGGCGAGCTCGGCGGCAAGCTGCTCGCTTCGGGCACGGTGCTCGAGGTCGCCGCTGACCCCCACTCCATCACCGGCCGATACCTTTCCGGCCGATCCACCATCCCGGTGCCGCGCCATCGCCGCGAGCCCGGCCGTGAGTGGCTGCGCCTCACGGGCGCGCGCGTCCACAACCTCCGTGGCGTCGATCTCGCCGTTCCCCTGGGGCTGCTCTGTTGTGTCACCGGAGTTTCGGGCTCCGGCAAGTCCACGCTGGTGCACCAGGTGCTCCACCGCGCCCTCCTGCAGGCGCTCGGGCAGATGGAGGGTTCTGCCGCCGAGCCCGCCGGCCTTTACCGCGAGCTCGCCGGAGCGCAGCACCTGAACGAGGTCGTGCTGGTGGATCAGTCGCCCATCGGCCGAACCCCGCGGTCGAACCCGGTCACGTACATCAAGGCGTTTGACGAGATCCGCGCGCTGTTTGCCGCGCAGCCGGATGCCAAGCGCAAGGGCTTCACTGCCGGCATGTTCTCGTTCAACGTTCCCGGCGGCCGCTGCGATGTGTGCGAGGGGGACGGAACGGTGACCGTCGAGATGCAGTTTCTCGCCGACATCGAGCTGCCCTGCGAGGAGTGCAACGGCACCCGCTACAAACAGCAGATCCTCGAGATCCGGTACAAAAACCGAAACATCCACGACGTGCTTGGCATGACCGTCAAGGAGGCGCTGGTCTACTTTGCCGGACATCCCAAGATCGTCGACAGGCTCGCCGTGCTCGACGAGGTCGGTCTGGGGTATGTGAGGCTCGGGCAGTCCGCGACCACGCTCTCAGGTGGCGAGGCTCAGCGGGTCAAGCTGGCATCGCATCTTGCCACCGCGCGCTCGGTGACGCATCGCGCGGGTGCAAACGAGACCGCGGCCCGCGCCCGCAGTCGAACCCTGTACATCCTCGATGAGCCGACCACCGGACTTCACTTCGAGGACGTCGCCAAGCTCCTGGCCGCGTTTCACAAGCTGATCGAAGGTGGCGGCTCGCTTCTGGTGATCGAGCACAACCTGGACGTCATCAAGTCGGCCGACTGGGTCGTCGACCTTGGCCCGGAGGGCGGCTCCGGCGGTGGCGAGATCGTCGCCGCGGGCACACCGGAGCAGATCGCAGCCACTCCGAGTAGCCACACCGGCCAGTGGCTGGCTCCCGTTCTTCGCCTGCCGTCGGCGGCGGCGGCGACCGAGCTGCCGGCGGGCGAGCGTGCGGAGCCCGTCTCCGCCTGAACCGGGATGTCCGGGGTTGCTTCGGCGCACCCGCTCGTGTTAACCGCTCGCCAGGCCGGAGCCGTCCCACCCGCACTCCGCATTGTCACAGACAATTCATCTTCTGTTGCCTTTCGCGCTCGGCCAGCTCTGCTATCTCTCTTGTGTTCTCGCCTTATGCAAGCGCCGTCCGCGCGGCTCGCTCCCTGCGAGTTTGCCTCAGATCTCGTCCGTGAACCCTGGTGTCGTTTGGAGGAAGTTCTATGAAGCACAGCCGTTTCGGCAAGGCCGGCACAGCCGCCCTGACCCTGCTCAGCTTTTCCCTGCAGCCGTGGCAGCTTTCTGCGCAACAGAGCGCTGCGGATGACACCCAGATGACGGCCTCGCCGCCGTCGAGCGCGGCGGTCACTCGGCGCATGGTCCGTGTCGAGGACACGCCCTATCTGACGCACGCGCAGAAGCTGAATCTGATCCGCAGAAAGATCAAGTACGTCTTTGTTCTGTTTCAGGAGAACCGCTCCTTTGACTTCTACTTCGGCAGCTATCCAGGGGCCCACAACCTGTACTCGCAGTCGCCGGACAAGACGCCAGGCTTCAATCAGCCGTTTGTGGACACGACCGGCAAGCTGACGACGATTCACCCTTTCAAGATTCCCACCGCGATCGTCGATGCAAACGGCAAGACCGTGCCGCTCTACCCGGCGGATACCGCGTCGGTCAATCACGGTCACGTCCCGCTCGATACCAAGCTGGACTTCGACGCGAGCTTTACCGCGCGCAACGATCGATACTCGCTGGTGGAGGAGGGTGTGACGCTCGACAGCACGGGCAAGCCAACGAGCACGCCGTCGCTCGAGCGCGCGCAGTTCGGTGAGCTGGTGATGTCGCACGTGGACTGCGACACGGTTCCCTTCCTGTGGAACTACGCGGACCGCTTCACCCTGTTTGACAACTTCTACGGCACGGTGATCGGGCCGTCGACGCCCAACGCGATTGCGATGATCGCCGGGCAGTCGGGTGAGACGCAGTGGGTCAAGCACCCGGAGCTCGGCGCCAACTACACCACCACCGGCGCGGTTCTGCCGGTCGTGGCGGACCCTCAGCCCTTCTGGGGATCGGCGCTCGACGTGTTCACGCCTCCGGGTCAGCGGCAGCCGACCGAGGCGGGCAGCTCGCCCTCGACCAATCCGGCCTCGAACCTGACCTTTGCCACGCTGCCGCTGACCTTTCTCGGCCGCGATGTCTTTCACGTGACCGCGGACGATAACAACCCCGCGATGGACCTGGCGGATGTGCAGGAGGATCTGACCAAGATCGCCGGCGACGCCAGCAAGCCGATCAATTGGGCGTGGTTCCAGGAGGGCTACGACCACGAATCGACCGACCCCGCGGGCAAGGTGACCAACGCCACCTACATCGCGCACCACAACGCTCCGCAGTACTTCGGCTACATCGCCAATAACCCGACCGAGACCAAGGCTCACCTGCGCGGCCTGGGCGACTTCTTCGCCACCATCAGCAACCAGGGGCTGCCCAAGGCGGGCGGCGTGTTTTACCTGCGCGGCGGATATGGCAATCTGGACAAGCTGGTCCCGGAAGATCCGGACCCCGCGACACGGGCCGACTTCCAGGGCAACGACGACCACCCGGCCTACTCCGACGCCCAGATCTCCGAGGCTCTTCTGGCCGACGAGGTCAACGCGATCGCCAACAGCCCCTACTGGCCGGAGAGCGTCATCATCATCACCTATGACGAGACCGATGGCCTCTACGACCACACGCAGCCGCACATCCGCAACTTTGACGCGCTCGGCCACCCGCTCGACCAGGGTCCGCGCATCCCGACCATCGTGATCTCACCCTACAGCGTCGTCCACAAGGTGGCGCACCAGCGCACGGAGCACACGTCCATCATCAAGTTCATCGACGAGCTCTTTGAGTTGCGTCCGCTGGCCGACCTGCCGGATGAGGCAAAGGCTCGCAAGAAGGGCGAGAAGCTCTTCGGCCAGCCCAACCTGGGACCCGCCGATTCGGGCGTTCCGGGCGTCGGCGACATGCTGCCGGCGTTTGACAACGCACGTCTGACCGGGCGCGCGGAGATGCTGCCACCCGAGTACGCCACCATCCCCCAGGTGGAGGTCACAGCGCTGCCGCACTTCGGCGGCCGTGGCTGCCGCGTTCTGCAGATCGCACCCAGCGACGCGACCCTGCCCAACCCCGTTCCGGCCGACTTCAACCCGCGTCCGGACATCAACCCCGGCATCCCTGCTTCCGGTAACTGGAAATACTAGATCGCCCTGCGCGGCCGGAGGAGCAAATTACTCCTCCGGCCGCATTTTATTTTGTCGAGGATGCGATACGCTTCAGCGGTAAAGGAAAGCGACAACCCTGTATGAATCTGTCTCTGCGCCGGCTTGTCTTCGCGACGGTGATTCTGAGCTTTGCGATCGCCGCGCAGCGTAGCGCAACCGCGGCCTCCCACACAATGGCTAAGGTCAAAACGGCAGGCGCATTGACCTGCGGACTTAACCGGGAAGAGCCCGAGTACTCCAACCTGGACGCCCACGGGAACCGCGCGCTGTTTGACGTCGACCTGTGCAAGGCCGTGGCGGTTGCGGTGCTCGGTCCAGGCGCCCGCTTCAACATCGTGGCCTACTCCGATGAAGCCGATTCGCTGAAGGCGCTCGCCAGCGGAGCGGTCGATTTGCTGGCGACCGCCTCGCCCACCATGACGAACCAGGCCGAAGGCGGCTTCCGTTTCGGCCCCGTGATGCTCTACGACTACCAGGCGCTGATGGTCAACACGGCGATGGGGGTGCACTCCGCCCGCGACCTCCAGGGCAAAAAGATCTGCTACTTGACCGAGACCGACATTGAGCTGCGCCTGAATGCCTGGATGGCGCGCGAGCACATCCACTTTCTGCCGTTTCCATTTCAAGAGGAGGGTGAGATGGAGGCCGCGTACCTGACCGATAACTGCGCCGCCATTACGGCGGACGCGACCCAGCTCGCCTATGAACGCATCGCCTTCCGGGCGAAGGGACGCGACTACCAGATTCTGCCGGACGTGCTGGAGCAGGATCCTCTGGCAAGCGCAACACGGGGAGACGACCCGGAGTGGAGCTCGATCGTGCAATGGGTGGACGCAGCGCTGATCCAGGCTGAGGCCGCGCAAGTGACCAAGGCGAACGCCCAGGCGATGCGATCCTCGGCCAGCGATCCCGCCGTCCTGCGGCTGCTGGGGGCGACTCCGGGGATCGGCAGGCCGCTGGGGCTCGATGACGGGTGGGTGCTGCGAACGGTCCAGGCGGTCGGCAACTATGGTGAGATCTTCGACCGCGACCTGGGCCCCGCGACCCCTATGCGCCTGCCGCGCGGCGCCAACCGGCTGCCCAGCGATGGCGGTCTGCTGATGCCGCTGCCTATGCGGTAGGGGAGCTAAAGAAGCAGATTCTCTGGCGCCGATCGCCAGCCCCGGAGGCGGTGAGAACGCCCGGCTGGCCACGGCTCTTTTCCAAAGTGGGCCAATGGGCCTAAGATGTCGGACATCGAGAGTTCTTGGAAACGATACCGCCGAACCGAGGAAACAGCTTGCCCCTTCCCATCGATCTCCTGCGCCCTGCCGCCTTCGTTCTCGCGGCCACCCTCCTGACGCCTCTCCACGCTCAGCTATTTGAGTCGCAGCACGCTGCCAAATCTCAGGCTGCGCTTTCGCCTGCGGAGCAGCAGGTGCTCGACCGCCTCCAGTCACTGCAGACACTTCCGGACGGACCCTGGCGCTTCCATGAGGGCGATGTCGCGCATGGCGAATCACCCTCGCTCGATGACAGCAGCTGGCCGGAGGTCAAGGCAAAGTCGACCTCCGGAAAGGAGGCGGTCTGGTATCGCCGCACCATCGAGGTGCCGAAGACGCTGCACGGCTACGACCTGAGCGGCGCCGATATCGGCTTCCGCTTCCGCGCCTACGCCAACGGTCCCATGCCCGAGATCCTCTACTTCAATGGCCGGCGCGTGGCGCTGGGCGACGATCTGGAAGGCGTGGAGCTGTTCCACCACGCGAAGCCCGGCGAGAAGGTCCTGGTAGCCGTCAAGCTGCTGCCCACGGTGGATGTGAAGCGCTTCGACCACGTGGAGATGAAGATCATTTTCTCGCCGGACCGGCCTAATCCGGAGGAGCTGCGGACGGAGCTGGTGAGCGCAGGGTATCTGGTGCCGACGCTTGCACCCACCTCGGAGGAGGATCGCAAACGGCTGGCAACGGCGATCAACCAGGTCGACATCAAGGCACTCGACAACGCCAACCAGCAGGCCTTTGACGCCTCGCTCAAGCAGTCGAAGGCCACGATCGAGCCGCTGCGCCCCCTGCTGCAGAAGGCAGACTTTCACCTGACCGGTAATTCGCACATCGATGCCGCGTGGCTGTGGCCGTGGACCGAGACGGTCGACACCGTCAAGCGCACCTTCGGCACCGCGGTGCAGCTGATGAGCGAGTACCCGACCTACACCTACACGCAGTCTGCGGCGGTGTATAGCCAGTGGATGGCCGACAAGTACCCCCAGCTGAACGAGCAGATCAAGCAGCGCGTCAACGAAGGCCGGTGGGAGCTGGTGGGCGGCATGTGGCTTGAGCCGGACCTGAATATGCCCGATGGCGAGTCGCTGGTGCGGCAGATCCTGGTCGGGCAGGAGACCTTTCAGAAGCTCTACGGAACGACGACACGAATCGGCTGGAACCCGGACTCCTTCGGCTACAACTGGCAGCTGCCTCAGATCTACAAGCGCTCCGGCATCGACTACTTCGTGACCCAGAAGATGACGTGGAACGACACCAACCAGCTGCCGCTGAAGCTGTTCTGGTGGGAGTCGCCCGACGGCAGCAAGGTGCTCACGTACTTCCCCCACGACTACTCGAACGACAATCTGGATCCGATCCGGCTCTCAAAGGACCTGGTGGTCGCGCGTGACCGCTCCCCAGGCTTGACCGAAATGATGGACCTCTACGGCGTGGGCGACCACGGCGGCGGGCCGACGCGCGGCATGCTCGACCAGGGACTCGACTGGATGGAGCCGAAAAAGGTGATGGCGCACGAGGAGTTCGGAACCGCGCAGCCCTTCTTCACCAAGGTGGAAGGCGAGGTGATGGCAAACTCGCCGACCTGGAACTACGAGACGCTGGCCAAGGGCGACACCAAACTTCCCGAGCCTGCCGCCGGGCAGATCAGCGTGCCAACGTGGAAGGACGAGCTCTACCTCGAGTACCACCGCGGTGTCTTCACCACCCAGGCCAATCACAAGCGCAACATGCGCGACAGCGAGGAGGAGGTGCTCGACGCCGAAAAGTATGCCTCGCTGGCGTGGCTGGATGGCGCCCCCTATCCTGCGACCGAGATCACCGACGCGTGGAAGCACGTGCTGTTCAACCAGTTCCATGACCTCGCGGCAGGCTCCGGGATCGGCATCATCTACAAGGAGGCGCAGAAGGACTACGACCAGGTACGCTGGGCGACCGATGTCGTCAAGGCCAATGCTCTGAAGACGGTCGCTGCCCGCGTCGACACCCAGGTCAAGGGCGGCGTTCCGGTGCTCGTCTTCAATCCGCTTGCGTGGGGTCGAGGCGGCACGGTCGAGGTTGCCGTGCAGATGCCGGCGGCTGCGGAGAATGAGGTCACGGTGCTCGACGACGGCGGCAAGGTGGTGCCATCGCAGGTGCTCTCGCACGACAGCACCACCCACAGCTTTCACCTGCTGCTCAGCGCCGATAACATCCCGTCGGTGGGCTACCGCGTTCTGCACGTCGTCCCGGGCCATCGCTCCTTCGAGAGCGATCTCCAGAGCTCTGGCAACACCCTCGAGAACGGCAAGCTCAAGGTGATCGTCGACCCCGCAACCGGCTGCATCACGTCGCTCTACAGCAAAGAGTCGAAGTTCGAGAGCATCAAGCAGGGGGGCTGCGGCAACGAGCTGCAGGCCTACAAAGACACACCGAAGCAATACGACGCCTGGAACATCGACCCGGGCACCTACGACGTGCCGCCCACGCTGCTGCATCAGGTCAGCTCCATCGAGATGACCGAAAAGGGGCCGCTGCGGTCGGTGCTGCGCATCACGCGCCAGTGGCAGAACTCGAAGTTCACCCAGGAGCTGGTGCTGTATGCGCACTCGGACGAGCTGCAGGTGAACAACGACATCGACTGGCACGAGACGCATGTTCTGATCAAGGCCGCCTTCCCGCTGGCTGCGTCGAGCCCGATGGCGACATACGAGATTCCCTACGGCACCATCGACCGGCCAACCACGCGCAACAACAGCTTCGAGAAGGCGAAGTTTGAGGTGCCGGCGATGCGCTGGGCCGATCTTGGCGACGGCCAGCACGGCTTCTCGCTGATCAACAACACCAAATACGGCTACGACGCCGTGGGCGATCTGCTGCGGCTGACCCTGCTGCGCTCGCCCGTTTGGCCGGACCCCAATGCCGATCGGGGCGAGCACCACTTCACCTACGTGCTGTATCCGCACGCGGGCAGCTGGAAGGATGCGGGCACCGTCGAGCGCGGATACAACTTCAACTACAAGCTGGCAGCCATGCAGGTAGAGCCGCACACCGGGGAGATGAAGCCGGAACACTCCTTCTTTGGTGCCGATGCCAAGAACGTTGTTGTCACCGCGGTCAAGCGCTCGGAAGCAGGCGATGGCCTGGTCGTGCGCTTTTACGAGTGGGCCGGCAAGGGCGGCAACGTTACCTTGACGGTTCCACCGGGCGCAACCGGGGCCTCCCTCGTCAACCTAATGGAGAAGCCCGAAGGATCGCCGATCGCGGTCTCGGGCGACCACGTTACGGTGCCGGTCACGCCGTACGAGATCCAGACGGTGCGGATCAACTACAAGCCGTCCATGCAGCCGCAGACGGACGCGCTGATGGCACGGTGAGCGAGGCAAGCGGCTTCCCAGGACGAAGAGCCCGGGAAGCCGCTTGCACATCGGCCTCTACTGCCCGAGAAATATTGGGCGGATGTGCCGGACGAAGAGGTTCTCTGTGACGTTGCGGGCCACCGCATCGCGATGCCTCATCAGCGCATCGGTGTAGCGCGGACCGAGTTTGGCGGCGACCTTGAACCCGATGTGGAGCAGCTGTCGCAGATCGGCGTTGTAGGCCGGATCGGCTTCGTCGTGACGAAGCGCGCGCACAAACTTCTCGGAGGTCCACGCGTTCAGGTCGGCAGGCGAGGGCAGCCGGGCTGGGTCGATCTGAATGACCTCGGCGTACGGCGCGGAGAGCTCTTCCATGTGGGCGTATGCCTCGGCATAGATGCCCTTAGCCAGGTCGAGACCGTCCCCATCTGATTCCGCCAGGCCGATCAGCTCCTCGAGCCATGTGGTGCCGGCGGTCTTGACGTGCACGCCCGCGCCCAGGTCGGTGATGGCGGCATGGATGGCGGAGTAGATCGAAAACTTGTCCGATCCCGAGTGCACGCTGAGCTTCAGATTCGCCGGCAGATCGTAGCGATCCACGGCGAACCGGATCGTCAGGATGTCCTCACGAAACTCGCGGGCAAACTGTGCCACGTCGCCCTGGTAGTCCACTCCCTTGTTGAAACGGCCGGTGAAGCGCGGCGCGATGGTCTGGATGGGGATGCGCTCATCGGCAACCGCCGCCAGGATGACCAGCAACTCGGGCGGCGTCTGGGGCGAACTGGTCTCGTCCATCGAGATCTCCGTGACGAAGTGGCCCTCGCCTTTCTGCGCGGCGATCGCACGATAGATGGTCCCGGCGTGCTGAACGGCGGCGAGGAACTGCCCGGCGGTGCGCTCCAAAGACGCTCGATCCATCTCGAAGGGCTCCTCGATGCCGGGCACGTGGATGGTGCCGAGCAGCTCCGGATGGCGGTCGGCGAAGCCCGCGATCTCGCCGGCACCACAGCTCTGGCCGATGCGATCGGCGACGTCGATCGTGAAGAAATCCGAGGGCGCGACGAAGCGCTCAAAGGTGTCGAGACGGATGTGGTCGGCATCGACGAAGTACGGTGCGGTCCAGTGGAGCTCCCCGACGGCGGCATCGGCGGCGGCGCGGGTCTCCGCCGGCTCAGAGCCGATGATGGTGTGCTCGCGATTGGACTTGTTCCACACCGGGGCGACGGTGACGCCGGCATCGAGGGCAAGCACGCAGGCCTGCAACTGGGCGGCGGCTTCACGAGCGAAGCGATCGCCAACGCCAACTGAAAATCGGGGGAGCTGCAAGGAAGAATTCATGATGCGATCGATCTCCGCGTTCACTGGTTGACGCCGCTGGCGAGAAATCCGCCATCGACCACGATGGTCTGTCCCGAGGTGTAGGACGCCGCCTCGGAGGCGAGGTAGACGGCCGCGCCGACCAGCTCTTCCGGCCGGCCGAAGCGTCCCATGGGCGTCCTCATGCGCAGCTCCTGCCCGCGTGGGGTGCCGTCGAGCAGAGCGGCGTTCAACTCGGTGGGAAAGACGCCGGGCGCGATGGCGTTCACCACGACGCCGCGGCGGGACCACTCCACCGCGAGCGAGCGCGTGAGCGAGACCATGGCCGCCTTGCTGGCGGCGTACGCCGCCACCTCGTTGAGCGCGACAAAGGAGTTGAGCGAGGCGATGTTGACGATGCGGCCGTAACCGCGTTCAAGCATGTGAGCGCCGAAGATCTGACAGGTGCGCAGGGCCCCGGTCAGATTGGTGTCGAAGATCTCCTCCCACTCCCCTTCCGGCACGGTCAGCGTCGGCGAGCGCTTGATGCGGCCGGCGCAGTTGACGAGGATGTCGACCTTGCCGAGCTGCGCGACAGCTGCCGCCAGAAGAGATTCGATCTCGTGGCGGTCGGCGACATCGGCGGTCTGGCGGATGGACCGGCTGCCGATCTGCTCGATCGCGGCCGCCACCTCGTGGACCTGCTCCTCGCGGCGGCCAGTGGGGACAACATCGGCGCCTGCCTGAGCCAGGCCGAGCGCGATCGCGCGGCCAATGCCCGAGGTGCCGCCGACAACGACGGCAACGCGGCCGTCGAGCGAGAGAGGGTGAGGATGCGAGCTGCGGGACATGCGGCGGTCAGACCTCCAAGGGTACTTTCTTCAGATGGGGCGCAAAGAGCCGGAGAACGACGAAGGCAAGGAGGTAGACCGATCCTGCCAGTATAAAAAGCGGCCGGTAGCTGTGGGTCGCCTGCAGGATATAGCCGGCGCTGATCGAGAGCAGAACACCACCGACCGATCCTGCCATGCCCGCGATGCCGGTGACGCTGCCGACCGAGTTCGAAGGAAAGATGTCCGACACGGTGGTGTAAAGATTGGCCGACCAGCCCTGGTGCGCGCCGACGGCGATGCCCAGCAGGGCAATCGCAGCCCACTCCGAACGCAGATTGGCGGCAAACAGCATCGGCAGCGAGCAGCAGGCGCAGAACAGCATGGCGGCCATGCGAGCGCGCGTGGTCACCATGCCGAAGCGCTCAAACAGCGACGGCAACCAACCACCGCCGATGCTGCCAACGGCAGACATGTTGTAGATGATGATGAGCGGCAAACCGAGGTGCGAGAGCCCGAGGTGAAATCGCGCATCAAAAAAGCCCGGCAGCCAGAACAGGTAGAACCACCAGATCGGGTCCGTGAGAAACTTCGCCAGCGCGATGCCCCACGTCTGCCGAAAGGTCAGCAGCCTGGCCCAGGGAACGCTGGGTCCCATCTGCTCGGCGGACTCCTGGTAGATGTAGCGCAACTCCTCGCCGGTGAGCGTGGGATGTTCCCTGGGCCGGCGATACCGGATGGCCCACCAGACGATCCAGAGCGCACTGAAGAGCCCCGTGACCAGAAACGCGGCGGGCCAGCCGAAGCGCAGCGTCACCCAGGGAACGATGGCCGGCGCCAGAATGGCTCCGACGTTGGCGCCGGAGTTGAAGATGCCGGTGGCCAGCGACCGCTCCCGCTGAGGGAACCAGTCCGCGACGGTCTTGATGGCGGCCGGAAAGTTGCCTGCCTCGCCCAGACCGAGAAAGAAGCGCGCCACGCCAAAGCCCAGGGCGCTGCGGGCGAGGGCGTGCCCCATTGCGGCCAGGCTCCACGTGCCCATGATGAGGGAGTAGCCCAGACGCGATCCGAGCCGGTCGACCAGCCTGCCAGCGGCCAGCAGACCGACGGCATAGGCGACCTGAAAGGCCGCGATGATGTTGCCGTAGTCCGACTCCGTGAGGCCGATCGAGTGCTCGAGGGTCGGCTTCAACAGGCCGATGACCTGCCGGTCCATGTAGTTGATCGAGGTGGCAAAGAACAGCATGGCGCAGATGCGCCAGCGCACCCGGCCGATACGCGTGCCGAGGCCGAAGCCGGGCTCCGAAGGGAGGACGCGAGTTTCAGGAGTGGCCACGATAGACCTCCTTCACAGCCTGTAGGCGCGACGGACCAGCGTGGAGGTGAGGTCGTGGGCGAGTTCAAACGCCTCGTCCTCGTCCAGACGATGCTCCGCCACCAGCCGCGCCAGAAACGCGCAGTCGATCCGGCGAGCCACATCATGCCGCGCGGGAATGGAAAGAAAGGCACGGGTGTCGTCGTTGAAGCCGACGGTGTTGTAGAAGCCGGCGGTCTCGGTCGCCAGCTCGCGAAACCGCATCATGCCCTCCGGGCTGTCGTGGAACCACCACGGCGGACCGAGCCGCAGGCAGGGGTAGTGGCCGGCGAGCGGAGCCAGCTCCCGGCTAAAGGTCGACTCATCGAGCGTAAACAGGATCAGCCGAAACTCCGGCTCGTTGCCGACCGCGTCAAGCAGCGGCCTGAGGCCATTGACGAAGTCGGTGGGCGTGGGGATGTCGGCGCCGACGTCGCGGCCATACCGCTCAAACAGCTGCCGGTTGTGGTTACGCGCGCTGCCCGGATGCAGCTGCATCACCAGGCCGTCGTCCAGGCTCATGCGCGCCATCTCGGTCAGCATCTGCGCCCGAAAGAGCTCTGCGTCGGCGGCCGTCGCGCCGTCTCTGGTCACGCGTAGAAACAGCTCCTCTGCCTCCCGCGGGCCCAGGTTCGCCGTGCAGGCGGTTGGGTGACCGTGGTCGGTCGCCGTGGCTCCGTTCTGTTTGAAGAAGTCGCGGCGCTTGCGAAGAGCCGCCAGGTATCCCTTCCAGGTCGAGGTGTCGTCGCCGGTGATCTCGCCGAGCCTGGCAAGGTTTGTCCGGAAGCCGGCGAACTCCGGATCGACCGCCGCGTCCGGACGAAAGGTGGGCACGATGCGGCCGCCCCAGCCCGACTCGCGAATCGCCCGGTGATCGGCCAGCGTGTCCAGCGCCGAATCGGTCGTGGCGAGCACCTCGATGCGAAACCGGTCAAACAGAGCTCGCGGGCGAAACGCAGGCGTTTGGAGCTGCTCCGAGATGCGGTCGAAGTAGAGGTCGGCGTTCGCGGCATTGAGACGCTCCGTCAGACCAAACAGTGTCTCGAAGACGAAGTCCAGCCAGAGCCGGGTGGGCGTTCCGCGAAACAGGAAGTAGTTCTCCGCAAAGATTCTCCACACCGCCCGCGGATCGCGAATGGTCTCGACTCCGATCTCGAGCGCCTCCAGCGAGATGCCCTGGCTGTAAAGCATGCGGTGGACGTAGTGATCGGGTTGGATCAGGAGCTTTGCCGGATCCGGAAACGGCTCGTCGCAGGCGAACCAACCGGCCTGCGTGTGCCCGTGCGGGCTCAGGATGGGCAGCTCGCGCACGGTCTCGTACAGGCGCTCCGCAATCGCTCGGGTTGTGGAATCGGCGGGAAAGAGCCGGTCCGGATGCAGCAGAGCCATAAACGTGTCCCTCTCCGTGTGTGCCGCACCGGGCCACAGACACCCGTTTCTGATCGGTGGAAGCGAATTGTTGTGCGCGCGAATAGAGTGCCGCCCGCTCCCTGCCCGTGTCAAACGGCTGAGCTGGTCTCGGGTCCGAAACTCGGCCCGATGCCTCCTCTCACGAGATACATGGAGGTGTGCGTTGTTGGCGCAGCTTCGCGTTTGGTCAGGCGCCGAGCAGATGGAGGGCGCCCCGGTCAACGAGCCTCTGCGCCACCTCTCTTCCCAGCTCCTGTGGGTCGACCGTCTCCGGCGCGACCGCATCCGCGACGGCCATGGCGTCGCCATCCGGCGCAACCACCTGGGCGTGTACGCGGGCCGTTCCCGCCTCCACCGTGCACAGGCAGCCGACGGGAAGCATGCAGCCGCCGCCAAGCGCCGCCAGTGTCGCTCGCTCCGCTGTAACCGCAAAGAGGGTTGCCGGACAGCTGAGCGCCCGAACGGCGGCCAGGATCGCCGGATCGCGCTCCGGGTCGTCGGTGTCGAGCGGGTGATTGGGCGACCGCGTCTCGAGACCCAGCGCCCCCTGCCCAGGCGCCGGGCAGAGCTCCGTGGGGTCGAACCGGGAGTGCACGTGCTCGGTGCGGCCGAGGCGGTCGAGCCCGGCAGCGGCCAGCACCAGGGCGTCGCACTGTCCCTCCTCCAGCTTGCGAAGCCGCGTGTCGATGTTGCCGCGGATCTCCACGAACTCAAGATCTGGCCGGAGCGCCAGCAGCATCGCCCGTCGGCGCGGGCTGGTGGTGCCCACCCGGCCGTACATGGGCAGCGTGTGCAGAGCCCAGTACGGCTCGCAGACCCACACATCGCGCGGGTCGGCCCGGCTCGGCACCGCCGCCAGCGTGAAGCGCGGATCGAGCGCCGTCGGAAGGTCCTTGAGGGAGTGCACGGCGACATCGATCTGACCGCCGGCAAGCGCGTCCTCGATCTCCTTGATAAAGACGCCGCGCGAATCGAGCGGCAGACCGTCGAAGCTCTCCGGAGGAACGAAGCCGGGCCGCTGCATTCGGTCACCGGTGGTGCGGATGACCTGGATCTCAACCGTGTGCCCGTGCGTGCGAAGCAGGCCGGCCACGTGGTTGGCCTGCCAGAGCGCCAGATCGGAGCCGCGGGAGCCGATGCGGATGGTGGTCATGTCGTGATTCAGCATACGGCAGGGCGGCGGATGCGGTTCAATCCGGGTCGGTGGCGGCGGGCGAAGCGCCAAAGTGAAGCAGGCGAGCCCACAAGCAGGCCGGGCAGAGACACCCGGCAGCGTCGCCCCCGGGCGGCACCGGCAGCGCTGGCGGGAGAGCCGCACACCAGCACCCGTCCCCGGGCGTGCACGTCATGGCGGCACCGCAGGTGGAACAGCAGATGTCCATCCCGGCAGAATAGCTCGAAAGGCCCGATGGGAACGGTCTGCAACGAAAGGCAGATACGGTCGTGTGGCCCAGGCGATATACTTCCGCGAGTCCATGGCGCGCAACACCGGTCATGCGCTGGCGACTCGCAAGGGGGAGCAGTGAGCAAAGGAATTTCGCGGCGGAGCTTCGCCAAACTGATGGGTGCTACGGGGGCAGCGGCGACGGCCGGGCTCCCACGGGCGAGCTTTGCGGCCGGGCAGGCAGGCGACACGGTCGACGGCACAAAGGAGCGCAGCTTCCCGGAGGGCTTCCTGTGGGGATCGGCCACGGCTTCCTACCAGGTCGAGGGCGCGGTACACGAGGACGGCCGCGGTGTCTCCATCTGGGATACCTTCTCCCACACCCCCGGCAAGACCCACAACGGCGACACCGGCGACGTCGCGGACGACTTTTACCACCGCTACAAGCAGGACATCCAGCTGATGAAGGAGCTCGGGCTAAAGGGCTTTCGTTTTTCCGTCGCCTGGCCGCGCGTCTTTCCCCAGGGCACGGGAGCACCCAACCCCAAGGGTCTGGACTTCTACAACAGCCTGGTGGATGAGCTGCTGAAGAACGACATCCAGCCCTACTGCACGCTGTACCACTGGGACCTGCCGCAGGCGCTCGAAGACAAGGGCGGATGGCAGAACAAGGCGACCGCAAAGGCCTTTGCCGACTACTGCGGCTACACCGCCGGCAAGCTCTCCGATCGCGTGAAGCAGTTCATGACGGTCAATGAGCTGAGCACCTTTGTCGACCTCGGCTACGGCAACGGCACGCACGCGCCCGGGCTCAAGCTCGACCGCGCGGGTCTGGCGCAGGTGGCGCACAACGCCGTTCTGGGCCACGGTCTGGCCGTCCAGGCCATTCGCGCCAAGGCGAAGCCTGGGACACGTGTGGGGCTGGCCGACAATGCGGTCGCCACCACGCCGCTGCTCGAAATCCCGGAGCACATCGAGGCGGCGAAGTCGGCCTACCGCGAGATGAACGCGCGCTTCCTGACGGCGATCCTGGACGGCAAGTACACCGATCTTTACCTCGAGAACCTCGGAAGTGCCGCGCCCAAGACGACTCCGGACGAGATGAGGGCGATCGGCAGCAAGCTCGACTTCGTCGGCCTGAACGTCTATCAACCCACCTTTGTGATGGCCGACGGCTCCAGGGCCGGCTTCACCCCCGTGCCGCCGCCGGCCTCCTACCCGCACATGTTCAGCCCCTGGCTCTCCGTCGGCCCGGAGGGGCTCTACTGGTCGCCCAAACTGGCGAGCACCCTGTGGAAGATCCCTGCGATCTATATCACCGAGAACGGCTGCTCGTCGGCCGATGTGCTCAACAGCAAGGGCGAGGTGCTGGACTCCGACCGGGTCATGTTCCTGCGAAACTACCTCACCCAGCTGCAGCGTGCGGCGTCGGAGGGCGTTCCTGTCAAGGGCTACTTCCTGTGGAGCCTCCTGGATAACTACGAGTGGGCCGACGGCTACGACAAGCGATTCGGCATCACCTATGTGGACTTCCAGACCCAGAAGCGCACCCCGAAGATGAGTGCGGCGCTCTATAAGGCGATCATCGCTCGAAACGCCCTGGCGTAGAGGGTCAACGGTCGCGTCGGAACGCCTTCTACTCGCCTTCGGGTGGCTTTCCGGCGCTTCGAAGGGCGGCCAACTGCGGGTGAAGCAGCTTTGCCGTCAGGGAACGGGTGAGCGCCTCCACGGCGGCCATCTGCTCGGGAGATAGACCGGAGAGCCGGCCGGCGGAGCGGGCCAGCTCCTGCTGACGGAGCGCCTCAGCATGGCTCTGCAGCACCTTGATGGCCTCGATGCCGGGCTGCGCAGAGAGCCGCCGCTGGTACTGGTCAACCTCCGAGGCGACGATGGTCTCCGCGGCAGCGGCCTCTCTTCCACGGTGGGCGAGATTGCTCGACGAGGCCTGCTGCAGGTCGTCGATGTCGTAGACAAAGCAGCCCTCCACCTCGTTCACCGCCGGATCCACATCTCTGGGCACGGCGATGTCGATAAAGAAGATCGGCCGGTTGCGGCGACGCTCGAGAAAGCTCCTTGCCTGCGCCGGCGTAAACACCTTGGCGGCGCCTCCGCTCGCGGCCCCGATGCCGGTTGAGGTGATGATGATGTCGGCGCGATGCGCCTGGGCCTCGATCTGGTCGAAGGGCAGAACGGTGGTCGAGATCGAGGTTCGCGAGCTCTGCCCGGCGAGCCGGCCGGCCATGTCGCGCGCCCGCTCCTCCGTGCGATTGGCGATCAGAAGCGAGTTCGCTCCCTGCTGGACCAGGTGCCGCACCGCCAGCTCCGACATCTTTCCCGCGCCCACCAGCAGCACCTGCTTGTCGCGCAGCGTGCCGAAGATCTTTCTCGCCAGGTCCACCGCGACGGAGGCGACCGAGACCGACGACGATCCGATCTCGGTCTCCGTGCGGACCCGCTTGGCGACGGAAAACGCCCTCTGCAGCAGCGGGTCGAGCGTGGATCGAAGTGCGCCCACCTCGCGGGCCACCGTGTACGACTGCTTCACCTGCCCGAGGATCTGTGCCTCCCCGACCACCTGCGAGTCCAGCGAGCTGGCCACGCGAAACAGGTGCCGGACCGCCTCGCGATTGCGGTACTCATACAGGTGCGGCTGCACGACAGAGGGCGGAACGGCGAAGTAGTCGTGGAGAAAGGTCAGGATCTCGGGGCTGATGGCTGCACCGGGCCTCTCCGGCGCCACCGAATCGATGGTCGTGAGCAGCTCCACCCGGTTGCAGGTGGACAGAATCAGACCCTCGGAGATGCCGGGCTGCTGCACCAGGGTGCGGGTCGCCTCCGCCAGCCGGGAGGACGGGATGGCGAACCGTTCGCGAATATCGAGCGGCGCGCTGGTGTGATTGACCCCGATCAGAAGGATCGTCGGGCGTGCCGCCCCGGCCATCGCCTCCGGGCTCAAGTTCTCGCTCGGGCTGCCGATAAGTGTCATGGGGCGGTGAACCGGTGAACGGCCGAGAGTTGATTGGCCGACCAGACTGCGAGGACGACGAGAAAGACAAAACCGGACAGATACACCGCCCGGCGGCCGCGCAGACCGGAGTGACGCCGGATGTAGATCATGCCGATGTACGCGATCCACATGGCGATCGAGAGCAGGACCTTGGGGTCGAAAAAGTAAGCCGGACCGACGGTGATCTCGGCCAGCGCGGCACCGATCAGCAGACCTCCGGTCATGCAGGGCAGACCCACGAGAAGCGCGCGCAGGGCGATGCTGTCGGTGGTCTCGAGCGGCGGCAACGCGCGCAGCGCAGGCTGCTTGTGCTTCAGACGCCGCTCCTGCAGCAGGTACAGCACACTTGTGAACAGCGACAGCAGAAGGGCCGCATAGGCCGCCAGCAGAAGCAGGATATGGAGAAAGATCCACCCCGAATGGTTCACGGCGACGGTCTCATGGCCAGGGTGAAACGCAGGCTCCAGCATCAGCAGCACCGCGATCGGCAGAAGAAAGATGCCAACCGCAACGGTTCGGTAGCGAAGATAAACCACGAGAAAGGCCGCCACCAGAAGCAGAGCAAAGGCCGAGAGCGACTCATGCCGTTCGACCGGGAGGTAGTGGTGCGCGGCATACAGCGTCTCCGAGATGGAGACAAAGTGGAACAGGAGGCCCGCGATGGCTGCAGGGATGGCCAGGTGCCTCCACCGGGGCCGGTCGTAGAGCGCAGCCGGAAGCACCGCCAGGGCGGCGATGCTGTACAGCAGAACGGCAACTCGAAGCCACAGGAGGGACATGGGGGAAGGCTCGCAGCGGGTGCGAGCGCGAATCTACAGTATACCGCCGGGTCACGGCCGCAGACCCAGGGCAAAGGAGCGCAGATTCCGCTCCGAGCCTGATAGTCAAAGAAGGGGTAGATCAGCTTCAGCTGCTGGCAAACCACTCTTCGAGCTTCTGCTCGCAGTACTCGGTCGTGATGAAATAGGGTTTGTCCACGATGTGCACCGTCAGGACGCCGCCGTGGTGGGTGTACCCCGCGGTGACGCCGTCGGTTGTCACCTGCCCGGCCGGGTCGGTCAGGGTCAGACCGTACTTCTGCTGGATCTCGCTGGCTCGCCGGGCGAACTCAGCATCTGTCATTCGAACCTGAAACATCGTGCGCAACTCCTGGAAGTGGAACAGTGTGGCATCCGCTGAGCCGGCTTGCTGAACAGGCCTGCTGAACCGGCCTG